>NZ_CP083376.1:470000-2870000 GCF_020042665.1 Pseudoxanthomonas sp. X-1
TTTAAAGAAAGCGTAATAGCTCACTGGTCGAGTCGGTCTGCGCGGAAGATTTAACGGGGCTAAGCACGAAACCGAAGCTTGGGGTGCATCACTTTGTGATGCGCGGTAGAGGAGCGTTCCGTAAGCCTGCGAAGGTGGATTGAGAAGTCCGCTGGAGGTATCGGAAGTGCGAATGCTGACATGAGTAACGATAATGCGGGTGAAAAGCCCGCACGCCGAAAGCCCAAGGTTTCCTTGCGCAACGTTAATCGACGCAGGGTTAGTCGGTCCCTAAGGCGAGGGCGAAAGCCGTAGTCGATGGGAAGCAGGTTAATATTCCTGCACCTCGCGTAAGTGCGATGGAGGGACGGAGAAGGTTAGGCAGGCCAGGCGTTGGTTGTCCTGGTGAGAGCGTTGAGGCGGTTCCCTTTGGCAAATCCGGGGGAGCAACGTTGAGACGAAGGACCAGCCCTTTAGGGCGAAGCTGCTGATATCACGCTTCCAGGAAAAGCTCCTAAGCTTCAGCTTACGCAGACCGTACCGTAAACCGACACAGGTGGGTAGGATGAGAATTCTCAGGCGCTTGAGAGAACTCGGGTGAAGGAACTAGGCAAAATAGCACCGTAACTTCGGGAGAAGGTGCGCCTCTTCTGGTGAATAGCTGGGGGAGGCCGAAGTGACCAGGCCGCTGCGACTGTTTATCAAAAACACAGCACTCTGCAAACACGAAAGTGGACGTATAGGGTGTGACGCCTGCCCGGTGCTGGAAGGTTAATTGATGGGGTCAGCCGCAAGGCGAAGCTCTTGATCGAAGCCCCAGTAAACGGCGGCCGTAACTATAACGGTCCTAAGGTAGCGAAATTCCTTGTCGGGTAAGTTCCGACCTGCACGAATGGCGTAACGACAGCGGCGCTGTCTCCACCCGAGACTCAGTGAAATTGAAATCGCTGTGAAGATGCAGCGTTCCCGTGGCAAGACGGAAAGACCCCGTGAACCTTTACTATAGCTTTACATTGAACGTTGAGTTCGTCTGTGTAGGATAGGTGGGAGGCTATGAAACTGTGGCGCTAGCTGCAGTGGAGCCATCCTTGAAATACCACCCTGATGTGCTTGACGTTCTAACCTAGGTCCGTTATCCGGATCGGGGACCATGTATGGTGGGTAGTTTGACTGGGGCGGTCTCCTCCCAAAGAGTAACGGAGGAGCACGAAGGTACGCTCAGCGCGGTCGGACATCGCGCACTGTGTGCAAAGGCATAAGCGTGCTTGACTGCAAGATCGACGGATCAAGCAGGTACGAAAGTAGGTCTTAGTGATCCGGTGGTTCTGTATGGAAGGGCCATCGCTCAACGGATAAAAGGTACTCCGGGGATAACAGGCTGATACCGCCCAAGAGTTCATATCGACGGCGGTGTTTGGCACCTCGATGTCGGCTCATCACATCCTGGGGCTGTAGTCGGTCCCAAGGGTATGGCTGTTCGCCATTTAAAGTGGTACGCGAGCTGGGTTCAGAACGTCGTGAGACAGTTCGGTCCCTATCTGCCATGGGCGTTGGAGATTTGAGAGGGGCTGCTCCTAGTACGAGAGGACCGGAGTGGACGAACCTCTGGTGTTCCGGTTGTCACGCCAGTGGCACTGCCGGGTAGCTATGTTCGGAAGCGATAACCGCTGAAAGCATCTAAGCGGGAAGCGCGCCTCAAGATGAGATCTCCCGGGACACAAGTCCCCTAAAGGAACCATCAAGACTAGGTGGTTGATAGGTCAGGTGTGTAAGCGCTGTAAGGCGTTGAGCTAACTGATACTAATGATCCGTGTGGCTTGACCATATAACCTCAAGTGGCTTCGCCTAAGCGAAGACCAACTTAGCCTCGACGCACGTCGATGCTCACTAAACACTCTCTACATCACAAGTAACTACGCGAGACTGAGCGCCTAATCCAGCTGTATCGGATGGCGACGCTCCAACCGTCTCCCTGGTGAAATTAGCGCTGTGGTCCCACCCGATCCCATCCCGAACTCGGAAGTGAAACGCAGCTGCGCCGATGGTAGTGTGGCTTAAGCCATGCAAGAGTAGGTCATCGCCAGGGTCTTACCCCAGACCCCCTCGGATCTCGCGATCCGAGGGGGTCTTCTTTTGCGGGAAATAAAACCCTTAGGAAACCGCGGCCAAGCGCCCGCCCTCATCGAGGCAGGCGCACCTCACGGCGGTGATCGGGAAGCGAGGCAGGAGCGCCCGTCGGCGTGCGGCGATCAGGGCTGGCACGCCGGTAGCTGGCCGAGCACGCGGACCCAAGTCTCACGCGGACACGCCGTCGGACCCGCCTGAACTCCTGAACTCACCCGGCGCATACGCTGCAGTCCACTGGATAAACAGGAGGCGCCGGATCGTCGCTTTTTCACCGGAGATTGCAGGAGCAGATGGCTTCATGGCGGCACGTATCGTTACGCAAGCGAGGTTCGCCATGAAAACGTCCCATATCCATGCTTCGCGCCTGATGCTGTGCGTCGGCTTGCTCGGAATCGCTACCTCGGCCATGGCCCAGCGCTACGGGCCGCAGGACGAGGGCCGTCGCTTCAACGACGGCACGCGCGTGGTGTGCAAGAACGTCGAGGTGCGCAAGAACAGCAAGGATTCCAACCGGATCCTGGGCACCGCGACCGGTGCGGTGGTGGGTGGCCTGCTGGGCAACCAGATCGGTGGCGGCAACGGCAAGAAGCTGGCGACGGTCGGTGGCGCTATCGCCGGCGGCGCCGCCGGTCGCACGATCCAGGGCAATCACCAGATCGACCACGGCGACCGCGTGGTGGAGAAGCAGTGCGTTCGCCGCTGATCCGCAGCGCTTCGTGAGACCAACAGAACGGCCGGGCATTGCCCGGCCGTTCTGCGTTCTGGGCCGGGCGTGGGCGCGGAGGCTGCGGCCAGCGGTGTGTCCTTCGCGAACCCCGCGCGATGGATGATGTGTTCGAATCGGCAGGCTTCACGGGTCAAGTGCTGCGCGCTGAGGCCGCCGCCTGCGCGAACGCCTCGAATGCACGCGCTACCGCTTCCGCACCGGGATCGACCACGCCTTCCAGCGCTTCGGCGCGCACCGCGGCCGAGCGGCCGGCCTGCGCCTTCGCCATCTGCGAAGTGGCGTCCGCGCCCTTGCGTGCCACCGCCGCGGCCGCGGACAGATCCTCAGGCCGTGCGCGCAGCGCCGCGACGGCGGGAATGAGGGCGTCGAGCATGGTGCGATCGCCCTGGCCGGCGCCACCGGTTTCCCGCATGCGGGCGAGGCCGCGCTCCAGCGCCTCGGGCCAGGACGCGCCATCGGTCAGGGCCTGGGCGGCGGAGGTGAGCATGATCGACAGCAACACGCCGCTGGAGCCGCCCATGCTGTGTTCGACCAGCGCCGCCAGTTCCTGGGCGAGCTGCGCCGGCGTGCCCGTGCTCAGCGTCTCGGCCTGCAGCGCCTCGAGAACGGCGCTTGCGCCCTGGGCGAAGGTGGAGCCGGCATCGCCGTCGCCGACCTTGGCATCGAGCGCGTCCAGTTCCTCCTTTGCGGCGACCAGGGTCTCGGCGGCCTGTCTCAGGGCCTGGGCAAGGCCGGCGTCGCGGCGGCCGCTGCCCGGAGTGTGGGTGGCACGGGGACGCTCGGGGTCGAACTGCGTCACCGGCCGCGGCGTGGAAACGCCGGGCCAGGCCAGGGTTTCGACCGGCGCGCGCAGGGCTTCGAGCACGTCGGCATCGGCCGGGCCCAGCGTGATCGAGAAGCCATGCATGTCCATCGAGGTCATCAGCGCGGCGGGGCGCACCATCAGGGCGATGCGGTCCAGGCCGATGCGTGCGATCAGGCCGTTGGCCAGGCTGCCGAGCTCCTGGGTGGAGCAGCCGCCCAGGTCGTTGAGGAACACCACCAGCGGCGCGTCCGCGCCGAGGCGGGCGTCGGCCGCCTCGAGGAGCGGTGCGAGCACCAGGTCGAGCGCGTCCTGGAGCGTCTGCGGATCGGCCTTGCGCGCACCCGGTTCGTTGTGGATGCCCAGGCCGAGTTCGGGCGAGCGCTTGCCCTGGTGCTGGCCGGGCACGGTGGCGCTGGACAGGGCCATGCCCAGCGACAGCAGACGGTCGGCGAAGGCCTGGCCGCGCTCGGCGATCTGTGCCAGTTCCACGCCCTGCGCCGCGAGGTGGCCGACGTACTTGTGCACCAGCACGGTGCCGGCCAGGCCGCGGGGCTGGGCGGCATCGGGCAGGGCGATGTCGTCACGCACCAGCACGGTGGCCACATCGATGCCGTCGCCGCGCGCGCGCTCGGCCGCCAGGCCGAAGTTGAGCCGGTCGCCGGTGTAGTTCTTGATCACCAGCAGCACGCCGGGCGCCGCGCGGCAGGCCTGGATCGCGGCCAGGACCGCCTCGACGCCGGGCGAGGCGAACAACTCGCCTGCGATGGCGCCGGTGAGCATGCCCGGGCCGACGAAGCCGGCGTGCGCGGGCTCGTGGCCGGAGCCGCCGCCGGAGAGCACCGCGACCTTCGAGGCGTCCGGTTCGGCCTGCAGCACGATGCGCATGCCCGAATCGGGCGCGCTCATCCGCAGCGGCATCAGCTGCGCGGTGGCGTTGAGGAGATCGGCGACGATGGCGCGCGGTGCGCCGAGGAACTGCTGCATGCGTCGGTCCTGTGCGGGTGGGGCTTGCGAGCCTAGGACATGACGCGTGAGTCAGGTGCGCAGACAAGGGGGGGCATGCACAATGCCTGTCCCCCTCTCCAGGACGACCCGCACCATGGCCGGAGCCAGCCTGTTCACCCTGCTCGACGATATCGCCACCATGCTCGACGACGTGGCGGTGATGACCAAGGTCGCCGCCAAGAAGACCGCCGGCGTGCTGGGTGACGACCTGGCGCTCAACGCGCAGCAGGTCACCGGCGTGAAGGCCAACCGCGAGCTGCCCGTGGTGTGGGCGGTGGCCAAGGGCTCGCTGCTGAACAAGGCGATCCTGGTGCCGGTCGCGCTGGCGATCAGCGTGTGGCTGCCGGTGGCGATCCCGTATCTGATGATGATCGGCGGCGCCTACCTGTGCTTCGAAGGCGTGGAGAAGCTGGCGCACAAGTTCCTGCACTCGAAGGAGGAGGATGCCGCCCATCACGCGCAGGAGGCGCGCGCCCTTGCCGACGAGCGCGTGGACGTGGTCGCGTTCGAGAAGGACAAGATCAAGGGCGCGGTGCGCACCGACTTCATCCTCTCGGCGGAGATCATCGTGCTGTCGCTGGGCGTGCTGAGCGAGCGCACGCCGCCGCCGACCTTCGTCGAGGAGGTGATCGTGCTGGCGCTGATCGCGCTGCTGATGACCGTGGGCGTCTACGGCCTGGTCGCGGCGATCGTGAAGCTGGACGACCTGGGCCTGTGGCTGTCGCGCAAGGGCGCCTCCCTGGCCGCGATCGGCCGTGGCCTGCTGGTGGCCGCGCCGTTGCTAATGAAGTTCCTGTCCATCGCCGGGACCATCGCCATGTTCCTGGTCGGCGGCGGCATCCTGGTGCACAACATCGGCCCGCTGCACCACCTGCTCGAAGGCCTGGGTCTGAGCGGCGCGGCCGGCGGCGTGGTCGGCATGCTCTACAACGGCCTGGTCGGCGTGCTGGCCGGTGCCATCGTGCTGGGCGTGGTGCAGCTGGTCGGCAGGCTGCGCGGCAAGTCCGCCGCGCACTGAAGGCGTTCGGTCAGGCGGTGCCGCCGCCGCGCCCGCGGCGCACCAGGCACAGCGACACGGCCAGCAGCCAGCCCAGGATCAGCACGATCACCGACTTCTGCCCCAAGCCGGTGAGCGGCGGCGGGCACCAGGCCATCGCCCAGATCGCCAGGAAGCACAGCGCCGCCCAGGGCAGCGCCCAGCGCCGATGCGCGCGCCAGTAGGCGTCGTGGCGGAAGTTGTAGGACTGCCAGATCAGCCCGATCGTGGCGCAGACGAACGCGGTGCTGGCCGCGCCGATGTGGATGCGTCCCTGCAAGGTGGTGTGCGCACCGGGCATGTCCATCCAGGCGTAGGCGGTGATGCACAGCGCCAGCGCGGCGGTCACCAACAGCGCCATCGGGATGCGGCCGCGCGCGCGCGGATGCAGGCTGCCGCGCAGGCCGAACACCAGCGCCAGCATGCCGACGCTGAGCACGCAGTACGCCGACTGCAGCAGATGGCCCCAGGGCCCGATCAGATACAGGCTCATCTGGTTGCGGACCACGTCCAGGTCCGGGCGCAGCAGGTGTACGACCACGGTGATGGTGACGAAGGTCGCCAGGCTCACCAGGGCCACGCCCGGCCACAGCGGATTGACCCGCCCGTGCGGCGTCGAGGAGGAAGCGAAGGCGGAGGCGAGCGGCGCCGGTCCTGGCATGGGGGCGGTCTGGCGATGACATTGCTTCGTGCAATCCGCTGATTCTATCCCCGGCGCGGGCCCGCCCGATCCCGGATCGCTCACGCGGCGCTGGCTAGCATGCGGGCCTGTGTTGGTTGGAGGATGGGTCATGGCGTTCAAGGCGTTGCTGGTGAACAGGGTGGACGGCGCGGTGCGGCCGCAGCGGGTGTCGCTGGAGGACAGCGACCTGATGGACGGCGACGTCACCGTCGCGGTCGAGTACTCCACGATCAACTACAAGGACGCGCTGGCGGTGACAGGCCGTGCGCCGATCATGCAGGTGTTCCCGTTGATTGCCGGTATCGATCTGGCCGGGCGTGTGCTCGAATCGGCGGATCCCCGCTTCAAGCGGGGGGATGCGGTGCTGGTCAACGGCTGGGGCCTGAGCCAGACCCACCACGGCGGCTTCGCCCAGCGCGCGCGGGTCCCCGGCGACTGGCTGGTGCGCGTGCCGGACGCTTTCGACACGCGCCAGGCGATGGCGATCGGCACCGCGGGCTACACGGCGATGCTCAGCGTGCTGGCGCTGGAGCACAACGGCCTGACCCCCGATGCGGGCGAGGTGCTGGTCACCGGCGCCAATGGCGGCGTGGGTTCGGTGGCCATCGCCGTGCTGGGCAGGCTGGGCTATCGCGTGGTCGCCTCGACCGGGCGCATGGCCGAAGCCGAGCATCTCAAGTCACTCGGCGCGGTCGAAGTGATCGAACGCGGTCCGCTGGGCGAACCTGGCAAGCCGCTGCAGAAGGCGCGCTGGGCCGGCGCGGTGGACAGCGTCGGCAGCCATACCTTGGCCAACGTGCTGGCGCAGACCCGCGAGCGCGGCACGGTCACCGCCTGCGGCTTGGCCCAGGGCATGGACCTGCCGACGACGGTGGCGCCCTTCATCCTGCGCAACGTCACCCTGGCGGGCATCAATTCGGTCGATGCGCCGCAGGCGCTGCGCGAAACCGCCTGGCAGCGCCTGGCCCGCGACCTGGATCCGGCGCTGCTGGCCTCGGTCACCACGCAGGTCTCACTGGCCGAAGTGCCGCGGGTGGCCGACGACCTGCTTGCCGGCAAGGTGCGCGGGCGCGTGGTGGTGGACGTCAATGCCTGAGTCGGCCCTGGGCAGGGCGCCCGCGATGACGCAGGTGCTGTTAGCGGGTGCGACCGG
The DNA here is from genome assembly GCF_020042665.1 of Pseudoxanthomonas sp. X-1. NCBI lineage: Bacteria > Pseudomonadati > Pseudomonadota > Gammaproteobacteria > Lysobacterales > Lysobacteraceae > Pseudoxanthomonas > Pseudoxanthomonas sp. X-1. The sequence goes on from NZ_CP083376.1 coordinate 477,515, forward strand.
GCTGGTCGGCGGCCTGGTCCTGTCGCAGCTGCTGCTGGACGAGCGGGTCACGCGGGTGGTGGCGCCGACCCGCCGCCCGCTGCCGATGACCCACGCGCGCCTGTTCAATCCGGTGGTGGACTTCGACGCGCTGCCGGCCGATGCGGACTGGTGGCGGGTGGACAGCGTGATCTGCGCGCTGGGCACGACGATGCGGCAGGCCGGTTCGCGCGCGGCGTTCAGGCGGGTGGATCACGACTATCCGGTGGCGATCGCGCGCCATGCGCTGTCCGGCGGGGCGCTGGCCTATGCGTTGAACTCGGCCACCGGCGCCGATGTCGCCTCGCGCTTCTTCTACAACCGGGTCAAGGGCGAGGTGGAGCGCGATCTGGACGCGTTGGGCTATCTGTCGCTGACGGTGGTGCGTCCCGGGCTGATCGAAGGCGAGCGCACGCAACGCCGCACCGGCGAACACCTGGCTGGCCTGGCGCTGCACGCGCTCGCGCCCGTGTTGCCACGCCGCTTCCGGCCCAGCCCTGCCGACCATGTCGCCGCGGCGCTGGTCGACGCGGCCCTGAATGCGCGTCCCGGCCATCACGTGATCGAAGCCGCACAACTGGCGCGCTGATCCACGCGCGCGTCGGTGGCGGGTTGGTCACGGCTGCAACCATGCGCGGCGGAGTCTGTCTTCGGTGTTATAAAGCACGCCGTTTTTAACGGATCGGTAACGCGCATGACGCTCTGGAACCCCCGCCCACAGGCGCGCCGCATGGCGCCGGTGCTGTGCCTGCTGGCTACCGCCATCGCCATGCCCCTGCAGGCGGCCGAATTCAAGCTCGCCGACGGGGAGGTCACCGGGACCTGGACCACCCGCGCGACCTACGGCATGGGTGTGCGCACGACCGGGCGCTCGGCGCATCTGGTCGGCAAGGGCTTCCGCTCCGATGGCGCGGCCAAGGGCGGCGACGGCGCCGATACCGCGGACGACGGCAACCTCAACTACGGCGCCGGCGATGTGTATGCCTCGCTGTTCAAGCTCAGCACCGCGGTCGACCTGAAGTGGCGCAATCTCGGCGTGGCCGTCAGTGGCCGCGCCTGGTACGACACCGCACTGAAGGACAACGACGTGCCGCAGGGCAACCAGCCCAGCGCGTTCAAGGGCGACGCGCCGCTGAGCGACCATGACTTCTCCCAGTCCAACCAGTTCTCCGGCGCGATGCTGCTGGACGCCTATCTTTACGGCCGCTTCAAGCTGGGCGCGTCCACCACCTGGGATTCGCGCCTGGGCAAGCAGCGGGTGAAGTGGGGTGAAGGGGTGTTCTTCCAGGGCGTCAACCAGGTCAATCCCTACGACTACACCACGCTGCGCCGCCCGGGAACCGACCCGGCCACCGAAGCGCAGCTGCCGGTGGAGCTGTGGTGGAACAAGCTCAGCTTCGACAACGGCCTGTCGGTGGAGGCCTTCTACCAGTGGAAGTGGCGCCCGACCGAACTGGATCCGTGCGGCACCTTCTGGTCCGGCGCGGACATCGGCATCGACAACGGCTGTTCGGGCCTGCAATCCAACGCCTATTACCCGATCAACGCCTACTCGCCCGGCGCGGGGCAGTGGCTGAGCGATGGCTACATGAACGCCGTCGGCGCCTTCCTGCCGCGCGGTCGCGACATCGAGGGCAAGGACAGCGGCCAGTACGGCGTGGCGGCGCATTACACGATCAAGCCCATCGCCACCGACCTGGGCCTGTACTGGATGCGCTACAACTCGCGCCTGCCGATCCTCAACGCCACCACGCCGAACATGGCCAACGCCGATCCGACCCTGGTCGCGCGCATGACGGCCGACGGCGTGCCGGTGGCCTATGCCCAGCTGTCCCAGCGCCTGTCCACGATCACCGAGTTCTGGGAGTACCCGCAGGACCTGACGCTGATGGGGCTGTCGGCCTCGCACAAGGCCGGCCCGTGGAAGTTCGCCGGCGAGGTCAGCTTCACCCAGGACCTGCCGGTGCAGATCAACACGGCCGACATGTTCGCCGCCCTGACGCGCAACGGCGGGCCGGTCGGCGGGCGCACCGCCGGACAGGACCCGGGCTCGCTGCTCAGGGGCTACGACCGCTTCGACAAGTGGCAGGCGCAGGCCTCGGTTACGCGCACGCTGGGGCCGGTGCTGGGCGCCAGCAGCGGCGTCATCGTCGGCGAGGCGGCCTGGCAGCACGTGGATCTGCCCGGGCTGGATGTCGCCCGCTATGGCCGTGGCTTCGCCTGGGGCTATTCGCCGCAGGGCTTCGACGGCAGCTGCGGCGCGGTGCAGAACCCGCAGGGCTGCGTGAACAAGGGCTACTTCACCAAGATGGCCTGGGGCTACCGCGTGCGCGGCCAGCTCAACTATGCCGTGGGCAGCACCACGCTCTCGCCCAGCCTGACCTGGGGCCAGGACGTGCACGGTTACGCGGTGGACGCCACCGTGGTGCAGGACCGCAAGACGGTCACGCTGGGGCTGGCGGCGAAGTTCGCCGGCAACGCCTTCGCCTCGGTGGCCTATACCAACTACCTGGGTAACAACCCGTACGACGTGCTGGCCGACCACGACAACGTGGTGATGGCGATCGGCACCACGTTCTGAGCAGGGAGGGTGCCGTGCCGCCGGTCGGCGGCCCGGCATGCCCGTTCAACCCGCGCAGCGCGTGCCCGGGCCGGGCGCTTCGGCCTGCACGCATTCGCGCACCTGCATGTCCAGGCCCTGGAACACGCGCTGCTCGCCGGCGCCCAGGCTGAACTGGTCCACCGACGTGCGTGCACAGGCGCGCTTGTCGCCGGTGCCGCCGCGACAGGTCTCCTCGAACAGCTGGTAATGGCAGCGCCCACTGGCGCTGCGCACGCACTGGAACGTCGCCGAGCCGGCCTCGCGCGTGGTCCGGCTGAACAGCGTATCCACGCCATCGCGCTGGCTGCGCGTGATGGACGTGCTGCTGCTGCCGTCGTGGCAGCCGAACAGCGCAAGCATGCAGTAGAACATCGAGGTCAACAGGCGCATGGCGCGCTCCTTGTCATGTGATCGGTGGGCCGGCACGCAGGCAGGCCGGGGCTGGCCGTCCCGCTGGGCCAGGATGCAAAACCGTCGTCGCGCCGCCCGAGACCGGCGCGCGGCGACGCGCTACATGCCCTTGAACAAGCCCATGAACGGCTGGCTGACGGTCAGCAGTTCCGGGCGGTTGCGCAGCTTCAACTGGCCCTTGCCGGTGTCGTCGCGGATCACCGAGGCCACGGCCTTGAGGTTGACGATGGTGGAGCGGTGGATCTGCTTGAACACCGCCGGATCCAGCACGCCCAGGAGCTCGCGCAGCGGCGTGCGCAGCAGCGCCTCGCCCTCCGCGGTCATCACCACGGTGTACTTGTGGTCGGCACGGAAGTACGCGACGTCGTCGATCAGGATCAGCCGCGTCTCGCGCCCGGTGCTGGCCGTCACCCACGCCAGCGGCGCGGCCGCGGGACGCGCGCTCGGTGCGAGCCGCCGCAGCAGCGCATCCAGCACGGCGACATCCGGCGCCGACGGCTGGGTACGCGCCTGCAGGCGCTGCACGGTGGCGTCCAGGCGGTCGCGCGTGACCGGCTTGAGCAGGTAATCGACCGCGCCGTGTTCGAAGGCTTGCACCGCGTACTGGTCGTAGGCGGTGACGAACACGACCTGCGTGCGCGGGCTGGCATCGGCGGCCGCGCGCGCCACCTCGATGCCGGTCAGGCCCGGCATGCGGATATCGAGGAAGGCCACGTCCGGCTGGCGCTCGGCGATGGCTTCCAGCGCGCTGGCGCCATCGCTGCATTCGGCGCCGATCCCCAGCTGTGGCCACGCCTGGCGCAGCTGCGCGACCAGCGCGGCGCGCAGCAGATCCTCGTCTTCGGCGACCACGCACTCAGCCATGGGCGTCGGCTCCGGCGCTGGCCTGTTCGGCCGGCAGCGGCGGTGGCGCGACCGGCGCAGGCGAGGGCGATGGCGGCACGAGCGCCGGCTGCGGGCGTGGCAGCACCAGCGTGGCGGCCACGCCCGCGGGAAAGTTGGAGGTCAGCGAGAAGCTCGCCGCATGGCCGTAGATCAGGCGCAGGCGTTCGCGCAGGTTGGTCAGGCCGATGCCGGTGCCGCCGTTGTGCGCGCCGCCGAGGCCCAGGCCGTCATCGGCCACGGTCACCGCGATGCCGTCGTCGACGCTGCGCGCCATGATCCACAGCGTGCCGCCGCCGGGCTTGGGCTCCAGGCCGTGCTTGATGGCGTTCTCCACCAGGGTCTGCAGCATCATCGACGGCAGCGGCACGCCCTTGAGCGCGTCGGGCACCTCGATGCGCGGGTCCAGGCGTGGCCCCATGCGGATCTTGAGGATCTCCAGGTAGGCGCGGGTGCGCTCCAGTTCCTCGCCCAGCGGCGACATCGCGTTTTCCTCGCGCGGCAGCGAGCGGCGCAGGTACTGGATCAGGTGCCCCAGCATCTGTTCGGCGCGCGGCGGGTCGGCGGCGGCCAGCACCTGCGCATTGGCCAGCGTGTTGTAAAGGAAGTGCGGCTCCACCTGCGCCTGCAGCAGGTTCAGGCGCGCCTGGGTGAGTTCCTTCTCGGTGGCGTTGTGCGCGGCGGCGGCCTGTTCGGCGCGGCGGCGCTCGGCCACGCGCCGGGCGATGGCTCGGGTGAGCGATTCGATGTGCTCGTAGTTGACGCCCTTGTCCACGGTGTACAGGTCGCGCCAGGCGCCGGCATCGGGCTCGCAACGCAGGCTGGCGCGGCAGGTGCCCTCGCCCGGCATGATGGTGATCAGCACTTCGTCGCGCTTGATCGCGCACAGCGCTGGCAGGTTGTACCAGGCGATCCTGCGCTGTGGTCCGAAGCCCGGACGTGGCACCTGGCCCTGGATGCGCAGGCTGTCGTGGACGATCTGCAGCGCGGTGATGCGTGGCAGTTCGCGCACCGCGCCTTCCAGCAGGGCGAAGGCGGCATCGGCTTCCATCGGAAGGTCGACCACGCGGCGCTGGCGGTTGGACAGGGTCGCCGCGTCCAGTTCGTCGGCCATGCCCCGGACGCGATGCAGGTGATCGATCACGCGGATGAGCGCCGAGAGCAGCAGCCCGATCGCCAGCAGCCAGAAGATGACCCCCGGCGGCGCCTGGAACTGGTGGAAGAACGCCGCCCACAGCGGGAAGGCGATGGCCAGCGTCAGCAGCCACGCGCCCATGACACGAACGAAGAAGAAGAAGCGCGGAAGCATGGTGACGACCCCTGGGGAAACCTGTTGCGGCCGAGCATACCCAGCGCCCCCTGGAGCACCAGCCCGGACGCGACCAGTCCCCGGAATCGGCGACGAAAGGCCGGTTCGCGGGGACCAGATCCATGCCGTCCATCGATGACGTCCCCCATTTGCGCCGCCCGGAGCGTCCGCGACCCTTGGCATCCAGCCCGCCGCGCGCCTGCGCGCGGGTGCTTGCGGATCCACGGCCGATGCCCAGGACACCGCCCGCTCGTCGGTGTCCGCGTCCACCGCCGTGCCGCTGGCCGCGTACAAGCCAGCAGCGCCGTCGGCCCAGGCCGCCGCCGGGCCTTGGCTCGGCCAAGCCGCTGCCCGCGCGCCCCGCGGGGCCTGCGCCCGCTTCCTGGCGGACAGGCCCGGGTCGGCGCCAGCGCGGTGACGACGCCCGGCACTTCACCTGGGGCGGGGCGATCACCGGGGCCGCCGCCGTGCGGACGGGCTCAAAGCGGCGCGTGTTCTTCCTTGTAGATCCGCAGTCCGCGCGCCTGGTAGTTGGCCAGGGCGGCCGGGTGGTCGAGGGTGCAGGTATGCACCCAGACGCGTTCGGTGCCCGGCCAGTCCCAGGCGGCGCGGATGGCGTGGCTCAGCAGCGCGCCACCGAAGCCGCGGCCCAGGAACGCGCCGGCCAGGCCGAAGTAGCGGATCTCGACGTCGCGGCCGTCCGGGCGGTACAGCTCGTAGTAGCCGGCGATGGCGCCGCGGTGGTGGGCAACCCAGGTGCGGTGGGCCTCCTGTTCCACCAGGGCCCGCCAGTCGGCCTCGCTCCAGCGATCCAGGTCGCGCCACGCCCAGGCCTTGCCGACCAGGCCATAGAGAAAGCGGTTGAGTTCGGGCTGCGGCACCTCGCATTCGACGATCCGCAGGTCGGGACGCTGCGGCGTCTCCCGCAGCGCCTCCGGCGAGGTCATCTCCAGATAGAAGGTGGTGTGGTGCTGCGCCATCCGGCGGCTCCCTGGGAAGGCCAGGCCCGATTGTGGCCAAGGCGACGGTGCCCGCGCGAGGGGGCGTGTCGCCGGTGTCGGCTGCGGCCGCCCTCGCGGCAGGCACGACGGTCCCTTCAGGATCGCGTCCATCCCGATAGTCAGGCTGTACACGCGGCAGCCGTCCGGAGAGAGGTCCGTGTCGTTGCCGGGTTGGCCCTGCGCATCGAGGCGGAGCCCTCGGCCGCCTGCGGAACACCGCGCGTCGCCGCCTCGGGTAGCGGGACCCACGGGCGGTTTCCCCGCGTGTCCCTCGTGCGCGACGGCGTGCGGGTCCGGTCGAATGTGACCCGTTGGACACCTGTGCCTGGGACGGGCGCCGCGATGGACGCCCCATCCGCCGGCGGATGGTGGGATGGACAAATTCTCGCCAATCGCCGGCACGCGTGCGCTGCGTCCGCCGCATGCCCGACCCCGGCGGCTGCGGCCTGGAAATCGCGCCGACGCATCGCTTGACGGCTGTCATCGAATCGTGGCATTTGGTTCACACGTCTTTTATCGCGGCGTTCGTAGATTCGATTCGAGCGGCGTCCCACGGACTTCCCGTCCGCCACGCTTCTCCCTCTCACCCGCGTCACGTCGCCGGTCGCTCAATGGCTTGGCGGCGGTTCCTTGCTCTGCGCTCGTCCGCTGTTGCTGTCAGGTCTCCTCTCTTTCGTTCCTGCGACGGATGTTCGATCCCCCATGTCTGCGTCTGTGCTGCCCGAGATTCCGCGCCCCCTGAAGACCACGCCCAGCGCCGTGCTGCCGCTGCCGCACGAGGCGCTGCGCGCCCGCGATGCGCGCGGCCGGTTCGCGCCGCGCGCGGCCAACGATCCCGATGCGGTGCGCCCCGGCGCCTCGGCGCGCCGGACCTCGCTGTTCGTGACCTCGGAAATGGCCGACTTCATCAAGGCCGGCGGCCTGGGCGATGTCGCCGCCTCACTGCCGCGCGCGCTGCGTCACCGCTACGACGCGCGCGTGCTGATTCCCGGCTACCGCGCCGTGCGCGCCAAGGCGGGCAAGCTGGAGATGGTGGGCCGGATCGCGGCCAAGGCCGGTCTGCCCGCCTGCGCGCTGGGCTACACCACGCTGGCCGATGGCCTGCCGGTCTATGTGCTGATCTGTCCGGAGCTGTTCGAGCGGGAGGGCTCGCCCTACGTCTCCAGCCTGGGCGCGGAGTGGGAAGACAACGCGGTGCGGTTCGCCACGCTCTCGCACGCCGCCGCCGAGATCGCCGGCGGGCGCGCCGGGCTGGAGTGGACCCCGGACCTGCTGCACCTCAACGACTGGCCGTGCGCGCTGGCCTCGGCCTACGTGAAGTGGTCCGGTGGCAGCACGCCCTGCCTGCTGACCATCCACAACCTGGCCTACCAGGGCCTGTTCCCGCATGCGGTGGCACCGCTGCTGGGCATCCCCGACGCGGCGCGCGAGGACCTGGAGTTCTATGGCCAGATGTCCTTCCTGCGCGGGGGCATCGTGCATGCCGCGCACGTGAACACCGTCAGCGTCAGCTACGCGGCGCAGATCACGCTGCCGGCGATGGGCTGCGGCCTGGACCGGCTGCTGGCGCGCCGCGCCGCGGCCGGTGGGCTGACGGGCATCCTCAACGGTATCGACGCCAGCTGGGATCCGAGCACCGACAACCACCTGCAGGCGCATTTCAACCTGCACGACTGGGCCGGGCGCCAGGCCAACGCGCGCCAGGTGCGGCGCGAGTTCGGCCTGCCCGAGCGCGACGGCCCGCTGTTCGCCGTGGTCTCGCGCCTGGTCCACCAGAAGGGGCTGGACCTGATCTGCGAGGTCGCCCCGCAGATCGTCGCCGCCGGTGGGCAGATCGTGGTGATCGGCGGTGGCGAGCCGCAGATCGAGCAGAGCGTGCTGGCGCTGACGCGCCGCTACCCCGGTCATGTCGGCGCCTTCATCGGCTTCGAGGAACAATTGGCTCGGCGCATGTTCGCCGGCTCGGATTTCCTGTTGATGCCTTCCCGTTTCGAACCCTGTGGTCTGAGCCAGATGTATGCCCAGCGCTTCGGCAGCCTGCCCATCGCCCACGCCACCGGCGGGCTGATCGACACGGTGGACGATGGCGTGACCGGCTTCCTGTTCCAGGAGCCGTCGGCCGACGCGCTGCGCCGCTGCCTGGCGCGCGCCTTCCGCACCTTCCGCCTGCCGGGCCTGATCCAGGCCATGCGCCGCGCGGCCATGCTCAAGCCCAGCGGTTGGGACGTGGCGGGCAGCAAGTACCTGGCCCTCTACGACCGCACCGCGGCCCTGGCATGAGTGAATCGGATCCGGCCGGACAGATGGCAAAGCTGACCCTGGCGCACGACGGCGACGCAGGGCACGGCCGTGGCGAGGCGCCGCTCGATCCGCGCCTGCAGGCCCTGGTCGATGGACACGAGAGCGACCCGTTCGCCCTGCTCGGCCCGCGCGCCACGGCGCGGGGCGGCATGCGGATCACCGCGATGGCGCAGGGGGCCGAGGCCATGGCCGTGCTCAACGCGCAGGGCAAGGTGGTGGCGCTGATGCGCTGCGTGCATCCGGCCGGCCTGTTCGAGGCGGAACTGCCCACGCAGATGGCCTACCGCCTGCGCATCGCCTGGCCCGAGGCGCTGGAGGAGATCGAGGATCCGTACCGCTTCGGCCCGGCCCTGAGCGACGACTGGCTGCAGGGCATCGTGTCGGGCGATGGCGAATCGGCGCGGCAGGCGCTGGGCGCGCACCGGGTGACGCACGAGGGCGTGGATGGGGTGCGCTTCGCGGTGTGGGCGCCGAACGCGCGCCGCGTGTCGGTGGTCGGCGACTTCAACGGCTGGGACGGGCGCCGCCATCCGATGCGCCTGCGCCACCATGGCGGGGTATGGGAGCTGTTCCTGCCCGGCATCGCGGCGGGCAGGCGCTACAAGTACGAGATCACCGCGGCCGACGGCACCCGCCTGCCGCACAAGGCCGACCCGCTGGCCCGCCAGTGCGAGCTGCCGCCGGCCACCGCCTCGGTGGTGCCGCAGGCCGAGGCCTTCGCCTGGACCGACGACGACTGGATGGCCCGGCGCGCCGCGCGCGCGACCACGCCCGAGCCCATCGCGATCTATGAGCTGCATGCCGGCTCCTGGCGCCTGCGCGAGGACGGCAGGCACATGAACTGGGACGAGCTGGCCGATGCGCTGATCCCCTACGTGCAGTGGCTGGGCTTCACCCATATCGAACTGCTGCCGATCACCGAGTATCCCTTCGGCGGCTCCTGGGGCTATCAGCCACTGGGCATGTACGCGCCGACCGCGCGCTACGGCAGTCCGGAAGGGTTCGCCCGCTTCGTGGAGGCCTGTCACAACGCCGGCATCGGCGTGATCCTGGACTGGGTCAGCGCGCATTTCCCCAACGATGCGCACGGCCTGCAGCGCTTCGACGGCACCGCGCTGTACGAGCACGCCGATCCGCGCGAGGGCTTCCACAAGGACTGGAACACCCTGATCTACAACTACGGGCGGCACGAGGTCTCGGCCTACCTGGTGGGCAGCGCCCTGGAGTGGATCGAGCGTTACCACATCGATGGGCTGCGGGTGGATGCGGTGGCCTCGATGCTCTACCGCGACTACAGCCGCAACGAAGGCGAGTGGGTACCCAACCAGCACGGCGGCCGCGAGAACCTGGAGGCGGTGGAGTTCATCCGCCGGCTCAACAGCGAAGTCGGCCGCCGCTTCCCCGGCGTGATGATGATCGCCGAGGAGTCCACCGCCTGGGGCGGGGTGACGCAGCCGCCGGAGCACGGCGGTTTGGGCTTCACCCACAAGTGGAACATGGGCTGGATGCACGACACGCTCGAATACATGAAGCGCGATCCCATCCACCGCAAGCATCACCACAGCGAGATGACCTTCGGCATGGTCTATGCGTTCTCCGAACGCTTCGTGCTGCCGCTCTCGCACGATGAAGTGGTGCATGGCAAGGGCTCGCTGCTCACCCGCATGCCGGGCGATGCCTGGCAGCGCTTCGCCAACCTGCGGGCGTATTTCGGCTTCATGTGGGCGCATCCGGGCCGCAAGCTGCTCTTCATGGGCGGCGAGTTCGGCCAGTGGTCGGAGTGGAACCACGACACGCAGCTGGACTGGGGGCTGATGCAGCAGCACGAGCATCACGGCCTGGCGCAGCTGGTGGGCGATCTCAACCGCCTGCTGCGTGCCGAGCCGGCGCTGTACCGCAACGACCACATGCCCGAGGGCTTCGACTGGTCGGTGGGCGACGACCATGCCAACAGCGTGTTCGCCTTCGTCCGCTTCGATCGCGACACCGGCGGCGCGCCGGTGCTGGCGGTGAGCAACTTCACCCCGATGCCGCGCTACGGCTACCGGGTCGGCGTGCCGCTCGCGGGACAGTGGCGCGAGATCCTCAACACCGACAGCGGCCACTACGGCGGTTCCAACGTCGGCAACGCCGGGGCGGTGAGCACCGAGCCGGTGCCCATGCACGGGCACGCGCAATCGCTCTCGCTGGCGTTGCCGCCGCTTTCCACCATCTGGCTGCGGGCCGTCTGATGCCGGGCCAGGGGGAGCATCCGGGCAGTTCGTGGCTCGGCGCGGTCGCATGCGCCGATGGGCAGACGCGGTTCCGGCTCTGGGCGCCGGATGCGCGCCAGGTGCGGCTGGAGGTGGAAGGACAGGGCCCGCAGCCGATGACGCGGCGCGAGGACGGCAGCTTCGACACCGTCCTGCCGCTGCCACCCGGCACGCGCTATCGCTACCGCATCGACGATGCCGAGCCGGTGCCGGACCCCGCCTCGCGCTGGCAGCCAGAGGGCGTGCACGGCCCGAGCGAAGTCATCGATGCGCGTGCCTACGCGTGGCGGCATGCCGACTGGCAGGGCCGCCCTTGGCGCGAGGCGGTGATCTACGAACTGCACGTGGGCACCAGCGGCGGCTACGCCGGGGTGATGGCGCAGCTGCCGCGCCTGGTGGAGCTGGGCATCACCGCCATCGAGCTGATGCCGCTCAACGCCTTCCCCGGCACGCGCAACTGGGGTTACGACGGCGTGCTGCCGTATGCGCCGGCAGCCGCCTACGGCCGTCCGGACGAACTCAAGGCGCTGATCGACGCAGCCCACGGCCACGGCCTGATGGTGCTGCTGGACGCGGTCTACAACCACTTCGGTCCGGACGGCAACTACCTGCACCAGTACGCGGAAGGCTTCTTCAACGCCGACGCGCACACGCCCTGGGGCCCGGCCATCGACTTCCGCCAGGAGGCCGTGCAGCGCTACTTCATCGACAACGCGCTGATGTGGCTGCACGAGTACCGCTTCGACGGCCTGCGCCTGGACGCGGTGCATGCGATCATGCCCAACGATTTCCTGGAGACCCTGCGCCAGGCCATCGTCGCCAGCGTGGACGAAGGCCGACATGTGCACCTGGTGCTGGAGAACGAGGCCAACCAGGCCGCCCGCCTGGCCGACGGCTATACCGCGCAGTGGGACGACGACTTCCACAACGCCCTGCACGTGCTGCTGACCGGCGAGGACGAGGGGTACTACGCTGCCTTCGCCGACGACGCCAGCGGGCATCTGGCGCGCGTGCTGGGGGAGGGCTTCGCCTACCAGGGCCAGCCCGACCCGCGCGGCCATGTGCGCGGCGAGCCCTCGGGCCATCTGCCGCCGACCAAGTTCGTGGTGTTCGCGCAGAACCACGATCAGATCGGCAACCGCGCGATGGGCGATCGCCTGATCACCCAGGTCGCCCCGTCGGCGCTGCGCGTGGCGCTGGCGCTGACCGCGCTGACGCCGATGATCCCGCTGTTCTTCATGGGCGAGCCCTGGGGGGCGCGCCAACCGTTCCAGTTCTTCACCGATTACCAGGCGCCGCTGGACGAGGCCGTGCGCGAGGGCCGGCGACGCGAGTTCGCGCAGTTCGCGGCCTTCGCCAATCCGGCGGTGCGCGCCAGCATCCCGGATCCCAACGCGGTGCAGACCTTCGAGGTGTCCAGGGTGGACATCGGCGAGTCGCTGCGCGGCGAGGGCGCGGCGTTCGCCGGCTGGTTCGCGCAGCTGTTGCAGGTGCGCGCCACACAGCTGGTGCCGCATCTGGATCAGGCGCGCGCGCTGGGCGCGCAGGTGCTGGCGCCGGGCGCCATCGTCGCGCGCTGGCAGCTGGGCGCGGCGGTGCTGCAGGTGGAATTCAACCTGGGCACCGCGCCGCTGACCGTGCCCGTGCCGGCCGGCGCGCGTCTGCTGCATGCCGAAGGCGCCGATGCCGGCAGCGATGCCCTGGGCCCGAACTCCTTGCGCGCGTGGTGGCAGGACGCGCAGGCATGAGCGCCGACGCGCTGCATGCGCTGGCGGACGCCGCCGGCCTGCTGGTCGACTGGGTCGACGTGGCCAGCCAGCCGCGCACGGTGGCCGATACGACGCTGCGCGCCGTGCTCGAGGCGATGGAACTGCCCTGCGCCACGCCGGCGCAATGCGCCGACAGCCAGCGCCGGCTGGAGGCCCTGCAGGGCAGGCCGGCCCTGCGCACCGCGGTGGTCGATGCGCCGGTGGCCCTCGAGGGTCGGCCCGGCGCCCCGTACAGGCTGCTCGATGAGCATGGCCAGGCCCAGGAAGGACGCTTCGACGAGCAGGGCGCGCTCGGCCCTGTCGCCGTGCCCGGCTACTACCGCGTGCTGTGCGAAGGCGCCGGCGAGGACGGCATCGCGCTGGCCGTCGCGCCGACGCGCTGCTGGTCGGTGGCCGATGCCTGCGGGATGGCGCAGCCGCGCGCCTGGGGCGTGGGCCTGCAGGTCTATTCGGCGCGCACGCCGCTGGATGCCTCCATCGGCGATGCCCAGGGTGCGCTGGACTGGGCGCGGCGCGTGGCCGCCGCCGGCGGCGATGCCCTGGCGCTGAGCCCGATCCACGCCGCGCGGCCGCTGCAGCACCATTACAGCCCGTATTCGCCCAGCGACCGGCGCTTCTTCGATCCGCTGTACGCCGCGCCGGCCCTGGTGCTGGGCGATGCGCTGGCGCAACAGGCCCTGCGGACAGCCGGACTCGAGGCGCGCTTTGCCCAGTTGAATACGGCCGCGCTGGTGGACTGGCACGGCGGCGCGCAGGCCAAGTGGGCCTGGCTGCGCGCGTTGCACCAACAGCCCTTGCCCGACGCGCTGCAGACGGATCTGCAGGCCTTCATCGCCGAGGGCGGGCCGGAACTGGAACAGCACGTCGCCTTCGCCGCCGCCGATGCCGGCGATGGCGACCCGGGCCTGCACCGCTACGCCCAGTGGCTGGCCGCGCGCAGCTGGCAGGACGCGCAACAGCAGGCCCGTGCGGCGGGCATGCGCCTGGGCCTGATCAGCGACCTGGCGGTGGGCTTCGATCCGCATGGCGCCGAGGCCGCGGCCTGGCCGCAGGCGGTGCTGCACGGCCTGGTGCTGGGCGCGCCACCGGATGCCTTCAATGCCGACGGCCAGGCCTGGGGGATCGGCAGCTATTCGCCGGCCGGGCTTCGCGCCAGCGGCTTCGCGCCGTTCATCGCCCTGTTGCGCGCGGTGATGCGCGGGCGCGGCGGCGTGCGCATCGATCACATCCTGGGCCTGCTGCGTCTGTGGGTATTGCCCGAGGGTGGCAGCGCCGGTGACGGCGTGTACCTGCGCTATCCGTTCGAGGATCTGCTGCGGCTGCTGGCGCTGGAATCCTGGCGGCAGCGCTGCATCGTGATCGGCGAGGACCTGGGCGTGGTGCCCGACGGCCTGCGCGACGTGCTGGCCGCGCACGGCGTGCTGGGCATCGACGTGCTGATGTTCACCCGTGACGCGGACGGTGCCTTCCTGCCGCCCGCGCGGTGGCGCCGCTCCGCGGTGGCCACCACCACCACCCACGACCTGCCGACCCTGGCCGGCTGGCGCATGGGCCGCGACCTGGACTGGCGCGAGCAACTGGGCACCGGCGGCCGGATCGACCGCGCCGCCGAAGACGCCCAGCGCAGCCAGGACGTCGCGCGCCTGCAGGCGCAGGTCCGCGCCGACGGCGACGATGGCGACACGCTGGCCGGCTGGCTGGCCTTCGCCGCGCACAGCCCGGCACCGCTGGCGCTGCTGCCGGCCGAGGACGCGCTGGAGCTGGAGGAGCAGCCCAACCTGCCCGGCGTGGTCGAAGGCCATCCCAACTGGCGCCGGCGCCTGCCGCAGGACACGCCACACCTGGATGCGGCGCTGGCCGCGTTCGCCACCGCACGCGGCGAGGGGACGCCATGACCGAGTTACGCGCCACCGCGCGCCTGCAGCTGCATGAAGGCTTCACCCTGCACGATGCCGCCGCGCAGGTGCCGTACTACGCGCAACTGGGCGTGAGCCATCTCTATCTGTCGCCGATCGGCACGGCCGTGGCCGGCTCGACCCATGGCTACGATGTCACCGACCCGACCCGCGTCAATCCCGAGCTGGGCGGCGAAGAAGCGCTGATGGCGCTGCACGCGGCGGTGCGCGCGCACGACATGGGCCTGCTGCTGGACATCGTGCCCAACCACATGGCCGCCCATGCCACCAATCCTTGGTGGTGGGACGTGCTCAAGCATGGTCGCCGCAGCAAGCATGCCGACTGGTTCGACATCGACTGGCGCAGCCCCGGCCACGACGGCAAGCTCTGGCTGCCGGTGCTGGACCGGCCCTACGCGCAGGCGCTCGCCGAAGGCGCGCTCAAGCTGGGCGTGTCCGCGGCAGGCGAGCTGCAGCTGGAGCACCACGACGCCTGCTTCCCGGTGCGCGTGGACGGCGCGGCGGTCCCTGCGGACCTGGCGCTGCGCCGCGACTGGGCCTGGCGCATCAGCCAGGGCACCGCGCGCGGGGAGAGCACGCTGCACCGGCTGCTCGAACGCCAGTCCTATCGGCTGGCGTGGTGGGCGGTCGGCAACGACATGGTCAATTACCGGCGCTTCTTCGACATCACCTCGCTGGCGGCCATCCGCGTGGAGCGGCCGGACGTGTTCGCCGCCGTGCACGCGCTGTCGCTGCGGCTGATCGCCGAGGGCGTGCTCGACGGCCTGCGCCTGGACCACGTCGATGGCCTGGCCGATCCGCGCGGCTACCTGCGCCGGCTGCGCGCGCAGGTCGACAAGGCCGGGCGCAAGCGCGGCCTGCGCCCGGGCAAGGTGACCCTGCTGGTGGAGAAGATCCTGGCGCCGGGCGAGACGCTGCCGCGCGACTGGCCGGTGCAGGGCACCACCGGCTACGACTTCATGGACCAGGTCTCCGGCGTGCTGCACGATGCCGCTGGCGAAGCGCCGCTCACCGAGTTGTGGCGGCGCGTCAGCGGGCGCAGCGGCGACTTCGCGCGGGAAGAATTCCAGGCGCGCGGCGAGATCCTCGATGCGTCGCTGCAGGCCGAGTTCACCCGCGCCCAGCAGGCCGCGGCGGCCTGCGCGCATCTGGACCCGGCCTGCCGCGAGTTCAGCCCGCAGATGATGGGCAAGGCGCTGGCGGCGGTGATGCGGCGCTTCCCCGTGTACCGCACCTATGCCGGCAACGACGGACTGGACGCGGGCGATGCGGCGCTGTTCGATCGCGCCGCGCAGGCCGCGCGCGAACACGCCAATCCACGCGTGCAGGCCGCGATCGACGCGCTGCAGCGCTGGATGCACGATGATCCGGCGACGCCCAACGTGCAGCGCAGCCTGCGCCGCGTGCTGCGCCGGCGGCTGGAGCAGCTGTCCGCGCCGCTCAACGCCAAGTCGGTGGAGGACACCGCCTTCTACCGCCACGGCGTGCTGCTGTCGCGCAACGAGGTCGGCTCGCACCCGCAGCACCTGGCGACCGATCCGCAGGTCTTCCACGCCAGCGTCCAGGCGCACGCCGCCGGCCACCAGCGCGCGATGCTGGCCACCGCCACCCACGACCACAAGCGTGGCGAGGATGTGCGCATGCGCCTGGCGGTGCTGAGCAGCCGCGCGCCATGGTGGGCCGAACAGGTGGAGACCTTCAATACGCTGGCGGGCGCGCGCATCGGCGCGGAAGCGTGTTCGCCTGGCGATGCGCTGATGCTGTGGCAGACCCTGGTCGGCGCCTGGCCGCTGGAGCTGGGCGTGGACGATGCCGATGGCCTGGCGGCGTTCGCCGAGCGCGTGGCCCAGTGGCAGACCAAGGCCCTGCGCGAGGCCAAGCTGCGCAGCACCTGGACCGAGCCGGACGAGGCCTATGAAGCCGCCGCGCGCGCCCTGCTCGACCTGGCCCTGGTCGAGGCGGACGGCAAGGCGCTGCGCACGGCCCTGCACGGCGCCGCGCAGGCGATCGGCGCGGCCGGCGCGGTCAACGGCCTGGCGCAGGCGACGCTGCGGCTGACCGCGCCCGGCGTGCCCGATCTCTATCAGGGCACCGAAGGCTGGGACCTGTCGCTGGTCGATCCGGACAACCGCCGGCCGGTGGACTTCGACCTGCGCCGCCGCTGGCTGGCCGATGAGGCGTCCTGGCCCGCGCTGCTGCAGGACTGGCGCAGTGGCCAAGTCAAGGCGCGGCTGGTCGCGCTGCTGTTGCAGCTGCGCGCGCGGCTGCCCGAACTGTTCGCCCGCGGCGACTACCGCGTGCTGCACGCCGAAGGCGCGCGCGCCGAGCAGGTGCTGGCCTTCCGCCGCCAGCACGAGGGCCAGCGCCTGGTGGTCGCGGTGCCGCGGCTGGCGGCCGAGGGCCTCGTCGACGCGGACGTACCGCAGTTGCCGGCAGACTGGTGGCAGGATGGGGCGCTGCCCGTTCCCGATGGCACCTGGCATTGCCTGCCCGATGGTCGGCAGCTGCAGGTACAGTCAGGGCGCATCGCGCTGTCCGAGTTGTTCGCCCATGCCCCGGTGGCCGTGCTGGTCGCCCCTGAATGACGTGTCGCCATGGATCCCAATGCCCGCAGGCTCCGCATCGAACAGCTGGCCCACGAAATCTGGGAAGCCGAGGGTCGCCCCGACGGCCAGTCCGCGCGACACTGGGCCATGGCCGAACGCCTGGCCGATGCCGAGTCGCGCGTGGCCGAACAGAGCGGCTCGACCCTGACACCCCGCTCCGAGGATCCTGACACGCCGTGACCCTTGCGCCCCCACGCACCCGGCCCGCCCGCGCCCAGGACAAGCGTCGCCCGATCCGCCGCTCCCGCATCCGCGAGGGCCGGCCGTTCCCGCTGGGGGCCACCTGGGATGGGCTGGGCGTGAACTTCGCCCTGTACTCGGCCAACGCCACGCGCGTGGAGCTGTGCCTGTTCGACGAACGCGGGCGCGAGGCCGAGCGTATCGTGCTGCCCGAGTACACCGACGAGATCTGGCACGGCTACCTGCCCGACGCGCGGCCCGGCCAGCTGTACGGCTATCGCGTGCACGGCCCCTACGCGCCCGACGCGGGCCACCGCTTCAATCCCTACAAGCTGCTGCTGGACCCGTACGCCAAGCAGATCGTGGGCGAACCGAAGTGGGCGCCGCACCTGTTCGGCTACACCGTGGGTCACAAGGACAAGGACCTGTCCTTCGACCGCCGCGACAGCGCCGGCTACATGCCCAAGTGCGCGGTGATCGATCCGGCCTTCACCTGGGGCAACGACAAGCGCCTGCTCACGCCCTGGCAGCGCACGGTGATCTACGAGGCCCACATCCGCGGCCTGAGCATGACCCACCCGGGCGTGGACGAGAACCTGCGCGGCACCTTCTCGGCGCTGAAGAACGACGAACTGGTCGAGTACATCCAGGGACTTGGCGTGACCGCGGTCGAGCTGTTGCCCATCCACGCCTTCGCCGACGACCAGCACCTGCTCGAGCAGGACCTGTCCAACTACTGGGGCTACAACACGCTGGGCTTCTTCGCCCCGCATTCGCGCTACATGGCCACCGGCACGGTGCACGAGTTCAAGCAGATGGTCGCGCGCCTGCACCACGCCGGGCTGGAGGTGCTGCTGGACGTGGTCTACAACCACACCGCCGAAGGCAACCAGATGGGGCCGACGCTGTCGTTCAAGGGCATCGACAACGCCAGCTATTACCGGCTCGCCGACGACCGCCGCTACTACATCAACGACACCGGCACCGGGAACACCTTCGACCTGACCAACGCCGGCGCGCTGCGCATGGTGATGGACTCGCTGCGCTACTGGGTCGCCGAGATGCACGTGGATGGCTTCCGCTTCGACCTGGCCACGATCCTGGGGCGCGAGCGACACGGCTTCGATCCGTCCAGCGGCTTCCTGGCCGCGTGCCGGCAGGACCCGCTGCTGAGCCAGGTCAAGCTGATCGCCGAGCCCTGGGACGTCGGCCCCGGCGGCTACCAGGTCGGCGGCTTCCCGCCGGGCTGGGTGGAGTGGAACGACAAGTTCCGCGACAACGTGCGCGCGTTCTGGCGCGGCGATGAAGGCAAGCTCTCCGAGCTGGCCACGCGCCTGACCGGCAGCGCCGACCTGTTCAACCGTCGCGGCCGCCGGCCGGGCGCCTCGGTGAACTTCGTCACCGCGCACGACGGCTTCACCCTGCGCGATCTGGTCAGCTACGAGCACAAGCACAACCAGGCCAACGGCGAGGACAACCGCGACGGCACCGACAACAACCTGTCGTGCAACTACGGCGTCGAAGGGCCGACCGACGATGCGCAGATCAACGCCGTGCGCGCGCGCCAGCAGCGCAACCTGCTGGCGACCCTGCTGCTGTCCCAGGGCACGCCGATGCTGCAGGCCGGCGACGAGTTCGGCCGCACCCAGGGCGGCAACAACAACGCCTACTGCCAGGACAACGCGATCAGCTGGCTGGACTGGGCGGCCGCCGCCGCGCCGGACGGCGTGGAGCTGACCCGGTTCGTGCAGCGCCTGACCGCGCTGCGCCGACGCTATCCGCTGCTGCACCGCGCGCGTTTCTTCGACGGCAAGTTCGACGAGGAGCTGGGCATCAAGGACGTCACCTGGATGGCGCCGGACGGCACCGAGATGACCGAGGAGGACTGGCACAACCCGCAGGCGCGCGCGCTGATGATGCGCCTGGACGGCCGCGCGCCGGCCAGCGGCCTGCGCCAGGTGGCCGCCAACGTGACCCTGCTGATGCTGCTCAACGCCGACCCCGAGGAGGTGGTGTTCCACCTGCCCACCGTCGAGGGCGAGCACTGGCGCGTGCAGATCGACACCAGCGGCCGCAGCAACGCGCGCGCGGTCCCGGCCGGCGCGGCCTGGACCGCGATGGGCCGCTCGCTGGCGCTGATGGCGGTCGAGCAGGACAGCGTCGCGTCCGTCGAGCGCGCGGGCTGAGGCCAGGTGGCCGCCGGACCCGGCGTGCGCCATCTGGTGGTGGTGCTGGGCGACCAGCTCGACCCCGACTCGGCCGCGCTGCACGACTTCGACCCGGACCGCGACGCGGTATGGATGGCCGAAGTCGCGCACGAGGCCTCGCACGTGTGGAGCACCCAGCCGCGCATCGCGCTGTTCCTGGCGGCGATGCGCCACTTCCGCGACGCCCTGCGGGCGCGCGGCTGGCGCGTGGAGTACCGCGCGCTGGACACCCACGACTTCGCCACGCTCGAAGACGCCCTGGCGCACGACCTGGCCGCGCTGCGACCGGACAAGGTCATCGCCGTGCGGCCGGGGGAATGGCGCCTGGCGCAGTCGCTGCCGCAGGTGGCGGCCACGGCCGGCGTCGACTGGCGCGAGCGACCGGACCTGCATTTCTTCTGCGATCCGGCCGACTTCGCCGACTGGGCGCGCGGCCGGCGCGAGCTGCGCATGGAGCACTTCTATCGCTGGATCCGCCGCCGCGAGAATGTGCTGATGGATGGCGCCCAGCCGGTGGCCGGGCGCTGGAACTTCGACGCGGACAACCGCGGGTCCTTCGGCAAGGCCGGGCCGCAGCAGCTGCCGGCGCCGGCCGCCTTCCCGCCCGATGCGGTGACAGGCGAGGTGATCGCGCTGGTGCGCGCGCGCTTCGGCGACCGGCCCGGCGACCTGTCGCGCTTCGACTGGCCGCTCACCCCGGCACAGGCGCGACAGGCGCTGGAGGACTTCATCGCGCTGCGCCTGCCGCACTTCGGCCGCTACCAGGATGCGATGTGGACCGACCAGCCGTGGCTGTTCCATGCGCTGCTGTCGGCGGCGATGAATCTCAAGCTGCTCTCCCCGCGCGTGGTGGTCGAGGTGGCGGTACGCGCCTGGCGCGACGGGCAGGCGCCGATCGAGGCGGTGGAAGGCTTCGTGCGCCAGGTGATCGGATGGCGCGAGTTCGTGCGCGGGGTGTACTGGCTGCGCATGCCGGCCTTCGCCCAGGACAACGCCCTGGACGCGCAACAGCCGCTGCCGGCCTTCTACTGGGACGGGCGCACGCACATGGTGTGCATGCGCCAGACCCTGCAGCAGACGCTGCAGCTGGGTTACGCCCACCACATCCAGCGGCTGATGGTGACCGGCGCGTTCGCGCTGATGCTCGGCGTCGCGCCGGCGCAGATCCACGCCTGGTATCTGGCGGTCTATGTCGATGCGGTCGAATGGGTGGAACTGCCCAATACGCTGGGCATGAGCCAGTTCGCCGATGGCGGGCGCATGGTGTCCAAGCCCTATGCCGCGTCGGGGCGCTACATCCAGCGCATGTCCAACTACTGCCAGGGCTGCCGCTACGACCCGGGCGTGGCCAGCGGCGAGGACGCCTGTCCGTTCACCACCTTGTACTGGGACTTCCTGATGCGGCATGCGCGCCGCTTCGCCGACCATCCCCGTGCTGCGCTGCAATGGCGCAGCCTGGAGCGCCTGGACGAGGACCAGCGCGCGGCCATCGCCGCACGCGCCGCGCAGCTGCGGGCGCTGCTGGCGCCCGCGGCCGACGGCTGAAGCGTTTCGTGTGGTTCCAGCCCTGGAGGTTCGCCGCTCCCGGGTAGGCGAGCAGTTCGTGTCGAGCGCGGGCCTGTGCCTCTTCGCGTCTTGTTGACGATGATCACAGGGCAAGCGCGCCTGCCGGGACATCGTGCTTTGGCGAGGTGCTATAAGGCGTTCCTGCGGCTGTTCGCAGGCCAAGGAGCATCGCGGACCATGGATCGGAAACAGCGCGACTCGTTACGCGCCGCGGTGATTGCGGGCTGGCTCCTCGGCGCGTCCTGCCTCGCCCAGGCCGCGGACTGTCCTGCACCCGCCGAGGCCGCGGGTGGGCCCAGCAACGCCCATACCCGCTATGTCGAGATGAACCTGCGGCCGGCGGTCATCAAGCCGGGAGACAAGCCGATCCCCCTCGTTGAACGCATGCGTCAGTTCGACGTGCCGGGGCTCAGCGTGGCCGTGATCCATAACGGCAAGGTGGACTGGGCACGCGGCTGGGGCCTGCGCGACACGGCGGCGTGCCTGCCCGTGACGCCTGATACCGCCTTCCAGGCCGCTTCGATCAGCAAGGCGGTGACCGCCGTGGTGGCCTTGCGACTGGTGGAGCAGGGCAAGATCGGCCTGGATCAGGACATCAACACCGCGCTGCGTTCCTGGCAGCTGCCGAAGGACCCGAAGCTGGCGCCGCATGGCGTGACGCTACGGGAACTGCTGAGCCATACGGCCGGGCTCGGGGTGCATGGATTCGAATCCGACCCTCCTCCCGGTACGACACGGCTGCCCACCCCCGTCCAGATCCTGGACGGCGTGGCGCCCAGCCACAACGCGCCGGTGCGCAGCGTGTTGCCGGCGGGCGCGCAGTTCGAATACTCGGGAGGCGGCTACATGGTGACGCAAGTCGCGCTTGCCGACGCGAGTGGCATCTCCTTCGCCGACCTCGCGCAGCGTGAGGTGCTGGGGCCGCTCGGCATGACCCGCAGCGCCTTCGCCATGCCGCCGTCGAAGGCGATCCTGACCGACATGGCGTTCGGCCATGTCAATGGCAAGCCGATTCCTGGCAACTACGTGGTTTATCCCGAGCTCGCACCCGCGGGCCTGTGGACGAGCGCCAGCGACCTGGCGCGTGTGTTGATCGACCTGCAGGCCTCGCTCGCGGGCAAAACGGGCCGCCGTCTCTCGCCCGGGATGGCGCGCGAGATGGTGAAGCCCGTGAAAGACAACTGGGGGCTTGGCCTTGCCCTGTACACGGACGGGGCCCCCCGTTTTGGCCACGACGGCCTGAATCAGGGATTCGAATCCTTCATGGTCGCTTACGAAGGCAAGGGCGACGGCATCGTGGCGCTGACCAACGGCGGCGACGGGCGTCGCTTGATGGCGGACGTGGTCCGGGCCATCGCAACCGACTACGGCTGGCCCGACACCGCGGTGCCGGCGACCGAGGAGAAGAAGCTGTCGCCCGAAGAACTCTCCAGGGCCGCCGGTCGCTATGTGGGGGGCGGGCTCGACGTCGTGCTTGAGGCGCGCCCGGAGGGCTTGTTCGCCAACGCGGGCGCCCCGGTCGCCGAGCGGCTGGTCGCGCTCTCACCCACGCGCTTGCGGTCTGAATCCATGGGGATCACGGTCGAGTTCGCGCCCGATTTCTCGAGCGGCACCATGATCGAGGGCGCTCCTCCGATGAGGTTGGTGCGCGTTCAAACCCCCTCTTCCCCTGCGAGGACGCACTGAGCGCTCGCTCTGGCGTTGCCCGCAGGTCCTTGGCTTGAATCCCGCCGAGGTCGAAGCTCGGCGTCGCGGGGGCGGCGATACGGGTGCCCGGGATCGGCCTCAGGCCTCGCGCTCCAGGCTGCGCGCCAGCGCGTCGTCGAGGGTGGGGTAGAGGAACTGGAAGCCCTGGCCCTGGGCGCGGGCCGGGATCACGCGCTGGCCGTCGATCAGCATCTGGCCCATCTCGCCGAATGCCGCCTTCAGCGCGAAGCCCGGCGTCGGCAGCACGGTCGGGCGGTGCAGGGCGCGCCCCAGCGCCGCGGCGAAGTCGCGCTGCCGCACCGGTTCGGGCGCGGTGGCGTTGACCGGGCCGTCGAGCGTGTCCTGCTCGATCAGCCACACGATCAGCCGCACCAAGTCCTCGCGGTGGATCCAGCTGAACCATTGCGCGCCGCTGCCGATCGGCCCACCCAGCCCCAGCCGGTACGGGGTCAGCAGTTGCTGCAGGGCGCCGCCGCCGCCGTCCAGGACCACGCCGGTCCGCAGGCAGGCCGTGCGCACGCCGAGCTGCTGGGCCGGCCAGGCCGCGGCCTCCCAGTCGGCGGCCAGGTGCGCGCCGAAATCGTCGCCGGGCGGGTCGGTTTCGGTCAGCGGGGTGTCGTCGCGTGGCCCGTAGTAGCCGATGGCCGAGCCGGAGACCAGCACCGCCGGGCGTACGGTCAGGCCCTGCATCCAGGCCAGCAGCGCCTCGGTGGTGCGCAGGCGCGATTCCCGCAGCAGCTGCTTGTAGCGCTCGGTCCAGCGCTGTCCGGCCAGCGGCGCGCCGGCCAGGTTGACCACCGCGTCGGCGCCGCCGGCGCCTTCGATGTCGGCCAGCAGGCGCACGCCCTGCGGCAGCACCTCGGCCGCCGCCTGCAGGTCGCGCGAGACCACGCTGACCTGCCAGCCACGGGCCAGCAGCGCCGGGCACAGGGCCTGGCCGATGAAACCGCTGCCGCCGGTGATCAGCACCTGCATGGGGACTCCCGATGTCCAGACATCCCGGCAGCCTAGGCGGCGATCTGTGACGGAGACGTGCGACGGAGCGCGCCGGGCCAAACGCCGACTGAGCGGAGCGCCCGGCCGCATGAAACCGATTTCGCGCGCCGGGGTTATCCTTCGAGGGTTTCCACCAGCATCTCCGGCCTCCCATGCCCAATCGCCTGTTCTCCCTCGCCCCTCTGACCGCGGTCCTGCTGCTGGCCGGCTGCGGCCATATGCCGTTCGAGAAGAAGGGCGAGATGCTGGCCAAGGAGACCTTCGATTCGGACGGCACCTATTCGCGGACCTTCGACCGTTCGCCCGAGCAGGTGTGCGAGGCCTCGCGCCGCGCGCTGCTGAGCCAGGGCTACGTGGTCAGCCGCTCTGACGCGTCCACGGTGGAAGCCAACAAGAACTTCCAGCCCGAGCCGGAAGTGCACGAACAGGTCGCCATCCGCGTGTCCTGCGTGGCCCAGGCCTCCGGCGAGTCGTGGGTGTTCGCCAGCGCGACCCAGGACCGCTACAACCTGCGCAAGTCCAACACCTCGGCCAGCGTGGGCACCGCGCTGGGGTCGCTGTCGCTGCCTTTCGGCAGCACCGACGATTCGCTGGTGCGCGTGGCCAGCCTGACCGTGCAGCAGCCCACCTTCTACCGCTCGTTCTTCGCCCTGGTCGAGCGTTACCTGCCGCCTCCGCCGCCGAAGAAGCCCAAGGCCGACCCGACGCCCAAGCCGGCCGACGGGACCCCGCCGCCGGCGCCGCAGCCGCTGCAGCCGCAGCCGGTGGGCGAGTCGATCCCGGTGCCGGCCAACGAGGCCAAGCCGGCCGACGGAACGCTGGTGCCGCAGTCGTCGACCACCGCGCCCGCGCAACCCTCGCAGGCGCCCGACACGCTCTGAGCGCGTCAGCCGCGTGGGTCAACCGGCCAGGCCGCCTTCGGGCGGCCTCTGTCGTTTCATGGCGGGTTCTGCCGCGTCCGAATGGGTGAAGGTGCAGGGTTGCCACGACAGCGTGCGCTGGGCGTCCCGTTTCCCCGACATCGCTGCAACGCACCGTGAGCCATGCAGGCGATCTTCATCCGCGCCGGCCTAGGCTCGTGCCTCGCATCGAGATTCCCCGGGAGGGACGACACGATGGACACCCGCTACTTCATGACCCAGGACAGCACCGGCGAGCGTCGCCGCGTGCGCATCCTGCCTTCGCCATCCGGCGGCAGCGACGCCGGCCATCCGCACGACCGCTACGCCCTGGACGACGGCTCGCCGGTCCGCCGCGTGGACAACGAAACCTTCCAGGTCATCGGCAGCGGCGCCTACGTGACGCTGGTGCGCGACTGACATCTGGCCTCGGCGCTTCGGCGCTACTGAGGCTCCTCCGCTGTCGCGAAGCGAGGGGAGGGTGGGAGGGAGCGCTTCTGCTTTCGACTTCACCGCGAAGGGCGAGCCCTCTCCAGCCCTCCCCCTTGGCCTGCGGCCAACGGGAGGGGTAAAGCGTCAAGCGCCGTGCGAACGGCGACCCGACCCTCCTCTGGCCTGTAGGGAGGCAGATCGAGGCCGCACACGCCACGCCGCGCCACCTTTCACCCGCCACTGCAACGATGCGGTGCGCCTCCTGCCATCGTCCGCATACCCGCCGCTCACGGCGGCGACCTATCCTTGTCGCCTTCGCGCGCAAGCGCCTGGCATCGAAACGAGGACACGCTGATGGAACTGGGTATGGTCGGACTGGGCAGGATGGGGGCCAACATGGCGCAGCGGCTGGCGCAGGGCGGCCACACGGTCAGCGGCTTCGATCCTTCGCCCGAGGCGCGCCAGCGCGTCGCCGCCCAGGGCATCGCTCCGGCCGAGTCGCTGCAGGCGCTGGTCGCCGGGCTGTCCGCGCCGCGCGTGGTCTGGCTGATGGTGCCGGCCGGCAAGATCGTCGATGACACGCTGGATGCGCTGCTGCCGCTGCTGTCCAAGGGCGACATCGTCATCGACGGCGGCAACTCGTTCTATCAGGACACCTTGCGCCGCGCCCAGCGCCTGCAGGAGGCCGGGCTGCACTACGTCGACTGCGGCACCAGCGGCGGCGTATGGGGCCTGACCGAGGGCTACAGCATGATGGTCGGCGGCGCCGACGACGCGCTGGCCCGGCTCAAGCCGATCTTCGAGACGCTGGCGCCGTCGCCGACCACCGGCTGGGGCCATGTCGGCCCGACCGGCGCCGGCCACTTCACCAAGATGGTCCACAACGGCGTCGAGTACGGAATGATGCAGGCCTATGCCGAGGGCTTCGCCATCCTCGAGCGCAAGGCCGATTTCAAGCTCGACCTGCACCAGGTCGCGCAGATCTGGCAGACCGGCTCGGTGGTGCGCTCCTGGCTGCTGGACTTGACCGCCGATGCGTTGAAGCAGAATCCGACCATGGCCGGCATCGCGCCGTACGTGGAGGACTCCGGCGAGGGCCGCTGGACCGCCAAGGAGGCGCTGGACCTGGACGTGTCCGCGCCGGTGATCACCCTGTCGCTGCTCGAGCGCCTGCGCTCGCGCGAGAAGGACTCCTTCGCCGACAAGCTGCTGGCGGCGATGCGCAACGGCTTCGGCGGCCATCGCATCACCAGGGAGTAAGCGCGGTTCAAGCCCGGCGTTCCCGCGTGAGGCGGGAACCCCTGGCGTATGCGAGAGGAGCCCCAAGGCGATGGGTTTCCGCGTTCGCGGGAACGATGGCTGGGGGGCTGATGGTGCGGCCAACACGCACCGCTGACGCGCGCTGGCCATACTCGCGCGCCATGCGCACGCTCGCCCTGCTCCTGCTGTGCCTGATCGTCTCGCCACCGGCGCTGGCGCGCACGGTCTATCGCTGCGTGCGCGAGGGCACGCTGAGCCTGTCCACCGCGCCCGAGCCCGGCTCCAGGTGCGAGGCGGTGCAGCTGGACGACAACGCCGTGCAGACCCCCGACCTGTGGGGGCGCATGGGCGTCTTCAGCGGCACCCTGTACGAACGCGAGCAGGACGGAGTCAAGGTCTACGGCACGCGCAAGCTGCCCGGTGCGGTGCCGTACCTGCGCTTCACCGTGGCCACGCCGCCGGGCGAGCCGGCGCATGCCGGCCTGGGCCAGGTCGGTACGCCCAGGCTGGATGCCTGGCCCAAGCTGTTCGCCGCCGCGGCCAAGCGCAACCAGGTCGAGGACGCGCTGCTGCGGGCCATCGCCCATGCCGAAAGCGGATTCGATGCCGCCGCGGTATCGCCCAAGGGCGCGCAGGGCGTGATGCAGCTGCTGCCGGGCACCCAGCGCGACTACGGCGTGGCCGATCCGTTCTCGCCCGAGCAGTCCATCGCCGCCGGCGCGCGCCACCTGCGCTGGCTGCTGCGCCGCTACGACGGCGACCGCACGCGCGCGCTGGCGGCCTACAACGCCGGCGTCGGCGCGGTGGAGCGCTATGACGGTGTGCCGCCCTATGCCGAGACGCGCGCCTACGTCGACAAGGTCGAAGCGCTGCTGGCGCGCTACCGGCAGGCGCTGGGCACCGCGCCGCTGCGTCCGGCGGACGCGGTGCCGGTGCCGGCGGCGGGGCTCACGCCTTCGGGGTGAGCTTGAGCAGGTGCCCGGCGCCGGCGTCCTCGCCGTCCTCCAGCAGGTACAGCGCCCCATCCGGTCCCTGCTCGATCTCGCGGATGCGCTGGCCCATGTCGTAACGGGCGGCCTCGCGGGCCTGGGTGCCGTCGAACTCCACCCGCACCAGCGTGTGCGAGGAGAGCCCGCCGATGAAACCGTCGCCCTTCCAGTCCGGGAACACGCTGCCCGAATAGATCACGAAGCCCGCCGGCGAGATCACCGGCGTCCAGGTGATCCTGGGCGCGGCGAACTCCGGGCGGGTGGCGTGGTCGGGGATCTCGCGCCCGTCGTAGTGGTCGCCGTTGGAGACGATGGGATAGCCGTAATTGGCGCCGCGCTCGATCAGGTTGAGTTCGTCGCCGCCCTTGGGGCCCATTTCGTGTTCCCACAGACGGCCCTGCGCGTCGAAGGCCAGGCCCAGGATGTTGCGATGGCCGAGCGACCAGACCTGCGCGGCCACGCCGCCCTGGGCGGCGAAGGGGTTGTCCGGCGGCACGCTGCCGTCGTCGTTGAGGCGGATGATCTTGCCCAGGTTGCTGGCCATGTCCTGGGCCGGGTCGAACTTCTGCCGCTCGCTCGATCCGATCCACAGCTTGCCGTCGCGGTCGAACGCCAGCCGGTGGCCGTAATGCCCCTGGCCGCTGACCTTGGGCACCTGGCGCCAGATCACCTGGACATCCTGCAGCGAACCGCCCCCGGCCGCGTCCAGCACCAGCTTGCCGCGCGCGACCGCGGCGCCGCGGGTATCGCCTTCGCCGGCCTCGGCGTAGCTCAGGTACACCCAGTGGTTCTGCGCGAACTTCGGATGCGGCAGCACGTCGCCGAAGCCGCCCTGGCCGCCGTAGGCGACCTTGGGCACGCCGGAAATCTGGGTCGCCTTGCCGGTCCTGAGGTCGAACAGCTGCAGCTGGCCGCGCTTCTCGGTCACCAGCAGGCGGCCGTCCGGCAGGAAGGCCATCGCCCAGGGCTCGTCGAAGCGGTGGACCGGCGTGGCGGTGAAGGGCAGGGGAGCGGAGGCCGGTTCCGGCGGCGCCGCGCCGCTGCAGGCGGCCACCGCCAGCAGGGTGGGCAGCAGGGCCAGGCGCAGGCGATGGGTGAGCGGCATGGCGCGGGGTCTCGGCGATGCGCGAAGGCGCGGGAACGCGGTTGTAACCGCTGGCCGGCGCGCAGTTGTTCAGGCCGCGTCAGGCTGACCGGTTCGTCACCGGGCTGCCGCGCGCCCGCCTCAGCTCGACGACATGACACTTGGCACCTTGCGCCGCACCGCGCGTGGTTCCACGCTGCGTCGGTCCTCGCCAGGAATTCCGCCATGCCAGTCCATGCCGCATCGCCGCTGACGCCGTACCTGCCCATGGTGGCGATCGCGTTCCTGTACTACCGGCGCATCCGCCGCAGCTTCGGGCGGCAGCCGTGGCGGCCGGTGCGCGCCGGGATCCGCCTGGGGCTGCTGGCGCTGGTGGCGGTGCTGCTGATCGTGCTCGGGTTCCTGATCCCGCACGTGGCCCCGGGTTTCGCGCTGGGCGCACTGGCCGGCGCCGGGCTGGGTCTGCTGGCGCTGCGGCATACGCGGACGGAGTGGCGCGACGGGCAGGGCTGGTACACGCCCAATCCGTGGATCGGCGCCCTGCTGATGGTGCTGCTGCTGGGACGGCTGGCCTTCCGCTGGAGCACCGGCGCGTTCGCGGGCGGCGCCGCGACCGCGGGCTCGCAGGCCAGTCCCCTGACCTTGGGCATGGCCGCGGCACTGGTGGTGTATTCGCTGGTGCATGTGGGCGGGCTGTGGCTGCGCATGCGCGCGCTGCGTGGCGATGCGGTACCGCCGGTCGCGCCGCCGCCGCCGCCGACCGTGTCCTGAGTCGCGCCGATGCTCGACTTCCAACTGATCCACTGCCCCTACTGCGGCGAACCGCTGGAGATCGCGGTGGACGCGTCCGCCGGCGATGCCGACTACATCGAGGACTGCCAGGTGTGCTGCCGCCCGATCGCCATCGCCCTGCGCCTGGACGAGGACGGCGCCGCGCAGATCGCCGCGCGCGCGAAGAACGACGCCTGAGGCGAGGCCCGGCGCTGCTACAGTGCCGCCACTCCCGCATCGCGCCGCCACCCCAATGAACCTGCCGCTGCATTTCGGCCTGCTCGGCGCCCTGGAAGCCGGGGCCATCGCCTTCCTCATCGGCCTGCTGGTGTACGCGGCCTGGCATGCCATCGCGGCGCGGACCGGCCTGCATCCTTCCCACGCCATCGGCTGGAGCTGTGTCATCGCCGTGGCGATCGGCGCGGGCATCGACGCCTGGCACCTGTTCTCGCTGGGCGTGGTCAAGCTGGAGTCGCCGGTATATGCGCGCACGGCCCTGCAGCGCATCCACGATCCGGACGCGCTGGGGACGCGCGTGGCGCTGGAGGCGATCGGCGCGGTGGTCGGCGTGGTGCTCTCGCGCCTGGGGTTCAGCGCGCGTTCCTCGGCGCGGGACCCCGCCTGAGCCGCATCGCGGGTCGCCTGGGCGCCAAGTCCGTCACGCGATCAACGCCTGCCTGACATCCTGCCTACATGCGGCTAACGACCGGCCTAACGCGTCGCGCCGCGCAGGAGGTTAACCCGATGTCGGTAACGCTTCGCACCACCGGCGGAGTTCATGCCGCGCCGCGCAGGGTGGCGTCCATGCGCCGATGAAAGGGCGCATGCCCCGTTGCAGAAGAGGTAGATCGCGCATGAAGCGTCTTCGATTCCACACACCCTGGCTGGCCATGCTGGCCTGCGGCGTCCTGGCCGCGCCGGCATGGGCGCAGTCGCAGCCATCATCGCCGCAGCAGTCGGCCCTGCCGCCGGCCGCGGACGTCGCGGCCCCGGCCAGCGCGCCGCGACAGCAGCGCTGGGACGATCTGGACGGCAACCACGACGGCAGCATCAGCAAGGCCGAGGCGTCCGCCAACCCCGGGCTCTCGCAGGTCTTCGACCAGGTCGACACCAATGCCGATGGCGCGGTCTCGCTGGACGAATACAAGGCGTTCGTGGCCAAGCACTATGGGGCCGGTGCCGGCGAGGCCTCGCCAGGCAGATAGTTCGGCCATTCCCTTGACCCTGGCGGTGAGGGAAATCCATACGCCGTCGCGCTTTCCGCTTGACCGCGGCGTGAAGACGGCGTTTCATGCGCGAGAGGCGCCGCCTTCACGGGTGCCTGGTCGCACCTCACCTGTCTTGCCCACCCCCTCGCGCCCGTGCGCCACCCGCGCACGGCGTCCCGCATCCAAGGAGTTTTCTGATGAAGATCCGCAACACGCTGCTGGCTTCGGCCGCCCTGACCGCCGCTTTCGCCCTGACCGCCTGCGGCCCGAAGGCGGACGAGACCGCCCCGGCCGACAGCACCCCGGCCGCCACGACTCCGGTGGAGTCCACCACCGCCCCGGCCGAGACCTCCACCCCGACCGAGACGACCACCCCGGCCGAGACCTCGGCTCCGGCGGAGACCACCATGCCGGCCGAGACCACCGCCCCGGCCGAAACCACCACGCCGCCGGAAAGCAAGCCGGCCGCCTGATCGCAGGCGCCCGCCCGGCCGGCGTATCGCCGTCCGGGCGACGGTAGACAGAACGGGCGACCCTCGCGGGTCGCCCGTTTCGTTTGGGCCTCGCTATCCTGTGCAGCCCATGCATGCAGGAGTGGCCATGCCACGGATCGACTGGGTCGGCTTCGACGGCGATGACACGCTGTGGAAGAGCGAGGACTACTACCGCGCGGCCGAGGCGGCGTTCGAACAGATCATCGGCCACTACATCGACCTGGCCGACCGCCGCACCCAGCAGCACCTGCTGGCGGTCGAACGGCGCAACCTGCGCGTGTTCGGCTACGGCGTCAAAGGCATGACCCTGTCGATGATCGAGGCGGCCATCGAGCTGACCGGCCAGCGCATCAGCACGCGGCATATCCAGGACATCCTTGCCATCGGCCGGGCCACGCTGGACCATCCGGTGGACCTGCTCGACGGCATCCGTCCGGCGGTGGAGGCCATCGCCGCGCGCCACCGTATCGTGCTGATCACCAAGGGCGACCTGTTCCACCAGGAAGCCAAGATCGTGCAGTCCGGGCTGTCGGACCTGTTCCACCGCATCGAGGTGGTCTCGGAGAAGGACACGCCGACCTACCAGCGCGTGCTCGACGAACTGGACGTGGCGCCCGAGCGGTTCGCCATGATCGGCAATTCGCTGCGCTCGGACATCGCGCCGGTGGTGGGCCTGGGCGGCTGGGGCATCCACATGCCCTACCACGTCACCTGGGCGCACGAGGCCGAGCACGACCTGGCCGAGAACACCCCGCGCCTGCTGCAGGTGCAGGACGCGCGCGAACTGCCCGGCGCGCTGGCCCGGATCGAGTCGGGCCTGGAAGCGCCATGAGGCGGCGCGCGCTGGTCTGCGCCGCGGCGCTGCTGGCCATGCCCGCCATGGCCCAGCAGACCCCGGCGCAGCCGCAGGCCGCGTCAGCCCCCTCGCCGATCTACACGCCGGACACCGGCGATGCCTGGATCGATGCGCGCCTGCGCGACCTGGGCGCCTATGCGCCGCGCTATCCCGATGCCTTCGTCGACGAGATCGCGCGCTACCTGGACGTGCCGCGCGCGTATGTCGTCGCGCTGGGACAGCAGCCGAACTGGGCGCCGGGCGACGTCTACTACGCCTGCGCCCTGGCCAAGGCGCTGGCCCAGCCGTGCCGCGCGGTGGTCCGCGCCCGCGCCCAGGACGCCAGCGACGGCTGGCAGGGCGTCGCCCAGCGCCTGGCCGGCAAGGGCAAGCCGCTTCCCCACCGCGCCGTGCGCACCCTGCTGCGCACCAGCTACGCCCACTGGGCGCGGCCGCTGGACTGAGCGGGCACGAGGGCGGCCTTCGCCCGCGTGCGCGGAGGGCTCCCTCCCGCATCCCGGCGCGGCCGCGCGAGGAGGGAGGGGTGCACACGATCAATCGGATGGGCACCTGGCTCACGCCCAGGCCGGGCCGTGAGGCGAGACGACCGCTTGATGCTCTCCCTCGCGTCATCGACGGGCGCCTGTGTCGCACGCTCTCGAAGCCTGGATCGCGGACGTGACGCTTCCCACCCGGCGACCTGTGCGCTGCGGACCGCGTGCCGTCCGCGAAGCGGGCCAGCGCCCGGCGCTTGGTGCGTGTGCCGCTGGCTGTGTTCAGACCAGCGCGCATCCGATCGCGCGTGCAAACCCCCGCCGGGATGCAACGTTGCTTCCGGTCGTATACCCGCGGCGCAACGAACTTCGCCGGGGCGATCATTGAACGGGTGAGGGGAGCCGATAGGCTGGATTCGTCGT
The DNA here is from genome assembly GCF_020042665.1 of Pseudoxanthomonas sp. X-1. Classification (NCBI taxonomy): domain Bacteria; kingdom Pseudomonadati; phylum Pseudomonadota; class Gammaproteobacteria; order Lysobacterales; family Lysobacteraceae; genus Pseudoxanthomonas; species Pseudoxanthomonas sp. X-1. Next base: position 510,127 of record NZ_CP083376.1, read on the forward strand.
CCACACGCGGGTTCCGCGCCGCCTGTGTCGGCCTTTTCCCGCGATGTGAGGTTGCCTGTGCCCCTGGATTCCCTGACCCGGCAGCCGGCCGATGGCCTGCTGGCGCTGATGTCCCTGTACGCAGCCGATCCGCGGCGCACCAAGCTGGATCTGGGCGTGGGCGTGTATCGCACCGAGGCGGGGGCCACGCCGGTGATGGTGGCGGTCAAGCAGGCCGAGCAGCGGTTGGTGGACATCCAGGGCAGCAAGTCCTACCTGGGGCCGGAAGGCGATATCGGATTCGTGCATGCGCTGCAGCCAGTGGTGTTCGGCGATGCGCTGACCGCCGAGCTCGGCGCGCGCCTGACCGGCCTGCAGACCGTGGGCGGCACCGGCGCCTTGCGTCTGGCAGCCGACCTGATCGCCAGCGCATCGCCGGGCCATCGCCTGTGGTTGGGCACGCCCAGCTGGCCCAATCACGCGCCGGTGTTTGCTGGCGGCGGCCTGCAGGTCCGGACCTATCGCCAGTTCGACGCGGCGACCCAGCGCTTCGACCTGGACGCCACGCTGGAAGCGCTGGGCCAGGCCCACGCGGGCGATGTGGTGCTGCTGCACGGCTGCTGCCACAACCCGACGGGCGCCGATCCCAGCGCGGGGCAGTGGGACCAGATCATCGAGGTCCTGATCCAGCGCGGGCTGGTGCCGCTGATCGATATGGCCTACCAGGGCCTGGGCCAGGACCTGGATCGCGATGCCTGGGCGCTGCGCCGGATCGTCTCGCGGGTGCCGCAGGCGCTGGTGGCGTACTCGTGCGACAAGAACTTCGGGCTGTATCGCGAGCGCGTGGGTGCGCTCTATGTCGTGGCTGCGCACGCAGCCGGTGCCGAAGCCGCGTTGAGCCACCTGGCTGCGCATGCGCGCGCCAGTTACTCGATGCCCGCAGACCACGGTGCGGCCGTGGTGCGGACCATCCTGGCCGATGCGGTGCTGCGTGCGCAGTGGAGCGATGAGCTGCGTGGCATGGCCGCGCGCGTTGCCTCGATCCGCCAGCAGCTGTCGGCGCTGGGCCGGATCGGCCTGGTCGACCTGACGCCGCTGGGCCAGCAGCGCGGCCTGTTCGCACTGCTGCCGTTGGCGCCGGCGGTGATCGAGCGCCTGCGCGTGGAGCACGGCGTGTACATGGCCGGCAACGGACGCATCAATATCGCCGGGCTGGCGCAGTCGGCCGTGGGGCAGTTCGGCGAAGCTCTGCGTGCGGCGCAGACGGCGGTCGCCGCATGAGCCCCTCGGCGCCACGCATCGGCGTTGTCGGCGCGGGCGCGATCGGCGCGGTGGTCGCGGGCCTGCTGGCCACGGCCGGTGCCCAGGTCAGCGTGGTGGAGCTGGGTGCGCGGCGTGAGGCGATCGCGCGCGACGGGCTGCGGTTCCGGATCGGCGATGCGCCCGCGCGGTCGCTGGCGCTGCCGGTCGGCGATGCGACGGACTTCGGCGTGCAGGACATCGTGTTGCTTGCGGTGAAGTCGCACGTGCTGCCGGCCGCGCTGGCCGGCGCGATGCCGATGATCGGGCCGCAGACACAGGTGGTGCCGCTGGTGAACGGGGTGCCGTGGTGGTACTTCGCGGGCACGCGGGCGCCGTTCGCGCGCGCCCATGTGGAGACCGTCGATCCCGGTGCCAAGGCCCAGCGACTGCTGCAACCCGGGCAGCTGATCGGCAGCGTGGTCTACATCACCGCCGCGCTCACCGCGCAGGGCCTGGCGCACGCCACCGGTCCGCAGCGGCTGGTGATCGGCGACGTGCTCGGCGGTGCGAGCGCCCGCACCCAGGCGGTGGCCGACCTGCTCGAGCGTGCCGGCATCGCCACCAAGCTGAGCAGCGACATCCGCCGCGACGTGTGGACCAAGGTCGCGCTGAACCTGGCGACCAATCCCTTGTCGGTGGTGGCCGAGGCGCACCTGGCCGACCAGTTCAATCGCGACGATCTCCGCAATGCGGTCGATGCGGTGCTGCATGAAACCGTCGCCCTGGCCGCCTTGTACGGCGTGCAGCCGTCGATGGACCTGGAACAGATGATCGCCACAGGCAAGCGCGTCGGCCCGTTCGAGACCTCGATGCTGCAGGACTACCGCGCCGGGCGCCCGCTGGAGCTGGGCGCGATCGGGCAGGCCGTGCTGGAGCTGGCCGACCAGGCCGGCCATCCCATGCCGGTCGCCCGCAGCATGGTCGGCCTGGCCACCTACAAGGCGCAGCGCGCCGCCGCCAACGTCGCCAAGGAGGCCCCATGAACGCCGCCGCCAACGCGCTGCCCGCCGCCCTGCCGGAGGCCGTCGAACGCCAACTGCGCCAGCAGTTGTGCGACTTCTACCATCTGGTCGACTGGATGGGCTGGGGCGAGCTGATCTTCAACCACATCTCGGTGCGCCTCCCCGGCCCCGAGCATCACTATCTGGTCAACCCGTTCGGCCTGAACTACTTCGAGATCACGCCTGAAAACCTGATCAAGGTCGGCGTGGACGGCAAGCTGGTCGAGGCGTCGGACTACCCTGCGAATCCGGCCGGCTTCGCGCTGCATGGCGCGATCCACGGCGCGCGCAGCGACGTGCACTGCGTCGCGCACACCCACACCCTGCCGGTGTCGGGCGTGGCGATGAAACAGGCCGGCTTCAGTCACGACAATTTCTACGGTGCGCAGCTCACCGGTCGCATCGGCTACCACGACTTCGAGGGCATCACGCTCTTCGACGACGAGCGTGGCCGCATGCTCGACAGCCTGGGCGACAAGCATGTGCTGTGCCTGCGCAACCATGGCATCGCCGTGTGCGAGCGCGACATCCCCAACACCTTCATGCTGCTGTGGATCGTGCAGCGGGCCGCCGAGGTGCAGTGCCACGCCGGCATGATCCCCGGTGCGGACATCGCGCTGGACATCGACGTGCGGCAGCGCTGCGTCGCATCGGCGCGGCGCATGGTCGACGGATCCAATGCCGCGCAGCTGGTGTTCGACGCCACCGTGCGCCGCATGCGCCATGCCCAGGGTCGCTGAGATGGCGGCTTCGCGCGCGCGTCCGATCTTCATCGAATCGCTGGCGCTGGGCGATGGCGCGCTGCGCGTGGCCGTCAAGGACACCATCGACATCGCGGGGCTGCGCACGCGCGCCGGCTCTGCGGTGTTCGACCAGGATCCGCCCGCCGCGCGCCATGCGCGGGTGGTCGAACGCGTGCTGTCGGGCGACTGCACGATCGTGGGGAAAACCCATCTGCATGAACTGGCCTTCGGCGTCACCGGCATCAACGCCCGCATGGGGACGCCGCCCAATCCGAAGTTCCCCGATCGCGTGCCAGGCGGTTCGTCCAGCGGCTCGGCCGCGGCAGTCGCGGCCGGGCTGGTCGACTTCGCGCTGGGCACCGACACCGGTGGCTCGGTGCGGATCCCCGCGGCCTGTTGCGGCGTGTTCGGGATCAAGCCTACCTATGGCCGCGTCAGCCGTGTCGGCGTGGCCCCGCCGCTGTCATCGCTGGACTGCGTCGGCGTGTTCGCCGGCGACGCGCCGATGCTGGCAAGGGCCATGGCGATCATCGACCCGGGTTTCGTCCCCGATCGCGGCCCGTGCGCGGCCAGCATCGGCTGGCTGCAGGTGGACGCCGATCCGCAGATCCAGCGGGCCATCGCCATCGCCATCGAGCATTCGGGTTTCGCACACGCGCCGATCGCGCTGCCGTTGCTGGCGCAGGCCTTCGATGCCGGGCTGGTCATCATCAACCAGGAAAACTGGCAGGCCTTCGGCACGCTGGTCGGCCATCCGCAGCTGGGCGAAGACGTGCGCGCCCGACTCCGGGCCGCCGGCGACACCACACCCACGGCGGTCGCCGGCGCCGAAGACGTGCGCGCGCGCTTTTCCGCCGCTGTCGATGCGGCGCTGGCCCAGGTCGATGCGCTGGTGCTGCCGACCATGCCGGACTTTCCGCTGACGCTGGAGCAGGGCGCCGATGCGCGGGCGGCGATCGGCATCACAAGCCTGGTGCGGCCGTTCAACCTGAGCGGCCATCCGGCCATCACCGTGCCGCTGTCCACCCCGCAGGGCCTGCCCGCGGGCCTGCAGCTGGTGGGTCGCAAGGGCGACGACGCGCGCCTGTGCCGGATCGCCGAATGCCTGGCGCAGCGCGCCCCGAACGTCATCGTCACCTGAGGTCGCCCATGCACGCCGACATGCTTGAAAGCGCCGTGTTGCCCCCCGTGCAGGCCGAGATCGCGTCCGACGCGGCCTTCGACGCCCTGTTGCTGGACATCCGCGCGCGCCGCGACGAGTTCGCCACGCAGACCTACCTGTCGCAGGACATCGTGGAGAAGCTGCGCCAGGTCGGCGTGTATCGCGCCCTGGTGCCGCGCAGCCTGGGCGGCGATGAGGTCAGCCCGGCCGATTTCTGCCGCATGGTCGAGCGCATCGCCCAGGCCGACGGCTCGGCCGGCTGGGTCGCCAGCTTCGGGGTGTCGGTGATGTATCTGGCCGCCCTGCCGCAGGCCACGCTGGAGGCGATCTACGCCGATGGTCCGGACGTGGTGTTCGCCGGCGCGGTGTTTCCGCCGCAGGCCGCGCAGGCCAAGGACGATGGCATCCATGTCGCGGGCCGCTGGAAGTTCGGCAGCGGTTGCACCGGCGCCTCGCTGGTGGGCGTGGGCATCAGGCTGGACACCGATCCGGCGCCGGGGCTGCCGCGCATGGCGGTGCTGCCGCGCGAGGCGGTGCGGATCGAACACAACTGGGATGTCATCGGCATGCAGGGCACCGGCAGCCACGATGTGGCCGTCGATGCGGCGATCGTGGCGCCGGAATGGACCTTCATCCGCGGCGGCGCGCCGACGCTGGAGTCGCCGCTGTACCGCTATCCCGCGATCGCGTTCGCCGCGCAGGTGCTGGCCGTGGTCGGCCTGGGCGTGGCACGCGCCGCGCTGGACGAGATCACCGCGGCGGCGGACGGCCGGGTGTCGATCACTGGCGCGCCCAACCTGGCCGATCGCGCCTACGTGCAGATCGAACTGGCCAAGGCCGAGGCGCAGCTGCGCTCGGCGCGCGCCTTCTTCTACGAATCCACCGACAGCGTCTGGCGGGCCGTGCTGGCCGGCGAGGCCATCAGCCCCCAGCAGAGCAACCTGCTGCGCCTGGCGTCGACCAATGCCGCGCGCGCCGGCGCCGACGTGGCGCGTGCGGCGTTCACCCTTTCCGGCACGCCGGGCATCTTCCGCGCCCAGCCGCTGCAGCGTTACCTGCACGACGCGCTGGTCGTGGTCCAGCACGCGTTCCTGGCCGAAGGCCACTGGCAGAGCGCGGGACGCGTGCTGCTGGGCCAGTCCACGCCGCCAGGCTATCCCTGATTCCCATCTTGAAAGTGAGTACGCCCATGTCCGATGCCACGCCTTATCCGATCCGCGCGCTGCTGTGCATCGCGGTCACCCAGAACTTCTTCGACCTGCGGGGCAGCGAGATCGGCACGGTGTGGAAGGCCGTGGGCGAGATGCTCAAGGGCGTCAACACGATGCCGGGCCTGCGCCTGCTGGGCACGATGGACGATGACGAAACCATGGTCGGCACCTCGCCCAGCGGCTGGCCGTGGACCTGCTACCTGCTGGTCGAAGCGGCCGACCGCCAGGCCGTGGTCAATGCATGCAACCTGTTCCGCACCATCCAGATCGGCGAGTACCGCCTGTGGAAGTACCTGCGCGTGGAAGCCCGCCTGGGCCGCGAGCTGGCCGTGCCTGCATGAGCGCCGCGCGCGTCACCCGCAGCCGTCTGCGCGAGCCCACGGTCCAGGAACTGGCGACCAAGCTGGCGACGCTGGAACGGCGCGTGGCCCAGCACGAGGCCGAAAGCGCATGCCGTTGGGTCATGGCCGAGTACATGCGCCTGTGCGACCAGCTGGACGCGTCCACGCCGATGGACGAGCTGGGCGCGCTGTTCACCGCCGACGCCCTGTGGGAAGGGCGTGGCGGCAAGTACAGCGCCGCGTTCGGCCGGCACGAAGGCCGCCAGGCGATCGTCGACTTCCTCGATGGCTATCGCGGGCCGACGCCGCACTTCGCGCTCAACGTCCACTACCTCACCTCCGAGACCATCCATGCCGACAGCGCGCAGCTGGCGCACGGCAGCTGGGTGATGCTGCAGGCGTCCACCCTGACCAGCGGGGAATCGACCCTGCGCAGCGCGCGCATCGAAGCCGAGTTCCGGTTCGACCTGGGCCGCTGGCGCATTGCCCACTTCACCACCACCAATCTGTTCAGCCAGGCCTGCGCGCATCCCTGGGACGACGCCGCCGTCGTGCCCGAACCGCGCCCGCGCTGAGCTTCCAGACCCCCCTTCGCCAGGCAGGAGATCCACATGCAAACCGCCGCCCCCGCGCCCGTGCCGGTCGATCTGGACCAGTGGGTCCAGCCCGACCGCGTGCATGGCGCGATGTACAAAGATCGTGCGCTGTTCAACGTCGAGATGCAGCGCATCTTCGAGAGCACCTGGGTGTGGGTGGCGCACGTCAGCGAGATCCCCCAGCCGGGCAGCTTCAAGAACACCCACGTCGGCCTGCACCCGGTGATCGTGGTGCGCGATCGCAAGGGCGAGGTGCACGTGCACCTCAATCGCTGCCGCCATCGCGCCTCGACCGTGTGCGAAGGCCGCAAGGGCAAGACGGCCAGCTTCGTCTGCCCGTACCACGGCTGGAGCTATGGCCTGGACGGCGCCCTGCGTGGCGTGCCGCATCCGGAAGGCTATGCCGCCGATTTCGACAAGACCCGGTTCCCGTTGCGTTCGCTGCGCGTTGCGCAATACGCGGGAATGATCTTCGCCACCTTCCGCGAGGACATCGAGCCGCTGGAAGACTTCCTTGGCCCGGCCAGGAAGTGGATGGACCTGTTCATGAAGCAGGGCGCCGGTTACCCGATCAAGGTCGCGGGCGAGCACAAGTTCCGCTTCCCGGGCAACTGGAAGATCCAGATGGAGAACACCACCGATGCGTATCACTTCCCGGTGGTGCACAAGTCGTTCCTGCAGTCGCTCGACGGCAGCACCGAGGAACTGTTCACCTTCGTCGGCCGCAAGGGCAGCGTCGAGGATCTGGGCAATGGCCACAGCGTCATGGTCATGATCCCGGAGCTGGTCGACCTGGATGAGCACCTGGACGATCCGATTCCCGAGCGCTTCCAGGCGCTGGCCGACGAACTCGCCGCCGAAGGCCACGACGACGCGCAGGTGCGCCGGATCGTGCGTGCGGTCGGCGGCCCTGGCTTCAACCTCAACCTGTTCCCCAACATCGCCTGCTCGATGGCGTTCTTCCGCGAGCTGCGCCCGATCTCGGTCGAGGAAACGGAGATCAACCACATGGTGATCACGATGGACGGCGGCCCGGCTGCGGCCAACCGTGCGCGCCTGCGGCTGCATGAGCACTTCCAGGGGCCGATGGGGTTCGGCACGCCCGACGATGCCGAAGCCTGGCAGCGCGTCCAGCGCGGTGTTCAGGCCGGCGGCGATGACGTGTGGATCCTGCTCAATCGCAGCCTCGGACTGGAAACCACCTCCGACGCGGGCAGGCCGCTGGGCGATGTCAGTGCCGAGACCGGCATGCGCGCCTCGTACGCACAGTGGAAGAGGATGATGGCCGCATGAGCGCCGTGACCGCACTGGCGCCGCAGGCGCGCACGATCTCCCTCGAGGAGGCATCCGAGTTCATCTGGCTGGAAGCCGATCTGCTGGACCACAACGACTACCCGGCCTGGCTGGCGCTGTGGTCGGACACCGGTCACTACGTGATCCCGATCGAGCCGGACGAGACCGACTTCGAGAACACGCTCAACGTGGCTTACGACGATGCGCAGATGCGCACCATGCGCACCCGGCGCCTGAGCGGCGGCTTCACCATCTCGGCCGCGCCGGCGGCGCGCACCGTGCGCACGGTGTCGCGTTTCCGCGTGACCCGTCGCGGCGAAGGCCTGCTGGAGCTGCGCGCGGCGATGGTGCTGGTCGAACAGCGCCTGCAGGTGCAGCGCCTGTACGCGGCCGAGGTGGAATACCGCCTGCTGGCCGATGGCGATGGCCTGAAGCTGGACCAGAAGGTCGTGCGCCTGGTCAATTCGTCGGACGCGCTGCATGCGCTTGGCTATCTGCTGTGAGCCCAGCATCTGCGAATGAGGCCGCGCAGGCCGTGCTGGTCACCGGTGCGGGGCAGGGTCTGGGCGCGATCATCGCCGCGCAGCTGCATTCGGCCGGCTGGAAGGTGGCCGTGTCGGATCTCGACGGCGCGGCCGCCCGGGCCGTGGCCGATACGCTGGACGCCAGCGGTGCCACCGCCTGCGCACTGGCCCTGGACGTGGCGCATCACGCCGCGTTCGAGACCGCGCTGGCCTCGCTGCAGGCGCGCTGGGGCGGTGTACAGGCCTTGGTCAACAACGCCGCGGTCACGGTGGCCACGCCGGTGATGGACATCGCGCCGGACGAGTTCCAGCGCGTGCTGTCGATCAACGCCGGCGGCGTGTTCGCCGGCAGCCAGGTCTTCGGCCGGCACTTCGCGGCCAACGGCTACGGCCGCATCGTCAACCTGGCCTCGCTGGCCGGGCAGAACGGCGGCACCGCCACCGGCGCGCATTACGCCGCGTCCAAGGGCGCGATCGTGACGCTGACCAAAGTGTTCGCGCGCGAGCTGGGCCCGTCCGGGGTGACGGTCAATGCGGTCGCGCCTGGCCCGCTGGACCTGCCGATCGTGTATCGCACGGTGCCGGCCGAGCGGATGGGCGCGTTCCTCGGAAACATCCCGGTCGGCGCGCTCGGCGATCCCAGCTACGTCGCCGCCACGGTCGCGCATCTGCTCTCCCCGGCCGCCGGGTTCGTCACCGGCGCGACCTGGGACATCAACGGCGGTCTTTACCTGCGCTAGGACGCGCAGGCGCTTTCCTCGTTTCCCCTTCGCGCGAGGCCCGGTGGCGTCGCGTGCTGTCCTCCAGGCAGGTCAGGCCATGTCCGCTTCCGCTGCTCCACTCCAACTCCAGGTCGCCCGCCGCGAGCGACACACCGCGCAGATCGTGGTGCTCGACCTGCAGGCGCCCGATGGCGCGCCGCTGCCCGCCTTCGAGGCCGGCGCCCACGTCGACCTGCACCTGGCCGACGGGCTCGTGCGCCAGTACTCGCTGTGCGGCGACCCGGCCGACCGTTCGCGCTATCGACTGGGCGTGCTGCTGGACCCGGCCACGCGCGGCGGCTCGCAGGCGGTGCACCGGCTGCTGCCAGGTGCCACGGTCGGCGTCGGGGCGCCGCGCAACCTGTTTCCGCTGGCCGGCGACGCGGCGTACTCGGTACTGGTCGGGGGCGGCATCGGCATCACGCCGATGATCGCCATGGCCCATGCGCTGCAGGCGGCCGGGCGCGCGTTCGAGCTGCACTACTGCACGCGCGCGGCCGAGCACACCGCCTTCGTCGAGGAACTGCGAGCGGCGTCGTTTGCGCACCATGTGCGGCTCTACCACGACCAGGGCGGTGCCCGGCTCGATTTGGCCAGCCTGCCGCCGCCAGCCCCGCGCACGCATGTCTACGTGTGCGGGCCGAACGGTTTCATGGACTGGGTGATCGCCGGCGCGACCGCCGCCGGCCATGCGCCGGCCAACGTGCATCGCGAGTATTTCACCGCGGAGGTCGATACCAGCGGCGGCGGCTTCGAGGTGGAGCTGGCCAGCACCGGCCAGGTGCTGCAGGTCGCGCAGGGGCAGAGCATTGTCTCGGCGCTGCAGGCCATCGGGGTCAAGATCCAGGTCTCGTGCGAGGAAGGCGTGTGCGGCACCTGCCTGACCAATGTCCTCTCGGGCGTGCCCGACCACCGCGACGTGTTCCTCACCGACGAGGAAAAAGCCGGCAACGACCAGATGCTGCTGTGCTGCTCGCGCGCCAGCAGTCCGCGCCTGGTGCTGGACCTGTGAGGGCACACGGGGCGGCCATGGACGCCATCGACACCATGACCAGCGAACGGTTCCGCCACGCCCTGTCCCGCCTGGGCGCCGCGGTCAACGTCATCACCACGGCCGGTCCGGCCGGGCGCCATGGCATGACGGCCTCCGCCGTCTGCAGCGTGACCGACAGTCCGCCGACGGTCCTGGTGTGCATGAACCGCCGTTCCGGCTCGCACCAGCGTTTCCGCGACAACGGCACGCTGTGCGTCAACGTCCTGGCCGGCCACCACCAGGCGCTGTCGACGCGTTTTGCCACGCCGGCCGAGGCGGCCGCGCGCTTCGATTACGACCACTGGACCGAGCTGGTGACCGGCGCCCCGGTGCTGGCCGATGCCAGCGCCGCGCTGGATTGCCGGATCAGCCAGGTCAGCGACGTCGGCACCCACAGCGTGTTCTTCTGCGAGGTGGTGGGCGTCTCACTGGCCGCGCAGGCCGGCGGCCTGGTCTGGTTCGACCGGGCTTACCACGCGCTCGGCACCGGCTAGGCCGTCACGGCCCGAACGGGCGCGCCCATCCAGGTGTGACCTGGCCGACGGATAGCGCCGCCCGCTTGGGCGGCCCGTGCCTGCGCTAGCATGCGCGGCGGGGCGATCGGCGATCGATCAAGGACGGAACCCTGCCGTGCCTGCGCGGCGGGGTTTTTCGCGCCCGCAGCATCTGTTGCCGTGGCACTCCGGCGGGGCCGCCTGCGCCTCGGGCGATTGCGTTATGAGCAACAAACTCCCCGCCATGTGTTATCGACCTGCCACCACGGCCGAAACAGTATCGGTCTGCGGATTGCAGGAGATCGCAATCCCGTGTCGCCGGTGCCTGGGGAGGGGCCGGCGGCAAGGAGTTGTGATCACGAAGGCCGGTTTGGCCATCACTTCAGTCAGACGAATGCGCGTCCGCGCATCGCCCAACCGCTCCATACCTCATCGGGGAACCCATGAATCCGAAGTCCAACCGTCGATCGGGCTGCCAGGCCGCCGACTTCGCACCCTCCCAGCTCCACCGCGCCGTGCTGATTGGCCTGGCCCTGCTGGCGCCACTGCCGGCCGCCGCCCAGGACACCGCGACCGCCGACGCGACCGCGCCCAAGCTGCTGGGCAACGTCAAGGTCACCGCCAGCAAGATGTCCGCGGCCAGCACGGTGCAGGACACGCCGATCTCGGTGCAGGCGCTGGGTCAGGAAGATTTCGACAAGAAGGCGGCGACGGATTTTTCGGATTTCTACCACCAGATCGACGGCCTGTCGGTCCAGGACAACGGCCCGGGCGACAAGCGCTACGTGATCCGGGGCATCACCTCCAACGGCGCCGGCACGGTCGGCGTGTATCTGGATGACGTGGTGATCACCGGTTCCAACGAGCAGGATGGCGGCGGCCAGCAGGCCGACGTGAAGCTGTTCGACCTGGACCGCGTGGAAGTGCTCAAGGGCCCGCAGGGCACCACCTTCGGCTCCGGCTCGCTGGCCGGCACCATCCGCTACATCACCGCCCAGCCCAACACCTCCAGATTCGAAGGCAAGATCAACACCTCGGTGCGCGCCACCAAGGGCGCCGACCTGGGCTACCAGAGCGACGTGGCGATCAACCTGCCGATCGTGAAGGACATCTTCGCCGTGCGCGTGGCCGGCTTCGGCACCGAGCTGCCGGGCTGGATCGACAGCAAGTTCGACAAGGGCATCAACGGCGAGACCAGCAAGGCCGGCCGCGTCTCGGCGCTGTGGACCCCGACCGACGACCTCTCCATCACCGCCATGGTGATGCAGCAGAGCACCCAGCAGGACGGCAAGAGCTACTACAACGTCACTGGTTACGACGGCAGCGTCATCTCCAGCGGCAGCCACTACAACCAGGCCGACCTGACCCGCAATCCGTGGGACGAGAACACCCACCTCTACAACTTCAAGCTCGAATACGCCCAGCCGTACGGCACCTTCACCGCCACCGCCTCGCGCTTCGACCGCCAGACCACCTACAGCCGCGATGCCTCCTACGTGGCCGGCCTGTACTTCGGCCTCGATCCTTACACCACCGGCCTGAGCCAGCTGCGCCAGCCCAACACGCGCGCGGTCAACACCTACGAAGCGCGCTTCGCCTCGACCTTCGACGGCCCGGTGCAGTTCCTGGCCGGCCTGTACCAGCAGAACCAGAACCGCCTGTTCCGCAGCGTGTGGCCCTACGCCGACGCGGCGGGCAATCCCGAGGTGGGCGGCCCGACCCTGCTCGAGCGCACCCTGCAGACCGGCCTGAAAGAACAGGCCGCCTTCACCGAAGTGTCCTGGGCGGTCAACGACCAGCTCGACCTGACCGTCGGCGGCCGCTACTACAAGTTCGACCTGGAATCGCAGCCGCGCAGCATCACCCGCGCCGGCGGCAGTGCCGGCACCGGCTATGGCCTGGCCGGCAGTTCGTCCGACAACGGCTTCATCGGCAGGTTCAACGCCAGCTACAAGTTCAGCCCCGACGTGATGGGCTACCTGCAGATCGCGCAGGGCTTCCGGCCTGGCGGTGTCAACGACCAGACCGCGGCCGAGCTTGCCAACGTCAGCATCCCGGGCGGCTACGACGCCGATTCGCTGGTCAACTACGAGCTGGGCTTCAAGACCAGCTGGCTGGACCAGCGCCTGATCTTCAACGCCGCGGCGTACTACATCGACTGGAGCGACATCCAGGTCACCTCGCAGGCGACCTCGGGGACGCTGTCCTTCCCGTACACCGCCAACGGCGGCGGCGCGGACGTGACCGGCTTCGAATTCCAGCTGCAGGCGCAGCCCACCGACGGCCTGACCCTGGGCGTGTCGGGCAGCTACAACGACGCCAAGCTGTCCAAGAACAACCCGGCGCCCAGCGACGGCAACAAGGGCGACCGCCTGCCGTACTCGCCCAAGTGGACCGCCTCGGCCAACGTCGACTACGCGTTCTCGCTGGCCAGCCTGGGCGACGGCCTGGAAGGCAACATCGGGGCCGACTACTCCTACACCGGCGCGCGTGCCACCGACTTCAACGACAGCGTCAACACCTACATGCCGCTGGATGCGTACTCGCTGCTGGGCGCGCACGTGAGCATCGGCAAGGGCCCGTGGACGATCGCGCTGTCCGGTTCCAACCTGACCAACGACGACACCGCCATCAACTACGATGCGGTGGCCTACGGCGCCACCCCGTGGAACGTGTACATCAACCGCCCGCGCACCTTCGTGTTGAGTTTCTCCTACAAGCTGTAAGTGTTGTCCCCGGCGAGGCCGCCGTCCGGCGACGGTGGCCTCGCCGTTCGACGTATCTCCCGAGAACCCAGGCTGGTCTCCATGCTCCGACGCCCGTTGCGTGTCACGCTCTCCCTGCTTGCCATCGCGCTGTGCGCACCTGCGATCGCGGCCGACACCACGTCGCGCCCGTGGCTGGACGCCGGCAGGCCGGCCGCCGAGCGCGCCCGCGCGGTACTGGCGCAGATGACGTTGGAGGAAAAGCTCAAGCTGCTCAACGGCGACGTGGAACTCGACGACATCGGCACCGGCGTCAATCCGTGCATCGGCCACATCGCCGCCAATCCGCGACTGGGGTTGCCCGAGCTGTGCATGGCCGATGGCCCGGCCGGCGTCAGCAACGGCACCACCGGCGTGACCGTGTTCCCGGCGCCGATGATGGCCGCATCGAGCTGGAGCCCGGACCTGCTGTATCGCTACGGCGTGGCGCTGGGCGCCGAGCATGCCGGCAAGCGCCACAACGTCGTGCTGGCACCGACCATCAACATCGCGCGCTCGCCGCGCTGGGGCCGCCTGGCCGAGACCCTGAGCGAGGATCCGCTGCTGACCGCGCGCCTGGGCACGGCGATCATCCAGGGCGTGCAGACCCATCCGATCATGGCCGACGCCAAGCACTTCGCCGCCTACAACCAGGAAACCGACCGCTTCGGCGATGCGCCTGGCTACAACGCGGTGGACGTGCGGGTCGGGCAGCGTGCGCTGCACGAGATCTATTACCCGGCGTTCAAGGCCGCGGTGCAGGACGGCAAGGTCGGCTCGGTGATGTGCGCCTACAACCGCATCAACGGCGTGTATGCGTGCGAGAACGCGCAGGGGTTCGATGTGCTGCGCAAGGAATGGGGTTTCGATGGCTTCATCGTGGCTGACTGGTACTTCGGCCATCGCAGCCTGCTGCCGTCGGTCAAGGCGGGCATGGACATCTCCATGCCGGGCGGCAAGAACCCGTTCGGCTTCGAGGATTTCTACGGCGCGCCGCTGGCCGCGGCGGTCGAGGACGGCAGCATCACCGGCCGTGATATCGACCGACTGGCGCTGAACGTGCTGACACCGATGTTCCGCCTTGGCCTGGTCGACCATCCGCTGCCGCGCGAGGTCAAGGCCGACGTGCGTACCCCCGAGCACACTGCGCTGGCGCGCGAGATCGCCGAGCGCGGCATCGTGCTGCTCAAGAACGACCGTGGCGTGCTGCCGTTGTCGCCTTCGCTCAGGACCCTGGCGGTGATCGGTGATGACGCCGGCGCCAACGTCAGCGCGACCGAGCGCTACGGCGGCTTCGTCAACTATCCGGGCATGCGGATCGTGACGCCGCTCGATGGCCTGCAGCGCCGCGCGCCCAGGGCCACCCAGGTGAACTACGCCCCCGGCACCGCCGGCATCAAGCCGCTGCCGCTGATGGAGGGCAGTGCGTTGCAGGGCCATGGCTGGACCGCGCGGTACTACGCCAACAACGAATTCGCAGGGGCGCCGGCGATCACGCGTACCGAGGCGACGATCGACATGATCGACAAGGTGCCCGAGTCGCTGCCCAAGCCGTTTTCCGCGCGCTGGAACGCGACACTCGTGCCGAGAAGCAGCGGCCTGTATCGCTTCTCGGTGACCGGCGGCAGCGACCTGCGCCTGTTCGTCGATGGCGTGGAGATCGCCAGGACCTGGAAGCAGAGCTTCAGCGGTACTAGCCACGGCGTCGCTCGGCTGACCGCCGGCCAGGCCGTGCAGCTGCGCGTGGACTACGCCAGCGGTGCGGGCCTGTCGCATCCCGGCGCGCGCCTGGGCTGGGAACCCGCCTCCGATTCGAGGATCGCGGCCGCGGTCGACGTGGCGCGCAAGGCCGAGGTCGCGCTGGTGTTCGTCGGCGACCACGTCTCCGAAGGCATGGATCGCACCTCGCTGTCGCTGCCGGGTGACCAAGACGCGCTGATCGCCGCCGTGTCCGCGGTCAACCCGAAGACCGTGGTCGTCCTCAACACGGTGGGTCCGGTGACGATGCCTTGGCTGGACCAGGTCGCCGGCGTGGTGCAGGCCTGGTATCCGGGCGAAGAGGCCGGCAACGCGATCGCCGCGGTGCTGTATGGCGATGTGGACGCCACCGGCCGCCTGGCCGTGACCTTCCCGCGCGGCGAGGACCATCCGTTGCTGCTGCCGCAGGCGCGCTTCCCCGGCGTCAACGCCCAGGCCGATTACGACGACGGGCTGCTGGTCGGCTATCGCGGCTACCACGCCACGGGCGAACAGCCGCTGTTCCCGTTCGGCTATGGCCTGTCGTACACGCGCTTCGCGCTGTCCGAGTTCGCGCTGAGGCCGGTCGCCGGCCAGCACGTGCCCGGCGCCAGCGTGCGCGTCACCAACACCGGCCAGCGCGCCGGCACGCAGACCGTGCAGCTGTACCTGACCTACCCGGCCGGCGCCGGTGAACCGCCGCGGCAGCTGGTCGGCTTCGCCCAGGCCACCCTGGCTCCCGGTGCGAGCGCGGTGGTGGAGATTCCGGTTTCGGCCGACGCCGGCAGGATCTGGGACACCGCCGACAACGGCTGGAAACGGCCCGCTGGCAGCTATCGCCTCGAAGTGGGCACCTCGTCCGCGGACATCGCCGACGCCAGGACGTTCTGAGGCCACCAGCGCAGGGTCCTGCCGCGGCGTGCGGGAGTGGATCGCCGTGGCGACGTCGCAAACGCATCGCGCGGCTGTGCGCGAACGCGAGAAGAAGCCTCCGCCTGCTCACCAGCCGTTGTTGCGGGCCGCATCCAGCAGAAAGTCCCGCAGCAGCTTCGCGCCGGGTCCGATCTTTCTCGAGTGAACCAGATAGATGTCCAGTGGCGCCGTGACGGCCTGCGGCAGGACGCGCAACAGTTCGCCCGCGGCCAGCGGCGCGGCCGCGTCGTACATCGGAAGGCGTGCGATGCCTTCGCCTGCCAGCACGAACGCCAGCCGCGAGACCGCGCTGTCGGTGACGATGTCGCCCTGCACCGGGATCTCGATGCGCGCACCATCGACCTGGATCTGCGTGTGCCGCTGGCTCGGCGGATAGACTACCCAGCGATGCTGCTTGAGCTCCTCGGGCGTGGTGGGCATGCCGTAGCGCTTCAGATACGCAGGTGATGCGCACAGCAGCGTGGCCTCGTGCACCAGCGGTCGCGCATACAGGGTTGAGTCGGGCAGCGGGCCGGCGCGGACGGCCAGGTCCACGCCCTGCTGGACGAGATCCACGTTCGCATCGCCCATCGCGATATGGAGGCGAATCGCCGGATAGCGCCGCCGGAACGCCAACAGCGCCGGCAGGATGCGCTTGTTGCCGAAGTGGTGGGAACAGGTCAGGCGCACTTCGCCCTGCGGTTCGGCGCGCAGCAGCTCCATGCCGCGCAGTCCATCGAAGGCCTCATCCAGCAGCCGCTCGCAGTGGACGCGGAACGCTTCGCCCGCCGGCGTCAGGCTGAAACTGCGCGTACTGCGCTGGGCCAGTGGCACGCCGAGGCGGGTTTCGAGCGCGCCGACATGGTGGCTGACCACCGCGCGGGTCAATCCCAGCTCGCGCGCCGCCGCAGCGAAACTGCCACAGCGCACCACCGTCGCGAAGATCGCCATGGCGCGCAGTTCATCCAGGAGGGCCATGGCCCGCCTCCGGCTATTTGTCCAATCGGATTTTACAATCTGTCAGGCGCCAGGTGTCTACTCGCCCTGTCTCGCGTCTCCTATCGTCTCCCCACCGGCTTGCGCCGGATCCCCATCCACCCAAGGAGAACGCCATGAGCGTCAAGCATGTCCTGTTCGTTATGACAAATGCCGGCGAGATCGGCCCGCATCATCGGCCTACCGGCTATTTCTTTCCGGAAGTGGCGCACCCGTTCGAGGTCTTCGACCAGGCCGGTATCGCCGTCGAGTACGCGTCTCCCGCCGGGGGCGAAGTGCCGGAAGACGGCTACGACGCTTCGGACGCAGCGCAGCTGGCGTTCCGCCAGGCCAAGGCCATCCGCCGCCTGTCCCGCAGCCGCAAGCTGTCCGAGGTTGACGTGCTGGATTACGACGCGGTGTTCGTGCCCGGCGGCCTGGGCCCGATGGTGGACATCACCGGCAACCGCGAAGTGCAGGCGGTGATCAGGCGCGCCTGGGACGCGGGCATGCCCGTCGCGGCGGTCTGCCACGGGCCATCGGCGCTGCTCGGCATCCAGCGCGATGACGGCACACCGTTGCTTGCGGGCAAGCGCGTGACCGGGTTCTCGACCTCAGAGGAAGACGGGTATGCGCGCGCCGATGTGCCCTTCGACCTGGAAACGGCCCTGCGCGGCGAGGGCGCGCTGTACACCTCGGCGTCGG
Organism: Pseudoxanthomonas sp. X-1; assembly: GCF_020042665.1. Classification (NCBI taxonomy): domain Bacteria; kingdom Pseudomonadati; phylum Pseudomonadota; class Gammaproteobacteria; order Lysobacterales; family Lysobacteraceae; genus Pseudoxanthomonas; species Pseudoxanthomonas sp. X-1. Next base: position 527,640 of record NZ_CP083376.1, read on the forward strand.
ACTGGCAGCCGCATGTCGTCGTCGATGGCCGGTTGATCACCGGGCAGAACCCGGCGTCCGCGGGTCCGCTCGCCCAGGCCGTCGTCGCGGCGCTGGAGGGCCGGGCATGAGCGCGTCCCAGGCGCCGATCGTGGTCGTGGCCCGCTGGACGGTCGCGGCCGCGGCCATCGCCGAGGTGCGTGCACTGCTGCCGCAGCTGCAGCGACAGTCGCTGGCCGAGCCGGGGTGCCTTGGCTACGAGGTGCTGGAGAGCGGCGCTGCGCCGGAAGTGATCGTGCTGATCGAACGCTATCGCGATGCCGCCGCGATCGATGCGCACCGCAACACCGCGCACTACCGCGAACTGGTCGCCTCGCGCATCGTGCCGCTGCTGGTCCAGCGCCAGGTCGATCTGCTGACGTCCGTCGGGTGAGGGGCCCGGCCATGGCCGCCGTCGGCGGCCGTGGCGCGGCTTCAGCCCTGGATCGAGATGAAGATGATCACCAGGCCGATCGGCACCACGTAGCGCACGGCGATGCGCCAGGCGGAAAACAGCGCCGGATGGGTCATGCGCAGCTCCTTGGCCACCACCTCGCGCGACAGCGCCCAGCCGGCGATCAGCGCCACCATCAGTCCGCCCAGCGGCATCAGGATGTTGGAGGTCAGGTAATCGAGCAGGTCGAACGGCGTGCTGGTCGAGGCCACGCCCAGCCAGGTCAGCGGGTGCACGTCCTTCCAGCGGTTGAAGGAGAACACGGTGATGAAGCCGGTCAGCCAGATCGCCAGGCCCGAGAGCCAGGCAAGCCGACGGCGCGAGGCGCCGGTGCGCTCTTCCAGCCAGGCCACGATCGATTCCTGCATCACGATCGTGGCGGTCAGCGCGGCGAAGGACAGCAGCATGAACAACAGCGCGCCGAACACCGCGCCGCCGGGCATCTGCGAAAACGCGACGGGCAGGGTCACGAAGATCAGGCCCGGGCCCTGCGCGGGCGCCAGGTCGAACTGGAACACCAGCGGAAAGATCGACATGCCCGCCAGCAGCGCCACCAGCCCCTGCGCCATCGCCACGGTGACCACGGCCCTGGAGATCGAGTACTCCGACTTCATGTAGGCGCCCATGGTCATCATCACGCCCACGCCGATGCCCAGCGAGAAGAACGCCTGGCCCACCGCGGCGATCACGATGTCCCAGCTGATCAGCGAAAAATCCGGCACGAACAGGAACCGCGCGGCCTTGCCGGCGCTGCCGTAGACCACCGCGAAGACCAGCAGGCCGATCAGGATCAGAAAGCGAAGCGGCGTCAGGATCCCGGCCACGCGCTCGATGCCCTTGTTGACGCCGAAGCTGATCACGAAGGCGGTGGTGGCGACGAAGAAGCCCGAGCACGCCAGCATGGCGATGGGGCTGTCCATCATCGTGGCCTGCATCTGCGTGGCGCTCTCGGCGGTGACGCCGGAAAAACCGCGGGTGATGGACAGCACGAAGTAGTACAGCATCCAGCCGCAGACCACGAAGTAGAAGCTCAGGATCAGGAAGATGCTGATCAGCGCGAGCCAGCCGAACGACTTCCATGCCTTGCCGATGCCATAGCGTTCCACCAGTACCTGCATGTTGCCCACCACGCTGCGCCCGCCGATGCGGCCCAGCAGCATCTCGGCCATCAGGGCCGGGATGGCCAGCACCATCAGCGCGATGAAGTACAGCGCGACGAACAGGCCGCCGCCGTTGACCCCGGCCAGGTAACTGAACTTCCAGACATTGGCGATCCCTGCCTCGGTGCCGATGGCGGCGATCAGGAACAGCAGGTTGGACGACCAGGCGCGGCGTGCGGGGGCGGCGATGCTCATCGGGTCACTTGTGCAGGTCGTACTTCATGATGCGGCCGTGGCGGCCTGCGATGTCGCGCTCCAAGCCGTACACATCGCCCAGCGGTCCGACCCGGCGCGCGGTGACGGCCTGGATCAGGGCGAGGTCGTCGGCATCCAGCGCCACGCTGCCCACCCGGCGATGGGCGTCCAGATGCGCGGCGCTGGTGGCGCCGACGATCGCGGCGGCCACGTTGGGGCGGGTCAGCACGGCGGCGCTGGCGATCGTGGCGATGTCGCAGCCATGCTTGGCGCCGACGGCGGCCAGGGCCTGCAACAGGTCCTGGTACAGCGCCCAGCCGCCGAAGTCCTCGATGATGAGCTTGTACTTGACCAGCGAACGGTTGGCGAAGGTTTCGGTCGGCTCCGGCTTGCCCAGCCAGCGCTCGGACAGGAAGCCGCCGGCGACCGTGCCGTAGCACAGGAAGGCGATGTCGTTGGCCTGGCAGAACGCGGCCATGCCGTGCTCGGGGCGGTGGTCCAGCACCGAGTACTGCACCTGGTGGCTGAGCACGCGCACGCCAGCATCGAGCAGTTCGGCCAGATGCGGCACGTCGAAATTGGTCACGCCGATATGCTGGATCTTGCCGGCGCGCTGCAGGCGCGCCAGTTCCAGCGCGGCTTCCACATAGCCGGGAATCCCGAAGTTCCACCAGTGGAACTGCACCAGGTCCAGCGATTCCTGCTTGAGGCGGCGCAGCGAGCGGTCGATGCTCGATTCGACCAGCGCCGGGTCGACGCGGTCCAGCGCGGCCAGGTCCGGCACGAACTTGGTGTGCACGCGCACCGACTTGGCCAGCGCGGGATAGGCGGCGCGGAAGTCCCCGATCATCTCCTCGACGCCGGTGTAGATGTCGGCGCAGTCGAAGGTGGTGATGCCGGCCTCGACGAAGCTGGCCATGTCCTTGAGCGCCTGGTCGCGATCGATCGCGCCATGGTCGCCGGACAGGTGCCAGCCGCCCTTGATCAGGCGCGAGATGTCATAGCCCGGCGCCAGCGTGGCGCGCGGCACGCCGGTGGCGGCAGGCGCGGACGCGGGCAGGGCGACGGCGGTGGTGTCGGCGCGCCTGAAGGTGCGCTTGCCGGTGCGGGTGATCCTCAGGCGCACCGGGCAGTTGGGATCGGGATTGGCGATTTCCTCGTCGGAGGTCATCCAGTCCAGCGGCGCGGTCTCGCGCTGCTTGGCCGCCAGCAGCGGCAGCACCGCCGACAGCGAGTAGATCGAGAATCCCTGGCCTGGCGGCAGGTAGAGCATCTCGCCCTTCAGCTCGAAGTAGTCGCCCGGCTGCGCGCCGCTGTAGACCTTTGCGCCCGGTGGGGCCACGGCTTCGACCTTGAGGTCGTAGAGTTCAAAGCTGTCGTTGTGTTCTGCAGCCACGGATTCCTGTTGCTCCATTGGGGCGAAAACGCGCCGGTCCCGATGCCCCGGAGCGGGGCGGCGGCGCCATTTCCAAAAGGTGGTTGGGCCAGGAAAGCATCCGTGAATCGGGTTGGCATTAGGGGCTGAGTTAGTTGCCGCGGCTGCAACGTTCTGCCGCCCAGGCGCAGGTCAGGGCGCGATGCGACCCTTGTCCAGCTGCGGCAGGCCGCGCAGGTAGCTTTCCAGCATGGTCATCAGCTGCGCGGGGCCGGGCGGCAGGCGCCGGCCCAGGCGCCGGATCAGCGAGACCGGCGTCTGTTCGCTGAAGGCCGGGTTGTCCAGCGGCAACGCCACGAACTGACCCTTGGCCAGTTCCTTGGACGCGGCCAGGACGGAGAACAGGGTGATGAACTGTCCGGAGTGCAGCAGGTCGCGGATCATGTTGATCGAATTGGAGGTCACGCACGGCTCCAGCGTGATCTGTTCGGCGGCCTCGCCCTGGCGCAGCAGCTGGCGGGTGCGGTTGGACGCCTCGGGCAGGCACAGGTTGTAGCTGGCCAGGTCGGCCAGTCGGACGCTGTCGCGGCTGGCCAGCGGATGGTTGTGTTTCATCACCACGCACAGCGGCTGCGGTACGGCGTGCTGGATACGGATGCGCGGATCGTCGGTCGGCCCGTAGATCAGGCCGAGGTGGGCCTCGTCCTCGGCCACCATGCGGGTGACCTCGTTGGAAGACACCACCATGTGGACGCTCAGGGTGATGCCGGCGTGGCGTTTGGTGAAGGCCGAGACCACCTCGGTCAGGCCCTTGCCGATGAAGCCTTCGCCCAGGGCCAGCTTGACCCGGCCCGAGCGCAGCGACTTCAGGTCGGCCAGCTGCGACTCGAAGTTCTCGCCGTGAGCCAGCTGTTCCTGGTAGAAGCGGACGCCCAGCTCGCCGGCCTCGGTCAGGATGATGTTGCGGCGGCCATGCTCGATCATGGTCACGCCGGCCTCCGCTTCCAGCTGCGCGATCTGGCGGCTGATCGAGGACACCGCCACCCCCAGCTTGTCGGCCGCCGCGCGCATGGAGCCCAGGCGATGGGATTCGTAGAGATAGCGGAAATTGAGGCTGTGCATGGCGGCCGGCGGCGGGGATCGCGACGCCGCTTTTATAGCAGGCACGGATCGCCCGCGCCGGCCCCGGCGCGCGCGGGATGGCCTGGTGCGGCATCCAAGATGGCGGCGCAGTTGTGCTGCCGAAACCTTGGGCAACGGCATGCATTTGTCGTTGCCGACTTGTCCCCCGTGGCGCCTTCCAACCAGGGTCGGATGGACTCATTGTTGGGTGTCCACCTCGCCACCAGATCCTGCAGAGACCTTCCGGCCGCATCGCGCTGGCAACCGGGGTCGAGCTACCCTGTATCAGCGCCGCGGTGCCCGGCCCGGATCGACCGGCTCCCGGCAGCGCTGGCCCCCTTGCGGGCATCTGCATGACGCAGGAAAGCCTCGCTCGCATACGATGGCGCGCGTCGAACCTGGAACTTGCCATCCAAAGAGGAAGCCGGCGATCGTCGCCATTTCGCCTGCGCTCTGGGTGCAAGGGCGCGCCGTAGTGAGGCGTCTGGCGCGGGAACGCGTGCGCGCAGCCTGTTCATGTCATGGATTTCACGAGATAAGCAATTGATGTACCAAGGGAAAACGTTGTCCGTTGCGCCCATGATGGAACGGGGAGAAAATTCTTTGATATCAGTGGCTTACATGGCGACGTGTGCGATTCGTGTGCAGCCATTTGCACACATGACACGTCCGTCGAGCCAGCGCTCAACATTGCGAATCGCCATTGCCGGCAGTGGAATGCAATCAAGTGCGCGCGTCGCGAGCAAGAACATCTGAGGACTGGAACGTGCGGATAGCGTGGATTCGATCCGCATCCGCTCCTCGGCAGAGCAGTCCAATAGAGCAAATTACGTACGCTGCGACGTGACGGAGGGTGGATACTGGACTGAGGCTTGGTGAAGGTAGGGGGCTGACAATACTGGGGGTGCTGTTCCTGCGAGAAAGTGAAATGCTGAAACTAAACTCCTTTTTGGCCCGCTTCTCACGGCCAGAAAACTTGATTCGACCGCGCCATCTGGGGAAGGATGCATGGTTTCGCGAAAGAAGCCGTTTGACATCATAGACGCTACGAAAGAACTCAAGGCAGGCACCTGGAGTTTTTTCTTGGATCTCAAGAGTTGGAAGGCCTTCAGGGATGCCTATGGATTGACTTGGCACAGTGTCCCTTTCACTCCCGCGAACAAGACTAAAGTTCCAAAGGTGCGCGGAATATACGTTTTCAGCGTGGAACTTGGTGACCACAATCTGCCACCGCACGGTTATGTAATGTATGCCGGTGTTTCTGGTCTAAAAGGAAAGGCGCACCTTCATACGCGCTACGGGCAGTACCTAAACGAACACAAACGACGGAAGGCAAGGCCGAGCGTGGTCCTTATGCTTCAGAACTGGAAGGAAGGGCTAACTTTCAGCTACGCGCAAATCACGGATCGCCGTGTAAGTCTGAAGAAGCTCGAAACTTCGTTCTTGAATGCAGTTCAGCCGCCAATCAATCTCATGGATTTTTCCGCCGAGATCACGAAGGTAAGAAAGGTGAGGTTCTAATGAAGAAGGAACCTATGGTGCTCCCAGCCTTACGCGGGCAATTTGGAGATTGGGTGTACTACACATGCCTGTTCCCCATCAGAGAGTTGGGGCTGCGGGTGGACTACGCCCACGACATACACAAGGATAAAGAACTGTCCCGACTGATTCAACGCGTGCTAGAAGGACGTCGCGCCGATCGCATTGCACAGTACCTAACGGAGAACTCAGAAAGATTCTTCAGTTCACTGGTGCTGGCGACTTATGGGGGGGACCCTCATTGGCTGGAAATTGGGCATCTTAAGGCGCACAGTCGAAATAAGATTGTGGACGCGGTTCCAGGTGATGCAACGGACAATTTGGGATTTTTATATCTTACTGGCAAGGAAAGCATGTTTGCCGTAGATGGGCAACATCGTCTTGCGGGCATAAAAAAAATACTGTCTGACAAGCAGGCGATTCATGAAGATTTAGTGCCTGTCATTGTGGTCGGTCATAAGAAGACCCGGGCAGGTCTTCAACGAACACGTCGGCTTTTTACTACGCTCAACAAGACGGCCGTACCGGTAACCAAGCGAGACATTATTGCGCTGGATGAGGACGATGTGATGGCCATCACTGTGCGCAGGCTCGTTGAGGATGAGGCCTGGTTCAGCTCGCCGAAGATCGCTGTCGTGACTAGTCATAACCTGACGGGCGCCCATCGCGGGTCCCTTACGACGATCTCAAATCTATATGACGTGCTCAAGCGAATTTTTGTACATGATCTTGCTCGTGGCAGACTTGGCGAAAGACAAAGAGTCGAAGTGAAGTTGCGCTTCAATAGGCCTAGTGACGAGCGGTTAGATTACTACCGAGAAGTTGCAATGACCTTCTTCGAGGCATTATCAACCACCTTTCGACCGGTTAGGACGCTGTTTGTATCGAAGTCTCCAGAGCGCGTGACGCCACGCTATCGCCACGAACAAGGCGGTCACTTGCTTTTTAGGCCTGTTGGCCTGGAGATCATTACGCGGCTAGCAATCGAGTATGCGCAAGAGCACGATAGCGATTTGCCGACAGCTATAAAGGCATTCTCAGAGTTTCCGGTCGAACTCAGTCAACCACCTTTCCGGGATGTCATCTGGAATCCAAGTCGTGGTGTAATGAATCTTAAAGGGAAGGAGTTGGCGCTGGATTTGGGGAGACACATGATGAGATTGCCCATGAAGAGGCAGCAGTTGCTCGAGCGCTATCGTGCATTCGTCGAGGATCCCCGACGCCGACTACCTAATCCGGTGCTCTAGGTCGACTATTTCGTCTCTGTAGGTCTCTGGGTCAGGCTCAATTCGCATGCAGGCTATGCTGTTCCTGCGGATTGTCGAGTAATGTGATTTCGTATGCGGCGACCACTACAGCTGGAACAGTAGCCACGGAATATCTTCCGCGGTCAGATCGTCGCGATCCCTGAGGTCTTCAATGTTCGCGACTAGCTCAATGTGTCTAGGCGGAATGTCTCGCGTTGTGGAAATGCATTCATGGCTCCCGACCATTCTGTAGTCGCCTGGATTGAAGAAGCGAGTGGTGATTGCTGAGAGCAGAATGTCCTTGGTTAGAGTGGTGATTTGATCGCGGTCCAGCCATGCCCAAGGCAGGTTGCATGCCAAGAGGTATCCGTGTCCGGGCAGTTGCTCCTCGATTCCGCTCCTCATGGCCACGGCTGCGAGAAACTCACCGCCATGCAGGGCGAATGACGGGACCTTCCCCGACCGGTCTTCGTGCGGCGTACCAAGCGCATGCTGAAGCGAAGCGAACGAGTACACTCGGCCACCGCGATGTCGGGGATTGCAGTGCTCGATGGCTATTCCCAGTCGCCTGCCGTCTGCAGCGCCACTGAACCGTTCCAGTGCTTGCTCGGTCAGTTCCTGCTCGGACCACGCCCGCAGTCCATGTTCTCGCACGGAATCTAGGCTAACCAGACGGGTGGCGTGGATAACCTTCACGCCGGCATAGCGACCTCTGACTACCTGCTCAAACAGCGCGACACTATCCAGATGATTCCCGTCGATTTGCGCCTGTCGAAGATCCAGCCAATCGAGCCAATCATGTTCGACGTTCGAATCGAACTGCTCTAGAACTTCGGTATCAAAACGCTCCTCCAGCCAAGTCGCTAAGTCCGGTGCCCAGCGACGCCAGTCATCCAACGCGATGTACATAGGCATTGCCCTCATGTGGCACGAGAAGGGGGTGGCAAGTGAGTAGCCGACACCGGGAGGGAGTCAGTTTGCCGTAGGTCCGGCGATGCGGTCTCGAGTTCGTCGGGCGTTCTCGGCGATGGTATGCGCCGCCCGTTTGACGCGTGCTTCGCCGCCGCCATGCTGGACGATGCTGGCGGCTGAGGTCGATAAATGATTGAGAGTTGCATCGGCCAATTCGACGACACGACGCAGAACGAAGCGCGACCCGTACCCGGCCTGTGAGGCGAAGGCGCGCCAGTCATCCGCGGAAATATCGTCGATGCGTCGTGCCTCGCCGATACGCAGCGCAGGCGTGCGGTCGATCAGGCTCTCCGGTAGAGCAAGCGTCGGCACCAGGTCGTAGAACGGCGCCAGCTGGCGGCGTCCGTTGTTGTCGCAAAGCAGCGCCAGGTTCTTGGCGTGCGCGTCGGCGTTGCCGATCAATGCATTGAACGCAACCCAATCCAACAAGCCCTGCACCGCGATGGGGCCAAGCCCCAACTGCCGAACCAGTCGGGAGCACGCGAGCAGGCCAGGGCCGCCCTGAACTTCGTACTTAAGTTCGCTTGGGTAGCCCAGGGCTTGGCAGAAGTCTTCCTGATGCAGGCGCTGCGTGTCTCCTTCTGGATCAGTCTTCCGATCGTAGCGTTCGATCAGGAGGGCGGGGCGGTTGGCCACCTCGATCGGCACGACATACGCGGCATCAAGGCCGATTGCGCGGGCCAGCGTGAGGCCCAAGGCTTCGAGATCGCGAAGTCCGCGGAACCGGCGGCTATCCGGTTTCAGGATATGCGTACTGGATTCGCCAAGTCGCGGCAGGCGCAGGCGGCCATCCGGTTCCACGATTACGGCGATCTTGTCTTGCGCGCCGGCCAGCGACAGCCGTAGTGGCGTTCCTACCAGCGCCCAGGATCCTTCGCCAGCGTCCTCGCCCTGCAGGTAGAGCAGGGTTTCCAGGTCGGTTTCCTCGTCCTGAAGTCGGACGGGCGCGGCATCCGGGGTGCGAATGCTGACCGCACCCGCGCACTCGCCCCCAATCGCGGCAAGCAGGGCGAAATCGTCGCGATCGGGAATCCTTAGCCGCGCAACGACCGCTTCGCGCACCGCGCCCTCCGGCAACAGATTGCAGAACCAGTTGCGTACGGCGGCGCCGGCATGAGGTTCACGACGCAGCGGTAGAGAGACCGAGAGCGCCACCGGATTGGCCGAGGCGAGGTAGTCCTCGCGATAGGCGAACGTCCAGTCCTCGGGGCTGCGTAGCGGGCCGGAGATCGCAATCGTGCCCGCGGGACGGCCGAACAGCTCAACTTCCAACCGGTTACTCACGGTTCGGCCTCGACGGCTTGCAGGCGCAGCCCGAGCACCGCCAGCACGGCCAGCACCTTGTCCAAGGCGACGTTCGGCTTACCGCGTTCCAGCTCGCTGACGAAGCGCACGCCGGTACCGGCCAAGCCAGCCAGCTGGGATTGGGTCAGGCCATGAGCCTTGCGCACCTGACGCACGACAGCACCCACGACGGCGGCATCGCTTATCTGAGGAATTTTTCCCGTTCGGGAACGACTTGTAGACATTGCCTAGGCTGGCACGAAAATGACACCGATCGGTAAAATTATCGGAGAACCACGCTGAGTGCAAGTGCTTTATTCCCGGTCGGGCACATTGATCCTACCGATTCCGAAAAAACGGAAGTTGACAATTTGATTCCGTTATTACAGGATTCACTCAGAGGTGATGAATGGCCAGGCTCAGTATCAGCAGCGAACAGGTTCGGAAGTTGATTGGCGCGAAGGTGCTGCCTTTGCTGCTGGCCTCCGGCAATGTCGCTGCGTTGGCGAAGCAGCTCAATGATGCGCTTCAGACGTCTGGTCAGGCTGGGCGAATCCACGCCAATCGCCTCCACGCGCTCCTTTCGGACGATCCAGGGCGTTCGCTCAATGAAGCGTCCGTGGCGCTGATCGAGCTGGCTGCCGATGTGGTTCTTGCGACTGACCAATCTATCTCGGGGCGAGCAGCAGAGGCGCTGAAATCGTTGGTGGAGGAAGCAAAGGCTCTGCACACCTTCTCGACGTTGTCAGTCGAGGAAATCGCGGACCGGATGTCGATTCCGCCCGCCCTTGCGGCAAAGCTGCTGGAGTCTCATCAGGCGCCCGCGGCGCCGACCCGGAACTTGGCGTCGCAGGGTGTACCCACTGCTGGGTTCGCTGCGGAACCGCCTGATTGGGCATATCAGGACGTTGCCGTTGCGCGATCTCTGGATGCTTTCAATCGCCGGCCCAACGGGCGGATCGGCTTGATCCTGCCAACGGGGGCCGGAAAGACTCGCACCGCGCTGCGGATCGTTTTGCGGATGCTGGCAGCAAGCGCTAACGTCAAGGCGCCAGCATACTGGGTCACGCATCGTCGCAACCTGCGCGAGCAGGCGTACCGGGAGCTACAGAAACTGATTGCTGCGCAGGACAACGCCGAAGCGGGAATCGACCTGACGGAACTCGCCAATCGGATCAAATTCGTGATGGTGGGTGACCTCGGCTCCGTACTGGCCGATACCGCGACGCGTCCGGTTCTCGTCGTAGTGGACGAGGCGCATCATGCGGCAGCACCCTCGTACCAGCCGATTTTCGACAACCAGTGGGGCGCACCGGTCCTGCTCCTGACGGCGACGCCCAACCGCGGGGATCGCCTTCCGATCGGCATCGATGAAATCGCCTTTACGATCACTTATCGCGAACTTGCGGAACGCCGTGCGGTCCTGACACCGACGTTCGTCGATTTCCCAGTGGAAGACTTCGACTGGTCCGCGGACGCACTCGCCGACTTGGCGGACTTCGTGGTCGATCGAACTGCCGCGGAATTTACCAAGGTACTTGTGCTGGCACCGCGCATTGACCGGGTCAAGGAATTTTACGACGCGCTGATGGACAAGCTTCCAGGCAATCACCCGCTGGATGCAGATGATATCGGGTTCGTCCACGGCGAAGGCAATTCTCTCGATATCGACAACGAGGATTTTCTGGCTCGCTTCGCCAACAAGCCGCGAGCCGTCCTGGTGTCGGCACAGCTGCTCCTGGAGGGGTTCGACGATCCGGGAATCAATGCCGTCGTCCTGACATACCCGTCCACGAGCGTGATACGCCTGATGCAGGCGGCAGGGAGGTGCGTTCGCTTCGCGCCGGACAAGCGCGCGGCCTACGTAGTGCAAGCCAAGAACGAATCCTTGGCGTATCACTTCGATCAACGATGGTTGTATCAGGAAATCGATGATTTCCTGCGTCCGGAACTGCGAGATCTTGATTACGAGAGCAAAGAGGACATGCTCGCCAAGGTCCGCGCAATTCTTGCGTCTCACCGTGTGGACGCACGGCAGGCCAATCGTGTGCTGGCTCGACTCGAGTCATTGCTGCCGGGGGAAACGTGCCGTCTGTTTCTGTATGGATTGCCCTACTACGAGGCGCTCGATCGCTTCCATGACGAGGCGCGGTGGGGAAGCATTCTCGAAACGAGCGAAAACTCGCACCAGATCCGGAGCATCTTCAACGAGTTCTGCGAACTGGGAGCGGATCTTTCCGATCCATCGGATTTCCTGCACAAGCATGGCACTCCGCACGGCTTGGGCAAGGACCTGACCCCGGGGAGCCGATGGATGGAGATGACCGGCTTGCTGACGGCCGCGTACTTCGCCAAGCGCGAAGTGCATGGTCCATCAGCGATCGATGCCGCTGGGCATCGGCCGTACAAGCAGCACGGCGCGACAACCTGGCTCAAGTACGTATCGTTGACCTATCGCCCTGCGGTGCCGGCAGTTCTGGCCGATTTCCTTCGGGATTGTCACAACGCGGTAGAGATCGAAGCGCAGTACCTGCAGTCGCCATCTGCGTTCCATTCCATTGTCAAGGTTCCCCTGCCTCTCTCCGGCTCGGAAGCGTTCCTCTTGGACTCCGATTCGAGCAGAGAGCTGTGGGAACTGCTTGAGGACCTGCGACAGCGCCTCGCACAGGCGTCGCCTAGGGAACAGTTCGGGGTCCTGGCGTCGGCCTTGGCGAGCGAAAGTCGCCAGTGCTTCCCCATCCGGCTTCACCATCGAATCGAGTTCCTACTCGACCCATCTGCCCGTGCATCACGAATCCTCGTCTTGAACAGCAAAAGCGTCTCAGATCCTCCTCAGGAGCTTCCCAATGTCTAGCCCGTCAACGTCCATCAGTGAACTGCAAGATGCGCGGCTCGTGCCTTTCGACTCTATCTTCATCGACCCAAACAACCCGCGGATTGCGCCGGAAACGCCCCCTGGCTACGAGGACGCCGCTGCATTGTTCGACCCGGATATGCAGCGTGCTCTGGAGGAGCGAGTCAGGCAGGTGTACGACGTTGCGAATCTCGAGGAGTCAATCCTGACGCATGGATGGGTGCCGATCGACTCGATCATCGTTTGGGAGCACCCGAAGCGACCGGGAAGCTACGTGGTTGTCGAGGGGAACACGCGAACCGTGGCGCTGCGTACCCTGCGCACTGATCGACTGGAGCGCGAGCGGAAGAAGCTGGATCGGCTGAAAAAGAACCCGAGTCGATTCCAGGAGGAAATGCGTGTACAGCAGGAGACCGTGGATCGCCTTGAATCCATCCTAGAGCAGACAACCCAGCTGCGCGTCTTCCCTGTTGCGGCGAAAGCGCCTGACGATCTGCAGGCGATTCTGCCGCGACTGCTGGGTGTGCGTCACATCACGCATGCGCAGAACTGGAATCCGTACGCCACCAACCTCTATATTCTTTCGCTGTATGAGCGGCTGTTCCGCAAGCGACACGGCGACGAAGGTGCGCTTCGCTTGGAGGACGATTTGGTTAACGAGGTTTCGGCGATGGTGTCCTTGGGCGCGACGAAGACGCGGAGAAACATCCAGGCGGCATCTGCATTCACGCATTTCAAGCGCGACTTCGAGGACCGGTTGCCTGAAGGCGAGAGCTTCTCCGATGAGGACCACTACTTCTTCGAATTGATTCTCCAGAACGCGTATCCGAAGGAGCAGTTGGGCGTAAGCAAGGATAGCCTGCGTCTCCCAAAGGAGTCGGAAGAAGTACTGTTTCAGTGGGCTTTCTCGCAGCCAAGGTCGGGCAAGGAAGAGGACAATGAGAATGTCTTCTACAAGGCGGAGAGCATCCGGCTGTGGAATCAGATGGCGACCTATGACGGGAAGTCCGGTACCAACTTTGCCAAGCAACTGGACGTCAATGCACCGGACGAGGCGCGCCCGATTCGAGTGATCGAGGCCGAATTCCTGCAGCACAAGACGCAGAGGACGCCGATTGATGCACTAACTGCCTTGCTGAAGGCGCTGCAGGATCTCAAGGTGGATACGCTGGTGTCTCAGCAGGAGCACCTGGTACCTATTCTTGCGAAGATCGGGCAGCATATTTCCAGCTATCAAAAGATGATGGATGCGGTCAAACAATAGCGATACGTTCCGATACGCGGTTCAACTACGTCAATGGGGAATGAGATGACTTTAGTGGAAGCCATCAAAACCGTAATGAGAGAGGCAGGAGACCCACTGACCGCCAAAGAGGCGTACGCAAGGATCGTGGCCAAGTCGCTGTACGCCTTTCGAGCCGAGAATCCGTAGCACGTCGTGACGACGCAAATCCGTCGGCACTGCATGGGAATTGATTTGCCCGCTGCATCATTGGTGAAGCACTTCCGAGCACAAGGACAGAATAAGTTCAGCCCGCTCGATGCGCCGGTAAGGATCAGCTCCCCGAAGTCGGAATAGCTCTTCGCTTGATCAGTCTGTGCCCGCGCAATGCCAGCCCGTGTTCCCGTAGGGTCAACAGCCAGCCGTCGCGCGTGCCGATTCTCGCGGTGTCTTCAAGGAGCCCCTTGGCCTCTTCGGCTTTGGTGAGCTTGGCGTACTTCTGCCAGTGGGGGTGGTCGGTTGCGAGAAAGGTCTCCTTGCGATGGAGAACAGGTGGATTCCGAAAGCCGGTGTAGGTTCTGAGCTTGCTTCGAAACGTCTGAAGGTGGACGCCGTAAGCAGCCGCAAGGGCTGGGTGCGGATCCTTGTCGAACGTCGGATAACTCAGATAGGTGATCCTTGGTTCGTTTCGTACGAGCTTGACCAGTGTTGCGCCGGGGACCTCACCGAGATATCCGCGTGCACAGCCCTCGTAGAGTCGTAACAGCAACGGCAATTTTGGTACGGCCGACACATGGGCGTACAGCGCCGTCGGCAGGATCTTTCCCAAGGGCGAAGCGGCGCATGCCTCGTTGACGCGGTCAGGATGCCCGAGGGAGAACAGCAGGTCGTCCGCTCTGCGGCATGCTTCGGTGTAGGTGCCGAAGAAGGCTTTGACATCGAGTTGCATGTCCAAGGGCAGTTCGGCGAACTTTGGTCGTCCGTCGAATCGGGAGAGGGCCACGAAGACCAGCAGATCCTCAGTGCGGGACACCTGCGCCTGCTCCCAGACCATGGGGTCGCTGGACTGACGAAGTAACCGGAATGCCTTCTTCAGGCTGCCTAGGGCGTCCTTGAGCGCACGTGCGGCGGGCAGCTCCTCGAAGGCCGGCAGGCGCCCGCGCTGGCAAATGAAATTGGCCAACTGCTCAAAGAGCTCCCGGTGCTCAGTGAGCAGGCGCTCGCCGGCGCGCAAGCGGGGAGGTGCGGTGCTGCGCCGAAAGCGCGATGCCAGGAACTCCGCGCGCTCCGCGGCATCGCGAAAGACATAGAAGATGCCGGGGGCAGCGGCAATGCAGGGCGTTTCCAGCACCTGCTCTATCCAGGTACGAAGCTCCTGCTGTTCGAAAAACTTCTGGAACGTACCGAGTCGCGTCACGATGCCGTCACCGTACCTCCGACTGGAGGCAGCATCCGGCGCTTCGTCCGTCAGCCTGGCCGATACCACCAGCGTTCGCCTGGTGAGAGCCCAAGCCCTGGTCAGGGTGTCGCGCCTTTCTCTTGGGTTCTCGATGACATTGACGACGTAGCCGAGATTGACGACATCTGCATCCTGCAGTTCGCCTTTGGGGGCGTGGACAGGATCCCACCCCGAGCAGGAGATGCCGGCATCGGACAGCAGGCGGACATCCTTGCCGCGCCCGCAGCCATAGTCCAAAAGCGTCCGGTCGGCATTGAGAAGGCCGTCAGCCATCGTTCGCTGCAGGGGACGGGACAGTCCACTTCGGCTGATGGCCGTCTTGTGGCGGGGGATCTCGGCAGCCACGTGTCGCGCTTACCGGATGGCTTGGGAGACAAACGCCCCGATGCCATCACGTTGCTTTCGGTCGTTTGCCAGATACGCAATGCCGCGGTGCAAATGGAGACGGAACTGGGTGGCCAGAACATCGTCCTCGATCCCGAGTCCATCCTTCAGGCATCGTTCCTTCAGTAGCGCTAGATAGATTTCCTGGTATCGGCCGCCGAACACGCGCCAAGTCAGTTCGACATTGCTGTCCGCAGGGATCTTGGTCGGAGGCGGCATGGTGGGTTCGGCAAGCGACCGGCAAAAGGCCCAGCGACACAACACGTTCCAGTGCTCGATTCCGGTGTAACGTTTCAGCCGGATGAGCTGTTCCCTGGCCTGCTTGGAGAGACGAATGTGCTCAATGAACATTGTCTTGTTCCTTGCCCAGATAGCCAGGTTCGATCACGGTGCGGTTCTGCTGTTCGTCGAATCGGAGGTGGTAGGTTCTGCCGACCGATTGACTTAGGGCATCGTAATAGGGCCCCGTAATCTCCTCATCCGTGGACAGCAGGAGAACCTGGTGGCTGGCCTGAGGGAAGTAGCGCTTGACCAGATGGCCACGATGCACCGAATCCAGTCGTCCCAGCGGTGTATCGATCACCGTGGGCAGCGGACGCCCGGATGCTTTGCCCAAGCCCCACAGGATGGCGATGGCCAGCAGCTGGCGCTCACCGGCGGACAGCCGATCCGGCGTGGTCGGATTATCGTTGCCGTCGCGGATGTCCAACGCGAATGTCTTGGGATCAATCCGAATCCCTCCGATCAGGTCTCGCTTGCGTATGAGCTGGTGGAAGCTCTCGAGTACCAACTTCTCGATCCGTGCGACGTGGCGTTCCACGACCGCTTCCCGAAACTTGGTCAGCGTGTCCCGGACCTTCGCCGAGTGAGCCAAGATTCTCCGGGTATCGTCGCTGGCAAACTCTTCGCGCGCCCGCGCTTCGGCCATCCGGGCCTCACGTTCCCTCAGTTGAGCGAGCTCGCGATCACATCGAACGAGTTCCTGCTCTCGCGCATCCTGCTCATGGCGAAGGCGGGCGATCTCTGCGTGGGCTACGTCGCGCGCGGCAGACACATCGGCGATGACGTCGTAGGTGGGAGAAGAAGCCAGCAGACTCTGAACATGCGCCAGGGATGCGGAGGCATGCTGCTCGCGCTCTACCGCTGACTTCAGCTGCTCATTTGTAAGGTCGAGTTCCGAGGAGATCAGACTGGCGAGAAGAGATCTGGCCTCCGGATGCAGGTCAAGGCATATAGGCCGCGCTGCCTGCGAGGCTCGCTGCTCCAGCCGATTCCTCAGCGTGGATTGGATCTTCCGGCGCAGCGGTTGCGGGACTTCACCCAGGGCGGGCAGCGCCAGGATGGCCTCGTATTCTTCGGCGATGGCAGCCGACGTATCCCGGTTCCGGCGTGCGGCCTCCTCGTCTCGATCGCGCACGACGATCGAACTGACGAGGTCGGGCACGAGCAGGAGCGGAGCACTATCGGCGGCAAGCTCACGTAGTTCCCGCTGCGCTGCGGCGAGCTGCTGTTCGTGGGCGGCAGCACTGCGTTCCAGGTCTGTTCTCTGCTCGAAGATGCTTCCACCTTCACGGCGGAATCTCTCTTCGATGGCAGCAAGCTCCCGCTCTCGGCGATCAAGTACGTTGGTTGCGCTGGACTTATCCCGCAGCAGCTGCTGGCGCGAGCGGCTCAGCGATTCGATTCTGTCCCGTAGCTCATCGTCCTCCTTGCTCTGGGCAGGAGTGCTCGATTCCGAACGCTTCCTGCGTTCGAGTACTGAAAGATCCGTAGCCAGACGTTCGACGATGTCGAGCCCGAGCAGGTTCTGAACTGCTGTGGCGATCAGAGCAGGCGCGCTATCCAGCTCCGCGTAGCCCTCGATCTTCTCGCCATCAAACAGAAACAGATGCGCGATACGCGCCGGAATGAACTCCTCGACGTGCTCCGCCCAATGCTCCGTGGCAAGCTTGTCCATCTGGCCGTCGCGCAGAACGTGGAATCGTTCGCGGCAACCCGAATCCGTTACCTTCCAGGAGCGGTGGATGCGGTATTGCTGCTCTTCCCCATCGACGGTGTGCCGAAATACGAGTTCAATAGCCGCTTCTCGAGAGTCGGCGTCCCGATGAATGCATTTCGTCAGATAGTCGTTGTAGGCAAGCCCGTTTCGATTCGAGCAACGTGCGGCGTTGCCGAACAGGCAGAGCTGCAGTGCATCGAGTAAGGTGGTCTTGCCCCCACCGTTGAGTCCGCCGAACAGGATGATGGGCCGATTGGGATGGGTCGGCGTGAGTGTGACGGACTGTCGCCCTCCATAAACGCCAAAATTGTGAAGTACGAGTTCATCGAGCACCATTAGCTAATCGCTCCGGGAACGGATTCGTCCTCGCGCTCGTCGATAAGCTTCAGGTTCAACAAATCGTGTTCCTCGTCGTTGCTGCGGGCGCTCTTGAGAATTTCCTGTCGCCTCAAGGCGCGTTGTTCCGCATCCTCGGCGCTGTCGTAGAATCCCCTGCGGAATGCCTTCTCCAGTGACTTAAATAGCCCTGCGCGGCGAGCCATCGTTCGACTTTGCCGCTCGATATCCAACAGCTCCCGCGTCAGCTCGAAATGGATCTGGTCGTCGCCACAGATCTCCTTCAGAACACGCATCTCGTCCGCCCCAAGCACCAGATTGTCATCGAGGCGCGGGCCGGGGTAGGGGGCGCCCACGGCCTGCTCGTAGATGGCAGGCAGGTTGTCCTCGAGCTCGTGCTTCTCGAGAACCCACAGGCGCCGGATCTCCGCCAGTTCTGGCAATGTGATGAGCTCGATCGAACGAACGATGTCGGGGCCGTGTTCGCGGATATGCTTTTGCGCCTGCAGGACCTTGCGCAGCCAATGTTCCCGCGCCTGCTGCGTGTACGGCCCTGGGATTACCCGGTCCTTGAAGAGCTGCACTGCGCCATTCATTCGCCTGAAATCACGCAGCTTGCGATCGTCTGCATCGAGCTCGTTGCGCAGTTCCAGCAAGGGGAGCATCCACTCCTTCTCCTGATCGTTCTGGATCATGGCGTGCATCGACTTGTCTTTCTCCACAAGCGTGCAAACCCAGCATCCGAAACGACTGTCTCCGCAGCTGGGCGTCGACGAATCGATCACCAAGGGGCACTCGCCATCGGCTGAGGCGCCTTGGTACATGGTGAGTAGGTCCTTGTTCGGAAACCCCCAGGGGTTCTTGACCTGCATGAGGAACGTCCAGACGTCATCGTTGGTCCAGGTTTCCACGGGCGTGTAGACGTAGGAGTTCTGCAGGTTCGCGTTCGGCGACAGGCGCTCGCGGATGCGCTGACCCTCCAGGCGGTCCATCACGCGCGCGCGCGCATGGCTCTCGGCCTTGCGCATGCCCAAGACGAGAATCGCCTCGCCGCTTCTCTTCACGACGTCGGAAATGAATCGGTTCGAAGGATGGATCTTGAGCCGCTCCGTGCACCATCGGAACTTCGGGCGGGGCGCGGGATAGCCACGGCCGATCAAGTTCACCCAGAACGTGTTCGTCGGGTCCGGGGTCAGGCGATGCGTGGTGAATGGCAGCCCTTCGGCTGCGGCGCGGTCGGCCATGTGATCGAGGGATCGCGCCACCCAAGCGGCGACGATGGGATTCTCGACCAGCGTATCGGTGCTGATCACATACACGGGCTTCGTGCGCTCTTCTGCCGGCAGCTTGGACAACGCCAACCAAACCAACTGCAAGGTGGCAGTGGAGTCCTTGCCCCCACTGTAGCCGACGACCCAGGGAATGGAGTCGGCCCGATAGAGCGCGGTGATCTCTTCTAGCAGCAAAGAAATGGTTTGCTTGAAGCCTAGCTCCGCAAACGCACTCGCTACCTTCGCTGTCTTGGCCTTAGGCTGCACGGTGTCCCCTTGCGTGCGCATCCTCGTGCCGCTGCTCTTCTGGTGTGAGTTTCATACCCATTTTGGTTTTTATGAGGTTGGTGGTGAGGACCACGTTCTGGAACGACTTCGACACATTGCCGCCGATCGTGGCGCGGCCTTCCCATTCAGAGCTGGTCCGCTGCCAGTCAATCTGCCGTAAGCCCTTCAGCTTCGTTTTCCATGAGCCGCGCTGGGGCAGCATGTGGCCTGCGACACGGCCGAGCGCATGCAGCACGACGCCGTGCGCATGCAGGTACTGGTTTCGAAAGGCACCGGACGTCATGCTGCCTTGCTGGACGGCCTGCCATTCCGGGAACTGCGCGTAGATTTCTTGCCAGAACGAGACGACGAGCTCCTCGCGCTCCTGGGTGTCCAGGTCGTGATTGGCCAGCATCGCTCCAGTCGCGGTGGAGAGCGCGCTCAGCGTGAACAATGCCTTGGACCCAGGGGACAGGCTGGAGCGTTCCAACTCGATCAGAGGTTTCAGTTCGGGCAGCCGCTCGACCACAAGCTTGGCCAACAGCGCTTTCTCGTCGCGGTGGTCGTAGAGGACATTGAGGGAACGTGATGGCCGGATCGCATAACGATTGAGATCTGCGAACATTTGTTGGCACCGTGCTAGCCCACGATCCATAAAGAAGACGACGGCGATGCTCTCGTCCGCCAATTCCGGGCTTTCCTGGAGGGCCATCTCGATGGCAGCGCGGCGGTGCTGTCCGTCGTTGATGATGAATCGGGCCTTCATGGGGACGTGCAGCACGCCGAGGTCATCGCCATTGGGAGCGGCGTCGAAGCGGACATCGCCATCGAGCGAAGCGGTGATGGCAGAGAACACGTAACTGTCGCGGTTGCCGGAGATGTACTTGGCGATCTCTGGAAGACGTGCGCGATTCAACTGCCTCTGGGCACGAAGCTCAGGGACGAGCTCGGCTTCATTGAACAGGAACAGCTTGGGCAGAAGCCTGAGGGGGCACATCGAGACGTAGAACTCGCGCCCGGCCTGGATGCCGCGGATCGCAGGAAAGACGTACTCGAAGGCGCGGTCCATGGGATAGACTTTGTGGCTAGGGGCGCCCAATACTGTATGATCGGTGCCAAACTACGTCAAGGAAAGAAACGTAGTTTGTTACCAAGAGGCGACACAATGATGGAGAGGCCCCTGTACCTGGACTGCGCGGCAACGACGCCGGCCGACCCGCGCGTTGCGGAGGTCGTCGCACGCCTGCTGGTCGAGGAATTCGGCAATGCGGGCAGCCGCACGCACGAGTACGGGCTGATGGCCCATCGCGAAGTGGGACGGGCGCGAGATCGGGTCGCCGGGACATTGGATGCCGCCCCGGACGAGGTGATCTTCACCAGCGGTGCAACGGAAAGCAACAACATCGCCATTCTGGGTCTAGCCGCACCCGGTGTTGCCCGCAGCAAGCGCCACATCGTCAGTACTGCCATCGAGCACAAGGCCGTACTGGAGCCGCTGGCGCATCTTGCTGAAAACGGGTTCGATGTCACGCTCGTGAAGCCCGACCGGGCGGGACACGTCGACGCCGATGCATTGTTGGCCGCCATCCGTCCGGACACGCTGCTGATATCGGTGATGCACGGCAACAATGAGACAGGCGCGCTGCAGCCCATCACGGCGATAGCCGACGGTCTGCCTGAGGACGGTCCTTATTTCCATGTCGATGCTGCGCAGACCTATGGGAAGGAAACGCCTGCGCTGCGCCATAAGCGGATCGAGCTGATCAGTGTGAGTGGCCACAAGGTGTTCGGACCCAAGGGAGTAGGCGCGCTGCTGGTGCGGCGCCGTCGCGGGAATCGAATTCCCATACAGCCCTTGATGTGGGGTGGGGGGCAGGAACGGGGTCTTCGCCCCGGCACCCAGCCGGTGGCATTGATCGCCGGTCTAGGCCTGGCTGCGGAACTGGCGGAGAAAGAAAGAACCCGTCGGATGGAGATCTGCCAGCGCATGCGCAAGCAGGCCATCGCCGAGCTATCGCCGCTGGCTCCTACCATCCATGGCGATCCCCAGCGCGGTGTCCTCCCCCACATTCTGAGCATCGCGCTGCCCGGCATCGATTCTGAGGCGATCATGGTCGCGCTCAAGCACGTGGTGGCGGTCTCGAATGGATCTGCTTGCACATCGGCAAGCTATCAGCCGAGCCATGTTCTTGAGGCGATGGAGCTTTCGGAGGATGAGGTCGCCGGCACTGTTCGGCTTTCCTGGAGTCACCTCACCGGTGAGGTGCCATGGAACACGATTGTTTCAATCCTCGCTGACTTGCGTCTTTGAGTGCCGGATGGCCAACGCGGTATCGGTGGTAGGACGATCGGCGTTGCGCGTGTGACCTCCCATGAAGAGCGAGATCCGCCCCCCGTTCGCTGACTGGGTCATCCTTTAGATCCGGCGGTGATGCGGAAACTTTAGTACTGAGCACACACCTTCCGACCGGTTGAGCGCCGTCATCGTGGCGCCGATCGTTCCTCGCGGCGCCGAGTACGAGCTAGGTGCGAACTGAGCGATTCGCGCGCTGACGCTGGCAAGGTCTTGCCGAATGCGCACACGGACGCTGCCGCTCTCGTCGCCAAGCACGCGGGTCAAAAATGCGCAACGTCTGCAATAGCGTCCCGGCGTGCCGCCGTCGGGCTCGCGGGCTGCGCCCCACGCCTCGTGCCGAGTCGCGGCCATACGGCTTTGATCCCTGACGCCTTCGGCCCTAGTGGGCCTGCGCGCTCCCCTTGCCGCAGTGGGGTATGGGGCGGTCTTGCTGGTCCCTGCACCGTACCACGGCGTGCTCGCCGTCAAGGGCTACGCGTGCTCGCACGCTGGCGGCCTGCGGCCGTCTTCGACCCCTGACGGCTTGCGCTGCGCCGTGCTGGACCGACGCCGGGCAATTCCGCCCGAGCAACCGGAGACCCTCATGAGCGCATTCATTACCGACGAGCAGCGCTGCCTGCTGTTGGCCAATGGCCGCGAATCCCTTCAAAACCCGAGCTTTGACCCGAAACCCGTGGTCAAGCTTTTCACGCCGGATGCCAGCGCGACATGGCTGCTGTCCGAGATCGATCCGGACGATGATGATCGCGCATTTGGCCTGTGCGACCTCGGTCTGGGCAGGCCCGAACTCGGCTGGGTCAGCTTGCAGGAGCTGGCGGCGGTCCACGGACGGCTTCGCCTGCCGATCGAAGTGGACGTGTACTTCCGTCCGAATAAGCCGTTGAGCATCTACGCGCGTGATGCGCAAACACTAGGACGAATCGTCGTGTGAAAACTCGCGAGCGCGTCGTCCTTGGGCGGCGCGCTTGCCTCTGCTGTCTGGCCAGACTGCGAATTAGCCCTACTTCTAAGCAGGTGACATCGAGATTGTGTGAGTGAACGATGGCGGTCTTGCTGGTTGTTGCAGCCTACCACGGCGTTCTCGCCGTCAAGGGCTGCGCGTGCTCCCACGCTGGCGGCCTGCGGCCGTCTTCGACCCCTGACCGCTTGCGCTGCGCCGTTCTGGCCCGGTGCCGGGCAATTCCGCCCGAGCAACCGGAGCACGAAGATGTCGCACGAATCCATTTCGCTGACTGCCTTGCTGATGGTGCGGGACGCACGAGGCCGTCGCTATCGTCCGGCGACCGATGAGCAGATCCTCGAAGCGGCGCGCCAGGTGGTCGACCGCAAGATGCAGCGCGGCCTTGCGTTCAAGTCGCCGGCGGACGTCCAGGCGTATTTGCGGACCAAGCTGGCCAGCTTGGAGCACGAAGTGTTCGCGGTGTTGTTCCTCGATCAGAAGCATCGACTGATCGAGTACGTCGAGATGTTCCGCGGCACGATACATGAGGCGGTCGTGCACCCGCGCGAAGTCGTCAAGATGGCGTTGCGGCTCAACGCGGCGGCGGTGATCGTCAGTCACAACCATCCGAGCGGTGACCCGAGCCCGAGTGGCGCGGACCAATCAGTCACCTGCCGCCTCAAGGACGCGCTAGAACTCGTGGACGTGCGGCTGCTCGATCACATCATCGTCGGCGGTCGGTCTTCGGTGTCCATGGCCCAGCGTGGCCTGACCTGACCAGAGGGGGCTCCGGCCCCCTTTTTTTTTGCTTCGCCCTTTGCGGACGGGCGATTCGCCTTGGGAGCCGACACACGCTACGTGCGTGCCAACGGTGCGGATCGTGAGCGGCATGGGGCGATCTTGCTGGTTCCTTTACCGTATCACGTCGTTCTCGCCGTCAAGGGCCGCGCGTCTCGCACGCTGGCGGCCTCCGGCCGTCTTCGACCCTATGACGGCTTGCGCTGCGCCGTGCTGGCGCCGGTGCCGGGCAATTCCGCCCGAGCAACTGGAGAACGTCATGAACGACAAATCGCACGTCTCGCTCGAGCAGCGCGTCTGCCTTGTCTGCGGGGTCTCATTCGACACCGGGAGTGTGTTGTTGGACCTGCGGGTGCGCGCGCGTTTGGAGCATCGCACGACGACCGGCTGGGGGATGTGCATCGAGCACCAGCGGCTGGCCGATGAGGGCTACGTCGCGTTGGTCGAGTGCGATCCGGAGCGCAGTGGATTGTCGACGAGTGAGGATCGGGTCATGCCCGGTGACGCGTATCGGACCGGGCGCGTGGCCCATCTCAAGCGCGAGGTGTTCGCCAGGGTGTTCGCGAGGCCGCTCGCGCCGGACCAACCGTGCGTGTTCGTCGACGCGCGAGTGATCGAGCGATTGCAGTCGCTGGTGGCGCTGACGCCGAACTGACTGCGTTCCGTGCCTGCGGTGCGTCGCCCTTGCGGGCGGCGCACCTTCTTCTTTCTGCTGCGTCCTTGGGCGGGGCCTCCGCGCCTTCGGCGCTGCGCGCTTCGCTTGCGGGGGACGGCGCCATGTGCAGCCGTTGCCGACCGCGCCGTCTTTCCTGACTCCATCACCTTGTCGCGACTGTAGCGCGCGGCCACGCGCCATCAAGGCCCGCGCCGGGGCCGTGTCCTCGGCTGCGCCTGCGGGCCGCACCACCCCGTCGCTTTCCGCCTTGACGGCGCGCGGCCGCGCGCTCCTGGCCGTCGCGGGCGATGAACTCAGGAAAGACGGGGCAACGAGGCCGAGCCCGGGTCTCCGCGCCGACCCCACCGGACAACCGCGAAAAGCGGGCTCCGAATCTAGGAATCCGGTGGCGGTGTTTCGACAGCCAACCACGTCAGGAGAACCTTCATGCAACTGGCATCCCGCTTCGCTTCCCACTCTCCCGCGCTGCGCTCGGACGATCCGCTGTCCGATGACCAAATCCGTGCCGTGGTGCCTTCGATCTTCGCCGAGGCACCGCACGAAAGCCGCTCGCACCGCTACCGCTACATCCCCACGGCCGCCGTTCTCGCCAAGCTGCGCGGCGAAGGCTTTCAGCCCTTCATGGTCTGCCAGACCCGCGTGCGCAGCCATGACCGGCGCGACTACACCAAGCACCTGATCCGGCTGCGCCATGCCAGCCAGATCGCCGCCAGCGGCGAAGCCAGCGAAATCATCCTGCTGAACTCCCATGACGGCACGAGCAGCTACCAGATGCTCGCCGGGATGTACCGGTTCGTCTGCCAGAACGGTCTGGTCTGCGGCAACACCGTGGCCGACGTGCGTGTGCCGCACAAGGGCGACGTGGCCGGGCAGGTCATCGAAGGCGCTTACCAAGTCCTGCACGGCTTCGAGCGCGCCGAGACCTCGCGCGATGCGATGCGGGCCATCACCCTCGATGCCGGCGAGTCCGACGTGTTCGCGCGCGCCGCGCTGGCACTCAAGTACGACGCAGACGCACGGCCACCCATCACCGAGCGCCAAGTCCTGACGCCACGCCGCCACGAGGACGACCGCCGTGACCTGTGGAGCGTGTTCAACCGCGTGCAGGAACACCTGACCAAGGGCGGCCTGTCCGGCCGCAGCGCCAATGGCCGCCGCCAGACGACCCGGCCGGTGCAGGGCATCGATCAGAACGTGCGGTTGAACCGCGCGCTGTGGCTGCTCGCCGACGGCTTGCGCCAGCTGAAAGCCTGAAAAACCCCATGCGGCAGGGGCCAGCAGCCGCCCTTGCCGCTCTTCCCATGGCTGCATCCCCTGAACCGAAAGGAGCCATCCATGAACGCCATCACCCAAACCGAAGCCCGTGCCATCGAAACGGCCGCTCCGCTGGAAGTCGCCGACCCGACCCGTAACCTGATCCTCGTTCCGCTCTCGCAATTGCTGCCGCGCCGGTCCGCGCGCAACGCGCGCAAGACCGCGCGCGTGTCGATCCCGGAACTGGCTGCCAGCATCGCCCGCATTGGCTTACTCCAGAACCTCATCGTCATCCTCGCCGCAGATGGCGAACACTATGAGGTCGTGGCCGGAGACCGCCGCCTGACCGCATTGAAGCTGCTGGCAAAGAAGAAGCGTATCGGCACCGACCATGAGGTGCCGTGCCTGCTGGTCGCGGACGGTAGCGCCCGCACCATCAGTCTCGCTGAAAACCTGCTGCGCGAGCAGATGCATCCGGCTGACCAGTTCGAGGCGTTCGCCGCACTGGTCAAGGAAGGTCGGCCCGTCGAGGACATCGCGGCCGATTTCGGCGTGACGCCGCTGGTGGTGCAGCGGCGCTTGAAGCTCGCCAATGTCTCTCCGCGCCTGCTGACCGACTACCGCGCAGGTGACGTGACGCTGGAACAGCTGATGGCGCTGGCCGTGACTGACGACCATGCCGCCCAGGATGCCGCCTACTACGATGCGCCGACATGGCAGCGCGATGCGACCGCGCTGCGGGAGCGTCTGACCGGCGGCGAAATCAACGCCGCGCGCGACCCGCTGGCGCGCTTCGTCGGCGTCGATGCGTACGAGCAGGGTGGCGGCATCGTGCGACGCGACCTGTTCCGCGAGGACGTCTACCTCGCCGATGCCGCCCTGCTGGAATCGCTTGCGCGTGACCGGCTCACCGATGTGGCCGAGAAAGTCCGCGCAGAGGGGTGGGCATGGGTCGATGTCGCGCCGCGCGTCACGCATGCCGACTTGCAGGCGTTCCGTCGCGCCACGCGCGAGCAGCGCGAGCCGAAGCCGGCCGAGGCCAAGCGCATTGCCAAGCTGGAAGCGCGGGCGCAGGTTATCGAGACGCAGCTGGATGCCGAGGAGGACATGGACGAGGTGGCTGCGCAGGCACTGTACGACGAGCACGACCGCATCAGCGCTGCGCTCGCCGCCATCGCCGACTCCTTGCAGACCTACAGCGCGAAAGTGCGCGCGTTCGCCGGTGCCGTCGTCTCCGTCGATACGCAGGGCGATGTCGTCGTGCATCGCGGGCTACTGCAGGAGGATGTTGCTAAGGTGCTGCGCACGCTCGAACGCGATGGCGCTTCGCCCGAGGACGTGGCCGACGCTGCGCATGCAGCGAGCGCCGCCGCTCCGGCCAAGGGCGGCATGTCGGAGGCGCTGGCGCGCCGTCTCAGCGCGCACCGCACGGCGGCGTTGCAGGTCGAGTTGGCACGCAGGCCGCAAGTCGCGCTGGCCGCGCTGGTGTCCGAGCTGGCAGGAAGCCTGCTGCTGGACGGCGAAGGCACCGGCCTGCCCATCGGCGTGCGGGCCAGCGAGCCGGCCGCGCTTACGCGGGTCGCCGACGATCTTGCGCAGTCCGACGCGCTGCGCACATTCGACGCCTTGCGCGAGCGCTGGCGGCAGCGTCTGCCGGAGGACGGCGACGGTCTGTTCGACGTGCTGCTGGCGATGTCGGCCGAGCAGCTGGTCGAGCTGCTGGCGTTGTGCGTGGCGGCCACGGTCAACGTGGTCACGCCGAACGAGCACAGCGACAACGCCGACGTGCTGGCCCGCGCGGTCGCGCTGGACATGCGCGCATGGTGGACTGCCACGGCCGAGGGCTACTTCAAACACATTCCGAAGGCGGCCATCGTGACGGCGGCACCGCAGTTCGCCCCGAACTACGGGGCGCGACTGTCGGTGCTCAGGAAGGGCGAGTTGGCGGCCACCGCCGAGCGGTTGGCGGCTGGCACGGGCTGGCTGCCGCCGATGTTCGCGCGGCAGTCCGCGTGGATCGATCCGCCGCCAGCAGAAGGCGATGGCGACGAGAGACCGGAGGTCGAGGCCGCCCCGGATACGCCGCACGCGCTGGCCGCGTGAGTCCCGCAGCAATAAGCGCCCCGGCAGCGATGCCGGGGCGTTTTCGTTGTAGGGCGGCGGCGCGCCGCGGTCGGTCCCTGCGCGAGGCGCCGGGGGCGTGGCCGGACGCCGGGCGGAGCGCCGAGTCACCGCGCCCGGCTTGAATGCGCAAAGAAAAATCCGCCACGTCGCCGCCCGTGATCGGGCGGCGACGTGGCGTCCGCGCAAGTGCCTTGCGCGCGGTAGGGCGATCGGTGCCCGCCAACGCGGGCAGGATCTCGACGCGCACCGCCGCCGTGGGCGGGGCGCGTGGTGCGGTCTACGCCCCGCTGCGCTGTGACAGGTTGTGCGCGCCTTCACTGCCCTCGACGCTGGTGGGCGTGGCCGTCGATCGCGAAGGCCACGCCACCGACAGGTAGGGCCGCACTGCTAGTTATGGAACTTCCACGCCGCGCCTGGTACCGGATGCCGTGGACTGCGGCATGGGCGTCCTCGCTGCCCTTGTCGTTGGGGCACGGCCCTTGACCGCGTCAGGGAGCGAGCCGGCCAAGCCGATGCGCGGTGATGCCTAGTTCGCCACCGGTCCTTCCGGGAAGGAAGGCGTCGCACCCATGCGTCCTTTCAGCGTTGTGCATCCTGGCAGCGGATCGCTGCGCTTCGGTCCTCATGGCCGCAACCCTGCGCCGCAAACAATGTCCTCGGCGCTGCGCGCCTCATCGCCAACACATTCTTTGCGTCTCCAGGTCCTCCACTGCGTTGCGGTCGCTACGCGATGCAGCCGGCCCGACCCCTGCCTGCCGGATCACAACAAGGACGCAATGTCGCGGCCTTGTTCAACCCGAAAGGAGAAACGTCATGGCCAACATCGGCACCTTCACCAAGAGCGGCAACGGCTTCGCCGGCACCGTCCGCACCCTGAGCCTCAACGCCAAGGTCAAGCTCATCGTCAACGACAAGACCAGCGAGAACGCCCCGGACTTTCGCATCCAGACCGCGGGCGGATACGACCTCGGCGCGGCGTGGAAGAAGACCAGCGAAGCCGGCCGCGATTACCTGTCGGTGACGCTCGACGATCCCTCGCTGCCGACGACGATCTACGCCGGCCTGTTCGAGGACGATGAGGGCAAGTACACCCTGATCTGGTCGCGCAGCAAGTCGGCGGGCTGACCCGCCTCACGCGCCCCGCCCACGGCGGCGGGGCGCTTCGCTGTTGGGCGTATCGAACGCGGCAGCTACGCCGCTGCCGCCATCTGCGGTGCACGCGCTTGCGCGCACACCTGATCGAGCTGTTCTTCGACCAGCTCAAGGAGATCGACCACCTGCTCATCACTCAGCTCACTGGCGCGATCGGCGGTGGTGTAGTGGAGGGCCAGCAGGCCCACGAGCGCGCGTGCGCGCGATGCGTTGACGTCAATTTTCTCGAATCGCTCGATCACGGTGGATGGCAGCATCGCAGCAGTACCTTTGTCATGACGTGAGGCCGCGGCCGAGCGCCGCGGCGACGCGACTATACGCAGCTGATCGCCTCGACTGTAGCGCTGCCCGTTTCGGCCGCCGAGCCGCCATCGACGGGGCTCCTTGCCGGCAACCCACGCACGAGCTTTTGCCGTTGATCCGCTTTTGCGGATCGGCGTAAAGCCGGCGATCCGCATTCGTGCCTTTCCTGCATCGCGTAAGGCCGGCATTGCGGATACGTGTCTTTGCGGATTCCGTCGATTGCGGTTTTACGATTGCACATGCATGCGCGAATGCGGATCGCCAGCTGCGTGCATCGGCGAATCGACGGCAAAGATCGCCTCGTACTCGATCTCGGCCAAGCGCGATCAGGCGCATTGAGACCGGCTGGGTCTTACTCAAGACCGCGTGCGTCTTAATCAGGTTTCCGAAATGTTGCAGCGCCATGAAAACTGCAAAATCGATCCATGAACGGACGTGCGTTTTGTTGCAAGCTGACTCTGCCGTGCAGCGCATGCGGAAGCGCGGCCGTCGCATTCGGACGAATCCTGCAACGCTTCGGAGCCAATCGGTCTTGATCCTGCGCTTTCATCCAGTCCCCCCGAACGATCCGCCATGAAGCTGTAGCCCTCAACGCCCGCTGTGACGTGTCCTGCTGCTGATGACAGGAGGTTGCGTCGTGGGTGTGAGCATCGCGTTCTGCATTCCCATCGCTGCATATCTGTACGCGCTACACCTGGACGGGCCAGGGCTGGCGTGGGAGTACCTGCGTCGGCATCCGGACTACCGCCGTGACTGGCAGCGCCGCCGCCGACGCGTGGAAGCCGCGTGCCGCTGGGGCCTGCGTCTGCTCGAGGACCCTGATCTGGACGCACGCGAAGCGCATCCGGCCTGGTGCTCAGATCCCGCCTCGGTGCTGCTGCAGGCCGACGCCGATCCGCCGGCCGACGCGACCGCTTTTGGACTTTGGCAGCTCCCCGGCAGCAAGCAACTGCTCCACGACGGCTGCCGCTTGCTGCTGACTACGCGCTGGCCTGGCGGCCAGGTGCGCCTGGTCGTCGCACCGGGGCTGGACGACGGCATGGCCTACGTCTACGCGCTCCGCAGTTCGGCCGATAGTGGCGAACGCGCGCGCACGCTCGCTGGCGAACTCGCCAAGCTCGCCGCTGGCACCGAAGGTGTGTCGGCGGCCATCTCCCGGCCACGGCCGACCGCCGCCGCGCTGCTGGAATTGCACACGCTACAGGCGCTCGACGCCACCCTGGCGGGGGCGTCCTCGCGCGAGGTCGCCGAAGGCCTGTTCGGCGCCGAGGCCGTGGCCGAGGGCTGGCACGCCGATGGCGGGCTGCGCTCGCGCGTGCGCCGCCTGATACGGCGTGGCTGTGCGCTGATGCGCGGCGGCTACCGCCGCCTCGCCCAGCTTCGCTAGGGCCGTTTTGCCGGGTGCGCGAAACGACCCTGCGCAGGCCGCGCTGCATTTCTGACATTGCCTCCACTCGGCTGCACTGCTGCGGCCGGGGCTCCCGACCGATGGAGGCTCCCTCTCATGAGACCGGCTCCCTTGCGGCCTGCTGCCGCCGCCGCGGCTGCGCCCGCGCAACCCCCGCGCTACCTCAACAACGACGAAGCAGCCGCGTATCTGCGGCTGTCGCCGCGAACGCTCGAGAAGCAGCGCGTGATTGGAGGCGGCCCGCGCTTTCGCAAGTTCGGCCGCCGCGTCATGTACGCCGTCATCGACCTCGACGCCTGGGCTGATTCGCGCAGTTTCGAGGCCACGTCCGATCCCGAATATGCAGAGCATCACTCTGCCGACGGCCGTGCGCGCTGACCGGCGCGGGGCCGGAGCCGGTCTTGGGACGCCGCGAACAACTGGACCTGTTCCAAGCGCTGCCCGGCGACATGGCGCCGCGCGACAGCCAGGACCTCATGGCGTATCCCTTTTTCTCGCTGGCCAAGTCGCGGCGCACGGCGCCGATCGACTTCCGCAGCGGCGGCGTGACGGTGCGCGTGGAGGGTACCGCGGAGCACGGCATCGCATCGATTTGGGACGCCGACGTGCTGATCTGGGCAGCATCGCAGATCGTCGAAGCGCGCGATGCAGGCATTCCGACGTCGCGGCTGATGCGCGCGACGCCGCACGAGATCCTGCGCTTCATAGGGCGCGGGGTGTCGGTGCGCGACTATCAGCGCCTGAAGGCCGCGCTCGACCGGTTGCAGTCGACGACGGTCGCGACCTCGATCCGCGAGACCACCGGGCGGCGCCTGCATCGGTTCTCGTGGATCAACGAGTGGCGCGAGCGCGCCGATGCGCGCGGCATGCCGCTCGGCATCGAGCTGATCGTGCCGGACTGGTTCTACGCCGGCGTGCTCGACGCCGCCCTCGTGCTGACGATCGATCCTGCGTACTTCAGATTGACGGGCGGCATCGAGCGCTGGCTGTATCGCTTGGTGCGCAAGCACGGCGGGCGCCAGGCGCACGGCTGGCAGTTCGAGTTCGCTCATCTGCATCGCAAGTCCGGCAGCACGGCCAAGCCCCACGACTTTGCGTGCGATCTGCGCGCGCTGGTCGCGCGGCAGTCGCTGCCGGGCTACGTCCTCGGCATCGAGCGGATGCCGGGCAGTGGCGCCGAGTTGCTGACGTTCCGGCCCGTGCCGCCGACGGCACGGGGATAACCGGGGGACAGGCTGTGGACGGCATCGTGCTATCAGGCGTGCGAAGGCTCGTGCTATCAGGCGTGTCCGACTCGTGCTATCAGGCGTGCCGATGCCCCGTAAAGCAAGTAGCGGCGCGGGTTTGCGAGCCCTCTAACGTATCTAACTCAAAAGCTCTAACTTTTGGTGGAGCCGCGCCGGGCCGGTGGACAACTGCCGGACGGCGCCCGCAACGGCAACAGCGACAGCGGATGACACGCCGTTGCGCCAGGCGCGAGCCTGCGCGAGGTGCGCCGTGATCGTCGCCGTTCTGAACCAGAAGGGTGGCGTCGGCAAGACCACACTGGCCACCCATATCGCCGGTGAGCTGGCGCTGCGCGGCCAGCAGGTCATTTTGCTCGACGCCGACCCGCAAGGCTCGGCGCTCGATTGGACACAGCGTCGCGCCCAGCAGGGCTTGCCGCGGCTGTTCGGCGCCGTCGGCCTCGCCCGCGAGACCGTGCACCAGGAGGCGCCGGAGCTGGCCCGCCGCGCCGATCACGTCGTGATCGACGGCCCGCCGCGCATCGCCGCATTGGCACGCTCGGCGCTCCTCGCGGCCGAGCGCGTGCTGATACCGGTGCAGCCCAGTCCCTACGACGTATGGGCGTCCGCGGAGATGGTCGCGCTGGTCCGCGAGGCGCAGGTGTTCCGACCCACACTGCGTGCGGCCTTCGTGGTGAATCGACGCGTCGTGCGCACGGTCATCGGGCGCGAGGCACGCGGCGCGCTCGCCGATCAGCCGCTGCCCGCGCTGCGCGCCGAGGTGCGTCAGCGCATCGTCTTCGCCGACAGCGTGGCCGCGGGCCGTCTCGTGCGGGAGAGCGCGCCCGACAGCGCCGCCGCGCGCGAGATCACAGCGCTGGTCGACGAGCTGCTGCGGTGGCCGTCATGAGCGGCAAGCGCATCGGCATCGGCGCGCGCCCGCCGACGAATCCGCACGCCGAGGCGTGGATTCGGGAGGGCGATGGCGCCGCATTGCAGAAGGCCGACGTCTACACGGCGCGGCTGACGCTCGACATCACGCCGGCGCTGCGCGCGCGCATCAAGGTCTCGGCGTTCACGCAGGGCGTAACCGTCGCCGAACTTCTGCGCGGGCTGCTCGAGCGTGCGTTCCCGGAGGACAGGCCATGATCGCTTCCGCAGTCACGATGACCGACGCACCGATGCCGGCGCTTGCCGCGCTCGCCGGCCAGGGCGGCGAGACGCCGCTGACGCGCGTCTCGCTGGCCTATTACGACCAGCGGCTCAAGGTCTATCTGCGTTTCGGCGAGCCGCTGCACATCACCAGGATCGACCGCTGGCGCCGCGTCGCCGTGTTCGCGCCGCGCGCGGTGCTCGCGCGCGTGCGCTGGCAGGCCAACGCGTACGGCACCGTGCGCTGGCAGCTGATGGTGTTGCACACCTGTAGGCCGGACGAGATTGCGCAGCGCATCGCCGGCGTGGTGCCAGGCGCACGCCTGCTGCTGCATGTCGAGGGGGATGCCGCCGTGCGCGCCGTGCTTGCGCAGATCGACTCGATCGAGGCACTCGGCATCGCGCCGGCGGACGCGGCGCCGATGTACTGGCGCACGCTCGGCAACCGCCTCACCGCGCGTTTGCCGCTGCCGGCCTACACGACCGAGCGACACGCGGCCTGGCTCGCCGGGAAGGCGCTGCGATGACCGCCCGCATGCACGGCCGCCTGCTCGTCGCGCTGCTGGCCGCCGCGGGCCTCGCTGCGCTCGCCTGGGCGGCGTTCGTGCCGCCGGTCGCGCACCTGGTCTACAACCCGACGCCGAGCGTGGCGACCGGCTGGTACCGCATCGCGCCCGCCGACCTCACGGCACTGCGCGCCGGCGACGTCGTGCTGGTACGGCTGCCGCCTGCCGTCGCAGCGCTGGCCGAACGACGAGCCTATCTGCCGTCGAATGTGCCATTGCTCAAGCGCGTCGGTGCCGTCGCGCCGCAGCGCGTGTGTGTGCTCGGCGATAGTGTCAACATCGACGGCGTGCCGGCTGCCGCGGTGCTGCGCTCCGACCGGCGTGGCCGGCCGCTGCCGGCCTGGCGTCAGTGCCGCGCGTTGCAGGACGGCGAGGTGTATCTGCTCGGCACACATCCGGCTT
This sequence comes from Pseudoxanthomonas sp. X-1, assembly GCF_020042665.1. Lineage (NCBI taxonomy): Bacteria > Pseudomonadati > Pseudomonadota > Gammaproteobacteria > Lysobacterales > Lysobacteraceae > Pseudoxanthomonas > Pseudoxanthomonas sp. X-1. The sequence continues at coordinate 561,155 of NZ_CP083376.1, forward strand.
CATTCGACAGCCGCTACTTCGGCCCGATCGATGCGTCCGCCGTGCTTGGGCGTGCGCAGCCGTTGTGGGTGGACGCGCCGCTATGAGCGCGGCCGACGCGCTGCGCGTCGTCGTGCCGCGCCACCGTGCAGCGCCGTGTCGACGCGCGTGCAGTTCGGGCGCCGCGGCGGCGCATGGCGCGCTGCCGCCGAGGCTGGTGTCCCGCGTGCAGGCCGCATGCCTCGCACGTGCCCGGCCGATGGCCGCGGCCGCGCTCGCCGGCGGTCCGGCAGTGCGATGCACAGCGCCGCCGGTCCGCCGTGGTCGACAGCGAAGGGCAGGGGCGAAGGCGAGAGCAACGGCGGAAGGCAAGACAAAAGGGGGCGGCACGCCGCCGCCCGCAAAGGCTGTCTGCACGTGGGGTAGATGCGGCACGTCGCGGCTACGCCGCCGTGCCGCGTCCGGCGCGCAGGGCGCGCCCGCACAGCGCAAATCACGTGCTTTGCACGCCGGAGCACGCCGCAGCGCGCCTTGGTGCGGGCCGTGAGCCGGCGCCGCGACGACGAGTTCCGGCCGCGCCCGAGCGCGCCGAAGGACCGCGGCCAGGCGTTCGTGACGCGGGTACTCGAGCAGGTCGGGCGCGCCGGCGGCAAGACCGCGGTACGCACGCCGGCGCTCGGGAAGGGGCGAGCTTCCGGTACCGGTCGGCGCCCCGGTTCGCGCCTCGGACGCGGGCATACCGCCGCCCGCTTCGCCGGCACCTCGCTGACGCCTAACGCCCGCCGCGTGGTCATCCAGACGCTGCTGGTCAACCAGCGGCTGGCGAGCCCGCAATCGCTCGCCAAGCACCTGCGCTACATCGAGCGCGACGGCGCCGGCCGCGACGGCGAGCCGGGCCGTGCCTACGGGCCGCACACGGACGACGCGGACCTCGATGCCTTCAAGGCGAGGTGCGCGGAGGACCGGCACCATTTCCGCTTCATCGTCTCGGCCGAGGACGGGGAACAGCTCGAGGATCTGCGCACTTACACCCGGCACTTGGTCACGCGCATGGAGGCGGACCTGGGCACGCGTCTGGACTGGGTAGCAGTCGATCACTGGAACACCGACAACCCGCACACGCACCTGGTGGTGCGCGGCCGCGACGACACCGGCAAGGACCTCATCATCGCCGGCGACTACATCGCCCATGGCTTCCGCCACCGGGCCGCCGAGCTGGCGACCGAATGGCTCGGCCCTCGTACCGAGCTGGAAATCCAGCGGACCTGGCAGCGCGAAGTCGAGCAGGAACGCTGGACCGGCCTGGATCGCACGCTGCATCGCGCGGCCATCGAGGGGCACGTCGCGATCGAACGGCTCAACGAACCGGCGCTCGCGCGTCAGCGGCAGCCGTTGCTGGGGCGCCTGCAGCAGCTGCAGCGGCTCGGTCTAGCCGACCAGCCGCAGCCCGGCGTCTGGCGGTTGTCGGCCGACGCCGAAAAGACACTGCGCGCGCTCGGTGAGCGTGGCGACATCATCCGCACGATGCAGCGGGCGATGCGCGGCCAGCCGCGCGAGCTGGCCGTGTTCGCGCCGGGCGATGGCGGCCCCGGCCTGATCGGCCGCGTGGCTGCCCGAGGCGTCGCCGACGAGCTGCGCGACAGCGGCTATCTGGTCGTTGATGGCCTCGACGGCAAGGCCCACTACGTCGCGCTGCCACCCCGGTCGGAACTGGCGCAGTACCCGGCCGGCGCGATCGTCGACGTCCGGGGCGCGACCGAGGTGCGGGCCGCCGACCGCACCGTCGCCGCGCTGGCGGCCGATGGGCTCTACCGCACCGATCATCACCTGGCGATCGCCCAGGGCCAAGCCGCTCCCGGCCGCGACGCGCACGAGGTGGTCGCCGCGCACGTCCGGCGGCTCGAAGCGCTGCGCCGCGCCGGCATCGTGGAGCGCGTGGCCGACGGGCTGTGGAAGGTGCCGGACGACTTGCCCGAACAGGGCCGCCGCTACGACGCGCAGCGGCTGGGCGGCGTGACCGTCGAGCTGCAAACGCACCTGCCGATCGAGCGGCAGACGCGGGTCATTGGCGCGACCTGGCTGGACCGGCAATTGATCGGCGGCGCGGAAGGCTTCGGCGATGCCGGATTCGCCGGCGAGGTCCACCAGGCGCTCGCCCAGCGCGCCGATTTTCTGGTCGAGCAGGGACTGGCCCAGCGGCGCGGCCAGCGCGTCATCCTGGCGCGCAACCTGCTGGCGACGCTGCGCGGCCGCGAACTGGCCGCCGAGGCGCAGCGGATCGCCGCCGAGACCGGCCTGGTGCACCGGCCCGTGGCCGACGGCGAGCGCGTCAGCGGCATCTACCGGCGCAGCGTGCAGCTGGCGAGCGGACGGTTCGCGATGCTCGACGACGGCATGGGCTTCGCGTTGGTCCCGTGGAAGCCGGCTATCGAGCAGCGGCTGGGACAGACACTGGCCGCGACGATGCGCGGCGGCGGGGCCACGTGGGAGTTCGGACGCCAGCGCGGGGCAAGCGTTGGTTGACTGAGGGCCGCTCAGGAAACCTAGCTTGTCCCGCGCGGCGACACCCTATAGTGCGGACAGTCTGGAAGTCGGCGTGAACCTGATGTCACCCAGGCACGCTTTGCGCTTCGCCTCGTCCGCTTCGTTTAAGACGCACTCGCGAACAGCCTGCGCCGTTGGGTCGAGACGACCGGCAAAATCCGGATCAGCGCTCAGCTTCCCCTTGGCGAATATGGCCATCTGCGAGTGCAAGATGGACCTCAAACGATCCGAGCGGATCGAGCCGTACAGACGTCCCGCAGCAATGGTGAGCTGGTCGACGACGAACACATGCGCCGCATAGGATTTCTCGGGGGACTTGCGCTGCCCGTCGTCGTCGAGAATCGAAGAAGTGAACTGCACCAGCTCCTCGACGGCGTTCTCTGCTGGTGTCGATATAACCAAGGCCGCCAAAGTCAGCCCTGCAGCGAGAGCAACGAACGCGCCAACGAAGAATCCCGTAACGAACCTATACTTTTTGAGCAAATTCATCGCAATCTCCAATCGACCTGATTCCTGGATTAACGAAAGACAATGAAGGGTTACCCGGGCACAAATTCCACGTAGCAGCCGATCAGTTCGCCTCCGACAAATGAACAGACCAGCCAGTGCGAGCCAGTCGTGTAGCTGACCTGGTTCGATCCGGGGTGCGGCGTGACCGTGACGCCCCCATTGTTGTTCGGAATGCCATTGGCTTCTTGTAGTGGGTTTCCATCCCTGTCCTTCGCGGTTCCTTCGAGGTACCTGCAGCCAGATGTGACGAGAGGGTTCAACTGAAAGCTGGCGACGTCCCCGTTGTTGAAAACCACATGCACCGTCGGACCTCGACCGAAGTAGTAAGCAAGCACGCTCATGAGGTTGCCCATCGATGCTGGTCCGATCTCTCCCGCCTGCCACGCGGGATTCAGCGCGCCCATTGCGTTGTTGCCGAGCGCACACACGGCGGGCTGCAGTCTTTCTGCGAAAGAATCGAATCCGGCATTCTTAGGGCCAGGCGCGATAATGGGTTGCTTCCCGTGCGTCATCACAACAGCGGCGAACTGGTCTTGTACTGCCTGCGGCTCTTGCATGGAGTAATTGACGGTTGCATACGCCGATGGCGTGCTGTCTCCATCCACAACCGCTTTAGGAGTCTCAACGGGCACACCCAGCACTATGTATCCCTCGACATTCTGGACGCTGACGCCTTCGTCCGTACCTGTGGGATTACTGGGATACTGGTTGTTGGTCACCGATACGCGATAAACCTTGGAAGTGTTGACGTTGCCAATTTCCACCTCGAATGTTCCGAGGCGGTTGCCCACCCACGCAACCGCAGCGTTCTCGAATTGAGTTTGCGTTGAGCAATTGTTGCAAAGTGCCCACGACTCGACAGTGGTGGCGCGCGCTGCGGCGCAGTGAATTCCTAAGTGCATCGTCAGCAGGATGGTCGTGAGCTTCACAAATGCTTTCATTTCCGGGTTCCTTGTCATGGTGCCAACTAACCGCAGCAGCGGCGATGAAGTACAAGGGCCTTTTACCGGCCTGTTTCTGTTACCCGAACGTGAGGTTTCTCCCTAATAACTCGACAAAATTTCGGCTTATCCGATGATGAGGTTCGCTGGATAGGCGTACGCGTACGCCCTCTCGGAATCTTGAGGTACTAGAACGCCGGCGTCGGCGCGTGGCGCCAGCGCATCGGTAACGTCCTTTAGCTTGCCGGGAACCGGCTTTTGACGATCACGGATTTCCTTGTTCGTCAACGTGCCTGAGCGCGCGACGCCTGCCGAGGCGATTGAGGGCGAGTCCTGCCTCTCGGGCGAGCTTGGAGTCTGAGTAGTCGGCGGCTGCGTAGGCGGCTCGACCGTTGGTGGCTGGCTTTGTGCACGATCCTTGGTTGCAACAACACCGACAGCGCCCAAAATCATCGCTGCCACGAGCATCAACCATGTCCAACGTCTCACGCTACCACTCCTGCGGCGCTTGTCGTTGCAGCAAGTTGCGCCCGATGCATCTCGCATCCATAGATCGGCGCAGTTAGTTCAGACGCGCTTCGCCCAATTCTCGGCGTGTTTCCCCTGAAAGCTGCTCATGCAGCTGGGACGAAGGCTGTGTTGCAGCGTACGGAACGCGACAACGATGTCAACGGAAAACTTGTAAAGTTTCGCTTTCAATCCGTACGCGGCGGAAGCAAGACTGGCGTGCTGCTTCTAACGAGGCAAGCTGGCGAAAGTCCGGCATCAAGCGCAGACCAGAAAAGAGATGCCCCGCTCGCCGCTTGGCTTCCAGCCGGGCGAGCGGATCCTTCCGCACGCGAGAACGCTGACTGACGGGGCGGGATCAGGATCGCGTCTTCCCCGTTTGCCCACAATGGCAAATCGTCTCGTCGGCGTGTAAGAAATTTCTTACAAGAGACCGGGAACTTTCCCGGCAATCAGTCACCGGTCGTCAGTCGCCTATCCGGCTGTCCTCCCGTCAGTGTGGCGCCGGCCAACAGACGAGGCAGCGCGTTGCCGTCGAATATCAGGCAGCCGCCTCAGAAGTCGGAAACACGCGCGCGGCAAGGAAATCGACCAGCACCCGCACCTTCGGTGAGGGATACCTGCTGGCTGGCCACAGTACGTGGAACTCACCCGTGCGCTCGACGTGATCGGGCAGTACCGGCAGCAGCTTGCCGTCGGCCAGCGGCTCACGGATTGCGAAGTCGGGGAGGCAGGCGATGCCGCGGCCCCGCAGTGCGAAACACACACGCGTCTCGATGTTGTTGCAGATCATCGTCGTCGGCAGCGGCAGTTCCTGTTCGCCGGGCGCGCGGCGCAGTGGCCAGGCTTCCAGCTTGCCGCTGTTCGGATAACGGTAGTGCAGGCAGGCGTGTTCGAGCAGATCATCAGGCGTTCGCGGCACGCCGCGTTGCGCCAGGTAGTCGGGCGAGGCGACCAGCAGCGAGCGAAAAGCGCCCAGCCGGCGTGCCGTGAGGCGCGAGTCGGCCGGGCTCCCCGTCCTGACGACGGCGTCGAAGCCTTCCTCGATCACGTCGACCATGCGGTCGGTGAAATCCAGGTCCAGCTCGATCTCGGGATAGGCGGCCATGAAGTCGCCCAGCACCGGCAGCACCAGCGAACTGACCAGCGGCAGGCTGACGCGCAATCTGCCGCGCGGCATGGCGGAGGCCTGCGACAGTTCCTGTTCGGCCGCCTCGATCTCGGTCAGGATGCGGCGGCTGCGTTCCAGAAACAGCGTGCCCTCGGCCGTCAGCGTGACGCTGCGCGTGTTGCGGTGGACCAGGCGCACACCTAGCTTTTCTTCGAGCCGCGCCACCCGCTTGCCCACAGCCGAGGCCGACACGCCCAGCAGCCGGCCGGCCGCGACGAAGCTGCGCGTCTCGGCCACCTGCACGAAGACGGTGAAGCCGCTCAGGCTATCCATGCGGGATCTCGATTACGGACGCAGGTGTCCGCTTAGTCAGGAACTCTAGCCTACTTTTTCCGCAGTCGAGCGGTTCCTATCGTGGCGGCCAGTCACGTCTGGAGACGCCGCTTTGTCCATTTTTTCATCTCCCAACGGAGCGAATGCGGCCGGTGGCGGCCGCGCCCTGTTCTTCATTGCGCTGGGCCTGTTCGGGCTGTATGCAGTCGAGTTCGGCGTGGTCGGCATTCTGCCGTCGATCATCGAGCGCTATGGCATCACGGTCGCCGGGCGGGCTGGCTGGTCGGACTGTTCGCATTGGTGGTTGCCGTCTGCGGACCGGCGATGGTGCTATGGCCGTCGCGCTTCGACCGGCGCAAAGTGCTGGCCGGCGCACTGCTGGCGTTCGCGCTGTGCAGCCTGCTGTCGGCATGGGCGCCGGACTTTGGCGTGCTGATGGCGCTGCGCGTACCCTTGGCGCTGCTGCATCCGGTGTTCTTCTCGGTGGCCTTCGCCGCGGCGGTTTCGCTGTATCCGCGCGAGCGCGCCACGCATGCCACGGCGATGGCCTTCGTAGGCACCAGCATGGGGCTGGTGTTGGGCGTGCCGCTGACGGCGTGGATCGAGGCCCAGGTCTCCTATGAGGCGTCCTTCTACTTCTGCGCGATCGTCAACCTGGCGGCCGCGGCCGGCGTGTGGATCATGCTGCCGCCGCGGGACGTCACGGAGGCAGGCGGCCGAGGGCAGCCGTTCGCGGTTCTGCGCAAGCCGGTGCTGTGGCTGTCGATCGGCATGGCGGTCTGTGTGTTCGGCGCGATGTTCTCGGTATACAGCTACACGGCCGAATACCTGGCGCGCGAAACCGGCCTCGGCGGCGAGGCGATCAGCGTGCTGCTGGTGGTCTTCGGCGTCGGCGGTGTGCTCGGCAACCTGCTCGCCGGCCGGTGGCTGGGTCGCAACCTGGTCGGCACCGTACTCGGCTATCCCATCGCGCTGGCCCTGGCCTACGCGGTGCTGCAGGTCTTAGGCTCCCCGTCGTTTGCGGCGATGCTGCCGGTCTGCCTGCTCTGGGGCGCGGCCCATACCAGCGGCCTGATCGTAAGCCAGGTCTGGATGGCCTCATCGGCTCCGGAGGCGCCGGAGTTCGTCACCAGCCTCTACGTTTCCGCAGCCAACTTCGGCGTGGTGTTCGGTTCGGCCGTCGGCGGTGGCCTCATCACCTGGGCCGGCATGCCCGGCGCGATCTGGAGCGGATGGCTGTTCGCCACGCTCGCAGTGATGTTCGTCGTTGCACGACGCGGCCTTGGCGAACAGGCTGAGTAGTGCGGGGTGGGGTAAGAATTTTGCTCGTCTCCTTGTAGGAAATTTCCTACGCGCCATGGATCGCAGCCCCACGGCCACAGGTGGCGAGGCCATCGATGAGGACCGTTCGTCGGCTGCATTCTCCGCAGCGCGATAGTGCTCCCACTTTAAGAATCTGGCGCCGATGAATAGGCGCGAATGTCACATGACGGTAACAAATGCTCGCCTAGGTTCGGGCGTGCGCGCACTCACGCGCGTATATCACGGACTATGTCCAAGGAGCATGAAGATGAACGCCAAGCATTCAGTTTTGGCGGTGGCCTGCGTCGTCCTGACCGCAGGCATCTCAGGGGCGACCGCTTCCGACCTGCCGGGTTCAAGCCCGGCTAATCCGCTGTCGGCAGAGCAGGCCTTCGAGGTCGATGTCCAGGGTGTGGCGAAGGCATTGCAGATTTCGCCCGACGCGGCGCGAAGCCGCCTCAACGTGGAACGCAATCTTCGTCCGATTCTCAAGCGGGTACGCAGCCAGTACGCGAACCGGCTCGCCGGCGTCTACATCGAGCACGAGCCGACGTCGCGACTGGTCGTGCGCCTGACCGGTTACGAGGCGGTGCGACCAGAGTTCCACCAGTTCGGAGCCGATCGGCTGGAGGTCAGCTACGAGCTGGGCGCCGACCACACGCTCGCCGACCTGCAGCGCACGTTCGACGCGAAGTTCCCGGCGCTGATCGAGCGTGTGCCGGGCGTGCAGGGCGGCTACGTCGATCAGCGGACTGGTGAGGTCGTCGTGGATGTGCTGAAGGATTCCCGACTCGGCAAGCTCGCCGACGTCCAGCGGCTCGCAGTGGGCCACTTCGACTTCAAAGCCCCTGTGCGGATCGAGACGATGGACGCGCCGCTGGTCAACCAGGTCGTGAAGGGTAGCGGCAGCCTGACGTTCACGCAGGCCAGCACGTCGGGAGTCCAATGCACAGGCGCCTTCACGGTGCGCACCACCGCGTCGCCGATCAGCTACGGCACGTTGACGGCCGGCCATTGCCAGCCGGACAGCAGCACCAGCTTCAACTATGCTGAAGCGCTGACATCCACGACGATCCACACGCTCACGTTGCAAGGGGTCAACTTCACGTCATCGGCCGACGTCGGCTGGGCGCGCGTATCCAACAGCGCGAGCGACGTGTCGAATGAGTTCTATGTCGGCACCTGGCGTGAACTCGAAGGAGCGATCCTAAAGGAGGATCTGGCGCCGAATATGTCGTTGTGCCGCTACGGGCGCAACGGCGGCGCTGGTTGCGGCTTGGTGCAAGCGACGAACTACAACCCCGGCAGTACCTGTGGCCCGGGTCTGGCGATCGGCACTGGTACCAGCTCGTGTTCGTCGACCTATGTGGACGTGCAAACTGCGTCGGGCCTGTGTGTAAGCGGGGACAGTGGTGGGCCGTGGATCAACAGCGAAAACCTCGCAGCCGGTGTCCATAAGGCGGGTTCCGGCACGCGTTGTGTGTTCACGGCAATCGATGAAATTGCTGCGCTTGGCGTGCAGTTGGTCCTGTAGGTTTCGCGGTTTCTCGCCGCAACGCGCGATCGGCCGGGTCTTCTGGCCGATCGCCATCTGGAGCACGGAAACCCACGTCCTTCAATTCGAGGGAGGTGAGCCCTCGAAGTCTGCGGTCAGCAAGTGCTCACTCACGCCATCGAACGCGGTTAATCCATCGCCCCTACGCACGAGCCTGACACGGCTGCGATCAGGGGTGGGCGCGACAGGGGAAGGGACTTTGCGGATGTAGGTGACGACGCCACTATCGAACCTCACATTCCATGCGTAGTTCCCGTTGGTTGGGGAGGCCAACCATCCTGATGAAGACGTCCAATAGTAGGCGGGCGGAGTGTTCGGAAAGACCGCGGTGTCTATCGCAGGGTTAGTGGCGTCGGGATCGACAAGGGACTCCAGTTCGCGCGCGTTGGGAACGCGCCAATCATAGTAGCCTTTGTAGCGCTGCTCATTCGCGATCCGTGCGACTTGAATCGCGTCCGCCCACGCTTGGAAGATGATGCCGTCGCCGTCGCCGTCGCAGTCCTTGCCCGCTTGCCCCCACGTGCAATGGTCCCACACAAGCCCGGTGGCGCGATCCTCGACTACTCCTTGGCCGGCATGTACCTCGAAGCGGTCACGTCCTTCTTGGGAGGCTTCCGATGCCCGCCATTCGCCGTTGACCAATACCACGCGGGAGAGCCACATGCTGGCTGGACCGTCGCACAAGGTTCCCGCAACAGCTTGCCTACATTGATAGGTTCCACCGCTGCTCACGCCGTCGTAGCAGGTAACATGATTCATGATGGGATTGCTTGCGCGAACGGTCGAACTCCAATAGCAGGGGCTGCCCTGCATGTTCGAAAGGACCGGGAAGTACGCCGGATCGATGGAGGGAGCCGACCTTGCGAAGTGCTTTATTGACGCGCCCTCGCGCCTTGTAGGCAAACGCCAACCCGAGGCAAGACCACAGCGCATGGTCGCGTTAGCGTGGCCAATGAAGCTTCCGTCGTCAGTACGACTAGCTTCATCCCATCCCGCATCTGCGAGGTTCCCTAGCGCCCAGGTGAGACCCGTTACGTTGTCACGCACGCAAGCCCAATCGGTTGGCTGCGGATTCTCGACATCCTCGGGCTTGGGCGGAGGCGACGGGCAATCGCCTTCACCTTCGGCCATTCCGGACATGCATAGACGTGTGAAATCAAAACCGAACTCGCCGCCACCGATCTTTGCGATCCGACCCATCGCTACCGCGGCGTCGCGACCATACCGTGCGTCTTGCCGAGGCAACGGAGAGCCGTCGCCGGAAGTCGCTTCCTCACAGGGAGTCGGAGCGTTGCCAGTCGTGTAGCAATCGGCTTGCCCGGTGTCGTTCAGTAGGCCGATGGCTTCGCCGGCATTTGCGATGCCCGCGATCCAGGCGGTCACTGCAAGCGCCGCGAACAACGCGGCACGGTGTGCGGAAATGGTCACGATCTTGCTCCCCTTGACTGGCTTGCCGTGGAGCTTCGAGTCTGCGTACAGCGCAACCTCCACGCTCTTACCCGACCATTACGGGAGCTTTACCAGCGATTTACGGCCGCCAAATCAATGCCTTTCGCGTCCCCGTACTTCGTCGGCGGCTTCGCCAGCGCGTCGGGAACAGTGCGCTCGCCGGCCAGGCGGCGGGCGCGTGCAAGCGTGGTCCGCCAGGCATCGGCGTTGGTAGCGTGGTAGACGCCGAGCTGGACAAGGGCCGCGGTGTAGTCCTGATCGGCCCAATGCGCGATGCGGCTGGCGAGCCGGGCGGCCGCTTCCATGTCGCCTTGGCGCACCAAGAACTGCGCGTAGGCGGTGATGACCTGGATCAGGTCGAACGGCATGCGATTGGCCTCGGCCTGTGCCAGGGCGGTCTCAAACCCGCTTCGGGCGCCGGCGTCGTCGCCCTGTCCGGCCGCCGCGGCTGCCTGTGTGAGCGCGGCATACAGCCCGATCGTCGCGTCGTTCGGAAAGGCGTGGGCTTGCGCCTCGGCTGCGGTGGCGACCTCGACCACGCCCTGCACGTCCCCGACGCGCTGGCGTGCCGCCAACAGCCGCCAGCGCGCGATGGCGGCCATGCTGTTGTCCGGGGTGTTCCAATCGGAGGCAAGTGCGGACCGGATGCGGCTGGACCCGGCCTCCCATGCGGCGCGCTCGAAATCCAGCTCGGAGGCGACCAGTTCGCGCACGGCCATCAACGCCGGATCGGCCGGCGTCGGCCGGCCGGCGAGCGCATGCAGGAGTACGTCGGCCTCGCGCAGCCGGCCGTTCGCCAGCAACACGCGGGCGCGGAGTAGATCGATGTGCGCCGCTTCCACCGGGTCGCCGATGCGCTCGCGCAGCGCGCGCAATCGCGGCTCGAACGCGAGCGCTGCGGCCGGTTGCAGCAGGGCCAGATGCGTGGTGGCGAGGTTCATCGTCGCACCGACTTCGCCGCTCGCGTCGCCCGCGCGCGCCGATAGCTCGGCAGCGGCTTCAAGGCGCGGAATGGCCTCGGCCTGGCGATACTGCCACGCCAGCATCAGCGCGACGTTGCTTTCGAGCCGGGCCAGGGCGGCCGGATCGTTCGCGGCTTCGAGCGCGATGCGCGCCTGTGCGAATGCCCGTTCGGCGTGCTCGAAGTCGAGCGTGGCGACGAACCGGCCACCCAATCCATTCCAGACACGGCCGAGCGCAGCGCGCGTCTCGACATCCGTGTCGGCGCCGGGACCGAGTGCCGCGATGGCCTGCTCGTAGTAGCGCTGTGCCTGGTCGAAGTCCCCGAGTCGGAAAGCGGCCTGGCCGGCGCCGTGCGCGGTCTTGCCGGTCAACAGCACGTTGCCACGACCGTCGAGGTCGGCCAGGAGTGCGGTGAACGCCGTCAGGGCGCCATCGGCGCGGCCTTCCTTGAGCGCCAAAGTGGCTTCCTCGTAGCGGATTTCCGGCAGCAGCCGATCCGCGTCCGGCAGGGCGGCGAGCACCGAACGGGCCGTCTCGAGTCGATCGGCGGCGAGCGCGGCACGAAGCTGCACCAGCGGCGGCGCATCCGGTGCGGTGACTGCGGCGTCGCCGAGCGGCGACCGACTGCCGCCGGCGAAGAAGGCCAGCGCCGCCACGCCGGCGACGCTCGCGCTGACGGCCAGCACCAGCGCGGCCATACGTGCAGGACGGCGACGTGGCGCGGTGCGCGGTTGCGGATGAGCGAGGGGTGTATCGGCTGGTGCACCGGCTGATTCCATGCGGGCGCCGGCGTCGATCGTCGAAACCGCGACCTCGGGCAGCCAGCGAAAGCCAAAGCGCGGCACGGTACGGATCGCCTGCTGCGCTTCGCCAGAGTCCCCGACGATGCGCCGTGCGCGGCCGATGATCTGGCCGAGCACGTTGTCTGTGACGTCCACGCGCCCCCACACCGCGGAGATCAGCTCGTCGTAGCCGACCGCGCGATCGCGGTGCTCGATCAGATATGTCAGTGCATCCAGCACCTTCGGCTGGACGGTCATCAGCTGATCGGCGCGCCACAGTTCGCGGCGCGAGGGAATCAAGCAGAAGTCGCAGAAGCGATAACAGGTGGATTCGTTCACGGCCAACTACCTACACCAGGCCAGCGATCGACAGTGCGCGATCGCGCGGGCATCGCCCGTCGGCTATCGGCTGGGAGCCGCCGCGTGTGGTCAGCGGGACGCCGAACGAGACTCAAATACCTGCGCGTCGAGAATACCATCGCTGTCACGCGATGGTGTCTTTCCAGCTGCAAGCCCGACATGCTGACGCAGCCGCTGCGGGGTGATCCGCAGCATTAAGGGTTTACACACACCGGGTAAAGCGCCCGTAAGGGTCTGGTGCACGCGACGGGGCGTCGCGCCGCGCAGACTTCCGGCGCCGCGGGAAGCCGCGGATTTCAGCTGGCGCAGTACGCATGGCCAGCGCATCACTGCCGCATAGGCAGCCTGTGAGAAACCCTGCGCGGAACGCAGAGGCGCGTGGTCGTCGCGAAGGAGCGCGTGGATTGAAACAAGCAAATCAATGCGTCACCTGGTGCGGATCGGAGCTGATGCTGGAACTGGAACAAGGACCCGAACAGGACCTGACACCGCAGCTGGAAGCGGAACCGGCTCCGACCGCTCCCCTCATCGAACACGTTCTGTCCACATACCGAAAGGATCGCGCGCCCGTCGTCGTCCAGATTGGCCGGATCGACCATGCGATCGCGCTTCTGACCCGCTCGAATCTGGCGGGCATGGACGTCACCGCGATCACGCGCAGCGACATCGCGGACTACCGAGCCGCACGAGAGGCCATCGGCATCCTGCCGCAGACGGTCCACCGCGAGCTCAGTACGCTGCGCGCCGCCGTGCGTCTGGCGCACCGCGAAGGTGTCATCGCGAAGATCCCGCCGATCCCGATGCCACCACGCGGCAGTCCGCCATCGCGCGCGCTGACAGCGGACGAAACGCGGCGCTTGCTCCGAGCCGCGCGTATGAAGGGACCGCGCTGCGAGCTGTTCGTGCGTCTGTTCCTTGCAACCGGTGCCCGGCCCGCCGCCATTGTCGAACTGGAGTGGTCCCGCGTCGATCTTGACCAGCAGATCATCGACCTGCGCAGCTCAAGCCCGCTTGCGCCCCGGATGAAGCACCGGGCCGTCGTGCCGATCACGCGAGAGATGGCCGTGTACCTGCGCGCCTGTCGAGATCGACCGCCGGCGCCCCGAACGCGCGGCCGACGGTCCACTCTGCCGCCGTCGCGCGTGGTCGGCGTCACGCTCGGTACCGCGCGCCAACAGTTCACCGAGGCCGCGGCCGCGGCCGGTCTCGCCGGCGTGACGCCGCGGACGCTCCGTCACACCGTCGCGACGCATCTGCTCCGCAACGTGCCGCTGGTGATCGCATCGCGCATGCTCGGGCACAGCTCGGTCAGCGTTACGTCTGACATCTACGGCCATCTGCTGACGCGAGACCTTGAGCCGGCCGCGGATGCACTGGATCAACTGGTCCGCACGGCGTTTACGTCGGGAGCTTGGTCGGACGAAAGCGAACCAGCGCAGGAGGTCCGCCCGCTCCGCGTGGCGGTGCCCGGCACGACGCTGCATTGAGGACCGGTCGCGGCAGTGCAACCCGCGCCGTCATGCGCGTGGGGCCGCCGTTCCAGAGCGCCGCTTCCACATGAGCCGAAATTGCGTGGCGATCACCAACAGGGCAATGCTCACCAGTGTCACTCCAAAGCCCGATAGCGTGATCTCGCGGCCCTGGAGCGGCCGCGCATCGCTGGCGAAGATCAGGTGTGGGAAGTACAGGCCGAACAAGCCGACCGCCCCGACGGCGATGCGCGAAGGGAACAGGACCCACAGCGCAATGATCGCCGCCGCCACGCCGGCATAGATGCCGCGCAGGAGGTGCGCTTGTTCGATCTGCACGTACCACAGGTAGGTCATTTCAAACATGACGTAGTGAACGGCCAGCGCGAGCGCGGCGCTGACCAGGAAGAGCACCAGGGCGGTTCGCTTGCTCATTACGCTCACCGCGCTCCGTTGATGATCTCTTGATGGTTCTGCTGCCACACCTTCTGGACCTGTGGACCCCAACCGATCCCCGGGATGTTCTCCAGCGCGGGATTCTGCCGCCAGTTGTTGCCTTCCCCGTAGCTGCGCAGGACGGTGCCGCCCTCGCCAATCTCGCCGTAGCGCATCACGAAGCCTTCGGCCAGGCCGTGCTCGCCCGCGATGGTGTAGTTCACGGTGACGTCGGTATACCGGGCCGGGTCCGGCGAGGCCACGGTGAACGAGCGAACGTAGTTGCTGTCGCCCGCCGTCGGAATGGGGCCGACGTTGTTGCGCGTTCCGTTGGGACTGGCCGGGCTGTCGTTGCCGGGTGTCGGGTTGTTCTTGAACCCCTCGCCAGCCTGAGCACCTGACAGCGAACTATTCGTCTGCACGTTGTAGGTGTGGAAAGATCGATCCGACGGGCCGACGCCGGTCGCGCCCACCGTGTTCGGGAATGGCGAAATGGCGGGCACGGACTTGTTCTCGGGCTGGATGTAGATTTGCCCGTCCTTGACGACGGATCGGCGGCCGTCCGGATCGATGAACTTGTACGGGTTGTTGTTGCCGTAGTGGTAGCGATTGAAGCTCTGACCGGTCTTGGGATCGGCTTTCACCGGGTCCACCGAGACGAAGCGTGCGTGTGCAGCACCCGTCGTCAGACACGCCACGATCCCTGCTGCCGCGATAGCCGTCTTCATAGCTGCCCCCTGGTGTCCTTTTCCTGGTCGATGGATTGCAGATAGCGCGTCCGGTTCTGTGCCGTCGGCGGATGCCATCCGAGCGCTTCGGCCTTCGTGAACCATTCGAGGTTCGCTCGGCTGCGCATCGCGTAGTCGGCCTGCAGCCCGGGCGGGATGTCGGTCGGTCGCGCATAGCGGCTGTTGTAGCGCTGCTGGAGTTGCAGGTAGTAGGCGTTGGCCTTCTGGATGATGGCGACCACGTCGGTTGGATTGGCCGCCAGCACCATGTCCGCAACCGCCATCAGATCGTCGGCGCGGCCCTGGGCGGCCAGCGCTTCCATCAGCGTGCTGGCCATCACGCCGACCGCCTCACGCGGCGCCAGCGGCCGCAGGTAGATTTCGGTCTCGAGCGCGCGTGTGCTGATGTCCAGGTCGCGCTCGTAGCTGCTATCCCATTTGTAGCCGCCGGCGGTCGCCTCGACGTTCAGCCAGCTCTCGCCGTCGGCGAACTTGGTCATCACGTGCTCGGGGCCGGTCGCCAGCGTGACCACCAGGCCGAGCCGCTGGCCCAGGATCGTCACCAGGACCGGCATCGATACGCAGTTGCCCTTGCGCGTGCGCAGGTAGGTGGAGAGCAGCTTGTTCTCGCGCCGGCGACCCATCGGGTCGTCGAGGTCGTAGCGGAAGGGACGATGGTCGTTCCAGTCGCCGGCGGTGTAGAGCGTGGACAGCAGCACGTCCATGCGGGCGCGTGGCGTCAGGCCGGCGGGGGTGCGGGAGACGACGGCGCGGGTCAGCCGGTCCAGCTCACGGCCAACGGCCGCCGCATCGACGTTCGGATCGATCAGACGATCAATCGCGATCTTGGCCGCCGCGAAGTCCACGGCTTCATCGGGCTGGACGAGGTGCCGCTGCAGATCGGCAAGGGCCGAACCAGGCGCGGCCTGAGCGGCGCAGGCACACAGAAGCAGGAGGCCAACCCCCCCGAGCGTCCGAGCGAAAGATCGCTTCCCCATGCCGTCGTCCCTGGCAACCCTCAAGCCACCATAACCCGGGGCCGAGCCGCCGGGCAATCGCTGAAAGCACCACACCACGCGTGTAGGGTCGCTCCACCTGCCTGCATTGCAAGTTTATCATTTAAAAACAGTCACTTGATCTTCACTTTCTGGTTGCAAAAACGTGCGCGCCGGGTCGAAGATGGCCGTGCCATCCGGGCGTCAGACAGGGCGTACATGGCCCACGGCCAAGACAGCTTCCTTCCATTGCCGCCGGTACTCGCCGACGAGGAATCCTGCGCTGACGCGCGGGACTTCGACGCCTTCATGCGCCAATCGCGAGGGGCCTTGGTCAAACACCTGCGCGCGCATCTGCCGTCGGACGCCGACGCACAGGACGCGGCCCAGGAAAGCCTGCTGCGGTTGCTGCGCTACCGCGGCGAAGCGCCCGGCGCCTGGCGGCCGTTGCTGTACCGGATCGCCACCAATGTGATCGGCGAGTTCTACCGCCGCCGCGGCACGCACCGGGCGGCACACCATGTGCCGCTGGACACCGTCCCGCTGGTCTCCGAGGCGGTCGAGCACGAGGAACGCATCGAACGCAGCCAGCGGCAGGCGCTGCTGCGCGCGGCCATCCTGGCGCTGCCGGCGCGCAGCCGGCAGATTTACCTGCTCAGCCGCGTCGACGGCCTGTCCTACGCGCAGATCGCCGCGCGGTGCGGGATCACGGTCAAGGCGGTCGAGGTGAGCCTGTCGCGCGCGCTGGGCGCGATTGCCGCGCATGTAGGGGCCGGGAGCGGTCGTGCATCCTAATCATCGCATGGACGACACCGACGATATGTCAGGTCAACAGGCTCATCACTGGTTCGCGCGATTGCGCGCGCCCGATTGCAGCGCCGAGGACCGCGCGGCCTTCGAGCGATGGCGGGACGACCCGCAGCATGCGGCCGCCTACGCGAACCTGGAGGACCTGTGGGCGATCACCGGCGATCTGGCGCAGGAAGACCCGGACATCGCCGCCGCCGTGCGCGAAGCACGGCGCGCCGACGCGCGGTCGTGGCGGTCGCGCTGGCGCTGGCCGCTGCTGGCAACGGCGGCGTCGGTGCTGCTGGCCTTGTTCCTCTTCCTGTCGCTGCCGCCTGCGCAAGGCCCGGCCCACGCGTACGCGACCGCGACCGGCGAACAGCGCACCGTCACGCTGGAGGACGGTTCGCGCGTGGTGCTCGACACCGCGACCCGGCTCGACGTGCAGTACGGCCGGCACGAGCGCCGCCTGGTGCTGCGGCAGGGGCGGGCCGACTTCCACGTCAGCAAGGACCCGGCGCGGCCGTTCACCGTCCGGGCCGGCGCCTCCGCCGTCACGGCGACCGGCACGCAGTTTCAGGTGCGGCTCGACGGCGCTGCCGGGGAGGTGACGCTGCTGGAAGGCCGGGTCGTGGTCGCATCGCGGCTTACGGCCGGCGAAGCTGCCTTGTCGCCGGGAGAGCGCGTGGCTGTGCTTGCAGGCGGCACGCTCGGGACGGTCCAGCGCTTGAGTGACGCCGACCGGGCCAGCGCGGAAGGCTGGACCAGCGGACAGCTGGTGGTGCAAGCGTGGCCGGTGGCGGCCCTGGTCGCCGAGGTCAACCGCTACGGCGGCACGCCGTTGCGCCTGGGCGACGCGGCCGTGGGCCGCATGCCGGTTAGCGGCACGTTCGATCCGAAGGCGCCGGAAGCACTGGCGCTTGCCTTGGAGCACGTCTGGCCGGTGCGCGTGGAGCACAGCGCCGGCGAAATCGTGCTCTACGAAAAAAAGTGACGCGAGTCTGTAGGGGACACGCTTCTCGCTGCATCGGTTGTTGTGATGGCCCATGACCGTCCGCTGACGGTGGCATGGCGGCCAGCCCACCACTAGGGGACACACGATGATCGAGGGACGCAACAACCGGGGACGCCAGACGTTGGCGAGGCGACCGCTCTACGCAGCCTGCTTTCTGGCGTTGACGGCCTGGGGCGGCATCGGCCCGGTCCATGCGCAAAGCAGCGAGGCGCCGCGCGTCTATGCGATCGATGCCGGCACGCTGGAGGGCGCGCTGAACCAGCTTTCGCGCCAGAGCCAGGTGCAGATCGTGTTCCGGCCGGACCTCGTGGCCGGCAAGCGGGCCGCCGCGATCTCCGGACAGCTGACTTGGCGGCAGGCGCTCGAACGGCTGCTGCTCGGAAGCGGGCTGGAGTACCGGCAGGTCGCCGATAAGACGATCGTCATCCAGGCTTCGGAACCGCGGCCGGCGCCGCCCGCGCCATCCGTTCGGGCGCCGAAGGCGGCGCCGGCGCCAGCCGTGCGTGCCGACGCGCCCGTGGCGGATCTCGAGCGTCTGACGGTCACCGGCACGCGTATCCGTGGCGGGACGACACCCTCGCCGGTCACGACTATCGGTTCGGAGCAAATCGAGGAAGAAGGCTTCAACGATCTCGGCGAAGTCGTCCGTTCGGTTCCCCAGAACTTCACTGGCGGCCAGAACCCGGGCGTTTTCATGGGGAACGTCACCGGCGGCGGCATGGCCAACCAGAACGTGACCGGCGGTTCCAGCCTTAACCTGCGCGGTCTCGGCCCGGATGCCTCGCTGACGCTGCTGAACGGGAAGCGATTGGCGTACAGCGGCTTCGTGCAGGCCGTCGACATCGCGGCCATTCCGGTGGATGCCGTCGATCGAGTTGAGATCGTCGCAGATGGTGCCTCAGCGATCTACGGTTCCGATGCCGTGGGCGGCGTCGCCAACGTCATGCTTCGTCGAGACTACGAGGGCGTTGCGGTCGGTGCGCGCTACGGCAGTGCGACCGACGGCGGTTTATCGACGAGGGAATACCACGCCACGGCGGGCGCTGTGTGGGCGACCGGTGGCTTGATAGCGACGTTCAAGGACGCCTCGGCCGATCCGATCTATGCCGCGGAACGCTCCTACAGCGATCACCTGATCGATCCGACCACCATCTACGCGGGCAGCGAACTGCGTAGCGGGCTGGTAAGCGCTCATCAGTCGCTTGGCGATCTCGTCGAACTGCGCCTGGACGCGCTGCGCACCGAGCGTGAGCAAACCTACAACTACTACGCCGGCAGCCTATCCATCTACAACGCAATGAGGCCCGAAACCACGACCTCGTTCCTGGCGCCGAGCCTCGATTTCACATTGCCGAACGACTGGGCACTCTCGTTCGGAGGTGCCTGGGGCAAGGACGAGTTCTTCACCGACCATGTTCGAGTCGACACTGGCACGAACGTCGCTACGCCGCTCTTCTACGAATGCCACTGCAACGAGAGCAGGGTCTACGAGACATCGGCTGAAGGTCCGTTGTTCCGGACGAACGCGGGCGACGCCCGTCTCGCGGTCGGCGCGGGCTACCGTAGGAACGAGTATTCCTGGAACGATCATCTGGCAGGCGCGACGAAGGCACGGGGCACGGAGAGCAGCCGCTTCGGTTACATGGAAATCAATCTGCCGCTGGTTGGCGCTCAATCGAACGTCGCGGGCATCGAGCGGCTGATCGTGACGGCTGCTGTGCGCAGTGAAGACTACGACAGCTTCGGCCGTGTCACGACGCCGACATTCGGCGCGATCTACGGCCCCAGCGCCGACTTCACTGTGAAAGCGACATGGGGAAAGTCCTTCAAAGCGCCTACGCTGTTCCAGCGCAACTACGCGATGATGGCCCACCTATTCGACCCGAGCGCTTTCGGTGCGACCGACTACGCTGAGGGCGACACGCTGCTGTACTTGAACGGCGGCAATCCGGATCTGGACCCGGAGCGAGCCAGGACGTGGACGGCCTCGCTCGCGTTTCACCCCGAGTCGCTGCCGGGTCTGGACGCTGAACTGACCTTGTTCCGCGTCGACTATACCAGCCGTGTCATTGAGCCCAACGCGGGCTACGGCGCCTTAGACAATCCCATCTATGCGGAATTCGTCGACCGCTCCCCAACGACGGAGCGGCTGGCCGACATCATTTCTCGCGTCGATGCGTTCTACAACTATACGGCGGCGCCTTACGACCCGGCGAGCGTGATGGCGATTCTGGACGTGCGGTACGTCAACGCCAATCGCCAGCGCGTCAAAGGCGTGGATCTGTCCGGGTCGTACAGATTCGATCTCGGTCCGGGCCGATTGACGATACGCGGTGCCGCCAGTTGGCTCGACAGCACACAACAGACCAAAGGCATGCCCGATCCGTACGACCTGGCCGGTACCCTTTTCAATCCTGCGAAGGTCAACGGCCGCATCGGGGCGGTCTGGAGTCAGGGCGGGTTCACCGCTTCAACCTTCGCGAACTACACGGGTGGCGTCACCAACACCCTGGACAACGTGAAGTCCGCATCGTTCACGACGTTCGATGCCACGCTGCGTTACGACACCGGGGAGCGCGGCGACGTCTGGTCTGGACTGGAGTTCGCACTCGCAGCACAGAACCTCCTGGATCGTGCGCCCCCGTTGTACGCAATCGACACGCCCCTCTATGTGGCGCCCTACGACTCAACGAACTACTCGGCCATCGGCCGATTCTGGAGCCTGTCGGTGACAAAGCGCTGGTGACGCCGCTGGAACGTGCGCCATTTGAGACACCGACGACATCGGAGCGAACGTGTGGCAATAGTTTGGACGACGAAGACCGCAAGATGCGTGCTGGCCCTGACCGTACTGAGCGCGGCGTTGGTCTGCACTCCCGAGACTCACGCCATCTCGCCGCGACAGCTGCTGCAAGTGGCCGATCTCGGGAGCCCGGCGATATCACCGGACGGACGCTACGTTGCGTTCCGTCTCGAACAGGCGTCGGTCGAGCGCAACACCTACGACAGTGTGTGGTACGTGCAAAGCATGGATGGTGCCTCGCCTCCTATTCGTGTCGCGGACGGCGGCGTCCCGTTGCGCAACTCCGCAGGCATCTCGCTGCCGGCGGTCGCAACGTGGTCGCCGGACGGACGGTCGATCTACTACCGGGTACTCATCGACGGCCGGATCGAGGTCTGGCGCGCCTTTGCGGACGGCTCGGGCGCCGAGCCAATTGCGATCGATCCTGCGGATGTTCGCGAATTCTCTCTCAGTCGTGACGGCCGCGTTCTGACATACAGCGTCGGAGCATCGCGCGAAGACGTGATCGCGGCGGAACAAGCCGAGTACGACAGCGGAATCCACATCGACCAGAGCGTGCCGGTCGGACAAGGCTTGTTCCGCTCCGGCAACTTGGAAGGACGGCTAGCGACGCAACGCTACGTGGGAAGCTGGTTTGATCGGGGATCGCTGCTGTCAGACGCCCCGGTCGGTTGGCGGGCCGTCGATCTAGCCACACGAACACGGCGAGAACTTGCCGCCGGCGAGGCGCTGCCGGCGTCGCCTGCTGCATCCGATCTTCCGTCGAGGCTGGGCCAGGTATGGAAGCTGGCGCCGCGAGAGCTCGATGGGCAGATCGCATTGGTCACACGCGACGATGAGTCTGGCCAACCATCGGAAGCACCCAGCAGTCGGTTGTACGTGCTGGCGAGCCCGAGGGATCGAAAGCCCGCCGTGTGCCGGGCCGAACTATGCAATGGCAAGGCCATCAGCGGCGTCACGTGGCGACCGGACAGCAACGACGTGCTCTATACGGTGACGGACCCAACGGAAGGGTTGGCCCAGTCGGTATTTCGTTGGTCAGTGGGCACTGATCAGGTCCAAACTGTCGTGCGCTCGACGGGGCTCATTAGCGGCGGGCGTGACCCCTACACCGAATGCGGCGTGTCGCACGACGCGCTTGCCTGCGTGGCCTCGGAGGCTGATCGGCCGCCACGTCTGGAGCGGATCGACATCATCACCGGAGAACGTCGCGTCCTTTTTGACCCGAACGCCGCGCTAGCGCGGGAATTGGAGCGGGGAATGCGGGCTCGCCTCCTACGCTGGTCGGACGCGAGCGGGCACGCGTTCACAGGCCAGTTCTTCCCGGCCAAGCTCGATGGCACCGGTCCGGCGCCATTGTTCGTGACCTACTACAGTTGCGACGGGTTCCTGCGCGGCGGCTTGGGCGACCAATGGCCGTTGGCGTCGATGGCGTCGGCAGGCATCGCCGCACTGTGCATCAACCGCGCGCCTGGGCGCATTCTGGATGCGGTCCAGCGCTACGATCTGGGACGCTCTGCGGTCGAGAGCGCTGCCCAGTTGCTGGCCGACAGTGGTGAGATCGACCACGAACGGGTCGGGATGGGAGGGCTCAGCTTCGGCAGTGAGGTCACCATGTGGACGGCCGCGCACTCGGACCTGCTCGCTGCCGCATCGATAACATCCCCGCAGATTTCCCCAACCTACTACCTGATCGGCAGCCTCAAGGGCGACGCGTTCCTCGCCGGATTGCGGGAATCGTGGCAGCTCGGCGCACCAGGGGAGACGATGGACCGCTGGCGGCTGCTTTCACCTGCGTTCTACCTCGATGAAATCCGCATCCCGGTCCTGATGCAGATGCCCGAGCAGGAGTATCTGTATGCGATCGACTACGCTATTCCGTTGATGCGCGCCCATCGGGCTGACCTGTACGTGTTTCCGCACGAGCCGCACCAGATGTTCCAGCCGCGGCACAAAATCGCTGCATATCAGAGAAACCTTGACTGGTTCCTGTTCTGGCTCAAGGGTGTCGAGGATGCAGATCCCGCCAAGGCCGCGCAGTACGCCCACTGGCGCTCCATGAGGCAGGCAGCGAGCCCGGAGTAGGATGGGCGCGCGGATCGCTAGGATTGCTGGCGAACCCAGTTCTCCACCATGCACAGGTCGTAGATTCGCTGTAGCGACTGATCGCCCGAGCGCAGATCGGTCGCGAAGAACGCCTTCAGCGCGTCGGTATCCAGCATGCCGTGCTCCCGCAACACGCCGGTAAGCAGGAATTCCCGTATGCGGTCCTTGCCTCGGCGGTAGATGCCGCCGGAGAAGTTGACGAATGTGCCCTTGCTTCTGCGTTCGAGGATGTCCCTGGGCAGCATGTCTGCAAACGCGGCCCGAGCGACGGCGCGATTGAGGCCGTCGCGAATCCACATCCAGGTGGGGACTCGAAGGCAGGCTTCGACAACAGGTTGAGACAACAACGGCATGCGTAGCGGCCGACGCATGCCCCGCGGCAGGTAATCTCGGAAGGCCTGGGTGCCGGCTAGATCGAAGATTCGCTCTCGGTCGCCAGGCAGGGCGTCGGCCGGGGCGGCGGCAAACCAGGGATGATCTTGCGCGTCGAGCGAAATCCTGGCTCGATTGAGGAACGATCCGTCCGGTCTATCGAGGTTCCTCCGCCGCCTTGCGAGCTTGCGCGCCGTCAGCCGGGCCGCCTTCCAGAAGGTGCATTCGTGCAGGGCGGAAAGGTCCCGCACCGCGGCAACGCCTGCCGAAAGGCCACATTCTCTGACCGCATCCGCGGCAGGCGCCGCGGTTCCCAGAAACGCGAACACTGTGTCGCCGCCGCCGCCGGAGTAGAAGCTGCCCGTATCAAGACTGTCGCCCATCGCATCGAATGCAGAATCCGTGGCGTGCTGCAGAGCGGTGATGCTTGGGTTCGCCAGGTGGGCCGGGGACGCGAAGTCGAAGCGTGCGTCTTCATACTTCAGTTCCACTGCGTGAAGGTTGACGCCGAGACGATTGGCGATCTGCTCAGCGTAGTGACGCTCGTCTGCGCCGGGGACTGGCGTGACGAGCGTACAACAGGCCACACGGACGCGTGCCTGACGCAGACACACGCCCACAATCGAAGAGTCCAGGCCGCCCGAGAGCTCAAGCAGGATCGATCGGTCGATCTTTGCCCATGCTTTGATGACCATCAGGACGGCGGAGCGAACGTCGGCTGCCGCTTCGCTGAAGTCGCGATGGCGTTTCCCAGCGGCGACGTGATTCCAAGGAGACCAGATCAGCGATCTAGTGATTTCCTGCCCACAAAGCTGTAACGAGCAGCCAGGCAGCAGTTCATGGACATCGACCAGCGCGGTGCGGTGCACCTTATGATTGGGGAACGTCAGCAGGTAGGCGATGGAGTCCCAATCGATCTGCTTTCGATACAGCCCAGCCGCAGTCGCCACGGAGATGTCGGAGGCGACAAATCCAGATCCGTTCCGAAGAACGTAGACGCAGCCTACGCCACCGGAAGGATCCCGCGTGACGGTAATGCCTGCGGCGCCATCGATCGGAGGCTGCACGAGCACGTACTCGCCCCAGAAGTGCTTGAGCAAGTGCTCGCGGAGCTGACTCGGTTGCGCGAGCGCTGGAAGCCGCCCGCCGTCCGCGACGGACCTGCCAGTACTGGTGAATAAACGGCCGATCAGAACTCCATTTCCAGGCAGCAGGAGGATCGAAGTTTGCTCCTGGGCGAACACCTTGACCGGACCCAAGGTGCAGCGAAGCCGCATGCCGGCGTTCTCGAGGCCACGTTCGGTTTGTCCATCCATCCCGCATCCGGCGGGGCCTTCGCGCTCAACCAGGACGACGTAGGAGCAGCTCATCAGACGACCCGGATTTGGACAAAGGCGCTGGTGTGTCCGACGGTATCGTTGAGAGCCAGATCACCGGCTTGGACCCAGCAATGCGCCGAGAACGGATTGCTCGTGACGCCGAAGACAATGTTCGCGTGCAAGCCTCGCTTGGCAAGAAATCGCGTCATCGCAAGCGAGTCAAGAAGGCAGATTGGATCGACAGGGACGTAGCGACGACTGCGACGAAAGTCCTCCACTGCCTCCGTCAGACCCAACTGACGAGCATCGTTAGCTACCGTGTCGGAGGATGACGCATGCTCTCGCCGGTATGCGACAAGCGCGTCGAGAACGTGCTTAAGCCTGCGTCGCTTCAGTTGCCACTGCGTGGCGCACACAATCGCGAAGGATTCGATCAACGTGCTTAATGGGATTCTTCGGGACGAGGACCTGCCTTCGACCAGACTCCGTCGAGGGCATTCCAAGGCAAGCCTCGCTTGGTGTCTTGGCTCAGGCTGCCCATTTGCAAGGATGTTGGCCTCAACCAGGGGGCGAACGTCGGCCTCCGCGCTACCATCGCTCTCGAGCAAGGCGATGAGTGCCTGCTCCATGTCATCGGAAAGCCGAAAGTAGCGATCCTGATCGACGTCCTGGAAGATCAGCCCGCCGTCAACGTAGCAGTAGCTCAGGTCGTCGCGCAGTCGGTAAGGCACAAACTTCTCCTAGGGTGAGGCGCGCCTGTCGGCGCGCCTCACGATGCTCACTCGTCGGAAATGCCGGCCGGACGCATACCACCGACCGTTTCGTCCTTGGAGAGGACGCCCTTCGTTTCGGTACTCACGGCACCGAGCACGATGACGGCGGGGATGCGCCCCTCGCAATCTTTGAGGACTTTCATGGAGAGGTCTCCTATTAGCGTTGGGGGGGGGCTGCGGCGCGAGCCGCTTACTCGTCGGAGATGCCGGCCGGGCGAATGCCGCCGACCGTCTCGTCCTTGGACAGGTTGCCCTTGGTCTCCGTGCTCACGGCGCCGAGCACGATGACGTCCTGCTTCTTCGCCTCCGGCGAAGCGTGGTTCTTGCTGGTCTTCATGTCGATCTCCTGGGTTGGGGTATGCCATGGCTGTCATGGCGCATTTATTTGAGAACCTACTTTTCGTGATTTGCACGTAATTTCGACGAAATCACTAAGAAATTCTTAACAAATTTCGAGAGGCATGCTTATTCTGTTGAAACCTCTAGCAAAATTAGAATGGCGCGTTCATTGCTTTGGTCCGTCCTGTTTCGCAGCGTGACGGGCCATCACCGCAACGATTCGGGGCACCAGCTCTCTGCGGCGCTGGTGGTACTCGAACAACGCCTGGCGAAGGCGTGGGAGGTCTCGCTTTAGCCACAGCCGGTTGATATCAGCCAGTTCCTCGAGTGCGTCTTTGCAAAACGGTCGCTCGGTATGTCGTGCCGCGGCGAGCCGGTCGCTCGCGAGCCGCGCCTCTCTGCTCAGATCCGGCCACTGCGTGCCTGACGCGATCGCATCGAACAGTTGCCGGGTCAGCAAGACCGCATCCACGCCGCGCCGGTTGAACGCGGGTCCACCGGCGGGTTCGCTGTCGGCCGGCGTGAGATTGCACGAGTGGATCAACAAGAACTCCATCCAGTTGTACTGGCCGCGCAGGCTGACTTCGGTGGGCAGCGGAGCGCGGTAGCCGGCTCGGCCATGAGCCTCGAGTACACCATCGGAGCAAAGGCAGTAGAACGCGGACCGGACCGGCGTCAGGCTCGTGCGGTACTTCTGCGCCAATGGCGCGGGATCGATGCGGACGCCCGGCCGATAGCGGCCCTTATGTAGGCCGAGCCGAATGGCATCACAAATCTGCTCGACCTTTGAGTGTTTGGCTTCCATCAGTAGCTCCTCTCCACGGCATCTCGCCACGCGCAGCGGTCAGCGTCGGGATGCGGGCGGCGACGTGCTCAGCAGCTCGACGACGTCGGCCGCCATTCGCCTGCGGCGCGCGAGGTAGTTGGACAGCGCTGCCTTCAACGCCTTGAGGTCGCGCCGCTGCCATGCTTCCTGCAACTGCGACAGTTCCGCCGATGCGTCGGGGATCAGTGCAAACTCCGCCGGGCGGACCGGACCGAGAAGGCAGTTCATCCGCCCGATGTCGGCCGGCAGCACGCTTCCGGCGGCCGGCGGCATCTGCTCGAAGAAGATCGTCGTTTGCGTTGGCAGGTCGGTGTCCTCGCTGACCCCGGTAGCCGTGGTCGTGGCAGGAGACGGCTCTCTCGGCAGCACCGCGAGCAGGTTGCACGCCCGATCGGTGCACCACTGAGCGAAGTCGTAGTGGTCCAGCAGCACGGCCTCGGTGATCGGCGGCACACGAAACGCGCGCGCGGCGTCCAGCTCGACCACCTCCTCGCCGAGCAGGCGATAGAGCGCGAACCGAATCACGCTCCGGCCGCTGCCGTACGCCTGGGCCATCGCCGTGGGCTCCAGAGGTTCCGCTGGACGGTATCGGCCGCATTGCAGCGCCCTGCGGATGCGCCGGAAGACGAAGGCGCGCAGCCGATAGCGGGGGTCGTCTACGAGCAGGCCGGCGCCGACAAGGCGCAGGAGCGCACACTGCACCTCGATCGGTGTGGTGTTGAACGCCCGCGCGATGGCCGCCGTGTCCAGGCCCGCGCCTGGCCAGACATGCCCGTCGCGCGTGGCCTGCCGGATGTGCTCGTGCACCCGTTCGTTCGCGGGCAGGCGGTCATCCATCGCCAGCCCCTCGCCAACGATGTGGCCGGAGGATGCGGCGTACGGATACCGCGTCCATCCTCCAGTGCCGCGCTTCGTTGCACGGCCGCTCGCTCCGCGAGCACCTGGCTCTCATCGAAAAGATCCTTCTACGTGTCGCTCCCTCCCCTGGAAACGAGCCTATCGATGCGACGTCGCCCATTTCCGTGAGCTACAGCACACGCCGTAGGTGCGGGCACGTAAAAGAGGCGGGCATCGAGCATGCGGCTCGCTGGTGCGTAGGGGAACGCCCCGAATCCGTGTAGGGAAAGTCCTACACACCGGACCGTCGCGCTGACGTCGCCTTTCGTACGAAACGGCTCGCGGGTCGTCCGGCGCGTCGCGGTGTGAGTATCCGTGAGGAATGGCGACGCCCCGACTGACGGCCCCTTCGGGCCGGTTGTCGGCAGGAAAATGTATACGGCAGGCCCGCAGGCGGCGCTACACTGGCTGCCAAGGTTCCGAACGCGCTCGGCGCTGACGCGCCACCGCTTGCCCCTCCCGCGGGAACCGATGCGCTCGGGGCGAGCGCTCTGTGATCTGCACGCGCGAACTGTGCGAACGCTTCGGGCCGCATCCAGACCACCGGGAGGCTGGACGATGGAACTGCGCCATCTGCGCTGCTTTTTTGCGGTCGCTCAAGAACTGAGCTTCGCTCGGGCCGCCGAGCGGCTGCACATGGAGCAGTCGCCCCTCTCGCGCACGATCAAGGAACTGGAGGAAGACCTCGGCGTGCAGTTGTTCGTGCGGACGACGCGCAGCACGCGGCTGACGCGCGCCGGCACGCTGCTGCTCGAGCACGTCCCGCGCGTCTTCGCGGCGTTCCAGCAGGCTCGTGATGCCGCCCACGCCGGCGCAAATGGCTGCGAGGCGCAGCTGCGCATCGCATTGTCCGACGGAATCACGCTCTCGCGCCTGCCGGTGTTGCTGGCGCGCTGCCGCGAGGAAGAGCCTGATGTGGACTTCCGGCTGTACGAGGTGCCGCTGGCACAGCAGATCAAAGGGCTGCAGGACGATCTGTACGACGTCGGGTTCGCGCAGTCCGATGAGGTCGGGGAGCGGCTTCTGGCCGAGCCGGCGTGGAGCGAGCCGCTGGTCGTCGCCGTGCCGGCCCGGCACGAACTGGCGGCTGTGGCGCGCATCCCGCTCGACGAACTGCTGCGCTACCCGCTGGTGCTGTGCGACCCGCAGGTGTGCGAGGGCCACGCGCGGCAGGTCGAACGAGCGCTGCGCGCGGCGGATCTGGACCCGCTCATCGTCGATCGCGTGGCGTCGTTCGAGCTGATGATGGCCTTGGTCGCCGCTGGTTTCGCGCTCGGTCTGTCGGGCGCGTCGCAACTGGCGGCCATCGGTCACCCGGGCGTCGTGGCGCGTCCGCTCGCCGGTCGCTCACCGATGCTGACCACCTATCTGCTGCGCTCGGCCCGAGCCCCATCGCAAGTGCTGTCGCGCTTCGTGGAGCGGGTCGCGAATCTGGACACGCGCGATGCGACCAGCAGCGTCGCGGCGCCCACACCCGATAGCCCGGAGGAGATCACGTCATGAAGCGGACTGTACTACTGCCGTGGGCGCTGGCGGTGGCGGCGTGCGGCCAAACGCCGGCGCCGACCGGAACGGCGCTACCGACGGTCGAGGAATTGGCGGCCGATCCGGTACGGCTTAAGGAACTGCGCCAGCAGTGCCGGCTCGAACGCGGCAAGGTCGGCGAGGAGCTGTGCATCCGCGTGGCCGAGGCGACGCGCAAACGGTTCATCGGCGACGGCACGGCGCCATATACGCCGCCGAAGGAGCCGCCGAAGTTCTAATGCGCGGCCGGATCGGGTGAGTCGGCGATTTTCTCGCTGACACGCCGTAGCGCGCTGGCGCACGCCTTGTTTGTCGCGTCTTCGACTGCACGCGAATCCTTCCATTTTCATCGGCCGTCATGCTGAAAACGGTCTTTGACCGACACCGACTCTGCACCGATTTTTGCGCGTGCGGCACGTCTTCGTGTCGCGCGTCGATTGGATGGAGTCGGAGGTCGCGATGCAGGGCACGCAGGTCCTGTTTGGACAAATCGCCGCGGTATTCGGCATCGTCATCGCCGGCGTGTGGGCCGCCACGCAGTGGACGGCCGCCGCCCTGGGCTACCAGCCACGCCTCGGTGCGCCGTGGTTCGATTTGGCCGGCACACCGGTCTACCACCCGTGGCGGCTCATTGAATGGTGGTTCTTTTTCGACGCCTACGCGCCGACGATTTTCGACCTCGGCGGTGCGATCGCTGGCAGTAGCGGTCTTCTGGCCGTGGTCGTCGCCATCGCCATGTCGCTGTGGCGCTCGCGACAGGCGAAGCGGGTCACGACCTATGGCTCGGCGCGCTGGGCCGACGCCGCCGACATCCGTAGAGCCGGCCTTGACCAGCCTGCCGGCATCTTCCTCGGCAAGTACCGCAACGACTATCTGCGCCATGAGGGCCCGGAACACGTCCTGACTTTTGCGCCGACACGCTCGGGCAAGGGCGTGGGTCTGGTGGTGCCGACGCTCCTGTCTTGGCCCGCGTCCGCGGTCATTCACGACATCAAGGGCGAGAACTGGCAGATCACCGCCGGCTGGCGGTCGCGCTTTTCGCATTGCCTGCTGTTCAACCCGACCGATGCGCAGTCGGCGGCCTACAACCCGCTGCTGGAGGTGCGGCGCGGCGCGCAAGAGGTGCGCGATGTGCAGAACATCGCGGACATCCTGGTCGACCCGGAAGGCGCGCTGGAACGGCGCAACCACTGGGAGAAGACCTCGCACGCACTGCTGGTCGGCGCGATCCTGCACGTGCTCTACGCAGGCGAGGACAAGACGCTGCGCGGCGTCGCCAACTTCCTGTCGGACCCGGCCAGCCCATTCGAGCTGACCTTGCACCGCATGATGACGACGCAGCACCTGGGCGACGCGCCGCATCCCGTGGTCGCCTCGGCCGCACGCGAAGTGCTCAACAAGTCGGACAACGAGCGCTCGGGCGTGCTGTCTACGGCGATGTCGTTCCTGGGGCTGTACCGCGACCCCACGGTCGCCGAAGTCACCTCGCGCTGCGACTGGCGCATTGCCGACCTGATCTCGGCCGACTATCCGGTGTCGCTGTATCTGGTGGTGCCGCCTTCGGACATTTCGCGGACGAAGCCGCTAATCCGGTTGATCCTCAACCAGATCGGCCGCCGGCTGACCGAATCGCTCGACGGCAGCGACGGTATCGCGCGCCGCCACAAGCTGCTGCTGATGCTCGACGAGTTCCCGGCGTTGGGTCGACTGGACTTCTTCGAGACGGCCCTGGCCTTCATGGCCGGCTACGGCATCCGCAGCTTCCTCATCGCGCAGTCGCTCAATCAGATCGACAAAGCCTACGGCCAGAACCACTCGATCCTCGACAACTGCCATGTGCGCGTGACGTTCGCCACCAACGACGAGCGCACCGCGAAGCGCATCTCGGAAACCCTGGGCACCGCCACCGAGCTGCGCGCGCAGCGCAACTACGCCGGACACCGACTCTCGCCGTGGCTGGGGCACCTGATGGTGTCGCGTCAGGAGACGGCACGACCGCTGTTGACGCCGGGCGAAGTGATGCAGCTGCCGCCGGACGAGTCGGTCGTCATGGTCTCCAGCGTCGCGCCAATCAAGGCGAAGAAGCTGCGCTACTACGCAGACGCCAACTTCCAACGGCGTGTGCTGCCGTCTCCAGCGCTCAGCGCTGGGCGTTACGCCGATGCGCCGCCACAGCGGCCTGACGACTGGAGCGGCCGCGCGCCGCTGTCACCGCCGACCGCCGGTCTGGCGTCGGTCGCTGCGAACAGCGGCGCGTCGGAGGACGGCGGTCCGCGCCAACAGCCTGAGCTGTCCGAGGTCGCCGTGTACCGCGCCGAGCCGGCGCTGCCGGCCAGCGATGTCTCGCTGCTGGATGACGACGACGCGCCGCTCCCGCTTCCGCGCCACTTCGATCCGGCCCTGCAACGCACGGCGCGGTTGGCGTCCCTCGATCCTGACGACGGTATCCGGCTATGAGTCAAGCCCGCCTCAATCTGTTCATCCAGCCCGAGCATGCGCGACGCCTGGACGAGCTGGCCGCCATGAAGGGCGTATCCAAATCCTCGATCGTCGCGGCCGCGCTGGCGTCGTGGCTGTCGCCGGATGCCGGCGACCGGCGCGAGGCGGCGATGGCCAAGCGCCTGGATCGGCTGTCGCGCCAGCTCGAAAAGCTCGAGCGCGACCAGGCCATCCTGATCGAGACGGTCGCGCTGTACGTGCGCTACTTCTTGACCGTCAGCACGCCGGTACCGGAGGGGCACCAGAACGCGGCGCGCGCGCAGGGCAAAGCGCGCTACACCGAATTTGTCGAGCAGCTGGGCCGCCACCTGCTGCGCGGCCGCAGCCTCGTGCGTGACGTCGTAGAGGAACTACAGCCCGAGTCCGCGCGACTCGACGATCTCGCCGCGCAAGCTGCCGCGCAAGCTGCCGCGCAGGAGCGCGCGTCATGAGCCCGGCGACGCAGAGCGCAGCCACGGCGCGCCCACCGTCGGTGACGGCGTACGAGCGCAGCATCCGCATGCTGCGATCGGCGATGGGACCGCAGATCGCGGCGGCGCTTGACGATCCGGACGTCGTGGAAGTCATGCTGAATCCCGATGGCAGCCTCTGGGTCGATCGGCAGTCGACCGGCCGCACGCCGCTCGGCGTCGCGCTGTCGGAGACTGACGGCGAGCGGATCATCCGGCTCGTCGCCGCACACGTCGGCGCGGAAGTGCATCGCGGCCGGCCGATGCTGACGGCCGAGCTGCCCGAGACCGGTGAGCGCTTCGAGGCCGTGTTGCCGCCGGTGACGCCGGCGCCGGCATTCGCGCTGCGCAAGCGCGCGATCGGCGTCATCCCGCTCGAGCGCTATGTCGCAGACGGCGTGATGACTGCGGCGCAGGCTTCGTTCCTGGTGCGGGCGGTGCGTGACCGGCAGAACCTGCTGATCGTCGGCGGCACCAGCTCGGGCAAGACCACGCTCGCCAACGCCTTGCTCGCCGAGATCGCCGCGACCGGCGACCGTGTGCTCGTGCTCGAGGACACGACCGAGCTGCAATGTGTCGCACGCGACCATGTGCCGCTGCGCACGCGCGCCGGCGTGGTCTCGATGCGCGATCTGGTGCGGGCCACGATGCGGTTGCGGCCCGACCGCGTGATCGTCGGCGAGGTGCGTGGCGGTGAGGCACTGGATCTCATCAAGGTCTGGGGCACCGGCCATCCGGGCGGCATCGCGACGATCCACGGCGGCTCCGCCTTGGGCGCCTTGCTGCGCCTTGAACAGTTGATCCTCGAGGTCGCGGTCCATCCGCCGCGTTCCCTGATCGCCGAGGCCGTCAACCTCATCGTCCATATCGACGGCCGCGGCCGCAAACGCCGCATCGCGCAGATCGCCCGCGTGGCCGGCGTCGATGCGTCGGGCTACCAGCTGGTCGATGCGCTTCAAGCCGAACCGGCGACACCGTCGCCTGGCGATTCCCACCCCCGTCCTACCGGAGACCTGCCATGACGCACGTTGCTGCTTTGCGTTTTTCCGTATTTCCGTTTGCGCGGCATGCGCCGCTGCGCGACTTGGTCGTGGCCGCGCGACGTGGCCTGCTGCTCGCGGCCGTGATGCTCGCGACGATCGGCTCGGCGCAGGCCGCCGGCTCCTCGATGCCGTGGGAGGACCCGCTGCAGGCGATCCTCGATTCGATCCAGGGACCGGTCGCGCGCATCGTCGCGGTCATCATCATCATCGCCACTGGGCTGGCGCTCGCGTTCGGCGATACGTCCGGTGGCTTTCGGAAGTTGATCCAGATCGTGTTCGGTCTGTCGATCGCGTTCGCGGCATCCTCGTTCTTCTTGTCGTTCTTCTCATTCTCCGGCGGCGCCATCGTATGAGCGGCGATCTGCCCGGCTTTGAGGTGCCGCTGCACCGCTCGCTGACCGAGCCGATCCTGCTCGGCGGGGCGCCGCGCACCGTCGCCATCGCCAACGGCACGCTCGCCGCGGCCGTGGGCCTCGGGATGCAGTTATGGCTGCCCGGCCTCGCGCTGTGGATCGTCGGCCATGCGCTGGCGGTGTGGGGCGCGCGCGTCGATCCGCAGTTCATGGTCGTGTTCTCACGGCACCTGCGGCACCGGCCGCTGCTGGACGCGTAGGGGAGGGCGCCGCGATGCTGCATTTAGCCGAATACCGCCGACGACCGGCGCTGCTGGCGGACTGGCTGCCGTGGGCCGGCCTGGTCGCGCCCGGCGTCGTCCTCAACAAGGACGGCGCGTTCCAGCGCACGGCGCGCTTTCGCGGGCCGGATCTGGACAGCGCGACGCAGGGCGAGCTGATCGCCACCTCCGCCCGCGTCAACAACGCACTGCGCCGGCTCGGATCGGGCTGGGCCTTGTTCGTCGAGGCCGAGCGCCGGCCGGCAGCCGGCTATCCGCGTTCGGATTTTCCCGAGCCGCTGTCCTGGCTCGTGGACGAGGAACGGCGGGCGGCGTTCGAGGACGGCGGAATGCACTTCGAGAGCGGCTACCACCTGACGTTGGTGTTTCTGCCGCCGGAAGAGTCGCGCGCTCGGGCCGCGCGGATGCTCTACGAGCACACGCCGACGGCCGGCGTGGACTGGCGCGAGCGGCTGGCCGCATTCGAGGCCGAGTCCGATCGACTGCTCGACCTGCTCGACGGCGCGCTGCCCGAGATCGCGTGGCTCGACGATGCGCAGACGCTGACGTACCTGCACGGCACGGTCTCGACGCGGCGTCACCCGTTGGCGGTGCCCGAGGTGCCGTTTCATCTCGACGCGCTGCTGGCCGACTGTCCGCTGATCGGCGGCCTGGCGCCGATGCTCGGCGAGACCCATCTGCGCGTAGCGACGGTGAGGGGCTTTCCAACCTCCACCTGGCCGGGACTGCTCGACGAACTGAACCGGTTGGGCTTCGCCTACCGCTGGTCGACGCGCTATCTCTGCCTGGACAAGGCCGAGGCCGAGCGTGAGCTGACGCGGCTGCGCCGGCAGTGGTTCGCCAAGCGCAAGAACGTGCTCGCGTTGCTGCGCGAGACGATCTATCAGCAGGAGTCGCCGCTGCTGGACACCGATGCGGCGAACAAGGCGGCCGACGCCGACGTCGCATTGCAGGAGCTGGGCAGCGATCAGGTGGCCTACGGCTACGTGACCGCGACGGTGACGGTGCTCGACGCCGATGCAGACCCGGCCGACGAGAAACTGCGGCAGGTCGAGCGCGTGATCCAGGGCCGCGGCTTCGTGACGATGCCCGAGACGCTGAACGCCGTCGAGGCGTGGCTTTCGTCGCTGCCCGGCCATGCGTACGCCAACGTGCGACAGCCGATCGTCTCGACGCTCAACCTCGCGCATATGATCCCCGTGTCCGCTGTGTGGGCCGGGCAGGAGCGTAACGCCCACCTCGATGCACCGCCGCTGATCGTCACCCGGACCGAGGGCGCGACGCCGTTTCGGCTGGTCACGCACGTCGGCGACGTCGGCCACACCGTGGTCGTCGGTCCGACCGGCATGGGCAAGTCGGTGCTGCTGGCGACGCTGGCGATGCAGTTCCGGCGCTACCGCGGCTCGCGCATTTTGGCCTTCGACCTTGGCCGCTCGATGCGCGCGACGATCCTGGGCCTGGGTGGCGAGCACTATGACCTCGGCGGCGATGGCGACATCGCGTTCCAGCCGCTCGCGCAGATCGACGAACCCGCCTATCGCGCCTGGGTCGCCGAATGGATCGAGGGCCGGCTGCTCCATGAGGGCGTAACGGTCGGCCCCGACGAGAAGGCTGCGGTCTGGTCGGCCTTGGGAAGCCTGGCCGGCGCGCCGGTCGAGCAGCGCACGATGACGGGGCTTTCCGTGCTACTGCAATCGAACACGCTGCGTCAGGCGCTCGCGCCTTACGTGCTCGGCGGTGCCCACGGCAAGCTGCTCGACGCCGATCACGACCGCCTCGGCAGTGCCGAGGTGCAGTGCTTCGAGATGGAAGACCTGATGGCGAGCCGGGCCGCAGTGCTGGCCGTGTTGCGCTACTTGTTCGCGCGCTTCGAGGATCGCTTTGACGGTTCACCGACGCTGCTGATCCTCGATGAGTCCTGGCTGTTCCTGGATGAACCGGTGTTCGCGGCGCGGATCCGCCGATGGCTGAAGACGCTGCGCAAGCGCAACGTCAGCGTGATCTTCGCCACGCAATCGCTAGCCGACATCAAGGATTCGACGATCGCGCCGGCGATCATCGAAAGCTGCGCCAGCCGCATCTTCCTTCCGAACCCGCAGGCGACAGAGCCGCAGATCCGTTCGATCTACGAGGGCTTCGGGCTCAACAGCCGGCAAATCGAGATCGTCGCCACCGCCGAGCCCAAGCGCGACTACTACTACCAGTCGCGCCTCGGCAACCGCCTGTTCGATCTGGACCTCGGTGCTGTCGCGCTGGCGTTCGCTGCCGCCGCCTCGCCGCAGGATCAGCGCGACATCGACCGCGTGCTGCAGGACGCCGGCACGTCGGGCTTCGCCGGCGCGTGGTTGCGCCACCGCCGTCTGGACTGGGCCGCCGAGCTGCTGGCCTCGGCGCCCAGCGCAGCGTCCATCCACCCCCAGGAGAAACTGCCATGAAGAAGACCGTCCTCGCGCTGGCGCTCGCCTCGGCGCTGTGCACCGGCTCGGCCGC
Organism: Pseudoxanthomonas sp. X-1; assembly: GCF_020042665.1. Lineage (NCBI taxonomy): Bacteria > Pseudomonadati > Pseudomonadota > Gammaproteobacteria > Lysobacterales > Lysobacteraceae > Pseudoxanthomonas > Pseudoxanthomonas sp. X-1. The sequence goes on from NZ_CP083376.1 coordinate 596,993, forward strand.
CTACGCCCAGGCGATCGTGATCGATCCGACCAATCTGATCCAGAACACGATCACCGCAATCCAGGCACTGGAGCAGGTCAACAACCAGATCCGTCAGCTCCAGAACGAAGCCCAGATGCTGGCCAACCAAGCGCGCAACCTCGCGAATCTCGACTTCACGGTCGTCGACCGGTTGCGCTCGGCGCTGGCGACGACGCAGCGACTGATTGCTCAAGCAGAGGGGATGGCTTACGACATCCAGAATCTCGATCACCAGTTCCGGATCTTGTACCCGGAGGAGTACGCCGAGACGATCAGCGGCGACCAGATGTACCAGGACGCGCGCGAGCGCTGGAAGTACACGCTGCAGGGACTGCATACCGCGATGCGGATGCAAGCGCAGGTGTCTGCGCTGGTCCGCGACGATCAGGAAGTCCTGACCGATCTGGTCAACCGCAGTCAGTCTGCCGAGGGCGCCTTGCAGACGATGCAGGCGATGAACCAGCTGCTCGCGCTGCAGGCCAAGCAGACGATCCAGGGCCAGCAGCTGCAGCTCACGCAGGAGCGTGCCGCCTCGCTGGAGCTGGCGCGCCAAGCGGCGGCGGTCGAGCGCTCGCGCGAGGTGCGACGCCGCTTCATCGGCGAGGGCACCCCGTACACGCCGTATCCGGTGCATTTCTACGGGCAGTGACGGGGGACCACGATGCGAATCCCGCTCGCTCTGCTGGTCCTGCTACTGGTCGCATGCGGCCAGCAGCAGACAGAGGACCTGACCGCCGTGCTGACCGCCGATCCAGCACGGCTGAAGGCGTTACGCGCGCAATGCGAGGCGGATCGGCATGCGGCCGGCGAAGACGCCTGCCGTGCGGCCGCCGAGGCATTCCGGCTTCGGTTCTTCTCCCGGAACACGGGACCGGACGAATACAACACGCTCGAGGAGCTGCCGGCGATTCCGCCGAGCTTCGATACGCCGCCCGAGGACGAGGTGGCTGTCGATGTCGAGCCGGACCGTGCGGATGACGCGGAGGCCACGCAGTGAACGACGTCACGATCATCGATCGCTTCCTCGATACGTTCTCGCGCTACATCGACTCAGGTTTCGGGCTGTTGCAGGGCGAGGTGGCGTTCCTCACCGCGACGCTGATCGTCATCGACATGACGTTGGCGGGTCTCTATTGGGCGCTCGGTCATGCGACCGGACAGGGCGAGGACGTCATCGCCAAGCTGATCCGCAAGGTGCTCTACGTCGGCGCCTTTGCGTACATCCTCGGCAACTTCAACTGGCTGGCCGGCATCGTGTTCCGCTCGTTCGCCGGCTTGGGCCTGACCGCCACCGGATCGGCCGTCTCGATGGAGCATTTTCTGCAGCCGGGGCGGCTAGCGAAGACCGGTCTGGATGCGGGTTGGCCGATCTTCCTTCAGCTCGACGCGCTGATGGGATTCCCCGATGTGTTCCTCAACCTCGACGCGATCATGGTGCTTTTCCTCGCGTGGCTGGTCGTGATCCTGTGCTTCTTCGCGCTGGCGATCCAGCTTTTCATCACGTTGATCGAATTCAAGCTGACTACGCTCGCCGGATTCGTACTCGTCCCGTTCGCGTTCTGGAACAAGACCGCATTCCTGGCCGAAAAGGTGCTCGGCAACGTGGTGTCCTCCGGCATCAAGGTGCTGGTGCTGGCCGTCATCGTCGGTATCGGCACCGGACTGTTCCACGAGTTTCAGACCGTGCCAGGCGAGCCGTCCATCGATCACGCGCTGGTCGTGATGCTGGCCTCGCTCGCCTTGCTCGCGCTCGCGATCTTCGGCCCGGGTATTGCGAGCGGGTTGATCTCTGGCGGACCGCAGCTCGGCGCCGGCGCGATGGCTGGTGCGGCGCTCGGCGCCGCCGGTACGGCCGTTGCCGTCGGCGCCGCGGGGACCGGCGTCGGTGGAGCCATCGCGGCGGGCGCACGCATGGCGCCGGCCGCCGCGCGCATGACCGGTGCCGGTGCGCGCATGGCCGCGGGCGCGGCGCGCGGCGCAGGCGCGGCGTTCAAGACCGGGTCGGCCGCGGCCGGCGGTGGCGCGCGGGGTGCCATGGCCGGCATCGGCAGTGTCGCCTCCCGCGGCGCCCAGGTCATCGGCGAGCGAGCGGCCGCCGGCGCGAACACGCTCAAGGAGCGCGCGGTCGCCAGCTTTCGGGAGGGCGCCGCCTCGCCCGCAGGCGCCCCGGTGGGCCAAGCCGGCACAGCGGGCGCGCCGAACGCAGCGGCGGGTTCGGCTGCGGTTGCTGGCGGGCAACAAAAGGGCGCTCCCGCGGGCCGGGCGCCCGCTCACGCCGCGGATCAGCAACCCGCCTGGGCCAAGCGCCTGCAGCGACAGCAGCGCCTCACGCATGCGGCCACGACGCTCGCGCACACGCTGCGCGGCGGTGACAGCGGCGCGTCGGGCAGCGGCCCGTCCTTGCGCGATTCGGATTCCTAGGGAGATCAGCGATGCGATTCAAACGACCCCAAGTGCGCTATGCCGTCACGCCGCCCCCGGAGACGCCGTACCAGGCGGCGGCCCAGGTCTGGGACGAGCGCATCGGCTCGGCGCGTGTGCAGGCGAGCAACTGGCGCCTGATGGCATTTGGCTGCCTGATTCTGGCGCTGCTGATGGGAGGCGGCCTCGTCTGGCGTTCCGCGCAGTCGATCGTGACGCCGTACGTCGTCGAGGTCGACCGCAGCGGTCAGGTCCGTGCGGTAGGCGAGGTGGCGACGGCCTACCAGCCTGCCGATGCGCAGATCGCGCATCACCTGGCTCGCTTCGTGACGCTCGTGCGCTCGCTGTCGATCGATCCGGTCGTCGTGCGCCGGAATTGGCTCGACGCCTACGACTACACCACCGACCGTGGCGCAGCGGTCCTCAACGAGTACGCGCGCGCCAACGATCCGTTCGCACGCATCGGCCGAGAGTCGGTGACGGTGCAGATCACCAGCGTCGTGCGCGCCAGCGATAGCTCTTTCAACGTGCGCTGGACCGAAGAGCGATTCATGAACGGAGCGCCGGCCGGCGTCGAGCGCTGGACCGCGGTCGTCTCGATCGTCCTGCAAACGCCGCGCACCGAGCAGCGCCTGCGTGCGAATCCGCTGGGGATTTACGTCAACGGTCTGTCCTGGACCCGCGAGCTGGACGCACCTGAAGGAGCCAAGCCATGAATCCGTTTTTCCGAATCTGGGCGTTGCTGATCGCGCTGGCGTTGGCTGGCTGTGCGAGTCGCGGCACACCGGCGCCGCGCATCTCGCTGGACGAGCCGGTGCAGGCGCAGCCGTTGCCCGAGCCGCCAGCGCCGGTCGAAGTCGTCGCGGTTCCCGAGCCGCTGGCGCTGCCGGCGCAACTCAAGCCACTGCCCACCGGCGACGAAGTGAAATCCGCGCCGGAGCCATCTGACGAGACGACCCGGGTCTCGCGCGCCAATGCCGAGGCGCGCATCGCGCCCACGCGAGAAGGCTACGTGAACGCGATCCAGGTGTGGCCCTACACCGACGGCGCGCTGTATCAGGTCTATGCGGCGCCCGGGCGAGTGACCGTCATCTCGCTGCAGGCGGGCGAAGAACTGGTCACGGTCGCCGCGGGCGACACGGTGCGCTGGATCGTCGGGGACACATCCAGCGGCGCCGGCGAGGCGCTGCGCGTCAACGTGCTGGTCAAGCCGATCCGATCAGGGTTGAAGACGAATCTGGTCATCACGACCAGCCGGCGCACATATCTGATCGAGCTGACCTCGACCGAGAAGGCATGGATGGCGTCGGTATCCTGGGACTATCCCAAGGATCGGATGCTGGCGTTGCAGAAGCAGGCGCGGGATGCGCAGGCGACGGCGCCGGTCGATACCGGACTGTCGCTCGAGCGCATCCGCTTCCGGTATGCGATCATCGGCAGCAATCCGCCGTGGAAGCCGCTGCGCGCGTTCGATGATAGCGAGAAGGTCTACATCCAGTTCCCGCCCGGCATCGCCCAGGGCGAGCTGCCGCCGCTGTTCGTGATCGGGCCGGCCGGCGACGGGCAACTGGTCAACTACCGCTTCCGCTCGCCGTACTACATCGTCGACCGGCTCTTCGGCGCGGCCGAGCTGCGCCTGGGCGGCAAGCAAGGCGACGTCGTGCGGATCGAGCGGACCGATGGCCAGCCGCCGCGAGGGATGTGACATGCGCCCGACCGATACGAGGCCCGACACAGGCAAGGTGGCGCCCGAGGCGGTGGCGCTGCGCGCCCGGCCGCGGCCGGTCACGCGGCTGAATCGGCGCACGCTGGTCATCCTTGTCGGCGGCCTGTCGATCGCCGTGCTCGGGGCCACGATCTGGTCGCTGCAACCGCAGCGGCGCGGCGCCAATGAGCAGACCGAGCTTTACAACGTCGATCGCGTGTCGAAGTCCGAAGGGCTGGACGGCCTGCCTTCGGACTACTCGAAGCTGCCGCCGAAGGTGCCCGAGCTGGGGCCGCCGCTGCCGGGCGACCTCGGGCCGGCCATCGTGAACTCGCAGCAGGCGGTGACGCCGACGTATGTACCGCCTGGCCACAATCCCGAGGATGCCTTGCGCAAGGAGGCCGACGCGGCGGCGGCCTCATCGGTGTTCTTCCGCTCGGGTGGCCAGGGCCAAGCGGCGCCTGCCGTGGCGCAGGCGGCGCTGGATGCCGCTGGTGCCACCCACACACAGGCGGCCTTCGACCCGCTCGCCGCCGGGCCGGCCTCGACGGCGGCGCAGGTGGATCCGATCACCTTGCAGAACCGGCAAGAGCAGAAAGAGGCATTCCTGCAAGGCGGCTCTACGGAAACCCGCAATTCCGGCAACCTGCAAATGCCGGCATCGCCGTATCAGGTCATGGCCGGAACGGTCATCGCCGGCGCGCTGGTGACGGGCATCAAGTCGGACTTGCCCGGCGACGTGATCGCGACGGTGACGGAGCCGATCTACGACACCGCGACCGGCGGCCACCTGCTGATCCCGCAGGGATCGCGCATTCTCGGCCGCTACAACAGCCAGGTCAGCTATGGCCAGAGCCGCGTCCAGGTCGTCTGGCATCGGATCATCCTGCCCGACACCTCGTCGCTGATGCTCGACAACCTGGTCGGGACCGATCCGGCTGGCTATGCCGGGCTCGAGGACGATGTGAACTACCACTGGGGCCGCATCTTCGCCGGCGCCGCGCTGACGACGCTGCTCGGCGTCGGCGCCGAGCTGGCGGCGCCCGAAAACCGACAGGACGGCGATCGCGTCGTCATCGCCGGTCGCGACAGCGCACAGGAGAGCATCAATCAGGTCGGCCAGGAGATGACCCGGCGCAACCTCAATATCCAGCCGACGCTGACCGAGCGGCCGGGCCTGCCGGTACGCATCATCGTCAACCGAGATCTGGTGTTGCGGCCGTACCAGCCGCTGTTCTTCAACCGAGGCGCTGCACGATGAGCACGACCAGGAAACTGCGGCTCGGGCCGCTGCCGAAGACCGAGAGCGTCAAGGTGACGTTTGCATGCCCGGCCAGCCTCAAGGTCGACCTCGATCGCTATGCGGCGCTGCACGCGCGGACCTATGGCGAGGCGGTGGACGCGACGACGCTGATCCCGTACATGCTCGAGGCGTTTATGGCGCGCGACCGGGCGTTCAAGAAGCCGCCGTCCGCCTAGCGCGCAGCCGCTTCGGCCGCCGCTTCGGGCGACGCCTCGTGATCGGCGAAGTTGCTGATCTTGACCGCTCCGTCCGGGAACCGGGCCACGATCTCCAGATCTCCACCCATCGCGCGGATGTAGTCGCGCAGCGTGCTGATGTACATATCGGCGCGGTTCTCCATCTTGGAGACGGCGGCCTGGTTGATGTGCAACGCCTCAGCCAGCTTGACCTGCGACAACGCCTTGGCCCGACGCAGCTCGTGCAGCGGCATTTCGGCCACCAGCTGCTCGTAAAGCGCATCCGACCGTGCGCGCGACGCCGGCGACATCTTCGCTTCAAGTTCGGCAAACGGCTTGGCCATCGATCAGTCCTCGTTACTTCAGCGTCTTCAGGTGTTCGTCGTACAGGCGGTCGGCAATAGGGACGTGCTTCTTGTACCAGCGGTCGTCTCCGGTCTTCTCCCCGCCGAGCAGCAGGATCGCGCTGCGCCGGGGATCGAAGGCGTACAGCACGCGGAACGGCCGGCCGCCGTACTGAACCCGCAGCTCCCGCATGTTCCCGTGCTTGGAGCCCTTGATGCCGCTGCTGTGCGGGAACCGCAGGTTGGGACCGTAGCTGCGCAGCAGCAGGACGCTCGCACGCACCGATTCGATCTCCGCTTCGGTCAGCTCAGCCCACCATTCCGCGAAGGTTTCGGTGTACTCGACATCCCATTCCATGCCCTGCGATCCTGAGAGGAATATAACTTATGAGGAATACAACGTCAAGGGAATACCCGGAGACACCGGTAGCGAGCCCGTCACGCTGAAAGTGCGAGCTGGCGCGGTGCTACCTGGCCGGCTTCAACGGGCTCGCTTTGATCTAGAAGCAGACTGGTTAGACGCTGGAGCAGTGGCGTTACGTCGGGCGCCGCTGTTGATTGCGTGATCGCCTGTTGCGACGCCCATGCCGCTTGAATTTGTGATGCCAGCAGCTGTGCCGCCGCACGTACCGTGTCGGAAACATCGGCCGGACCAGGTGAGCGGTCGGCACCAGCCCGATGCAGATGCTCGGGGCGCAGATTCGTATAGCGCTTGAGTTGCTTCCAGTCCCGATGCCCAGTCACGAGGGCGACCTGCTCGATACGCAAGCCCGCCTCAAACAACCGGCTAGTGCCTTCATGGCGTAGATCGTGGAAGTGCAGATTCTTGATCTTGAGTGCCTTGCATGCACGGCGAAATGCCGCGCCCACCGAGCGAGAGTTGTACGGAAAGATGATGTCGCCGCGCGGGCAATGCTTGCGCTGCAGGCGAATCAAGTGCAGCGCGTCGAAGCCAGTCAGATTGAGTAGCGGTACCCACTGGTCATTGCCATCCTTTTCGCGCGGATCCTTCCGGTCTTGGATGAGGACCAGACGCCGTTCAACGTCCAACTCGCTCCAAAGGATGCGGCAGATTTCCTCTTGGCGCATCGCGCTGGCGATCGCGAAGCGGACTATGCGGCCCATAGGAATCGACGCGCGATCATTGTTGTCGAAATGGTCCAGAAGCCGAGTCAATTCGTCGGCAGTTGGACGCCGATCGCGCGCTCGCGACTTCCCGACCAAGCCTAGTCGCTTGAGCGCGACGCGTGCCAAATCGACTGGCTCCACTTTGACGTCAATGCCGTGCACGGCCGCTGCGTGAGTAAGCACAAGCTTGAGATAGCCCAGGTCCGCACTCAGCGTCACCGGGCCGGCACCCTCTTTCGAGCGATCCTTGCCGAACTGGATCAGGCGCTCGCGAGTAAGGTCCTTGAGCTTGACCTTGCCGAGCTTCGCCTTGAGTGCGTCGAGGGTGAAACGCTTGGAGCGTCGCGGCGCTTTGCCGACCTCGCGCATGTCTTCGACGTGCAGGTCCACAAGGTGTTCGAAGGTCGTCGGATCTACTTTGGCCCGCTTCAGCGGTGCCTCGCCAAGATCAATCCGCCGCTCGGTCGCAGTTGCCCATTTCCGGGCGTCTTCATGGCGGAGGAAGGTCTCGCTCGCATAGCATTGCTTGCGCCGGACCTGAACGCGCCAGTGACCTGATGGAAGTTGGATGATCGTGGCCATTTTCGTGTGCGCTGCGTGTGCACTGGACCGTCGTAGCAGGGCGAATTTGGGCAAATTCCAGTGCACACGAGCGTGCTTTCGTCTCGCTCTATGTTGCTGATTATACGAGATAAACCATTGAACTACAAAGGGAAAATTTTATCCACAGCCCCCATGATGGACTGGACCGACCGCCATTGCCGGGCGTTCCATCGGGTACTCGCGCCCAACGCCTTGCTCTATACCGAGATGGTCCACGCCAATGCGGTGCTGCAGGGCGATCGGGAGCGGCTGCTTGGCTATGACGCCTCGGAGCATCCGGTGGCGCTGCAGCTGGGGGGCAGCGAGCCCGCGCGGCTGGCCGCGGCCGCGCGCATCGGGCAGGACTACGGCTACGACGAGGTCAACCTCAATGTCGGCTGTCCCTCCGACCGCGTGCAGGCGGGGCGCTTCGGCGCCTGCCTGATGAAGGAGCCGGCGCTGGTGGCCGAGTGCATCGCCGCGATGCGCGAGGCGGTGAGCATTCCGGTGACGGTGAAGTGCCGCCTGGGGGTGGACGAGCTGGAGGACTACGCGCATTTCGCCGGCTTCATCGACACGGTCGCCGCGACCGGCTGCGACACCTTCATCGTGCACGCCCGCAAGGCCTGGCTCGATGGCCTGTCGCCCAAGGAGAACCGCGAGATCCCGCCGCTGCGCTACGAATGGGCCTACCGGCTCAAGCGCGAGCGTCCCCAGCTGACGATCTCGCTCAACGGCGGCATTGCCGACCTGGACGCGATCGCCACCCACTTGTCGCAGGTCGATGCGGTGATGCTCGGCCGCGCCGCCTATCACGATCCCTACCTGCTGCATCGCGCCGATGCGCAGCTGGCCGGCAGGCAGGCGCGCCCGCGCGAGGAGCTGCTGCGCGCGCTGCGGCCCTATGTCGAGGCGGCGCTGGCGCGCGGCGTCGCGCTCAAGCACATCACCCGCCACGTGCTGGGCCTCTATGCCGGCCAGCCTGGCGGGCGCCAGTTTCGCCAGATCCTGAGCGAGGGCGCGCACCGCCCCGGCGCCGACTGGTCGCTGGTCGAACGTGCGCTGGCCGCCACCGGCGCCCCGCTGACCGTCGCCGCCTGAGGCGGGTGCAGCCGTGATCACGCGTGATCCGCAGGCCTTCCTCGCCCTGGCGCGCACCCTGGGGCCGGACTGGGGCGCGGCCACCGCGCGCGGCGTGTTCCTGGTGTCGCCCGACGGTTTCGCCCGCGCCGAAGAGTCCGCCCGCGACAACGCCTACATGGCCAACCACGGCTTCGACGCGGCCGCGGCGCTCGCCGAACACCGCGCGCTGCACCAGGCGCTGTCGGCGCAGCGGCCGGTGGTCGCCTTCGCCGGCGATGCGGCGACGCCCGACGCGCTGTTCCCCAACAACGTCTTCGCCACCGTGCCGGGCCGCGCGATCGTCGGACGCATGCGCCATCCGGTGCGGCAGCGCGAGGCCGCGCGCGAAGACATCCGCGCCTTCTTCACCGACGTGCTCGGCTACGCGCTGGAGGACCTCTCGACCCAGCCGCACCCGTGCGAGCTGACCGGCTCGCTGGTGGTCGACCGTGCGCGCGGCCTGGCCATCTGCGGGCTGTCCGAACGCTGCGACGCGCAGGGGGCCGCGTTGATGCATGCCGCGTTCGGCCTGCGCGCGACGCTGCTGGTCGAACTGGCGCCGGGCGAATACCACACCAATGTGGTGCTGGCGCTGCTGGCCGGCCGCGCCGCGCTGGTCAGCGGCGGCGGCTTCGCCCAGCCGGAACCGCTGCTGGAGGTGCTGCAGGCGCTTTATGGTTCGGGCGTGATCGCGCTGGACGCGGCCGAGCAGCGGGCCTTCGCCGGCAATGCCATCAGCCTGACCTCCGATTCGGTCTGGATGAGCCGCACCGCGCACCGGGCGCTGCGCCCGGCGACGCTGGCCGGGCTGGAGGCCGCTGGCCTGCGCCCGCACTCGGTGCCGCTGGCCGCCATCGAGGCCGCCGGCGGCTCGCTAAGATGTTGTGTGGGCGAGATTTTCTGAGGCGGCGGGGCGCCTGAACGAGTCCGCAGCCCCGTTCAGAAAATTCAGAACGGATTCACCGCCGCGCCCCAAGACTGGCCCCTCACCTCGCCACCGGAGTGTCGGTCGCGGTTCATCCCACCGCGCGAATAGCCGTTACGATTCCGTTATGACCAGCCGCCGCGCCTTAGATGCCCTTTTAACCGTTGCCCTCCTGCTGGGTGCGACGTCTGCGGCCTGGGCGCAGGTCGATCCGGGCCTGCCGCCGCTGGCGCAGCGCGGTCCGGGCGGTCGCCTGGACGCGGCCGACGCGGTGCGTCGGGCCCAGGCCGAGAGCGGTGGCCGGGTGCTGGGCGCCGAGCGCGTGCAGTTCGACGGCCGCGACATCATGCGGGTCAAGGTGATGGATCAGGACGGGCGCGTGCGCTACATGGACAGCGATGCGATGGGCCGGCGCGACACGCGTCGCGGCGGCGAGGCAGGCCCGGGGCGCGACGACTTCCCGCCGATGCGTCCACGCCGGGCTAACCCCCCACGCCCGTAAGCTGAACGGCATGGCGAGCCGTTCAGCTTGCCTCCCGATACTCAGGCACGTTCCCTTTCAGTTAGGAAGACTCCATGCGCATTCTGCTGGTCGAAGACGAAGCTCCGCTGCGTGAAACCCTGGCCGCTCGCCTGAAGCGCGAAGGCTTTGCCGTCGATGCGGCGCAGGACGGCGAGGAAGGGCTGTACATGGGCCGCGAGGTGCCGTTCGACGTGGGCATCATCGACCTGGGCCTGCCCAAGATGTCGGGCATGGAACTGATCAAGGCGCTGCGCGACGAGGGCAAGAAGTTCCCCGTGCTGATCCTGACCGCGCGTTCGAGCTGGCAGGACAAGGTCGAGGGCCTCAAGCAGGGCGCCGACGACTACCTGGTCAAGCCGTTCCACGTCGAGGAGTTGCTCGCCCGCGTCAACGCGCTGCTGCGCCGCGCCGCCGGCTGGAGCAAGCCCACGCTGGAATGCGGACCCGTCGCGCTGGACCTGGCCGCGCAGACCGTCAGCGTCAACGGGAGCAACGTCGACCTGACCAGCTACGAGTACAAGGTGCTCGAGTACCTGATGATGCATGCCGGCGAACTGGTCTCCAAGGCCGACCTGACCGAGCACATCTACCAGCAGGATTTCGACCGCGACTCCAACGTGCTGGAGGTCTTCATCGGCCGCCTGCGCAAGAAGCTCGACCCCGACGGCGCGCTCAAGCCGATCGAAACCGTGCGCGGTCGCGGCTACCGCTTCGCCATCCCGCGCAACGAGGGCTGATGCCCGGGGCCGCGCCTTCCGCGCAGGCCCCGGCGGCAGGGCGCGAACGCATCGTCCGGTGGCGCCCGCGCTCGCTGCGGGCGCGCCAGCTGCTGGCCGCCAGCGTGGGCCTGGTGGCTTTCCTCGCGCTGGCCGGCGTGGCGCTGGACCGTGCCTTCGTCACCACCGCCGAGGACAACCTGCAGCGGCGCCTCGAAGGGTATGCGTACTCGTTCGCCAACAAGGTGGACTTCGCCCGCGACGGGTCGCTGATCAATCCATCGGATGCGGCCACGGTGATCGATCCGCGCTTCGGCCAGCCCGGCAGCGGGCTGTACGCGCAGATCGTGCTGCCCAATCCGGAAGCCGGCTGGGGCTCGGATTCGACCCTGGGCCCGTATCTGCCGCAGGGCAAGATGCTCAAGCCCAACGACAAGGTCTTCGAAGGTCCGCTGGACATGGTCCAGCTCGACGGGCGCGATGGCGCGGTGTATCGCTTCGGCCTGGGCACGGTGTGGGCCGCGCGCGGGCCCAAGAGCGAGTTCTCCTACTCGATCTACGTGCTCGAAGACACGCAGGTGCTCGACTCGCAGCTGCAGACCTTCCGCCATGCGCTGTGGGTCTATCTGGGCAGCGCCGGCGTGGTGCTGCTGCTGCTGCAGGGGCTGATCCTCAACTGGAGCCTGCGCCCGCTGCAGCGCGTGATCAACGAACTCAAGCGGGTCCAGCGCGGCGAAGCCAAGGGCATGACCGAGCACCATCCGCGCGAGCTGGAGCCGCTGACCGAGAGCATCAACGCCTTCATCGATTCCGAGCGCGAGAACCTGGAGCGTCAGCGCAACACGCTGGCCGACCTGGCGCACAGCCTGAAGACGCCGCTGGCGGTGCTGCGCGCGCAGCTGGACGACGGCGTGCACGCCAATGCGCTGCGCGAGGAGCTCAACGTCCAGCTCAAGCGCATGAACGACCTGGTGTCCTACCAGCTGGCGCGCGCGGCCTCCACCGGCCACAAGCTGTTCTCGGCGCCGGTGGACATCGAGCCGCACGCCGACCAGATCGTGCGCGGGCTGGAGAAGGTCTACGCGGCCAAGGGCGTGATCTGCGAGTTCGAGATCGATCCGTCCGCGCGCTTCCACGGCGAGGTCGGCGACCTGCAGGAGCTGATGGGCAACCTGCTGGAGAACGCCTTCAAGTGGGCGCGCTCGCGCGTGCTGCTGACGGTCGCGCCGATCAACTCGGCCGGCAACCGCCGCGCCGGCCTGCTGCTGGCGGTGGACGACGACGGCCCGGGCATCCCCGAGGACAACGTGGCCAACATCCTCCAGCGCGGCGTGCGCGGCGACGAGCGCGTGCAGGGCCACGGCATCGGCCTGTCGATCGTGCAGGACCTGGTGCGCGGCTATCGCGGCGAGCTGACCGTCAGCCGTTCGCAGGAACTGGGCGGGGAGCGGTTCGAGGTGAAGCTGCCCGAGGGGCTGTGAGTCGGTCCCAGGTGCGCAGGCGGCCTGGGAAGCAACATCCTTCTTCGACTTCGACCCTCCCTGTTTGCCGCCGGGCGGGCGGCGCAGTCGGACATCACGAGCCGCGGCCAACTTCCTGCCGTCGTTCCCGAGAAAGCGGGAACCCACGGACGTTGCGCGACCTGGACGGACGTCCATGGATCCCCGCGTCCGCGGGGATGACCGCTTTTTGTGCTTCCCGTGCTACCACCCTCGACGCAGCAAGCCTCCCAAACGAGGTTTGAGCCCGCAAGCTCCTGATCGATTCCCGATTCCCGATTCCCGATTCCCGATTCCCGATTCCCGATTCCCGAATCCCGAATCCCGAATCCCGAATCCCGAATCCCGGCGCCGCGCAGCGGCGCTAGAACAGCGCCGGCGGCGCGCCATAGAGCTTGACCAGGTGGTCGGCGACTTCGGGCATCGCCTCGCGCAGGACCTGCGGGGCGGAGAAGTGGTATTCGCTGACCACCGCGAAGAATTCCTCCGGCGACTCGGCCGCGTAGTCGTCGATGCGGGTGCGCTTGCCGGCGTCCACGCGGGCGCACAGGGCGTCGTAGTGGCGCTGGAAATCCCTGGCCCAGGCGCGTTGCCAGGGGCCGGGCAGGGGCGGGCTGCCGTCCAGCACGCCGTTGAGGCTGTCGAGCTTGTGCGCCATCTCGTGCACGGCCACGCAGTAGCCGGAGGCCGGATCGTCGATTTCGGCCCTCACATCGGCCCAGGACAGGATCAGCGGGCCGCTGTCCCAGGACTCGCCCGCAAGCTCGTCCTCCCACTCGTGCAGCACGCCGGCCGCGTCGACGTGGCTGCGCTGCACGCGGAAGGCCTCCGGATACACGATCAGCTGCGACCAGCCGCGCAGCCCGCCGATGCCGAACTCCAGCAGCGGCAGACAGCACAGCGCGGCCAGCTGCACGCGCGCGCGTTCGTCCAGCTCCAGGCCGCCCAGCGCGGTGATGGTCTTCTGGTGGAGGAAGCGCGCCGCCAGCGCACGCAGCGTCTCGCGCTGGGACGGCTGCAGGCCGCGCACCCACGGCAGGCCCTCGCCGGCCTGCTGCCAGAGCGTGTCGTCGAGCGCGGGGGGCTGGCCGCGCAGCCAGCGCAACAGCGGCTGGATCAGCGGAACATCCCGGGCAGGAAGCTGTTCCACTTCGGCGCGCGCATGCGCAGCACGCCTTCGTCGTCGCCACCGCCGCCCTGGCTGGTCGCAGGCACGGCGGCATGGCCGTAGCCGGATGCCGCGCTGGTCTTGTCCGTCGCCGTGCCGGTCGTGGACTCGCCGGCGCGATTGCCCGCCGCCGTCGGTGCGGTCGCGGACACGGCGGTGCGCGCGCTCTGGGCCAGCACGGGCGAGGCGACGCAGGTCATCAGCACAACGGCAAGGCAGGCGCGAAGCATCGGAACACTCCGGGGCGGGGCACACAGCGGCGAATCCCGATCATAACGCGGTTTTGACTTCCTGTACGCCATGACAGGCGCCGCCGGGCCTCCCCCATAATGGCGGCCTGATGACCGCCCTCCCTGTTCAGTCTCCTGCGTCCGCCGAGCGCGAGCGCCAGCTCCTGTCGCGGCTGATGCAGGGCCCGGTCTCGGGCGACCTGCTGGCGCAGGAGACCGGGCTGACCCGCACCGCCATCTGGAAGCGGGTGCAGGCCCTGCGTGAGGCCGGCATCCCCATCGCCGGCAGCGCTGGCCAGGGCTATGCGCTGCAGGCACCGCTGGAGCTGCTGGACGCCGCCGCCCTGCGCGCGGCCCTGCCGGCCCGGGCGCTGGCGCTGATCGCGCAGCTGGAAGTGGCCTGGAGCCTGGATTCGACCAACAGCGAACTGCTGCGCCGGGCCAGTCCGGGCCATGGCTGCGCGGTGCTGCTGGCCGAGCGCCAGACCGGCGGCCGCGGCCGACGCGGGCGGAGCTGGGCCTCGCCGCTGGCCGCGCACGTCTATCTGTCGGTGGCCCGGCGCTACAGCGGCGGCCTGGCCCGGCTGGGCGGACTGAGCCTGGTGGCCGGCGTGGCGGTGGCCGAGGGGCTGCGCGCGCTGGGACTGGGCCAGGTGGGGCTGAAGTGGCCCAACGATCTGGTGGTCGAGGGGCGCAAGCTCGGCGGCCTGCTGGTCGAGGGCGGCGGCGAAGCCGGTGGCCCGGTGCGTGCCGTGATCGGCATCGGGCTCAACGTGCGCATGCCGCCGGCCCAGGGTCAGGCAATCGATCAGCCGTGGATCGATCTGGCCGGCGCGCTGCCGACGCCGCCCTCCCGCCAGGACGTGGTCGTCGCCGTGCTGGAGCAGCTGCTGCCGGCGCTGGAACTGTTCGATACCGAAGGACTTGCGCCGTTCCTGCCGCGCTATGCCGCGCTGGATGCACTGTGCGGACGCGCGGTGGCGGTGAAGCTGGACGAAGGCGAGGTCGTCGGCACCGCCGAGGGCATCGCCGAGGACGGCGCGCTGCGCGTGACCACCCGCCAGGGCCTGCGCGTCTTCCACGCCGGCGAAGTCAGCGTGCGCGCGGCATGACTTCGGAAGCGAGGCCACAGCGCTGGCTGCTCGACCTGGGCAACACCCGGCTCAAGGCTGCGCCGCTGCAGGCCGACGGGCGGATCGGCGCGGTCGTCGCGCTCGACCACGGGCGCGGGGCGCTGCTGGACCAACTGCGCGCGCAGCTGCCCGCGCAGGGCGTGTCGGCCTGCCTGGCAAGCGTCGCCGCCCCGGCCCTGACCGCCGGCGTGCTGGAGGTGCTGCAGGAACGCTTCCGCCTGGTCTCGCTGGCGCGTACCCAGGGGCGGCTGGCCGGCCTGCGCGTGGCCTATGCCGAACCGGCGCGGCTGGGGGTGGACCGGTTCCTGGCCATGCTGGGCGCGCGGGCCCGCGGCGCCGGGCCCTGGCTGGTGGCCGGCGTGGGCACGGCGGTGACGATCGACCTGGTCGATGCCGACGGTGCGCATCTGGGTGGACGCATCGCGCCCTCGCCGCAGCTGATGCGGCAGGCCCTGCACCGAGCCGCGGCGCAGCTGCCGGCCGAAGGCGGGGTGTTCGACGAGTTCGCCAGCGAGACCCACGACGCACTGGCCTCCGGCTGCGACGGTGCCGCCGTCGCCCTGATCGAGCGCAGTCTGGCGCAGGGGGCGCAGCGCCTCGGGCAGATGCCGTCGCTGCTGCTGCACGGCGGTGGCAGCGCCCCGCTGGCGGCCTTGCTGCCGCAGGCGCTGCGCGTCGACAGCCTGGTGCTGGAAGGCCTGGCCGTGTGGGCCGGCGTTTCCGGTGCGCCGGCCCGATAGAATCCCGCGCCATGCTGATCCGTGCCCTGATCCTGTTGCTGGTCGTCCTCAACCTCGGCGTCGCCGCCTGGTGGCTGATGGCCCCACCGCCACCGGCCTCGGCGCCTGCGGCACAGGTCGATGGCCTGCCTCTGCTGGAGACGCCCACGCCGCAGCAGCTGGCCCAGGCGCGTCGCGCCGCCGCCAGCCGCCCGGCGGCCGAGGCGCCCCCGGCGCCGCAGCTGGTCGAAGCCAGGCCGACCACGTCGGTCGCGGCCGCCCCGACGCCGCAGGCCAAGCCCGTCGCGCCGCCCAAGCCTTCGACCGAGCCTGCGCCGGTTGCGGACGCCGCCAAGCCGGCACCGCCCATCTGCGCGTCGCTGGGGCCGTTCGACAGCGAGGCCGAGGCGCGCGCCGCGCAGGGCAGGCTGAAGCCATCGCCCGCGTCGGCCCGGCTGCGCAGCCAGAACCAGCCGGCCCGTGCCTATTCGGTGATGGCGCCGTTCGCCGATCGCGCCGCGGCCGAGGACATGGCGCGGCGGATCTCGGCCGCGGGCTTCGACGATCTGATGGTCATCTCCAACGGGCCGACCTCCGGGGTGGCGCTGGGCCGGTACAGCACGCGCGAGGCGGCCCAGCGTCGCCAGCGCGATCTGGAGGCGGCCGGCTTCGACGCGCGCATGGAAGCGGTCGGCCCGGAGGGCCCGGTGCAGTGGTGGATCGATGTGCGCGCCAGCGTGCCGGCGGCCGCCCTGCAGGGCCAGGCCGGCGCCGCCCGCGCCGTGGCGCAGGACTGCGCGCGCGCCAGCGGCTAGAATGCGCCGCGACGCGTCATCGCCGCTTTAGCTCAGCAGGTAGAGCAACCGCCTTGTAAGCGGTAGGTCGTCCGTTCGATTCGGACAAGCGGCACCATGACCCCTCTTTCGGCGCTCCCTACTTCGCCCCGTATCGCCACATAAGCCCACGAAATCAGCGGGTTACGGCAGGCGCCATTACCCGTTTCGCCCCGACGTGCCCCGTATCGAAAGGCACACGGGCACACGAAATGGCACACAATCGCCCCATGGCCTCCATCCGACCACTGGGCAATCGATACCGCGCTTTCGTGAAGGTGGACGGCCGCCGCGCGACGAAGGTGTTCGATACCAAGCGCGCCGCGCTCGCCTGGGCGCAGGAGCAGGAGGCCCAGCTCGCCGGCACAGAGCTGCCGGACAAGACCCTTGAGGAGGCGTTCAAGCGCTACTCGGACGAGGTGACGCCAGGCAAGCGTGGCGGCCACTGGGACCGCGTGCGCATCGCGCGGTTCATCCGAGAGGACCGCATCGCCAAGCGCCGCATCCTGAGCCTGTCACAGAACGACATGGCCGAGTGGCGCGACGCACGGCTCAAGCTGGTGAAGCCGGCGACCGTGGCCAGGGAAATGAACCTGATCTCCGCGGTGCTGGAGGTGGCCCGGCTGGAATGGCGGTGGCTGAAAGAGAGCCCGATGCGGGACGTGAAGCAGCCGCCGAAGCCAAAGGGGCGCGCGCGCCGGATCTCGCCGGAGGAGGTCGAAGCCCTGGCCCAGGCGTTCGACGTGTGGGACACGTTGAAGACGGACACTCAGCGCCATCGGGTCGGCTTGGCGTTCCTGTTCGCGCTGGAGACCGCGATGCGGTCTGGCGAAATCTGTGAGTTGCGCTGGACCGATGTCCACCTGGACGAGCGCTATGTGACCGTGCGCACCAGCAAGAACGGCGACAGCCGCGACGTGCCGCTGACGGCCCGCGCGGTGCAGATCCTGCGCGCCCTGCCGCTGGGCTTCGGTCCCGTGTTCGGCCTGTCGGCCTCGAAACGTGATGGCCTGTTCCGGAAGGTCCGCGACGGCGTTCCGACCATCGCGAACCTGCACTTCCACGACGCCCGCGCGGAGGCGGTCTGGCGTCTGTCGAAGAAGCTGGACATCCTGGAGCTGGCCCGTGTGATCGGGCACCGAAACCTGTCCAGCCTCCTCATCTACTACCGCGCGACCGCGGCTGAACTGGCTAAGAAGCTCGCTTGATCTTGACCTTGGCCTCGTCGTCGGCCCAAAGGATCACGTCAGCCCGCCGCCACAACTTCTTGGCGCCGATATTGATCGGCTTGGGGAAACTGGTTCGTACTGCCACGCGCTCCAGGAACGCGCGGCGGTTCACCGTCCCCTTGCGCGTGGTCAGGCCCAGGAGGAAGGCGCACGCGTCGGCGCTGAGCCATTCGGCATCACGCGCCATGGCCGCGATCGTAGCCACGTCGATCTCAATGGAGGTCTCGTCAGCCATAGGGCCCTCCCAGGTAGGGCAGTCGGCCGGGCTGCCACGCCACCTTGTCGTTGTAGCGAATGTGCTCGTACTCGCCGGTGAGCCGGTGCCGGCGCTCAGTCGGCCAGCCCATCCAGTTGCGGGCGGTGATCTCCCAGAGGAGTCGGTCCAGGGCCTTAAGCAGCCTCACGGCGCCACCTCCCGCACGAACGCGAACGTCCCCGTCGGCTCGAACACGTTGAACGCCCAGGCGGCCAGCTGCGCAGTCCAGCGCCACCGGTGTTCGCTGGCCTCGATGGCGGGCATGCCGGCATAGCCGGCGATCATGACGCGGTACTTCATGTGGAAGCCTCCGGCCGCGCCTGGAGCGTGGAATCCCAGCCGCCCAAGTAGCGCGTCCCGCGAATTACTCGGAAGCGCCCAGCTTGTACGTCCCACATATCAGGCCGTTTGACTGGCTGGAACTCGAACCAGCCCCATTCACCGTCGGCATCCATGGCCAGAAACTTGGCCCAAAGCGGCGCCTCGTCCCAACTTGGCGCGGCGTGCTCCAACTCGGCGATGCGCTCGGCCGCCGCGTGGGCAACTTCCGTGCCATGTGAAGCTTGGAGCCGCCAGTCCTCCATCTCCTGCTGTAGGGCTGCCGCCGTCTGCTTCGCGCGCAGGGCGTAACCGGCACCGTCGAGCATTTCCTCTATCAGGTGCTGCAACCAATCCTGCTGCGTGAGGTCGGTGCGGTCCAGGGTAGTGCCGTACTTGGCCCGGCCAGCCTGATCGCGCTGGATCAGCATTTCGACCAGTGACCTGGTGGTGTCGCTGATGAATGGCGGACAGAGCATGTCGGCGATCAAGCCGCCAACCAGTTGGCGCTGGTGCTCGATCTCCTTCGCGCCGCTTTCCAGGAGATCAGCCGTCACCTTGTCGGACAGGGGGAGAAAATCGCCGGTGGGCGTGTGCCGCGCCGCCGCCTCGTCGCGCAGGGCTTTCAGGATGTCGGTGCTCATCCGACCCTCCTCACCTTGGCGGCCGACTCGACCATGCCAAGCACGTGGCAGTTGTCAGCCGTCACCGTGATTGCCACGGTCGGATGGGAGCCGCAGACCATCCGCAGGCTGCCGTCATCACGCAGGTATCGGATCTTCTGTTGGCCGGCGTGCTCCACTACGTAGAGGCCATCGGCGACGAAGCGGCGGATGGCCAGGTTCACCAACAGAACATCGCCGGGGACGTAGGCCGGGGCGTTGCAGTGATCTCGCACCAGCACGTGGGCGTAGTCGCCGGCCGGCAGCGGGAACAGCGCGGAGGGATGCGTTTCGAGCATCCCGTGGGGCTGGATGTTCATAGCTTGGCGTTCCTCTTGGCAAGGAGTTCGGTGGCGCGGCTCACGCGATCGAGGACGGCGCCGATGGTCCGGCCTTCGATGGTGTCGACCTGGGAGCCGTGCGGCTGCATGACCTGCAGCAGGGCTTTGGCCTCAGCGAGCGCTTGCTGGACGCCGGGGTCCACGGGGTCTTCCAGAGGAGGCAGCGGCGATTCGCGCAGGATCTGGGTCAGCTCCTCCCGGAGTAACTGGAGGTCATTCATTGCGCGCCTCCCGAATTTCGGCCAGCGTGTCGGTGATGGCCTCGCGCACAGCCTGCTTGGTCGTGGCGACACCCTTGCGGGCATTGCGCTGGACTACCAGTTCGGCCATGCGATCCAGCTTCGCTTCACGCTCCTTCTGCTGCCAGAACCTCGCTTCGATTTCTTCGCGTGCCTTGGCTACGCGCTTGCGCGCCCGTTCCATGGTGTCAGGCTTGCCACGCCTCACGTTGTACTCGAAGCCCATGCGCGCCAAGTCCTCCAGCCCTTCATCAAGGCGGCGCATCGGAGTACTCGCAATAGCGGCTTCTAGTGCAGCGCGCGCCTGAGGATCCGTGACTTCCTTGCCCTTGGCGCGCGCCCTCTTGACGAGCAGGCCCACCACCACGCCCTTCTGCGCTTCCAGCGCGCTGGGCGCGGTCAGGGCGGCGACAAGCTCCGGCGTGCGAACGATGCGATCCTTGGGAAACTGGACAACGGCGCCCATCACGCACCACCCGCCCGAGCCTTAGCGCCTCTGGCAATCCACATTTCATACTCGCCGTCATTGCACTCGCGCATGCTCTTGTGCGCCATGCGTCGGGCCTGCTGTCTGGTAATAGCGCCTCCGCAAAGCTCAGCGGCGGCCATCCAAGCGTCGGTGCGGAGCTTGATGGCCGCGGCCAGGTCGCCGCGATACTTAGCTTCGCGCTCCTTGACGCGCCGCGCTTTCTGGCGGGCGAACCACGCTTTCGCTCTCTCCTGGCGCTTCTTTACCTCTGCGTCGCTGTAGTGGACTTCATAGCGGCCTCTTGCCGCCTCCAGGGTCTTCGCGGGGAGCCCAAGCGGCATGCCCTCATGCCTGTTAGAGTCGATCGCGTCGTGCGCGATTGCGGTTGCGTACCACGAGGTTCCGCGGAACCTGTAGTGCATGGCCTCCTCGAACAGGTCAGGCGCGCCCAGCTCGGTTGGCTCATCCTGGCGCGCGGTCCAGCCAAGGAACTTGGCGCGCTGCATGAGGGCTGCGGCGCCCTTGACGGTCTCCACAACCACCTCGCCGGCTTCCTCGCCGCCAGCGCCGAAGTAGCAGAGCTTGAAGGTGTCGCCGCGGTGGGCTGCCAGCCATTCCACGTTCAAGAGGAAGTGGGCGATGAGGGTGCGTGCGCTGATGCCCGAGGCGATCAGTTCGTCGATTGGGTCAGCCGGCGACCTTTCATCGGTCTGAGGTACACTGCTGTTCGCCATGTGAAACTCCTGATCTTGGTCGTGATGGATCTACTTGGCAGACGGCTCGGGCGCGCCAACGCTCGGGCCGTCACTGTTTTCGGACTGCGGCATGTGCTCCGGCACGAAGTTCACCGCTCGATCGATGGTCGTTTCCTTCGGCGCATAGACGTGCAGCTTTGCCCTGCCTCGATGGGCCGCACGGATCTGGATCTGGATGTCGTCGCCGAGGAAGATCGTGGTTCCCGCGCGTACGAAGAGCTCGGCGGGTCTGAAACCGGGTGGTGCGTCGTTTTTCACGGGTGCGGCTCTCCTTGCGCCAGGCGGAAGGCCGGCACGTGGTGGGTTGGTTGGGGGTTGGTGGCGGGCTGAGTGGCGGTAGCACGCGCCAAGTGGGCGGCGTGGATCTCGCCGACGCGCAGCGGGATCACCACGGCGGCGACGCCGGCCAGGACGGCCCAGGCGATGGTGAGGCGGCTCATGCGGTCCGGGCCTTGAGACAAGCGCGGAACAGGCGGGCGCGTGCGTTCTTTTCGTCTGCCTTTGCTCGCCAAAGCTTGTCGCGCACCAGCTGGGGCAACCCGTGCAGCATCTGGTCCCACTCCGGCGAGTTCTTGGGGATAAAGTCGATGCCTTGTTGAGCCTTCCACGTCTCGCAAGCCAGACCGAACTCAAAAGCGGACTGCTTGCGCGCCTCGACCGCCAGCTGGTACTCAATGGCCTTGAGTCCTACGGCCCCGAGATTCCCCACGGTGGCGAGTGCCTGCGCACTCAGTTCGACGACGTTGGTTTTCATGCAGGTTGGTCCTTATTGGCTGGTGACAGTCAGGAGGCGAAAGGCATCTGACCTTCGAGCTCACGGTTGAGCTTGAAGCGGCCCTTGACGTAGGGATGGCTGCACTGAGTGGCGCTGACGCGCTTGCACTCGGACACGAACCGGGCAAAAACCTTGTTCACATCGGCCACCCAATACACCGCGTAGGTGGCACCCTTGGCGCTCTCGTGCTCGTTGCGCACCATGCCGGCGGGCTTGATGGTGAAAGGCGCCTGTCGCATCACCTCATGGATGATCCCGGCAGACAGGCCGTACTTCGCGCCCAGGCGCTTCACAATGTGGGTGATGCCCTCCGCGTTCGAGGGTCTGCTGGTCCAGACGTTCGACTCGGCCACCTGCTCCAGCTTTGCGTCGATGCGGTGGAGCTCGTTGGCTTGCACGGCCTGCTGCTGCTCGGTCGCGGCCAGGCGACGCTCGTGTTCAAGGTTGAGCTGGGCCATCTGCAGCAGCATTTCGGCGGGCGAAAGGCTCTGGGGCTTGATCAGACGCTGGCGCATGTCGAAGAAGGCCCGGACGAGCCGCTTCTTGAAGAAGCGCACGGTGTCCGAGTTGCGCATATACGTCAGGAGCAGGGTGGACTGCTGCTCGTTCAGTTCGGCGTATTCGGTGTCACCGCCGCCGTGCTGGCCATCCGATCTTGGTCGGATTTCAAATCTGACCAACCCGAATTCTTCCAGATCGGTCAGGTAGGTCCTCACCAGCTTGATAACGCTGGCGTGCTCGTTATCGGTGTTCTCGGCCATCACCAGAGTGGTGGTGACGGCTGTATCTCCGCTCAGGGTGACCAGATCGGTCGAAGGGGCTGGGCCGGGGCTTCTTCTGGATTCGATCAGAGTGGTGTGGTCAATCACGGGGTGGGTTCCTTGTGTTGGGCCTGCTTCATGCGTTCGGTCAGCTCGCTGGTCAGCTGGCCATTGATGGAGCGGTGCTCTTGGCGCGCTTTCTCCCTGAGCCAGGCGTACAGCACAGCCGGGATCCGGAACTGGCTGCGGACTTCTTCGTCTTTCATCGGGGTTGTCCTTGTGACACGACGGTGGTGTCGCGCCTATCAGGACACGACACGAGATTGGTGTCAAGACTTTCTGACACGAAAATGGTGGAATGCGCGCTATGAGCGACGACGGCTACACACGAATCACCCTGCGCATCCCTGACGGTCTGCACGCAAAGCTCACCGCAGAGGCGGCGCGCACCTCCAAGTCGATGAATGCGGAAATCGTGGCCAGGCTGAATGAGTCCTTGGACATGCCAAAGCCCACGGAGAGCGCGCTGGAAATGCGGATGCGGCTTGGCTCCTATCGCGAGATGCTTTCGTCCGCTGCTTCGATGTCTGGCCACCAGCTTGCTGCCCTGCGAGAGATCCAGGCGGACGGGCACACCGAAGGGATGACCGATACCTGGCCTATCAAAGAAGGCGAGGACGTAGACACAAAGCTGGAAGAACTGAGCCATGCACAGCACTTCTTCCACCAGCAGTTCGACCGCGTGAGTCGGCTCCTGCTCGACATCGCACTCGCCGAGATCAAAGGCAAGCCCATTCCCGCTGACGGTATCCGTGAGCTCCTTAAGCAGCACGGCATCCCCTCGACTGCGATCGATTACGCGCGGTAGACCGGAACCGCCGAACTTAGGGTCAAGGCCTTGGCCGCGATCAGCGGCCGGCACACGGCGGTCGCCGTCGCAGTCCGCGCAGTAGCCGCCACGGGCCTCGAACTCGTCCTCATCGTGGACGAAGGCGCCGCAGCTGTTGCAGAAGTCGTTGCAGGCGCTCACCGCGGCAACCTCACGCGGCGAGACAGCTCGGCCATACGGCAGCGGTGGGTCAGCGCACAGTCGGAGCCCATGCCCGCGTAGCGGTAGTTGATCTGGCCCAGGAGGTCGCCTCGCAGGCGTGTATAGCCGGCGAGTCCGAGAGGCAGCGTGGGCGGACATCACCCACGACGGCACGCCATCGAGGCGGCGCATGGGCTCGTAGAAGCGATTCCACAGCCGATCAGCAGTACGGAATGCTCGGTAGTCCGAGGCCCAGCGAGTGCGTGGGCCGGACAGGGGGAGCGGGGCGCTCACAGGGCACCGCCGATGCGGGCGATGGCTTCGCGGGCCTCACAGCAGGTCAGGAACTCGCACAGCGCGCCATGCTCGTCCACCATCGACTCGTAGTCGTAGCCGGGTGTCGCCGCCGGGTTCCAACGCGAAACGGTGACCGGCCAGCCGGGCTCATACTCAATGAACCACGGTCCGGGCACCGCAGTCACATCAACCGGCGCGCCCTTCGTCTCACTTGCAGTGCGGATGAGGGGCTGGCTTTGCGCTTGCCCCTCGCCCCCGACGGGGCGGCTGACTCTTCTTCCGTGATGCTGGTGATCCATGACGTTCCCCACTCAGTCGCCGGGACATCCGGCGTGGTGGGATCAGTCTATAGCGATGGACTATTCAGTCAATAGCTATGAACTTCAAAAGTGTCGAGGTATGAACTTAGTTCATCTTTTGTTTAGCTTTTCATGCGTCCCAGGCTGGTCAGCCTTCCCAGCTCCCGATCCATCGCACGCGCCCAACGATTCGCCACTGATTGGCGCCGTCTAGCGGGGTTGGCTTGCGCCACTTGGGGTCGGATTTGTTGTCGCTCTCGAAAAACCAGCGGCCGTCGATCTCGGTGAGGCGCTTGGCCACCGCCCCTTCGTCAGATTCCAAAACGAAGATCTCGCCGTCGCGTGGAGAGGTATCACTGCGGTCAACCAAGATGGCATCGCCGTCGTGAATCCGCGGCTCCATGGAGTCGCCGCGGCCGTAGTAGACCTCCAACTGCCTGCCGAGAAGGCCCTTGCGGCGCAGACTCGACTTGCGGAACAGGAGCCGGTGGGTCTCGGCGTACTCGCTCGGGGTGGCGCCGTCGCCGAGGGCCAGGCTGTGGGCGTAGCCGGGGACTTGCGCGGTGTCATCATCGAGCTGGGCTGACACGTCATCCATGCTGCCGCGGCCGGTCAGAAGCCAGTCCGAGCTCACGCGCAGGGCCGATGCGATCTTCTTGGCCGTCGCGCCCCAAATCTTCTCTGGCTGGGTGACGCCGTTGAGGATGTTGTAGACGGCGCCCTTGGACAGTTTGGTCAGTCGGATTACATCCGGCGGGGTCATGCCGCGCTGATCGAGCGCCTGCTGGAATCGTTTGGCCATCGTGGTCATAGCCAGAACACTAAACTTTTTGCAGTTCACAGCTATTGCCTACCGGAGTTCAGAGCAATATACTACCGGCTATGAACATCACCAAGCGCGAAGTTCGGGCCGCCCTGGGTTTCACCAAGGACAAGCAACTCGCTGAGTTCTTCGGCGTCGGCAAGGCCGCGATCAGCGCCTGGAAGGAAGACAAGCCTATTGTCCGGGCCAGACAGATCGAGCTGGTCGCTCGAGCACCCGACCGATTCAAGTTCGACGCCGATGGGCGCGTCGTCGCCTATGGCGCCCAGCTGGAGCCGATGGAGACGGGCAAGACCGTGGCGCTGAGCCCGGTCAAGGATTGATTTCAAAGCATTGATGGTTCGCGGGCGCGAGAGCGTGAGCGGCGATAGGGAGGCCCAGGACGGGCCGCCCGAATTGGGGCAAGGACGGCGACCACGTGGATGAGCGTGTCACTTGGGGCTCATCCGCGCCTGGCGCTAAGCGGGCTGCTACGGCAGCCATTCGTCCGAAAAGACGAAGCCCCGGCCGTCTCGCGAACAGGACCGGGGCTTCAAGCACGAGGCCCAAGTATGCCACACATTCAACCCCGGGAAAACCGGATCTCCGGAACAACCGAGCCCGAACTAGTCGATATCGGCAGCTATGCCGACCAGATCGTCGAGGAGCTTCGGCTCGACCTCGAAATGCCGCTGGTGAAGGTCGAAGAGAGACTGGACGACCGCCGTGTCGGCGTGGTCCTGTTCGACCGCGAAAACCCCGGCTTCAAGTACGACTTCTACGTCAGAAACCGCGCTGACGCACTCGATTGGATCTCTCACCTGGCTGAAAAGCGCTGGGTGACGACCAAGCATCTGCAGCTCCTCGCGGCGCTGGCCAAGCGGGAGTTCCAGGACAACTGGGAATCCCACCCCAGCGAGTGGGAGTCGGTGTGATGGAACCTCTCGTACCGGCTGGCGTGGACCTTCGCGGACTGCTGTTCATGCCGTTGGACGTGCAGCGCCTGCGCGACAGTGATCTGGCCCTCACCTTATCCGGGGATGAGTTCCGAGCCGCGGTGCTGCTCTGGTGCGCCGCTTGGACTCAGGTTCCGGCCGCCAGCCTGCCTGACGATGACCGCTTGCTTGCGGCCCTGGCCGGCTACGGCCGCGACGTGCGCGGATGGCAGGAAGTGAGGGCCGGGGCCATGCGCGGTTTCGTGCTCTGCGACGATGGCCGGTGGTATCACCCCGTGGTCGCCGAGAAGGCGATCGAGGCGTGGGCAGAGCGTCAGGAGTTTAGGGCCGAGAAGGAAAACGCTGATGATCGAAAGCGCCGGGAGCGCGCTTGGCGCAAAGCTGCGTTCGCCGAATTGTCGAGCGTGGGCGTCTCTCCGGAGTGGAATATCAAGACCACTGCGCTGCGTGATCTTGTTGAAAAACATGGACTTGAGGTGGTCACGCCACCTGTCACGCAGGGCAAGCCTGTCACGGCATCTGTCACAGGACAGGTCACGGGACAGGTCACGGAAAGTTCCCATGACAAGTCACGGCTTAGACAGGGACAGGGACAGGGACAGGGACAGGGACAGGGACAGGGACAGGGACAGGGATATTTAGAAGATCAAACACTCTTGCCCGACAAGTCGGGCGACGGTGCGGGTCAGCCTCGCGAGCAGCCAGCCCCCAAGGCCCCCAAGGCGAGGGCGAGGGCCAAGGTCGAGGAGAGTCCGGCGTTCGTCCGGTTCTACACCGCGTTCCCGAAGCATGTTGCCCGTCAGGACGCCGCAACCGCGTGGATCAAGGGCGACTGTGAGGCGATTGCCGAGACGATCATCGCGGCCGTGGTCGAGCGCGCAGCGAAAGACCCTCAGTGGCTGAGAGACGGGGGGCGCTACGTCCCGCATCCGGCGACGTACCTCAACCAGCGCCGATGGGATGACGAGTGGCAGGGCAAGGGCTCCGGGCGCGACGGCGCTGACGACGAATTGCCCGAGTGGATCAGGGGGGCCGTCTGATGCGCGCAACCCTACTGGCGGACCAGCTGGCCCAGCAGATTGACAGCGTTGTGCGGCTCCTGCTGCCGCACGGCAAGCGGGTCGGCCGCGAGTGGAAGGCCGGCTCCGTGGACGGCGATGCCGGCGAAAGCCTGGGCGTGGTGATGGTCGGCGACAAAGCCGGCGTGTGGTCCGACTTCGCCACCGGGGAGCGCGGTGACCTGATTGGCTTGTGGATGGCAGTGCGCCATTGCTCGCTGCGGGAAGCCTGCGAGCAGGCGATGGAGCTGCT
The DNA here is from genome assembly GCF_020042665.1 of Pseudoxanthomonas sp. X-1. Lineage (NCBI taxonomy): Bacteria > Pseudomonadati > Pseudomonadota > Gammaproteobacteria > Lysobacterales > Lysobacteraceae > Pseudoxanthomonas > Pseudoxanthomonas sp. X-1. The sequence continues at coordinate 624,041 of NZ_CP083376.1, forward strand.
GGGCATCCGTGACCACAAGCAGCTGCAGGAGGCCCCGAAGCGCTACAAGCGGCCGGCCAGGGACGGCATGCGATCGCTTCCCGACCCGCTGCGCGCCTGGCTGACGGACGAGCGCCGGATCAAGCCCGCGACCCTGGAAGCCTACCGGGTCGCGAGCAAGGACGGATGGATCGTGTTCCCCTACCTGCGGGACGGGGAGCTGGTGGCCGTGAAGTACCGGCGCCCGCCGAAGGATTTCCGGCAGGAGGCCGATTGCGAGCCATGCCTGTTCGGCTGGCAGGCGATCGACCCGACCGCCCGTGAGGTGACCATCGCCGAGGGCGAGCTGGACGCGCTGGCCTGGCACACCTACGGATTCCCCGCGCTGTCGGTTCCCATGGGCGCCGGCAAGGGCGGGAAACACAGCTGGATTGAGGGCGAGTTCGACCGGCTGGCGGTCTATGACCGCATCAATCTCAGCATGGATGACGACGGCCCCGGCCGGGAGGCTGTGGCCGATCTCGTCGAGCGCCTTGGGCGTGAGCGCGTCCACGTGGTGCGGCTGCCGTGCAAGGACGCCAATGCGTGCCTGATGGCTGGCGTCTCCGTCGAGGTCATGGCCCAGGCCCTGCGCAGCGCACGCACCATGGATCCAGTCGAGCTGCGTGACATCGGCGAGTTCGAGGACGAAATCTGGGCTGAGTACAACCGGCAGGACCACGGGCTGGTGCTGCCGTGGAAGAAGACCCACCAGCAGATCCGGCTGCGCCCCGGCGAAACGTCGATCTGGGGCGGCATCAACGGCCACGGCAAGTCGGCCCTCACGTCGTTTGTCACGGCCTCAATGGCGGTGGACGACGTGCCCTGCTGCGTAGCGAGCATGGAGTTTCGCCGCGGCCTGTGGATGCAGCGCATGAACCGCCAAGTCGTGGCCATGGCCCGGCCGACCGAAGCCTACGCCCGTCATGCGACCCGGATGATGGCCGGCAACGTGAAGGCGTTCGATGTCCACGGCGCCGCCAAGGCCAAGCGCATCCTGGAGGTGTTCCGGTACGCGCGCCGTCGCTACGGGATCCAGTTGTTTCTCCTGGACAACCTGACCAAATGCGGCTTCGACGACGACGACTACTCGGGGCAGAAGCGGTTCGTTGAGGACTTGAGCGACTTCGCGCGCGACGAGCAGACCCACGTGGCCATCGTGGCTCACATGCGCAAGGGCGATGACGAGTCCAAGCCCGTGGGCAAGATGGGCGTAAAGGGCTCGGGCGGCATCACGGACATGGTGGACACCGTGTTCGAGGTGTGGCGCAACAAGCCGTTGGAGAAGGCAAAGGCTGATGCCGAGTCCAGGGGCGAGCCGCTGGCGGAGAAGTGGGACAAGCAGGCCGACGTCTACCTGTACTGCTACAAGCAGCGTTTCAACGGCGAGGAGGGCCGCTTCGGGCTCTGGTACGACAAGGACTCGATCCACTACCTGTCCGCGCCCGATCACAAGCCGCGCACCCTGCTGCCGCGCGACAAGCAGTGCTCATTCCCTGTCGCGGCCTCCGTCGGTGGCGCGCCGGACGATGAAGACTGGCGGACCGCGTTCGACGACTCGGCCGAGTCGGGGCAGGTGGCTGCATGAGCCTGCACGAAGACCTGCTCCTGGCCGTCGCCGCGCGCCTCGACGCAGAGGCCCAGACATACCGCCGGCTGCTCGGGCAGCAGGAAGGCCGCAATGCGACGGTCGACGCCTGCACGCACTGCGCCTCGATCGTGCGCCAGGTAGCGTTCGAGGTGTCCACCCGCGGTGCCGAGGCGGTGATCCGCCGCACGCCACCGGCGCCAGGCACGCCCAGTTTCACCGACGCGGTGCATGCGGCTGCCGCAGCTCGGCTGTCGGCGATCTACGGGCGCTCCGCTAGGGAAGCGGAGATCCAGCACGAAATGAAGGCGATGCGTCGGGCGCTCTGCGCTGCCTGGCCGCATCTGAACGCGTCAGCCAAGAGGGGGGACGACGCTTGAGCAGGAGAGGATTCGACCACGTGATCGAGGAGCTGCGCCGCTGGGGCGTCGCCGAGGCCAACCGCTACGCCGTCCGAGGCTCGGACAGGGGCGGACATGCCCTGGAGCGGGCGAGGGACATGGCGCCAGGGACGCGTGAGCGGGCGCTGCAGAAGCTGGCCGGCCGGGATGGCACCTCGCGCCGCCGGCGCATGGCTCAGTCCGTGGGCATCGAGTCGATGCGGCTGCTGCCCATGTGGGCGGCGGATCCCGTGCGGTTCAGCGACGACGGCGACAAGCCCCGGGACATCGCCGAGACGGCCGTCGACATGGGAATCCCGGACGACCTGTTGTGGGTGGCGTCGGCCCTGGCCAGCATGCGCCGGCAGTTCCCCATCCGGGCCGAGGTATGCCGCACCGAGTTCACGGTCTCGGCGAGCCGCCGCATCAAGGCCAAGATGGTCCAAGAGGGCTACGGCGGCCGGTTCACCGAACGGCAGTACCGAACGGAGCTGGAGAAGGGCATCGAGTGGTTCCGAGCCTCCCGTCACCTGGCCGCTTGACATCGGCGTCACAGAAAGTCACGATTCTGCCAGCATCAATAAATCCCTCTGGAGCCCGGCCAAGCGTCGGGCTTCTGCGTTTTCAGAGGTCCGCCGGTCGCCATGTGAGTGGTCCGGCTACTCCCGGAGAAGTCCGGGCGAGGTTGAGGATTGGCAATAGCCGGTCGCCTCGATTCGGTCCAGATGCGGGGCTCACACCCTGAGCGGACGCCGGAACCGTAACCGGCTTGGTTTCAGGGGATCAAAGGCGTGTCTGCGGTGCGGGTGTCGGTCCTGGCCCGTTTCGCGGTCGTTGGTTCGATTCCGACAACCCCTGGACCTGCCCAACCCAATCCGCAGACATCCCGCGCACGTGCGCGCGAGGCCACACAACCCAGGCCCTGCCGGCAACGGTGGGGCCTTCGCATTTCTGGACGCCGCATGAGCATCGAACAGGCCAAGGCCATCAATCGGGACGCCATCACGCCGGCGCTGCACCTGCTGCCGGCGCGCCTGGACACGCTGCAGGCCCGGGTCGAGCTGCTGGCGATCTGCGGTCAGGAGGCGGACTTCCGCCACCGGTGGCAGGTCGTGAACCCCGCGCGGCCCGAGGTGCGCGGCGCTGCGCGCGGGCTATGGCAATTCGAGCGCGGCGGCGGGGTAAAGGGCGTCCTGGGACACGTACAGACTGCCCTGGCGGCGAACGCGCTGTGCCGGGCGCGTGGCGTGGACCCGGAGGCGTCGGCAGTGCATGCGGCCCTGGAGCGGGACGACATCCTCGCGGCAGGCTTCGCCCGGCTGCTGCTGTGGAGCGACCCAGCCCCGCTGCCGGCCGTGGGCGACGTGAACGGCGGATGGCAGCTGTACCTGCGCACCTGGCGGCCGGGCGCGTATACGGACGGCACGCCGGCTCAGCGCGTCCGCCTGCGCGGGAAGTGGGCCGGCTACTACGCCACGGCGCGCGAAGCGCTGGAGGCGGCATGAGCATGGACATGCAGCCCGATCAGGACGGACGCACCAAGCTCACCCTTGGCCCGATCGAGAAGGCGATATCGGGCGCTATCGGCGCCGCCTTGGTCATCGGCTTCTCGTGGCTGGTGGCCTCCATGCAATCCGTGCTGACCCAGCAGCAGGTGACCGCCCAGCAGCTGGTGTCGATGAACCAGCAGCTGCAGACCATCAACACCCAGCTCGCCGACGTGCCGGCGCTGAAACTGGAAGTGGCCAAGACGCAGATCAAGGTCGATCAGCACGACCAGGAAATCAAAGAGCTGCGACAGCTCAGGGGCATCAAATGAAAGTCCAGCTGATCGAGGACTGGCGCGCCGCGTGGCGTCTGTGGTCCGTGCGCTACGCCGTGGCGCTGGCGGCCCTGCCGGAGCTGCTGTACCAGGTCGCCCAGGCGCTGGGCCAGGTGCTGCCGCAGCTGCCGGCCGTGGCGCTGGACTACCTGCCGCCCTGGCTGCGCGCCGCCTGCGCGGTGCTGTCGCTCATCGCGGTGGCCCTGCGCATGCTGCGGCAGCCCGCGCCGCCCTGTCCGCCGGCCGGGCCCGCGCCGTGAACATCCCCGATCCCATCGCGCCCTATGTGGGCCTGCTGCGCATCGCCTTGTGGTGCGCTGCCGCCGGCTCGATCTTCATCGGCGGCTGCCGGCACGGTGAGTCGAACGGCCGGGCCGACGTGGACAAGGCCCAGGGCGAGCTGGCCAAGGCCAACGAGCGCGCCGCCGCGAATCTGGCCACCGCGAACGCCTGCGGCGCATCGCTGGCCAACGTCAACCGCGAGACCGGATTGGCCCAGAAGCGTGCCGAGGAATGGAAGCGCGCCGCGGACATCGCCGACGAGCGTGCAGCCAAGGCCAAGGCGGACGCCGCCGCAGCCTCTGCGCGCGCGGACAAGGCCCTGCAGGCGGCCAAGGCCAAGCCCGCATGTGCGGCGCAGCTGGCAATGGCCCTGTGCCCGGAGATCCCCGTCCTATGAACCGCCTACTGCTGATCGTCGTTCTGCTGCCGCTGGCCGGCTGGGGCGGCTGCTCCCGCGTGGTCAAGCCGACCATCCCCGAGACGGTCTATGTAAAGGTCGAAGTGCCCGCGCAGCTGCCGGCCTCGCTGACCGCGCCGTGCCCGCCCGTGCGCGCGGCGTCACGGACCGTGGAGGCGGTGGTCGCGGCCTACAACACCAACCTCCCGGCGCAGGCCGACTGCGACCAGCGCATGGGCGAGATCCGCAAGCTGACGGTGCCGCCGGTAGGGCAGACCAAGCCGTGAAGAAGCCCCCCAAGGTCCGCCTGCGCGACAACGAGCCGCTGCAGGACTACTACCAGGACAGGGACGGCGCACGGTACGCCGTTGCGCGCCTGCTGGACGACGCGAAGGATCTGCCGGTGTTCGAGGTGCCGCTGGCCGGCCTGAACCTATCGAGCGAACCCTGGAACGGCGAGAACATGCGCGGCCTGGCGCATCACGTTCGCGCCTGCATGAACGCCGACCTGAGCTACCCGATCCTACTGGACTGGAATGGCGCCATTGCTGACGGTCGGCACCGGGTGCTGAAGGCCATCGCCTTGGGCAAGCGCACGATCAAGGCGCGCCGGATGCATTGGAAGCCCGTGCCAGATAGGGAGGCGCCCTGATGGAAGCCAAGAAGACCAAGGACGCAGCGGTCGCGAAGAAGGGCGGCAAGCCGAGCCTGTACTCGCCCGAGGTGGTCGAAGCCATCGCCGCGCGCCTGAGCCAGGGCGAGCCCATGGCGGTGATCTGCCGAGACGAGGGCATGCCCGCCTACCGGACCGTGAAGGACTGGATGGATAGCCGCAGCGACGTGGCGGCCCTCATCGCGCTAGCGCGCGTAGAGGGGTTCGATTCGCTCGCCGCAGAGTGCCTGGAGATCGCCGACGACTCGCGCAATGACTGGATGGAGCGGGCTGCGGACGGAGGCGACGAGGTGGCGCTGCAGTTCAACGGCGAGCATGTCCAGCGCTCCAAACTGCGGATCGAAACCCGCCTCAAGCTGCTGGCCAAGTGGGATCCGAAGCGCTATGGCGAACGCCTGGCGCTGGATCACGACGTGGTCGGCAACCTGGCGGACCGGCTCCAGGCCGCACGCAAGCGAGCCGATGGCGGCTGATCCCGAGCAGGAGCTGATCGAGGCGGTCGCCTCGTTCCAGCTGGACCCGCTGGGCTACGCGCTGTTCGTCTTCCCATGGGGGGAGAAGGGCACGCCACTTGAGGGTAAGTCGCTGCGCAAGTGGCAGCGCAAGCGGTTGCAGCGAATTGGGGAGCGTCTACAGGGCGGGGCGGCGGACGCGGGGGAAGTGATCCGCCAGGCCGTCGCGTCCGGCCATGGCATCGGCAAGTCCGCGCTGGTGGCGATGCTCATCAAGTGGGCATTCGACACCTTCGAGGACACGCGCGGCGTCGTGACGGCGAACACCGACAACCAGCTCAGGACGAAGACCTGGGCTGAGGTGTCGAAGTGGCACGAGATGAGCCTGACCAAGCACTGGGCCACGCTGACGGCCACGGCGCTGATCAGCACCGCCCCGGGCCACGACAAGACCTGGCGCATCGATGCGGTGCCGTGGTCCGAAAGCAACACCGAAGCGTTCGCCGGCCTGCACAACGAGGGCAAGCGGCTACTGCTGATCTTCGACGAGGCATCCGCCATCGCCGACAAGGTGTGGGAAGTCGCCGAGGGCGCCCTGACAGACCAGGGAACCGAGATCATCTGGGCCGCTTTCGGCAACCCGACGCGCAACACCGGCGAGTTCCGCGAGTGCTTCCGCAAGCACGCGCACCTGTGGGAGCGCGAGCAGATCGACAGCCGGACTGTCGAGGGCACCAACCTCGTCGAGTTGCAGAAGATGGTCGACGCGCACGGCGAGGATTCGGACCGGGTCAAGGTCCGCATCCGTGGCCTGTTCCCGTCGATGTCGGCCAAGCAGTTCATCGCGCAGGCCGATGCCGATGCGGCCTACGGGCGGCATCTACGGCCGGAGCAGTACGACTTCGCGCCGAAGATCCTCACCCTGGATCCGGCCTGGGAGGGGGACGACGAACTGGTGTTCGGCCTGCGCCAGGGTCTGAGGTTCCGCATCCTGCGGACGATGTCCAAGAACGACAACGACGTGGTCGTGGCCACGATCCTTGCGCAGCTGGAGGATGAGCACAAGGCCGACGCGGTGTTCATCGACGCCGGCTACGGCACGGGCATCAAGTCGGTGGGCACCACCTGGGGACGTGACTGGCGCCTCGTCTGGTTTGCCGGCGAGGCAGGGGATAAGGGTTGCCTCAACAAGCGCGCGGAGATTTGGAAGCTGATGCGCGACTGGCTCAAGGAGGGCGGCGCGATCGAGGAAGACCCGCAGCTGCTCGACGAGCTGACGGCCCCGGAGACCGTGCCGCGCACGGACGGAAAGATTCAGCTTGAATCGAAAAAGGACATGAAGAAGCGCGGCGCTTCGAGCCCCAACCGGGCCGACTCGCTGGCGCTGAGCTTCGCGTATCCCATCGTTGCCAAGGGCGGCCGAGGCGCCGGCGCTGGCAAGGCTCGAACGATGGACGACCTCAACCACCAGGACTACTGACCGATGCGCATGCATCCCCTGGCGCTGGCGATCCGCTACGCGCTGCTGACCATCCGGAGCAACTGACCATGTGCTTCAGCGCATCCAAGCCGAAGACCCCGCAGTACATCACCAACCCGGGCGCTGACGCCGACCAGACCCAGGCCAACACCGCTGAGCAGCGCCGCCGCGCGCAGCTGGCCGGCGGTCAAAGCTCCACGCTGCTGACCGGCTCCCAGGGCGATACCAGCGCCGCGGTCACCGGCAAGAAGACCCTGCTGGGCGCCTGACCCATGGCCGAGAAAATCGCCCCCGGCCGGAGTCTCGCCCAGCAGATGCTGAGCCGCCTTGGGCAGCTGAAAAGCGAGCGTGCCTCTTGGGACGCGCACTGGCGCGAGCTGGACGAGTACGTTCAGCCGCGCTCATCGCGCTTCCTGTTCAGCGACCGCAACAAGGGCGGCAAGGCCAACCAGCGCATCCTCAACAACCAGGCCACGCGCAGCCACACGCGCCTGGCCAGCGGGCTCAAGTCCGGTCTGACCAACCCGGCCCAGCCCTGGCTGAAGCTCGGCGCCGCCGATGCCACGCTGGGGGACGTGTACGACGTCCAGGTATGGCTCGACGAAACCTCAGGCCGTGTGCTTTCCGCGTTCGGCCGGTCGAACTTCTACACCCAGATGGATCTGGTGTACGAATCGCTGGGCCTGTACGGCATCGGCGCGCTGGGCATCTTCGAGGAGGACGAGGACGACATCCGCTGCGAGTTCTATCCGGTCGGCAGCTACTACGTGGCCTGCAGCCGCAGCACGCGGATCGACACCTTCTACCGGGAGTTTCAGAAGAAGGTCGTGGAGATGGTTTCCGACTACGGCCTGGAGAATTGCAGCGCCGCAGTGCAGAGCTCCTACAGGAACAACAGCCTCGACGACCTGTTCACCGTCATCCACGTCATCGAGCCCAACATTGGCCGCAACGCCGAGAGCGCGCTGAGCAAGGACAAGCGCTGGCGCAGCTACTACTTCGAGCCGAGCGAAGCTGCGGCCAACAAGTTCCTCAAGCAGTCCGGCTTCGATGAGTTCCCGATCATGGCGCCGCGGTGGCGGCAGGTTGGCAATGAGGCCTATGGACGCTCGCCGGCGATGGACGCACTGGGCGACATCAAGGAGCTGCAGTACCACGAGCGGAAGAAGAAGCAGGCCATCGCCAAGATGGTCGAGCCGCCGATGGTGGCGCCGACGTCCTTGCGCAATCAGGCCGCCAGCACCATCCCGGGAGAGATCACCTATGTCGATTCGACCAATGCGCACGACGGCTTCCGGCCGGCGTACCAGGTTCAGTTTGACGTGGCTGACACGCGCGGCGAGATCAACGCGATCGAGTCGCGGATCCAGGAGACTTTCTTCGAGGACGTGTTCCGCGCCATCACCAACGTCCAGCGCGGCAACATGCGCGAGATCGAGGTCCAGGAGCGCGTGCAGGAACGCATGATGCAGATGGGGCCAGTGCTCAACCGGATGAACGACGAGCTGCTGGATCTAGCTGTCGACCGTGTGTTCGCCATCCTGGCCCGACGCGGAAAGCTGCCGCCGCCGCCCGAGGATCTGGAGGGCGCGGACCTCAAGATCGAGTACGTGTCGATCCTCCAGCAGGCCCAGCGCCAGGCCGGCCTGCAGGATCTGCAGCAGTTCATCGCCTTCCTGGGCAACATCGCCGGCATCTATCGCGAGGACGCGCTGGATGTCACCACGCCCGACAGGATCATGGATTCGGTCGCCGGCAAGCTGGGCATCGATCGCAAGACGCTGACTAGCGCCGATGAGCGCGCCGCGGCCCGTCAATCCCGCGCGCGCGCCGCTCAAATCCAGCAGATGGCGTCGCTTGCCCAGCCGGCGATGCAAGCCACGCAGGCGGCGAAGAACGTGGCTGAGATGCCGATCAACACGGGCGTGGCGGCGGCGCTGGGGGTGGGCTGATGGCCCTGACCAAGCGCCAGATCGAGGCAGAGGCGAGGAGGCAGCGGCAGCGCGACATCAAGGCGGTCGCGCGCACGCCGGAAGGTCTGCGCTTCATCTGCAGCGTGCTGGAGACCCTGGGCCTGTACCGGCTCAGCTTCAACGCCGAGAACACGCACGCCACCGCATTCCGCGAGGGCGAGCGCAACGCGGGGTTACGACTGCTGGCTCAGCTCGACGAGGCTGACCCGGGCATCTATCTCCGCATCATCCAATCTAAGCAGGAGCAGAAAGACCGTGAGCGAATCGAGCGAGAGCGCAACCCCGACGCCGACCCCGACACCAGCGGCCACGCCGGGCAGTGAGGGCGGCGCAGGCGGCCAGGGCGGCCAGGCCACGCCGCCGGGCGGTGAACAGGGCGGCGGGAAGCCGCCGGTAGAGGCTGGAGCCGAGGGCGCAGACAAGGGCGAAGGTGGCAAGCCTGCCGGTGAGGGCGACGCGCCCGTCGTGCCCGAGGCCTACGAGTTCAAGCTGCCCGAGGGCATGGAGGGCGTCGAGGTCGACAAGGCGATGGGCGAGGCCTTCACGCCCGTGCTCAAGGACTTGGGCCTGACGCAGGAGCAGGTCAACAAGCTGACCGAGGCCTACGCCAAGCAGGTCAAGGAGGGCAGTGACAAGGTCCGCACCGACCTGGAGGCGCAGTGGACCGGCCGCGTCAAAAGCTGGGAGGAAGCGGCGCGCAAGAACACCGAATACGGCGGCGAGCACTTCGACGCCAACCTGGATCTGGCCCGCCAGACCCTGGACAGATACAGCACGCCTGAGTTGAAGGCGCTGCTGGCAGAGACCGGGCTGGGAAGCCACCCGGACCTGATCGGAGCATTCGTGAAGATCGGGAAGGCCACGGCCGAGGACCGGCCGAAAAACGCGGCCGCGGGTAGCGGCACAGCACCAACCTCCATTGCGGATCGCCTCTTCGGGAAACCCGCGTAACCCCAACCCAACCCAACCAATCCCCAGCCGCCGCAAGGCGGTTTTTTTATTCCTACGGAGAACACCATGGCCACCATTGGCGGCGATGCAGTAACCCTCATCGACGTGGCGAAGCGACTGGACCCGGACGGCAGCGTCCCGGACATCGCCGAGCTGCTCACCCAGAACAACGAAATCCTGCTGGACATTCCGTGGTACGAGGGCAACCTGCCCACCGGCCACCGCGTGACCCAGCGCACCGGCCTGCCGGCGGCGTACTACCGCAAGATGAACGCCGGTATCCCGAAGTCCAAGAGCACCACCGCGCAGATCGACGAGGCGTTCGGTGAGCTGACCGCGTTGAGCGAGATCGACAAGTCGATCGCCGACCTCAACGGAAACACCACGGCTTTCCGCCTGTCCGAGTCGCGCCCCTTCATCGAGGCGATGAACCAGACGTTCTGCACCAAGCTGTTCTATGGCAACGTCGCCGCGAACGGCGAGGAGATCCAGGGCCTGGCCCCTCGATTCTCCAGCCTGAGCGCAGCTAACGGCGTCAACATCATCGACGCCGGCGGCACGGGCTCGAACAACACCTCTCTGTGGCTGGTCGGCTGGTCCGATCACACCGTGTGGGGCGGCTTCCCGAAGGGCTCGAAGGCCGGTATCCAGTTCACCCCCGGTGATGGCGACGACTGGGCGTTCGATGCGAGCAACAACCGCTTCCGCGCCTACATCGACGACTACAAGTGGCACAACGGCCTGGTCATGAAGGACTGGCGCTTCGTGGTCCGCATCGCGAACATCGACGTGACCGCGCTGACCAAGAACGCCGCGTCTGGCGCCGATCTGCTCGACCTCGTCGCGCAGGCCGTCGAGCGCATCCACTCGCTCACCGGTGTGACGCCGCGCTTCTACGGCAACCGCACCCTCTCGTCCTTCTTCCGCCGTCAGACCGTGAACAAGGTCGCCAACAGCACCCTCGCGTGGGGTGATGTCGCCGGCAAGCGGATCCTGATGCTGGAAGAAGTTCCGTTCCGCCGCGTCGATGCGCTGCTGAACACCGAAGCCCGCGTGGTCTAACCGGAGAACCAAGCCATGTTCCTCGACGCAAAAAACGAGTTCTCGACGGCGCAGACCATTGCGACCGCCGTGTCCACCAACACCATCGACCTCACCCCGCTCAAGGCGGCGGCGCGCGACATTGGTATCGGCCAGCCGATCTATCTGGTGCTGACCACGCCGACCACCCTGGCCGGCACCTCGCCGACCCTGACCGTCGCGATCCAGACCGACGACAACACCGCGTTCTCCTCGCCGGCGGTCCTGGCGACGAGCGCGGCCTACGCCCCGGCCGACTTCGCGAACGGTCCGATCGTCATCCCGCTGCCGAGCGGCGCCGAGAAGTACCTGCGGCTCAGCTACACCGCGGGCGGCACGGTCACGGCGGGCACGGTCACCGCAGGCCTGACGCTGGACGCCCAGCGCCTGAAGGTCTACCCGCGCAACTACACGGTCTAAGGGAGGGCTGACACATGACCATCAAAGTGAAGGCCATCGCCGAGGGCTACTACGGCGACGTGCTGCGCATCCCGGGCACCGCCAACGCGGAGTTCGAGATCGGCAGCGAGGAGGAGCTGGGCAAGTGGATGGAGGTGGTCGGCGGGAAGGCCTCCTCCGACGATCCGCCGCCGGCCGATCCGTTCCTGGATCGCACCGTGGCGGACATCACCGGCGATCTGGCGTCGCTCACGCCCGAGCAGCTGGTCAGCTACCGCGATGCGGAGTCGAAGGGCAAGGCGCGCAAGGGCGTGCTGGAAGCCATCGACGCCGAGACCGCGGCGCGCTCGGCCGACGCGTAACCCACCCACCCACCGCAGCAGAGACAGGGGGCGCCTTCGGGCGCCCTCTGCATTTCTGGAGAGAGCGCAATGAAGCTGGTATCGATGAAGAAGACCGACGAGGAGGAAAAGAAGGAAGCCTCGTCCGAGTGCTGCGGCGACTACAAGGAGCCCGACTACCCGTGGGGCCTGCGTGTCCGTCTGGAGGACGAGCAGCTGGAGGCCCTGGGCATCGGGAGCATGCCGCCGGTGGGCGCTCCGATGGAGCTACAGGCCCTGGCCAAGGTGATTTCGGTCTCTGAGGAGCAGGTAGAGGGCAAGCCCAAGCGCTGCCTGGAGCTGCAGATCACCGATCTGGCGGTCGGCGGCATCCGCATGCCCATCGCTGATCGACTGTTCGCGAAGGGCGCAGAGCAGGGCTGACCCATGACCTCGCCGATCGATATCTGCAACCTCGCGCTGGGACACATCCGCGCGGGGCGTCGCATCGCGGCGCTGACCGAGAACAGCGAGGAGGCGGATGCCTGCGGGCAGTTCTACGAAATGGCACGCGACACCGCGCTGGCGGCCTACACGTGGCAGTTTGCGCGCCGCTACGCCGCGCCGGCATTGGTGACCGCGCCGCCGGCCGGATACTCGCAGGCTTATCGCGTGCCGGATGGGTGTCTCCAGGTGATCGCCCTGCGCGGCAGCGAGGAGTTGGCGGGCCAGCGGCATCACTGCTGGACGATGCCGCCTCTGCCCATCCATGACTTCGTGCTCGCGGCAGACGATGGTGGCCAGCTGGTGCTGACCAATCTGAGCAGCGCTGTGATGGCGTACACCAGCAGGGTCGAGAATCCGGACGCATGGAGCGCGCCATTCCGCCAGGCCGTGGGATTCCTGCTGGCCAGCTATATCTCGATCCCGATCACGGGGAAAGAAGACCTGGCCAAGACCAACCTTGGCTTCTATCAGGACGCGCTGGAGAGCGCCAAGCTCCACGACATTAGCCAGCAGAACCAGCAGGTTCAGGTGGCAAGCGGTGTCGAGGCGCGGCTATGAGCTCGCAGACCCAACCGACGTTCGCCGGCGGCGAGGTCTCACCTTCGGTTTCCGGCCGCGTCGATCTGGACCTTTACCAGAACAGCCTGGCCAAGTGCCGCAACTTCATCGTGCTGCGCACCGGCGGCATCGCCAACCGGCCAGGCTTTGAGTTCTGTGGACCGGTGATCAATCACGCAATCCCCTACTGGCTGCTGCCTTTCAGCTTCAACACCGAGCAGACCTACATCCTGGAGCTGGGCAACTTCACGATGCGCGTCATCAAGGATGGCGCCTACGTGCTGGGCACCGGCGGCACTCCCGTCGTGTTCGCGACTCCGTGGCCCTACGACGTGCTGAGCCGCCTGCAGATCACGCAGAGTGCGGACGTCATGTGGGTTGTCAGCAAGGGCTATCCGACGCAGAAGATCAGCCGCACCAGCCATACCGATTGGAGCGTCACGGACTACACCTTCGTGACCCCGCCTTTCCAGGACGTGAACCCGGACAAGACGGTCAAGGCCTACGCCAGTGCGGCGACCGGCACGGTCACGGTCACGGCCACCGCCGCCATCTTCAAGCCCAGCGACGTGGGCCAGTCCTTCTTCCTGGACATCGCCGACTATGGGGACTACACCCCCTGGGCGGCGGACACGGTATTCGGCGTCGGCGACTACACCTACAGCGACCAGAAAATCTACAAAGCCACCGCCAAGTTCACCAACAACCCGGACTTCACCACCTTCAAGACCGGAGCGACGCAGCCGACGCACACCGAGGGCTCTGCCTGGGACGGTAAGGGCTCCTACGATTCCGGCTCTGCGGGCTCGTCGTACAACATCGGCTTCAAGTGGCAGTACATCAACAGCGGCTTTGGGTTCGGCACCATCACCGCAGTGGCGTCTGACGGGCTATCCGCCACGGTCCAGGTCGTGACCGAGTTCCCCACACTGGTGGTCGGCAGCACGCACGCCACCTACAAGTGGGCGATCGGGGCGTTCGGCGGAAGCGACGGCTATCCGGCGGCGGTCGGCTTCTACCAGCAGCGTCTGGTGTTCGCCTGCACTGCGCTGCAGCCGCAGACCGCCTGGATGAGCAAGACCAACGTCTACAACGACCAAGGCGCCAGCCGGCCGACCGAGGACAACGACGCGATCAGCTTCACAATCGGCAGCCGCGAGGTGAACGAGATCCGCCACATCGTTCCGCTGCAAGTGCTGCTGCTGCTGACCAGTGGCGGCGAGTTCAAGGTGGCCACCGGCGACGGCAGCGGCACCATCACGCCCAGCTCGCTGTCGATCGAGCAGCAGGGCGGCCGGGGGAGCTCTTACGTCAGCCCGCTGGTGATCGGCTCGACCGCGCTGTACGTGCAGGCCAAGGGCAGCGTGGTGCGCGACCTGGGCTACCAGTACACCAACGACAGCTTCACCGGCGACGACCTCAGCGTGCGCGCCTCGCACCTGTTCGACGGCTTCCAGATCGTCCAATGGGCCTACGTCCAGGTGCCCTACTCGGCGGTGTTCGCGGTGCGCAACGACGGCAAGTTGCTGTGCCTGACCTACATGCGCGAGCAGTCCGTGGTGGGTTGGTCGCTGCTGGAGACCGATGGCTACGTGGAGAGCGTTGCGGCGATCGGAGAGGGCGATGAAGACGTGCTGTACCTGTCGATCAGGCGCGAGGTTGGAGGCGACACGGTGCGCTACGTCGAGCGCATGCACACCAGGCTGTTCACGGACCGCACCGACGCCTTCTTCGTCGACTCTGGCCTGACCTACGACGGGCGCAACACCGGCGCCACGACCGTGACCATCACCGCGGCGGACTACACCAAGGGCGCGACCCTGACCGCGACCCTGACGGCCGAGCTGCTCGATTCCAGCTACGTGGGCCGCTATATCCACGTGCCGGCGCATGACGATTCGGGTGTGGTCATGGTGCTGGAGATCATCGAGGTGGTGACCGCAGCGCAGGCGCATTGCACCGCGCAGCGCGACGTTCCGGAATCGCTGCAGGCCCTGGCGACAACGGACTGGGGTTTCGGCGTCAGGACCGTCACTGGCCTGGACCACCTGGAGGGCAAGACCTGCGCGATCCTGGCTGACGGTGCGGTCAAGGCGCAGCAGGTCGTCGATGACGGCACGTTGACGTTGGACTACCCGGCTGTGGTCATCCACGCCGGACTGCCCTATCGAGCGCTGGCGCAGACCCTGGACCTCTACAGCCAGCTGCAGGGCACCTCAATGCGGGACAAGCGGCGCAATGTCAGCAATGTCTCGTTGCTGTGTGAGGCATCTGCCGGCGTCATGGTTGGCCCGGAACTGGACGCCCTGCGTCCGATCAAGCAGCGCGACTACCAGTTCTATGACCAGACCGCCGGCCTGATTACCGGCATGGTGGACTGCACCTTCCCGGGGCGCTGGGACAGGTCCGGGCGCGTGCTGGTGGTGCAGGACGACCCGCTGCCGCTGTCGGTGCTGTCGATCACGCCGGAGTTCACTGTCGGTGGCTGACGTTGTACCCGTCACGCCCGAGCACGTGGCCGAACTCCTGCAGGGCATTCGGGCGCCAGACGTGGACGAGTTCTGGGCCGCCGCCAGGCTGACCCCTGCGCAGGCCCTGTCGATGTCCTTGGAGTGCCGCGGTGACCGCTGGGCAGCCCTTCACGAGGGGAAGCTGCTCTGCATCTTCGGCGTGGCGCGCGGCTCGCTGCTGACCACGTCCGGGACGATCTGGCTGATCGGTCATCGGCGCATCGACAGGATGGCGCGAGCCTTCCTCGTGGACTGCCGGCCGACGCTGGACGCGATCCTCAGCCGGTACAGCCACCTGTCCAACTACGTCGACGCGCGAAACAGGAGGGCAATCCGCTGGCTGCAGTGGCTCGGCTTCCAGATTCACCCCGCAGCTCCGCATGGCGCTGAGGGGCTTCCATTTCACTATTTCGAGAAGGGGTGTGGGTGATGTGCGAGCCGGTATCGATCTCGGCTGCCGTCGTTGCGGCGGTCTCCGCCTACGCTGACTACGAGCAGGCGGATGCGCAGGAGAAGTCCTACAAGGCCCAGGCTGAGGCCGAGGGCGTCCAGGCCAGCCAGCAGGTCAAGCAGGGCGCGTCGGAGGCCTACCAGCAGGTACGCGCCGCGCGTGCGGTGGCTGCCCAGCAGGACGCAGCCTTCGGTGCAAACGGGCTGCTGAGCACAAGCGGCAGCGCGCTCAACATCCTCACCGACACCTACAACGAGGGCCAGACCGCCGCCAACACGATCATCGGCAACGCCTACAACGGCGCGTTGAGCACTAGGTATCAGCAGAACGCGCTGCTCGCATCCGCCAAGAACGTGGGATCGAACAAGGTGGCCGGCTCGCTGCTGACGGGCGCCAGTACCTACTTCGGGATGGGCGGGAAGGTGAGCAACTTCAACACCAGCAGCGCCCCAACTCGCACCCGCAAGGGGGTGTACTAATGCCCCGCGTTCCGATCTACCGCACCAACGAGACCTTCCGCGCGCAGAGCGCGCCGGACTTGCGCGTCGCGCCCAATCAGCTCGGCCAGAAGGTGGCCATCGCCGCGCAGGAGGTCGGCGGTGCGGTCATCCGGCAGATGCGCGAGAACGACGAGACGAACCTGCTCGCGTTCAACAACGCCATGCTGCAGAACAAGGCCAAGCTGCTGAACGACCCGGACAGCGGGTTCCTGTCGTCCCAGGGCATCAACGCCCAGAACGCACGCGAGCAGGTGCGGCAGCAGTGGCAGGACCAGGCGCAGCTGGCGATTGCCGCGATGCCGGACCGGATCAAGGCGCGCGCCGAGGCGATGGCCGGCAAGTACACGCTGGACTTCGATAACGACGTGGATCGCCACGTGCGCCAGCAGACCGGGCTCTACCAGGATCAGGTCTACAAGGACACGATCGCGTCCACCGCCAACGAGGCGGCGCTGAGCTACAGCAATCCCGAGCGTGTCGCGCAGCAAGCGGAGTCTGCCGCCATCGCCACCCGGCTCGACCGTCGCCGTCAGGGCCTGCCCGAGGATGACGCCGCCAGCGCCGCGGCCAGCAGCGTCTACCAGGCCGCACTTGAGCGGCAGGCGGGCCTTGACCCGCTTGGCGCTGAGCGTCGCTACTACGAGCTGCTGAGCGAGGGAAAGCTGACTGGCGCCTCCGCGATGGCGATCGACCAGCTGATCAGGCCAGTCGCGCAGGACGCGGCATCCACCTCCGACGCCGACGCGATCAACAACGGCGGCACGCTGAGCGTCGGCGCGGCTCCGGCTGGCATCGATGACGCGATCATTGGCCTGGAGAGCGGAGGCGCTGCGACCGCCAAGAACCCGAACAGCTCGGCCACCGGAGCCGGCCAGTTTCTCGACTCGACCTGGCTGGACCAGATCCGCAAGAATCGGCCCGAGCTGACGCAGGGCAAGACCGACGCCGAAATCCTGGCGATGCGCAGCGACCCGAAGCTCTCGCGCGAAATGGTCGGCGCCTACCGCGAGGAGAACACGCGCCGCCTGCGCGCCGCCGGCCTGTCGGCATCTGCAGTGAACCTGTACGCCGCGCACCACTTCGGCGCGGCCGGCGCCACCGCCTTCGCCCGTGCCAGTACCGATGCGCCGATGACCACGATCCTGGACGCCCGTTCGATTGAGGCCAACCCGTACCTCAGGGGCAAGACCAAGGCGGACGTGCTGACCAACTGGCAGGGCCGAGGTCTGGCCGTCGGACAGGATTCGGTCACCTTCGCCGGCCCGGCGCAGAGCGAGGCCGAAGCGCTGCAGCGCGCCCAACAGATTGCCGACCCGCGCCGGCGGGACGCCGCGATGTCCAAGGTGCGCATGCAGTGGAGCATCCGCGATGCCCAGGAGGCTGCGGCGAAGAAGGCCACCAGCGAGCGCGTGTTCAACACCATCGCGGCCAACACCAACCCGACCGCCAGCCTGGCCGCGATCATCTCGCCGGCCGACTACGCCGAGCTGACCAGGAACGGCCAGCTGCTGGCGATGGAGAACTATCGGAAGAACATCCTGGAAGGGCGTCTGATCCAGGACAACCCGGTACTGGCCGACGAGCTCTATCGCCAGTCCGCGCTGGATCCTGACGCTTTCCGGAAGCGAGACCTGCACGCACTGGCCGACAACCTCAGCGCCAGCACGCTGACCGAGCTGGTCAACCGGCAGAAGGCGCTGGACAGCAAGGATGCCAGCCAGTCGAAGGACTGGATGAGCGATGAGGATCGGCTCAATGCCGGCTTCACCATGTTGGGCATCGGCAAGGAAGGCGACGTCAGCGGCACCGGTTCGGAGAGCAAGAACGCACCGCGCGACCGTCTGCGTGGTGAGTTCCGGATCGCCTACCAGAACGCTTACACGACCTTCATGCAGCAGGCCGGCAACAAGAAGCCCACCCCGGAGCAGGCCGACGCGCTGCTGCGCACCGTCGCCAAGCAGTTCGCCCCGCGCATGACCTCCGGCGCGCTGGGCGTCACGCAGGATGATGGGCGATTCAAGCTCACCCCCAAGAGTACGGGCGGCATGTATAGCCGCGCCGCCGGCTACCAGCTCCAGATCAGCGAGGCAGACCGCACTGCCGTGCGTGACGCCTACCGCGCCAAGTTCGGGATCAATCCCACCGACGCGTGGATCACCCAGTACATCACCGCTAAGCGAGGCGCCGCGAAGTGACAGACAACCTGCTCGATGGTTTCGACGACCTGGCCCAACAGATCGAGGACCAGCGCAAGCAGCGCCTGCGCGCCGCCGCCGTCTCCACCGGCGACCAGCGTCCAGATGATGCCGCCCGCGCCAACGACATCGCCGCGCGCCGCGGCCTGCCATTCGGGGTCGTTGCCGACAACTTGAAGGACTTCCACGAGCAGGACCGGCTCGATGACATCGACTCGGTCGGGCAGCGTGCGCCGGTGGTTGGTCAGTTCCTGGCCGATCCTCGCCGCATGGCGCTGGCCGGCGATGAGGCGCAGGGCCTGGAGCGGTTGTCCGGGAGCCTGGCCGGGACGCGCGAACCGGAGGACATGAGCTTCTTCCATCGCACGATCCGCAACCTGCTGCCGGTCGGTGATGCCACCTACAAGGCCAATGTCGGCACCTCGCTGGACTACATGGGCGCAAGGTTCCAGACCTCCGACGCCAAGGTGTTCTCGACCGCGGCGCAGTCTGTGGGCCGGATGCTGTCCTTCGCCAACATCGCCAACCGGTTCGTTTCCGAGCAGTACCAGCGCGCATCGGAAGCGGCGGGCGCGCGCGGCGATACGGAGCGGCAGCAGGCGCTTGCTCGCGTCGCCGAGGCGTACCGCGACCCGACTGGCGTGGAGAGCTTCGTCCAGGGCGCGCAGGCGTTCACCCAGGATCTGACCGCGCAGCAGCAGGCCCTTGGCAGCCAGACCCAGCGCCCCGCCAGCGTGCGGGCGGCGATCGATGCGCCCGGCAACTCCCTGCGGTACTACGGCGGCATGCTGGCCGACTCGGTGCCCGCGATGCTGTTCGCGATGGCCACGCGCAGCCCACAGGCCGGTGCGGCTGCCATGGGCGCCACCACGGGCATGCAGACCTACGCGGACCGGGTCAACGAGGGCGCGGGCGACGTGCAGGCCCTGCGCGAGGGCGCGGCCCAGGGCGGCATCGAGGCGGTCGGCTCGGTGGTCCCTCTGTCGCATGCCTTCGGTGGTGGCGCGCGCCGCTTCATCACCACGCCCCTGGCCGAGGCAATCTCGGAGGGCGCCACCCAGGCCGCGCAGGTCGACGCTGAGGATTTGCTGCAGGGCAAGCAGACGCCCAGCAGCGAGAAGTTCGCCCAGGTGATGGACGCGATGATCGTGGGCGGGCCGATGGGCCTCATCGAGGCCGCCGGCGGCGGTGCCCCGTCCCAGGCTCAGCAGCGCGCGTTCGGCGAGCAGGTGCAGCAGGCGGTCGCATCGGCTGACCAGGTCGCCCAGTTGAAGGACATCACCGACGCCGCAGCAGGCACCAGGCTGGTAGAGCGCTCGCCGGCCGACGCGGAGGCCTTCGTGGAGGCGTCCGGCGCCGGTAGTGCCCGGGTGTACCTGCCGGCCGACTCGGTCGCGACCCTATTCCAGTCGTCCCCTGGCACGCTGGAGGAGGCAGTCGGCGGCCCCGAGGTGTTGGCCGAGCAGATGGCCAGCGGCGACGTCACGATCCCCATGTCCAAGTGGGTGAGCGTCGTGTCCCGCATGCCGAACGTCGAGGAGATCCGGCGCCATGCGCGGCTGTCCGCTGAGGGTATGTCCGAGGCCGAGCTTGAGAACTTCGATCCCGAGTCCATCGCCCAGGAGCTGGGCATCGGCCCGACCCAGGCCAGCGAGGCGCAGGCACCGGACACGGCCTCCGAGGTCCAGGCCGACGTCTACGCGCAGCTGCTGGCGACGCAGCGCTACACGCCGGCGCAGGCGGAGGCGCAGTCCAAGCTGTGGGGCGCGGCGTTCGGGCGCCTTGGCCAGATGACCGGTCAGGATCCTCTCGCCCTCTACCGGGAGCGCATGGCGGGCATCCGTACCGGGACCGACGTGGAAACGCGCGGCGCGACCTCGCTGGCCCAGGGGCCGGCGCCCACTGAGCCAGCCCCGGGCGCGGCGCTGCGCGAGCGCTGGGCGACCGACTTCGACACCGCCGCGGCCGACTATGCCGCCCAGACCGGCGAGTTCGACACGGAAGGCGGACGGGTGCTGAACACCGACTTGGCGCGCGAGTTGTCGCCGGAGTATCGCGCCGACCGCACGCGCAGCGCGGACGTCCACGAGGCGGCCAGCGACTTCGTCAAGGAGCTCTACCGCCGCAAGCTGGAGGCTCCGACGCCGGAGGGCATGAGCCCGACTGTGCTGTTCTCGGCCGGCGGAACAGGCGCCGGCAAGACCACCGGCCTGCGGGCGATGGGCGAGGCCCTGGGCAATCCGGAGATCATCTACGACACCAACATGAACACGTTGGAGTCGGCGGCTCAGAAGATCGATCAGGCGCTGGAAGCCGGCCGCGACGTGAAGATCCTCTACACCTACCGCGACCCGGTCGAGGCGCTGCGCGGCGGCGCCCTGCCGCGTGCGATGCGCATGGCTGCCGAGCAGGGGACCGGCCGCACCGTGCCGATCGCCGAGCACGCCAAGACGCACGCCGGCAGTGCCAAGGTGATCCGACAGCTGGCCGAGCGGTATGCCGGTGATGAGCGCGTGGAGGTGGTGGCGATCGACAACAGCCGAGGGCGCAATGCCGCGGCGCTGGTTCCGCTGGACAGCCTGCCTGAGGTGGTGGAGAATCGTCTCCATGAAGACCTCCGCGCCAGCCTCGAAGAAGCCCGCGCCGCCGGTGAAATCTCCGACGTCGTCTACCAAGGCTTCATCGGTCAGCCGGTCGAAGATGCCCAGCAATTGGGCGCAGTCGATCGTGGACAATCTGAACCGGCAAACGGCCGTGAAGTAACCGACCAAACCCCGCCCACCGGCGGGGTTTCTGCTTCTGGGCAGGGCATCCTCCAGCGTGCGTTCGACTCGGTGCGCCGCTTCTTCCAGCCGGCCTACCACGGCACGCCCCACGAGGTGGAGCGTTTCAGCCTGCAGAAGATCGGAAGCGGCGAGGGGAACCAGGCTTTCGGGTGGGGCATGTACTTCGCCAGCAAGCGCTCGGTCGCGGACTACTACGCTGCGGCCGTCTCCCGGGAGCAGCGCGAGGGCGATGCGGCGCTGTCGGAGGCGCGCGACAACCTGCGCGCCGCGCTGAAGGCTGAGGACGACCTGGGCTTCGACACCTTCGGCGAAGCGGTCAACAGCCTGCTGGCCGATGCGAATTGGCGCGATCGCTGGGATCTGACAGACGCCGATCGGGTCGGCACGGCGCTGGAGGCGTACCGCGCGCGCCGCGACGCCCTGCAGGGGAAGCTCTACCAGGTCGAGGTGCCGGAGGACGCGAACCTCCTGGACTACGACAAGCCGCTGGGCAGCCAGCCGGCCGCCGTGCGCGAGGCGATCCAGCCGTTGGCTGCCGAGGTGTACGGAAACCAGTACAGCGTGGACCACATCGCCGCGTGGTTCACCGGCCAGGGCGGCGGGCCGAAGGCGGGCGACTTCGTCAGCCGGCTGGGCCGGTTCATGCAGTTCGAGCGTCGCGCCGAGAACGGCCCCCGTGCCGCCAGCGAGGCCATGCTTGCCGCCGGCGTGCCCGGGCTGCGGTATCTGGACGGCGGGTCGCGCGCGCAGGGCGAGGGCGCCTACAACTACGTGATCTGGGACGAGTCGGCCGTGGGCGACCTGCAGCGCCTCTACCAGGGCGACGAGAGTGCGCCGCGAGGGCAGATCGACGTGTTCCCCGACCAGCGCATGGCGATCAGCCTGTTCGAGTCGGCGGACCTGTCCACGTTCCTGCACGAGTCGGGCCACTTCTTCCTGGAGGTCTACCGCGACGCCGCGGCGGCCGAGGGCGCGTCACCGCAATTGCGCGCGGATTTCGACGCGCTGGTGCAATGGCTGGGCGTGGACTCGCCGGACAAGATCGGCACCGAGCAGCACGAGCAGTTCGCGCGGGGCTTCGAGGCGTACCTGGGCGAGGGGCGCGCGCCGTCGGCCGACCTGCAGGCGGTGTTCTCGCAGTTCCGGGCCTGGCTGCTGGGCGTCTACCGCACCCTGGCCGGCCTCAAGGTCCAGCTGACCGACGAGGTGCGCGGCGTGTTCGACCGCATGCTGGCGACCGAGGCTGAGATTGAGGTGGCCCAGGCCAGGTCCGGCGCGCAGCCCCTGGCGCGCACGGCCGCCGAAGCGGCGCAGCTTGGGCTCACCGAGAAGCAGTTCAACGACTACCAGCGCATGCTCGCCGCTGCGGCCGAAGAAGCCCGGGCCGAGGTTCAGCAGAAGCTGGAGCAGGCGCACACCCGCGAGCGTGAGCGCTGGTGGAAGGACGAGGCCGAGAACGTCCGCGGCGAGGTCCAGGCTGAGATCGAGGCGCAGCCGGCGGTGCGCGCGCGGCGCATCCTGGCCGGCGCTGCCGAAGCGGCAGGCGAGCCGGTGCCGGCGGCGCTGAGGGGCATGAAGCTGGACCGCGCGGCACTGGTGGCCGACTACGGCGCCGACCACCTCAAGAAGCTGGGCCGGGTCTACGCGCGGAAGGGCGGCGTCCACCCGGACGAGGCGGCGGCGCTGCTGGGGTTCTCGTCGGGCGACGAGCTGGTGCAGGGGCTGTGGGGCGTGGACCAGGCGTTGGCGGCGATCCCAGACGAGGTGCGCCGGCGCATGCACGAGCGGCACGGCGACCCGATGACCGATGGGTCGCTGCCGGCGCTGGCGCTGGAGGCCGTCCACAACTCCAAGCGTGCCCAGGTGCTCGACCGAGAGCTGGCGGTCCTGGCGCAGCTGGCCGGCGAGCCGCGGCCCAGCCGGCGCGAGCTGCGCGCCGTCGCTGAGGACGTGGTCGCCCGCAAGACCGACCGCCAGATTCGGCCCAACGATTACTTGGTGGCGGAGCGCCGGGCAGCGACCGACTCCGCGCGCGCCGCCGCCAGCGGCGACTATGGCGCGGCACTGCTGGCCAAACGTCGTCAGGCGCTCAATGCGGCGCTCTACGCGGCTGCGCGGCGCGCCAAGGACGAGATCGCCAGCAAGGCGACCGACATACGCAAGCAGAGCGAGGGCAAGGCGCGCGAACGCCTGGGCTTGGCGGGAGCCGACTACCTGGAGGCCATGGACGCCCTGACCGAGGCGTTCGAGTTCCGTCCAGTGTCGGCCCGGGAGGTGGCACGCCGTCAGTCGTTGCGTGCTTGGGTGGAGGCCAGGCAGGCCGACGACGACCTGACCGCCGTCACGGACACGCTTCTGGCGCGGGTAGAGGCCGAGCGCGTCACCAACTACCAGGACATGACGCTGGCCGAGCTGCGCGAGCTGCACGACGCGGTGACCAACATCGCGCACCTGGCCAGACTCAAGAACGAGCTGTTGAAAGGGAAGGACAAGCGGGAGTGGAAGGCCGCGCAGGAGGAAATGGCCGGCGCGATCCGCACCGCCTTGGCAGCAGGCAAACCGGTCCCGTTCTCGGACGCCGATCGCACCGTGATCCAGAGCGTGGGCTCGGCCTACGAAGGCCTGCTGGACTGGGTTGTGCGGCCGGAGACGGTCGTCGAGTGGCTGGACGGAGGCGAATCCGGCCCCTGGCACGACTACCTGTGGAACCAGGCCGAGGCCGCGCAGCAGATGCGGATCGACTACCGCAAGAAGGTCGGGGGCATGCTCGCCGACATGGCCAACGCCATGACCAGCCAGCAGCGCGCGGACCTGCAGCGGAAGGTCTACATCCAGGGCCTGGGCCGGTCGGTGTCGCGCAACACGATCGTGGCGATGGCCCTGAACATGGGCAACGCTGGCAACCGCGACAAGCTCATGCGCGGCGGCTATCTGGCCGACGGCAGCACGGTCCCCTTCAACACGGAGACGGTTGCCGAGATGCTGGGGCACCTGACCCCAGCCGACGGGCAGATGATCCAACGCATCTGGGATGCCGTGGACTCGCTGTGGCCGGACATCGAGGCGCAGCAGAAGCGCCTGTCCGGCGTCGCCCCGGAGCGCATCGAGCCGGTGCCCCTCATCTTCACCGGCGCCGGTGGCGCGCAGATCAGCCTGCGCGGCGGGTACTACCCGGCGGTGTACGATCCGCGCGCCTCGCGTGGTGGCACCCAACAGGCGCGCGCAGCCGAGGAGCGCATCATGGGCGGGACGTTCTCCCGGGCCATGACCAGCAAGGGACACACCAAGGAGCGCACCGAGTACGCCGCGCCGATGCTGCTCGACTACCACGCGGTACTGTCGCGCCACCTCAACGACGTGATCACCGACCTATCCCACCGCGGCTACGTGAAACAGGCCTTGCGCGTTCTGGAGGACGGGGAGCTCAAGGGGCTGATCATCGAGCGGCTGTCGGAGGGCGCCTACCACTCGCTCTACGGCAGCGTGAAGAACGCCGTCGCCGGCGCGTCGATCGCCGAGCCTGGGTCGAAGATGGCGGAAAAGCTCGCCGACGCCGTGCTCACCAACACGGCCGTCGCCGCGCTCGGCTTCCGCATCCCGCTGGTGCTGGCAAACTCGGTCGTCGCGCCGATCCAGGCCGCTGCGCGCGTCGATCCCAAGTATCTGGCCACCGGCTACACCGCCTACTACCGCAACCCTGCGGCGGCGACGCGCGCCATCCACGAGCTGTCGCCCTTCATGCTGGACCGGGCCGACTCGATGGATTCGACCTACCAGCAGGTGCTTGGCAAGCTGACCGGAAAGAAGGGCATCCGCGCGGCGGCGATGAAGATGGCCATGGAGGTTCACCGCTGGGTGGTGCCTATCTCGGAGCGCGCAATCTGGCTTGGCCGCTACCAGCAGGCCCTGGCCGAAGGTATCGGCCAGGCCGATGCGGTGCTGCTCGCCGACAAGTCGATACGACAGACCCAGCAGGCCGGCGCGCCCAAGGATCTCTCGGCCGCCGAGCGTGACCCCCGTTACAAGTGGGTCCGCATGTTCATCGGCCCGATGATCATCATGAACAACCGGCTGCAGGAATCCGGCTTGCGCGGGCTTTACCTGGGCCGAGTCCAGTCGCCGGCGCGGGCCTTGGGCACGTGGCTATCGGCTGCCGTGCTGTCGAACGCGGTGTTCGAGCTGCTGATGGGGCGCGGCCCCGGAGACGATGACGACGACGGACTGGATGCCGAGGACTGGGCTGCCTGGCTCGCGCGCAAGTCGGCGCTGTTCCCTCTGCAGACCTTCCCGCTGGTGCGTGACGTCGCCGCGGCTGTCGATGCCGCCATAGAGGGCAAGCAGCAGTCCAGCCGGCCAAATCCGATCGTCGATGCAGGCGTGGCGCTCGCGCGGTTCGGACAGGCCGCATGGCGGGAGGGTCATGACTGGTTCGCCGAGGACGACGAGGTCGACACCGAGAAGCTGCTCAAGACCGGCGTGCGCGCTGCCGGCCCGGTAACTGGCATCCCCAGCAATCAGATGCTGACCACCGGCGAATACCTCTACGACGTGAGCACCGGGCAGTACACGCCGGACAATCCGGCCGAGGCTGCCGCCTACCTCCTCTATCGCCGACCCAAGGACAAGCAGTAGTCCGCCACAGCACACACGCCACCCGGCCCGCCACGCGCGGGCCTTTTCATTTCCGGAGATCGCATGACCATCACCAGCACCGACCAGCGCAAGGCCTACGAGGGCAATGGCCTGGCCACTCAGTTCGTTGGCCCTCGCGCGTTCAAGGCGGAGCACTTGCGTGTGTTCGTCGGCAACGATCCCAGCTACACGTTGGTGCCAACCAGCCAGTACACGGTGCGCGGATTGTCCGCGAATCAGACGGTGGTGACCTTCAACACCGCGCCGGCGTCAGGCAAGGACATCCTGATCCTGCGGACAGTGCCCTACGATCAGCCGACCAGTGTCACCAATCAGGGGGTTTTCCTTCCGCAGATCCATGAGGACGCCTTCGATTACCGGGTGATGCAGATCCAGCAGCTGGTGGATGGTTCGCTTTCGCTGGTGTTCGAGGACGGCAGCGGTGAGTTCGTATGGGATGCGAAGGGCTCGCGCATCATCAATCTGGGCAATGCGCTGAACCCCGGCGACGCGGTCAACCTGACTACGCTGTTCAAGTACATCGACCAGGCCGCGACGGGCGGAATCGGCGTGGATCCGAAATATTGGCCGTGGGTAGGCGATGGGACAACCAAAGCTTTTCCGATCCCCGGCGCGGACGTGTCCAGCCCGCTGATGTTCGATACCGCGCAGGAGCAGACCGCCGGCGCCGGCCGCTACCTTGTGCTGGACCCGGCCGTCGATTTCACGATCGAGATCGCCAGCGATCCGACCGAGAGCCTGTTGCGCATGGCGGTCGCTCCGGCAAATGGCGTGCATGGCTTCACCGTCATGCGCGGATTCGCTCGGCCTTACTCAGGCGATCCGCCGCTCACCACCGTTGCGCCGATCGTCACCACTGTCACTGCAAACACCGTGGTCGATGCCGCCTCGCAAAACGCGCTGCTGATCGTCGACGCGAGCGCGGACGTGACGATCACGATTCGTTCCAATACCGGCAGCTCAACGCAGGACTGGACTTTAGGTGAGGGGTTCAGCGTCCAGCAGAAGGGTGCGGGCAAGGTCACACTGGCGATGCAATCCGGCGGCACGATAACTCCGTCGCCGGGCTTCCTGGCGCAAACGCGCGGGCAGGGCAGCATTATCAGCGCGACCTGCACCAATCCCGCCACAAATGCCTGGGCATCCTCCGGCGACTTGCTGCGCGTGGCCAACACGGCCGACAAGCAGCACATCGCGCTGATCGATCGCTCGGTCCTGATAGGAACCAACATCACCGCGGCCGCAGGCACGGCCAAAAACAGCTTCACCATGCCTTACGGCCTGCTGCTGGACGCGGTGGCGGATGGCGGGCTGTATGCGACCCTGTCGGTCGCGCAGGCGGCGGGATCCCTCGTCACTGTGGACGTCAAGCGCAACGGCGTTTCGATCCTTTCGACCAAGCTCACGTTCGATAACGCCGAACGGACAACTGTCACCGCGGCGACGCCGCCCGTAATCCTCAGCGGAGGGAATGTCCTGAGCAAAGGCGATGAGATCACCATCGAGGTGACGCAGATCGGCACGGCCCTAGCCAAGGGCCTGACCGTGTA
Organism: Pseudoxanthomonas sp. X-1; assembly: GCF_020042665.1. NCBI lineage: Bacteria > Pseudomonadati > Pseudomonadota > Gammaproteobacteria > Lysobacterales > Lysobacteraceae > Pseudoxanthomonas > Pseudoxanthomonas sp. X-1. The sequence goes on from NZ_CP083376.1 coordinate 651,566, forward strand.
TCTGGTCGGATCGAGGATTAGCTGATGATCGCGCGCCCTTATGATCGCCCCGATCTGGATCAAGCTCGATACGCACCGGCGCTGTACGTCACCGGCGCCCTGATCAGCGGCAAGCCGATGCTTGCCTACGAGGGACGTCTACAGATCCACAACGCCATCGGGGCGTGCACGGCCGAGCAGATCGACGGCGACACCCTGCCGAACGGGTCGGCCATCTATGTCGACCAGGCCACCAGCGAGGTGGTTGTAGCTTGGCCGGCCTACGCCGAGACCGGGGCAGCAGCGCTGAACAACCCAGGCTTCGAGGCGGGGAATCTGACCGGATGGGACGTCGTCACGATCGGCCAGCAAGGCACGCCACCCAACCATATCGGTGTGACCACCTCGCGCCCATACGCTGGTAGTTACTGCAGCCACTACGCCGGGCAGAAGGGCGTCGGCCACGCTGGCGGTATCGAGGCCCAGTGGCTCAACACCAAGCGCGCGGCCTGCTACCCACAGAAGAAGATCACCGCTGCAATCAAGGTCAGCTTCGACGACACCACCAGCAGCCAGAACCGTGGCCGCGCGCGGCTGGTGTTCTTTGACGGCAGTGGCAACCCGATCCAGGCCTATGACGGCAACCTGATCAAGGGCAATAGCGAGGCCTGGCAAGATTCGTCGCTGACGCAGGCGGCGCCCGAAGGCACGCGCTCGGTCGGCATGGGCGCGTGGGTCACGTCGAATCAGAGTGGCGCTGTGCGTTTGGACGCGGCCACCTGGGATGCGCCTGACATTGTGGGGACGGCAGTTGCTGGCGTGTTCAATCTCACTATCCGTGTACGGGATTCCGCTGGGCGTGTGTATTTCTGGATAGGCCAGGTGATCATCACGCCAGTGGGCTGGTCGCCCGCTGATCTTGCGGCCATGAATTGGTTTGACGCCAAGCTCAGCTCCTATGGGGAAATAGGGCCGGATTTGTTGCCCTTGGGATGGGAGAATCTCGGTTCCAACGGAGGATATACATCCAATTCTTACGGCCCACCTTCGATTCAGCCCAATGGGATGATGGGTCGAGATAATAACAACCCCTGGCAAATGTCATTGCCAGAATCCTCTAACTTCGTGCCTGTCGGGAACGTCGCATATTTCATGGCGGTGATCGCATATCCGGTCTCGGATAGCGAGGGCGTTTTTGTCCGACAGGGGCCGGGGACTGACATGACGACGCCGCACTTGGGGGTCAGGCCTACAAGTACCAGTGAGCACAATAACTACTCCGCAGACCTTTATGGGCAAACCGGAAGCGTAACTCTCAATGCACCTAATATTTTCGTAGCCACCTACGACGGCGCATTTAAACGAACATTCGTAAATGGCGTACAAGATGCATTCGTCGCTCAGACCAACCTTAATACCCAGGGCGGAACTAATTGGCTTGGCGGATATTCACAGTTCGGGGCTTCGCTGGTCGGCCAGATCGGCACCATTGCAACCGGCCCGGGCCCGCTAAGCACCGAGGATCGGCAGAAGCTAGAAGGGTATCTGGCTTGGCACTGGCAGGAACTCGGCGCTGTGGCCATGCTTCCGTCTGGGCATCCATACAAGAGCGCACCGCCCTGACCCGTCACACGAGCTCAGACGGTCCGGAGCATGGCGCCGCCATGGCGACCCGCTCAGCGATCACCGCCAGCGCCGGCTCGCCGTGCCTCAGCCGGCGTGAGGAGGGTTGCGTAGCTCCGCTTGCTGGAGCCTGTGCGATCCACCTGGGCCAGCCTCAGCGCGGCGCATGAGGGCGGCAAAGACCATACTTCCAACGGCGAGGCCGGAAAGCCCGCCGATGGCCGAGCCGAAGGAGGTGTACTGGCCGTCCTCGTCTACGCCGCCCCAAGCGCCGGGCGTCCAAGCAAGCATGTCTGCGACGCCGAACGCGCAGACGAGCACAATGCCGAGCCACGCAAGCCCCAGGTAGGCGTAGCCGGCCCAGCGGCGTAGCCGCGACGCGTCATGGAAGGGGTTCGCGGCGGCGACGATGGTTCGATCCCAGAGATAGGCGCCGGCGACGAAGTGCAGCGCGGGCAGCAGCACCGTCAAGCTACATGCCCCGGCAAGTACCTGTTCGGCTGTGTTCATCGCCCCTCCCTGGTTGGCGCCCAAGTCTACTTCGCCCGTCGCAGCGTGGGAGATCCTAGCCGCGCACCATACCCCCATGACCAAGATTCCAGGAAAAGCAGCATGGGCCGCCCGCCGGGCGCGTGAGCTCGAGGAGCAGGCTCGAGCCCTCCTCGACACACCGGCGGCGGACTGGCGCGCCCGCCAGCGGCTCAGAGATGGCGCGGCCAGGCTGCGGAATGAGGCGGCCAGGTTCCGCGATATCGCGCAGCGACTGAGCCCTCAGGCGGCCTGATTCGGAAAAGTCTTACGTACCGTCGCGGCATGGGCTGAGAAGACCATCTTGTTGAAACACACAAGATGGTCTCGCCCTCCCGGAAGCATGCGCGCCGGTGTGGCGTTCTTTTAAGCCATTGATTTCTAAGCACTAAACAAAATTGTGCAGTGTTCTCAGCGCCGCCGCGCAGCGCACCTTAGCGAGATCCGATAAGACGGGGTAAGTTCGATAAGACCCCGCCGCCGGGGCACTGCAGGTGGTGCAGGTCGACCACGACCATGCAGGCCGTGTTCCACGGTTCATTGTTCCACGAAACTGCGCAGATCGGCGCAGTTGCGCCCGCTGGCAAAGCCGCGAAGCCGGGCGCACGAAAGGCACACGACACCCCGCAAAGCCTTATGGCGTAAGGATCGCCGTTGCGGACAAGCGGCACCACCTCCCGGGGCGGATCTGCGCGTTGTTCAACCAAAGCTGACCGCTGTTCAGCGTGTTCACGCAGTTTCGACGAGGCGCTGGGCAGCCTTCACATCAAGGTTTTCCAGAGGGGAAAGCCGGGAAACCAACTTCGGAGAATTCCCAATGAAGCGCACGATCTGCCTGCTGGTGCTGTCCGTTTTCTTCGCCGGTTCGCTGGCTGCCTGCAACACCGTCAAGGGCGCCGGCCAGGACGTCCAGAAGGTCGGCAGCAAGATGGAAGATTCCGCCGACAAGACCGGCGGCACCGGGACCAAGTAATCCTGCTGCAGCGTTCAATGATTCAGCAAGGAAGCCGGCGCAAGCCGGCTTCTTCTTTGCACGCTTGTCGGTGACGTTCGCGGCAGGCCAGGCGGGCTAACGGCGTCTCCACGCGCGGCTCATGCCTGCGCAACGCGCGCCCCGGCAGGCTGCGTGCACGGCATCCATCCCGCCGTGTTGAAACCATGAGGTGAACGCATGAACAAGGACATCATCGCCGGCAACTGGAAGCAGCTCAAAGGCAAGGCCCAGGCCAAGTGGGGCGACCTGACCGACGACGTGTTCGACGTGGCCGAGGGCAACGCCGAGTACCTGGCCGGCAAGCTGCAGGAGCGCTACGGCTGGGACCGCGACCGCGCGCAGAAGGAAGTCAACGCCTTCGAGCGCTCGCTGGACGAGCGCCACTGAGACGCCGGCGTATCGCAATCCCACGACGGGCCCCATGCGGGCCCGTTGTCTTTTGAGGGGCGAGGGAGGGGGCCCCGGCCGGGCGCTCGCCGCGGACGGGTAAACTGGGCGGCCCGCTTGCCACCGCATCGCCTTCGCATGAGCACCCGCGTCCTGACCGGCATCACCACTTCCGGCACGCCCCACCTGGGCAACTATGTGGGCGCGGTCCGCCCGGCCATCGCCGCCAGCCACGTCGCCGACACGGAGAGCTTCTTCTTCCTGGCCGACCTGCACAGCCTGATCAAGGCGCAGGATCCGGCGCGCACGCAGCGCTCGACGCTGGAGATCGCCGCGACCTGGCTGGCCGCCGGGCTGGACCCCGACAAGGTGTGGTTCTACCGGCAGAGCGACATCCCGGAGATTTCCGAGCTGACCTGGTTCCTGACCTGCGTGGCCGGCAAGGGCATCCTCAACCGCGCCCATGCCTACAAGGCGGCGGTGGACAAGAACGTGGCGGATGGTGAGGATCCGGACGCGGGCGTGACCGCGGGCTTGTTCATGTACCCGGTGCTGATGGCCGCCGACATCCTGCTGTTCAACGCGCATCAGGTGCCGGTGGGACGCGACCAGATCCAGCACATCGAGATGGCGCGCGACTTCGGCCAGCGCTTCAATCATGTCTATGGGCGCGAGTACTTCACCCTGCCCGAGGCGCTGATCGACGATCAGGTCGCCACCTTGCCCGGCCTGGACGGCCGCAAGATGAGCAAGAGTTACGGCAACACGATCCCGCTGTTCGCGCCGCCGGCCGAGCTGAAGAAGCTGATCTTCTCCGTCCTCACCGACTCGCGCGCGCCGGGGGAGGCCAAGGACACCGAAGGTTCGCCGTTGTTCCAGCTCCACCAGGCGTTCGCCTCGCCGGAGGAGACCGCCGACTTCGCTCAGGCTTATGCCGAAGGCATCGGCTGGGGCGATGCCAAGCAGCGCCTGTTCGAGCGGGTCGAGCGCGAGGTCGCGCCGCTGCGCGAGCGCTACGAGACGCTGATCGCCAAGCCCGCGCGCATCGAGGAGATCCTGCGCGACGGCGCGCAGCGGCTGCGGGCGAAGTACGCCACGCCGTTCCTGGGCGAACTGCGCCATGCGGTGGGTCTGCGCGATCTGTCCTCGGTCGCCACGGTGCAGACGCAGGCGGTGACGAAGGCGGCCTTGCCGGTGTTCAAGCAGTACCGCGAGGCCGACGGCAAGTTCTACTTCAAGCTCTCCGATGCGCAGGGCCAGGTGCTGGTGCAGAGCCGCGGCTTCGATGCGCCACGCGATGCGGGACAGCTGGTGGCGGCGATGAAGGGCGCCACCTCGATCGCGGCACTGCCGTCGGCCGACGTCGCACTGTTGGTCCCGCCCGATGAGGTGCTGGCGGCGCTGGCGGCGCTGCGCGAGGCCGCCGCGCAGGCTTGAGGTCCGCGCTTCGGGATCCTGCGACCAAGGCCGCATCGTGCGTGCACGGGGCGCTGCCTAGAATCGCGGCATCCTTCCGATTCGGCGCGCACGCCATGAGCCAGCACGGCATCCACACCGTCGACACCGCGTTCCAGCGCGATCACTTCGACGCGTGCTATCTGATCGTCGAGCAGGGGCGCGGCGCGTTCGTCGATTGCGGGACCAATCATTCGGTGCCGCTGCTGCTGCAGGCGATCGCGCGGGCCGGGCTGACGCCGGCCGACATCGACTGGGTGCTGGTCACGCACATCCATCTGGACCATGCCGGCGGCGCCGGCCTGCTGCTGCAGCATCTGCCCAACGCCCGGGTCGTGGCGCATCCGCGCGCGGCGCCGCACCTGATCGACCCCTCGCGCATCATCGCCGGCGCCACCGCGGTGTATGGCGCCGAGGAGATCGAGCGCAGCTACGGTCAGGTGCAGCCGGTGCCGGAGTCGCGCGTGGTGGTGGCCGAGGATGGCCACGTGGTCGATCACAACGGTCGTCCGCTGCTGTGCCTGGATACGCCGGGCCACGCCCGGCATCACTACTGCGTGTGGGACGCGCGCAGTGCGTGCTGGTTCACCGGCGACACCTTCGGCCTGTCCTATCGCGAGCTGGATGGCCCGCAGGGGCCCTTCATCCTGCCGACCAGTTCGCCGGTGCAGTTCGAGCCCGAAGCGCTCAAGCAGTCGATCGCGCGGATGCTCGCCTACGAGCCGCAGGGCATGTATCTGACCCACTACGACCGCGTCGGCCACCGCTACGCCGAAGTCGAGAAACTGGCGCAGGATCTGTACGAGCAGATCAATGCGATGGAGGCCTTGGGCCGCGACGCCGACGGCAAGCCGGACCGCCACGCGAAGCTGCTCGAGGCCCTGTCGACGCTGTACCTGCAGCGCGCCCGCGCGGCGCAGGTGCCGCTCGAGGATGCGCAGATCGAACGCGCGCTGGCGATGGACATCGAACTCAATGCGCAGGGGCTGGCCTGCTGGTTGGATCGGGAGCGGCGGTGAGTGTTGCAAGCCGTGGCGGCAGTGACACCTGGCGGCGACTTCATGTGGGCACGATCGAGCCTTGTCGGATCAAGGGAACTCAAGGATGGCCAAGGGCAGGCAGATGACAGGTTGGCACGCGCGGTGGGGTCTGGCGCGCGGTTCCGATGTGGCGGCCTTCTGGATGGCCATCGCGGTGGTCGGGGCATTGATGGTGCTGGGAATATTGGGCGTACGGACCACCGGCGCGCTGCAGGCCGCTGCGCTGGCGTGCTTCGCTGCGTCGCTCTGGATCGAGCGCCCACTAGATCGACGGCGGGGGCTGTTGAACATGCGCCTGGGGCAGATTCATGAAGCCTTCGCACAGGGCCTGTTGCCGCGCATGCCTTTGGCCTCGCGACTGTTATCGATCACAGGCGCGGGACTGTTGCTGATCGCGGTCGTCCGCGCGATCGAAGGATAAGTACGCGTAGCTAAGCGCCCAGCGACTGGCCGCCGTCGACGGCCAGGATCTGGCCGGTGATCCAGCGCGCCGCGGGCGAAGCCAGGAAGACGGCGGCGTTGGCGATGTCCTCCACCGCACCGAACTCGCCGAACGGGATGCGCTCGCGGATGCGCGCGTACAGCGCCGGCTCCTGGGTGCGGCGCTGCTCCCACAGGCCGCCGGGGAACTCGATGGAGCCTGGCGCGATGGCGTTGACGCGGATCTTCTCGCGCGCCAGTTCGGTGGCCAGGGTCAGCGTGTAGTAGTTCAGCGCCGCCTTGGCGGTGGAGTAGGCGGCCGCGCGCGGCGTGGGCACCTGGCCGTTGATCGAGGAGATGTTGAGGATGCTCGGGGAGGCGCTGCGGCGCAGGTGCGGCAGGGCCAGTCGCGTGCTGCGCACGGCGGACATCAAGTCGACGTCGAAGCCGGCCTGCCAGCTGGCGTCGTCGCTGCCGTGACCGTAGCCGGAGGCGTTGTTGATCAGCACGTCGATGCCGCCGAGCGCGCCGGCCGCGGCCTCGATCCAGGCCGCGATCTGCGCGGGATCGGATAGATCGCAGGGCAGGGCGTGCACGGCCAGGCCATGCCGGGAGAGATCGGCCACCGCGGCCTGCAGCGGCGCCTGGCCGCGCGCGCAGATCGACAGCTGGGCGCCGGCCGCGGCGCAGCCCTGCGCGATGGCCAGGCCGATGCCGCGGCTGCCGCCGGCCACCAGCACGCGCAGACCCTGCAGGCTGGAAGTGTTCATCGCCTCGTGCTCCTGTTCGAAAACGCCCATGATGCCCCTGTGCCGGTGAGCGCCGGGGCGGTGGCGATGAAGCGCGGCATTCGCGCAATGGCCCATGGTGGCCTCACAATGCCCGGCCCTCCCGTGGACCATGCCATGCGCAAGACCTATCACCTGGATATCGAAGGCCGGCATCCCGAGCGCCTGCTGGAGGCGGCCAAGCACGACATCCGCAAGTACCTCAAGCGCGAGCGTCGCAAGCCGTTGCCGGCCGGCGCGGACATCTGGGATTTCGACGTGCGCTTCGGCCAGGACGAGGCCAGCGCGCAGCCGCTGCCGCTGACCGAGCTCATCCGCACCATCGACCAGCATGTCGCCACCGGCGCGGTGCAGTTCTATGTCGAGCTGCTGCGCAAGCCGGGCAACCGCAATGCACGGCCGCGCGGGCGCGACGGTGCGGCTGCCACGGATGCGGGCGAGGATCTGCACGACGGCGACTGAAACCGCCGGAAGGCGAGCGCTGGTTGCGGCGACAGGCGGCCATGCGCGGTGAGCGCTGCGGCGGGGGCTGGCCGGATGCCTGATACCTGGGGCCGATCGTGACGCCCCAGCGTGCTCCCCCACAGAGGCGGGAAGCCAGTGGCTTTGATGCGAGGCGCTAACGTCCGTGGGTTCCCGCTTTCACGGGAACGACGGCTTCCTGGTCCTGCGCTCTCCGGGTCGTAAGGCGCGCGCGCCAGGCGGGCCGGCCGACGGTTGAGGCCGGCGCAGGGGGGCTTCCGCACACTGCCGTCGCTTGCCTGTGGACGAAGAAGATCAGGGCAGGCGCTTGCGCAGCGCCTGCTCGCGCGCGGCGTTTTCCGCCCGCAGCTGGGCCAGCGGGGCGATGCCGGCGGCTGCGCGTTCCTGGTCGCTGACCGCGCCCTCGCGCACCGCCAGCGTGCACGTCGGCGGGGTGGTGCGCGCATCGCAGATGGGCTGGGTGCCGTACCACTGCTCGGGTTGCCGGGAGAGCAGCCAGCGATCGGTGGTGGCCGCCGCCAGCCAGCGCAGCTGCGCATCGTCCGGCGCCAGGGTGCTGCCCAGGGTCGCCAGCGCATGCGCCAGGGCGTAGTCGTCCCCGGTCAGGCCGTGCTGGAAGATGGTGGCCGCCATGCGGTAATCCTCGGCGCTGTGCAGCGCGCCGTCGCGGATCATCGCGCGGACCTGCTCGCGGCGCTGGGCGTCGTGCTCGGCCATCGCCTTGGCGGCGGACTTCAGTGCGCCCGGATCTGTGAGGGTCCGCACCTGGCCGCGTTCGGCCTGATCGGCCTCGTACAGGGCAGCCAGCGAGGGGCCGGGCTGGGACTGGGCTGCCGCGGCGCCGCAGGCCAGGACGCCGCCGGCCAGCAGGAGGAGTGCACGAAGTCGCATGGGTCTTCCTTGAGATGGAAGGCGGAGTCTGCCCGGGCCGGGCGCCTGCCTGCAATGGCGCAGTCCCTCGACCCGCACCGGCGGGCCAAGGGCTGCGGGCACGGATCAGTCCGAATGCGCCAGGTCGTCGATCAGGGCGCGCAGGAAGCGTGCGGCTTCGCCGCCGGTGCAGGCGCGATGGTCGAAGGTCACCGACAGCGGGATGACCTTGTGCGATTCGAAGCCGCCCATCACCGGTGTCATCTGGAAGCGCGCGCGCCCGGCCGCGACGATGGCCACGCATGGCGGCACCACGATCGGGGTGGCATAGCGGCCGGCGAACATGCCGAAGTTGGACAGCGAGATGGTGTAGCCGGTCAGCTCGCTGGCCGGGATCGAGCGCTCCTGCACCTGGGTGCGCAGGCGGTTGACGCCCTCGCGCACGCCGCGCGCGTCCAGGATGTCGGCATTGCGCAGGGCGGGCACGAACAGGCCATCGTCGGTGTCCACCGCGATGCCCACGTCCACGTGCGGGTGCAGGGTGCGGGTCAGCGCCTCGCCGTCGAACCAAGCGTTCATCGCCGGCACCGCGCGGCAGGCGGCGACGATGCCGCGCACCAGGCGCGCGGTGACGTCCTGGCCCGGCGCCCAGGCCTGGATGTCGGCGTCGTCGTTGAGCGTGGTGGCCACCACCTTGGCGTGCGCGTCGGCCATGACCCGCGCCATGTTGCGGCGCACGCCCTTGAGCGGCTCGGGCTGGCCGCTGGCGCCGCTGCCCGGGGGCGAGGTGCGCATCGGCTTGCCGCTGGCCGACAGCGCGGTGCGCATACGGTCCGAGCCCCGCTCGCCCTGGGCAGCGGATTCGGGACGTGCAGCGCTCTCTCTGGCGGACGCACCCGCCCCTCCAGTGCCTCTGGCGGTGGGAGCGGAAAGCAACAGCGAAGGATCGGCGGCGGCCTGTTTGACGTCGGCCATGGTGACCACGCCCTCGGCGCCGGTGGCGCGCACGCGCGCCAGGTCCACGCCCAGCTTGCGCGCCATCGCGCGCACGGCCGGCATCGCCCGGACGCCGCCCACGGCGACCGCGGCCTCGGCCTGCACGGCGTCGGAGGACTGCATCGCGCCGACCACCGTGCCGGCGTCGTCGCGTTCGTGATCGAAGCTCTCCACCGCCGGTGTCGGCGTGGGCGCCGGCGCGGGCTTGGCAGGCGCGGCAGGCGCGGGCTTGGGCGGGCCGTGGTGATGCCCGGTGTCCTGGCCTTCGGCACGCTGCGGCAGGCTGGGATCGGGTTCGAACTGGGCCAGCATGGCGCCGGTCACCACCACCTCGCCGGCGGCGCCGGCCAGCTTGAGCACCTTGCCCGAGACCGGCGAAGGCACCTCGACCACGGCCTTGGCCGTCTCCATCGATACCAGCGGTTCGTCCAGGCGCACGATGTCGCCTTCCTTGACGAACCACTCCACGATGGTCGCATCGGGCAGGCCCTCGCCCAGGTCGGGAAGGTGGAAGGTCTTGCTTTCGCTCATGGTCGGTTCTCTTGAATCAATTCGATCGCGCGGTCTGGAATCCAGCCGCTGCGTCCCTGTGCATCGTGCGCCCACCACCAGCCGGTGTGTTCGCGTTCCAGCGTGATCACATCGCCCGGGTCGGCGTCGAGCTCGCGCGTGTCGTAGTCCTGCTGGGCGATGGCGGCGCCGGCCTCGTCGATGCGGAAGACATCGGCCGGCATCCAGCCGCCCAGGCCCTGGGCCAGCGTGGCCCAGACGAAGTCGGGCCACTCGTGGTCGTGCTCGCCCAGCACCGCGCGCTCGCCCCGCGCCACCCGCACCGCCTCGCGCTCGGGCGCGCGATGCCGGGTCACCACGCGCGCGCGTCGCATGTCAGCCGCGCGCCAGCGTGCGCCTGGCCGCCTCGACCACGCGCTGGGCGCTGGGCATGTACTTCATCTCCAGGCGGAACAGCGGCATGTGCGTGTCCGGGCCGGTGACGCGCTCGACCGGCGCCAGCAGGTCGTACATGCACTCCTCGGCCAGGCGCGCGGCGATCTCCGCGCCGAAGCCCGCCGTGCGCGGCGCCTCGTGCACGATCACGCAGCGCCCGGTCTTGGCCACCGACTCGGCGATGGTGTCGAAGTCCAGCGGCGTCAGCGTGGCCACGTCGATCACCTCGGCGCTGATGCCTTCGGCGGCGAGGGTGTCGGCGGCCTCCAGCGCTTCCTTGACCTGCGCGCCCCAGCTCACCAGCGTCACGTCCGAACCGTCGCGCAGCACGAAGCACACGTCCAGCGGCAGCGCCTCGCCGTCGTCGGGCACCAGCTCCTTGTACTGGCGGTAGATGCGCTTGGGCTCCATGTAGATCACCGGATCCGGGTCGCGGATCGCCGCCAGCAGCAGGCCGTAGGCGCGCTGCGGCGAGGACGGCATGACCACGCGCAGGCCGGGCACGTTGGTGAAGATGGATTCGTTGGCTTCGGAGTGGTGCTCGGGCGCGCGGATGCCGCCGCCCCACGGTACGCGCAGCACCATCGGGCAGTGCAGCCGGCCGCGGGTGCGGTAGCGCAGGCGTGCGGCGTGACAGATCAGGTGATCGACCATCGGGTAGACGAAGCCGTCGAACTGGGCCTCGGCCACCGGCTTCATGCCCTGCGCGGCCATGCCCACGCTCAGGCCGGCGATGGTGGTCTCATCCAGTGGCGTGTCCAGGATGCGCTGCGCGCCGAAGCGCTTCTGCAGGCCGGCGGTGGCGCGGAACACGCCGCCGTTGACGCCCACGTCCTCGCCCAGCACCACCACGGTGGGATCGTGCGTGATTTCCCAGGCCAGGGCCTGGGTGATGGCTTCGATCAGGGTGATCGGCGTGGTGGTCGGGGTCTCGGCGGTGGGCATCGCGTGGGTCTCGCTGGTCGCCTCGTGCGCGGGCATCGGCTTGTGCTCATCCATGGCGCTGCTCCCGGGCGATGGCGTCGGCGCGCTGCTTCAACAGGTCCGGCGGCGGGTCGGCGTACAGGTAGTCGAACATCGCCTCGACCGGCTGCACCGGCGTGGCCAGATAGGCGTTGACCTCCTCGTCCACGCGCTGTCCGCACTGCGCTTTCCACACGCTTTCCTGTTCCTCGTCCCACAGGCCCTGCGCGGTCAGCCAGGCGCGCATGCGCGGGATCGGGTCGCGTTCCCAGGCGGCCTTGACCTCGGCCTCGTCGCGGTAGCGGCGGGCGTCGTCGGCGGTGGTGTGGTCGGACAGGCGATAGGTGACGAACTCCAGCACCGTGCCGCCCAGGCCGCTGCGCGCGCGCTGCATGGCCTGGTCCATCGCATCGAGCACGGCGATCAGGTCGTTGCCGTCCACCTGCAGGCAGAACAGGCCGCCGGCCAGGCCCTTCTGCGCCAGTGTCTCGGCGCCGGTCTGCGCCGAGCGTGGCACCGAGATGGCCCAGCCGTTGTTGACCACGCCCAGCACCAGCGGCAGCTGGTAGGCGCCGGCCGAATTGAGCGCGGCGTAGAAGTCGGTCTTGGACGAACCGCCGTCGCCGCAGGTGCTCACCGCCACGCGGTCTTCGCCGCGCAGCTTGAACGCCAGCGCCGCGCCGGCCGCATGCAGGCACTGGGTGGAGATCGGCACCGACCAGGAGAAATCCTGGCGCGGCCCCTCGAAATCGTTGCCACGCTCGTCGCCGCCCCAGTACAGCAGCACCTCGCGCGGCTTCACCCCGCGCATGAACTGCGCGCCGTATTCGCGATAGCTGGGCGCGAACACGTCCTGCGGGCGCATGGACGCGCCGATGCCCACATGCGTGGCCTCGTGGCCCAGGCAGGAGGCGTAGGTGCCCAGCTTGCCGGTGCGCTGCAGTGCGATGGACTTGGTGTCGAACACGCGCACGAACAGCATCTGCTTGAACAGCTCGACCAGCCGGCCGGTGTCCTTGGCCAGTTCGGGCAGCGGGCGCCCGTTGGAAGTGCCGTCGGGGTTGAGGTACTGCAGGAATTCGATCTGGAAACTGGCTGCCAGGGGCATGGCATCGTCGGTCTTGCGGGATGTGGACTTCATCATAGCCGCGCCATGGTAATGACCCGGTGCGGCTTTTCCTTCATGCAGCGCAGCAGCAACCGGTTCCCGTTCACGCCGATTCACGCAAAAAAACGCGGCCCATCAAGGGCCGCGTGGGTTTTTGCCTGGATGTGTCGCCGACTTACCTGACCGCGGTGGAAAACCGTGTGCCGTTGTTGGACGTGTCGTTCTCGGTCGAGCTGGTCGACACGGTGGCATCGACCTGCACCGTGGATCCGCGCCGCGCCGTGCCGGTGGTCGTCCACAGCGTGAACGCCGCCTGCGCGCCGTTGGCCAGCGGCGCGCCGGAGACGCAGCGCAGCCGGGTGTCGCGCAGCGAGCCCTCGCGCCGGCAGCTCCAGCCGCGCGGCGGATCGATCAGCGACAGCAGGTTCAGCGTGTTGCCGTCGATCAGCACCTGCGCGTTGGCCGCCGGCTGGCCGGCATTGGCCACGCGCACCACGTAGCGCGTGTAGAACTGCGGCGCGCGGATGGTCGTCGGGCCCTCGATGGACACCGACACGTCGGCGGTCGGCGGCGCGGTGACCTGCACGTTGGCCACGGCCTGGTTGTTGCTGCTGTCCGGGTCGAAGGTCTGCGAGGTCGCGGCCACCGCCAGGGTGGCGCTGCCGCCGGCCTGGCCGGCCACCGAGGTCGCGCTGACGCCGAAGTCGGCCGCGCCGGCGTTGTCCAGCGTGGCAGTGTTGCAGGCCACCGAGGTCATGCCGTCGGCCACCTGCGCCGCGTCGCAGCTCCAGCCGGCGGGCGCGGCCACGGTCATGTCCGGCAACGCGCCGGCCAGCGAGAAGCCCACGCCCGGGGCGTTGGCGGCCTCCGGTCCCTGGTTGCGCACGTTCACCGTGTAGTGCAGCGGCTGGCCGGCGACGACGCTGGCGGCGTCGGCCGTGGCGGTGACGGCCAGGTCGGCCTTGGGCGCCAGTTCGAAGTAGGCCACCACCGGATCGTGGTCGGACAGCCGCGCCGGCGAGGTCGCATCGTTGCGCGCGACTTCCGGGAAATCGGCGTTGATGCGCGCGTGGTCCATGCCGAAGGCGGTGGTGGCCAGCACCAGCGCGTCGTTGACCAGCACGTGGTCCAGCGTCTGCGCGCTGCCGCCGAAGGTGTAGGAGTAGTTCTGGCCGGCCGCGAGCAGTTCGCCCAGGTTGGTCAGGTCCGGATTGACCAGGTCGGCGCCATCGCCGGTCACCAGGGTCTGCGCATCGGGGCTGGGCACGCCGGTGATGGTGCCCAGCGCATCGACGTAGCCGTCGTTGAACTGGAAGGCGTTGAAGTCGCCCAGCACGGTGATGCGACGCTCCGGATCGTCGGTCTGCAGGCCCTGGATCAGGTTCGCCAGGAACACCGCCTGCGCCTGGCGCTTGGCGCGCACGCGTTCACCGGCGGCGTCGAGCGTGTCGGCGCCGTTGAGCGAGCGCTGATGCACGGCGATCACGGTGATCGGGAAGCGGCGGCCGTCGGCCCAGTGCACCACCGCCTCCAGCGCCAGCGGCGGGCGGTCGTTGAGCAGGCTGGTGGCGCCGGAGGGCTCGGTCCAGGTGGTGTCCTTGCCGTACTGGGTCACGCCGGAGACCTCCACGCGCGCCACGCTGGAACCGACCGTGGCGGTCTTGACCAGGAAGCCGACGTCGATGCCGCCCACGTCGTTGCCTTCCTGGAGGTAGGGCACGTACTGCGGATCGGCCAGGCCCTGCGCCACCGCATCGGCGTTGACCTTGTCGGCCACCTTCTGCAGCGTGGCCAGGTTCTCCATCTCCACCACCGCCAGGATGTCGGGCAGGTGCAGGTAGTCGCGGATGGCGACCGAGGCCTTGGACAGGCGGTTGGCAAACGCGGAGGGCGTCAGCGTGGGCGCGCCGTTGCCGTCGGCCGTGGTGTCGAAGAAGCGCTCCATGTTGTAGCCGGCCACGGTGAACTCGTTGGCGTTCGGGGCGCGCGCCGGCGTCGGGCCCGGGCCGGAGACGGTCTCCACCGCCACGCTCGGGTCGCGCACCAGGACGTAGTGGCGATAGCTGTAGTCCAGCGGGCCGGTCATGCCGGTGACGACGGCACCGGCGGCCAGGTCAAGCGCGGTGCTCGCCCCGCCCAGGGTGTCGCTGTCAATGGTCAGGATCTCCGGATTGCCGTCCCACTGCGGGATCGTGCCGGAGACCGGCGTGGGCGCCTCGATGCCCGGCTCGCGGAACGGGCGCGCGGTGTCGCCGATCACGGCGTAGAACTGGCCGTCGGTGGTCCCGGTGGCGTTGACTTCGTTGGTGAAGCCGCCGGTCGGGCCGACCACGCGCAGGCGCGGCACGGTGACGCGCATGCCTTCGAAGCGCTCCAGCTGGTCCAGGCCGCCGCCGGCGGTGAGCATCGCGGCATCCAGCGGGATCGGCGCCGGCAGCGCCTGGCCGGTGGCCAGCGCCGTGGCGGTGACCGCGCCGCTGAGTTCGGTCAGCGGGCGCTGGTAGGGATCGGCGCTGGGCACGTACTCCTGCACCGTGCCGGACACGCGCACCAGGTTGCCGACCACGGCCGCGGCCGGGCGCGTGCTGCCGGTGTAGACGTACAGGCCTTCGGAGGTGGCCGGGTCGCCGTCGACCTCGGCGTCGGGCGTCTGGATCCAGAAGCCGACGTTCTTGACCGCGGTGACGATGCCGGTGGTGTAGACCAGCGCGCCCTTGCGCGGCGATTCGATGCCCGCGCCCTGGATGTCGTGGATGGCGGTCAGCGACAGATCGTCGTTGACGATGGTGCCGGTGGCCTTGGCCGTGCCCAGCAGCGCCGCGCCGGACAGGTTGGAGAGATTGAGGCTGAAGGTCTCGTCGGCCTCGGTGACGCTGTCGTCGATGAGCGTGATGGAGACCGTCGCGCTGGTCTGGCCCGCGGCGAGGGTGACGCGGCCGCTGCTGGCGACATAGTCGCTGCCGGCGGTGGCGGTGCCGTCGGCCGTGGCGTAGTCCACCGCGATGCCGCCGGACGGCGCCGGCTGGCTCAGGGTCAGGGTGAACACCAGCGGGCCCGCGCCCTCGTCGCCCGAGGCATCGGCGATCGACAGCACCGGCGTGCCGGCCGCGCCGCAGATCACCGCGGCGCTGGCGCGGTTGCGCGGGGTCGGGGCGCCGGTGGCGAAATCGGTGGCGTTGTCGTTGCCGTCGGTGCAGCCATCGCCGGCGCGCAGCACCGCCAGGGTGTTGCTCGGCGCCGGGGTGGGGCCGCTGCCCTCGTAGCAGCTGGCCGTGCCGCCGAAGCCGACCAGGTCCACCGCCCCGCTCGGGCAGGCGCCGCTGAGCGCGGTGGCGCTGGACACCAGGGCGACCTTGCCGGCGGTGCCGGACATGGCGATGTTGCCGCTGGCGTCCGGCGTGGGCAGCGCAGTGCTGCCGCCGGTGCCCTTGGCTTCCTGCACCAGGTAGTAGCCGCCCGCGGGCAGGCTGCCGCTCAGCGCGGTGACCGCCCAGCTGGTGCCGGTGGCGCTGGCGTACTGCACGCTGTAGCCGGACAGGTCCACCGCGGCCGTGCCGGTGTTGTGCAGTTCGATGAAGTCGTTGGTGTAGGTGGCGCCGTTGTTGCCGCCGCCGCCGTAGACCTGGCTGATGACCACCTGGGCCTGCGCGATCTGCGCGCTGCCCAGTCCCAACATCGCAAGCGCCAGCAGGCGCGACCAACGCGTCGTCATCGACGGCTTCTCCATGGCAAGGCTTCGGGGGACGGGGCCGGTCTGCCCCCGGCCCACGCCCGGACTATGAACGAAGCCTGAGTAAATTGCATGACAGCCACCGCCCGCGACACGGCGGCATCCGGCCATGCCCGCCGACGCGGGCGCTACCATGCCGCTCCCCTCGGGATGGCCGAACGCATGCAGATCCAGGACAACCAGCGGCCGCTGGAAGACGGCATCCACACCGACCTGGCCGGTCGCACGACCTATGGCGGCTACCTGCGCCTGGACCAGCTGCTCGCCGCGCAGCAGCCGCTGTCGGCGCCGCCGCACCACGACGAGATGCTGTTCATCGTCCAGCACCAGGTCTCCGAGCTGTGGATGAAGCTGATGATCCACGAGCTGAGCGCGGCCATCGGCCACCTGCGGCGCGACGAGGTCTGGCAGACGCGCAAGGTGCTGGCGCGGGCCAAGCAGGTGCTGCGCCAGCTGACCGAGCAGTGGTCGGTGCTGGAGACGCTGACGCCGTCGGAATACATGGGCTTCCGCGACGTGCTGGGCCCGTCCTCGGGCTTCCAGTCGCTGCAGTACCGGCAGCTGGAGTTCATGCTGGGCAACAAGAACGCGGCGATGCTCAAGGTGTTCTCGCACGATCCGGCCGGGCAGCGGTCGCTGGCCGCCGCGCTGGAGGCGCCAAGCCTGTACGAGGAGTTCCTGCGCTACCTGGCGCGCTTCGGCCATGCGGTGCCGGCCCAGCACCTGGAGCGCGACTTCAGCCACGCGCACGTGCGCGACGAGGCGCTGCTGCCGATGTTCGAGCGCATCTACGCCGATACCGACCGCTACTGGCGCGAGTATTCGCTGGCCGAGGACTTCGTCGATCTGGAGACGCAATTCCAGCTGTGGCGCTTCCGCCACATGCGCACGGTGATGCGGGTGATCGGCTTCAAGCGCGGCACCGGCGGCTCCTCGGGGGTGGGGTTTCTCAAGCAGGCCCTGGAGCTGGAGTTCTTCCCGGAGCTGTTCCAGGTGCGCACGGTGGTGGGGCTGACAAGCCCGTCAGCCTGAAACCGGCGCGATTGGTTTCATTTGACGCAAAGGCCCGGCTGCGGCGATCCTGCGCCGTCCCCCGCGCGGGGCGTTTTTTTGTCTACGCACGATTCAAGAGGGGAATCTGACGCATGACTGCCGAGGCCAAGTCGCCCACGCTCGAACCCGTTCCGCCGCTTGCCGGCGATCCGCCCGTCTTCGATAACCTGATGGGGCATCCGCGACCGTTGTGGATGCTGTTCATGACCGAGTTCTGGGAGCGCTTCGCGTTCTACGGCATCCGCTGGGCCCTGGTCCTGTACATCGTGGCGCAGTTCTTCGGCGGCGATGCCTCGGGCCAGGCCGATGCCAGCCGCACCTACGGCGCCTACCTGGCGCTGGTCTACGCCGCGGCGATCTTCGGCGGCTATATCGCCGACCGGGTGATCGGCTACCAGCGCTCGATCCTGCTCGGCGCGGTAGTGATGGCCGCGGGCCTGTTCCTGATCTCGGTGCCCAATCACCAGGTGTTCCAGCTGGGCCTGTCGACCATCATCGTCGGCAACGGCCTGTTCAAGCCCAACATCTCGACCATGGTCGGCAAGCTCTACGGGCTGAAGGACGAGCGTCGCGATTCGGGCTTCACCATCTTCTACATGGGCATCAACATCGGCGCGATGATCGCGCCGGTGCTGACCCAGTACCTGGCCGAGCGGGTCTTCGGCACCCAGGCCATGCCGTCCTACAAGATGGTGTTCATCGCCTCGGGCGTGGGCATGCTGGTGTCGCTGGTGTGGTTCTACGTCGGCCGCCGCGGCCTGGGCGGGATCGGCACGCCGCCGGCCGACGCCCAGGGCATGGGACGCACCTGGCTGGTGGCGTTGGGCTGCGTGGTCGCCGTGCCGGTCGTCTACTTCCTGCTGGCGATGGGCGCCACCGCGCTGGCCTGGGTGCTGGGCGTGATGTTCATCGCGCTGGCGGTGCTGCTGCTGGTCGAGGGCGTGCGCGAGGGCAAGGTCCAGCGCGACCGCGTGATCGCCATGCTGATCATCTTCCTGTTCAACGTGCTGTTCTGGTGCTTCTTCGAACAGGCCGGCAGCAGCTTCACCTTCCTGGCCGACGAGATCGTCAACCGCCAGTTCGGCGACTGGACCTTCCCGACCGCGTGGTTCCAGTCGGTCAACTCCATCGCCATCATCACCCTGGCGCCGGTCATCGCCTGGCTGTGGGTGCGCCTGGGGCGCTTCAATCCGTCCATCCCGCGCAAGTTCGGCCTGGGCCTGCTGTTCAACGGCTCGGCCTTCCTGCTGCTGATGTTCGCGCTGTCCACCCTGGTCAGCGACGCCGGCAAGATCCCGTTCTGGACCTTGTTCATGGTCTACGTGCTGCAGTCGGTGGGCGAGCTGTGCCTGTCGCCGATCGGCCTGTCGATGGTGACCAAGCTGGCCCCGGTGCGGCTGGTCGGCTTCGGCATGGGGGGCTGGTTCCTGTCCACCGGCATCGGCAACAACCTCTCGGGCATCTTCGCCGGGCTGGTCAGCGGCGAGGGCGGCATGACCGTGGCCTCGGCGCAGCACGCCTACACGATGGGCTTCTGGATCCTCACCGGCTTCGGCGTGGCGCTGTTCCTGATCGCGCCGCTGGTCAACAAGCTGATGCACGGGGTGAAGTAAGCCGCCGGTTCGCTTCGCGCGGCGGCGGCCCGGGCCGTCGCCGCGTGTGGCGCGGCAGGCGGCATGCTTCAGGCGCTGGCGTGCCCGCGGACGAAGGCGGCCGCCAGCCGCACCGCATCGGCGCCATCGCGATCGCCACGCAATGCGCGCACCAGCCGCGCCGGCGTCATCCCGGTGAGCCGCGCCAGGTCGTGGGTGGCGTGCGCCTGATCGCTGTAGCCGTGGCGCGCCGCGGCCTCGGCGATGGGCGACCCCTCGCCATCCAGCGTGCGCAGCAGGGCCTGCAGCCGTCGCACCCTGGCGTACTCCTTCGGCGTCAGGCCGACCGCCGCCAGGAAGCGCGTTTGCAGCGCGCGCAGCGAGACGCGCAGGCGATCGGCGAGCGCGGTCATGCGCACATCGCCCTCGGCGGCGTCCAGCAGCGCGGCGGCCTGTTCGGCCAGTGCGTCCATGACGAAGCCGGCGCACCAGACCTGCAGCAGGTCCCACAGCGGCTGCTGCGTCCCCTCCCGCGCGCTGGTGCGGGCCGCCTGTTCGAAGCGGCTCGCGAACGCAGCGTCCAGGGTGTACAGATCGGGCGCCTGTTCGCGCAGGCCCGGCAGTCGCGCGCCGGCCACCAGGCCGCTGGCGGCGGCGGTCAGGCGCACGCCGATGCAGTGCACCGGGCCGGTGGCCTGCAGGCGGATGGGGCCCCGCTGCTGGGCGGCGAAGCAGAACGCCTGGTCCGCCCGCAGCTGGCCATCGGTGCCGTGGAAGCGCAGGGGCACGCCGAGTTCGGCCAGCAGTTCGCAGCGCCCGTCCGGGTAGACGGTCTGGACGGCCGCATCGGGGGCGTCGTCGCGCAGTTCCCAGAGGCAGTCCACGTAGCGGCGCAGCGCCGGCGGCGGCGCGTGTTCGGCGTAGTCCATGGCCGGGCATCGAACAGGGTCGTGCGCGTTTTTACAAGCATCGCCGCGGCGCCGTCGCTAAGGTCGCCGCATCTTCCTGAAGGGGACGCGACATGCGGATGGCGAAGGCGGTGCTGGCGATCGGCTCGGCGATGTGCGTGCCTGCGGCGCAGGCCGTCGCGCCGGACCTGGGATGGCTGTCCGGCCACTGGTGCGGGGGCGAGGCCGGGCGTGTCATCGAGGAGACGTGGCTGGCGCCCGTGGGCGGCGAGTTGATCGGGCTCTCGCGGACCAGCAAGGGCGGCACGACGCAGTCGTTCGAGTTCATGCGCATCGTGGGCGATGGCGCGGGCCAGGCCATGCGCGTCCAGCCCAACGGCGATGCGGCGACCGTGTTCCCCAGGGTGGCCAGCGGCGCCGGATGGATCCGCTTCGGCAACGCCGCGCACGATTTCCCCAACACGATCGAGTATCGACGCGAAGGCGACCGCCTGCACGCCTGGATCGAGGGCCCGGGCCCGCAGGGCAAGCCCCTGCGCATCGCGTTCGACTACACCCGTTGCACGCGATGAGGGCGGACTCGGCACGGACGCGCGAGGTAAGCGCTTTCTGCCTTCGCCCGCCGGACCGCCGCCCATCGGGAGAGGACCGGCGTCAGGCGGCGGCTCAGCCCAGCGGCGGGTTGCGGTCGGCCGAGGACACCGGGCTGACCGGGGCGTCCTTCAGCCCGGCCAGCAGGTTGTCCATGCCGCTGCCGGCCAGGCGCTGCATCAGCGCGTGCAGCTGGGCCACTTCGGACTCGTCCAGCACCGAGAGCAGGCGGCGCTCGCACTCGAGCACCAGCGGAGCCACCGTGTCGTGCAGGTCGCGGCCCTTCTCGGACAGCGCCAGCACCGAGCGGCGGCGGTCGTCGCCGTGGATGTCGCGGCTGACCAGGCCGCGTTCGAGCAGGCGCGCCACCGCGCGGCTCACCGCCACCTTGTCCATCGCCGTCTGTTCGGCCACCTCGCCGGCGGACAGGCCCGGATAGCGGCCGAGCACGCACATCGTGCGCCACTCGGTCATCACCAGGCCGAAGCGCCGGTAGTACTCGGCGGAAATCGCCTGGCTGACGCGGTTGGACAGCACGCTCAGCTGGTAGGGCACGAAGGTTTCCAGCTGCAGGGTCAGCGGCTGGGCGGGCGGCAGTGGATCGGGCTGCTTCATGGTGCGGTGCGGCTTGTCAGCTTGTTTCATATGAAACTATGCTGTCGCCAAGTCCTTTGCAAGGTGGGAGAAATGTCCGTGAGCGCCCAGCCCTCCATCCAGGCCCCGCAGACCAAGCCGCAGGTTGCCACGTTCGACAACCCAATGGGCATCGACGGCTTCGAATTCGTCGAATTCGCCGCCCCCGCCGGCCAGGGCGGGCAGCTGCACGACTACTTCCGCAAGCTCGGCTTCACTCAGGTGGCGCGGCACAAGACCCGCGCCATCAGCACCTACCGGCAGAACGACTGCACCTTCCTCATCAACGAGGACCCGGATTCCTTCGCCGCCGACTTCGCCGCCGAGCATGGGCCGAGCGCCTGCGGCTTCGCCATCCGGGTCAACAAGCTGGCCGAATGGGCGCGCGTGCAGGCGCTGAAGAACGGCGCCGAGCAGATCGGCCCGCGCGAACTGACCAAGGCCGTGGCCGCGCCGGTGATCAAGGGCATCGGCGGCTGCATGCTGTACATCGTCGACCGCTACGACAGCAGCGGCACCATCCACGACCCGGACTACGAATGGCTGCCGGGCGTGGAGCATATGCCCAAGGGCTTCGGCCTGACCTTCATCGACCACCTGACCCACAACCTCTACCCGGGCAACATGGCGCAGTGGGCGGATTACTACGAGCGGCTGTTCAACTTCCGCGAGATCCGCTACTTCGACATCAAGGGCGCCAAGACCGGGCTGCTGTCCAAGGCGATGACCGCGCCGGACGGCATGGTGCGCATCCCGCTCAACGAGTCGTCCGATCCCAAGTCGCAGATCAACGAGTACCTGGACGCCTACAAGGGCGAGGGCATCCAGCACATCGCCTGCTTCACCGACGACATCTACGCCACGGTCGAGCAGATGCGCGCGGCGGGCGTGGACTTCCTGGATACGCCGGAGACGTATTTCGAGGTGATCGACCAGCGCATTCCGGAGCATGGCGAGGATGTCGAGCGCCTGGCGCGCAACAAGATCCTGATCGACGCCGATCCGGAAACTGGCAAGCGCAAGCTGCTGCAGATCTTCACCCAGAACGCGATCGGTCCGATCTTCTTCGAGATCATCCAGCGCAAGGGCAACGACGGCTTCGGCGAAGGCAACTTCAAGGCGCTGTTCGAGAGCATCGAGCGGGACCAGATGCGGCGCGGCGTGCTGTAGGGCTTGGCTTGAGCCCCTCTCCCTGCGGGAGAGGGGTTGGGGTGAGGGTTCGGCGAAGTCCAGGTGGCGAACGACGCTATGCTTCCAGCCAGCTTCCAGACAGGA
Source organism: Pseudoxanthomonas sp. X-1 (assembly GCF_020042665.1). Taxonomy (NCBI): domain Bacteria; kingdom Pseudomonadati; phylum Pseudomonadota; class Gammaproteobacteria; order Lysobacterales; family Lysobacteraceae; genus Pseudoxanthomonas; species Pseudoxanthomonas sp. X-1. The sequence continues at coordinate 673,927 of NZ_CP083376.1, forward strand.
CGTCTGCCCGTGCCAGGACGCATCAAGCCCCCGCTGCCGACGCGGACGCTGCGCTACGCGCGCGCCTTACGCCGCGAGATGACCGATGCCGAGCGGCTGCTCTGGAAGCAGCTACGCAGCGGTCAGCTGGGAGGACTGAAGTTCCGGCGCCAGTATCCGATCCCGCCTTACATCGCGGACTTCTGCTGCGTCGAGCGCAGGATGATCGTCGAGCTGGATGGTGGCCAGCATTCGCAAGGTCGCGATGCTGCACGCACGGCGTTTCTTGAAGCGCAGGGGGGGGCGCGTGCTGCGGTTCTGGGACAACGAGGTGTTGTTGGAGGTTGAGGCGGTGGTCGAGGCGATCTGGCATTTCGCCTACGGACGCACCCTCACCCCAACCCCTCTCCCAGGGGGAGAGGGGCTTTAATGCGCTGCGAGAGGCAAACAAGGTGGGTGGGTCCATGAATTCGACGCAGTACATGACCGGCTTCGGCAACGAGTTCGCCAGCGAGGCGATCGCCGGGGCCTTGCCGGTGGGGCGCAATTCGCCGCAGCAGGTCGCGTTCGGGCTGTACGCCGAGCAGCTGTCGGGCACGGCGTTCACCGCGCCGCGCGGGCAGAACCGGCGCAGCTGGCTGTACCGCATCCGCCCGGCGGCGATGCATGGCGGCTTCGCCCTGTTCGAGCAGGCGCCGGATTTCCACAATGGCTTCGGCCAGGGGCCGGTCAGCCCGGACCAGCTGCGCTGGTCGCCGCTGCCGCTGCCCGAGGCGCCGACCGACTTCCTCGAAGGCCTGCTGACCATGGCCGGCAACGGCGCGGCCGAGGCGCAGCACGGCGTGGGCATCCACCTGTACGCCGCCAACCGCGACATGGCCGGGCGCTGGTTCTACGACGCCGATGCCGAACTGCTGATCGTCCCGCAGCAGGGCCGGCTGCGGCTGGCCACCGAGTTCGGCGTGATCGAGCTGGAGCCGCAGCAGATCGCGGTGATCCCACGCGGCGTGCGCTTCGCGGTGACACTGCCCGATGGCCAGGCGCGCGGCTACATGTGCGAGAACTTCGGCGCGCCGCTGCGCCTGCCCGAGCTGGGGCCGATCGGCTCCAACGGCCTGGCCAATCCGCGCGACTTCGAGACGCCGGTGGCCGCCTTCGAGGACATCGAGGGCGAGTTCGAACTGATCGCCAAGTTCCAGGGCCACCTGTGGCGCGCGGCCATCGGCCACAGTCCGCTGGATGTGGTCGCCTGGCACGGCAACGGCGCCCCGTATCGCTACGATCTGCGCCGGTTCAACACGATCGGCTCGATCAGCTTCGACCATCCCGATCCGTCGATCTTCACCGTGCTGACCTCGCCCAGCGACACGCCGGGCACGGCCAACCTGGACTTCGTGATCTTCCCGCCGCGCTGGCTGGTGGCGCAGGACACCTTCCGCCCGCCGTGGTTCCACCGCAACGTGGCCAGCGAGTTCATGGGCCTGGTGCACGGTGCCTACGACGCCAAGGCCGAGGGCTTCGCGCCGGGTGGGGCGTCGCTGCACAACGGCATGACCGGGCACGGGCCGGATGCGGCGACCTTCGAGAAGGCCTCGCATGCGGACCTCTCCAGGCCGGACGTGGTCACCGACACGATGGCCTTCATGTTCGAGACGCGTGCGGTGCTGCGGCCCACGCGTCAGGCGATGGAGGCCGCGCACCGCCAGCGCGACTACCAGCAGTGCTGGGCGGGCCTGAGGCGTAACTTCCAGCCGCCGGGCTGACACGGGCCTGGTCGGGCGGCGCCAGGGCTTCCAGCGCGTGCAGGTGCGCCTCGGGCAGCACTTCGCGCAGGCGGTCGGCGATGCGCTGGACGTAGCCGGGGGAAGTCAGGGCCGGCAGCACCTGCAGCGCCTCGCGCATGGTCCGCACCGCCTGCTCATCGTCGGCCGCGCGCTGCAGACGGGTGTGCATGCCCTGGGCCTCGGGATGGCGCTGCAGTTCGAGCATGCCCAGCAGGTAGAGGCGCGCGGCGACCATTGAGCGGCGGTGCGGAGCGGGCGCGGCGATCGGCCCGGGTGCAGCGCCCGGCACGGGCACGGCCTGCGCGGGCGACGGCTGCGAAGCGCTTTCGGGTTCCACGCCCAGGTAGCCGGCGCGGACCAGCGCGGCCACGTGCAGCGGCGTGTCCGCGCCCAGCAGGGCGGTCAGGGTCTCCAGGCTGCGCTGGCCGTCGGCCAGGATCAGCACGCGCCGCTGGCGCATGTCCAGGCCCGCGCGGTGAGTCTGCAGGGCGGCGTGGGCCTGGTCGGTCTTGCGCGGGCGCATGCGGGTCGGTCCGGAAGGGATGCGCGTGCAGCCTCCGCCGCCCCGATGAAGCGGTGGTGACACGATGCGGCCGCATGCGCGCAAGTGCGCGCCAGGTCCGGGTTTGCGTGCGATTCACCGGCGCCGGCTAGGCTGGGGCGGATCGATTCCGCCTTCGAGGAGCCTGCCCGCATGAAATCCCTGCTGCCCCTGACCGCCGCGCTGGCCCTCGCCCTGGCCGCGTGCAAGCCGGCCGATGCGCCGCAGTCCAGCGCCCCGGCCCAGTCCACGCCGCAGGCCTCCGCGCCGGCGCAGGCCTCGCAGCCGGCCGCCTCGTCGCAACCCGCCCAGGACGCCGACGTGCCGGCCACCTGGCAGGGCTATGGCGATCTGAAGCTGGGCAGCACCGCCGACGCCGCGCGCCAGGCCTGGGGCGGCGAGCTCAACAGCAGCACGCCCTCCGAGGGCGGCGCCTGCTACCAGCTCACGCCCAAGTGGGCCACCGACAAGGCCGACGTGGCCTTCATGATCGAGGGCGATCACTTCGTCCGCTACGACGTGACCACCTCCAGGGAAACCGCGCCCGGCGGCGGCAAGGTCGGCATGGACGAGGCCGCGCTGCGCGCGCTGTACGGCGACAAGCTGCAGTCGATGCCGCACAAGTATGTCGAAGGCGGCAAGTACCTCAGCGTGGACGGCCAGGGCGGGGCGAAGCTGGTCTTCGAGACCGGCGCCGACGGCGTGGTCACCAGCTGGCGCGTGGGCCTGCCGCCGCAGATCGACTACGTCGAAGGCTGCGCATAACGCGAGGTGCGGGTCGCCTTGGTGGGAGCCGCCATGGCGGCGATGGGGCTCTACCTGGAAAGCCCCGCCACGAGCTGATAGGCCACAGGGCAGCCCGCCCTTCTTCAGGCCTTGCGCGGAAACAGGTAGATCACGGTCCCCACCACCATCGCCACGCCGACCGCCAGCAGGTTGGACAGGCTGGCGCTGCACAGCAGGCCCAGGGTGAGCAGCAGCGCCAGCACGGGGATCAGCGGACCGCCGGGCAGGCGCAGGGCATTGGGGTTGTCGCGATGCCTGCGCGCCAGCACCAGCACCGCCGCCGCGGTGCCGATGTAGGCCAGCAGACGCGTGACCATCGACAGCAGGGCGAGCTTCTCGAACGAGCCCGACAGCGCCAGCGCCACCGACAGCACGCCCTGCACGATGATCGCCGCGGCCGGCGTGCGGAAGCGCGGATGGACGCCGGCCAGGAACTTCGGACCGAAGCCGTCCTGCGCCAGCGCGAACAGGAAGCGCGGCCCCAGCATCACCGTGTTGCTGGTGGTGCCCAGGATCGAGATCACCGCGCCCACCGTCAGCACCAGCGCCAGGCCCTCGCCGCCGAAGCGCGCGGCCGCATCGGCCAGCGGTGTGGCCGACTGGGCCAGGCCGGGCAGGGTGCCCATCGCCACCACCTGCACCGCGGCGTAGATCAGCGTCACCAGCGCGATCATCGTGATCAGCGCGAAGGGCACGTCGCGGCGCGGGTTGCGGAACTCGCCAGCGGCGGCCGGGATGTTCTCGAAGCCGGCATAGGCGAACAGCAGCAGCAAGGCCGCCTGGCCCAGGTTGGGCAGGTCGCGCAGGTCCGGCGCAGTGCCGGCGAAGGCCAGCGACCAGTCCATGTAGAACAGGCCGACGACCACGAACAGCAGCAGCGGCACCAGCTTGCCGATCACCAGCGCCACGCCGGTGCGCGCGGCCGAGCGCACGCCGATCACGTTGATCGCGGTCAGCAGGCCCAGCGAGCCGATCACCACCAGCAGGCGCCCGCCGCCGCTGGCCGCCGCCGGCCAGAAGCGCGAGACCGCATCGGCCAGGCCGTTGCCCAGCGCCGCGGCCGAACTGATGCGCGTGAGCCAGATCATCCAGCCGACCTGGAAGCCCGCGTAGCGGCCGAAGGCCTCGCGGGCGTAGAGATAGCTGCCGCCCGGCTGGTCGAAGTAGCTCGCCGCCTGCGCGTAGCACAGCACCAGCAGCGCCACCGCCACGCCGGCCAGCAATACCGCCCACAGGCTCAGGGGGCCCATCAGCGCGACCGTGGCCGCGGGCAGCAGATAGATGCCGCTGCCGATGACGTCGTTGATCGACAGCCCAACGATCTGCCAGCGGCTGACCGCGCGGACCAGCGTGCCCTGCGCGGGCGTCGGCGCGACGCTCACGGCTGCGCGCCCGGGGGCAGCGGCGGGAGCGACCAGGCCTGCTGCAGGCGTTGGTACTCGGGCCTGGGCAACAGCACGAACAGCGGCTGCCGCGCCGGATCCAGCCACGCCTGCAGCGCCGCCATGCTGGCCGGCGCCATGGCCGTGCAGCCGGCGGTCGCCTCGCCGGGCTTGCGCCACAGGTGGGCGAAGATGCAGCTGCCCGCGCCCGGCGTGGCCTTGGTGTTGTGTTCGATCACGAAGCCGCGGGCGTAGCGCGGATCGCCGTCGTTGTGCAGGTCCAGCCGCATGTGCTCGCTGGCGCCCTGGACCGCCTGCGCGCCGACCTGGCGTTCGTCGACGATCCGGTTGTAGAGCGGCGAGTCCGGCACGTCCACGCACCAGCTCGAGGCCTGCATCTGCTCATAGCGCAGCCGGGTGTCGGCCGACGGCGCGTAGCCGAAGGCCTCGCCGATGCCGTAGAGCCCGGCCGGGCTGCGGCCATCGCCCTCGCGCTTCTGCGGACCCTCGTGCTGGGCGGGGAACAGGCCCTCGCCCCAGGCGCTGCCGTGCTTGCCGATCGCCACGGCGAACGCCGGCGCGGCCGGTTTCCAGCCCTGTCCATCGCGTTCGAAGGTCTGCAGCCGGCCCTGGGTGTCGTCCCAGCCGCCGGTGGTGACCACCACCAGCTGTTGCGCCCGGGTCATCGAGGCCGGGGCGGTGGTGGCGTTCGCCAGCACCGGCGGCGCGGCGAGCGCGAGCAGCGTGCACAGCAGGACATGGGGCAGGCGCAGGGACATGGGGGCTCCGCGGGCGGTGGGGTCAGGCGTCGAGCAGGTGCTGGACCCGTTCCAGGTTGACCGCCAGCTGGCGCTCGCGGTCGGGATTGGTCTGGCACAGCAGCACGAACACGAAATCCAGCAGGGACTGCAGCGAACAACGGTACAGCAGCTGGGCGATGTGCGGGGCCGGATCGTGCGCGGACACCACCAGCGCCGCATCGGCATGCGCGCGCAGCGGGTTGGCGGTGTGGCGGGTGATGGACACCACCGCGCCGCCGGCGTCCTGGAACTGGCGCGAGATCTGCGACAGCTGCGGCAGCTGGCCGAACTCGGACAGCAGGATCAGCACATCGCCCGGCCGCGCCGCCGAGACGTTGGTCATCATCAGGATCGCGTCGGCATGGTGCACGGTCAGCACGCCGAGCAGCGACAGGCGCATGGCGAACTCGCGCGCGAACAGGCCGTCGTCGCCGAGCCCGCAGACGAACACCTTCTGCGCCTGGTCGATGCGCGCGACGATCTGCTCGATGCGTGCGCGCGGGTTGAGCAGGCGCGTCTCCTCCTCGGCCGCGGCCTTGCTGCGGCGCAGGCTGTCTTCCAGCCGGGTGTAGGCATCGCCGCTGTCGGCAGGCGATGCCGGATCCGCCGGCTGGCCGCCATTGCCGCGCGCGATGGCTTGGCCGACCGAGTACTTCAGGTCCGGATAGCCCCGGAAGCCGAGCTTCTGGCTGAACTTCACCACCGAGGACTGGCTGACGCCCAGCGCGCTGGCCAGCTGCTGGGAGGAGTAGTCGCGCAGCAGATGGGCGTTGTCGAGGATGTAGTCGGCGATGCGCCGTTCGATGGCGGACATGCGCTCGCGTTCGGCGCGGATCTTGAGCAGGGGGGGCATCAGCCGGTGCTCCTGCACAAGTTGTTGCCGTTGCCGTGGCTTCTGCTTTTCCGGGCCCCCTCCGCAGCGGCGGGACCGGCGGGGAAACACCCGAAGGGCGCCGCGCATGGATGCGCGGCGTTCGCGGCAGGGGCAGGATGCCCCTTCCGCGAATCCCCGCCGGTCCCGCGGACCCGGCGCGCGTAGCGCGGCGGGCGCGAGGACGGGGTGTGCTTTCTTTTGGTTACTTTTCTTTGCACAAGCAAAGAAAAGTGACTCGCGCCCGACAGGGCGAGAAACGCTTTGGCGGTTGCCCCTGCTTTGAACAGAAGCTGCAACACCAGCGCGCTCGCCCTCTCGATTGCAGTAAAGCGAACCGCGCAACCCTCGAACGTGTTCGTGTTCTCCTTGGTTCCATGCGGCACTCCTCCAACGCGGAGCAGCATGTAACAGCAAAGGCTTTCGCGCCCCTCCGGGGCACGACCTACCTTTCTTTGCTTGTGCAAAGAAAGGTAGGCCAAAGAAAGCACACCCCGTCCTCGCGCCCGCCGCGCCTGCGGCGCACCGGGTCCGCGCTGCCGACGGGAATTTCCGGACGGGGCATCCTGCCCCGACCGGAAACGCCGCGCATCCATGCGCGGCGCCCCTGCGGGGTTTGACCCGTCGGCATCGCCGCTGCGGAAGGGGCCCCGAAAGGCGGAAGCAACAGCAACAGCAACAGCGCTAGCAGGTGCCGCTGGAGCAGAAGTCTTCGCCGTTCCCGCGTACGCGGGGACCCAGTGACTTGCGCGCACGAAAGGCAAAGGCGCTGGATCCACGCCTTCGTGGGGATGACGGCCGCAGGGACGCGTGGCGTTCCGGAGAAGGCGCATGTGCCTCACGGCGCGAGCAGCTCCAGCCCCTGGATCTCGCGGATGCCCAGCCCCGGCGCATCCGGGATGCTGATCTCCGACTCGTCGAACAGCACCCCGCCCACCACCGGGTTGAACTGCCCCAGCGAGGGCCCGTCCAGATCGATCTTGGTGATCACGTTGGCCTTGGCCACCGCCAGGTGCACCGCCGCGGCCACGCTGATCGAGGACTCGATCATGCAGCCGATCATGCAGTCCACCCCGTACAGCGCGGCGATGTCGGCGATGCGGATGGCGTTGGACAGGCCGCCGGTCTTCATCAGCTTGATGTTGATGATGTCGGCAGCCCGGCGCTGGATCAGGTCGAACACCTGCTGCGGGGCGAACACGCTCTCGTCGGCCATCACCGGCGTGTTGACCCGCTCGGTGACGTACTTGAGGCCGTCGATGTCGGCCGCCTTGACCGGCTGTTCGAGCAGTTCCAGCACCACGCCGGCGTCCTCGAGCTTCTGCATGGCGTAGACCGCCTGCTTGGCGGTCCAGCCCTGGTTGGCGTCCAGGCGCAGCAGGGCGCGACCCTCGACCGCGGCGTGGATCGCCTTGACCCGCTCGATGTCCAGGCCGATGTCCTTGCCGACCTTGATCTTCAGCGACTCGAAGCCGCGCTCCAGCGCGGACAGCGAGTCGGCCACCATCTTGTCGATGTAGTCCACGCTGATGGTGATGTCGGTGGTGATCACCGGATCGCCGCCGCCCAGCAGCTGGTACAGCGGCGCGCCGTAGCGCTGCGCCCACAGGTCGTACAGGGCGATCTCCACCGCGGCCTTGGCGCTGGTGTTGCGCTCCATCGCGGACTGCACCAGGGCGGTCAGATGGTTGAGGTTGGCGATGTCCTGGCCGATCAGGCGCGGGGCGATGAAGTGGCGGATGGCCTCGATGATCGAGCCATGCGTGTCGCCGGTGATCACCGCGGTGGCGGCGGCCTCGCCGTGGCCGGTGTGGCCGCTGTCGGTGCGGATCAGCACGATCACGTCCTCGACCGTGTCCACGGTGCGCAGCGCGGTCTTGAACGGCGTCTTCAACGGCACGCGCAGCATGCCCAGTTCGATGTGGGTGATCTTCATTCTTGGGCTTTCGGGCGCACGCGCTGGATGTTGGTGATGCGGTCGACGTAGCTGGCGGTGTCGCTGGCCAGCATCGGCTCGAGCGGGGTGACCGACACGCCGTTGAGGTGGCCGGCCACGCGCTTGCCGTCGGCGCCGGCCCAGCCGCCGCCGGCGGTGTCGTGGATGACGTAGGCCAGGCCGTCGGCGTGACCCAGCACCACCATGACGTGCCCCGGGATGTAGACCAGGTCGCCGAGCGACAGCTGCCTGACCGCGGTCAGGCGCTTGGCGTCGGGGTCGTCGGGGGCGAAGGCGATGCGGTCCAGCGCCGGGCTGACCGCCTGCTGCGAGGTATTGCGCGGCAGCAGCACGCCGAAGCTGCGGTAGACCTCGGAGGTGAAGCCGCTGCAGTCGCGCGCATCGTAGGAATGGCCCCAGCCGTAGCGCTCGCCCAGGAACTTGAAGGCCTGGGTGATGAAGTGACGCGGGGTCAGGGGCAGGTAGTCGGCCGCCGTGTCGGCCGTGCGCGGCAGCAGCGCCGGCACCAGCGTCAGCGTGCCGTCGGCGCTGCGGATCGGCAGCTGGATCACCCAGGCGGTGTAGGGCAGCTGGCCGTTGACCGGCCGGGTCGGCGCCCAGTCGGCCAGCACCGGCACGCGCACGCCCATGTCCAGCTGCAGCTGCGAGACCTGCGGCTGCTCGGGCGTGAACACCGTGGTGGCGGTGGCGCCGGTGACCACGCGGTACGGGCCACGGGCGCCGTAGCCGAACACCTGCTGCGCGCTGCCCAGGCCGACGAAGCGCTTCTCGATCCAGGCGCTGTAGCGCTCGGAGGTGACGAACAGCCACTGCCCGTCGCGGCTCTCGTGCAGCACGGCCACGGCATCGCCGGGGAACAGCGCGCTTTCCTGGAAGCGGTCGATGTCGTGGTCGTCCAGGCTGCTGAAGACGCGCTGCGTGGTCGGGAAGGTGCGCAGGTCGGCGCGATGGGTGACCAGGCCGTAGCGCAGCGGCGTGGTGGCGGGCACGGCGTCCAGCGCCAGGCTGGCCTGGAGCGCGTCCAGGGCGGGGCCGTCCAGGGCCTGGCCGTCGAGGCCGTACAGCGTGCGCGTGGGCCGCGCCGACAGCGCCTGGATCGCTTCGACCACCTGCGCCCTGGGCAGCTGCGCGGGCAGGGCGCGCAGGTCGTGGATGGCCGGGTCGTCGCGGCGCATGCGCGCGTTCTGCGCGGCGATGCCGGCGCGGTCCAGCAGCACGCGGTCGGGCTGCCGCTGCCGGGCGATCCAGTAGGCGGCGGTGAGCTTGGGCGGATCGACGCCGACCACGCCGGTGACCGGGTCGATGGCCACCTGCGGCACCGGCACGCGCGCGGCCAGCGGGCCGATGACCAGCAGCGACAACAGGGCGCAGCAGGCGGCCGATCGCAGGGCGAGGCTCGCAGGAAGCAGGCGCGTCATGGGGTGTCGCTCCGGAATCGATGAAGAAAAATAATTATTCCTCAAGATTGAAAATGCAAGAATAAATTATTGACCCGGCCGCATCGTGCATGTTAATCGTGTCGTCCTCCGCCGCTGCCCGGACGACCGCCTCGACGTGGACGCCTCGACCTGCCCCGGTTTCACCCTCGCCACGCGCCTGGCGCGCGGCGTCCTGCTGTGCCTGGTGCTGGCGACCGCGTCGCTGGGCGCGCGCCCGGCCGCGCCTTCGGAGATGTTGCCCGATCTGATCGCCCAGGTGGACCGCGGCCAGTTCCGGCAGGCCCAGGCCAGGATCGACCAGGCCCTGGACGATGCGAGGCTGGATGCGGCCACGCGCCAGGCGCTGCTCGACCAGCGCGAGCGCATGCGCCGCATCCGCCTGGATTTCAGCCTGGACCGCGCTGCGGCCTTCGCCCGGGTGCAGCAGGCGATCCCGGACCTGCGCCAGGACGAGTTCGACGCCTGGGACGCGCAGGGCCTGATCGAGCACATGGACATCGACGGGCAGCGCTGGTGGTTCAAGCGCGCCCCGTCCAACCTGTTCCTGCTGAGCAAGCAGGCCGTGGCGCGCCGCGCCCAGCCGCGGGCACCCTCCGACGGCCCCAACGAGCGCCTCAACGACCATCACCGCGAAGTCCTGCGCGAAGCCAGGGCCAGCGGTCGCACCAGCGTGGCGCCGCGCCGTATCGAGGTGACCCAGTCCCTGACCGTCAAGGCCGATGCGGTGCCCGACGGCGAGACCATCCGCGCGTGGATTCCCTATCCGCGCGCCATCCCCGGCCAGCAGGAAGACATCGTGTTCCTGGACAGCACGCCGGCCGGCGCGCGCGTGGCCGGGACCGATGCCCTGCAGCGCACCGCCTACCTGGAGGCCCCCGCGCGCAAGGGCCAGCCCACGCGCTTCGCCGTGCATTACGCGGTGACCGTGTATGCGCGCCACTTCGCCATCGACCCGGACAAGGTGGTGGCCACGCCGGACGATCCGGCGCTGAAGCCCTTCCTGTCCCAGCGCCCGCCGCACGTGGTGTTCACCCCGCAGCTGCGGGCGTTCTCGCGGCAGGTGGTGGGCGATGAGACCAATCCCTACCGCATCGCGCGCAAGCTGTTCGCCGCGGTGGACAGGATCCCGTGGGCCGGTGCGCGCGAGTACTCGACCATCAGCAACATCTCCGACTATGCCCTGCACGCCGGCCACGCCGACTGCGGCCAGCAGACCCTGCTGCTGATCGCGCTGCTGCGGATGAACGGCATCCCCGCGCGCTGGCAGAGCGGCTGGGTGTTCTCCGACGACGCGGTGGGCTACGACAACATCCACGACTGGGGCTGGCTGTATCTGGCGCCGTACGGCTGGGTGCCGATGGACGTGACCACCGGCGCGCTGGACAGCGCCGACCCGGCCGAGCGCGACTTCTACTTCGGCGGGCTCGACGCCTACCGCATGGCTTTCAACGACGACTGGTCGGTGGGCTTCGCCCAGCCCAAGGCGGCATGGCGCTCGGACGATGTGGACTCGCAGCGCGGCGAGGCCGAGTGGCGCGGCGGCAACCTGTACTACGACCAGTGGAACTACGACTTCAAGTGGCATGTCGCGCCGCTCAAGCGGGCGCCGTAGCCACCTCCGATCTTCCCCCCATTTCACCTGAAGGAGAGAGCAGGATGAAAGCCAAGCAGTACAAGCGCCTCGCCCTGTGCGTGGCCCTCGGCGCGTGCCTGGGCGCGATGGCGCCCGCCATGGCGCAGAGCACCACCGGCGCCATCGCCGGCCGCGCCGCCGTCGGCGACACGATCACCCTCACCAACCAGGCCACCGGCCTGACGCGCACGGTCACCGTCGGCAGCGACGGCCAGTACCGCCTGGCGCAGCTGCCGGTGGGCGAGTACCGCCTGGTGGTCGAGCACGCCGGCGGCGGTGCCGGCGCGCCGCTGCAGGTCAGCGTGCCGCTCGGTGGCACCACCACGGTCAACCTGGGCGACGCCGGCGCGGTGACGCTGGACGGCGTGCGCGTGGTCGGCGCCAAGGTGATCAACCAGGTCGATGTCCATTCCACCGAGACCTCGTTCAACATCAGCCGGCAGGAGCTTTCGCGCCTGCCGGTGGACCAGAACCTCAGCGCGGTGGCGCTGCTGGCGCCGGGCGTGGTGTCCTCGGGCGCGACCTTCGGCGGACTGACCTTCGGCGGCTCGTCGGTGGCCGAGAACGCGGTCTACATCAACGGCCTGGACGTGACCGATCCGTACCGCCGCCAGGGCTTCTCCTCGGTGCCGTTCGGCTTCTTCCAGGAAGTGCAGGTCAAGACCGGCGGCTACTCGGCCGAGTTCGGCCGCAGCACCGGCGGCGTCATCAACGCGGTGACCCGCTCGGGCGACAACACCTTCCGCGCCGGCGCGGAGCTCACCGCCGAGCCTTCGGCCTGGGCCGCGTCCAAGAAGGACCATTTCCACCACGACGGCACCCTGGACGAGCGCGACCGCACCAGCCGCGACGCCAGCTCGTTCTACAAGACCAACGTCTGGGCCTCGGGCCCGTTGATCCGCGACAGGCTGTTCTTCTTCGGCATGTACGAGATCCGCGACAGGCAGCCGCGCGACATCGACACCACCCAGGCCTTCTACACCAAGGGCGACAACGACTTCTGGGGCGGCAAGCTGGACTGGCACATCAACGACGACCACCTGCTGGAACTGCTGGCCTTCTCCGACAAGGCCGACACGGTCACCGATGCCTACGGCTACGACTGGGACAGCGGCACGCGCGGGGCGTGGGTGGGCAGCAGCAATGCGGCCACCGGCGGCAACAACTGGTCGCTGACCTATACCGGCCACTTCGGCGACAACTTCGTGGCCAAGGCGCTGTACGGGGTGAACAAGCGCAGCGAGGACAGCGGCAGCCCGCTGGATGCGGCGTGCAGCATCGTCACGCGGTCGGGCAGCTATACCGCCGCCTTCGGCCCCAGGACCACGCAGGAAGGCTGCCACCCGAGCAACTCCAGCATCAACAGCCGCGAGGACGAGCGCAAGGCGGCGCGCCTGGACTTCGAATGGACCCTGGGCGATCACCTGCTGCGCTTCGGCGCCGACCAGGAAATCATGGATTCCACCAGCGCCCGGGTATATCCGGGCGATGGCCGCAGCTACCAGGTGCAGGCGACCACGCCGGGCAGCGTGCTGCCGGGCGGCGGGGTGGTGCCGGCCGGCGTCAATGCCATCGTCGATGCGCGCTACTACGTCACCGGCGCGCCGGTGCGCGCCAAGGCGCAGGCGATCTACGTGGAGGACAACTGGAACGTCACGCCCAACATCCTGCTCAATCTGGGCGTGCGCGCGGACAAGTTCGAGAACACGCTGCTGGCCTCGGGCGCGACCTTCGCCAAGGCCGACTTCTCCGACATGGTGTCCCCGCGCGTGGGCTTCAGCTGGGACATGCGCGGCGACGGCACGACCAAGCTGTTCGGCAACGCCGGCCGCTACTACATTCCGCTGACCAACAAGCTCACCGACTACTTCGGCGGCGGCACCACCGACGAGCACACCTACTACGTGCTCGACGGCTGGTCCGAGCAGCGCCACCCGGTGACCGGCGATCCCTACCTGCTGCCCAACCTCGGCGCGCAGATCGGCCCGGTCAATACCGACGGCAACGCGCCGGCGCCCAGCGACCTGCGCACCACGGTGGCCAGGAACATCAAGCAGGTCTACCAGGACGAATACATCCTGGGCTTCCAGCAGGCCATCAGCGAGGCCTGGTCCTATGGCGTCAACCTGACCTATCGCAAGATGACCCGCGCGGTCGAGGACGCGCGCATCAACCACGTGGAGGGCTGCCCCTGGTACTCGGGCGACTGGCCGATCATCAACCCGGGCGAGAAGACCACGCTGTGGTGCCCGACCACCGAGGACTGGGTGACCTTCGACTCCTCCAAGGACGGCTACAAGGCCGGCGGCAGCGGCGCGATCATGGGCTACAAGAAGCCGCGGCGCACCTACAAGGCGGCCGAGTTCCAGATCGACCGCGCCTGGGACGACAAGTGGTTCTTCAACGCCAGCTACATCTATGCGCGCAGCGAGGGCAACATCGAAGGCCCGGTGAACTCGGACACCGGCTACAACGACACCAACCTGGTGCAGTACTACGACCATCCGGCGGTCAATGAGCGCTACGGCGTGCTGTTCAACGATTACCGTCATCAGGTCAAGCTGCGTGGCGGCTTCAAGCTCAACGACATGTGGAGCTTCGGCGCGACCCTGGCGGCGCATTCGGGCGGCCCGATCACCGCCTTCGGCGTGGTCTGGCCCAACGACAGCCGCGCGGCCGGCGGGCCAGGCGAGTTCAGCGGCGGCGGCTCGGGCTGGCTGTGCACGGCCAACTGCGGCGACTGGCGCACCCGCCAGCTGGTGTATTCCGAGCGCGGCGCGTTCGGCCGCATGCCCTGGGTCTACAACCTGGGCGCCAACGTGACCTGGACGCTGCCGGTGGAAGGCATCGACCTGAAGGCGCGCCTGTCGGTGTACAACCTGCTCAACCGGCAGACGGTGATCAACGTGCATTCGCGCTACGAGAGCGCGCCGGGCACGCCGATGCCGTATTTTGGCGAGGGCACGGTCTGGCAGGAGCCGCGCTGGACCCAGCTGGTGGTGACCTGGAACTTCTGAGGGCACGCGCGCGGACGGCCCGTCGCGCACGGGCCGTCCATCGTGACGGGAACGGCATGTTCAAGCACACAGGCAAGGCGCTGGCCCTGGCAGGGCTGCTGCTCGCATCGGGGCCGTCGGCGGCGGCCGATGCGCCGGCGCAGGCATCCTTCGACACACTGTTCGATCAGGCCATGGCGCGCTACCGGCTGCCCGGCCTGGCGGTGGGCGTGGTCGAGGACGGCAAGGTGGTCTACCTGCGCACGGCGGGCGAGACGCGCGCCGGCAGCGGCGAGAAGATCGACGCCGACACGCTGTTCAAGATCGCCTCCAACACCAAGGCCATGACCACCGGCGTGCTGGCGCGGCTGGTGGACCAGGGCAAGCTGAAGTGGGACGACCCGGTCACCAAATACCTGCCGCAGTTCCGCATGGCCGATCCCTGGGTCACGCGCAACTTCCAGGTGCGCGACCTGCTGATCCACAACAGCGGCCTGGGGCTGGGGGCGGGCGATCTGATGCTGTGGCCCGAGCCCAACGACTTCACCCGCGCCGACATCATCGCCGGGCTGGCCCATCTGCAGCCCACGCACAGCTTCCGCGCGCACTACGCCTACGACAACCTGATGTACGTGGTCGCCGGCGAAGTGGCGGCCAAGGCCGGCGGCAAGCCCTACGACCAGCTGGTGCGGCAGGAGCTGTTCGGCCCGCTGGGCATGACCCGCTGCCAGGTCGGCGCGTTCGATCGCGATGCGGTGGGCAACCTGGCCCAGCCGCACATGGTCCAGGACGGGCACAACGTGGTGGTGCGCGCCGATGGCCCGACCATTCCGGACAACCCGTCCATGTCCGCCGGCGGCATCCGCTGCAGCGTGCGCGATCTGACCACCTGGATCGCGATGTGGCTGGCGCCCGACGCGGCGCATCCCTGGCTCTCGGCCCAGCAGCGCGCCGCGCTGTGGACGCTGCACACGCCGATGCCGATCGGGGCGCAGCTGCGCGACTGGGACGGCACGCATCTGTACGGCTATGGCTACGGCTGGCGGCTTTCGGACGTGGACGGCCAGTGGCGCGTGGCGCATACCGGCACGCTGATGGGCATGTATTCCTCGGTGACGCTGCTGCCGGACCGCAGCGTCGGCTTCGTGGTGCTGATCAACGGCGACGGCGAGGCCGCGCGCACCACGCTGACCGAGGCGCTGACCAAGCATTACACCCGGCCCGGCGCGGGGCTGGATGTCGATCACTACGCGGGCCTGCTGGAACAGGCCCGCGCGAAGGCGGTCGCCACCGCCACGCACCCGCAGGTGCCGGACACGTCGGACCGCAGGCCCGCCCCGGCGGCGCAGCTCGCGCGCTGGCAGGGCGTGTACCGCGATCCTTGGTTCGGCCAGGTGAGCCTGTGTCCGCAGGACCAGGGCGTCGTGTTCCGTGCCGCGCGCTCGCCGCTGATGCGCGGGCCGGTGCTGGTCTCGCACGGGCGCTGGCTGGTGGACTGGGACGATGCCAGCGTCGATGCCGAACCGTGGCTGGACTTCGCCCAGGCCGACGGCAAGACCACGCTGACGCTGAAGGCGATCGATCCGGACGCCGATTTCAGCTACGACTACCAGGACCTGCACTTCCAGCGCGTCGGCGCGTGCCCGGCGAAGTGAGGCGCAGGCGATCCATGAACCAGGGCCCGTCGATGCATCCCACACCGAACCTGCCATTGCGCGCGGCCATGCTGCTGCTGGCCGCGCTGCTGCTGTCGGCCTGCGCCGGCCTGCCGCCGAAGAATCCGCTGGCGCAGTGGGATCCGTCGCCGAACCAGAATGCGCGCGGGCCGATCCTGATCGTGATCCACTTCACCAGCGAGGACTCGGTGGCCGAGAGTCTCAAGACCCTCAAGACCGCCAACAGCACAGGTCCGGTCAGCGCGCACTATCTGATCGGCGCCGACGGCAAGCGTTACCAGCTGGTCAGCGACGCTCGCCGCGCCTGGCATGCCGGCGCGGGCCACTGGGGCACGATCAACGACGTCAACTCGGCCTCGATCGGCATCGAGCTGGACAACGATGGCCACTCGCCCTTCGCCGATGCGCAGATCGACAGCCTGCTGCTGTTGCTGGACGACCTGTGCCGGCGCCACCACATCCCGCGCACGGCGATCATCGGCCACGAGGACATGGCGCCGGGGCGCAAGGTCGATCCGGGTCCGCTGTTCCCGTGGAAGCGGCTGGCGCAGGCCGGCTTCGGCGCGTGGCCGCGCGCCGATGCGCCGCCGGCGCCGGCCGGCTTCGATCCGTGGCTGGCGATGGCCACGCTGGGGTATCCGCTGGACAACCGCGGCGATGCGGTGCAGTCCTTCCGCCATCACTTCCGCGGCATGGAAGGACGCACGCTGGATGAAGAGGACCTGCGCATCCTGCACGACCTGACCCTCCCACCCCCGGCGAAGGATGCGCAGGAGGATGCGCCGTGAGGCGCACGCTGACACTGCTGGCGGCGCTGGCCGCGTGTGGTGCGGCGCATGCCGCCGAGCCGGTGCGCACCTCGCCGGCCACCACCGCCGCGCAGGCCGGCCTGGTCGATGTGACCACGCTCGCGCCGGACGTGCAGCGGGACATCCGCTATGCCGGCGCGCACAACTTCACCGGCAGGCCGGTGGACGGCTACGACGCGCCCAGGTGCCTGCTGCTGGCGCCGGTGGCGCAGGCGCTGGCGCAGGTGCAGGCCGACCTGCGCGCGCAGGGCCTGGGCCTGAAGCTGTTCGACTGCTATCGCCCGGTGCGCGCGGTGCAGGCCTTCATGCGCTGGGCCGCCGATCTGCCCGACCAGGCGATGAAGGCCGAGTTCTATCCGGCGCTGGACAAGACCCGGATCATCCCCGATGGCTATGTGGCCGAGGTCTCCGGCCACAGTCGCGGCGCGACGGCGGACCTGACGCTGGTGCGTTGCCACGACGGCGCCTGCACGGAGCTGGACATGGGCACGCCGTTCGACTTCTTCGATCCGCGCGCGCATACCGATGCGCCGGGCCTGAGCGAGGCGCAGCGCGCCAACCGCAGGCGCCTGGTCGAGGCGATGGCGCGGCGCGGCTTCGCCAACTATCCCGGGGAGTGGTGGCATTACACCTTCAAGCCCGAGCCCTCGCCCGGCGTGCAGTTCGACGTGCCGGTGCGCTGACGATGCGGCCATCTTCCCCTGTCGCGGGCCACGGCCGGTTCCGGCCCGCCGCCTGCGCGCCTACCATGCGGCGCCATGTCTGAGACCCACACCGCCCTGATCCAGTCCGACATCGTGCTGTTCGGCCTGATCGCCGCCACGCTGGCGTTCGTCTTCTGGACCGCCTCGCTCAAGGGCGTCTGGCAGAAGTTCTACGGCATCGTGCCGCCGCTGCTGCTGTGCTATTTCATCCCCGGCATCTTCAACTCGCTCGGTGTGATCGACGGCGCCGGCAGCCAGCTCTACAACCCGGTCGCCAGCCGCGTGCTGCTGCCGGCCGCGCTGGTGCTGCTGACGCTGACCATCGACCTCAAGGCGGTCATGGGGCTGGGCTGGAAGCTGCTGGCGATGTATTTCGGTTCGTCCTTCAGCATCATGCTCGGCGCGTTCTTCGCCTTCTGGGTGATGCAGCACGCGCATCCGGCGACCACCGCCGGCGACACCTGGGGCGGCATGGCGGCCCTGGCCGGCAGCTGGATCGGCGGCGGCGCCAACATGGTCGCGATGAAGGAAATCTTCCAGGTCGACGAGACCACCTTCGGCCAGTTCGTGGTGCTCGATGTCGGCGTGGGCTATGTGTGGATGGCGGTGCTGATCTTCCTGGCCGGGCGCGCCAAGGCCATCGATGCGCGCTCGGGTGCCGACACCTCGGCCATCGACGCGCTCAAAGCGCGCCTGGCCGACTACAGCGCCCAGCACGCGCGCATCCCCACGCTGACCGACTACATGCTGATCATCGGCCTGGCCTTCGGCGTGGTCGGCCTGGCGCATGCGGTGTCGCCGCCGCTGGCGGGCCTGTTCGCGCCGTATCCGTGGGCGCATGCGGCCAGCCTGGATTCGCCCTATGTGTGGGTGGTGCTGCTGGCGACCTTCGCCGGGCTGGCGTTGAGCTTCACCCGCGCGCGCCAGCTCGACGGCGCCGGCGCCTCGAAGATCGGCACGCTGCTGCTGTACGTGCTGATCGCCTGCATCGGCATGCAGATGGACATCGCCGCGCTGCTCGGCCGGCCCTGGCTGTTCGTGCTGGGCGTGCTGTGGATCGCCGTGCACATCGTGCTGCTGTGGCTGCTGGGCCGGCTGCTGAAGGTGCCGTTCTTCTATTTCGCCATCGGCTCGCAGAGCAATATCGGCGGGCCGGCCTCGGCGCCGGTGGTGGCGGCGGTGTTCCATCCGGCGCTGGCCCCGGTCGGCGCGCTGCTGGGCACGCTGGGCTATGCCACCGGCACGGTGCTGGCCTATCTGGTCGGCATCGGCCTGCGCGCGATGGCCGGCGCGGGCTGAGCCGGGGCGGCTTTCGCGCGCAGGCCGGCCTTTCCGCGAACGCGCGAATCCGGCGCCTCCGGCCTCGTGCGTTGCAGCGCCCGTCGTCGGCTTCCGGGCGGCTTACACGCGGATGGATGACAGGCCCTAGAATCCCCTCACTCATCCGAGCGGGGCGGTGCGATGGTCGAGGGCTGGGGTTTGTTCGTGCTGGGCCTGGTGCTGCTGGCGCTGGGCGGCGACACGCTGGTCAAGGGCGTGTCGGGCATCGCGCAGCGGGCCGGGCTGTCGCCGTTCACCGCGGGGCTGCTGCTGCTGGCCTTCGGCACCTCGCTGCCGGAGCTGTTCGTCAACGGCGCGGCGCTGCTGCGCGGCACGCCGTCGCTGGCGCTGGGCAACGCGGTCGGCAGCAACCTGGTCAACCTGGGCCTGACCCTGCCGCTGGCCGCGCTGCTGGCCAGCGTGCAGGTACGCCTGCGCCTGCTCACGCCGCTGCTGTGGGTGCTGGTGGTCGCCTCGCTGCTGGTGATGGTGTTCGGCCTGGACGGGCGCCTGAACCGGCTCGAGGGCGGCCTGCTGCTGCTCGGCTTCCTGCTGGTCGCGGTGAAGGTGGTCGTACGCGGGCGCGGCGAGGCGCCCGAGGTCCGTGCGCCGGTGGAGGCCTACGCCGCCACCCGCACCGTGACCTGGCTCAACCTGCTGCGGCTGCTGATCGGCGTGGTGCTGCTGGGCTACGGCGCGCGCGATGTGGTGGTGTCGATGGACACCCTGGCCCCGGCGCTGGGCCTGACCCCGCTGATGGCCGGCCTGCTGCCGGTGGCGATCGGCACGGCGCTGCCGGAGATCGTCGCGGCCATCGCCGCCGCGCGCCGCGGGCAGGGCGACATGGTGCTGGGCCATGTGATCGGCTCCAGCGTGTGCAACCTGCTGCTGGTGCTGGGCGGCATGGCGCTCGTCTCGCCGCTGGCCCTGCCGGCCTCGTTCGTGAAGCTGGAACTGCCTGCGGCCATCGTCCTGGCCATCGTGCTGGTGCCGATGCTGCGTGGCGACGCGCGCGTCAGCCGCGGCGAGGCGGCGGTACTGCTGTTGGCCTTCTGCGCCTGGGTCGCGCTGGAACTGGCCTGGCTGCGCTGATCAGCGCGGTCCTTCGTCCTCGTCGGCCTGCGGCGCCGGCTGCCTGGTGACCTGCGGCGAGATCCGGGTGTCCTGCGGCGGCACCGGCCGCGCCTGCGTCATCAGCGACAGCGCGGCCTTGCTCATCAGGTGCGCGCTGATCGGCGAGGTGATGAACAGGAAGGCGGTGATCAGCAGTTCGCGTGGCTGCGGGTCCTGGCCCAGCACCAGGTGATAGCCGACCGAGGCGATCAGCACGCAGCCCACGCCCAGCGTGCTGCCCAGCGTCGGCGCATGCACGCGGCGGAAGAAGTCCGACAGCCGCACCAGGCCCAGCGCGCCGAGCAGGATGAAGGCCGTGCCGGCGATCAGCACCAGCGCCAGCAGTATGCGGAAGAGGTCGATCATTCGACCACGTCCCGGCGCAGCACGAACTTGCACAGCACCACCGTGCTGCTGAAGCCCAGCATCGCCACCACCAGCGCCGCCTCGAAGTACACCGGGCTGTCCAGGTGCATGCCCAGCAGCATCAGCGCGGCGATGAAGGTCACCGACAGCGTGTCCAGAGCCAGAATGCGGTCGGCTACGGTGGGCCCGCGCAGCAGCCGCCACAGGCACAGCAGCGCGGCCACGCCGATGGCCGCCAGGCAGGCCACGATGGTGTGCTCGAAGAACAGATGTGCGGTCATGGAAAGATCTCCATCAGCGGTTTTTCGTAGCGGCTCTTGATGTTGTCGATCGCCTCCTGCGCACCGCGCATGTCCAGCATGTGGACGAGCAGGTAGCGGCGATCGTCGGTCAGCGCGGCAGAGACCGTGCCGGGGGTCAGGGTGATCATGCTGGTCAGCGCGGCAATGCCGTGCAGGTTCTGGATGTCCAGCGGGATCCAGATGAAGCCCGGGTGCAGCCGGCGCTCGGGGCCGAGCACCTGCAGGGCGACGATCACGTTGGAGCGCAGGATGTCCCAGGCCACCACGCACAGCATGCGCGGCACCGGCCGCAGCGACCCGATGCGCGCGTATTCGCGGTCCAAGCGCGCGGCGAAGCGCGGGATCAGCCAGCCCAGCAGCAGGGCCAGCGCGAACTGGGCCGCGCTGTAGCTGTCGGTCATCAGCAGCCAGAACGCGATCACGCACAGGCTCAGCGGCCAGGACGGCGTGAGCCGGCGCAGCAGGCGCGCGCCCATCACGGCGCCCTCAGCACGGACGGCGCCGCGCGCAGTTCGCCGGTGTAGCCGGCCGCATCCAGCATCTGCGCCCCGGCCGCGTCGGTGTAGCGCATCAGCGGCGCGGCGAAGGCCGTCATCGCCACGCCGTAGGCCAGCAGCAGCACCGTGGCCCAGGTCTCCTGCGGCCGCGCGCGGGCGGGCACCGGCTGCTCGCATTCGGCCTGTTCCACCTGCGCGGGCAGGCGCCAGAACAGGCGCACGCCGGCACGGCTGAGGCCGATGATCACCAGCAGGCTGGAGAGCAGCACGACGGACCACACCAGCGGCGTCTGCGCCGGCGGCACGGCCGAGAGCAGCGCGGCCTTGGCCAGAAAGCCGGACAGCGGCGGCAGGCCCGCGGCCGAGACCGCGGCGATCAGGAACAGCGTGCCCGGCACCGCGCGCCCGGGAAGCGGTGCGACGACCGCCTTGTCGTCGCCGGCCGCGCCGCGACGGCGGCGGATCAGGTCGGCGATCAGGAACAGCGCGGCGGCCACGAAGGTGCTGTGCGCCAGGTAGTACAGCCCGGCCCCGATGGTCTGCGCCTGGCCCAGGGCGAAGGCCACGAACAGCGTGGCCGCCGACCAGATCACCAGATAGCCGACCATCAGCCGCAGCCGAGCCGACCCCAGCACGCCCAGCGCGGCCACCACCAGCGTGCCGGCGCCCAGCCACAGCAGCGCGGGGCGGGCGAAGCCGGCCAGCAACCCGGCCTGCGCGCCCAGCAGCAGGGTGCTGACCCGCAGCACCGCATACAGGCCGACCTTGGTCATCACCGCGAACAGCGCCGCCACCGCCGCCGGCGCGCGCGCATAGGTCTCCGGTAGCCACAGGTACAGCGGCAACAGCGCGGCCTTGGCGCAGAACACCACCAGCAGCAGGCCGAAGGCGGCCTTGACCAGCCCGGCCTGCGCCGGCGGCACCTGGCCGATGCGGGCGGAGAGCTCGGCCATGTTGAGCGAGCCCAGCAGCCCGTAGATCAGCCCCAGCGCGATCAGGAACACCGCCGAGGCGGCGATGTTGAAGGCCACGTAGTGGAACGCCCCGCGCAGGCGCAGCCCGCGCCCGCCGCTGGCCAGCAGGCCGTAGCTGGCGCTCAGCAGCACCTCGAAGAACACGAACAGGTTGAACACATCGCCGGTGAGGAAGGCGCCGTTGAGCCCCATCAGCTGCAGCTGGAAGAAGGCATGGAAATGCGGTGCGCGCCGGTCCCAGCCAGCGCAGGCGTGCAGCAGGCAGGCCGCGCCCAGCAGCCAGGTCACCGCCAGCATCCACCCCGACAGGCGGTCGGCCATCAGCGCGATGCCCAGCCGCGCCGGCCAGTCGCCCAGCAGGTAGGCCTCGACCCGGCCATCGGCCACGCGCGCCACCACCGCGGCCACCGCCACGCCCTGCAGCGCCATCAGCGCCCAGGCCGCCCAGCGCCGCGCCGTCCAGCCGAAGCGGCGGTGCTCCAGGAACAGCGCCAGCGCCGCGCCCAGCAGCGGCAGCACGATCGGCCACAGCGGCAGGTGGCTCACGGGCGCGTCTCCCGCGGCGGCGGGGCCGGCGGTTCGGGCGCGGCGTCGTGCGCATCGACATGGTCGCTGTGGTTGTCGGCACGGCTGCGCATGGCCAGCACCAGGCTGACCGCGGTCATGGCGAAGGCGATCACGATCGCGGTCAGCACCAGCGCCTGCGGCAGCGGATCGGCGTAGTGCGCCAGGTCGGCCGGCTGGCCGTCCACCAGCACCGGCGGCTGGCCCGGCCGCAGCCGCCCGCCGGCGAAGATCAGCAGGTTGGTGGCGTAGGACAGCAGGGTCAGGCCCAGGATCACGTCGAAGGTGCGCGCGCGCAGCATCAGCCAGATGCCGGCCGCGGCGAGGATGCCGATGGCGCTGGCCAGGGCGAGTTCCATCAGGCGCGGCCTCCGGTGCTGGGCGAGCGGCGGTCCGGGTCCAGCGGCTTGCGCTGGGCCTGGCGGCGGGTGGAGCCGCGGATCGTGCCCAGCATCGACAGCATCAGCATCGCCCCGCCGAACACCACCAGGTAGACGCCGGTGTCGAAGCCCAGCGCGCTGGCCAGCGGCACCTGCCCGATCAGCGGCAGGTCCGGCTCCAGGTGGCCGCTGGTGAGGAAGGGCACACCGAACAACAGCGAAGCCAGCCCGCTGAGCACCGCCAGCACCAGGCCGATGCCGATCAGGCGGATGTAGTCGAAGCCGAAACGCGATTCGACCGAGGCCGCGCCCTGGATGACGTACTGCATCAGCAGCGGCACGGCCAGCACCAGCCCGGCGATGAAGCCGCCGCCCGGTGCGTTGTGGCCGCGCAGGAACAGGAAGATCGACACGGTCAGCGTCAGCGGGAACAGGATCTGGGTCAGGTCGGCCGGCACCGGCAGCTGCACCGGATCGCCGCCGACCAGGCGCTCGGGCGCCATGCGCGCCCGCCGCAGGCAGGCATGCACCACCAGCGCGGCGATGGCGAACACGGTGATCTCGCCGAAGGTGTCGAAGCCACGGAAGTCCACCAGCGTCACGTTGACCACGTTGCGGCCGTAGCCTTCGGGCAGGGCGCGCGCCAGCAGGTCGCCGGCGACGGTGTCCGCGGGTCGGGTCATCATCGCGTAGGCCAGCACAGCCAGGCCGACGCCGGCCACGCAGGCGACCAGCGCATCGCGCCACTTGCGCCACCGTGCGGGTTCGGGCGGGCTGGTTTCGGGCAGGTAGTTCAGCGCCAGCATCATCAGCACCAGGGTCACCATTTCCACCAGCAGCTGGGTCAGGGCCAGGTCCGGCGCGGACAGCAGCACGAAGACCAGGCTGATCATCAGCCCGCTGGCGCCCAGCACGATCACCGCCAGCAGGCGCTGGCGATGCAGCCAGACCGCGCCCAGCGCCGCGGCGATCATCACCACCCACACCATCGCGCCCAGCAGCGGCAGCGGCTGCACCCCGACCAGCGACAGGGCCAGGCCGTCGTTCCACAGCGGCGCCGCCGCCGCGGCGATGGCCACCAGCACCAGCATCAGCAGGCTGCGCTGCAGGCTGTTGTTGGCCAGGCGCGTGGTGATGCGGTGGCCGGCGATGAACAGCAGTTCCAGATGCTGCTTGAACAGGTCGCGCCCGGTCGCGCGGGTCACCACCGCATGCAGGTCCAGCAGCCGCGCCAGGCCCAGGTACAGCGCCACGCCGCCGATCACCCCGGCCAGGCTCATCGCCAGCGGCCAGTTCAGGCCGTGCCATACGGCCAGGCTGTAGTCGGGCGTGGCCGCGCCCAGGATCGCGAAGACACCGGCGTGCAGCACGCCGGCCACGGTCAACGCCGGGAACACGCCCACCGCCACGCACAGCACCACCAGCACCTCGATCGGGATCTTCATCCAGCGCGGCGGCTCGTGCGGCACGACCTCCAGATCGCGCGGGCCCTGGCCGAAGAAGGTCTCGTAGACGAAGCGCAGGCTGTAGGCCACGCCCAGCACGCCGGCCAGCAGCGCGGCGATGCCGGTGAACACGCGCATCGGCAGCGGCGCCGGGGTCTCCAGCGCCGCGGCGAAGAACATCTCCTTGGACAGGAAACCGTTGAGCAGCGGGATGCCGGCCATCGACAGCGAGGCCACGATCGCCAGCGTGCTGGTGAAGGGCATCAGCCGGCGCAGCCCGCCCAGCCGGCGGATGTCGCGCGTGCCGGTCTCGTGGTCGATGATCCCGGCGGCCATGAACAGCGAGGCCTTGAACACCGCGTGGTTGAGGATGTGGAACACGCCGGCGACCACCGCCATCGGCGTGGACAGCCCGAACAGCATCGTGATCAGGCCCAGGTGCGAGATGGTCGAATACGCCAGCAGGCCCTTCAGATCGTGCTGGAAGATGGCATACCACGCGCCCAGCAGCAGCGTGACCGCGCCAAGGGTGCTGACCGTGTAGAAAAAGAGGTCGGTCCCGGCCAGCGCCGGATGCAGGCGCGCCAGCAGGAACACGCCGGCCTTCACCATCGTGGCCGAATGCAGATAGGCCGAGACCGGCGTCGGCGCGGCCATGGCCTGCGGCAGCCAGAAGTGGAACGGGAACTGCGCGCTCTTGGTGAAGATGCCGCCCAGCACCAGGAACAGTGCCCACGGATACAGTGGGCTGGCGCGCAGCGTGTCGCCGGCGTCCAGCACCGCCTCCAGGTCGAAACTGCCGACCACGCGGCCGATCAGCAGCACACCGCCCAGCAGCGCCAGGCCGCCGCCGCCGGTCACCACCAGCGCCATGCGCGCGCCCTCGCGCGCGTCCTTGCGCTGGGTCCAGAAGCCGATCAGCAGGAACGAGGTCAGGCTGGTCAGTTCCCAGAACACGCACAGCAACAGCAGGTTGCCCGACACCACCACGCCCAGCATCGCGCCCATGAACAGCAGCAGGAAGGCCAGGAAGCGCGGCACCGAATCGCGCTCGCTCAGGTAATAGCGCGCGTACATCACCACCAGCGCGCCGATGGCCAGCACCAGCAGCGCGAACATCCAGGCCAGGCCATCCACGCGCAGCGTGAACTCGAGGCCGATGCGCGGCAGCCACGCGTGCCGGTCGACCAGCACCTGTCCATCGAGGATCGCCGGCGCCATCGCCGCCAGCAGCGCCAGGCCGCCGAGCGGCGCCAGCGCTGCCAGCCACGCCAGCGCCGTGCGCGGCAGGCGATGGGCCGCCGCCACGATCGCCGCCATGACGAACGGCAGGGCGAGCAGGGGGATCAGGAGGGGGTGCATGCGGGGAATGCAGCCATTCGCGAGCAGACCGTCACGATAGCAGCGGCTACGTGAGCAGGCCGCTGACCGTCGGGTCATCGCGGTCATCCGGCGTCGCGGGCGTGCGCCCGGGAACGCGAGCGCGCGGTGCTGGCCTATCCTGTGCGGATGACCGCGCCTGTCGCCGCTGCCGTATCGTCTTCCCCCTCCCGCGTGGCCCTGGTGCTGGGCGGCAGCGGCCAGATCGGCCAGGCGCTGCTGGCCCGGCTGGTCGCGCGCGGCTGGTCGGTGCTGGCGGTCTCCCGCCACGGGCAGCCGGCGCGCGCGCGCGTGCAGTGGCTGGCCGGCGACCTGGCGACCATGCCGGCGCTGCCCGACCGCGTCGATGCGATCTTCAGCGCCGGGCCGCTGGACCACTTCGCGCGCTGGTATGCCGGCAGCGCGCTGGTCGCACCGCGCGTGGTGGCCTTCGGTTCGACCAGCCTGGGGACCAAGCAGGACTCCTCCGACGCGCATGAGCGCGACCTGGCCGCACGCCTGCGCGATGCCGAGGCCGCGGTGTTCGCCGCGGCTGTCGCGCGCGGCGCGCAGGCCACGCTGCTGCGGCCCACGCTGGTCTATGGCGCCGGCCGCGACGCCTCGCTGACCCGGATCGCGGCGCTGGCGCGGCAGCTGCGCTGTTTTCCGCTGCCGCGCGGCGCCACCGGCGGCCTGCGCCAGCCGGTGCACGTGGACGATCTGGCCGATGCGGCGCTGGCGGCCTGCGACGCCCCGGCCAGCGACGGCCAGGCCTATGCGCTGCCCGGCGGCGAGACGCTGACCTATCGCGAGATGGTGGCGCGCACGTTGGCGGCGATGTCACCGCCGGCGCGCCTGCTGGAGCTGCCGCCGCCGCTGTTCGCCCTGGCGGTGCGCGCCGCGCAGGCGCTGGGCGTGGCCCGGTCGTTGAATTCCGCCGCGGTGGCGCGCATGCGCCAGGACCTGGTGTTCGATGCCGCGCCCGCGCGGCGGGACTTCGGCTACGCGCCGCGTGGCTTCGCGCCGACCGCGGCGATGCTGGGTCAGTAGCGCCAGCCCATCTTCCGGTAGAACTTGGCCAGCACCCAGATCGGGCCGATCAGCAGGTAGGACAGGTCGGTGAGGAAGCTGGGCTTGCGGCCCTCGATCTTGTGGCCGACGAACTGCGCGATCCACGCCACCACGAACACGCTCACCGCGCTCCACAGCAGCACCTCGGTGCCCGCGCGCTGGCTGATCAGCCGGCACACGCAGCCCATGGTGAAGAACACCACGAACATGCCGTAGCCGATCGGCCGCGAGAGCCGGTTGTAGTACATCCACGCGCAGAACATCGCCAGGCCCGCCCACACCCCGCCGCGGAACCAGCTGGCCTGCACCGGGATGCACCACAGCAGCGCGATCACCGACCACAGGATCGCCGGCACCGCGATGACGTGGATGGCCTGGTTGGTGAGATTGCGGTGGTCCTGCGAGTAGTTCGCGAACCACTGATCGATCGGGCGTTCGGCGTGGACGTGCTGCATCGGATCCCTCCCAGGAAGACCGACAGCATAGCCCGGCGCCCGGCGCCGCACCCAGCGGGCGGCATGCTGCGCCGCGAAATCGACGCGAATGCAAACAGAAGCGCCGCGCCTTCTTACGAAAGCGCGGCGCTTTGGCCCCTCCCCTTGCGCAGCAGGGGGAGGCTGGGAGGGGGTTGCCTCAGCTACGCGCGGCCCAAACCGAAGGCTGCCTCACCAACCCTCCCACACCCTCAGCTCATCACCGCTGCATCGCCACCACCGGCGTCGGCTCGACGATCTGCGCCGCGCGCTGCTGCGCCAGCAGCTGCTGGCTGCTGTGCTCGAAGCTCGGCGGCTGCGCCAGCTCGACCGTGGCGCGGAACCCCGGCGTGGTGCCCATCACGAAGGCCTTGCCGTCCTGCACGGCCACGCCGCCGACCTTCTCCGGCGCATCGATGCCCTGCAGCTTGGCCTGCGTGGTGACGTACGCGGCCAGCTCGTTCGAGTAGGGCGCCGGCAGCTGCGCGCGGATGGCGGTGTACAGGCGGTGGTCCGGATGCGTCGGCTGGTCCAGCCCGGGCGTCGCGCCGGGCGCGGCCAGGGCCTGCGCGCCGCGCGCCAGCGCCCGGCGCGTGTCCGGCCCGACCTCGCCATCCACCACGATCCCGTGCGCGCGCTGCAGCCGCTCCACCGCCGCCTGCGTATGCGCCCCGAACTTGCCGTCCTCCGCCAGCCGGCGTCCGCGCTCGTCCCCCATGCCCAGCGTGTTGAGCTGCTGCTGCAGGGCGCGTACCTGGGCGCCGTGGTCGCCGTGCTGGAGCACCTCGCCGCCGGCGCCACGGTGCGGTGCCGTGGTCGAGGCCGGCGCTGAGGGGGTCTGCGCCGGCGCGTGGCGGTCCCAGAACGTCTGCGGGCTGATCAGGTGACCCTGCGGATCGCGCATCTGGTAATGCACGTGCTGGGCATACTGGCTGGCGCCCTCTGGCCCGCGCCCGCCCATGGTGCCGATCGGATCGCCGGCGCGCACGACCTGGCCTTCCCTGACCGAACGCGAATCCAGATGCAGGATCTCGTGCGAGTTGCCCTGCGCGTCGCGGATCTTCACCGTGCCGTACTGGCCGCCGGAGAAGGTCACCGTGCCGTCGATCGGCGCATGGACGGTCGGGTGCCGCAGGTTGCGTCCTGCCTGGCCGCCCTCGTAGTTGAAGTCGGTGCCACCATGCGGCCCCTTGCCACGATGCTCGCCGAAGTTGCCCGTGATGTGGGGGTCCTGACCGCCCTGGCCCGGCAGCATGCGCTCCATCGTCTGCTGGAAGCCGCTGTGGCCTTGCGCGTGGGAGGCGGGCGAGGGCGTCGTATGCGTCGGCGTGTGTCCCTGGGTCTGGGTCTGCGACAGGCGCTGTTCGACGAAGTGCTCGTACCGGTCCAGGTAGGGCGCCACCTCGCGCCGGGACAGGCCGAGGCCGCCATAGTCCTTGCTGGGGCCGTCGTGGTGGTACTTGTAGATGTAGTCCTCGCCGTGGCCGCGGCTGCGCGCCAGGTCCCGATTGTCGATGAAGTGCTGGACCAGCGCCCGCGACTGGGTCTGTACGTCGAAGCGGTTGCCGTTGTTAACGCCGTACTGGCTGCCGGTGCGGTCGATGAACTGGCCGAGGCCGGAAGCGGAGGTCGTGCCCGCCGCCGCGTCGGGGTTGAAGCCGGATTCGACCCGGGCGATGGCCAGCACGTAGGCGGTTTCCCGCGATGACAGCCCGGCCTCGCGCGAGGCGTCGATCAGGTTGTCGATCACCCTGGACTGGGTCTGCGGGCTGGCATCGCCCCATCGGCGCGACTCGCCGTGCAGGCGGCCATCGCCGGTGTCGATGGGTTCGCGGTAATGGCTCCAGGGCTTGATCCTGTCGCTGCGGTAGCCCGCTCCGCGGGGCTGCACCATGTCGGTGTAGATCGTGTCGTCGGTCATGTCGTGCGTTCCTTTCTATGAGACGGATTCTTCCTTGTGAGGGGTACTGCTCCATGTACTGCGTACTGCATTGGCCATGCGTCGCCGGATCGCGGCGCATGGGCATTCCTGGCTCAGGACGGGAAGGGCTCCACCTCCGGATGCCTGAGCCCGAGTTCCTCGAGCTTGTGCCCGTATTCGTCGTTGTTCGGGCTCTGCTGGCCGTCTTCCTCGCGCAGCGGCGGCGTCGCGTGATTCAGCAGCCGCCCCTGGCCGTCGTAAAGGAAGAACCACTCGCAGAATTCGCAGCCATACGGCAGTTCGCCGTACTGCACGACGAAGTAGGTCGCTCCCTTGCCGTCCTCGGCGCAGCCCAGCCCCACCGCGGTGTAGTCGGCCATCTCGGGGGGCGCGACCAGCGGCTGGCGCTGCCCGTCGCGTTCCAGCTCGACGCGCGTGCTGGTGGGGGCCGCGCCTTCCTGACCGGGCAGTGCGGTCAGGTGCAGGCGTGCGCCCGGACATTCCTTGATCATGCCGTTCTGTCCTTGTGCGGCCGCTTCGGTCGAAGCAGGGGAGGGAGAGGTGGTCGCTGTCGGCATCGGCGTGGTGGTCGCGGTCTGGTCAGGGGAAGGTGCCTTGCCATCGCAGGCCGCAAGCACCAGGGTCAGGCCGAAGGTCGGCAGGATGGAGAACGCGTGGCGCATCATGTCGCCTCCTTGGTGGGGCAGATCACCGCAGTCCCGGCCGGGCCCCCGCGCAGGAGCGTCACGTGGGTCGTATGGGCCGGGATCCCAGCGTGGATTTCATGGCGCGTCCCGTCCGCGCGGGCGCATGCCGCGGTGGCCGCCGCCAGCGGGACCGCCGCTGGCCAGCGGCCGCGGCGTCGGACATGCTGCGATGGCCGGTCGGCGCGATTCATCGACTTACGGCGACTGGTCGTCCACTTTCACCAGGACCCAGCAGGGGCGCTGGGCGAAGTGGTAGACCTGCTGATCGCCGGTGTCCGGGGTGCGCACCAGGACCTTGCGGCCATCGCCGTCGTCGGAGACCACGACCTCGCGCCCGCCGTTGCGGGCGGCCTCCAGGTTCGGGATCACCGGCCATTCGACCTCGGCCAGCGGGACCTGGCGCGTCACCGGCGCCGGCTCGGGCTGGGCGTTCGGATCGAGCTGGATCATCGTCAGCGGATCGGCCGTGGCCTTTTCCTGGACCGCGATGTTCGCGCTGAAGCGCTGCACGAAGTGTTCGAAGTCCGCGTCGGGGCACTTGGCCGGGGCCGCGGCGGACGTGGTCTCCGCAGCGGGGGCCGGCGCAGCCGCGGCGGGCGCCTGCGGCTTGCAGGCGGCGAGCGCCAGGAGTAGCGCGAAGGCGGGCGCGAGAGGGCGTAGGGACACCAATGGATCCTCCTGATCGCAGGCAAAGCGCCCGTGCGGGCGCGTTATCTCGCCGGAGGATACCCGGCCCCCGTGACCAGGTTTTGTGAAACGCACCCCGCGTTGCGCCCGGGGTGCGCGAGCCGGTTCAGTCCAGGCGGATGTCGGCCAGCTTGAGCAGGGCCTCGGCGTAGCGGGCGCGGGTGCGCTCGATCACTTCCGGCGGCAGCACCGGGCCGGGCGCGGTCTTGCCCCAGTCCAGCGTCTCCAGGTAGTCGCGCACGATCTGCTTGTCGTAGCTGGGCGGGCTGAGGCCGACCTGGTACTCGTCGGCCGGCCAGTAGCGCGAGGAATCCGGGGTCAGCATCTCGTCCATGATGTACAGGCGGCCGTCGGCGTCGGTGCCGAACTCGAACTTGGTGTCGGCCAGCAGGATGCCGCGCGAGGCGGCGTATCCGGCCGCGAAACTGTAGATGCGCAGGGTCGCATCGCGCACGCGCTCGGCCAGGTCGCCACCGACGGTCTTGACCATGGCGTCGAAGTCGATGTTCTCGTCGTGGTCGCCGACCGCGGCCTTGGTCGAGGGGGTGAAGATCGGCTCGCGCAGCTTCTGCGCCTGCTGCAGGCCGTCGGGCAGCTCGATGCCGCTGATCTTGCCGGTGCGCTGGTAGTCCTTCCAGCCGCTGCCGATCAGATAGCCGCGGGCGATGGCCTCCACCGGCACCGGCTTGAGCTTGCGCGTGACCACCGCGCGGCGCGCGTACAGCGCCGGGTCCACGCCGTCGGGCAGGACGTCGGCGACCTCGATGCCGGTCAGGTGGTTGGGCATCAGGTGGGCGGTCTTGTCGAACCAGAAATTGGAGATCTGGCACAGCATCTCGCCCTTGCCGGGGATCGGATCGGGCAGGACCACGTCGAAGGCGGAGAGGCGGTCGGTGGCGACGATCAGCAGGTAGTCGCCGGGCGCCGCGTTGGCCGGCAGGCGTTCGCGTGGGATGTCGAAGACGTCGCGGACCTTGCCGCGATGGCGCAGGGTCAGACCGGGCAGATCGGCTTGCAACAGCGTGGTGGGCACACAGCACTCCTGGCGTGAGGCGAAAGGCGCTCGAAACCCCGCTCGCTGCGTGTGCCGGCGCGCCGGTTAAGGCGGCGGCGGGCCGCGTAGTGTACGCGCCTGCGCGCAAAGCAACAGGTGCCAAGGGCCCATCCTCGATCCCCGGGCAGGCCGCGTTGACGCCGCCCTGCGGCGCCAACCCGAAAGGCCGCCCTTGCGCGCACCCGGGGACTGCGTCATTGCTCGGTCGTGGACGGATGCCTGCTCTCTCCCGCTCCTTGCCCCGGGCACGCGCAAGGACGGCGCGGCCCACCCGGGGATCGATGACGGGCCCTGGGCCGCCTACCGTAAAATGCCGCTTCCCTCCCCACCGCAGGCCCGGCCTCCCGATGAATCGCTGGTACGGAAAACTGCTGGGCGGCATCGCCGGCGCGCTGCTGTTCCGCCCCAATCCGGTGTTCGGCGCGCTGGTGGGGCTGCTGCTGGGCCATGCCTTCGACCGGGACTGGTTCCAGCTGTCGCGGGACAACCCCTATCGCGCCTTCGACCTGACCCGCGACGCCAGCGACGCGGAAGTCGACCAGGCCTACCGCCGCCTGATCTCCCAGTACCACCCCGACCGCCTGGCCGGCGCCGCGCCCGAGCTGCGCGCCCGCGCCGAGGCCCGTGCGCGTGAGCTCAACGCGGCCTACGACCGCATCAAGACGCTGCGCCGCAAGCGCGCCGCCTGACCTCCTTCCTCTGCCGGCAGACCGCCATGTCCAACTGCATCATTTCCCCGTCCATCCTGTCTGCCGACTTCGCCCGGCTCGGCGCCGAGGTCGACGCCGTGCTCGCCGCCGGTGCCGACTGGATCCATTTCGACGTGATGGACAACCACTACGTGCCCAACCTGACCATCGGCCCGATGGTGTGCGAGGCGCTGCGCAAGTACGGGGTGACCGCGCCGATCGACGTGCACCTGATGGTCGAGCCGGTGGACCGCGTCGTGCCGGACTTCGCCAAGGCCGGCGCCAGCCACATCAGCTTCCACCCGGAGGCCAGCCGTCATGTGCACCGCACGATCCAGCTGATCAAGTCGCACGGCTGCACCGCCGGCGTGGTGCTCAACCCGGCGACCTCGCTGGACGTGCTGGACTGGGTGCTGGACGAGGTGGACCTGGTGCTGCTGATGTCGGTCAACCCGGGCTTCGGCGGTCAGGCCTTCATTCCCTCGGCGCTGGACAAGCTGCGCGCGGTGCGCGAGCGCATCGATGCCAGCGGCCGCAGGATCCATCTGGAGATCGACGGCGGGGTCAAGGTGGACAACATCGCGCAGATCGCCGCCGCCGGTGCCGATACCTTCGTCGCCGGCTCGGCGATCTTCAACGCCCCGGACTATGCGCAGGTGATCGCGCAGATGCGCGCGGCCGTGGCGGGGGCGAAGTGAGCCTGACCATCCGCAGCGCCACGCGCGAGGACATCCCGCTGATCCTGGAACTGATCCGCGCGCTGGCCGAGTACGAGCGCGAGCCGCACGCGGTCAAGGCCACCGAGGCCGACCTGGGGCGCACGCTGTTCGACGAGGGCGCGACCGCCTACTGCGTGCTCTGCGAGCAGGACGGCGTGGCGCTGGGCTTCGCGGTGTACTTCTTCAACTACTCCACCTGGACCGGGCGCAACGGGATCTATCTGGAAGACCTGTTCGTACGGCCGCAGGCGCGCGGGCAGGGCGCCGGCCTGGCCCTGCTGCGCCACCTGGCGCGGCTGGCGGTGGAGAAGGACTGCGCCCGCTTCGAATGGTCGGTGCTGGACTGGAACCAGCCGGCCATCGACTTCTACCGCGCCGTGGGCGCGCGGGCGATGGACGAGTGGACCGTCTATCGCCTGGATGGCCAGGCGCTGGCCGACTTCGCGCGCGGCTGAGGGACGCACCATGTTCAATCTGATCA
This sequence comes from Pseudoxanthomonas sp. X-1, assembly GCF_020042665.1. Taxonomy (NCBI): domain Bacteria; kingdom Pseudomonadati; phylum Pseudomonadota; class Gammaproteobacteria; order Lysobacterales; family Lysobacteraceae; genus Pseudoxanthomonas; species Pseudoxanthomonas sp. X-1. The sequence goes on from NZ_CP083376.1 coordinate 707,406, forward strand.
AGGCCACGATGCTGACCATCGCCGCACTGCCGCTGGCCGCGGCGGCGGCGCCGGCCCCGGTCGATCTGCTGGTCGGCTCGTATACCGACAGCGGTTCGCCGGGGCTGTATGCCTATCGCTTCGACACCGGCAACGGCCGGCTGGATGCGCAGCCCTGGCAGACGCTGCGCCTGGACAACCCGTCCTGGCTGGTGCTCGCGCCGGACCAGGCGCGCGTCTACGCCGTCAGCGAGAACGGGCCGGGTGCCCGCGACACCGTCGGCCGCGCCGGGATGCTGGCTATGGATGCGCAGCATCGGCTGACGCTGGAAGGCCAGGTCTCCACGCTCGGCGACCATCCCACCCACGCCAGCCTGGCGCCGGACGGACGCTATCTGCTGGTGGCCAACTACTCGGTCGATACGCATCCGGGCGGTTCGCTGGCGGTGCTGCCCATCGACGCCCAGGGTCGGCTGCAGCCGGTCACGCAGCTGCTTACCTACCAGGCCAGCCACGTGGATCCCGAACGCCAGCGTTCGGCGCACGTGCACTGGGTCGGCTTCTCGCCCGATGGCAGGACGGCCTATGCCACGGATCTGGGCGGCGACCGCGTCTACGCCTACCGCTATGCGCCGCAGGACAATCCCGAACGGCCGCTGCAGCCTGCGGCCACGCCGTTCCTGGCGCTGCCGCCGGGCAGCGGGCCGCGGCACCTGGCCTTCGATGCCAGCGGCCGGCACGCCTACCTGACCCTGGAAATGGCCGGGCAGGTGGCGGTGCTGGACGTCGACGCGCGGGGGGCGCTGCGGCTGCGCGAGGTGGTGGACCTGTTCGCGCCCGGCTTCACCGGCGGCAACGGCGGCGGCGCGCTGCACCTGTCGGCGGACGGGCGCTTCCTGTATGCGATCAACCGCGGTGGCGACGATCACCTGGCCGTGTTCGCGGTGGGTGCCGACGGCGGGCTGACGCTGGTCCAGCGACGCGCCACCGAGGGCCGGCAGGCGCGCGAGTTCGCCATCGATCCGTCCGGGCGCTTCCTGCTGATCGCCGTGCAGGGCGCCAACCGCATCGTGGTGCTGGCGCGCGACCCGCGCACCGGCAAGCTCGGCAAGACGCTGCAGGCGGTGGAAGTGGCCGCGCCGTCGGACCTGAAGTTCCTGCGGCCTTGAGTCGGGGGCCGGCGGGTCGGCTCTGGTTTGGCTTGGTGGGAGCCGCCATGGCGGCGATGAGGCTCCACCGGTAAGGCCCCATCGCCGCCATTGGCACAAAAGGCCACAAGGGCGGCTGCCACGAAGGCAAAAAAAGAACCGCGTCGAGTCGCCCCGGCGCGGTTCCCGCGAAGACTGGAGGCTGATCCTGCCTCCCTCCGTCGTCCCTGCTATGGCCTTCCACGCTACGCGCCGTATCTGACGGGAACATGACAGCCGGGGACCGCGGCGACTGCTAGCCTGCGCCACCCCACGTCCGTTCTCCTTCTCATGTCGCAGCCGCGCTGGCGTCTGATCCTCAACGGCAAGGCCGCCGGCAACGACGCGGTGCGCGCCGCGGTGACGCAGGCGCGCGAGCGCGGCGTGCGGCTGGACGTGCGCGTGACCTGGGAAAGCGGCGATGCCGAACGCTACGTCACCGAGGCCATGGCCGACGGCGTGGACACGGTGATCGCCGGCGGCGGCGACGGCACGCTCAGCGAGGTCGCCACCGCCCTGGCCCATCGCGACGAGCGCGCCGACGCGCTGCCCGCGCTGGCCCTGCTGCCGCTGGGCACGGCCAACGACTTCGCCACCGCCGCCGAGCTGCCGCTCGAGCCGCAGGCCGCGCTGGCGCTGGCCGCCGAGGCCCCGGCGCGGCCCATCGACCTGCTGCGCGTCACCGCCGACCACGGCCCGCACTGGTGCGCCAACATGGCCACCGGCGGCTTCGGCACCCAGGTCACGGTGGAGACCGACGAGGCGATGAAGCGCGTGCTCGGTGGCCTGGCCTACGTGGTCACCGGCCTGTCGCGGCTGGGCCGGGTCGAGCCGATGCAGGCCCGCTTCCGCGGGCCCGGTTTCGCCTGGGAGGGCAGCTTCATCGCGCTGGGGCTGGGCAACGGCCGCCAGGCCGGCGGCGGCCAGGCGCTGTGCCCGGACGCGCTGGTCGACGACGGCCTGCTGGAGCTGACCCTCATTCCCGAGCTGACCGGCACCTTCGCCGCCACGCTGGGCACGCTGATCACCGGCGGCAAGCGCGCCGCGCTGGAGCAGGCGGCCGTACGCGCACGCCTGCCGTGGGTCGAGATCGACGTGGCCGAACCGATCACGCTCAACCTGGACGGCGAACCGGAGACCTCGCGCCACTTCCGCGTGGACTGCGTGCCGGGCCGCCTGCGCATGCACCTGCCCGACGGCTGTCCGCTGCTGGCGTGAGCTGACCGGATCGCGCCGCGGTCGTCCCGCCGCTTCCGCTCACGAGGCACGGCATCCGAAGGCGCGGCGCCACACGGAGTGGACGAGATCGTCAGGCCTGCTGGGTTTCCGCCAGGCCCGGGGATGCGGCGTCCTCGCAACGCGCACCGTCGCCCTCACTTTCTCCCTGCGCCACCTGGTAGCGCTCGCCCCACTCACGCAGGCCATAGAGCAGCGGCACCAGGGTGCGCGCCAGCGCGGTGGCTTCATATTCGACACGCGGCGGCACCTCCGGATACACATGCCGGATCACCAGGCCGTCGACTTCCAGTTCGCGCAGCTGCAGGGTCAGCATGCGTTGCGTCGCCGTGGGGATCAGGCGACTGAGCTCCATGAACCGGCGCTTCCTGGTGAGGATGTGGAACAGCAGGATCGGTTTCCAGATCCCGCTGATCAGCGAGACCGTCAGTTCCACGGGGCAGCCGCTTTTCGGGTTGAGTCGTCTTGGGCGCATGGAAGCCTCGGTCGCTGCGTCGGGATACGTACAAACTTGATAGTAACGAGGAAACTTGTGCGTTCTTACGGAACGCGCGACGCAATCCTATAGTCCGGCGGTCGCTCACAACACAGGCGTCTGCCGGATGTCCTTTCGTGCCTTGCTTGCTTCGCTCTCAGACGAGGGCGCGGTCACCACGTCGCTGGAAACCCTGCAGGACGACGTGCTCGTCGACGGCGACGTCGATGTCGAGATCGCGTGGTCCAACCTCAATTACAAGGATGCGATCGCGCTGGCAGGGTTCAACATCATCCAGTCCTTCCCGCTGGTGCCGGGGATCGATTTCGCGGGCACCGTGACGGCCTCGCGGGACCCGCGTTTCAAGGCCGGTGACTCGGTCGTCGCCACCGGCTGGGGCCTGAGCCAGACCCATCATGGCGGCTTCGCGCAGCGTGCCCGTGTGCCGGCGGACTGGTTGATCGCGCTGCCAGCCGCGCTCGATCCCCGCAACGCCATGGCCATCGGCACGGCCGGCCTCACCGCCATGCTCAGCGTGCTGGCGCTCGAACAGGCCGGGCTTACCCCGGCGCGTGGCGAGGTCCTGGTCACCGGCGCCTCCGGCGGCGTGGGCTCGGTGGCCATCGCGTTGCTGGCCGGGCTGGGCTATCGCGTGGTGGCCTCGTCGGGCAAGCCGGCCGAAGCGGATTACCTCAGGCAACTCGGCGCCGCCGACGTCATCGCCCGCGACACGCTCAGTCAGCCTGGCCCGCCGGTGGCGGCCGAACGTTGGGCGGGTGCGATCGATTCGGTCGGCGGGCAGACGCTGGCCAACGTGCTGGCGCAAACCGCGTACCGCGGCGTGGTGACCACCTGCGGCTTCGTCGGCGGGCGCGAGCTGCCGTCCACGGTGCTGCCCTTCATCCTGCGCGGCGTGACCCTGGCAGGGATCGATTCGGTCCAGGCCCCGCGCGTCCTGCGCGAACAAGCGTGGCAGCGCCTGGCGTCGGATCTGGACCTCGACCTGCTGGCGTCCACGCTCAGCGAGATTCCGCTCGATGCGGTGCCCGCGACCGCACAACAGATGCTGGGCGGCGGCCGCAAGGGCCGCACCCTGGTCGACGTCAACCGCTGAACCCGCCTTCCCTCCGAGGAGCTTCACCCATGTCATCCCGTGCTCCAACCACATTGATCACCGGCGCCTCCGCCGGCATCGGTGCCACCTACGCCGATCGCCTGGCCGCGCGCGGCTACCGCCTGATCCTGGTCGCACGCGACCAGGCCCGGATGCAGGCGCTCGTCGCCTCGCTGCGGCAGGCCGGCGCCACCGACGTCGAGATCCTGCCCGCCGACCTGACGCGGCCCGACGATCTCGCGGCCGTCGAGCGCCGGCTGCAGCAGGGCGATGTCTCGCTGCTGGTCAACAACGCGGGCATGTCGCTCAAGGGCGGCCTGCTGGAGAACGGGCCGGAGGACATCGCCAGGATCATCGCCTTGAACGTCACCGCGCCCACGCGCCTGGCGGCCGCCGCCGCCAAGGCCTTCGTCGCGCAGGGACAGGGCGGCATCATCAACTTGTCCTCGGTCCTGGCGCTGGCACCGGAGATGTTCGAAGGCATCTATAGCGGTACCAAGGCCTACCTGCTCAACCTCAGCCAGGCCATGGCCGCGCAACTGGGCCCACAGGGCGTCCATGTCCAGGCCGTCCTGCCCGGCGCCACGCGAACCGAGTTGTGGGGCAAGGCCGGACGCGACATGGACGAGTTCCCGCCGGGGTTCCTGATGGAGGTGGGGGACATGGTCGATGCAGCCCTTGTCGGCTTCGATCGCAAGGAGACCGTGACCATCCCGCCGCTGCCGGACGCCGACCAGTTCGAGGCGATGCAGGCCGCGCGCCGCGCCATGGCACCCAACCTGTCGCGCAGCGAGGTCGCCGCGCGCTACCGCCGTTGACGGCGATCCGGAGCCTGCCCGCGTGAAGGAGCGATGTTCGAGTTCGTCACCGTCAAGGACGGCGCCCGGATCTTCTACAAGGACTGGGGCGCGGGTATGCCGGCGCGCCGCACGGCTGACGTCCATGCACGCCGCAGCGTTCAACGCCGACCTGCTGGCCTCGGCCAAGCGCTGACCAGACCCGGTTGGCCGGAGGCTGTCCTTCAAGTCGACCGGCACTGATTGCGCTCACCCGACGTGTGCCCTGCGGTCAGCGTTCGTGACAGGGGATGTTCCCTCCCATCCACTGTCGCGTCGCATCGGCCGCAGGGCACACGTCACCTCTCATCCTGTGCGGGAGTACCGCCCTACTGATCGACTGGTCGCAACACGTCTCCGCAGGTCACTTTTCGCATGAGAAGGCTGAAGCGCGCGGGCGCCCGCCTGCGCGGCACCTGCCACTGCTAGCCTGCGCCCCCCCCGCCCGTTCTCCTTCTCATGTCGCAGCCGCGCTGGCGTCTGACCCTCAAAAACAAGGCCGCTGGCAACGATGCGGTGCGCGCCACGTATGCGGTGTTTCAATCTACACGCCGCGAGGGACGCGACGGTTTGGTGCTGTTCGTACAGTGCGGTGATTGTGATGTTTTAATCCACGCGCCCCCGAGGGACGCGGCTCTCCGGTGCGCAACTACCTGATCCTCGCTCAGGAGTTCCAATCCACGCGCCCGCGAGGGGCGCGACGCGCGCGCCATCTATAACTACCGGAGCCAGTACGAATGTTTCAATCCACGCGCCCGCGAGGGGCGCGACGACGCCTGATCTACGCGGCCTGGCGGTGCTCATAGTTTCAATCCACGCGCCCGCGAGGGGCGCGACGTCCAAGGCCCAGCAGCGCGGCGAGATCGCGGTTCTGTTTCAATCCACGCGCCCGCGAGGGGCGCGACGACGATGAGCAGGAGCCGCATCGGCATCAACATGTTTCAATCCACGCGCCCGCGAGGGGCGCGACAAGTCCAGCAACGGCGCGTGGGGTGGCACCGCGCTGTTTCAATCCACGCGCCCGCGAGGGGCGCGACGACACCGCGTGGCTCCTCGTTCTCACCGCCTTGGTTTCAATCCACGCGCCCACGAGGGGCGCGACAAGCAGCATCCCGGCGATGGCGGCTGGCTGAACGAGTTTCAATCCACGCGCCCACGAGGGGCGCGACCTCGGTGTGCTCCTCTCGCTCCCCTGCTCTGTTCTTGTTTCAATCCACGCGCCCAGGAGGGGCGCGACGATGCCACCGCTGATCTCCTCGACCGTGAAGATGTCGTTTCAATCCACGCGCCCACGAGGGGCGCGACGGGCCTTGGCTCGACCTTGTACAAGCTGACCTGGTTTCAATCCACGCGCCCACGAGGGGCGCGACAGGTCCAGGATTGAACCCACGCCCTTGGTGTCCAAGTTTCAATCCACGCGCCCACGAGGAGCGCGACCTTCGGCGATCGCCATGCCCTTCAGGACATCGGTGTTTCAATCCACGCGCCCACGAGGGGCGCGGCCACCAGACAACCACGTTCAGCAGGTCCCGGCAATGTTTCAATCCACGCGCCCACGAGGGGCGCGACACCACGATCAAGCCTGGTGGCGCGCGGCTGGTGGAGTTTCAATCCACGCGTCCACGAGGGGCGCGACGCTTACCGCTACTTCCGATTGGGAGAGGGGCCGACGGGTTTCAATCCACGCGCCCACGAGGGGCGCGACCGTTCCAGTTCGCCAAGGCGATCGCACGCCACGAGTTTCAATCCACGCGCCCACGAGGGGCGCGACGCGCATCAGCGCCCACACCTCGCCGAGCTTGAAGTTTCAATCCACGCGCCCACGAGGGGCGCGACCTAAGGAGGAATACGACTGCGAGGTTGAAGTATGTGTTTCAATCCACGCGCCCACGAGGGGCGCGACTGCGGGCGGCGTCACGCCGTGGGTGCGGGCAAAGAGTTTCAATCCACGCGCCCACGAGGGGCGCGACTGGACGCGGCCGGTCAGCACGGTGCCCGCGGGGATGTTTCAATCCACGCGCCCACGAGGGGCGCGACGCCTCCGCCAGGATGGCGGCAATTTCCTCACGCAAGTTTCAATCCACGCGCCCACGAGGGGCGCGACTCGAGGTGACCAATGCGTCCAACGGTTCGGCACAGTTTCAATCCACGCGCCCACGAGGGGCGCGACTCTACCAACGAAGCTCAGGAGAGAGCCATGCAAGAGTTTCAATCCACGCGCCCACGAGGGGCGCGACGGCCACCCTACCGCCTGGGGGCCATGGGGCCTCAGTTTCAATCCACGCGCCCACGAGGGGCGCGACGGCAGCGTGTGGCTGGTCTTCAGCAGTACTTGTTGTTTCAATCCACGTGCCCACGAGGGGCGCGACACCACGTACTGCGGCGTGCCCTCTTCGAACGTCGGGTTTCAATCCACGCGCCCACGAGGGGCGCGACGGTCTGCGCGATGGCTGCAAGGTCGAAGCCTTCGCCGTTTCAATCCACGCGCCCACGAGGGGCGCGACCTGGTCACCCAGCAGGCCGACCCGATGGCCGTGCTGTTTCAATCCACGCGCCCACGAGGGGCGCGACATCTACAACGCGCTGAAGCGCCACCAGGCGTCCAAGTTTCAATCCACGCGCCCACGAGGGGCGCGACCGCATCGGCCTGACGGTGCTGTTCGTCTACCCGTGGTTTCAATCCACGCGCCCACGAGGGGCGCGACCGCATCGGCCTGACGGTGCTGTTCGTCTACCCGTGGTTTCAATCCACGCGCCCACGAGGGGCGCGACGACGCTCGACCTCATTGCGCAGCACGCCGCGAGCGTTTCAATCCGCGCGCCCACGAGGGGCGCGACGGTCTTGGTGGTGGGTCACCGCGTAGGCGTAGACGTTTCAATCCACGCGCCCACGAGGGGCGCGACCCTCGTTGTCGAACACGTCCGCCAGGCTCGCGCAGTTTCAATCCACGCGCCCACGAGGGGCGCGACCGCGCCAGCGTAAGCGATTACCTGCTATTGCGAAATTCCGCACTTCTCGCGAACGTGCGCGGTGTGCTGAGCGCGGGCAGTTAAGATATGGTGTTCCAAAGAAATTGTCTTTCAGGAACAATGAATTACGCGGCCGCGAACCTGCCGGCATATGCCAGGACGCTTGTGGTTCGCGTTAGAATCAGCGGGCCTTTGAGGTCAAGCACTGGCTTGGCACCCACATGCTCGACGCGGGCTTCCCACTTGGCGCCCAGCTGGTAGAAGCGCAGGCTGTCCACATCCTGATCGATCAGGTCGCACAGGCGCTGACGTAACTGCACCCACTGCGCGGGCTCGACTTCGATCTCGAAAACGGAGTACTGCACGCGCTGGCCGAGATCGCGGCAGGCTTTGGCGACCCTGCGGAGGCGCTTCTCGCCGCCTGGGGAGCTGGTGCTGACATCGTAGCTGACCAAGACCATCATCCGGACGCTCTCATTTCCAAAGAAAGGCGGGGTAGCCGTCCAGATCGCCACGCAGGTGTCGCGCCAGCAATTGCGCCTGGACGAAGGGCAGCAGCCCGATGTCCACCTTCTCGCCGAGGAACACGTGCTGGAGTTGCTCGCGTTTGCGTTCCTGGTAGGCGACAAGTACCGCCCTGCGGGCGTCGTCCTTCAGCATGACGGCGCCATTGTCGAAGACCTGGAAGTCGCGTGCGTTCAGCTGCCGGCGGTTGATCAGCGACAGCGCGAGGCGCTCGCCGAGCAAGGGACGGAACTCCTCCGCCAGATCCAGGGCCAGGCTGGGGCGTCCCGGACGGTCGCGGTGCAGAAAGCCCACCGCGGGATCCAGGCCGACGGTCTCCAAGGCCGAGCGGCAGTCGTGCGTTAGTAAGGTGTAGAGGAACGAGAGCGGGGCGTTGAAGGTGTCGCGCGGCGGGCGCCGGTTGCGTCCGCCGAAGCGCAGCAGCGGCTGGTCGGCGCGTACCAGTTGCCCGAACACACCGAAGTAGGCCTGCGCCGCCTCGCCCTCCAAACCTCGCAGCACGTCCACGTCGGCTTCGATCAGGATGCGCTGCGGAATGCGCTTCAGCCGCTTCAGCGCGTGCTGGAACGCCGCCACGTCGCTCAATCGGTCGCCATGGTCGCGCCAGCCGCGAGCCAGGACCGCGCGTTGGTTGTGAATCTTGCCGGCCAGCAGGTGGCGGACGATTGCGGCGCAGCCGCCGGGGTCATCGCTGCGCCTGTACTGCGCGCGCCGTAGCAGGACGTTGCCGGACACCGGCCCCTCGACGCGGGCCAGGAATCGGCCTTGCGGAGTCAGGTAGCAGATGCTGATTCCCTGTTCCGCGCAGAAGCCCAGTAGCTGTGGAGACACGGCGACGCGGCCGATGCAGACCAGACTCTCGAGCATATGCACCGGCAGCCGGGCGCGCTCCCGGCGCTCGACCTCCATGACGACATTGGCGCCGTCCTTGCGCAGCCAGGCGCCGTCGGTGGTGGCGTACAGCGTGTTGAGCTGGCGGCGCATGCTCAATCCTCCTCGGTGTCGAGCTGGTGGCGCAGCCAGCCTTCGACGGCGCCACGACCGAGCAGACGCGGCTGGCACACGTCGATCAGGGAGCAGGCGTCACAGCGCTTGTCCTCGTAGCGTGCGGATGGTGTGGTGCCTTGTTGCAACATCGCGCGCGTGTCGGCGATGGTGCGCAGGGTAAGCGCGCGCAGCGCCGCATCGAAGGCGACTTCCTTGCGACGGCGGGTTTGCCCGTAGAACAGCGCGCCGGTAGCAACGCCGCGCCCAAGCATGTATTCCAGGCACAACGCTTGTGCGCACAACTGGACCTCATCGGCACGGTGTGCCTTGGGACGCCCGCGCTTGTACTCCACCGGGAAGGCCACCTCGCCCTCGCCGTCGTGGTGGAACTCCACCGCGTCGGCCTTACCGGTAATGCCCAACTCCAGCGCCAGCAACGGCATCGCGGTGACGGTGCGTACGCCGCGCCGGCGCTCCGCCTGCGGCGCGTCGGCGCGTTGATGCAGCAGGCGCCCTTCGGCGGTCTGCCGGTTTTCCGCCCACTGCTGCTCCACATGGATCAGCGCGCACTGGCGCGGGCAGTACAGATAGTGTTGCAGGGCGGAGAGCGGGATCAGGTCGGCGTCGTCCATGTCCCGCTCCCCGCATCCCTCAAAACAGTTCTTCGACGCTGACCCCAGCCGGCAGGTCGCGATCGATCTCGACCCGATAGTCGGCGAAGCTACGTGCCGGCCCGGCGTCCACCTCGGCGACGCGCTCGACCGTGACTTTGTCGAACAACACGTGTGCCGGCGCATTGCCCATCGGATTCTCGTGCTTGAACACGATCAGCTTGCGCGCCGACATCTCGCCGCGGGCGGCGGAGCGGTCGTGCTCGAACAGGTTGGTCAGCGCGCGCCACAGCAATTGCAGGTCGTCCTCGGAGAAACCGGTACGTTCGGCCAGCTTGGCGGAGACGAAGCCGTGTGCGCGATACAGGCCGTAGGGCAGGATGTGTTTGCGGCCCATGGTGCGCTCTTTCTCCAGGTCCTTCTCGTTGGTGACGGCCACGCGGGTGATCGACACTTCCAGCGGCAGTACCGGTTCCACCGAAGTGGCGAAGGCCAGTTGTACGGGGCCGCGGACCTGGCCGGAGTTGACCTCGGTGGTCATCACCGCGCCGAAGGTGCGCACGTCGAAGAAGTTCGTACACATCCACGACGTTAACTTGCGTGCCGTGGCTTCGTCCTTGGGTAGCTTCTTGGCCTCGTGTTCGATCCCCAGCGCGGCATAGGACTGCTTGTGCTGGTTGTTCAACACCGACTTTTCCTGCATGTAGATCGCGTAGCCGGGCTGACCCTCCTTCTCCAGCGCGACGTAGTTGCGGATCTTGCGCTTGAGCGCCACGTCGGTGACCAGACCGCGATTGGTTTCCGGATCCAGGCGCGGCAGGTTGCCGGCGTCGGGATCGCCGTTGGGATTGCCGTTGGTGACGTCGAACAGGTAGACGAACTCGTAGCGGTTGGCGATGGCGCTCATGCGGTCTCTCCTTCGGAAGCGGGGTCGGTGGCGTCCTGGCCGTCATTGCTGGCGAAGCGCGCCTGATTCTGGTGGTAGTAGCCGATCGCGAAGCGGCCTTGTTCCTGGATTGGCAGGCTGCGCGGGAAGTTGGGAGCTAGGGCATCGACGATCTGGCCGATCTCCTTCTCCAGGTTGACTGCTAGTCCCGCCTTTTCCTTGCGCAGCTTCCCGAAATGGTTCTGCGCGCTGCGCAGCAGCACCGGGAAGATGCTGGCCGGTGTCGCGGATGCGGCACCGTAGTAACGATCGCGGATGGTGGCGTTGATGCGGTCGCCGAGCGCGGCGCGTTGCAGGTTTTCCAGCGACGCGAACAGGCGCCCCAGTAGGTAGCCTGGATCGGTATTGCCTGTGTCGAGACTCATGGGTGGTTCCTTGTGGTCGGTGGACAGTCCTTGTTGCCTGCGCAAGCGCGCGTCGCGTGCCAGGACAGCCCGGCACAGCGCGATGCGTAATGGGGTGAGTTGTCCGTCGGCGCGGAAGCGCATGACGATGCTGCCGAGCAGGCTTTGGGGGTAGCGCGTCCCGGCAAGGATCGCCCGGATCAGTTCGCCAACCAGTATCGGCGAGACATCCTCGGACTTGGGCTTGCTGTGCTCGTTGTAGATGGGGGCGGTCTGCAGCGCTAGGTAGGCGGGCGTGGGCGGGCGTTTCCACGCCGGCGGCTCCAATGTGAGGTCGTTGTAGTGCTCGGCCAGGCGCTTGGCGAATCCGGCCAGCGTTTGCGTCTCCCAGAAGCGGATGGACAGGCGCGAGGCATTAGGCGCCAGTCCTAGCACGAAGATGCGCGCGTCGTCGTCCAGCGAGTCATCCAAATCGCGCAACGGCCGCGCATGGCGGACCTGCTTGATGACCAGTTCCAGCCGCCGGGTGGCTTGACCGTCGGCGATTGCGGGGTCGTCGGCGTCGCGGCTGCGCATGAAATCAGCAAAAATGTCTTCGGCATTCTGCGCCCGCGCTACGGTACTGGCCTGCGCCCAGAACACCACGGTGGTGTCGCCGATCTGCACGCGCTGGCGGTTGTGTGAGTCGCGGCGCAGTAGATGGTTGAGGGCGGTGGTGTAGGCGAATGCCGCTTGTTCGGAAACGGGAGCGTTCTCGCCTTGCTGCTTGCCGTAGGAGGTAAAGGCATCGAGGTTGAAGGAGACGATGGAGGCGCCGGAACTCTGCGCGCCGTTCACGCCCTTGATCGCCGGATGCAACCGCGCCAGCGGTGCCATCGTGCCGCTGACCAGACACAGGCCGCGGACGCCATCGACACCTAGGCCCTGTTGCCGGTCCCAGGCCGCGCGTGCAGCGGGACGCTCGTGCAGAGGTCCCTGGTCGCTCTCCAGCCTGAAGGCCAGATTGGTATCCAGCAGTGCTTCGCCATGCGGGGCGAACGCAGGATGAGCGGCGTATTGCTCAGGCGACCATGCCGCAAGGAACGCCAGCAGCGCCAGCAGCCCGGGATCGTCGCTGCCGACCAGGGCCTGCTGGTGCAACGTCTTGAACGCGGCATGTTCCTGCTCGCTGCGCTTGCTGCTGGCGCTGACGCCCAGGGCGTAGCTGGTCTTGTCCCAAAGGAAGTTGGACTTGATGCCAGCGGTGCGCTTTTCCGGCTGTGGGACGCGCATGGCCTTGGCGAGACGCTTCTTACCCTCGACGCGATGCTCGTCGTGGACGGAAACGACGCTGCCGTCGGCGGCCAGCACCACGGTGTAGCCGATGTTCTGCTGGCTGTAGCCGGGCGCAGCGATGCCGGATTCAGGGTCGTCCAGTAATCGCTGGTAGTAGTCGGCGAGGGCGGACAGGATCATGCGCGCACCCCGCGGTCCTGCGGCGGTGGCACCGCGACTAGCCCATCGACCATCCGCGCGCGAAAGAAGCGCGGGGTCATGCCGTCGGCGAAGTCGATGTCGTGCAGCATCCAGCCCAGGTCGCGTTCGCCGGACAAGGCCGGGTCGCTGGCTGGTGGCGTGTCGTCGTCGCCGAGCAAGGCGAAGCTGGCGGGAAACTCGCGGGTGCCAAGGCATGGCGCCTGGAAGCACTGCCCGCGCCGTGCGCGGCGGTTGAAGATGTCCAAGTGCTTGCCGACGTTGTCGTCGGGGCCTGCCTTGTCGCTCATCTCGAAGTGCGCGGCGATAATGTAACCGACGTCGCGCAGCACGGTGGCGGCTCGCTGTTGCCGATCCTCCTCAACGTAACTGACCAGTTCGTCGGTACGCCCGGCCTTGATCGCCTTGCCGACACTGGCGGCAGACAGCTTGCTGCCAACCTCGTTGCGGCGGATCGACTCGAACCGGATCGGTTTGAGCACCTGGACGCTGTCCACCACCCAGCGGATCGCCGGCTTCCAGTGGATCGCTTCGAGAATCCCGCGCGCGGCCGATGGCGTGATGATGTCGTAAGACACCCGCTCCACCTTCATTTCCGGACGCGTGAACAGCGCCCGCTCGCCCCAAACATGAAGTCTGACTCCGTAACTCATCCTTGTTCTCCCGCCCGTCGGGGCGTGTCTTCACGGAAGACCCCTCTCCTTCGGAGAGGGGCATGTGTTACTTCAGTCGCACCACACAAGTTTCAATCCACGTTCTCTCAGAACATCTGTCTTACGAGTCCTCCAATCCATGGGCTGCTGACCGCCAAGGCAAAGAGAACGACAAGCACCCGGGCCACGCAGACGGCTTTTCCCGACTTTTGATGTCTAGTCTCAGGCTGATGCTTGAGTAGTTGGAGTCCTTCTCTTCCTTCTCTTGCTGAGACATAACCTAGCCACCTGACGGGCGTTGGTTGGCTGTAATTTATTGAATGTTCTTATGAGTTGTAACTGGAAAATTTTTGAGAGAACGGCCGTTCTGGATCTGGCGGCTTCTGCTCCTCACCACACATTGCATTGAGCCTCCAGGAACTGCGGTTCTTGCCAATGCAGCCCGAACCGCGCGTCGTAGAGCCTCGAATTGCGCAAAGAGACGAACTGCTCGCCATAGCGCTCCGGTGCCACAGGGGCAATCGCGGATGCTTGCCACAGCGACTTGTAGGTCTGCTCGGGTACCTGCACTAGCCACGGTTGCAGGCGGCGGGCGGCACCGGCTACGCCGATCCGATCGGCGTGTTCCAGTTGGCGCAGCACTTCGTTCACTTCTGCCAATTCGCGCTCCGCGACATTTCGGTCGGTCGCATAGGGCGCATACGGCACGATCAGCGGGCGCATGCTCGTCTGGATCATCCGGAACTTCTGAGCCAGGGTGTCGAATGGCAGGTCGTCCAGATCGGCGGTGCGCAGTTGCGTCAGGATCGCTTCGTCGTCCAGCCGGTTGTCGCCCAAGCGCCGGTACAGCCCCCGGAAGTAGGCGTGGATGGCCTCCATCGCCAGCAGGTCGTCGCCGTGCGTGCGCTCGACCTCGCGGAAGACTTCAGTGAAGACTTTCAGTTCTTGTGGCGGCTGCCAGTTCACGGGGGCGAACACCTGCACCTCGCTGGCATCTATCTGGCGCCGGCCCTCGCGATTGCAACGCCCTGCCGCTTGTGCCACCGAATCCAGACCGGCTTCCGCTCGCAGGACGGTCGGGAAGTCCACGTCCACGCCGGCTTCGATCAAGCTGGTTGCAACCAGTCGGCATGGCCTGCCCGCTTTTAGGTCTTCGCGTATCTGCGTCAACGCCGCGCTGCGATGCCGTGCATGCATCAAGGTGGTCAGGTGGCGCGCGCCGGGCTGGTCGGCGATGGCGTCGAACAGAGCGCGTGCGTGGCGGCGATTATTGACGATGCACAGCACTTGCGCGCGCTGCCGCAATTCCTCGGCCAGCACGTCGTCTTCCAGTGCGCCGACATGGCGCACCCGGACGCGACGCAGCTGTGCATACAGCGCATCCGGCTCCGTCATCAGTTCCTCGACGTGTTCGAGGCCTCCCGGGAAGCCCTGGTCCTGGCGCAGCGCAGGCTGGGTGGCTGTACACAGCACCGGACTGACCCGGTAGTTGCGCGCCAGTTCGTCCAGTAGCGCGACGCAGGGGCGCAGCAGCGTCTGCGGCAGGGTCTGCGCCTCGTCCAGGATCACCACGCTGCCTGCGATGTTGTGCAGCTTGCGGCAGCGCGACGGGCGGTCGGCGAACAGGCTCTCGAAGAACTGTACCGAGGTGGTGACGACGATTGGCGCATCCCAGCTTTCCATCGCCAGCTTGCGCTTGTCGATCGACTGCGGCGCCTTGGCCGGATCGTCGAAGAACGCGCTGTGGTGTTCCAGCACGACGTCGTCGCGGTCCTGAATGCGGAGAGCGTGGCGGAACACTGCGGCGGTCTGATCGACGATGCTGGTGAACGGGATCACGTAGATCACCCTGCGCAAGCCATGCGCGATGGCATGGTCCAGCGCGAACGCCAGCGAGGCCAGGGTCTTGCCACCGCCGGTAGGCACGGTGAGCGAGAACAGGCCGGTACGCGCGTGCGCCTTGGCCCGCGCTTGGCGCAGGATGGTCGCGCGGATCGGATTGATGCCGCCCTCGGTGGGAAAGGTGGCCAGGTGCCGATCAAGTCGTTCGCGCAGTTCTTCCAGCGTCGGCCGTGTGCCGACCTCTTCCGCGCGCGTCTTGCGCGCTTCCACACGCCGGTAGAAATCGTCGGTATCGACGAAATCGGCATCGACCAGGCAGGAGAACAGCATGCGCGCCAGGACCATCATCTGGAAGGCCCGGCGCTCGGTGCGCGGGTGGCCGCTGAATCCCGGTGGCAGTTGCAGCTTGGCGGGCAGCACGATTTCCCGTTCCCAGGCCGGCAGCAAGGGCGGCAGCTCGCGCGCGCGGTAGTCTTCCGACAGCCGCTCCCGCAACGAGGAGCGAGACGTCAGGTCATCGCGGCGTCCGTCGGCCAGCCCCGCGTGGTGCCCGGCGATGCCATAAGCGAGCAGCGTTCCGCCACTGCCATACAGTTCGCAGGCTTTCCGCGCACCCCAGGTCGCATGGTCCACCCTGGCCGGGTCGCCACCCAAGCGCGCCTGGAACTTCTCGGTGTACTTGCCCAGGTCATGCAACTGTCCGGCCACGCGTGCCATCACGTGGCCGCCGAATGCCTCGGCGTAACCCGCCGCCAACTCGCCGACATCGTTCAGGTGCTCGGCCAAGCGCTGCCAGTTGCTCTGGTCTCGACGTTCGGTTGAATGCGCAAAGAAGTCCATTTCCCCATCTCCCTAAGCCGTGCCATACCAGCCAGCTGCAGGTCGTCCCGAGAAAGAGTAGCTCTTCTGGATCGCACCGAGTGAGACTCGCAACGGGCGCGGCGGAGGTAGGTGAGGGCGATACAATGGCGCGTCCCTCCCGTCGATGTTTCATCCCATGTCGCAGCGTGACTGGGTGGCCGCCGCCATCCACAAGATCGAGGCCGACTTCAACCGCTCGGCCGACACCCACCTGATCCCGCTCGAGCTGCCCGGCTATCCGGGCATCGACCTGTACCTGAAGGACGAGTCCAGCCATCCCACCGGCAGCCTCAAGCACCGGCTGGCGCGCTCGCTGTTCCTGTACGCGCTGGCCAACGGCTGGCTGCGCGAGGGCGCGCCGGTGATCGAGGCGTCCAGCGGTTCGACCGCGGTGTCCGAGGCCTACTTCGCGCGCCTGCTGGGCCTGCCCTTCATCGCGGTGATGCCGGCCAGCACCTCGCCGGAGAAGATCGCCGCGATCACCTTCTACGGCGGGCAGTGCCATCTGGTCGAGCAGGCCGGGGCGATCAACGCCGAGTCCGAGCGCCTGGCGCGCGAGCACGGCGGCCACTTCATGGACCAGTTCACCTACGCCGAGCGCGCGACCGACTGGCGGGCGAACAACAACATCGCCGAGTCGATCTTCAAGCAGATGGCGGCCGAGCCGCATCCGATCCCGGAATGGATCGTGTGCAGCCCCGGCACCGGCGGCACCGGCGCCACGCTGGGCCGCTACGTGCGCTACCGGCGCCACGCCACGCGCATCCTGTGTGTCGATCCGGAGCATTCGGTGTTCTTCGACTACTACCGCGACGCGCTGGACGGCGCCTGCGATCCGGCGCGCCTGCACCACTGCGGTTCGCGCATCGAAGGGATCGGCCGGCCGCGGGTGGAGCCGAGCTTCGTGCCGGCCTGCATCGACGCGATGGTCAAGGTGCCCGATGCCCTGAGCCTGGCGGCGATGCGCTGGGCCAGCGCGACCCTGGGCAGGCGCGTGGGTGGCTCCACCGGTACCAACCTGGTCGGCGTGCTGCATGCCGCCCACGCGATGTGCCGGGCCGGGCGCCGCGGCTCCATCGTCACCATCCTGTGCGATGCCGGCGATCGCTACGCGCACAGCTATTACGACCCGGCTTGGTACACGCGCTGCGGCATCGACACCGCCGACAGCGACGCGGCCATCGCCGCGGCCGTGGCCGGCGGCGCCTTGCCCGCACTGGCCACAGCCGCAGGCTGAGCGGGCGGATCGACGCCACCAGGGGCGCGCGGCGAGCCGGTCCGGCCCCAGGCAATCAATTGAAATAAAAGGACTTTCAGCGGCGCCTGCCGAAACTTCGGCCAGCTGCTGCGGCGCCGCATGCGGGTCGGGCGCAGAATGATTACTCTGTAATTACAGAGTAATTCCTGGTGACGCGATGGCGGATTGGAACACCTTGAGCACCGACCGGAACCTGCGCCTGCAGGCCGCGGCCAAGCTGGCCAAGGGCCGCCTGGTGCGCAGCCAGGACGTGGTGCCCCTGCTGGAGGCCGTGCTGCGGCCCGGCGACCGGGTCTGCCTGGAAGGCAACAACCAGAAGCAGGCCGACTTCCTGGCCGAGTGCCTGACCCGGGTCGATCCGGCGCGGGTGCACGACCTGCACATGGTGCAGTCGGTGCTGTCGCTGCCCTCGCACCTGGACGTGTTCGAGAAGGGCATCGCCAGGAAGCTGGACTTCTCCTTCTCCGGCCCGCAGTCGGTGCGCCTGGCGCGGCTGCTGGGCGAGGGGCGGTTGGAACTCGGCGCGATCCACACCTACCTGGAGCTGTTCGGTCGCTACTTCATCGACCTGACCCCGCGCGTGGCGCTGATCGCCGCGCATGCGGCCGATCGCCACGGCAACCTCTACACCGGCCCGAACACCGAGGACACCCCGGCGATCGTGGAGGCCACCGCCTTCGGTGGCGGCATCGTCATCGCCCAGGTCAACCAGATCCTCGACACGCTGCCGCGCGTGGACATCCCGGCCGACTGGGTGAACTTCGTCACCCATGCGCCCCGGCCGAACTACATCGAGCCGCTGTTCACCCGCGACCCGGCCCAGATCAGCGAGGTGCAGGTGCTGATGGCGATGATGGCCATCAAGGGCATCTACGCCGAGTACGGCGTCAATCGCCTCAACCACGGCATCGGCTTCGACACCGCGGCGATCGAACTGCTGCTGCCGACCTACGCCGAGTCGCTGGGGCTGAAGGGCAAGATCTGCCAGCACTGGGCGCTCAATCCGCATCCGGCGCTGATCCCGGCGATCGAGTCGGGCTTCGTCAGGTCGGTGCATTCCTTCGGCTCGGAACTGGGCATGGAGGACTACATCGCCGCGCGCCCGGACGTGTTCTTCGTCGGGGCGGACGGCGCGATGCGCTCCAATCGCGCGTTCTCGCAGACCGCCGGGCTGTATGCCTGCGACATGTTCATCGGCTCGACCCTGCAGATCGACCTGGCCGGCAACAGCTCGACCGCCACGCGCGACCGCATCGCCGGGTTCGGCGGCGCGCCCAACATGGGCTCGGATGCGCGCGGCCGGCGCCACGCCAGCCCGGCCTGGCTCAAGGCCGGGCGCGAGGCGGCCAGGCCCGGCGAGATGCCGCGCGGGCGCAAGCTGGTGGTGCAGATGGTGGAGACCTTCCGCGAGCACATGGCGCCGGCATTCGTCGACAGGCTCGACGCCTGGGAGCTGGCCGAGCGCGCGGGACTGGATCTGCCGCCGGTGATGATCTACGGCGACGACGTCAGCCATGTGCTGACCGAGGAAGGCATCGCCAACCTGCTGCTGTGCCGCACGCCGGAGGAGCGCGAGCAGGCGATCCGCGGCGTGGCCGGCTACACCGCGGTCGGCCTGGGCCGCGACAAGCGCATGGTCGAGAACCTGCGCGATCGCGGCGTCATCAAACGTCCCGAGGACCTGGGCATCCGCTCGCGCGATGCCACGCGCGACCTGCTGGCCGCGCGCACGGTCAAGGACCTGGTGCGCTGGTCCGGCGGGCTGTACGACCCGCCCAAGCGCTTCCGCAACTGGTAAAGGGGCACGCCATGGAAACCCTGCGCTACCGCTACGACGGACGCATCGCGCCCACCGGCACACTCGACCACGTGCTGGTCGGCGTGGTCGCCTCGGGCAACCTGGAAGTCATGATCGAGCCGGCCGCGCTGGAGGGCGCGATGGAGATCGAGATCGTCACCGCCGCGCGCGGCTTCGGCCAGATCTGGCAGGCCGTGCTGGACGACTTCGCCGCGCGGCATCCGCTCAAGGATGTGCGTATCTGGATCAACGATGTCGGCGCGACGCCGGCGGTGGTCAGCCTGCGCCTGGACCAGGCGGTGGAAACGCTGCAGGAGCCGGCCGCATGAGCACCGCGCGCAGCTTCTACGAGGCCGATGCGCGCGAGCGCATCGCCGGCCTGCTGGATCCGGGCACGTTCGTCGAGTTCCTCGGCCCGCGCCGGCGCATCACCAGCCCCCACCTGGCGCAGCTGGACCAGCCGGGCGAGTTCGACGACGGCATCGTCGTCGGCGAGGGCATGCTGCAGGGACGCCGGGTGCTGATCGCCGCGCAGCAGGGCCAGTTCATGGGCGGCGGCGTCGGCGAGGTACACGGCGCCAAGCTGGTCGGGCTGCTGGAGCGCGCGCAGCGGGTCGGGCCCGCGGCGGTGCTGCTGCTGCTCGATACCGGCGGCGTGCGCCTGCACGAGGCCAACGCCGGCCTGATCGCGATCTCGGAGATCATGCGCGCCACGCTGGCCACCCGCGCGGCCGGCGTGCCGGTGCTGGCGCTGATCGGCAGCGGCAACGGCGCCTTCGGCGGCATGGGCATCGTCGCGCGCTGCTGCAGCGCCGTGCTGATGTCGGAGGAGGGGCGCCTGTCGCTGTCCGGTCCGGAGGTGATCGAGACGGTGCGCGGCGTCGAGGAATTCGATGCGCGCGACCGCGCCCTGGTGTGGCGGGTCACCGGCGGCAAGCATCGCGTGCTGCTGGGCGAGGCGGCGCAGCTGGTCGCCGACCGCATCGACGCGTTCGCGCAGGCCACGCTCGAGGTGCTGGATCGGCTGCGCCCGGCCGACGATGACGCGCAGCTGCTGCAGGCCCTGGAGGGCGAGCACGCGCGTCTGGCGCAGCGCATCGAGGCGTTCGGCGATTGCCGCGACGGGCTGCAGGTCTGGGAGGCGCTGGGCATCGCGCAGCCGCAGGCCTTGCCGCTGCTGGACACCGCCGCCTTCCTGGAGGCCACGCGCGGCCGGAGGATGCCATGGTACTGAGCGAACTGCTGGACCGGCTGTTCCCGCTGGGACACCGCATCGATCAGCGCGACGACGTGCTGACCGGCACGGCGAGCACCGCGCTCGGCGAGGTCACCGTCATCGGCACCGCCAACAGGCTGGAGGTCGGCGTCGACCATGCGTTGGCCCTGGCCGCCACCGTCATCGCCAGCACCAAGGCGCACCCGCAGCGGCCGATCGTGATGCTGGTCGACACCGCCGGCCAACGGCTCTCGCGCCGCGATGAGCTGCTGGGCATCAACGGCTACTTCGCCCACCTGGCCAAAGCGTTGGACCTGGCGCGCCGCCGCGGCGCGGCGCTGGTGTCGCTGGTCTATGGCGAGTCGGTGAGCGGGGGCTTTCTGTCCTTCGGCCTGATGGCCGATGCGGTCTACGCCCTGCCCGAGGCGCAGGTGCGGGTGATGGACCTGCGCGCGATGGCGCGCGTGACCAAACAGCCGCTGGAAAAGCTGCAGGCGCTCTCGCAAAGCTCGCCGGTGTTCGCGCCGGGCGTGGAGAACTACGTGGCGATGGGCGCGGTGTGCGCGATTTGGCGTGGCGACCTGGCCCAGGCCCTGGTAGATGCGCTGCGGGCACCGCGCGAGGGCGACACCCGGCGCGCACTGGGCGCGCAACGGGGCGGGCGCACGCTGGCGGCGGACGTGTCGGCGATGGTGGCCGCCGGCGATGCCTGAGCCCCTGCGCCGCCACACGCTGGTCTGGCTGCCGCCGCAGGCCGCGCACGCGGTCGCGCCGGCACAGGCCGCGCGCGTGTGCGCCTGGTTCGAACAAGGCCATCCGGCCATCGTCGCGCGGCGCCCGGCGGCGGCGCCGGCCGATCCGCTGCACCTGGGCGTGCCGCTGCCGCCGGCCGAAGGCAAGCAGCGGCTGGCGGTGCGCGCCGCGGCTGCGGAAATTCTCCGTGTCGCGCCCCCGCCCACGCTGGAGCAGGGCATCGCCAGCGCGCCGGCGGCATGGCGACCGGCCCTGGCGGCGCTGGCGCATCAGGCGCACGCCCTCGACCTGGTGCCGCGCGCCTTCGGCGCGTTCTGCTGGCAGGCGCTGACCGGCTTGGCCTACGTGCACGAGGCGTCGGATCTGGACCTGCTGTGGGAGATCGAGACCGCCGCGCAGGCCGACGCCATCGTCGGCATGCTGGGCGTGTGGGAACGGCGCCATCGCCGTCGCGCCGATGGCGAGCTGCGCCTGCCCGACGGACGTGCGGTGAGCTGGCGCGAGTACGCCAGTGGCGCGACGCGGGTGCTGGTTAAGACCGAGGACGACGCGCGCCTGGTCGCGCGCGCGACCCTGTTCGAGGCGCAGCAGGTGGCCGCTTGAGCGCGCACGAGCCTCAGCCTGCGTGCGTGCCACGGCCGCAGGACCGCGCCGAAGCGGCGCGCCTGGGCCGGCTCGCCATCGCCAGCCTGCACGCCGAACTGGCGCTGGCCCCAAAGCCGGGCCTGGTGACCCCGCGCGATGCCGGCAGCCATGCCGACATGGATGCGCGCACCTTCTGGCGCAGCCTGGCCGCGCTGCGCGGTTACTTCGAGGCGGTCGCGCGGGCCGGAGGGGCGCAGGCGCCGTTCGATACGCTGCGCCGCCTGGGCCTGCAGGCCGAGGACGCGATGCTGCGCGCCACCGACGGCATCAACACCCATCGCGGCGCGATCTTCAGCCTGGGCCTGCTGACCGCCGCCGCGGCGCGGCTGCGGCGCATCGAACGCGGACCCGTTGCCGCCGAGGCGGTCTGCCACGCGGTCAGCGACTGGCGTGCCGCACTGGAGACCGCACCGCTCGATCCGGACAGTCCCGGCCAGCGCATGCGGCGCGCCCACCGGGTCGAGGGAGTGCGCGAGCAGGCCGCGCAGGGCTTCCCGCTGCTGCGCCTGGCCGCGCTGCCGGCGCTGCGTGCCGCGCAGCAGGCCGGGCACGCGCCCACGGCCACGCACGCGCACGTGCTGATGACGCTGATGGCGCAGGTCGACGACCTGAACCTGCTGCACCGCGGTGGTGCCGAAGGGCTGCGCTTCGCGCAGCGGCAGGCGCGCGCCTTCCTCGCCCGCGGCGGCGTCTGGCAACCCGACTGGCAGGCGCAGCTGGAGACGCTGGGCGAGGCCTTCGTCGCGCGCCGCCTGAGCCCCGGCGGCAGCGCCGACCTGCTCGCCTGCACCGTGTTCCTCGACCGGCAGGCGCGCGCATGAGCCTGGCGCTGCTGTGTCCGGGGCAGGGCGGCCAGCATCCGGCGATGTTCGCGCGGGTGCGGGGCGATGCGGCCGCCGAACCCATCCTCCGCTACGCGGCCGACGTATTGCAGGAAGCGCCCGAGGCGCTGGCCGCGAGCGAAGCGCGCTTCGACAACGCCATCGCCCAGCCGCTGGCGTGCGCGGCCACGCTGGCGACCTGGGCGGCGCTGCGTGTGCGCCTGCCCTCGCCGGGGCTGGTGCTCGGCTACAGCGTGGGCGAGCTGGCCGCCCATGGCGTGGCCGGCAGCATGACGCCGCAGGTCTGCCTGACCCTGTCGCGGGCGCGGGCGGCCTGCATGGACGCGGCCAGTCCTGCCGACGGCGGACTGCTGGCGGTGATCGGCCTGTCGCGCCGGAGCATCGAGCGCCTGTGCGAGGCGTGTGAGGTCGCGGTGGCGATCGTCAACGATGAGGACCACTTTGTGCTGGGCGGTCGTGCGGCCGGCCTGCAGGCCGCCCAGCGCGAGGCCGAAGCCCTTGGCGCGCGCACGCTGCGCCTGCCGGTGCACGTGCCCGCGCACACGCCGTGGCTGGCGCAGGCGGCCGACGCGTTCGCCAGGACGCTGCAGGACGCCGCCGTGCGCGCGCCCGATCTGGCTGTGCTGGCCGGCATCGATGGTCACCGCATCGCCTCGCGCGAGGACGTCGTCCGCAGCCTGTCGCGCCAGCTCGCCCAGCCCGTGGAGTGGCACAGCGTGATGACGCAGGCGATCGAGCGCGGCGCGCGCGTGCTGCTGGAGATCGGTCCGGGCAGCGCGCTGGCGCGGATGGCGCGCCAGACGCATCCGGACTGCGAGGCGCGCGCGGTGGAGGAGTTCCAGACGCTGGAGGGCGTCGTGGACTGGGTCGTCAGCGCCCTGGAGCGCCAGGCGATGCACTGAAGCAGGACCCCGGGGTGGCGGGCCGCCACTCGACGCAGTCGCGATATCACGTGTCTCAGGGAGGGCGCATGAGTCCGCAAATCATCACGATCATCGGCTTGGTGATCATGTTCGTCGTGGCCACGGCGCTGCCCATCAACATGGGGGCGGTGGCCTTCGCGCTGGCCTTCATCATCGGTGGAGTCTGGCTGGACATGGATGCCAAGGGGGTGCTGGGCGGTTTCCCCGGCGACCTGTTCCTGACCCTGGTCGGCATCACCTATCTGTTCGCCATCGCGCAGAAGAACGGCACCATCGATCTGCTGATCCATTGGGCGGTCAAGGCGGTGCGCGGCAAGCTGGTGGCGATCCCGTGGGTGATGTTCCTGGTCACCGCGCTGCTGACCGCCTTCGGCGCGCTGGGCCCGGCGGCGGTGGCGATCATCGGCCCGGTCGCGCTGCGCTTCGCCAAGCAGTACCGGATCAATCCGCTGTTGATGGGCCTGCTGGTCATCCACGGCGCGCAGGCCGGCGGTTTCTCGCCGATCAGCGTCTATGGCGGCATCACCAACAAGGTGGTGGAGAAGGCCGGCCTGCCGGTCAGCGAGATGTCGGTGTTCCTGACCAGCCTGGGCTTCAACCTGGCCATGGCGATCATCTGCTTCTTCGCGTTCGGCGGCCTGGCCTTGCTCAAGCGTCACGAGCCTTCCCAGGCCGAGTCCGAAGCCGTGCCGCTCAACGAGGCCTCGCCGCGCAGCTTCGCCATCGAGGGCCATGGTGCGCTGGTGACCCCGGGCGGTGGCACCCTGTCGACCAATCCGGCCGCGCTGGAGGCGGTGTCGATCAAGCGCGACCATCTGTTCACGCTGGTCGGGCTGATCGGCCTGGGCGTGGCCTCGCTGATCTACAACCTTAACGTCGGCCTGGTGTCGATGACCGTGGCGGTGCTGCTGGCGCTGCTGTCGCCCAGCGCGCAGAAGGGTGCGGTGGAAAGCATCAGCTGGTCCACGGTGCTGCTGATCGCCGGCGTGGTCACCTACATCGAGGTGCTGCAGAAGGCGGGCGCGGTCGACTTCATCGGCAACGGCGTGTCGCACATCGGCATTCCGCTGCTGGGCGCGCTGCTGGTCTGCTATGTCGGTGGCATCGTGTCGGCGTTCGCCTCCTCGGCGGCGGTGCTGGGCGCGACCATTCCGCTGGCCGTGCCGTTCCTGCTGCAGGGGCACCTGACGCCGGCCGGTGTGATCTGCGCGCTGGCCGTGTCCTCGACCATCGTCGACGTCAGCCCGTTCTCGACCAACGGCGCGCTGGTGGTGGCCTCGGCCGCGCCGGACGAACGCGACAGGCTGTTCCGCCGCTTCCTGGTCTACAGCGGCCTGGTGGTCGCGCTGGGGCCGCTGGCCGCGTGGCTGGTGTTCGTGGTGCCGGGCTGGCTTTGACCGGCGCCGTTCGCCGGACGCACCGAACAGCCGCCGTGGCGCGCCTGTTCGGCCCTGGGCACGCGGTGGATCAGCGCGCGCCGGTCCGCGGCAGCGGTGCCGGCACGTTGAGCTTGCCGCCCGAGGCGACGTACCTGGCCAAGGCCTCGCCTTGGCTGAGCAGATGGCGGTGCATGGTGCGTTCGGCCTCGGCGGCATCGCCGTTGCGGAAGCAGGCCATCAGTTCGCGGTGTTCGCTCAGCGACATCGCCATGCGCCCCGGCGTGAGCAG
Organism: Pseudoxanthomonas sp. X-1; assembly: GCF_020042665.1. NCBI lineage: Bacteria > Pseudomonadati > Pseudomonadota > Gammaproteobacteria > Lysobacterales > Lysobacteraceae > Pseudoxanthomonas > Pseudoxanthomonas sp. X-1. The sequence goes on from NZ_CP083376.1 coordinate 732,548, forward strand.
CTGGCGGCCGCGATGCATCTTGAGGATGCGGTGCAGGTCGTGGGTGACGCGGATCAGCCACGGGTTGCCGGCGTGGTCCTGCACGGCTTCGTGGATGAGGTAGTTGTTGCGGTAGAACTCGGCCATGTCGCCGCGCTCGGCGGCCGCCTCCATCGCCGCGTGCAGCGATTCCAGCCGCGCCAGGCCGTCGGCGTCGATCTTGCGCACCGCCTCGTAGGCGCAGCGGCCCTCCAGCATCGCCATGATCGGGAACAGCTCGTTGAGGTCTTCCAGCGTCAGCCGGGTCACGCGCGCGCCGCGGCCGGGCTCGATCTGCACCAGCCCCTCGGCGGCCAGCAGCTTGAGGCTCTCGCGCAGCGGGGTGCGGCTGATGCCCAGTTCCTGGGCCAGGGCGGGCTCGTCGATCCAGTCGCCCGGCGGCAGGACGTAGTCGTAGATCTTCTGCCGCAGCGTATCGGCCACTTCCTCGTACATGGGCACGCGCCGTCGGGAGCTGGACTTGTCGGGCGTCAGGGTCATGGACGGGCGCGGCGCTTGGCACGGTGTGTCAGGCCTGCATCTTAATCCCAGCGCAGCGGCGACCGCGCAGGCGCCGGAGGTCGCGCTCGCGCCGTATCATCGCGTTCTCGCGCTTGCCCGAGGGCCGGTGCGCCCCAAGATCGTCCGCCCGCCCCACGTTTTCGGAGTGTTCCACCATGAACCCGCTGCTCGACTTCTCCGGCCTGCCCAGGTTCGACGCCATCAAGCCCGAGCATGTCGGCCCGGCCATCGACACGCTGCTCGAACAGGCCGAGGCCGCGGTGAAGCAGGCCGAGACGGTCAGCCCGGTGACCTGGGACAGCTTCGTGGTGCCGCTGGACGATGCGACCGAGCGGCTGTGGCGCGCCTGGGGCCTGGTCAACCACCTGCAGGGCGTGCTGAATTCGCCGGCGCTGCGCAAGGCCTACAACGACAACCTGCCCAGGATCACGCGCTTCGGCAGCGCGCTGGGGCAGAACCTGGCCCTGTTCTCGCAGTATCGCGCCCTTGCCGATGCGACGGACCTGGCCAGCCTGGACGTCGCGCGCGCCAAGACCCTGGACAACGCGCTGCGCGACTTCCGCCTGGGCGGCGCCGAACTGCCGGACGAGGCCAAGGCGCGCTTCGCCGCGGTGCGCGAGGAGCTGGCCAGCCTGTCGGCCAGGTTCTCCGAGAACGTGCTCGATGCCACCGACGAGTGGGAGTTCTGGATCAAGGACAAGCAGCACCTGTCCGGGTTGCCGGCCGATGTGATCGCCGCCTGCCGCGCCGCGGCCAAGGCCGACGACGAACCGGGCTGGAAATTCACCCTGCAGATGCCGTGCTACCTGCCGGTGCAGACCTATGCCGACGACCGCGCGCTGCGCGAGACGCTGTACCGCGCGTACGCGGTGCGCGCCTCGGAGGCCGGCGAGGAGAAGCTGGACAACTCGCCGCTGATCGACCGCATCCTGGCCCTGCGCGCCGAGCTGGCGCAGCTGCTGGGTTTCGCCTCCTACGCCGAGTATTCGCTGGCGACCAAGATGGCGGGCAGCCCGGCCGAGGTGCTGAGCTTCCTGCGCGACCTGGGCGCCCGCGCGCTGCCGTATGCCAGGCAGGACCGCGCCGAACTGGAGGCCTTCGCCCGCGACGAGCTGGGCCTGGAGACGGTCGAGCCCTGGGACCTGGCCTACGTCAGCGAGAAGCTCAAGCAGGCGCGCTACAGCTTCTCGGCGCAGGAGGTGAAGCAGTACTTCACCGAGGACGCGGTGCTGGCCGGGCTGTTCGGCGTGATCAAGGCGCTGTACGGCGTGGACGTGCTGCCCGACACCGCGCCGGTGTGGCATCCGGACGTGCGCTTCTATCGCCTGCAGGGCGCCGATGGCGCGCTGGTCGGCCAGTTCTACCTGGACCTGTACGCGCGCGAGGGCAAGCGCGGCGGTGCGTGGATGGACGACTGCCGCAACCGCCGCCATCGTGCCGACGGCGAGCAGACGCCGCTGGTCTATCTGGTGTGCAACTTCGGCAAGGGCGTGGATGGCGGGCCCGCCACCTTCACCCACAGCGATGTGATCACCCTGTTCCACGAGATGGGCCATGGCCTGCACCAGCTGCTGACCGAGGTCGGCGAGCTGTCGGTGGCTGGCATCAACGGCGTCGAGTGGGACGCGGTGGAGCTGCCCAGCCAGTTCATGGAGAACTTCTGCTGGGAGTGGTCGCGCGTGCAGGGCATGACCCGCCATGCGGAGACCGGCGAGCCGCTGCCGCGCGCGCTGTTCGACAAGATGGTGGCCGCGCGCAATTTCCAGAGCGGCATGCAGACCGTGCGCCAGCTGGAGTTCGCGCTGTTCGACATGGAGCTGCACAGCGCCTTCGATCCGTCCCGGGAAGGCGTGATGGATCTGCTCGAGCGCATCCGTGACGAGGTGGCGGTCAACCGCGCGCCGAAGTGGGGCCGCTTCCCGCACGCCTTCAGCCACATCTTCGCCGGCGGCTATGGCGCGGGCTACTACAGCTACAAGTGGGCCGAGGTCCTCAGCGCCGACGCCTACGCGGCCTTCGAGGAAGCACCCGACCAGCTGGCGGCCACGGGCGCGCGCTTCCGCGCCGAGATCCTCTCGCGCGGCGGCAGCCGCAGCGCGCTGGAGAACTTCACCGCCTTCCGCGGCCGCGAACCGCGCATCGACGCGCTGCTGCGGCATAGCGGGATGGCGGCGTGAGGGCAGGGCGGCAGTAGGTAGGGCGGGCGCAGTGGTCGGCATGGACGCCGCCGACCTGCACTCCGCGTCTTAGATCAACGAAGCGCGGCCAACGCCAAGCAAAAGCCAACCCCTCCCCCTCAGTCGCTAGCCGCGACTTCGAGCTGCCCTTCGCTGCACGAAAGGGAGGGGCAGATTCTTCCGTGGGAGCCGCCATGGCGGCGATGGGGCTTTTGCGGCAAGGCCTACAACGCGCGAAAGGCCACCCCGCGGCTTGCCTCATCCGCATGCGCGTATCCTGTCGATCCCCACGTTGCATCGATCGGCCCGTGTCCGTGTCTTCGTCTCCCGCACCGCATTACCAGACCCCTGGCGCGCGTCGCGCCGACCTGATCGTCCATGTCGCCGGACTGGCGCTGGCCATCGGCGGCGGCGCGGCGCTGCTGTGGCGCGCGGCGGCCAACGAGGCGCTGCTGCTGGCTACCTGCGTCTACGCATTGGGGCTGCTGGTGATGTTCGCGTGCTCGGCCGCGTACAACTTCGCCGCGCCCGCGCGCCAGCCGGTGCTGCGCAAGCTCGATCACGCCGGCATCTTCGTGATGATCGCCGGCTCCTACACGCCGCTGCTGGTACTGGCGCTGTCCGGCGCGTGGCGCTGGTCGATGATCGGCGTGGTCTGGGGCGTGGCGCTGTTCGGGGTGTTCGCCAAGCTGTGCCTGCCGGGCCTGGGCAAGGGCTTCTGGGTGGCGATCTACCTGCTGCTGGGCTGGGTCGGCATGGTCGCGATCAAGCCGATGGTGGCCGGGCTGCCGACGGCGGTGCTGTGGCTGATCGCCGCCGGCGGGCTGATCTACACCATCGGCGTGGGCTTCTACGTGCGCAAGTCGATGGTCTACAACCGCGCGCTGTGGCACGCCCATGTCCTGGGCGGTGCGCTGGCGCACTGGGCGGCGATCTGGCTGTGCCTGCGGCCGCTGCCGGCGGCCTGAAGGCACGCTTCGGTCAGCGGTTGCGGCGCGAGAGCAGGGCTTCCATCACGACCTTGCCGTCGGCGTTGCGCGCGCTGAGCAGGCCGCCGTGGGCGCGCACGAACTGGTCGGCGATGTACAGGCCCAGGCCCAGCCCGCTGCTGGCGCTGAAGCGGCCCTTGAACGGCTCGAACAGCCGCGGCAGCAGCTCGTCGGAGATCGCGCCGACGTTGCTCACCGTCAGCCGTACGTGCGCGTTCTCGCTGCCGTCCAGGGTGACCTCGACCGGCTCGCCGCCGCCGTGCTCGAGCGCGTTGCCGAGCAGGTTGGACAGGATCTGCGCATAGCGGTCGGCGTCGACGTCGGCCACCAGGTCGCCGCTGCAGGTCAGGCGCAGCACACTGCCGGGCTTGGCCTGGCGGAACTCCTCCACCGCGCCGGCGGTCAGCGGCTGCAGATCCTGCGCGGCGAAACTCATGCGCAGGCCGCGGGTGCGGATGCGCGAGAAGTCCAGCAGCTGTTCGACCATGCGCGCCATGCGCCGCCCGCTGCTCTCCAGGAATCCCAGCGTGCGCTGCGCCGCGGCGTCGGGCGGCAGTTCCACGCTCAGCTTCTCCGTGCACAGCAGCACCACCGACAGCGGCGTGCGCAGGTCGTGGGTGAGCACGGCGGTCATGGTCTCGTTGAGTTCCAGCGCGCGCTCCAGCTCGGCGTTGCGGCGGGCCAGCAGGCGGCGCTGTTCGTAGAGCTCGACGAAGATCTGCACCTTGCCCAGGATCACGTGGGTCTCGATCGGCTTGTGCAGGAAATCCACCGCCCCGGCCTCGTAGCCCTTGAACGCACGCAGCGGGTCGTTGGGCGAGGCGGTGAGGAAGATGATCGGCACCTGCCGGGTGCGCTGCGAGCCGCGCATCAGCTCGGCCAGGGCGAAGCCGTCCATCTCCGGCATGTGCACGTCCAGCAGCGCCAGGGCGACCTCGTGGGTCAGCAGCAGTTCCAGCGCCTGCGCGCCGGAGGACGCGCACAGGATGTTGAGATCCGGGCGGCGCAGCAGCGCCTCCATCGCGATCAGGTTCTCCTGGATGTCGTCGACGATCAGCAGGTTGATCGGCTCGCCGGTCGGCGCGTCCTGGGGCGTGAGGTTGAGATTCATCGAGAAAGGGCCGACAGGTGGTGGCAGAGTTCTGCCAGGGAAAGAACGGCGTCTGCACCGGCGCGGGCCAGGGCCGAGGCGGGCATCAGGGGGGAGGACGCATCGGCCGGCGTCTGGATCCAGGCGGTGCCGCCGGCGCGGCGCACCGCGGCCACCCCTTCGCTGCCGTCGCTGCTGGCGCCGGTGAGCAGGATCGCCAGCAGGCGCGGGCCGAAGACCTCGGCGGCGGTTTCGAACAGCGGGTCGATCGCCGGCCGCGAGAACAGCACCGGTTCGTCCAGCGACAGCGCTACATGGCCGGCGTCCTCGACCAGCAGGTGGTAGTCGGGCGGGGCGACCAGGACCTGGCCGGCGCGCAGCGGCTGTTTGTCCTGCGCCTCGGCCACCTCCAGCGCGCAGTGCGCGCCGACGATCTGCGCCACCTTGCTGGGCCGGTCGCGCGGCAGGTGCAGCACGATCAGCACCGGTTGGGCCAGCGTCGCCGGCAGGCTGGCCAGCAGCGTCTGCAGCGCCATCACCCCACCGGCCGAGGCGCCGATGACGATGGCATCCAGGTCGTGGCCGCTGGGCAGCTTCATGCGGCCTTCCGGTACAGGCGCTGTTCGCGGCTGAGCACTTCGAACGCGTTGGCGTGCGGCCCGAACTGCAGCGACTCCTTGCTGCCCAGGCCGAGGAAGCCGCGATGCACCAGCGCCTCCTGGAACAGCCCGATCGCGCGGTCCTGCAGGGCGCGGTTGAAGTAGATCAGCACGTTGCGGCACGACACCAGGTGCACTTCGGAGAACACCGTGTCGGTGGCCAGGCTGTGGTCGGCGAAGACCACGTTGCGGCGCAGGCTGCGGTCGAACACCGCCCCGTCGTAGGCGGTGGTGTAGTAGTCGGCCAGCGAGCCGCTGCCGCCGGCGGCCAGGTAGTTGCGGCTGAACAAGGCCAGCCGCTCGATCGGGAAGATGCCGGCCTCGGCCTGGGCCAGCGCCTCGGTGTTGATGTCGGTGGCGTAGAGGATGGTGCGCTCCAGCAGGCCTTCCTCGCGCAGCAGGATCGACAGCGACCAGACCTCCTCGCCGGTGCTGCAGCCGGCCACCCACAGCTTGATCGAGGGATAGGTGCGCAGCACCGGCAGCACCTGGGTGCGCAGCGCGGCGAAGTAGTCCGGGTCGCGGAACATCTCCGAGACCTGCACGGTGAAGTACTGCAGCGACTGGGCGAACAGGGTCGGGTCGTGCAGCAGCCGGTGCTGCAGCTGCGCCACCGTGTCGCAGTCCAGGCGCGTCATCGCATGGCGCACGCGCCGGCGCAGCGAGGACATGGCGTACTGGCGGAAGTCGTAGTGATAGCGCCGGTAGATCGCCTCCAGCAGCAGCGACAGCTCCAGATCGAACAGCTCGGCCGCGTTCACTGGCGCGAGCACCACACCCGGCACAGCGAGACCAGCTTGTCCACGTCGATGGGCTTGGCGATGTAGTCGTTGGCGCCGGCCTCCAGGCAGCGCTCGCGGTCGTCGGCCATGGCCTTGGCGGTGAGGGCGATGATCGGCAGGTTCTGGTGACGGCGCTGGGTGCGGATCTGGCGCATCGCGGTCAGCCCGTCCATCTCCGGCATCATGATGTCCATCAGCACCAGATCCACTTCCTGGTCCTGTGCCAGGCGCTCGACCGCCTCGCGGCCGTTGCGGGCGATCTCCAGCTTCACCCCGAGCGGTTCGAGCACGCTGGACAGGGCGAAGATGTTGCGCACGTCGTCCTCGGCCAGCAGGATCGTGCGCCCGTCGAGCACCGCATCGCGCTTGCGCGCCTCGCGCAGCAGGCGCTGCTGGTCGCTGGGCAGCGAGGCCTCGACGCTGTGCAGGAACAGGGTCACCTCGTCCAGCAACCGCTCGGGCGAGCGCGCGCCCTTGATGATGATGCTCTTGGAGTACCGGCGCAGGCGCTGCTCCTCCTCGCGGGTCAGCGCGCGGCCGGTGTAGACGATCACCGGCGGGAACGCGCCGGACTCGCGCTCGCCCATGCGTTCGAGCAGGTCGTAGCCGCTGCCGTCGGGCAGCGCCAGGTCGGTGACCATGCAGTCGAAGGTCACCGCCGCCAGCTGCTCCATCGCCTCGGCGATGCTGCCCACCGCGGTGATGTCCAGGCCTTCGTGCGCGAGCAGGCGGCGCAGGTTCTCGCGCAGGTTGCGGTCGTCCTCGACGATCAGCAGGCGGCGCATGTTGCGCTCGCTGGTCCGCTCCAGCTGGCGGATCGCCGCCACCAGGCGCTCGCGCGTGGCCGGCTTGAGCAGGAAGCCCACCGCGCCCAGCTCCAGCGAGACCTGCGCGCGCTCCTGCGCGGACATCACGTGCACCGGGATGTGGCGCGTGGCCGGGTCGCGCTTGAGCTGCTCCAGCACGCTCAGGCCGGAGACGTCGGGCAGGCCGACATCCAGCAGCACGCCGCTGGGCTGGATCCGCGGCGCCAGGTCGATGGCCTCCTGCGCCGAGCCGGCCACCACGCAGTCGAAGTCCATGTCGTGGGCCAGTTCGACCAGGGCCTGGGCGAAGGCGGCGTCGTCCTCCACCGCCAGGATCGCGCGGCCGGGGCGGGTGCGGCGATCGCGGTCGTCGAACGCCGAGGGGGCGAGCGCCGGCGTGGGCGGTGCGGCCGGGGCGGAGGCCGGCGTAGGCTGCGGCGCGGGGGCCGGGACCGGCGCCGGCGTGCGCGCGCTCACCGCCGCGGCGGCATCGCCCGCCGCTTCCGGCGCGCCATGCACCGGCAGCTCCAGGGTGAAGACGCTGCCGCGCCCGGGCTCGCTGTCCACGGTGATGGTGCCGCCCATGCGCTGGGCCAGGTCGCGCGAGATCGACAGCCCCAGGCCGGTGCCGCCGAAGCGACGCTGGGTGCTGCCGTCGGCCTGGCGGAAGGCCTCGAAGATCACCCCGGTCTGCGCCTTGGCGATGCCGATGCCGGTGTCGCTGACCACGAAGCGCACGCGGTCGGCGCCATGCGCCTGCACCAGCAGGCCGACGTGGCCGTGCTCGGTGAACTTGACCGCGTTGGCCAGCAGGTTCTTCAGCACCTGCTGCAGGCGCTGCGCATCGATGGTCAGCCGCTCCGGCGCGCCGGGCTCGGCGCGGATGTCCAGCCCCAGCGCCTTCTGCGCGGCCAGCGGCTCGAAGGTCTCGCGCAGGCGCACCAGCAGCGGCGCCACGGCGATGTTGTCCTCGGACAGCTCGACCTGGCCGGCCTCGATCTTGGACAGGTCCAGGATGTCGTTGATCAGCGCCAGCAGGTCGTTGTTGGACGAGTGGATGGCCTGGGCGTACTTGATCTGCTCGGGGCTCAGCGTGCCCTCGCGGTTGTCGGCCAGCAGCTTGGCCAGGATCAGCGAGCTGTTCAGCGGCGTGCGCAGCTCGTGGGACATGTTGGCCAGGAACTCGGACTTGTACTGCGAGGCGGCCTCCAGCTCCTTGCCGCTGCGCACCAGCTCGTCCTGCGCGGTCAGCAGCGAGCGGCGCTGCTCCTCCAGCTCGTGGGTGCGCTCCTCCAGATGCACGTTGATCTGCTCCAGCTCGGCCTGCTGTTGCTCGAGGTTGGCCTGGGACTGCTGCAGGCTGCGGCTCTGCTCCTCCAGTTCCTCGTTGGCCACGCGCAGTTCCTCCTGCTGCGCCTGCAGTTCCTCGCTCTGGCGCTGGGTCTGCTCGAGCAGTTCCACCAGGTCGGCGCGCAGCTGCGCGGTGCGCAGGGCCACGCCGATGATCTCCATGCAGCGCTCCAGCAGCGCCAGCGCGCGGCCGTCGCCCTGGGCCACGCCGACGCGGCCCAACTCGATCACGCCGATTACGCGGGCACCGGCGGTGACCGGCGCCAGCATCAGCTCGCCCGGCGCGCTGCGGCCCAGGCCGGTCTGGATCTGCACATGCGCCGCATCGATCGCGCGCAGCTGGAGGGTGTGCTTCGTGCGCACCACTTCGCCGAGCTGGCCCTCGCTTGCCGGAATCTCCTTGGCGATGCCCGACGGCAGCGCGATGCCGCCGCTGAGCACCAGGCGATCGCCGAGCAGCCGGTACAGCGCGCCGACCTGCGCACCGGTGGCCTGGCACAGCGCGCCCAGCGCGTTCTGGGCCAGGTCCTCCGGCGAAAGGTCGCCCTGCACCGCGGTGGCGACCGCAGTCTGGCGCTCCTGCAGCCACAGCGCGCGCTCGGCCGACATGCGCGCGCGGATGCCCTGCATGGTGACCAGGCCCATGCCCAGGAAACACAGGCCGCCGAAGGTGCGGTTCACGGCGGAGAACGACGAGTTGGCGCTGGCCGGCGCCACCTGGAAGCCGACCGCCACCAGCACGCAGGCCAGTACCGCTACCACCAGCGGCACGCGCGGGCGCGACTGGAAGTTGGTGATCGCCACGGCGAAGAAATGGATCAGCCAGACCGCGTAGCCCAGCGGCGTCACCAGTTCGAGGCCCAGGGTGAGGATCAGCAGGCCGGCCGCGGCCGCCCAGATCCAGGCGTCCCGCGAGGTGTTGGTGATTTGCATGGTGCGCGTGGGGCTGGGAAAAAGACCCCCGATGGTAGCCGACATGACGCGCAGGGCACGTGCAGCCGGCCCCGATCGCGGGCATCTCCACGCCGCCTTCACGTCGCGGCTTCGAACAATGCCTGGCCCCGTCGACATCGCCACCGCGCGTGCGTCGGGCGGCGCCGCGTCATGCTTCCGGGTCGTGTCGTGCCATTCCTCCCGCCACTTCCCGAGCCCCGCCCATGTCCGAGCCGCTGCGCATCCTCTTCGTCGAAGACCAGGCCGACCTGCGCGAACTGATGTCCGATGTCTTCGTGCAGATGGGCATGGAGGTCAGCGCCCTGTCCGACGCCGCCGCCGCCCTGGAACTGCTGGCCGAGGGGACGCCGGTGGACGTGTTGTTCACCGACGTCTACATGCCGGGCCGGATGAGCGGCGCCGAGCTGAGCATGCGCGTGGCCCAGCGCTGGCCGCAGGTGCGCATCGTGCTGGCCTCGGGCCACGCCCGCCACCAGCTGCCCGACCTGCCGCCCGGCGTGCAGTTCATCCAGAAGCCCTACAGCCTGCAGCAGGCCGCGCGCCTGATCCGCGGCGAGACGATCAGCCCCCAGGCCGCCTGAGCCGGCGCCCCGCGCCGGGCGCAGGACCTTCGGCAGGGGAGGGCGGACCGCCGGAACGGTACGATCACCGGTCCGTGCGTGGCCGGGCCTGGTGTCCGGCACGCTTCACCTGATTGCCTGGGGATCCGCATGCTCCTGAAATCCACCGCCCCGCGCCTGCTCGGCGCCCTGGCCCTGGCCGCGTGCTCGGCCGGCGCCTGGGCGCAGACGCCGACCGTGTCTGCCGCCGACTACGCCCGCGCCGGCACGCTGATGTTCGCCCAGCCGCTGGTCGACCACGCCGTCACCCGCGTGACCTGGCTGGACGACACGCACTTCGTCTACACCGACCACGACGCCAGCGGCGACCGGCTGCTGCAGACCGACACCGCCACCGGCACCACCGCGCCGCTGTTCGACGCCAAGGCGCTGGCCGCCTCGCTCAACACGCTGCTGGAGACCAAGGACAAGCCGATCAAGGCCGACAAGCTGGGCATCCGCGGCATCGCGCTGACCGCCGACGGCCGCTACCGCTTCGCCATGCGCGGCACCGAGGTGGTCTGCGACGCGCGCGCCAAGTGCGCCAAGCTGTACGCGAAGAAGGACGCCGAGCCGGGCGCCCTGTCGCCGGACAAGAAGTCCGAGGCCTTCATCCGCGACTGGAACCTGTGGGTACGCGACCTGGCCACCGGCAAGGAGACCCAGCTGACCACCGATGGCGTCAAGAACTACGGCTACGCCACCGACAACGCCGGCTGGAAGCACACCGACAGCGCCATCGTCGAGTGGTCGCCGGATTCGCGCAGGATCGCCACCTTCCAGCAGGACCAGCGCAAGACCAGCGACATGTACCTGGTCAGCACCAAGGTCGGCGCGCCCAAGCTGGAGGCATGGAAGTACCCGCTGCCCGGCGACAAGGACGTGACCATGATCGAGCGGGTCATCATCGACGTGCCCACCCGCCAGGTCACGCGCCTGAAGATGGAGCCCGACCAGCACCGCTCCACCCTGTGCGACGACATCAGCTGCGGCCCGGACGGCGGCTGGGACGACGTGAAGTGGGCGCCGGACAGCAAGACCGTGGCCTTCGTGTCGACCTCGCGCTTCCACAAGGACGCCTGGTTCCGCATCGCCGACGCGGCCACCGGCGCGGTGCGCACCGTGTTCTCCGAACACGTCAAGACGCAGTACGAGAGCGGCAACGGCACGGCCAACTGGGCCTACCTGCCGGCCAGCAACGAGGCGGTGTGGTTCTCCGAGCGCTCCGACTGGGGCCAGCTGTACCTGTACGACCTGACCACCGGCAAGCTCAAGCACGCCATCACCACCGGCGAGGGCAACGTCACCGAGATGCTCAAGGTCGATCCGGCCACGCGCACGGTGTGGTTCCGCGGCGTCGGCCGCACCGCCGGCCTGAATCCCTACTACCAGCAGTTCTGGAAGGTCAGCCTGGACGGCGGCGCGCCGACCCTGCTCACGCCCGAACCGTCCGACCACACCGTGGCCCTGTCGCCCGACGGCAAGCTGTTCGTTGACGCGTACTCGACCACCACCGTGCCGCCGGTGACCGTGCTGCGCAGCGCGGTCGACGGCAAGGACGTCGCGCCGATCGCCAAGGCCGACATCAGCCGCCTGAAGGCCGCCGGCTGGGTGCCACCGGAACCGTTCATGGTGAAGGCGCGCGACGGCAAGACCGATCTCTACGGGATCATGTTCAAGCCCTCCAACTTCGATGCGTCGAAGAAGTATCCGATCGTCAACTACATCTATCCCGGGCCGCAGACCGGCTCGGTGCGCGGACGCAGCTTCCTGGCCGCGCACGGCGACAACCAGTCGCTGGCCGAGCTGGGCTTCATCGTGGTGGCCATCGACGGCATGGGGACGCCGTGGCGCTCCAAGTCCTTCCACGACACCTGGTACGCCGACATGGCCGACAACACGCTGCCCGACCAGGTGGCCGGCATGAAGGAGCTGGCCGCGCGCTATCCGTGGATCGACCTGTCGCGCGCCGGCATCTGGGGCCATTCGGGCGGCGGCAACGCCTCCACCGCGGCGATCCTGCGCTACCCGGACCTGTTCAAGGTGGCCTGGTCGGAGAGCGGCAACCACGACAACCGCGGCTACGAGGACGACTGGGCCGAGCGCTATCAGGGCGAGCTGATCGTCGGCAAGGACGGCAAGAGCAACTACGACGCCCAGGCCAACCAGTCCCTGGCCGGCAACCTCAAGGGCCATCTGATGCTGGTGCACGGCACGCTGGACGACAACGTGCCGCCGTACCTGACCCTGCTGGTGGCCGACGCGCTGATGAAGGCCAACAAGGACTTCGACATGCTGATGATCCCCAATGCCCGCCACGGCTATGGGGCGATGACGGCCTATGTCGCGCGTCGCCGCTGGGATTACTTCGTGCGCTATCTGGCGGGCGGCACGCCGCCGGCGCAGTACGACCTGCAGATGCCGAAGGACTGATCGCGAGGGATTGTCTTCGCTCCGCTGGTTGTGTTCGAGAGAGGCCGGGTCCCTTGAGGGATCCGGCCTTTTCTTTTTTCAGATCGTCATTCCCGCGAAAGCGGGAATCCAGGGACGTTGCTTTCGGCGTTTGCTGATGCCTTGAGATCCCCCGCCAGTCACAGTGAGAGGCAGACCCCCCAAAAGAAACGCCGGTGCAGGACCGGCGCTTCTCTTCCTCCCTTCCGTCGAAGGGATCAGGTCTTCGACTCGAGCGGAAGCAGGCTCACCGGCCGGGTTTGCCCGATCAGGATCTCCTGCCCGTTCTGATCCTTGATGTGGAGCTGCGTGCGTTGCGCTTCGGCGGTCCCCGGCTGCCCTTCACATCGCTCCATGCACATCTCGAGCTTGGTCTCGCATTGATCCTCGGGACTGCCGCTGGACAGGCACTGCCTGTATGCCATGTTGCAGACGCCGACACATGAAGCGTCCGCCTTTCCAGGGGTGAGTGAGAGGGCGGCGCCGACCGCCAACGCGGCTCCAACGATGAGTGCTTTCATCCGTCAATCTCCTTTTGGTGGGAATCATTCCCCCTGCAGTTCTAGCACTGCCGACCTGCCGCTGGCGCAACCGTCATCACGGTCTCGCCGCGATCCGCCTGCCCACCCGGCTTGGCCACCAGGAGCGGGCAGCCCCGGGCGTCTTCAATGGTCACGGTGGTCGATCGCGACGCGCCATCGATCCTGCCGGCGAATCGGCCCGCCCGACGACAGTCAAACCGACCAAGCGCGGCGCCACGGCAAGTGTCCGGTGGCCTGCCCGACCGGCCGCGCGCGATACTGCGCATCTCATGCGCAAGATCCTCCACATCGACATGGATGCCTTCTACGCATCGGTCGAACAGCGCGACGACCCCTCGCTGCGCGGCAAGCCCGTGGTGGTGGCCTGGCGCGGCGCGCGCTCGGTGGTGTGCGCGGCCAGCTACGAGGCGCGCGTGTTCGGCGTGCGCTCGGCCATGCCGGCGGTGCGCGCCGAGCGGCTGTGTCCGGACGCGGTCTTCGTGCCGCCCGACTTCGCTCGCTACAAGGCCGTCTCGCGGCAGGTGCGCGAGATCTTCCTGGCCCATACCGACCTGGTCGAACCGCTGTCGCTGGACGAGGCCTACCTGGACGTGACCGAACCGAAGATCGCCTCGCCCAGCGCCACGGCCACCGCGCAGGCGATCCGCGCGCAGATCTTCGAGACCACGCAGCTGACCGCTTCGGCGGGCATCGCGCCCAACAAGTTCCTGGCCAAGATCGCCTCGGACTGGAACAAGCCCAACGGCCAGTACGTGATCAAGCCGGCGCAGGTCGAGGCCTTCCTGACGCCGCTGCACGTTGGACGCATCCCCGGCGTGGGCAAGGTCGCCGAGCAGAAGCTCGCCGAGCTGGGCATCACCACGGTCGGCGAACTGCGGGCGTTCTCGCTGGAGGAACTCACCCTGCGCTTCGGCCGCTTCGGCGCGGCGCTGCACCGGCGGGCGCGCGGCATCGACGAGCGTCCGGTGGAGCCGGACCAGCCGGTGCAGTCGATCTCGGCCGAGGACACCTTCGCGGTGGACGTGCCGCTGGAGGAGCTGGACGAACCGATCGTGCGCATGGCCGCCAAGGCGTGGGCGGCCACGCGCAAGACCCCACGCATCGGCCATACCGTGGTGCTCAAGCTCAAGACCGCGCAGTTCCGCATCCTCACCCGCAGCTTCACGCCCGAGGCGCCGCCGGCCTCGCTGGAGGCCTTCACCCGCATCGCGCTGGCGCTGCGCGAGCGCGTGGACCTGCCCGCCGACACGCGCTATCGCCTGGTCGGCGTGGGCCTGTCGGGGTTCCGCGAACGCGAGGAAGTGGCGGTGCAGGGCGCGCTGTTCGATCATGCGCCCGCGCCCGCCGGCGATGACAAACCGGCCATGTGATTGTTTAACGCGCGGCGCGCGCACTAGCATCGGCGCCCATGTCGCTGCGCCTCGTCCATCGCTGCCTGTCCTGGCTGCGCCTGCCGGCGCTGGCCATGTTGCTGCTGGCGGTGCTGGCCAATCCGGTGCTGGCGGCGGTGGGCGACCTGCATGAGGCCACGCGCGGCAATGCCGCGCACCTGCACCAGGCCGACGAGCACGCGCTGGCCGCCGATGCGGACGCCGGCGACGATACGGGCGATCTGCTGCATGCGTTGATGCATGCGGCGCACTGCTGCGGCCACCTGACCGCCATCCCCTCGCAGTTCGCGCCGCCGCCGATGGCGCTGGCGCGCGCCGTTCTCCAGGCGCGCGTGATGTTGCCGGCGCGCTCCCACACGCCCAGCCTGGCCCTGCGCCCGCCGATCGCGGCCTGACGCTCCCCTTCCCGCCGCGCCCGTGAACGGGGCGCCGCGGGGACGTCATCGCCCTTTCGGAGATTCCCCATGTGGTTGCGACTGGCGGCATTGGCCGCCTTCGCGGTCGTGCCCTGCGCGTTGGCGCAGGCGCGGCCGCCGGCTCCCCTGAGCCTGGACCAGGCGCTGCGGCGCGTGGCCGACACCCATCCCCAGCTGCGCCTGATCGACGGCGAGCGGCCCGTGCTGGAGGCGCGCCGCGATGCGGCCGTGCTGGCGCCCGCGATGAGCCTCGGCGTGGAACTGGAAAACGCGCTCGGCAGCGGCCGCGCGCGCGCGTTCGACAGCGCTGAGCTGACCGTCTCGCTGTCCGGCGTGCTCGAACGCGGCGGCAAGCTCGACGCGCGCCGCGCGCTGGCCCAGGCCAACCTGGACGCGCTGGCGCCGCGGCGCGAGGCCGCGCGTCTGGACGTGCTGGCGCAGGTCGCCCAGCGCTACCAGGCCATCGCCCTGGCGCAGCGCCAGCAGGCGATCGCGCAGCTGGACATCGACCAGCGCCAGCGCGCCGTGCAGGCGGCACGCGCGCGGCTGCAGGCTGGCGCCTCGCCCGAGTCGGTGCTGCTGACCGCGCAGGCGCAGCTGGCCCAGGCCGAACTGGACCGTGACCGCGCGCTGGCCGCAGGCCAGGCCGCGCGCCGCCAGCTGGCCACGCTGTGGGGCCAGCGCGAGGCCGACTTCGACGCGGTCAGTGGCGATCTGGAGGCCCTGCCCGAGCTGGCGTCCTTCGACGCCCTGGCCGACCTGCTCACGCGCACGCCGGAGTTGGCCATCGTCGCCGGCCAGGCGCGCGTGAGCGAGGCGCAGCTGCGCCTGGCCACCAGTGCGCGCAGTGCCGATGGCCAATGGCAGCTGGGGGTGCGCCGCCTGCAGGACGCGGGCGACACCGCGCTGGTGGCGGGCTTCAGCCTGCCGCTGGGCAGCGCGGGTCGCGCCGAGCCGGAGATCCGCGCGGCGCGGGCCGAACTGGCCGCCAGCGGCCTGCAGCGCGACGCGCTGCTGCTGCAGCTGCACGCGACGCTGGCCGAAGCGCACGGCCGCTACCTGACCGCGCGCCTGGAGGCGCAGCGCCTGGCGCGCGAGGTGCTGCCGCGCCTGCAGCAGGCCGAGCGCGCCGCCGAACGCGCCTGGCGCGCCGGTGCCCTCAGCTACCTGGAATGGGCGCAGCTGCAGTCCCAGCGCGTGGACGCGCTGCGGCGCCAGCTCGATGCGGCCGCGCAGGCCCAGACCGCCCTCATCGAACTGCAGCGCCTGACCGGGCAACCGGTGGTGGCGACCCGCGCTGCGCAGGAGACCACGCCATGAACACGCATTCTCACCTCCCGCGCTGTCTGTTGCTGCTGCTCGGCACGCTGCTGGCCGCCTGTGGCAAGGACGCGACGCCGGCCGTCGCGACGGACGATCACACCGGAACCACCGCCCGCGGCGAGCACGCCGATGCGCCGCAGGACGCGCACGAAGACGCCGAGGACGACAGCACGGTGATTCCCGCGGACATCGCGCGCGAAGCCGGCATCCGCGTCGCCCCGGCCGGGCCGGGCACCATTGCCGATGCGCACGAGGTGCAGGGCGTGCTGACGCCCGTCGATGGCCGTATCGCCCAGGCCACCGCGCGTTTCCCCGGCCCGGTGCGCAGCCTGCGCGCCAACGTCGGCGATCGCGTGCGCGCCGGGCAGGCGCTGGCCAGCATCGAGAGCAATCTCAGCCTGACCCCCTACACCGTCAGCGCGCCGATCGGCGGCGTGATCACCGCGCGCAGCGCGCAGCTGGGCGAAGTGGTGGGCGAGGGCGCCGCGCTGTTCGAGATCGCCGACCTGTCCACGCTGTGGGTGGACCTGCACGTCTTCGGCAGCGACACCCAGCACATCACCGCTGGCGTGCCGGTCACCGTGACCCGGATGACCGACGGCGTCAGCGCCCGCACCACGCTCGAGCGCGTGCTGCCCGGCACGGCCACGGCCAGCCAGAGCACCGTGGCGCGCGCGCCGCTGCGCAACGACGACGGCCTGTGGCGCCCGGGCGCTGCGGTGAAGGCGCGCATCGTGGTGGCCACTACGCCGGCGGCGCTGGTGGTGCCGCTGGCCGCGCTGCAGACGCTGGAGGGGCGGCAGGTGGTGTTCGTGCGCGAGGGCCAGGACCGCTACCTCGCCCGCGCGGTGGAACTGGGCCAGCGCGACGCGACCCAGGTCGCGGTGGT
Source organism: Pseudoxanthomonas sp. X-1 (assembly GCF_020042665.1). Lineage (NCBI taxonomy): Bacteria > Pseudomonadati > Pseudomonadota > Gammaproteobacteria > Lysobacterales > Lysobacteraceae > Pseudoxanthomonas > Pseudoxanthomonas sp. X-1. The sequence goes on from NZ_CP083376.1 coordinate 749,506, forward strand.
CTCCGGGCTGAAGCCCGGCGAGCAGGTCGTGGTCGAACAGAGTTACGTGGTCAAGGCCGACATCGGCAAGGCGGGGGCCGGCCATGCGCATTGACGTTGCCGTTCCCGCCGCGCCGGGCGCGCGGCCATCCCCGTCATTCCCGCGCACGCGGGAATCCAGCGCCTTCGCGCTCGATGGACCGGAATCACCCGGCAGGGCGGAATCGCGCCGCCGCCGGTTCCCCGCATGCGCAGGGATGGCGCCGCTGACAGTGCGGGTCTCCAGCACGGGGCACGGGGGACGCGCCCATGCTTGAGTCCATCCTGCGCCTCAGCATCGCCCACCGCTGGCTGGTGCTGGCGCTGACCGGCGTGCTCATCGCCGTCGGCGCCTGGAGTTTCACGAAGCTCCCCATCGACGCCACGCCGGACATCACCAACGTCCAGGTGCAGATCAACACCGCCGCGCCCGGCTACGCACCGCAGGAGGCCGAGCAGCGCATCACCTTCCCGGTGGAGACGGCCATGGCCGGCTTGCCGGGACTGGAGCGCACGCGCTCGCTCTCGCGCTACGGGCTGTCGCAGGTCACGGTGTCCTTCGTCGATGGCACCGACCTGTACTTTGCCCGCCAGCAGGTGGTCGAACGTCTGCAGCAGGTGCGCGCGCAGCTGCCCGAGGGCATGGATCCGCAGCTGGGGCCCATCGCCACCGGCCTGGGCGAGATCTTCGCCTACACCGTCGACGCCGCGCCCGACGCGCGCAAGCCCGATGGCGGCCGCTATACCGCCACCGACCTGCGCACGCTGCAGGACTGGGTGATCCGCCCGCAGCTGCGGACCGTGCCCGGCGTGACCGAGGTGAACACCATCGGCGGCCACGCGCGACAGATCCACGTCACGCCCGATCCGGCGCAGCTGCGCGCGCTCGGGCTGACGCTGGAAGACGTCGTGCAGGCGCTGCGCATCAACAACCGCAACGTCGGCGCCGGCTACATCGAGCGCAACGGCCAGCAGCTGCTGGTACGCGTCCCGGGCCAGGTCGACGGCCTCAAGCAGCTGGGCGAGATCGTGCTGGCGCGGCGGCAGGGTGTGCCGATCCATGTCCACGATGTCGCCCAGGTCGCCGAGGGGCCGGAGCTGCGCAGCGGCGCCGCGACCCAGGACGGGCACGAGGTGGTGCTGGGCACGGTGATGATGCTGGTCGGCGCCAACAGCCGCAGCGTGGCGCGCGCGGCGGCCGAGAAGCTCGAAGTGGCCCAGCGCAGCCTGCCGCCGGGCGTGACCGCCACGCCCACCTACGACCGCACCGCGCTGGTCGAGCGCACCATCGCCACGGTCGCCAGGAACCTGGTCGAGGGCGCGCTGCTGGTGATCGTGGTGCTGTTCGCGCTGCTGGGCAATCTGCGCGCGGCGCTGATCACCGCCGCGGTGATCCCGCTGGCGATGCTGTTCACCCTGACCGGCATGGCGCGCGGCGGCGTGTCGGCCAACCTGATGAGCCTGGGCGCGCTGGACTTCGGCCTGATCGTCGACGGCGCGGTGATCATCATCGAGCACTGCCTGCACCGCTTCGGCCTGCGCCAACGCGAGCTGGGCCGCGTGCTCACCCACGAGGAGCGCTTCGAGGAAACCGCGCGCGCCAGCGCCGAGGTGATCCGGCCCAGCCTGTTCGGGCTGGGCATCATCACCGCGGTCTATCTGCCGATCTTCGCGCTCACCGGCGTGGAGGGAAAGATGTTCCACCCCATGGCCATCACCGTGGTGCTGGCGCTGAGCGGGGCGATGCTGCTTTCGCTCACCTTCGTGCCGGCCGCCATCGCGCTGTGGCTGGGCGGCCGCGTGCGCACGGACGAGAACCGGGTGATGGGCTGGCTGCGGCGAGGCTACGTGCCGCTGCTGGACGCCAGCCTGCGCCATGGCCGCGTGGTCGCCCTCGCCGCGCTCACCCTGGTGGCGCTGTGCGGTGCGCTGGCCACGCGGCTGGGCAGCGAGTTCGTGCCGCAGCTGGACGAAGGCGATATCGCCATGCACGCCATGCGCATTCCCGGCACCTCCCTGAGCCAGTCGGTGGACATGCAGCAGCGGGTGGAGAAGCGGGTGCTGGCCTTCCCCGAGGTGGCGCGCGTGTTCTCCAGGATCGGCACGCCGGAGGTCGCCTCCGATCCGATGCCGCCGTCGGTGGCCGATACCTTCATCATGCTCAAGGACCGCGCGCAGTGGCCGGACCCGCGCAAGTCCAAGGACGCGCTGATCGGCCAGATCGAAGCCGCCGTGCGCGCGCTGCCGGGCAACAACTACGAGTTCACCCAGCCGATCCAGATGCGCATGAACGAGCTGCTCTCCGGCGTGCGCGCCGACGTGGCCGTCGCGCTGTACGGCGACGACCTGGACACGCTGCGCCAGGTTGGCGCGCGCATCGAGGCCGTGGCCCACGGCGTGCCGGGCGCGGCCGACGTGCGCCTGGAGGAGACCGAGGGCCTGCCGCTGCTTTCCGTGCTGCCCGATCGCGCCGCGCTGGCCGGCTACGGGCTCAACGCCGGCGACGTGCAGGACACGGTGGCCACGGCGATCGGCGGCGAGGTGGCCGGCCAGCTGTTCGAGGGCGATCGCCGCTTCGATATCGTCGTGCGCCTGCCCGAGGCGCTGCGCGGCGACCCGGCCGCACTGGCCGACCTGCCGATCTCGCTGGCCCCGGCGCTGGCCGGCGACGATGCCGACGAGGCCGGCCGCGTCGGCGGCTGGAACACGCCACGCACCGGCGCCGCCGCGCCGCGCACGGTGCCGCTGCGCGAGCTGGCGCGCCTGGAGATCAGCGAAGGCCCCAGCCAGATCAACCGCCAGGACGGCAAGCGCCGCATCGTCATCACCGCCAATGTACGCGAGGGCGATCTGGGCAGCTTCGTGCAGCGCCTGCGCGGGGCGGTCGATGCGCAGGTCGCGCTGCCGACGGGCTACTGGATCAGCTACGGCGGCAGCTTCGAGCAGCTGGCCTCGGCCAGCCGGCGGCTGGCGATCGTGGTGCCGGCGACGCTGGCGCTGATCTTCGCGCTGCTGTTCTGGGCCTTCGGCAATGCGCGCGACGCGGCGGTGGTGTTCACAGGGGTGCCGCTGGCGTTGACCGGCGGCGTGCTGGCGCTGGCCCTGCGCGGGCTGCCGCTGTCGATCTCGGCCGGCATCGGCTTCATCGCACTGTCCGGCGTGGCCGTGCTCAATGGGCTGGTGCTGGTGAGCTTCGTGCGCGACCTGCGCGCGCGCGGCGTGGCGCTGGCCCAGGCCGTGCGCGAAGGCGCGCTTGGCCGTCTACGACCCGTGCTGATGACCGCGCTGGTGGCTTGCCTGGGCTTCGTGCCGATGGCGTTCAACACCGGCGCCGGCAGCGAGGTGCAGCGGCCGCTGGCCACGGTGGTGATCGGCGGCATCGTGTCCTCGACGCTGCTGACCCTGCTGGTGCTGCCGCTGCTGTATCGCTGGGCGCATCGGCGCGAGGCGATGTAAGGCGCGGCGTTGGGCTTGCAGGACGCGTGGCCCACGGCCGCCGCCGCCGTCCGCAAGGATGCGGCGGCAGGCGGTTGCCGGGGTCTGGCAGCGCCGACGTCGCGCCTGGCTTGAACGCCGCGCTACGCGTCGGCGGCTAACATGCCGCTCCCCTTCGTCGCGTGGAGCGCACCGTGTCCTTTCCCTACCCACTGGTGATCTTCGACCTGGACGGCACGCTGGTGGACAGCGCGCCGGACATCGCCGAGGCGGTCAACCGCACGCTGACCGACTGGAAGCTGCGGACCTTCGACCTGGCACAGATCACCAACTGGATCGGCGAGGGCTCGCGCCAGCTGATCACCTACGCGATGCGCGCGGCCGGCAGCGATGCCGACATCGACGCGGTGATGCCCGGCTTCCTCAAGCACTACGGCGATACCGCGCTGGATGGTCAGCTCTATCCGGGCGTGGCCGACACGCTGGCGGCGCTGCACGGGCAGGGCGTGCGCCTGGCGGTGTGCACCAACAAGCCCGAGCAGTTCGTGCGCCCGCTGCTGGAGGCGCGCGGCGTGCTGGGCCTGTTCGACGGCATCGTCGGCGGCGACACGCTGCCCCAGCGCAAGCCGGCGCCCGAGCCGCTGTGGCACCTGGCCACGCAGTTCAGCGTGGAGCCCGGCAAGAGCCTGATGGTGGGCGATTCGGAAAGCGACGCGCTGGCCGCGCACAACGCCGGCGTGCCGCTGGTGCTGCTGCGCTACGGCTATCGCAAGCAGTACGACCTCGACGCCGCCGGCGCGGTCGCGGTGCTCGACACCTTCCCGGAACTGCTCGCGCTGCGCTGAGGGTTCAGCGACGGCGCGGGCGCTGCGTTTTTCCGGCAGGCACGCAATAGGCCGCATGCAGCGCCTGCATCACGCCCAGCGCCGGGCTGTCGAGCAGGCGGTAGAAAATGGTCTGGGCCTCGCGTCGGGTGTCCACCAGCTCGGCCTGGCGCAGCACTGCCAGGTGCTGGCTCAGCGCCGACATCGACAGGGCGCTCTTGGCCTGCAGTTCACCCACCGAAGCCTCGCCCTCCACCAGCCGGCACAGCACGCGCAGCCGCGCCGGATGCGCCAGCGCCTTCAGCAGCGCGCTCGCGGCCTGGGCGTGGCGGGCCATCGCGGCGGCATCCAGCGCAGGCGAGGGCAGGCGGGCGGGCATGGGCTTGACCTTTCGTTTTCGATGCGTCTAATTTAGATAAATCTAAAATATGACGCAACGGGAGTTTCGGATGTCACCGGCATCGCCCTCGCCGCAGGTCCAACCCTTCCACGATCCGGCCACCGGCACGCTCACCTATGTCGTGCGCGACCCGCACGGTCCGGCGGCAGTGGTGATCGATCCGCTGCTGGACTACGACGCCAACGCCGCGCGTACCTCCACCGCCTCCGCCGACGCGCTGCTGGCCTGGGTGCGCGAACAGGGGCTGGACGTGCTGTGGATCCTGGAAACCCACGCCCACGCCGACCATCTCAGCGCCGCTGGTTATCTGCGCGACGCGCTCGGCGCGGGGATCGCCATTGGCCGCGGCATCGTCGGCATCCAGGCGCGCTTCAAGGCACTGTTCGGCCTGGGCGATGAGTTCGTGGCGGACGGGCGCCAGTTCGACCGCCTGCTCGACGACGGCGACGCATTGCAGGTGGGCGCGCTGACGGTGCGCGTGCTGGCCACGCCGGGACATACCGAGGACGGCCTGAGCTATGTGATCGGCGATGCGGCCTTCATCGGCGACACGCTGTTCGCGCCGGCCTCGGGCACGGCGCGCACCGATTTCCCAGGCGGCGATGCGGCGCAGCTGTACGCCTCGATCCAGCGCCTGCTGGCGTTGCCGGAGGACACGCGGCTGTTTTTGTGCCACGACTATCCGGCGCAGGGCGCCGGGCCGAAGATCGAGGTCAGTGTCGCCGAGCAGCGCGCGCACAACCTGCATGTCGGCCAGGGCGCGAGCGAGGCCGACTTCGTCGCCCGCCGCCGCGCACGCGATGCGGGCTTGCCCGTACCGCGCCTGCTGCTGCCCGCGCTGCAGGTGAACATCCGCGGCGGTCGTCTGCCGCCTGTCGAGGCGGACGGCGTGGCCTATCTGCGCCTTCCGCTCAATCGGCTGGGCCCGCAATGAGCCTGGACTGGATCGGCGCACTGGCCGGCGGCGTGCTGATCGGCCTGTCGGCCAGCGCGCTGCTGTGGCTGACCGGGCGCATCGCCGGCGTCAGCGGCATCGCCGGGCGCGCGCTGCTGGCACCCGGCGAGGGCCTGGCCTGGCGGCTGGCCTTCCTGGCGGGGCTGATCTGCGTCGGCGGTCTGGCGCTGCATGCGCTGCCATCCGCACAGCCCGCGCGCGCCGGCTTTTCCCCGTGGCTGCTGGTCGTGGCCGGCCTGCTGGTCGGGGTCGGCACACGCATGGGCAATGGGTGCACCAGCGGTCACGGCGTCTGCGGGCTGGCGCTGCATTCGCGTCGCTCGCTGGCCGCCGTGGCGGTGTTCATGGCCGTGGCGATGGCGGTGACCTTCCTGGTGCGGCATGTATGGCGTGGGTCATGAATCGCCAGGCCTGGGCCGCGTCGGCCTGTGGCGCGCTGTTCGGCGTCGGCCTGGTGGTCTCGGGCATGACCGACCCGCAGCGCGTGCTGGGCTTCCTCGATGTCGCCGGGCGCTGGGATCCGCGTCTGCTGTTCGTCTTGGGCGGCGCGGTGCTGACCAGCGGCGCGCTGTTTCCGCTGATCCGGCGACGTCGGGCACCGGTGTGTGCGCCGTCGTTCTCGCTGCCGGCCGTCCGCGCGATCGATCGTCCGCTGTTGCTGGGGGCCGCGCTGTTCGGCGCCGGCTGGGGCCTGGCCGGCTATTGCCCTGGCCCGGCCTTGGTCGGCCTGGGGGCGGGCGGCGCCGAGGCGCTGTGGTTCGTGCCGGCCATGCTGGCGGGCATGGCGTTGCACCGGTTGCTGGCGCGCGCATGAAAAATGTCCGCTGTCAAGTTCTTTGTGGAACCACGCAGCGGCGTGAAAGGTCTTGCGGGGCAAAAGGTTAGGCCAGATTCCGGCCTCTGTGTGCGGTTGCCGCTTTTCGAGCTAGGTGCCGCATAGGCGCTTCGCGGTGGAAAGCATAGGAGCGTCGCAGCGGGCAAGGTCGTATTGCCATCATAGCCCTGACCTGCCACAAGACGCCCTCAAAAGCGAAAGCGCAGCCCATAGGCTGCGCTTTCGTCGTGGGCGGTGGTAGTGGCAGCGCCTGCATCGTCAATTTGGCTTCGCGGGCGCTGCCTTGCCCGCGCCTCCCTTCCTGAACCCCCGATCCCCAGCCATGAACGCCTCCAGCATATGTGGAATCAGCGTGGCCGCATCGACCGCCTCGCCATACGCCTGCGCGTGCAGCGCGGCGTAGCGGTCGAGGTCGGCTTTCAGGCTGGCTGGGCAAGCAAAGGTCAGCTTCGTGGATTCCGTTTTCGGCAGCGGCCCGAGCCGCAGCTTCTTGGTCGTGCTCATCGTGAAGTCCCCCGGTTGAAGAACAAGGGCTGGTACGGCCGCAGCACCAGATCGCGGTTGACGATGATGCGAACCGGCAAGCCGGGGCGCTCGGTCAGCGTCGGCTGGATGTTCATGTTGCGCCGGGTCATCTCCTGGCCGACCTGATTGATGCTGTCCTGCGCGCTGTCGCGGCCGGCGATGATGATGCGATCACCGTCTTGCCGGTTCTCCGGCGCGGCTAGTTCGGCACCGACACCCAGCAGCGTGGTCAGCGCCGCACCGGCGAAGATACGGCCCCAGTGGTAGTCCACGTCATCCTCCAGTCCGGCATAACCGGCCGGGTCGGTGCCGGCCAGGTTGTCGAGCGTCAGCGAAGACGTGTCGGGCAGGATGATCCGGTTCCACACCACTTGCACCCGGCTCTGCCCGTAGGCGACCTGGCTGTTGTAGCGGCCGAGGATGCGCGAACCCTGCGGGATCAGCAGGAACTTGCCGGTAGCCGTGTCATAGACCGGCTCCGTCACCGTAGCGATCACGTCGCCGGGCAAGTCCGACTTGATGCCCGTCACCAGCGCCCCGGCGACCACCGTTCCGGCCATGACCTGATACGGCGAAGCTGGCAGGGCCAGATTGCCGGAATTACGGGTTTCCGTGGTTCCGGCTTTCTGAAACGCCTCTTTCTGGTCTTGCCGGTTCTGCATGGCGGTCGGGTCGGCAGGCTGGGCCGCCGTCGAGGCCGGGCCAGCCGCCGCCGGGTCGAACGCCGCATTGGCGGCGAAGCCCGGCGTGGCGGCGGTCTGCGATTGCGCTACCGGTGCGGCTTTCGGTGAACCGGAACGGAAGAACACCGAAGAACCCGCCGCGGCTTCGGCCTCCTTGCGCAGTCCGTCATTCGGGTCGTGGCCGGGTGCCGCGTAGGCGGCCACGGCGGGCTGCTGCGACTTCACGATGGCCGGGCCGAGATCGCCCGGCAGCGGTGGCCCCAGCTCGGGCACCTTGGGCGGCAGCTTCGAGTAATCCGATGGCAGGCCATCCAGCCCTTCGGACTTGGAAACGCGATCCACGTTGTAAAGCTCGGCCTGCTCGCTGGCGCTACGCCGCTGCGGTTGCAGCGACCACATCAGCGCGCCGAGCACGGCGACCGACAGGCCGCCGGCGAGGATGGCCAGCGTGCGCCGGTTCAAGCGCGTGACCGGGCGCGGCTGGGCGCGCAGCGCCACCGCCTCGGGGGCTACCTTGCCCGCCTGCGGCGCGGCAAGATCAGGGGTGTCGTCCTGGCTCATGGTCAGTTCCTCCGCGCCACGCCATCCGTGCGCTCAATCCGCACCACGTCGCCACCATCGCCGCCCAAGCGCAGTTCGGCCGCGCCGAACAGCCGATCCACGATGTAGTACGGCGGGCGGAAACGGTAGTTCACCAGTTGCCCGTCGCCCTGCGCGCCGATGACGAACAGCGGCGGCAGTTCGCCTTGGGCGATGCCTGGCGGGAACTGGATATAGACCTTCTCGCCGTCATCGAAGGCGCGCAGCGGCTTCCACGGCGGATTGCTGCCGCTGACCGCGTAGCGGAAGCGGATTTTCTCCAGCGACAAGCCGGTATCGACCGGCGCGGCGGCGTTGGCCGCTTGCGCCTGGCGCTGCAAGGCCAGCATCCGGTCTTTCGGGTAGTCCCAGGACACCGAGGCCATCCATGCACGTTCGGTCGAGGTCAGCTCCAGCAGGTACGTCCGGCGGCTGGTGGTGATGACAAGATTGGTTTTCAGGCCCGAGCGGATGGGCTTCACCAGCACGTTCACGCGCAGCGCGTCGCCGCTGCCGCTGGACGTGTCGCCCACGATCCAGCGCACGGTATCGCCTGCGGCGACCATCACGAGTTCCTCGCCGGGCTGGAGCGAAACCACGGTGACGCGCCCCGGCGCGGCATAGACCTGATAGAGCGCGCCATCGGTGAAGGGCCACACCTGAATCGCGTTGACGTAGCCCTCGCGGGTCGGCGCAATGCGCGCCTCGGCGTTGGCCTTGGACACGCGCACGGTTTCGTCGGCCGGCTCCGGCACGGGCTTGGCTCCGTCCGTCCCCGGCAGCGGTTTCAACTGATCCGGCAGCGCCAAGGGTTCGGGAACGGTGATGACCTCCACCGGCTTGGGCGGCTCCGGCAGCGGCTGGGCCTGCACTGGCTCATCGAGCGAGATGGACGGCGGCGGCTTGCCCTGCGAGGCGCAGCCCGCGAGAGCCAGCAGGATCAACGGCAAAACGGATTTACGGAAAAGTGCATTCATGGCTTGGCTCCTTCGGACGAATCCAGTTCGCGGCTCCACGACAGGCCGTTGACGTAGATACCCAGCGGGTTCTTGCGCAGGCGCTGTTCGGTGCGCGGGGTTTGCAGGACGGTGGAAAGCACGGCGTTCCAGCGTTCGGTGCCAGCGGGCGCACCATTGACGAACCGCTGCTCCGTCCAACGCACGTTGAAAGACGTGTCGCTGGCGCGGGTCACGCTGGTGATCTGCACAGTCACCGACTCCTTGCCGACGCGAGCGAACGGGTCGTTCTTGCTGGCGTAGTCGTTGAGCACGGCCGCGCCCTTGTCGGTGGTGTAGTCGTAGGCATCGAGCCAGTTCTGCCGCACCACGATCGGGTCGATGGAGAGCGAGCGAACCAGCATGATGAAGTGCGCCAGGTGATAGGCGATCTGCGCGTCAGCCGGCTTGTACGGCGTGGCTGCTTCGCCGACCGCACGCACCTGGCCGCTCTTGTCCACCTCGATGACGTAGGGCGTGACGATGGACTGCGCCGAACGCCACACCAGGCCGCCGGCCATCAGCAAGGCCAGCAGCAGGCAGCCGAAGGCCATGAATCGCCAGTTCTTCGCCTGCACGCGGGCCGAGCCGATACGCTCGTCCCACACCTGGGCGGCGGCTTGATACGGGGTGGCAGGCTGCGGCGTATCGGCGTAGCGCACCTGCGGTCGCTTGAATCGCATAGGGTTCTCCTTGGGGGTCAGGTATCGGAATCGCGCAGGCTCGGGCCTTGCCCGGAGCCGCCGCCGTCGCCACCGCGCAGCGTGTGGGCGGCGGTGGTTGCGGCATGGGTGATCTGCTGGCGGCGGTGCATCCGCTTGGCCCAGGCGGGTTGTTCCTGCTTCTGCGAGCTGGCGGCGTTGTCGGCGGCTTCGCCTGTGCTGGCCTGCCCGGAGCCGGAAGCGCCGGCCTCTGCACCGTTCCATCCGGCACGGAAGGAATCGGCCACCTTCTGCCCGGCAGCGGCAGCACCCGATGCGGCACGGCGACCTGCCGCCTGCGCGCCGGTCTTGGCGACGTTGCCGAGGCCAGCGGCTGCGCCCTTGGCCCCGCCGCCCGCTGCGGCGGAGCCGGCCTGGAATGCCGACTTGGCGCTGCCCGCCGCCGATGTGGCTGCACGCGCGCCAGCGCCGGCCAGCTTCGCGGCGGCGGGTGCCATGCGCGCCCCGGCGGCGACGGCACCGCCTACGCCGGTCGCGGCGGCACCGATGGCAACGCCTGTGCCGACTGCGCCGACCGCAGCACCTGCCATCGCGCCCGCGCCCAGTTGGGGCGCACCGGACACAAGGCCCGTAGCGATACCTGGCCCGTAGATGCCGAGCGCCAGCAAGGCGAGCGAGGCCAGCATCACGACAAGCGCGTGGTCGATGGACGGTTCATCGGGATGAACCTGGAACTGCGAGAACAGGCCCGAGCCGATGCCGACGATGACGGCCAGTACCAAGACCTTGATGCCCGACGACACCACGTTGCCGAGCACTTTTTCCGCCAGGAAGCTCGTCTTGTTCCAAAGCGCGAACGGCACCAGCACGAAGCCGGCAAGCGTGGTCAGCTTGAACTCGATCAGCGTGATGAAAAGCTGTACCGCCAGCACGAAGAAGCAGAGGATCACCACCAGCCAGGCGAGGAACAGCACCAAGATGGCATCGAGGTTGGCGAACACCTCGGGGAAACCCATCATGTCGTCGAGTTGAAGGAAGATCGGCCCGGCCGCATCGAGGCCGGTTTTCGCCAGCCGTCCCGGTTGCAGGAAATGCTCCATGCTCAAGGTAGAGTCGCCTGCCATCAGGCCCAGCCCGGCAAACGAACGGAACACGATGCCGGCCAGCCAGTTGAAGTTGCCGATGATGTAGGCGAAGGCACCGACATAGAGCACCTTGCGCAGCAGCTTGGCGATCACGTCCTCGCCCTGGCCGGTGGCGTGGCTCATGGCCCAATACAGGCCGGCGATGGTCATGTCGATGACGATGAGCGTGGCGGTCAGGAACGCCACTTCGCCATGCAGCAAGCCAAAGCCCGAGTCGATGTAGCGCGAGAACGTATCGAGGAATTGGTCGATGATGGTCACGTCGTTCATGGCGTGTCCTCCCCGGTGGGTTCATCGAAGCTGGCTGGAATCGGCGGCAGCTCGGCCAGCGAGTTGTATTCGTCCGGCCCGGTGTGGCCGGCGAAGAAACGCCGCCGGAAGGCATCGGCGGCGGCGCGGCAAGCGTCTTCGCCCACGGCCCGCCGGTCGGCCGCGCATTGCGCGCGCAGCGCCTTGAGCCGCACGGGGTCGGCGGCCAAGGCGTCGGCCAGGTTCTCGGCCGGCTGCTGGCCGCAAGCGGTCAGCAGCACGGCCAGCAGGACGGAAGCGCATCGCATGGCCGCCTCCGTCAGTTGTTGTTGTAGAAATTGACGGTCTGCGGCGTGTACGGCGTGCCGGTGCCGAGGAAGCGCCGCCGCACTTCGCGGGCGCGCTCGGTCGCTGCCGCCTGCCGCGCCAGTTCCAGCGAGGCCGCCCGGTCTTGCGTGATCTGGAGCTGCTGCGCCTGGATGGACTGCTTGGCCTGCAAGGCGAGAAGCTGGTTCGTCGCCTGCATCGCTTGCAGCGCGCCGGTGGCCGACTGGCTCTGGCTCACGAGGTCGGCCAGCGCGCTTTCGTCTTGGGTCAGGTTCTGCGATACCTGCGCCTGCATCTGCATCGCGGTGTGCAGGCCGTTCAAGGTGTTCTGCCAGCGTTCGCGGGCGTCCTGCGCCATGCGGTCGCCGCTGATGGTGGCGGCGTACTGCTCCGGGTACAGGCGCGAGAACGTGGCATCCATGCTCTGCACGTCGTAGGCCAGCCCCTGCGCCTCGGCGATCAGGCGTTCGGTGGTGGCAAGCGTGGAGCGCAGGCGGTTGACGATGTTGAAGTCCAGCGTCGCCAGATTGCGCGCCTGGTTCATCAGCATCTGCGCCTCGTTCTGGAGCTGGTTGATCTGGTTGTTGATCTGCTCCAGCGTGCGAACGGCGGTCAGCGTGTTCTGCACGAAGTTCGACGGGTCGAACACGGTGATGGCCGCCGCCGGTTGGGCGAGCATCAGCGAGCCGGACAGCACGATGGCGAGCGAAGCGGAAAGCACACGGGTCTTCATGGCGAAACCTCCAGCGGTTGAGAAGCGAGGAAGGAAGCCGCCACCGGTGCGGACGGCAGCAGGTCGGCGGCCCAATCAAGGCCGCGATGGCGCAGCCACGCGCCGGCGAAGCCGGGAGCGCCGGCCTGCGTCAGCACGCGGTCGATGTCGCGTTGGTCTTGCGGTGTGGATGCGCCGGCGAAGGCGAGCGCCGCCGACCCCAGGTCGAGGTCAAACAGGCGATTGCCGAGGCGCGATTGGTAGTAGTAGTCGCGCTTGGGCTGCGCGGTGGCGACGATTTCGATTTGCCGGCTGTTGAGGCCGAAGCCCTCGTAGATCGTGCGAATCTGCGGCTCGGTGGCCTGCGGGTTCGGCAAGAAAATCCTGCTCGCGCAGCTTTCGATGATCGCGGGCGCGATGGTCGAATCCTTAATGTCCGCCAGCGATTGCGTGGCGAAGATCACCGACACGTTTTTCTTGCGCAGCGTTTTCAGCCACGCCCGGATGCGGGCGGCGAACGCCGGCTCATCAAGGAACAGCCACGCCTCATCGAGAATCAGCAGCGTGGGCGCACCGTCGAAACGCTCATCGAAGCGGGCGAACAGGTAGCGCAGCACCGCTTGCACGGCGGCCGGGCTGTGCATCAGTTCTTCCATCTCGAAGCCCTGCACGCCGGCCATGCCTAGCCGGTCGTGGTCGGCATCCAGCAGCTTGCCGTGCGCGCCGCCGAGCACATAGGGCGAAAGCGCCTGGCGCAGCGCGTTCGATTGCAGCAGCACGGAAAGCCCGGTCATCGTGCGCTGTTCCGGCGGCGCACCGGCGAGGCTGCCGAGCGCCGACCAGATAGCCGCCTTCTCGTCCGGGCCGATGGTCACGCCTTCATGCAGCAGGCGGCCTTCCACCCATTCGGCGGCCCAGGTGCGGTAGCCCTCGCCGTCGATGCGGGCGAGCGGCTGGAACGCGATACCGCCATCCGCGCCCAGGTCGTAGTGCTCGCCGCCCAAGCCGAGGATGGTGGCGCGCATCGAGCGGCCCATGTCGAAGGCGAAGATGCGCGAGCCGAAGTAGCGCCGGAACTGCATTGCCAGGATGGCGAGCAGCACCGACTTACCCATGCCGGTCGGCCCGGCGACCAGCGTATGCCCCACGTCGCCGATGTGCGTCACCAGCCGGAACGGCGTCGCGCCATCGGTGCGGGTAACGATCAGCGGCGGGCCGTCGAGGTGGTCGTTCTTCTCCGGCCCGGCCCACACCGCCGACAGCGGCATCATGTGCGCCAGGTTCAGCGTCGAGACGATGGGCTGGCGCACGTTCGCGTAGGCGTTGCCAGGGATCGAGGACAGCCACGCATCGACGGCGTTCAGCGTTTCGGGAATGGTGACGAACCCGCGCCCTTGGATGACGCGCTCCACCATGCGCAGCTTTTCGTCGGCAGCGGCGGCATCCGTGTCCATCACGGTCACAGTGGCCGTCAGGTAGCCGAAGGCGACTTGATCGCTCCCCAGCTCCTGCAAGGCCGCATCGGCATCGCTGGCCTTGTTGCTGGCGTCGGTATCGACCAGCGGGCTTTCCTGCTGGAAGATGGTTTCGCGCAGCAGCGCAACGACGTTCTTGCGCTTGGCGAACCACTGGCGGCGCAGGCGGCCGAGTTCCTTTTCCGCCTCGGCTTTGTCCATGCAGAGAAAGCGGGTTGACCAGCGATAGCCAAAGCCCAGGCGGTTGAGGTCGTCCAGCAAGCCCGGCCAAGTCGAGGTCGGGAAGCCCCGCACCGACACCACGCGCAGGTGCTGGTCGCCCAGCGTGGGCGCGAGGCCGCCGACCAGCGCGGAATCGGCCAGCAGCGCGTCCAGATGGAAAGGCACCTCGGGAACGCCGATGCGGTAGCGTCGCGTCGAGACGGTGGCGTGCAGATAGGTCAGCGTCTGCGCGTCGTCGAGCCAAGCGATTTCCGGCATCACGCCGTCGAGCAGGTCGAATACGCGATCGGTTTCCGCCATGAACGCACTGAGGCGGCCGCGCCAGTCCACGCCGTCGCCGGGTGCGTTCTCGTAGAGCATCTTCGCGGCGCGAGCGCGGGATTCCTCCGGCGGCAGGTAGGCCAGCGTCAGGTGATAGCCGCTCTCGAAGTGGTTGCCCGATTCCTCGAAGGCGGCGCGGCGCTCCTCGTCCACAAGCCACGAAAGCGGCTCGGGGAAATCGGAGTGCGGGTAGTCCGCCGCCGACCGGCGCTCGGCTTCGATGAACAGCGCCCAGCCCGAACCCAGCCGGCGCAGCGCGTTGTTGAGCCGCGCCGACGCGGCGATCAGCTCGCCTTGCGTGGCGCTGTCCAAGTCGGGGCCGCGAAAGCGCGCCGTGCGCTGGAAACTGCCGTCCTTGTTCAAGACGACGCCCGGCGCGACCAGTCCGGCCCAGGGCAGCCAGTCGGCGAGCAGCGCGGGCCGCTGGCGGTATTCGGCAAGGTTCAGCATGGCGGCGCCTCCCTACACGTCCATCAGCGGCTTGTGCTTGATGTGCCGGGCAAAGACCTGCATGAACTGCGGATCGACGCGCGCACCCCACACCGCCAGCGAATGGCCGACGACCCAGAGCACCACACCGGGAATCCACAGTTGCAAGCCCAGGCCCATGGCGGCGGCCAGCGTGCCGTTAGCAATGGCGACGGTGCGCGGCGCACCGCCCATGAGGATCGGCTCGGTCAGCGAGCGGTGCAGCGGCACCTCGAAGCCCGGCAGGTCGTTGGCCGTGCTCATACGACGGCCCCACCGGAGAAGCTGAAGAACGACAGGAAGAACGAGGACGCGGCGAAGGCGATGGTCAGGCCGAACACGATCTGGATCAGCTTGCGAAAGCCGCCTGACGTGTCGCCGAAGGCCAGTGCCAGGCCCGTGGCGATGATGATGATGACGGCGACGATGCGCGCGACCGGCCCCTGGATGGAATCGAGGATGGATTGCAGCGGGCCTTCCCACGGCATCGAGGAGCCGGCGGCCTTCGCGGTTCCGGCCGTCATCAGCATGGTGGCGGCCAGCAGCAGGCCGTGGTGTGCTGGCGCGGCCAGCCGCCGCAGGCGGGCGAAGGCCGAAGCCGGATTTACGGAAATACGCAAAGCATGGGCGTTCATCTGCGTCATGGCAGTTCTCCAGGTTGGTCAGGGGACGGGGAAGAAAGCGGCGGCAGCTCGGGAAACGGCGTTTCCAGCGCGTCCGCCAGGCGATAGCTCGCAGCGTCGAAGCCAACGACGCGGGCGATGGTTTCGACGTGGCGCTTGCGGCCACGCCCGGCGATGTGGATGACGACGTTGACCGCCTCGGCGATCAGCGCCCGAGGTGGGTTCACCGCCACTTCGAGAATCAGTTGCTCCAGGCGCAGCAGCGCGCCCAACGCCGAACCGGCGTGGATGGTGGCGATGCCGCCGGGATGGCCGGTGCCCCACACCTTGATGAGATCCAGCGCCTCGCCGCCGCGTACTTCGCCAACGACGACGCGATCCGGGCGCAGGCGCATCGTGGCGCGCACCAGCTCCTGCATCGACACCACGCCGGTGCGCGTGCGCAGCGGCACATGGTCGCGGGCGGCGCATTGCAGCTCGATAGTGTCTTCGAGCACCAACACACGGTCGCCGGTGGCGGCGATCTCGGCGAGCAAGGCGTTGGCCAGCGTGGTCTTGCCGCTGCTGGTGCCACCGGCGATCAGGATGTTCTGCCGCGCGCGCACGGCGCGGCGCAGGAACTCGGCTTGTCCAGCGGTCAGGATGCCGTCGGCCACATACTGATCCAGGCCGATGATGCTCACGGCACGCTTGCGCAGCGCGAACGCCGGGCCAGGCGCGGCCGGCGGCAAGATGCCCTCGAAGCGTTCGCCAGTCTCGGGCAGCTCGGCAGTCAGCAGCGGCTGGCCGCGATGCACTTCCGCGCCGACGTGGGCCGCCACCAGCCGGATGATGCGTTCGCCATCGGCCTCGGGTAGTTCGACGCCCAGCGGCGTACGGCCCAACGACAACCGATCCACCCATAGGGTGCGATCAGGGTTAAGCATGATTTCCACCACGTCCGGGTCTTCCAGCGCGGCGGCGATCAGCGGCCCCATTGCCGTGCGCAGCATCTGGATGCGGCGATCCAGCGCGGTGGTTATGGATGACTTCGGAACGGCGCTCATGAGGCACGCTCCGTAGCGCGTTCATGGGCTTCCGCCTGTGTCGCCGCGTCATCCATCCGCATCGGGTCGGGATGCAGTTCTTCCACCACGTCCCGCACCAGGCTCCGGCCGCGCAGCAGGTGGCGGCCGAGTTGTTCGACGAACTGCTCGAAGCGGGCCTTGCCTTGGGCGCGGGCTGCGTCTTGATGCGCCTCGGGAATGGGCGTGCTGACGGTCAGGAAGTAGCGGACGAACAGCGCCAGCGTCTCGATCTGGATGTTCTGGTCGCGCTCCAGGCGCTCGGCCTGCCGCGACAGGCGATCCAGCCGCTTGGCAATGGCGGCCTCGCGCTGGTCGCCGGCATCGGGCGATAGCCACGATGCGAGCGCCGCCGCGACTATGCTGGATTTCGACACACCTTTCTTGGCGGCCAGTTCCTCCAGGCGCTTGGCGTGCTCGTGCTGGATGAACAGATTGAGGCGGTATTGGCTCATAACTCGATTCCGTCGTGTTGGTCGAGGGAAGCCAGCCGGGCCGTGCGCTGCATGGCCGGGTCGAGCTGGCCGGGAAGCGGCAGCGGCAGGTCGTCGTCGTCATCGAGCAGCGCCAAGTCGTTGGCGAGAGCCGCTTGTTCGGGGTGGTACTCGGCAACCTCGGATAGCTCCGGCTGCCAGCGCGGGCCTCCGTCATCGGTGCCGCCCAGGTCATCGGCGGATGCCGTAGCCAGTGCGGCAGGGACGGCGGGAATCGCCAAGCCGCTCCAGTCGTCGGGGCGCGATGGCGGTGCGTCGGCGTACTGCCCGGACGCGAGCGCAGGCGGCGACAGGACACGCCGCTTGAAATTGGCATCGGTGTAGTAGCGCAGCTTCTTCGCCTTGATCGGCGGCAGGCTGGACACCATCACCACCGATTCGTCGGGCGGAAGCTGCATCACTTCGCCCGGTGTCAGCAGCGGTCGGGCCGTCTCTTGGCGCGACACCATGAGATGCCCGAGCCACGGCGCGAGCCGGTGGCCGGCGTAGTTGCGCTGCGCGCGCAGCTCGGTGGCGGTGCCGAGCGTTTCGGAGATCCGTTTGGCCGTGCGCTCGTCGTTGGTGGCGAACGTCACACGGACGTGGCAGTTGTCGAGGATGGAATGGTTCTGGCCGTAGGCTTTGTCGATCTGGTTGAGCGACTGCGCGATGAGGAAACTGCGGATGCCGTAGCCGGCCATGAACGCCAGCGCCGTCTCGAAGAAGTCGAGCCGGCCCAGCGCCGGGAACTCATCGAGCATCAGCAGCAGCTTGTGGCGACGGGCGATGCCGTCGCTGCCGTCGAGCGATTCGGTCAACCGCCGTCCGAGCTGGTTGAGGATCAACCGGATCAGCGGCTTGGTGCGGCTAATGTCCGAAGGCGGCACCACGAGGTACAGCGATACCGGGTGCTCGGCGGAAATCAGGTCGGCGATGCGCCAGTCGCAGCGCGATGTGACTTCGGCCACCGTGGGATCGCGGTACAGACCGAGGAACGACATGGCGGTGCTCAACACGCCGGAGCGTTCGTTGTCCGACTTGTTGAGCACTTCGCGCGCAGCGGACGCGACAACCGGGTGCGGTGCATCGCCCAGGTGCTTGGTCGTCATCATCCGGTGCAAGGTCAGCTCGAACGGGCACGCTGGATCGGACAGGAAATTCGCCACCCCACGCAAAGTTTTGTCGGTGCCCGCGTAGAGCACATGCAGGATGGCGCCGACCAGCAGCGCGTGCGAAGTCTTTTCCCAATGATTCCTGCGTTCGAGCGCCCCGTCTGGATCGACCAGAATGTCGGCCACGTTCTGCACGTCGCGCACCTCATGCGCGCCGCGCCGCACTTCCAGCAGCGGGTTGTAGGCTGCCGACTTCGCATCCGTCGGGTTGAACAGCAGGCAATGCGAGAAGCGCGAGCGCCAGCCGGCGGTGAGCGTCCAGTTCTCGCCTTTAATGTCGTGGACGACGACGGACGCGGGCCAGCTCAATAAGGTCGGCACCACTAGGCCGACACCCTTGCCGGAGCGCGTCGGCGCGAAGGTCAGGACGTGTTCCGGGCCTTCGTGGCGCAGGTACTGGCCGCGATGCTGGCCGAGGAAGATGCCGGCGGGCTGTGTCAGCCCGGCCTTGCGAATGTCGGCAGCATCAGCCCAGCGTGCGGAGCCGTAGGTGGTGACGAGGCGCGATTGCCGCGAGCGCCACACCGACATGGCGATGGCGACGATCACGGCCACCAGGCCGCTGCCGCCCGCGATGGCCCCGCCTATGTCGAAGACGTGCGGCGCGTAGGCATCGAAGAGGAACCACCACTCGAACAGCCGCCAAGGGTGATAGACCGTCGTTCCGAAGAAATCAAACCAGGGCGAGCCAAGGCGTACTTGATAGGCCAGAGCGGCGGCTGTCCATTGCGTTGCACTCCATACGCCGGCGATCACGATGCCGAAGACGGCGGCGATCTGCCCGAATAGCACGCCCTGAGCTTGCATGTCTGGCCTCCGATTTCTGCGCTTATTCCTCGTTCACGCGCGGCACAAGGACGTGCCGCATAGCGCGAGGATCAGAGCCGATTCGGCACCGGTCAAAGACCGTTTTCGGCATCAATATGCCGGAAAAAACAATATCTCCAGTTGGGGAGCGATCAATAAAAACGCCGCGAATACTGGCTCATTGCGGCGTGTCGAGAAATAAATTGAAATTTTCGTGGCAGAGCCGCCACGGTCAGAAATTGGGTGGATTCTCCGGCGGCGTATAAGGCACCTTGCCATCGCCAATGAATCGTTTGCGCGTGGCTTCGGCCACGCGGTTGCACAATACATCGCCGAGGATGGAGCGATCGGTCTTGCATTGCTGACGCAGTTCTTTCAGCCGTTCGGGATTGGATGCCAGTTCTTCAACGGTCGGCACGTTGGTCTGCTTTGGCGTTTCGTACTTCGGTGTTTCGGATAGGCCGCAGGCCGACAGCATCACGGCCAACAAGAACCGGATGGTTTTCTTCATGGCTTGGGTTCCTCCGTGGGGTCGGGATCAATACGCGGCGCGGCTCGGCTGCTTTCCGGGGACTCAATGGCCTGCACGCGTTCAATGAACCGATCCAGCGTATCCGAAGGATCACCTTCCGGGCGTAAAAGATAGGTCGTGAGCATTGGCGAGCGCCCAGCCAGCGGACGTGCGACAACGCCCTGTTCCCGACTGGCTGCGATGTGCGCATAGCCCGTCAGACCCAAGCCGAAGCCTGCAGATACCAATGCCATCATCAAATCGCACGAAACAACCCGTTCGGCAACGAGCGGTTCCATGCCCACACGACGCAGCACCTTCTCGACCTGTCGGGCATGGCCTTCGCACATATGAGGATCAGCGAGAATCAGCGGAAATCGCATCACTTCTTCCAGTGGGATCCTTCGATACTTGAGCAAGTCATGCCGTGCTGGCACCGCCACCATCAATGGATCGTTCCAGGCTGGCATGGCTACTATTCCGTCTCCAACCTCATCGGAGCGGGCAAGTCCCATGTCGTACAAATCGCAATGAATTCCCTTGATCTGCTGCGAAAGCGAAACCTCGAAGAAACGAATTTCAACTTCAGGCTCTTCCTGTCGGCAGAGTGCCAGCAAAGCCGGCAGGCGCGTCGGCGTGATACCGTCGGACAAGGCAATACGCAATTGGTGATGAAAGCCATTAGCTGCAGCTTTCACGCTATCACGCGCTTGCTGTATCGAAAGGAAGATACGTGGCACATGCTCCGCAAATAGCTTGCCAGCGCGGGTCAATTTGGTGCTACGGCTAGTTCGGATAAATAGCTGCGCACCGAGTTCTTCCTCCAGCTCTCTGATGGCCCGTGATAGTGGTGATTGCTCAATATGCAGCTTCTGCGCTGCACGGGCAAAATGAAGTTCCTCGTGAACAGCCCAAAAGCAGCGAAGGTGCCTTAGTTCCATTGGGCATCCATAGTCTCAATAATGTTTCTGTATAGATTGACGATCAGCTGTGAAGTACATAGCCATGATCAATTTTTATCGTGCTGGCTTGGTGATCCATTAGAAGCACCGATTCGCCAACGTATTGGAAGATAACGGACCGCAAAATCCAGCGTTCACAGTGCTCAACGCCTTACCTTGTCCCGCTTCCACCCCCGATACTTGATGTCAAGGTGAAGGCTGTACATCGCCGTGAACGCCGGGAACAGGTTCTGCAGCACGCCCACCGAATCCTGCTTGGCCGAAAAAAGGAAGTAGCTCAGCGTCATCAGGCTGCCGAGCACGCTCATGTACCAGAACAGACGCGGGATCACCGGCTTGCCAGCGCGTTTGGAGGCGACGAACTGCACCAGCCAGCGGCCGCCAAACATCAGCGCGCCGAGGTAGCCGATCAGCTTCCAGCCGGTCACGTGTACACCGGTCCAGTACATCCAGGTTAGCGGCTGGTCAAGCCAGTGCAGGTCGTCCATCAGACTTCCTCCACCACTGTGCGTTTGCTGCGCGCAATCAGCCAGACCATGCCGTACAAGTCACGGATGCCGACCAAGGCGCGACCAAGGTTACTGTACTTGGACACGCCGGAGGTGCGCGGCCGATGGTTGACGGGAACGCTCACAGTCTTCCAGCCAGCACGCTGCATCAATGCTGGCAGGAAGCGGTGCATGTGATCGAAGTACGGCAGATCCAAGAATGCGTCGCGCTCAAACAGCTTGATGCCGCAGCCGGTGTCGGGAGTGTCGTCGCGCAGCAAGCGTGCCCGGATCGCGTTAGCCCACTTGGATGCCCAGCGCTTGGAACTGGAATCATGGCGAGTAACCCGCCAGCCTGCGAAGAGCTTCACTTCCGGGACAGCGGCATCACGTGCGGCCAACAGCTTCGGAATGTCGGCCGGATCGTTTTGGCCATCGCCGTCGAGCGTAGCGATCCATGGCGCGCGCGCAGCCCTCACGCCATTGCGAACCGCTGTGCTCTGCCCGATCTGGCTAGCGTGGCGCAGTATCCTGAGCTCGGGCGTAGAGGATTTCAGCGACTTCAACACTGCCAGCGTGTCGTCCCTGGAGTTGTCATCGGCATAAATGATCTCGAAGTTCAACCGCCCACGTAACGAAGAGATGACCTCATCGACCAGTGGCGCGATGTTATTGCGCTCGTTGAATACCGGAATGACGATTGAAAGTTGCATTTTTCTCATGGATTCATGCTAGTAACTTGGATTGTCCAATAAGACAGATTTTCGGGATTACGAAGGGCTCGAAAAATAGCAGGGGCCTTCTGCGTCAGAGATGACGGAAGTCATCGTGCACGGCTTTATCACCAAAATATTCGCGGCACCAATCCACTACTTGCTGCAACCCAAACTCGATCGGGATCGCAGGATCAAATCCGAATGCTGCCTGCGCACGCGAGGTGTCGGCCATCGTGGCGGGCATATCGCCAGGTTGCATTGGCTTGTAGATTTTCTTGGCTGCCCGTCCAGCGGCGTGCTCGATCACCGCGATGAAACGCTCCAGTTCTACCGGGGTGTGGTTGCCCAGATTAAAAACCCGGTGGGGAACTGCTTCTTCCGAGGGATGCTCCAGCGCGCCAAGTACCCCGGCAACGATATCGTCGATGAAGGTGAAGTCGCGCTGCATCCGGCCATGATTGAACACCTCGATCGGCTGCCCTGTCAGTACCGCGCGGCTGAAAATCAGTGGCGCCATGTCCGGCCTTCCCCAAGGACCGTACACGGTAAAGAAGCGCAGGCCGGTGGCACGCAAGCCATACAGCTGCGCGTAGGCATACGCGATCAGTTCGTTGGCAGCCTTGGTCGCCGCGTACAACGAGCGCGGCTTGTCGATGCGCTGATCCTCGGAGAATGGCGGCAGCGCCGAGTCGCCGTACACGGAGCTACTAGAAGCGTAGACACAGTGCCCGACGCTGCGCTGACGGCATAGTTCGAGCAGATTGACAAACCCTGCCAAATTGGAATCAACGTAGATATAGGGATTCCGCAGGGAGTAACGCACCCCCGCCTGCGCAGCGAGATGCACCACGCGCGTGGGCTTCACCTCGTCGAACAGCGCAGCCAGGCCATCACGGTCGACAAGGTCGATCATGCGAATGTCGACCTTCGGACACAACGCCGCTACACGATCTCGCTTGAGTTGTGGGTTGTAATAGTCGTTGTAATTGTCGATTCCGACCACGGCCTCGCCGCGTGAGGCCAATGCACGACAGGTATGAGCGCCTACAAATCCCGCTGCACCAGTGACAAGGGTGGTCATCGTATCCATCTTGATGGTGATGCAGCGGTTTCACTGGTACGTGGGGACGCGTCAACCTTGATGGAAACGGCGACAAACAGAGATACCGGTGTCATCTCACACATTGCTGCTCTCGCTATCGGCGCTGGAGAGTAGCCGTACACGGGATGGAGATGCCCCCTGATAGGCCAACAATCGCAAGGCATTGATGACCACCAGCAGCGTCGAGCCTTCGTGCATGGCCACGGCCGGGCCAATACCCAAACCGAAGATCGTGGCCGGCACCAGCAAGGCCACCACCCCAAGACTGACGAACAGGTTCTGCCGGATCACTGCCCGCGTGCGTCGGCTTAATCCCACGGCAAACGGCAGGTTGCGCAGGTCGTCAGCCATCAGCGCCACATCGGCGGTTTCCAATGCGACGTCTGAACCGGCTGCACCCATCGCAATGCCTACCGTGGCATTGGCCATCGCCGGTGCGTCGTTCACGCCATCGCCCACCATCGCCACCTTGTCTTGCTCGCGCAGCTTGCGGATGGCCTCCACCTTGTCCTCGGGCATCAGGTCACCCCAGGCTTCGTCCAACCCGACCTGTTCTGCCACGGCGTTGGCGACGTTGCGGTGATCCCCCGAGATCATGATCATGCGCTCGATGCCAAGCGTGCGCAGATGTTCCAAGGCTTCGCGTGCGTCGGCGCGCGGGGTGTCCATCAAGCCAATCGCTCCAAGATCGCGCTCACCCAAGCGCACGACCATGGTGGTACGCCCCTGTTCGCGCAGAGTCTCGATTGCCGCAGCAACCGCCGGACTGAGCGGAGGCAAGCCGTCACTGCCGAACATTTCCGCCTTGCCAATCCACACTTGCGTGTCGCCGATACGGGCAGTGACACCTTGACCAGTCAGGCTTTTCAGGTCGTTGGCCAGTGCGGGTTCACGCCCGTCTAGCCGTCCGCGACCATCACGAGCGATGGCGGCGGCCAGCGGATGGTCGCTGAGCGACTCTACCGCTACTGCGACATCCAATAGCTCGGCTTCATCAATACCTTCGGCAGGGACCACATCAGTGATGCGCGGCCGGCCCTCTGTCAGGGTGCCGGTTTTGTCGAAGGCCATTGCTCGCAATGACCCAAGATCCTCCAGCGGCGCACCGCCCTTCACCAATACGCCACCGCGTGCCGCACGGGCAATGCCGGACAGCACCGCACTGGGAGTGGCGATTGCCAACGCACAGGGGCTGGCCGCTACCAGCACCGCCATCGCCCGGTAAAAACTGTCGCGGAAGGGCTCATCCACCACCACCCAAGCAAACAGCAGCACGAACGCCAGCGCCAGGACCGAGGGCACGAAGATCCGCTCGATCCGCTCGGTCAGCCGCTGGGTGGGCGATTGCCGGGTTTCCGCTTCGCTGACCAGTTGGACTACTCGTGCCAAGGCCGACTCTCCCGAACGCTTGGTGACTTCGACCTCAAGCGCGCCACTGCCATTGATCGTTCCAGCAAATACCCGCGAACTGGCGTCCACCGAGCCTGCTTTATTGCGTGCTGCAACGGGATCGCCGACCGGACGCTTGTCAACCGGAATGCTTTCTCCGGTCACTGGCGCCTGGTTGACGCTGGAGGTCCCTGCAACCACGAAACCGTCAGCGGGCAGACGTTCATTCGGTCGCACGGAAACCACGTTGCCAATGTCCAATTCGGAAACCGGGACTTCTACCCACTCGCCTTCTCGGCGTACCCGGGCCGTTTCCGGTGCCAGCTCCGCCAACGCCTCGATTGCGCGCTTGGCCCGCCCCATCGCGTAGTGCTCCAGGGCATGTCCCAAGCTGAAGAGAAACAGCAATAATGCCCCTTCTGCCCATGAACCCAGGGCCGCAGCGCCTGCAGCGGCCACCAGCATCAGGGTGTCGATCTCGAAACGCTTGAGCCTCAGATTGTCGAAGGCCTCGCGCACCGTATAGAAGCCGCCAAACACGTAAGCGGCGATGTAGCAAACCAGCGGCAGCCATCCGGGAGCAGAGGTCAGCTTCTCGACGGCGAAGCCGATCGCCAGTGCCACGCCACAGGACAAGGCAAAGAACAGCTCGCTGTTCGGCCCAAGGATGCCGCCATGGTCATGGGCATGCTTCTTTTCACCATCATGACCGTGTTCTGGAGAACCCGATGGCTGTTCCTGATGTTTTGGCGTCACTCCAATGCGCGACAGGACAGCAAGCAGGGCCGACTCATCGACTTGATCGCGGTCGAACTCGATCTGCATGGTACCGGCAGCGCTGGCTTGGGCTTCCAGGACGCCGCGCATTTTCCGCAGCGTCTCCGCTACGGTGCGGGCGCGTCGCTCGTGCTGGAGGCCCTCGACTTCCAGATGCATGTGTCCGAACTGCTGGCTGATGCGAGCGCCGGCCGCCTCAGCCAGTTCCCGGATACGCGCCAGTGGCTGAAGATTCGGGTCGTAGTGGATGCACAGCTGTGCTGAAGCGCCTTCGCCTGCGGGGCGTACGTGCACACGGTCGATACCTGATTTCCCCTGCAAATCATCGACCAAACGGGAGATGCAGGCGTCGGCCTCATCCAAGACATCTGGCAGTAGGATGGGGATGTCCAGTTGTAGCTTCTTGATCACCTCAGTGTCTCCTGTCGTGATGGGCCTTCAAAAGGGAAAGTCTGGTGAAGTTGTTTGTTCATGACGCTTGTACCTCGTGCATCCAAATTCACATGAGAGATGACAAGGGCGGTGTCTGCCCGTTGTTCAACCATGGGGGCGGGATCGACATGCGGAGATAGCTTCGCCCGATGTCGCCGATCAAGGTGTGGAGGCATGTGCTATTCACGTGTACAGATCCCATAGCCAGGTCAGCCTGCCAGCACCAGCAGCCACGTGGCCGCGGTTCCGATCATGGCGACGAATACCGCCGCCGATCCCATGTCCTTGGCTCGCCCAGCAAGCTCGTGATGCTCCGGACCATAGCGTTCGATTACCGCTTCGATGGCGGAGTTGAGCAACTCCATTGTCAGGACGAGCAAGACACTGGTGACTAGCAGGGCGCGTTCCGGCCCGCTTTCCCCCAACGTCACTCCCAGAGGAAGCAGAAGGACGGCCAGACAAACCTCGAGCCGGAACGAAGACTCGTAAAGCCAAGCGGCGCGCAATCCCTTCATCGACCACGTGAACGCGAGCCATAGGCGGCGTGGATCGCGTGGGCTGTGCCCGTACTTATCTGCCATGTGCGAAGTCCTCGTGGGTCCGTGTGGTGATGTGTGCCGAGCACGCGCATGCGTCCGTGCCATGCACGGATATCAACTTTTTCCTGCCGGCCTGGATTGCAAGTGCGAAGCCGAGCGTCATGGCATGTCCTCTTCGCTCTGGGCGGATCGAGCCACACTCGCAGGCTTACCCGGCATGGTGTTGGAGCAGTGGCGCACCACCTCGGTACCGTCCAGCAATACCCAGGTGGTGCGATTGGCTTGTCCTGTCCACAGAGGGTGTGTCTGGCCGGAGCATTGCTCAGCCGCCACCTGCGAAACCAGCAGCAGACGTGTAGTGGGCGCCTGCGCTGCCCAATGCCAGGCCAGCTCCCATTGCTGGTTGATCGGCGCCTTGAATCCGAAGTCGGTCACCGAACGCCCGGCCTGCAAGTAGTTCTGCTCGCGCCAGTCCACCAGGCCCAACTGACCGTTGGGCCCGGCGACATCTCGCACGTGTTGCATGAGCCGGGATGCAGAAGCGAACGGGTCCAGTGCTGGCATCAGGCCGATTCCATAGACCAGCCAGAGCGTGCACGACGTCGCTACTGCAGCACGCCCGATGTGGCGGCGGCCCCAGCCGATAACGATCAGCACGAGGGCAATGCCAAGAACGAGCATCCAAATCGCGAGCGCGTGCTGGGAAGCGAAATCAACATCGCGACCAGCCAGCCGCGTTTGCACCCAGGGACCGTTCCGGAACAACGCTCCGCCCAGCAAGAGTGCAACCGTGCCGATGACATAGAGATAGCCACCCAGCAGTATCCGACTGCTGCGCAAACGCAGGATGGCAGGCAGCAACGGTGCGGCGGTCAAACACAATGCGGGGAGTATCGGAAAGATATAGACTTCGCGCTTGCCGGGACTGGCACTAAAGAACAGCAATACCAGCAGCGCCCAGCCGATCAGCAACAGGTAACGTGGGTTGCTGCGACGTAGTCGCTTCCACCAGGGTACAGCCAGCCATGGCAACAACAAGCATCCTGGTAGCCACAACGTGGCGATTACCTTCAGGTAGTACCAGGCGGGCTGCACATGGTGCCAGGCCGAGATATAGCGGGTCGTGGTCTGCTTGAAAAGCAGTTCGCGGGCGTAGCGTTGCAGGGCCATGTCGTCGCTACCGACAAGCGCCAGCCCTAGCGGTCCGAGCCAAACCGCGACACCGGCCACAAAGCTACCGAGTAGCCACAGCAGCTGCTTGCCTCCTAGTGGCACCACATCCTTGCGCTGGTACACCGCGAAGGCGTAGGGAACCAACAGAAGCAATGGTAGGAAGCCAACGCCCTTGGTGACGGTACCCAGTCCGGCGAAGAACCCTGCGATGACCAGGCCACGCGTATCCGGCCCTCGCAGCATGTGTCGCAACAATCCCCATAGCGAGGCGGTGGTCATCGTTACCAAGGCCATGTCGATCTGGCCGCGCTTGGCCATCAGGCCAAACTGCACCGTGGCGAACAGTGCCAATGCTGCATAACGTCCGACACGGGCATTCCAAAGCCGGCGCCCGATGTCATAGGTCAACCACAACGTCAGTAGTGCGCCGACCAGCGAAGGCAATAGAAAGGCGATGTCCCAGTTTCCGACGACGTGATAGGCCACCGCTTGCAGCCACATGAACACCGGCGGTTTCTCGGCGTACAACTCGATGCCCCGCCGGGGCAACAGCCATTGCCCGGTCTCCACCATAGTCCGTGCCGCCAGCACAAAGCGCGGCTCGTCCGGTGGCGAAGGCTGTCGCAGCCCGATCCCTGCTGCGAGACTGGCTGCGATGAGCAGCCAGACAATCCAGCCTGTCGATAGCCGGCCCCAAAGTGTCCGGATCCGAGAATTCAGTACGCTCATTGCACCGACTCTCCGCGAGGCGCGGTAGCGCAAATTCCGAATACGTCCTTGCTCCGTTCGTAGGCGCGTGTGGATACCTCCATCAAGCCAAGTACCGAGTGGAAAAGATTGTCGTGAGAGGCCGGACGTTTTGCCTGCTTCCTCACGCACTGCATGTCCAAGCCGCGCCAACGCGCCATCGATGGGGAAACCCAGGCCACCATGGGCACCTTTATCTGCGTATTTGGGGCTATCGCATACGGCAGCCCATGCAGGTACAGATTGCTCTCGCCTAGCGACTCGCCATGGTCGGAGACGTACAGCAGGGCGGTGTCTCTGTCCTGCAATGAGTCCAGCAGGCTGATCAGTCGCGCCAACAGATCATCTGTGGCCAGAGTGGCGTTGTCGTAGGCGTTGACCACCTGCCCACGTGCGCACTCACCCAGGTCGGCATTACGGCAATCCGGACGAAATCTGCGCAACGACTCGGGATAACGCAGGTAGTAGCTTGGACCATGATTGCCGAGTTGGTGTAGCACTACCACGGTATCGCCGGATGCGGCTTGCAAACGCGTCTTCAGCCCAGCCAGCAAGATGGCATCTTGGCAGCCCTGAGCAGTGCAGAGTTCGGGATCTTGTGACTGACGCACGGACTCGAATGGCAGGCCCTCACAAACGCCCTTGCATCCCCCTTGGTTGTCTCGCCACAAAACCTTCACCCCCGTGCGTGCAAGCACGTGCAGGAGCGATTCGGAGTTACGGATCTGACGTTCGTCGTAGCTGCTTCGCCCATGCACCGAGAACATGCAAGGCAGCGACACTTCCGTGCTCGAGCCACAGGCAGTGACGTCCGGATAGTTCACCACGTCCAATGCGGCCAGCTGTGGCGTGGTCTGCCGGGCATAGCCGTTGAGCCCCCAGTTCTGCGCGCGGACGGTTTCGCCAACGACGATCACCAACACGTGTGGGCGCGTCATGGTTGCGTGCCCATCCAGGCGCGCATCAGCTGCAATCACCTGACGCGGCCCGTCACTTCTACTTTTCCAGTCCTTGGCAGCGATACGAGCCAGAGATGCCAGGACGTTCGACGGTGCCACCAGATAGCGCAATTCGTGGTGATTGCGCATCAATGCCGACACATCCTTGAAACCCAGCAACGCGCTGGCCACGACCAGAACCAATGCCAGTACAACCGAGCCAAGCATCCGTAACAGGGAGCGTGGTTTAGATGGCCAGCGTAGTACGCAGCCCCAGATCAGGATCAGCGGCAAGGTTGCATAGAGCAGCACATGCCCCAACAGCGCGGCAGTGAGCAACTCGCGCGATTCGGCAGGATCGGTCGCGAGAATGTTACGCATCATCCCGACATCGAAATACACCGCATAGCGATCTGAAAAGAACGATGCGAAGACGGCAACCAGCAAGAAAACACTCAATATCGGACGTGTCGTCCAACGTGTGCACAACGGGCGTATCAGCAACACGTTGAGCGCAACGATGATCAGGAACAGGCTGATCGCAGTCGTGATGGATCCCTTGCCCGCGAAGGCGCCTGCCGCGTTAGCTGCACGCCAGAACGCCGTATTCAACAACGCCGCCATATAAACCGCTTCACCCCATACAAGCGTGTCTACGCACAGCCGCGGGCGCCATCCTGCCCAGCGTGACGACGAACGATCGCCAAAATGTATCGTTCCACGCATGCCGGTACTCTTCAAAATCGCTGGCGATTTTTTTTCATCGACCATCATCGTGCATCCTCGACGTTATAAGTGTGCAAACAGAGCGTGGGTAGTCACAGTTCCGTCGCCGAGTTTTTCTCGCCGAACTTCCTTCAACATGAACTCACTCCCCAGCACGACGGCAACGCCTTCTGGACTAGAAAATCTCCTAATGTTTTTTTCTGGTTTCTTTCCATCATTGATCGACGCGCATCTAATAAGCGCATATCCGCCCTGCGAGACCGCATTTGCTGCTTGCTTGGCGTAGGCGCGCAGATGGGCTGGTGCGAACAATCTGTGTAATACGATGCTGTCGTGCCAGTGCGTACAGCAGCCTTTTTCCAGCAATAGCTGGGTCATATCCACATCGATCCACTTGATTGGCGATCCGATGGGTGGAATCTCAGGCTTTGGCAGATACAGAGAACGAAAGTGGCAATTCCATATCCAAATATCCTTGACATCGCGTTCCAGCAACCAATCGATAAAGGGAAATATCCCACCCCCTACGTCAAGTATTCGGCTTTCTGCTCGTACACCAGCCTTGACGAACAAGGCTTGCGCAGCGCTCGGCTGAGATTTATTTCGACGACATTCATTCATGGCACAGGCCTTATCGGGGACTCTGCGGCGAACCCTGGACATAGCCATCGCGACGATGACGCGAGTGATGGACACTCATTCCAGAGTCCTCCTTGCTACGGGCAGGTGTTTAGTGTTCGCACCAGTAGACCGATCACCCGCCGAGAAACGGCGGGTGATCCGGGGCTTGGCGTCAGGCAGCCTGTGTTTGCTTTCCGGGAAAGCGGCCATGCACCCATCGGTACAGCACTGGCAGGACCACCAGTGTCAGCAGGGTCGAGGAGATGATCCCGCCGATGACCACCGTCGCCAGTGGCCGCTGAACTTCCGAACCGGCACCGACGTTGAGCGCCATGGGCACGAAGCCCAGCGAGGCCACCAATGCGGTCATCAACACCGGCCGCAGGCGGGTCACGGCACCGTGCCGCACCGCCTGTTCCAGCGACTCGCCCTGTTCGCGCATGTGCCGAATGAAGCTGATCATCACCAGGCCGTTGAGCACCGCAACACCAGACAGGGCGATGAAGCCGATGCCCGCTGAAATCGAGAACGGAATCCCGCGCAGGATTAGCGCCATCACCCCGCCGGTCAACGCCAGCGGCACACCACTGAACACGATCGCCGCATCCTTGACCGATCCGAAAGCCCAGAACAACAACGCAAAGATCAGCACCAGTGTCACCGGCACCACGATCGCCAAGCGCTGGCTGGCCGAGATCAGTTGCTCGAAGCTGCCGCCGTATTCGATCCAGTAGCCGGTAGGCACCTGGACCTGGGTATTGATGGTCTGCTGCAGATCGGCCACGAAACCGCCCAGATCGCGGTCGCGCACGTTGGCAGTGACTGCAATGCGACGCTTTCCGTTGTAGCGGTTGATCTGGTTTGCGCCCTCGATCATTTCCACCTTGGCCACACTGCCCAGTGGCACAGTGTGCGGCTTGCCATCACCTCCCGCGTCCGGCAAGGCCGGCAACGGAATCGGCAGTGCAGCGATAGCAGCGGGGTCTTGACGTAGGGTCTCGGGCAGGCGCACCACGATGTCAAAACGGCGATCACCCTCGAACAACTGGCCGGAAACTTCGCCACCGATGGCGGTAGACACCGTTGCCTGCACGTCCTCCAAGTTCAGCCCATAGGTAGAAAGCGCAAGTCGGTCTGGCACGACAGACAACAACGGCAAACCACCCGCCTGCTCCACGCGTACGTCGGCCGCACCGGACACACTGCCAGCGGCGGCTGCAATGCGCTGCCCCACCTGCAACAGAGTGTCCAAGTCATCGCCATAGAGATTGATCGCCACGTCGGCACGCACGCCGGAGATCAGTTCATTGGTACGCATCTGTATCGGCTGACTGAACTCGTAGTTGTTGCCTGGCACCTTGGCTGCAATGGCCTGTATTTCTGTGACCAGTGCCTCCTTGCGCTTGGATGGATCAGGCCATTGATCGCGCGGCTTCAACATCACGTAGGCGTCGCCCACGGATGGCGGCATTGGATCGGAAG
Organism: Pseudoxanthomonas sp. X-1; assembly: GCF_020042665.1. NCBI lineage: Bacteria > Pseudomonadati > Pseudomonadota > Gammaproteobacteria > Lysobacterales > Lysobacteraceae > Pseudoxanthomonas > Pseudoxanthomonas sp. X-1. The sequence continues at coordinate 781,078 of NZ_CP083376.1, forward strand.
CAACTTCCGCCGTGCCCAGCCGGGTGAACACGCGCTCCACCTCGGGGACTTCGAGCAGGCGCGTTTCCAGTCGCCGCTGCATCTCCACCGACTGGGTCAGGCTGGTGCCGGGGATGCGCATGGCCTGCAGGGCGATGTCGCCTTCGTCCAGGTTGGGCACGAACTCGCTACCCAGGCGAGTGGCCAGGGCCGCACTGCCCGCCAGCAACACCACAGCGCCGACACCGACCAGCGCGCCGCGGCGCAAGGCAAAGCCCAGCAGCGGCTCGTAGCACCGCCGCAGCCAGGCCATCACTCGGTTCTCCTTTTCCTCGACCTTGCCACCCAGGGCCAGGGCAATGGCCGCCGGTACGAAGGTCAGCGCCAGCACCATCGCGCCGGCCAAGGCCATCACCACGGTGATCGCCATCGGGTGGAACATCTTTCCTTCCACCCCGCTCAGGGCGAAGATCGGCAGGTACACGGCCGTGATGATGCCCAGGCCGAACAGGCTGGGACGGATCACCTCCGCAGTGGCGCTGGCGGTCAAGCCAAAGCGTTCATCAAGGGTCAGTGTCCTGCCTAGTTCGTGCTGTCGCTCGCCAAAGCGGCGCAGGCAATTTTCGATGATGATCACCGCACCATCGACGATCAGGCCGAAGTCCAGCGCGCCCAAGCTCATCAGGTTGGCTGACACGCCAGTGCGTGCCATGCCGGTCAGGGTGAACAGCATCGCCAACGGGATCACTGCCGCGGTAATCAACGCCGCACGGAAATTGCCCAAAAGCGCGAACAGGATGACGATGACCAGCAGCGCACCTTCGACCAGGTTCTTCTCTACCGTGGCGATGGTTCGGTCCACCAGAACGGTGCGGTCATAGACCGGCGTGGCAGTGATGCCCTCAGGCAAGCTCTTGCCAGCTTCCTTCAAGCGTGCGGCGACAGCTTGGGCCACGTCGCGGCTGTTGGAACCGACCAGCATGATCGCCGTGCCCAGCACTACCTCATGTCCGTTCTGGGTAGCCGCACCATTGCGCAATTCCAGGCCTTCGGTCACCTGAGCCACGTCGCGAATGCGCAGGACCGCGGCACCACGCGTACCTAGCACGATGGACTGGATCTGCGGGATGTCAGCCACCTGGCCCGGTATGCGTACCAGGAACTGCTGACCATTACGTTCGATGTAGCCAGCACCGGCGTTCTGGTTGTTGGTCTGCAGTGCCTGTACCACGTCTTCAAGCGTGAAACCAAGCGCGCGCAGCCGTGCAGGATCAGGGGTGACGTGGATCTCGCGCTTGTAGCCGCCCAGGGTATTGACCTCGGTGACACCGGGCACGTTGCGCAACTGCGGGCGAATCACCCAGTCCTGCAACGTGCGCAGATCGGTAGCGGTGTACGTCGTGCCATCGGGCTTGCGAGCCTTCGGGTCGGCGTCGATCGTGTAGTTGAATATCTCGCCCATGCCGGTGGCGATCGGCCCCAGTGTCGGCTCCACACCGTCTGGAATCTGCGATTTCACCTGCGACAAGCGTTCGGCCACCTGCTGGCGGGCGAAGTAGATATCCGTGCCGTCCTTGAACACCACGGTGATCTGCGACAGGCCGTAGCGCGAGAGCGAGCGGAAGTAGTCCATCTTCGGCAGGCCGGCCATCGCCGTCTCCACCGGATAGGTGATGCGCTGTTCGGTCTCCAGGGGTGAGTAGCCAGGTGCAGACGTGTTGATCTGGACCTGGACGTTGGTGATGTCGGGGGTGACGTCAATCGGTAGTTGCCGGAAGCTCCAGACACCTACAGCGATCAGCGCCAGGGTGAGGGTCATGACCAACCAACGATGATTGATCGACGCGCGGATGATTTTCTCGAGCATGTCGGTGGTCTCCTCAGTGCTCGTGGGAGGCGCCGGACTTTTCGATGTCCGCCTTGACCAGATAGCTCTGCGCAACCACCACTTCTTCTCCGGCCTTCACGCCTTCGAGAATCTCGACATGGGTGGCATCACGGGCACCGGTCTTCACTGCACGCGCGGTGTAGGTATTACCGCTACGCACGAACACCGCGTCGCGGCCGTCCATCGTCTGCAACGCCGCCAGCGGCAGCACCAGTGCCGCATCCCGGCGAGCGGTCGTGATGCGAGCGGTCACGGCCATGCCAGGCCTCCACTGTCCATCTGCGTTGTCCAGCGTGGTGCGAGCGATCGCACTCTGGCTGGCGGCAAAAGTGCCGGGCAACACGCGCTCAATGGTGGTCTGCGCAGCACTGCCATCGTACAGGCGGGTGAGTGTGACTGGAGCACCGGCCGGCACTTGGCGGATCTGGTCGCCGAACAGGTTCAGGTCGGCCCAGACCTTGGAAAGATTGGCGATCTCGAACAACGGCTGGCCTTCGGCTGCACCACCGCCGAGCTGAGCCTGCCGGCTCAGCACCACGCCCGACAGTGGCGCTGCCACCGAATATGTACTCAGGCTGAGGTTGCTCTCGATAGCAGCCAACGATTGTCCGGCTTTCACCTGGTCACCGACGTTGGCGCGTAACGCCTGGATGCGCCCTGGGTAGCGCGCCGTGACCTGGGCCACGCTACCGTCAACCGCGGCGAGCAGGCCCTGGACTTCCAGTTCCTGTGCGATGGTGCCCGGGCCGGCCGGGGCGACCGCGATGCCGTTTGCATCGGCCTCGGCCTTGTCGATGACCGTGGACTCGGCGGCCTCTTCGTGCTCACCACCTTCTTCTTCGTGGGAGCCTTCGGCTTCCTCGTCGGCTTGCGTTGACTTGTCTTCTGTGGCTGGCGCAGCGTCTTGCTTGCCGCAACCGGCCAACAACAGGGAAATCGTCAAGGCCAGCGCCGTGGCCGAGAGGTTCTTTGCAATAATTTTCATGGGGTGTTATCCGAATGGGGGGCATTGCCGGCAGCCGCGACGACGGGCTGGCCGGTCAGGCGCTGGATTTCGATGAGGGCGGTCTGAGCGTCGAGAGCGGCTTGCAACTGGCGGCTGCGCGCCTGTACCCGCTGGTCCTGCAACATCGCCCACTCCATGTAGCTGATCGCCCCGGCGCGCCAAGCGCGGTCGGCGGCCTGTTCGGCCTTCGCCAACCGTGGCAGCACGTCCCGGGACAGCCGTGCGGTTTCCATCCGCGCAGTCGTGTAGTCGCCATAGGCGCTGGACAGCGTGGAATACAGTTGGATCGACAGAGCCTCGCGTTCGACAGAACTCAGGGCCAGTTCCGCCTCTGCGGCGCGTATGCCCGGCTGGGCGCGACGCGACACGCCTAGCGGCACGCTCAGGCCCGCGATCAGCGCCACGTCGTTGTCATCGCCTCGCAGGGCACGCGCGCCGATCTGCCATTGCAGGTCGGCCTTGGTCTCGCTACGCGCCAAGCGCACCTGCGCTTCGCGGATGCGCGCCTCGCCTGCCAATTGGGCCAACTCGGGCGTTCTTTCCAGCCAGGCGCTCAACTGCGCAAAATCCTCCAACGCCGGTAGCGCCAGCGGATCGCCAGCGACCGTGCCAAAGTCCGGGTCGCGCTGGTTCCAAAGTGCCGCCAGGGTCTGGCGGGCCGCCCGCTCGCGTTGTTGCGCGCGCTCACGATTCAACTCAGCCTCGGCCAGCGCCGCTTGTGCGGTCAGCACGACCGACTCGGGCGAGGCACCAGCCTCATGTCGTCGCCGTGCCGCCTCGACGCTGCGCTTGCGCTGCTCGATGTCGGTATCGGCAATCTCACGTTGCCGAATTGCGGCAGTGACCGCCAGATAGCGTCGTGCCGTCTCGGCGAGCAGATCCAGACGCGCAATCTCGCGCTGCGGCGCGAGGTTGTCGATGTTGGCTTGCACCAGGGTACGGCGGGCATCGAGCTTGCCGCCGCGTTCGAGCGTACCGGCCAGAGTGACGGTCAACTCGGCTTGGTCGAAGCCACGGTAGGTGCCGCTGCCAACGGCATTCTCCAGCGTCGCACCCAGCGTCAGCGGTGGACGCAGGCCGGCCGCATCCAAGTTGGCCTGCAGCACGTCGCGGCGACCATCAACCAGGCGTAGGTCGGGGTGGGTTGAGGCGACCCGCTGGATCGCTTGGTCGAGGGTAAAAAGGGGGACAGGCGACCGTTCCTGTGCGTGAAGCACGGGCACGACCGCGAAGACGGCCAATGCCGCCAATCGCAACCACATGGGGATTCTCCGATGAACTCAGGGACGTGCGCCGGTTCCCAAGGAACCGGACGGGACATCAACCTGCGATCGGAGGACGGATCGGCGAAGTCTGACCAGCAGAAACCGAAAATACCGACTCGGAATGCGGTATTACGGCAGGAATCTGAGAGAAGATGAGAGACACGAACAACGCAGGAAGCGCCGTCTGGTGGCCACAGCCATGTACACCGTGCATCAGGGCATGCAATAGATCGCCCGTTTTTCCATCGTCGTCGATGGCTGCATCATCGCTGGCATCATGTGCCTGAAGGGAATGATCCAGATGCGCAGTATTGCCACGCACGGCTTCGTGCATATCCCCTACCGTGGCAAGAACCGGATTGGCCAGTACCGAAAACAACAACACCGTCAGCGCCGGAAGGCGCAATAGGCGGAGAAGTTGTCGGATCGTACGGGACATTGCCGCTGATTCTAAGGAGAATTCATGTGTTAGACAATTTCATCGGGAGAGGGACTGTATAGCTTTATAGCTTTTATCGCTACTGCTGAACAACCAATACAGGTTTCATTTGGCCACATAAGTATCGTTAACAACAGCACATGGGTCATGCTCTGAGGCTGAACATGAGTCATATCCTTTTATGAACATGTTCCAACAGCCTGCTATCCAATGGTAGGTCCACGCTGCCGCCCAATCTCCCACGACACGCCTCGGCTGTGCGCCGTTGTGGCAAGCTGCCACCCCAGCCGCTGTTCAATCACCGGTTGCCACGGCACCAAGCTGAATCCCTTGCCGTCGTCCAGCATCGCGTAGCGCCCGCTCGCCAGCATGATGGAGCGCCGGTAGATGCCGGCCACGCGCTGACCGTCGGCGACGGGCCGATGCTCCAGGCCAGTATCGGCGGCAATATCCTTTGCGATTTGCGCCAGCTCCCGATTGCGCAGCGTCCCCAGCAGGTTCCGGGCGAGAATCATGCGCTGCCCGCGCCGCTGGGCCAGCCCCTGTTCTTCGAGGAAGTCGGAGCGCCGCTGCAAGGCTTCCTTGGCCTCGGCACCAAAGCCCAGGTCGCCCAGCCCACGGCCGCCGCCGATCAGTTGCTGGTCGAGCCAGGTGGCTCCGATCACGCGGGCCTGCCGCTCAATCGGCAGGTGTGATTTCAATTCCACGGCCACGCCGCCCAGCCGTTGCGCGTCGTACTGGCGGCCACGCTCGGCCAGGTCGTCCGGCACCTTCCATAAGCCATCGGCCACGCGCTCCACGATGCCGGTCCAGCGCAGGGCTTCCAGCCGGCGAACGTGAGTCGCGACGACTTCCTGCGGGTCGCGTCCTGCCTTGGCCCGGCCTTGTTCGATGGCAAGGTGATGATCGGTACGGTACAGGCCATCGCTCGCCAGCGCGGCGATGTTCTTGTCGGCCGCCCGCACTTCGGCGGAACCACGTACCTCCACCACGGCTCCGGTGGGATAGTTCTCCAGCTCATCGCGGGCATTCAACGCGACGTAGTGAGCCTTGCCGTCCACGCCGTCGATGACCAGATAGCCGCGGTCGCGCAGTTCGTCAGCCAACCCCTTCGCAGCCACGCGGCCGAGGATGGTGCGGCCATCGTCGCCCGGCTCGAACACCGCCAGCTCGCGCAGCTGGCCGCTCATCGCCCGCTGCATGGTGCGGATGATGTCGCCACGCTCGTCCAGGGCACGCAAGGTCTTCTCCGCGTCAGCATGGATGGCCCAGGTGCCGGGCTGCACCTCATCGGCCATGCCCAGGCGCTGCAAGCGTTGCAGGCGGCCGATCAGCAGCAAGCGCTGGCGTTGCAGCCGGGGTTCGTTGAAGCGTTCGATCTGCACCCGGCCATCCTCGCCGGCCTCGCGCAGCAACGTGTGGTCGAGGCTCGTCCACCGCTCTTGCTCCACCTCGCGCTGCAAGGTCTGCTGGATCTCCAGTTCGGTGCGTGGCCCCAGCCATTCGGTCGCCAATTCGGCGGCGCGATGCCGAAAGCCGTGGGCGATGTAGTCGCCCGCGATGATGAGGTCTTTGCCGGTGTCGTCGCGTCCGCGCACGATCAGGTGAATGTGCGGGTTGTCTGTGTTCCAGTGATCCACCGCCACCCAATCCAGCCGCGTGCCCAGGTCGGCTTCCATGCGGTTCACCAGATGCCGGGTGTAGGTGCGCAGCTCATGAAGCTCGGCACCGTCCTCCGGGGAGACGATGAAGCGGAAATGGTGCCGGTCGTCCTGGCAGCGTTCCTTGAAGGCGTCGAGGTCGGCTTCGTCGGCCTGTGGCCCATAGGCCCGGCCCGGCTCGCCATCACGGCCCGCGCCGTCGCGTTCGACATAGCGCAGGTGTTTGGAAAGCGACTGAGGGCTGGCTCGTTGGTGATTGGCCAGCAAGGTCTTGATGGTCACGCGCCGCGACATGGGCGTTAGCTTCGCGCCTGCGAAGCGTGCCGCCGTATGGCCGCGCCCCAAGCGCGAGCCGGGACGCTGGCCGGCGCGTGCGCCGCTGCCGCCAGTGGCAGGACGGCGCACCGCCGACTTGCCGCCGCTGGCCTTGCCAGCCTGCTTGAGCACCTTGGAAACGAAGCTCTGGCCCTGGCCCTTGCCCCGGTTCTTCGGGGCGCTGGGACGCACGCGGAAATCGTCGTCGCGGCGGTCGGTCATGGCTGCGCTCCCCACAAGCTATGGCGTGTCCGGTCGTGCGAAGCACGCGGACATGCCTGCATTGGCGCGAGCCTCGCGCCGAACGCGGCACGGTGGCAAAGCCGCTCCGTGCCGCGCTCCCCCCATGTGCAGACTGGCTTTACGTTAGGCCGCGTGCCGAACCCTTTTGTCTTGCCTTCCGCCTTTGCCCCTCGCTCGCGCTCCGGGCATTGGCGGCCCGGCGGCGCTGCTGCACCAGCAGCCAGCCCGCCGGCGAACGCGCCAATGGCCGCAGGCCAGGCTCGTTCGAGGCAAGACGCCTGCACGCTGGACCGCTGCGCCGGATGTTGCGCGAGGCGCGGCGCGGATGCGCTCGCGCTGCACGCGCGACGACACGGCAGCAGCAGCCGGAACGACATGCCCGATGGCACGATGAGATGCACGGCATGGTGCAGAGAATCGGCGGCCATCATGGGCGTGTCTCCAGCCAAACCGGATGCGCAACGCCGATCACGGCGGATGCGCTGACCGGCCCGAAATACCGGCTGTCGAACGAGGCCGGATTCGTCACGCTCAACAGGAACAGCTCGCCCGGTTCGAGGCGGCGGCAAAGCTGCAAGGATGGCAGCGGCCGGCCCAGCCGGTCGGCACGCAGCGCGGTGGCCGCAGGCACACCGTCGATGCGTACCTGACCGGCGACGATGCAGACGTGTTGCGGCACGACTGCGCCCACACGTTTGAGCAGCGGAACACGGGTGGGCAGGTAGCCGCGCTGCGCGGCCAGCGTGGCGGCCCTGTCGGGCAGCGGCACCAGCACGATGCTGTCCACGGACAGCGGACGTGGCAGCGAGGCGGTGCGCGGGTCGAACGGTTCGATGCGATACCAGCCGACCGCCACGCTGTCGGACGGGTTGTAGGTCAGACGCGGCAGCGGCGACACGAAAGCCGCCCAGGCTAGCGCAGCGAGGCCGACGGCGGCGAAGCCCGCCAGCACGATGCGAACGCGCAGGCGCGAGCGAGGATGCGGCGCGGCTTCGGGCGTGCGCGCGGTGGTGGATTGGGTCGTCATGGCAGCGCCCTCCCGGCCAACCAGGCGGCGTGCCGCTCGGCGGTGTATTCGGGCAGCGGCAGGCGGGCCGCCAGACGGTTGCCCAGCGTGCGCCAGTACGCGGGCGACACGTCGATGGCAGCGATGCCCAGCGCCTCAATGCCGTCGATGCGTTCCAGCACGGCACGCACCGCGTTTTCGCCTTCGGCGTGCAGCAGCAGGCGTGCGCCCGGCCGCACGCCGGGGATGCGCTGCATGTCGTCCAGCGGCGTGGCGGCTTGCATCACCGTGAGTTGCCAGCGGATCGTGCCGTAGTCGTTTGCTTCCCAGCGCACGCGGCAGAACATTGCACGCGGCAGGAATACCGCGCAGCGCCGCCAGCGGTCGAGCCGCAGCGTGCGCGCCGGTTCGCCGAAACGCAGGTAGAGCTTGAAGCGCGGTTCGATATAGGCGAGCGATACGCGAGTCAGTGGCACGCTGCCAGCCTGGCCGGAGAGTGCCGAGAGCGAAGGTGGCGGCGCAGCAGCCGGTGCAGCCGTCGCCGCGTCAGCGGCAGGCAAGGCGGATGCGTTCATGGCAGGTTCTCCGAGCGGTTGTCGGGGAACTCTCGTTCCAGCAGGCCGCGCAGCAACTCGGCCACGGTCACGCCTCGCGTGAAGGCCGACACCTTGATGCGAGCACGCATCGCGGGTGTGATGTCGAGGGTCAGGCGTGCGGTGTAGAGGTCGCCTTTGTTGAGTGCATCGGCATCGCCCTGGCGAATCCACGCCTCGGCGTGCGGATTCGCGGGTGGACGTGCGCCGATGCCGACGCGCTTGCTGCGCGGGCCGCTCATGTCGGCCACCGCAGCAGTTCATCGGTGAGCGCGGCGATCTCGCGTGCGGCGGCGCTGTCGGGCGCCGTCTCGCGGGCGAGCCGGCCAGCGGCCACGCTGTCGGCGAAGACGATGCGCTGGCGCACTTCGCTGCGCAGCGCCGGCAGCGGCTGTTCGGCCAGCGATTGCCGTGCTTCTCTGCCGATGATGGTGGTACTGACGCGCCGATTGATGACGAAGGCCGCGCGCAGCGCAGGCCGGAACACCTGTGCCTCGCGGATCAGCGCCACCATCTCGGCGCTGGCCCACAGGTCATACGGGCTGGGCTGCACGGGAATCAGCACGCGCTCGGCCGCCAGCAGCGCGGAACGCGCCAGGGCGGCGATGCGCGGCGGGCCGTCGATGACGATGTGATCGGCCCGCCTGGCGAGTTCGGGCGCTTCCTGATGCAAGGTTTCGCGGGCGAGGCCCACGGCGCTGAACAGCCGGGGCAAGCCCTGCTGGCTTCTGCGCTGCGTCCAGTCGAGCGAGGAACCCTGCGGGTCGGCATCCAGCAGGATGACGTGCAGGCTGCGCATCGCCAGCTCGCCCGCGATGTGGGTGGCGAGCGTGGTCTTGCCGACACCGCCTTTCTGGTTGAGCAAAGCGACGATCATGGCGCGGCCCTCCCTGCTGGAAAGCCGGGCTTTGCCTGCCGTGCGAAAGGCTGTTCGCCGTGCCGTTTTGCGGTTGTCCACCGAAACGGCGCTTCTCTACTAAAAGTTAGAGAATTTAAGTTAGGAATGTTAGATGGCGACGAAACCCAATGCTGGCAAGGGTTTGCGGCCGATTTTGTTGCCTGATAGCACGAGGATTTGTTGCCTGATAGCACGAGTCCCCTGTTGCCTGATAGCACGAGTGAATCCACAGGTTTTCCCGCACTTATCCCCGTGCCGTATGCAGCACGGGCCGGAAGGTCAGCAGCTCGATTTTCTCGCCCGGCATCCGCTCGATGCCCAGGACGTAGCCGGGCAGCGATTGCCGCGCCACCAAGGCGCGCAGATCGGCGGCGAAGTCGTAGTAGCGCGCCACGCTGCCCGACTTGCGGTACAGGTGCTGGAAATCGAATTGCCAGCCGTGTTCCTGTCGCCCGCCGTGCTTGCGCACCAGGCGGTACAGCCACCGCTCGATGCCGCCAGTCAGCCGGAAATAGGTCGGGTCGATGGTCAGCACCAGGGCCGCGTCCACCACGCCCGCGTAGAACCAGTCCGGCAGGATCAGCTCGATGCCCAGCGGCGTGCCGCTGGCGTCGGCCAGTTCCTTCCACTCGTTGATCCACGAGAAGCGATGCAGGCGCCGGCCTGTTGTCTCTCGGATGGACGTGGCCACCGTGGTCGATTGCAGGCGATCCAGGGCCGCTTTGAGGCGCTGGTAGTCGCGCAGCGACGTACCGCGCCCGATGAAGCGCAGGATCTCGTAGGGGCGCACCTGCATCAGCCGCGAGGTCGGGATGCCCGCGTCGCGGGCTTCCACGATCTGCGAGGCGGCCCAAATCAGAATATCGGCATCCCATATCGTGGCGATGCCGTGCTCCTGCGTGCCTTCCACGCGGATGGTAATGCCACCCGCTCGGAAGTCGATCGCCGCGGTGCGCCGCGACTTGGCGAGCGAGAAGAACGGAAAGGCCATCAAGTCCTGGCTGTCGCGTGGTGCCATGTCGCCCGGCAGCGCGCGGAACAGGTCGAGCTGTTCGCGCTGCTGCAAGGCTCGCCCTGACGGGCTGGACATGGCGAAGGCCACCCACGCGCCGACGGTCAGCGGCCATCACGGTAGTCGCCCGCGTGCCGTTCGGCATATTCCGGGTCGGAAGTCGCCTCGTAGCTGCGCTGGTCAGCCCAGGCATCGAGGTCGCTCACGGCGTACATGACGCGGCGGCCGAACTTGCGAAACTTCGGGCCGCCGCCGATCACGCGCTGCTTCTCCAGCGTGCGCGGCGAAAGGCGCAAGTATTGGGCGGCTTCATCGTTGGTCAGGTAGCGTTGGGGCTGCGCGGGCGCAGCGACAGCAGCGGCGGCAGGCCGCAAGGGAGCGGGTCGCATGGGATGTACCTCCATCAAGCCCGGCAGCACCACGCGGCCGGATAGAGGCACTTTCGAGAAAGCGAGGCTTCTTGCTAAGGGACGTTCTTCAAGGGACGCGAAACGTCCCCCCGTGCAACGGTGGCGGAAGCTGTGCCAGGCGGCGGTAGCCGCCGCGCATCAGCGCATCGCCCCGGCGCACCAGCCGCCGCACGCGGGCACGCAAGGCGCTGTCCTTGTGCCAGTCGGCCGCGACGGCATCCGCGCCGAACAGCCCTTCGGCCACCACACGCAAGGACGCGCCCGTGAGGGTCCCGTCGAGCGCCTGCAAGGTGTGCAGTTCCAGCACCGCGGCAGGCGTAGGCCGGGAACGGGCCGCTGCCGCAGGCGCGGCCCCGGTCGCGGCGGACAGCGCATCCAGCCCGGCCGCCAGCGCACGGTAGCGCGCGCAAGGCGTGGTGCAGGCGCGGATGGCGTAGAGGTAAGCCATACCGTCTTCCAGTCCCGGCGCGAGTGCGAGCCGCACGCAGCAGCCGGGCCAGCGCGACACCAGCACCAGGCGCTTTCCGTCGTGGATCAGATGCTTGTCGCCAGGGACGCGCCAGAACGCGAAGGCGTCGGCCTCCGGTGGTGGGTCGGCGTCCGGGTAGAGCTGGAGCACGCCGTCATGGTCGGGGAACCAGGCCGGATGCGCGTCCCGCGCGTCCAGGTCTGGATTTTCCAGCAGGCGCAGGCCCCAGCGTTCGGCGGCCTCCGGCCGGCGACGACGGCGCAGCCAGTCGCGGCGGTAATAGGAGTTTCGGCGCAGGTATTCCCACGCCAGCGCGGGGCCGTTGAGGTGCAGCGTGTAGAGATAGGCGGCGGTGGGATACCAGTGCTCGGCGCTCGGTTCAGCCATGACGCAATCTCCTGTCGGTTAGCAGGAACGTCGCCACGGATTTCGCTGTACGGAGCTATCGAATCGCCATCAAACTGTCGTCGGGTCGGGATAGGCTGGAGTGGTAGGTGTCAAGACCGATTGGCTCCGAAGAATTGCGAAAATCGTCTCAATGCGACGGCTGAAACGCCGGAAAATTGGCGTCAGCATCGGGCACCGTGCCGAAACCCGCGCCAAAGATCATGTCTATTTTGGTCTGGCACGCACCGATTTTGTGCAATGAAGCCGATCAAGACCCGTTCGGTCTTGACCAAGACCGAAATAGTCACGATGCGCTCGCCTTGGCTCGGCTTTTCCCTGCCTTCGTGGCCGGTCAGTCCGTGATCGAGCCGTTCTCCTGCGCCAGCCGGACGTACTCCGACAGCGGGCGTGCCGCCAGGAAATAGCGATCGCGCATCACCGACTGCTGTCGCGGCCCGACGATAGATGCCAGATCGGACAGCTTCACCGTTCCCAGCGCCGGCAGGCCGATGCCCAGGTCGATCAGTCCCCAGGCCGTATCGCCATCGGTCGGGTCGAGTGCGGCCAGCAGCCAGGTGGCGTGTGCGTCGGGCGTGAACAACCGCACCACCGGCACGGGGTCGATGCCTTGGCCGGCGGCGCGTGCCTCGCCGACGGCGAGAAGTTGCACACGCTGTTCGGCGGTGATGAGCGATTGGGTCATGGCCGACACTCCCACGAAACCGGGGATGCACGGAGACGCTTTGCCGCCAAGACGCGGAAGCGTCGAGGCGGATGCGTGCTTTCGTGCGGAAGCACGAAGGCGCAAGCCGTCGAATCCGTACATGCACGGAAACGTAGAAGCGGAATTGCGTAGGTCAGGAAAGGCACGGATGCGGTTCCCCGTTTCTGTGGAAAGCCGCCGAAGCGGATTTCCGTAAAGGCACGAATACGGAAATCAACAACACCAAATGCGCACTATAATTTGTAGCGTTATAGTGTGCAATCGGCTGTCATCTTGGTTTTCTAAGGGAAACCATAGGTGGCGGCGAAAGGCTCATTGGCGACGGCGATAAGGACAGTCAGGAAGGCGCGCGGCTTGAGCCAGGAAGCGTTCTCCGACGTGTCCAGCCGTACCTATATGAGCCTGCTGGAACGCAACCTGCAAAGCCCGACCCTGCACAAGCTGACCGAGCTGTGCGAGGTCATGGAAGTGCATCCCCTGACATTGCTGACGCTGGCGTATGCCGGCGATAGCACGCGCATGGCCGATGAGCTTCTGGCGCAGGTGCGCCAGGAGCTTGAGGCCGTCTTGAAGGAGCGCGACGCGCCATAGGCGCGTGCGTGACGTGCTGCGCCAGCAGCACGGCGCCCCGCCGCAGTGGGCGGGGCGCGGTGGGCGGCCGTCAGGCCGCCTTGGGCTTGCTGCGCGACCAGATCAGGTCGTGCGTGCCATTCTCGCCTTCGATCAGGCGGGCATAGACCGTTGCCGGGAACGAAGGATCGTCGAGGGTCACGGACAGGTAATCCCGCCCGGCCTCGCTGGTCTTTTTCCACGCCGCGCCGATGTCGTGGCCTGCCGCCTGCACGCGGAAGTCGGGGGCGCTCTCGCTGTCGCCCTTGTCGTTGGGAGCAAGTTTGACCTTGACGTTCAGGGTCAGGGTGCGGAGCTGGCCGGTGAAGCCGTCTTTCTCTGCGGTGAAGGTGCCGATGTTAGCCATGATGTTTCTCCTTTCGGGTTGAACAAGGTCGCGCCATTGCGTCCTTGTTGTGATCCGGCCGGCGGGGGATGGGCGGGCCGCACCGCTTGCGGTCGAAACGTAGTGGAGAACCTGGAAGCGAAAAGAATTTGTCCCGCGAGGAATGCGCGCAGCACAGGGGAAATTATTTTCGCTGCAAGGTTGCGGCCATGAAGCCCAAGGCGCAGCCGCGCCACCGCCAGGATTCACAACGAGACAAGGACGCAGGGGCCGCCCTGTCCCGAATGGAGAGATGGCCGACTCGGCATCCCCGCGTGACGGCTACACCGGCCTGCGCCCTGACGCTGGCAAGGCCAACCCTCAACGACAAAGCGAGAACGCCCCTTGTCGCCACAGGCGGCAACGTGCTTGAGGCGTGGCGTGGAAGCTCCATAGGCGTGGCCGGGCGGCGTGTTCGTGGCCCGTCCTTCGTGACGTGGTTGATCTGAACCGCCAGCGTCGAGGACGGCACGCTTTCGTGCAACCTGCCGCAGCAAGCTACGGCGTAGCCGCCCGCGCTTCCGCCCATTGCGGCGGGGCGCTATCGAAATCCTGCCCGCGCCAGCGGGCGCCGATGGCTGTACCGCGTGCAAGGTACTTGCACGCCCGCCACGTTGCCGCCTGGTCGAAGGCGGCAACGTGGCGATTTTGATTTCGACGTTGAAACCGGGCGCGGCCACCGCCGCGCCCGGTTCTGGATAAGGAAACCCCGGCGCTACGCGCCGGGGCCGTGCTACTGCCTCACGCGGCCAGCGCGTGCGCGTCCTCCACCTCGGTGGCATCTTCCGGCGCATCCACTTCGCCCGCCACCTCCGGCACATCCTCCGGCTCGGTGTGGTGGTCGTTTAGGAACACGGCGGGCATCCAGCCACTGCCATCGGCCAGCCGTTCGGCTTCGCTGGCAATGTCGCCCTTCTTCAACTTTGCCAGCCGGGTGACGTTCGACGGTGCGAACGCGCCCACGGCTTCCAGAATCGCGGCCTTCGGCACATGCTGGAAATAGCCGTCAGCGGTGGGCTTCCACCATGCGGCCATGTCCAGCCCCACGGCCTGCGCCAGTTCCGCGCCCGGTTGCCGCGCCGTGGTGCGGGGTGTCACCACGTCCACCGTGGAAGCCACGCACACGGCCAGCAGCCGCACCAGTTCATCCTGCGACTTCGCCAGCAGCGCGGCGAACAGTTCGGCGCTGTCCTCCGGCAAGGCTTCGCCCGCGACTTCCTGCAAGGTGCGCAGCGCCACGGCGGCGGGCGATTCCGACACGTCCGGGGCAAGGCTTTCCAGCCGGTTTTGCAGTTTCAGGCTCACGCCCAGCGGCAGGTCGTGGCCGTAGTGGCTTTCCTGCAAGACGGTCTGCACCATGCCATGCACCAGCGCGGCCAGTGCCACCTGCGGATGCCGTGCGACTTCGATTTGCAGCGCGGCGGTGCGGTGGGCGCTCAACCGTTGCGCAAGCCGGTCGGACACGCTGGTGGTCTTGGGCGGTTCGGGTTCGTCGCCTTCGTCGTCGTTCGCGCTTTCCCCGCTGAAACCCTGCCGCAGCTTTTCCAGCGTGCGCAGCGCCTTGGCCTCGGCCTCGCGCAGCAACCCGCGATGAATCACGGCCTCGCCGTTGCGGTCGAGCGTGACGATGGCACCGGCCACGGCCCGCACGTCCGGGGCGTACTCGCGCAAGCCGTCCTCGATGGCTTGCAGTTCCTCGACCACCTGTTCGCGCCGTTCTTCCAGCGTTGCCGCCTTGTCCTCGTCCTCGGTGTCGTAGGCATCTTCCAGTTCGGCGTCGATCTTTTCGATGCGGGTTTGCAGCGAGGCGATGCGGCGGGCTTCGCGGGCGCTCGGTTCGCGGCGCTGGCGCGGCGCATTCTGGAACGCCTGCCGCTCGGCGTGGCTGATGTGCGGCACGGCTTCCACCCACGCCCAACCCTCGGCACGGATGCCATCGGCCAGCGCATCCAGCTTGCCGCGCACCAGCGTTTCCAGCAGCCCGGCATCGGTCAGGTAGGTTCCGGCATCGCCTTCGGCGAACAGGTCGCGGCGGATGCCGCCGCCTGCCGCCGTGTAGCTGTCCAGCCCGGCGAAGCGCACCAGCGGATGCGTGGCGGTGATTTCGCGCTCGGTCAGGCGGTCGCGCAGCGCTGACGCGCCGCGCTGCCATTCCAGCGCACCGTAGTACGCGGCTTCCTGTGCAGCGCGGTCGTCGGTGATGGTCAAGGCCATCAACTGTTCCAGCGTCGCGGCCCCGGCGCGGTAGTCGGCCAGCAGGCGCGGCGAGACGTTGGCCAGCTTCAAGCGGCGCTGCACCACCAGCGGAGTCACGCCGAAGTCGGCGGCAATGTCTTCGATGGGTCGGCCTTCCTTGACCAGCGCGGCGAAGGCCGCGAACTGGTCGGCGGGGTGCATGTTCTCGCGCTGCACGTTCTCGGCGAGGCTGACGGTACGGGCGGACGCATCGGCTACCAGCAGGCACGGCACCTCAACGTCGGCGGCGATGCGCTTCTTCTTCGCCAGCAGCTTCAACGCGGTCAGACGGCGGTCGCCTGCAACGACTTCGTACTGCTCGCCATCGGCGGACAGGATAACGATGAGGTTTTGCAGCAGGCCGACGCGGGCAATGCTCGCAGCCAGTTCGGGGATGGACTGGCGCGGGGTCATGCGGACGTTGCGCTTGGAGCGGCGCGGCAACAGTTGCGACAACGGAACCAGAATCAGGTTCTTGGTCGGGTCGGCCACTTCAAGCGGCGCGGCGGTTTCGATGGCGATGGCTTCGGTTTTCAGGACGGCGCTCATGGTGATAACTCCTTGCGGTTAGGGATGCAGCAGCGAGAGAAGCGGCAAGGGCTGCTGCCTGCCCCTGCCGCGTGGGGATTCAGGCTTTCAACTGGCGCAGGCCATCGGCCAGCAGCCATAGGGCGCGATTGAGGCGGATGCCGTTGTCGATGCCCTGCACCGGGCGCGTGGTCTGACGGCGACCGTTCGCGGCGCGGGCGGACAAGCCGCCTTTGATGAGGTTTTCTTGCGTGCGGTTGAACACGCTCCACAAGTCGCGGCGGCTGTCGTCATGGCGGCGCGGCAGCAGGATTTGCGATTCGGTGATGGGCGCGGGCTTGTCGTCGTCGTACTTCAACGCCAGCGCGGCGCGGGCGAACACTTCCGATTCCCCGGCATCCAGCGTGATGGCCTGCATGGCATCGCGGGATTCCTGCGCCCGGTCGAAACCGTGCAGGACTTCGTAAGCGCCTTCGATGACGTGCGCGGCTACGTCGCCCTTGTGGGGAACGCGCACGTCCGCCACGGTGTCGCCGCAAACGAGGCCGTTCTGGCACACGAAGCGGAACATCCCGGCCAGCATCTGATAACTGCTGGTGCCGTCGTGCGAGTTCAGCAGGATGATTTCGTTCGCTTCGCGTCCGTTGATCTGGCTGGCATGGCGCAGCCGAATCATGTGCTTGGTGTAGTCGCGGCGGTCGTCGTGGCGCACGCGGGTTTGCGTCACCATGAAAGGCTCGAATCCTTCCCCGCGCAGTTCTTGCAGCACGGTCGCGGTGGGGATGTAGCTGTACCGCTCGGAGCGGCTTTCGTGCGGGGCCTCCGCGAAGATGGACGGGGCCACGGCCCGGATTTGGTCATCGGACAAGGGATAGTCGGAACGCAGTACCGGCGAACGGGAAGCGAAGCGGGTGGCGAGTTGCATGGTCGTTTCTCCTGACAAAGAAAAAGAGGTTTGCTGTTCACACCGCACCGGATTCCTAGATTCGGAAGCCCAGCCTTTGACTTCCGGTGCGGTCGGCGCGAAGAACCCGGTCGGCCTTGTTGCCCCGTCTTTCCTGAGTTCATCGCCCGCGAAAACCGGGCGCTTGCCGAAGGGCCGTCAAGGAAGAAGTGCGGGGTTGGTGCGGCCCGCAGCCGCAGGCGAGGACACGGCCACGCACGCCTTGACGGCACGCAGGCACGCGCTACGGTCGCGGGAATGGCGATGAAGGAGAGGAAAGACGGAGACAGGCAACGGGCGACCCTGTGCGCAGACCGCACGCAAGCGAAGCGCGCAGGCCCGAAGCTGGAAGCCGGGCCGTAGGCGTCAGCCGAGCGGAGCGAGGGAACGATGGAAGCCCGTCAGGGGCGAGACTCGCGCAGCGAGGCTCGATGCGCAGCACGACAGCGCGACCGGCCATGTTTCTTGGCCGGGGACGCCCATGCAGTTGTGAAGATGCCGCGTGGATCTCCTGCACCGAGCGATGAACTGCCACGGCTTCGGTATGGCCGTGCCGGCGCAGCCGGGGCGGCGGGCTTGCAGGGGCGCCAAGCGAAGCGCGGCGGGGATGTGCCGAAGGCACTTCCCCTGGAGTGCAAGCGCAGCGCGCAGCGCCCCATTGGGGCGCGAAGGCATCAGGCTGGTTCGTCAGGGCGCAGGCTGGATTCCGCAGCCGGCATCCAAGGCGATGACGAATTCAGCAGGTAGCGCCTGCCAAGCGCATACAGGCCCGAAGGCCCGGCAGGCCGATAGAACCCGGTGACGCGGAGCCGGAACTGCAAGCCGGCGTCGTTCGTGTAGATCACCGCGTCGCCGATCTTGAAGCGCAAGGGCTGGCCGTTCTCCGGTGCGAACGGCTTGCGCGCATCGTGCTCTGCCGTGATTTCGATGATCCAATCGTGATGGCTGCTCATGGCATTCTCCTGTCGCACGGGCGGAATTGCCCGGAACCGTGGCGAGCACGGCGCAGCGCAGCAGTCAGGGGGCAAGGACGGCCGCCAGGCCGCAAGCGTGCAAGCACGCGCAGCCCTTGACGGCGAGAACGCCGTGGTACGGTGAAGGGAACAGCAAGACCGCCCAGCCTTCTCAATGCAGGCATGGACAGGCAATCGCAGCGCGCAGCGCGCAGCGCGCAGCGCCGCAGGCGCGAAGGTATCGACGAGCGCAGCAGAAAAAAAGCGCGCCGCCCGAAGGACGGCGCGCTTGCTTGGGCTACACGACGATCTGCCCGGCCCGCCGCGCATCACGCGCGTAGGCACTCAAGCGTTTCTCCGCGCGGAAGTGCAAATCGCGCTCGACTGGCAGGCCGAGGCGTCCGCGCACGGCCGCCAGCTCCTGAAAGCTGACCCAGCCAAGTTCTGGTTCGCCCAGGCCCAGGTCGCACAGGCCGAAAGCGTGGTCGTGGTCGTCCGGGTCAATCTCGGTCAGCAGCCAGGTCGCACCGGCGTCCGGTGTGAACAACTTGACCACGGGGGCCGGATCGAAGTGCGTGTTCTGGAGTGATTCGCGGCCGTTGGCCAGCAGCAAGAAGCGTTGTTCGTCAGTGATGAGTGCGTTCATGGCGATCTCCGGTTGCACGGGCGGAATTGCCCGGAACCGTCGCCAGCACAGCGCAGCGCAGCAGTCAGGGGGCGCAGCCGGCTACGGCCGCAAGCGCCAAAGGCGCGCAGCCCTTGACGGCGAGAACGCCGTGGTACGGTGAAGGGATCAGCAAGACCGCCCAGCTACCTTCAACGAAGGCACGGACAGGCAAGCGCAGCGCCTACGGGCGCAGCAAAAAGGGGCCGAAGCCCCTTGGGCTAGATCAGCCCGCGCTCGGCGAACGATGCCGCAGCGGCGCCGGCGACGATGATGTGGTCGAGCACGCGCACGTCCACCAAGGCCAGCGCCTGCTTGAGCCGCTGGGTCAGCGCCCGGTCGGCCGCACTCGGCTCCGGGTTCCCGCTCGGGTGGTTGTGGCTGATGACCACCGCCGCCGCGTTGAGCCGCAGCGCCGTCTTGACCACTTCGCGCGGATGCACCTCCGCACTGTCGATCGTGCCGCGGAACATCTCGGCATATTCAATCAGCCGATGGCGCGTATCGAGGAACAGCACCGCGAAGACTTCATGCTCGAAGCCGGCCAGCTTGGCGCGCAAGTAGTCCTTGACCGCCGCCGGCGAAGTGAACTCGTCGCCGCGCTGCATCTTCTGGTCGATGACCTGGCGCGCGGCTTCAAGAATCTGGTCGGCCGATGCCAGCGCATAGCGCCCGTGAGGGTCACGCACCAACAAAGCGGCATCGAACGAGGAAAAGGACAGTTGCGACATGATCGTGCTCCGGTTGCTCGGGCGGAATTGCCCGGAACCGTGTTCAGCACGGCGCAGCGCAAGCAGTCAGGGGTCAACGACGGCCGCCAGGCCGCAAGCGTGCAAGCACGCGCAGCCCTTGACGGCGAGAACACCGTGGTACGGTGAAGGGAACAGCAAGACCGCCTACACCCGCCCATTGCACACACCCGCCTTTGGCAAGCGGAGCGCGCAGGCCCGCCAAGGCCGAAGGCATCAGCCGAGCGGAGCGAGGGAACGACGGAAGCCCGTAGGGGCGAGATGCCGCAGGCGGCTCGATGCGCAGCACGAGGGCGCGTCGGCGGCACGCCGGGATGCCCTGGAGATTTCCCTCCCAATGATTCAATAATTGTTGTATCATCGAACAATGAACGAAGATCAAGCCGTTTCCGCCCTGAACGCCCTGGCCCACACCCAGCGCCTGCGCGTGTTCCGCGCCCTGATCGTTGCCGGCCCGGAAGGCATGACACCGAGCACGCTGGCCGACCAGCTCGACGTGGCCCGCAACACCTTGTCCTTCCATCTGAAGGAACTGGCCCATGCCGGCCTCGTCACCATCGAGCAGCAGGGCCGCAACCTGATCTATCGGGCCGAGTACGGCCACATGAACGGCCTGATCGGCTACCTGACCGAGCATTGCTGCCAAGGCGGCGTGTGCGAAGTCACCGAATCCACCCGCTGCGACTGCTGACACCATGACGACCGACACCACCTACAACGCCTTGTTCATCTGCACGGGCAATTCCGCCCGCTCCATCCTCGCCGAAGGCTTGCTCAACGCGCTGGGCCAAGGCCGTTTTCACGCCTATTCGGCCGGCAGTCACCCGAAGGGCGAGGTTCACCCGCTGGCGCTCGCCACGCTGGAGCGGCTGCACCTGCCGACGACCGACTACCGCAGCAAGAGCTGGGACGAGTTCGTGAAGCCCGACGCGCCGGTGTTCGACTTCATCTTCACCGTCTGCGACAACGCCGCCGGCGAGGCGTGTCCGCTGTGGCCGGGCAAGCCCGTGTCGGCCCATTGGGGCGTGCCCGACCCGGCCGCGGTCGAAGGCGCCGATGAGCAGCAGCGCAAAGCGTTCCTCGATGCAGCGATCACGCTGCGCCGACGCATCGAACTGTTCCTGTCGCTGCCGCTCCAGCGCCTCGATGCCATGTCCTTGCAGCGCGAACTGCGCGACATAGGCCGCCAGTGAGGCCCGCCCGATGACCGCAACCAATACCGCCGGCTCCACGCCGGCCGCGTCTGCCATGAGCGGCTTCGAGCGATACCTGAGCGTTTGGGTGGCGCTGTGCATCGTCGCCGGCATCGCCCTCGGCCAGTTCGCACCGGGCGTGTTCCAGGCCATCGGGCACATGGAAATCGCCCAGGTCAATCTGCCGGTTGGCTTGCTCATTTGGGTGATGATCGTGCCGATGCTGCTGAAAGTGGACTTCGGCGCACTCGGCCAGGTCGGGCAGCACTGGCGCGGCATCGGCGTCACGTTGTTCGTGAACTGGGCGGTCAAGCCGTTCTCGATGGCGCTGCTGGCGTGGATCTTCATTCGTCACCTTTTCGCACAGTGGCTGCCGGCCGAACAACTGGACAGCTACATCGCCGGCCTGATCCTGCTGGCCGCCGCGCCGTGTACGGCAATGGTCTTCGTCTGGAGCCGGCTGACCGGCGGCGACCCGGTGTTCACGCTGTCGCAAGTCGCGCTCAACGACACCATCATGGTGTTCGCCTTCGCGCCCGTCGTCGGCCTGCTGCTGGGCCTGTCGTCCATCACCGTGCCGTGGGACACGCTGCTGGTGTCGGTGGCGCTCTACATCGTCATCCCGGTCATCCTCGCCCAGTTCTGGCGCCGGGCGCTGCTGCGCCGGGGCCAGGCCACGTTCGACCGGGCGCTGGAGCGCATCGGCCCGTTGTCCATCGCGGCGCTGCTGCTGACGCTGGTGCTGCTGTTCGCCTTCCAGGGCGAGGCCATCATTCGACAGCCGCTGGTGATCGCCATGCTGGCGGTGCCGATCCTGATTCAAGTGTTCTTCAATTCCGGGCTGGCGTACTGGCTCAACCGCCAGGCGGGCGAAAAACACAACATCGCCTGTCCCTCGGCGCTGATCGGCGCGAGCAATTTCTTCGAGCTGGCCGTGGCCGCCGCCATCAGCCTGTTCGGTTTCCACTCCGGCGCGGCGCTGGCCACCGTGGTCGGCGTGCTGATCGAGGTGCCGGTGATGCTGCTGGTGGTGCGCGTGGTCAACCGCTCTCGCGGCTGGTACGAGCGCCGCGCGACCACTTCGTAATCTTCAAGAGCATCCCATGAACACCATCACGATCTACCACAACCCGGCCTGCGGCACCTCGCGCAACGTGCTCGGTCTGATCCGCAACAGCGGTGAGGAACCTTCCGTCATCGAGTACCTGAAAACGCCGCCCGACCGCGCCACGCTCCAGGCGCTGATCGCGGCGATGGGCGTGCCGGTGCGGGACGTGCTGCGCGAGAAAGGCACACCCTATGCCGACCTCGACCTGGGCAATCCGAAGTGGAGCGACGACGACCTGATCGGTTTCATGCTCCAGCATCCCATCCTCATCAACCGGCCGATCGTGGTCACGCCGCTGGGTACGCGCCTGTGCCGGCCGTCGGAAGCCGTGCTCGACCTGCTGCCGCAGCCGCAGCGCGGCGCGTTCAACAAGGAAGACGGCGAGCCGGTGGTCGATCAGGACGGCCGCCGTGTCTGAATCCCGCGTCGACCTGCCGAACATCGACACGGCGCTGTTCCAGCAACCGGACACCGAACACCTGTTCGCGCCGGCACGGGCCACGCACGTGCCGCGCTTCCTGCTGCTCTACGGTTCGCTGCGCGAACGCTCGTTCAGCCGCCTCGCCGCCGAAGAAGCGGCCCGGATCCTGCGGGCGCTGGGCGGCGAAACCCGGTTGTTCAATCCGTCCGGCCTGCCGCTGGTGGACGATGCGCCGGCCGATCACCCGAAGGTCAAGGAACTGCACGAACTGGTGCAATGGGCCGAAGGCATGGTGTGGAGTTCGCCAGAGCGCCACGGCGCGATGACCGGCCTGATGAAGACCCAAATCGACTGGATTCCGCTGTCGGTCGGCGCGGTGCGCCCGACCCAGGGCAAGACGCTGGCGGTGATGCAGGTATCGGGCGGCTCGCAGTCGTTCAACGCCGTCAACCAGATGCGCGTGCTCGGCCGCTGGATGCGGATGCTGACCGTCCCGAACCAGTCCTCGGTTGCCAAGGCGTACCAGGAGTTCGACGAGGCCGGACGCATGAAGCCCTCGGCCTACTACGACCGCATCGTGGACGTGATGGAAGAACTGATGAAGTTCACGCTGCTCACGCGCGACGCGGCCCCGTATCTGGTGGATCGGTACAGCGAACGCAAGGAAAGCGCCGAGGCGTCGAGCCGGCGGGTCAATCAGGCGGCGATTTGATCTTCCCCGCAGCCACTGGCAGCGGTACGCCCCGTTAGCGTTTGCGCGTGTTGGGGCGTGCCGTTCTGCGCGATTCGATCAGCCGCCGCGTGTTCTCCAGTTCCTTTTGCAGCATTTCGGCATCCGGCAGCACCATCTTGTAGTTCGCGGCCATCACCTTCGACGGCAACCCCTCCAGCGCGTACCGCGCCAAGGCGTGTCCCTTGTCTGCACACAAGATCAGGCCCACAGGCGGGTTCTCGTCGGCGAACGTCCAATGCTCTTTCGCGTAATTGCAATAAAGGTGCATCTGGCCCACGTCGGCATGGGTCAAGGCACCGAGCTTCAAGTCGATGATGACCAGGCAGCGCAACTTGCGATGGAAGAACAGCAAATCGACGCGATACCACGTCTGGTCGATGCGAAGCCGGCGCTGCCGCCCGACAAAGGTGAAGCCATCGCCCAATTCGAGCAGGAAGTCTTCTAGCCGCCGAATCAAGGCTTGTTCGAGGTCGGATTCGGAATACTCATCCTTGAGGTCAAGGAACTCCAGCACGAACGGGTCTTTGATCGCGTCGTCGGCCGTGACGGCATCGGCCGGCTTCGGCACGGCGCCCTTGACCAGCATCGCTGCCTTGTTCTTCGACAGCGCCGTGCGTTCGTAGAACTGGCTGCCGATCTGCCGGTCGAGCTGGCGCACGCTCCAGCCGCCGCGCAGGGCTTCGGCCTCGTAGAACTGGCGGGCGTGGTCGTCCTTGACCGTCAGCAGCCGGACATAGGCCGACCACGGCAGGGGGAAGACCTGGGCCAGTTCGTCCAGCCGCCACGGTCGCCCCTGCGCCAGCAGGGAGCGCCCTTGCGACAGCGCCGGGGAAGATTCGCTAGACACTGTCTGGCGAATTGGCCAGGTTAGGAAGAACGCCCGCATCTGCTGCAAGTTCGGGCGGCTGAACCCGCGCCCGAACTGCGCGGTCAGGTCGGCAGACAGCCGCTCCATCAACTGCTCGCCGTAGCCTGCGCGCCGCTTACCCTGCTGCTCGGCTTCCACGATGCGGCGGCCAATCTCCCAATAGCTCGCCGTCATCAGCGCATTGACGCTGCGCGCCGTCGCGCGGCGCGCAGCATCGAGCACTTCCACGATGCCGCTGTGAATGCCGGCATAGCCGGCCGGCAAGGCGGCGGGGGTTTCCTCCGCCGCCGCAAGCGTCTTCTTGGTCATGCCGTGACCTCCGCAGGGCGAGTTGCGCCGGTGATCGTCTTGCGCCGGTTCGCCACCAGTTCGGCCGCCTTGCGCACGGGGTCATCCTCGGTGTGGACGTAGCGCATGAACATCGCCACGGTCTTGTGCGCGGTCAGCGCCATGCCGACCTTGACCGGGATACCCGAGTTGGCAATGTCGGTCGCTGAGCGATGGCGGATGCCGTGCGTACCCACATGCGCGGCACCGGCTGCTTTCAGCGCGCGGCTCCAGCCGTTGTAATACTCGCCCGTGGTCAGGTGTTGGCCGGGATGGTTCGGGGACGGCAGCACATAGGGACAATCATCCCGGCGCGGCGCCGTCGAAAGCAGCCGATAGACTTCCTCGCTCATGGGCTTGGACATGCCGCCGGTCTTGCTGTCGGGCCAGACGACGCGCCGGTTCTCGAAGTCCACCCAATCCCATTGGAGCGTGACGATTTCGCCGCGACGGCCGGCGAACTCGAATTGCAGCCGGATCGCCAGTGGGATGACGTAGTTCTCCAGCCCCTCGACCTCCAGATGGTCAAGATGACGAAACAGCTTGCCCATGTCCTCGTCACTGATGAGGTGGGTGGCCTTGCCGTTGGGAAACATGGGGACGTGGCGGCACGGATTGGTGCCATCGGGCCGGTAGCCCCACACCTCGGCCAGATTGAACATCCGGCGCATGACGCTGAACGTCCGGTTCGCGTCGGCCGGCTTGTGCGTCATCTTCTTCATCATCCCGGCCACGTCCGGGCGCTTCACGTCCTGAACCTTCATGCGGCCGATCATCGGAACGATGTTGCGGTCGATGACGCTCTGGTAGCCTTCCTGCGTGCTGGGCTTGTTGCGCAGCTTGGAGTAGTCCTCCATGAACTTCGTGCATAGCTCCTTGACCGTGGGAGCTTTGCGCGCAGTCGCCTTGTCGGCGGACGGGTCGCCGCCCCGACGCACCTGGGCCAGCCATTCCTGCGCCAGCGAGCGGGCCTGTTCGACTGTCAGTTCCCCGTACAGGCCCAAGGCAGGCTTGCGGCGCTCCCCGGCGTTCGTCCGGTACTGGAGCATGAACACCTTGCGACCCGATGGGGTAATCTTGCACAAGAAGCCGGGCACCAGGGTGTCCCTGAGTTCGACGGCCTGCACCTGGGGTTGCGCCGCATCGACTGCGGACTTGGTGAGCTTGATTTTCGCCATGATGACTCCTCGGAAAGACCCGATTCCCAAGAGCCTCATAGGGGCCACCAGCCGGGAAGTTGGGTCAGGTTTCGGAAAGCACCGGCATATGTTGAACTCACCTAAGTCCTTGATAAACCTGTTGTATCGAGCTTTGGCGTAGTCCAGCGGAGTTCGGTGCTGGAGTCATGGTGAAATGAAAAAAGCCGGCGCGACGCGCCGGCTTTTTTCTGCAAACCTTTTCTGGCGAAGGCTTACTGCCTGGCCTGCCAGCGCACGCTGACGGTGTACTCGCGGCCGGGCTGGTTGTACCACTGGACCGTCTCGTAGTCCTTGTCGAACACGTTGGCCGCCTTGGCCAGCAGGGTCCAGTCACGCGACAGGGCGTATTCCAGACGCACGTCCATCGTGCCGTAGCCGCCCAGGCGCTGGGTGTTGGCCGCGTCGTCGTAGCGCTTGCCGGCGGCGTTGCCGGTCAGGCCCAGGCGGAAGTCGCCGA
The DNA here is from genome assembly GCF_020042665.1 of Pseudoxanthomonas sp. X-1. NCBI lineage: Bacteria > Pseudomonadati > Pseudomonadota > Gammaproteobacteria > Lysobacterales > Lysobacteraceae > Pseudoxanthomonas > Pseudoxanthomonas sp. X-1. The sequence continues at coordinate 806,745 of NZ_CP083376.1, forward strand.
TCGCATAGTCCAGGTCCAGGCGGGCGGTGTCGCGGGCGCGGCGCGCCAGCCACTTGTCGTGGTTGGCGCCATCGCCGTCGTCGCGCGCGTCGGCGTGGCTGAGCTGGGCATTGATATCCAGCCCGGCCAGGGTGACGAAGCCGGTCAGCTCCGCGCCGCGGATCCTGGCCTTGTCCACGTTGACCACATTGAAGGCCGTGTCGTAGCCGATCAGGTCGTCGATGCGGGTCTCGTAGGCGTTGAAGGTCCAGTTCCAGCCCTGGCCGTACTGCGCCAGGCCCAGATTGAGCGACTTGCTCTTCTCCGGCTTGAGGTCCGGATTGCTGAAGCCCGGGTAGTACAGGTCGTTGAAATTCGGCGCCTTGAATCCGGTGCCCGCGTTGGCGGTGAACTTGAAGCCGTTGCCGAAGCCGAAGCCATAGCCCAGGCTGCCGGTGGTGTGCGAGCCGAACTGTTCGTTGTCGTCGTTGCGCACCGAGGCCTGCAGCGCGTGCGCGCCGAAGCTGCCCTGGTACTCGGCGAACACGCCGGTGTTGTCGCGCGCGTCGATGTCGTAAGGCGTGGTGCTGGTGACGCGGTCGTTCAGCCAGTCCACGCCCAGGGTGAAGGTCTGGCCTTCGGCGAAGCGGTAGTCGCCCTGCGCCGAGGCGGTGTCGCGGCGGGTGTCGAAGGTGCTGACGAAGCTGCGCGTGCCGGTATCGGCATCGGCGAAGTAGTTGTCGGCCTCATCGTCGTTGCGGCCGGCCTGCACGGTCAGCTGGAACGCTTCGTTCGGGTTCCATCGCAGCTTGCCGCCGGCCACGCGCTGCAGGCTCTTGGCCTCGTTGCCGCCGAACAGGGTGCCGTCGTATTCGTTGTAGCTGTCGGCGTTGAGGAAGTTGCCCTCCAGCGCCAGCGTGTCGGTGACGTCGATGCCGGCGCGCAGGCCGAAGGAGGTGTTGCGGTAGCCGTCGCGGTCCGGCTCGTCGGCATAGCAGCCGGCGCCGAAGGGGTGGGCCGCATCGCCGGCGGTGCCACGGCAGGCGTTGATGCCGTCGGTGTCCTGGTAGCCGCCGTTGGCCGACAGCCAGCCGCGTTCGCCGCGGTAGCTGAAGCCGGCGCTGTGGTCGCGCAGACCATGGCTGCCGAAGCCGGCCTGGGCGTAGGTGGTCAGGCCCTTGCCGCCGCCGCGGGTGAAGATCTGGATGACGCCGCCGATGGCCTCCGAGCCGTAGAGGCTCGAGCGCGGGCCGCGCACGATCTCGATGCGCTCGATCTGCGAGACCGGCAGGTCCTGGAACGCGGCCAGCCCGGCGGTGACCGAGCCGATGCGCACGCCGTCCACCAGCACCAGCACGTGGTCCGATTCGCTGCCGCGCAGGAACACGCTGGTCAGCTTGCCCGGCCCGCCCTGGTTGGCGATGTTGACGCCGGCGCGGCCGGCCAGCAGCTCGGGCAGCGAGGTGGCCTGGCTGCGCTCGATCTCCTCGCGCGAGATGACCTGCACCGGCACCAGGCTGTCCTGGACGGCGACTTCGGTGCGCGTGGCGGTGACGCTGACCTGGTCCAGATCGGTCGCATCGTCGGCGGGCCGCGCGGCGGCGGTGGCGGAAAGGCCCAGGCCGATGGCCAGGCTGAGCAGGGTGGTCTTCATGGTGGGGAACTCCGTCGCGCGCCCCGCGCGCTTGCAAGGCAGGAAAGTCGCGGCGACGGAAGGAGCACAGGCGGACAGCGCGCACGGACAGGTGAGCGCGGCACGCGCGACGCCCTCCGCATCGCAACCGGTGATGGGTTCGCTACGAACCCGTGCCTGCAGGCCGGTCTCCGGGCTTGCGAGCTGGAAGGAGGTCCTTCCGCCGTCGCGCCTTCCCGCGTGCGTCGATGCACGCAGTGGCCGATGCGTTGGCATGGCTCGCTTACCGTTGCGGGGGCAGCGCCGGATTCGTCCCGTGGCGGGGCTCACCGGCTTCCCGTTTCAACCTGGGCACGCGATGGATGCGCGGCAGGTCACCTGAAAGCGGCGCGGATTGTACGCGATACGGCGCCGCGCGCGGCGCTCAGTCGCCGTCGCGGCCGGGGCTGTCGAGGAAATCGAACGCCGGCGCGGCACCGCCTTCCTCATCGTGGCGCGTGGTGGTCACCGGCGCGGCGGCGGGCCGGCCGCGCGGGGCGGGAAGCGCGGCGATGGCCGCCTCGGCCTCGGCGACCATCTGTTGGCGGCGCGCTTCGGGCACCTCCTGCCAGTGGCAGCCCAGCAGCGCGCCTTCCAGTGCATAGAGCAGGTTGAGGCTGGGGCGGAAGCCGGCGCGCTTGATCCGCATGAAGGCGTCCACCGGACCCGCCGCGCGCAGGTCCTCCTCGGTGCGCAGGCCGACCTGGCGCAGCCACGCGGCGGACTTGGGCCCGATGTTGCGCAGCTGCGTGGTGCTCACGCCAGGGCGTCCACGAAGGCCGCGGCGATGGCTTCCAGACCGCGCTGGTCGTCCTCGTCGAAGCGGCCCACCTGCGGGCTGTCGATGTCCAGCACGCCGATGAGGACATCGTCCTTCACCAGCGGCACCACCAGTTCCGAACGCGAGGCGGCGTCGCAGGCGATATGGCCCGGGAAGGCTTCCACGTCGTACACGCGCTGGGTCTGGCGGGTGCTGGCCGCCGCGCCGCACACGCCCTTGTCCAGGGCGATGCGCACGCAGGCCGGCAGGCCCTGGAACGGCCCGACCACCAGCTCTTTGCCGTCGAAGAAATAAAACCCGGCCCAGTTGAAGCCGGACAGTGCGTGGTAGAGCAGGGCGGCGAGGTTGGCGGCGTTGGCGATGCGGTCGGTTTCCCCGGACATCAGGCCGCGCGCCTGCTCCAGCAGCTGCGCGTATTGCTCGGGCTTGGTCCCGGAGAGGGTCTGGGTCGCGAATGACATGTCGTGGATTCTACGACGCATGGCGCGCAGACCGGCCATGGTGTTGCAGGAAACGCTATGTCCCCGGTGCGCGCGGCGCGGAAAGCTTGGTTCTTGCGATCGAGGATCGATGATCGCGGCGCGTGTGCGTTCTGGCCTCGGAGGGGCAGCGGGCCGGCGGGCGGTGGCCGCTTTTCCCTCAATCAGGGCATCCTGCCCTGCTTTAAGGCGCTCGGCTTCCTGCCTCGCTAGGCGCGGCCACCGCCCGCCGGCCCGCTGCCTCGCGCGTCACGCCTCTGGGGCTTCGATTCGAAGGAAGTCCGCTCCGTCCGCTGCAGAGTCTTGAACGGGTCGGGCCTGCGGCGGCGCACTCCCGGCCCCTATCTCCGTGGGAGCCGCCATGGCGGCGATGGCGCTTTCCCGGCAAACCTCATCGCGGCTCAGGCATGGGCCGGTGAGGCCCCATCGCCGCCATGGCGGCTCCCACCGAGCGCGACCACAGCGAAAGCGGCTGGCGAAGCGTGCTCCCCCGGGCCTGCGCCCTGGCGGCGGAGACAAAAAAAGGCCCGACAGGGGGAGGGACCTGTCGGGCCTGGATTTGTGCGGGGGGAGGGACCCACACAAATGGGGGGTGCGTGGCGCGGTGCGCCGGCGCGAGAATTGCTGTTGCGACGCAGCATAACGCCGGACTTGGTGCGATGCAACATCCCCCGTCCGCGCAACCGACGAACGGTCGGCCGCGCCCCGATGACGGGCCGCGGTGTCAGTCCGCGCGCGGTCCGCGATAGCGGCTGCCGGCGGTGCAGGTCTCGTGGACCACGACCTGGCTGAGCATCGGCAGGGCCGGCTTGAGGTGGTCCCAGATCCACTCGGCGATGCGCTCGCTGGTCGGGTTGTCCAGGCCCTCGATGTCGTTGAGGTAGTGGTGGTCGAGGCGTTCGTAGAGAGGCTTGAAGGCCGCCTTGACGTCGGCGAAGTCCATCACCCAGCCGGTGTGCGGATCCAGCGGGCCGGTCAGATGCAGTTCGACGCGGAAGGAATGGCCGTGCAGGCGGGCGCACTTGTGCCCCTCGGGCACGTTCGGCAGCCGGTGCGCGGCCTCGAAAGTGAAGACCTTGAAGATGTCCATGGCGGGCAGTCCGGGGCCGGCGCGTGGGCGTCGGCGGTGAAGGAAAGGAGACGCGCCGGCACGCGGCGCGTCCCCGATGACAGCTTAGTGCGCGGCGCGCGGCGCGCTCTGGCGCCGACCGCCGTCGCGGCGGCCGCCGTTGTTGGGCGCGCCGCCGGTGCCATGCTTCTTCGGGCCGGCGTGGGCGTGGGCCTGCGCCTGGCGCGGGGCGTCGCCGTGCGGACGGCGGCCATGGCGGCGCGGCGGGCGGTTGCCCGACGGCTGCTCGGCCTTGCCCGGCGCGCTGTTGCCCCAGCGGATCGGATGCTGCGGCACGAAGCCCTCCACATCGCGGATCTCCACGTCGCGGCCCAGCAGGCGCACGATCTGGCGCAGCAGCTTGGCGTCTTCCTGCGCGACCAGCGACACCGCCTCGCCGGTGGAGCCGTTGCGGCCGGTGCGGCCGATGCGGTGCACGTAGTCCTCGGCCACCATCGGCAGGTCGAAGTTGATCACCTTGGGCAGCTGGTCGATGTCGATGCCGCGCGCGGCGATGTCGGTGGCCACCAGCACGTTGATCTTGCCGGCCTTGAAGTCGCGCAGCGCGCGCAGGCGCTGGGCCTGGCTCTTGTTGCCGTGGATCGCCGCGGTCTGGATGCCGGACTTCTCCAGGAAGGTGGCCAGCTTGTCGCTGCCGTGCTTGGTCTTGGCGAACACCAGCGTCTGCACGCGCGTATCGGCCGCCAGCAGGTGCAGCAACAGCTCGCGCTTGCGCGCGGTGTCCACCGGGTGCACGCGATGGGTGATGGTGTCGGCCACGGTGTTCTTCGGCGTGACCTGGATTTCCAGCGGGTCGACCATGAACTCGCGCGCCAGCGCCTTGATCGGCTCGGCGAAGGTGGCCGAGAACAGCAGCGTCTGCCGGTCCTGCTTGGGCAGCTTGGCCAGGATGCGCTTGATCGAGGGCAGGAAGCCCATGTCGAGCATGCGGTCGGCTTCGTCCAGCACCAGGATCTCGATGCCCGACAGGTCCACGCTGCGGCGCTCGATGTGGTCCAGCAGGCGGCCCGGGCAGGCGATCACCAGGTCCACGCCCCGGCGCAGCGCGTCCAGCTGCGGGCCCATGCCCACGCCGCCGTAGATGGTCGCGGCCGGGATGCGCAGGTACTTGCTGTAGTCGCGCAGGCTCTCGAAGACCTGCGTGGCCAGCTCGCGGGTCGGGGTCAGCACCAGCGCGCGCGGCCGGCGCGGGCCGCGGGTGACTTCCTGCGAGGAGGTGCCCAGATGCTGCAGCAGCGGCAGGCCGAAGGCGGCGGTCTTGCCGGTGCCGGTCTGCGCGCCGGCCAGCAGGTCGCGGCCTTCCAGCGCCGGCGGGATCGCCTGCTCCTGGATCGGGGTGGGATGTTCATAACCCTGCTCGGCCAGCGCGCGCAGCAGGAACGGGGCAAGCCCCAGGGATTCAAACGACATGAGAAAACTCCGGATGGACGCCCACGTCGCGCGGCCCCTGCCTGATCCGCGCGACGCAAAAGCGCCGCCGGCCACGCAAGCCAACGCGAGGAGAAGCGTGTGTTGCCCGAAGCGTTCCCGAACCGCGCTGCGAGTAACTGGATGGGCGGCCCGCGCCGACACTGGCGCGAACCGTCTTTGCGAAGCGAAAAGGCGTCGGAAGGAAGGGGGACGAGGCGGGGCTTGGGCCCTGGCCGCGCCGCTGATCCCGTCAAGGGAAACACGACTGCCGCTAGCGAAGCACGCCGATGTTACCAGATTCCAGGCACGCCCGTGGCCCCGCAGCGCGCTCGGCCACGCGACGCGGCACTTCCGGTGGAGACCCCATGGCGGCGACAAGGCGTTCCCTGGGCCGATCCGACCGCCCGGCACCAGGGGCGTATCATGAAGCCTCAGTTAAGGCAGAGCGGCCGATCCGACCATGAGCCTGCGCATCCAACGCAATCCCACCGATCCCGGTCAGACCAGCGTGGAGGGTCATGGCTGCCGCGTCTGCCTGGTGCGCCACCTGGCCGTCTGCACCGCGCTGCCGCCCGACCAGGCCAAGGCGCTGGAGGACATGACCGGCGACACCCACCTGCGCGCCGGCGAGCTGCTGGCACGCGAAGGCGAGCCGCGGCGCTATGTCTTCACCGTCCAGCACGGCGCCCTGCGCCGCACCCGCACCCTGGCCGACGGCCGTCGGCTGGTGGCGGGTTTCCTGATGCCGGGCGACTACATCGGCTTCTCCGGCGCCAGCCACTACCGCCACACCATCGAGGCGATCACCGACGCCAGCCTGTGCGCGGTCTCCCAGCCGGCCATGCGCCAGCTGTGCCAGACCTACCCCGGCCTGGAGCACGAGCTGATGGAGCGTGCCTGCATCGAACTGGACGCCACCCGCGACAAGCTCATGGCGCTGGCGCGGATGACCCCGCCCGAACGCCTGGCCGGCTTCCTGCTGGACATGGCCGCGCGCCGCACGCGACAGGGCCTGGACGATGCGGTGGTCGAACTGCCGATGACCCGCACCGACATCGCCGACTACCTGGGCCTGACCATCGAGACGGTCAGCCGCTGCTTCACCCGCCTGCGCACCGATGCATTGATCGCCACGCCCGAACCGCACACCGTGCGCCTGCTCGACCGCGACAGGCTCGAGGCGCTGGCCACGGCCGCCTGAGGCCGGCCCCTAGGGACTGATGCTGTAGGTGATGTACAGGCAGGCGCCGGTCAGCACCACCATCGCCACGATGAACGCCACGTCGGCCACCTGTTCGAGCCGGTGGTTGCGCGTGCCGGTGCGCAGCCCGAAGTAGGACACCAGCGTGGCGATCAGGAAGATCACCGCGTCCCAGGCCAGCAGATCGTCGGCCAGGGTCGCCTTCTGGTTCACCGCCAGCGCCACGTGCAGCAGGCCGACGCCGGTCAGGCACACACCGACCATAGCCGCCGAGATCGGACAGATCAGCGTGCAGATCTTCTCGTCGAGCTTGCTGCGTTCGGAGTCGTGCATGGCCGAACTTGTTTGGAGGTGCGGCCTTCGACTCTAGCGCAGGCGCGCGCATCGGCCGTTGCCCGGACTTAAACGCGGGCGCGCGGTTCGCTCACGGCTGCGCGCGGGGTGCGAGCCGGCCGTCGATCAGCTGCCAGTGCGCGTCGGCCCAGCCGGCCGGCAGGGCGTCGTGGGTGATCACGATGACGGTGCGGCCGGCGCTGGCCTGGGCCAGGTCGGCGAGCAGGGCCTGGGCGGTGTCCACGTCCAGGCCTTCGGTGGGTTCGTCCAGCAGCAGGATCGGCGCGTCGCGCAGCAGCGCGCGCGCCAGCGCCAGGCGCCGGGCCTGGCCGGCCGACAGGGTGCGACCGTGCTCGCCGACCCAGCCGTCGAGCTGGCCGGGCAGCGCCCGCACCAGGCCGTCCAGGCGCACCTGCGCCAGCGCCTGCCACAGGCGCGCCTCGTCGGCTTCCGGCGCGCCCAGCTGCAGGTTCTCGCGCACGCTGCCGGCGAAGACCGGCGCCTCCTGCGGCAGCCAGGCGATGTGGCGATGCCAGTCGGCCAGGGCGAAGCCGCGCAGGTCCTGGCCGGCGTAGCGCAGCTGGCCCGCGTCCGGGTCGACCAGCCGCAGCAGCAGGGCCAGCAGCGAGCTCTTGCCCGCGCCGCTGTCGCCGCCGATGGCCACGCGCGTGCCCGGCGCGATGCGCAGCCGCAGCTGCCGCAGCACCGGCGCGGCGGCGCCCGGCCAGCGGAAGTCCACCTCGTCCAGTTCCAGCACGCCGCTGGCCGGGACGGCGCGCGCTGTGTCGGGATCGGCCACGCGCGGGGTCGGGGCGAGGGTGGCCTCCAGCCGCTGCGCGGCGGTGGCCGCGGCGTGGCGTTCGCGCCAGGCCAGGGCGGCGCCGGCGCTGGCTTCGAGCAGGGCCACGGTCATGAAGAACAGGCCGGCGGCCGCCGGCGAACCCAGCGTGCCGGTGCCGACCGCCTGCAACAGCAGGCCCAGCACCAGCGCCAGCGTCACCGCGCTGACCACGCCGTGGCCCAGGGTGCCCACGGCCAGCACGCGCTTGCGCTGGCGTTCGAGCCGTTCGAAGTGGGCGCTGCGCGCTTCGATGCGCGCGGCCCAGGTGGCGCCGGCGTGCAGGGCGGCCAGGTCGGTCGCGCCGTCCAGGCCGTCCAGCACTTCGGCGCGCAGGGCGGCGCGGGCCTGCGCGCGGGCCTGTTCCTGCGCCTGCGCGCCGCGCGCAGTCAGCCAGGGCAGGCCGAGCCCCAGCAGCGCGCACGCCAGCAGCAGCACCAGCCCGGCCAGCGGCAGCACGCAGGCCATGACCGCGCAGGCGACCACCATCAGCGTGCCCAGGGCGACCAGCGGGCCGAGCGCGCGCACCAGGCCGCCTTCGACCCGTTCGATGTCGCCGACCAGTTGGCCCAGCAGTTCGCCGGTGCGCAGGTGGCCCAGCTGCAGCGGTGCCAGCGGCAGGGCGCGGCGGAAGAAGCCGGTGCGCAGGTCCGCGCCGATGCGCAGGGTCACGTCATGGCCGATCAGCTTCTCGAAGTAGCGCGACAGGATGCGGATGAAGGTCAGGCCGCGGATGCCGGCCGACGGCCCGAACAGGTTGAACCCCAGGGCCCCCACGCCGGCCAGCGAGGCGGCGGTGAGGAAGTGCCCGGCCAGGCCGAGCAGCGCGGTGCCGGCCAGCGCGGTGAGCGTCATCAGGGCCAGGGTCAGCATCACCCCGCGGCGGTGCCGGGCCAGGAAGGCGCTCATGCCGCCCTCCGCACGCCCGGTGCGCGGTCGCCGGCCAGCCACAGCACCTGGCCCAGGCGGTCGATCACCGTTGCGCTGTGGGTGGCCACCAGCAGGGTGCGGCCCTGACCGAAGGTCAGCAGGGCGTCGAGCAGATCGGCTTCGGTCTGCGCATCGAGGAAGGCGGTGGGCTCGTCGAGCAGCAGCAGCTGCGGGTCCTGCAGCAGGGCGCGGGCCAGCGCCACGCGCCGCGCCTGGCCGCCGGACAGGCCGAAGCCGCCTTCGCCGATGCGCGTGTCCAGGCCGGCCGGGAGTTCGCGCGCGAAGCGCAGCACCTGCGCGGCCTCGGCGGCGGCCTGCAGCTGCGCGGGGCTGGCCTGCGGCGCGGCGATGCGCAGGTTGTCGGCGATCGAGCCGGCGAAGAGGTGCGGGCGCTGCGGCGCGTAGCCGATGCGCAGGCCCGGGCCCTGCTGGATCTGACCGGCCTCCGGCGGCAGCCAACCGGCCAGCGCCTCCAGCAGCGTGCTCTTGCCGCAGCCGCTGGGACCGGCCAGGGCCAGGTGCTGGCCCGGGGCCAGGTCGAAGGACAGCCCCTGCACCGTGGCGCGCGCCGCGCCGGGATGGCGCAGGCACAGGTCGCGCACGCGCAGCAGCGCCGGGGCGGAGGCGGGCGCGGGGTCGGCTTCGGCGGCATGCGGCGGCGGAGCGGGGGCCGCGCCGTCCACGGCCAGCGCGCGGTTGATCCCGTCCAGCGAGGCCAGCGCGCCGGCGCGGTCGTGGTAGTGGGCGGCCAGCCGCCGCAGGGGCGCATACACCTCCGGCGCCAGCAGCAGGCAGAACAGGCCGGCGGCGAGGTCCAGCGGCGCGCCGCGCAGGTCGAGCATGCCCAGATAGGTCAGGCCCAGGTACAGGGCCACCATCGCCACGCCCATCGAGGCGAAGAACTCCAGCACCGCCGAGGACAGGAAGGCGATGCGCAGCACCTTCAGGCTGCCCTCGCGCACGCCTTCGGCGGCCTGTGCGATGCCGGCCAGGGCGGCTTCTGCACGCCCGTACAGGCGGATCAGGCCCAGCCCGCGCAGGCGGTCGGCGAAATGCGCACCCATGCGCGCCATGGCCTGCAGCTGGCGGTCGCTGGCGGCCTGCGCGCCCCAGCCCACCAGCGCCATGAACAGCGGGATCAGCGGCAGGGTGAACAGCAGGAGCGTGCCGACCACGCGGTCGACGCAGAACACCGCGACCACCAGCGCCAGCGGCACCCACACCATCTCCATGCGCGCCAGCAGGAAGCCGCCGACATAGCCGTCCAGCGCATCGATGTGCGTGCCGGTCAGCTCGCTCAGCGCGCCGCTGCGCTGGCGCCGCAGCCACAGCGGGCCGCGCGCCTGCATCCGCGCGAACACGTCCAGGCGCAGGCCGTGGCGCAGCGCCTGCATCGCCTCGTCGGCCAGGGTCCGCGACGCCCAGGCCAGGCCGGCGCGCGCCAGGCCGACGCCCAGCAGCGCGGCCAGCGGCCACCACAGGGTCTGCACCGGCCGGTGCTCGGCCAGGACGTGCTGGGCCAGCAGGGCGATCAGGCCGGCCTGCGCGATCAGCAGTACGCCGCCGGCCGAGGTGGCCAGGCCGGCCAGGCGCAGGCGGCCGCGGACCGGCGCGACCAGCGTCTCGAGGGTCAGGGGAGTGTCTGCGGTGGGCGCGACCAACATGACGCCCATTGTGCGCCACGGTTCCCAAGCGGGGCGTTGATCCAGATCAAGGATGAATCCGCGCCAGGCGCTCAAGCTGTCGGCAATCTCCCAAACCGCTGCTCGTGCCATGCCCGACATGACCGTCGTTGAACTCAGCAGGCTGCAGTTCGCCCTGACTGCGCTGTACCACTTCCTGTTCGTCCCGCTGACGCTGGGACTGTCCTTCCTCATCGCCATCATGGAGAGCGTCTATGTGATGACCGGGCGCGATGTGTGGCGGCGCATGACCCTGTTCTGGGGCACGCTGTTCGGCATCAATTTCGCCATGGGCGTGGCGACCGGCATCGTCATGGAGTTCCAGTTCGGCACCAACTGGTCCTACTACAGCCAGTACGTCGGCGACATCTTCGGCGCGCCGCTGGCCATCGAGGGGCTGATGGCCTTCTTCCTGGAGGCGACCTTCATCGGCCTGTTCTTCTTCGGCTGGGACAAGCTGTCCAAGGTGCAGCACCTGGTGGTCACCTGGCTGGTGGCGCTGGGCTCGAACCTGTCGGCGCTGTGGATCCTGATCGCCAACGGCTGGATGCAGTACCCGGTCGGGGCGAAGTTCAATCCGGAGACCATGCGCATGGAGGTCACCGACTTCGCCGCGGTGCTGCTCAATCCGGTGGCGCAGGCCAAGTTCGTGCACACCGTCAGCGCCGGCTACGTGTGCGGGGCGGTGTTCGTGATGGCGATCAGCGCCTGGTACCTGCTGCGCGGGCGGCACCTGGAGTTCGCCAAGCGTTCCATGGCCGTGGCCGCCAGCTTCGGCCTGGCCGCGTCCTTAAGCGTGGTGGTGCTGGGCGACGAGAGTGGCTACGTGGCCGGCGAGAACCAGAAGATGAAGCTGGCCGCGATCGAGGCCATGTGGGAGACCGAGCCCGCGCCGGCCGGCTTCAACGTCTTCGCTCTTCCTGACCAGGACACGCGCAGCAACAGCGCCGAGGTGCACATCCCCTGGGTGATGGGCCTGATCGGCACGCGCTCGTTCAACACCGAGATGCCCGGCATCCTGCCGCTGGTGGAGCGGGCCAAGGAGCGGATCCGCAATGGCCAGCAGGCCTATGCGGCCCTGCAGGCCCTGCGTGCGGACAAGACCGATGCCGCCGCGCGCGCCACCTTCGACGCGCACTGGGGCGACCTCGGCCATGGCCTGCTGCTCAAGCGCTATCGCGACGACATCGGCAACGCCACCGAGGCGCAGATCGACCAGGCCGCCTTCGACACCGTGCCGCGCGTGGCGCCGCTGTTCTGGCTGTTCCGCGCGATGGCCGGGCTGGGCTTCTACTTCATCGCCTTTTTCGCGCTGGCCTTCTGGTACGCCAGCAAGCACACGCTGCACGAGAAGCGCTGGTTCCTGAAGCTCGCGTTCTGGACGCTGCTGCTGCCGTGGGTGGCGATCGAGGCGGGCTGGATCGTGGCCGAGTACGGCCGCCAGCCGTGGATCATCGACGGCGTGCTGCCGACCTTCTTCGCCGCCTCGGGACTGAAGCTGCACCAGATCCTGATCAGCCTGGGCGTGTTCGTCGGCCTCTACACCACGCTGGCGGTGATCGAGATCTACCTGCTGCGCAAGACCATCCTCAAGGGCCCCACCGAGGTCTCCGGTGGGCGCCAGCCCGATACCACTGGCGCCCCGCTCGCCGCCGTCAACGCCTGAAGGTCATCTCATGGACACGATTCCGCTTAACTACGAAACCCTGCGCTTCATCTGGTGGCTGCTGCTGGGCATCCTGCTGATCGGCTTCGCCGTCATGGACGGCTTCGATCTCGGCGTGGCCACGCTGCTGCCCGCCGTGGCGCGCACCGACAAGGAGCGCCGGCTGGTCATCAACGTGGTCGGCCCGGTGTGGGAAGGCAACCAGGTGTGGCTGATCCTGGGCGGCGGCGCGATCTTCGCCGCGTTCCCGGCGCTGTATGCGGTCAGCTTCTCCGGCTTCTACCTGGCGATGATCCTGATCCTGATGGCGCTGATCCTGCGGCCGGTCGGCTTCAAGTTCCGCAGCAAGCTGGAAAAGCCCACCTGGCGCGCGACCTGGGACTGGGTGCTGTTCGCCGCCGGGCTGGTGCCGGCGCTGGTGTTCGGCGTGGCCATGGGCAACGTGCTGGTCGGCGCGCCGTTCCGCTTCGACGAATCGCTGCGCACGATCTACGAGGGCGACCTGTTCGGCCTGCTGATGCCCTTCCCGGTGCTGTGCGGCCTGGTCAGCGTGGCGATGCTGGCCGCGCATGGCGCGGGCATGCTGGTGATCAAGACCAGCGGCGAGGTCCAGGCGCGCGCGCGCCGCCTGGGCAGCCTGGCCGCGCTGGCCACGGCGGTGCTGTTCGCGCTGGCCGGCGTGTGGCTGGCGCTGGGCGTCAAGGGGTACCAGCTGGTCGGCGCGCTCGACCACGCCGGGCCGTCCAATCCGCTGGCCAAGCAGGTGGACGTGGCCGCCGGCGCGTGGATGGGCAACTACGCCGCGATGCCATGGACCTGGATCTTCCCGGTGCTGGGCGTGGCCGCCTTCCTGGCCTGCGCGGCGCTGCTGCGGGCCGGGCGCGAGCTGCCTTCGTTCCTGGCCTCGGCGGTGGGCATCGCCGCGATCATCCTGACCGAGGGCGTGGCGGTGTTTCCCTTCATGCTGCCGTCGTCGCTGGATCCGCGTTCCAGCCTGACGCTGTGGGACGCCTCGTCCAGCCATATGACGCTGTTCATCATGCTGCTGGCCACGGCGGTGTTCCTGCCGATCATCCTGGCCTACACCACCTGGGTCTACCGCGTGCTGCGCGGCAAGGTCGGCGACGACGCCGTGGCCCGCAATCCCAACGCCTACTGACGGCGCCCAACGTAAGGAGCAACGACGATGTGGTACTTCTCCTGGATCCTCGGCGTGAGCCTGGCCTGCTTCTTCGCCATCCTCAACGGCATGTGGTTCGAGATGCGCGAGGACGCGCGCAAGCGCTGATTCTCGGCCTCCGATGAAGCGAAGCCCGCCGTGAGGCGGGCTTTCTTTTGGTTCTTCTCCCGATGAAGGGTCACGGCGCGTATGCGCTGCGGCTTCGGAGGGGCCGCCTCTGTCCTCTCGTCCGCCAGCGCCATGTATGTGGACGCCCGTGTCGTTTACTCGTGCGTGCCCGGGTCGGCCAGGAACACCGTGCTCCACAGCTGCGCGGCATTGGACTCGTCCTCGTGCGCGCCCTGCGCGCCGAAGGGTTCGATGCGATAGCGGCCCTGCTCCCAGCGCCAGGACCACAGCTCGGAAGTGCGCACCTCGCCGGCGGCCTTGATCAGCGCCTGCAACCGCGCCTGCGCCTGCTGCAGCTGGGTGCGCACCGGGGCGGGCAGATCGTCGCGCGCCAGCTGCCGGCGCAGCCCGGCCAGCATCACCGCCTGCTGCCAGGCCCAGACCACGGTGCCGTGGTAGGCCTGCGGTCCCAGGCGGCCCCAGACCGCCTGGTCGGCGAAGGCCGGATTGGCGACCACCATGCCCACGTCGGTGATGAGGCCCGCAGGGAAGGGGCGCATCACCGCGGCCACGTCGCGCGCCAGCGTGTCCGGATCGGGCCGGCCGAACAGCAGCCCGAAGCCGGCGTCCGAGTGCAGCACCGGCACGGCGCGCCCGTCCGCGTCCAGTGACAGCGCCGGGAAGGCCAACCCATCGCCGGCAAGCGAGGCCACGGCAGGCTCGGCCGGAACGCCAAGCTGCCGCGCATAGGCACGCAGCGCGGCATCGGCCTGTGCGGCATCCAGGCGCACTTCGAACAGCGCGCGCGCCTGCCGCTCCCAGGCATCGGCGCGCGCGGCGGCCGCGCGCAGCGCCTGGCGCTGTGCGTCGCTGGCCACGCCGTCCAGCAGGCCGCTGTCGACGAAGGCACCGATCGCGCGCAGCGCCGCCGGCATCCAGACCACGTTGACGTCAAAGGGGTAGCGGCCGCGGCCCAGGCCTTCCTCGCTGTCGCGCCACTGGCCGGTCATGCGCCCGGGCTTGAGCGCCAGCAGATGGTCGAAGGTCGGCGCCGCGGCGAAGGCCTCGCTGTTGTGCGCCACGTGCAGCAGGTTGCGCAGCAGTGCCTGGGCGTTGCTGCTCTGCTGCAGGTCGTTGCGGGCGGCGAGGAACGCGCGTGCGCGCGGCTGGCCACGGGCGTCCTCGACCAGCCAGGCCGCCATCACCGGCGCCAGCATGTAGTCGCCGTCGATCATGCCGTAGTCGTAGACCGGCGCATCCGAGCGCGTGCCGTCGCTGGCCAGGTGGCGCAGGATGGCGAACTCGCCGATGTCCTCCTCGTGGGCCACCTCGCCCTGCGGCGACAGGCGCGCCAGTACCGCGCCCAGGCCGGCCTCGACCGCCTCCGGTTGCAGCACGGGCATCAGCAGGCGTGTGGACATCAGGGTGTCGCGGCCGAAGTAGGTGTCGAAGCGCCACGAGCCGGCGAGGAACTTCTCGCGATAGCTCAGGAACTGCAGCGCGCTGCGCATGCGCGCATCGGGTGCGGCCTTCGCGTTGAGCAGCTGGCCGCTGCTGAGCGGCGTCAACGGCCGCTCGCCGGTCGCGGCGAGCAGGCGCAGGCGGATGCTGCCATCGGGGCGCTCGGGCGCCAGCGTGACCGCGCCCGCCTGCGACACGACCCGGCCCTCGGTGATCTCCAGTGCGATCCGGTAGCCGGGCGCGTCGTCCAGCCGGCGCCGCGCCCAGTCGATGCGTTGCGCCTCGACCTTCGCCTCGGTCGCCACCTGCGCCGGCATGGGTTGGCCCAGTTGCACATCGCGCAGCACGCGGATGCTGCCGAGCGCCGCCTTGTCCACGGTCAGCGGACCGCCGCGCAGTTCGAGCTCGGCCACGATGCCGTGCATCGCCGTGTCGCCGGTCGGCGCCTGCGCCCGCAGCGATTTCAGCGTCCATTGCACGGCGGCCGCGGTTGGCGCGAACCACACCGCCACGCCGCTGTTGCCGGCCGGAAACGCGACCAGCAGGCGCGGGCGCGTGCCGCTGGTAGCCAGCACGTGCGCCGCCACGGGCCCCTCCTGGTAGAAGGCGTTGGTGGTGGCGCCCTCGTCGATGCGGAACTGCAGCGCCTGCGCGCCGGCCGTGACGGGCGCGAGCGTGGCGAGCAGCGCGGCGCACGCGAGGCGTCGCAGGAACAGGGCCGGCGCGGCGCTGGGGCGCGCACCGGTCGGGCGCGGGGTCTGGTTCATCCGGTCGTTCCTCGTCCTGGGGTCATCAACGACGACGCCCGGGACCTGCCCGGGCGTCGTCGTGCGTGTTGCCTGTCGCGTCACGAGCAGCCGAGCCCGCGGTTCACCACAGGTACTTGGCCTGGAAGTTGACCTCGCGGCCTTCCAGCGGACGGGCCAGCAGCACGCCGCCGGCACTGGCCGCATTGCCGAAGATGCGCGAGTTCGACTCGGTCAGCCCCAGCTCGTTGGTCATGTTGGTGCCGCGCAGGTTCAGCTGCCAGTGATCGCCGATGTTGCTGGTCACGCCGAAGTCCACCGTGTGGTACGAGCCCAGCTGCTGCAGGCCCGACTGATCCTGCGTGTGGTCGCCCACGTAGGTGTAGGTGACGTACGGCAGGATGTCGCCCCAGGCGGTCACGAAGCGGTAGCTGGGCGTGAACATGCCGCGGAACTTCGGCTGACGCTGCAGCTGCTTGCCTTCGATCGGCGCACAGGCCGCCTGGCCGTTGATGTCGGTGTACTGGAAGCAGGCGTTGTAGTCGGTGTACTCGCCGTCCAGGTAGTTGGCCACCACCTGCAGGCGCAGGTTCTCCACCGGAGTCAGCGCGCCGAGCAGGTTCACGCCATTGGACTTGGAGCCGTAGATCTGCGGGCTGCCCACCGGCGTGCCCAGGCCATCGGTCGGCTGGTACTGCAGACCGGTGAACACGCGGTGGTAGGCGCTCAGGTCCACATACAGCAGCGGCGACTGGTACTTGAAGCCGACTTCGTAGTTGCGGATCTTCTGCAGCGGCGGGAAGTTGTCGTTGGTCGTGCCGCGGATGCCGTTGTCGAAGTCCAGGAAGTGGCCGCCGGTGTTGACGCGTCCGTAGGCCGAGGTGTGCTCGTTGAAGCTGTAGTTGGCGCCGGCCGTCCACGAGGGATGGGTCTTGTCGTACTTGTTGTGCGCGTAGGTGCCGTTGCACACCGGCACGGCGTTGTCGTACAGGGTGCGCGGATCGCCGTCCAGGTCCTGGTTGGTCATGTTGCACACGTCGCTCTTGGCGTCCTGGTTCTCAAGACGCCCCGACAGGTCCAGCAGCCACTTGCCCACCCGCCACGAATCGGACAGATAGATCGCCTTGTTGGTGGCGCTGCCGCGCTGGACGATGTGGTAGCCGCCGAAATCGGCGAAGCCCTGGCCGTCGGTGCGGTAGTAGGTCTGACCGCCATCGACGTAGGTGACCGCGATCGGCGTGGCGTTGGGCGTGTTGGTCATCAGCATCTGGTTGCCCAGCGACCACTTGTCGTCCATCGTGTAGTGCGCGTAGTACAGGCCGACCGTCAGCGTGTTGCCTTCGAACAGTTCGCGGCTCAGCCGGAAGTCGTTGTTGAAGCTCTTCAGGTGCTTGTGGATGTGCCACCAGCCCTGCTGGATCACGCTCTGGTCCAGCGGTACCGCGCCGCCGGTGGTGTAGGTGGCCGTGGCCGAACCGGCCGGCAGGCTGAAGCCGCCAGGCGTGTTCGGGTTGTAGAGCATGTCCGCCAGGCTGGCCGGGTTGTTGCCCGAGAACAGCGCGTTGGTGTCCATGTCGCCTTCGTCGAACAGGAAGCGGTCGCTGATCGACCAGCCATTCTCAAGCTGATAGTCGAAGTTGCCGCCCAGGAAGAACATCTTGGCGCCGCGCCCGTCGGCCAGGTCGGCGTTGGTGCCGCCGTTGGGATAGCTGGGCAGGTACACGTGCTGCATGGCCTTGCTGTAGTACGTGTCCTTGAGCGGATCGAAGCCCGGATAGGCGCTGAAGCTGTCGCTGCCGCGCTGGATCAGCGGGACCGGCGTGATGAACTGGTTCTTGTCGTTGAGGTAGCGCGTGTACAGGGTGAACTTGCCCGCGTCGGTCTCGTGCGACAGCGTGGCGGTCAGCTGGCCGCCCTTGTCGGCCTTGAACTGCGGATCGCGCACGCCGTCGGATTCGCGCCAGAAGCCACCCACGCTGCCGTACCAGCTGTCGGCCAGCTTGAAGCCGGCGAAGCCGTCCAGCCGCCACAGTCCCTCGTTGCCGTAGGTCAGCCCCACGCTGCCGGACGGCACGTCGGTGCCGGTCTTGAGGAAGAAGTTGGCCGACGCGCCCATCTGGCCGTCGGCGAACACCACCGACGGACCGCCCTGCAGGATCTCCACGGCTTCGATCGTGTCGTCCAGGCGGAACATCGAGGTCGTCTCGAAGAACGACAGCGTCGGCATGCCGTACAGCGGCGAGCCCATCAGCAGCGTGGAGAAGTAGGGCGCATCGCCACCACCGGGGAAGCCGGCGATCTCGATGTTGGCGCCGGTCTGGCCGCCGCTGGTTTCGGGCCACATGCCCGGCGAGATCTTCAGCAGATCGGCCGTGCTCTTGGGATTGGCCTGCTTGATCTGCTCGGCGTTGGCCGTGACGATGTTGAAGCTGGCCTCCAGCTTCTTCACGCCACCGGCCTGGGCGGTACCCGAGACCACCACGGTGTCCAGCGTGGTGGCGTTGTCCTTGGACGCCGGAGCCGGCGTCGGCGTCTGTGGAGCGGTCGCGGCTTCCTGCGCGAAGGCGGTGGCGTTGAGACTGGCGGCGATCGCCGCCGAGAGCGCATAGCGCGTCAACCAGATGCGTTGCATGTTCCCCTCCCCGGAGAATGTGGTCCCACGACGTTCTAAAGACAGCACGGACACGCATGCGCCACGCTTCTGCCTCCCTTGCCAGCGCCCCTCCTGCAGCCGGCAACGGCCATCGCGCACGCGATGCGCGGCACGGTAGGGAGGCGCTGACAAAGGTGTCAAATTGACCAGGGGGGAGGCACGCACGGTGCCGTCATGTCCTGCGCTGTCATGCGCGCGGACAGGCAAAATCGCCCGCAATTCGCGCGCTTTTGATTTTGCTGCTATCGAATGGGAAGACGGGCGCGGGGCACCCGAGCGTTGCGACGCAGCACAGCGTGGCGCGAACGGGACATGCCGTGGCACCCGCGATGTCCCGTCATGACTTGCGCGCTTCGCACGCCGCTCTCGGGCGCAATGCGAGCCGCGCTGCAGGCCGCGGATACAGGCCGCGGCAGCGCGCCGCGCAGTGGATCAGCAGGTCGCGGCCGCCGCAATGTGCCGGCACCGCGAGGCTCCGGGGTCGCCGAAGCCGGGTCGAGCCGGCGCGGGATCGGACGGATCCCGCTACCTGCCGCAGGTCCTTGGATCAGACCTGGCCCATGCCGCCGTCCACGAACAGTTCCGTGCCGGTGATGAAGCTGGCCTCGTCGCTGAGCAGGAACAGCGTCGCGGCGGCCACTTCCTCCGGCCTGGCCATCCGGCCCAGCAGGATGGGCGCGATGATCGACGCGCGGACGTCCTCCGGCACGCGCGCCATCATCTCGGTATCGGTCGGGCCCGGCGCCACGACATTGATCCGGATGCCGCGCGGCGCGAGTTCCGCCGCCCAGGTGCGCGCATAGGAGCGCAGGGCCGCCTTGGTCGCGGCGTAGGTCCCGTAGTGGGCGACGCCGATGGAACTGGCGACCGACCCCACCAGGACCACGGCGGCGCCGTCCTTCAGCGTGCCGAGGGCGGCCTGCAGGCCGTACAGCCCGCCCCGGACATTGACCGAGAAATGCCGGTCGAAGTGCTCCTGGGTGACATCGCCCAGCGCGGCGGGCTCGCTGATGCCGGCGTTCAGCACCAGCGCGTCGATGTGCCCGCGGCGCGCCCGGACCTCGGCGACCACGCGCGCCAGGTCCTCAGCCGCGCTGGCATCCGCGACCAGCCCCTGGGCACCGCGGCCGATGGCCGAAACGGCGGCGTCCACCTGCGTCTGCGCCCGGCCGGTGAGGAACACGGTCGCCCCCTCCGCCGCCAGACGCGTCGCCACCGCCAGGCCGATGCCCTTCGCCCCGCCCACGACCAATGCCACCTTGTCCGCCATCCGATTCATCACCAAGACCTTGCCTGGAAAGAGATGCGCGATAAGGTATACGCAGTAAATCTGGTATCAAGAACGCACTATGAGTAGCGTAGATATACATGGCGATACCGAGCTGGCCGCGCAGTCCTGCAGAGTGCTGTCGCAGATGGCGCGGATCCGGCCGGTGCTGGACAAGATCGCGGACAAGTGGACGATCCTGATCCTGGTCGTGATCTGTCCGAAACCTTCGCGCTTCAACGAAATCAAGCGTCGGTTGGACGGCATCACGCACAAGGCGCTCGCCGATGCGTTGAAGCGGCTGGAGCGCAACGGCCTGGTGACCCGGACCGTGCTGCCGACCTCGCCGGTGGGCGTCGAGTATGCGATCACGCCCCAGGGGCATGCCCTGCGCGAGCCGTTCGAGGCGCTGTGCGACTGGGCGCTTGCGCATGGCGGCGAGATGGACGCGGCCAGCGAGCGGTTCGACCAGCGCAACGCGGAGGCCTAGTCACCGACGGCTGGAAGCGCAGCGCCAGACGATTCGGATGGCGTGTCGAGGCCGCGAGGGCCGCAGTCACCCGCCGCGGTCCGTCAGAAGGACAGCACGTATCCCGCGCCCCGGACGGTGGTCAACGGCAGCGCCTGCCCACTTTGGGCCTGGACCTTCTTGCGCAGCCTGTGAAGCAGCATCTCCAGGCGATGCGGATCGAAATCCTCGACCTCGCGGGTGAGCTGCGCGATCAGCGCTTCGCGCGCGACCACCTCGCCGGGGCTGTCGGCCAGGAGCAGGATCAGCGCGCGCTCGCCGTGGCTCAGCCGGATCTGCGTGCCGTCCGGGGTCAGCAGCTCCCAGCCGCCCGCGCCCACGCTCCATGCGCCGGGTCGGGCGAGGGGCTGCTTCGCGCCCGAGGACACCCTGCGGAGCACGCTGCCCATCGTGGCGATCAGCACCTCGGGATCGACGGGCTTGGTCAGATAGGCATCCGCACCGTCATTGAGCCCCTTGGCTCTGTCCCGATCGGAGCCGCGGCCCGTCAGCAGGGTGATCCCGGCCGTGAATCCCAACTGGCGCAGGTTCTTGACCACGCTGAATCCATCCTCATCCGGCAGACCCACGTCCAGCACGATGGCCGCATAGCCTTGCGACAGGAGGCGGCGGTACATCTCGATGGCGCTGCCGCATCCGGCCGCGACATAGCCGGCCGCGCGCAGCGTCGGCAGCAGGATCTGTTCGCGCAGCTCGTCGTCGTCTTCCACCACCAGGATCTGGGCGTTGTTGCCGGTCTTGCTCAAGGGGCTGGTTTCCTGCTGTGACGCCGCTTCAGCGGCACGGGCGTTGGATGCAGGCCTGCCCCCGATGTCATCGCGACTTGGGTGTCGCCCATGGGGAGGCTCCCGAAGATTGCAGAAAATTTCATCGGATTGCCATCGCGGGAATTTTGGGTGCGTGTAACGGCGCGATGTTGCCACTACATTGCGCCCCGCAAAAAAGGGGCCGCCGACGCATCGGCGGAGCGACCGGATCAACGCATGACGAAGGAGTGGGGTGAGCGCGCGCGGCGTGCCCACGCCATGGGCAAGCGCGCCCTGCGCGCACACCTCGCACGCCCGACAACGCACAGGAGCGGGGTCGCGGCGCGCGCGAACGGCTGAAGCATCGGGGAAAAACGGCATGAACGGACCATCACGGAGCGCCTGCGCGGATGTGCGCGGGCGTCGATCGCATCTGCTTGCCCGCGGCCGCGCCTGGGGTGCCGGCGCCGCGATCCAGCTGTTGCTGGTCCTGGTGCTGACGGCGGTGGGCATGCGGCCGGCCGCGGCGCAGGACGCGACGGATTTCTGTCCGGCGACCGGGACCCGTGCGGTCTACAGCATCGTCAACGGCGTGGACATCTATCGCTACACGCCGGGCGCCGGCAACGACGCGGTGGTCCCGGCACTGCATGTGACGGTGTCCTCCAACGTCAACGGCCTGATGATCGATCCGGTCCGCAACCGGCTGCTGTTCGTCTCGCGCCCGACCAACTCCACCACGGTGCTGTGGGCCTACGACGCGGGCAACGGCGGCTGGTACCAGGCGGTCCCCGAGTTCGCCTCGCCCGATTTCCCGCGCGCCGGCATGACGCCCGGTGGCGTCGGCTATCTGATCGCCGGCGGCTCGTCGACCCCGCAGGTGTGGCGCGTGGATCCGAATCCGACCGGGTACGGCTACACCGTCCAGAACATCGGCAACCTCACCTACGACATCGCGCCGACCGACCTGGGGTCGGGCGACATCGCCATCGATGCCGACGGCGCCGGCTGGCTGTCCGCCGGGCAGGACCTGTACCGGATCGACTTCGCCAACAGCCTGGTCGCGGTGCGGCAGACGCGGCCGCTGTTGAACGGGGCGCCGAGCACCATCAACTGGGCCGGCGTGGCCTTCGCCGACGACGGCACGCTCTACGTCGCCAACAACAGCGGCACCAGCCGCTACTACGGCTACAACCCGCAGACCGGCGCGCTGACCGCGGGCGCACCGACCACGGCCAACGGCTCGCGCGACCTGGCCTCGTGCGCCTTCCCGCGGCTGTCCGAGCCCGAACTGGGCGTGGTCAAGACACTGGCGACCGTCAACGGCGCCGCGGCCGGCAACAACCCCGTGGTCTACGCCGGCGACGTGCTGGGCTACGACATCACCGTGCGCAACACCGGCGGCGCGGTGGGCACGCTGTTCGCCGGCGACGTGGTCGACACCCTGCCGGCCAACACCAGCCGCGTGGCCGCCGGCAACGACTTCACCTGCAGCGGCAGCACCTGCACCAACGCCAGCACGGTGAATGTGCCCGCGGGCGGCACGGCCGTGCTCCACTTCGTGGCCCGCGTCGCCCAGCCCCTGCCGGGCACGGTCACCCGTATCGACAACACGGTGGCGGTCGACGGCGTGGACTGCGCGGCGGCCGGCAACGACTGCGTGGAGAACACTCCTGTCGGCCCGGGAGTGAGCGTGGCCAAGACCGCCGACCCGGCCTCGGGCACCCAGGTCGCGCCCGGCCAGACCGTGAACTACACGCTCACGGTGACCGTGAGCAACGCCGCCACCACCGCGCCGGTGGTCCTGGCCGACACGCTGGGCAACGGCCTGACCTTCGGCGCGGTGACCTCCGCCGGCGCGTTCACCTGCTCGGGCGCGCTGGACTGCACGCTGCCCGCGGGCACGGCGCCGGGCACCTATCCGGTGCGCTACAGCGCCACGGTCAATGCCAATGCCACCGGCCGGGTCGGCAACAGCGTGGTCCCCAGCGGCGCGGACAATCCGACCTGCAGCACCTGCACCACCGAACATCCCGTCGTGGCGCCCACGGTGAGCGTCGCCAAGACCTCCGATCCGGCGCCGGGCGCGCAGGTCACGCCGGGCCAGACCTTGAACTACACCGTGACCGTGACCGTGGCCAACTCGGCCACCACGGCGCCGGTCAATCTGGCCGACACGCTGGGCAACGGCCTGACCTTCGGCGCGGTGACCTCGGCCGGCGCGTTCACCTGCTCGGGTGCGCTGAACTGCACGCTGCCGGCGGGCACGGCACCCGGCACCTACCCGGTGCGCTACAGCGCAACGGTCAACGCCAACGCCACCGGCACGGTCGGCAACCGCGTGACCGCCAGCGGCGCGGACAACCCGACCTGCGGCACCTGCACCACCGAACATCCGGTCGTCGCCACGGCGGTAAGCGTGGCCAAGACCTCCGATCCTGCGCCAGGCACCCAGGTCGCGCCGGGCCAGGCCCTGAACTACACGGTGACGGTGACCGTGGCCAATTCGGCCACGACCGCCCCGCTGGTCCTGGCCGATACGCTCGGCAATGGCCTGACCTTCGGCGCGGTGACCTCGGCCGGAGCCTTCACCTGCTCGGGCGCGCTCAACTGCACGCTGCCGGCCGGGACGCTGCCGGGCACCTATCCGGTGCGCTACAGCGCCACGGTCAACGCCACTGCCACCGGCACGGTCGGCAACCGCGTGGTGCCCAGCGGCGCCGACAACCCGGCCTGCGTCACCTGCACCACCGAACATCCGGTGGTGGCCACGGCGGTGAGCGTGGTCAAGACCGCCGATCCCGCGCCAGGCACCCAGGTCGCGCCCGGCCAGACGTTGAACTACACGGTGACCGTGACCGTGGCCAACTCGGCCACGACCGCGCCGGTGGTGCTGGCCGATACGCTGGGCAACGGCCTGACCTTCGGCGCGGTGACCTCGGCCGGCGCGTTCACCTGCTCGGGCGCGCTGAATTGCACCCTGCCTGCGGGCACGCTGCCGGGCACCTACCCGGTGCGCTACAGCGCCACGGTCAACGCCAACGCCACCGGCACGGTCGGCAACCGCGTGACCGCCAGCGGCGCGGACAACCCGGCCTGCAGCACCTGCACCACCGAACATCCCGTCGTCGCGCCCGCCGTCCGCGTCACCAAGACCTCCGACCCGGCGTCGGGCGCGCAGGTCGCACCGGGCCAGACCTTGGACTACACGGTGACCGTGACCGTGGCCAACTCGGCCACCACCGCGCCGGTGGTCCTGTCCGACACGCTGGGCAACGGCCTGACCTTCGGCGCGGTGACCTCGACCGGCGCGTTCACCTGCTCGGGCGCGCTCAACTGCACGCTGCCGGCCGGGACGCTGCCGGGCAGCTATCCGGTGCGCTACAGCGCCACCGTCAACGCCAATGCCACCGGCACGGTCGGCAACCGCGTGACGCCCAGCGGCGCCGACGGTCCGACATGCGTCACCTGTACGACCGAGCATCCGGTCGTCGTCTCCGCCGTCAGCGTGACCAAGCGTTCCGATCCCGCTTCGGGGGCGCAGGTCGCGCCGGGCCAGACCTTGAACTACACGGTGACCGTGACCGTGGCCAACTCGGCCACCACGGCGCCGGTGGTCCTGGCCGATACGCTCGGCAGCGGACTGACCTTCGGTGCGGTGACCTCGGCCGGGGCCTTCAACTGCTCGGGCGCGCTCAGCTGCACGCTGCCGGCCGGGACGCTGCCGGGCAGCTATCCGGTGCGCTACAGCGCCACCGTCAATGCGAATGCCACCGGCACGGTCGGCAACAGCGTGGTGCCCAGCGGCGCGGACAATCCGACCTGCAGCGCCTGCACGACCGAGCACCCGCTGATCCCCGCCGCGATCACGGTCGGCAAGACGTCCGATCCGGCACCGGGCGCGCAGGTCGCGCCGGGCCAGACCTTGAACTACACCGTGACCGTGACGGTGGCCAATTCGGCCACCACGGCGCCGGTGGTCCTGGCCGACACGTTGGGCAACGGCCTGACCTTCGGTGCGGTGACCTCGGCCGGGGCCTTCACCTGTTCGGGCGCGCTCAACTGCACGCTGCCGGCGGGCACGCTGCCGGGCAGCTATCCGGTGCGCTACAGCGCCACCGTCGATGCGAATGCCACTGGCACGGTCGCAAACCGCGTGACCGCCAGCGGTGCGGACAACCCGACCTGCGGCACCTGCACGACCGAACACCCGCTGGTGCCCAGCGTGGTCACCGTGAGCAAGACCTCCGACCCGGCGCCGGGCGCCGAGGTTCGCCGCGGCCAGTCGATCACCTACACGCTGACGGCGGTGGTCGAAGACGCCGCCACGACCGGCGTGGTCACCCTGGCCGACACGCTGCGCGGTGGGCAGACCCTGTCCGGCCCCGTGCCGGCCGGCTGCACCGCGACCGGTGACGGGCTCAGTTGCGCGCTGCCGGCCGGCACCCTGCCGGGCCGCCATGCCTTCAGTTACGCGGTCACGGTCGATGCCGATGCCAGTGGCACGGTGGGCAACAGCGTCGTGGCCAGCGGCGTGGACGCGCCGCGGTGCAGCAGCTGCGCGACCGAACATCCGGTCGCGGTGGCGACCGTCGCCGTGAGCAAGAGCGCCGATCCGGGCCCCGGCGCCACGGTGTCGCCGGGCGACAGCATCGCCTATGCGCTGACGGTCGAGGTGGCCGGCGCCTCCACCCGCGATGCGGTGACGCTGACCGATACCTTCACCGGTGCCCAGACCCTGGCCGGCGACCTGCCCGCCGGGTGCGCGGCGACCGCCACCGGCCTGGTGTGCACGCTGCCGGCCGGCACCCTGCCGGGTCGCCATGCCTTCGCCTATCGCGCGACGGTGGACGCCACGGCCAGCGGCCGCGTGGGCAACACGGTCGTGCCGAGCGGCGCGGATGCGCCGACCTGTGGCACCTGCGCGACCGAGCATGCGGTGGTGCGCCCGGTGGTGACGGTGGCCAAGACCTCCGATCCGGCCAGCGGCAGCAACGTCATCCCGGGCCAGGTCATCGCCTACACCGTCACCGTGACGGTGGCCGCGGCGCCGACCAGCGGCGTGGTGACCCTGACCGATACGCTCAGCGGCGACCAGACCCTGACCGGTGCACTGCCCGCCGGCTGCACGGGCAGCGGCCAGGGGCTGACCTGCGCGCTGCCGGCGCGCACCGCGATCGGTACCCACACCTTCGTCTACAGCGCCACGGTCGCCGCCGATGCCAGCGGCACGGTGGGCAACACGGTGGTGCCCAGCGGTATCGACGCGCCCAGCTGCGATGCCGGCTGTGCGACCCAGCATCCGGTGGTGTCCAACTACGACCTGCGCCTGCGCAAGTCCGTATCGGTGGGCCAGGTGCGCATCGGCGATCTGGTGCGCTACACGGTCACGGTGGAGAACGTGGGCCAGTCGCCCTTCGTCGGTGGCAGCATCGTCGACACGCCGCCGCCCGGCTTCACCTACGTGGACGGCTCGCTCGTCGCTGGCGACGGCGACAACGCCGCGACCGTGGCCGGGCAGTCTCCGATCCGTATCGACGGGGTGGACGTGGGCGCCGGCCAGACGGCCACCTTCGTGTACCTGATGCGCGTGGGCGCCGGGGTGCGCCAGGGCACGCAGGTCAACCGGGCCGTGGCGCTGACCGGTTCCGGCGAGCCGGTGTCCAACGTCAGCACCGCCTCGGTCAGCGTCGAGTCCGATCCGCTGGTGGACCAGAGCCTGGTGTTCGGCACGGTCTTCGACGATCGCGACGGCGACGGCTGGCAGGACAGTGCGGACATCACCGGGCTGCGCGTGCAGGGCGGCTTCGCGGCCGCGGCCTATGTCCCGGGTTCGACCGTCATGGACGCCGGCGCCGGCTGGCAGCCGCTGGCCGACGCCAGCGCGCCGCTGCTGCACGGCATCGCCGTGGGCGGACTGCGCGGACGGCAGTCCAGCGCCGACCCGGTGCAGGCCCACCAGGTGGTGATCCGCCAGGTGCTGCGCGAGGCGGCCTTCACCGACGACTTCGTGCTGACCACCGATCAAGGCGTGCGCGTGCGCATGGATGCGGCGGGACGGACCACGGTGGAGCGGCAGGGCGCCGCGGCCAAGGGCCTCAACGCCGCCGAGCCGACCGTCGAGCGCCGGGTGTCGCAGGGCCAGGGCGGTGTGATCGTGGACTACGTGATCGCCAACGCCGGCATCGACGAGCGCGGCGTGCCGGGCGTGCGCATCGCCTCGGTCGAGGGACTGCTGATCGAGACCGACCAGTTCGGCCGCTTCCACCTGGAGGACGTCGATGGCGGCAACGCCGCGCGCGGACGCAACTTCATCCTGAAGGTGGATCCGTCCACGCTGCCGCCGGGCGCGGCGTTCACCACGGCCAACCCGCTGCTGCGCCGGATCACCCCGGGCCTGCCGGTGCGCTTCGACTTCGGCGTGCGGTTGCCGGTGGAGGAACTCGCCGGCGAGGGCGGGACGCTGGAACTCGAACTGGGCCAGGTGCTGTTCGCGCCGGGCAGCAGCGAGGTGCGCAGCGAGTATCTGGCCGCCGTCGACAGGATCGCCGCGCAGGTCCGGGCGCATCGCGGTGGCGAGGTGCTGATCGCCGCCGACGGTGAGGCGCAGGCCTTGGCCTTCGACCGGGCCACCGCGGTCAAGACCGCGTTGCTGGAGAGGCTGGATCCGGCCACGGCCGCGGCCCTGACCCTCAGTCTGCGCACCGACGTGCGCGATCCGGCCTCGATGACCGCGGGTATCGAGGCGGGCGGCCCACGGCTGGGGACGGTGCTGTTCGACACCGACCAGGCGCGGATCAAGCCGCAGTTCGCGCCGCTGCTGGACCGGATCGCCGCCTATCTGGAGCGGCAGGGCGGCGGCGTGGTCTCGCTGGTGGGTCATGCCGACCGGCGTGCGTCCGATGCCTACAACACGGCGCTGGGGATGCGCCGGGCGCAGGCGGTCTACGAGGCGCTGGCCGGGCGGCTGAGCCCGGAGCTGCGCGCGCGGATCCAGGTGCAAGCCAACGCCGATCCGACGGCGCCGTCCGGCGTGGCAGGGCAGTGAGGGGACGAGCCATGAAGATCAAGACACTGAAGATGAAGCTGCTGGATTCGACCCTGATCTGCCTGCTGGCCGGCGCCGCGTCGCCGGCGGCGGCGCAGGCCCAGGCCGATGCGGCGCGGATCGACTGCGCCGAGCATGGCTGCAGCGCGCAGGACGGCCTGCTGTTCCAGGTGCGCACGCGCGGCAAACGCGAACCGCTCACGCCCCCCGACGCGCGCACCTCGGCGCAGCTGCAGGCCGATCGCCGCGTGGACGTGCTCCAGGATTCGCGGGGCAAGGCGGTAGCCACCGGCAAGTTCTCGTTGAACCTGGCCAACGGCGGAGTGATCTGGGCCACCGAGGATCCGGCGCTGGGCCAGGCCGAGCTGTCGGTGTCGGCGCCCACGCTGGTGGCCTTCGACGGCCGCGCCATCACCAAGCCGGTGCAGTTCTACGTGCGCAGCAACTACTCGGCCTTCGTCGCGCGCTACGAACTGGCGATCTATCGCGGCTCGGACACCGACCTGGTCGCGCCGCTGGCGACGCTGCCGCTGGAAGTGGGCAACGTCAGCCGCAGCGAATGGGACGGCACCCTGCCGGCGACCTACCGCTATCGCACCGGCGATGCGCTGCTGTACGTGCTGCGGGCCTACGATGCCCAGGGCCACTACGACGAGACCTCGCCCAAGACCCTGCAGCTGGTCAGGCCCGAGGAAGCCGAGCGCGGCAGCGAGATCCTGCGCAAGGCCACCGAGCAGTCGCTGGGCACCGCGCTGAGCAGCGAACAGGCCCAGGCCCAGCGCCTGATCGATGACGTGTTCTCCAGCAACGGGCTGCGTCAGCGCAACATCCCGCTGTACGGTTCGCGCATCCGCATCCAGGGCCGCAACCTGCCGGCCGGCCACGTGCTGGAGATCAACGGGGAGTCCTACCCGGTCGACCTGGAGCGCAAGTTCGCCGCCGAATACCTGGTACCGGTGGGCCACCATCGCTTCGATGTGGCCCTGACCGGCGGCGACGATGGTCTGGGCGGTACGCCGGCGCGCGGCGGCCAGCCGGTGGCGCACCACGCGCTGGACGTGGACGTGACCGGGCGCTACTTCTTCGGCGTCGGCCTGGCCGATGTGACCGTGGCGCAGAACAAGGTCTCCGGTTCGACCGCGACGCTGTCGGCCACCGATCCGCGCTATGCCGACGACGTGATCAGCGATGGCCGGCTGGCGTTCTACGGCAAGGCCAAGTTCCAGGGCAAATACCTGGTGACCGCGCAGGCGGATACCACCGAGCAGGACCTGCAGCACCTGTTCGACCATTTCACCGAGGCCTACGCCACCGACGTCTTCCGCAGCCTGGATCCGGACCTGTACTACCCCACCTACGGCGACGATGCGTCCGTGCGCCGCGACGTGGACACGCAGGGCCGCTTCTACGTGCGCGTGGACTGGGACCAGAACCAGGCGCTGTGGGGCAACTATTCCACCGGCTTCACCGGCACCGAGTACGGTCAGTACATCCGCTCGCTGTACGGCGCGGCGTTGAACTGGCGCTCGCTTGGCGCCAACCGCTGGGGCGATCCCGACACCGAGCTGCGGGTGTTCGGCTCGCAGGCGCAGAGCGCCCCGGGCCACAGCGAGTTCCTCGGCACCGGCGGCAGCCTGTACTACCTCAGGCACACCCAGATCCTGGCCGGCTCGGACAACGTGGTGCTGGAGGTGAGCGACCGCACCACCGGCCGGGTGCTGGACCGCGTCACCCTGGTGCGTGGCGTGGACTACGAGATCGACCAGATCCAGGGCCGCCTGCTGCTGACCCGCCCGCTGGCGCAGATCACCCGCGAGAACGTGCCCACGCTGACCCGCGACGCCCCGCTGGACGGCTACCAGCAGCGCCTGCTGGCCGACTACGAGTTCGTGCCCACCGGCTTCGATCCCAACGACCTCACCGCCGGCCTGCGCGCCAAGCAATGGTTCGGCGATCACTTCGCCCTAGGCACGACCTACGTGGAGGAGAACCGTTCCGGCCAGGACTACACGCTGGCCGGCGGCGACATGACGCTGCAGGCGGGCAAGGGCACCTACCTGAAGGCCGAGTACACCCGGACCGAGGCGTTGAGCACGCCGGTGTTCTTCTCCGACAACGGCGGCTTCACCTTCACCCAGCTCAACGCCGGCGGCCCACGCGAGGGCGCCGCCCGGGCGGTCGAGGCGCGCGCCAACCTGCGCGAGCTGGGCTGGACCGAGCTGGACTGGTCGGCCGGCGCCTGGTGGCGCGAGGTGGACGCGGGCTATTCGGTGAGCCGCTACGATCTGGGCGAGGAGGTGACCGAGTACGGCGCCGAGGTCCGCGGTCAGTTCACCCCGGACATCAGCCTGTACGCGCGCTACTCCAAGGCCGAGGCCGGGGCAGAATCGCTGGTCCAGGCGCAGGCCACCGGCGAGTGGCGGATCAGCGAGCTGGACACGCTGGCCGCGGAAATCCGCCGGGTCGAGGAGACCCGTCTGGCCGGCGAGGCCGACGGCCTGCTGGGCGCGCTCAAGTACACCCGCCGCCTGGGCACCAGCCTGGATCTGTACGGCCAGGCCCAGCTCACCCTGGACGACGACCACGGCCGCTACGCCGACAACGACGCCTACACGGTGGGCGGCAAGTACCTGTTCGGCGACCTGTCCTCGGTCGGCGCGGAATACACCGATGGCGATCGCGGCAACGCCGCCCAGGTCAATGCCGAGTACCGGCTGACGCCCGAGCACAGTCTCTACGGCGCCTACACCGCCAGCACCGACACCGACGCCTACGACCCGCTGTTCAACAGCCGGGCGCAGGATGGCTGGACGCTGGGACAGCGCTGGCGCCTGACCAACCAGATCAACGTGTTCAACGAAAGCCAGTTCCTCAAGTCCGACACCGGCACCGAATCGGGCCTGGCGCACACCTTCGGCCTGGACTTCTACCCGGCGCAGGGCTGGAACACCGGCTTCACCCTGCAGCGCGGCGAACTGGTCAACAGCGCCGGCGGCGACGTCTCGCGGCGCGCGATCAGCCTCAGCGGCGGGCGCACCTCGCCGGACACCGACTGGCAGAGCAAGCTGGAATGGCGCCGCGATACCGGCGCCGAGCAGCGCGAGCAGTGGGTGTCGACCAACCGCCTGACCCACCGCTTCAACGACAGCTGGCGCATCGCGGCGCGCCTGAACTACTCCGATACCGACGACAGGATCGATCCGCTGGCCGGTGCGCGCTTCATCGAAGGCAACGTGGGCTTCGCCTGGCGTCCGTGGAACTCGCTGCGCTGGGGCGTGTTCGGCCGCTACACCTACCTGTACGACCTGGCCACGCTGGCCCAGATCGGCGGGGCCGACTACGACCAGAAGACCCAGGTGTTCTCGCTGGAGGGCGTGTACAAGCTGGACCAGCACTGGGAGCTGGCCGCCAAGGTCGCGCGGCGGACGGGCCAGGTGCGCTACGGGCGCGGGAGCGGGGCCTGGTTCGACTCGGACACGACGTTCTACGCCGGCCAGGTCCGCTACGAGCTGGCATGGCAGTGGCACGCCCTGGTCGAGCATCGCACGCTGCGGGTCGACGATGGCGGCACGAAGCGGGGATGGCTGGTCGGACTGGACCGCGATATCGGCCGCAACTTCCGCATCGGCGCCGGTTACAACTTCACCGACTTCAGCGACACGCTGACCGACTTCGACGACCGCCAGCGCGGCTTCTTCATCACCATGACCGGGACCTATTAGTATCCGACTTCGCGTTGGCGCCCCGATGGGGACGGGGCGCCAGGTTTCGGAGGTCGTGCGGAAGTGGATAGCCGTCGTGGATGGGCAATGCGGGTGCTGGGTGCGCCGCTTCGCTGGCTGAGGGCCGCGCCGGTGGCCGATCCCGTGGACAGGCGCAACGCGCCGATGCTGCAGATCGTGCTGCTGCTCTTCGCGACGCTGCCGATGCTGGCCTGGGGCTATCGCGCGTTCTTCGTGGATATCCCCTGGCGGCAGGGCGAGCAGGCCAGCATGCTGCTGAGCATCGGCACGAGCCTGGTGGCGCTGAGCGGCATGGTGCTGATCCGCCGGGGACGGTTCCGCTGGGCGGCAAGACAGCTGCTGATGGTCTTCGCCGTGTCGCTGTGCGTGTCCTACTGGACGGCAGGTTTCGGCGCGCAGCGTTTCGAGCAGCCGGTCCTGGCGGTCTTCATGGCGATCGCGGCGCTGGTGGTGGGCCGTTCCGCGCTGTGGGCCATGTTCCTGAGCATCTGCCTGGCGTTCGCGCTCGGCGTCAAGGCCGATCTGCCCAATGCGGACGTGGACATCGGCGACGGCCTGATCTCCGCAGCGATCTTCCTGCTCATCGCCATCGTGCTGGACCGCACGAGCGCTTCGCTTCGAAGCAGCCTGCTGGAAGCGACCCGCCGCGCGGAAGACCTGGAAGCGGCGCGGGCGCGCCTGGAGCAGGAAGTGGAGCAGCGGCGCCTCGTCGAGGACCGGTTGGTCCACGCGCAGAAAGTGCAGGCGGTGGCCAGGCTCGCCAGCGGCCTCAATCACGACTTCAGCCATCTGCTGATGCTGGTCCTCGGGTATACCCGGCAGGGCCAGCAGGCCAGCGACATCGGCGAGGCCCGGCAGGCCCTGGCCGGAGTCGAGTCCGCCGCCAGGCGCGCGAACGCCGTCAGCCAGAAGCTGCTGGTCTTCAGTCGCCAGGGCGAGCGCTTCGTCCAGACCATCGATCTGTCCAACGTCGTCGAAGAGCTCCATCCCCTTCTCAAACAGAGCCTGCAGCCTGGCGTCGGCCTGCGCCTGGACCTCACGCCCGGGCTGTTCATCGAGGCCGATGCCTCCGAGATCGAACTCGTGCTGCTCAACCTGGTGAGCAACGCGAACGACGCCACCCGGCAGGGCGACCTGGTCGAACTGACCACCCGCAGGAGCGGCGAGGGCAGGGTGCTCCTGACCTGCCGCGACACCGGCGTCGGCCTGTCGGAGGACGCCAGGCAGCATCTGTTCGACAGCTTCTTCACCACCAAGCCGGAAGGCCAGGGCGCGGGCCTGGGGCTGGCGATGATCTACGACGTGATGGAGCGCCAGGGCGGACGGGTCTGGGCCGAAAGCGCCCCGGGCATGGGCGCGACGTTCTCCCTGGAGTTCAAGGCGTCCGGCGACGCGCCTGCTTCCGCCGGCGTGGAAAAGCCCGCGGCGGTGCCCGGCGGCTGACGGCGTCTGCCGGCCCGCCGTTCTGTCGATCTCTCCTTCAGCGCATCCAGGCAAACAAAAAGGGCCTGATTCGCCTGGAGCTTCCAGTGAATCAGACCCTTGTCGCGCCTCTCGCGCTACCAGCGGCATGGCCTCTGGTGGCTATGGGTGGACTCGAACCACCGACCCCAGCATTATGAGTGCTGTGCTCTAACCGGCTGAGCTACATAGCCGCGCGAAGAACCGGCAATTCTGGGCATCGACCGGCGGCTTGTCAATCGATGCGCGGCGGGTTGAGGCGGCGGCCGGGGCGTGGCACATTCGGACCCAGTAGATTTTCAGGAGTCCGCGTCGTGATCGATCCGGACGGTTACCGACCCAACGTTGGCATCGTGCTCATGCATCCGGAAGGCAAGGTCTTCTGGGCGCGTCGCGTGCGCCGGGACGGCTGGCAGTTCCCGCAGGGCGGGATGAACACCGACGAGACGCCGGTGGAGGCCATGTACCGCGAGCTGCGCGAGGAAACCGGGCTGCTGCCCGAACACGTCGAGATCCTCGGCGCCACGCCGGGCTGGCTGCGCTACCGCCTGCCGCCGCGCGCGGTGCGCCGCAACGAGCGCCATGTCTGCATCGGCCAGAAGCAGGTCTGGTTCCTGCTGCGGCTGGTCGGCGAGGAGCGCCACGTGCGCCTGGACCTGACCGACGCCCCCGAGTTCGACCACTGGCGCTGGGTCGACTTCTGGTACCCGATGGAGCACGTGGTGATGTTCAAGCGCGGCGTGTACGCGCGCGCGCTGGGCCACCTGGCGCCGATGGCGCGGGTCGTGGCCGGCGCGCAGGCCGTGCCGCAGCAGCGCCTGGAGCGGCGCCCGGGCGAGGGCCAGGCGCGCAACTCGCAGCGTCCCCGCGCGCGGGCGGGGCGTCGCCGCGAGGGTTCAGGTCCGGCCACGCCGGCAAATTGACAATCATTCGCATCCGCGATTGAATGGCATCGGGTCACTCGGGCCCGCCGCCGTCCCGCCATCGCCGTGTACGTCTGCATCTGCAACGGGGTCACCGACCACCAGATCCGCGAAGCCGCCGCCAACGGCTGCAGGACCGTGTCCGAGTTGACCATGCGCACCGGCGCCGGCAGCACCTGCGGCAGCTGCCTGGACATGGCCGCCGATCTGCTCGCCGAACATCACGCCGCGCTGGACTTCCCGCTGCCGCTGCTGGGCACCGCGCTGGCCAACGCGGCGTAGAGGCCGTGCCGCCCGCGCACGGCGCGGGACTGATCACGATTCGCGTTTCCTCACCGCTTGCCGGCGGCCGCTATCCTGCGCGTCGATTCTCCACGCAGGGCATGACGATGAAGGGCGACGCCAAGGTCATCGAGTTCCTCAACAAGGTGCTCTACAACGAGCTGACCGCGATCAACCAGTACTTCCTGCACGCCAAGATGCTCAAGCACTGGGGGCTGAAGGAACTGGCCGAGTACGAGTACAAGGCCTCCATCGACGAGATGAAGCATGCGGACAAGCTGGCCGACCGCATCCTGTTCCTCGAAGGACTGCCGAACTTCCAGGCCCTGGGCAAGCTGCGCGTGGGCGAGAACCCGCGCGAGATGCTGCAGTGCGACCTGGCGCTGGAGACCGAGGCGCTGCCGCTGCTGCGCGAGGGCGTGGCTTACTGCGAAACCGTGGGCGACTACGTCAGCCGCCAGCTGCTGGTGGACATCCTCGACTCGGAGGAAGAGCACGTGGACTGGCTGGAAACCCAGCTGGACCTGATCGTGCGGATCGGCGAGCCCAACTACCTGTTGACCAAGCTCGACGACTGAGCCGCGGCCGGCGCGCTTTCCAGGCGCGCCAGATAGTCCTGCAGCGCCACGCGCGCGCGGGCGAACTCGGCGATCACCAGGGCCACGGCCACCGCCGGGCGCTCCAGGCGCGCCTCGCGCGCGCCCAGTTCGACGCGCTTGGCCGCGGCCGACAGCGCCATCGCGCCGAGGTTGGCGCTGGAGGACTTGAGCGAGTGCGCCGCCGCGCGCATGGCCTCCAGGTCGGGCGCGGTCGAGGCGGCCTCCAGCTCGGCGATCAGGCGTGGGGCGTCCTCCAGGAAGACCTGGATGATGCGCGCGGTATCGGGGCCGGTGAACTCGGTCAGTTCGTCCAGCAGCGCGCTGTCCAACACCACCGGAGCGCCGAGCGCCGGTGCGCCGGCGGGCGCGGCGGAAGGCGGCGGGCGCGGCAGTGCCTCGGGCGCCACGGCGGGAGCCGTAGCGGCGGAAGCAGTGGAAGCGGCGGGCCGTGCGACAGGGGTTGGCTGTGCGACAGGGGCGGGCGGGGTCTCGTCCGCAGGGGAGGCGTCGCCCACCGGCGGCAGCCAGCGCTGCAGGCACTCCTCCAGCAGGGCGCGCGAGACCGGCTTGGACAGGTAATCGTCCATGCCCGCATCCAGGCAGCGTTGACGGTCGCCGGCCATGGCGTTGGCGGTCATGGCCACGATCGGCACGCGCGGCTGGCCGCGCTCGGCCTCGCGCTCGCGCCAGCGGCGGGTGGCGGTATAGCCGTCCAGCAGCGGCATCTGGCAGTCCATCAACACCAGCGGGTAGCGGGTGCGCTCCATCCGCTCCAGGGCCATCACGCCGTTCTGGGCGTGGTCGGCGCGGAAGCCCAGCGATTCGAGCATCTTCTCGGCCACCGCCAGGTTGACCGGGTTGTCCTCGACCAGCAGCACGCGTCGCCCGTCCGGGGCGAGCGGCAAGGCGTCAGCATCGGGCGCGGCCGCGGGCGGCGCTGCCGTGGCGTCGGCCGCGGCCTCCGGTTCTGGCAGCGGCAGCGGCTGCTCGACCTGGCTCGGCCCGGTCGTCGCCGGGACCGGCGGCCTGGAAACGGTGGCCAGCACCGCGCGCAGGTCCGACTCATGGGCCAGGCGCGGCAGCGAAGTGGCGCCGGCGCGCAGGTCTTCGGGCACCGGCTCGTCGCCGTACAGCCAGACCAACTGGGTGCCGGTGTCCTGCGCGAGGCGGCCGACCACGCGGTGCAGGGCGCGCGCGCTGCTGCGCATGCTCGGGGTCAGGTCGGCGACCACGCTGTTGAAGCCGGCGGTGCTGGAGCGCAGGCGTTCCAGCGCCTCCTGCACGGTCTCCACGCACTGCAGCGAAGTATTCCACTGCGGCACCAGGCCGGACAGGCGCGAGCGCAGCCGTCCGTCGGCACTGACCAGCAGCACGCGCGCCTGCTCCGGGCGGGCCGGCGCGGACAGGTCGCCCAGCGCCTTGAGCAGCGGGATCTCGAACCAGAAGGTCGAGCCGCGCCCGGGTTCGGACACCACCGCGATGCGCCCGCCCATCAGGCCGACGATGCGCTTGCAGATGGCCAAGCCCAGGCCGGTGCCGCCGAACAGTCGGGTGGTCGAGGCGTCGGCCTGGCTGAAGGGGCTGAACAGCCGCGCCTGGCCTTCGGCGTCGATGCCGATGCCGGTATCGCGCACCTCGAAGCGCAGCAGGTGCTGGGCGCCGGTCTCGCCCAGGCGTCGGGCCACCAGGGTCACCGAGCCGCGCTCGGTGAACTTGATGGCGTTGCCGATCAGGTTGGTCAGCACCTGGCGCAGGCGCAGTGGGTCGCCGCGTACCGACAGGCGCACCGTCGGGTCCAGCTGCAGGCCCAGGCGCAGGCCGCGGTTCTCGGCCGGGCGCTGCATCAGCTGCATGACCTGCTCGAGCACCTCGCGCAGGTTGAAGGCGGTGTTCTCCAGCTCGAGCTTGTTCGCCTCCAGCTTGGAGTAGTCCAGGATGTCGTCGACGATGCGCAGCAGCGTCTGCGAGGACGAGGTGGCGGTCAGCAGCAATTGGCGCTGATCCGGCGCCAGGGCCGAGCGCGAGAGCAGCTCGAGCATCGGCACGATGCCGTTGAGCGGGGTGCGGATCTCATGGCTCATGGTGGCCAGGAACTCGCCCTTGGCCAGCACCGCCGATTCGGCCGCCTGCTTGGCCTTGATCAGCTCGCCCTCGACGCGGCCCAGGCGCTCGACCTCGCGCTGGGCCAGCTGGCGTTCGGATTCGGCGATGGCCGCGCGTGCGTCGGCGGCCTCGGCATGGTGCGCGACCGCGTGCAGCAGGACGAGCGTGGCCACCGTCGCCAGCAGGGCCGCGATGCCCGAGGAGAAGGCCACCAGCAGCCACGGCCCGGGGACCATCGACAGGTCCAGCCACAGCGAGACCAGCAACAGCGCGGCCGCCGCCGCGGCCAGCCAGGACATCAGTGCCGCACGTCCTGGCGCGGCGACCACTACAGCACCGCGTTATGGAAGTCGAAGCCCAGGTCCTGGCCGACGCCCTGCACCAGGTTGCCCTGGATGAAGTCGACGCCCCCCATCCACATGGCCGCGGCGGCCTGCGGGTCCTCGATCTGCTGGCCGATCACCAGCAGGTTCTGGCGATGCGCCAGGTCGATGGTGGCGCGCAGCTGGCCGCGCAGCGCGGCGTCCTTGTGCGCGCCGGCGAAGCGGCTGGACACGCGCAGGTAGCTGAGCGGCAGCAGCGACAGCAGCGCCTCGGCATCGGTGCCCGGTTCGAACTGGCTGAGGCAGAACTGGACGCCGGCCTGCATCGGCGCCTGGGAGAAATCGCGCAGGGCCACGGTGTGGATCAGCGCGTCGGACAGCCGCAGGTCCACCACCAGCGCGGACGGCTCGATCCCGCGGCGGCGGATCTCGCCGATCAGCCAGTCGGCCGCGCCGGCGCGGCTCAGGGTCAGCGGCGACTGCGACACGAACAGGCGCAGCTCGGCGCCCTCGACCTTGCGCTTGGCGATCAGGTCCAGCGCGCGGGTGATGATCTGGCGGTCCAGGTCGACGATGTCGCCGGACAGCTCGGCCGCCGGCACGACCTGGGCGGCCGGCAGCAGCGTGCCGTCGGCCTGGCGCAGGCGCATGAGCACCTGGAACTGGGCCTGGTCGCCGCCGGCCACCGACACGATCGGCTGGAACAGCAGCTCCAGCGTGGTATCGGCCAGCGAGGCGCGGGCCTGTTCACTGGCCGACGGCGCCGGCACGTGCGCGGCGACGTGGCCGGGCTGGCTGCGCGCGGCCACGGCGGCGTGTTCGACCGCCTCCAGGGCCGCATCGCGGTCGGCGAAGCCCAGGGCCAGCTCGGAGTAGCCGATGATCGCGCGCAGCTGGATGGTCTCGTTGGCGCGCACGGGCAGCGATACCTTGGCCAGCTGGTCGTGCAGCGAGCGGGCGAAGCCCTCCAGCCCCTCGCGCGGCAGGCCGCGGGCCACGGCCAGGAAGCTGTTGTCGTTCAGGCGCGCCAGCGGATGCGGCGCGGCGAAGCCGGAGAGCTGGCGCGCGGCCTGCGACATCAGCTGCTCGAAGGCGGCGTAGCCATAGCGGTCGCGCAGGCCCAGGGCGCCGGCGATCTCGATGAAGAACAGGCCGCCGTCGGCGTGCTCCTCCAGCGCCGAGGTCAGCTGCTGCTGGACGTAGGCGCGGGTGTGCAGGCCGGTTTCGGGATTGACGTCCAGCGGCGTCTGGTTGATCTCGGGCGCGGCGCTGGCCAGCACCTGCACCGGCAGGCGCTGGCGCATGCGGCGGATACGGTTGGACACCGCGGCGATCAGGTGACGCGGGCGGATCGGTTTGGTCAGGAAGTCGTCGGCGCCGCTGTCCAGGGCGTCGTACTGGCGCTCCGGATCGGGATCACCGGTGAGGAACACGATCGGCAGGTCCAGGTACTCGGGCCGTTCGCGAATGGCCACGGTCAGCGACATGCCGTCCTGGCCGGGCATGTGCAGGTCCATCAGCAGCAGGTCCGGTACGAAGCGCTGGATGCTGTCGATGACCTTGTCGGCGTCCATCTCCACTTCGGCCAGCATGCCCGCGCCGTGCAGCACGCTCTGGGCGAACAGGGCCTGGGGGCGGTCGTCCTCGACGATCAGCACACGGTAAGGCGATTCGGCCGGGCCGCCTTCGCCGCCTGCCGCGCCCGCGGCGGGCGGCGCTCCCGGGGCCCCCGGCAGGCCGGCGCCGGCGCCGTCATCCGGGTCGCCTTCGGCGCTGGCCGACAGGGCCGGCACGTCGTCGGTCCAGCGCCGCCAGTAGTGCGGCGGCGGCATCTCGGCGCGCACCAGCGGGCGCGGCGAAGACGAGGGCGAAGACGTGGGGGACGGCGGTGCGGGCATCGGGCTTTCCGGCGTGACTGAGGTCCATTATGCGACGGACTGCCGTTAAAACGGGTTCTCGATGCGCTTACGGACGCGATGCGGCCGGAGGTGTCTGCCGGGGCCGCAGCCGCCGCCACACCGCGCGTGCGATCCAGCCCAGCACCACCGCGATGGTCACGCTCAGCACCACCGCCACCGACAGCGCCAGCCAGGGATGGGCCAGCGCCAGGGCCAGGCCGCCGGTGACCACCACGTCCTCGGCGAGCGAGGCGGTCCAGTTGCTGACCGGTTCGGGCGAGGTGTTGAGCAGCGCGCGCGAGCCGGCCTTGAGCAGGTGGCTGGTCAACGCCACGCCGGCGCCGGCCGCCAGCGCGCCGGTGCCCAGGTGGCCGTCGGGCGAGAGCGTGGCCGCCGCCAGGAAGGCGCCGGCCGGCACCCGCGCCAGGGTCTGCAGCAGGTCCCAGACCGAATCCACGCCGGGGATCTTGTCGGCGAAGAACTCGGCCAGCGCCAGCGCGCCGGAGGTGCCCAGCACCCACCACGACTGCGTGGCCTGCAGCGCCGGCGGCAGTTCGACCCAGCCCAGCAGCCCGGCCAGGCCGATGCCGAATACCGTCAGGTAGGCGCGGATGCCGGCCATCCACGCCAGCAGGATCCCGATCACGAACAGATGCGCTT
Organism: Pseudoxanthomonas sp. X-1; assembly: GCF_020042665.1. Lineage (NCBI taxonomy): Bacteria > Pseudomonadati > Pseudomonadota > Gammaproteobacteria > Lysobacterales > Lysobacteraceae > Pseudoxanthomonas > Pseudoxanthomonas sp. X-1. The sequence goes on from NZ_CP083376.1 coordinate 846,575, forward strand.
CGGTCATGGCCAACACGCTCCAAAGGTCATCTAGACTGGGCGGCGACGGGAGGGGAACGCCAGGTCCCGTCGGTCAATCGCCAGTATAGGTCCCGCCGGGGCCGTGCCCGTGCAGGCGCGCGGAACGGTGGGCGGGCCGTGCCGGCTTCCACCCGGGGCCACTTTCGCCATGCATTCCAGCGCGCCGCAGTACCGCATCGTCCGGGGCCGGCCGGCTCGTCGCCTGCCGGCGCCGGTCCTGCTGGCGCTGGGGTGGTTGGCCTCGCTGGCGCTGGTCGCCGTCGCCGCGCTCTGGCTGGCGCGTCCGGCCGGCGTGGACCAGCTGCGCCAGCGCGCGGCGGGCGCCGAGGCCGCGCTGCGCCAGTCCAGCCGCGAGGCCGCCGAGCTGCGCCGCCGCGTGGTGGTGCTGGAGCAGTCCGACCGCATCAGCCGCGCGGCCAACCTGGACCTGCAGGACACCCTGGCCCAGCGCGAGACCCAGATCAACGACCTGCGCAGCGACTTGGCCTTCTACGCGCGCTTGGCCGGGCCCACCGCCCAGCGCACCGACCTGACCGTGTTCTCCTCGAAGTTCACCGCCCAGGGCGATGGCGCGTTCGGCTACCGGATCGTGCTGACCCAGACCCTGGACCGCGACGCGATCAGCACCGGGCAGATGCGCCTGGCGGTGGAGGGCGTGCGCGCGGGCCGGCACGAGACGCTGGACTGGGCGCAGCTGCACGCCGGTGGCGAGACCGCGCCGCAGGCATTCTCCTTCCGCTACTTCCAGGAGTTGTCCGGGCGCATCGTGCTGCCGGCCGGCTTCACCCCGCAGCGCGTGCGCGTGAGCCTGCAGGCGCCCGAACGGGCGCCGGTCGAGCGCGCGTTCGACTGGTCGCCCGCCCGCGGCTGACCCCATCCCCTCGTCCCACGGAGCGTGCATGTTGAAGAAGAAGAGCAGCTGGCACGACGGCCAGGCCGTCGACACCCTGATCGGCGCGCAGGTGGTGCTGCATGGCGACCTGCAGTTCAGCGGCGGACTGGTGGTCGAGGGCCGCATCCACGGCCGCGTCTTCGCCGCGCCCGGCCAGCCGGCCACGCTGACGCTGAGCGAGTCCGGCCTGATCGAAGGCGTGGTCGACGTGCCGGTGGTGATCGTCAATGGCCGCATCGAGGGCGATGTACGCGCGACCGAGCGGGTGGAACTGGCGCCCAGGGCACAGGTCAGCGGCAACATCCACTACAGGGTGGTGGAGATGCGCGCCGGCGCGGTGCTGGTGGGCCAGCTGATGCACCTGGCAGAGGGCGAGCCGGCGCAGGCCACAGCGCCCTTGCCGGCGCAGCTGGACGCGCTGCCGGCCGCAGCCAACGCGTAGGCCGCGCGGGCGCGCGCTCGGCCCTGTTCAGAAGCGGCCGACTAAGCTGGCGCCATGTCCGCGAACGATCCGTCCGCCGGCGCGCCGCGTCCGGCGTCCGAAGGCCCGCATCTGCTGCCGGTGAGCCGGGGCGCGCGGCTGACGGTCTACGGGCTGCTGGCCGTGCTGGTGCTTGCGCTGGGCTTCGGCGCCTGGGGGCTTTGGACGGTGTTCGGCGCCGGCGCCCGGCAGGGGCCGACCTCGGCGCAATGGCATGCCGCACAGGTTCGCGTGCGTGAACTGGAGCAGCAGGTCGCCACGCTCTCGCGCTCGGACCAGATCAGCCGCGAGGCCAACCGCGACCTGCAGGCCACCCTCAGCGACCGCGAGGAGCAGATCGCCGGCCTGCGCGCGGACGTGGCGTTCTACGAGCGCTTCGTCGGCGCCACCGCGCAGCGGCGCGGGCTGGCGGTGCACGAGCTCAAGCTGCAGCCACAGACCGACCAGGCCTGGCACTTCACCGCCACGCTCACCCAGAACCTCAACCGTGGCGCGGTCAACCGCGGCCGCCTGCAGCTGAGCGTGGAGGGCACGCGCGGCGGCAAGCTGGAGACGCTGGACTGGGGCCGGCTGCGCCAGCAGAGCCAGGCCGACGGCATGGCGTATTCGTTCAAGTATTTCCAGCAGATCGAGGGCGAGATCGTGCTGCCGCCGGACTTCCAGCCGCTGCGCGTCACCGCGCGCCTGCAGCCGGACAACGGCGAGCGCGTGGACCAGTCCTTCACCTGGGCGCAGGCCGCCGACGCGCAGGACGATGCGGCCCAGCGCCCGGGTTGAACTGGCCCCGTCCTGGCCCCATCCTTGCCGCCATGAGCACGCTCGTTTCCCTGCCCAACGCGACCCCGGCGCCGGATTACCAGTCGCTGGAGCGGCCGCTCAACTTCACCCACGCCGCCGCGGCCAAGGTGCGCGAGCTGATCGCCGAGGAAGGCAACGCCGACCTGGCGCTGCGCGTCTACATCGAGGGCGGCGGCTGCTCGGGCTTCCAGTACGGCTTCGAGTTCGACGAGAACCGCGCCGAGGACGACGTGGCCGTGCGCACCGACGAGGTCACCCTGCTGGTCGATCCGCTCAGCCTGCAGTATCTGATGGGCGCCGAGGTGGACTACACCGAGAGCCTGACCGGCGCGCAGTTCGTGATCCGCAACCCCAACGCCAAGACCACCTGCGGCTGCGGCAGCAGCTTCAGCATGTGATGCCGTCCGACGCGGGCGGCGCACGCACGCCGTTGCCTCTGCAGACCGGACCCTTGTCCGGTTTTTCGTTCGTGGCCGAGCCGCTCGACCGCGCCGACGCGCTGCGCGACGACCCGCGCGCGCTGGCCGCGCTGTGGCCGCAGGCGCGGGTGCTGGTGATCGACCCGGACGGGCTGGCCTACGCCGATCGCCACGGCGAGCTGCTGGCGCCCACCGGCGAGCAGCTGGGCGGCGGGCCGGGGCTGGCGACGTTCCTGGGCCTGCGCGGGGAGGTGGCGTGGTTCGCGATCTCTTCCGACGTGGTCGCCTTCCAGGCGCCGGGGCGGATGGAGCTGCGCCAGGCCGCCAGCGACTGGGCGCACGCCGATTCGACCGCCTTCGCCCAGGCGCGCGCGCTGCTGCACTGGCAGCGGCGCACGCGCTTCTGCAACGTCTGCGGCGGCCGGCTGGAACTGCGTCGCGCCGGCTATATCGCGCGCTGCCTGCAGTGCCGCGCCGAGCACTACCCGCGCGTGGACCCGGCGGTGATCGTGGCCGTCAGCGACGGCACGCGGCTGCTGCTGGGGCGCCAGGCGGCGTGGCCGGCGCAGCGCTATTCGGTGGTGGCCGGTTTCGTCGAGCCGGGCGAGAGCCTGGAGCAGACCGTGACCCGCGAGGTGCTGGAGGAGACCCAGGTGCGGGTGCGCGCGGCGCGCTATCTGGGGTCGCAGCCGTGGCCGTTCCCTGGCGCGCTGATGCTGGGCTTCGAGGCCGATGCCGAGCCCGACGCACCGCGCGTCAACGGCGAACTGGAAGATGCGCGCTGGTGCAGCGTGGAGGAAGTCGGCGCCGCGCTGCGCGGCGAGGGCGAGCTGCTGCTGTCGCCGCCGCTGTCCATCGCCCGCGCGCTCATCGCCCACTGGCACCGCAAGATGACGGCGTGAGCCCGTCGGCGGCGATGGCGATCTAGAATCCCCGCCACGCAAGGGAGCCTTCGAAATGTCGATCACGCTGGTGGCGATCGTGGTGACGGTGGTGCTGGGCCAGCTGGCGCCGCACGCGGTGGCCGCGTGGCGGCGCCACGACCTGTACGCGCGCTGGTTGCGCTGGCTGCAGGCGCGGCTGGGCGGCAGCGGGGTGTGGACCGGGCCGGCCGGGGTCGCGGTGGCGATCGCGCCGTGGCTGGTGCTGGTGATCGTGGTGCAGGCCTTGCTGCATGCGCCGCTCCTGGGCCTGCTGGGCCTGGTCTTCGGCGTGGCGGTGATGGTCTGGGCCTGGGGCCCGGGCGACCTGGATGCCGACGTGCATGCGGTGCTCGATGCGCAGGACGTGGCCAGCCAGCGCGTGGCGATGGCCCGGCTGGGGCCCGACAGCGACGACGCACCGGGCCTGGTCGAGGCGGTGTTCCGCGCTGCGCTGACGCGCTGGTTCTCGGTGGTGTTCTGGTTCGCGCTGCTCGGGCCCGCCGGCGCGGTGCTGTACCGGCTGTGCGCCTTGTCCGCGCGCGGCCCGGCGGCCGATGCCCTGCCCGAGGCGCACCGCGCCGGCGCGGCGCGGCTGCTGACCCTGCTGGACTGGCCGGTGGCGCAGCTGATGACGCTGTCGATGGCGCTGATGGGCAACTTCGACACGGTGTTCCGCGCCTGGCTCGGCGCCGGCGGCAACCGCTGGCGGCTGGATACCGGCTTCCTCGGCGCGGCCGCGCGTGCCGACGTCAGCGCCGAAGTCGCCGAGGAAGTGCAGGACTACCTCGACGACGGCCTGCCCCCGCCGCCGCAGCTGCTGGACATGCCCGACCTGCGCGACGCGATGAGCCTGGTCTGGCGCATCCTGCTGCTGTGGCTGGCGGTGATGGCGCTGCTGGTGATTGCGGGGTGGGTGAGCTGACGCGCTTGCGCGGCACTGCCGCGCGCGTCAGCGAACGCCCGGCCATGGATGGCCGGGCCGGTCGATCCGCCAGCCAGCGAGTCTCGCGCCATGGAGGGCGGTGAAGTAGGTGATCGAAGCGAGATCGCGGGCATGCCGCGCTCCGTCGAACGCCTGGCCGCTGCGACACGTCTGCCGCTCGAACCCGCGTTCCGGCTTCAGATAGATCACAAAGACTCGTCACTCCCGCGAAAGCGCGAGCCCATGGACGTTGGCGATCCGAGCGAACGTCCCTGGATCCCCACGTTCGCGGGTTGGCGAGAAGAAAGATTTCCGCGAACGGCGCAGGCGCCCGAACGCGACGAGCGTTTGCCCGCGCTGACGTCAGGCGGCGGCTGCCCTCACGCCCTGTCAGCGCTCACGCCGTGCGAGCACTCAAGCCGGCGGCGCCAGCAGCGTGAAGGGAAACCACGGCAGGTTGCGCAGCAGCCAGTAGGCCGGGATCACCACCAGCCATACCCGCGGGTCCATCGCCCAGCGCATGAAGGGCCGCAGCACGCGCGGCTGCCAGCCCCACGACCAGAACAGCATCATCGGCAGCAGCGGCAGCATCGCCATGCCCAGCGGATTCATGTGCAGCGCGGTGGGCAGATCGCCCTGCAGCAGCGCGTGCAGGGCGCGGGTCATGCCGCAGCCCGGGCACCACAGCCCGGTCAGGCCGTGGAAGAGGCAGCGCGGCAGCAGATTGCCCGGCTGGTTGGGATCGACCACCCGCAGCAGCATCGCGCCGGCGGCGACCACCGGAACGGTCGCCGCCAGCAGGAGCACGCGCGGGCGCGTCAGCGCGATCACTGTCCGGCCTGGGCCCGGATCTGCTGCATCATCAGCTCGTAGTTGGCCATCGCGTGGCCGCTGGCGAAGTTGTAGATCATCACCGCGATGCCGATGACGGCGAACACCGTGGTCACGATGCACCAGGTCTTGGCGGTGCGCGAGGCGCGCTGCGCTCCGGCGAAGTCGCCGGCGGCCAGCAGGCTGTTGACCTTGGCGGCGAACACGATCGCCACGATGCCGGTGATCAGGCCGGGAATGCCGCAGCACAGGCACAGGCTGAACACCGTGGCCAGGATCGCCCACACCAGATGATTGGGCACCGGGCCCGGCGCGGCGGCCTGCGACGGCGGAGTGTAGGGCGGCGGCGTGTACGGCGGCGGATCGGACGGCGGCATCGGCGGGCCGGGTGGTGGCGGAATCGTGCTCATCTACTCATCTCCCCAGGGGTTGGTGGCTGGAGTCTAGTCCAGCGTCGTGATCCTGCGAACTGCGCGGCGCTTCAGGCAGCATCGCCGCGCAATGCGCGCACGCGGGCTTCGAGCTGCTCGGCGCTGCTGTCGGCGGGCATCGGTGCGCCGGCGACGACCTCGATGCGCGCGCGGGAGCGACGCGGCAGGCGCATGCGGTGCAGGCGCGAGTCACGGTGCGACCACATGCTGGCCCACATGCCGCGCAGCGCCATCGGCACCACCGGCACCGGCCGGCGTTCGAGGATCTTCTCCACGCCGGACTTGAACGCGGCCATCTGTCCGTCCTTGGTCAGCGCGCCCTCGGGGAAGATGCCCACCAGCTGGCCGTCGGCCAGCGCCGCGTCGATCTGTTCGAAGGCCTCCTGCATCAGCGCCGGGTTCTCGCGCGCGCCGGCGATCGGAATGGCCTTGGCGTTGCGGAAGATCCAGCGCATCACCGGGATGTTGAAGATCCTGTAGTACATGACGAAGCGCACCGGGCGCGGGATCGCGGCCGACAGGATCAGCGCGTCCATGTAGCTGACGTGGTTGCACACGATCAGCGCGGGGCCCTCGTCGGGGATGCTGCGCTCGATGCCGTGCAGGCGCAGCCGGTACAGCGCGCGCACCATCACCCAGCTCAGGAAGCGCATCAGGAACTCGGGCACGATCGAGAAGATCCAGATCGCCACCACCGCGTTGGCGATGGCCAACGCCAGGAACACCTGCGGGATCGACCAGCCCAGGAAGCGCTGCACCGCGATGCCCAGCACCGCGGCGATGACGATGAACAGCGAGTTCTGGATGTTGACCCCGGCGATCACGCGCGAGAGTTCGCTGCGCGGGGTGCGGCTCTGGATCAGCGCGAACAGCGGCACCACGAAGAAGCCGGTGAACAGGCCGATGCCGACCAGGTCCATGCAGATGCGCCAGCCGCCGTGCGCCTGCAGGAACTGCATCACGCTCAGCCCGCTGTGCGCGGCCGCGCCCGGGCGGGCGAAATACAGGTCGAGCATGAAGGCGGTGATGCCGAACGCGCCCAGCGGCACCAGGCCGATCTCCACCACGCGCCCGGAGAGCTTCTCGCACAGCAGCGAGCCGGTGCCGGTGCCGATGGAGAACAGCGCCAGGGCGAAGATGTACAGCGAGGGCGTGCCGCCCAGGTTGACCTCGGCATAGGTGGGCAGCTGCGCGGTCAGCACGGTGCCGATGAACCAGAACCAGGACACGCCCAGGATCGCGTTGCGCACCGCCAGCTGCTTGCGCGCCAGGCGCATGATGGCCAGCGATTCGGAGAGCAGGTTCCAGTTGAGCTTGAGGTCCGGCGCGCCGGCCTCCACCCGCGGCACCATCCGCGCGACCAGGTTGCCGGCCACCGCGAACGCGATCACCGCCGTGGCCGCGGTGATCGGGCCGTGCGTGCCGGCGATCTGGAAGATCAGGCCGCCGAAGATCATGCCCACCAGGATCGACAGCGAGGTGCCCATCTCCACCAGGCCGTTGCCGCCGGTGAGTTCCTCCGGCTTGAGCACCGAGGGCAGGATCGAATACTTGACCGGGCCGAACAGGGTGGACTGGGTGCCGGTGCAGAACAGCGCCACCAGCAGTACGGGCAGGTTCTGCGTCATGAAGCCGACCGCGGCCAGCGTCATGATGCAGATCTCCATCGTGGTGGTGATCACGATCAGCCGCTGCTTCTCCAGCTTCTCGGCGATCTGCCCGGCGATGGAGGAGAACAGGAAGTAGGGCAGGATGAACAGCGCTGGCGCCAGGTTGGTGTACAGCGTGCGCTGCTGCGCGTCGATGCCCAGGTAGAACAGCAGGCCGATGATGGCCTGGCGGTACACGTTGTCGTTGAAGGCGCCGAAGCACTGGACGGCGAAGAACGGCAGGAAGCGGCGCTGCCTGAGCAGCTCGAACTGGTTGTGGCCCGAGGACATGCGCGATTCCGTGCGAGAGCTGGGGCGCAGCCTAGGCCATCGCGGGTGGGTTGGGGAAGCGGGGATTGGGGGAGCGGGGATTCGGGATTGGGGATTCGGGATTGGGGATTCGGGATTGGGGATTCGGGATGTGTGCGCTGCAGGGTGGCGCGGCGGGGTCGAGCGCGGAGCGCGGGGTGAACGGGCCTTATCGTTGACGCGCTCTGTGGGAGCCGCCAAGGCGGCGATGAGGCTTTCCCGGTAAAGCCCGTCGCCGCCTTGGCGGCTCCCACCAAGCTCTGCCCCCTCTCTTTCGCGAAGCGAAGGGAGGGATGGGGAGAGGTTGCTCTTAGGCTGGCGCCGCGCTGGCGCCGGATGTGCCGGGCTCGGAGACGGGGCCGCGGATCACCTCGTCGGCGGCGGCGCGCAGCTTCGGCAGCAGGCGCAGGATCAGGGCCAGCTGGGTGCGCAGCAGGCGCTGCTTGTCCTCGATGTCCTCGGGCATCTGTTCGAGCGTGTCTGCCAGCTCGGCCACGCCGGCATCCAGGTCGGCCGGCGGCGGCTGGCGCGCGGACAGCGCGCTCGCGGCCTGGCTCAGCGCGTCGTGCAGGCGCTGGCCGGCCTGGTCGATGAGCGCGTCGTCGGCATGCGGTGGCAGCGTGGCGCGGTGCGCGCCCAGCGCCGAGAGATAGCCCAGCAGCGTGTTGGACAGCGCCAGGAAGCGGAAGCCCGCATCCAGGTTGCGGCGCAGGTAGCCCGGCTCGCGCACCATGTTGGCCAGCGCCGCCGACAGCGCCGCGTCGGCGTTGTGCATGTCGCGCCGGGCGATGCGATAGGCCAGATCGTCGCTGCCGCGGCCGCGATACTGCGCCAGCACCTCGTCCAGGTAGCGGGTGCAGGCCTGCACCACCGCGGCCATCACCAGGTGCAGGCGCCGGCCCTGCCAGTCGGGCAGGATCAGGAACGAGGCCGCCGCGGCGATCGCGCAGCCGATCACCGTATCCAGCAGGCGCGGCCAGATCAGCAGGAAGCCGTCGCCCAGCAGGTTGAAGCACAGCAGCGCCATCACCGTGATCGCCGCGGTGGCGATCATGTAGCGGTCGGTGCGGGTGACGAAGAACACCAGCGCGCCGGCCAGCGCGATCAGCAGCTGCAGCTCGGTGCCAGGGAACAGCTGCATCAGCGCCCAGGTGGCGCCCAAGCCCACCAGCGTGCCGGCGATGCGCTGCACCAGCCGCAGGCGCGTGGCACCGTAGCTGGGCCGGCAGACGAAGGCGGTGGTCAGCAGGATCCAGAAGCCGTGATCGGGATGGATCACGCGCATCACCCCGTAGCCCACCGCCAGCGCGATGGCCATGCGCAGCCCATGGCGGAACAGCAGCGACTTGGGCGTCAGCTGCGCCACCAGGCGCGCGCCCATCTCGCGCAGCGTATGCGGCGAGGCGTCGCGCAGGCGCGTGTCGATGCCCTCGCTGGTGGTGTCCGACAGGGCGGTTTCCGCCAGCCGCCGTTCGATGGTCTGCAGGTTGGTGCCCAGCAGCTCCAGCGAGCCGAGCAGGCGGTTCCAGCGCGGGTTGTGCTGGTCGCGCAGGAAGGCCAGCGACTCGCGCAGGTCCGCGGTGGCGATGCGCGTCTGTTCGCCGTACTCGAACGGCGTGCGCATGCGGATCGCCACGCCCAGCGCGGCGCAGGCCTTGCCCTGCAGCGCCAGCAGGCGCTGGCAGCGGTACAGCACGTCGCTGTGGAAGAAGGCCTCGGTCAGGGCCTCGTAGGGGTAGTGCGAGGAACTGGCGCGTTCGTGGAAGTCCTGCGCCATGTAGTACAGGCGGAAGTACAGGCCCGACTGCACGCCGGGCCGGCCCGAGCGTCCGAAGCGCGCCAGGATCGCGGTCTTGGCGCCGTTGAGCGCCTCGACCACGCGCGCGTTCTGCTGGGCCAGCGCCAGCCGGCGCGCGTGCCCGTCGACCTCGCGCACCGGCTCGAACAGGTCGGCCTTCAGGCGCAGGAAGCGGCCCAGCTCCCAGAACAGGCGCGCGAGCCGCTCGCGCACCGGACGGTTGGCGAACAGCACCGTCCACAGGATCGACAGCAGTCCGTACCAGGCCGCGCCGAGCAGCAGCAGGCCGGTGCCCTGCCAACTGGCGGCGGTGTGCGCCGGCGCGGGGCTGATGCCGTGGTCCATGCCGATCATCGCGTAGATCGACAGGCTGACCGTGCCGGTGGCGATCGAGGCATAGCGTTCGCCCAGCGCGCCGAGCAGGGTCAGGGCGAAGGTCGCCAGCGCCAGGTTGTTCACGAACAGCAGCGGATGCGGGAACAGCAGCTTGACCGCGCCGGCGGCCAGCACGAAGCACAGCAGCGACAGCAGCACCGACTTGGTCCGGCCCAGCCAGTTGTCGTCGGTCTCGGCCAGCGCGCTGGCGATGATCCCCAGGAACAGCGGCGGGATCCACAGCAGCCGGTCGTGGTACCAGCACAGGCCCATGGCCACCGACAGCGCGATGAACACCCGCAGCCCGTAGCTGGCCTTCTCGTGGGCCCAGAGGCGGCCGAGGCGGGATTCGAAGGACGTGGACATGCTTGAGGAGCAGGGCACCGGGGCGGACGAGGTCCCAGTGTGCCGCAAGCCGACGCAATGCAACGTGGCTGGCGCGCGCCCGCCACGCGGCCTGCCGTGTCCGTGTGAGGCCCAGGCGCAGCACCGCCTCGGTGCGGGCGCGCCGGGGCCCGCGTGGGCCGCTCAGCCGTGTGGGTCGGAGGATCGGGGCGCGGGCGCCAGATCAGCGCATGCCGCCTTCGAGCCGGTGCGGCGGCGGCCGCCGGCGTTGGCGAGGCGCAAAAAGAAGCGCGCCCGGCGGGGCGCGTTCCGGTCAGCCTGTCGTGCCGAAGACGCGCGCGGTCAGCCCTGCGCGCGCGATCGCGCGCCAGCCGATGTCGCGGCGATGGAAGGCGTGCTCGAAGTGGATCTTTGCCACGCCGGCATAGGCGTTGGCCTGTGCCTGCGCGACGTCCTCGCCCAGCGCGGCCACGCACAGCACGCGGCCGCCGGCGCTGACCACGCCACCGTCCGCGTCCAGCGCGGTGCCGGCGTGGAAGACCTTGGCGCTGGCCGGCACGGCGTCCAGGCCTCCGATGACCTCGCCGGTGACCGGCGTGTCCGGATACGGGCGGGCGGCGATCACCACGCCCAGCGAGGGCCGCGGGTCCCACTGCGCCTGGACCGCATCGAGCCGGCCGTCGATCGCCGCCTCGACCAGCTCCACCAGGTCCGACTGCAGGCGCAGCATCACCGGCTGGGTCTCCGGGTCGCCGAAGCGCACGTTGAACTCGATCACCTTCGGCGCGCCGCTGGCGTCGATCATCAGCCCGGCATAGAGGAAGCCGGTGAACGGCACGCCGTCGGCGATCATGCCCTGCACGGTGGGCTCGACCACCTCGCGCATCACCCGGTCATGCACCTGCGGCGTCACCACCGGCGCGGGCGAGTAGGCGCCCATGCCGCCAGTGTTGGGGCCGGTGTCGCCGTCGCCCACGCGCTTGTGGTCCTGGCTGGTGGCCATCGGCAGCGCGGTGCGCCCGTCGACCATCGAGATGAAGCTGGCTTCCTCGCCGTCCAGGAACTCCTCGATCACCACCCGTGCGCCGGCCTGCCCGAAGGCGTTGCCGCTGAGCATGTCGCGCACCGCGGCCTCGGCCTCCTCCAGCGTCATCGCCACGATCACGCCCTTGCCCGCGGCCAGGCCGTCGGCCTTGATCACGATCGGCGCGCCCTTCTCGCGCACATAGGCCAGCGCCGCGTCCACGTCGGTATGCACTTGGTAGAACGCGGTCGGGATGCCGTGGCGGGCGAGGAAGTCCTTGGCGAAGGCCTTGCTGCCTTCCAGCTGCGCGGCGGCGGCGCTCGGTCCGAAGATGCGCAGACCCGCGGCGCGGAACGCATCGACCACGCCGAGCACCAGCGGCACCTCCGGCCCGACCACGGTCAGCGCCACGCCTTCGTCCTGGGCGAGCTTGAGCAGCCCTTGGATGTCGGTGACCTTGACCGGCACGTTGCGGCAGCCGCCCTCGGTCGCGGTGCCGGCATTGCCCGGTGCGACCAGGACCTCACTGACACGGGCGGACTGGGCCAGCTTCCAGGCCAGGGCGTGTTCGCGGCCGCCGGAGCCGATGACGAGGATTTTCATTGGGGGGCCGGGATTGGGGATTCGGGATTGGGGATTCGTTAGAAGCAGAAGCAGAAGCAGAAGCGGGATCGTGGGTCGGGAGGGAGATCGCGCTTACGAATCCCCAATCCCGAATCCCCAATCCCGGCTCCTCAGTGCCGGAAGTGGCGAACGCCGGTGAAGACCATCGCGATGCCGTGCTCGTCGGCGGCTGCGATCACCTCGCCGTCGCGCATCGAGCCGCCCGGCTGGATCACCGCCTTGATGCCGGCCTGCGCGGCGGCGTCGATGCCGTCGCGGAACGGGAAGAACGCATCGCTGGCCATCACCGAGCCTTCCACCACCAGGCCGGCGTCCTGGGCCTTGATGCCGGCGATGCGCGCCGAATACACCCGGCTCATCTGCCCGGCGCCGACGCCGATCGTGCGGTGGTCCCTGGCGTAGACGATGGCGTTGGACTTGACGAACTTGGCCACCTTCCACGCGAACAGCAGGTCCTCGAACTGCGCCTCGGTCGGCGCCAGCTGGGTCACCACCTTCAGCTCGTCGCGGGTCACCACGCGGTCGTCGGCGGTCTGCATCAGCATGCCCGAGCCGATGCGCTTGGTGTCGATGAAATGCGGCGAGGGCGGCGCCAGCGGGATGCGCAGCACGCGCACGTTGGCCTTCTTGGTGGCGTAGTCCAGCGCGCCCTGCTCGTAGTCCGGCGCGATCAGCACCTCGACGAACTGGCGGTCCAGGATCACCTTGGCCGTGGCCGCATCCAGCGTGCGGTTGAAGGCGATGATGCCGCCGAAGGCGCTGGTCGGGTCGGTGGCGTAGGCCAGCTCGTAGGCATCGCCGCAGGCCGCGCCCACGGCCACGCCGCAGGGATTGGCGTGCTTGACGATGACGCAGGCCGGCGCGTCGAACTGGCGCACGCATTCCCAGGCCGCGTCGCTGTCGGCGATGTTGTTGTAGCTCAGCTCCTTGCCCTGCAGCTGGGCGAAGGTGGCCAGCGAGCCGGGCGCCGGATACAGGTCGCGGTAGAAGGCAGCGCGCTGGTGCGGGTTCTCGCCGTAGCGCAGGTCCATCACCTTGACGAAGTTGCCGTTGGCCTGCGCGGAGAACAGCGAGCGCTCCGGCGCGGTCTCCATGGCCTGTCCGCGTGCGCCACTGCCGGCGTCCGCGGAAGGCTCCACGCACGAGGACAGGTAGTTGCTGATCGCCGCGTCGTACTGCGCCACGCGGTTGAACGCGGCCACCGACAGCGCGAAGCGCTTGGCGGCCGAGAGTTGGCCGTCGTGGGCCTCCAGCTCGGCCAGCAGCTCGGCGTACTGGTCCGGCGAGGTCGCCACCGCCACGCGCGCGAAGTTCTTGGCCGCGCTGCGCAGCATCGCCGGGCCGCCGATGTCGATGTTCTCCACCGCGTCGGCCAGCGTGCAGTCGGCCTTGGCGGTGACCGCTTCGAACGGATAGAGGTTGAGTACCAGCAGGTCGATCGGGGCGATGCCGTGCTGGGCCATCACCGCATCGTCGATACCGGCGCGGCCCAGCAGGCCGCCGTGCACCAGCGGGTGCAGCGTCTTGACCCGGCCGTCCATCATCTCGGGGAAGCCGGTGACCTCGGACACGTCCTTGACCGGCAGGCCGGCGTCGCGGATCGCCTTGGCGGTGCCGCCGGTGGAGAGCAGTTCGACGCCGCGCGCGGCCAGCGCGCGGGCCAGCTCGAGCAGGCCGGTCTTGTCGGAAACGGACAACAGGGCCCGGCGCACGGGCAGCAGATCGGAAGACATGGGCAAGGACGTGGGAAGCGACGCGGGGGCGATATTGTAGAGCCCCGCGGCGCGGCGGCGGGCCGGGCCGCCGCGTAGGCCGGCCGAAGGCGGATTCCCGCCGGATGCGGCGGGAATCCGCGCACCCCGGTCGGCGCGAACGGATGCGGCGAAGACCGCGCGTGACGCAGGCCCGCTGCCGGGATCGTCAACAGGACGGCGGTCGCCGTCCTTCAGGGAGATCCGCAGGAAGACCCGAAGCAGGCCAGGCCGTCCCCGGTCGGCAGGAAGGGCCCCCGATGACGCGGATCAGAGCCTTGCCCAAGGCGCCGAGCACGTCCCGCGGGGGAGACATCGCAGGTCCTGGCGATCACGCGGGGGCGTGGCACACCGCTTCGATGTTGTGGCCGTCCGGGTCGCGCACGAAGGCCGCGTAGTAGTGGGGGTGGTAGTGCGGCCGCACGCCCGGCGCCCCGTTGTCGGTGCCGCCTGCCGCCAGCGCCGCGGCATGGAAGGCGTCGACCGCCGTGCGGTCGGCGGCCCGGAACGCGATGTGGACGGCCGGACGGTTGGGGCCGCCGCTGCTGATCCAGAAGTCGGTCTTGGGCGGCTCGCCGAAAGCCGGCCATGTCGTGGCTGCCCGTCAGTTCCGCGCTCACTTCCATGAGCAGGCGATAGCCCAGGGGCGCGAGCGCCCGGGTGTAGAACGCCTTGCTCTTCTCATAGTCGGTCACGGCGATACCGGTGTGGTCGATCATGTCGGATGCCTCTGCCTTTCTCGGGTTCGGGAACGCCTGCCCGAGCGAAGTCTATGCCTCCGGCTCTCCTGGCCCCACATGCGGCATGGCGACGATCCGCGCGTCCGCTTCGTGGCTGACCGCTTCGCAGTGCCGATGTGACGTGTTTGGTGCTAGCGCGCAGCGCGGTCCGCGTCGTGAGCGAGACGCGCGTCCGGAGGCGCGTGGTGTGGATCGTCCGGCGAACGCGTGCGCGCGTCGTGCCGGATGGAAACTGGCCACCGACCGCTCAGGTCAGCCCGTAATCCTTGAGCTTCTTGCGCAGCGTGGCGCGGTGGATGCCCAGCAGGGCCGCGGCGCGGCTCTGGTTGCCTTCGCAATGGTTGAGCACCTCGACGAACAGCGGGATTTCCATCTCGCGCAGCACGATCTCGTACACGTCATCGGCCTCGCAGCCGTTGAGGTCGCGCAGGTAACGGCGCACGGACTGGGCAACGTGCTCGCGCAGCGGCGACTTGGGCGTGCCACGACTGGAGTCCTGGCGGGTCGTGGCGTTCAAGGCATCCCCGGAGTTTGGCGCATCGAATGAAACCCGGCCGGCGTTCGACACGCGAGGCGGAGCGCGGCGGGGGAGCGAGTCTAGCGCGGGAGTGCGGCGGGCGCACGCGCGTGGCGATGCCGCTTGCCGTATTCAGCGAAATTCGAAGGCGAAGGCGACCGCGCCGCCGTCCGGTTCACGCACCGGCAGGGTCATCTGGCCGCTTTGGCCCGGAGCCAACGTGGTCCCGCGCAGGCCGGGTTCGAGGTAGTCGCCTGGCAGCAGCGCGCGCGCGCCGGTCACCCGGCCGTCGGCATCGGACAGCGACAGGACGATCGCAGGCCAGGGCTGCGGCCAGGGCGCGTCGTTGCGGAAGGTGGCGCGCACGCGCAGCATGCCCTGGGCCTCGGCCATCGGCTGCACGTCGCGGGCCAGCATCGTGTAGTCGCGCGGCTGCTGCCAGGGCGGGAGCGTGCAGCGCAGCGCGCCACACAGCCGTTCCAGCGTCGGGCGCCAGGCCGCGTTCTGCGCCAGGCGCGCGCGATCGGCCACCAGCAGCTGCAGCACCAGCAGCGCGCCCAGCGCGGCCAGCAGCGCCCACTGCCAGCGCGGCACCGCGGCGCGCGCCACCGGCGCGGCGGCGCGCAGGAAGCTGGGCGCCGCGGGGTGCACATCGACGGCGCGCTCCTCGCTGGCGGGAGGGGCGTGGCTGGGGTCGGAATCGGTCATCGAGAGGTCTTGCACGACAGCGGCCGGGCCGGACGCCGGGGGCTGCGGAGGGGTGTGTTCGGCGACGACGCGCGGCGCTTCGGCGGCGACGGCGGCGGGTGAGGAAGAGGGGGATGGCAGGGAAGACGGCGCAGGCCGGGTGAAGTGGCCCATCTCGCGCTGCGGCGGCGCACGCAGCAGGCTGGCGATGCTGCCGGCCGCGCGCGCAGGCGCCGCTTCGCCCAGGGCGTGGCCGCAGCGCGGGCAGTGCGCCGGCCACGCGCCGGTGCCCGGGTCGACCGGCAGCGGCAGGTGACAATGCGGACAGGCGCTCATCGCCCTATTCAAGCATGTTCAGGCCGGGGCCGACCCGGCGCGGCGCACGCCGTCGATGCGCATCCAGTCCTCCTGCCGGGTCGCGCGCAGATCGGTGAACCACGGCGCGTAGCGCACCAGCAGCTCGTCCTCCTGGCCGTGCAGGATGCCGCTCATGGCCAGGCGCCCGCCCGGCGCCACGCGCGCGGCCAGCGTGGCGGCCAGCGCGTCCAGCGCCGCGGCCAGGATGTTGGCCACCACCACAGGATAGGTGCGCACCGGCTCGTCGTCGGGCAGGAACACCTGCAGCCGGTCCTGGACCGCGTTGCGCTCGGCGTTGTCGCGGGTCGCGATCAGCGCCTGCGGGTCGTTGTCCACGCCCACCGCGCCCGCGGCGCCCAGCTTCAGCGCGGCCAGTGCCAGGATCCCCGAGCCGCAGCCGAAGTCGAGCACGGTCTGGCCCTGCAGCCGCCCTTCGCCGGCCAGCGTGTCCAGCCACTGCAGGCACAGCGCGGTGGTCGGGTGCGTGCCCGAGCCGAAGGCCAGCCCCGGGTCCAGCCGCACCACGGCCGCATCGGCGGCCCGGGCGGCGTCGGGCAGGTCATGGTTCCACGGCACGATCCAGGTCCGCGCGCCGAAGGCCATCGGCTGGAACTGGTCCAGCCAGGCGCGTTCCCAGTCCTGGTCGGCGACGGTGCGGAAGCTCGCCTGGCTCCAGTCCAGCCCAGGATCGAAGGCCTCCAGTGCCGCCAGCAGGGCCAGCGCGTCGGTTTCCTCGGGGAATAGCGCGGTCAGCACCAGCGCCTCCCACAGCGGCTGCTGGCCCACGCCTGGCTCCAGGATCGCGCGCTCGTTGCTGGTGTCGGCATCGGCATCGACCAGGGTCACCGCCAGCGCGCCCAGGTCCTCCAGCGCGGTCTCGTAGCGCGGCTGCCGGGCCTCGCTGCAGGGGACGGAGAGTTCGAGGAACGGCATGGGCGTGGCCAGGGGCGGGCGATGGGCCGGGCATGCTAGACCATCGCCCCGGCGCAGGCCCAGAACCGGGACGCAGGTCCGCGCCGGCGCCGGCACGGGCGGCGATGCTGCGGGGCATCGGCTAGACTGCCGGCCGCCGTAATCTCGCCGCGCCATGCACCGGCGGCGATCTGGCATCTTTCCAGGGCTATGCGCGTGTCGTCTCGATGATGAGGCATCTGGTGTTTCGCAGCACTGCAATGCGTTGCGCTGCCGGGCTGGCCCTGGCGGCGGCGCTGGCGTGGGCGATGACCGCCACGCGCGGCGCCGGGCACGCGGCGCTGGAGGCCGACGCCGATACGCGGATGCCGCTGCACAGCCTGCCGGTCGTGGCGCTGACCACGCCGGCGCATGACCGTCGCCCGACGTCCATTCCGCTGCAGGGCCTGCCGGCCGACCTGTCCGCCGCGTTCGAACAGGTCCAGGACCTGCACGACTACCGCCAGCGCCTGCAGGTCGCGGCCGAGGCCGGCGATGTGCAGGCGCGCTGGGTCGCCAGCCAGGTCGACGAATACTGCGCCGGCTATGCGCAGGACCCGCAGGCCTTCGACACCGACACCCGCGCCATCGCCGGCCTGGCCGGACAGGCCGGCACGGCGATGGCGCAGGCGCGCGCGCGCGTGGGTGAGCGCTGCGGCGGCTATTCGCAGGCCGACGGCGTCAGCCGCGCCAGCATCGTCGCCGAGCGCCGCCAGGCCGCGCGCGGCGGGCAGCTGGCGGCCGAGGCCTCGCTGCTGGCGCTGGGCGAGCCGCTGGAAGCGTCCGCCGAGTACCGGCGCGCGCTGGTCCAGCGCGTGCTGGACGCGGGCGATCCGCAGGCCTACCTGGCCCTGTCCGGCGCGCTGGGGGCCGCGGCCAGCGGCGACGATGCCTACGGCGACCTGGTGGCCGGCACCTCGTTCGCCGAACTGGCCTGGCAGCTGGCGGCCTGCAAGCTGGGGCTGGCGTGCGGTCCCGACAGCGTGCTGATGACGCGCTACTGCGCCAACGGCGGCATCTGTTCGCGCGATCCCAATCAGGATTTTCCGGCGTTCGTGATGGACGCGGCCGTGCCGCGCCAGGGCGCCGACACGATCGACACGATGGTCAATCGTCTGGTGCAGTCGACCAGGCAAGGAGAGGCAAGATGAAGCAGCGGCGTTTTCTCAAAGGCGTGCGCACCTGGGGCTGGGCCGTGCTGTTCGTGGCCTACACCGTTGGCGCGGTCGGGATCGTGATCCTCGACACGGCGGAAGAACGCTACCGCGGGCTGTCCAAGGTCCAGCTGACGTCGGTGAGCTCCGAGCGCGACACGCGCCGCGCCGGCGCCGCCGAGATCGCCGCCCTGTACCGCGCGCAGAGCGGCATGCCGTTCTCTTCGCTGCAGCCGGGTTCGACCTTCCAGATCGTCTGGCCGGACGGATCGACCGAGACGGTGATGGTAGTGAGCCCCAGCTCGGCGCTGGGCACCGAGCCGCTGCAGGGGACAGCGCAGCCGGCGCCGGCCAAGCACTGAAGGTCCCTGGCGCCGCACTTGCCGCGGCAGTGGCGGGAAATGAAAAGGCCGGCGCAATGCCGGCCTTTTTTGTAGCTCTCTCAGAAGCGATGGATCTGGGCATTGGGGGGTTCTGGCTTCGAAAGGGCGGCGGTCCGGCGGGCAGGAGCCGCTGATCCCTCACTCCGGGCATCCTGCCCTGATTCGGGCGCTCGGCGTCTTGCCTCGTAGGCGGCCCCCGCCCGCCAGACCGCTGCCTCGCGCATCAGGCACAGGGCTTCGGTTTGGCCCCCCCCTTCCGCGCAGCGCGGCGAGGGATGGAAGGGTCGGAGTTTCCCGATCAAGCCGCCGAAAGCGAAGAGCAAAAGCCCCCCACCCTGGCCCTCCCTTCGCCTGCGGCGAAAGGGAGGGGGCGAAGCTAGTGGGAGACGTGCGCTCGCTGGCCGAGCGTTGCGGTGGAGACTTCTTGCGCGATGCGCTGACCCGATCAGGTCAGCGAGATCGCCTTGGTCTTGCGCTCGGCCAGGCGCTTTTCCAGATAGTGGATGTTCTGGCCGCCGGCCTGGAAGCCCTTGTCGCGCATGATCCGCTGCTGCAGCGGGATGTTGGTCTTGATGCCCTCGACCACCGTCTCGCTCAGGGCCACGCGCATGCGCGCGATGGCGGTCTCGCGGTCCGGTCCGTGCACGATCAGCTTGCCGATCATCGAGTCGTAGTTCGGCGGCACGCGGTAGCCTTCGTAGATGTGCGTGTCCACGCGCACACCGGGGCCGCCCGGCGGATGGAAGTGCTGGATCAGGCCCGGATGCGGCATGAAGGTCTCCGGATCCTCGGCGTTGATGCGGCACTCGATGGCGTGGCCGTTGAGCACGATGTCGCTCTGCTTGATCGACAGCTTCTGGCCCGCGGCGATCTTGAGCTGCTCGCACACCAGATCGATGCCGGTGACCATCTCGGTGACCGGATGCTCGACCTGGATGCGGGTGTTCATCTCGATGAAGTAGAAGCGCCCGTCCTCGAACAGGAACTCGAACGTCCCCGCGCCGCGATAGCCGATGCGGATGCACGCATCCACGCAGACCTTGCCGATCTCATCGCGCAGCGCCGGGGTGATGCCGGGGGCCGGGGCTTCCTCGACTACCTTCTGATGGCGGCGCTGCATGGAGCAGTCGCGCTCGCCCAGGTGGATGGCGTTGCCCTGGCCGTCGGCCAGCACCTGGATCTCCACGTGGCGCGGATTCTCCAGGTACTTCTCCATGTAGACCTCGCCGTTGCCGAAGGCGGCCTTGGCCTCGGCCTTGGTGGTCTCGATGGAGGACTTCAGCGCGCCCTCGGCGTGCACCACGCGCATGCCGCGTCCGCCGCCGCCGCCGGCCGCCTTGATGATCACCGGATAGCCGATCTCGCGGGCGATCTTGGTATTGGTCACGATGTCATCGCCCAGCGGGCCGCCCGAGCCGGGCACGCAGGGCACGCCGGCCGACTTCATCGCGCGGATGGCCTCGACCTTGTCGCCCATCAGGCGGATGGTGTCGGCCTTGGGACCGA
Organism: Pseudoxanthomonas sp. X-1; assembly: GCF_020042665.1. NCBI lineage: Bacteria > Pseudomonadati > Pseudomonadota > Gammaproteobacteria > Lysobacterales > Lysobacteraceae > Pseudoxanthomonas > Pseudoxanthomonas sp. X-1. The sequence goes on from NZ_CP083376.1 coordinate 866,463, forward strand.
TGAAGATGAAGCCCGACTCCTCCACGCGTTCGGCGAAGTCGGCGTTCTCCGACAGGAAGCCGTAGCCGGGATGGATGGCCTGGGCGTCGGTGACCTCGGCCGCCGCGATCAGGCGCGGGATGTTGAGGTAGCTCTCGGCCGAGGGCGCCGGACCGATGCACACCGACTCGTCGGCCATGGCCACGTGCTTGAGGTTGCGATCGACGGTGGAGTGGACCGCGACCGTGCGGATGCCCAGGGTTTGGCACGCGCGCAGGATGCGCAGCGCGATCTCGCCGCGGTTGGCGATGACGACTTTATCGAGCATGGGATTCGGGATTCGGGATTGGGGATTCGTAAGCGGCGGGGTCCTCGCGCGTGGAGCGCGGAGTGTCCAACGAACGAATCAGGGCATTGAGTCGGGAAAAGACGCGGTCGAGCAATGCGGCCAGAGACGCCTCGGCATCACTGAATCCGAGCCTTGCGGCGAGTTGGAGTTGGGTGTCCAGTTCCGAGAGCGAACCGCGGGCCATCGACAGGAAGCGCAGGTACTCGGCCGTGGAGCGGCGCGCCGCGCCTTCGGCGATGTTGGAAGGAACGCTGACGGCGGCTCTGCGCATCTGCGAGGTGAGTCCGAAACGCTCAGCGTCGGGAAAGTGCTCCGTGATCCGATAGACCGATTCGGCCAACGCCATCGCGTCGCGCCAGACATCAAGGCGCTCATGCGGTCGCGGTTGCGAATCCCGGATCACGAATCCCCAATCCCGACTCGATCAGCCGATCACAAACAGCGGCTGATCGAACTCCACCGGCTGGCCGCTCTCGCACATGACCGCGACGATGGTGCCGGACTGGTCGGCCTCGATCGGGTTGAACATCTTCATCGCCTCGATGATGGCCAGCGTCTCGCCGGCCTTGACCTGCTGGCCGACGGTGACGAAGGCCGGCTTGTCCGGCGCCGGGGAGGCGTAGAAGGTGCCGACCATCGGCGAGCGCAGCACGTGGCCCTCGGGCAGGCCGCTGGCGGGCTTGGCCGCACCGCCCGTGGAGGCCTCGGTGGGCGAGCTCATCGGCATGGCCTTGGCCTCGGCCGCGGCGGGCGCGGCGGCATAGGCCACCGGCGCGGCCGCGGGCGCGGCGTAGCCGCCCTTGGGCACGCGCGCCAGCCGGACGGACTCCTCGCCTTCCTTGATCTCGATTTCGGCGAGATTGGATTCTTCCAGCAGGTCGATGAGTTTCTTGATCTTGCGCAGGTCCATGAAAGGCCTCGGTGGTTGAACGCGATAAGGAGGAGGGGGCGGGCCCGGCTTGGTCGCCGGGTCGCGCGCGGAATCAGGGGCGGCGGGCGCGCGCCTGGAGGGCCGTCGCCATTGGCGCACAGGCGCCGGGCTGGGCTGCGCGGCAAGGGGATCGATGCTGCTGGTCGGCCATGGTGCGCTCCGCGAGGAGGCGGCAGTCTGGGGGAAGCCGGCAATGCTGTCCAGTTCGCCGAACTTTGCGGTGATTTAATCGCGCGTTTGAATTTGGCCGGGCGCCGGCGCCATCTCGCCGATCCAGCGCTCGATCTCGCCGTCGGCGAACGGCCCGATCTTCTGCCGCAGCAGGCGGCCGTCCGCGCCGATGAGCACGCTGTAGGGCAGCACGCCGGCACGGTTGCCCAGCCGGACGCTGGCGTCGGCCGGGCCGGGCGTGTCGAGCACCAGCGTGTAGCGCACCGGGACGCGCTGCAGGAACTGCTGCACGTTCTGCGCGCTGTCCAGCGCCAGGCCGACCACCTGCACGCCGCGCGCGCCCTGCGCGGCGGCGAAGCGGTCCAGCTCCGGCATCTCCTTCACGCACGGCGCGCACCAGCTGGCCCAGGCGTTGATCAGCAGCGGCCGGCCGGCGGCCAGCCGCGCCAGGTCGATGGACTTGCCCTGCGGATCGGGCAGCACGATGGCCGGCATCGCCTCGCCGAGTGCGGCCACCGGAACCGTGGCGGAGGCGGATGGCGATGCGGGACGTGTGGCATCGGGCGTCTGGCGCCGCGCGCCGCCGCCCTGCCACCACCACCCGGCGGCGACGCCGAGGACGCCGGCGGCCAGCGCCACCAGCACCAGCCGGGTGCTCACCGTGCCGAGGCCCGCTGCAGGGCGTCGCGCACCATCGGCGTGGTCAGCACGGTGGGCAGCACTTCGCCCTCGCCACCGCTCTTGGGAAACACGACGTACAGCGGCACGCCAACGGCCTTGTGCGCCTGCAGGAAGGCGGTGATCTGCGGATCGACATTGGTCCAGTCGCCGCGCATCAGCACCGCGCCGGCCGACTGCATCGCTTGCTTGAACTCATCCCCCGACAGCACGGCCTTCTCGTTGGCCTTGCAGGTCACGCACCAGTCGGCGGTCATGTCGACGAACACCACCTTGCCCTGCTTGCGCAGCGCGTCCAGCCGCTGCGGCGAGTAGGTCTCCACGCCGTCGGCCGCCGCGGTGGTGGCGGGCGCGCTCGCGGCCGGCAGCCGATGCAGCAGTACCAGCGGCACCAGCGAGGCGATCAGCACCACCACCGCCACGCCGCGTCGCAGCGGCGCGGTCTGGAAGCGCACGCGCTGGAATGCCCACAGCCCCAGCGCCAGCACCACCAGCCCGACCAGGGCCAGGCCGACCGCGTCGATGCCGCGCTGCTTGCCCAGCACCCACAGCATCCACACCGCGGTCAGGTACATCGGGAAGGCCAGCACCTGCTTGAGCGTGTCCATCCACGCGCCGGGACGCGGCAGGCGTGCGGCCAGCGCCGGCACCAGCCCGATCAGCAGGAACGGCAGCGCCAGGCCCAGGCCCAGCAGCGCGAACACCGCCAGCGCCACCGGCACCGGCGCGGCGAAGGCGAAGGTCAGCGCCGAGCCCATGAACGGTGCCGTGCACGGGCTGGCCACCACCACTGCCAGCACGCCGGTGAAGAAGTCGCCGGACAGCCCGCCGCGCTCGCTCAGCCCGCGGCCGACCCCGGCCAGCCCGTAGCCGACGGCGAACACGCCCGACAGGCTCAGGCCCACGGCGAACATCAGGTAGGCCAGCGCCCCGGTCACCAGCGGCTGCTGCAGCTGGAAGCCCCAGCCCAGCGCCTGGCCCGTGGCGCGCAGGGCCAGCGCCACGCCGCCGACCAGCAGGAAGCTGAGCAGTACGCCAGCGGTATAGGCCAGGGCGCCGGCGCGCGCCCGGCCGCGCCCGCTCTCGGCCAGGGACAAGGCCTTGAGCGAGAGCACCGGCAGCACGCAGGGCATCACGTTGAGGATCAGCCCGCCCAGCAGCGCGGCGACCAGGGCCAGCAGCCAGCCGGACATGCCGCCGGCGCCCTGGTCGGCGCGCGCCAGCACGTCCGGCGGCGGCGTCGAGCGCGGCACCTCGGCCGGGGCCGGCGCGGTCGGCGCGGGGTTGGGTGTGCCAGCCTCCAGGGCCACCGGCGCGGCCAGGGCCACGGCGCGCGCTTCAGGCGGCGTCACCGTGCCGGCCGGCAGCGCAAGCGCGACCTGGCGCGTCATCGGCGGATAGCAGATGCCGTCGGTCTGGCAGCCCTGGAAGGTGACCTCCAGCGTGGCCTTGGCCGCCTCGGCGCGGTCGCGGATCACCGGCACCGGCACCTCGACCTGGTCGAAGTACACCGTGACCTCGCCGAAGTGCTCGTCGCGATGCGCCTTGCCCGGCGGCCAGCGCGGCGCGCCCAGCGACAGCCCCTCGGCGCCGTGCAGCGCCAGCTGAGTGCGGTCGCGGTACAGGTAATAGCCCTTGGCCGGGGTGAAACGCAGCAGCAGCTGGTTGCCGCCGTCGGCGATGGCCTCGAAGGCGAAGGCCTGCGCCTCCGGCAGGGGCGCCGCATCGGTGGCCCCCGGCACGGCGGCCGGCGTCCCAAGCAGCGACGAGCCGCTACCGGCGGTGGCACCGCCGAGCGGCAGGCCCAGCCCCGTGCCGGCGCCCGGCGTGGCGGCGGCCGGCACCGCCACCTGCACGGTGCGGGTCTGCGGCGGATAGCAGAGTCCGGCGTCGGCGCAGCCCTGGTAACGCACCTTCAGCGTGACCTGGCCGGCGGTCGAGGCCTTGCCCGGCAGGAGCGCATCGAGCTGCTTGCGGTAGGTCTCCACCGGCCCGAAGAACTCGTCGACGTGCTTGTCGCCGTCCGGCAGCTGCAGCGTGCCGGCGGCGAACCCGCCGCCCTGCGCCTCCACCGAGATCCGATGCCGGTACAGGTAGTAGCCGTCGGCGATCTTCCAGTGCAGGCCGATGCCGTCGGGTTTGGCCTGCGCGTCCAGCACGAAGGCCTGCTCGACCGGCAACAGGTCGGACGGGTCGGCCGCCGTGGCCGGCAGGGTGGGAACGAGCAGGGCGAGCAGGGCCAGCGGACGGGCCAGACGGGAGATCAGCGACATGCGGCCAAGCTTAGCGGAGCGGCCGGTCCCGCAGCCGTCTCCACTGTGTTGCAAGGGGCTTCGCCTTTGCCGGGCGCGGAGCGGACGTCGGTCCGGCCTGGGGCCTATACGCCGTGACCAGGCGAGCCGAGCCGGTCCGGCGCGATCGGATCGCGCTCAGCCGCCGCGCGCGTCGCCGCCCGGGCGGCCGGGCGCGCGCGTGCGCGGACGCCCGGTGCGCTGCAGGGCCAGGGTCTCCATCACTTCCAGCAGCGACAGGCGCGCCTTCAGCGGCGCCTCGCGGAAGGCGCGGACCAGGCGGAACTCCAGGGGATCCTCGACCAGGATGGCCTCGGCGGTGGCGATCGAATCCAGTTCCACATCGCGCGAGAGCGTCATCGCGCCGCGGCCGGTGGCCAGCCACTCGAACTGCGTGCCGGTCGCCAGCGCCACTTCGCGCAGGTGCGAGACGCTGGGACTCTTGCCCTTGGGGGACTCCCAATGGCTCACGGCGCTACGCTGCACCCCGACCGATTCTGCCAACTGACTCTGCGAAAGACCGGCAAGGCGCCGCGCCATGCGGACTCGCTCGGGTGCATCCATCAAACCTCTCCGTGGCGATCGCCATCCAGAAACTTTTGTGACCATAGCCAAACGTTCCACGGATCGGAATGGAAAACGATAGCAATACTAACGTAGTGACCGAAAATAGGCATACGTGGTGCGCTTCTGGTAACCAAAAGTTTTTCTCGGGCCGCCATCAAAGGGTTTTCGGGCCAGCCCGCGCCCTGCGCTCACTAGCTTTCCGCGCTTCAGGCCGGTTTCAGGCTTGGCTTCGCCCAACCGCGTTGGTATCTCTACACCTGCCGGCAGGATGCAGGCACTGACAGGACGTCGGCGGGGGGAGTTGGCGCACGTCAAGGCGCGACGGATCGGATGCCACAACCATTCCCTATGAAGCGCACGCATGCCGCACATGCGTGCGCTTCTTCTTTATGCGCGCGCCGCGCGCTCCTCCAGGAAAAATCTCGCCGGCCCGCCTTGAAAGGCCCGCCGGCCCGCCCCATCTGCCGTGTCAGCCCTCCCGGCCTTCACCGGCCCCGGGTCTTGGCGTTCCCGGCGCGCTGGCACTCGTCATGTACGAGTGCTAACATCGCCGGCCCTTTCCTAGTCCAATCAATCACTTAAGAGGATTGACATGAGCAACATCAAGCCGCTGTTCGACCGCGTGGTCATCAAGCGTATGGAAGAAGAAAAGCTGTCCGCGGGCGGCATCGTGATCCCCGACTCGGCCACCGAGAAGCCGATCAAGGGTGAGGTCGTCGCCGTCGGCGCCGGCAAGATCCTGGACAACGGTTCGGTGCGCGCCCCGCAGGTCAAGGTCGGCGACAAGGTCCTGTTCGGCAAGTACAGCGGCACGGAAGTGAAGCTGGACGGCACCGAGTACCTGGTGGTGAAGGAAGACGACATCTTCGCGACCATCGGCTAAGGCCGGCGCGACGTCCGCTTTCCCTCATCCCCATCATCCAAGAACAATCGAGGTAATACGCAATGGCTGCCAAGGACATTCGTTTCGGTGAAGACGCCCGCTCGCGCATGGTGCGCGGCGTGAACGTGCTCGCCAATGCCGTCAAGGCCACCCTGGGCCCGAAGGGCCGCAACGTCGTGCTGGAGAAGAGCTACGGCGCCCCGACGATCACCAAGGACGGCGTGTCCGTCGCCAAGGAGATCGAACTGGCCGACAAGTTCGAGAACATGGGCGCGCAGATGGTCAAGGAAGTCGCTTCCAAGACCTCCGACAACGCCGGTGACGGCACCACCACCGCCACCGTGCTGGCCCAGGCCTTCATCCGCGAAGGCATGAAGGCCGTCGCCGCCGGCATGAACCCGATGGACCTCAAGCGCGGTATCGACAAGGCCGTGACCGCCGCCGTCGCCGAACTGAAGAACATCTCCAAGCCCACCGCCGACGACAAGGCCATCGCCCAGGTCGGCACGATCTCGGCCAACTCGGACGAGTCGATCGGCAACATTATCGCCGAGGCGATGAAGAAGGTCGGCAAGGAAGGCGTGATCACCGTCGAGGAAGGCTCGGGCCTGGAGAACGAGCTGGACGTGGTCGAGGGCATGCAGTTCGACCGCGGCTACCTCTCGCCTTACTTCATCAACAACCAGCAGAGCCAGTCGGCCGACCTGGACGACCCGTTCATCCTGCTGCACGACAAGAAGATCTCCAACGTGCGTGACCTGCTGCCCGTCCTCGAGGGCGTGGCCAAGGCCGGCAAGCCGCTGCTGATCGTGGCCGAGGAAGTCGAGGGCGAGGCCCTGGCGACCCTGGTGGTCAACACCATCCGCGGCATCGTCAAGGTCGTGGCCGTCAAGGCGCCGGGCTTCGGCGACCGTCGCAAGGCGATGCTGGAAGACATGGCCGTGCTGACCGGCGGCACCGTGATCTCCGAGGAAGTGGGCCTGTCGCTGGAGAAGGCCACGATCAAGGATCTGGGCCGCGCCAAGAAGGTGCAGGTCTCCAAGGAGAACACCACCATCATCGACGGCGCCGGCGACACCGCGGGCATCGAGTCGCGCATCAAGCAGATCAAGGCGCAGATCGAGGAGACCTCCTCGGACTACGACCGCGAGAAGCTGCAGGAACGCGTGGCCAAGCTGGCCGGCGGCGTGGCCGTGATCAAGGTCGGTGCCTCCACCGAGATCGAGATGAAGGAGAAGAAGGCCCGCGTCGAAGACGCCCTGCACGCCACGCGCGCTGCGGTGGAAGAAGGCGTGGTCCCGGGCGGCGGCGTCGCGCTGATCCGCGCCAAGGCCAACATCGGCGAGATCAAGGGCATCAACGAAGACCAGAACCACGGCATCCAGATCGCCCTGCGCGCCATGGAAGCCCCGCTGCGCGAGATCGTCACCAACGCCGGTGAAGAGCCCTCCGTGATCGTCAACAAGGTCAAGGACGGTTCGGGCAACTTCGGCTACAACGCCGCCAACGGCGAGTTCGGCGACATGGTCGAGTTCGGCATCCTGGATCCGACCAAGGTGACCCGCACCGCGCTGCAGAACGCCGCGTCCATCGCCGGCCTGATGATCACCACCGAAGCCATGGTGGCCGAGTCGCCGAAGAAGGAAGAGCCGGCGATGCCGCCGGGCGGTGGCATGGGTGGCATGGGCGGCATGGACTTCTAAGTCCCTCCGCGCAGCCTCATCGCTGCTGTCGTACAAGAAGGACCCCGCCGCAAGGCGGGGTCTTTTCGTTTCAGGCTTCGACCGTGCTCCGTGCGGGCGCCTTCGACATCAGCCCGCTGCGAGGAACTGCCGCATGCTCGCCAGTTCCTCGTCCAGCGCCTCGCCGAAGGCCGCGTCGCTGGGTGCCGCGCCCGCCGCATAGCCGGTTGCGGCCTGCAGCTGGCCCTCGCGCCAGGTCAGGTTCGCCCAGCCGATCACCTGCCCGCGCCAGAGCATCGGCAAGGCGTAGTAGCCGAACTGGCGCCGGGCCGCGGGGGTGTAGGCCTCGAACTTGTAGGTCCAGTCCCAGAACAGGCTGAAGCGGCGCCGGTCCCAGACTATGGGGTCGAAGGGCGCCAGCAGTCGCAGCCGCTCGTCGAGGCGATAGCGGCGCGCGAGCGGATGTTCGTCGGCCGGCCAGTACCAGTCGGTGCCGTCGATGCGCACATGGGCTAGGCGCTCGCGCGCCAGGCGCAGGGCGCCGCGCAGTTCGTCGCCCAGGTGCGGCGCGCCGCCGCCGAGCAGGCGCGCCAGATAGGCCAGGCTGGTGGCGGGCAGCGGCGCGTACTTGCGCACCACCAGGTCGAGCAGCGCTGCCGCGCGTTCGGCGCGGGCGGCCGGGGCATCATCGGCCGGCGCATGGTCCACTGCCTCGTATACGCGGGTGCCGCTGTCGCGCCGCTTGACCCGCAGCAGGCCACGGTAGTGCAGGCCGTCGAGCAGCTGGGTGGTGGCATTGCTCGAGCCGCCCCAGTAGTTGCGCACGCGGCCATGGGCGAAATGCTGCTCGACCTGGCGCGGATGGACCGCGCCGCGCTCGCGGACGAACGCCAGCACGTCCGCGGCGCGTTGCCGGGTGCGCGCGTCCCAGGCCACCCGCGCCTGGCGCGGATGCAGCAGCGCCAGATGCGCGCGTGGCAGGAAGCCGTAGTTGACCAGGAAGTCTTCCTCGACCCGCAGCCGCGCGTAGCGGCGCTCCAGGTCGCCGGCGCGGTAGTCCTTGACCCGGTGGCGCAGGATCAGGTCCTGCGCGCGTGCCGGGGCGCGGATCGGGTCGGCCTGGACGAAGCCCAGCCGCGCGATCGCGCCGGTGAGCGTGGTCGGGGTGAACAGGCTGCGCGCGACCGCGTAGCGGCGCAGGTCTTCCAGTCGGGGCGGGGCGGGCATGAGCGGCATTGAATCATGCGGCGGCGGGTCGGCCGATCGCGCACCGCCTGAGTTGCCGATGAAACAGTCGCATCGGCGCAAAAGCCGTGGTATCAATGCTGCCCATGAACGCCGCCCGCGCCCGCTATTACTTTTGGTTTCCGAAGCCACAGGCGGAGGAAGGAGCGCGTTCACCCTGAAGAAACCCTTCAGACGCATCCCGAAAGCCGCCAGCACCCCTGGCGGCTTTTTTGTTGCCAGCACGCGCGGTCCACGCACCCCACCGATCCGACGACACGAGACTTCAAGATGGCCCCGCTCACTTCCGACCTGCGCATCCGCAAGATCGAGCCGCTGCATACCCCGGCCGAGCTGATGGCGGAGTTCCCCTGCGACGATCTCGCCTCGGCGACCGTCGCCGCCGCGCGTGCGGCGCTGCACGAGATCCTGCACGGCCGAGACGACCGCCTGGCGGTGGTGATCGGCCCGTGCTCGATCCACGATCCGGTCGCGGCCATGGACTACGCGCGCCGGCTGCGCCCGCTGCGCGATGCGCTGGGCGAGGACCTGGAGATCATCATGCGCGTGTACTTCGAGAAGCCGCGCACCACGGTGGGCTGGAAGGGTTTGATCAACGATCCGCGCTTGGACGGCAGCTTTCGCATCAACGAAGGCCTGGCCACCGCGCGCGGCCTGCTGCGCGACATCAACCTGCTCGGCCTGCCCGCGGGCTGCGAGTACCTGGACGTGATCTCGCCGCAGTACATCTCCGACCTGGTGGCCTGGGGCGCGATCGGCGCGCGCACCACCGAGAGCCAGATCCATCGCGAGATGGCCAGCGGCCTGTCGTGCCCGGTGGGCTTCAAGAACGGCACCGGCGGTGACGTGAAGATCGCGGTGGATGCGGTCGGCGCGGCCTCGCATCCGCATCATTTCCTGGCCGTGACCAAGGAGGGCCAGTCGGCGATCGCCTCGACCACCGGCAATCCGGACTGCCACGTGATCCTGCGCGGCGGCAAGGTGCCCAACTTCGACGCGGCCAGCGTGCAGGCGGCCAGCCAGGTGCTGGAAGGCAACGGGCTGGCGCCGCGCCTGATGATCGATGCCAGCCACGCCAACAGCGGCAAGAAGCCGGAGAACCAGCCCAGGGTGGTCGAGGATCTGGTCGCCCAGCTGGCCGCTGGCGAGGAGCGCATCGTCGGGGTGATGGTCGAGAGCCATCTGGTCGCCGGCCGCCAGGACCTGATCGAGGGCCAGCCGCTGACCTACGGTCAGAGCATCACCGACGGCTGCATCGGCTGGGAGGATTCGGTGGCCGTGCTCGAACGCCTGGCCGCCGGCGTGCGGGCACGCCGCGCCCGCCGGATCGCGCAGGCCGCCTGATCCCGCGCGCGGCCGCCGCGGCCGCGCCGGACCACGCATACGCCCCGAACACACGCGTCGGGCATGCTTGGCCCGATGAATGCTTCCGACGCCGCGACGGCCCAGCGCCGTCCATCCCCGCTGCGCCGCTGGATGCGGCGCCTGGCCTGGCTGTTGCTGGGCTGCTATGCGGCCTACCTGGTCGCCGGCAATCTCTACCTCAACACGCCGCTGGGGCCGTGGAGCGTCAACCGCAAGCCGGAGAAGTTCGCCATGCACTGGGGGCCGGCGCTGACCTGGTGGCCGGGCGAAATCGTGCTGTGGAAGGTGTCGCTGCGCGGCCATGTCGGCCGCGTGGTGTGGACCCTGCAGGCCGATCGCGTGGCCGGCCATCTGTCGCTGCTCAACCTGGTGTACAAGGAGGTCTATGTGCCGCGCGTGCGCGTCGCCGAGGTGACCGGCCAGGTCACGCACGTCGCGCAGGAGATCCCGCCACCGCCGGTGCGCCCGGGCGGCTGGCTGCTCAACTTCCCGTCCATCGCCAGCGACAGCGTCCGTGGCGGCACGCTCGGGCCCTTGACGCTCGAGGGGCAGGGCAGGGCCGAGGTGGGCTTCACCAAGCGCCTGCGCGGCGGCCCGGCCGAACTGCTGCCCTCCACCGCGCGCTTCGAACATCTGCGCCTGGGCTATGGACAGGTCGCGCTGCTGGAGGACGCGACCCTGGGCGGCGAGTTCGCGATGACGCCGACCACGCGCGCCCAGGCCAAGGGCATCGAGAAGCTGCGGCGCATGCGCATCGCGCTCGAGGTGGCCGGCGGCACGCCGGCGCTGGCGGCCCGGCAGAGCGACGCCGGCAAGCTCGAGTTGACGCTGCAGCCGGGCCAGGGCCGCGTGCAGGGCACGCTGAAGCTGGTCCAGGCTGAACTGGCGCCGGGCGGCGCGCTGTCCTGGCGCATGCCGGTGGTGATCACCGACGTGCACGGGCAGGCGCATCGCAGCACGCTCACCGCGCAGCTCTCGGTCGATCGCGACCTGCATCTGAAGGCCAGCATGCCGGCGCAGGTCGATGGCGTGCTGGCGCTGGACGCGGATCTGCGCGCGGACGGCACCCGCATCCCGTTCGAGCAGCCGCGCGCGCTGCTGCCGCGCACGTCCGGGCGGCTGGCCGGGCAATGGCAGTTCAGTTCGCTCAGGTGGGTGACGGCGCTGTTCGTCAACGTGCCGTGGCTGTCGCTGGATGGCGCCGGCCGCGTGCAGGGCGACGTCACCCTGGACCACGGTGTGCTGGCCGTGGGCAGCCATCTGGAGATCCCGCTCGTCCAGGCGCGGGCCGATGTGGTGGCTCAGCGCGTGACCGGCACCGGCAGCGCCCGGGCCCGCCTGGAGGCCGGCCAGGGCGGGCGGCCGCGCTCGCGCGTGGACGTGGCGCTGACCGACTACAGCGTCGCGGCGATCGACGACCTCAAGCGGCCCTACATCCGCGGCAAGGACCTGAAGCTGTACACCGACAGCGACGCCGACCTGTCCAAGGCGCGCCAGTCGCTCAAGGCGCAGGCCACCTTCACCCAGGCGCAGGTGCCGGACCTGCGCGCGTACAACCGTTTCCTGCCCAACGATCACCTGCGCTTCGACGGTGGCTCGGGCACGTTGACTGGCCAGCTGGCGCTGGACGCGGCCGGCCAGGCCGGCAGCGGCCGGGTCAGCATCGCCGCGCGCGCGGCTCAGGTGCGGGCGGCGGGCCTGGCCATGCGTGGCGATGTGGACGTGGATCTGAAGCTCAAGCGCGCCGACCTGCAGCGCCAGCGCTTCGCGGTGGATGGCAGCACGGTGTCGCTGAAGAACATCAGCTTCGCCCACGCCGGGCTGAGCCGCAGCGGCTGGTGGGCCAACGTGGCGCTGCCGCGCGCGCAGATGGACGTGGCCGATGCGCGCCTGGCCGTGCAGGGTGCGGTGTCGACGCAGATGAAGGACGTGGGGTTCCTGCTGGACCTGTTCTCGCAGGATCGCGATTACCCGGGCTGGATGGTCAAGCTGGTCGATGCCGGCACGGTGCGGGCCTCCAGCCGGGTGCGCTGGCGGCAGCACGATCTGGTGCTGGACGACATCGATGCGCGCAACGACCGCTTCGACTTGGTCGGGCGCTTCCGCCTGCAGGGCCGCGACAAGGCCCAGGGCGATCTCTACGCGCGCTGGGGGGTGCTGGGCGCGGCGGTGGAGTTGCGCAACGGGGCGCACCAGTTCCATCTGCTGGGCGCCAAGCGCTGGTACGAGGCCCAGCCGAGCTACCTGGACTGACGTTCAGCGCGCAGCAGGCCTCCGTTTTGCACTGCAGCGTGCAATGTCTGCGCGGGGGGCGCAGGATTGACCCGCATCCCGACGTGGGGGAGGGAGCAGGCCCGGAACTGGCGCAAGCTGTTTCGGGCTTTTTATTGCCTGTTTTCCGGGCCGACGGCTGGGCGTGTGGGCATCGCGGCTTCGTTGGGGGGCGGCGGTCCAGCGGGCGGGGGCGCTTTCCCCGGTCAGGGCATCCTGCCCTGCCTGAAGGCGCTCGGCGTCCTGCCTCGCTCGTCGCGGCCCCCCGCCCGCCGGCCCGCTGCCTCGCGCGTCATGCGCTAACGCTTCGGTTCGAAAGAAGTTCTGCGCGTCCCCGCAGCGCCTCGACTCCGGCGTGCGCGCGAAAGCGTGGGCCAGGGATAGCCCGCGGCGGCGAGTCCGCCGCAGATGGCGGGCCGAGCCGAGGAGCCGCGCGCGCCTGGGTCGCCGGTTTGCGAAAGTCAGCGCCCCCGGGCGCGCGCATGTCATCAGGTCCTGCGTGTCCCCTCAAACCCGCAGGAGCCCATTGCGTGCCTCCCCGAGGAAGGGCTGTCCTAGCACCTTTTCGGGCAACGGCGGCGATGGCCATTGTTGGAGGAGCCTCATCGCCGCCGTGGCGGCTCCCACTTCCCATCTCCACCCTCACACAGCGCATTGCTGCGTTCCGCGGGGCGGGACGCGTGCGGCGGCGGGGGCGCGGGGCAGGCGATAGAATGACGCCATGGACACGCCCGCTCCCCGCCAGATCCCGCTGCAGGTCGTCACTGCGCCCACCGCCCCCGCGTCGCTGGAGACCGGGGCCAAGCAGCTGGGCGGCGACAAGATCGGCCGCTCGCCGGTGCAGTTCGCCGATGCGCCGGTGCTGCGCAAGCCGTCCTGGATCCGCGTGCGCATTCCTTCGGGCAACGCCGTGGCCAACCTCAAGGCCAAGCTGCGCGAGAACCGCCTGGTCACCGTCTGCGAGGAGGCCAGCTGCCCGAACATCCACGAGTGCTTCGGCCACGGCACGGCGACCTTCATGATCCTGGGCGAGGTCTGCACCCGCCGCTGCTCGTTCTGCGATGTGGCCCACGGCCGGCCCAAGCCGCCCGATGCCAACGAGCCGGCCAGCCTGGGCAACACCGTGGCCGACATGGGCCTGAAGTACGTCGTGGTCACCAGCGTGGACCGCGACGACCTGCGCGACGGCGGTGCCCAGCATTTCGTCGACTGCATCGGCGCGATCCGCGAGAAGTCGCCGGGCACGCGCATCGAGATCCTGACGCCGGACTTCCGCGGCAAGGGCCGCATGGAGCGCGCGCTGGAGATCCTGGCGACCAATCCGCCGGACGTGTTCAACCACAACATCGAGACCGTGCCGGACCTGTACCGCAACGTCCGTCCGGGTGCGGATTACCAGTGGTCGCTGACCCTGCTCAAGCAGTTCAAGGCCCAGCACCCGGACATCCCGACCAAGTCCGGCATCATGCTCGGCCTGGGCGAGACCTTCGAGCAGATCCAGGCCACCATGCGCGACCTGCGCGCGCACGACGTGGACATGATCACCATCGGCCAGTACCTGCAGCCCACCGCGCACCACCATCCGGTGCTGCGCTACTGGACGCCGGAGGAGTACAAGGCGCTGGAGGTCTACGGCTATGAGCTGGGCTTCAGCCACGTCGCCTCCGGGCCGATGGTGCGCTCGTCCTATCACGCCGACCAGCAGGCCGCCGGCGCGGGCGTGGCGGCCTGATCCGCGCTTCCGCCCTCAACCTGCGCAGCCTCCTGTCCCGCCGCCTGGCCTTCGCGCCTGGTGGCGGTGTCGTATGGGGACCGTGAGACCGCGTTCACATTGCGGAACCGCCTCCCCTCCGGGCACGCCTCGTGCGTGACAGCCCGCGCAACTTTCGGCACTGTGGTGCGGTCAAGGCTTCACGCATCTTCCCCACACGCTTCCACCGGCCACGCGGCCGCGAGTCCATCGAATGAAAGCCAAGCTCACCCTGACCCTGCTGGCCCTGGCCCTGACCGCCCCGGTGGCGCTGCTGGCGCGCCCCGATGTGACGCCCGGCAAGTCGGCCAGCACCAGCGTCGTGCCGATGGGCCCGACCAGCGACCAGTCCACGACCTCCAAGCTGGTCTACGGCCTGCTGTCGGACAGCCGCTACGCCTACCGCCCGCGAGCGCTGGACGACGCGCTGTCCCAGGACGTGTACAAGCGCTACCTGGATGCGCTGGACGGCGGCAAGCAGTTCTTCACCGCCAAGGACATCGAGGGCTTCATGCCACTGTCCACGCGGCTGGACGATGCGATCAAGAGCGGCCAGCTTTCGCCGGCCTATGACATCTTCCAGGTCTATCGCAAGCGCGTGGGCGAGCGGGTGGCGTACGCGCGCAGCCTGCTGAAGAAGCCGGACTTCGACTTCACCACGCACGAGCACTGGGAGTACGACCGCGAGAAGGCGCCGTGGGCCAAGGACAGCGCCGAGCTGGACGCGATCTGGCGCAAGTCGGTGATGAACGACTGGCTGCGGCTGAAGATGGCCGGCAAGAAGCCCGACGCCATCGCCCAGACGCTGGACAAGCGCTACGCCAACATCCAGCGCAGCGTGGACGAACTGGACAGCCAGGACGTGTTCCAGACCTTCCTCAACGCCTATACCTCGGCGGTGGACCCGCATACCGATTACTTCACGCCCAAGACCGCCGAGCAGTTCAACCAGCAGATGTCGCTGTCGCTGGAAGGCATCGGCGCGGTGCTGCAGCGCCAGGACGACACAGTGGTGATCCGCGAGATCGTCCCGGGCGGTCCGGCCGACCTGTCCAAGAAGCTGCAGCCCGGCGCGCGCATCGTTGGCGTGGCCCAGGGCAGCGATGGCGCCTTCACCGACGTGATCGGCTGGCGCACCGACGACGTGGTCGATCTGATCCGCGGCAAGAAGGGCACGCGCGTGCGCCTGGAGTTCATCGCGCCGGAGGCCGGCATCGACGGCCCGCACAGCACGGTGACCATCGTGCGCGACAAGGTGCAGCTGGCCGAGCAGGCCGCCAAGAGCGAGATCGTGACGCTGCCGGCCTCCGGCGCCACGCCCGAGCGGCGCATCGGCGTGATCAAGCTGCCGGCGTTCTACCAGGACTTCGAAGGCCGTCGCCGCGATCCCAACAACTACACCTCGGCCACGCGTGACGTGCGCAAGCTGCTGGACGGCTTCAAGGGCCAGCACATCGACGGGGTGGTGATGGACCTGCGCAACAACGGCGGCGGTTCGCTGGATGAGGCCGTCGATCTGACCGGGCTGTTCATCGACCAGGGCCCGGTGGTGCAGGTGCGCGAATCCGGCGGCCGCGTCTCGGTCAGCGGCGACACCACCCCGGGCGTGTCCTGGGACGGGCCGCTGGCGGTGCTGATCAACCGCGGCTCGGCCTCGGCCTCGGAGATCTTCGCCGGCGCCATCCAGGACTACGGCCGCGGCCTGGTGATCGGCGAGACCAGCTTCGGCAAGGGCACGGTGCAGAACCTGGTCGACCTGGATCGCTGGCCGGCCAACGAGGGCGGCAAGCGCTTCGGCCAGCTCAAGCTGACCATCGCCCAGTTCTTCCGTGTGGCCGGCGGCAGCACCCAGCACAAGGGCGTGGTGCCGGACATCGCCTTCCCGGCCAGCATC
The DNA here is from genome assembly GCF_020042665.1 of Pseudoxanthomonas sp. X-1. Taxonomy (NCBI): domain Bacteria; kingdom Pseudomonadati; phylum Pseudomonadota; class Gammaproteobacteria; order Lysobacterales; family Lysobacteraceae; genus Pseudoxanthomonas; species Pseudoxanthomonas sp. X-1. Next base: position 882,519 of record NZ_CP083376.1, read on the forward strand.
GATGCGACCGAGTACGGCGAGGACACCTACGACAACGCGCTGCCGTGGACCAAGATCGCGCCGGTCAGCCACACCCAGTACGGCAACTTCGCGCCGCTGCTGCCGAAGCTGGAGGCCATGCACGACGCGCGCGTCAAGACCGACCTGGAATACCAGTGGTGGTCCGAGGACGTGGCCCAGTTCCGCGCCGAGAAGGCCAAGAAGTACGTCACGCTCAACGAGGCCGAGCGCCTGGCCGAGCGCGATCGCCAGGAGGCCCAGCGCAAGTCGCGCCAGGAAGAGCGCAAGAAGCTGGGCATGCCGCTGGACCCGCTGGCCGGAGATCTGGCCGACGACGGCCTGGGCGCGAGCGAGCGCGACATCGTCAAGGACGCCGCGCGCGAGAAGCTGGCCGACAAGCGCCCGGACCCGCTGCTGCACGAATCGGCGGCGATCCTGGGCGACGCGATCGGTGTGCTGGACCAGGACAAGCAGCTCTCGGCGCAGGTGCTGCCGGTGTCGACCAAGTCGGGCAGCTGGGCGGACTGAGGGGCGTTGCGACCGAAGGCCCTGTCGCTCCCGCGAAGGCGGAATGCGGCGGGGCTGAGGATCGAGCCAGGGCGCCGGGTTCCCGCGTTCGCGGGAACGGCGGTCGGGAGACTGGCGGAGGCTTTGGGTTCGAAGCCACCGGATGAGGATTGGATGCGGGCGCCTCCGGGCGCCCGTGTCGTTTGCGGTCCGGGCGAGCGCCCGCAACATCGGATTCCATCGCTGCGGGTGTAGCCAGGCCTGGGCCAGGCTCTAGACTGTGCGGCCCCGCGCTGTGGTGAGCCCCCATGTCTTCCCCGATGCCTGCCGCCACGTCTCCGCGCACCGGCGGCCTGGCCGTGCCGGCCGCGCTGCTGCTGGTCTATGTGGTGTGGGGGTCGACCTATCTGGGCATCCGCATCGCGCTCGAGCACGGCGTGCCGCCGTTGCTGGTGACCTCCGGGCTGCGGTTCGTCGTGGCCGGCGCGCTGCTGTTCGCGGTGCTGCGCCTGCGCGGGGTGGCCGCGCCGACGCGCGCGCAGTGGAAGAACCTGGCGATCATGGGCGCGCTGCTGCTGGGCATGGGCAATGCGCTGGTGGTGCTGGCCGAGACCACCGTGTCCTCCGGCCTGGCGGCGGTGGCGGTGGCCTCGGTGCCGGTGTGGATGGGCCTGTTCGGCCTGCTGCGCGGCCAGCGCGCCACGCGCATCGAATGGCTCGGCCTGGTGCTGGGCTTCGCCGGGGTGGTGTGGCTCAACGCCGGCGGCACGCTCACCGCCAGCCCGCAGGGACTGGTGTGCCTGCTGCTGGCGCCGATGGCCTGGGCGTTCGGTTCGGTGTGGTCGCGCGGGCGCGACCTGCCGTCGCCGTTCATGGCCGCCGCCGGGCAGATGCTGTGCGGCGGGGCGCTGATCATGCTGGCCGGCTGGCTGCGCGGCGAACGCCTGCACGCGGTGCCGCCCATGGAGGGCGTGCTGGCGGTGGTCTACCTGGCGCTGTTCGGCTCGGTCATCGCCTTCACCGCCTATGTCTGGCTGCTGCACCACGTGCGTCCGGCGCTGGCCGGCAGCTATGCCTACGTCAATCCGGTCATCGCCGTGGCGCTGGGCGCCTGGCTGGCCAACGAGCGCTTCACCGCGCACGACCTGGGCGCGATGGCGGTGATCCTGGCCGGCGTGGTGGTGATCACCCTGGCCAAGGTGCGCGGCAAGTGAGCGTGGTGGCGCCGGTGCTGGACCGGCGCGGCGTGGCCGCGACGGTCGGCGCGTTCGTGGTGTGGGGCCTGTTCCCGCTGTACTGGCGGCTACTGCAGCATGTGCCGTCGCTGCAGATCATCGCCCACCGCGTGGTCTGGAGCGCGGTGCTGGTGGTCGGGTGGCTGTGCCTGCGCGAGCGCGGCGCCTGGCTGCGGCGCATCGCCGTCCAGCCGCGCGCAAGGGTCACGCTGGCGCTGACCTCGGTCCTGATCAGCTGCAACTGGGGGCTGTACATCTGGTCGGTCAACAACGGTCATGTGGTCGAGGCCAGCCTGGGCTATTTCATCAATCCGCTGGTCAACGTGCTGCTGGGCGTGGTGGTACTGCGCGAGCGGCTGACGCGGCCGCAGTGGATCGCGGTGGCGGTCGCGGCCGCCGGCGTGGCCTGGCTGACCTGGCAGGCCGGGCGCGCGCCATGGATCGCGCTGGGCCTGGCCTTGAGCTTCGGCGCCTATGGCCTGCTGCGCAAGCTGGTGCAGGTCGATGCGGTGTCGGGGCTGGGCATGGAGAGCGTGTACCTGTTCGCGCCCGCCCTGGCGCTGGTGGCCTGGGGCGAGGCCGGGCATGGCGGCGCCTTCGTGCATGGCTGGAGCCTGGGCACCGACGTGCTGCTGGTGCTGGCCGGGGCGGTCACCGCGGTGCCGCTGCTGGGCTTCGCCTACGGCGTGCGGCGTATCCCGCTGTCGCTGGTCGGGCTGCTGCAGTACATCGCGCCGACGCTGCAGCTGCTGCTGGGCGTGGTGGTGTTCGGCGAGCCGTTCGGGCCCGAACGCGCGCTCGGCTTCGTCCTGATCTGGGCGGCGCTGGCGATCTTTGTCGGCGACAGCCTGTGGCGCGGGCGCCGGCGCGGCTGATGGCCTCACGACCCCGTCAGCCCGCACGCGCGACCATGGCCGCCATGAAGGACGACGTGGCCGCCCCGCTGAAGATCGCCGACGTGCAGCGCGCGGTCCTGGATGCCGCCGCCCGCGCCGAGCCTGCGCAGGCGGCGCTGGCGCTGGTGGTGGACACCGATGGCTCGACCTATGTGCGCGCCGGCGCGATGGCGTTGTTCGATACCGACGGCGGCCAGGTCGGCTGGCTCAGCGGCGGCTGCCTGGAGCCGGAGATCCAGCTGCGCGCGCTGGCGGCGATCGAGCGCGGCGCCGCCGACTGGCTGGAACTGGACACCCGCGAGGACGAGGACCTGCTGTCCGGCTCTGCGATCGGCTGCCGCGGCCGGCTGCAGCTGGCGCTGCTGCCGCTGGCGCAGCTGCCGGGGCTGGAGAGGGCGATCGCCGCCTGGCGCGGCGGCGAGGATCAGACGCTGCGGCTGCAGACGCACAGGCCCGACCAGCTGACCATCACCCTGGGGGCGCAGCGTTGGAGGCTGCCCTGCGCGCCTGCGCCGGCCGGGCTGGCCGCCGGCATCGGGCTGCTGTTCCAGGCGCCGCCGCAGGTGCTGGTGCTGGGCGCCGGTCCGGAGACGCCGCTGCTGCTGCCGCTGCTGCGCGAGATCGGCTGGACCACGACCCTGATCGAACGCCGCCCGCGCTGGCAGCCGGGCGACGCGCAGACGGTCGGCGCCGATGCGCTGCAGCCCCTGGCGCCGGCGCAGGCGTTGACGCTGCCGGCTTCGGCCGGGGCCGATGCCGCGCTGGTCATGCACCACAACTTCGAACTGGATCGCGAAGCGCTGGAGGCGCTGGCCGCGACCGATATCCCCTTCGTCGGCCTGCTCGGACCGGTGCGGCGGCAGCAGGACCTGTTCCGCCTGCTGGCGCCGGTCGCGCGCCAGGCACTGGCGCCGCGGCTACGTTCGCCGGTGGGACTGGACCTGGGCGGGCGCGGCGCGCAGGCCATCGCGCTGAGCATCGCCGCGCAGCTGCAGGCCTGGCATCACGGCCGCACGGCGTGAGCGACCACATCGCCGTGGTGCTGGCCGCCGGCGGCAGCCGCCGCCTGGGTCGCGCCAAGCAGCTGCTGCCGCGCGCGGGCGAGCCGCTGGTCTGCCGCGCCGTGCGCCTGGCCCGTGCCACCGCGCCCCTGCGACTGCTGGTGGTGGTCGGCGCGCGCGCGACCCAGGTCAGCGCAGCGGTGCGCGCCGCCGACGTGGAGACCGTGATGAACCGCCAGTGGCGCGAAGGGCTGGCCGCCAGCGTGCGCGCCGCGCGCGACGCGCTGACGGCCGACGCCCGCGGCGCCACGCGCGTGCTGCTGCTGGCCTGCGATCAGCCGGCGCTGGAGGCCGCGCATCTCCAGGCGCTGCTCGAGGCCGCCGCGCAGGCTGACTCGGGCTGCGCCGGCACCGTGCACGGCGCGCGCATCGGCATCCCCGCCGTGGTCACGCTGGCGCGCCTGGCGCAGGCGCAGCCGCAGGGCGACGCCGGCCTGCGCGAGGTGCTCAACGCGCTGACGCCCGATACCGTCGGCCGGCTTGCGGCGCCAGAACTGGAGCTGGACCTGGATACGCCGGCGGACCTGGCCACGGCGACCGCGCGCGGTTTGATCGATCCGCTGCCGTCTACGAGCGAGTAGACGTTTCTTGTGGGAGCCGCCATGGCGGCGAAGGGCTTCACTGAGAAAGCCCTTCGCCGTCATGGCGGCTCCCACGAAGCAGGGGCCTCAGCTTTGCACCACACGCCGATGCGGCGTGATCGGGAAGGCCTCATCGCCGCTGCGGCGGCATTCGACTTGTCGCCTTCAGCGCTGCGCCGTCAGCGTGCCGCTCGGCAGCGGCGGCGTCAGTGCCTCGGGCACGGCGCAGCGCGAGGCGGGCGTGGCGGTGGCGGCGAACCAGGCGTCCACCGTCGGCGCCAGCCGGTCCAGTCGCATCGGCAGGCTCAGATGGGTCTCGCCGGGCACCTCGAGATAACGGTCGCGCGGCGCGGCGGCGGCGAGCATGCGGCCATGCGCGACCGGGATGTGGTGGTCGTTGGCGCCATGGACGATCAGCACGCAGGCCGGCGTGGCGCGCAGCGCGGCGGCGACGTCGACCTCGTCCAGATTGAGTCCCAGCTGCGCGTCGGCCGCGGCGATCACCGCATCGAGGTTCTGCCGGCCGTAGGTGGCCTGAGCGATCAGCGTGGTCGCGGCGGACTTCCACGTGTCCGGCCGCGCGGCCAGCATGTGCGGGACCATGTCGCGGATGCCGCGGCCGGCGTTGGCGAAGGATTCCATCGCCACCACGCCGGCCACCTGGGGGCCCAGGTCGTGCGCGGCGAAGATCGCCGTGGCCGCGCCGTAGGACACGCCGAACAGGTACAGCGGGCCGGCGATCTCGCCGCGCTGGCGCAGCTGGCCGACCACGCGCGCCACGTCCTGCCCTTCGCGCGTGCCATAGCCGGCCGGGCCACTGCCGGAGCGGCCATGGTTGCGCAGGTCCAGGGTGATGGTGCGGTAGCCGGCCTGGGCCAGCTGCAGCGCCCAGGGCATCAGCGAGTCGCCGTCCATCATCCATCCGTGCAGCAGCACCACGGTGCCGCGCGGGGCGGCCGGCGCCTGCGGCCGCACGAAGTCCACGTCGAAGGCCACCTGCCGCAGCGCGCTGCCGTCCGGGTCGCCGGTGTAGCGGTAGTCCAGCCTGTAGTCGCCGGGGTCCAGCGCACGCCAGTAGATCGGCACACCGCCTTGCCCCGGCAGTTTGCCGCTGCGGGTGGGCAGGCGCGCCATCAGGCCCTCGATGCGCGGGGCATCCAGCAACGGCGACACGCCACCGGGCGCGACGATGCGGGTGCTGAGCGAGGTCGAGTTGGGCGGGATGCAGGCGACCAGCCAGACGCAGCAGGCGAGCATCAGCACAAGCAGGCGGGACATCGGCGTGGGGAGGACAGCGAACGGCGGCGCAGCCTAGCGCCGCCGTCGGCCGGCGCGCTATCGCACCGGCGTGACATTCGCATGACAGCTGTCGTGGGTTCAGACAGGCGGCTTGCGTGCGGTTAGGCGGTCACCGCGACGACGATGCGCGGTGAACGCCGTGTCTGATTGACTGCAGGCGTCGATGGCCAGACCGTCGGCGACGCCACGCCACCCCTTCCGCCGCGCCGGCGATGGCCTCACCGCATCCAGCGCTCATGACGGAATCAGCCATCAGACCTCGCGCAGCGCCTGGGTGATCGGCAGGCGTGCCGCGCGCAGGGCCGGGAACAGCCCGCCCACCAGCCCGATCGCCAGCGCCCACTTCAGCCCGCTCCACAGCAGCGGCGCGGAGACCTTGAACTGGAACACCACCTGGCTGAAGTTCTGCCCCAGCGTGGACACGCTGTAGTTGTTGAACAGCAGCCATGCCAGCGCGCCGCCCAGCAGCCCGCCCAGCAGCGCCAGCAGCATGGTTTCCAGCATCACCGCGGTCACCACCGGCAGGCCGCGGAACCCGATCGCGCGCATGGTGGCGATCTCGCGGGCACGGGCGGCCACCGCCGCATACATCGTGTTGAGCGCGCCGAACACCGCGCCCACCGCCATGATCGCGCCGATCACCGTGCCCAGGATGGTCAGCAGCGTGTTGAGGCCGCCGCCCTGCTTGGCGTAGTAGGCGCGCGTGGTTTCCACGTCCAGCTTCAGGCGCGGATCGCCGGCCATGGCGGCCCTGAACTGCTCGAAGCCGGCCTTGCCCTCGGTCCTGACGGTCACGGACTGGTAGGCGCGGCGGTTGTAGGCGCTGGCGAGGGTCTCCGCATCGGCCCACAGCTCCGAATCGTGCGCATCGCCGGAGGCGAACACGCCGACCACCTGCCACTGCTGGTTGCCCAGCTTCAGCGGCTGGCCGACCGACAGTCCGCCAAACTGATGCAGCGCGCCCTGGCCGACCACCAGCTCGCGCATGCCCGGCTTGAAGCGACGGCCCTGGATGATCCGCATGCGCTCGTGCACGGCCCAGGCTTCCTCGCCCACGCCGCGCACCTGCACGTTGGTGTCGGAGCCATCGGACTTGGACGGCAGCGCCACCACCTGCGACAGCTCGGCCGAGACCAGCGGCCGGCCGTTGGCATCGCGCGCGATGCCGGGCAGGCGGCCGATCAGCGGCAGCTGGTCGCGGGTGATGACCGAGTTGGACTCGGCCTGCGAGCCGCCGCGCAGCACGATGGCGCTGGTCTCGTCGCCCGTGCCGTTGAGCTGGGCCTGGAAGCCGTTGCCCATCGCCAGCATCGCCACCAGCACCGCGACCACGCCGGCGATGCCGACCACGATCACCGAGGCCGCGCCCCAGCGTCGGGGCAGGCTGGCCACGCCGATGCGCGTGGCCTGCAGCGCCAGCCGGCCGGTGCGGGTCAGCGCCAGCCACAGCCCCAGCAGCGCCGCGAGCGCCAACACGAGAAACCACGGCAGCACCACCCAGACGCCGATGGCCACCGCCAGTGCGCCGATGGTCAGCGCATTCCACAACCCTTGCTTGCGTTTCATGCGTGCGCTCCTTCAGCGGCCGGCCAGTGCATCGACGATCTTCAGGCGGCTGGCGCGCAGCGCCGGCAGCACGCCCACCACCAGCCCGATCACCACCACCAGGCCCGCGCCGATGGCCCAGGTCTGGCCGGGGACACGCGCCGGCAGCATGCCGCCGGCCTTGGCCGCCAGCGCCGGCAGGATGCCCGCCGCCAGCCCCAGGCCGATCGCCCCGCCCAGGCCGATCAGCAGCAGCGATTCGACCAGCACCAGCCACAGCATCGTGCGGTCCTGGAAGCCCAGCGTCTTGAGCGTGGCCAGTTCCGGCACGCGCTCGCGCACGGCCTGGGCCATGGTGTTGCCGGTCAGCAGCAGCAGGGTGAAGAACACCGCGCCCATGATCGAGGTGACGATCAGGCCGATGTCGGCGAACTGCTTGACGAAGGCCTGCTGCCAGGACGATTCGGTCTGCGACTTGGTCTCGTGGTCGGAGTTCATCGACAGCGCGTCGATGGCCTGGGCCACGCGCGAGGCATCGTCGGGGTTGTTGAGCGTGACCGTGTACCAGCTGACCTGGCTCTTGATGTAGTCGTTGGACTCATCGAAGTACTTCCAGTTCATCACCAGCTGGTTCTCCTCGTTGGCCGCCGTGCTGCGGTCCTTCGAGCGGAAGATGCCGACCAGCTGCAGCGGCCAGTCGTTGCTGCCACCGCGCGGGAAGATGGTGGCCTGAAGCGGGATGGTGTCGCCGAGCTTCCAGCCGAACTTGTTGGCCAGCGTCTCGCCCACCACCGCGCCGGTGCGCGTGGTCTGGAAGGCCTTGAGCTGCTCGGGCGGCAGCTGCAGGTTGGGGTAGAGGTCGAAGTAGTTGGGCGCGACCGAGAAGTTGGGGAAGAAGTCCTTCGGGTCGCGGTAGATGCCGCCGAACCACATCGCGTAGGTCACGTCCTTGACCCCCTGGACCTGCTTGATCTTCTGCTCCAGGTTCAGCGGCAGGGTCTGGGTGATGGACAGGCGCGAGGCGACGACCAGGCGGTTGGCGCCATCGACCGAACCGCCGGAATTGAACGCCACGCGCACCGAGTCGAGCATTCCGTACAGCAGGAACGCGGCGACCACGCTGAGCAGGGTCAGGAAGGTGCGCGTCTTGCTGCGGAACAGCTGCGCCCAGACCAGGGAGAGATATTTCATGACGGACCTCGTGAGGCGAGGAGGGCTAAGGGAGAAGCGGGTGGAGGCGTCGCGCGGCGCGGCCCCGCGCGCGCGATGGCCCGCGCGCACGGCCTGCGCCGGAGTTCATCGCTCAATGCTCGACCGCATCGACCAGCTCGCCCTTGTCCAGGTGCACCGTATGCGTGGCGTACTCGGCGGCCTTGGGATCGTGGGTGACCATGATGATGGTCTTGCCATGGTCGCGATTGAGCAGCTGCAGCAGGGTCAGCACTTCCTCGGCCGAGGCGCGGTCCAGATCGCCGGTGGGTTCGTCGCAGATCAGGAAGGTCGGGTCGGAGACGATGGCGCGGGCGATGGCCACGCGCTGCTGCTGGCCGCCGGAGAGTTCGTTGGGCCGGTGGTCGCGGCGCTCGGCCAGGCCCACCAGGGTCAGGGCGATCTGCGCGCGGCGCTTGCGGTCGGCGGCCGACAGGTCGGTGAGCAGCAGCGGCAGCTCGACGTTCTTCTGCGCGGTGAGCATGGGCATCAGGTTGTAGAACTGGAACACGAAGCCCACGTGCCGGCTGCGCCAGTTGGCCAGCTGGCCGCCGCTGAGCCGCTCGATGTGCTCGCCTTCGATCTGAATCTCTCCCGAGGTCGGCGAATCCAGCCCGCCGATCAGGTTGAGCAGGGTGGTCTTGCCCGAGCCGGACGGACCCATCAGCGCGACGAAGTCGCCGGCGGTGATGTCCAGGTCCAGTCCATGCAGCACGTGCACCTTTTCCGGGCCGCGCTGGTAGGTCTTGGTGAGGTTGCGGATCGAAACCAGGGACGTCATGGCGGTGCCTCGTGTGGATGCGGGCCAAGGCCCGGGCAGAAGGGAACGGGCGCAAGGGGCGTGCGCCCTTCGCGTCGGGTCCGGCGCCCAGCGCGCCGGTCTTGCTCGATTGCAACGACGATCGTGCGCGGCGGGTTTCGACATCGCCCGCCGCCTGGAACGGAAACCTCAGGACGCCGGTGCGCCGTCGCCGACCTTGACGCTGTCGCCGTCCTTGAGCGTGGCGGGCGGATCGAGCACCACCTGCTCGCCGGCGCGCAGGCCATCGAGGATCTGGCGGTCGCTGGCCAGCGTCTGGCCGGGCTTGAGCGTGCGGCGCTGGACCTTGTCGCCCTCCACGACGAAGGCCACCGTGGCCCCGTCGCGCTCGACCACCGCGGCGGCCGGCACGCGCACGCCCTGCGGCGGCGGTGCGTCGGCCTTGGACGCCTGATCCGCGGCGGCGCGTTCGAGGAAGCTCACGTTGACGCCCATCTCCGGCACGATGCGCGGATCCTTGACCTTCAGCGCGATGCGCACCTTGACCGTGGCCTTGCCGCGGTCGGCGGTCGGGATCACCGCGATCACCTCGGCCGGGATCTTCCAGTCCGGATAGGCGTTGAGCGTGGCCACCACCGGCATCTTCGGCTGCACGCGGCCGATGTAGGCCTCGCCCACGTCCACTTCGACCTCCAGCGAATCCATGTCGACGATGGTGCCGATGCCGGTGCGGGTGAAGCCGCCGCCGGCCGACAGCGGCGAGACGATCTCGCCCGGCTGGGCCGCCTTGGCGGTGATCACGCCGGCGAAGGGCGCGCGCACCACGGTGTAGTCCTTGCCGATGCTGGTGATCTTCAGCTGGTCGCGCGCGACCTGCACGTTGCGGCGCGCGGTCTCCAGCTGCGCGCGCAGCGCGTCGCGCTCGGCCACCTGCTGGTCGTACTGCGAGCGCGAGACCAGCTGCTGCTTCACCAGCGCATCCAGGCGCCTGGCCTCGGCCTCGGCCCGGGTCAGCTGTGCCTGCACGTTCTGCACCTGGCTCTGCGAGGAGGAGAGCTGCGACTGCGCCAGGCGCTGCTCGGCATCGGCGTTGATCGGATCCAGGCGCGCCAGGATCTGGCCGGCCTCCACCCGCTGGCCTTCCTCGATCATCACCTCCTCCACGCGGCCGGTGATCTGCGCCGAGACCGTGGCCGTGCGCCGCGCGACCACATAGCCGGTGGCATCCAGCACCGAGGCCGGCGCGTCGGCGCCGCCGGCCATCGCCGTCACCGTGGCCGTGCGCACCTGCAGCGGCTTGGCCCGGCCCAGCGCGAACCACGCGCCCGCCGCGAGCACCAGCAGCACCAGCACGACCAGCGCGGCGATCCACGGCCCCTTGCGGGACGGCGCGGGCGGCGGGGTCTTGCTGCGGTCGATGCGCAGCTCCTTGAGCAGTTCGGCGGAGGCGTTCATGGGTCCATCGATGACGTCGTTGAGGCGGGAGTGTGACCAGACGGGTGGTTCGCACCAAGCTGCCGGAAGTCACAACCTTCCGGCGACCGGGGCGCAGCATGCGCGGTGCGCCACGTCCGCGGCCAGTGACAGCTGTCATCCGCGATGGCTGATCGCCGCCACTGCCGGGACCCCATCCCGACGGCGCAGGCTAACCGCACCTTCCGGTAATGGCTGATACGTCCCATGCCCGTCATTCCTCTCGATCCGGCTTCACCGGCGCCCGCCGCCCTGGTCGGCGCGCACGCACGCTATGGCGCGCTGGTCGCGCTCGACGGCGTCGACCTGGCGCTGCGGCCCGGCCAGGTGCTGGCGCTGCTGGGCCCCAACGGCGCCGGCAAGAGCACCAGCGTGGCGCTGTTGCTGGGCCTGCAGCGTCCCGACGCCGGGCAGGCCTTGCTGTTCGGCCGCAGCCCCGACGACCTGGCCGCGCGGCGCCGGGTCGGCGTGATGCTGCAGAGCACCACCCTGCCGGACACGCTCACCGTCGCTGAGCTGATCGCGCAGGTGCGCGGCTACTACCCGCGTCCGCTGAGCGTGGCCGACTGCGTGGCGCTGGCGGGCCTGGACGGGCTGCTGCCGCGCCGCTACGGCCGGCTCTCGGGCGGGCAGCAGCGACGCGTGCAGTTCGCCCTGGCCGTCTGCGGGCGGCCGGAGGTGCTGTTCCTGGACGAGCCCACCACCGGCCTGGATATCCAGGCGCGGCGCCAGCTGTGGGCGGCGATCCGCGCCCGTGCCGCCGCCGGCTGCGCGGTGCTGCTGACCACCCATTACCTGGAGGAGGCCGAGGCCCTGGCCGACGAGGTCGCGGTGCTGCAGGCCGGGCACATCGTCGCGCGCGGCAGCGTGGCCGAGCTGCGCGGCCGCGTGCTGCAGCGCTGCATCCGCGCCCGTACCCGCGTGCCCGCAGAAGAGATCGCCCGCTGGCCCGGCGTGCACGCGGTGCGTCACGACGGGCAGGCGCTGGAGATCCAGGCCGAACCGGCCGAACCCATCGTCGCGCGCCTGCTCGCCGCCGATCCGCAGCTGGACGAACTGGAAGTGCGCCGCGCCGGCCTGGCCGACGCCTTCCTCGCCATCACCCAGGGCCGGGAGGCCGCATGAACGCCATCACCGCAACCGCGCCGTCCACGCTGCGGCTGTATGTCCACGAGGCGCGCTTCGAGGCGCTGCGGCTGCTGCGCACGCGCTCGTTCGTGCTGCCCACGCTGCTGTTCCCGCTGATGTTCTATCTGCTGTTCGGCGTGCTGCTCAACCACGGCAACGCCGAGGCCAAGCGCTATCTGATGGCCAGCTACAGCGTGTTCGGCGTGATGGGGCCGGGCCTGTTCGGCTTCGGCGTGAGCCTGGCGCTGGATCGCGAACGCGGCCTGCTCACCCTCAAGCGCGCGCTGCCGGTGCCGCCGGGCGCGCCGCTGGCCGCGCGCATGCTGATGGCCATGGGCTTCGCGCTGTGCGTCGGCGTGCTGCTGCTGATCGCCGGCACCGTGCTGGGCGGCGTGCAGGTGACGCCCGCGCAGGTGGCCGCCCTGCTGACGGTGGACGTGCTGGGCGTGCTGCCGTTCTGCGCGCTGGGCCTGCTGGTCGGCGCCCTGGTCGGCGGCAGCGGCGCGCCGGCGGTGGTCAACATGATCTATCTGCCGATGTCGCTGCTGTCCGGGCTGTGGCTGCCGCTGTCGATGCTGCCGGACTTCTTCGGCAAGCTCGCGCCGCTGTGGCCGGCCTGGCACCTGGGCCAGCTGGCGCTGGGGGTGATGTGGCAGGAGGCCGGCGGCGCGGTGCTGGTCCACGTGGGCGTGCTGGCCGCGTTCATGGCAGTGTGTTTCGCACTCGCCCGGCGCCGGCTACGTCGCGCATGAAGTCCGGTCGCCTGCGATGGCAAGATCGCCGCTTCGCACAGGACCCGACGCCATGACCTTTTCCGTTCCCGCATGGCTGCGGCCCGCGCCGGGCTCGCACGCCGCCGCCCAGATCGCGCAGGGCAAGTCGCCGTGGACCGAGGCGGTCCACCTGATCTGGTCAGCCTGGGTCTTCGTGGTGCCGGTGTTCGAGCCCAACGGCTTCACCGCGACGTGGTGGCTGTGCACGCTGGTGTCGTATCCGCTGTTCCTGCTGCTGTACACGCTGACGATGGTCTCGGCGCGCCGCCGGGCGAACATCGCCGCGCTGGGCATGGTGGCGATGGCCTCGGCGCTGTGCGCGGTGTATCCCTCGGCCATCAGCTATTTCATCTTCGGCTGTCTGACGCTGCGGGTGGAGGGACGGCACGCGTTCGTGCGCTACCTGGGGATCATGCTGGTGCTCAACGCCGCGTTCCTGACGTGCGCGCTGCTGGTCGGCTACCCCTGGCAGATCCTGCTGTGGCTGCCGATCTCCACCATCGGCACCGGGCTGGTGATCGCGGTGCAGCAGATCAACCAGCGCAAGGATTCGGCCCTGCGCCTGAGCCACGAGGAGGTCCGCCGCCTGGCCGCCGTGGCCGAGCGCGAACGCATCGGCCGCGACCTGCACGACCTACTCGGCCACACGCTGTCGCTGGTGGCGCTGAAGTCCGACCTGGCCGCGCGCCTGGTCGAGCGCGATCCGCGATCCGCGCGCGTGGAGATGGACGAGGTCAGCCGCGTCGCGCGCGACGCGCTGGCGCAGGTGCGGCGCGCGGTCAGCGGCATCCGCTCGGCGCAGCTGGCCGCCGAGCTCGCCTCGGCCAAGCTGCTGCTGGAGACCGACGGTATCACGATGGACTACCGGGTCGACGGCACGCCGCTGCCGCCGGCCGTGGAGACCGCCTTCGCCATGGTCCTGCGCGAGGCGGTGACCAACGTGCAGCGTCACGCGCAGGCGCGCGCGGTGCACATCGCGGTGACCGCGCAGGACCGGGCGCTCACGCTGCGCATCGACGACGATGGCCGTGGCGGCGCGCTGGTGCCCGGCAACGGCGTGGACGGCATGCGCGCCCGCATGCAGGCGCTGGGCGGCACGCTGCAGGTGGACAGCGTGCGCGGCCAAGGCACCACCGTGCTGGCCAGCGTGCCCTGCGCCTCGCCAGTCCTCGCCGAAGATCCCGCTTTCGCGGGAGCCGCCACGGCGGCGATGAGGCTTTCCCCGTAAACCCTCGCTCCGGGCTTTTCCCCAGCCGCCGCCCGCTAGAATCCCGCCATGCCCACCCAGCCATCTCCGCCGTGATCCGTGTCCTGCTCGCCGAAGACCAGGCGATGGTGCGCGGCGCGCTGGCCGCGCTGCTTGGGCTGGAGGACGACATCGAGGTCCTCGAAGCGGCGGCCGACGGCGAGGCCGCCTGGCGCGCGCTGCAGAAGCTCACCCCCGACGTGCTGGTCACCGACATCGAGATGCCCGGCCTGTCCGGCCTGGAGCTGGCCCAGCGCGTCCAGCGCCATGGCCTGGCCACGCGCGTGGTGATCGTCACCACCTTCGCCCGGCCCGGCTTCCTGCGGCGCGCGCTGGATGCGGGCGTGGCCGGCTACCTGCTCAAGGACGCGCCACCCGAGCACCTGGTCGAGGCCCTGCGCAGCGTGCATCGCGGCGGCCGCGCCATCGCCCCGGAACTGGCGCTGGAAGCCTGGTCCGAACGCGATCCGCTCAACGACCGCGAGCGCCAGGTCCTGCGCCTGGCCGGCGACGGCGCCAGCGCCGCCGACATCGCACGACAGCTGCGCCTTTCGCATGGCACCGTGCGCAACTACCTGTCCGAGGCGATCAGCAAGCTCGGCGTGGGCAATCGCATCGAGGCCTTCCGCGTGGCGCGGCAGAAGGGCTGGCTCTGATCCGGCGATCTCGGGGCGCCTGCATCCACCCGGTGTCGAAACTGCGACGCGGTTAAGGATTCTTCGCGGGATCGCGCAGCGTGCCCCGGCTACCATGGTCGAACGCTTCCACTTCGTTCCGCATGTTTTCCAAACGCCGCCTCATCAACCAGATCGGCCCGCTGCTGGCGACGGTGATCTTCGTACTGATTGGCCTCGGCTTCCTGCGCGGGGCCGACCGCTTCGCCACCGACGCGCGCTGGGTCTCGCACACCCACGAGGTGATGGCGTGCGTCGATGAGATCGAGGCGCGCCTGCGCGATGCCGAATCGGCCGAGCGCGGCTATCTGCTGACCGGGCAGGTCGATGATCTGGCCGCCTACCAGACCGGCAAGAACGCGATTCCCCGGCTGTTCACCGCGCTCGGCATGCTGGTGCGCGACAACAGCGCCCAGGAGCAGCGCGTGGCCCAGCTGCGGACGCTGATCGATCAACGCCTGCGCCAGACCGACGCGGTGGTGCGGATCTACCAGGAACAGGGCCTGGTCGCCGCGCAGGCGGCTATCGACGCCGAGGCGCGCATCACCTCCGATGCCATCCGTCGCCAGGCGCGGGAGATGGTCGATGTCGAGCAGGCGCTGCTGGTCGCACGGGCCGCCTCCAGCGACGAGAGCGCCGCGCTGCTGCGGATCCTGGCGATCGCCGGCATCCCGATCGGCATCCTGGTCATCGCCATGGTCTATGTGCTGATGGTGCGTGAGATCCGCGGCCGCGGCCGCGCCGAGCGCAGGATCCAGCAGAGCAATGCGCGCCTTGAGGCCACGGTGGCCGAGCTGGAGCACACCAGCGGGGACCTGCGCGTGCTCAGCCATTTCGCCGGCATGCTGCAGAGCTGCGTGCGCGAGGAGGAGGCGCTGGCCTTGACCCGTGAGACGATGCAGCAGCTGATGCCGGGCACCGGCGGCATCATCTACCGCATCCGTGCCTCGCAGGACTACGCCGAGGCGATCGGCGGCTGGGGCACGCCGGCCGCGGCCAGCGCCGCGATGCTGGCGCCGGAGGACTGCTGGGCGCTGCGCCGCGGCCAGCCGCAGCTGGCGCCGGGCCCGGGCACGGTGCGCTGCCGCCATATCGAAGGCGGGCACGGCGCCACCGCCTGCATTCCGCTGCTGGCCCAGGGCCAGCAGCTGGGGTTCCTGTATGTGTCCTGCACCGACGACGCCTTCCTGGCGCGGGTGAGGCTGATCGAGACCGCGGCCGAACAGCTGGCCATGGCGCTGTCCAACCTGCAGCTGCAGGAGCGTCTGCGCATCCAGTCCATCCGCGAGCCGCTGACCGGGCTGTTCAACCGGCGCTACCTGGAGGAATCGCTTGCGCGCGAGCTGGCGCGCTGCACTCGCCGCGGCCTGCCGCTGGCGCTGATGATGATGGACCTGGACCACTTCAAGCGCTTCAACGACACCCATGGACATCCGGGCGGCGATGCGCTGCTGGAGGGCTTCGGCCAGCTGCTGCTGCAGCTCTCGCGCGAGGAGGACATCGCCTGTCGCTACGGCGGCGAAGAGTTCACCCTGATCCTGCCCGAGGCCACGCCGCAGGCCGCGGCCGAACGCGCCGAGCAGATCCGCGCGGCGGTCGAGACCATGCGCGTGCGGCACCTGGGCAAGGACCTGCCGGCGGTGACGGTGTCGATCGGCCTGGCGTGCTTCCCGCAGGACGGGCAGGAACCCGAGCTGCTGCTGCGCAGCGCCGACCAGGCCCTGTACCGCGCCAAGGCTCACGGCCGCAACCGCGTCGAAGGCAGCCACGATTCGCGCGCCGTGCGGTCGGCCTGATCCCCGCCGCGGGTAGACGCCCGCCTGGCCCTGAGCCTGCCTGGGTCCGAATCTGCCTGCGTGAGCTTGCTTGGTGGGAGCCGCCATGGCGGCGATGAGGCGCTACCGGGAAAGCCTCATCGCCGCCATCGGCCAAAAAGGCAACAAGGGTGGCCCCACGCAAGGCAACAACGCTTCCAGGCGGCCTTTGCGTCACCGATGGCCCAGCGCGCGCGCCGCTAAAAGCAGGCGCTATCGTCAGTCAGGCCGTTGTGGGAGCCGCCACGGCGGCGATAGGGCTTTCCCGCCGAGCCGTCACCACCATGACCAAAAGGAGCCAAGAGGCTGGCCCACGATAAACGGCGCCCAGTCGGCGCCTTGCCTCACCCCGCGTAGCGGCTGCGCAGCATCTCGAACGCCGCGCGCAGCGCCATCGCCTCGCCGCCGGCCGGGCGGCCCGGGCGATCGCTGTCGTTCCAGGCGTACACATCCAGGTGCGCCCACGGCGTGCCGGCCGGGACGAAGCGCTCCAGGTACAGCGCGGCGGTGACCGCGCCGGCCATGCGCGAGCCGGCGTTGGCCAGGTCGGCCACGTGGCTGGTCAGGTAGCGCAGGTACGGCCGCCACAGCGGCAGCCGCCACAGCGGATCGCGCGTGCGCTCGCCGGCGGCCAGCCAGGCGTTGGCCAGCGTGTCGTCGTTGGAGAACAGCACCGGCAGCTCCGGCCCCAGCGCGATGCGCGCCGCGCCGGTGAGCGTGGCGAAGTCCAGCAGCACCTCGGGCTTGTCCTCGCCGGCATGGGCCAGCGCATCGCCCAGGATCACCCGGCCTTCGGCGTCGGTATTGTCGATCTCCACACTGACGCCAGTGCGCGTGGCGATGATCTCGCCAGGACGGAAGGCGTTGGGGCCGACCGCGTTCTCCACCGCCGGCACCAGCAGGGTCAGGCGCACCGGCAGGCGCTGGCGCATCACCAGCTCGGCCAGTGCGATCGCATGCGCCGCGCCGCCCATGTCCTTCTTCATGTTGCGCATGCCGTCGGCCGGCTTGAGGTCCAGCCCGCCGGTGTCGAAGCACACGCCCTTGCCGACCAGCGACACCTTCGGCGCATCCTCGGCGCCCCAGCGCAGCGCGATCAGGCGCGGGGCGCGGTGCGAGGCGCGGCCCACCGCGTGGATCGCGGGGAAGTTGCGTTCCAGCAGCGCATCGCCGGTGACCGCCTCGACCTGCGCGCCGTGCTCGGCGCCGATCCTGCGAACCACGGCTTCCAGCTCGTCCGGACCCATGTCCTCGGTCGGCGTGTTGACCAGATCGCGCACACGCAGGCATGCGGCCAGCAGGTCGTCGGTGCGCGCATCGGCCGCCGCGCGCAGCAGCCGCGCCGGCGCGCGCGTGGCGGTCTTGTAGCGGTCGAAACGGTAGGCGCCCAGGCCCCAACCCAGCTCCAGCGCCGCGCGTGCGTCGGCGGAGAGTTCGCTCACCACCTCCCAGGCGCTGCCGGACGGCAGGCCCATCGGCGCATGGCCGTAGGACAGTGGATCGCCCGCATCGGCGATGCCCAGCACCGCGCCGGCCACGCCGTCATCGCCCGGCAGCAGCGCCAGTGTGCCCGGCGCGGCACCGAAGCCCTGCGCCTGCAACCAAGCGGCCACCGCCGGCGCCTGCTGCGCGCACCAGGCGCCGAACTGCTCGCGCTGCAGCACGTGCAGCGGGCGCACCTGGTCGGTGCGGGCATCGAGAAAGGCGGGCGCGGTCATGCGGCGGCGGAGTCCTTGTCGTCCAGGTGCGCGTCGAGCCAGTCGGCCAGCGCGGTGAGCGTGGAAAATTCCAGGTCGGGCCGCGGCTCGTCCAGCGGCCAGTCGGCGCCCTCGCGGTTGAGCCAGGCCGCGCGCAGCCCCGCGCGCATCGCGCCGGCCGCGTCCATCACCGCGTGGTCGCCCACGTGCAGCACCTGTTCGGGCGGCAGGTCCAGGCGCACGCACGCGGCATGGAAGATGCTGGCTTCCGGCTTGGCCGCGCCGTGCTCGCGCGCGCCCAGCTGGAACACGAAATGCTCGGCCAGCCCGCAGCGCGCCAGGTCGGCATTGCCGTTGGTCAGCGCCGCCACCGGCACGCGCGCGGCCATGCGCTTCAGGGCGTCGATGGCGTCGGGATAGCATTCGACCTTGTTGCGTTCGGCGTAGAAGATCTCGAACGCGGGCTCAAGCAGCGCCATGTCGGCCTGGCTATCGCGCAGCGCCTGTTCCAGGGTCAGCTTGCGCAGCGTGGACAGGTCGTGGATCAGGTGCGGGTTGTCGGCGAAGACCTGGGTACGCAGCTCGCGCATCGCCTCGATGGGGAACTGGCGCGCGGTGGCGGGGCTGTGGACTACCAGCCAGTCATGCATCCTGCGTTCGATGCGCTCACCGATCGGCGCGAACGGCCACAGGGTGTCGTCCAAGTCGAGGGTGACGGCGCGGATGTCGAAGGTCATGGGGACATTTTAGCCTGTGGGCTGTGGCGCCTGCCTTGAGGGGCGCAGCCGCCGTTGCCGTCGCCGTCGCCGTCGCCGTTGCCGTTGCCGTTGCCGTTGCCGTTGCCGTCGCCGTGGCTGTTGCCGTGCTGTTGCCGTGCTGTTGCTGTTGCTCTACCTGTCTGAGCCGTAAAGCACGCCGAGCACCGCAGCAAAGTAGGGCCGAAGAGGGGCCCCTGTTTGAGCGAAGCGAGTTTGGGCCCCGTGCCCTGCTTTGCGAGGAGCGCAGGGGACCGACGCGCAGCGTCGGCGTGCGTTTTACCCCCTCTTCGGGGCCCGGCGAGAAGCGGTTTTGCTTCCTTTTGACAAGACAAAAGGAAGTCGCGCCTGCAAGGCGCGAAAGCTTTGCACTGGGGCGCGCTGTAGGCGCGTTGCCTTTGCTCTGCTAGTGCTGGTGTTGGTCTGTAGGGAAACTTGAATCTAATTTGCAAGCATTACTTGAGCGCCAGTCCGCACTTCTCAAAGCAAAGCTTTCGCACGGCTTCGCCGCGCGAGCTACTTTTGTCTTGTCAAAAGTAGCCAAAACCGCTTCTCGCCGGGACGCGAGCCGCCGCTACGCGGCGGTCCCCTGCGCTTCTCGGAAGTCAGGGCACGTCGCCCAAACTCGCTTCGCTCAAACAGGGGCGACTCTTCGGCCCTGACTTCCTGCGATGCTCGGCTCGCTTTACGGCTCAGACAGGTAGAGCAACAGCCAAGGCACAGCAACAGCCAAAGCACAGCAACAGCCAAAGCACGGCAAAAGCAGCAGCAAGAACCACGGCAGGTGCAACAGCGACAGCAACAACAGCAGGCAACGGCAACCGCAACGGCAAGCAACAGCAACGGCTATTCCATCAGCCGCGCCCACCCCTCCATCCCCTGCACCCGCGCGAGCACCAGCTTGATGCACACCAGCATCGGCACCGCCAGCAGCAGCCCCACGATCCCCCACAGCGAGCCGAACACCATCAGCGACAGGATCAGGATCAGCGGCGAGAGCCGCATCTGCCGGCCCAGCACGATCGGCGTGATCACCTGGCCTTCCAGCGTGTGCAGGCCCAGGTAGATCGCCGCCGGCAGCAGCGAGGGCCAGGCCTCGTCGAAGGTGGTCAGGCCCACCACCAGCATCATCACCATGCCGATCAGCGGGCCGACGTAGGGCGCGAAGTTGAGGATCGCCACCATCGTGCCCCACAGCAGCGCGTCGGCCAGCGGAAACTTCAGCAGCATCAGCGCGCCGGCGAACAGCACGCCCACCACGAAATTGATCAGGCTGATGGTCAGCACATAGCGCGAGACCGCGCGTTCGATCGATTGCAGGATGCCCACGGTCAGCTTCTGCTGCTGGCGCCTGGGCAGCAGCGCGACGGCGTGGCGCTGCAGCGGCTGGCCGTAGACCATGAAGAAGAACGTCAGCAGCACCACCGCCAGCACCGAGGCGATCATGCGCGGGGTGGCGGTCAGCGTGCGATACGGATCGTCCACCGTGCGCATCACCTGCGGCCGGCGGCCGGTGTCGCCGGCGGCGGCGCGGGCGAAGTTCTCGGCCGCCTGGTTGGCGTCGTAGACCGGCTTGGTCAGCGCATGCAGCTTGGGCGCGAGCTGGCGCAGTTCGCGCGGGGCCGCCTTGGCCCAGGCCGCGGCCGGCGGCACCATCTGGTAGGCCAGCGCGCCGGCGGCGGCCAGGCCGAGCAGCAGCACCAGCAGCGCGCCCAGGAAGCGCGGCACATAGATCCGCTGCAGGCCGCGCAGCAGCGGGTTGCCGACCAGCGCCAGGAACACGGCCAGCAGCACCGGCAGGATCACCGCCTGGGCCAGCCACAGCGTGTAGCCGCAGGCCAGGAAGGCCAGGATCACCAGCGACAGCGGCCCGCGCGGGCGCGGCGCCACCGGCTTGACGGGCAGGGGCGTCTGGGCCGGCGTCAGATCGGCTTCGGTCGTGGACATGCGGCGGGTGGCTCAGCGTTCGGAGACGTCGGTGGCCGCTTCGGCCGGCCGCGGCGCCTGCGGCGCGCGGGCATCGGTCCGGCCGCGCGCCTGGGCGGTGCCGCCATAGGATGACACGCCGCGCGCGGGCGCCTGTCCGCCGTCGGCCGTGGCCAGGCCGGCAGCGTGGATGGTGGCGTTCTGCTGCGCCAGCTGCGCGGCGGCGTCCGCATCGCCGGTGGCGGCGGCGGTCCCGGCCGCGGCGGCGGCCTGGTGCGTGGCCACGGCCGCCGACTGCGCGCTGCCGGCCGCGTCGTGGGCCTTGTCCGCCGCCTGGTCGGCCTGCCACGCGGCCATGGCCGCCTGCAGCGAGGTGAACATCCCCGACACCGCGCTCACCGAGCGCAGCCACTTGGTTGCCCCGACCGCGCGCATCGGCCGCGTCTGCCCGATCACGAAGCCCAGCCCCAGCCCGGCCAGCACGATGCGCCACGGCGTCCAGCCGCGCTTCCAGTGCCCGAGCAGGGCATCGGCATCGGCCAGCGTCTGCGCGCGGCGGTGTTCGACCAGGGCCTCGGCGCGATCAACGCGATGGCGTAGATGGGCGAAGCTCATGGCGTGCCTCCTCCGGACTGTGCGCGCAGCTGCTCGGCCGCCGAGCGCGCCTCGGGGCCGGCCTCTTCCTCCTCGTCGTCGTCGCCCAGGCCCATGGCCTTGAGCTGACGCCGCGTGGCGTCCATCCGGCTGAAGCCGAAGTAGCGCAGCGTCTGCCACACGCCCAGCGCGGTGATCGCCAGGCTCAGCCCGGCGGCCACCGACAGCGCGCCGAGCCAGGACAGCCCCATGCGTTGCAGCAGCGCGATCAGTGCGCCCATCAGCAGCAGCCAGCTGGACACGCCGAACGCAGCCGCGACCGACATCCACACCATCGCCCGCGCCAGGGAGGCGCGGGCGAGGGCGAAGTCGGCCAGGACCAGCCGGCGCAGTGACCTGGCGGTGGCCACCGCCGAGGACAGGCTGTCCTTGCCGGCCTTGCCGACGCGGCGCAGGCTCTCGTCCAGCGAGGGCGTTGCGTCGTCGCCGGGGGCGGCGTCGTGGTCGGGCGCGCTCACGCCGGCTCCGCTGTCACGGTCGCGCGGGCGATCAATCGCTGCTGCGTCCCAGCTTGGCGATGACCCAGCCGGCGGCCAGGGCGATGCCGAAGGAGGCCAGCGGGCGCTCGCGGATCAGTTCGGCGGCGCTGTCGATCAGGTCGCGGCCCTTTTCCACCAGCGCATCGACCTGCTCGCGCGCAGCTTCGCCACCGAACTCGGCGGCGCTCAGGCCGGCCAGCGCGCCGTCGGACAGCTCGGCCTTGGCCGTGGCCTTGCCCAGGCGCAGTTCGTCGCCGGCGACCGAAGCGGCGCCCTTGACCGCATCGCTGGCGGCGGAGGCGGCGGACTTGAGGTGTTCCCCGGCCTCACCGAGGGAGGACTTCATCTTGTTGGCGGCGTCGGACATGGCATTGGCTCCTGGATCGGGGTAGGACAACGAAGGTCGAGCCTACCCCAGGGCCGCATGAATGCCCTGTCAGCGCGACGCATGCGGCCCGTGACGGGACGGCCAGCATTCAGCGCATCAGCAGCGTGCCGTCCTCGCCGTCACGCAGCACGCGCAGCACCAGCTGCTGCGGCGGCTTGGCGAAGCTGCCGCGGAAGCTGGGCAGGTCGGCGAAGCGGCCGTTACTGCCTTCGATGATCACATCGCCGCTGCGCAGGCCATTGCTCCAGGCGCGGCTGCGCGGCTGCACCTGACCGACCTGCACGCCGCCGCTGACACCGTTGGCGCGCAGGGTCTGGCGCAGGGCCTCGTCGACCTCGTTGAAGGTCGCGCCCGACAGGCGCGGGTCCAGCTGCGCGCCGGGCAGATCGCGCTGCTGTTCCTTCAGGCCCACGCGCAGGCTCAGCGGCTTGCCGTCGCGGCGGATGTCCAGGGTGACCTGGCTGCCCACGCCCTGCAGGCCTTCGAAGTTGTGCAGCGCCGCGCTGTTGTCGATGCGCTGGCTGTTGGCCTGCAGCACCACGTCACCGGGCTTGAGCCCTGCGGCGGCCGCGCCCGAACCGGGGTAGACGCCCGTCACCAGCGCGCCGCGCGGCGTGTCCAGGCCCAGCGCGGTGGCCAGGCGCTGATCGACGTCCTGGGTGGTCACGCCCAGCGTGCCGCGCTTGACCACGCCCTTGTTGGTATAGAGCTGCTCGGCGATGTTGCGCGCCAGGTCGATCGGGATGGCGAAGCCCAGCCCGATGTTGCCGGCCATCGAGCCGGACGGATTGAAGCTGGCGGTGTTGATGCCCACCAGCTGGCCCTGCAGGTTGACCAGCGCGCCGCCCGAGTTGCCCGGGTTGATCGAGGCGTCGGTCTGGATGAAGTTCTGGTAGCCGGCCACCGGGATGCCGCTGCGGCCCACCGCCGAGACGATGCCCGAGGTCACCGTCTGGCCCAGGCCGTAGGGGTTGCCGACCGCCACGACGAAGTCGCCGACCTGCAGCCGGTCGCTGTCGCCCAGCGGGATCTGGGTCAGGTCCTTGGGCGGGATGCGGATCAGGGCCACGTCGGTGTCCGGGTCCGAACCGAGGAACTCGGCCTCCACCGTGCGCCCGTCGCTCAGCGTCACCGACACGCCGTCGGCGTTCTCCACCACGTGGTGGTTGGTGAGCACCAGGCCGCGCTGCGCATCGATGATCACGCCCGAGCCGAGCGCGCGCTGCACCCGTTCCTGCGGCATGTTGGGGATGCCGAACAGCCGGCGGAAGATCGGATCGTTGGCGAACGGCCCCAGCGGGCTGGCCACGCGCACGGTCTGGCGGCTGTAGACGCTCACCACCGCCGGGGTGACGCGCTTGAGCATCGGCGCCAGCGAGGGCAGCGCCTGGCCTTCCACCGCGGCCGGCAGCGCCGCGCCGGCGGCGGCGGCCGGCAGGATCGCCGAGGACGGCGGCCCATCCTCGCGCGCCAGCGCCGGATGGTCGAAGGTCTGGTACAGGCCAAGGGCGACGAAGCCGCCGAAGGCAGCGGCGGCGGTCAGGGTCAGCAGGGTCGGCAGTGGGCGCATACGGGTCGGGTGGCGATCGGCATGGAGGGACGCGCAGGGGCGTGCGGCATCGCGGCGAAGCGCCTGCGTCACCATCCCCGGCAACCTGAACGAGTGTGCTCAGCAGCCCCTAAACCGGCAATGAAACCGGCCTTTCCAGGCCCGGCGCGGGTTCCATGGAGGGCGGATTGTCAGTTCCACGCAAAGTGCGCGATCCGTGGTTGACAGCCCCCGGGGGGCGGACTAATTTCCATGGCTTGCGGCCCAAGATGTAGCGAAGTGGTCGCGCAATGGCCCCAAGCGGTAGGGTTTGCTTGGGTTTCCCGGCGCCAGTGGGGAAACGGCGCATGCATCAGGTGTGCAGGGGTCCGGAACGGGCCGTCACCACAATCTGTCCGACGTTTCAGTGCCTTGCCCCGGGCATGCGTGCGCACACGCCGCAGCTGACCGAAATTTCATCCATCTCGCTCGCGCGCCGGACTGGCGCGAGGGCCTTTCATCCATGACGGAGAGCTCCAATCCATGAGCACGGTGCGCCTTGAGGCGGTCAAGAAAGAAGAAGCGGCCCGCGTCATTCCGATGCAGCCCGCGTCCCTGGACATCTGGGACAAGAAGTACCGCCTGAAGAGCAAGTCCGGCGAGGCCATCGATGCCGACATCGACGGCACCTACCAGCGCGTGGCCCGCGCCCTGGCCGACGCCGAGCCGACCGCCGAGAAGCGCGCCTACTGGTACGAGCGCTTCGTCTGGGCGCTGCGCCGCGGCGCCATCCCGGCCGGGCGCATCACCTCCAACGCCGGTGCGCTGGAACACAAGCCGGCCACCAGCACGATCAACTGCACCGTCTCGGGCACCATCACCGATTCGATGGACGGCATCCTGGAGAAGGTCCACGAGGCCGGCCTGACCCTCAAGGCCGGCTGCGGCATCGGCTACGAGTTCTCCACGCTGCGGCCCAAGGGCGCCTTCGTCGCCGGCGCCGGCGCCTACACCTCCGGCCCGATGTCCTTCATGGATATCTTCGACAAGATGTGCTTCACCGTGTCCAGCGCCGGCGGGCGCCGCGGCGCGCAGATGGGCACCTTCGACGTGTCGCATCCGGACGTGAAGGACTTCATCCGCGCCAAGCGCGAGGACGGCCGCCTGCGCCAGTTCAACCTGTCGCTGCTGATCACCGACGGCTTCATGCAGGCGGTGGAGCAGGATGCCGACTGGCCGCTGGTGTTCCCGCTCAACAGGAAGGAACAGGACGACATCGACCTGACCGACGCCGCCAAGGTGATCTGGCGCGAGTGGCCCAACGCCGACCAGTACGTGCAGCGCGACGACGGCCTGGTGGCCTGCAAGGTGTACGGGCACATCCGCGCCCGCCACCTGTGGGACATGATCATGGTGTCCACCTACGACTACGCCGAGCCGGGCTTCATCCTGATCGACCGCGTCAACGAGATGAACAACAACTGGTGGTGCGAGAACATCCGTGCGACCAACCCCTGCGGCGAGCAGCCGCTGCCGCCCTACGGCGCCTGCCTGCTGGGCTCGATCAACCTGACCACCTTCGTGCGCGACCCTTTCACCGAGCAGGCGCGCTTCGACTGGGAGGAATACAAGGAAGTCGTGCGCGTGTTCACCCGCATGCTCGACAACGTGGTCGAGGTCAACGGCCTGCCGCTGGAGCAGCAGCGCAACGAGATCCTGCGCAAGCGCCGCCACGGCATGGGCTTCCTCGGCCTGGGCTCCACCCTGACCATGCTGCGCATGAAGTACGGCAGCGCGGACTCGTGCGAGTTCACCGAGCAGATCGCCCGCGACATGGCCGTGGCCGGCTGGGAAACCGGTCTGGCGCTGGCCAAGGAGAAGGGCGCCGCCCCGATCATGGAGGAGCGCTTCGAGGTGACCCCGGCGATGCTGCGCCAGCGCCCGGAAATGGAGAAGGACGGCTGGCGCGTGGGCCAGCAGATCGAAGGCAAGGTGCTGCACGCCAGGTACAGCCGCTACATGCAGCGGGTGGCCTCGGTCGCGCCGGAGCTGGTGGACGAGCTGGCCGAGGTCGGCGCGCGCTTCACCCACCACAGCTCCATCGCCCCCACCGGCACCATCTCGCTGAGCCTGGCCAACAACGCCTCCAACGGCATCGAGCCCTCCTTCGCCCACCACTACAGCCGCAACGTGATCCGCGAGGGCAAGAAGTCCAAGGAGAAGGTGGACGTGTTCTCCTACGAGCTGCTGGCCTACCGCGAGCTGGTCAACCCCAAGGCCATGCCGTTCTCCGAGGATGCCCAGGCCAGGCTGCCGGACTACTTCATCGCCGCCGACGACATCAGCCCCAAGGAGCATGTCGACGTGCAGGCCGCCGCGCAGAAGTGGGTGGACAGCTCGATCTCCAAGACCGCCAACGTGCCCACGGACTATCCCTACGAGCAGTTCAAGGATATCTACCGCTACGCCCACCAGCAGGGCCTGAAGGGCTGCACCACCTTCCGCTTCAACCCGGCCGCATTCCAGGGCGTGCTGGTCAAGGAGGCGGACCTGGAGAACACCACCTACCGCTTCGAGCTGGAGGACGGCTCCTTCGTCGAGGTCAAGGGCAACGAGCAGATCGAATACGACGGCGAGATGCACACCGCCGCCAACCTGTTCGACGCGCTCAAGGAAGGGTATTACGGCAAGTTCTGAGACGCCGCGCGCGCCGGCCCATACCGGCGCGCGCGACGGCGGGAACCGCCTGCGCCGCCCCGCAGCACGGCGCAGGCTGGGCACCACGGCTGCACTGGCATCGTCTTGGCATCCCCTACGAGCCCTGATGGAGGGCACATGAGCACAGGAACGGAAATCTCGGCGACGCTTTCCGAAGCCGCCGAAAGTGTGAAGGAAAAGACCAGCGAGCTCGCCACCACCGTGGCCGAGGCCGCTTCGCATGCCGCCGACACCGTCGCCAAGCGCGCGGCCACGGTGAAGAAGTCCGCCAGCAAGGTCCTGGACAAGGCCAGGAAGGCCGTGACCAAGCGCACCAGCAAGGTCACCAAGGCCGTGAAGAAGACCGTGGCCAGCACCAAGCAGAAGCTGGCCACCGCCAGCACCACCGCCAAGGCCGAGGCCGCCGCGCTGAAGGCCAAGGGCGTGGGCAAGAAGGTCGCCGCCAAGAAGGCCGCAAAGAAAGTGGCCAGGAAGGCACCGGCCAAGCGGCTCGCCGCCAAGCCAGCGGTGAAGAAGGCCGCCGCCAAGAAGGTTGCGGTCAAGAAGGCCGTCAAGAAAGCCGCGGTAAAAAAGGCGCCGGCCAAGAAAGCCGCCGTCAAGAAAGCGCCCGCCAAGAAAGCGGTGAAGAAAGCCGTCAAGAAAGTCGTCAAGAAAGTCGCCAAGAAAGTCGCCAAGAAAGCGAAGTAACCCGCAGCACCGCCCTGGCCGCGCACCGGCCAGGGCACGCCGCCTGAGCGCGCCTACTGGCGCACGGCGGTGTCCTCCCATCTCAACGCAGTACCGCATCCAGGACCCAAGGCCATGGCCGTCAAGATCGACAAGAAAATCAAGGGCTACAGCGTGCTCACCCCGGAAGACAAGGCGCGCCAGGCCGCCGCGCCGGTGCCCGCCGAGTCCGTCAGCCGCGCCACCGCCGAGGCCGAGCTGCCCGTGGCCGAAGTCATCCAGATGCACGAGCGCATCGAGCGCCCCGACGTGCTGGTCGGCAGCACCTACAAGATCAAGTCGCCGATGGTCGAGCACGCCATGTACGTGACCATCAACGACATCGTCCTCAACGCCGGCACCGAGCACGAGCACCGTCGCCCGTTCGAGATCTTCATCAACTCCAAGTCGATGGAGCACTTCCAGTGGATCGTCGCGCTGACGCGCATCATGTCGGCCGTGTTCCGCAAGGGCGGCGACGTGACCTTCCTGGTGGACGAGATGAAGGCCGTGTTCGACCCGCGCGGCGGCTACTTCAAGGCTGGCGGCGTCTACATGCCCTCGCTGGTCGCCGAGCTCGGCGCCATCGTCGAGGAGCACATGAAGTCCATCGGCCTGATCCACGACCCGGAAATGTCCGAGCACCAGAAGGCGATCCTGGCCGAAAAGCGCAAGCAGTACGAAGACCGCTCAAAAAAAAACACTGACGTAACCGCCAGCGCCAAGCGCAGCGAGGCAGCCGCCCCCTCCCTTTCGCGCAGCGAAGGGGAGGGGCGGGGAGGGGTCGCTCCTGCCTCTGCCTCCACTTCCGCCCTCATCCCCAACAGCACCGCCGACCACGTCGAGGACATCGAAGTCGCCGGCGACGGCGCCAGCTTCCCGCCCTCGGCCAGCATGTGCCACAAGTGCAACACCAAGGCCATGGTGATCATGGATGGGTGTCAGACGTGTTTGAATTGTGGGTATTCGAAGTGCGGGTGAGAAATATGACAGGACGTGATCGATGATTAGCTACTCAACGCACTTTCCTCTGAAGCAAGGTGTAAGTGTTGACGACGTTATAAAGCTTGGGCACAAGTGGATTGCCGGAAGTCCACACTCAAAAATTGAATCTTCGACCTTGGATATTCCTGAGTGCAACGATGAGCGAGATTTTACTTGGGGCGAGGAGCGTGTATCGACGCTCATAGTTTCGGGTGCCGGAGACTGTACATCCGCTGGAATTCGTTACTCACAGATATCCGAAGAACAAATTGAGTGGATTACCACTCTTAGCTGCGCGCGCATCGGGGACAAACTCTATGTGGCTGTTCAGGTATCTTGCGACAAGGACGGAGGAGTGCCTCGTTTACCGCCAGCTAGAAAGCCCCATCTTATTAAGATGCTTTTAGGGGAATTGGGGGGCGGAGATGATGGCGATATCCCCGTGGCCGACAAACCTATTCCTTTGCCTGAGTCAAGTCCAGAAGTTGCTGCTGCGCTAATGACGGGCGAGGCTCATAATTCTCTGCCGATAATTTATATTAGCCGCGGATACGACGAGCGTTTGGGGGTGGATCCAGAGCGACTCGTGAGATTTGTTTCTGGCGCTGCGCACGTCATCTGTGAGCCAAGCCGCAAGTTCTCTCTTTCCCTGCGAGCGTTGGTAGGTCGATCCGCTGTCTACGGAGGCAACATCGGTATCTACTGGCCCGATGGCGCGGAGCGATGGAATTTCTTTCCTACGCCTGGTGAGAATCCAAAGGACCTGATTCTTGATATCTGGAGATCGATAAGGACGGCGTCTGTTAATCGTCGCGTGCCCTCTAAATTGAGTTGGCTCTATCTAAAAGAGCAGCTCGCAAAATACAGAATCGAGCTTGTTCGGAGTCAAGGGAATGCTGACGTAGATGCTTATACAAAAGCTTTTGATGACGAGATTTCTGCAAAACAGGATCGGATTGATGAGCTCGAAAGGGATCTTGCGAAAGCGCTTTCTGTGAATAATAGGCCTCAGGGCGCCGCGGCGGGAGGCGAGCTTCTTAAATCCGGCATAGAGCGCGACTTCTACGAGAATGAGACAATCGATGTTTTGATCGATGCGCTTGAACGATATAAGGACTCGATTGTTCCCGAAAGCCGAAGGATGCATTTGGTTAATTCGATTCTCCAAGTAAATTCGAGACGGGGAAATGGAGATCGTATTAATTCAGAAATTAAGGAAGCCCTGCGCTCTTACAAGGATATGGACCGAGCAACAAGGAAGATCCTTGAAGAGTTTGGATTCTCAATTTCTGATGACGGGAAGCACTACAAAGCGATTTATCAAGATGATGGGCGATATGCGTTCACCTTTGCTAAGACGGCGAGCGACCATCGAGCCGGGCTGAATATGGCCGGCGAGATATCGAGAAAAATTTTCTGATCGGACGCCATTAAGTGATAAAGGATCGAAACAGGGGTCAGAGTACAGTTTTCAGCGATTCCCCAGAGTGAGTCCTTGATAGCAACCCACGCCACCTGAGGATCTCGCTGCGAGAACAGGATCAGAGTGCGCCAAGACGGCGGCGCACTCTGCCAAGTGATAGCTAAAAAATCATTCAAGCCGAAGCCACTTTGCGGCTTGGCTTAACTACAGTGTCTGGCCGCAAATGGAAAATCCTTACAAGCCTCCACAGGCGGTGCTATCACCCGCCCCAAGAATTTGGCGCTTCGGCCATTCGTTCGCGGCGTTTGCTTCCGGACTACTGGTGACGCCATCGGCCGTTTACCGTACGGCCTGCCTCCTGTTTCCCGACGTTCCGCTTGCTCGAGGCAACTCCACATTCTGGGGTACGGTGACCTTGGGCAGCATGTTGGCCGCCGCGTTGGTCTATCGGTACAAGCGTATTTCCCTGTGGCTCGCTGCGATGGTTGGAGCCGTCGTCGTGCTTATGTTGGCCCTTGCGCCTGCTGTATGGTCAGAGGTGCTGGATACAGCCTGACAGTTCATTCATGCTGAGCACGCCTCGCGGCCCGGCTCAATTCGGCGAAGCGGGGAATAGGGGTCAGAGCGCGATTTTGGTCGCAGGACAAAAGGGTCAGAGTGCAGTCTTGCTCGTAAGCGACGGGATCCGGCTCGTGCTTGCGTGACAGTGAAACCGCACTCTCACTCCTTTTTTTGCTATCCAGCCAAACGGCGGCGCAAGCTGTACTCGAGCCTGCAGTCCACTGACATTGAGCAAAGCTGAAGCCTTGCAGCTTGCGGGGTTGCTCAATGACGCCGCCGGACTGCCTTCTGAAAGAAACCAACGCTACAGTGCCTGCCTTGGGATCAACGGGGTCGGGCGGAACCTGGCCTTCCATCAACGCATCACATGCAAGGAGATCATCGTGGGCACTTGGGGCAATGGATCGTTTGAGAATGATGACGCGGCTGACTTCATGGCCGACCTCACTGAGGTTGCTGACCTGAGCCTGGTCAGTGACGCACTGGCCACCGTGCTCGCGGCCGAGGATTACCTGGAGGCGCCCGAGGCGTGCTTGGGCATCGCAGCGGCCGAAGTGGTCGCCGCCGCGGCCGGCCGGCCGACGGCCGCCGCTCAGGAGGAAGAAGAACTGACCGAGTGGCTGGCCCGGATCGCACCGGAGGTGAGCCCGGGCCTCGTCAAGCAGGCCATCCAGGCGCTCGACCGGATCGTCGGCGAGCAGTCCGAGCTGCGCGAGTTGTGGGAAGAGGTGGATGAAGCCGACGCATGGCAGGCCACCGTGAGGGCGTTGAAGGCGAAGCTGCAGGGTTAAGCGCGGCACGACGGCTCGTACCGGGTGCACGGGCGATTTTCCCATCCACGACGTGACGGGACAGGCCGCATTCGCTTGTTCTCTATGAGCAGCCTGACTTCTGGGCCGGTCTACCCGCCCGCCGCCGGGCGAAATAGGGGGCAGCGTACAGTTGCCTGCCCGAGCGAGGAAATTGGTCTCGTGCTTGGGCACGGATGAAACTGAAACATAAAGTGCACTCTGACTCTTACTTTTCCCTGACTCTTGTTCTTCCCAGCGTCCTGAGGTGGATTCAGCGCTTGGGACCCTGCCAAGTAGCTACGTCTGCCGCCAACTATGCCAATCTTCTTCGATGCTATTTTTCTGATTTCATTGGCCGCCATGGTTGTGGTGTATCCGATGTACTTCGTGCAGCTGTCTGCCTTCGGAAAGATCATGCTGCGCGACCATCCGGACCTGCTCCACGGACGCGGCAAAGATAGCACGGCAATTTATGCGCTTCTTAAGAAGGTAAAAGACGATGAACTCGACGGGGTCGCCCTTTCGCCAGAGGCCTTGCTCGCATATTCCAGCGCCAAACGGTTGCTCTACGTTGGAGTGACCCTATTTCTCATGGTGCTGTCTATAGGCCTTACGGACGCACTGCTTAGCAAGCAGGGCTAGCAGTGCCAAGTCCCCTTCGATAACGCTTCCGATGCTCCCTAAGAATATTCCTGGCAGGAAAAGATGTTTTGCGCCGTGGGCGCTCCTTGTTGGGCTGCTCCCGGTGGTGACAAGTTGCGCATCGGTCAATGGATTCGCTTGGAATTACGAGATCCCGTCATTCGCTGACCGTGTAGGGATGCATGGCTGCGCGATATCAGTTCCTTTGACTTCGAACCAAGTTCTCGAAGGCTCCAGGCTTATGGGGAACCTCTCTCCAGAAACACATGGCGGATGGGTCAGCATGAAGGAAGCATTTCGGGAGGGGGATCAATTTCGGTATGTAAACTGTTCTGTAACAAAGGGTGCGATGGGGACAGACTTCTTTGTTTTGCTTCGAAACGATGTGGTTGTCTCGAAGTTTACTCCGATGATTTATTGACTAAAATTTATAGAATAGAGAAGGCGTGTCGCGGCGTGGCCTTAACTCGGGCGACAGGTCTGATTCTTGGCTTCTAAAAATATTAAACAGACCCTGATTTATCGATGAACCAGCGCTCATCTAATTCTTGACGTGTGCCTTTTAACCGAAATAAACCCGAATGCACAGCCCATTAAAAAGAACACCAAGTACGAGTACGGAGGGGAATAGACCGACAGGTTGGCTCTCAGTAGCGAGATCGCGACGTCAAAACTTGCGGGCACTGCGGAAGCAAGCGTCCCTCCCCGAAGTGTTGCAGCAATCGAACTGAATCTTTTCATTTATTAGGATTTTCCGTAATGTGGGGTGACAGGGTCAAAGTGCGGTTTCCTAAGCGAGAGACGAGCTCGGGCCCGGGCTTTTGCGAACATGGAACTGAACTCTGCTTCCTATTGGATCCCTGAAGTATGTCGCTTAGCCGATACCCCAGAACGCGTCCTTGACCGCATCCCAGAGCTGCTTGAGTGTCTTGCTGCGGCCGCGCGAGAAGGCGAGCCGAATCCACTGCACCAGCAGCGCAACAACAAGCGCGGCGAACACCAGAAGACCCAAGGCCTCCCTCAATAGAAACGTAGCGGCGGCCAAGGCTGCCAGTAGCCCGAGAACCGCCAGGTCTGTCTTTAGCGTGCTTGGCGATGACGTTGGTCCCATGGCACCTAAGATCTGAGTTAACCGAGATGCGAACCGGCGTCGGCTCGGACGCAGTGTCAGCCTGCTTGCCCCACCGCCCAGTAACCGGCGAGTGCGAACCCAGCCGCAAGCTGCAGACCGAGAAGACATCCGACGCCGATGCGGACAGTGCCTTGCTGGGTGCGGCGGACCACATAGCCAAGCGCCAGCGTGACCATGAAGCCGACGGTCCAGGCGAACCAGGCGATGCCCTTGCCAACGCAACCGAAGCTCTCGCAGTACATCCGCCAGAGCATGACGGCGCTGATGGCCAGTGCGAGCAAGGCCAGCGCGTAAACGCCTGCCATGACAACAGCCAGAACGCGGCGCTTTTTTGACGGAATCTCAACTATCGCCATTGTCGGTCCAAACGCTTGAACTGAACCGAGCAGCGAAGCCGCGTCGGCTTAGACGAATTGTCAGGTGCCCATCGGGAAGAACGTGAATCCCGCGCCTGAGACGCGACCGGGCTCGGACAGCACCTCTTCAATCTTCTCAAAGAATATCTGAGCGTTTTCCGAGCGCTCCTCGGCCGCGACCGAATTCAAGATTGGATCCTCGCGGAGCAGGCCGAGTGCCAACATTTCAGCTTCCACTGGCGATTCAGCATCGACCCAGCGCGTCGTGTAGAAGCCCACGGGTTCGCCTTGACGCGAGAGCGAGCCTGGAAAATTTTCACCGCGGATGAAACAGCGAAAGACTGGCATGAGCGCTCAACTGTTACTGATCCGCGCGATCGGCGAGTTGCCGCGATTGTTCGGATTCGCGCTCAGGCCTGTCAAGCAATTTTCCTTGGCGATAGCAGTGGCTTACAGGCTGTGCCGAGCTGCCTGGAAGCCTCCGAAACACGCGCCCGACGGCTTGGGCCACAAGCGGGCTAGACTTCGGCGCAAATCAACCCGGGGAAACAGGATGACCAGTCACAGAAGCTTGCGCGCCGCGCTGCTTTCAGTCGCGCTCGTGTTCGGCGCCGCCCAAGCCAAAGAGCCACCGCTGCCGCAGCCACAGGCCAGCCTGCTCGCCAGCATCTCCGCCGACGCGATGCGTGGGGATCTGTCCTTCCTTGCGTCCGATGCGCTGGAGGGGCGGGGCACGCCGTCGCGGGGGCTGGATCTGGCGGCCGAGTACATCGCGGCGCAGTTCCGGGGCGCGGGGCTGGAGCCGTTGGGCGATGACGGGTATTTCCAGACGGCGGACTGGCGGCAGATCGCGCCGGAGAAGGAGCGGGCGAAGTTCGCCGATGCGCCGGAGCCGTTGATCGTGCGCAACGTGGTGGGTGTGCTGCGCGGTTCGGATCCGGTGTTGAGCAAGACCTATGTGCTGGTCACGGCGCATTACGATCACCTGGGCATCCGCAAGGACAAGGGCGATGACCCGATCTTCAACGGGGCCAACGACGATGGCAGCGGCACGGTCTCGGTGATCGCGCTGGCGCGCGCCTTCGCCGCGCAGCAGGTGCGGCCCAAGCGCAGCATCGTGTTCATGACGGTGTTCGGCGAGGAGCACGGGCTGGTGGGCTCGCGCTACTACGGCGCGCATCCGCTGGTGCCGGTGGCCGACACGGTGGCCAACATCAACCTAGAGCAGGTCGGCCGCACCGACGACAGCGAGGGCCCGCAGGTGCGCGCGGCCGCGATCACTGGCGCGGACTACTCGCAAGTGGCCGATGTGCTGCGCAAGGCGGGCGAGGCCACCGGCATCCGCATGACCAAGCATCCGGTCAACAGCGACCGCTACTTCGCCTTCAGCGACAACCAGGCGCTGGCCGACCTGGGCGTGCCGGCGCACACCATCAGCGTGGCCTACGCCTTCCCCGACTATCACGGCCCGGCCGACACCTGGGACAAGATCGACTACACCAACATGGCCGCCATCGACCGCACTGTCGCCCTGGCCGTGTGGACCATCGCCAACGACCCGAAGGCGCCGCGCTGGAACGCCGACAACCCCAAGGCCGCCAAGTACGTCGAGGCCGCGCGCAAGCTGCACGGGGTGCGGGACGCCGGGCGCTGATCGGAGCGCGCGCGTTCGCGTCGCACCACCTCGATGCGGCGGCCGCAGCGCGCGCGGAGGTCGGCTCCGCGCGGTGTTGACACCGGCTACGGGGCGGAGCAACGTCGATTCCGAGAGCCTGGACACGTCCCGGCGCGCGCTGCCCGGGCTTGAGCCTGTGGCCCCGCGCCTGCGGCCTGGCAGGGATACCCGATGCGAAGCGGGCGTCGTGGGCGGTCGCGCCGGCCCCGCAACGGATGCACCTGCCGGCACGCCGTGGCGTCCGGTCTCCCGCCTTCCGTCCGTTGGTCATGACGGGCGGTCACCCACGATGCTAAGGAGAGCACGATGACGGAATCGACGTTCGACGATCAGGGCAGGAAGGACGCTCCGCTGCCCGAGGACAGCCAGCAGCAGCTGCGCCAGGTGGGCAGCCAGCTGCGATTGCTGGCGCGGCTGGCGCGGCCACGCCCCGGCGGCAAGCCGCGGAAGCAGGCGCCCGCCCTGGGCGCGGCCGAACTGGCTTCCAGCCTGGACCAGCTGGCCGGGCAGGTGGAGGCCATCCTGCAGCGGATGTCATGGCCGGTGCAGACCGGCCCGGCGCCGGAGGCGGCCGCGGCCGATACAGCGGCCGAGGCCACCCGTGCGACGCCGGTCGAGGGCGCGCGCCTGGCCTTCGGCGCGACGATGGCGCAGCTGGACGCCCTGCAGCTGCTGGTCTCGAGCATCAAGGCCTTCGGCGATGCGGTGTTCGCCGAGCAGACGGCCGACTATGCGCAGGGCAGCGTGTCGATGCTGGGCTATGCGATCTTCAACCAGGCCAGCGAGGTGGCGGACCTGCTCACGGAGATCAGCGCGCAGCCGTTGCCGCACGGCGCTGGTGGGCTGGCGGTGCGGGAAGTCTCGGGCGCGTATGGCGCCCGGCCCGGCCCGCTGTCGCACCGTGGCGATCCGGCCACCGCGCGGCTGCCTCGGGCCATGCCCCGGCTGCCGGAGGCGCCGGGGTGCACTGACGTTCGCGCCCCGCGATCGGTCGGAAGAGCGGCGGCCGAGGCCGCCGTTTCTGTTTATGGGCGCGCGGTGCTTGCCGGTGCGTTTCTGTGCTGCGTCCGGCAACAGGCGGGCCTGCGCGGCGTTCCTGCGCGGTGCGCGGATTCGACCTTGCGCGCGTGGACCAACGGTCCTCCCGCTTGCGGATCGGAATCGCCCACAGGTGCGGCGTGCTGGCATTGGAAGCCGCGTATGGCACGAAGCGCAGCGGCGTGCCCTGTGCTTGGCGCCTGTCTGCCGGCTTCGTTGCTCGGACGCAAGGCGGCGCCGGGCGGGTAGGCTAATCTCCCGTCGTACGCCACAGCCAAGGTTCCGCCATGCCCCTCCATCCCGACTTTCCCGTCGTCGAAGGCCATTACCCGCTCACGCCGGACTGGGCGATCACGCTGGACGCGCCGTACAACCGGCGCATCGAGGATGGCGACCTGGTGCTGTGGAACGAGCGCGTCACGGTGTGGATGACGATCTGGCACAACGATGGCGGCGCCAGCATCGAGGCGCGTCTGGATGACGTGCGCCAGCACCAGTCGCCCGAGGCGCACGACCTCGAGCAGGAACAGGTCGGCGACACGCTGTTCTACGCCTATCGCCTCGCCGAGGAGGTCGACGACCCGGACGATGCGCGCCAGCCGGGCTACTACGGCCACGCTTTCGCGGCCGACAGCCAGGTGCAGATGGCGGTGTACTTCGACGAGGAGGACGACGTGGCGGCGGCGCGCGCGCTGCATCGGAGCCTGGTGCACACCGGCGGCGGCGACGCAGTGGACTGAGGCGGCCCGAAGGCGGTATGCGGCGTCTCGCGGTGGCTAGGGTCGGCACGCAACAAGCTCCGCAGCTGGACATCGGCTTGTCGCCGGCAGATCGCCGAAGCCCTTGCACCTGCAGCCACGCAAGCAACCCACTGCCGTCGTTCCCGAGAAAGCGGGAACCCAGGGACGTTCGCGCGGAAGAGCCTCAAAGGCGCTGGATTCCCGCGTGCGCGGGAATGACGGATCTTCGAATGCTTCTTGTCCGTCCCGGCCGCAGCGTCCTGATGCTCCTCAGAACGTCGCCCTCACCTGCAGCCCCACCGCCAGCGCATCACCCGTGCGCCGGTAGCTGAACGTGCCCGGGTCGACGATGTACTGCAGGTCCGGGCGCAGCGTCAGCCATGGCCTGAGCTGCGCGGTGTAGGCCAGCTCGTACAGGGTCTCGGCATCGGTGAGCCGGGAGAGCGGTGCGTCGCCCGGGACGCCGGCATCGGCCAGTTCGATCCGCCGCGCCGTGCGCAGGGCATCGTTGACCTGGGCGCTTGCGTAGCCCAGCGCCAGGCGGTCGTGGCTCCGCGTGCCGATGCCTTGGTAGTAAAAGCCGGCCACGCGCCAGCGACTGATGGGCGAGCTCGCCTGGTCGGTGCGCATGAGCTCGCCGAACACGGTCAGGCCCCGCGCGGGATCGGCGGCCTCCGCGCTGACCTTCTGTTCGGCCAGCAGCCACGCGCCGTTGCGCCCGCTGACGCTGGCCGCGGTGCCCAGCCGCTGGGCGCGCGAGGTGTCGGCGTAGGCGCCCACCTGGTAGCTGCCGGGGTAGGAGCCGCCCGCGCCCGGGGTCCAGGCCAGTTCGAGCACGAACAGGGAGCCGGTCGTGCCGCTGGCGAAGGGACGGAATGCGGTGTGCACGTTGTTGCCGCGCAGCTGCGGATTGACCTGGAACCAGCCGCCGCGCAGGACCGTGCGCGCGCCCAGCGGCCAGCCGGTCTCGGTGCCCCAGCGCGCCACCGGGTAGTTGTACCAGCCGCTGTTGCCGGTCATCGACAGCGGGTGCGCGCACAGCGCCGAATTGATGAAATTGTTGCCGGCCGCCAGCAGGCCGAAGTGGCTGCCCATCGCGTAGAAGCCCAGCTTGAGGTAGCCGCCACCGGCGAAGCCGTAGTCGAAGCTGGCCTCGCTCAGCCGCGTATAGGTGCCGCCATAGACCTGCTGCAGGGCGAAGCGGTTGCCGACCAGATCGGCCGAGGCGCTGCGGCCGCGGCGATCGTTGAGCGTGAGATGGAACGCCCCGCCGCGCCAGCCGGCCAGCCGGTCCATGGCCAGGTCCATGCCCACGCGCAGCTGCTGCGCGTAGCGCGTGCCGCTCGTCCCATCGCCACTGTCGATCACCGCCACCGCCTCGCCGATGTAATCGCCGCGCAGCGCGACGCCGCGCGTGGCCCATTCCTCGCGCACGCCGCTCCAGTCGCCGGTCATGGTGGAGGCCTGCTCGGGCGCGGCATGGGCCCGCGCGCAGGCCAGCAGCGCGTACAGCACGACACAGGAGGAACGGCCGGGGGAATGCCGATGCATGGGCGAGTCAGCGAGCGTGGCGTCAGGGGAGATCGCGCGCGCATGGAGGCGCGTCGGTGCCGGGAGGCTTCAGGAGTTACGCCGTTCGGGGCGCAGCACCGCCACGGCGCTGCGTCACGCGGGCGAATGGCGCTGAAGCGCCTGGTACGTCATCCGGGGAGCGCCGCTCCAGTGCCGCGTCCCGCACCGGCCCGATCGCCGTTCCCGCGAACGCGGGACCCCAGCGACTTCCACAGGGAGGGTCCAAAGACCGGCGATTCCCGCTTGAACGGGAGACAGCTTTGCCGGCGCTCCTTGCCCCAAGTCCGAAAGCGCAAAAGCAGATCGCAGGGCATGCGCCGCAGGCGTCACGGCACTGCGGCCTGGTTCGCGCACCGCAGCGGGCCATCGGCGCGTGGTTGAAGGAAGATGGGCTTCTTTTGCGTGCCCGGGAGGCCGGCGATGTCGAAGGTCCGTGTCGAAGGTTTCACCCTGTCCCTGGATGGCTTCGCCGCAGGGCCGCGCCAGCGCCTGGAGGCGCCGATGGGCGAGGGCGCGCAGGACCTGCATCGCTGGCTGCGGGGGACGCGCACCTTCATGCAGACGCTGTTCGGCAAGGAGGGCGGCGGCACGGGGCTGGACGATGAGATCGCCGCGCGCGGGTTCGAGAACCTCGGCGCCTGGATCATCGGGCGCAACATGTTCGGGCCCGTCCGTGGCGAGTGGGGCGACGCGGACTGGCGCGGCTGGTGGGGCGACAACCCGCCGCATCATGTGCCGGTGTTCGTGCTGACCCACCACGCGCGGCCCAGCCTGCCGATGCAGGGCGGCACGGTCTTCCATTTCGTCACCGGCGGCATCCACGAGGCGCTGCGCCTGGCGCGCGAAGCGGCCGGCGCGCGCGACATCCGCATCGGGGGCGGCGCCGACACCGTGCGCCAGTATCTGCAGGCCGGCCTGATCGACCAGCTGCACCTGGCCATCGCGCCGACGCTGCTGGGCTCGGGCGAGCGCCTGTTCGACGGCGTGGACCTGACGGTCCCCGGCTACCGCTGTACCGGCTTCCGCGCCTCGGAGGAGGCGCTGCACGTGGTGCTGGAGCGGGGCTGACACGAAGCGCGCGGCCAGGTCTGCGCGGCGGGCGCTCTCCAGGGGACAGGTTGATCTCGCGGATCGGCAGCGCGCAGACTCCAGCGGCCACAGGAGCGTGGCATCGAAAGGGGATTCGCGTGAATCGATGGACAAGGGCCGCGGTACTCGCGGTGGCGACGGCACTGGCCGGCTGTGCGACCCACAACCGCGTGGTGGTGAACCCGGGGCACCAGACCGTGGTCAGGACGGCTTATGTGGTCCTGCATGGCGGCAACTCGGCGGATATGGATGCCCATGTCCAGCAGGAGCTCATGGCG
This sequence comes from Pseudoxanthomonas sp. X-1, assembly GCF_020042665.1. Classification (NCBI taxonomy): domain Bacteria; kingdom Pseudomonadati; phylum Pseudomonadota; class Gammaproteobacteria; order Lysobacterales; family Lysobacteraceae; genus Pseudoxanthomonas; species Pseudoxanthomonas sp. X-1. The sequence continues at coordinate 921,851 of NZ_CP083376.1, forward strand.
CATGGAATCCAGGTCAAGGCGGGACCGGAAGTGCGCGAGGCGGGCACCGATGTCGTGGTCCGCTACACGGACAACTGGCGCTGGGACATGGCGATGTACCTGCGTTCGCTGGATATCCAGATCTACAACGCCTCCGGCACGCTGATTGCGAGCGGATCGTGGAAGAACTCGGCGCTGCATGGCTACCACTCGGCCGAGAAGGTCACCCGGCAGGTGATGGACGAGGTGCTCGCCAGGCTCGACGCGGGCTAGGGATTGCGGTGGCGTTCCGGCGTTGCCGGGCATCGCCGGCCGTGACATGGCCTACGCCGCCACGCCGCTAGAGTGCCGCGCGAGGATCGAACGCGGGCGAGGTGTGGGATGCAAGGTGTTTCCGGAAAGCGCCAGGTGCTGGGGCTGGTCGGCTGGCTGCTGCTGGCGTGCGTCGCCGGTGGCATCGGCGCGGCCGCGTCGGTGCGGGCGGCCGAGTTCTACGGGCAACTGGCGCAGCCGTCCTGGGCGCCGCCGGCGGCGGTGTTCGGCCCGGTGTGGAGCGTGCTGTACGTCCTAATGGGCATCGCGGCGTGGCTGGTCTGGCGACGCGGCGGCTGGGCCGCGCAGCGGCGGGCGTTGACCGTGTTCGTGGCGCAGCTGGCGCTCAATGCGCTGTGGAGCTGGCTGTTCTTCGGCTGGCACCTGGGCGCACTGGCGATGCTGGACATCGTCGTGCTGTGGGGGCTGATCGTCGTCACCGTGGTGATGTTCTGGCGCGCGCGGCCGCTGGCCGGCGCGCTGCTGCTGCCGTATCTGGCGTGGGTGAGCTTCGCCACTGCGCTCAACTACGCGGTGTGGCAGCTCAACCCGCAGGCGCTGGGGTGAACCGAGCGGGCGGTCCGGACACGATCGCCCGCAACATCGGCAGGCGTGCGACCAGCCGCGCGGCGTGCGCGGTTGGCCGACCCGACGCCGGCCTCAGAGACCCTTCAACAGGCCGCGCAGCAGCTTCTTGCCGGTGCTCTCCTTCTCCGCGGGCTGGGACGCGTCGCCGGCCGGCGTCTCCTGGCCCTGACCCATGCCGCCGAGGTCCATGCCCAGCACGGCGCTGGCGGTGGACTTGGTGCGCACGCGCACGTTCCACTCCGGTGCCCAGGGCTGTTTGGGATCGGCGGGTTTCGGCGGCCAGGTGAGGTTGGTCTCCGGGCCGTAGGCGATCATCGACAGCATTCCCGCGCCTGCCTCGCCGCCGTCCTTGAGGATGCCCTTGGGGATCTGGCAGCGCGTGGTATCCGGGCCCAGCAGCACCTTGTCCTTGACCCAGCGTTCCATGGTGGCGGCCGGCAGGAAATCGATCAGCCCGCCGCCCATGTCCGGCACCTCGGCACTGCTCCACAGCACCATGTCTTGGCCCTGCTTGGCCATGACGCTGATGAAGTAGGCGCCGGCACGCGCCACCGGCTGCCAGCTCAGGACGATGCCGTCGGCCGGCGCGCCCTGCTGCTGCAGGGCGATGTCGGGCATGAAGTCGGCCTGCGCGCCCAGGGTGAACTTCAGCGAGTCCGGCACGCCCTGGCCGGTGATGCGGTGCTCGCCCTGCAGCGAGGCGCCGCGCTCGGCCCGCCTGCGCGCCTTCTGGTTGGGCCACAGCGCATAGCTGGGGTCGGGCCGCACGTCGCGGTCGGGCGCGCGGCGCGATTCGACCGAACCGCTGGCCTCGGGCACGCCGTTGCGCATGCGCACCTGGATCACCCGCGGCTGGCCGGGGCCGATGCTGGCGCCGCAGCCCCAGTACACGAGCATGCGCGCCTCGGTGGCGTCCATTTGAGGGCCGTCGCCCTGCGCGTCTGGGATGGTGGCGCGCGTGGGCGGCAGCAGCGGCAGCGCGTCGCCCAGGCCCAGGCCGGCCGGGATCGCCTGTTGCGCGGGCAGGCCCGGCGCCAGGGTGTTGTGCAGGGCGATGTCGAAGTACAGCCCGCTCGCCCCGCCCGAGCGCGCGTCCGGATAGCCCAGGTCCTGCTTGCCGCCCAGCATCCCGGCCAAGCGTCCCAGCGCACCCATGTCGGGCATGCCGGCCATCCTGTGGGTGTCCACGTCGATGAAGACCTGAGTGGGTGCGACGGGCGCGGCGGCGCGGGTGGGCAGGGCCAGCAGCAGGCAGGCGGCGACGGCGGCGGGCAGGAGGCGGTGGCTGGACATGGGCGTTCCGGTGGCGTGCGTGTCCCGGATATGCGCGGAACGGGGCGCGGACCGGACATGCGGCGCGGATCGTCTGCTGTTCGCTTCGGCGCGGCGAGGTCGGTCGAGTCACGACCCTCGCGCTCCGGCCCGCGGAGGTGCAGGTCCGGCGTCATGCGCCGCGCCAGGGCGCGGCTTCCCTCGCTCAGCCGTCGACCGGGTGCGCCGGCGTCTCCAGCAGCAGCTCGTAGAACGCCAGGTCCAGCCAGCGGCCGAACTTGAAGCCCACCTGCGGCAGCGTGCCGACATGGCGGAAGCCCAGGCGCTCGTGCAGGGCGACGCTGGCGGTGTTGCTGGCGTCGATGCCGCCGATCATCGCGTGCAGGCCCTGCGCCCGCGCGGCCTCGATCAGGGCCTGGATCACCACCCGCCCCAGGCCGCGGCCGCGATGGTCGGGGTGTACGTACACCGAATGCTCGACCGAATACTTGTAGGCCGGAAACGCGCGGAAGGTGCCGTAGCTGCCGAAGGCCAGCAGCGTGCCGTGCGCGTCTTCCACGCCGATCACCGGGAAGCCACCCTCGCCCTTGGCCTTGAACCAGGCCGTCATGGTGGCCGGCGTGCGCAGGGCGTACTCGTACAGCGCGGTGGAGTGGACGATGGCATCGTTGAAGATGTCCAGGATCGCGGCGGCGTGCTGGTCGTGCGTGCAGCGCACGAGGGTGTGGGCGGACATGGGGCTCTCTGGGCGAGGGAACGGCGGCCGGGCGCGGCTTCGCGCAACGGCGGCGCACGCAGGCAGAATAAGGCGTCGGCGTCATCATGTCCCGGCGCCCGCCGCGAAGTCCGCCATCCCTCATGCCTACAAGGAGTACGCCGTGTCGATCGCCTCCGTCCGCGCCTTCTTTCAGCAGCACGCGCCTGAGGTGGAGGTGATCGAACACGCGCAGAGCACGGCCACGGTGGCGATGGCCGCCGAGGCGCTGGGCGTGACGCCGGGCCAGATCGCCAAGACCCTCGCCTTAGGCCTGGACGATGCGCTGTTGCTGCTGGTGATGGCCGGCGATGCGCGGCTGGACAACCAGAAGTTCAAGGCCGCCTTCGGCACCAAGCCGCGCCTGCTGCCGCCCGAGCAGACCCTGGCGCTGACCGGGCATCCCGTCGGCGGCGTGTGTCCGTTCGGCCTGGCCGGCCCGGCGCGAATCTGCTGCGATGTCTCGCTGCGGGCGCATGCCTTGGTGTATCCGGCCGCCGGTTCGCCCAACAGCGCGGTGTGCCTGGCGCCGTCGCGCCTGGCCGACCTGGTGCAGGCGCAGTGGGTGGATGTGGGCAAGGCCTGAGCGCGGCAGTCGCGACGCCGCGCTGACGCGCGATGGTGCGAACGGCGTCGCCGCCTCCCGACCGCGTGGCCATGGAGCGCGCTTTCGGCGCTCGCTTCCATTCGAATGCCAGCCGTGGCACGGTCGCAGGCCCCGCCCACGTCGCGTTTTGCGGCCTCCCAGGCGTCGTTCGTTGCCACGGGCCGCCACATCGCGCCACGTCTGAATCCGTGCCTCCCGCGCGGCCGCGTTCCGACAAATGCTTAACCCGCGTGCAAGACGCCAGGGCTAGGGTTTTCACGCGGCCCCCCTGGACCGCGCCGTCCGGAGGTGGTCGATGCACTCGCCTGCAAGCCCGTCTGATGCTCTGCTCACGCGTGGTCGTCGAAGCGCGCTGACGCTTGGCCTGCTGGCCGTGGCTGGCCTGTGCGCGTTGCCGGCCGCCGCGCGCGACGCCAGTCCGACCCCGGATCAGCTGCGCTGGCTGCAGCGCGTGCAGTTCGGCCTGGACAGCGCCAGCGTGGCCGCACTCGGCCGTCAGGGCCAGCGCGACTACCTGCGCGCGCAGCTGCATGCCGACGCGGGCGATGCCGATCTGCCGCCGGCGGTGCAGGCGCAGCTGCGTGCCTACGAGGGTCTGAACGTGTCGGCGACGGCTGCGCTGACCCAGCTGGCGGCGCGGCAGAAGGAGATCAACGCCATGCCCGACGGCGACGCCAAGGCGGCCGCGAAGAAGGCGCTGCAGGAACAGAAGAACCAGACCGTGCAGCAGGTGCGTCAGGCCGAACTGCTGCGCGCGATCTACGACCCGGATCAGCTGCGCGAGCAGCTGGTGTGGTTCTGGCTCAACCATTTCAGCGTGCAGGCCGACAAGGCGCGCGTGGGCTGGGTGCTGGGCGACTACGTCGACCGCGCCATCCGCCCCAACGCGCTGGGCCACTTCTCCGACCTGGTGCTGGCCACGCTCAAGAGCCCGGCCATGCTGGACTACCTGGACAACGCGCAGAACGCCAGGGGCAAGGTCAACGAGAACTATGCGCGCGAGCTGATGGAGCTGCACACGCTCGGCGTGGACGCCGGCTATACCCAGCACGATGTGCAACAGCTGGCGCTGGTGCTGACCGGCGTGGGCATCGCGCCGCCCGATCGCGACGGCCCGCCCAAGCTCAAGCCGGCCCAGCAGGCCCAGTACCTGCGCGAGGGCGCGTTCGAGTTCAACCCGGCGCGCCATCAGGAGGGCGACAAGACCCTGCTGGGCCAGCGCATCGCCGGCGGTGGCTTCGACGAGGTGCGCAGCGCGGTGGAGCTGATCACCCGCCAGCCGGCGTGCGCGCACTTCATCTCCAGCCAGCTGGCGCAGTACTTCGTCGCCGATACGCCGCCGCCGGCGCTGGTGGACAGGATGGCCAAGGCCTTCCTGCGCAGCGATGGCGACATCGCCAAGGTGATGGAGGTGATGGTGAGCTCGCGCGAGTTCGCCGATGCCGGCCAGCGCAAGTTCAAGGATCCGTACCGCTATCTGGTGTCCTCGATCCGCTTCGCCTACGACGGTCAGGTGGTCGCCAACCCGGCGCCGCTGGTGGGCTGGCTGGGGCAGCTGGGCGAGCCGAGCTTCGGCCGGATCACGCCCGACGGCTGGCCGCTGGCCTCCGACGCCTGGAACAGCTCGGGCCAGATGGCCAAGCGCTTCGAGATCGCCCGCGCCATCGGCGGTGGCGATGCGCGGCTGTTCACGCCGGCCAAGGCCGATGGCAAGGCCGAGCAGCAGGGCGGCTTCCCGATGCCGGCCTCGCGGCTGTTCTACGCCGCGATCGAGCCGAGCCTGGCGCCGGCCACGCGCGAGGCGCTGGCCAAGGCGCGTTCGCAGCAGGAGTGGAACGCCTTCCTGCTGGCTTCGCCCGACTTCAACTACCGCTGATCCCGTACATCCCTGCACGAGGGTGTTGCCATGAAACGTCGTGAGTTCCTCATCGCCAGCGCACTGACCGCCGCCAGCGGCAGCCTGGGCTGGTCCGGGCGGCTGTTCGCCGCCCCGGCCAAGGATCGCAGCCGGATGCTGGTGGTCTTCTTGCGCGGCGGCTACGACTGCAACAACCTGCTGGTGCCGGTCGCCAGTGATTTCTACTACGCCTCGCGTCCCACTCTGGCCATCGCCCGGCCCGACCCGGGCAACGACAAGAGCGCCATCGCGCTGGACGCGCACTGGGGCCTCAACCCGGTGTTGCGCGACAGCCTGCTGCCGCTGTGGCAGAGGAAGCAGCTGGCGTTCGTGCCGTTCGCCGGCACCGACGACCTGTCGCGCAGCCACTTCGAGACCCAGGACGACATCGAATCGGGCGAGGCCGGCGCCGACCGCCACGACTACCGCTCCGGCTTCCTGGCGCGGCTGTCGGCGGTGATGACCGGCGTGCCGGCGATCGCCTTCACCGACTCGCTGCCGCTGAGCTTCCAGGGCGCCGGCGAGATCCCCAACCTGTCGCTGCGCAACGATGCCAAGCCGGTGTTCGACCCGCGCCAGTCCGACATCCTGGCCGGCATGTACCAGGGCACCCAGCTGGCCAGCGCGGCGCGCGATGGGCTGGCCCTGCGCCAGCAGGTGAGCCAGGCGCTGCAGCAGGAGATGATGCAGGCCAGCCGCGGCGCAGCCAGCGCGCGCAGCTTCGCCGACGAGACCCGGCGCATGGCCGTGCTGATGCGCGACAAGTACCGGCTGGGCTTCGTCGATGTCGGCGGCTGGGACACGCACGTCAACCAGGGCAGCACCGACGGCCAGCTGGCCAACAACCTCAAGAACCTCGGCCAGGGCCTGGCCGCCTATGCCGATGCGCTGGGCGATGACTGGAACGATACGGTGGTGGTGGTGCTGAGCGAGTTCGGCCGCACCTTCCGCGAGAACGGCGACAAGGGCACCGACCACGGCCATGGCACCACGTACTGGGTGCTGGGCGGCGACGTCAACGGCGGGCGCATCGCCGGGCCGCAGGTGGAGGTGGCGCAGGCCAACCTGCTGCAGAACCGTGACTATCCGGTGCTGACCAACTACCGCGACCTGTTCGGCGGCCTGCTGCAGCGCATGTGGGGCTTGAACGGCACCCAGCTCGAACAGGTCTTCCCCGGCGCCAGGCCGAAGGACCTGCAGCTGGTGTGAGCGGCAGCAAAACGACAGGGCGCCATGCAGCGCCCTGTCGTATCTTCATTGCGTCGGATCGAACTCAGCCGCGGCGTCCGCCGTCGAAAGGCTCGTCGGACAGATAGGCATCGCGCACCGCGCCCTTGGCCTCATCCCAGTCCAGGCGCGAACTGCCGCGCGCGCTGTTCCAGCCCAGGCGCAGCTCGTCGGCGACGGTGTCGTCCCACATGCGCCCACCGAAGTCGCTGCTGAAGCGCGAGCGCGTGCCGTAGCGATAGGCCGGGACGAAGTCCTCGTACTGATGGTCCGGGCCGCGATAAGGCGCGCGCTCGAAGTGGGTACGGAAGCGCTCGTCGCTGTCGGCATAGGCCAGGTGGCTGCGGTCGGCGCGCTCCCAGGCGTCGCGCGCGGCGGGACGCGCCTGCTCCCAATCCAGCGTGGAGGTACCGCGATGGCGCGGCCAGTCGCGTTCCAGCTCGGCCTCGCGCTCCTCCCAGCTGCGTCCGGGCTCGGCCTCGCGGGCCTGCAGGCCGTAGCCGTAGACGCTGGCGTAGTCGCGGTCGAAGTCCTTGGCCGGATCGTAGTAGGGGCGATGCTTGTGCGCCGCGCGCCAGTAGTCGGCCTCGACGGTCGGGTCCAGCTTCTCGGCCACGCCCTTGCCGACGGCGCCGCCGGCGACCACACCCACCGCGGCGCCGATCAGGGTGCCGATCGGTCCCAGGATCGTGCCGGCGGCCGCGCCCGCGGCGGCGCCACCCACCACGCCGCCGACGCCGACGCCGACCGGGTGCGCGCCCGGCGCACCGGTGATGGGGTCGCGGTTGGGGCTGCCGGCGGTCTCGTCGGCGGGGTCGTACTTCTCGTTGCGGTTGCTCACTTGCGTCTCCCGTGTCCGGCCACGACGTGCGACCGTTGCTGTGTGGACGACGGTGCGGGCCGCGCCGTTAACCACCTGTGGGACCGGCGTGAGCGAGTGTTCGGATGCGATGTGGCGTTCGGTCTTGTGAGCGGGCCTGCACAAGCGTGAGCAGGAGGCGCCGCGCGGACGCCTGCCGCTGTTTACGGCAGCAGCTGGATGCCGAACGGCCGCAGCGCCAACGCGAACAGCCAGAAGCACACCACGGTCAATGCCGCGCTGGCGCCCAGCGTCCACCAGAAGCCCAGCCGCGGCAGCAGCCAGGGGAAGGCGAAGAACATCGGCAGTGTCGGCACCACGTACCAGAAGGTGTACCAGGCATGGTGGGCGATCTTCTCCGCCGGCTGCCGTTCCATCTGCAGCCAGACCAGGGCCAGCAGGGTGACCAGCGGCAGCGCGGCGAGCAGGCCGCCGAGCCGGTCGCTGCGCTTGGCCGCCTCGGACACGACCACGACGATCAGCGCGGTGACGGCGTATTTGGCGATGAGCCAGGGCATGGGATCGTTGGGTGGGGGCGAGGCGAGGCAGTCTAAGGCGCGACGCGGGCGCCGGAGGTTGCTTCCAAGGGCCTCCCGCCGAAAGCGATCGTCGTTCGCGTGAACACGGGACCTCATCGCCTTCGTGGCGGACATCGACGTCCCTGGATTCCCGCGTGTGGAGTGAACGCCGAAGTCGTCCGAAACATGCGCGTCCGGCCACCTGGCGCCGGTCCTGCCGCGCATCGGCGGCGCCACCGGGGCGCGGGTGCTACGTGCCAGCGCGCCAGCCCCCCGCTTGGACAGTACCGGGCGATCCCTGCGCAGCAGGCACGTTCCTGGTCTTCCAAACAAAAAAACCGCGCGCCGTCGCAGGACGGCGCGCGGTTCGAGGTGCGCAAGGCCGGCGGGCAGCCGGCCCGGCGCAGGATCAGTCCTTCAGCTCGGCCGGCACCTTGCCGCCGTTTTCGGCCAGCTTCTTCATCACTGCCTTGTGCAGGGCGATGTTCTGCTCGGCGCTGCCGGGCTCGCCGGCGTGGACGTTGAGTTCCTCGGCCAGCTCCTTGCGCGCGGTCAGGCTGGAGTCCAGGTCGAGCAGCTTGAGCAGATCGACGATCGAATGCTGCCAGTCGCTCTTGCCGCCCTTGCGCGAGGCGATGTCGGTCAGCACGGCGGCCACATCGACCGGCGCGGCGGGCGTCGCGGTCGCGGGATCGGGCGTCCGTGCGGGCGGGGCGATGCCGGCGGTGGCTTCGCTGCCGTCGACGATGACCACTTCGGGCTTGGATGCAGCGCTCGGCGTGGCCGGGGCGGCGGCCTGCGGCGAGGCGTGGCCGAAGATCTTGTTGACGATACTGGAGAAGAGGCCCATCGCGATGTCTCCTTCATTGACGGTGGAGCGGCGAGCCTACCGGCAGCGCTGCTCAGACCGGATGAAGCCGCCGCGTCGCCCGCGTTACGGCGTCAGCGAGATCGGCACGAAGGTGGCCTGGGTGAGGACGGGCGATTGCCACTCGTCCTTGCCGCCGTGGCCGGCGTACCAGGTGCTGCCATCGCGCTTGACCAGGTAGGTGCCGTAGTGCAGCGAGAACACCAGGGCGATGTCGCGCACGGTCAGCCGCTTGGCGCGGGGAACATAGCCGGTCTTCTGGCCCAGCCCCAGGGTGCCCCAGTCGGTATTGCCCCAGCCCACCGCGCTGCCGTCGTCGAACAGCGCGATGGCGTTGTACATGGACAGCTGCACCGCCTTGGGCGCGCGCACGCCTGGCACCGGCAGCGGCGTCGCGGAGAAGCGCTCCGGCGGATCGTCCTGGCGTCCGTCGCCGAGCATGTAGTTGCCGCGGCTGCCCCACGCGAGCAGGGTGCCATCGCGCCGGATGGCCATCGAGGCATAGGCGCCGGCGGCGATCGCGACCACCTCGTTTAAGCCATCGACCGCGGCGGGGAGGTCCAGCGCGGGCTCCTGCACCGGCTGGCGGCCCAGCTGCCCGTAACGGTTGCTGCCCCAGGACAGCACCGTGCCATCGCGGCGCAGCGCCAGCGTGTGCGTGAAGCCCATGGCGACCTGGGTGATGTCGGTGGCGCCGGGGACGTTCACCGGCGTCAGCGCGGGCGGGCTGGCCTCGCCCCAGCGCTTGTTCGCCAGGCCGTCGCCGATCCTGCCGTTCTCGCGCCGCCCCCAGGCGCGCAGGCTGCCGTCCTCGAGCAGGGCGATGGCGGTGCCATCCCGGCCGTAGAGGTGGCGGACCGGCGGCAGGGGCACCTGGACCACGGCGCCGTCCGAGGACGACACGGCGCGACCGCCGCCCAGGCCCACGCCCGCGCCCCACGCCAGGACGCGCCCGTCCTCGGTCAGCGCATAGCCGTTCTCGGCGCCGCCGGCGATCTCACGCGCACGCGCAGGCAGCGGGATGAGCGTCGGCCGCGCCCAGCGCGTGGTGCCGTACTGCCGCGGATTCGGCCCCAGTTGCCCGTCCTTGAACGTGCCCCAGCCCACGACCGTGCCGTCCTCGCGCAGCGCCAGCATGGTCCCGTCCGAGCCGCTGAGCTGGACGATCCGCGGCTCGGCCGCAAGGACGGGCGGCAGGGGGAACAGGAGCAGGCACAGGATCAGGAGGGTGCGCATGGCGGATTCCGGCAGGCAGGACATGCCAGAACACGCAAAACGGGGCCTTCAGGGGACGCGATCAGTACGGCGGCTTGTGTTTGCCGCGCTGGGTGCGCGCGGCCTCGGTCCACCAGGCCAGATCGTCGGCGAAGCGCGCGAAGCTCTTCTCCAGCGACTTGCCGGCCTCCTCGATCGGCTGGCCGTCCGCATCCAGTGTCTTGCCGATCGGCCCGACGGTGACGGTGCTGGAGATCACCACCATGCCCATTTCCGACAGCGTGCCGTGCCAGGCGAAGCTGGCGCGCGCGCCGGACAGGCGGCCGGCCGAATAGCTGACGATGCCGGCCGGGCGCCAGAACCACTCTTCGAGGAAGTGGTCGGTGAGGTTCTTCAGCCCCGGCTGCAGGCCCCAGTTGTATTCGCCGGTGACGAACACGAAGCCATCGGCCGTGCGGATCTTCTCGGCCAGCGCCTCCATCGCCGGCGGCGCCTCGCCCTTGGGATATTCCTTGTACATGCGGTCCAGCATCGGCAGATCGACCGCCTTGGCATCGATCAGCTCGGCCTGCGCACCACGCGCGTTGAGCGTGCGCACCGCGTACTCGGCCAGGCGGATGCCCATGCGGTCGCGGCGATAGGAACCATAGAACACGAGGATGCGGTCGGACATGGGGGCGGCCTGCTGGAAAAGGTCGAATCATCGTAAGCCGCAGCGCAAGGCTTTGTGCACGCAAACATGTACGGATCTCATGAATACGCGGCGCTGGCCTGATCGACCGCACACCAGCAGGACTCTTCCAGTGGCGCTGCTTTAGCCGGATGTTGCTTCCTGCCTGCTTGGCATGGCTTAGGGCGCCACCTTGGCAACATGCATCGGCCAAGGTCTGCCTTGGCACCACAGCGCCGGTGTGGGAGCAAGTGAACGGGCCAGCTCGGTGGCCGGATCCAGTAAAGCTTCCTCAAGAAAGAACGCACATGCACTGGACAAGCTCTAAAGCGGCGAACAAGCCATTAGGTGGGGGACATCGCCAGATAGCTGCGTTTAGTCGTACGCTCGCTCGCTTTATTGCGAAATTGTAATTATTGAACGAATGGGGTGCTGCTAGCGTCGCTCTGTGTGAAGAAGCGGTGTGTCGAGGAGACGGCGGGTCTCCACGCTGTTTTCACAGGGACTGGAGGGGAGCGTGAAAGAGACAGGGATTTCCGAAATAGCAAAGATGCCCGCGATTGATCTCGACCTGCGCGGGCTCGCCAAACTGGCGTTACCAGGTTTTCTATTGGTTACCGGCTCTTTTCCTGTTGCCGCTCAGGTAACCCTGCCTCAGGAATACGATAAGACCATTAATGTGGCTGGCAGTATCGCTTCGTTAGGTGAAGACCTTTTCGGCGATCGAGTGGATCTTTACACTGGTGCTGCATCATTCGAGTCCGTTGATGTAAGCCTCGCGGGGAGTAATGATCTTCCAGTAGAAATCAGAAGAAAATATAGCGTTGAGAGTCGCACTCTTTCGGAAAGGTCTCAGCTGCTCGCGAGAGATGGCGGATTTTCCGACTGGGAGCTCTTCCTGCCCCATCTGAAAGGTGTTTTCGCGGAAGGCAGGGGTTGGCAGGTTGGGGATGCAGGCAGCGATCAACGCTGCCTCCACGGTCTTGGAGCTGCCCCTGTGGTTGACGGCAGTCCCGCTGGCTCCTGGGATCCTGCTGAGTACTGGCATGGAAACCATCTCGTTGTCCCCGACGAAGGATCAAACGAATTGCTTGCATTGGTTGGCGGAAACCCCAACCAGCCGACTTCCGGTGGTCCTTACCTGTGGGCAACGAAATCGAACTGGTTCTTTTCGTGCCTTGCAGGCACAGCCAATGGTGTGGTGGGCGACGCTTTCTTGGCTCATGATCCTAAAGGAAATCTGTACTGGTTCGATTGGATCGTGTCGCGGCCCGCTCCATCGATTATCAAATCTTACGGAGCTCCGATCGATGTGGGGCGATCAGCTGCTAGTTCGGGTCGGAATCACGCTACCGCCGCCGCTGCCGCACCCGGAAGCGAGACAACGGCGCTGGTGCGAGAGGAGGTCCTTATCTTTCCGACGAAAGTACAAGATCGCTTTGGCAACTACGTGACTTATACCTATGACCAAGCTAATCCTTGGCATTTGACGTCGATCAACTCCAGTGACGGAAGAAGCCTGACCGTCACTTACAACACCAGCGGCCATGTTGCGACTGTCAGTGCCGGGACTCGAACCTGGCAATATGTCTACGGAAATGGGTTGGAACAGGTGTTGCTCCCCGATAATGGAAATCCCGGCCTCAGCAGGTGGCTGATCGACTTTTCGAATCTACGCGAAGCTTTCACTACCCCCGAAACGGGGATCTCACTTATGTGTGAGAGATCGGGCGCATCTAACGGTCAAGCTCAAGTGAGTGGCACGCTGACTCACCCATCAGGTGCTGTTGGCGTTTTTACCTTCAAGTCGATCACTCACGGGCGCTCATACGTGCCCAAAAACTGCATTCGTCCAAACCCGAATGACGCCGCCACGAATTTCGCGTGGACCCCTTACCTCTTCAATCAAATTTCGATTACCAGCAAGCAAATTACTAACCTCAGTGGGGGTGCTGTTTCAACTTGGAGTTACAGCTATGGCCCGACAAATCATAGTTGGGAATCAAGCTGTGGATCCGGATGCTTGGACTACAAGACGGTGGAGGTTGTGGGTCCGGGCGGAGAGTGGTCGAGATTTACGTATGGGAATCGCTTCCGATTGAACGAGGGGCAGCTGAGGAAAACAGAAAGAGGGAGCGGTCCATCCTTGGTGATGATGGTTGAGGAGCAGACATATCAAAACGACCCGAACGGACTTTCCTATCCTGCTCGTATTGGAGAAAGCACGTTTACAAGAGGTGATTTCATGTCCGAGCGGTTGAATCCCATAAAGAAGCGGGAAACCAGATTGGGGGCAATGAGCTATGTATGGGAAGTCAGTCAATCTTGCGGCACAGGCAGCACGCTTTGCTTCGACCAGTTCGCAAGGCCGACTAAGGTAATCGAGAGCAGTGCACCGTTGCCCTAGTGCGGTACTGATCAATCATCGGAAAGGCCAGGAACATGCTAAGGAAGCTCGGTGCCGGCATAGCGTTGGCAATCCTTCTCCCATCGCCTCTGCTCGCGCAGAATCACACTCGTCTTAGAGAAATTGGATATCACGACGATTTCTCGAAGTGGGTGATAGGTCAAGTGGCGCAGGAGTCGGTCAATGGCGTCATATCCAAAGAGTTCTCCTTCAACGCCAATTCCCAGATCACCACGTCCAAGGCGTTCGGCAAGCTCCAGCAGACCTTGACTTACAATGCCGACGGCACTCTGGCGACGGTTAAGGACGGCAATAACAACACCACCACGTTCTCCAACTGGAAGCGCGGCATTCCCCAAACGATGAGCTTCGCCGATGGCAGCGCCATGTCTGCCCAGGTTGACGACAACGGTTGGATCACCGCCGTCGTGGATCAGACCGGTGCGCGGACCTGCTACGGCTACGACGCGATGGGGCGAATCAACCTGATCACCTATCCGTCCGAATCGGCGGCCAACACGTGCGACAGCAGCAAGTGGTACACCACCAGCCAGAGCTTCGTTGCTGTCGCGGGTAGCGAGTTTGGGCTGCCCGCCGGCCATTGGCGACAGACCATCACCACCGGCAACGCGGTCAAGGTCAGCTATTACGACGCGTTCTGGCGCCCCGTGGTGGTCCAGCAGTACGACGCTGGCAACCAGGCGGCAACGACCAGCCTGCAACGGTTCACCTACGACCACGATGGCCGGGTGACATTCGCGTCCTATCCGGGCACTTCGCTCTCGACCACCGGTACCTGGACCACCTACGATGCGTTGGGTCGCGTCACCTCGGTCGGCCAGGACACCGAACTCAATCCCTCCTTGCAGCTGACGACCACCAGCTACCTCAGCGGGGGACGTGTCCAGGTCACCAACCCGCGCGGTCAGAGCACGGTCATCAGCTACATGGCCTATGACCAGCCCAGCACGGACTGGCCGGTCAAGATCGAGTCGCCCGAGTCCACGGTGACGGAGATCGCCCGCGACATCTTCGGTAAGCCCACTGCCATCACCCGTCGCAATGGTGACGGCAGCCAGTCGGTGACGCGGCAGTACGTGTATGCCTGGGACCAGAGCCTCTGCAAATCCATCGAGCCCGAGTCGGGGGCGACGGTCTATTTCAATGATGACGCCGGCAACCTCTTGTGGTCTGCCACAGGGCTAAGTCTGCCTTCTGCCAGCGATTGCAACTTCGCCGAGGCCCAATCCAGCGGCCGGGTCGTCAACCGCACCTATGACGCCCGGAACCTTCTGGCAACGCTCTCCTTCCCGGATGGTCGGGGAAACCAATCCTGGACCTATTACCCCGATGGCAAGCCCCATCAGGTGACCACCAACAACGCCAACGGCGGTGATACGGTCGTCAATACGTACTCCTACAACAACCGGCGCCTGTTGATCGGCGAGGGCATGACCCAGACCGGCGTGGGCACCGCCTTGTCCATCGGATATGGGTACGACGCCTACGGCACCCTTGCCACACACACCTATCCCTCCGGGCTGACGGTGTCCTACGCCCCCAATGCGCTGGGCCAGCCGACTCAGGCAGGGGCCTTCGCCACTGGCGTGTCGTATTACCCCAACGGGGCGATCAAGCAGTTCACCTACGGCAATGGCGTGGTCCACAGCATGACGCAGAACGCCCGCCAGCTGCCAACGCGCAGCACCGACACCGGCGGCGGCGCGGTGATCGATATGGCCTATGGCTTCGACCCGAACGGCAACATCGATGCAGTGTCCGACTACGTGGACGGACGCCAGACCCGCAACATGACCTACGACGGTCTGGATCGTCTACTTACTGCTCAATCCATCATGTTCAGCGGCGACAACCAAGCCGCGTT
This sequence comes from Pseudoxanthomonas sp. X-1, assembly GCF_020042665.1. Lineage (NCBI taxonomy): Bacteria > Pseudomonadati > Pseudomonadota > Gammaproteobacteria > Lysobacterales > Lysobacteraceae > Pseudoxanthomonas > Pseudoxanthomonas sp. X-1. The sequence continues at coordinate 936,909 of NZ_CP083376.1, forward strand.
CACCTACGACGCACTGGACAACCTCAAGACCTTCAAGGTCGGCGCGGTGTCCAACTACGTCTATGCGTACAACGCCAAGCAGCAGCTGGAAACGGTCAGCAACGCGGGAAGCGGCAGCGCGGTGATCGGGTTGGGCTACGACGCACAGGGCAACCTTGCCAACAAGAACGGGCAGACCTACGCCTTCGACTACGGCAATCGTCTGCGCTCGGTCCCGAACAAGGAGTCCTATCGTTACGACGCCAGCGGACGCCGCGTGTTGTCGGTCGCCTCAAATGGCAACATCTACTCGCTCTATGGCCAGGACGGCGTGCTGCGCTATCAGCAGAACCAGCGCACGAATCGCCGATACGAATACGTCTATCTGGGCGGCAGCCTTGTGGCGCGGGTCAGTAACGTGCAGAGCGTCGGCACCGCGACCGCCAGCGTGCCCGCCTCGAATGGCACCGGGGCCTATACGGTCAGCTGGACCGCGGTCACCGACGCCACCACCTACACCTTGCAGGAAAAGGTCGGCAGCGCGGGTGCATGGACAACGGTCTACAACGGGAGTACCACAAGCTACGGCGCCAGCGGCAAGGGCACCAGTGTCTACAGCTATCGGGTGCAAGCGTGTGCGGGTAGTACCTGCGGTGGCTGGAGCAACGAAGCCACCGTCGCGGTGACGCTCCCCAGCGCGCCGTCGGCCGCTCCTTCCGTCAGTGCGCCCGCGAGTAGCAGCAACGGTGCCTATTCCATTTCCTGGACGTCGGTGAATACGGCCACGTCGTATGAGGTGACGGAGAATGGCAGCGGCCTCTACAGCGGGGGAGGACTGTCGACTTCGGTCAGCGGGCGTGGCACGGCCAACTACACCTACGCGGCCAGAGCATGCAACAGCGTCGGGTGCGGGCCATGGAGCGCGGGGGCCACCGTGGCGGTGACGATCCCGACGCCGCCGTCGGGCGCGCCTGCCGTCAGTGCTCCGGGCTCAAGTAGTACGGGCTCTTACACCGTTTCGTGGAGCGCCGTTGGCAACGCTTCTTCCTATGAGCTCCAGGAGAACGGCAATACCTTCTACAGCGGGGGCAGCCTGTCGGCTGCCATCAGTGGTCGTGGGACGGGCAATTACACCTACACCGCCCGAGCATGCAACAACGTCGGGTGCGGGCCGTGGAGTGCCGGCGCCACAGTCGCGGTGGCGATCCCGACGCCGCCATCGGGTGCGCCCACTGTCAGCGTTCCCGGCTCGAGCAGCACAGGGTCCTACACTGTTTCGTGGAGTGCGGTCGGCAACGCTTCTTCCTATGAGCTGCAGGAGAACGGCGGCACTATCTATGGCGGTGGTGCCCTCTCATTGAACGTCAATGGTCGCAGCACAGGCAGCTATAGCTATATCGTCCGAGCCTGCAACAACGTGGGCTGCGGGCCTTGGAGCTCATCCGCCATCACGCAGGTGCTCTTGCCGCCTGCCGACGCCCCATCGCTGAACGCTCCAGCAAGCAGCAACACCGGGAGCTACAGCATCTCATGGAGTGAGGTGAGCTCTGCTACGGGTTACGAGCTCCAGGAGAACGGCTCTGTTGTGCAGAACAGTTCTACTACGTCCTACTCCGCGAACGGAAAGGGCGCTGGAAACTATCAATATCAAGTCCGTGCCTGCAACTCCGCCGGTTGTGGCGGCTGGAGCAATGTGGGAACCACGGTGGTTACGCTAGTGCCCCCGACGCCTACAGGTCTGGGCGCTACGATAGAAACGATAAGCTATAAGCAGAAGAGGTTCACTGCCTGGTGGGATGCCTCGTCTGGGGCGACGAGCTATCAGCTGATCGGCTATATGACCTATAACGGCCCGGCGCTTTCGACGAGTGTGGTCAAGAACATGAGCGAATATCCTACTCCTAATCCCCAGTACCAGGTTAGGGCTTGTAATGCACAGGGTTGCTCACCTTATTCGCAAGTTGTGTATTCGGGTCAGGAATAGCTAAGGGGAATGGGCATGACTCCTGCATCGAGACATACGAAGATTTTCCTGAAAATTTTGCTTTCAATGTTTTTTGCGTTTGATGCATTATCTCAAACCGTTGAATACATCCACACCGACGCGTTAGGCAGCCCCATCGCGGTCACGAACGCCAATCAGCAGGTGATAGAGCGTAGCGAGTACGCGCCGTACGGCGATCTGCTCAACCGACCCGATACAGATGGCCCTGGATACACCGGGCATGTGCTGGATGCTGCCACGGGCATGAACTACATGCAGCAGCGCTATTACGACCCGCAGCTCGGTGTGTTCCTTAGCGTTGATCCAGTGAGGGCTTACGAAAGGCCAGTCACAAACTTCAACCGTTACGCATACGCGTTCAATAGCCCGTATAAGTTCACCGATCCGGATGGGCGAAACGGTGTCACCTTTGTTGGTGGAGTGATCACCGAAAGCTGGAATGCACTTAACGGCCGTGGGTTCGACGGCGATATGGTGATGGGGGCGTTAAAGGATGGATATGACGGCGAAGGTGATGGATTCGCGCAGGCAGCTTTCGACGATGCAACAGCATTCGTTCCAGCCGGCGCGATCGCGGGTAGTGCAGTCAGGCTGACACGGATAGCGAGAGCAGCAATCCAGGCGGAAAGGCTGGCTAATTTCTCACGTTTAAGAACTGCGGCTACATCTGCTCAGCAAGCATATAAGGGAAGCACTATAATTGGACATTCGCTTTCCAAGCACGCTGGGCGCAATCCTGGCATATGGGGGAAGATGTCTGGTTCCATGAAAACTTGGAATGCTCAGGCTATGAAGCATTTTCGTGAAATCGTCAAGGGGCCAGGCAAGTTCGAAGAAGTCGCGAACAAGGATGGTGCAAAGTTCCTTGAGAAAACTTTGGAAGACGGAAGAGGAGTCCGGCTCAATATGGACGGCACGTTCAAAGGATTTATCGACAAATGAGCAATCTTATCGAGCTCGCTTTCGAAGGTGTTCCGAGCGCACGATTGAATGATTTCATAGGTGTTCTAGTAAATGACTCCTCGGTCCTTTCAGTGGATGTGAGCGAGGTGGATGGAGTCTTGGCGAAATGGGATGGCGACGTCGAAAAGATCATGAGCGCTATTTCGTCTGCTTCTGCCATGGTTTCTTTGAATCTGGACAGGGTGGACTGGCCGCAGCTGGCAATCCTACGGACGCATCTTCAGGTCGTTAGGTACGATGGTCGGTATGATGTGATGTTGTCCTTTACGGATAGTGACATTTCCTGCAAAGGCTCTGTTGCGCCGATCGAGGCTCTTCACGCTTGTGCGGTTGAGTTCTTGACTATTTCTGGCGGCGAGAATGTCTACTGTGGATATGAGCCAGCGCACGACAAAAAGACAAGGTTCTTCACTAACAACTGCAAAGGTCCGCTGCTTGATTTTTGGTAGCGTGCGAGTACGACGAAAGAAGAGGACGGATGCGATTGACTCTCGCTCATAAAATTTTGGTTAACTTGGTGGCCGAGAGGGTCGGCGCCTCGCGTAAATGGCGCTTAGCCCGGGCCTTGGACTTGCCTTAGCTACCAGCAGTCGCAGCTCGAGGTCCATGACAGCTTTACAGCCTACGTCAGAGATCGGAGCACTTGGGCACTTGGGAAGAGGGACTACTACCAAGGGGCTACAGATGGGGCGTACGGAAGATCATGTGGACGCTGGGCCCTTGTTGCGCGACGTCATTGCGGTAAGGCGTGGCATTGCCTGGGCCGTCATGCTGGCGATAGCGACCGTTTCGCAAGCGGGGTTTGGCTCGGAGCCGCCTCGGGCAGCCTTATAAAGGCAAGATTCGTGTGACTTTGGCCTAAGTAAGTGACCGGAGGCAGCACAATGCAAAATGACCAGCGCATCGCTGACTTTCGTAGACGGAGAGATAAGGCGCTAAAAGCGGAGAAGAATGACATTCTCCGTGGTGAGCATGGTCCTAAAATTGTGCAGGCATTAAGCGCTGCGACTAAATCCAACTTGAGTATTGAGAGCTTTGATGCTGGTAGAGTTCCACCCTTTTCAGTGGACTGGAATGGCAAGTTGCAGGATGCTGGTGGGCTAGTTAAGGCTCATGTTAGTGGGGGAAAGTCCGGGACTTGCTTTTTTGCATGGAGCGCCGGAGTTTATATGCTAATGGATATATTGTAGTTCTAAATAATTATTATCTTGGGCTCTCTCTCTTGTGACTGGTTTGAGTCTGCAGAGAATGGTTGATTCCGCCCAAAGATCAGAAGATTCGGTAACTTCAATCGGTATTGGTACGCAAACAACAATCCCTATCGATTTACTGACCCTGACGGTCGGTTATCGCGGGGTACAGGGTTCACTGACAAGCAGTGGAACAGGCTTGACCGCGCACAACAGCGAGCTGCGACGAATTTGGAGAAAGCAGCGGCGAAGATCACTAATGCAATTTCGACCGGGAAAGGCTTGAACGGGGTCACGAAGGCATTCGAAAGCAACTTTGGGAAAGGTTCTGGAACGGCGGCGAACATGACAAAGGTTGCCGGTGATATGTCGAGTATGGCGAGCGCACTTCGCGACACAAGCGCGAATGCAATCCCTGCAAATGCGATGACGTCTCAGCAGTTGAGTGCGGCGTACCCTGGCATAGGGGCAGGAACGTTGGCGGGCGTGCCGACCAGCGGGCCAACGCAAGTCATCGTGAATGTCAGCCACCCCGGTTTTAACAGCCAATCGACGCTTTCTTGGGGTTTGGGGCATGAAACGGGTCATGCTGTGCTTGGCTACAAAGACCAAGTGTTCAACGGATTTAAGGCTTATAAGTTCGGTGGGCCAGATGAGCAAAACAGTTTCCAGAATTTGCCTAGCACGCAACGCCTAACTAACCCAGATCACTTGATGGATTTTGCGCAATGAGCCAATTGCTTACCTTCGTTCGTATGGCAAGCACAGCGCTACTGCTGACAGCATCTGCTGCTTGTTCGCAGTCAGTCACACGTCCGACTCAGGATCGGTATACGTTGCAGATTAACGACAACATTGCCGAGCGTCGGTTCGACATGGTGCTTAAATCGAACGATACGAAGCCTCTATGTCTATCAATCGAAGCATGGCCTAGCAGCACTGGAAAGTTCCCCACGGAGAATGCTGCCGTGACATTGAAGACTACCCAAGGAATCTTGCCGGTTCGTAGTGAGTTGCAAAGCGCCTATTGCCCTGGCGGTTGTGGTGAGCACCGTATAGAACCGAAAGGCGAGTTGCGCGGCTTCATTGCCTATGAAGCGTTTGATGATCCAACCAAGTTAGCTGCGGACCAGATCAAGCAGCTTCAGTTCTCGGTAATACCGTCTTATTGCCGGAGGCAATGACAGCCAGCGTAGTGCGGAAACGTAATCCGGGATCATGTCGCCACACGCAACAAGGCCCGCATCGCTGCGGGCTTTGTTCGTTGTCGGGTGGTGAGGTTGGTGCCTAGCCCTCGGCTTGCTTCTTAAAAGTGCGCACGAACACCTCAATTACACGGTATGACGCAGGTGTTAACTCGTCTTCAACCGAATCAATAGCTTATCCTGTACTTGTGATACGTGGGTATGACCGCTCTTATCGGCCGCCGCGAAAAATCCCAACGCAGCCAAGGGCTTATGAACCCGCTAGGGTGCGTATGGTGTATGGGCTTCTGAGGGTTAAGGAAAACGGGAAAAATCGGGCCCGCTATTGCCGCTCCAACTAGCCGCGATGCAGAAGGTCATTCCTTCATCCAATTAGCTGGAAACGACATGCCCAATTACCGAAGCCAGCCACCGAACAGCAAATGGCCGAACGCCTGGACGAGCTGGCCAATGCCATCGCCATCAGCGAATCGGAAGGCGCGGTGATGACGCCGGGCATGCAGGCGCTATTAGGTCGCTATGCGTTGGGCGAGATCAGCGGCTCTGTAAATGGCGAGGCAATATCCATCGGTGAAGGGTGGGCAATACCGCAAGCCGTTCCTGTCCTGTCCGAATACACCAATGATGTCTGGGAAGGCCACAACCAACGGAACATCGACGATGCAAAATAAGAAGCTATTCCGAATCCTTGCCGTGATTGTGATGGCCGCGCTTCTCTTTGTGCCAGCACTCTTGATGACCTTGGCTTGGGGAGGGTCATTGAATTTGGAGGTGACTGCTGTAGCAATAGCGAGCAGTGTTGCGGTGGCTATCTGGTTGCCTAGGGTGAAGTGGTTAGTTGCCGTTGTTGCGGCTCTGTTGATTGCTGTCCCACCGTTCCCTTACTGGACAAACTGGGATGAAAGCAGGGGGGCAGTATCTACACTTCTTTCACGGATTCCATTTGGATGGCGTGCTGGTTATCAGGTTTGGTTTTGCTTTTGCCATTGCTATGCTTATTTTTGCAGCGATGTTCTGGGCAATCGGCAGGCCAAAATAATCAATGGCCTCGCGCGCATTGATGTGTCTCGACCCGGCGTTAGGACGGTATCGGGTGCAAGCGTGGGAATGTCGGAGGACGCGCTAAAGCGGCTCTATCACGGGCGCCTTACGCAACAACCCCATGCCTATGTCGAACCCGATGGACTTTACCTGACGTTGCGGTCGCGGGGAGGCGAGTACGGCATTCGCTTTGAAACCGATGGCAGCGTGGTGACTGGCTTTTATGCGGGGACGGGAACGGCAATCCAGTACATTGAAGGCTGTCAGTAGCAGGCCCATCGCTGCTGGCGATCACCGAGCGAAAAAAGCGGCACGTCCTCGCGGAAGCGCCGTCCCGATGCCGACTGCGTCGCGAGCCTACTGACCCGGCCGCGCCACCGCGTACATTTCCCTGGTGATCTGTTTGAGCAGGGCGTCCTCGTCGTCGCCGTCCTGGTACAGGTCGAAGTGGGTGCGGCCTTCGCGGAAACGGACATCGCTCTTGGCGTGCAGGCGATCCAGCACCGCCTTGAGCCTGCGTGCCGGGCCGTCCAGGTAGAACGTGTCGGCGGTGCCGACGATCACGTGGATCTTGCCGTCCAGGTCGGGCGCCAGCTGTGGCCACTGCGCGGCCAGGCGCGCGGCGATGTCGTAGTGCGCCGTCCAGTACGCGGCGACCTTGGGATCGACCTGGCCGGTGTCGCGGTCGAACAGCGGCATCGGCGCGCCATCGACGCCACGCGGGGAGAACACCGATTCGTACGAGGCCAGCTGCCCGCCGTAGGGGCCCAGCACGCGCTCGATCTTGATCAGATCCTCGGCCGACGCCACGACCTTGCCCGCCTCGCGCGCCATCGGGGCCACGCTGCCGTCGGGCAGGCGATACATGTTGGCGTTGGAGGCATAGAGGTCCACGCCGGTGAAGTCGTGGAAGTCGGTGGGGTCCGGTGAGGTCGACCAGGTGCCGCCGAACAGCTTCGGGTAGCGGGTCTGCAGCCACAGTGTGGCCCAGCCGCCGGACGAATGCCCGGTGAGGAAGCGACCGGAGGGCTTGCCGTCCATGCGGTACTGTTTTTCCAGGGCCGGGATGAGTTCCTCGGTCAGCGCCGTGCCCCACGGGCCGTTGTTCACCGAATCGGCGAACTCGTGCGTGCCGCTGGGGATGGCCTCCTCCAGATAGACCCAGATCATCGCCGGCATCTGCTGGCGCGCCATCGCGTCCCAGGTGGTCACGATGCTGTCGGCGAAGGCGTCATAGTTGCCGGTGAAGCCGTGGGTCACATAGACGGTGGGATAGCGCGTGGCGGCCTTGGCGTCGTAGCCGGGCGGCACCAGCACGCGGGCGCGCAGCCGGATGTCGCGGCCCCAGAACGCGCTCAGCACCGGGCTGGTCATCGAGGCGTCGAAGCTGTGCGCCTTGGCCTGCGGCAGCGCGGCACGCGCGGCCTCGGGCAGGCGCGGCGACAGCGCCCAGGGGTCGGACGTGTGCGGCACCGTCTGCGCCAGCGACAGGCTGGGCAAGGGCTTGCCCTGGGCCAGGTTCACCGCGGTGACCGCGCTGACCAGGTCGCCGCCGCTGCGGCCGGTGTAGTTGTAGCTGTGGTCGACATCCAGCACGGCCTGCACCAGGTAGTCGCCGGACAGGGTAGAGAACGGCGCCGGGAAGGCGATCTGGTCCAGGTCCACGTCCACGCTGCCGCCGCCTTCCAGGTGCGTCACTTCCTGCGCGGCGATGAACACCGAATGCGGCGCCGACGGATTGCCGTCGACCGCGGTGATCTGGCCGTTCCTGGACGCGGCCCGCACCGAGGCGGGGTCGCTGGCGAAGACCAGGAGCCTGCCCGAGGTGGGCGCCGCGCCGGCCGGCAGGGTGATGCGGACGAAGCGGTGCGGTGCCGGCGTGTCCGCCGACGCATCGCGCGCCTGCGTGACGGGCGCACAGGCGCTGAAAGCCAGCGCCAGCGAGCCGGCGACTGCAAGACGGTGCAGCATGAAGATCCCCCTGGGGTTGAAGGTTGCGAGCTTTCAACGAACGTAGTGCAGGCGTGCCGCGCGCAGCTCAGCCCTGCGGCACCTCGGGACGATAGCGGCGTTCGGCGTGCGCGGCGACGTCCGCCTCGGTGAACCACACCGGCCGCAGCCGCCCGGTGGTGTGCAGCGGGGCCTGGTCGGCGAAGTGCGGCGAGGCCGGATCGCCGCTTTCCCCGCCCACGCTCACCGCCCAGGCCTGCGGCCCGTCGGCGCCGAAGGCCACCACCGCCACGAAGCTGTTGCCCGAGGTGGTGTAGCGCAGGCGCGTGCCGGGATAGGTGCGCGACTCGGCGCTGGCGAGCGAGCCCCAGCGCGAGGTCGTGAACGGCACCGGCAGGCTCGGCTTGGCATCGTCGAAGGTCTGCACGATGGCGCCATCGTTGCGCTGGTAACGGTTGATCTCGCCCCACGGCACCTGCCAGCGGCCGAAGTCGTGCTGCAGCTGGTCGACCACGGCCTGCAGCACCGCCAGGCGCTGTTCGGGCGTGGCCAGGGTGGCCATCGCATCGACGCCGCCGCGATCGCGTTCGCGCGCCAGCGGCGTGATCTCCTTGAGCAGCGCATCGGCCCAGGTCACCGCCAGCGTAGTCGGCACCGAGTCCAGGCCCCAGCGACGATCCCAGCCGGCCAGCGCGGCCATGGGGCCGGCGAGCGCGGCCTTGCGCGCATCGCCGTCGGGCAGGCCGGCGTAGTCGTGCCGCAGCAGCGGCAGCAGTGTGTCGAAGGCCGGCAGCCACGGATCGTAGGCCGCCTCGATCAGCTGCTGCGGGGTGAAGGTCGGCCGCGCGCTCAGCACGGCGATGGCATGCGGCGCACGCGCGTTCTCGCCGGCCTGGTCCATGTACCGGGGGAAATCGTTGGCGTTGGGGCTGTCGGCGCCGGCCGCGCTCCAAGGCCAGTTGTTGGCGTTGTAGACCCAGCCGTTGCGCGGGTTCACCACCTGCGGCAGCGTGTCCAGCGCATGCAGCCCTTCCCAGGCGGTGGCCGGGTCGCTGCCGTCCACCGGCTTGCGGTAGTCCACATGCGCGCGGCGGATCGGGACGAACTGAGGATGCAGATAGGCGGTGGTGCCGTCGGCATCGGCATAGAGCGTGTCGTTGGACGAGTTGGCCTGCAGCGCGGCCACCTTCATGAAGTCGGCGAAGCCGCCCGCCTTGGTGCGCAGGAACGACTGCTGCAGCGCCGCCACCGGCCGGTCCATCATGGCGAAGGCCACCCAGTGCGTGGCGTCCTGCGCGCGCACGATCGGCCCGTGGTGCGTGGCCCAGACGGTGAAGCCGCGCTGCGCCTGGCCGCCGGCCGCGGTGCGGTAGGACAGGGTGACCTGGCGCTGCTGCAGCGGCCGCAGCGTCTGCCCATCCCGGTAACAGGGGCTGCCATCGGCGCAGGGCGCCAGCGTCTCGACGAACTCGTCGACGTTGTCCACGCCGCTGCTGGTGTGCATCCAGCCCGCATGGCGATTGAAGCCCTGGTAGACGAAGAACTGCCCCCAGGTCACCGCGCCATAGGCGTTGAGCCCCTCGTCGCTGCGCATCTGCAGCTCGGAGCGGAAGAAGTAGCTGGTGTGCGGATTGATCAACAGCAGCGCGCGGCCATCGGCGCTGTGCGAGGGCGCGATGGCGACGCCGTTGGAGCCGCTGGGCAGGCGCAGCTGCGGTTCGCGTTCCAGCAGGGCCATCGCCACCGGCCTGCGCTCGTGGAAGGCCTGCAGCTGGCTCAGCGCGATGCGCTCGATGTCGCCGCCGATGCTGCCTTCGCTGAAGCTCAGCGCCATCCATGGTTCGAAATGGGCCAGCAGTCGCGGCTTCACCTGCGGATGCGCGGCCAGGTAGGCGTTGAGCCCGTCGGCCCAGGCCTGCATCAGCGTCTGCAGCCAGGCCGGACTGGCCTGGTAGTCGGCCTTCAGCCGCGCCGGATCGTAATAGAGCCGCTGGCGCAGGTCCTGCCACAGCATCGTCTCGCCTTCGACCTCGGCCAGCCGGCCCAGGTTGACCAGGTAGTTGGTCTCGATGCGGTTGAAGTCGTCCTCGGCCTGCGCGTAGATCATGCCGAACACCGCATCGGCATCGGTCCTGCCATGGACGTGGGCGATGCCCCAGGTGTCGCGGGTGATCTCCACCTGCGCGGCATGCCGCTGCCAGCGCGCGCGCTCGCCGGCATCGGGCGCGGCCAGGGCGGTGGACGCCGCCAGCCCCCAAGCGAACAGGCTGGCGGTCGGGACGAGGGCGTGTCGGGGCCTGCGGATCGGGCGGGGCAAGGGCATGGCGGCGGCGGAGTGGGGTGGCCCCGCATCCTAGCGTTCCCACCCCGCCCCGCGCCGCAGCAACCGCGGCTCTCAGTCTCCCGCACTCTTCCTGCCGTCGTTCCCGCGAACGCGGGAGCCCAGTCTCTTGGGTTTTGCCGCTTGAGGTCGCTGGCGTCCCGCATCCGCGGGACGACCAGCCGTCAGCCCGCCCTACGGACTCTGATACACGACATCGTCGATGGCGAAATCCACATCCGCCGGCGGCGGATCGGACACCACCATGAAGGGCTGCTTCACCGCGGTCAGGTCCAGGTCGTAGAAGGCGCTGAAGGGAATCGTCACCTGGTGCCAGTTGCCATCGCGCACCAGGCCGTAGTTGTTGCCGCCGTTGACGAAGTCCACCCAGCTGTCGCCGAAGGAGGTGTTGATGCCGATCTTGAAGGTGCCGGTGGCATTGGTCTTCATCTGGAACCTGAGCGACCCGCCTGCGTAGTTGCTGAAGTTCCTGAAGCCGGTGCTGATGCCCAGGCCATACCAGTTGTTGGCCGCGGCGTGATACGACATCACCTGGCTGCCCTCATAGGCCGCGCCGTTGTTGGGCGTGAGGTTGTTCCACAGGAACAGGTCGGTGCCGCTGCCGTAGTCCAGCTGTCCGCTCAGCCCGCCGCGTTCCGAGAACAGGCCGAAGGTCCCGGCCGGCGCGGCGTGGTCCGCGCCGATGTACAGCTCCGAGCCCGGCGTGTCCTGGTACAGGCGGATGTAGTCCACCTCCATCTTGCCCGGGATCGGCGCGGTGATGCCGGCCACGTCGTGGATGCCCGGATAGTTGCCGCCGACGGCCAGGTTGAGCAGCAGGAACTGCTGGGCGTGGAACTCCTGCAGCGAGGCGCCCTGGATGTCGGAGATGGCGAACTCGAAGTACTGCTGCCCATCGATGGACATGCGGATGTAGTTCGCGTCCCAGGTGAGCCGGTAGGTGTGGAAGTCGTTCTGCAGGTCGACCGGGCTGTTGTAGTCGCTGCCGTAGTCGGCCTGCGAGCCGTTGTAGTCCCAGTGCACCGCGGCGCCGACGCGGCGGTTGGCCATGCCGTCGGCGATCGCCTGGGCCGAGCCGGCTTCCATCATGTCGATCTCGCCGCGCGCCGGCCACACGCCGACCGCGCCCAGCATCCAGTAGGCCGGCCACAGGCCGTTGCCCGCCTGCGGGATCTTGATCCGCGCTTCCAGCGTGCCGTACTTGAAGTGCATGCGGCCCTCGGTCTTCAGCCGCGCCGAGGTGAAGGGCATGCCACCGAAGTCCTCGCGCCGGGCCTCGATCACCAGGTGGCCGTTCTCCACGCGCGCGTTCTCCGGGCGGCTGGTGTAGTACTCCAGTTCGGCATTGCCCCAGCCGCAGTTGCCGATCTGGCAGCCGGTGCCGACGTCATAGGTCCATTTGTTGCCATCGATGGCGGTGCCGTCGAAGTTGTCTTCCCACACCAGCGTCTGGGCCTGCACCGCCGGTGCATAGGTGGCACATGCGGCGCTGAGGATCACGGCGGATGACACCGCCAGGGCACGGAATGAGCGCATGGTCTATCTCCTTGGATGGTGGCGCGACCGCCTCCACGGCGGGGCCAGCGCCGACGCTCTTCCTCGTATGACAGCGCTGTCAAAGCCTGTTTTCAGCCATGTGCGAATCCGCGGGTTCTGTCACAGCCACGCGTTCGCGACGCATGAAGAACGGCGTCATTTTTGCCGAGTCTTGCTGCATGACAACAGCGACGACATAGGCAAGTGGTTGATGGGGAAGCGTTTACCGCCGCTTTGTCCGCGCGCGGCAATCGCGCAGAATAGGGCTGCGATGCCTGCATTCCGGCGGGCATGCGAACCAAGACAGGACGTCCTGCATGTTGCGATCCATTTTTGCCGCCGCGCTGCTGTACGCGGTCGCCTTCGCCGCACTGGCCGCACCGGCCGCCCCCGCCCCGGAAGCGCCCGCGAGCGAAGCCTCGGTCAGGGAACTGCTGCAGGTCACCGATGTGCGCGCGATGATGCGGTCCATGGAAGACCAGGTCCGGGCCACCGTCGGGCAGAGCATGCAGCATGCGGTCCAGGGGCAGGCGCTCAACGACGCTCAGCGCGCCATCCTCGACAGCACCGGCAAGCAGATGGTCGATGTCATGCTGGAGCAGATGCGCTATGACGTCATGGAGCCGGAGTACATCCGCCTCTATACCGAGAGCTTCAGCCAGGCCGATGTCGATGGGATGCTCGCTTTCTATCGCTCCCCCGCGGGGCAGAGCATGCTGAAGAAGATGCCAGGGCTGATGAAGAATTCGATGGTCCTGATCCAGCAGCGGATGCAGTTGCTGATGCCGCAGATCCAGAAGCTGCAGTCCGAAATGGTCGAGCAGCTGCGTGCCGCCAAGTCCGAGGACGCTTCCGGCAAGAAGTAAGGCAGACGCAAGCCGGGCCGGCCAAGGCCGCGCAGGATGTCGCGGCCGGTCTGCCAGCGCCAGGGGCGCATGGGCCGAAGGTCGCTGCGGGTGGGGTAGCGAGGCCGATGGCATCATCCGATGCTGCACTGCAGGCGGCGCCTGCCCGCCGCCCGGCTTAGGCTTGCCGGTCCCCAAACCATCCGCGAGCCATCCATGTCGCTGTCCCGTCCCCTCGTGCTGGCCGCCCTGCTGGCGCTGCTGGCCGTCCCTGCCGCCCATGCGCAGCCGCGCGGGTTCCTGCGCGCGCAGGGCACGCAGATCGTCGACGAGGACGGCAAGCCGGTGATCCTGCGCGGCATGGGCCTGGGCGGCTGGATGCTGCAGGAGGGCTACATGCTGGAGGTGCCGAAGTTCGGCGCCCAACGCGTGATCCGCCAGCGCATCGCCGCGCTGATCGGCCAGGATAAGACCCAGGCCTTCTACACCGCGTGGCTGGACCACCACACCACCAAGGCCGACATCGACGCGATGGGGGCGTGGGGCTTCAACTCGATCCGCCTGCCGATGCACTACGCGCTGTACACGCTGCCGGTCGAGGACGAGCCGGTCAAAGGCCGGCAGACCTGGATCGAGGACGGCTTCCGGCGCACCGATGCGCTGATCGCCTGGGCCAAGGCGAACGGCATGGTGGTCATCCTCGACCTGCACGCCGCGCCGGGCGGGCAGGGCAACGACCTCAGCATCGCCGACCGCGACCCGTCCAGGCCCTCGCTCTGGGACGACCCGGCCGCGCAGGACAAGCTGGTCGCGCTCTGGGAACAGCTGGCGCGCCGCTACAAGGACGAGCCGGCCGTGGCCGCCTACGACCTGATCAACGAGCCGAACTGGGGCTTCACCGATCGTGGCGACCTGCATGGCTGCAAGGAGACCGGCAACGCGCCGCTGCGCGCCCTGCTCGAACGCACCACGCGCGCGATCCGTCGCATCGATCCGCGCCACATGATCGTGCTGGAGGGCAACTGCTGGGGCAGCAACTACGCCGGCGTGCTCGATGCGGGCCTGTGGGACGACAACCTGGTGCTGAGCTTCCACAAGTACTGGAACACGCCCGACCGCGACAGCATCGCGCAGATGCTGGCGCTGCGCGACCGCCACAGGATCCCGCTGTGGCTGGGCGAGACCGGCGAGAACTCCAACGACTGGTACACCCGCGCCGTGGCGCTGGCCGAGGGCGAAGGCATCGGCTGGAGCTGGTGGCCGCTGAAGAAGATCCGCTACAACAACCCGCTGCAGATCGTGCCCAATCCCGGCTACCAGGCCCTGCTGGCCTACTGGAACGGCAAGGGCCCCAAGCCCACGGCGCAGGCGGCCGAGGCGGCGCTGATGCAGCTGGCCACGCACGACGTGGCCTTCGCCAACAACCTGCAGCATCCCGATGTGGTCGATGCGCTGCTGCGCGCGCCGCATTCGGATCGCGCGCGACCGTTCAAGCCGCACACCGTCGAGGCCTCCGGCGGGACGTGGGCCGCCGTGGATTTCGATCTCGGGCCGGACGGGGTGGCCTATCACGACCGCACGCCGGCCAACGAATCGACCGAGCCCGGCGGCCTGGTCTGGAACGCGCTGATGGCCTATCGCAACGACGGCGTCGACCTGGGGCGTGGACAGGACGGGCAACTGCACGTGGCCGACCTGCAGGCCGGCGAATGGCTGCAGTACACCTTCACCGTGGCCGCCGCCGGCCGCTACGACCTGACGCTGGAGACCCACGGCGCGGCCAGGGTGGCGCTGGTGCTCAACGGCGATGCGCAGGCGCCGGCACAGGGCTCCGGCGTCTTCCGCGGACTGGCGCTGCAGCAGGGCACCAATACCTTGCGCGTGCGTGCCGAAGGTGCCGGGTTCGATCTGAAGACGCTGCGCTTCACGCCGGCGCGCTGAAGGCTCAGGGCGCCGGCACGCCGTCCTGCCACTGCGGCCAGTGCGCGACGATGTGGTCGACCACGCGTGCGCCGACCGCCTCGATGTTCTGGACGGTCTCGGGGAAGCCGCCGGCGGTCTCGCCCGGGGCCGGGTCCAGGTGCTGCAGCGTGGTCTCGTGCGGGTTGCCCTGGTCGAAGTTGACCGCGCCGCGCAGGCTGAGGATGCGATCGGTGCCGTGCGTGCGCTGGATCACCAGGGCCAGCGCGGCCGCTTCCATCTCGGTGATGACGTAGTCGTCGGCGCCGTAGAGCCTGGCGATGTACTGCGCCTGCCGCGACAGGCCGGGACCGTGGAAGAAGGTGTCGCCGGTCATGTGCGTGCCGGTGCCCACGAACGGCGCGCGCCGCGCGGCCGCGTCGGGATAGCGCAGGCGATAGGCGCGCGCGGCGTCGGAATCGGCCAGCGGCACACCCTGCGACAGTCGCATCGCCCAACCGACCAGCGCCGGGTTGAGGTGGAACACGCGATAGGCCTCGTAGCCCTTGCGCGGCATGAAGGTCGGCGCGCCGGGCGTGTTCTCCTCCGGCGCCCAGCGATGCCCCAGGTCGTAGTCGACCAGCCAGCTGGCCCAGTTGACCTCGCCGATGGTGCCGCGCTGCGGCGGCGTGCCACCGACGCCGGTCAGCAGGTAATAGCTGTGCGAGAAGTCGAACGTGGGATCGAGCAGGATCGCCTGCATCGACGCCGAACTGTTGACCTTGCCCATGCCCAGCACGGCGCCGCAGACGCCATCGGCGTTGCAGTACACCGGGTTCAGCGCGCCCGGCACGGCGATGGGCCTGGCGTCGGCCCAGTAGCGCTCGTACCAGTGCTGGAACTCGCCGGCCCGGTCGCCGCTGTTGGCGCCGATCTCGAACATCGCCGCCACGAACACCTTGACCCTGATCGGCGCCGGCGTCGCGGCATCGGCGCGAACGCCGGCCAGCGCGCCGAGGACCATCAGGCAGAGCGACAACAAGCGCACGGGCAGGGGACGAGGCATCGGCAGGCTCGGCGGATCGAAGGAACTCGCGCGGGGCATCGGCGAGAGGGCGCTCAGGCGCCGCGCAGGCGCAGGGTCAGTCCCTTGAGGAAGGCGCGCAGCAGCTGATCGCCGCAGGGGCGATAGTTCTTGTGGTCGGGCTGGCGGAACAGCGCCGACAGCTCCGGCTTGGACACCGGAAAGCCGGCGCTCTCGAAGATCGCGTGCATGTCCACGTCCTTGAGCTGGAAGGCCACCCGCAGTTTCTTCAGCACCAGGTTGTTGGTCACGCGCGTCTCCACCGGACGCAGGGGTTGGGTCTCGTCGCGGCCGCGGAACTGCACGATCAGCCCGTCCAGCACGTGCGCCAGCAGCGCATCGCTGCAGGGCGCGAAGCCTTCCTCGTCCTCCTTCTTCAGCGCGGCCTGCAGCTGCGCGCGGTCGATGGCGAAGGCCGGGTCGGCCAGCTGGGCGATCTCGATGAGCCGGGGCTCGCTCAGGTCCAGCATGTAGCGCACGCTGCGCAGGACGTCGTTGGTGATCATGGGTCAGGCTCGGCGGAAGCGCCGCGTGTGCGGCAATCGCCCATTTTACCGGGTGAACCGCATCCCCCCGCCAACCGCGGCCGCAACGCCCGCGAGGCGACCGGTCATCCCCCAGCCGTGGTTCCCGCGGACGCGGGAATCCATGGACTTCCGAACGAGGCACCGGACCACTGGGCTACAGCCACGCCGCTACAGGCGACCCCGCCAGTTCTTCTCGCTTCGAAACGTACGCCACGCCCTAACTCAAGGCTGGCGCAGATCCCGCACCTGGCGCCAGCGACCGGAACGCCAAGCGATTGCGACCGGCCCGCTTGGCGTCGTACAGCGCCGCGTCGGTCGCCTCCAGCAGCGCGGCGGGGTCGTCATTCTCCATTGCCACGGCGGCGCCGACCCCGATGCTGACGGTGACATAGGGCCCGGGATCGGGCGCGTGCAGCCTGAGCGCCTCGACCGCGGCGCGCAGGCGTTCGGCCAGGGCCTGGGCCGCCTGCGCATCGGTGGCCGGCAGGATCACGGCGAATTCCTCACCGCCGTAGCGCGTCACCACATCCGTCGCGCGCGTGCAGCCGGTCGCCAGCGCCCGCGCGACCGCGCGCAGGTGCGCATCGCCGACCTGGTGGCCGCTGCTGTCGTTGAGGCGCTTGAAGTGATCGATGTCGATCATCAGCAGCGCCAGCGGTTCGCCGGAGCGGCGCGCACGCCGCCATTCGCGCTCCAGCACCGCATCGAACTCCCGCCGGTTGGCCAGCCCGGTCAGCGTGTCCACGCGCGCCAACGCATGCAGTTCCTCGCGTTCGGCCATGGCGCGCAGCTGCTGCAGCACGCTACGCGCGCCGTATCCCAGCAGCGCGAACACGAATCCTGCGATCGCCCATTGCGGATGTGCGCCGAGCATGAGCGCCGAGGTGGCCAGCACGCTGATGGGCAGCAGCAACGGGCTGCCGGCACGCACGATCGAGGCCAGGCGCGGCAGCCGCCAGGCGGGCGGCGCAGCGGCCACCGGGCGCAGCGCCAGCGCCGCCAGCAGCAGGAACGGCACGTCGATCAGCAGGTCCCAGAACAGCCCGAACGGGCTGTCCGACGGCGCGCCATGGTTGATGTAGGCCGCCACGACCAGATAGACGCACGCGAACGCGGCCTGGCTGCCGTGGAAGTGGCGCTGGGCGGCAGTGCCGCTGGCCAGCCAGCGCATTACCGAGAACACGGCGATGAAGGCGTTCTCCACGTCCAGCATCAATGCGAGCCGGTGCAGCCCCTCCTCGCTGGCGCTGCTCAGGGTGGCGAAGGTGAAGGTGTGCACGAAGAACAGCAGGCCCAGGGCCATCGCCATCAGCGCATCGAGCAGGCGCACCGTCCAGGCTTCGCCCTGATGACTGGCCAGGGCGAACGTGAGCGGCACGCCGTAGAGCACGTACAGCAGCACGCTGGCGCCGGAGGTGGACGACGGGCTGTCCAGGACCACGATCTGCAGCATGTTCACGGCCATGCCGCCGGCCCACAGCAGCAGTCCGATCGCCAGCGCGATCCAGCCGCTGGCCGCGAGGTTGCCGCGGCTGCGCCACAGGCAGGTGCCCGCCGCCAGCAGCGGCGCGCCGAGCAGGAACGTGAACGACACCGCTTCGGCCTGCGCAGGCAGTGCCCACAGCGCCGCTGCGTGGATCAACAGATACGTCAGAGGCAGCAGCATGCGCACGCCATCGGGTCCTCCCCCGGCGCCACCATACTTGGCTGTCGCCGTGGCTCACAAGCCGCCGCCCGCGCCAGGCGGACGATGCGTCCCACCGCGCGGACGCGCCCGACATCGCCCCTGGCTTAGCATGGCCAGCCCGATCGTTCGCACAGGAGTCCCCATGGCCGACCACACGATGACCGCCATCGCCATCCGCGACGGCAAGGGCGCGGCCGACGCGCTGCATCCGGTGCAGGTGCCGCGCCCGGTGGCGGGCGAGGGCCAGGTGCTGATCCGCGTGCATGCCGCCGGCATCAATCGGCCCGACCTGCTGCAGCGCCAGGGCCACTATCCGCCGCCGCCCGGCGCGCCGGAGACGCTGGGGCTGGAAGTGGCCGGCGAAGTCGTCACCGGCGCCGGCCGCTGGCAGCCTGGCGACCACGTCTGCGCGCTGCTGGCCGGCGGCGGCTATGCGCAGTACGTGGCGGTGGACGCGCGCCAGGTGCTGCCGCTGCCGGAAGGCTGCGATTTCGTCCATGCCGCGGCGCTGCCGGAGACGGTGTTCACCGTGTTCGCCAACGTGTTCGAGCACGGTCAGCTCAAGGCCGGCGAACGGCTGCTGCTGCACGGGGCCACCTCGGGCATCGGCGTGATGGCGATCCAGATGGCCAAGGCCGCCGGCGCGCAGGTGCTGGCCACCGCGCGCGGCGCGGACAAGGCCGCGCAGGCGCGCACGCTGGGCGCCGACATCGCGGTGGACACCCGCGCCGGTTCGTTCGTCGAGGCGGCCAAGGCGGCCGGCGGCGTCGATGTGTCGCTGGACATGGTCGGCGCCAGCGTGTTCGCCGACACGCTGGCGGTGCTCAACCCGCGCGGCCGCATCGTCTACATCGCCGCCCAGGGCGGCGGCACGCTGGAAGTGCCGATCATGGAGCTGATGCGACGCCAGGCCGTGCTGACCGGCTCGACCCTGCGCCCGCGCAGCGCGGAAGAGAAAGGCCGCCTGGCGACCGAGATCGAACGCCGGGTCTGGCCGTGGATCGCGCAGGGCCAGGTAAAGGTGCTGGTCGATCGCACCTTCCCGTTGGAACAGGCCGCGCAGGCGCATGCCTATCTCGAAGCCGGCCAGCATCTGGGCAAGGTCGTGCTGACGATGGCGTGACCCGATCGCCGCTTCGGTCTGCCCCCGACGTGGCATCATCGCCAGCCCCCACGATTCCAACGTGCCCACGCCGCATGGCGTGCGGCGCCTGCAATGAGGAGCGTGGCATGCGGATCAACGGGTGGTGGGTGCTGGCGGTGCTGTTGGCGGGCGTGCCCTTGGCGCACGCCGCGGAGCGGGCCGAGCGGCCGGCGCAGGTGCGCATCGTCGAACGGCAGGGCGCCTTCGAGCTGATGGTGGACGGCCAGCCGTTCTACGTCCGTGGCGCCGGCATGCGCGGCGATGCGCGCGAGCAGGATGCGCTGGCCGCGCGCGGCGGCAATGCCTTCCGCACCTGGCAGACCGGCGCCGACACCGCCCGGGTGAAGGCGATGCTGGACCACGCGCAGGCCAAGGGCCTCAAGGTGGCGATGGGCATCGAGGTCGCGCGCGAGCGGCACGGGTTCGATTACGACGACGCCGGCGCCGTGGAGGCGCAGCGCACGCGCATCCGCGGCGAGGTGCTGGCCTGGAAGGACCATCCCGCGGTGCTGATGTGGGTGGTGGGCAACGAGCTGAACCTGGAATCGACCAACCCGCGCGTCTGGAATGCCGTGGGTGCGCTGGCCGACATGATTCACCGCCTCGATCCGAACCATCCGGTGATGACCACGCTGGCGGGCCTGGACAAGCCGCTGGTCGATGCGATCAAGACGCGCGCGCCCTCGCTGGACCTGATCGGCATCCAGCTTTACGGCGACCTCGACCGGCTGCCGGAGAAGCTTCGCCAGAGCCAGTGGACCGGCCCGTACCTCGTCACCGAATGGGGTCCGACCGGCCATTGGGAGAGTCCGCTGACCGCCTGGGGCGCGCCGATCGAGGACACGTCCACCGACAAGGCGCGGCTGCTGGCGCAGCGCTACCGCCAGGTGATTCAGGCGGACAAGCGCCAGGGACTGGGCTCGTTCGTCTTCCTGTGGGGACAGAAGCAGGAGCGCACGCCGACCTGGTACGGCCTGTTCCTGCCGGACGGCACCACGACGCCGGCGGTGGACACCCTGCAATGGCTGTGGACCGGCCACTGGCCGCGCAACCGCGCGCCGTCGATCCAGGCGCCGACGATCGATGGGCAGGGCGCGCGCGCCAGCGTCACCCTGGCGCCGGGCAGCGCCCATACCGCGTCGGCGCCCGCACAGGATCCCGATGGCGATGCCCTGGACTATCGCTGGACCGTCCTGCGCGAGAGCCAGGCGACCAGTGTCGGCGGCGATCCGGAAACCGTCCCCGCCCAGGTCGACGTGGCCATCGGCGACACCGCCGATGGCGCAACGCGCCTGGTCGCACCGCAGGCGCCCGGCAACTACCGGCTGTTCGTCGAAGTACGCGATGGCCAGGGGCACGCGGCCACCGCCAACCTGCCGTTCCGGGTCGAGCTCACGCCGGGAAAGTGATCCGTACCGCTTCGTCGCTTCGTTCGGCCGGACCATGGAAGACGGCCTCGATGTTGTTGCCATCGGGGTCGAGGACGAAGGCCGCGTAATAGTTCGGGTGATACGGCCGCAGCCCCGGCGCGCCATGGTCGCGGCCGCCGTGCGCCAGGGCGACCTTGTGGAAGGCATCGACCATGGCCGCATCGCGCGCCTGGAAGGCCAGGTGATGGCGCCCGGTGAGTTCGCCGGTGGCGGCGGGGCTGTCGGCGCTCGAGACGAACAGTTCGTCGGCCCAGAAGTAGCCAGGCCCGGTGCCGCCGATCGGGATGCCCAGCGCGCCGAGTACCGCGCTGTAGAACTCCTGGCTGGCGGGCAGGTCGCGCACCACCAGATGCAGGTGGTCGATCAGGCGGCCGCGGAAGAGGGCCTGGGTTTCCATGGGAAGGCTCCGGCAGGGAAGGTCTGACGAGGTTGTAGCACCGACGTTGCAGCGGTCCCGTCATGTTGCGGAGGCCGCCATCGCCGGCGCCGTCGCGCTTACTCGTAGAACGCGTCGGCCGCGTCGATCTCCAGCCCCTGCGCCTTGGCATAGGCCACCGCGGCCCGGCACGCGGCCAGCGCGACCGGGTTGTCCTCCAGATGCGACAGCGGCGCGCAGCGCATGGTGAGCAGGTCGGCGTCGTGGCACAGCGCCACCTCGCCATCGGCGGTCACGCTGATCGTGTCGTCGCCCGAAGTAACGAAATAGAGCCGTTCGGTATTGCGTCCATAGATATGGAAAAAAGCCATTGCACTCTCCTTGTGTTGAGCGCTGGCGACCACGGTACAGATCCCGTGCGGCCAGCCTGTTCAGGAACGCTCACGAACCCCGCCCGGTTCCGAACCGTCATCCATGCTTCACCCGGCCTTGACCGTTTGGCGCGACGTTGGCCAACGTTGGCGTCAAAGCCGCTGAATCGCGCCACACCGCCCCTGATCTGCCCCGGTTCCCCGACCTTGCGTTCCTCCTCTGGCACCGCCTTGGGCGCGCACCCCTTCCAGCGCGGCGGCGGCGGGTGGAGTATGTGCCGCGTCAGGCGCAAACGGACCTGGGCGACAAGGAGGAAGTGTGTACTGGAAGACCTGGGACGAGGATCGACTGACCGACGCGCTGCTGCACGCATCCGCGCGGGAAGGCCCGCCGCGGCAGGACGACTACCTGATGGTGGCCGGCTGCCTGCATCACGCCCGCAGTGAGGTCCGCAAACGCGCCATCCTGATCGGGGGCGTGCGCTGGGCCGATCCGACGCTGCTGGGTTATTTCCAGGGCGCGCTGGCGACCGGCAGCGAGCTCGACGACGAGAACCGGCGGCTGATGATCGAGTGCCTGGTCTCCGACTGCATGGGACGACGGGCGCAGGTCGAACCCCTGCGCGCGCTGCTGCGATGGGTGATGCCGACCCAGCCCCGCGACAGCCTCGCCGCCAAGGCCGCCTACGTGGGCATCGAACTGCTGTCCGGGCGTCTGGAGGCCGGCGATTACGCGCGGATCGACTACGCCCGCGTGCACCTGCCCGGCCACGAGGAGCGCGGCCCGGCGCCCGAGTGAGTGCGGTTCCGGCGCGCGCTACGCCCTCAAGTTGGCGACAGCCCCGCGAGTCCGTCGTTTCGGCGAACGCCCGAACCCAGGAACGTAGGCATTGCCTTGCCTGTCCGGATCGGCGATCCCTCTCGCGGCCGGGCCTCGCTCAGGGCCTGGCGGAGGCGCGTGCGGGGAAGGCGAAGGTCGCCACTACCGGGAAGTGGTCGGACGGATAACGCGCTCCGTCGTGGTCGGTCAGCGTGGCCACCGACAGCGGCTGCAGGCCGCGCGAGAGGATCCAGTCGATGCGCTTGTCCGGTGTGCCGGTGAAGTCGTGGAAGGTGCGGTCCGGTCCGCTGCGCGAGGGGGCCGATTCCCAGCTGTCGTGCAGCAGCGCCGTCAGGGTGGCGTGTGGCGCGGAATCCGGCGTGGTGTTGAAGTCGCCGGTCAGCACGACCGGCTCGCCGGCCGGCAGCGCCTTGAGCCGCTGCGCGATCAACAGCGCGCACTTCACGCGCGCGGCCTCGTCCTGATCGCGATAGGGGAAGTGGGTGTTGTAGAGCACGAAGGTGCGTCCGTCGGCGATGCGCTGGAAGCGTGCCCAGGTCACCATGCGCGGCAGCGGATGCCCCCAGCTGATGCTGCCGGGCACCTCCGGCGTGTCCGATAGCCAGAAGTCGCCCGAATCCAGCACCTTCAGTTTGTCCTTGCGATAGAACACGCCCATGTGCTCGTCTTCGTCGCCGCCGCGCCGGCCCTGGCCGAACCAGGCGTACTGCGGCAGGCGCGCGGCCAGGTCGTCGGCCTGGCGCTTGACCAGCTCCTGGGTGCCCATCACGTCGGGCGCCTGCTCGGTGACCACGCGCGCCAGCAGGTCGCGGCGGTTCTCCCAGCGGTTCTCGTTGGTATCGGCCGGCGTGCGCACGTTGAAGCTCATCACCTTCAGCGCGGCGGACGTGTCCGGCGTGGCGGCAAGCGCCTGCGCCAGCGGCAGGCCGATGAGCAGCATCAGCATCAGCCGCGCCTGGCGGCGACGCGCTAACAGCAGCTGGAAGGCGGGAGACAACAGGCGGGACAGGAGCATGGGCGTGTAGGCAGACGGCGCGACGGGCGCCATGGTCCGCCAAACGCGCGCCGGGCGAAACGCTGCGAAAGTCGCAGGGCCCGTGCGGGCCTTCACTGGAAGGGCCCGCGTTTGTTGAGCTGCATCACGGATCCGCAGGGCCGTCGTGGCGGCCCGCGCACCTCATTCACCCCAGCTGGCGTGGAAGCTGCCCTGCGCGTCGACGCGCTCGAAGGTATGCGCACCGAAGAAGTCGCGCTGGGCCTGGATCAGGTTGGCCGGCAGGCGCGCGCTGCGGTAGCCGTCGTAGTAGGCGATGGCCGAGGCGAAGCAGGGCACCGGGATGCCGGCCTTCACCGCCGTGGCGACCACCTCGCGCAGCGCGTCCTGGTAATCGGCGGCGACCTTCTGGAAGTACGGTGCCAGCAGCAGGTTGGCCAGCTTGGCGTCGGCCGCGTAGGCGTCGGTGATCTTCTGCAGGAAGCGCGCGCGGATGATGCAGCCGGCGCGGAAGATGCTGGCGATCTGGCCGTAGCGCAGGTCCCAGCCGTACTCGTCCGAGGCCGCGCGCATCTGCGCGAAGCCCTGCGCATAGGACACGATCTTGCTCAGGTACAGCGCCTTGCGCACCGCCTCGACGAAGGCCGCGCGATCGCCGTCGAAGGCGGGCGCGTCGGGCCCCGCGAGGATCTTCGCGGCGGCCACGCGCTCGTCCTTCAGCGACGAGAGCACGCGGGCGAACACCGATTCGGTGATCAGCGGCAGCGGCGTGCCCAGGTCGAGCGCGCTCTGGCTGGTCCACTTGCCCGTGCCCTTCTGCGCGGCGCGGTCGAGCACGTTGTCCAGCAGATCGCCCTCGCCGCGGTCATCGCGCTTGCGCAGGATCGTGGCGGTGATCTCGATCAGGTAGCTGTCCAGTTCGCCCTGGTTCCACTGCGCGTAGGTGTCGGCCAGCTCGGCGTTGGACAGGCCCAGCACGTGCTTGAGCACGGCATAGCTCTCGGCGATCAGCTGCATGTCGCCGTACTCGATGCCGTTGTGGACCATCTTGACGTAGTGGCCGGCGCCATCCGGGCCGATGTAGGCCACGCACGGCGTGCCGTCCTCGGCCCGCGCGGCGATCTCCTCGAGGATCGGCGCGACCAGGTCGTAGGCGTCCTTCGGCCCGCCGGGCATGATCGAGGGCCCCTTGAGCGCGCCTTCCTCGCCGCCGGACACCCCGGTACCGATGAAATGCAGGCCGGCCTGCGCCAGTTCCTCGTTGCGCCGGCGCGTGTCCTGAAAGAAGGTGTTGCCGCCGTCGATCAGCACATCGCCCTTGGCCAGCAGCGGCTTGAGTTCGGCGATCACCGCGTCGGTGCCGGCGCCGGCCTTGACCATCAGCAGGATGCGGCGCGGGGTTTCCAGCGAATCGACGAACTCGGCCAGCGTATAGGTCGGCACCAGCCCGGCATCGGGATGTTCGGCCATCACCTCGTCGGTCTTCTCGCGGCTGCGGTTGAAGATGGAGACCTGGTGCCCGCGGCTGGCGATGTTCAGCGCCAGGTTGCGGCCCATGACCGCCATGCCGACCACGCCGATGGGTTGCTTGCTCATGCGCACTCCAGTTGCCTTCAACGGCACCACGGGAAAGGGGCGGGCATGATAACGAGCGGGTCAGTCACTGCATGTCCGCGGGCGGCCGAGCGCGCGCGATGCAGTGTCCCGCGGGAGCCAAACGGACCGCACGCTGTCGCGACGGTGACCATGCGGACAGGCCCAGGCCGGTTTCAGCACGGCTTCAATCCGGCCTGCCCAGGATCGAGATCACGCCCACACCGGTCACCCACGATGGACTGTCCCGTCTGCAAGACCACCGCGCTGATGATGTCCGAACGTCAGGGCATCGAGATCGACTACTGCCCGCAGTGCCGCGGCATCTGGCTGGACCGCGGCGAGCTGGACAAGCTGATCGACCGCGCCAGCCCGGCGCCGGCCCCGCGCCAGGCCGCGGCCCCACCGCCGCCACCGGCGTCGGCCTATGGTGAGCGACCCCGGGATCGCCGTGACGACGAGCGCTATCGCCACACCGCCGGGGGCTACGACGGCTACGGCCGCAAGCGCAAGAAGGAAGGCTTTCTGTCCGAGCTGTTCGATTTCTGAAGCCGCTCCCCCTTGGTGCTCCGGGGCCGGGTGTTCGGATGAGGCGAAGAATGCCGATCGGCCTCTTGAACAGTCCGCTACAGCCCGCATGTGATCCTGAGGCAGCGTCGCGGATCCGCCCGGATCGCCCAAGCGACTGATTGCAAAGGGAATTGCGTTGGAAGGAACTGGATTTCCAAAAATGAATGCAATGCAACAGGTGGCGCGGTAATTGTTCCTTTGGTAGAACAAAGGGAACCATCCCACGCCTTAGCAGTCCAACCCCCACATTGCTAAGATCGCTGCCATGAACCAGAGCTCCGCCGCCACCGCCCTGGTGGCCAACAACCTCCCGATTCCCAGCCCGCTTGGCTCGCTGGACGCCTACATCGGCGCCGTGCACCAGATCCCGGTGCTCACCGTCGATGAGGAGCAGGCGCTGGCCCACCGTTTCCGCGATGCCAACGACCTGGACGCCGCGCGCGAACTGGTGCATTCGCACCTGCGTTTCGTCGTGCACGTCGCCCGTGGCTACAGCGGCTACGGCCTGCAGCTGGGCGACCTGATCCAGGAAGGCAACATCGGCCTGATGAAGGCCGTCAAGCGCTTCGACCCGGACATGGGTGTGCGCCTGGTGTCCTTCGCGGTGCACTGGATCCGCGCCGAGATGCACGAGTTCATCCTCAAGAACTGGCGCATCGTCAAGGTCGCCACGACCAAGGCCCAGCGCAAGCTGTTCTTCAACCTGCGCAAGTCCAAGACCCGCCTGGGCTGGATGAACGCGGCCGAAGTCAGCGCCGTCGCCAAGGACCTCAACGTTTCCGAGCGCGAAGTGGTCGAGATGGAGTCGCGCCTGTCCGGTCGTGACATCGGCTTCGATGCCCCATCCGACGAGGACGACGACCACGCCCCGCCGTCGCCGGCCGCCTATCTGATGGCCAACGAGGAGGATCCCTCCCAGGCCTACGAGCGCGCCGACAGCGAGGACAACCAGCTGGAGCTACTGCGCGAAGGCATGGCTAACCTGGACCAGCGCTCGCGCGACATCATCGCGCGCCGCTGGCTCGACGCCGATGCCAAGGTGACCCTGCAGGAGCTGGCCGACGAGTACGGCGTCTCGGCCGAGCGCATCCGCCAGATCGAGGCCAATGCGCTGAAGAAGATGAAGGCGCTGTTTACCGCCTGATTGAGGTCAGCGCCTCGATGATCGAAAAGCCCCGCTTCTGGCGGGGCTTTTTTGTGGTGCTTCACTGACCCGCCTCGCCCCGGCCGGGCGCGGCTCTTCGGCTCGGTCCTCCCTCCCTGTCGCACTCGCCGCCGCAAGCCATCCCTGTGGCCCGCTTTCCGCGCCCGACCGGGGCGAGGCACCGCGAGCGTAAAAAGCACGACTTCTTTCGACCCGAAGTCCCGGTGCGTGACGCGCAAGGCAGAGGGCCGGCGGGCGGGGGCCGCGACGAGCGAGGCAGGACGCCGAGCGCCCGAATCAGGGCAGGATGCCCTGGTTGAGGGAAAAGCGGCCCCCGCCCGCCAGGCCCTGTCCTCCCGGAGCCGAACCGCGCACGCATCGTGATCGCTCGATCGGGAGAAGCTTGTTGATCACCTGCGCCAGCCGCGAGCACCAGCAGCAGATCGCAAGCCGCCCTGACAATCGCGTAATCGCGATTCAAGAGTCATTCTCATTTGCTAAGCTGCCGTGCATCCGGTCGCCGCCGCACGCGGCGACACGCGAAGTCCGTCCTCGTCCTGCACATGCCCGCCTCGCGAGCGTGATCGGTGGCGTGCGGCATTGCCAGATTCGCCCCAGCCGTCGCCAGGGCATCACCCCTGACCGAGGCTGTTCGAGATGACTCCTGTTGCGCGTCGCACGCTCCGTGCGCCCGTTTCCCGTCCCCTGCGCCTGGCCCTGCTGGTGGCGCTGGCCGGTTCCCTGCCTGCCCATGCGCAGCAGGCCGAGACCGAGCAGGACGCCGACACGACCCTGGACACGCTGCACGTCACCGCCGAGCAGATCGCCAAGCAGGCGCTGGGAACCTCGATCATCACCCGCGAAGACATCGAGCGCCGGCCGCCGGCCAACGACCTGTCCGACCTGCTGCGGACCATGCCGGGCGTCAACCTGACCGGCAACAGCGCCTCGGGCGCCTATGGCAACAACCGCCAGATCGACCTGCGCGGCATGGGGCCGGAGAACACGCTGATCCTGATCGACGGCCGCCGCGTGAGCGCGCGAGACTCGGTACGCATGGGCGTGGCCGGCGAGCGCAACAGCCGTGGCGATACCAACTGGGTGCCGGCCGAGGCGGTCGAGCGCATCGAAGTGCTGCGCGGCCCGGCCGCGGCGCGCTACGGCTCCGGCGCGGCCGGCGGCGTGGTCAACATCATCACCAAGCGCCCCACCGGCGATCTGTCGGGCAGCATGACGCTGTACGGCCTGGTGCCCGAGCACCGCGACGAGGGCGGCAGCCAGCGCGCCGGGTTCACCCTGAGCGGACCGCTGGCGCGCGACCTGTCCTTCCGCCTGTACGGCAATCTCAACAAGACCGATGCCGATGCGCCGGACATCAACACCGCTCATTCCCAGAGCGGTGTCGCCGCCGCCGGGCGCGAGGGCGTGCGCAACAAGGACATCAACGGCCTGCTGCGCTGGGATGCCAGCGACGCGCAAGTGGTCGAGGTCGAGTCGGGCTACAGCCGCCAGGGCAACATCTTCGCCGGCGACTATCTCAACAATTCCAACGCTACCGTGCTCAGCAAGGTCGGCGACGAGACCAATGTGATGACCCGCCGCGATGCGGCGCTGACCCATCGCGGCAAGTGGGACTTCGGCACCTCACGCCTGACGGTGTCCCATGCGCGGACCGACAACGACCGCATCGCCGAAGGCCTGGCCGGCGGGCCGGAGGGTTCGCTGTCGACCAATCCGGTGTGGACGCATTCGACCCTGCGCGACGTCGCCGCCGACGGCGAGATCAACGTGCCGACCACGCTCGGTGGCGTGGACAACATCTGGACGGTGGGATTCGAGTACCGCAAGAGTCGGCTGGACGATCCGTACTCGGTCTCGCAGGCGGCCACCGGCGTGGTCGGCATCGACCCGAGCGGTCGCAACGGCAAGACCGACGAACAGGTCAGCGCGGTGTTCGTCGAAGACAATCTCTACGCCACCGAGCGGCTGACCCTGACGCCGGGCCTGCGCTTCGATCACCACAGCGCGTTCGGCAACGAACTCAGCCCCAGCCTCAACGTGCAGTACAGGCTTGCGCCGGACTGGCTGATCAAGGGTGGCGTGGCGCGCGCGTTCAAGGCGCCCAACCTGTACCAGGCCAACCCGAACTATCTCTACTACACGCGCGGCAACGGCTGTCCGGACTACTACACCGGCACCGGCGGCTGCTACATCCAGGGCAGCGCGGACCTGGATCCGGAGACCAGCATCAACAAGGAGATCGGCGTCGAGTGGCTGCCCGACACCGGCCACCACGCCTCGCTGACCTACTTCCACAACGACTACGACAACAAGATCGTGGCCGGCTACAGCGATTACTACCAAACGCCGGGACGGGCCTATGTCTATCAATGGATCAATGCCTCCAAGGCGCTGGTGCAGGGCGTGGAAGGCAATCTGAAGCTGCCGCTGCTCGGCGATCGTGGCGAGACGCTGAGCTGGAACACCAATCTGACCTGGATGATCGACAACAAGAACGAAGCCACCGGCCAACCGCTGTCGGTGATTCCCAAGTACACGCTCAACTCGACCCTGGACTGGCGTGCGACCCGGCGCCTGTCCTTCGCGCTGATGGCCACCTTCTACGGCAAGCAGGAACAGGCGCGGCTGGACCGCAACAACGAGGCGGTGTGCGGCGCGGCGGGCCTGCCGGCGTGCGACACGCTCGGCGCCTACCAGCTGTGGAGCACCAGCCTGCGTTACCGCATCACGCGCGAGGTCAGCTTCGGCCTGGGCGTCAACAATCTTGCCGACAAGCGCATCTTCCGCGAAGGCAGCCGCGCCAGCAGCGCCGGCGCGCAGACCTATAACGAGCCCGGCCGCGCATACTGGGCCAGCCTGCGGTTCGGCTTCTGATGCGCGCGCTCGTCTCCTGCCTGACCGGCCTGCTGCTGCTGCTCGCGCTCGTCGCCGCGCCGGCGCGGGCCCAGCCCGATCTGAGCCGCACCACCGGGCCGACGCTGGCCGACACCGGTTCGCGCGCGTACGCCTTCCACGTGCTCAAGTTCGTCTCCGCCGATGGTCAGCGCCCTTACCGCGTGCGCGTGGCCGTGCCGAAGACGCCGGCGCCGGCCGGCGGCTTCCCCGCGCTGTATCTGCTCGACGGCAACGCGGCGCTGATGGAACTGGATGAGGCCGCGCTCGAGCGGCAGCGGGCCGGCGGGCATGCGCCGGTGCTGGTGTTCATCGCCACCGACAACGACCTGCGCATCGACAGTGCCGCGCGTTCCTACGACTACACGCCGACGCCGGCCGATGGCGCGCAGGAGGACGCGCTGGGCCGGCGCAGCGGCGGCGCCGATGCGTTCCTTGCGGTGATCGTCGATCGGATACACCCGGCCGTGGCCCAGCTGGTGGCGCTGGATCCGGCGCGGCAGACGCTATGGGGGCATTCCTACGGCGGGCTGTTCGCGCTGCATGCCTTGTTCACCCGGCCGCAGGCGTTCAGTCGCTATGTCGCGGTGGACGCCTCGCTGTGGTGGGGTAGCGGCCAGATCCTCGAGGAAGCCGCGCGCTTCCAGGCCAAGACACTGCCGGCGCCGACCGCGCTGCTGATGCTCAACGGCCGCGGCGCGCAGGAGCGCGCCACGCCGCGGGCCGCCGATGCCGCGCGCAGCCAGGCGATGCAGGCGGCGCGGATGCGGCTGCCCGCCGATGCGCCCGACACGCTGGCCGCGCAGCTGCGCAAGGTGTCCGGGCTCAGGGTGGAGCAGACGGCGCTGCCGGGGCTCTCGCATGGGCAGACGCTGGGCGCCTCGCTGCGGCAGGCGATGGATTTCGCCGGCGCGCCGTAGGGCGGGGCCGCGCCTTGCAACTCGCTTGGTTTCTGCTGGAGCGGGAATCGGGGTCTGTCACGCCTCGCGCCAGGCTTCAGCCAATGCTCAAAGCCGCCGTCCACACCGCTTCGTTCCCGCGAACGCGGGAACCCAGCGCGCTGGGAGCTTGTTGAGCGAACGTCCATGGGTTCCCGCTTTCGCGGGAAGACGGGAGGTTCGGCGAACGACCGGAGGTGGGTTCCTGCCGCGACGTTGAGGACACGCATCGGCCCGCGTGCAACGGGCCGATGCGAAGCTCAGTCCGCCGCGCGGCGCGCTTCCGGCGCGAGGTCCTGCACGGCATGGTCGGGCACGGTTTCGCGCGGGGCCTGGCCGAAGATGATGCGGGCCGCGCGCTGGTAGCTCCAGTACGCCATGGCCCAGTTGACCAGCACGACGAAGCGGTTGCGGAAGCCGATCAGGAAGTACACGTGCGCGGCCAGCCAGAACCACCAGGCCAGCGGCCCGGACAGCTTGAACCGGCCCACGTGCACGATCGCCGCCATGCGGCCGATCGTGGCCAGGTTGCCGTAGTCGCTGTACTTGAACGGCGTCACCGGCTTGCCGGCCAGGCGCAGACGCAGGCTCTTGGCGATGTAGCGGCCCATCTGCTTGGCCGCCGGCGCCACGCCGGGCACGGGCTTGCCGTCGGCCTGGGTGACGGCGGCCAGGTCGCCGCCGACGAAGATGTCCGGATGGCCCGGCACGCTCAGGTCCGGCCGCACCAGCACGCGCCCGGCCCGGTCCAGCGGCACCCCCAGGCTGCGCGCCAGCGGCGAGGCCGCCACGCCCGCGGCCCAGACCACGGTGCGCGCGGCGAAGGTCTGATCGCCCAGGGTGTAGCCATGCTCGTCGATGTGGGTCACCGGCGTGCCGGTGCAGACCTCCACGCCCAGCTTCTCCAGCTGCGCGCGCGCCTTGTCGGTGAGGTCTTCCGGGAAGGAGGGCAGCACCCGCGGGCCGGCCTCGATCAGGCGCACCCGCGCCTGGGTCGGATCGATATGGCGGAACTCGTGCCTGAGCGTGTGCCGCGCGATCTCGGCCAGGGTGCCGGCCAGCTCGACCCCGGTCGGGCCGCCGCCGACGATGGCGAAGTGCAGCCAGGCCGCGCGCTTGGCGGGATCGGGCTCGGCCTCGGCGCGTTCGAAGGCCACCAGCATTTCGCGGCGCAGGCGCAGGGCGTCATCCAGCGTCTTCAAACCGGGCGCGTGCTCGGCCCAGGCGTCGTTGCCGAAGTAGGCATGGCCGGCGCCGGTGGCCAGCACCAGCGTGTCGTAGCGCAGGGAGGTGCCGTCGGCCAGTTCGATGGTGTGCGCGTCCGGCAGCAGGCGGGTGACCTCGCCCAGCTGCACCTCGACGTTGCCCTGGTCGCGCAGGATATGGCGCAGCGGCGCGGCGATATCCGGCGCGGACAGGCCGGCGGTGGCCACCTGGTACAGCAGCGGCTGGAACAGGTGGTGGTTGTGGCGGTCGATCAGGGTGATGCGCACGGGGGCGTCGTCGAGTGCGCGCGCGGCCCACAGGCCGGCGAACCCGCCGCCGACGATGACCAGATGGTGTGTTGAAACAGGCATGAGCGACAGACTTTGAAACGGGGGGAGGGGCGGGCGCCCGTGAGGCACCGCACGCCCCATCCTGTCACAGCCGG
The DNA here is from genome assembly GCF_020042665.1 of Pseudoxanthomonas sp. X-1. Classification (NCBI taxonomy): domain Bacteria; kingdom Pseudomonadati; phylum Pseudomonadota; class Gammaproteobacteria; order Lysobacterales; family Lysobacteraceae; genus Pseudoxanthomonas; species Pseudoxanthomonas sp. X-1. Next base: position 969,126 of record NZ_CP083376.1, read on the forward strand.
GTCGGCCTGGCGCTGAAGTCAATTCAACTTCCTGCTAATGCGGCGCCGGATCGCATCGCCAGGCGCAGCGCGATATCCCAACTCCACAAGTCGCCTCCCTCATCGTCATTCCCGCGAAAGCGGGAATCCAGGGACTTTCGCCCGAACGCGGGAGACCCCGACTTCCCGCCCGCGCAGACCAACGCCACCGCCCCACTCAATACAGATCGGTCGGATCCACATCCAGCGACCAGCGCACGCGCCGGGCCTCGGGCAGTGCCTCGACCTGCGCCAGCGCCGCCTGCAGCGCGGCGTGCAGGCGCGGTCGCTGGGCCGAGGAGAGCAGCAGCTGCATGCGCTGGAAGCCGGCCCTGCGCGGCATGGGCGCCGGCATCGGGCCGTGCAGCTCCAGGCCGGCATCGGCCTGCGCCAGCGCCGCGCGCACCGCGCGCAGGAAAGCCTGGACGTGCTCGATCTGCTTGGCCTCGGCGCGGAACATCGCCAGGTGCGCGAACGGCGGGAAGCCGGCCTCCTCGCGCTGGGCCAGCTCGGCCTGGGCGAAGGCGCGATAGCCGCCGGACAGCAGCGTCTCCAGCAGCGGATGGCCGGGATGGTGGGTCTGCAGCCACACCTGGCCGGGGCGCGCGGCGCGCCCGGCGCGGCCGGCGACCTGGATCAGCAGCTGGGCCAGCTTCTCGCCGGCGCGGAAATCGGCCGAGAACAGGCCCTCGTCCACGCCGACCACCACCACCAGCGTCAGCAGCGGCAGGTCGTGGCCCTTGGCCAGGATCTGCGTGCCGACCAGGATGCCCGGGCCGTCGCCGAGCGTGGCGAAGGCCTGCTCCAGCGCGTCCTTGCGCTGGGTGGTGGAACGGTCGATGCGCAGCACCGGCACCTGGGGAAAGGTGTCGGCCAGCAGTTCCTCCAGCCGCTCGGTGCCCACGCCCTGCGGCTGCAGCGCCAGCCCGCCGCAGTCCGGGCAGGCCAGCGGCGCGCTCTGGCGATGGCCGCAGTGGTGGCACTGCAGGCGCCGGCCGGCGGCGTGCACCGTCATCGGCGCATCGCAGCGATGGCAATGCGCGCTCCAGCCGCAGTCGTGGCACAGCAGCACCGGCGCATAGCCGCGGCGGTTCTTGAACACCAGCACCTGGCCGCCGGCCTGCAGCTGCGCGGCGATGGCCGCCAGCGTCTCCGGCGACAGGCCGGCGGCCAGCGGACGCTTGCGCACATCCACCACGCGCACGCTGGGCGCCTTGGCCTCGCCGGCGCGCATGGACAGGCGCAGATGCGCGTAGCGGCCGGCGTGGGCGTTGTGCAGCGTCTCCAGCGAGGGCGTGGCGCTGCCCAGCACCACCGGCACGTCCAGCGCCTTGCCGCGCACCAGGGCGAAGTCGCGGGCGTGATAGCGGATGCCGTCCAGCTGCTTGTAGCTGCCGTCGTGCTCCTCGTCGATCACGATCAGCCCGGCCTCGGGCAGCGGCACGAACACCGCCGAGCGCGTGCCCACCACCACCCGGGCATCGCCGCGCAGGCAGGCGGCCCAGGTCAGCGCGCGTTCGCCGTCGGCCAGGCCCGAGTGCAGCGCATGCACCTCCACGCCCAGCCGTGCGCGGAAACGGGCCAGCGTCTGCGGGGTCAGGCCGATCTCGGGCACCAGCACCAGCGCCTGCCGGCCGCGCGCCAGGCAGGCGGCGATGGCGTGCAGGTAGACCTCGGTCTTGCCCGAGCCGGTCACCCCCTCCAGCAGGATCGGGGCGAAGCCCTGCGCGGGGATGGCAGCTACCGCCGCCTGCTGTTCGGCATTGAGCGCCGGGCCGGGCTGCGGATCGCGCGCGCGGCTGCGCGGCGGCTGGGCGATGCGTTCGGCGAAGCCGCGCTGCTGCAGGCTGCGTGCGGCAGTGCGCCAGCCGGGGTGGAGGTCGTCGAGCTGCCATTCGGCCAGGTCCTCGCCGCGCAGGCGTTCGGCCAGCAGGCGTGGCTGGCTGCCGGCGCGCAGGCGGTCCAGCGCGGTCATGCCGGCCTCGGTCAGGCGCCAGCCCCAGGCTTCGCGGACGGGCAGCGCTTCGCCGTGGCGCAATGGGCCGGGCAGGGCGGTCGCCAGCACCTCGCCCAGCGGGGCGTGGGTGTACCCGGCCAGCCACTGCAGCGAGCGCGCCAGTTCGCCCACCAGCAGCGGAGCCTGATCGAGCACGGCAAGCGCGGCGCGCAGCTCGCCGGCGGCGGCATCGGCGGCGACCACCTCGATCACCACCCCGACCAGTTCGCGGTTGCCGAACGGCACCCGCACCCGCCGGCCGACATCGTCCGGGCCGGCGTCATGACCGGGCGGCGGCAGGTAGTCGAACGCCTGCCGCAGGGGGACGGGCAGGGCGACGCGGAGCAACAGGGCGGACATCCGGACAAGTGTAGGGCACCGGTCACGGCGCGCCGGCGGGTTGTGCAGTTGCGGCACGAACCTGTCTGTCAGGTGACGAAACCCACGCAACTGGCCGACACACATGGGAAAACCGCCTTATCCACACCGGCTGTGGATAAGGCTGTGCATCAAGCCGTTGCTCCACGCCGGATCAGGCGTCTTTTCTGGGTCGGCGTCATATTGGTGAAAAAAACGCCAAGGCTCATTACTTCATATGGATCAAATACTTACCCGTGGAACAGCGCCGAAATGGGCCTCTGGGCGGGCGCTCCGGCGGGCTCGATGACGCCGCCTTGGGTGCTGTGCACAACCGTCGATTCGTCAAGCCCCGGAGAATCCCGGGAAATTTGAATGTTTGGACAATGTCAAGGGTTTTGTTGACGAACCCAACCGTCCCGGCGACGCCTATCATGCGCTGTCACACGCCGCCGCCGACCGATCCTGACTTGAATATGCCCGCCGATGTCCCCGCCGCGCTCTCAGCCTTCCTGCGCGGCGTCGAACGCCGCGGCATCGTCCTGGCCGAGCTGCAGTGCGGTCGCCGCGAGACGGGCGAGATCGCGATGGCCGCGGCCCTGCGTGCGTTCGGCCAGTACGCCAGCGAGCAACCCATGGCCGAATGGCCGCGCGGCTTCTGGTCACTGCTGGCCTCGGCCCCGCCGCTGCGCCAGGCGCATCCGGAGGCGCGCTGGCCGCAGGACATGGACTGGCTGGCCGACCTGTCCGACAGCGACCGTCTGGCCCTGCTGCTGCGCCTGGCCGCCGGCCTGGACGAGGAGGACGCGGCCGCGGTGATGGGCCTGAACCAGACGGGCTATCGCGGCGCGCTGGCCCGCGCCTGCCCCCGCGACGATGCCGGCCAGCCCGATGCGACCGCCTGGCGCGCGCTGGCCGAGGCGATCCAGCAGCATCTGCGCGCGCTCTCGCCCGAGCGTCTGGCCCACCTGACCCGGCTGCGCGAGGCCCTGGCGCCGGACGCCCCCGTGGCCGCGTCGGCGCCGGCCAGCGCCGCGCCCACACCCGTGCCGTCCGAAGCGCCAATGCCGAAACCGGCGCCGCGCCGGCCGCGCGCGGTCACCGCGCGGCGACCGTTCCCGTGGCGCCAAGTGCTGATCGCCGCCGCCGTCCTGCTGGCGCTGGCCGCCATCGCGGGCGGCTGGTGGTACCTGCATCAGGGGCGTCTGGCCGCGCCCGCCACCGCGGTCGCCGGCGGCGACGGCGTCGCGCAGCCGTTGCGCGACGAGGCCCAGGTGCAGGTCGAGTCACTGTCGCGCGACGACGAAGCCGACAAGCGCTTCAGCAAGGCCGACGCGGTGCTGACCCATCCCGATTTCGATGCGCTGATGGATCCGCAGGGGCTGGCGCTGGCGCAGCGGGCCGGGTTCCTGGCTTGGTACGCGGCCGCTCCGCAGGACCGCCAGCGCGAGGCCGCCGAAGCCATGAACACCCCGGCGGAGGCTGGCGATGCGGCGCAGTAAGACCCTCGCGGCCCTGGCCGTGGCGGCCGTGCTGGGCGTGGCGACCTCGGTGCTGCTGGCCCAGGCGAGCGACGAGCAGGCGCTCACGCCGGCGATCCAGGCCGCGCGCGCCGCGCGCCTGGCGGCGCTGAGCGCCCCGGCGCGGCATGCCTTCGCCGATCGCATGGTCGCCTGGGATGGGCTGCCGCCGCTGGAACGCGCCCGGCGCAGGGCCGAGTACGCGGACTGGCTGGCCCTGGATCCGGCCACCCGCACCCGCCTGCAGCAGGCGGCCGCGACCCTGGCCACGCTGCCGCCGGCGCAGCAGCAGGCGCTGCTGGCCCGGTTCGGGCAGCTGGATCGCAGTGAACAGGCCGGCTGGCGCCTGGGGCCGGATGTCGGCGCCGACTTCGCCCGCCTGCAGCCGCTGCTGGCCTACATGCCGCAGGCCGAGATCGCGCCGATGCGCGCGATGCTGCGCCAGCTGACCGCCCCGCAGCGCGCCGACCTGGCGGTGCTGGCCCAGCGCACGCCGCCGCAGGACCGCGACGCGCTGCGCCAGGCGCTCATCGCCACCGATCCCGCCGCGCGCGGGGCATGGCTGCAGGAGCGGCTGCGCCGCTGAGCCGCGCGCGCCCTAGTGGGTGATGCTGGAGAGCACCGGCACCAGCGAGAACAGGCCGACCAGGAAGAAGTACAGGACGCCGATCACGCCGTACTTGAGCGTGGTCAGCCACCACGACTCGCCATAGACCCGGCGCTGGGTCAGCCACAGATAGACCGGCAGCCACAGCGCCAGCAGCACGCGCAGGATGCCGAGGCCCTGCGCCAGCCAGGCGGCGCGGGCGGGCAGCGCATCGCCGATCAGCATCAGCACGAACATCGCCAGCAGCGCGAGCACCAGGAAGGCATGGCTGTAGAGGCCGACCACCAGGTGCTCCAGATAGCCGCGCCCGCTGCCCAGGTAGCACAGCTTCAGCAGCAGCGCGAAGGCCGGCACCAGCACGAACAGCGCGCTGGGGATCGCGGCGATGAAGACGTGCACGAACTCGCCCGGGTCTTCGCTGTAGCGCTGCAGATTGAGCCTGGCGCGCGCCACCTTGGCATTGAGCCAGCGGTTGGCGAAGCCGGGCAGGGCGTCGATGTGGATCTGCTCGTTCGTGGCCTGGCTGGCTTGGCCGGCCGGCCTGGGCGCCTCGGGCGCGCGGGCGCGCTCGGCGGGCTCTCCCGCGCCTGTGTCCGTCTCCGCGGCGAGCGTGGCCGGCTGGGTCGGATCGAGCTGATGCAGGCGCGCCTGCGCATCGGCGCGCAGCTTGCGCTCGCCCATCGCCATGGCCCGGGCGGCGAGGGAGTCGGCGGCGACCTGGGTCCTGGCCTCGCGCAGGGCGGCGAGCTTCTCCTCGCGGCTGGCCTCCACCGCCGCGACCGTGGTCTGCGCGCCGAACTGGTCCGGATCGGCGATCAGCTCGGGCCGGTCCCAGGCGCCGCCCTGCACGCCACGCAGCAGGCCGCCGACGCCCTTGTCGCTGTCCACATGCACTGCGTACTGGGCCACGAAGAAGGTCAGCACGCTCAGCACGACGAACAGGCGCAGCGGCGGCACATAGGGCGCGCGATGCCCGCGCAGGAAGCGCGCCGGCAGGCGTCCGGGGAAGAGCAGGTCGCGCAGCGTGCGCCCGATGCGACCGTCCAGGTGCCAGAACGATTCGAAGACTTCCTCCACCGCATGGGCGAAGCTGCGCAGCGGGTTGTGCGCCGGCTGGCCGCACGCGTGGCAGTAATGGCCCGCCAGCGGCGTGGCGCAGTTGTCGCATGCGGCGGAGGCGTGTCCGCCGGGCTGTGTGGTCATCGAAGCGGCGCCCCTTTCCCCAGGTCGGCCGGTAAGATAGCGGCCCTTCCTGGCCCGATGCCAGCGCCCATCCCGCGCGCGATCGCAGCCGCTGTGCGTGTTTCCATGTCCGCCCCTTCCTTGCCCGCGCCGGGCCTTGCGCACGAGATGCGCAGCACCGGCCGCCTGGCGCTGCCGCTGGTCATCGGCCATGTCTCGGCCGGCCTGGTCGGCTTTGTCGACAATGTCATCGCCGGTCACCACGGCACCGCCACCCTGGCCGCCGTCACCACCGGCACCGCGCTGATGTGGCTGCCGCTGATGGTGCCGATCGGCACGCTGGTGGCGCTGGCCGCGTCGGTGTCGCACCACGACGGCGCCGGCGAGCACGACCGCATCGGTCCGTTGTTCCGCCAGGCGCTGTGGCTGGCGGCGGGGCTGGGGCTGGCGATGTTCGTCTTCCTCAGCCTGATCCCGCGCGCGCTGGCGCCGATGGGCATCGCGCCGGAGATCGTTCCCGGCGCGCGCGACTTCCTGCACGGCATCCGCTGGGGCATGCCGGCGATGGCGGCCTACCTGTGCATGCGCAACCTCAGCGAGGGCATGCACTGGACGCTGCCGACGATGGTGCTGGGCTTCGGCGGACTGTTCCTGCTGGCGCCGCTGGGCTATGGGCTGGCGTTCGGCGCCTGGGGCTTTCCGGCGCTGGGCGCCGGCGGACTGGGCATCGCCTCGGCGGTGATGATGTGGGCGCAGGCGCTGCTGTTCCTCGCCTATCTAGCGCGCGCGAAGCGCTTCGCACCGCTGGCGCTGTTCGCGCGTTTCGAGCCGCCGCGCTGGTCGCAGATCTCGCCGCTGCTGCGCACCGGGCTGCCGATCGGGGTGACCGTGCTGATGGAGGGCGGGCTGTTCATCAGCACCGCGCTGCTGATCGCGCGGCTGGGCGCGGTGCCGGCGGCGGCGCACCAGATCGCGATCAACCTCTCGGCGATCTGCTTCATGGTGCCGATGGCGCTGGCCGAGGCCACCACGGTGCGCGTGGGCCATGCGCTGGGCCGGCGCGATGCGCACGGCGTGCGTCGCGCGGTGCGCGCCGGCTACGCCATCGTGCTGGGCACGCAGACCTGTTCGGCGCTGGTGCTGGCGCTGTTCCACAACCAGATCGTGGGCATCTACACCGACGATCTGGCCGTGGCCGCGCTGGCCGGCAGCCTGCTGGTGCTGGCGGCGATCTTCCAGTTCCCCGACGGCATCCAGGTGATGTCGGCCGGCGCGCTGCGCGGGCTGAAGGACACGCGCGTGCCGATGCTGCTGGCGGCCCTGGCCTACTGGGGCATCGGCATGCCGGCCGGGGCGACGCTGGGCCTGGGGCTGGGCTACGGCCCGCGCGGGATGTGGATCGGCCTCACCATCGGCCTGGCCGCCGCGGCGGTGATGATGGCCCTGCGCCTGCGCCGCAGCACCGCGCGGCTGACATGAGCGTCAGGCCCGCTCGCTGAACGGCCCCGCCGTGACGTGTGGGGCATGCCGAAGCCCCGCGGGTGCGGCTAAGCTGCCGCACAGTTCCCGAACGAGCCTCCCGCGCCCATGAACCAGCCCGTCCGCCGCGATCCGATCAGCCGGTTCTTCATCGGCCTGTGGGACGTGATGAATTTCACCCGCCGGCTGATCTTCAACCTGGTCTTCTTCGGCCTGCTGTTGCTGATCGCGGTGCTGGTGATCGTGGCGCTGGCCAAGGGCGGCGGCCCCAAGCCGCTGCAGGACCGCACCACGCTGGTGATCGCGCCCGACGCGGCGCTGGTGGAGCAGTACTCCTCCGATCCGGCCAGCCGCGCGCTGTCCAAGGCCTTCGGCCAGGCCGGTGGCGAGGTCCAGTTGCGCGACCTGCTGCGCGCGCTGGAGACGGCCAAGTCCGACGGCAGGATCGAGCGGGTGTTCGTCGACTTCGACAAGCTGCGGGCCAGCGGCTACGCCTCGCTGCGCGAGGTCGCCGCGGCGCTGGCCGACCTGCGCGCCTCGGGCAAGCAGATCGTGGCCTTCAGCGAGAACATGAGCCAGGGCCAGTACCTGCTGGCCGCGCAGGCCAACGAGGTCTACCTGGATCCGATGGGCAGCGTGGAGATGACCGGCCTGGGCCGCTATCGCCAGTACTACCGCGAGGGCCTGCAGGACAAGCTGGGCGTGGACGTGCACCTGTTCCGCGTGGGCGAGTACAAGTCCGCCGCCGAGCCCTACATCCTCGACGCCGCCTCGCCCGAGGCCAAGGAAGCCGACCTGTTCTGGATGAACGACGTCTGGGGCCGCTACCTGGGCGACGTCGCCAAGGCGCGCAAGCTCACCCCCGAGGCGCTCGGCGCCGGCGTGGCCAACATCCCCGCCGAAGTGGCCGCCACCGGCGGCGATCTGGCCAAGGTCGCCCTGCAGCAGAAGCTGGTCGACGGCCTGAAGACCTGGCAGGACGTGCAGCAGGTGCTGATCGAGCGCGGCGTGGCCGAGGAGGACGATGCCGACAAGTCCGGCCTGGGCTTCCGTCATGTCACGCTCGAGCAGTACCTGGCCCAGCTGCCGGTCAAGCCGGCCGCGCTGGACGAGCGCCCGCAGGTGGCCGTGGTGGTGGCCGCCGGCGAGATCAGCTCCGGCGACCAGCCGGCCGGCCGCATCGGCGGGGAGAGCACCTCGGCCCTGCTGCGCGCCGCGCGCGAGGACGACAAGGTCAAGGCCGTGGTGATGCGCGTGGATTCGCCCGGCGGCGAGGTGTTCCCTTCCGAGCAGATCCGTCGCGAGGTGGTCGCGCTGCAGGCCGCCGGCAAGCCGGTGGTGGTGTCGATGGGCGACCTGGCCGCCTCGGGCGGCTACTGGATCAGCATGAACGCCGATCGCATCTACGCCGATCCCTCGACCATCAGCGGCTCGATCGGCATCTTCGGCCTGGTGCCCAACTTCGCGCGCGCGCTGGGCAAGATCGGCGTGCACACCGACGGTGTGGGCACCACGCCGCTGGCCGGCGCGTTCGACGTGACCAAGCCGATGGATCCGCAGGTGAGCCAGATGATCCAGTCGATCATCAACAAGGGCTACGCCGACTTCACCGGCCGCGTGGCCGCCGCGCGCCACAAGAGCGTGGAGCAGATCGACCAGATCGCCCGCGGCCGCGTGTGGACCGGCCAGCAGGCCATGGAGCGCGGCCTGGTGGACCAGATGGGCGGGCTGAAGGACGCCATCGCCGACGCCGCCGCGCGCGCCAAGCTGGGCGCGGCCGACAAGTATCGCGTGCAGTACGTGGAGAAGGAGCTGTCGCCGTTCGAGCAGTTCCTGGCCAACGCCGCGGGCAGCCCGATGGGCCAGGCGCTGGTGGGGCGTTCGGACTTCGCCCAGAGCCTGCTGCTCAAGGCGATGCCGCACACCGCCGAGCAGCTGAAGTTCGTGCAGGACGCGATGGAGCGCAAGCCCGGCGGCAAGCCGGTCAGCGAGCTGGCGTACTGCTTCTGCGGGCTTTGAGGCCTCCGGCCGGTCGGGTTCGACCGGCGCGGTGCGGGTGAGCGCGAAGGCGGGCCTCGGCCCGCCTTTGTGTTGGCGCCAGGACGATGCGCGGCGCTGGGGACCGTCCGGCCGCTATTGCGTCGCCGCTTCGATCTGCCTGGCCTGGGCGTCCTGGGCCTGCTGCAGCTGGCCTTCGACCGCCTTGGCACGGTCCAGCGGCCGGTGCAGTGCCTGCGCGGCGGCGCTGCGCGGCGCCGGCGGTTTGTCCGGTTGCGGTGCGGCCGGTGGGCTGCAGGCGGCCAGCGTGCCCAGGCACGCGGCGAACAGGACACGATGGAGCGGTGATGCGGCCATGGCGGCTGCCTCGCGATGGATGCATGGCTATCCTACGCCGATGCCCCCGCCGAGCCGCCCATGCCATCCGGATACACGCTGATCGAAGCCATCCCCGGCGTCGAGGTCTACCGCGCGCTGCGCGTCGGCGCGGGCCTGAGCGCGAAGACCGCCGACGCCGCGGCGCGCGGACTGCCCAACTCCTGCTTCGCCGTGCAGGTGCTGCATGACGGCGTGCCGGTGGGCATGGGGCGCGTGATCGGCGACGGCGGCTGCTTCTACCAGGTGGTCGACATCGCGGTGCTGCCGGCGCATCAGGGCCAGGGCCTGGGCAAGCGCATCATGGACGCGATCAGCGCGTACCTGCGCGACCGGGTGCCGGCCAGTGCCTACGTCAGCCTGATCGCCGACGGTCAGGCGCATCGGCTGTATGCGCAGTATGGGTTCGCCGCGACCGCGCCGGCCTCGATCGGCATGGCGCTGGTGCGCTGAAGGAGAACGCGATGTCGCACCCACAACGCTGGCGCCTGGACGGACAGCTGGCCCTGGTGACCGGCGCCAGCGCCGGGATCGGCCTGGCCGCCGCCGCCGAGCTGCTCGCGCTCGGTGCCGACGTGCTGCTGGTCGCGCGCGACGCCGATGCGCTGGAGGCGGCGCGCGACGAACTCACCGATGCCCATCCGGAGCGGATGATCGAGGGCTTCGCCGCGGACGTGGCCGACGACGAGGAGCGGCGCGCGCTGCTGGACTGGGTCGAGGACCAGGGTGAGGGCCTGCACATCCTGGTCAACACCGTCGGCGCGGGGGCCAACGGCAGCCTGCTGGACCTGGACGAAGCGACCTGGCGGGCGGTGTTCGAGACCGGGCTGTTCTCCGCCTTCGAACTGTGCCGCTACGCGCAGCCGCTGCTGGCGCGGCACCCGGCCAGCAGCATCGTCAACGTGGGCGCGGCCAGCGGCCTGCGCGCGGTGCGCGGCGCCACGGTCGAGGGCATGGCCAAGGCCGCGCTGCACCAGATGACGCGCAGCCTGGCGGTGGAATGGGCGCAGGACGGCATCCGCGTCAACGCGGTCGCGCCCTGGGCCATCCGCACGCCACGCACCGCCGCGCGCCTGACCTCGCCGGCACAGCACGAGCGGGTGCTGGCGCGCACCCCGCTGCGGCGCCTGGGCGAAGCGGAGGAGGTGGCCGGCGCGATCGCCTTCCTGTGCCTGCCGACGGCGGCCTACATCACCGGCGTCTGCCTGGAGGTCGACGGCGGCTTCGGCTGCAGCGGCTTCTAGCCAGCACGCGCGAATCCCTCCGCTCGCAGCGATCAGCTCCCCTTCGCTACGCGAAAGGGAGGGGCAGACGCGCTAGGTGTCAGGCGGGCTTTTTGCGGGCGCGGCTGCGTGAGGGTTTGGAGGGCCTGGCGCCGCTGGGGAGGCGGGGGGCGTCGGCGTCGGGGTCGGCGCCGCCCTGCAGCTGGGCCATCCATGACAGCGCATCGACATAGCCGAGGAAGTGCCGCAGATAGCCAGGCGCGATGTCGTGCATCAGCGTCAGTGCGCGGTGGACCAGCAGGTGCGAGTTGAGCGGGCCCGCGTCTTCCGGCGCCGGCTCCAGCGACTGGCGCAGCTGGCGCGCGGTGCGCACTTCCTCCCACAGGCGCTGGAACTCGTCCAGCGCCGGCAGCTGCGGATAGTGCGCCGCGGCAGGTGGCATCGTTGCCGCGTCGGCCGCGGCGCCCGCGCCGGCATCGGGCGCGGTGCCAGGCCGTGTTCCCACCTGAGACGCGGCGTGGGCCTCATCACGCGCGGCAAATCGCTGCTGCGCGCCGGCGTTCAGGGCATCGAGCAGTTCGGCCAGCGGGCCGGCCTCGCTCACCGCCTGTGTGGCGGACTTGCGCCTGCGCGCCCGGGCCTGCCCGATGCGCGTGCGGTACTCGGCCAGCAGCGCGTCCAGGCGCGCCTCCAGCAAGGCGCGGGTCGCGCCGGTCTGCGCCTGCGTGCGCGTGGCCAACGCATCGAGCAGGGCGAAGCGCACCGGATCGATGCGGTCGGCGCCCTGCGCGCGCCAGCGTTCCAGTTGGCCCAGCACCGCGTGCACGTCAGGGCGTCGCGGCGGTCTTGGACGGACGCGGCATCGGCGCGATCTCCACGCGGCGGTTGCGCGCGCGGCCCTCGGCGTCGTCGTTGGAGGCGACCGGCTGTTCAGAGCCGAAGGCCGCGGCGAACACGGAAGAAGCCGGCACGCCCTCGGCGATCAGCGTGCGCGTCACCGTCAGCGCGCGCTGGGCGGAGAGTTCCCAGTTGTCGGCGTAGTGCAGGTTGTCGTCGTGGATCGGGCGGTCGTCGGTGAAGCCGCTGACCATCAGCACTTCGTCGCGCGCGTGCAGGTACTGGCGCAGCGGCGCGGCCAGGCTGTGCAGCACCTCGCGTCCCTCCGGCTGCAGCTGGTCGGAGTTGAGCGCGAACAGCACGTTGCCGCGGATGCCGATGCGGCCATCGACGATGGTGACCCGGCCGGCGGCCAGGGGCCCGGCCAGCGCCTGTTCCAGCGCCTGGCGCCGGTGCGCCTCCTCGTCCAGCTTGCTCGACAGCTGCAGCTGCACGGCGATCACGCCGACCAGAATCAGCACGAAGGCGCCCAGCAGCACCGACATCAGATCGCCGAACGCCGCCCACACCGGCGTGCCGGCGCCTTCGTCCAGCTCGATCTCGCCACTCACGCCGCCGTGCTCCTGGCATCGCCCAGCTGGCGCAGGTCCTCGATGATCTGGCGCTGCGAGAGCAGGCTCAGGTCGATCACTTCGCGCGCCTGGGCCACGTAGTAGGCCAGCTGCTCATCGCTGCGCGCCAGCGACTTGTCCAGCGCCTGCTCGATGCCATGCAGGCGCTCGGTCAGCTCCGCATTGGCCTGGCCGAACTGCGCCACCGCCGCGCCGAAGGCATCGCCCAGGCTGGCCACTTCCGTGGCGCTGGCGCCGACCTGCGCGGCGGCCTGCTCCAGCTTGCCGGTCTGCGCCTCGACATGGTCGGTGAAGCGCGTGCCGACGCGTTCCAGCAGCTGCGCCGAGGTGGAGACCAGGGCGTCGATCGCGCCGCGCTGCTCGGTGGAGGCGTGGTTGACCGCGTTCAGCAGCGTATCCAGCGTGGACATCAGCTGGTTGCGCTCGGCCAGCAGCTCGGTGTCGCGCACCATGGAGTCGGAGAGCTTCTGGCGCAGTTCGGCGATGACCTCGGCCGCCGCGCGCGGCGCCTCGGCGGCGGCATCGACCAGGCGCGTGATCTGGGCGATCGTCTCCTGCGCATGCGTCTGCGCCTGGCCGGTGATCGCCTCGGCGGTCTGCGCCAGAGTGTCGCAGATGGCCTGCTGGCGCTGCGCGGTCTCGGCACCGGCCTGCCGCCATTCCTCGCGCAGGGCCTGATGGGTGGAGGCGAGCGCCTCGGACCAGGCGGCCAGGCGCTGCCCGTCCTGGGCGGCCAGCGCGTCCTGCAGCGCGGTGTGCGAGCGGGTCAGGGCCTCGGCCACGGTGGCGGTGTGCTGGTCGAAGGCCGCGGCTGCCTCGCGCAGCTGGCGCGCGTGTTGTTCGGCCTGTTGCGCCAGCGCGTCGCGCAGCTGCTGCCGGGTGTCGTCGGCGTTGCGTGCCAGGTCGCCGGCGTGCGCCTCGAAGGCGCTCGCGGTCTCGGCGCCGTGGCGCGCGAATGCGGCACTGGCCGCCTCGAGCTGCGCGCTGCCGCGTTCGGCCTGGGCGGTGAGCGTGTCGTGCAGCTGCGCCTGCGCCTGGCGGGCGTGGTCCAGCAGCGCGGCGGTGTGGGCCTGGAACGCACTGCCGGCCTGCTCCAGCGCCTGCGCGTGCTGCGCGGCCTGGGCCGCGTGCAGCTCGCGCTGCTGGGCCAGGGCCTGGGTCCACTGCGTGTCGAGCTGCTGCGCGGTGCCGTCCAGGCGCGCGCCGATGGCATCGACGGTGCGCGTGGCGTGCGTGGACAGCGCCTGGCCGGCACCGTCCAGCGCCTGCTGCAGCGCGAGCACCTGCGCGGCATGGGCCTGGCGCTGGGTGTCGAGCGCGGCGGTCCAGCTGTCGCGGGCGGCGCTGGTGGCGCCGGCGAAGCCCCTGTCCAGCGCGTCCAGCTGCTGCTGCACCGCGTCGCGCACGCTGGCCTGCAGCGTCTGCGCGTCGCGCGCCAGTCCGGTGAGGGTGCGTTCGACCACCGGCTGCAGCGCGGCGTTCACCGCCTGCGCGCTGTCGGCGACGCTGGCGGCCAGGGCGCGGGCGAGCACCTCGCTCAGCTGCGCGTGCGCGGCCTCGGTGCGGGCGTGCAGCACCTCGTGGCGTTCGACCAGCTGCGCGTGGGTGCTGCTGCTGTGGGTCTGGATGGTCTGCATCAGCGCGCCGAGCTGCTCGATCAGCTGCGGCATCAGCGCGGTCTGCGCCTGCTGCAGGCGGAAGGCTTCCTCCTGGCGATGCGCGCGCGAATGCGGGTGCAGCGAGGTGGCGATGGCCGCATCCAGCTGCTGCACGGCTTCCAGGCGCTCGCGCCGGCACAGCGCCGAGAGCAGGCCCAGCATCGCCGAGGTCGCCACGCCGGCGATCGAGGTGCCGAAGGCGAAGCCCAGGCCCTTCACCGGCGCGGCCAGCGAGCCGCGCATGGCCTGCAGGTCGATCGCGCTCTCCAGCGCCAGGCCGGTGCCGCGCAGCGTGGCCATCATGCCCAGCAGCGTGCCGAGCATGCCCAGCAGCACCAGCAGGCCGGTCAGGTACGGCGTCAGCGTCGGCGCGGGCAGGGCCACGCGCGCGCCCTCGATGCGCAGGCGCACGGGCTGGCGCAGGCCGGGGGCGAGGCGTTCGAGCCATGCCGGGATGCCGGCGGCCGCGGTGGGGTCCTCGCGCAGGGCCAGTTCCAGCGAGCGCGTGGCCTGGCGGTAGCGGTAAAGCTCGATCGCGCCGGCGATGTAGCAGGCGGCGATCACCAGCGACACGGCCACGCCCAGGGCGTTGTTGCCGAGGTAGCCGGCGCCGACCCAGCCCACCGCGAGCAGGCCCAGGAGGAAGACGATGAGGTTCAGGACGGTTCTTGGCATGGAGGCATCAATGGGAGCGTGAGCGCCGCGAGCAGCGCATCGATCGGTTGGAAGCGCAGGTCCAGCTCGGCCAGCAGCGCGCGCTGCATGTCCTGGGCGAAGGTCTGCAGCCAGGCAGGCATCGGCGCGGCATCGGCCGTGGGGTCGACGGTGGCCGGAGGAGGTTCGGCCTCGGCCGGGCGCAGGCGCAGGAAGTGCTGTTCCAGCAGGGCCGGGCCGGCGGCCAGCACGGTCTGCTCGCGCGGGCTCAGGGTCGATTCCATCACCGCGTCCACCTCGGCCAGCCGCGCCAGCGCCGCCGGGCCGTGGCCGAGCATGTCGCGCAGGCGGCCGCGCAGCAGGCCGGTGGTGGACAGCATGGCGCGCTGGTGGGCCAGGTAGCGCTGGCGGAACACGGCGAAGTCCACGGCCTGGTCCAGGCTCGCGCCTTCGCCGGCCGCCTTGTCCAGGCGCCGCTGGATGACCGCGGCCAGCTCGCGGTCCTCGCGGATCGCACTGGTCAGGGCCGCGCGCTGGGCGTGGCAGGCCTCGGCTTCGGCGGCGTCGAAGCCCGGGCCGTCGGCGGCCGGCGACGGCGCGCCGTCCAGCGCCCGCGACAGGGCGACCGCGCGGTTCCAGTCCACCCACTGCGCCAGCCGCTCGGGCAGCGCGGGCGGGGCCGCCGGCACGGCGACCTGGCCCAGCCGCGCGAGCAGGCGCACGAAGGCCGGGCCGGGGACGGGCCCGTGTTGTCGGGGTTTGGCCATGGACGGGCGCGCCGGGCGCACTGAAAAAGACGGCGATTTTACACGGGCGGCCCAGCCGGCCCGGACGGGCCGTTCCGGGGTGCCGGCACGCTGGGGGAGGCGCACCGAACAGGCTTCATCGCCGCACCGGCCCTTCCACGTCGTGCCGGACGCGCCAAGTGGCCCGTCCAGTGAGCACAGGGCGCGTCTGGCGGACGGGCGGAGCCCCGCGCGGGGCCTGCACGCCAACGCGATGACAGCTGTCACTGGAGGCGGTGCCGGCGCAAGCGCACGATGGCGGCGTCCTTTCGGAGAACACACCCATGTCCGCATCGCTTCGCGCCGGTCGCTACGGCATCGACGCGCCCTATGCCCCGCTCGGCATGCTGGCCGGCGCCTTGGCCTGCGCGGCCGTCGCGCTGTTCGTGGCACCGCAGTGGTGGCTGAGCGCGGTCATCCTGGTGCTCATGGCCGCCCTGTACCTGCACACCACGCGGCGCGGCAAGTTCCTCGCCTGGCGCCGCCTGCTCGCGGCGCAACCGTGGCGCGGCGACGAGCGGGTGCTGGACCTGGGCTGCGGCCGCGGCATGGTGCTGCTGGAGGTCGCGCGCCACCTGCCGCAAGGGCGCGCGGTGGGCGTGGACATCTGGAGCAGCAAGGACCAGTCGGGCAACGCCATGGCGGCGGCGATGGCCAATGCCGCGGCCGAGGGCGTCGCCGCGCGCGTCGAACTGCACACGGCCGACATGCGCCACCTGCCGTTCGCCGACGCGAGTTTCGATGCGGTGGTGTCCAACGTGGCCCTCCACAACATCGCCACGCGCGAGGGGCGCGCACAGGCCATTGACGAGGCCTGGCGCGTGCTGCGCCCGGGCGGCGTGCTGCTGATCGCCGACATCAACAAGACCGGGGAGTACGTCGCCAGGCTCTCCACGCACGGCGTGACGGCCTCGCGCCGCAGCCTGGGCTGGCGCATGTGGTGGGGCGGTCCGTGGGTGCCGACGCACCTGGTCGAGGGACGCAAGCCCGTTCCCGGGCGTGTCTGGCTGAGCGTTCCCGCCGTGCGTCCGGCGCGCCTTGCGACGCCATGCGGTGAGGGCAGCGGCAGGTTTCGCCGGGGAAGCCTCTCGCCGCGACCGGCCCAAAGGGCGGCTCCCACGAATCGCCTCGCTTGCCCGGCTTGCGGTCCCGCTCAGTCGGAAGGTGTGGGGTCTGCCAGGGCGGGACGATGCGGATCCAGTCGCGTCACGAAGACCTGTTCCACACACCATTCGCCCTTGTACTCGTCTTCGCGCCGGTGCGAGGGCGTCATGCCCGCGCGCTGGAGCAGCGCCAGGCAGGGCAGGTTGCGCAGATCGCTGGCGGCCTGGATCTCCCTCAGCGACGGGATGCAGGCCAGTCGCGCCAGCAGCCCGCGGACACAGGCCGTGCCGTGACCCTGTCCCTGCGCGTCCGGCGTGATGCTCAGGCCGAACTCGATCTGCGTGGCATCGGCCGACAGCCAGAGACCGACGTCGCCGATCAGCACATCGTCCGCCGCGCGCGCGATCGCCAGCTGCCGCCAGCCGTCGGGCACCAGCGCGTCGTGTCCGGCCTGCTCGCGCAGGAACGCCTCGCACGCCGGCCGGTCCATCGGCGGCCAGCCCTGGAAGCGGGCCACGGCCGGATCGCGGCGGTAGGCGTGGAAGGCGTCCAGATCGTCCAGGCGCAGCGCGCGCAGGCGCAGGCCCGCGAAGGTGTGGGGAAACAGGTCGACGGTGTGCATGGTCTGTGGGTCTCGGGCGCTCAACGCGGCCCGGTCAGCTTGATCTCGAACAGCTTGGGCCAGCGCTTGCCGGTGACGAAGATGCGGTCGCCCTGCGCGTCGTAGGCGATGCCGTTGGGCACATCATCGTTCGGGTCGGCCAGCTTGCGGTAATCGAACAGGCCCTTGAGGTCGACCCAGCCCACCACCGCGCCGGTGGCCGGGTCGATGCGCGCGATGCGGTCGGTCATCCAGACGTTGGCCCA
This sequence comes from Pseudoxanthomonas sp. X-1, assembly GCF_020042665.1. Classification (NCBI taxonomy): domain Bacteria; kingdom Pseudomonadati; phylum Pseudomonadota; class Gammaproteobacteria; order Lysobacterales; family Lysobacteraceae; genus Pseudoxanthomonas; species Pseudoxanthomonas sp. X-1. The sequence continues at coordinate 986,418 of NZ_CP083376.1, forward strand.
CAGCTCGCCCTTGATCCATTCCAGCTCGTTGACGCGCTGCAGGGGCGTGCCATCCACGGTGACGGTGATGCTGCCGGTCTGCTGCAGCGTGTCCGGATCGAGCACGCGGATGACCGGCGTGCCGTCGCTCATGTACAGATGCGTGTCGTCACGTGTCAGCGCCCAGCCCTCACCGGGGTAACGGAAGCTGCCGATGAGGTCGAACGTCGCCAGGTCGCGGATCGCGCCCACGCCGCTGCGCCAGGTCAGCTGCAGCAGCTTGCCGTCGTGCGCGACGATGCCCTCGCCGAAGTACTGCGGCGGCAGCGCCGCCTCCTGCAGCACCTTGCCGGTGGCCAGCTCCACCTTGCGCACCACCGACTGGCCCAGCTCGCCGGTGCTCTCGTACAGCACGCCATCCAGGTAGAACAGCCCCTCGGTGAAGGCCTGCGTGTCATGCGGATACGTCTTGACCGCCTTGACGCCCTGGACCGGCACGCGCGCGCAGGCGGGCAGGATGAAGAGCGCCAGCAGCAGCACGAAAGCCGGGCGCAGGGTGGAGGCGGACATGAGCTGCATCGGAGCGACGGTCGAGAAGCGAGGCCGCAGCTTAGCCCAGCGTGGGCGGTTGCCGTGCGCTTTCAGCGCGCCCGGACCGAGCGCGCCAGCCGCAAGGCGCGCGCGTCGCTACCGCGCCGTATCCGGGCCCTTCAGCGCCTGGGCCTGGGCGAACAGCAGCTTGAGGATGGCCACATACGCCTTCTCGGTGTCCGGCCCGGCCGTGTTGGTGAAGAACACGATCCCCGTCCGCAGGTCGGGCGTGGCCAGCATTTCGGTCTTCAGGCCCGGATCGCTGCCGCCGTGGCCGACGTACTTGGTGTTGAACTTGGTCTGCCAGAACAGGCCGGAGTTCTTTTCGGCGATATCGACGTTGGCCGGCTTGTGCGCGGCCGTGAACTGCAGGCGCAGCATGTCCTCCACCGACGACTCCTTCAGGATGCGCACCCCGTTGGCCTGGCCGCCGTCAAGCAGGGCGATGAAGAACTTGGACAGGTCGTCGACCGAGGTGCGCAGGCCGCCATCGGGCCAGGTCGTGCCGGTGTAGGGCTGCAGCGCGACGGCGATGCCGTCCTGCGACAGATACAGCGTGGCGCCCTGTTTGAGATCGCTCGGCTCGAGTCGCCAGTGGGTGCTGGCCATGCCGAGCGGGCGGAAGATGCGGTCCTCGGTATAGCGATCCAGCGGCTGGCCGGTGGTGCGCTCGATGATGTAACCGGCCAGTCCGGCGCCGATGTTGGAGTAGTCGCGTTCGGCGCCGGGCGCGGAGGCGTTGTAGTTCTCCGGACTGTAGTCGGCGCCGCCCGGCACGAAGTAGCCGCGCAGGAAATCGCCCAGCGGCTGCGGCGCATTGCGGCCGAAGTGGTAGCTCGCGGCATACACGTCCCAGCGATCGGTGATGCTGGAGGTGTGCGTGGCGATCTGGCGCAGCGTGATCGGGGTATCGGGGTGGCGCGGGTTGCGCACCTGGAACGGCAGGTAGCCATCGATGTCCGTGTCGACGCTGAGCTTGCCTTCCTCCTGCGCGCGCATCATCGCCGCGCCCACGACGGTCTTGCTGATGGACGCGATGTTCATGACGGTCGCGGTGGTGAACGGACGTCCGCTCTCGCGGTCGGCCAGCCCGTACGCGCCGCGCCAGGCCACCTTGCCGTCCACGATGACCGCGGCCCCCGCGCCGACCAGCCCGCCCTCGCGCATCTGCTGCTCGATCGCCGCATCGATCGAGGTCGCCGCAGCGGCAGGTTCGGCGCTTGGCTCGGCGGCGCGCGCTTCGGCCAGAACCAGTGGGCCGCCAGCGAGCGACATGGCCAGCAGCGTGAGCAGCGTCGTACGAAGGTGCATGCGAAACCTCCCTGTTGGAACGTCCAGCGTCTCAGTCGCGGCATCGCCGCCGCGTCTGCCGGAAGTCACTTGCGCGGGCATGCTGGCCGACCGGTCATCGGTGCGCTGCCCGTCCCACCACGGCGCGCCCGGCAGCCAACCTTCAGCGCGCCACCGCGCCCAGCTGCGGCAGCGCGGGGAAGGCGCGCTGCAGGCAGTCGCTCCATTCGCAGGTGCGGCAGCCCGGGCCGATGGGCACGGCCGATTCGGGGCGGATGTCGATGCCGCGCGCGTAGACCAGGCGCTCGGCGTGGCGCAGGTCGCAGCCCACGGTGACGGCGAAGGTCTTGCGCGGCTGGCTGTAGCCGACCGGGCCGGTGCTGACCTGCCGCGCGAGCCAGAAGTGGCGGCGGCCGTCGGGCAGGCGGGTGACCTGGGTCAGCACGCGCCCGGGCTGGTTGAAGGCCTCGTACACGATCCACAGCGGGCAGGAGCCGCCGACCTGGGAGAAGTGGAAGTCGGTGGACGAATGACGCTTGGACACGTTGCCGGCGCGGTCCACGCGCATGAAGAAGATCGGCAGGCCCAGCGCGCCCTCGCGCTGCAGCGTGGACAGGCGATGGCACACCGCCTCGAAGCCGACGCCGAAGCGGTGCGCCAGCCATTCGATGTCGTAGCGGCTCTGCTCGGCGCTGCGCAGGAATTCGCCGTAGGGCATCACCAGCGCGCCGGCGAAGTAGTTGGACAGGCCGATGCGCGCCAGCGCCACGCGCTCGGCGTCGTCGAAACCGGCGCGCGCGGTCAGCGCGGCGATCAGGCCCGGGTGTTCCAGCAGCACCAGTTCGGCGGCCATCTGGAACGCCTGCTGCCCCGGGCGCAGGTAGTCGGGCAGGTGCAGCACGCGCGCGACGGTGTCCAGGCGGCGCTTGGCCTGGCCGCCGCCGTGCACCTCGACCAGCACGCCGTGGCGGTCGGCCAGGCGCTGGCGCAGGCGCGGCCCGGTGTGGCCGGGCGCCAGGCCGAGCTCGTCGAACAGGCGCTCGGCCAGCGTGTCCAGCTCGGGGATGTGGTTGCGCAGGCGGTTGAAATAGTCGCGCACCTGGTCGCCCGGCGGCAGCAGCGCCGGCGCGCCGGCGCTCGGGTCGCCGACCTGCAGTTCCAGGGCCGCGGCGCGCTCGCGCAGGGCGCGGTGCTCGCGATGCAGGTCCAGCAGCGCATGGGCGACCTGCGGCAGGTTGCCGGCCAGCGCGCGCAGCTCGGCCGTGGTCACGCCGGGCCGGTCCAGCGCGGCCAGGGTCTCGTGCAGCGGGTCGACCAGCGCGGCCGGATCGTCGGCGTCGAACAGGCCGGCGGTGTCCTCCAGGACCTGGCGCAGGCGCTGCTGCACGGCCGGGGTCAGCGGTCGCTTATTGCGCTCGATCTGGTTGAGGTAGCTGGGCGACAGGCCCAGCGCCTGGGCCAGCTGGGCCTGGGACAGGCCGTGGCGCTGGCGCAGGCGCTGCAGGCGCAGGCCGAGTTCGAGGCGGCGATGGGGGCTCATCTTCGCAATCTTCGCAGAAATCCGGCATTCCGTTGGCCGGATTAAGCAGATTTGCGGCTGAAATCGGCCCCGATCTTGCGAAAGATGCGAATCCCGTCATTCGCCATCGCCCCAAGGGCCGCCCATGAACGCTGAACTGCCGCGCGTGTCTCTGCTGATCGACGGTGCCTTTGTCGAATCGCGCACCTCCACCTGGAAGGACATCGTCAACCCGGCCACGCAGGAGGTGCTGGGGCAGGTGCCCTTCGCCACCGTGGACGAGGTGGACCGCGCCGTGGCCGCGGCCAAGGAGGCGTTCAAGACCTGGCGCAAGACGCCCATCGGCACCCGCGCCCGCATCTTCCTCAAGTACCAGCAGCTGATCCGCGAGCACATGGGCGAGCTGGCGGCGATCCTCACCGCCGAACAGGGCAAGACCCTGCCCGATGCCGAGGGCGACGTGTTCCGCGGCCTGGAGGTGGTCGAACACGCGGCGGCCATCGGCAACCTGCAGCTGGGCGAGCTGGCCAACAACGTGGCCAACGGCGTGGACACCTACACGCTCATGCAGCCGCTGGGCGTGTGCGCCGGCATCACCCCGTTCAACTTCCCGGCGATGATCCCGCTGTGGATGTTCCCGATGGCCATCGCCACCGGCAACACCTTCATCCTCAAGCCCTCCGAGCAGGACCCGATGGTGACCATGCGCCTGGTCGAACTGGCGCTGGAGGCGGGCATCCCCAAGGGCGTGCTCAACGTCGTCCACGGCGGCGAGGACGTGGTCAACGCCATCTGCGACCACCCCGACATCAAGGCGGTGTCCTTCGTAGGCTCGACCAGGGTCGGCACGCATGTCTACAACCGCGCCTCGCTGGCCGGCAAGCGCGTGCAGTGCATGATGGGCGCGAAGAACCATGCCGTCGTCCTGCCCGATGCCAACAAGGAGCAGACGCTCAACGCGATGGCGGGCGCTGCGTTCGGCGCCGCCGGCCAGCGCTGCATGGCCGCCTCGACGATGGTGGTGGTCGGCGCGGCGCGCGACTGGATCCCCGACCTGGTCGAAAAGGCCAAGACGCTGAAGGTGGGTCCGGGCGACGCCAGCGGCGTGGACGTCGGCCCGCTGATCTCCACCGCCGCGTGCTCGCGCGTGGAGGCGTTGATCGAATCGGGCATCGCCCAGGGCGCCAAGCTCGAACTGGACGGCCGCAAGCCGCGGGTCGAGGGCCACGAGCAGGGCAACTTCGTCGGCCCGACCATCTTCTCCGGCGTCAAGCCGGGCATGCGCATCTACGACGAGGAGATCTTCGGGCCGGTGCTGGTGATCGTGGAGGTCGACACGCTCGATGAGGCCATCGCCTTCGTCAACGCCAACCCGAACGGCAACGGCACCGCGGTGTTCACCCAGTCCGGCGCGGCCGCGCGCAGGTTCCAGGAAGACATCGACGTGGGCCAGGTCGGCATCAACGTGCCGATCCCGGTGCCGGTGCCGCTGTTCTCCTTCACCGGCTCGCGCGCTTCCAAGCTCGGCGACCTGGGTCCGTACGGCAAGCAGGTGGTGCTGTTCTACACCCAGACCAAGACGGTGACCGCGCGCTGGTTCGACGACGACACGCTCAGCCACGGCGTCAACACCACCATCAGTCTCAAGTGAGCCTTCGCACAAGGGCGATGCCATGAACGCAGTGATGAAACTCCCGCACGACGCGGCCGAGCTCACCGAGGAGCAGCAGGCCTTCCGCGAGGCCGCGCGCGACTTCGCCGACAAGGAATTCGCCCCGCACGCCGCGCGCTGGGACGCCGAATGCATCTTCCCGCGCGAGGCCATCGCCAAGGCCGGCGAGCTGGGCTTCTGCGGGCTGTACTCGCCCGAGGCCGTCGGCGGGCTGGGCCTGTCGCGGCTGGACGCGGCGGTGGTGTTCGAGGAGCTGGCCAGCGTCGATCCCTCGACCGCCGCCTTCATCACCATCCACAACATGGCCACCTGGCTGATCGCCGGCAACGCCACGCCGTCCGTGCGCGACGCCTGGTGCCCGGCGCTGGTCGCCGGCGAGAAGCTGGCTTCCTACTGCCTGACCGAACCGGGCGCGGGCTCGGATGCGGCCTCGCTCAAGACCCGCGCCGTGCGCGAGGGCGACCACTACGTGCTCGACGGCGCCAAGGCCTTCATCTCCGGCGCCGGCGCCACCGACGTGCTGGTGGTGATGGCGCGCACCGGCGAGCCCGGCGCGCGCGGCATCAGCGCCTTCGTCGTCCCCGCCGATGCGGAGGGCATCAGCTACGGCCGCAAGGAAGAGAAGATGGGCTGGAACAGCCAGCCCACGCGCGGCATCACCTTCCAGGGCGTGCGCGTGCCGGCCGCCAACCTGCTGGGCCAGGAGGGCGACGGCTTCCGCCTGGCGATGAAGGCGCTCGACGGCGGGCGCATCAACATCGCCGCGTGCTCGCTGGGCGCGGCGCAGGGCGCGCTGGATGCGGCGCGCCGCTATCTGGGCGAACGCAGCCAGTTCGGCAAGAAGCTGGGCGAGTTCCAGGCGCTGCAGTTCAAGCTGGCCGACATGGCCACCGAGCTGGTCGCCGCGCGCCAGATGGTGCACACCGCCGCGCGCAAGCTCGACGCCGACGCGCCGGACAAGACCGTGTGGTGCGCGATGGCCAAGCGCTTCGCCACCGATGCCGGCTTCTCGGTGTGCAACGACGCGCTGCAGCTGCACGGCGGCTATGGCTACATCCGCGAGTACCCGGTCGAGCGCCTGCTGCGCGACTGCCGCGTGCACCAGATCCTGGAAGGCACCAACGAGATCATGCGCGTGATCATCTCACGTCACCTGCTGGCCAGCGACGAGGCGCTGCGATGAGCTGGCGCGATACCGAGTACACCGGGCTCAAGGTGGAGGCCGACGGCCATGTCGCCCTCGTCACCCTTGCCAACCCGCCGGCCAACACCTGGACCGTGCACAGCCTGGCCGCGCTGCGCGACCTGGTCGCCGCCCTCAACGCCGACCGCGACATCTATGCGCTGGTGATCACCGGCGAGGGCGAGAAGTTCTTCTCGGCCGGCGCGGACCTGAAGCAGTTCGCCTCCGGCGACAAGGCGGCCGCGCGGGAGGCGGCGCGCCGCTTCGGCGAGGCCTTCGAGGCGCTGGCCGCGTTCCGGGGCGTGTCCATCGCCGCGATCAACGGCTATGCCATGGGCGGCGGGCTGGAGTGCGCGCTGGCCTGCGACCTGCGCATCGCCGAGGAGCACGCGCAGCTCGCCCTTCCCGAAGCGGCCGTCGGCCTGCTGCCGTGTGCGGGAGGCACACAGGCGCTGCCACGGCTGGTCGGGGAGGGCTGGGCCAAGCGCATGATCCTGCTCGGCGAGCGTGTCGATGCGGCCACCGCGCTGCGCATCGGCCTGGTCGAGGAGGTGGTGCCGCGGGGTGAGGGCCGCGCACGTGCCCTGGACTGGGCGCGCAGCGCGGGCCGTCAGAGCCCGACCAGCGTGGCCGCGTGCAAGGCACTGGTGCAGGCCACGCGCAGCGGCAGCTTCGCTGCGGCGCTGGTGGCCGAGCGCGAGGCCTTCGTCGATCTGTTCGATACCGCCGACCAGGCCGAGGGCGTCAATGCGTTCCTCGCCAAGCGCACGCCGCAATGGACCAACGCATGAACCCGCACGATTCGGTGGTCGAGGCGCCGGTGCTGTTCGAGACCCGCGAGGGCGCAGGCGGCAAGCGCATCGGCATCGCCACGCTCAACGCGCCCAAGACGCTCAACGGCCTGTCGCTGGAGATGACGCGCCTGCTGGACGCGCAGCTGCGCGCCTGGGCCGACGAGGCCGCCATCGCCTGCGTGGTGCTGCAGGGCGCGGGCGAGAAGGCCTTCTGCGCCGGCGGCGACCTGCACGGCCTGTACCGCAGCATGCGCGAGTACCGCGACGGCGGCGGCGAAGACATCACCTCCAACGCATACGCGGCGGCGTTCTTCGAAGAGGAATACCGCCTGGACTATTTCATTCACACCTATCCCAAGCCGCTGCTGTGCTGGGGCCATGGCATCGTGATGGGCGGCGGCATCGGCCTGATGTCGGGCGCCAGCCACCGCGTGGTCACCGAGCGCTCGCGGCTGGCCATGCCGGAGATCGGCATCGGCCTGTTCCCCGATGTCGGCGGCAGCTGGCTGCTGGCGCGCGTGCCGCGCGGGGCGGGCCTGTTCCTGGCGCTGACCGGCGCGCCGCTCAACGCCGGCGATGCGATCTACGCCGGTCTGGCCGATGTGTGCATCGACAGCGGCCGGCACGCCGCGCTGCTCGACGCGCTGGTCGCGCAGCCCTGGGATGAGGCGCCTCAAGCCAATCGCGCCGCATTGACCAAGCTGCTGGCCGGCATGTCCATGCCAGCGCCGCCCGGGCCGCTGCAGTCGCATGCCGAGCAGGTCGAAGCGCTGGTCGGCGCCGGTTCGCTGGAACAGGTGGTGGCCGCCATCGGCGCCGCGTCCAGCGACGACGATCCGTGGCTGCAGACCGCGCAGGCCACGCTGGCCGCCGGTGCGCCGGGCTCGGCGCGCCTGGCCTGGGAACTGCAGCGCCGCGCCGCCGACCTGAGCCTGGCCGACACCTTCCGCCTGGAATGCATCGCCGCCCTGCACGTGGCCGCGCACGGCGACTTCGCCGAGGGCATCCGCGCGCTGCTGATCGACAAGGACCGCAAGCCGCGCTGGAACCCGGCCGCGCTGGCCCAGGCCGACGCGCAGTGGGCACAGGGTTTCCTCATCTCGCCCTGGCCGGCCGACGCGCATCCGCTGGCCGATCTGGATTCTTCTTCGCACCACGGGAGTCACGCATGAGCCGCATCGCCTTCATCGGTCTGGGCAACATGGGCGGGCCGATGGCCGCCAACCTGGTCAAGGCCGGGCACACGCTGTCGGTGTTCGACCTGGCGCCCGCGGCGCTGGAGGCGGCCAAGGCCGCCGGTGCCCACGCCGCCGCCTCGGCCATCGACACGCTGGACGGTGCCGAAGTGGTGATCTCGATGCTGCCGGCCAGCCGCCACGTCGAAGGCCTGTACCTGGGCGAAGGCGGCCTGCTCGACCGGATCCCGGCCGGCGCGCTGGTGATCGACTGCAGCACCATCGCCCCGGCCAGCGCGCGCAAGGTCGCCCAGGCCGCGGCCAAGCGCGGCCTGGCGATGCTCGATGCGCCGGTGTCCGGCGGCACCGCCGGCGCCCAGGCCGGCACGCTGACCTTCATCGTCGGCGGCGAGGCGGAGGTGCTCGAACGCGCCCGCCCCGTGCTGCAGGCGATGGGCAAGAACATCTTCCACGTCGGCGCCAGCGGCGCCGGCCAGGTCGCCAAGCTGTGCAACAACATGGCCCTGGGCGTGATCATGGCGGTGACCGGCGAGGCCATCGGCTTGGGCGTCGCGCACGGCCTGGACCCCAAAGTGCTCTCGCAGATGATGGCGGTCAGCACCGGGCGCAGCTGGGCCACCGAGGTCTGCAACCCATGGCCGGGCGTGCTGGAGAACGCGCCGGCCTCTCGCGGCTACAGTGGCGGCTTCGGCAACGACCTGATGCTCAAGGACCTGGGCCTGGCCGTGGAAGCGGCCATGGGCGTGGGCGCGACCATCCCGCTGGGCGAACTGGCGCGCAACCTCTACGCCATGAACAAGCAGGCCGGCCGCGGCGGCCTGGACTTCTCCAGCGTGGTGCAGCTGCTCAGCGACAAGGCGCAAGGCTGAGGCCGCGCTGCAAAACATTGGGCCGTGCCTTGCAGCGCGGTCCAATCCAAAAGCCTCCGCCAACCCTCTCCCGTCATTCTCGCGAAAGCGGAAATCCCTGGGCGTCGGTATTGCGCATGAAAGCCACCGCCGCGCGTCTCACTTGCAATGCGCGTCGGTGACGATGCGCTGCACGCGGTCGTAGTCGGCCTTCCTGTCGGCCTGGTTTTCCGGTTTGGCGTAGCGCCAGGCCACTTCGGTCTCGCCCAGGCGCTTGTTCCAGGCCGCGCACAGGCGCTGGTCGGGCACGCGCGCGCAGACGTCGTGGATCACCTCGCAGGCGCGGCCCGCGCCGCCGGCCGGGTTGCCGTCCAGGCCGACGGTGTTCAGCGGAGCGCAGCGCGACTGCGGGTTGGCCTCTTCGGTCAGGTAGGTGCCGCTGTCGTAGGTGGTGCACTGGAACAGGATCGGCGGCGCCGAGCCGGTGACCAGCCCGGCCGCGGCCTGGCTGGCCTGCGCGGGCTTGCGACCGGCCAGCGCGTCGGCGGCCGCGTCGTCCTTGTGCAGGGTCGGGTCCTGGATCAGCGTCATGCCCGGGATCGTCTGCAGCACCTGCGCCTCCTCGGCCGCCGGCACGATGGCCGAATCGCGCGTGCGCTCGCCGCCCTGGCGCGCCGGAGGCGGCGCAGCCAACGGCGCGGTCTGTGCGGCTGTTGGAGCCGCCGCCTGTGCCGCCGGCACCGCTGTCGCCGTCGGCGCCGCGGCGGCGGCGGGCCTGTTGCCGGGCAACGGCATGCTGGCCACGCCCTGCACGGCGCGCTTGTCGGTTTTGCTGCCGGCCGGGCAGGGGCTGTTCTGGACGGTCAGCGCGCCGGCGGCATCGGTGCAGCGGTAGATCGTCGTCGCCGGCCCGGTCGGCGCGGGCGGCGTCACGGTCGGGTCGGGGGTAGCGCTCAGGTGCAGCGGCGCGGGCGGCGGTCCGGAAGGGGCGGGCAACGCGACCGGCGGCGCCTCGACGCTGCGCGCTGGGGGCGCCGTCGATGCGGCGGCCGGCGCTGGCGCGTTCCGCAGCGTGGACGGCAGCGGCCGGCTCGCCACCTCGCCGACCTGGCGCTTGTCTTCCTTGGTCCCGGCCGGGCAGGGCGCGTTCTGCACCGTCATCTCGCCCTTGGCGTCGGTGCAGCGGTAGATCGTGGTCTGCGCCAGCAGCGGCCATGCCAGGCCCAGCGCCGTCGCCGCCAGGGCGACGCGCGCCCAGTTCCTCACTCCCATCAACCTGCTCCGCAATCGTTGTCCAGGCGCGCGTCGAGACCGCGCTGTTCTTTGTCCAGCGCATGCCGCTCGCTCTGCAGCGCGCTGTGGTACTGGCGCTGGATCTCGTAGCGCCGGTCGCGCAGCCGGTCGCAGACCTCGGCCTGCGGCAGCTGGTGACAGGCGTCGCGCACCCAGGTGTTGCCGACCACCACCGGTCCGCCGGGCCGATGATGGCCGGGCGGGCCGAAGCCGCCGGCGGGATAACCCAGCGACCACAGCGGCACCAGGCGCGGATTCCCGTCGCCGTTGTCGCTGGTGTAGGTGCGCCCATCGTCGCCGGTACACAGATACATCGGCCGCGGTGGCGTGCGATAGACCACCACCTGCGTCGGTGCCTGCGGGGCGGCGGAACGCGCCGGCGCGGACGGCGGGGGCGAGGCCGGCACCGGCGGCGGATCCTGCGGGCGCAGCATCTCGCGCACTTCCTGACGCTGGCCCGGCGGGCACTTGGCGTCGCTCAGCGTCACCGTGCCGTCGCGGCCCACGCAGCGGTAGATCGTGACCGGATCGGCCGCGCGCGCTTCACCGGCCGACAGCGCGGCGAACACGAGCAACAGCGGCGACAGCGGTGGGCGCGACATGCGCGCATCTTGCGCGCTGGCCCGCGGGGCGGGAAGCCTTGCGGCGCTGACGGTTCAGTCCCGCAGCACCTGCCCGGTGCCGGCGTCGCGGATCACGCTGGGGCGATCCAGGCCGCCGGTGCGGCCTTCCAGCACGCCATCCACGCGCGCCAGCAGGCGCAGGTCGAGGTCCTCGAACCGGCGCACCGACGGCTCACCGGCCAGGTTGGCGCTTGTGGACACCAGCGGCCCGCCGAAGGCCTGGCACAGCGCGATCACCTGCGGATGGGCGGTGACGCGCACGGCGATGCCGCTGTGCGCGCCGGTGACCCAGCGCGGCGCCTGCGGCGAGGCCGGCACGATCCAGGTGTTGGCGCCGGGCCAGCTGTCGAGCACCGCGGCCTGGCGCGCGGCCGGCAGCGCGTCCCAGTCCAGCAGCGGGGCGAGCTGGGCCAGCTCTGCGGCGATCAGGATCAGGCCCTTGTCGACGCTGCGCTGCTTGATCGCCAGCAGGCGCATCACGGCCGGCTGCGACATCGGATCGCAGCCCAGGCCCCACACCCCTTCGGTGGGATAGGCCAGCACGCCGCCTTCGCGCAGCAGCGCGACGGCGGCGTCCAGGGGCAGGGTCGAGACCGGCATGGCGTCAGAACGGTGCCGCGTCGTCGGCCGGCTTCTTCTTGACGACGGTCTTCTTGCCCGAGACGGGCATGGCCTTGGGCGAGAGCACCGACACGGCCGGCTCGGGCTGGGCGGCGACCTTCTTCACGGCCTTTTTGGCGGCTTTCTTTGCGGGAGTCTTCTTGGCGGCCTTCTTGGCGGCCTTCTTCGCGGCCGGTTCCTTGGCGACCTTGGCGCTCTTCGCCGGTGCCTTGGCCGCGGTCTTCTTCGCGCCGAAGCCCTTGCGCACCGGCTTGCCGGTCTCTTCCAGCAGCTTGACCACCTCGTCCAGCGTCAGCGACGCCGGCTCGCGATCCTTGGGGATCTTGCCGTTGAGCTTGCCGTCGGAGATGTACGGGCCGAAGCGGCCGTTGAGCACCTGGATGTCGCTGCCGTCGAATTCCTTGATGATCCGGTTGCGCGCGATCTCTTCCTTCTCCTCGATCAGGAACACCGCGCGGGCCAGGTCGATCGTGTACGGGTCGTCTTCCTTCTTCAGCGAGGCATAGGTGTTGCCGCGCCGGGCGAACGGGCCGAAGCGGCCGATGCCGACGCTGACGTCCTCGCCCTTGTCCTGGCCCAGCGCGCGCGGCATCAGGAACAGCTCCAGCGCCTCGTCCAGGGTGATGGTGTGCATCGACTGGCCCGGGCGCAGCGAGGCGAACTTGGGCTTCTCCTCGGCGTCCTCGGCGGTGCTGCCGATGGCCGCGTACGGCCCGAAGCGGCCCAGCCGCACGCTGACCGGCTTGCCGGTCTTGGGATCGGTGCCCAGCTCGCGCGCGCCGCTGGCCTCGGCGCGGTCGACCGATTCCTTCTTCTCGTCCACCAGCTGGATGAAGGGCTCCCAGAAGCGCGTCATCAGCGGCACCCAGTCCTCCTCGCCGCGGCTGACCGCATCCAGCTCGTCTTCCATCTTGGCGGTGAAGTCGTAGTCCACGTAGCGGGTGAAGTGCCCGGACAGGAACTTGCTGACCGCGCGGCCGACGTCGGAGGGCCGGAAGCTGCGGCCTTCCATCTCCACGTACTTGCGGAAGATCAGGGTCTGGATGATCGAGGCATAGGTGGAGGGACGGCCGATGCCGTATTCCTCCAGCGCCTTGACCAGCGCCGCTTCGGTGAAGCGCGGCGGCGGCTGGGTGAAGTGCTGTTCGGCGTTGATGCGGTCCAGCGGCACCGTGTCGCCCGGCTTCATCGCCGGCAGCTTGCGGCCTTCGTCCTCGTCCTCGGCGCTCTTGGTGTCCTTGCCTTCCTCATACACGGCCAGGAAGCCGGGCACCACCACGGTGGTGCCACTGGCGCGGAAGGCGTGCTGGCTGCCGGCGGCCAGTTCGACGCTGACCGTGTTGAGCGTGGCCGGGATCATCTGGCAGGCCACCGCGCGCTTCCAGATCAGCTCGTACAGGCGGCGCTCGTCGTCGGACAGGTAGCGGGACACCTGCGCGGGCGTGCGCAGGGCCGAGGTCGGGCGCACGGCCTCGTGCGCCTCCTGGGCGTTCTTGGACTTGGTCTGGTAGGTGTTGGGCTTGTCCGGCAGCGAGGCGGTGCCGTAGTCGCGGGCGATGACGTCGCGGATCTCGTCCAGCGCGTCCTGCGACAGGTTCACCGAGTCGGTACGCATGTAGGAGATCAGGCCGACCGTGCCTTCCTCGCCGATGGCCACGCCCTCGTACAGCTTCTGCGCCACCTGCATGGTCTTGCGCGTGGTGAAACCCAGCTTGCGCGAGGCCTCCTGCTGCAGGGTGGAGGTGGTGAACGGCGGCGCCGGGCGGCGCTTGCGCTCCTTGCTCGCCACGTCGGTGACGTGCAGCGAGCCCTGCGCGGCCTGCTGGATGCGCAGGCGCGCGGCCTCGGCCGTCTCGCCGTCGGTGACGGTGAATTGTTCGAACTTCTGCCCGTCCAGCTTCACCAGTTTGGCGCTGAAATGCTGGCTGGGGTGCGCGCACTCGGCGGCGATGGTCCAGTACTCGCGGGCGACGAAGGCTTCGATCTCCTCCTCGCGCTCGACGATCATGCGCAGCGCCGGGCTCTGCACGCGCCCGGCCGACAGGCCGCGCTGCACCTTGCGCCACAGCACCGGCGAGAGGTTGAAGCCCACCAGGTAGTCCAGCGCGCGGCGCGCCTGCTGCGCATCGACCAGGTCGGCGGCGATGCTGCGCGGCTTGGTCATGGCCTCCTTGATCGCGCGCGGCGTGATCTCGGTGAACACCACTCGGTGCATGGGCTTGTCCTGGACCAGGTTGCGTTCCTTCAGGATCTCGGCGATGTGCCAGCTGATCGCCTCGCCCTCGCGATCCGGGTCGGTCGCCAGATAGATGTCGTCGGCCGCCTTGGCCGCCTTGGCGATCGCATCGACGTGCTTCTCGTTCTTCTCGATCAGGTCGTAGCGCATGGCGAAGCCGTTGTCCGGATCGACCGCGCCTTCCTTGGGCACCAGGTCGCGCACGTGCCCGTAGCTGGCCAGGACGGTGAAGTCCTTGCCGAGGTATTTGTTGATCGTCTTGGCCTTGGCGGGCGACTCGACGATGAGCAGGTGCTTGGGCATTGGCTTGGGGAGCTTTCGATGCGGGCCGTGCGGGGCGGCGAGTGTGGGGCAGATCGGAGGAGGACAGAAGGCGACGCCCGGTCCTTTCGGGCCCGGGCGTTCAGCTTGTGGCTTTTTATAGTGGAATCACGGCCATGGTCCGGCTGTCAAGCCGGCCCGGTCGCGGCTCACCGGTGGCTCATGGCCGCGCCGATGCCCGCGAACACCACGATGGCCACGTAGCCGAGCACCAACAGGCCGGTCAGCACCAGCATGGTGATGGTCACCGCGCCCAGCTCGCGGCGCTGGCGTTCGGGGTGGGCGGTGAAGGCCCAGCGGTCCACCACCAGAGTGTCGCTCATCATGTCGTGCAGGCCCTGCTTGCGCGCGGTGAGGCCGGCCATGATGGCCGAGGCCAGCAGGGTCAGATTGCAGGTGACCACGCCCAGCAGCACCAGTCCGGCGAACCGGCCGAAGCTGCGCAGCACCGAAATGCGCTCGCCATTGGAGCGCACCACCTTGATGCCCACCGCCAGCTTGCCCAGCGTGGCCTGGCTGCCGGAGGCGTGCATCAGGGTGAAATAGGCCGCCTGCAGGGCGAAGGGCACCAGATAGAACAGCAGCACGAAGGTCACCCCCAGCATCGGGGCGCGTCCGGCCTGCATGTCCGAGAACAGGTTGCCGCCGACGCCCATCACCACCACCACGATCATCAGCACCGCCATCATCACCGCGCCGACGATCAGGCCGTCCAGCATCGAGGCGGCGAGGCGCTTGAGGAAGCCGGCGTAGACGATCTCGCCGCCGTCGACCACGTCCTGCTCGCGGGCGATCGTCGCCCGCGGGGCGGCGTAGGGCGAGGCCGGTTCGACCGTGGCGCCCGGCACGGCGGCGCGCCAGTCGGCGGCGGGCGCGACGGCCTCGGCGGCGAACGGCGCGGGGCCCGCCGCTGGCGCGACCGGCGCGTCGCCCAGCAGGCCCAGCTCGGCGGCGTGCCGGCCCAGCGGCTGCCAGTCCGGCAGCCCCTCGCGCCAGACCAGGGCGTCCTGGCCGATGCGGCCGGCGTTGAAGGCCTGCGCCAGCGCGGCCGCGTCCATCGGGCCGTGACGCTGGCGGTCACGGTCTGCGTAGTACCAGTTCGACATGGAATTCCCGTGCTTTCTCGATTGTCCCCGGGCGCCACGTTAACCCAGCCCCGTGGGCGACCCAACACCCTGCCCTGGGCGGGCGCTAGCGCCTGGCGCCTCGGCACCGGGCCGGCAGCTGGGTGTCCGGCAGTTCCGAACTGCAGCGCCAGTGACCCGCGCCATCCAGCTGCAGCCAGACCCGCTTGCCGTCCACGCGGGCCCGGTCAGGCTTGCGCAGGACGAGCTCCAGGCCGCAGGCGCCGCTCGACGGAAACGCGCCGATGGTGATCGACGAAACCGTGGCCCCGGCGTAGTCGCCAGGCGCGCGGAAGGGCGGCTGGCCATTGCTTGGACAGGACCCGGACGGCGCCTGGGCCATGGCCTGCTGGATCTGCGCCTGCACCGGCGTCGCCTCGGCCAGGGCCTGGGCCACCACCGCGCGGTTCAGATACTGCTGATAGGCGGGGAAGGCGATGGCCGCCAGCAGCGCCACCGGCACCAGGCACGCCAGCGCGACGATCGCCGCGATCGCGCAGCCGGACAGGCCACGCCGGGCGGGTGCGCGGGCGGCGGCGGTCGCGACCGCCGGCGGCGGTGGGGCGGGAGGCAATGCCGGGCCCAGGCCCAGCTCGTGGCGCAGGGTCGACAGTGGCTGCCACTGGGCCAGGCCTTCCCGCCACAGCAGGGTCTGCTGGCCGAGCGTCCCGGTGCGCAGCAGGCGCAGGATGTCTTCGGTCGGCACCGGACCCTCGGTCCGCTCCCCGTGCCGGTAATACCACTGGCTCATCGATCCCCCGCTTCCCTGCGCGGCCTGCGTCGGAGGACGCAGGCCGGTTGACGTCCTGGCGCTAGTGCACCGGTTCCGGCTCGTCGGCGAACATCTGGGTTTCCATCCAGGCGTAGGCCGCTTCAGATCCGGGCTGGTTGAACAGCACCATCAGCACGACCCACTTGAGGTCGTCCAGGTCCAGTTCGTCCTGGTCCAGCGCCATGGCACGGTCCAGCACCAGCTCGCGCTGGTCGGCATCCAGGATGCCGTGCTGCTCCAGGAACATCAGGAAGCCGCGGCCTTCCACGTCCAGCTTCTCCAGCTCAAGGCCGTGGAAGATGCGGATCGGGCCGTCCACGCGCGGCTCGCCGGCGCTGGGCCGCTGCTCGGCCAGCGCATCAAGCCAGTCGAAGGCCTTGTTGATTTCGGTGGGGCTGAAACCGGCCTGGATCAGGCCGTTCTGGAGGGAGTCGCGGTCGCGGACCGGATCGGCGTCTTCGGTGAAGTAGTGTTCGAACAGGTATAGCAGGACGTCCAGGATGCTCTCTTTCATTGCCCTCGGCCTGTGCTCAAAAGCACTGTGGAGGTGGGAAAACTACGATCTGCGTGCGTAACGGCCATGTTCGACCGCCACCTGCCCATCCAGTTCCATGACCAGCAGCATGGAGGACACTTCCGCGGCCGTCAATCCGGTCCGCGCGAGCAGTTGATCCATACCGGTTGGGTCGTGGCCGAGCGCTTCCCACAAGCGCTGGTAGTCGGGGTCCGGCTGCGTGGGGGTAGGTGCCCCCCCTGGATGGGGGCGGACCGGGGGCGGCGCAAGCCGTCTGGCCAGGGCGCCTGCGGCCGGTGCCAGGCCCTGGAGGATTTCCAGCGGCTGCTCGACCAGCGCCGCGCCGTCCCGGATCAGACGATGGCAGCCGCGCGCCTTCGGGTTGTGGATCGAGCCGGGCAGGGCGAACACCTCGCGGCCGGCCTCCGCCGCCAGCCGCGCGGTGATCAGCGCGCCGGAACGCTCGGCCGCCTCGATCACCACGGTGCCCAGCGCCAGCCCGGCCAGCACCCGGTTGCGGCTGGGGAAGTGCGGTGCCCGCGCCCGCGTGCCGGGCGGGAACTCGCTGACCACCGCGCCGCGTTCGGCCAGGCGCGCGCGCAGGCGGGCATGGCGGGCCGGGTAGGCCAGGTCCGGTCCGGTCCCCACCACCGCCACGGTGCGCCCGTCGGCCAGCGCCAGCGCGGCCTCGTGTGCCGCCGCATCGATGCCCGCGGCCATGCCGCTGAACACCGCCCAGCCCGCCGCCGCCAGCGCGTGGGCGAAGGCGGCGGCGTTGTCGCGGCCGCCGGCGGTGGGCGCGCGGCTGCCGACCACCGCCACGCCCGGGTGCCAGAGCAGGTCGGCATCGCCCTCGACGAACAGCGCCAGCGGCGGTGAGGCGGTCTGCGCCAGCAGGGGCGGGTAATCCGGATGCCGCCAGTGCAGCAGGCGCCGCCGCGGCCCGGCGAGCCAGTCCAGGCTGCGCGCCAGGGCCGTGGCGCAGGGCGCGGCCAGGCGCGCGCAGCGCTTGTCCTCCAGCCCGGCCTGGCGCCAGGCCGCGGGCCCGGCGGCCAGCGCGGCGCCGGCGCTGCCGTGGGTCTCCAGCAGCTGCCGGCGCGGCGCGGTGGCGCCGCCGGCCAGCACCAGGGCCAGCCAGGCGCGGGTGTCTTCATCGTCCATGCCGGCCAGCGTGGCCAGGAAACGGCGACGGCGCCCTCGGGCGCCGTCGTGGTGTTGCGTAGGAAAAGTCGGATCAGTCGGCGCTGGCGGTGGCCGTGTTCGGCATGCCGGCGTCCGGATCGCGCAGGAAGTAGCCCACGCGCGAGGGCGCCGAGCCTTCCATGATCAGGCCGTAGCTGACCTTCTCGTAGGTCTTGAAGATCATCACGTGCGCGGTGTACTGGTCGGGCAGCTTGTTGCGGCCCTGGCCGGGCTTCTTGATCTCGGCGATGCGCGAGGTCGAGCCCTTGAACGGATCCAGCTTGTAGCTGCCCGGGCGCCACACCGACAGCACCGTGCCGTTGTCCAGGCCTTCGCGGCTGCCGCCGGACAGGGCGACCACATCGTGCGCGCCGCCGTAGGCCAGCGTGTCGGACACCGACATGATGCGCACCTTGCCGTCCACCAGCGGCGTCCGGGGCGGATGCGGGAAGAACTGCAGGTCGAAGGGCTGGGCCTCGACCGGGATCAGGCGGTCGCCGGCGCGGACCTCGCGGCCGTTGCCCTCCAGGCGCAGCGTGCTGGCGTTGCCGTCCGGATCGACCGCCGTGACGGTGCCGATGGCCATCTGCTCCAGCTCATAGCCCAGGAAGTCGCGGTTCTCGTTGGGGGCCTGGAACTCCTTCCACAGGCTGCCCTCGCCGAGCGTGCGCTCGCCGCGGAAGTCCAGGTCGGTGCTGGGCTTGGGTTCGTCGTAGTACTTGGTCGGCCGCACCACCGCGTAGCGCTGGCCGACCTGCGGGGCCTCCAGGTCGACGGCGTAGACGTCCTGGCCGGCGAAGGCGCGCAGGCGGTCGTCCTGCAGGCCGGCGATGTAGGGCAGGTCGTCGATGCTGTCGACCACGTGCATGTGGCGCAGGAACGGCTCGATGTCCGACAGCGGCACGCCGGTGATCGGCGCGTCCTGGCGCGGACCGGGCTTGACCTGGGCCTGGGCCACGCGGTCCAGGTAGGCCAGGCTGATCACGTCGCCCGGGTAGATCAGGTGCGGGTTGGCGATCTGCGGGTTGGCCTGCCAGATCTCCGGCCACAGCCAGGGCTTCTTGAGGAACCGCGCCGAGATGTCCCACAGCGTGTCGCCCTTGCGCACCACGTAGGTGTCGGGGTGGTCGCCGGCGAGCTCTTGGGCCGTGGCGAAGGCGGCAAGGGTCAGGAACGCGACAGCCACAGCTGTGCGGCATTGTTTGAACATGGCGGTATGTACCTGATTCCCCTACAGGTGGTCGCCACTATAGTCCAGAAAACGGCAGCCGACGCAAGCGATGGCGGGAGTCGGCTGCGCTACAATGTGCGGTCCGTCGCCGGACCGCATCCCGGCCTCCCCACCAGGTGCTCGCCATGGCCCAGTTGCCCATCCTCGAATTCCCAGACCCGCGCCTGCGCACCAAGGCGGTGCCGGTGCGCGCGGAACAGATCGCCGATCCGGCGTTCCAGACCCTGCTCGACGACATGTTCGAGACCATGTACGAGGCGCCGGGCATCGGCCTGGCCGCCAGTCAGGTGGACGTGCACCAGCGCTTCATGGTCATCGACGTGAGCGAGGAGAAGAACGCCCCGCAGGTGTTCATCAACCCCGAGATCCTGGACAAGGCCGGCGAGCAGGTCTACCAGGAGGGCTGCCTGTCGGTGCCGGGGATCTTCGCCGACGTGACCCGCGCCGATGCGATCACGGTGAAGTTCCTCGACCGCGCCGGCACGGCGCAGCAGCTGCGCGTGGACGGTCTGCTGGCGGTCTGCATCCAGCACGAGATGGACCACCTGGACGGCAAGCTGTTCGTCGATTACCTGTCTCCGCTCAAGCGCGAGATGGTCAAGAAGAAGCTGGCCAAGGTGCGGCGGAATGCGGCATGAGGTGACGCCGGGGCGCGGGTCTTCGGACCCGGGGCCCGGCCGGTCGCCCCTGCCGACGCTTGCGTCACGCCCGCGTCTCCCGTCTTTCGTTCCGCCCCCAGAGCTCCGCCCCTCCGCATGAAGATCGTCTTTGCCGGCACGCCGGACTTCGCCGTGCCGTCGCTGCGCGCGGCCGTGCGCCACAACGAAGTGGTCGCCGTCTACACCCAGCCCGACCGTCCCGCCGGGCGCGGGCGCGGGCTGACCGCCTCGCCGGTCAAGCTGGAGGCGGTCAAGCGCGGGATCCCGGTGCTGCAGCCGGAGACGCTGCGCAACCCCGAGACCCAGGCCGCGCTGCGGCAGATGGCGCCGGACGTGATGGTGGTAGTCGCCTACGGCCTGATCCTGCCCAGGGCGGTGCTGGAGATCCCGCGCTACGGCTGCTGGAACGTGCACGCCTCGCTGCTGCCGCGCTGGCGCGGCGCCGCGCCGATCCAGCGTGCGATCGAGGCCGGCGATAGCGAGAGCGGCGTGTGCCTGATGCAGATGGAGGCGGGCCTGGACACCGGGCCGGTGCTGCTGTCGCTGTCCGCACCGATCTCCGAGACCGACACCGGCGGCCAGCTGCACGACCGCCTGGCCGAGCTGGGCGGGCAGGTGCTGGCCGACGGCTTGGGCCTGCTGCGCGCGGGCATCCGCCCGGTGCCGCGTCCGCAGCCGGCGCAGGGCGTGACCTACGCGCACAAGCTGGACAAGGCCGAGGCGCGGCTGGACTGGACCCAGCCGGCCGCGGTGCTGGCGCGCAAGGTGCGCGCCTTCGTGCCCTGGCCGATCGCGGAAGGCGAGGTGGCCGGCGAACGCCTGCGCATCCACGGCGCCATCGCGATCGACCTCGCCCACAACGCCGCGCCCGGCACCCTGCTGGCCGCCACCCGCCAGGGCCTGGACATCGCCTGTGGGCAGGGTGCGCTGCGCCTGCGCGTGGTCCAGCGCGAGGGCGGCAAGGCGATCACCGCCGCCGACTACCTCAACGCACGCCGCGATCTGGGCGGCGCATGAGCGGCCAGGCCGGCGTGGTGGTGCGGGTCACGGCCGCCCGCGTGCTGGACGCGGTGCTGCATCGCGGCCGCTCGCTCAAGGCCGAACTGGCCACCACGCTGCCGCAGCTGGCCGATCCGCGCGACCGCGCCCTGCTCGAGGCGATCTGCTTCGCCGCGCTGCGCCGGCGAACCGCCTACAACGCCGCGCTGAGCGGCTGGATGCCGCGCCCGCTGCAGTCCAGGGACAACGAACTGCGCGCGCTGCTGCTGGCCGGCCTGGCCCAGCTCGACGCGCTGCAGCTGCCGGCGCACGCGGCGCTGTCGGCCACGGTCGAGGCCGCGCGCACGCTGGGCCGGCCGCACCAGGCCGGCATGGTCAACGCGCTGCTGCGCCGCGCCCAGCGCGAAGGCGTGCCGGCCGCCGATGCGTCCGCGGCCTGGCCGCAGTGGCTGCAGCAGCGCCTGCGCGCCGACTGGCCGACGCAGGCCGACGCCCTCTTCGCCGCCAGCGCGGAGCCGGCGCCGCTGTGGCTGCGCGTCAACCGGCGCTTGGCGGATCGCGACGCCTACCGCGTGCAGCTGGCCGAGAGCGGGATCCACGCCGAGACCATCGCCGCCTTGCCCGACGGCCTGCGGCTGGCCGAATCGACCGCCGTCGGCGGCCTGCCGGGCTTCGAGGCGGGCGTGGTGTCGGTCCAGGACGGCTCGGCCCAGCAGGTCGCCGACCTGTTCGCGCTGGCCGAGGGCGCGCGCGTGCTCGACGCCTGCGCGGCGCCGGGCGGCAAGTCCGCGCACCTGCTCGAACGCCAGCCGGGCCTGCGGCTGACGGCGCTGGATGTGGATGCGCGCCGGCTGCGCCGGGTCGAGCAGACCCTGCAGCGGGTCGGCGCGACGGCCACGCTCAAGGCGGCCGATGCCAGCGATCCAGCCGGCTGGTGGGACGGGGTGCCGTTCGATGCGGTGCTGCTGGACGCGCCGTGCTCGGCCACCGGCATCGTGCGCCGCCAGCCCGACGTGCTGCTGCATCGCCGGCCCGAGGACATCGCCGCGCTGACCGCGTTGCAGGCGCGACTGCTGGACGCGGCCTGGGCGGTGCTCGCCCCGGGCGGCACGCTGGTGTATGCGACCTGCTCGCTGCTGGCCGCGGAGAACGCCGCGCAGATCGAGGCTTTCGTCGCGCGTCATGACGCTGCGCGGCTGGACGACCCCGGTGACGCCTTCGGCCATGCCAGCGGCGGCGGGCGCCAGCGCCTGACCGGCGAGGACGGCATGGACGGCTTCTTCTACGCCCGTCTGCGCAAGGCCACCGCCTGAGCCGAGGGCGCGCTCCGCGCCACCACTGCGTTCCGACATCGCCTCGCTATCATCCCGCGCCATGCGCCCCATGACCTACGCCAAGACCCGCTCGCTCGACACCTGGTTGCTGTTCATCACGGCCCTGCTGGTCATCGGCGCGGGCATCGGCCTGCGCGATCCCTGGCCGGCCGACGAGCCGCGGTTCACGCTGGTCGCCAAGCACATGGTGGAGAGCGGCGACTGGTTGTTCCCGCATCGCGGCGTGGAGCTGTACTCGGACAAGCCGCCGATGCTGATGTGGCTGGAGGGGCTGTTCTTCCTGCTCACCGGCAACTGGCGCGTGGCCTTCCTGATGCCCTCGCTGCTGGCCACGCTGGGCGCGATCTGGTGCGTCAAGGACCTGGGCCAGCGGCTGTGGACGCGCAAGGTCGGGCTGTACGCAGGGTGGGCGCTGCTGTTCGCCTTCCAGTTCACCTACCAGGCCAAGCGCGCGCAGATCGACGCGCTGGTGCTGGGCATGATCACGCTGGCCAACTATGGCCTGCTGCGGCACCTGCTCAAGGGGCCGGACTGGAAGATGTGGGTGCTGGGCTGGTTCTTCGCCGGCCTGGGCACGATCACCAAGGGCGTGGGTTTCCTGGCGCTGCTGAGCATCGTGCCGGCGGCGGTGGCCTCGGTCCGCGGCTGGCCGGGGGTGAAGGTGTGGGCCGGCGACCGGCGCTTCTGGCTGGGACCGCTGGCGTTCCTGGTGGCGGTGTCGATCTGGCTGGTGCCGATGGTGGCCACGGTGCTGCTGTCGGGCGACCCGGAACACCGCGCCTACCTCAACGACATCCTGTTCCGGCAGACGGCCAAGCGCTACGCGCGCTCCTGGGACCATCCGCAGCCGGCGTGGTACTTCCTGCAGGTGCTGCTGATGTGGGCGCCGACCATCCTGGCGCTGCCCTGGGCGATCGCGCCGTGGGCGCGGCGGCTGCGCCTGCGCCACGACCCGCG
Organism: Pseudoxanthomonas sp. X-1; assembly: GCF_020042665.1. NCBI lineage: Bacteria > Pseudomonadati > Pseudomonadota > Gammaproteobacteria > Lysobacterales > Lysobacteraceae > Pseudoxanthomonas > Pseudoxanthomonas sp. X-1. The sequence continues at coordinate 1,009,356 of NZ_CP083376.1, forward strand.
CTACCTGGTGCCGCTGGCGTGGTGGCTGATCGTGATGGTGTTCTTCTCCATCCCGCACGGCAAGCGCGACGTCTACATCATGCCGGCGCTGCCGATGCTGTGCCTGGCGCTGGCGCCGCTGCTGCCCGGCCTGTTGCGGCGGCGCGACGTGCGCGCGGTGGCGCATGCGTTCAGCGCGGTGCTGGTGCTGGCGCTGCTGGGGATGGGCATCGCGATGCTGACCGGCGAGCCTTCGTTCGAACGCGGCCTGCATCGCGATCGCGACCTGGACGAGACGGCCACCCAGGCGATGGCCTGGGTGCTGGTGGCGATCGGCACCTGGGGCTTGGCCAGCCTGCTGGCGTTCTGGCGTCGGCCGGTGGTGGCGATGTGCTCGATGCTGGGCGCGATCTGGGTGCTGTATGGCCTGGTGGTCTGCCCGCTGCTCAACGACTCCAGCTCCGCGCGCGGGGTGATGCGCGAGGTGGCCCAGTCCATCGGTCCGCAGGCCGAGCTCGGCCTGGTGGCGTGGAAGGAGCAGAACCTGCTCATGAGCCAGTCCAACACCACCACCTTCGGCTTCCGCAAGCTGTGGAAGGAGCAGCTGCGCGAAGGCCTGGCCTGGCAGGCGCAGGCGCCGCAGCGGCGCTGGCTGCTGGTGCAGGATGTCGCGCTGCCGGCGTGCATCGACCGCACCGTGGCCCGGCATGCGGGGCAGGCGGGGCGCCGCGGCTGGTGGCTGGTGCCGATGGGCGCGCGCATGGCGTGTCCGGCCTCGCCGGAGATTCCGTTCGATGATTCGGCGCGCAAGGCGCAGGTCGAGGCCGAGGGTGAGTAACGCGATGTTGTGGATGACTGGCGTACATGGGCCTGATGCCCTCGCCTGACCGGACATCGCTGCTGTCCCAGCCCTTCCCGGCCTCGCCGCGGCTGCGCGCCGCGCGCGCGCTGTACACGCTGGCGCTGGTGCTGCTGCCGGCCTGCCTGATCGCCACGCCCGCCGGCCTCCTGCCGGCGGCGGTGTGCACGCTGCTGGCGGTGCTGCTGGCGCCGGACCGGATCTGGGCCGCACGTTTCGATGCCGGCCGGCCGCTGCTGTGGATGACCCTGGCCGTGGTGCTGGTCGCCCTGGTGGCGAGCACCTCGACGATGATCCACCACGACCGCTGGAGCGAGGCCGGCAACCGCGGCCGCGTGCTGGTGATGCCGCTGGCCATGCTGCTGGTGGTCGGCCTGGCGCCGCCGCGCGCGGCGCTGTGGGGCGGCGCGGTGCTGGGCCTGTTCGGTGCCTGCGCCGTGGCCTTGGTGCAGCTGTGGCAGGGCGTGGCCCGCGCCGATGGCTGGATCAATGCCATCACCTTCGGCGACCTGGCCGTGCTGCTGATCGCGCTGGTCGTGTTCCTGCGTCCGTCCGGGCGGCTGCTGCTGACCATCGCGGCCACCTGCGCCGGCCTGGTGGCGGTGGTGCTGAGCGGCACCCGCGGGGCCTGGCCGGCCGCCGTGCTGGTGCTGGCCATCGCGCTGATCTCGCGCGCCAGCGGCGGCAGGGCCCGGCGCTGGGAATTCTGGGCGCTGGCGGGGCTGGCGGTCGTGGCGCTGGCGGCGCTGCTGCCGCATGTCAGCCAGCGGATGGAGGCGCTGCGCGGCGACATCCAGCGCTATGCGGTCGGCGATGTGGATTCTTCCTCCGGCGCGCGCATCGAGCTGATCGGCATGGCCGTGGACGAGCTGCGGCGACAGCCCTGGACCGGGGTGGGCGTGGGGCATTTCGAACGCGTGGTGCTGGCCTCGCCGGAGTGCAGGCCGCCCGAACCCCTGAGCTGGTGCGACCTGGACCACGCGCACAGCGACTTCCCCGAATGGGGCGCGACCATGGGCGTCCCCGGCATCGTCGCGCTGCTGGCGCTGTACGGGGTGCCGGCCTGGCTGTTCGCGCGCCAGCTGCGCGTACGGCCGTTTCCGCGGCGCTCGCGCAGCGCCGCGCTGGCCGGCCTGGCGGTCGTGATGTCCTTCGTGCTGTGCGGCCTGAGCCAGTCGATGTGGGCACACCAGCTCAGCGGCGGCGCCTATCTGACGCTGGTCGGGATCCTGCTGGGATTCAGCCTGCGCGAGGATCCGCGCAAGGGCTAGGAACGAGTGGAGGTGAATGAGGAACGCGTCGTCGTCACGCGTTTCCTGTTTCTCGTTTTTCGCTCCCTGGGCCATCGGCCAGCGGCTGTCCGTGCTGCAGCAGCCACAGCATGATCGCCTTCTGCCGCACGTAGTTGGCGCGCACATAGGCGTAGACCAGGCCGCGCCAGCCGTCCAGGAAGCCCAGCCGGAACACATAGCCGCGCCAGAAGCGCCACGCCGGCGAGAGCACCAGCTTGGCCAGCGAGGCGCGCTTGCCACGGGCGAACTCGTGCTCGGCCATCATCCGCGCGTAGCGCTGGGTCTTGGCCAGCTGCTGCTCCAGCGAGCGGTAGGGGTAGTGGATCAGGTCGCCGGCCAGCGTGTGGACGGGGCCGTCCACGCTGGCGGCTTCGTGGATCTCGCGCTGTCCGCGCCAACCGCCGCGCCGGCGGTCGAACAGGCGCAGCACGCGGTCCGGATAGGCGTTGCCATGCCGCAGGAAGCGGCCGAAGTAATCCGATAGCCGGTTGAAGCGATAGCCCGCCGCGCCCGCGAAACCGCCGTCGCGCGCGGCCTCGATCGCCGCGCGCAGCGTCGCATCCACGCGCTCGTCCGCATCCAGGCACAGCACCCAGTCGTGCGCCGCGCTGCGCACCGCGAAATCCTTCTGGCTGCGGTAGCCATCGAAGCCACGCAGCAGCACGCGCGCGCCGCGGGCCTGGGCGATGGCGGCCGTGGCATCGGTGGAATGCGAGTCCACCACCACGCACTCGTCGCAGAAGGCCAGCGAGTCCAGGCAGTCGCCGATGCGGTCGGCTTCGTTGAACGCGATAATGCAGGCCGAAATGCGCGGCCGCGGGTCGTGTGGCGACGTCAAGGACATAGCACGCTCATGGCCGACTACCTGCTGTTTGCGACCGAACGGTACGCCCTGCCTATTCTGGCGCCTCTGGCCCAGGCGCTGCACGCATCCGGCCAACAGGTCCATGCGTGGTTCGAGGGCAACGCGCGCGGGCTGGAGGCGCAGGTGGCGCCTTGCGTGCGCCCGGTCGATCTGAAGGGCGCCGTGGCGCTGCGCCCGCGCGCGGTGTTCAGCGCGGCCAACTGGGTGCCCCCCTTCGTGGCCGGGGCCAAGGTGCAGCTGTTCCATGGCTTCAACGTGGAGAAGCGCGCCGATGGGCGCGGGCACTTCCGCGTGCGCGGCCTGTTCGACCTGTACTGCACCCAGGGGCCGGCCACCACCGCGCCCTTCCGCGCGCTGGCCGAGCGCGAAGGCCACTTCGCCGTGGCCCAGACCGGCTGGCCCAAGCTCGACCCGCTGTTCCGCGACGACGGCGGCGCCAGCGCCGCGCTGCGCGCGCCGGCGGGCGGGCGGCCGGTGATCCTGTTCGGCTCGACCTTCACGGAACGCCTGAGCGCCGCGCCGCTGCTGATCGACCAGATCGCCGCCGACATCGCGCGCGGTGAACGCTACTGGCTGCTGACCCTGCATCCCAAGTGCCCGCCGGCGCTGTTCGATCGCTACCGCGCGCTGGCCGGGGCCAACGCCGCCTTCGTCGAGCCCGAGCAGGTGATGGCGGCCCAGCGCGCGGCCGATGTGCTGGTGTCCGATACCTCCTCGATCGTCTCGGAGTTCGTCGTCCAGCACAAACCGGTGGTGACCCTGCGCAATCGCGCGCCCAAGCCGCACATGCTCGATTTCGACGACCCGGCGCAGCTGCCGGCGCAGCTGGAGCGCGCGCTGCAGCCAGCGCCGGCGCTGATGGAGGCGATCGTGCGCTATGCCGATTCGATTCATCCCGATCGCGATGGCTTCAGCGCCGAGCGGGTGATCGCCGCGACCGAGGACTTCATCGCCGGCGAGCTGGGCGTGCTCAAGCCCAAGCCCTTCAGCGCGCGCCTGCGCGCCCTGCAGATCCGCAAGGATCTGGGCTACTGGGGACCCGGCGCCAGGCCTTGACCTCGTGGGAGCCGGCCGGCCGGCGATGGGGCTTTACCGGTAAGGCCCCATCGCCGCCGTGGCGGCTCCCACCCGTGGAGCGGAGCTTGCTCCGCTGGAGCCTCCCCCACGAACCGAACGAAGGGCAGCGGAGTCCCCAAGAGGGGATTGCCACAAGCTCCGCTCTCCAGGCAGGCCGCTGCGAGATCTGAGGAGGCAGTTGCTTCCACCCTGCCAAGCGATGGCCTTCTTACCAGCGCAGCTGTCGGCGCGCGAGGGTGGCGGTGAGCTGGTCGTGCAACGCGCGCGCCTGTTCCACCGGCATCAGGCGCAGCTCCAGGCGCGGTCCCTGGCGGGAGGCGCCGGCCGAATCGAGCAGCAGCGTGGCCGTGCCGCAGCGCCGATCCAGCGGCGAGCGTGTCAGGCGCAGCGCCTGCAGCTTGTCGACTTCGGCGAAGCGCCACCAGCGCGTCCACCAGCCGCCGCGCACGGCCACCAGGCGCGCATCCACGCTCCAGGCCATGCGCCGCATCTGCCGCCAGGCCTTGAACGCCGACCACGGCCACCACGCCAGCACGGCCAGCGCCAGGACACCCAGCAGCGGCCACAGCGCCGCGGCCAGGACGATCAGCCAGAACGCCGGCCACAGGCACAGCCGCCACCAGTGCCTGGCCGCCATCGGATGCCAGTGCGCCGGCGGCCAGTGCGCGTCGGGCAGCAGGTGCTGCAGCAGGGCATCGCAGCGCTCCGGCGTGGCCAGCGGCACCAGTTCGCGGATCGCGCGGTCCTGGTCGTGCGAGGCGCCGACCACGGCGGTGTCCACATCCAGGCTGCGGCGCTTGAACCAGCGATGCAGCACGCCTTCGCGCAGGGTCCAGGACTGGATGCGGCGGCGCGCCGCGCTGGAGCGCACGCGCGCCAGCAGGCCGCGCTCGACGGTCAGGCGCTGCTGCGCTTCGCTCAGGCGGAAACCGTGGTACTGCAGCGCCGCCAGCGCGATCGACAGCGCCCGCAGCAACGCCAGCGCCAGCAGGATCACGCTGGCCGCGGTCAGCAGCCCGGTCAGCCAGCCCAGGTGCAGGTGGCTGGCGAAGCCGAACGCCTGCCGGCCGTAGTGTTCGATGGCATTGGCGACCACGCGCTGCGGGAACAGCTGGTACAGCGCGCCGGCGGTGGCGGCCATGGCGATCATGCCGCGGTTGGAGATCAGGCCCACGCGCACGATCTCGCCCGCGTCCAGGGTCAGCAGGGTGGCGCCGTCCTGCGCCTCGGGCGTCGCTTCGGCGTCGTCGGCCTGGCCGCGATGGCGCACCAGCGCTTCGAGTGCGAGTGCCTGGTCCAGTCGCAGCACGCGCATCTGCGCCTCGGGCTTGCTGCCGCCGGCCGATTCCAGGCGCAGTTCGGCCACGCCGAACAGGCGATGCAGCAGGCTCTGGTGTACGGCCACGTTGTGGATGCGGGCGAACGGGATCTCGCGACGGCTGCGGTTGAGCAGGCCGCTGCGGATGCTCAGGCCGTCGGCACCGATGCGGTAGCGATAGGTCAGATAGCGCAGCAGCGAGGTGCCGACCAGGATCGCCATCACCACCAGCGTGACGGCGTGGTCGTAGCGGTCCGACTCGCCATCGCGGCCGCCGAACACCAACAGCACGACCAGCGGCAGCAGGAACTGCTTGAGCTGCTGCAGCAGCACGAACAGCCACGACCACGGATGCAGGCGCTGGTCGCGGGGGGCGGGCGGCGCCGTGTCGGGGGCGGCGCTCACAGGGCGTCGTCGTCGCGGTCGAGCTGGTGCGCCAGGCGCTCGCGCAGGCGTTCGGCATCGCGCTGGTCCAGCCCGGACACCGACACCGCGCTCAGGCGCGTGCCGGCGGTGTGGACCACCAGCGTGGCCAGCCGCGCGGCGCGGTCGAGCGGGCCGCGGCGCACGTCCAGATGCTGGACGCGGGAGATCGGCACATGGGTCTCGCTGCGCCACAGTCGGCCCTGCATCAGCGCGAAGCCCTGCGCGTCCAGACGCCAGCGGATGAAGCGATGGCGGCGATAGGCGATCACCGCCGCGCCCAGCGCCACCACCACGACCGCGACCGCGCCTTCGCCCAGCCACCGCGCCAGGCTCGATGCGTTCAGCCAGGCCACGCCCAAGGCGAACGCACCGGCCACCAGCGTGCCGACGAAGGCGCCGAGCGCGGCCAGCCTGGCGCCGCGAGGCGGCAGCGGCTGCCAGCCTTCGGGCAGCGCGGTGGCGGACGCGGGCGGCGGGGAGGTTTCGGGAAGCGGAGGCGGGAACGACACGCGGAGCCTGGACGGGAAGGGCGGGAGCGGGGCGCCGCCGAGTCTAGAGCCTGTGATGGCCCCTGCGGTGAGCGCGAGGCCGTGTCAGGAAGCTTGGACCCTGTGTCGCGCCGCCGGCCCTGGCGTCTTCGTCGCTTAGCGGCCGGCGCACTCTCTGGCGTCGTTCCCGCGCAAGCGGGAACCCATGGAGTTTACGCACAACCTCCAAAGGCACCGGATCCCCGCTTTCGCAGGAATGACGATCCTGAAAGCCGCCCGCAATCAGGACAGCGAAGACAGCAGCGCGTCCACGTCCAGCGCGTGCCCGGCGCGGGCGGCCTTGGTGCGCAGGTACTGCTCGTTGTCGGTGGTGATGCGGCCGGTGACCGGCAGGCGTTCGACCACTTCCACGCCGACCGCGCGCAGGCGCTCGACCTTGGATGGGTTGTTGCTCAGCAGCCGCACCTGATGCACGCCCAGGCCACGCAGCATGGCCGCGGCGGTGCCGTAGCGGCGCTCGTCCGGGCCGAAGCCCAGCAGCGCGTCGGCATCGATCGTGTCCAGGCCCAGGTGCTGGTAGCCGTAGGCGCGCATCTTGGCGGCGATCCCGGTGCCGCGGCCTTCCTGGTCCAGGTACAGCAGCACGCCGCCGCCCAGTTCGGCCAGCTTGGCCAGGCCGTTGCGCAGCTGGTCGCCGCAGTCGCACTTGAGCGAGCCGAACAGGTCGCCGGTCAGGCACGAGGAATGCACCCGCACCGGCACCGGCCGGCTGAAGTCCGGGGTGCCGACGATGATCGCCACCTGGTCGCGCTGGGCCACCCCGCCGCGGAACACCACGAAGCGCGCATCGCCCAGCCCGCGCAGCGGCACGCGGGTGCTGGCGACTTCCTCCCAGTCCTGCCCGGCGTCGGCCTGGCCGGCCTCGACCTGGTCCAGGGTGATGGCCAGACAGGCGTCGAACGGACCGGCCTGCGCCTCCAGGTCGTGCACCACCAGCGCCGGCAGCAGCAGCCCCAGGCGCGCGAGCTGCAACCCGGCGGCATCGCGGGCGTTGGCCGGGTGCCAGGCGTCGCCGTGCGGCTGGGCCGGCAGATAGCTCAGGTCGGCGAGCTGATCGAAGCGCCCGTCCAGCGCCAGACGCGCCCCTTGCGGCGCGTCCAGGCCGAGCACGCCGGCGCGGATCGGCCCGATCGACAGCGTCGCCCGCCCGCCGCTGGCCTCCAGGAAGCCGTGGAAGCTGTCCGGTGACGCGGTGTCCACCGCCAGCACGGCGGTCTGCCCGCCCTGCGCATCGACCACGCGCAGCGGCCGGCCCGCGCGCAGTTCGGCGGCCGCCCGCTCGCACGCCACCGCGGCGGGATGGCCGAACAGGGCGAGGTGGAGGTGGGAAGCGGTCATGGCGGTCGGAATCAGCGGCGGGGCGAGGAACGGGGGCGGCGTGCGATGGATCGAATGCGGCCTGTTGGGCATTTTCGCCGATCCGCCGTGCGGCGACGGCCACGCCAGCGGAACGATGCGGGCATGGGCCGTCAGTGCGGGTGCCTGGCGGTCCAGTACGGGTCGGTCTCGCCACTGCCAGGGGGGCGCAGCGTATAGCGCTTGTAGGTCCACTGGTACTGGGCCGGGTCGCGCCGGGCCACGCGCTCGATCTGCGCGTTGAGCAGCGCCGTGCCCGCCACCGGGTCCGCGTCGCCGATGCCCGGCGGGGTCGGCTCGACGTGCAGGGCGAAATCCAGCCCGCTGCCCACCCGCTCGCACCAGCCCAGCAGCACGATGGCGCCGGTGCGCTCGGCCAGCCGGTTGACCAGGGTCATGGTCAGCGCGGGCACGCCGAAGAACGGCACGAACACCCCATCGCCGGCCTTGGGCTGCTGGTCGGGCAGGATGCCGACCGCGCCGCCTTCCTTGAGCACCTTGAACAGCTGGCGCACGGCCGGGCCCTCGGCGCGCACCTGGCGGATGTTCTCCGCCCCGCGCACGCGCTGCAGGAAGGCGTCGCCGGCGGCCGAGGCCGGCGGCTTGTAGACGATGGCGATGTCCCCGCGCGAGGCCAGCCACTGGTTCAGCAGCTCCCAGTTGCCGAAATGCGGCGCGGCCACGATCACCCCGCGCCCGGACTTGAGCGCTGCGTCGTACAGGTCCTGGCCGTGGCGCTGGCGCAGGTGCGCGTCCAGGTTCCGCGCGTGCGGCCGGGTCCAGAAGCGCAGCGTCTCCAGCGCCTGGCGCGCGGTGCCGCGCAGGATGCGCCGGTGCAGGTCGGCGCGCTGGCTGGGCAGCAGCTCGGGATAGGCCAGCTCCAGGTTGCGGCGGGCCACCCGGCTCTCGCGCGCGTCCAGCCGGCCCCAGGTCCAGGCCAGCGCATCGGCGAGGCGGCGCAGCAGCGGCCAGGGCAGGGAGGTGAGGGCGGCGGCGGCGCGGTAGGCGCCAGCGGCCAGCAGGTGCGGCTTCATCGCGCCAGTCTATCGGCGCTGTCAACCGGGCGGGGATTGCAAAGCCCGGCCCGCGTCCGCACCTTGGGCGGCCGAGACCGGCGCCCCGAGGAGATCCCAGCCGATGTTGTCGCTGATCCAGCGGGTGACCCGCGCCAGCGTGACGGTGGACGGCCAGACCGTCGGCGCGATCGGCCCCGGGCTGCTGGCCCTGGTCGGGCTGGAGCCGGGCGACGGCGAGGCGCAGATCCAGCGCATGGCCCAGCGCCTGCTGGGCTACCGGGTCTTCGCCGATGACGCCGGGCGGATGAACCGCTCGCTGACCGACACCGGCGGCGGCCTGCTGCTGGTCAGCCAGTTCACCCTGGCGGCCGATACGGCCTCGGGCATGCGGCCCAGCTTCACCACCGCCGCCCCGCCTGAAGAGGCTGAACGCGGCTTCAACCGGCTGGTGGAGGTCTGCCGGGCGCGGCACGGGGGGGTGGAAACCGGGCGTTTCGGCGCCCATATGGTGGTGGACCTGGTCAACGACGGCCCGGTGACTTTCCTGCTGCGGCCCTGAGCTGCCGCGAAAACAGCTGCACAAGCCCCACTAAATCCAGACTGGACGCGGTCCGGCTGGTATAATACGTGGTTCTCCAGACCTTTCTTTTAGGCGGCGCAAGCACTCATGGCCAACGAACGTCCTGCCCAGGCATCCGACATCAAGCTGCTGATCAGCAAGGGCCTTGAACAAGGCTACCTGACCTATGCCGAGGTCAACGATCACCTGCCTGACGACATGGTCGATCCGGAGCAGATCGAAGACATCATCGGCATGATCAACGGCATGGGCATCCAGGTCCATGAAGTGGCGCCGGATGCCGAGACCCTGCTGCTGGCCGGCGAGGCCAGCGGCAACCGCGAGGTCGACGAGACCGCCGCCGAGGAAGCCGCCGCCGCGCTGACCTCGCTGGACACCGAGGGTGGCCGCACCACCGACCCGGTGCGCATGTACATGCGCGAGATGGGCACGGTCGAGCTGCTGACCCGCGAGGGCGAGATCGCCATCGCCAAGCGCATCGAGGAAGGCCTGGGCCAGGTGCAGGCCTCGCTGGGCCTGCTGCCGTCGATCGTGGACATGGTCCTGGAGGACTACGAGCTGCACAAGGCCGGCAAGAAGCGCCTGGCCGAGGTGGTCGTGGGCTTCAACGACATCGTCGAAGAGCCGGAGGCCCCCGCGGTCGAGGCGGCCGACGTCAGCGACGCCGATGCCGATGCCGACACCGACGACGAGGATGAGGACGAAGAGGGCGGCGCCGAAGAGGAAGCCGGCCCGACTGGTCCGGACCCGGAGGAAGTGGCGCGCCGCATGGAAGTGATGGCCGCCGCCATGGCCAAGTTCAAGAAGGGCTACGCCAAGAGCGGTGCCGACAGCAAGGCCGGCGCCAAGCTGCGCGCCGAGATGGCCGAGGTGTTCGTCACCCTGAAGCTGCCGCTGGCCCTGACCGACAACCTGGTCAAGCACGTGCGCGACGTCCTGCAGCAGATCAAGGACCAGGAGCGCCGCGTACTGCACCTGTCCACGGTCACCGCCAAGATGCCGCGCAAGGATTTCATCCGCTCCTGGGAAGGCAACCAGACCAACCTGGAATGGGTCGACGAGGCGCTCAAGCGCAAGCAGAAGTGGTCTTCGGGCCTGCGTGAGGTCAAGGACCAGATCATCGCCCAGCAGCAGGCCACCATCGAGGTGGAGCAGGCGATGTACCTGACCCTGGCCGACCTGAAGGACATCAGCCGGCAGATGGCCTATGGCGAGGCCAAGGCGCGCAAGGCCAAAAAGGAAATGGTCGAGGCCAACCTGCGCCTGGTGATCTCCATCGCCAAGAAGTACACCAACCGCGGCCTGCAGTTCCTGGACCTGATCCAGGAGGGCAACATCGGCCTGATGAAGGCGGTGGACAAGTTCGAATACCGTCGCGGCTACAAGTTCTCGACCTACGCCACCTGGTGGATCCGCCAGGCGATCACCCGCTCGATCGCCGACCAGGCGCGCACCATCCGTATTCCGGTGCACATGATCGAGACGATCAACAAGCTCAACCGCATCTCCCGCCAGATGCTCCAGCAGTACGGCCGCGAGGCCACGCCGGAGGAGCTGGCCAAGGAGATGGACATGCCCGAGGACAAGATCCGCAAGGTCATGAAGATCGCCAAGGAGCCGATCTCCATGGAGACCCCGATCGGCGACGACGAGGACTCGCACCTGGGCGACTTCATCGAGGACACCAACGTGGAGTCCCCGATCGAGAACACCACCAACATCAACCTCATGGAAACGGTGCGCGACGTGCTGGCCGGGCTAACCCCGCGCGAGGCCAAGGTGCTGCGCATGCGCTTCGGCATCGACATGAACACCGACCACACCCTCGAGGAAGTCGGCAAGCAGTTCGACGTCACCCGCGAGCGCATCCGCCAGATCGAGGCCAAGGCGCTGCGCAAGCTGCGTCATCCCTCGCGCTCGGAGACGCTGCGCAGCTTCCTGGACATCGACTGATCCAAGCCAGGCGCGGGGCCGTCCAGGCCCCGCGAGGCGATCCACGACAGGCCCGCCATCGGCGGGCCTGTCGCGTTCTGGGCGGCGGCACGCGCGCCGGTCCGGCGAAACCCTAACGTTCCATCGTCTAGCATCGGCGTTCTTGTCCCCCCAACAAGGAGTCTGCGTGCGTGCCAACGCCGCCGACTGCGGTGTCTCCATCGCGGTCTTCCCGCAACGCCCCCTGTCCGCGCCGCGGCCCGAGTCGCCTTCGCCGGCGGATCGGATTCGCCAAGCGCGCCGGCGCCTGTATTCTTTCGCGCATGTCCCCGCGTCCGACCCTGTCGTCTCCCTTCCGCTGCGCCTGCACGCCAGCGTGGCGATCGCGCGCGTGATCCCTCTCCCGCAGCCTGGCCCCGCGCGCCGCACCGAATGAAGATCGCCGAACCCATCCGCGTGCCGTATCCCGAGCACGTCATCGACGAGCAGGCCTTCGCCTACGAACTGCTGCCGCCACCGGCGCCGCTGGAGATGCCACAGCAGTCGCTGCGCACCGGCAAGCTGCGCAGCCCGCCCATGCCCTCGGCACCGCCGAACATGGCGCTGCGCCGCTTCTACATCTTCGGCGGCACCCTGGCCATCACCCTGGCCGGCCTGTTCCAGATGTTCCGGGTGATGGCGACCGACGGCATCAATCTGCTCGAAGGCGTGTTCCTGACCCTGTTCGCGCTGCTGTTCGCCTGGGTGTCGCTGTCGTTCTGCAGCGCGCTGGCGGGCTTCCTGCTGATCGTCACGCGCCGCCGTCGCCGCCTTGGCCTGCGCCCGGAGGATCCGCTGCCCACGCCGACCGTGCGCACCGCGCTGCTGATGCCCACCTACAACGAGGAGCCGCAGCGGCTGATGGCCGGCCTGCAGGCGATCTACGAGTCGGTGCGCGAGACCGGGCATATCGACCGCTTCGATTTCTTCATCCTCTCCGACACCACGCGCGGGCCGATCCGCATGGACGAGGTGGAGGAATTCCATCGCCTGCGCGAACGCCTGGGCGGCGCGCCCAACCTCTACTACCGCCACCGCGCGGACAACGCCGAGCGCAAGGCCGGCAACATCGCCGAGTGGGTGCGTCGCTTCGGCGCGGCCTATCCGCAGATGCTGATCCTGGACGCGGACAGCCTGATGACCGGCGATACCATCGTGCGCCTGGCCTGGGGCATGGAGACCCACCCGGACGTGGGGCTGATCCAGTCGCTGCCGCTGATCGTCAACGGCAGCACACTGTTCGCGCGCATGCAGCAGTTCGCCGGGCGGGTCTACGGCCCGGTGATCGCGCACGGCGTGGCCTGGTGGCACGGCACCGAGAGCAACTACTGGGGCCACAACGCGGTCATCCGCACCCAGGCCTTCGCCGATCATGCCGGCCTGCCCAAGCTCGGCGGCATCCGCCCGTTCAAGGGCCATGTGCTCAGCCACGACTTCGTCGAGGCGGCGCTGATCCGCCGCGGCGGCTGGGCCTGCCACATGACCCCGGCGCTGGGCGGCAGCTTCGAGGAGGGTCCGCCGTCGCTGACCGACCTGCTGGTGCGCGACCGCCGCTGGTGCCAGGGCAACCTGCAGCACGTCGGCGTGCTGCCCACGCGCGGCCTGCACTGGATCAGCCGCACCCACTTCATGATCGGCATCGGCCATTACCTGACCGCGCCGATGTGGGCGATGATGATGCTGATCGGCATCGCCATCCCGCTGGAGCAGGCCGGCACGCTGCTGAGCCTGTCGGACCTGGCGCATTTCTCGCCGGTGAGCTACTGGCGCTCGCTCGACCCGGACCGGATCCTGTACGTGTTCGAGGCGACGATGTTCGCGCTGTTCGCGCCCAAGGTCATGGGCTACCTGGCGGTGCTGGCCGACCGCCGGGTGCGGCGCGGCTGCGGCGGCTGGTTCCGCATGATCGTGAGCATCGTGATCGAGAGCGTGCTGGCCGCGCTGATGGCGCCGATCGTGATGTACGTGCAGTCGCGCGGCGTGGCCGAGGTGCTGGCCGGCAAGGACTCGGGCTGGGACGCGCAGCGCCGCGACGACGGCTCGATGCCGTGGGGCCTGCTGGTGCGCCGCTACGGTGGGCTGACCGTGTTCGGGCTGCTGATGGGCGCGGCGGCGTACTTCGTCTCGCCGTCGCTGGCGCTGTGGATGTCGCCGGTGATCGCCGGGCTGGTGCTGTCGATCCCGATCGTGGCCCTGACCTCCGCGCGCGGGCCGGGTCAGGCGCTGCGCCGGCTCAAGCTGCTCAGCATCCCCGAGGAAACGCGCCCGCCCGCGATCCTGGTCCGCGCCGGCCGCCTGCGCCGGCGCATCGAGGCCGAAGCCGAAGCCGCCGCCGAAGCGAACTGAGCGCCCCGGCGGCTACCGCTCCGCTGCGTGCGGCGCGGTCCCCACAGATCGCCGCGCTGCGATCGCCGGACCAAAACCGGAGCCTTCCCGGTTCGGCTTACGCTGACCGGGGGTGTCCGAAGCGGCATGACGGAAGGCCGGGAGCCGCCGCGACGCCATGCGTGCCGCCGGACGGCATCCAGGTCAGTTGGCTTGGCGGCAGTCGCGCAGTTCCATGCCATTCGGGGTGATGTCGCTCACGGTGCCGCTCAGCTTGACCCAGTCGCCGCCCGACAGGGTCAGGAAGAACTTCGCCTGATCGGGGGCCAGGGTGCACGTGATGCCGAAGTTGAGATTGTTGTAGTCCGAGCGCTGGCGGACCTTGAACAGTCCTTTGGTCTGCGTGACCAGGTAGGCGACCTGCATATCCCCGTTGTATTGGGTCGACACCGTATAGACCTGTCCGTCGATCCGGTACTTGCGCCCCTGGTACTTGGCGACGATGGGGGCGAACGCCTGGTTGCGTTCGCCTTGGGTCGCAATCTTGTCGTACGAGCCGATGAGAAGCTTCTTGAGCTGCCCCTGGTTGTTCACCCCGGCCATCGTCTTCTGGATATCGCCGCCGATCTCCGCCGACAGCTTGGGAGCTTCCGCGTCGATGACCTGCTGGCCTGCCTCGTGCCTGGCGCGTGCCGAAGCAGCGATCGCCTCGCCCTCCTTGCCGGGCTTGAGCATGTTGAGCATCAAGCAGATTTCATTGCGCGCGTTCTCCACGTCCACCTGCTGCCCGCGGCCCAGCTTCGTGCCCAACGACACCTGGCCAGTGCTGTCGGCCTGCGCACGCATCACGATGGGCGGGCTGACGTTGGTCTGGGTGAAGACGAGTTCGCCGGACGCGTCGGTGATCGACTCGTTGCCGATCTGGTAGCTCTTGCCGCGCGCGATCTCCTGCAGTTGCCCCAGGGCGCTGCTCACGCTCATTCCTGGTTTCTGTATCGACCCCATGAAGACCAGGCCGTTTCGGGCGTCGCCCAGCGCCTCGAAATCGTCTTCGCACGTGCCTGCGCGGGCCACCGAGGACAGGGCCAACAGCCCCGCGAAGCACAACATCCTGTTCACCATACAAACTCCCTGTCAGTGCCATGGCTTGAGCGGAACCGCTCTTTCTGGATGAGCCGCGAGGCGCAGGTGCGCTCGCAGCGGGCCGATACTATAGGAATCTCAGCCGGTTCCGTGCCCCTGGCGCCGGATAGTGGCCTCGCGCTGCCTGGACCTGGGCATTTCTCCCGAGCGAGCCGCGGTGGGTCGCCTCGCTGGGGGATCCTTCGGTGGCCCCCGTGCTGCGCGCCGGCGACGGCGGCTACGCGGGCGACGCGGAGATCGCGGCTGCCGCCTGCGCGATGACCTCGGCCACCGCGTCGGGCATGGACAGCAGCGACATGTGGCTGGCGGGAAGTTCGGTGGTGCGGGCCTGCAGGCGCGCGGCCAGCGCGCGCTGCAGCTCGACGCTGACCGCGCGGTCCCGGGTCGAGACCACATACCAGGTCGGTCGGTCGCGCCAGGCGGGATGGCCGATCCTGTCGTCGAACGTGGTCAGCGCGAGCGGCGTCTGCACGACGGAGAGGACGCGCGCCTCCTCCTCGGGCAGGTCCTGGGCGACGTTGGCGATCCAACTGGCCTGGCCCATCTTGAGAAACCCCTCGCCGAACGGCACCACACCCCCCAGCCCCGGCGGCGGTGCGTGCTGGCCGACCTGGTCGCCGGTCGATTCGCCGGCATCGGGCGCGAACGCCGCCACGTAGACCAGGGCGCGCACCTTCGGATCGTGGCCGGCCTCGGTGATCACCGTGCCGCCCCAGCTATGGCCGACCAGGACGACCGGCCCGTCGATCGCCGCGAGGGTGCGGCGCGTGGCCGCCACGTCATCGGCCAGCGACGTGGTCGGGTTCTGCACCGCGACCACGTCCAGCCCTGCGCGCAGCAGCCGCGCGATGACGGGGCGCCAGCTGGAAGCATCGGCCCAGGCGCCGTGCACCAGCACGACGGTGGGAGGGAAGTGCTGCGTCATCGACTGCTCCTCCTGATGAGGCGAGGTGCCGGTGCGTCGCCTGGAAATCCGTTGAAGCGGGCCGCGGGTCGGACGGCAGTCCGACCACTCCGGCGGCGCATGCCGCTTGTCGGGCATCGGGCGCGCGACGGCGGCAGGCCCCGGTGCCTGGTGAATGGCGCCGTGGCGGTTGCGCGAGGGGCCGGCATGCCGGCCCCCACGCGCCGGCTCAGGCCTTGACGAAGGCCAGCAGGTCCGGGTTGATGACGTCGGCGTGTGTGGTCAGCATGCCGTGCGGGTAGCCCTTGTAGACCTTGAGCGTGCCGTTCTTGAGCAGCTTGATCGACTTCAGCGCCGAAGCCTGGATCGGCACCACCTGATCGTCGTCGCCGTGCAGCACCAGGGTCGGCACGGTGATGGCCTTGAGGTCCTCGGTCTGGTCGGTCTCGGAGAAGGCCTTGACGCCTTCGACGTGCGCCTTGGCGCTGCCCATCATGCCCTGGCGCCACCAGTTCTGGATCACGCCGGGATAGACCTTCGCATCGGGCCGATTGAAGCCGTAGAACGGTCCGGACGCCACGTCGAGGAAGAACTGCGCGCGGTTGCCCGCGGTGTTGTTGCGGAAGCCGTCGAACACCTCCAGCGGCAGGCCTTCCGGACTGGCCGGGGTCTTGAGCATCAGCGGCGGCACGGCGCTCACCAGGACCGCCTTGGCCACGCGACCCTGCGGCTGGCCGAACTTGGCCACGTAGCGCGCGACTTCGCCGCCGCCGGTGGAGTGGCCGATATGCACGGCGTTGCGCAGGTCCAGGTGCTCGGCCACGGCCGAGGCGTCGGCGGCGTAGTGGTCCATGTCGTGGCCTTCGCTGACCTGGGCCGAGCGGCCGTGGCCGCGGCGGTCGTGGGCGACCACGCGGTAGCCGTGCTGCACGAAGAACATCATCTGCGCGTCCCAGTCGTCGGAGGACAGCGGCCAGCCGTGGTGGAACACGATCGGCTGGGCGTCCCGCGGGCCCCAGTCCTTGTAGAAGATCTGGACGCCGTCTTTGGTCTGGACGTAGCTGCTGGTCATGGGCGGGATTCCTTTTGAGGTGGGGGATGGGACCGGTCGGGGCAGGGCCATGGCCGGCAGGACGGCGGTCGCGATCAGGGCCGCACCGGCCTGGAGGGTCTGGCGGCGCGAGAACAGCAGCGGATCGTGCGGATCATGCGACATGCTAAGTCCTCGTGGGGCGAAAGGTGCCGCGCGGTCAGGCGCGGTGGGAAGGGCCATCGTGTCGCCAGCGCCGGATCTTCGCCTACCCTCGTTCGTTGCGTCCGCCACTCCCTCTTTCGGGGGAAGGCGCGGCCGGGCGGAGCACGCGGCGGCCGAAGCGGCGTGCGTCCAGCGAGTAGGCGCCGGGCCCGAGCAGGGCCATGCCGGCGATGAGCAGCAGGGTCGGCGCCTGGTCCAGGGCCAGGTGCGCCAGCGCATGCGCGCAGGCGAGCAGCAGCGCCAGGGGCGTGATCCACCCGGACATCAGCAGCAGGCCGGCCGCCAGCGCCACGCCGGTCCACGCGGCGCTGCCCGGCGTGTGCGATTGCCACAGCGCCATCGCCAGCGCCACGCGCAGCAGCAGCAGGCCCACGCCGGGCCCCCGGTCCGGAAACATCGAGAACAGTCGCTGCATGTCCACCTCCGCCCGCGATGGGCGCATGGTCCATGCGCCGTGCGCATCCCTCGAAAGAGGCGTCAGGACCTCACCCCGTCCTGACACAATCGGCCCATGGCGGGCTTCAGCGTGCGGCGACATCGAGGAGAATGGGTCATCCGCGCATGCTCGGCGTGGCTGCTCCTCGCCTGCCTGTGGCCGCGCGACGCGCGCGCCGGCGACACGCCCCCCGACGCGGCGCTGTCGGGGTTCGACCACAGCAGCTGGACGCTGGGGCGCGGCGCGCCCGCGGACATCTGGGACATGTTCCAGGGCAGCGACCGGGCCCTGTGGCTGGGCACCGGCAGCGGGCTGTACCGCTTCGACGGGCAGCGCTTCATGCGTACCCCGCCGCCGCCGGGCCAGTCCTTCCCGTCCAACAACCTCACGGTCGTCAAGGACGACGGTGCCGGCGGTGTCTGGGCCGGCACCTACGATGCCGGGGTGTTCCACCTGCAGGGCCGGACGCTGCAGCGCTACGGCCTCGAGCAGGGCCTGCCCGCCGGGATCGCCTTCTCGATGGCGCGCGACGCGCGCGGGCGCTGGTGGGTGGCCAACGGCGACAGCCTGCGCTGGTTCGACGGGCAACGCTGGCGCGCGCCCGAAGCGGGCCAGGGGTTCGCCGCGGGTGAGGCGTACTGGGTGCTGTGCGACGACCGCGGCGTGCTGTGGGTGGCCACGGCCGACCGCCTGCTGTACCTGCCGCCGGCGGGCCAGCGCTTCGCCGACGCCGGCGTGCCCCTTGGGCGCTATGCGACGCTGGCGCAGGCGCCTGACGGCACGGTGTGGGTGGCCGATCGCAAGCAGGGGCTGTGGCCGGTGGCCGATCGTGCCGGGCTGCTGCCGGCCGACGCGCGGCGGCGGCGCGCGCTGCCGCAGCTGCGGCTCCAGCGCTTCGCGTTCCAGCGCGATGGCAGCCTGTGGGCCAGCGTGCTGGGCGGCGGTGGGATCGTGCGGCTGAGCTGGGAGCGGTCCGGGCCGACGCCGCGTCTCGAACGCTTCGACATCGCCCAGGGCCTGCCCTCGACCTATGCCTCTCCGATCATGGAAGACCTGGAGGGCGATCTCTGGGTGGGGACGAACCTGGGCCTGTCGCGGTTCCGCCGGCACCTGATCCATCGCCTGCCCTGGCCGGGAGGCGACGCCCCGGACACGCTGACGACGCTGCCCGGCGGCCAGGTGCGTGCCTATGGCGAGGACGGCATCGTCTGGCCGCTGGACCGCACCAGCCTGGCCACGCTGGGCGGCGGGCGACGCCCGATGCCGGCGCAGGACGCGGCGCTGGTCTGGAGGTGGCAGGGCGGTCCGATCGTGCGTGCAGCGCATCCGCCCGCACCGGCCGGGTCCGTGACCGACGCCAGTCCCGGCGACGTGTCGGCCTTCACCCAGGCCACGCAGGGCGTGTGGGCATGCGCGAGCGCTGGCGGGGTGCTGCGCAATGTCGGCCAAGGCTGGGAGCGCGAGACGCGCCTGCCCGCCAGGCGCTGTTCGACGCTGCGGGCGGACGCGCGCGGCGAGGTGCTGGTCGGCTATCCCGATGGGGGCGTCGCCGTGCTGCGCGGGGATGCGCAGGGTCCGGCCCGAGTGTCGCAGGCCGGCGTCGGGCCGATCACCGGGCTTTACCGCGACGATGCGCTCACCCTGGTGGCCGGCGAGGAGGGGCTGGCGCTGGCCGATGCAAACGGCGGTTACACCCGCGTGCGCGGACCGCGCGAGGAGATGCTGCTCGGCGTCAGCGGCATCGTGCGCCAGGGAACGGGCGATCTGTGGCTGTACGGTCTGCGCGGGCTGGTGCGGATCACGCCCGGGGATCTGCGGCGCAGCGCGGCCACCGGCCTGCCGCTGGATCGTGCGCGCGTCTTCGACGCCATCGATGGATTGCCCGGTGTGGCACTGCAGGCCAACGCCGCGCCCACGCTGGCGCTGGGCCACGATGGCGTGCTGTGGATGGCGAGCAACCAGGGGCTGGCATGGCTGGACGTGAACGCCATCGCCCGCAACCCGGTCGCGCCGCAGGCCCGCCTGGGCGAGGTGGTCGCGGGCCAGGGCCGCCAGCCGCTGGTGGACGGTCTGGTCCTGCCCAAGCGCACGCGCGAACTGGAGCTGGACTACTCGGCCGCCAGCCTCGCGCGCCCGGACCGGGTCCGTTACCGGGTCCGGCTGGGTGGCGTGGACGAACACTGGCGCGAGATGGGCGAGCTGGCGCAGGTGCGCTACGCCAACCTGCGACCGGGACGCTACGTGTTCGAGGTCATGGCCGCCAACGAGGACGGCGTGTGGAGCACGCCGGTCCGGGCCGGCTTCGCCATCCGCCCTGCGTGGACCCAGACCGGGCTCTTCCGCGCGGCGCTGCTGGTGCTGCTGGCCCTGGCCATCGCCGCGGTCATCGCCCTGCGCAGCCGCGCGCTGGCCGCCCGCTGGCAGGCGCGGATGGAGGAGCGTCACGGCGAGCGCGAGCGCATCGCCCGCGACCTGCACGACACCCTGCTGCAGGGCATGCAGGGCCTGGTGCTGCGCCTGCATGCGGCCAACCAGCGGCTGCCGCCGACAGAGCCGGTCCGCCACGAGGTCGAGCGCGCGCTGGAACTGGCCGAATCCACCCTGCGCGAGGGCCGCGACCGCGTGGTCGGCCTGCGCGGCGAGGACACCGGGATCGAGCTGGGCGCACGCCTGGCGGCGGTCGGCGAGCGCCTGGCCGATGGCGCCTCGCCCCGCCTGCGCCTGCTGGTCGAGGGCCAGCCGCGCGCGCTGCCGACGTGCGTGGCCGAGGAAGCGTTCCTGATCGGCCGCGAGGCGCTGACCAATGCCCTGCGGCACGCGCAGGCCAGTGCCATCGAAGTGGAGATCGGCTACGGCCGCGACGCCCTGCACCTGCGCGTGCGCGACGACGGCCTGGGCATGGCCGCCGATGCGCCATCCGGCGGCGCGCGCTTCGGCCTGCGCGGCATGCGCGAGCGCGCCGCCCGCATCGGCGGCACGCTCCAGGTCTGGTCGGCGCCGCAGCGGGGCACGGAGATCGCCCTTTCGATCCCGGCCGCGCACGCCTACGCTGTCGCCCGTCAGCGCTGGTGGCAGCGCCCGCGCCGGCATTCACGGGAGGAGGACTGATGCGATCGCCGATCGGCGTGCTGGTGGTGGACGATCACCCGCTGCTGCGCGATGGCCTGCGCGCCATGCTCGAGGCGCAGCCGGACATGCGGCTGCTGGGCGAGGCCGGCGACGGGCAGCAGGCGCTGGAGCGGTATGCGCAGCTGGCGCCCGACGTGGTGCTGATGGACCTGCAGATGCCCGGCATGGACGGCGTGGAAGCCATCCGCCAGCTGCGCCAGCGCGATCCGGGCGCGCGCATCCTGGTGCTGACCACCTACAGCGGCGATGCGCGCGCGGTGCGTGCGCTGCAGGCCGGCGCGGCCGGCTACCTGCTCAAGGACATGCTGCGCCACGATCTGCTGGACACCATCCGCGCGGTCCACGCCGGCCAGCGTCCGCGCATGCCGATGCACATCGCCGAGGGCATCGCCTGCCACGTGGCCGACGACGGGCTGTCCCAGCGCGAGACGGTGGTCCTGTCGGCCGCCGCCAGCGGCCTGACCAACAAGGCCATCGGCCAGCGTCTGTCGATCTCCGAGCAGACCGTCAAGGCGCACATGAAGAGCCTCATGGCCAAGCTCGGCGCGCGCGATCGCACGCACGCGGTCACCATCGCCCTGCAGCGCGGGATTATCTCGCTGGAGCGGATCGAGCTGTAGGCGCGCGGCGAGGATTCGTGTGCGCGTTGTGGCGTGCCCGGCGCGTCGGTCATGCGTCCCGACGCGCCAGGCGCGCCTTGGACTGCGCTGGCCTCAGCGCAGCATCTTCAGGCCGGCGTCGTACTCGGCGGGGCTGAGCTTGCCGTCGCGGTCCATGTCGATCATGCCGAAGTGCGGCGCCAGCGGATGGTCCTTGGGCAGCTCGGCCTTGTCGATGAAGCCGTCGTGGTTCCTGTCCAGCGCGGCGAAGTCGCCCTGGGCCGGGGCGGCATGGTCGCCGTGCTGGTGCGCCTGCGGGCCGGCCCAGGCGGCGCCGGCGAGCAGGCCGGCGCAGATCAGGGAGACGGCGAAGAACGGATGTTTCATGGAGAGCCTCTTGGGGTGGGAGAAGAACGGAAACCTCAGAACCACACGCGCACGCCGGCCACCAGCGCGGTCTCGCGCGGGTGGTCGGCCGCATCGGCGCTGCCGCCGAAATGGCGGGTGTGGTTCACGCCGATGTAGGGCGCGAAGCGGCGGGTGACCTCGTAGCGCAGGCGCAGGCCGGCCTCGACGCTGTTGAGCCCGCTGCCCTGGCCGGTGCGCGGATCGTCCCTGGCCGACAGGTCGGCCTCGATGCGCGGCTGCAGGATCAGGCGGTTGCTGAGCAGCAGCTCGTACTCGGCCTCCAGGCGCGCGCCGAACTGGCCGCCGCTGCCCAGATACGCGGTGGCGGCGACCTCGAACTTGTAGGGGGCCAGGCCCTGCACGCCGAGCGCGGCCCAGGTGCGGCCGTCCCGGGGGCGGAAGTCCTGGCGCACGCCGGCGACCACATCCCACCACGGCGTGACGCTGCGGCCGTACAGGATCTCCAGGTCCGAGGATTCGGTGCGTCCCTCGCTGCGCTCGCCTTCGCTGCGCAGCCACAGGCGATTGACGTCGCCGCCGATCCAGCTGCTGGCCTCCCAGGCCTGGCCATGCGCGTCGCTGGCGTTCCAGGCTTCCAGGCGATCGATCTGCACCAGCCAGTTGAGCGTCGAGCCGTGCGCCATCGTGTCGTGCGCAAGCTTCGGGAACGCGGCCGCGCGATCCTCGTCGGTCAGGACCGGAATGGGCTCGCGCGGTTCCTGCATTGCGACGTGAGCCATCATCGAGTGGTCCATCGAGGCGTGATCCATCGAGGAGTGATCCATCGCCGCGTGATCCATCGCCGCGTGGTCCATCGCGGCGCCTCCCATGGACGAGGCGTGCTGCTTCGACATGTGTGGGCATGGCGAGGACGAAGGTGGTCCACTGGCTTGCCGCTGCGCGGCCTGTCTGCAAGTTGCCTGCGGTGTCTCTGCGGTGGTCTGGCCAGCCAGCGCCGGCGACGAAAGGAGCAGGCCCAGGGCGAGGGCCAGTGCGGTGCGCGGGAAGGTCTGCATGCTCATTCCTCCACCCGCACTTCGCGCATCATGCCGCCGTCCATGTGGTAGAGCAGGTGGCAGTGGTAGGCCCAGCGGCCCAGCGCGTCGGCGCGCACGCGATAGCTGCGGCGCGTGCCCGGCGGCATGTCCACGGTGTGCTTGCGCACCTGGAACCGGCCCTGCGCATCCTCCACATCGCTCCACATGCCGTGCAGATGGATGGGGTGCTGCATCATGGTGTCGTTGACCAGCACGATGCGCACGCGCTCGCCGTAGTTGAGCCGCAGCGGCTCGGCGCTGGCGAACGGGATGCCGTTGAACGACCAGGCGAACTTCTCCATGTTCCCGGTCAGGTGCAGCTCGATCTCGCGCCCGGGCTCGCGCCCGTCGGGATCGTCGAACACGCTGCGCAGGTCGGCATAGGTCAGCACCCTGCGGCCGTTGTCGCGCAGGCCGATGCCGGGGTCGTCCAGCTTGGGCGCGGTGGCCATCGACTGCATGTCCACCAGTGGATTGCGGGTCTCGCTGGCCGGATGCGCGGGCATGCCGCCGGCACCATGGCCCGTCGTGCCGTGATCCATGCCCGCCATGCCGCCGCCCATGGCCGAGTGATCCATGCCGGCCATGTCGCCGTGCCCCATCGCCGCATGGTCCATGCCCGGCATGCCGGTCATGTCGTGTCCAGCGGCGCTGTGGTCCATGCCGCCCATCGCGCCCATGTCGTGGCCCATGTCGCCCATGCTCAGCAGCGGACGCGGATCGAGCGCGGGAATCGGTGCCTCCAGCCCGATGCGGGTGGTCAGCGTGCCGCGCGCGTAGCCGGTGCGGCCCATGTCCTGGGCGAAGACGGTGTAGGCGTCCTGGCCGCGCGGCTCGACGATCACGTCCACCGTCTCGGCCACCGCCATGCGGAACTCGTCCACGCTGACCGGATGGACGTATTGCCCATCCACCGCGACCACGGTCATCTTCAGGCCCGGGATGCGGATGTCGAAATAGGTCATGTTGGCGGCGTTGATGAAGCGCAGCAGCACTTTCTCGCCCGGGCGGAACTCGCCGCTCCAGTTGGCCGCCGGCGTCGTGCCGTTCATCAGATAGGTGTAGGTGTGGCCGTTGACGTCGGACAGGTCGCTGGGCGTCATCCGCATCCGGCCCCACATGCCGCGGTCGGCCAGCGTGGCCGAGAGTCCGTCGCGTCGCGCATCGCGCACGAAGTCGCCCACCGTGCGCTGGTAGTAGTTGTCGTAGGACGGCATCTTCTTGAGCCGCCGGAACAGCGCGGCCGGATCCAGGTCGGTCCAGTCCGACAGCAGCACCACGTGCTCGCGGTCGTAGTGGTACGGCGGCGGCGTGGCCGGCTCGATGACGATCGGCCCGTACAGTCCGGCCTGTTCCTGGTGCAGTGAATGGCTGTGGTACCAGTAGGTGCCCGACTGGCGCAGCTTGAAGCGGTACAGATAGGCCTCGCCCGGATAGATGCCGTCGAAGCTCAGGCCCGGCACGCCATCCATGTTGGCCGGCAGCAGCAGGCCATGCCAGTGCACCGAGGCCTGCGTGCCGGCGGCCAGGCGGTTGCTGACGCGGATGGTGACCGTGTCGCCCTCGCGCCAGCGCAGCAACGGGGCGGGCAGGCGGCCGTTGACGGTGATCGCCGGCCGCTCGCGGCCGGTGAAGTTGACGCGGCTGGCGCCGATGGCCAGGTCGAATGCGGTGCCGCGCAGTTCGTTGGCGGCCGCAAGGCGGTCCTGGGCGAAGGCGGGCACCCGCGCCAGCCCGAGGCCGAGCGTGGCGCCGCCCAGCGCCAGGCCGGTGACGAAGGTACGGCGGGAGGGGTCCGGGACCCGATCGGGCCCGGAGGAAAAGCGTGATGGCATATGCGCCTCGATCGAAAGCCGTGCCGATGCGGCACGAAGTGCAGGCGCAGCGCGCCAGGCCGAAGCCGGGCTGCGACTGCGATCCAGGCCGCGACGGACGCGGCCGAGCGGGCGCTAGCGGATCGGGGGGCGGATCAGGGGCGGCACGGCGGGCGCGCCGCGCGTGCTCGCGTCGAAGGCCAGCGTGCGGCTGGCGGGCGCGTGCGGGTGCACCAGGGTCGGCAGCGCCGGCACGATGACCTGCGAGGCCGCGGCGCAGTGGCATTCGGACGAAGCGCAGCAGTGCTCGCCATGCTGCTGGTGCGCGCCCTCCATCGCCTGCCCGCAGGCCGGCGCGGCGCGCAGGTGCATCTGGCAATCGGCCTGCGCGTGGCCGGGCCGATGGTGCATCGACGCGTGCGCATCATGGCCGTGCGATGCCGACGATGCGACCGGCCCGTGCGCATTCGCCGCCGCCTGCGCCCAGGCGCGCGCGGCCGCGTCGCCTGCGCCATTCAGCAGCAGGATCGTGCACAGCAGCAGGCGCAGGAGAGCGGACGGCAGCGACAAGGCGATTGCGGAGCAAGCGAGGGGATGGCTGCAGGATAACCAAGAGAACCGCATCGGCAACACGACCGCCGCGGATGCCCCCAGATAGGAAAGAACCCTGGAGCCCACTCCACAAGGCGCTGCACGACGCGTCGTCGTTCGCAAAATGAACAAATAATGAATGTCGATTGCGCGACGCAACAATCACGTTGACTCTGGACTTAGGTCCACCTCTTAGGGTCCAACCCATGAACTCCACACCGCCACGTTCCCACTTCACGATCGGCGTGCTGGCCCAGCAGTCCGGCGTGGCGATCGACACGATCCGCTACTACGAGCGCGAGGGGCTGCTCTCGCCCGCCTATCGCCGCGCCTCGGGCTATCGCGAATACGACACGCAGTCGGTCGAGCGCATGCGCTTCATCCTGCGCGCCAAGGAACTGGGCTTCAGCCTGGAGGAGATCCGCGAGCTGCTCGCGCTCGAATCCGACCGCGTCAACGGCGTGGAAGGCGTCAAGCAGCGCGCCAGCCGGCGCCTGCAGGAGTTGAACGTGCGCATCGCCCAGCTCACCGAGATGCGCGACGCCCTGGCGCGGCTGATCGACGCCTGCCCGGGCTGCGGCGAGCCGGAAGGCTGCCCGATCCTCTCCAGCATCCACGGGGCACCGCCCGACGCGAACGACGCGCCGGCCGCGCCTTCGCCCGCGCCGGCCTCGTGCTGCGGCGGGGAACCCACAGACAGGAAACACGATCCATGAGTCAGGCGGCAGCCACCACGTTGAACTTCCCGGTCCGCGGCATGACCTGCGCGGCGTGCGCGACCACGATCGAGAAACTGCTCAACAAGCATCCGGGCGTCAAGGCGACGGTCAACTTCGCCAGCGAACGCGTGCAGCTGCAGTACGACCGCGCCCAGGTCCAGCCGCAGGCCCTGGTGGAGACGCTGGACAAGGCCGGCTTCTCTGTGCCGCCGGAAACCGTGGCGCTGGAGATCACCGGCATGAGCTGCGCCGCCTGCGCGGCCGGCATCGAGGGCGTGCTGGCCAAGACGCCCGGCGTGATCGCCGGCAACGTCAACTTCGCCTCGGCCAAGGCGCGGGTGGACTACACCCCGGGCGTGGTCGACGTGGCGCAGATCGTCGAACGCATCGGCAAGGCCGGTTTCGGCGCGAGCGAGGTGCGCGAGATCGGCGAGGCCGAGATGGCCGCGCGCGAGGCCGGCGAACGCGCGGCCTGGCGCCGCCAGGTCTGGATGTTCGTGGCCTCGGTGGTGCTGACCCTGCCGCTGTTCGCGCAGATGTTCACCATGTTCGACTTCGCCAACCTGCGCCACTCGCTGGGCGGCCACCACGCCGAGCTGCTGCCGCGCTGGCTGCAGCTGGTGCTGGCCACGCCGGTGCAGTTCTGGATCGGCGCGCGTTTCTACAAAGCGGCCTTCAAGTCGCTGCGCAGCGGCACGGCCAATATGGACGTGCTCGTGGCGCTGGGCACGTCCATGGCCTACCTGTACAGCGTGGTGGTGACGGTGCTGGACCTGCCTGGCCAGCATGTGTACTTCGAAGCCAGCGCGTCGATCATCACCCTGATCCTGCTCGGACGCCTGCTGGAGGCGCGCGCCAAGCGCAAGACCTCCTCGGCGATCCGCGCGCTGCTCAACCTCAAGCCCAAGACCGCCAAGGTCGAACGGGACGGCAAGCTGGTCGAGGTCGATGCCGGAAGCCTGGTGGTGGGCGATGTGTTCGTGGTCGCCGCGGGCGAAAGCGTGCCGGTGGACGGCGAAGTGCTCAGCGGCACCTCGAGCGTGGACGAGGCGATGCTCTCGGGCGAGTCGATGCCGGTGAACAAGGAACCCGGCAGCCGGCTGTTCGCCGCCACGGTCAACCAGTACGGCATGCTGCGCGCGCGCGCCACCGGCATCGGCGCGGACACCATGCTGGCCCAGATCATCCGCATGGTCGACGAGGCGCAGGGCTCGAAGGCGCCGATCCAGCATCTGGTCGACCGGATCGCCGGCATCTTCGTCCCCGTCGTCGTGGCCATCGCCGCGCTGACCCTGGCCGTCACCTGGCTGGTGACCGGCACCTTCTCCGTCGCGCTGGTGCACGCGGTGGCCGTGCTGGTGATCGCCTGCCCGTGCTCGCTTGGCCTGGCCACGCCGACGGCGATCATGGTCGGCACCGGCATGGGCGCGCGCGCCGGCATCCTGATCCGCAACGCCGAGGTGCTCGAACGCGCCCGCGCGCTCAAGACCCTGGTGGTCGACAAGACCGGCACCCTGACCGAAGGGCGGCCGCAGGTGACCGACCTGCTGCCCGGCGCGCAGACCGAACGCGACGCGCTGCTGCGGCTGGCCGCCAGCCTGGAGGCAGGCTCGGAGCATCCACTGGCCAAGGCGATCATGAAGGCCGCCGAGGCGGCCGGCGTGCAGGCGGCGGGCGTGACCGACTTCGAGACGATCCCGGGCAAGGGCGTGCGCGGCGTGATCGACGGGCGCCAGGCGATCCTGGGCTCGCCGGCCTGGCTGGCGGCCGAGCAGGCCCGCACCAGCACCGCGCTGGAAGCCCGCGCCCAGGCCGTGCAGGCGCAGGGCAAGACCGTGGTCGGTATCGCGGTGGACGGCGTGACCGCCGGCTTCATCGCCATCGCCGACCAGCTGCGCGACACCTCGCGCGAGGCCGTGCGCCGGCTGCAGGCCATGGGCGTGGACGTGGTGATGATGACCGGCGACAACCGCCACACCGCCGAGGCGATCGCGCGCCAGGCCGGGATCACGCGCTACTTCGCCGAAGTCCTGCCGCAGCACAAGGCCGACGAGGTCAGGCGCCTGCAGCAGGCGCAGGGCGGGCACGTGGGCATGGTCGGCGACGGCATCAACGACGCGCCGGCGCTGGCCGCGGCCGACGTGAGCCTGGCCATCGGCGCCGGCTCGGACATCGCCATCGAGGCGGCCGACGTGGTGCTGGTCAAGGGCGACCTGCGCCACGTGGCCACCGCCATCGACCTGTCCAGCGCCACGCTGCGCAAGATCCGCCAGAACCTGTTCTTCGCCTTCTTCTACAACGTGCTCGGCATCCCGCTGGCCGCCTTCGGCCTGCTCAATCCGGTCATCGCCGGCGCGGCGATGGCGATGAGCTCGATCTCGGTGGTGAGCAACTCGCTGCTGCTCAACCGCTGGCGTCCGAAATGATCGGCCCGCCCTGGCAGGCCCGCCTCCAAGTCCCACCTCCCACACCCAAGGAAACCTCAAGATGCATATCGAACTGACCGTAGACGGCATGAAGTGCGGAGGCTGCTCCGGCCGCCTCAAGCGCGTGCTGGAAGGCACCGATGGCGTGCAGGCCACGCAGATCGTGCTGGAGACCAAGCAGGTCGCCGTCGATTTCGACGAGGCCGGCATCGACGTGGAGGCGATCAAGCACGTGATCACCGACGCCGGCTTCACCGTGCTGGCCGCCTGAGGCAGGACCGGCCTGCGCCTGGCGGAATGACGGCGCGCCCGCGGCCCGCGTTCGACGCGGGCCGCAGGTGCCCGGCCAGCCGCCAGCACGCGCAGGCCACCGACGCTGCGGCGGGGGGACGCCGCAGCGGAGGATGAAGGACAAGGACCGGACCGGCGGAGGGGCCGTCCGAGGAGAAGGGGAACGCTTTCGCAGACGCCCGGTGTGCTGGCCGCCTTCCAGGCGACCAGTGCGCGGTGCGCTGCCACCTGGGGCCATCGCGCTCTGCCCGCTGCCGTTGCCACGGAGCCTCGATGAACGACACCGACCACGACGAAAGGCACCTGCCGAAGGTCCCGGCGCGTCAGCTCTGGCGCCTGCTGGGCGGCTACTGGCGCTCGGACGACCGGCTCATGGCCTGGCTGCTGCTGCTGTCCATCCCCGCGCTGCACGGGGTGATGGTCTACCAGGGCCTGCTGCAGAACCGCATCTACGGGGTGATGTTCGATGCGCTGGGCGATCGCCAGGCCAGCGTGTTCTGGCGGCAGCTGATCCTCACCGGCGTCGTCATGGCCACCTGGGTGCTGGCCCATACCGTGGTGGAGTGGCTGATGCAGCTGCTCTACATGCGCTGGCGCACCTGGCTCAACGCGTATTTCTCCGACCGCTGGCTGGAGCGCAAGGCCTATTACCGGATGGACCGCGCCGGCAGCATCGACAACCCGGACCAGCGCCTGTCCGAGGACCTGCAGATCCTGACCGAAAAGGGCGTGACCAAGGGCTTCGAATTCCTGCACCAGATGGGCGTGGTGGTGGTCTTCACCGGCGTGCTGTGGAACCTCTCGCGCGATATCGCCTTCACCGTGGCCGGGCAGCAGGTCGCCATCCCCGGGCTGGTGGTGTTCGTGTTCCTGGGCTTCTGCCTGCTCAGCACCGGCCTGGTCGAATGGTTGGGGCGGCCGCTGCTGCGTGCCCGCTACCGCCAGCAGGCGCGCGAGGGCGACTACCGCTTCGCCCTGGTGCGCGTGCGCGAGAACGCCGAGCCCATCGCGCTCTACGCGGGCGAGGCGTCCGAACGTCGTCGCCTGGGTGGCGCCTTCGTCCGCATCCGTCAGAACTGGCGCAAGGTCGTGCGCCATACCTTCAGCGTCAATCTGGCCACCGATACCGGCAACCAGGGCGTGCAGCTGCTGCCGTGGATGCTCGGCGCCGGCGCTTATTTCGCCGGTGGTCTCTCGCTCGGCCAGCTGACGCGGCTGCACCAGACCTGCAACCAGACCCGCATCGGCCTGCTGTGGTTCATCCAGAACTACACCGAGCTGGCCGACGTGCGCGCCGCGCTGGCGCGCCTGGTCGAACTGGACCACGCGCTCGACGCGCACGATGCGCGCCACGACATCGTCGTGGCCGACAGCCAGGACGAGGTGCTGCGCACCTATGCGCTGGCGCTGGAATGCCCGGACGGGCGCGCGCTGGGCGAGCCGGTCTCGGTGGACATCAAGGCCGGGTCGAGCTGCGTGATCGTGGGGCCGTCCGGCTGCGGCAAGAGCACGTTCCTGCTGTCGCTGGCCGGCCTGTGGCCGCACGGACACGGCCGCATCGAGATGCCGCGCAGGCGGCGCAGCATGTTCATTCCGCAGCGGCCCTATGTGCCCATCGGCTCGTTGAAGGAGGCGCTGTGCTACCCGGGCGACAGCGCCGATTTCGACGACCAAAGCTGCGTCAGCGCATTGCGCGCCTGCCGGCTGGAGCATCACGCCCAGCGCCTGGACGAGGTCGATCACTGGAGCAAGCGGCTCTCGCCCGGCGAGCAGCAGCGCCTGGCGTTCGCGCGCGTGCTGATGCAGCGCCCGCAGACGCTGTTCCTGGACGAGGCCACCTCGGCCCTGGACCAGGACACCGAGGCCTTGCTCTACCGGCAACTGCGCGAGCGGCTGCCGGGCTGCACGGTGATCAGCGTCGCCCACCGCGACTCGGTCATCGCCATGCACGAACGCAAGCTGAGTTTCTCCGGCGCGGGCAGGCCGGCGTGGTGTTCCGCCCCGCCTGCACAGGTGGTCCCCGCGACGGGCTAGCCAGCCGGACCACGCAACAGCGGTAAGCGCCCAGGTGGGAAGGCCGGGCGCGCAGGCGTGCGGGGAGCGCGCCTGCGACAAGCAAGCGGGAGCGTGGCTCCCATCCCGGACGAGGCGGCCCGTGCCGCAGCGGCGGGCGAGGTTGACCCAGCGGTTCCCTTCTTCTCACGACCGGAGAGCCTTCGTTGAACACGATCACCCTGAGCGCACTGGCCATCGCCGTGTCCCTCTGCCTTGCCAGCGCGGCGCATGCCCAGACCGGCGATGCCGACGAATCGCAGGCGTCCACCCCGTCCACCCAGCAGGTCCAGCCGCGACAGCTGGACGGCGTCAGCGTCACCGGCTCGCTGCTGCCGCGCAGCCAGCTGGAGACCTTCGTGCCCACCGTGACCATCACCCATCAGGACATGGTCAGGCAGGGCTTCAAGGACGTCGCCACCGCGCTGCGCGCGTCCACCCTGGGCGGCGGTGGCCTGCGCGAAGGCGCGCCGATCGGCTCGGGCAATACGCAGGCCACGCGCTCGGTCAACCTGTTCGGCCTGGGCGCCAGCTATACCAAGATCCTGATCAACGGCCATCCCTTCGCCAACTTCCCGATGGCGGCCAATACCACCGACGGCGGCATGCTGGCCGACCTGAGCAACATCCCGATGGCGATGATCGACCGCGTCGAGATCCTGCCAGGCAGCCAGTCGGCGACCTATGGCGCCGACGCGGTGGCCGGCGTGGTCAACATCCTCCTGCGCCGCGATGTGGAAGGCACGGAAGTCAGCGTCCAGTCCAACGTCTACACCGAGGGCGGCGGCGCCAGCCAGCGGCTGCAGCTGGTGGGCGGAAGCGCGCTGGGCAGCGCCACCTCGCTGACCTATGCGCTGCAGTACGACCATGCCGCGCCGCTGCTGGGCACCGAGCGCAGGCTCACCGCCTACACGCCGGCCAAGGACGATGCCTTCGCCCGCACCTCGGCCACGTCCTACTACGATCCGGGCGCCCAGGGCTGCGCCCAGATGGCCGACCTGTTCGGCGGCACGATGGAATACAAGACCAACGGCGCGGCCAGGTACTGCGGCTCGGACAACACCGCGGCCTCGGTCTCCACTTACGACGCGGCGCGGCGCACGGTGGCCGGCTATCTCTCGCTCCAGCACGATGTCTCCGAGCGCATGACCGCCTATGCGGACCTGAACTACGCCCTGGGCCAGACGCAGAGCAACTGCTGCCTGACCTGGTACTGGCAGAACGTCACCGACCAGGCCTCCGGCAGGAACTACCTGATCTCGCGCGAGTTCGCGCTGGAGGAGATCGGCGGATTCGGCAACGCGGCCCGGCGCAACCGGACCCATCAATACGACGTCACCGGTGGCCTGCGCGGCGATCTCGGCGATGGCGACTGGCGCTACGACGCCTACTATTCGCGCTCGGCCTACGCGGTCAAGCAGCACCAGCTGCAGCCGGTGACGCCGACGATGAATGCCTACCTGGCCCAGCGCTACCGCGATGTGCGCCAGGTCTTCGTGCCGCTGACGCCGCAGGAGTATCTGGGTTTCAACTACGACCAGACCCGCAAGGCCGACACCATGACCCAGCAGGTCAGCGCGCGGGTCTACAACACCCGCCTGTTCGGCTTGCCCGGCGGCGACGCGGGCCTGGCGATCCTGCTGGAAGGCGGCAACGAGCGCTGGAACGACAGCCCCGACGCCATGTCCCGCTCCGGCGCGATGTTCGGCGGCGCGACCCAGGCCAGCCACGGCGATCGCGATCGCTGGGGCGGCGCGGTGCAGATGGACCTGCCGGTGGCCTCGATGCTGACCGCGACCCTGGCCGGCCGCTACGACGACTATCGCTACTCCGGCTACGACCGCAACCGCCCGACCTGGCGCCTGGGCCTGGAGTTCCGGCCGTTCGAAAGCCTGCTGCTGCGCGGCGGCCTGGGCACCTCGTTCCGCGCGCCGGACATGTCCTTCCTGTATTCGGGCGCCAGCAAGGGCAACCAGAACACCTACGATTTCTATCGCTGCGACCAGCTGGGCGTGTCGCGCAGCAGTGCCCAGTGCCGCTACATCATGCCCAGCTACACCAGCGGCAACCTGGCGCTGGAGCCGGTCACCTCCAAGTCCAAGAGCATCGGCCTGGTGTGGGCGCCGCTGCGCAACCTGACCTTCAACGCCGACTTCATGGACATCGAGATCCACAACGAGGTGCGCGCGCTGAGTCTGGCCAACATCCTCTTCGACGAGGCCGCCTGCCGCCAGAACGGCCAGGCGTCCTACCTGCCCAGCTGCGCCGACGCGCTGGCCCGGGTCAGCCGCGGCGCCGACGGTCTGATCACCGCCGTGCAGAGCGGGTACTTCAACGTGGCCTACAAGCAGATGAAGCTGCTGATGGGCGGGGCCAACTATCGCCTGGCCACCGAGCGCCTGGGCAGCTGGAACTTCAAGCTCAACGCCAGTCGCATCGTCGACTACCGGGCGCAGCTGGATTCGGTGTCGCCCGTCGTCGATGTGATCGACGAGCCCAAGGGGCAGGCCAGCTTCTTCCCGCGCATGCTCAACGCCACCATCGGCTGGGAGCAGGGACCGCTGTCGCTCACCCTGTGGGGCGTGCGCTACGGCAAGACGCCCAACTTCTCGGTGCGCACCTGGGGCTGGAGCCCGACCGCGGCGCAGGTGGCGCTGTATGGCCCGCCGGGCTACGACGACGCCTGGCTGCTGTTCAATGGCTCGGTGCAGTACCAGCTGCCGTTCCAGGCCACGCTGTCGCTGGCGGTCACCAACCTGGCCAACAAGATGCCGCCGAACCGCAACTGGACCTCCGCGCCGTACTTCAACTCCCAGCTCTACAACGTCTACGGGCGCGGCCTGAGCTTCGAGGTCACCAAGAAGTTCTGAGCGCGCATGCGGTCGCCCGCTTCGCCCGACCGGGCATCGGCGCGAGCGCCTTCCACACCAACCGGGAATCCCCATGTCTTCTTTGATAGCCCAGGCGGAGCAGCGCCTGCTGGCGCCGGCCTGCCTGTCCCTGGACGGGCTGGACCGGGTCTTCGCGCGGCTGCTGGCGCCGTCCACCGATGAGGCCGACCTCTACTTCCAGCAGACGCGCAGCGAGTCCTGGTCGCTCGAGGACGGCATCGTCAAGCAGGCGCGCCACAGCAGCGCGCAGGGCGTCGGCCTGCGCGCGGTCTGCGGCGACAGGACCGGCTTTGCCTACACCGATGCGATGGAGCTGCCGGCGCTGCTCGAGGCCGCCGGGTCGGCCCGGGCCATCGCACAGGCGAGCGGGCAGGGGCGTGCGCATGCGCTGGTCCGCAACGCGCCGGCCCCGCTGTACGAGGCCATCGATCCCATCGATGGCCTGGCCGCGGAGCAGAAGGTCGCGCTGCTGCGCACGATCGACGCGGCGGCGCGCGCCATGGACCCGCGCATCAGGCGGGTCAGCGCCAGCCTGATGGCCAGCTGCGAGACCGTCCTGATCGTCGCCGCCGACGGCACCCTGGTCGCCGACATGCGGCCGCTGGTGCGGCTCAACGTGCAGGTGATCGCCGAACACCAGGGCCGCCGCGAATCGGGCAGCGCCGGCGGCGGCGGACGCTACGACCTGGCGACGCTGATCGAGGGCGGCGCCGCCCTCGAGCACACGCGCGAGGCGGTGCGCCGCGCGCTGGTCAATCTGGAATCGGTCGCCGCGCCCGCCGGTGAGATGACCGTCGTGGTGGGGCCCGGATGGCCGGGCGTGCTGCTGCACGAGGCCGTGGGCCATGGCCTGGAGGGCGACTTCAACCGCAAGCAGACCTCGGTGTTCTCCGAGCGCATGGGCCAGCGCGTGGCGGCCAGGGGCGTGACCATCGTCGACGACGGCACGCTGGCCGAGCGGCGTGGCTCGCTCTCGGTGGACGACGAGGGCACGCCGACCCAGCGCACCACGCTGATCGAGGACGGCATGCTCAAGGGCTATCTGCACGACCGCATGAGCGCCCGGCTGATGGGCAAGGCGCGCACCGGCAACGGCCGGCGCGAGTCGTATGCCCACCTGCCGATGCCGCGCATGACCAACACCTACATGCTGCCAGGCGAGCACGCGCCCGAGGAGATCCTGCGCTCGGTCAGGCGCGGGCTGTATGCGGTGAACTTCGCCGGCGGCCAGGTCGACATCACCAGCGGCAAGTTCGTGTTCTCCGCCAACGAGGCCTATCTGGTCGAGGACGGGCGCATCGTCGCGCCGGTGCGGGGCGCGACCCTGATCGGCGCCGGCGCCGAGGTGCTGAGCCGGATATCGATGATCGGCAACGACCTGCGGCTGGACGCCGGCATCGCCATCTGCGGCAAGGCCGGACAGAGCGTGCCGGTCGGCGTGGGCCAGCCCACCCTGCGCATCGACGCGATGACCGTGGGCGGGACCGCCGCATGAACCTGCGCGTTCTTCCCGATGCGAACCAGGACGATCCGCAGCTGCTCGAGCTCGCCACGCTGTGCGAGCAGACCGTGGCCGCGTGCCGCGTCCTGGGCGCCGACCAGGCCGAGGTCGTGGCGCATGCCGCCAGCGGCCTGGAGGTGGGCGTGCGCAGGGATCAGGTGGAGACCCTGATCCGCAGCCAGGACGTCAGCGCCACCGTGACGGCCTGGCGCGCGGGCCGCAAGGGCGTGGTCAGCGTGGGCGACATGCGCGCCGCCTCCCTGCGCCAGGCGGCCGAGCGCGCCTGCGCCTTCGCGCGCCTGACCGAGCCGGATGTCCACGGCGGACTGGCCGATCCGGACCCGTCTCCGCGCCAGCGGCCGCCGCTGGACCTGTGGCATCCCTGGGCGCTTGAGGCCGAGCAGGCCATTGAGCTGGCCCGGCAGACCGAAGCCGCAGGGCGCGACTTCGATGCCCCGATCGCCAACACCAACGGCGCGCAGCTCAGCACGCGTGCGGAACGTTCGGCGCGCGCCGATTCCAACGGCTTCCTGGGCACCGCCAGGCGGACCCGCCACCAGCTGTGGGCCTCGTTCATCACCCGCGACGCGCGTGGCATGCAGACGGGCAGCTGGTACGACAGCCGCTGCTCGCACCAGGACCTGCAGGATCCGGCCGAGATCGGCCGGCGCGCGGCGCTGCATGCCGTGCAGCGGCTGGGCGCGCGCCGGCTTGGGACGCGCCAGTGCCCGGTGCTGTTCGCCCCGGACGTCGCGGCCGGCCTGTTCGGCCACTTCCTGGAGGCGGTGAGCGGCGCCGCGCTCTGCCAGCGGGCCAGCTTCCTCTCCGATGGCCTGGGGCAGCCGGTATTGCCCGCTTTCATGGACCTGCACGAGCGCCCGCATCTGCCGCGCGGCGCCGGTTCACGCCACTTCGATGCCGAAGGTGTCGCCGCGGCAGACGACGCCTTGGTCCTGGGCGGCCGGCTGCAGCGTTATGCCCTCGACGGCCGTTCGGCGCGGGAGCTGGGCATGGCCAGCACCGGCAACGCCGGCGGTATCAGCAATCTGCAGGTCCGGCATGGGCCGGAGGATCTCGATGGCCTGCTGCGCCGCATGCACACCGGCCTGCTGGTGACGCAGGTGATGGGGCAGGGCGTATCGATCGTGACCGGCGACTATTCGCGCGGCGTGTCCGGCTTCTGGGTCGAGCATGGCGCCATCGCCTATCCCGTGGACGAGATCACCATCGCCTCCAACCTGCGCGAGATGTTCGCCGGCATCGTCGCGGTCGGCCGCGATGTGGACACGCGCGGGCGGATCCGGACGGGATCGCTGCTGATCGAGCGGATGACGGTTGCCGGTGCCGGTTGAGGCGCCGGGGGGCGCGGGAACAGGCGCGGGTTGCCTTGTTTCCCGAGCGCGGATCCCTGGCGCCGGATCGCCTTCCGGGCCTTGCCTGCCAGGGCGATCACCGCGGTCCTGCCAGGGCGATGGCATCGGCGCCCGCGGGGAAATGGAGCTGGTCCGAGCCATCGTGCACGGCCCGCCAGACGGCCTCGGCGACCTCCTTGGGGCGCGTGGTCGCCTGCGGGCGCGAGAAGGCCTCGAAGATCGGACGCGCATAGTCGGCATAGGCGTCCGGAATGAGGCCGTGCATGCGCCCGGCACCGTTCTCGGCGAACCGCGTGGTCGGTCCGTAGCCGGGCTCGACCAGCTTGACCCGGATGCCGAACGCGCCCAGTTCGTGCGCCAGCGAACCGGTGAAGCCTTCGACCGCGGTCTTGCTGCCTGTGTAGGCGGCGGCCAGCGGCATGCTGGCCAGGGTGACGCTCGAGGTGACGTTCACGATCGTGCCGGCTCCGCGCGCGCGCATCTGCGGAATCACCGCCTGCGCCATGGCCATCGTGCCGAAGGTGTTGGTTTCGAACACCTCGCGCACCGTGCGCATGGACGTGGCCTCGAAGGCGCCGACGACCCCGATGCCCGCGTTGTTGACCAGCGCATCGATCGGGCCGGCCTCGGCGACCGCGCGCGCGATGCTGTCGGCGTCGGTGACATCCAGCGCGACCAGCCTGATGCGTTCGGACGCGGGCAGCAGGTCGGAACGCGGACGGCGCATGGTGGCCAC
This sequence comes from Pseudoxanthomonas sp. X-1, assembly GCF_020042665.1. NCBI lineage: Bacteria > Pseudomonadati > Pseudomonadota > Gammaproteobacteria > Lysobacterales > Lysobacteraceae > Pseudoxanthomonas > Pseudoxanthomonas sp. X-1. The sequence continues at coordinate 1,046,273 of NZ_CP083376.1, forward strand.
GACCTGCCAGCCGTGGTCGTGGAAGTAACGGGCGGTTTCCAGCCCGTAGCCGGAGGAACTGCCGGTGATCAGGACGGTCTTCATTGCGGGGAACTCCGTGGTGGTCAGGTGCCACCACGTTAGGTCCGCGCCGCAGGACTGACGATGCTGGGGAGTCCATGAAACATTGGCTATAGTCCTGCCATGACCGACCCCCTCGCCGAACTGATCACCCTGCTCAGGCCCGCGCGGGTCATGGGCAAGCGCATTTCCGGCGCCGGCCGCTGGGGCGTCCGCTACGCGCCGTTCGGGCACCCGGGCTTCTGTGTGGTGACCGATGGCGCGTGCCTGCTGACGGTCGATGGCGCCGACGCCCTGCATCTGCAGGCAGGCGACTTCGTGTTCCTGCCCGCGACGCCGGGATTCGTCCTGTCCGGCTTCGCGCCCGTCGAGCCGCAGCTGGTCGAACCCGCCGCCATCGCGACCGAGGACCTGGAGCTGCGCCATGGCGCCCTCGAGGGGGAGCCCGACATGCGCATGCTGGGCGGCTACTTCGTCTTCGATTCGCCCGACACGGCCCTGCTGGTGGCGCTGCTGCCACCGGTCATCCACGTCCGCGGCGAGGATCGACTCGGCGTGCTGGTGCGGCTCGTGCGCGAGGAAGCCATGCAGACCAAGGCGGGGCGCGACCTCATCCTGACCCGGCTGGTCGAGGTGCTGCTGATCGAAGCCCTGCGCGCGGCGCCAGGCGATGGCGCGCCCGCGGGGCTGCTCCGTGGCCTGGCGGACGAGCGCCTGGCCCGCTCGATCCGCGAGATGCACCGCGACCCGGCCCGCGCCTGGACGGTCGAGCAGCTGGCCAAGGTCGCCGCGCTGTCCAGGTCGGCCTATTTCCAGCGCTTCACACGGGCGGTCGGCCTGCCGCCCATGGAGTACCTGGTCGCCTGGCGGATGGCGATCGCCAAGGACATGCTCGATCGCCAGGATGTGGGTATGGAGCAGGTGGCCGAGCGCGTGGGCTATTCGTCGGCGAGCACCTTCAGTGCCGCCTTTGCCCGCTACGTCGGGCGTCCGCCGAGCGGCTATGCCAGGGAGCGACGCCGGCTGCGTGCGGAGGTGGCCTGAAGTCTGCTGTGGATCGGAAGCAGGGGCCGGACAAGGCGCGAAGCGCAAGGCATGAGCGCCTGACCTGCGTCCATCTGCTCACTCCCGGGTCAACGCAGCAGCAACCTGCCGGTCCGTCCTAAATGGGGAAGGTCTCGCTGCGTTGCTGCGCGCGTGTACATCGGCCTGCTGGTGACAGGTGATGGGGCAGGGCGTGTCGATCGTGACCGGCGACTGTTCGCGCGGCGTGTCCGGCTTCTGGGTCGAGCACCGTCAGAGGCCAATGGTCGTCAAGGGCAGATGCGGGGGCGCGTGCTCGATGGACGCCGTTACGCGCCCTGCGCCCTGACGAACTCGATGAAGGCCCGCAGCGGCGGCGGCACCAGTGCGCGGTTGGGGTAGTACAGGAAGGGGCCCTGGAATGTCTGCCACCACGGCTTGAGCACCGGCTCCAGCGCACCGGACGCCAGATGCGGCTGGAGCCAGTCCTCGAACAGATGGACGATGCCATTGCCGGCCACGGCCGCCTCGATCGCCAGGTCGACCCCTCCGCCGAGCTCCACCAGCAGCTGTCCGCGCGGGACGATGGTGATCACGTCCTCGCCCTGCTCGAACTCCCATTCGGACACCACGCCGCTGGGAAAGCGCCCGCGGATGCAGTCGTGGTCGAAGAGGTCGCGGGGATGGGCCGGGCGCCCGCGCCGGTCCAGATACGAGGGGGAGGCCGCGGTGGCGCTGCGCTGCGCGCGCGGGCCGATCGGGAGCGCGATCATGTCCTGCTGCAGGCGCTCGCCATAGCGGATCCCCGCATCGCATCCGGCGGCGATGACGTCGACGAAGCTTTCCTGGGTCAGCACTTCCACGCTGATATCGGGATAGCGCGCCATGAAGGGCGGCAGGATCCGTGGCAGCACCAGACGCGCGGCGCTGACCGGCACGTTGAGCCGCAGCGTGCCGGTGGGCGTGCTCCTGAATCCGCTCATCGCGTCGGTCGCGGTGTCCAGCTCCCGCAGGGCGGGCTCGATGCGCGCCAGCAGCGCCTTGCCTGCGTCGGTCAGGCCGACACTGCGGGTCGTGCGGTTGAGCAGGCGCACCCCGAGCCGCGCTTCCAGACGCTTGACCGCATCGCTGAGCTTGGACGCACTGATCCCGGCCACCCTGGCCGCCTCGCGGAATCCTGCGGCCCGCGTCACCAGGACAAAGGCCTGCATATCACCCAGCTCGTTCGCCATTGTTCGCTGATCCGGACGACCTGTTCGCTTTGTGATGGATTGTCGCACAGCCATGGCGGCCGTAGTTTTCCTCCACCTCCGACGAAACGAGCGCCGCCATGAACGCTTCTTCCATCCCTTCCACCACGCCGCAAGAGTTCGCCCTAGGCGACGGCAGCGTGGCCCGCCTCGGCTATGGCGCCATGCAGCTGGCCGGCCCGCACGCCTTCGGGCCGCCAAAGGATCGGGATGCGGCCGTGCGCGTGCTGCGCCATGCGGTGGAACTGGGCGTCGACCATCTCGACACCAGCGACTTCTATGGCCCGCACATCACCAACCAGATCATCCGCGAGGCCCTGCATCCCTACCGCGACGGGCTCACGATCGTGACCAAGGTTGGTGCCCGGCGCGGCGCGGGCGGCGAGTGGTTGCCGGCGATGTCCGCCGCCGAGCTCACCAGCGCCGTGCACGACAACCTGCGCAACCTCGGGCTCGAGGTCCTGGACGTGGTCAACCTGCGCTGCATGTTCGACGTGATGGCTCCGGCCGAAGGTACGATCGAGCCCTATCTCACCGTTCTGGCCGAGCTGCAGCAGCGTGGGCTCATCCGCCACATCGGCCTGAGCAACGTCACCGCCACGCAGGTCGCCGAAGGCCGAAAGCTCTGCCGCATCGTCTGCGTGCAGAACCAGTACAACCTGGTGCACCGCGCCGATGACGCGCTCGTGGATTCCCTGGCGCGCGACGGCATCGCCTACGTGCCCTTCTTCCCGCTCGGCGGCTTCAACCCGCTGCAGGTCTCGGCACTGTCCGCCGTCGCGCAGAAGCTGGGCGCCACGCCGATGCAGGTGGCACTGGCCTGGCTGCTGCAGCGCTCGCCCAATCTGCTGCTGATCCCGGGCACCTCCTCGGTGGAACACCTGCGCGAGAACATGCAGTCGGCGCAGCTAGTGCTCGATCGTGAGGACGTGGCCACGCTCGATGCGGTCGCTCAGCTGAAGGCCTGACCGTCTTCCCATGGGCGAGCGCTAAACGGCGCTGCAGAGCCGGGCGCTTGGAAGACTGCTGGGCGCTAATCCGCGATCTTCGGGATCGAACCGATGGGGCCATGGAAGATGCGTTGCCATGGATGGCTTGAGCGATCCAGAACTGTCAGAACGCAGTTGGCGTCCTGCCCCTCCGCGAGGGAGATGAAGATGAGCTCTTCGTTGACGGAGCCAAAGGGCGACGTCCTTGGGCTGAGCTGCGCCTTCAATGGATGAGCGCCCGAACAGTCAATCCCAACCACGTAGTCGCCAACCACCTGGCGGAAGTCGGCCGGAGACGATCTGGGAATATGGATGATCTGATCCTGGCCGAGGATCTCTCGCTCCACCGTAACCGGGGTCCCCTCGATGATGCGCGGGGCGGGCGGTGGAACAAATCGCGCGGCGCCGGCGGCCGTGCTGGCGACCAGAAGCAGTGCAATCAACGAGTATCGAGTCACTTGCAATCTCCCCTTTAGCGCTTGGCGCCTGAATTGAACCGACCCCGTGAAGCAGATTCGGCCTGAACCAATAGTGTGTAGGCCGGGTTGTTCAACGTATCGATGCCGACATCACCTGTTCCGCCAGCCCTAATCACATTGCCGGAACACCATCTTTGAGGAAGCGCTACGGCGTCGGCGGCTCGGCCAGTCCGGTCGCCACCAGCCGCTAAGGGCAATATGCCTGAATGATGGCGTCGTGCCGATGGTGGTGCTTGCCTGACGATCCTGTGCTCACCGCACAACTTCCCGCTACAAACCCTTTCTTCTGAACAAAGGCCGGGGCGGCTGCTCGGGCGGGGGGCGTCCAGCAGACTCGTGCATGGTCGTCTGGTAGGGAATGTGCCCGGGATGCGGAGCAAGCTGTTCGTGCCGGGGGGGCGCCCGGAGCTGTTCGCCAAGGCAATGGCGGGCCAGGCCGATGCGGTCTCCTTCGATCTGGAGGATGCCGTGCCGGTGGAAGGCAAGGACCAGGCGCGGGAGGGCCTGGCGGCGTATCTGCGCGGGCTGACGCCGGCGCAGGCGGCGGGCAAGTGCATCATCGTGCGGATCAACGCCTACGATTCGCCGTACTTCTCCCAGGACCTGCAGGCGCTGGCGATCGCCGGCGTCGCGATGATCAACGTGCCCAAGCTCGAGCATGCCCAGACCGTCAGCGCCGTCGCCGAGCGTCTGGCCGCGGCCGAACAGGCCAACGGCGTCACAGCGCCGATCGGCCTGCTGGTCAACATCGAGACGCCGGGCGGGTTGGCCAATGCCGCGGCGCTGGCCGCCGCGCATCCGCGGGTGGCCGGGCTGCAGCTGGGGCTGGGCGATCTGTTCGCGCCGTTCGCCATCGCCAGGACGCCGGCCAATGTCCATGCGGCGATGTTCGCCGTGCGTATGGCCGCGGCGCGGGCCGGCATCGCCGCGTACGACGGGGCCTGGCCCGATGTCGCCGACGAGGCGGGCTTCCTGGCCGAGGCCACGCTGGCCCGCGCGCTGGGCTTCAGTGGCAAGAGCTGCATCCATCCGCGCCAGGTCGCCCTGGCGCATCAGGTCTTCTCGCTGGACCAGGAGGCGCTGGCGCATGCGCAGCGCGTGGTCGAGGCCGCGGCCGCGGCACAGGCGCGCGGGCATGGCGCCTTCCTCGTCGATGGACGCATGGTGGACGCTCCTTACCTGGCCAGGGCCCGGGCGCTGGTGGCCGCGGCCCGCAGCGAAGCGGAGGCCTCAGGATGAGCCCGCGCCTTCCTCAATCGCGGCCCGGCAGGCGCGCCATCCGGTCTGTCGCGCTGGTCCTGCTCTGGCTGCTGTGCGTGTCGCTTCCGGCCGCCGCGTCCAATCTGGTCGGCCTGTCCGCCGCGCACCTCCCGCCGCTGCCCGCAGCGAAAGAGGCCCGGCTGGAGGCGGCCGGCGATTCGCTGCTGGCGCTGCAGGCCGGCCAGGCGTGGCGACGCGAGGCAGGCGCCAAGGGGTGGCGCCCGCTGCGCTGGTCCCTGCCGATCGAGGCGGCGCGGGTGCAAGGCCTCGCCAGCGACGGGAACCGGGTCTGGCTGCTCTCGGCCGCGGCGAACGGCGACCTGACGCTGACCGTGGCGCGACTGACCCACGACGCGCTCGTGGAGGCCGCACCGCTTCCGCCCCCGCCCGTCGCGCTGCGCAGCGCACGCGTGACCTTCGAGAACGGGCTGCTGACCCTGGCCGGGCTCGACGCCTCCAGCCAGCCGCACGTGCTCCAGGAGGACGACGGCGGTTGGCATCGACTGCCTGCGTGGCCCGGCGGCGGACCCGTGCAGGGGCTGATGGCGCGCGGTTCCAGGCTGTATCTGGTCGCGGGCCAGCCGACGGCGCCGACGCTGTTCTCCTGGTCCTCCGACGCCGGCTGGCAGTCGCTGGGCGCCTTGCCCGGCGCCCTCGTGCCGGGCTCGGCGCAGCCGCTGGGCCAGGCGCATCTGATGTTCCTGGTGCAGGGCCAGCCCGATCTGCGCACCTTCCACACCATCACCCAAGCCTGGAACCGGATGTCTCTGCCGAGCGCGGACCGCGCGGTCCAGGCCGCCAGGCTGGGCAGCGGCCTGGCCTGGGTCGATGCCTCAGGCCGCATCGAAGCCGCCGCGATCGAATCGGGCAAGTACCTGCTCAAGTGGCAGGACTGGGCGGTGATCGTGTTCTACCTGGCCCTGGTCATCGGCATCGGCGGCTACTTCTATCTGCGCGAGCGGCGGCAGTCGACCTCGGACTTCTTCGTCGGCGGCCGCTCGATCCCGTTCTGGGCCGCGGGCATCAGCCTGTACGCGACCAACACCAGTTCGATCAGTTTCATCGCCATCCCGGCCAAGGCGTTCGAGACCAACTGGCAGTACATGACCAACAACCTGATCGCGGTGGTCGGGCTGATGTTCGTGGCGGTATGGATCGTGCCGCTGCTGCGGCGGCTCAACCTGATGTCGGTGTTCTCCTATCTGGAGACGCGCTTCCACCCGGCGATCCGCATGCTGGCCAGCGCGCTGTGCATCGCCATGCAGGTCGGCGCGCGGATGAGCGTGATCCTGTTCCTGCCGGCGCTGGCCATCGCTACCATCACCGGCATCAGCGTGGCCCTAAGCGTGGTGCTGATGGGGGTGTTCACCATCATCTACACCGCCATGGGCGGCATGAAGGCGGTGATCTGGACCGACGTGGTCCAGGTCATCGTCAAGATGGGCGGGGCGATCTTCGCCATCGGCTTCATCATCTGGCACATCCCGGGCGGGGCGCCGGAGTTCTGGGACGTGGCCATGGCCAACCAGAAGGTGAAGACCTTCGATTTCAGCTTCGACCTGACCAAGGCGACGGTCTGGGGCTTCATCTTCCTGGTGCTGTTCGACGTGGTGCTGACCTTCCCGAAGGATCAGGTGCTGATGCAGCGCACCCTGTCCACGCCGTCGGACAAGGAGGCGGGGCGCTCGATCTGGGCCTTCGCCGCGATCATGATCCCCGGCGGGCTGGTGTTCTACTCCATCGGCACCGCGCTGTTCGTCTACTACAAGGCGCATCCGGAGCGGCTCAACCCGACGCTGCCCATCGATGCCACCTTCCCGTTGTTCATCGCCGCCGAACTGCCGACCGGGGTGACCGGGCTGATCGTGGCCGGCATCTTCGCCGCCGCCATGGCCACGCTGTCCTCGATCATGAACTCGGTCGCCACGCTGGTCTCGGTGGACTTCTACGAGCGGCTGGTCAAGGCGCCCGATCAGCGCCGCAGCGTGCTGTTCGCCGAGATCACCACGGTGGTGGTGGGCCTGGTGGGCATCGGCCTGGCGCTGCTGATGTCGCGCTACGACATCCACTCGCTGTTCGATGTGTCCATCGAGCTGGCCGGACTGCTGGGCGGCGGCTTCGCCGGCTCGTACACGCTGGGCATGTTCACGCGCCGGGCCAACTCGCCGGGCGTGGCGATTGGCATCGGCTGCAGCATCGTGCTCACCTTCGTGGCCTGGTGGTTCGACCTGGTCCATCCGTACTTCTACCTGGCCATCTCGATCCTGCTGAGCATCGTCATCGGCTACCTGGCCAGCCTGTGCTTCCCGGCGCCGCGGCGCTCGCTCAAGGGGCTGACGATCTACCGCGATGCAGAATGAGCCGGGCCGCGCCGCTGTGTAATCTCATGCCCCGGGCTGGGGGCTGATGTGGACACGCAATTCCTGAAGACGTTCGTCACGGTCGCCGACCGTGGCTCCATGGCGGCGGCCGCGCGCGATCTGGACATCAGCCCGGCCGCGGTGGCCCAGCAGCTGCGCACGCTCGAGCGCGAACTCGGCACCGGCCTGCTGGCGCGGGCCGGGCGCACCGTGACCCTGACCGAGGCCGGCGCGCGCATCCTCGAGCGCGCCCGCGACCTGCTGCGCAACGTCTCGGACCTGCGCTCGGTGGCGCACGAGGGCGACATCAGCGGCGAGCTGCGGCTCGGCGCCTGCCCGACCGCGCTGGCGGGCATGCTGCCGGACGTGCTGACGTCCATGGTCTCGGCCTTCCCGCAGATCAACGTCTTCATCAAGCCGGGCTATTCGGCCGATCTGTATCGCGCGGTCGAGTCGGGCGAGCTGGACGCGGCCATGGTGCTGGAGGCGCCGTTCGAGCTGCCCAAGACCTGCGACTGGCTGCTGGTGCGCGAGGAGCCGCTGATCGTGCTGGCGCCGGCGCAGCTGGCCGACCAGGATCCGCACGTGCTGTTGTCCACCCAGCCGCTGATCCGCTACGACCGCCACCAGTGGGGCGGGCGGCAGGCGGACGACTACCTGCGCCGGCACGGCATCGTGCCCAAGGAGCGCTTCGAGCTCAACGCGCTCAACGCGATCGCGGTGATGGTCGACCGCGGCCTGGGCGTGTCGCTGGTGCCGGACTGGGCGCGTCCCTGGCCCGAAGGCCTGCGCCTGGCGCGCATCCCGCTGCCCGATGCCGACGTGTCCCGGCGCATCGGCGTGGTGTGGTCGCGCTCCTCGGTGCGCCTGCGCCTGGTCAACGCGCTGCTGCGCGAATGCCGTGCCCGGGCGGAGGCGGCGCTGCCGGTCGAATGAGGCCGCCCATCGCAGCCTTGCGCGCGTAAGCAACAAAAGCTGCGGTTTGAACAAAGTCCGCTGCGCTTCCTTCCCCTCGAGGGCCCTTCTACGCTGATTGCATGGTCCGGCAGGCGCGTCTGGGAGGAACGCGCCACACGGGCAGACCCGTTGCTGCCCAGCAAGCATCCGTTGCGGCCACCTGCGCGTGCGCCCGCTCTCGCCAAAGTCCATGAGATCGACACATGAAGAAGATGCCCGTGACACTCGGGGTGTTCGTGCTGGCCGCCGCCGTGAGCGCCAGCGTGCGCGCGCAGCAGGCGCAGGCCGCCGCCGAACAAGGTGCAACCGAACAGAACCCGCAGGATGCGCCCGCCACGAAGGCCAAGGACCTGGACAGGATGATCGTGACCGGCACGCGCGCGCCCAAGGCGGTCGACAAGATCCCGGGTGCGATCTCGGTGATCTCCCAGCAGGAGGTCGCCCAGACGCTGGCGGTCACCGAGGACGCGACCGCGGTCCTGGCCCGGACCGTGCCCGGCTATTCCGAGTCCTCGCAGGCGATGAGCAATACTGGCGAGACGCTGCGCGGGCGCATTCCGCTGCGCCTGTTCGACGGCATCCCGCAGGGCTCGCCGCTGCGCGAGGGCACGCGCAACGGCACCTTCACCGACATGGGGATCGTGGGCCGGATCGAGGTGATCAACGGCCCGTCCGCGTCCGAGGGCATCGGCGCCACCGGTGGCGTGATCAACTACATCTCCAAGGTGCCCGACAAGATCGGCAGCGAGACCACCTTCACCGCGCGCTACCTGACCCAGGGGCATTCGGACAGCGACGGCTACAAGCTGGGCCTGACCTACGGCCTGAAGCAGGACCGTTACGACTTCATCGGCGCGGTGTCCTACCTGGATCGCGGCATCGCCTACGACGGCAAGGGCCGCACCGTCGGCATGAACACCAGCGGTTCGCTGGCCGATTCGGAGTCGCGCAACATTTACCTGAAGGGTGGCTACAACTTCGGCGAGGACGGCGAACAGCGCCTGCAGGCCACCTACAGCCGCTTCAAGATCGAGGGCAAGGGCGAGTGGATCCAGGTGCTGGGCTGCCGCGGCCCGACCGATTCGCCGCCGTGCGCCACGCCGTACCCCAACACCTCGGTGAAGGGGCAGATCTTCGGCTCCAAGGACGCCTTCAACGACTTCGAGCAGTACAGCCTGCAGTACACCCACCAGGACTTCTTCGGCGGCCGGCTGGATCTGGTCGGCTACAAGGCCGACCAGGCCATGCGCTACCTGCCGGAGAACGGCGACGACAAGCAGCTGGTCAAGGTCGGCCCGGGCTTCGACGAGTCCACGCGCATCTACGACCAGTCCGAGATCGTCTCGAACAAGAAGGGCCTGCGCACCTCGTGGACGCGCTCGTCGCTGTTCGACGTATCCGGCCTTGAACTGCACACCGGCGTGGACCTGGTCGAGGACAGGGCGCAGCAGCGCCTGGCGCTGACCAACCGCCTGTGGGTGCCGCCGATGGACTACAAGAGCACCGCGCCCTACGCGCAGCTGTCCTGGGACATCGGCCCGCTGACCCTGAGCGGCGGCTATAGGCGCGAGGACGGCACGCTCAAGATCGACAGCTACACCACCACCGCCTACCGCAACAGCGTCTTCGTCCAGGGCGGCAAGCTGGACTACACCGCCAGCCTGCCGAACTTCGGCGCGATCTGGCGCGTCAACGACCAGTGGTCGATCTTCAGCGCCTACAGCAAGGGCTTCACCCTGCCCAACGTCGGCATCCCGCTGCGCAACGTCAACTACCCGGGGCAGTCGGTCCAGGGCATCCTCGACCTGCAGGCGGTGATCGTCAGCAACGTCGACGTGGGCTTCAACTGGCGCGGCGAGCGCGGGGCGCTCAACGGTACCTGGTACCACTCCAAGTCCGACCTGGGCGTCTCGCTGCAGATCGATCCGAACACCAGCGATTTCATCATGAGCCGCGTGCCCACCGACATCAAGGGCATCGAACTCAGCGGCGAATGGAACTTCACCGACGCCTTCAAGCTGACCGGGCTGTACTCGCGGATCCGCGGCAAGACCGCGTTCTGGGGCTCCGACGCGCTGGGCCGCTATGGCGCAGGTCCGCTGACCAAGCCGATGGGCATCCTCGACCTCAGTCCCGACAAGATCGGCGCCTCGGCGGTGTGGAAGTTCCTGCCCAACGCCGACGCCACGCTGGGGGCGACCAAGCTGCTGGATCGCCACATCAGCGGCGAGGACACCCGGCCGTTCGACGGCCGCAGGTTCACCTACGACGAGCGCACCACCGGCTATACCCTGTGGGACCTGAGCGTGAACTACGACGCCGGCCGCGTGGGCAAGTTCACCCTGGGCGTGGAGAACCTGTTCGACAAGTACTACATCCTGAGCTGGTCGCAGCTGGCGGGTTACCAGAACTACTGGGCCGGACGCGGACGCGTGGTCTCGCTGACCTACAACTACACGTTCTAAGCGGATGCGGGAACCTCGTTTCGCACAAGGAGCAGGCGCCATGGCCGGCCAGGCCGATGCAGTGCGACGTGCGCGATCGGCCGATGTGCGGCGGCGGCGCGGACAGGCGCAACGTCCCCGGGATCGAGGCCGATCCTGGGGGCGGTCGGTCCTGGCGGCCTGGCTGTGTCTGCTGCCGCTGGTGCTGCAGGCCGAGGATCGCTGGCAGCGGCTGGATGCGTTCCTGACGCAGTCCACGTCCGCGTCCGGTTATCCCGGCGCGGTGGCGATGGTCGAGGTCGGTGGCAAGCCGGTGTTCCAGGGCGCCTACGGCCATCCCGATCTGGCGCGCGCCCGGCCGATGCGGGCCGATGCGATCTTCCGCATCTACTCCATGACCAAGCCCGTGGCCACGGTGGCGGTGCTGACGCTGATGGAGCAGGGCAGGCTGGCGCTGGACGATCCCTTGAGCCGCTATCTGCCCGCCTTCGCGCGGACGCAGGTGGTGGTCGGCGGCGACCTCGCGCAGCCGCGCCTGGCGCCGGTGGCCCGGGCGATCAGCCTGCGCCATCTGCTGACCCATACCAGCGGCCTTGCGGCGGATTCCGCCCGATATCCGGTGGCCACGGCGCTGCTGGAGCGGGCCGGGGTGGAGCAGGCGCGCGACCTGGCCGATGTCGCCGACCGCCTGGCCAAAGTCCCGCTGGCCGCCCAGCCGGGAACCGAATTCCATTACGAAGGCGCCAATACCGAGCTGCTGGCGCGCGTGGTGGAGGTCGTCAGCGGCGAGTCGTTCTCGCACTATCTCCAGGCGCAGGTGCTCGGGCCGCTGGGCATGCGCGACACCGGGTTCGAGGTGCCGATGGCGCAGCGCGGCCGGGTCGTGGATCTGCCGACGCTGGACGACCGCGGTGCGTTGCGCATCGCCGACACGCCGAGCGCGCGCCGGCCCGGCGCGCGGCTGCGGGCCTACGACAGCGCGGCCGGTGGCCTGTATTCCACGGCGGGCGATTACCTGCGATTCGCCCGGATGCTGCTCGACGATGGCGCATCCGGCGGCGTGCGCGTGCTCTCGCGCAAGACGGTCGAGCTGATGATGCGCGATCAGCTGGGAGGCTTCGACCCTGCGGTGAAGAGCCCCGGCCCCGGCGAGGGCTTCGGACTGGGCGGCTATGTGGTCACCGACCCGGCCGCGCGCGGGCGGCTGGGCAGCGTCGGTCAGTTCGGCTGGTCCGGCGCGGCCTCGACCTATTTCACGGTGGACCGCCAGGAACATCTCGTCGCGGTGCTGCTGCTGCAATACCTGCCCGCCGATCGTCCGGGCGACCTGCCCAGGCTGGCGACCCCGTTCTACAACCTCGTCTATCAGGCGTTGCCATGAGCCCCGTCGTGCTGGTGGCCGGCTCGGCCAACCTCGATTTCGTGGTGCAGGCCGATCATGTGCCCGCGCCCGGCGAGACCGTGCTCGGCCAGGACCTGCAGACCTTCCCCGGCGGCAAGGGCGCCAACCAGGCCGTCGCCTGCGCGCGCGCCGGTGGCGTGCGCACGCGCATGCTGCTGGCCCTGGGCGAGGACGGTTTCGCCGTGCCGGTGCGGGCCGCGCTGGAGCAGGCCGGCGTGGCCCTGCATGTGGTGCCGGCGCGCGATCGCGCCACCGGCACGGCGCTGGTGTGCCTGGCCGGCGATGGCGAGAACGCGATCATCGTCGCCCCTGGCGCCAATCACGCCTTGACCAGGGACGACCTGCCGCCGCTGGCGGACGTGGCCTTTCTGCTCATGCAGCTGGAAGTGCCCCTGGCGGCCGTGTGCGGTTGGGCAGAGGCGGCGCATGCCGCCGGCGTCAGGGTCGTACTCAACGCCGCGCCGGCGTGCGCCTTGCCCGACGACCTGCTGCGCAGGCTGGACGTGCTGGTGGTCAACGAGGGCGAGCTCGACCTGCTGGCCGGGCACGCGGGCGTCCGCGCCGATGCGCCCACGGCCGACAAGCTCGCGGCGCTGCCGGTGGCCTGGGTGGTGGTGACGCTGGGCGCGCGCGGCTGCTATGCGTGGTCCGGCGGGCGGGTCGCGCTGCAGCCGGCCTTCGCCGTGCAGGCCGTGGACACCACTGGCGCGGGCGATGCGTTCTGCGGCGCGCTGACCGCCGCCCTGGCCGGCGGTGCGACGCTTGCCGCCGCGCTGCGCCGCGCCTGCGCCGTCTCGGCCCTGGCCTGCACGCGCGTGGGCGCCCAGTCCGGCGTCCCGCGCTGCGCCGACGTCGAGGCCTTCCTGCGTGCCGCGCCTCCCGTCGCCGCCTCGGCCGTCTCCGCGCTGGCCGACTATGCTGGCCTGGCGCACTGTCCTCTTCTCGAACCGACCTGCTGATGTCCGACCAAGACGCCCCCCAGCGCGAGCCCGTGCGCACCGAGTTCAAGTTCTCCCACGTCACCACCGGGCGCTACCTGCCCTCGCCGGGCAAGGCGCCAGGCTGGCCCTTCGCCGATATCGGCCAGTGGAAGATCCAGACCGCGCCGGCCTGGCGCGACTGGTTGACCGAACTGCGCGACTGGCGGCGCGAGCACCTGGTGCGCATCGGCTTCGACGATGCCAACTACCGCCGGCCGGAACTGCAATGGGCGCAGCGCAACTTCGTCCATGCGCAGATGATGGTCGAGGATCGCTACTTCTACGATCCGCAGCGTGGGCGCTACACGGTCGACCGTTACCTGGACGATCTGGAAGCGCGCTTCGGTGGCATCGACAGCGTCCTGGTCTGGTACATCTACCCCAACATCGGCATCGACGACCGCAACCAGTTCGACATGGCGGCCGACCTGCCGGGCGGACTCGACGGGCTGCGCGCGGTCGTGGAGGCCTTCCACCAGCGCGGCGTGCGGGTCTTCCTGCCCACCATGCCCTGGGATCACGGCACCCGCGCACCGGAGGGGCCGCACTGGGACGCCATCGCGCGCATCGTCGAGGCGGTCGGCGCCGACGGCATCAACGGCGATACCTACAACGGGGTGCCGCGCGCCTTCTTCGACGCCTGCCTGGCGCGTGGGCGGCCGGTGGTGCTGCAGCCCGAGTCCACCATCAGCGCCGAGGAGCAGCTGGTCTGGAACGTGCAGAGCTGGGGCAAGAAGGCACCGAACGAGTTCGTGCCGCCGCTGGCCAAGTTCAAGTGGCTCGAGCCTCGCCACATGATCAATTACGAGAACCGCTGGGGCCGCGATCGCCGCCACGACCTGCAGTACATCTTCTTCAACGGCATCGGCTACAACGCCTGGGAGAACGTGTGGGGCATCTGGAACGGGCTGACCGAGCGCGATGCCGAGACGCTGCGCCGCATCGCCGCGATCCAGCGCCGGTTCGCACCGCTGTTCGTGTCCATGGACTGGGAGCCGTACTGGCCCACGCTGCTGCGCGGCCTGTTCGCCAGCCGCTTCCCCGGCGAGGGCCGCGCGCTGTGGACGCTGGTCAACCGGCTGGAGTCGCCGCTGCGCGGTGAGCTGCTGCGCATCGAACATGCGCCGGGCGCGCGCTATTTCGACCTGTGGAACGGCGCCGAGCTCGCGCCGCTCGTGCGCGACGGCAGCGCCTATCTCACGCTGGAGCTGGAGGCCTTGGGGTTCGGCGCGATCCTGGCGTTGGACGAGGGCACCGATGCGCCTGAGCTGGACGCGTTCCTGGCCCGGATGCGGCAACACGCCGCGACACCGCTGGGCCAGCGGTCGGCGCAGTGGCGCGCGCTGCCGCAGCGGTGCGTCGAGGTCCCAGACACCGCGCCCGCGGCGCAGGCACCCGAGGGCATGGTCACCATCCCCGCAGGCGAGTTCGTCTTCGCCGTGGGCGGCATCGAGGTCGAAGGCGGGGTCTGGGATGGCGTGGACGTGCAGTATCCGTGGGAGGACAGCGCACGCCGGTTCCACCGCGAACGTTTTCAGATGCGCGCCTTCCATATCGACCGCACGCCGGTGACCAACGCGCAGTTCAAGGCGTTCATCGACGACAGCGGCTACATGCCGGCCGATGCCCATCGTTTCCTGCACCACTGGCGCGAAGGCGCGCCGGTGGCCGGCAGCGAGCAGCAGCCGGTGGTGTGGGTCTCGCTCGAGGACGCACGCGCGTACGCGGCCTGGGCCGGCAAGCGCCTGCCGCGCGAGTGGGAATGGCAGTACGCCGCGCAGGGGCACGATGGCCGCGCCTACCCGTGGGGCGAGAGTTGGGACGCCTCGGCCGTGCCGGCGCCGCAGTACGGGCCGCAGGCCGGCGCGCCGGCCGACGTGACCGCGCACCCCGGCGGCGCCAGCCCGTTCGGCGTGCTCGACCTGGTCGGCAATGTCTGGCAGTGGACCGACGAATACGTGGATGCGCACACGCGTGCGGCGGTGCTGCGGGGCGGCAGCCGCTACCGGCCGCAGACCTCGCACTGGTACTTCCCGCAGGCGCTGCGCCTGGACGAGCACGGCAAGTATCTGCTGATGGCGCCGTGCCGGGATCGCTCGGCCTATATCGGCTTCCGCTGCGTGGTGGATGCCGCATGAGCCCGGTGCTGCGCTTTCCTTCGCCCGGGCAGGTGCGGCTGGGCGGTGTGCTCGGCGAGGCCATCGAGGCCAGCCGCAAGGGGCGGCTGTCGCACTTCATCGTGGATGCGCATAGCCCGGCGATCGCGCTGTTCGATCCGGCCCGCGCCGAAGACAACCACGAAGGCGACTGGTACGGCGAGCACGCCGGAAAATGGCTGATCGCCGCCGCCCGCGCGGCCGCGCGCCAGGAGGACGACGTGCTGCGCGCGCGGGTGCTGGAGGTGGCCGATCATCTCGCCGCCATCCAGCGCGCCGATGGCTATCTCGGCACCTACGCGCCCGAGCGGCGCTTCACCGTGCCGCAGCCGCCGCGCCCGTGGAGCTGGGACGGCGCGCCGGCGCTGCGGACCTGGGACGTGTGGACCCATGCCTATCTTGTGCTGGGCCTGATCGAAGCATGGCGCCTGGGCGGCAAGCCCGCGCATCTGGACGCCGCACGCGCCATCGGCCGCCTCTGCCATGCCGCCTTCGTCGAGGGCGGGCTGGACATCACCACCTGCGGCAATCACTTCGGCATGTCGGCCACGGTGCTGCTGGATGGCGCGGCGGAACTGTTCCTGGTCACCGAAGATCCGCAGTGTCTCGAACTGGCCAGGCGCATCGTCGAACAGGCGGACCACAACCCGCCGCTGGCCCTGGTCCAGCGCCTGCTGGCGGGTGCGGACGCCTCCGAGATCGGCACCGGCAAGGCCTACCAGCTGCTGTGGAACGCCGCCGCGCTTGCCAAGCTGGCCCGCGCTACCGGCGATGCGACGCTGCTGCCTGCGCTGGAGCGGCTATGGGCCAATGTCCACGACCATCATCTGAGCCTGGGCGGCGGGCCGTGGGGCGGGGCAGGGCTGCGTTCGCGCGAGTGCTTCAACCCGCCGTTCGTGTTCGATCCGCAGGGGTATGTCGAGACCTGTTCCACCCTGGCCTGGCTGCAGTTCACCCGCGAGCTGCTGGCCTGGACCGGCCACGCGCGCTACGCCGATGCGATCGAGCGCACCGCGCTCAACGACCTGCTCGGCGCGATGGCGGCCGACGGCCAGGACTGGTGCTACTACAGCTTCGGCAACGGGCGCCGGACGCACACCACCTATTGGCGCTGCTGCAAGTCCAGTGGCGCGATGGCGATGGAAGAGCTGCCGATGCTGGCGTATGCGACCAGCGAGCGGGACGTGCGCGTCAATCTCTTCGTCCCGGGCGAGGTCGCCTTCGAAGACGGGCCCGCGCCCGGCCTGCGCATCGTCCAGCGAGGGCAGGGCGAGGTGCCGATGCAGGTCGGGCTGATGCTGGAGCCGGCTCAATCTTCGACCTTCGTGCTTGCCTTGCGACAGCCCGCGTGGAGTGCACCCATGCAGGTCCGCATCGACGGCGAACTCCAGGACGCGCGCGCCGACGACGATGGCTACGTGCGGCTGCAACGCCAGTGGCGGATCGGCACGCGCATCGAGATCGCTTTCAGCGCACGTCCGCAGCTGCAGCAGCGCAGCAACCGCAACGTGCAGGAGTCGCGTGCCCCCGACGGGTCGCCCGTGGCGCAGGAAGTGCTGCGCCACGATTACGTGGCCGTGTCCTGGGGACCTCTGGCCTATGCCACGGCCCTGGCCGAAGGCGACAGTCCCTCGCCCGACCTGCCGTTGTCCGAGGCGTTGCTCGAGATGCAGCTCGATCCGGCCGAGTCGCCAGGTGCGCAGATCACGCTGGCGCTGCCCGGAGGCACCAGACGCCTGACCCCCTTCTGGCGTGTGGGCGAGCGCCGCGACGGTAGCTGGCATGCCACCTGGTTCCGCCTGCCGCTGACCGCGGAGGATGGGACGACTTCGCCAACAAATTGTCGGTCCAGAACCTAGGCTGGCGGCCTGTATCGCATTGCCCTGGCGCCACACACTTCCCCCATGGGATCCATGCAAGCGCATTCATCGATGGCCACGACCTCGCTGTTCGACCAGATCCATCGCGATGGTCCGCCGGGACCGCTGACGGGTGTCAACGTGCTCGACCTCAGCGCCTACATCGCCGGCCCCTACGGATGCACCCTGCTGGCCGACCAGGGCGCCAAAGTGCTCAAGGTCGAGCCGCCGGGCGGAGACAACCTGCGGCAGTACCCCTCGACGCTGCCCAGCGAGAGCCGCGCCTTCCTTGGCGTCAATCGCAGCAAGCGCGGCATCGTGCTGGACCTGAAGGACCCCGCGCAGCATGCGCAGCTGTTGCGTCTGGTGCGCGAGGCCGACGTGCTGGTCCACAACTTCCGCCCCAGCGTGCCGGCGCGCCTGGGTATCGATTTCGAGCGGCTGTCGGCCTTCAATCCGCGGCTGGTGTACTGCGCGGTTTCCGGCTACGGCGAACGTGGGCCGATGCGCGAGAAGGCCGGCTACGACCAGGTGCTGCAGGCCATGACCGGCATGTCCGCGCTGCAGGGCAAGCGCAACGGCCCGCCGGAGATCATCTACGGCTCGGTGGTGGACTACTACGCCGCGGCCCTGGTCGCTTCGGGCGTGACCGCCGCGTTGTACGAACGCGAGCGCAGCGGCGTGGGGCAGTTCGTCGGTGTCTCGCTGCTGCGCGCCGCGCTGACCATGCAGTCGGCCAGGCTGGTCTGGGTCGAGGGCGAAGCGCTGGATATCGGCCGCGACATGCGCTCGGGCGGCGTGACCGGCATCCATCCGGCCAAGGAGGGATATCTCTACCTCTCGGCCAATACCGCGCGCTTCTGGCAGGCCCTGTGCCGGCTCACCGGCCTGGAGGCCCTCGCCGAGGATCCGCGCTACGCCAGCGTCAAGCTGCGCGCCCAGCACGCCGGCGAGATCCTGCCGCGCCTGCACGAGGCCCTGCAGGCGCGGACCGCGGCGCAGTGGGAGGAGATCTTCGGCGACGCCGTGCCCTGCGCGGCGGCCCGCAAGATCGAGGACATGTTCCAGCACCCCCAGGTCCATGCCGAGCAGATGATCGGCGAGGTCGCCCATCCCGTGGTCGGCAAGTACCAGAACGTCACCCGCCCCATCGTCTACGGCCGCACTCCCGGCCCCGAACCCTTCGCCGCGCCGACGCTGGGCCAGGACAACGCCTTGCTTTGAGCGGCAGGGACTACGGGCTGTCGCAGCGCTTTGCTGGCTTGCCCGCGGAGAGGGGCCGCCGGCGCATCCCCAGGCGGGTGCCGATGCCCGCTCTGGCCGGAAGCGGACATCGACCTGCGTGATGGCGGCGGCTTCCCGCGCGCGCATTCGCACGAGGTCAGATGCTTCCCTGGGCGACAAGCTCGCGCGTCCGCCTGAGCGTCGAATGGATCGCGGCCTTGAAGCCCCTGTCGCTGTCCATCCAGGCCTGTGCCGCCTGCTCTTCTGGTCCGTCGGGCGTCTTGCCGCGCAGCCCGATGTAGCAATAGAAACGAAGCTGCAGGTCGCCGTTCTGGTCTTCGTACAGCTCGTTGACGATCGCACCCTCGCGCGGGCTGACGGCCTGGAAGAAGGTGATCTTCCGATCCGCCTCGAACGTGATGATCTCGGTGAGGTCATCGCCGAGGATGGTGGCTTCGCGCATCAGGTGCGATGCGCTTTCCTCGACGACCTCGCTGCGCGTGCATTCTCCGGGCGGGAAGAACAGCGTGGCGTTGCGTGCTTTTTCGACCAGGCCGGCCCAGGCCTGGGCATGGGTGAGCGGGGTCAGTCCGGGCGCGTTGACCGGAACGGTTGCGGTCGAGTAGATCATGGCGGGTTCCTTGGGAATGAGGGTGAGGGTGTTCAGGCGGCCGCTGCGACATGCGCGGCGAAGTCGCGATAGCGGCGCAGAGGACGTCCAAGCAGTTCGGTCAGGCGCGCGACATCGCCGGCCTCGGGCACCATGCCGTCGGTGAGGAAGCGCTCGGCCATCTGGCGCATGTCGTAGGCCATCCACGCGGGCATGAACTGGCGCAGGTTCTGCTCGAGGCCCACCGTGTCGTCGCCGCCGTATGCGATCGCCCGGCCGAGGGCGCCCGACCAGATGCCCGCGATCTCCGTGCCCGTCAGCGTCTCGGGGCCGACCAGGTTGATCCGGGTCGACGCGCTGTCTGCGGCCGCGCGATCGCGCGACAGCAGTTCGATGGCGGCGATCTCGCCGATGTCGCGGGTATCGATCATCGCCAGGCCGCGGCTGCCGATCGGCATGGGATACACGCCGTAGCCCAGCACCGCGTCCTTGATCGTCAGGTCGTTGTCCATGAAGTACGCCGGGCGCAGGATCGTGGCGCTGAAGCCCATCTGTTCGATCATGCGCTCCACGCCGAACTTGCCGGCGAAGTGAGGCACGTTGACGTAGCGGTCGCTGTGGATCACCGACAGGTAGACCACCCGCTTCACGCCGGCCTCGCGGGCGACGTTGAGGGTGATGAGCGCCTGGGTGAACTCGTCGGCCACCACGGCGTTGAGCAGGAAGAGCGTGGAAACGCCCTGGAAGGCCTGGCGCAGGGCATCGACATCCAGCAGGTCGCCCTGGCGGATCTCCACGTCCGCGGGGAGGTCGGCGGTCGCGGGATCGCGGACGAGGGCGCGCACGCTGGCGCCGCGCTGGATGAGCTGCTGGACGACGTGGCGGCCGACATGGCCGGTGGCGCCGGTGACGAGGATGGTCATGGAAGTGCTCCGGGTTGGTGAGGAGGCTCCATGGTTGTTGATCCGGATTCGGGCCGATAGCCCATATAATTGGACCACCTGTCTCGCTGGCGGAACACATGGACCTCCTGGCCCTGGCCGACTTCAACCTGGTGGCGCGTCACGGCGGCCTCGGGCGGGCGGCCCGCGCCGCGGACCGGCCCAAGGCCACGTTGTCGCGGCGGGTGTCGGATCTGGAGGCGAGCCTGGGCGTGCGCCTGTTCGAGCGCGGCTCGCATACGCTGAAGCTGACCCAGGAGGGGCGCGCACTGTTCGAGCGCACCGAAACCCTGCTGACCGAGATCGGCGAAGCGGCCACCTCGATCGCCTCGGGCGGCGAAGCGCCGCGGGGCAGGCTGCGCATCAGCGCGCCGCTGCTGTTCTCGCAGATGGCGCTGGGCACGCTGTCGGCCCGGTTCGCGCTGCGCTACCCGGAAGTGCGCCTGGAGATCACCACCGAGGACCGCGCGGTCGACATGGTGGAGGAGGGCTACGAACTGGTGATCCGGGTCAATCCCGATCCGGACGAACGGCTGGTCGGCCGCGTGCTGTTGCGCGATCGCCTGGTCGCCGTGGCCAGTCCGGCGCTGCAGAGGCCGATGCCGGAGGTCGCGGCGCGCGCGGTGGTGCGCGCGTCCGGCCACCCCTCCGTGTGGGAACTGGCATCGGGACAAGGCGACCTGCGGATGTCCATCGAACCGGTGCTGCGCCTGGCGTCGCTGATCATGATCCGCGATGCGGCGCGGACCGGGATCGGCGCCGCCGTGCTCCCGCTCTCGCTGGTCGCGGGCGATCTGCACTCCGGTGCGCTTGTCCACTGGGGCGACGTGAAGGGTCGCCCGATCGAGATCTGGGCGCTCTATCCGTCACGCCGCCTGCTGAGCGCGCGTGTCTCGGCCTTTCTCGAATTCCTGAAGGAGGCTTTCCCGTTGGGGCAGCCGGAAGAGCTGGCGGCCTACCTCACCCATGAAGCCGCCGCGCGCTAGAGCGAACGCCGAGCCCGGCACAGGACGACCGCAGGTCACCAGCCCGGCCCCGCAGACGGGCTAGCCGCCGGGGCGTCCCGCTTTGGCGTCCTCGTCCCTCGGCTTGTCGCGGAGGCCGCGCGCCTTCTCGTACAGGGCCTTGGCCTGCGCCGCATCCCCGCGCGTCGCATGCGCCTCGGCCAGGCTGTCCCAGGCGTTCGCCGAATCCGGGAAGAGCACCGTGTTCAGTGCGAACACGCGCAGCGCGGGGTCGATGCCCAGGTTGTCGCGAAGGGTATAGCCGGCATTGTTGATGGTCCGCTCCAGCGTGGCGGCGTCCAGCGTGGTGCCGGCACGGATCGCCTTCGCCTGCGCCAGCGCATCGCCCTCGGCCTGCGGCTGCAGTGCATAGCGCACCATGGCTTCGGACAGCGTCTCCACGGGAAACCGCTCTGGTGCCACCACCGCCATCGCGCTGTCCACCAGCACGCGCGACCAGACGTTCTTCGCGCTGCCATTGGTCAGATAGACGAAGGTGTAGAGGTCGCCGTCCAGCGAGCCCTCGAAGAGGATGCGGACGCGGACGCGGGTGCCGCCGTCATGGCCGACCTGCCGGTACGCGCCGCTCTCCCCGGATTCCCAGCCGGCAGCGAACCAGCCGCGCCGCCCGTTCGCCAGCAGTCGCGGCTGCCAGAGCCGCTGCAGGGTGGCCTTGCCCACCAGCTCACCGGAGGTCATGGCCTGCAGGAACCGGGCGAGGTCGTCCAGCGAGGTGTACAGCGCGGCATGGCCGTAGGCGTACGCGGGCCAAGGCAGCTCCTGTTCCTCCTCCAGATGGCCCTGCCTGCCGATGTAGGAAGTGACCACGCGCTGCTCGGGCAACGCGGAGCCACCGAGCCAGGTGTGCCGCAGGTGCAGTCTGCGGATGATGCGTTCCTGCGCCACCTGCGGATAGGGCTTGCCGTACTGCCTGGCCAGCAGTGCCGCCAGCACGAGATAGTTCGTCTGGGTGTAGCGGGATTCGGTCCCCGGCGGAAACTGCAGCGGGGCGTCGGCCAGGGACGCGAACACCGTCTGCAGGTCGGGCGGAAACACCGTGTCCGCCGCGGCGCCCTTGCCCTGGCGGGCGTCGAAATAATCCGGTACGCCCGAGGTGTGGTCGAGGAAGTCGCGCACCGGGATCGCCTTCCAGCGTGCCGGCAGGCCGGGCAGGTAGGCGCTCGCAGGCATGTCCAGCGCCACTTTCCCCTGCTCCACCAGCTGCATGACCAGGGTGCTGACGAAGAGCTTGCTCAAGGAGTAGACGGGGAACACGAAGTCGGTCGTCAGGCGTTCGTGGGTTCTTACGTCGGCCTCGCCCTGCGCACCCCGAAAGAGCACTTGGCCATCGTGCGCCACCAGCATCGCCTGGCCCGGGATGCCGTAGCGCTCCGCGTTGACCGCCATCTGCCGCGCCAGCGCATGGGGCAGCGGGTCTTCCGCAGTCACGCCAAAAGGAGAGAGAAGTGCGGCCGCGAGCAGCAGCACCGCCAGACGCTTGAACGACATCATGTATCGCATGCAAGAACGGCCTCGGTCGTCGATTCCGGATCGCGGTGTCTATCGCCTGGCCAGACGGTCAGTGGACAAAGAAGGCGGTGCGCGCGACACCTGCATTGTTGTGCTTCTCCATCCAGGCGCGTACTTCCACTTCGTACAGGCCGGGCGCGGTGGCGGGAAGGTTTGCCTCGAACATCGCGCTCCCTGGATCGAACCGAAGCCCCACCTTGCCGAGCGTTGCGCCGTCGACCGTGACGTAGGCTTCGACCTCTACGTCGCGCGCGTGCCACGGGCCGTTCTCGGAGAGCGCACAGCCGCAGAGCATCGTGACGCCCGCCCGCAAGGGCACGGTCGTCCCCGACTTGATCCATTGATAGGCGACGGGCTGGGCCAGGTCGACGATCAGGCCGGGGAGTTCCATCAGCCAGCCGTCGCCGGCCGTGAGGTCGCGCCCCGGCAGAATCCATTGGGTGCTGGTGGCCGTGGTGGTGGCCTGCGGCTGGCTGAGCGGGCCGGTCACGCTCAGGGTCACGCGGTGGGGACGATCGAGGTCGAGCGTGGCGTGGAAGACGGCCGAATCCGGCGTGGAGCGCCTGGTGCCCGGCGGGTTCTTCCCGTCCATGATCCGGCGGGTGTCGCCCGTCGTGCCGGACGTCTGGCCCTGCGCCAGGATCTGGCCGGTCTCGGCATCGCTCAGGACGACGCGGGCCGCGGCGGCGTAGCCGCCGAGGAACTTGGCGCCGCGCGCGAGCACCCTGACGTCCACCCTGGTCGGTTCCGCCATGGCCTGGGCACTGGTCCCGGCGACGGTCGCGGCCAGGCACAGGAAGAAGGGGAGGGTGGGGCGCATGCGGGCACTCCTGGACATGGACGGGAGAAGGGAGCGGGGAGGACCGGGCGGTGCGCAGGCGACCGCGCCGTCGTAGCCCCACGAGGATCCCGGACAAGCCTGCGGCGCTCTGCCAGAATGGTCGAATGACATGTCATGACTTCTGCTGACATGCCGTGATGGCAAGGGTTTCAACGGGTTCGGGAGAGGTTGATGTCGTTGCGTTTCGACCATTTCAGGCTGGACCCGGCCGCCCTGCAGATCTTCCGGGGGGATGCGCAGCTGGACGCCCCGCCTCAGGTGGTGGAGGTCCTCTGCCATCTCATTCAGAACGCGGACCGGGTCGTGCCGCGACAGGAACTGCTGGACCGGTTCTGGCCGCGCGCGGGCACCGGCGGAGACGCGGCCCTCAATACCTGCATTCGCCGCATCCGCACCCTGCTGGAGGACGATGCCGATGCGCCGCGCTACATCCAGACGCGGCCCCGGGCGGGTTATCGTTTCGTCGGGTCGCTCATGGCCGATGCGCCACCGCCATCTCCCGTTCCCCGTCGCGCCTT
Source organism: Pseudoxanthomonas sp. X-1 (assembly GCF_020042665.1). Lineage (NCBI taxonomy): Bacteria > Pseudomonadati > Pseudomonadota > Gammaproteobacteria > Lysobacterales > Lysobacteraceae > Pseudoxanthomonas > Pseudoxanthomonas sp. X-1. Next base: position 1,070,160 of record NZ_CP083376.1, read on the forward strand.
CAGGCCGGCGCTGGCCGTCGGCCTGTCCGTGGCCCTGACGCTCGGCGGCGCGGTCTGGGCATGGGGGGCCGGCATGTTCTCGCGGCCGGACCAGCGCATCGCCATCGAGCCTGCGCAGGGACTGTGCGAATACGTGCTGTTCCCGCACTTCAACCTGGGCCTGCGCGAGAGTCTGCTGGCGCAGGTCAGCGACCGTCTGCCCGCCGGCTACAGCGTGGCCTCGGACGGCCAGCACGCCGACCTGCATGTCCGCGTCAGCGTGCGGCAGACCGCGCAGCAGACCGTGGTCGTCCTGACCCTGCTCGACGAAGGCCAGGGGCGCGTGCTGTGGTCGGGCGAATTCTCGGAGGCCACGGACCTGGAGAACTACGTGCCGCTGCAGCGCTCGCTGGCCAGGCGCATGGCCGCGGGCCTGACCCAGGCCCTGGATCGACATTCCTGAGGCCGGATCGCTCGCGTCAGGCGCTTGCGTGCTTGTCGCATCGGCTTGCGCCGCTGGAGGCAAGGGCAAGGACGGCCGGATCTCGCTTCCGGCGCTGTCCGTGAACTGCCAGGACGACCAGATCAACACCACCAAGCGCAATCGCTACGGCGCGCCCATGCGCGCGGCCTGCGCGGGCATGACGATAACCGGCCTGCTCGGCGCGCACTGGCTGCCGCTTGAGCGCAAGCAAGAGCTTGTCGGCGCCATCCAGGCGCGGCTGCAGGCCAGGCAACCGTCCGCCAGGCGAGCGTGTCGCAAGCATCGATGCCCGCAGCCGGGCCGGAGTGGCCCTTACACACCAGCCCTTCATGCACGAGCCTGAAAGATGCACCACAGCGAGCGGGCAGGCGAGTCGGTCGCCCGCCGCATGATGGCGATGTCCCGGCGAGGGCGTTGGCCATGCCGACCCGCAGGCGCTTTGAAGATGTCAGCCAATGCCGCGCGGGCCTGCGACCGGCTGGATGCTGCCGAAGGCGAAGGAGCGCTTGCCCGGGACGTGACCTGGCTCGCGTTGGCGCCCCACTCGCGGGCGCACAGTCGCTAAGCCCGGCCCCTTGACCGACTTGGCTCGTAACGGCCCATCGCTCCCTCACGAACCACAGGATCAGGACATGCCAGGCTCTTCTCGCGTTGAATCCCCTCCCGCGACAACGGCCGGCGGCTTCGTCCAGGTGCGCGGCGCGCGCGAGCACAACCTCAAGGATGTGGATGTGTCCATCCCGCGCAACGCGCTGGTGGTGTTCTCGGGGGTCTCCGGCTCCGGAAAGTCTTCGCTCGCCTTCGGCACCCTCTATGCCGAGGCCCAGCGACGCTACTTCGAGTCCGTGGCCCCCTATGCACGGCGGCTGATCGACCAGGTGGGCGTGCCGGACGTCGATGCGATCGAAGGCCTGCCGCCCGCGGTGGCGCTGCAGCAGCAGCGGGGCGCCAGCAACACGCGTTCCTCCGTGGGGAGTGTGACCACGCTATCCAGTCTGGTGCGGATGATGTACTCACGCGCGGGCGCCTATCCGGCCGGGCAGCCGATGCTGTATGTCGAGGACTTCTCGCCCAACACGCCGCAGGGGGCGTGCCCCACCTGTCATGGCCTGGGCCACGTGTACGAAGTGACCGAGGCGATCATGGTCCCCGATCCCTCGCTGTCCATCCGCGAGCGTGCGATCGCCTCGTGGCCACCCGCCTGGCAGGGCCAGAACCTGCGCGACATCCTGGTCAGCCTGGGCTACGACGTCGACCGGCCGTGGAAGGACCTGCCGAAGAAGGACCGCGACTGGATCCTGTTCACCGAGGAAACGCCAACGGTGCCGGTGTATGCGGGCTTCACGCCTGCCGAGACCCGTGCCGCGCTCAAGCGCAAGCTGGAGCCAAGCTACATGGGCACCTTCACCGGTGCCCGGCGGTATGTGCTGCACACCTTCGCCAACACCCAGAGCGCGCTGATGCGAAAGCGCGTGTCCCGTTTCATGGAGGGCAAGCTGTGCCCCAGCTGCCACGGCAAGCGGCTCAAGCCCGAGGCGCTGTCGGTCACCTTCGCCGGCGTGGACATCGGCGCCTTCCTGCAGATGCCGCTGGACCAGCTGGCGGCCCTGCTCGAACCGATTGCCCAAGGCGACTTCGGCGCCCATGCGGAGGGGGCGGGGACGGACAGGGAGGCGACCCGACGTGACCGTGCCAAGCGCGCGGCCTCCGGCCGTGCGACGCATGCGGTAGCGCCCGACGTGCGGCGCACCTCCGCACTGTCGGAAGAAAAGCGCCTTGCCGCGCAGCGCCTGGCCGGCAGCGTGGTGGCACGCCTGCGCCAACTGCGCGGTCTGGGCCTCGGCTACCTCACGCTGGAACGCGCCACGCCGACGCTTTCGGCAGGCGAGTTGCAGCGATTGCGATTGGCGACGCAGCTGAGTTCGCTGCTGTTCGGCGTGGTGTACGTGCTCGACGAGCCTTCGGCCGGACTGCACCCCTCCGACAGCCAGGCGTTGTACGACGCGCTCGATCGGCTGCGTGACGCGGGCAATTCGGTGTTCGTGGTGGAACACGACCTGGACCTGATGCGTCGCGCGCAATGGCTGGTGGATGTCGGGCCGGATGCCGGGGAGCATGGCGGCCATGTGCTCTACAGCGGCGAGCCGGATGGCCTGCGCAAGATTGCCCAGTCGCGCACCGCGCGCTACCTGTTCGGTGAAATCCCCACGCCGGCCAGCCGGGCACGCGAAGCGGCCGGCTGGCTGGAGATGCAGGGCATCCATCGCCATAACCTGCGTGGCGTGGATGCGCGTATTCCGCTGGGCGTGCTGACCGCCGTCACCGGGATCTCCGGCTCCGGCAAGTCCAGCCTCGTCGCGCAGGCCCTGCCGGAGCTGCTACTGCTGCACCTGGGCCACGAGCCGGAAGACGACGCCGACAGCGCCACCAGCGAAGGGCCTGCGGTGATCGAAGCGACCGGCGGTCATCTGGCGGGCGACGTGGACGCCCTGCAACGGCTGGTGCAGGTCGACCAGAAGCCGATCGGGCGCACGCCGCGCTCGAATCTGGCGACCTATACGGGCCTGTTCGACCATGTGCGCAAGCTGTTTGCCGCCACGGCCGATGCGCGGCGCCGCCGCTACGACGCCGGACGGTTCTCGTTCAACGTCGCCAAGGGGCGCTGCGAGACCTGCGAGGGCGAGGGCTTCGTCAGCGTGGAACTGCTGTTCATGCCCAGCGTGTATGCGCCGTGCCCGACGTGCCACGGCGCGCGCTACAACGAGGCCACGCTGAAGGTGCGCTGGAACGGGCGCAACATCGCCGAGGTCCTGCAGATGACCGTGGACGAAGCCGGCGCGTTCTTTGTCGGGGAAGACGCCGTGGCGCGGCCCCTGCACCTGCTGCGTGACATCGGACTGGGCTATCTGCGCCTGGGGCAGCCGGCGACCGAGCTTTCCGGTGGCGAGGCGCAGCGGATCAAGCTGGCGACCGAGCTTCAGCGCAGCCAGCGCGGCCGCAGCCTGTATGTGCTCGACGAGCCGACCACCGGGCTGCATGCCTCGGATGTCGACCGCTTGCTGGTGCAGTTGCAGCGCCTGGTCGATGCCGGCAATACCGTGGTGATGATCGAGCACGACATGCGTGCGGTGGCCCAGGCCGACTGGGTGATCGACGTGGGGCCAGGTGCGGGCGCGGCCGGCGGTCGCATCGTGGTGGCAGGCTCCCCGCGCACAGTGGCTGGAACGCCTGGCAGCCTGACCGCTCCGTTTCTTGCGCAGGCATTGGTCGCCGGATCCGCTGGCGAGGGTTGAAGGCGGTATCGCCATGCGTCACGGCATGCCTGCTTTCGGCAGGACGCAGCTCACGCAACCGCGAGGTCGATCCCACCGCTCAGGCATCCGCTGCTGCGTGGCCTGTTGTCAGGGTCGATGGCGGGTGACCGGCGGGGTAGGGCGAAGCCCGGGCGACCGCCGCTAGAGGCGCTTGCGCACGAAACGCTGCTCCAATACTTCCCGCCCCCACTGGCTCCCCGGTCGCTCCTCCACGCAGGCAAAGCCGTGCGCCTCGTACAGGCGTCGCGCGGCCTGCAGGCCATCGAAGGTCCACAGGTGCGTTTCGGCGAAGGCCGGCCGGGCGTCCACGAACGCGAGCGCCTCGGTCAGCAGACGGCGGCCGATACCGCCGCCGCGCACCCCGTCATCCACGATGAACCAGCGCAGGTGGGCGACGGTTGGCCCGAGATCTTCGCCGTCGATGGCCACCGCACCCACGATCCGTTCGTCCACCTCGGCCGTCCACACGGCGTTGGGCGAGGGTGCCCGGGCGTCCAGCCGCCCGCAGAACTCCGCCAGGCCGCCCGCCACCATGGACTCGAACCGCTGGCCGAAGCCTGCCTCGCGCGCATAGAAGCGCGCGTGCATTTCGGTAATGCGGGCGATCAGTCCGGGGCGGTAGCCGCAGCGCACGGTCACCTCGGGCCCCGGGCGCGGCGGTTGCGGGACAGCCGGAGGGGCGCCATGGCCCGCGCGTGCCAGCGCAGCGGCATAGAGGCGCATGCCCTCGAGCACCGCGCGGTCCTCGCCCGGTCCGAGGTGCTCCAGGGCGCCAGTCACCTGGGCTCGCGCGAACGCATGGATGCCCGCCACCCGCCGCCGGCCGCGCGCGGTCAGGGCCAGTCGCTTCATACGCCCGTCTTCCGCGCCGGTTGTTTCCCGCACCTCGCCCGAAGCCACCAGCTTGCGCAGCATGCGGCTCACGCTGGATTTCTCAAGACGCAGATGCTCGCCCAGATCGCGCGCCGTCAGCGTTCCCCCGTGCTGCTCGATCTCGATCAGGGCATGCACGGCGGAGGGGGACAGATCGGTCCCGGCGAAGTCGCCCCCCATGAAACCGAGCGCGCGGACCATGGCGCGGGAGACGGCCCGCAGTTCTTCGACGATAGGGTGAGGGGTGGGCATGGTCATCTCCAGTCAGTTGTAGAATACAACCAAGCTGGAGGGGCCGCCTGCAGGCCCTCAACGCGCCCCGGGGCAGCGCCTTGGTCATCACCGCGTCACCGCCGGCCCCATGCGCTTCGGACAGTCTGTCCGCGGGATTCGCCGAATCGGGAGAAGAGCACGGTGTTCAGCGCCAATCATTCGCCCGAGGCGTAGTGCCACGGTCCGGACGTCTGGCCGTCGTAGCGGTCTTCGATCCGCTTGAACCACCGCTTCAGATCACGCAGGAAGCGCTTGTGGTCGAAATCCCTGAACTTCCTCCTGTTCAACTGCTCGGACAACTGCTCGAGGATCTCGCGGAAGACGTAACGCATCTTGTCTTTCATCGGGAGCGGGATGATGACCGACAGATCCAGCATGATGTCGGTATAGAACTCGGCCTTCTCACGCCTGAACCTAAGCCTGCGTTTCAAGCGCGCCTGATCGGAAACGCACATCAGAAGCAGGGCCACGCTGGTGACCTCCTGGCCGTAGGAGAGACGCGCGGACCTGGCGATCGCGTAATCATAGTGGGACGTGATTCTTCCCAGCCTCGCTCTCCAGTCGGAAACCGACGTAATGCTCAGTTTCATTTGCTCCTTCTCCCTGGACCACGCTGCAACTGCCTGTCGGCTTACTCCGCGTTGTCGCCGGGCATGCTTTGGATAAACGGGATTTTCTCCGCGGCACATATCTGCTCGAGCGCCTGCTGAAGCCGTTCACGGTGATCCCGCGTCGCCAGCAGGATCTCGATGCCCTCCGTGATGCCGAGCCTGCCTCGCGTCTCGGCAGAAAGCGAAAGCGCAAGGACGTCGCCAAGCAGGGACACCTGCTCCAAGCCCCCGTAGCAGGATTCGGATCCTCCGCCGATTTCCAGGTGGACATGATCCATCTGCAGATGCCTGTCCTGTTCGTCGTAGGCCTTCGCGTTCTGCAGGATCAGGTGACGCGAGGGCATAGCGGCGTCATCGGCCAGCCCAACCACTACGCAGTCGTCGTCTTCCTCGACCGACACAACTTCCGCCGTGAACCTGTAGATCATTCGAACTCCCTTCGCCAGTCCGGCCCATCGACGTCGATCGGCCTGTTTCTCAGTCTCCGCGCGTGAGGGGCGGGAAAGGGGGTGCCACCCACTCCGGATGGTAGCGCTCCTGGTATTCGTCTTGAACGACGCCTCGATTCACGTAGCGGTCGTGGCTGGCGCCTAGCGCGTCCTTCGCGAAAGCCAGAGCGCCTTCTATGGAGTCGAATGTCCATTCTTCTCCGAACGGGAAATCCGGATCTACCGCCTCGAATTCATAGAGATCGATGAAATCGGGACTTCCGTTGTCGAACACCTCGCAGAGGCGGACTTTCCAGCAATCCGGCCTGGAGCGTTCAAGGGAGACATGGCGGATCACGAGTTGATCCACCTCGTGCCGCTCAGGCAGTAGCTGTTCTACATCGCGTCCAGCGGCCAGGTTGATTCTGACGTCCAGGTCGGTGAGGTGGCGCATCGCTCCTCCAAGAAGGGCTTCCAATTCCTACTTTACTGGGCGACCGGATTGCCAGTGGATTCTAGCTAGATGCAGACTCAATTCGTTGGCACCGCCGGCAAGGTCCGGGTGCTCCGATTGAACCGGGTCGTCCTCCCAATTGCATACATCACAAATCTCATATCCGCCTGGCTCGCCAATCGTCCGATGTCCGCAGCAGGGGCATGGAAAGGAATCATTGATCTCGTCTGTGCTCATGGCCTGCCCTGGTCGTCCTTGTCGTCCGGAATCCTGCGCGCCCGCTTGCGTCTGCTGAGGACATGGTGATCGCGCTCGATAGGGAATGGATCCGAATCGATCATTGGGCTCCGCGCCTATACGTCCCTGACGATCATTTCGCTCTCGGTCGCGTTCGCAATGGAGATGCGCCTCCCCTTCACCGTGACACGCGAGACATGGTAGTGGACCTGGAAGGGGTCGGGCATCAATTCCATGAGGATGAATTCGGATGGCGCGTGGCCGTCCTGCCCCTCGTTTTCCCTTGCAATGAGCTGGTACTGATCCCTGGTATACCGGTGGAACAGCCTCAGTCTGCTCTTTTTCACCGCCTGTCCATCGACCGGGCGTTCATAGGCCAAATGCTGTGAGAAATGCAGTTTCAGCGTCTCGGCCAGCGGCGCCGCCAGCGACAGGTTGAAGTGCTTGTCGATGCGATCGAAGCCTTCCAGGTACTTCCCGACGAAGTAACTGTGGGTCTCAGCGGTGGAGCTCTGCCCCTCTTGGGCTAACGGCGATCCTGGTGCCTTCGCAGTCTCGGAGATGTTCACCGCGAACGCACGGTCGCCCACGACCCGCATGTCGATCCGGGAACCCTCCACAAACACGAATCTGTCGAACCGCCCCAGATTCAGCTCACGCTCCCGCAACCAGTCGGAAATGAAAAGAGAAAGGTAGTTGGAGGCCAGCTGGTAGCGAGCCCTCGTCGCCGTGGGGTGGCTGTACTGCTCAAGATCGATGTAGACCGCGGTGACCTTCACGATGACCTCTGGCGATAGGGACGCGTGCGGATGCTGGAGGCGTCATGTTCCGGCTTGTTCGCTCGATCCGTAGGCCTCTGCCCGGCGCTCGACCCAGCGTGGGTCTCTGCAGTGCATGGCAGCTTCGGGTCCGCCCGCCACGTCAGGGCATGCGGAGGATCGTCGAGAAAGGGTCTGCATGATAAGCACTGGCGGATTATGTCCTTACGACATCGTCGGTCTGGGAATTTTTTCGCCTTGCTGGGCATTCCCATAATGACGTTGATGACAGCATTATCGCTTCGAGCTGCGCGGTCACATCTTGGCGCAGAACTCGCTCGTACTATCAGCGGTTCTGGCCTCGTGCCGCCATTCATCAGTGGATGAATGGCGCGATCCGGCGTAATGCTGGCTCGGCTTCATGCCGACGCACTGCGATACCAGCTTCACGGGGTTCCTTTGACCAGCCAGAAACCAAAGCCGTTATCTGGGTGGTCCCGGCACCAGACAGGATTCCTGTGACCTGAACATGGTGGGCCCACCAGGATTCGAACCTGGAACCAAAGGATTATGAGTCCTCTGCTCTAACCGTTGAGCTATAGGCCCGCTGGGGGCCGGGCATTGTAGCGTCCGTGGCGCTGGCGTCGATGCGGTGGGCATTGGAGACCTGCGTCGCCGGGGCTGTGGTCGAGTGCGAAATGGGGTGCCCGGGCCGACCGAAGTGGCGTGTTTGCTGCGCGGCTCAGACGCGCCCGCCCGGAGCCTGAGTGGCTCGGATGCTCCTGAGGAAGCGAAAGCGGATGAGCGCCGGCGCTTTCCTTTGGTGAGGCCGTGGCGCCGGTCATTGCCGTTGCGCGTGCCGCCGGGTGACACATGCTCCGTTGCGCCACGGCTCCGGCGACTTGGCGTGCGTGGCGTTGTGCTGCGCAGCACGCGCAAATGCGGGCTTGCAGCTTGCAATCGGCCCGGCGGCTGCTATCGTGCAATCGATTGCATGGGGAGGCTCATGCGACGTCATGTCCGGTTGGGAGGCCGAGGCGATGGCACGAAGCGACGATACGCAGGGCTCATGTCGGATCCACGTGGAGGGCGGTCTTTCGCCATCGCGTAGGCGTCGTCGACTTGGGCGTTCCGGCGCGCGATGCGCCACTGGGTCTCGTGCGGCGTGTCCCGTTCCCCTGGCTACCGCGCTTCTGCGCGGCCCGAGCCCGTCCGGGCTCTGCCCGCGCGCGCAGTGGCACTCCGCATGAACAGCGGTCCCACCCGCCGCGATCTGCTGCGCATGGGCGTGCTGGGCGGCGTCGGGCTCGCCTCCTCCGCGTTGCTTCCTGCTTGGGCCGCGGCCCCTGCGACGGCGCCGTCCGCGCCTAAGGGCCGGCTGAAGCAGTCGGTGGCGCGCTGGCTCTTCCAGCAGCCCATCGACCAGCTGTGCGTGACCGTCAAGCAGGTCGGCCTGTCGGCCATCGACCTGGTCGGGCCGGAGGAGTGGCCGGTGCTGAAGGCGCACGGCATCGACAGCCCGATGTGCAACGGGGCGGAGATCAGCCTGAAGCAGGGCTTCGCCGGCACCGAGTTCCACGATGAGCTGGTCGCGCGCTACACGCGTCACATCGACCTGGTCGCCGACGCGGGCTACCGCAACCTGATCTGTTTCTCCGGGAACCGCAACGGCATGGACCCGCTGCAGGGCATGCGCAATGCCGAGGTCGGGCTCAAGCGGGTGCTGGGCCATGCCGAGAAGCGCGGCGTGGTGCTGGTGATGGAGCTGCTGAACTCGCGCGTGGACCACGCCGATTACTTGTGCGATCACTCGGCCTGGGGCGTGGAGCTGTGCAAGCGCATCGGCTCGCCCAATTTCGGCCTGCTGTTCGACATCTATCACATGCAGATCATGGAAGGCGACATCATCGCGAGCATCCGTCGCAACCATGAATACTTCGTCCACTACCATACCGCCGGCGTGCCCGGACGGCATGAGCTGGACGACACCCAGGAGCTCAACTACGCCGCCATCTGCCGCGCGATCCGCGACACCGGCTTTGGCGGCTACGTGGCGCACGAATTCAGCGCTGCCCACACCGATCCGATCGACGCGCTGCGCCAGGCCATCGCCCTGTGCGACGTGTGAGAGACCCACTATCCACCGAGGGAAGCAGTCACCCATGGCAGACAACCACTACGACGCGATCGTCGTCGGCTCCGGCATCAGCGGCGGCTGGGCCGCCAAGGAGCTGACCGAGCGCGGCCTGAAAGTCCTGATGCTCGAGCGCGGCCGCAACATCGAGCACATCAAGGACTACGTCAATGCGGGCAAGGAGGCCTGGGACTATCCGCACCACGACACGCCGACCCAGCAGATGAAGGCCGATCATCCGGTCCTCAAGCGCGACTATCCGCTGTCGGAAAGTACTTACGGCATGTGGGCCAACGAGAAGGACTGCCCCTACACCGAAACCAAGCGCTTCGACTGGTTCCGTGGCTATCACGTGGGCGGACGCTCGCTGATGTGGGGACGGCAGAGCTATCGCCTGTCCGACATCGACTTCGGCGCCAACGCGAAGGAGGGCATCGCGGTGGACTGGCCGATCCGCTACGCCGACATCGCGCCGTGGTACGACCATGTCGAGCGCTTCGCCGGCATCGCCGGCACCACCGAGGGGCTGGACGTGCTGCCCGACGGGCAGTTCCTGCCGCCGATCCCGCTGAACATCGTCGAGCAGGACGTGGCCGCGCGCCTGAAGAAGGCTTTCGGCGGCACGCGCCACATGATCCACTCGCGCACGGCCAACATCACCCAGCCCAAGCCCGAGCAGGGCCGGGTCAACTGCCAGTACCGCAACAAGTGCATCCTGGGCTGCCCGTTCGGTGCCTACTTCTCAACGCAGTCGGCCACGCTGCCGGCGGCGATGGCCACCGGCAACCTGACGCTGCGGCCGTTTTCCATCGTCAAGGAAGTGCTCTACGACAAGGACCGCAAGCGGGCCAAGGGCGTGGAGATCATCGACGCGGAGACCGGGCAGACCTACGTCTTCACGGCCAGGGTGGTGTTCCTCAACGCCTCGGCGTTCAACTCGACCTGGCTGCTGATGAACTCGGCCACCGATGTGTGGGAAGGCGGGCTGGGCTCGTCCTCCGGCGAGCTGGGCCACAACGTCATGGACCATCACTTCCGCGTCGGCGCTTCCGGCCGGGTGGATGGCTATGAGGACAAGTACTACTACGGCCGCCGGCCGTGCGGTTTCTACATCCCGCGCTTCCGCAATCTGGGCGAGGAGCGGCGCGACTACGTGCGCGGCTTCGGCTACCAGGGCGGCGCCAGCCGCACCGGCTGGTCGCGCGACATCGCCGAGCTCAACATCGGCGCCGACCTGAAGCAGGCGCTGACCGTGCCGGGCGAGTGGCGCATCGGCATGACCGCCTTCGGCGAGATCCTGCCCTACCACGACAACACCATCAGCCTGAACCGCAACGTCAAGGACAAGTGGGGCCTGCCGGTGCTGGCGATGGACGTGTCCCTGCGCGAGAACGAGCACGCCATGCGCAAGGACATGGGCGCCGACGCGGCCGAGATGCTCGAGGCCGCCGGCGTCAAGGACGTCGAGGTCTACGAGAGCGACTATGCGCCGGGCATGGGCATCCACGAGATGGGCACCGCGCGCATGGGCCGCGACCGCAAGACCTCGGTGCTGAACATGCACAACCAGGTCTGGGACGCGCCCAACGTGTACGTGACCGACGGGGCGTGCATGACCTCGGCGGCCTGCGTGAACCCATCGCTGACCTACATGGCGCTGACCGCGCGCGCGGCCGACCATGCCGTGCGCGAACTCAAGGCGGGGAACCTGTAATGCAACGACGCGAACTGCTCAAGATGATCACCGCCGCCACCGGCATGGCCATGATCGGCCTGCCGTCGGTGGTGTTCGCCCAGGCGCAGCTGGAAGTGCCGCCGGCCAACAACGCCTTCTCGGCGGCGCAGGTGGCGCTGCTGGACGAGATCGCCGAGACCATCCTGCCGCGCACCGATACGCCGGGCGCCAAGGATGCGGGCGTGGGACTGTTCATGGCCCGCTTCGTGACCGATTGCTACGACCCGCGGCAGCAGGCGGTGTTCCGTGCCGGCCTGGCCGATCTGGACAAGCGGGCCAAGGGCGGCTTCCTGGCGCTCAAGCCGGCCCAGCGCGCCGAGCTGCTGGGCAAGCTGGACGCCGAGGCCCGGGCCGCCAGCCCCGATCCGAAAAAGGCCGACGACGAGGGTGCCGACAGCGCGGCGATCCCGCCGCATTACTTCACCATGATCAAGCAGCTGGTGCTGTTCGGCTTCTTCACCTCCGAGGTGGGCGCGACCAAGGTGCTGCGCTACGTGCCGGTGCCGGGACGCTTCGATGGCGATTTGCCCTACGAGCCGGGCACCCCGGCCTGGGCGACCTGAAGGCCAACAACGCGCGATGCCACGGCATCGCCCAAGGGAGAGCAAGATGAACAAGCAAGCGATCGCGATGCTGGCCTGTGCGCTGGCCGCCGTGCCGGCGTGTGCGCAGCAGACGCAGAGCGACCCGGCCAAGACCGAGGTGTGGAAGCCGGTGCCGGCGGCCGTGGCCACGCCGCCAGGCGCGGCGCCGTCCGATGCGGTGGTGCTGTTCGACGGCAAGGACCTGTCGGCCTGGGAGGGCGAGGACGGCGGCAAGCCGGGCTGGAGCGTGGCCGATGGCGCGGTCACCGTGGTGCCGGGCAGCAAGGGCCTCCGCAGCAAGAAGAGTTTCTGCGATGTGCAGCTGCACGTGGAATGGCGCACGCCGACCGAGACCAAGGGCCTGGAAGGGCAGAACCGCGGCAACAGCGGCATCTTCCTGCAGGACCGCTATGAGCTGCAGGTGCTGGACAGCTACCAGAGCGCGACCTACTCCAACGGCCAGGCCGGTTCGATCTACAAGCAGGCCATCCCGCTGGTCAACGCCTCGCGCGCGCCGGGCCAGTGGCAGACCTACGATGTGATCTGGACCGCGCCGCGCTTCTCGCAGGGCGCCGGCCTGACCGCGCCGGCGCGCATCACCGTGCTGCATAACGGTGTGCTGGTGCAGAACGACACCGTCGTCGCGGGCAAGACCGAGTACATCGGTGCCCCGTCCTACGCACCGCACGGCTGTGCGCCGATCTTCCTGCAGGACCACAACGCCAAGGTGAGCTACCGCAACATCTGGGTGCGGGAGCTGTAGGTTCGATCGATTCCCGATGGGAATCGTGGGAGCCGCCCTTGTGGCCTTTTCGGCCAATGGCGGCGATAGAGCTTTCGCCCGTATTGTCCCATCGTGGGAGCCGCCATGGCGGCGATGAGGCTTTCCCGGTAGGGCCCCATCGCCGCCATTGGCGGCTCCCACAAAAGCAGCGCTAGGCCAGCGGCCTTGCTTCAAAGACCGATCGCCGCGATGCCGGCCAGCACGATCACGGCGCCGGTAACGCGGCGCGCGAGATGGTCCTCGCCGAACAGCCAGCAGGCGAGCAGGGCGCCGATGACGATGGACGACTCGCGCAGCGGCGCGACCAGCGCCACCGGTGCGCGCTGCATGGCGGTGAGCACCAGCAGGTAGGCCAGCGGCGAGAACAGCGCCACCACCAGGATCGGCCTGGCGTCGCTGCGCAGGGTCGCCGCCAGCCGCTGCCTGCGGCGCAGCGCCAGCGGCGTCATGATCAGGCCCTGCAGCAGCAGGGTGCCTGCGTAGTAGCTTGCCGGCGCCAGCTGCCAAGTGGTGACCGCGTAACTGTCCCACAGGGTGTAGGCCGCGATCGCGGCCCCGGTCGCGCCGCCCCAGAGGATTCCCGGCAACGCATGCCGGCTCCCGTTGCGGAAGGGATTGCCGATGACGACGAGGATGCCGGCGACGATGACCAGCGCGCCGAACACCGCCGCCGGCGTCAGGCGTTCGCCCAGCACCAGCACCGCGAAGCCCATCGTCAGCATGGGCCCGGTGGCGCGCGCCACCGGGTAGACCACGCCCAGCGCGGCACGGTCGTAGCCGGCCTGCAGCGTCAGCGAATAGGCCGTGTGCAGCCCCGCCGAAAGGACCGAGGCCACGACCAGTCGCGCATCGAACGGCTGCTGCCCGCGGATCGCCATCGCCATGCCGAGCGGGACGAACAGCAGCGTGGACGCCCAGGTATAGGCCCACACGAACAGGAAGGCGTCGCCGCGCTTGGACTTCGAGGCGAGATTCCACACCGCGTGCGCCCCGGCCGCGCCGAGGACCATCGCGACCGTGCCGGGCGACATCAGGACAGGTCGGGCAGATCGATGCCCGTCCGCTCCGCGCGGCGGGTGCGCGCCGGATCCCGCAATGCGAGCGCGGCGACCAGCGCATCGACGACGACCAGCTGTGCCAGCCGGCTGCCCGCCGCGGCCATCTGCGCCGGCAGCGGCGGCCCGCCGACGACCAGCGCCACATCGGCCAGTTTCGCCAGCGGAGTGCCGTACTGATTGGTGATGGCGATGAGCGAGGCGCCGGCGGAGGCCGCCGCATCGGCGATGGCCAGCGTGGTCGCGGTGCGCCCCGTCGAACTGACGGCGATCACGGCATCGCCCTGGCCGAGCAGGCGCACCGCGATCATCGCCGACAGATGATCCGCGATGCCGACGGTGGTGACGCCGATCGCGCGCAGGCGAAAGACCGCATCGGCGGCCACCGTCGCCGAAGGGCCGGCGCCGAAGACGATGACCTGGCGCGCGGCATGCAGCACGTCGACCGCCTTGCCCAGCGCCGCTGGCTCCACCGCACCGCCGAGCGCGGCCAGTGCATCGGTGCCGGCGCGGATGGACGCCTCCAGCACGGCGGCCAGCGGTGCGTCGGCAGCGAGCGCGGCGGGAGGCGCGAAGAAGGCCGTGGTGCCGCGGGCGCGCGCGATCTCGAGCTTGAGCTCGGCGAAACCGGCGAAGCCGATCGCCCGCGCGGCGCGCACCACGCTCGGCGGCGACACGCCCGCGCGCGCGGCGACCTCCGCCGTCGTGCCGGCGCCCACGAACAGCGGGTCGGCGAGCAGCAGCGCCACCACCTTGGCCTCGCTCGCGGCCAGATCGCCGCAGCGCGCCTGGATGGCGCCGAGCCATTGGCCGAGCCGGCCTTCCACCTTCGTAACGGAGTTACCTTTCTTCTCGCTCATATGGAATATGTTACATATCCGGCTCGGCCCGCGCGACTGGCGCGTAGGGCAAGCCCTTCCCACCAAGCAACAGGTGCGCGATGCACACGCAGTCCAATCCTTCCGACATTACCGTCGCGGTCGTGGGCCCCGGCGCCATCGGCACCACGGTCGCGGCGATGCTGCACGAGGTCGGCCGCACGCCCGTGCTGTGTGGCCGCACGGCCCGCGACCAGCTGTGGCTGCAGGACGGCGATCGCCGCATCGGCGTTCCTGGGCCAGTGCTGAGCGACCCCGCGCAGTGCGATCGCACGGTCGACCTGATCTTCCTGGCGGTGAAGGCGACGCAGAACGCGGCAGCGGCGCCGTGGCTCGCGGCGCTGAGCGGCCCGCGCACGGTCGTGTGCGCGCTGCAGAACGGTGTCGAGCAGGTCGACTCGCTCGCGCCATATTGCCCGCAGGGACGGATCGTACCTGCGGTCGTATGGTTCCCCGCGCAGGCGCAGGCCGACGGCGTGATCCGCTTGCGCGCACCCGCACGCCTCAGCCTGCCGGACACGCCCGATGCGGGCCTCGTCGCCGAGGCACTGCACGGCACCCGCTGCGCGGTGGAACTGGTCGCCGACTTCCACACCGTGGCCTGGCGCAAGCTGCTGCAGAACGCGGTGGCCGGCCTCATGGCGCTCACGCAGCGGCGTTCCGGCATGTTCGCCCGCCCGGACATCGCCGAGCTCGCCCTGGCGTATCTGCGCGAAGGCCTTGCCGTGGCGCGAGCCGAAGGCGCCGCGCTCGGCGACGAAGTGCCGCAGGCGATCCTGGACAAGTTCCAGTCCTCGCCGCCCGATCTGGGGACTTCCATCCTCGGCGACCGCCAGGCCGGCAGGCCGCTGGAATGGGACATCCGCAACGGCGTCATCGCCCGCCGCGGCCGCGCCCACGGCCTGCCGACCCCCATCAGTGACATCGTGGTGCCGCTGCTGGCCGCGGCCAGTGACGGCCCAGGCTGATCTGTGTGGGGAGCCGCCATGGCGGCTCCCACCAAGCAGGGGGCTTCAAGGCGGATAGCCGCGATGCCGGTCAGTAAGATCGCGGCGCTCGCGACTTGATGCATGGGATGGTCTTCCCCGCGCGCTGGACCGCTGCGCCTCCAAAGCGAGGACGCTCACATGCCGAGCGATCTGGCGATCCCGCAGCAACACCCAAAAGAAAACGGCGCCCGAAGGCGCCGCTTTCCATCCAGCGTCCGCGTGCCGCGCCTCAGCGCTTCACGTCGGCCGGCAGATGCTCGACCAGATAGGCCGCGCCAGCCTTGACCACGGCGGCCGGGTCGCGCGGATTGTCGTGCTCGATGATGTACCACTTGACCCCGGCGCGATCGGCGGCCGGCAGGATCGCCTTCCAGTCCAGCACGCCATGGCCGACCGCGGCGAAGCCGCTCTCGTCGGCGGCCTGACCCTTCGGCGCATTGTCCTTGGCATGCACCGCGTACAGACGGCCCTTGAGCTTGCCCAGGTACACCACCGGGTCGTTGCCCGAACGGGCCACCCAGGCCAGATCCAGCTCGGACTTCAGCGCCGGGCCGGCGCCTTCGAGCAGCAGCTCCAGGCCGGTCTTGTCCCCGAACCGGGCGAACTCGAAATCGTGGTTGTGGTACGCCAGCGTCATGCCCTGCGCCTTGAGCGTGCCCGCCAGTTGGCCCAGTTCCTTGCCCAGCGCGGTCCAGCCCGCGGCGTCCTTCGGCCGCTCGGCATCGCCCAGGTAGGGCACGACCAGCACGCGGTTGCCGACGGCCTTGTTGAAGGCGACCACGCCGGCCAGATCCTTGCGCAGGTCGGCCAGCTGCACGTGCGAGGAAGTGACGATGATCCCGTACTTGTCCAGCAGGGCCTTGAGCTGCGGCGCGGTGGTGTCCTGCGTGCCCACGGTTTCCACCGCGGTGATGCCGGCGTCGTGGACCAGCTTGAGCCGGTCTTCCAGCGAGGGGATGTTGCGCAGCGAGTACATCTGCACGGCGATGGGCAGCTGCGCGGCGGTGCGCTCCTTGGCCAGTGCGGGAAGCGCTGCGCAGAGCAGCAGGGCGGTGGCCGCGAGGCGGCGGGGCAGGGTGAGCGTCATGGGTCCTCCCGGAGATTCGACGATCGAGAATGGCGGCGCGGGGTCACGCGCCGATGGATGTCCAGGCGCGCGCGCGCGCCGAGGCGATCACGCCTTCGACGATGCGCGCCGAGCGCAGGCCGTCGGCGAAGGTCGGCAGGCCCTCGGGCGTCTGCCCGGCGATGGCGCGGTAAGTGTCGGCGACGAAGGATTCGAAGCACTGCGCATAGCCCTGCGCATGGCCGGGTGGCAGCGAGGAGAGACGGCGCTGCTCGGCGCTGCCCGCGCCCGGCCCGCGCACGAAGATCTCCTCGCGCTGATCGGGCCGACCGATCCACAGGCGCTCGCAGTCCTCCTGGTCGAAGGCCACGGCGGCCTTGGCGCCGTCGATCTCGAACCACAGCCGGTTGTGGCGGCCGGCCGAGACCTGGCTCACCGTCAGCGTGGCCAGCGTGCCGCGCGTGGTCTTGAACAGCGCCGCGGCCACGTCCTCGCTGGACACCGCCTGCAGCGCGCCGCCGGCGGCCGGCGTGGCGAAGCTCTCGCCGGTGCTCGCGCCGCGCTCGGTGATGACGGTCTCGAAGGCCGCGCTCACCTCGGCGAAGCGCTCGCCGCCGATCCATTCCACCAGGTCGCACCAGTGCGAGCCGATGTCGGCGAAGGCGCGCGACGCGCCGCCCAGCCTGGGGTCCACGCGCCAGTTGTTGCTGGCCGGATCCAGCAGCCAGTCCTGCAGATAGCTGCCGTGGATCAGGCGCAGCGGCCCCAGCTCGCCGTCGGCGATGCGGGCGCGGGCCTCGCGCACCACCGGGTGGTAGCGATAGACGAAGGGCACGGTGGCCACCAGCCCGGTGGCGGCGGCCAGATCGGCCAGCGCCTGGGCGTCCTGCAGCGTGGTGGCCAGCGGTTTTTCGCAGATCACGTGGCGGCCGGATTCCAGCGCGGCCTGTGCCATCGGCCGGTGCAGATGATTGGGCGTGCACACGTGCACCACCCGCACCTGCGGGTCGGCCAGGGCCTCGTCCAGGTCACGGTAGGCGCGCGGCAGGTTCCAGGCGCGCGCGGCCTCCTCGCCGCGGGCCGGCGAGGAGCCGACCACGCCGCGGACCTGCGCGCCGGCCAACAGCGCGGCGCGGCGATGCACCGCGCCGATCATGCCGGTGCCGACGATGACGATGCCAAGCGGGCTCATGCGACAGCGCTCCTCAAGGCGTGGCCGAGGCGACGGCGGCCTTGGCCGGCCGATCGCGGAACAGCAGCAGGAAGGCGATCAGCACCACCAGCGCCACGCCGGCCGGGAACAGCCAGATGCTCTGCCAGTCGCGTCCCGCGGCGGTCGTGTAGTGCTCGACCACCGCGCCGGACAGGAAGGTGCCGATCAGCATGCCCACGCCATAGGTGGCCAGGGTGATGAAGCCCTGCGCGCTGCTGCGGAAGGCCGGGCCGGCATGGGCATCGGTATAGATCTGCCCGGTGACGAAGAAGAAGTCGTAGCAGATGCCGTGCAGCACGATGCCGATCACCAGCAGCGCGAAGCCGCCGCCGGCGTCGCCATAGGCAAACAGCGCGTAGCGCGCCACCCAGGCGGCCATGCCCAGCGCCAGCATGGTCTTGACTCCCAGCCGCGCGAACAGGAACGGCATGGCCAGCATCAGCAGCACTTCGGATACCTGGCCCAGCGACTGCAGCCCTGCCGCGCCGCGCACGCCCAGGTCGTTGAGATAGGGGTTGGTGAAGTTGTAGTAGAACGACAGCGGGATGCAGATGGCGATCGAGGCCAGGAAGAACACCAGGTACGAGCGCGACTTCAACAGCCCCAGCGCATCCAGGCCGATCATCTTGCCCAGGCTGGCGTTGCGCTGCTGCTCCAGCGGCGGGGTGTGCGGCAGGGTGAGGGCGTACAGGCCCAGCAGCAGCGAGGCCAGCGCGGCCATGCGGAAGGTCAGCTCCAGGCGGTGCGCCTGTTCCCAGCCCAGCCAGCCGATCAGCACGCCGGCCACGATCCAGCCGACGCTGCCGGCCACGCGCACCGGCGGGAACTGCTTCTCGGGTACTTGCATGTGGCGCATGGCGATGCTGTTGGCCAGCGCCAGGGTGGGCATGAACAGCAGCATGTAGCCCATCACGCAGGCGGCGAAGGTGTCGAACGTGGTCGCCACCGAGGCCCCCCACATCAGCGCCGCGCCGGCCAGGTGCAGTACGGCCAGGATGCGCTGGGCGGCGAAGTAGCGATCGGCGATCAGCCCCACCAGGAAGGGCGCGACGATCGCGCCGATCGACTGGCTCAGGAAAGCCGTGGCGACCTGGCCCGCGCTGGCCTGCAGCGGGCCCTGAACCAGATAGGTGCCCAGGGTCACGAACCACGCGCCCCAGATGAAGAACTGCAGGAACATCATCGCGCCGAGGCGCGACAGGATGGACGTCATGACTTCCCCTCCCAGGTCAGTGGTGTCTTAGAGCCCCAGCAAACCGCGCAGCGCTTCCGGGCTGGCGCCGCTGCCGGCGAAATCGTCGAAGGCGTGTTCGGTCACGCGGATGATGTGGTCGCGAATGAAGGGCGCGCCTTCGCGCGCGCCGTCCTCGGGGTGCTTGAGGCAGCACTCCCATTCCAGCACCGCCCATCCGGGGAAATCGTACTGGGCGAACTTGGAGAAGATCGCCTTGAAGTCGATCTGCCCATCGCCCAGCGAGCGGAAACGCCCGGGCCGGTCGATCCAGTCCTGGTAGCCGGCGTACACGCCGCTGCGCGCGCTGGGGCGGAACTCGGCGTCCTTGACGTGGAAGATGCCGATGCGCGCGTGGTAGCGGTCGATGAAGCCCAGGTAGTCCATCTGCTGCAGCAGCAGGTGGCTGGGGTCGTAGAGGATCTTGGCGCGCGGGTGGTGGTCGACCACCTCGAGGAAGCGCTCGAAGGTGGCGCCGTCGTGCAGGTCCTCGCCGGGGTGGATCTCGAAGCACAGGTCCACATCGCAGGCGTCGAACGCATCCAGGATCGGCCGCCAGCGGCGGCCGAGTTCGGCGAAGGCCTCATCGACCAGGCCGGCCGGGCGCTGCGGCCAGGGGTAGAAGTACGGCCAGGCCAGGGCGCCGGAGAAGGTGGCGTGGGCCTTGAGGCCCAGGCGCTGGCTGGCCTTGGCCGCCAGCTTGAGTTGTTCGACCGCCCAGGCCTGGCGTGCGGGCGGGTTGCCGCGCAGCGACTCCGGCGCGAAGCCGTCGAACAGTGTGTCGTAGGCCGGATGCACCGCGACCAGCTGACCCTGCAGATGGGTCGACAGCTCGGTGACCTGCACGCCGTGGCCGGCCAGCATGCCGGCCAGATCGTCGCAGTAGTCCTGGCTCTCGGCCGCCTTGGCCAGGTCGAAGATGTGCGGTGCGCTGGTCGGCACCTGCACCCCGCGGTAGCCCAGGCCTGCGGCCCATTGCGCCAGCGTGTCCAACCGGTTGAATGGCGCGGTGTCGCCGATGAACTGCGCCAGGAACAGCGCCGGGCCCTTGAGCGTTCGCATGCTTTGCGTTCTTGATGCAATCGATTGCACGATCCTAGCATGGCGTCGTGGCCGCGCACGTTGTGCATTGCACCGCGCGGCCGCACCGCCAGGGTACCGCTGCCCGCGGCGTAGCCATGGCCACCAAGGACGTGACACGCTTGCCCCATGCCGACCATCTACGACATTGCCAAGCACGCGGGCGTTTCGGCCGGCACGGTCTCGCGCGCGCTGTCGCGGCCGGAGAAGGTGCTGCCGGAAACGCGTGCGCGCATCGAGCGCGCCGTGGCCACGCTGGGCTATGTGCCCAACGCGGCCGCGCGCACGCTCAAGACCCAGCGCACCGGCAAGATCCTGGTCACCGTGCCGGACATCGCCAATCCGTTCTTCGCCCAGATCCTGCAGGGCGCCGAGGACGCCGCGCAGGCGGCCGGCTATGCGGTGCTGCTGGGCGATACCCAGCAGCAGCCGGCGCGCGAAGAGCGGTATGCGCAGATGCTGCGCCGGAACGAGGCCGACGGGCTGATCGTGCTCGGCCACCGGCTGCCGCCGACGGCGCGGCAGATCGTCAAGCAGCTGGGCGCCGCGGCGCCGGTGGTCAATGGCTGCGAGTTCGACCCGGCGCTGGGCATCCCCAGCGTGCACATCGACAACGCCGCCGCCGCGTGCGCGGCGATGGCGCATCTCTATGCGCTGGGCCACGAACGCATCGCCGTGGTCGGCGGCCCGCCGGACAACCCGCTGCACCAGCAGCGGCTGCAGGGCGTGCGCGCGGCGGCCAGGGCGCGCGGCCGGATGCGCCAGCTGCGGCTGGTGCCGGGGGACTTCTCGGTGGAGTCGGGGCATGCCGCGGCCAGCGCCTGGCTGGGCACCGACGATGCGCCGACCGCGGCGTTCTGCTTCAGCGACCAGTCGGCGCTGGGCGTGCTGGCGGCCTGCCGCGAACGCGGCCTACGCGTGCCGCGCGATCTCTCGGTGGTCGGCTTCGACGACCTGGCCTCATCGCGCTATCTCACCCCGCCGCTGACCACGGTGGCCCAGCCGATGCGCGAGATCGGCGTGCGCGCGGTGCAGCTGCTGCTGGACATCCTCGCCACGGCCAACGTGCCGCTGCAGCAGACGCTGACCTTCGAACTGATGCTGCGCGGTTCGACCGCCGCACCGAAGGCATAAGCACTGCGGTGCCATCGCGCCGCTGACCGCCGCCGCTGAAAAATCCCCTGCGTTATCTCCACGAAGGCGAAATCCGCCTTCCCTTTCGCGCAGCGAAGGGGGAGGCCGGGAGGGGCGTTTTGCTTTGGCTTTGCCGCGAAGAGCGACCCCTCCCCCTCAGTCGCTAGCCGCGACTTCGAGCTCCCCTTGGCCTACGGCCAAAGTGAGGGGGCAGGGCGCGGGCCGCTTCGAGACCGCTGGCGTTCTTAGACCGGGCAGGACGCCGCTGGCGCGGCATCGGCGGCGGTGCCCCAGCCCTGCGGGTCGGGCTGCGTGCCCAGGGTGTAGTCCAGCGTGCCGCCCTGTCTGAGCGTGTCCACGTCCATCCATACCGCCGACTGCGGCTTGCCGTTGAAGCGCACGCCCTGCACGTAGCGCGGGCCGGCCTGCGGTGCGGCGTTGCCGCGCACGGTCAGGGTGCGGCCGTTGCCCAGGTCGATGCGCGCGCGGGTGAAGCGCGGCGGATGCAGCAGCATCTGGCCGGTACCCGGCATCAGCGGCGAGAAGCCCAGCGTGCTGAACAGATAGAACGCCGACATCGTGCCCAGATCGTCGTTGCCGGTCACGCCGTTGGGCGCGTTGGTGAACAAGGTCTGCACGGAGGACAGCACCGTGGCCGTCTTCCACGGCTGGCCGATCAGGCTGTACAGCGCCGGCACGTGCATGGTCGGCTCGTTGTTGGGGTTGTAGCGGTACTGGCCGTAGTAGCTGTAGGGCCCGCCGACCCAGGCCTTGCGCGCCGCGCCCTGCGGATCGGCCACGAGCTGGTCGTAGGCGAAGAAGTCGTCCAGCCGCTTGCCCATCGCCTCGCGTCCGCCCATCGCCGTGGCCAGGCCCGGGATGTCCTGCGGCACCAGCCACTGGTACTGCCACGCCGTGCCTTCATGAAAGCCGTAGTGCGAGCGCGGGTCGTAGGTGCCGGTGGGCGGGGTGAACCATTGGCCGTCGGCCAGCCGCGGCCGCGGGAAGCCTTGGTAGCCCGAGGCCTGCTCGTGCAGGTCCGCATCCCAGACCTTGTGCCAGTTGCCGCCGCGCGTGCGCAGCGCGGCCGCGTCGTCGCCATGGCCCAGCGCGCCGGCCATCAGCGACAGCGCACAGTCGCCCAGCGCGTACTCCAGCGTGGCCGAGCCGCCGTTCTGCGGATCCACGTCCATGCCCTTGGCCGGGAAGGTGCGGTCGAAGAACACGAAGCCGTTCTGCAGGTAGTTGACGTTGCCCGCGCGCCCCTCGTGGCGCGAGGCCAGCGGCGGCACGCCCCAGGCGTTCTTGCGCAGCGCGGCCCACGCCTGCGGCTCCAGGCCCTTGAGCGCGCCGTAGCGCCACAGGTCGACCAGGAAGGGCGTGACCGGATCGCCGGTCATGGTGTTGGTGTCGAAGTTGGCGTAGCCCCAGCGCGGCAGCCAGCCGCCCTGCGCGTCGATGGCCAGCAGCGAGCGGCCGATGTCGCGCGCGCGCTGCGGCTCGATCAGCGACAGCAGCTGGTTCTGCGAGCGGTAGGTGTCCCACAGCGAGAAGAACTCGTAATAGGTCCAGTCCTTGGCCTCGTGGATCGCGTCGTCGTAGCCGCGGTAGCGGCCGTCGGCGTCGTTGCCGGTCATCGGTTGCAGCAGCGCGTGGTAGAGCGCGGTGTAGAACACGGCGCGGTCGTCCTTGCTGCCGCCGTCGATGCGGACCTTGGACAGCGCCTGCTGCCACAGCGCACGCGCGTCGCGGCGCATCGGCTCGAAGGCGCGCAGCTTGCCGCTCTGCATGCCGTCGGCGCGCAGGTTGACGCGCGCGCCCTCGGCATCGACGTGCGAGATCGAGGTGATCGCGGTGACCTGCTTGTTCTTGCTGGTGTCGAAGCTGACCCAGGCGCCGTTGAGCGGCTCGTACTCGCTCTCCATACTGTCGCGCGCGCCCGGCGTGCCGCCGGCCTGGCCCCACACGCCGAAGGCCTTGAACGGGCGGTCGTATTCGATGCGGAACCAGGTCGCGTACTGGTGTCCGCCGCAGAAGCTCAGCGTGGTGATCTTGCCTTCGACCACGCGGTCGCCGACCACATGCACCTGGCTGCCGATCACGCGATGCTTCTGGTTGGCCTGGCCGACGTTGATCAGCACGTGGCCTTCGCCGGCGGCGGCCGGGTAGGTGTAACGCTCGCCCGAGGCGCGGGTCAGGGCGGTGGTCTCCACCTCGATGCCGCCGTAGTCGGTCAGGCGCACGCGGTAGTCGCCGGCCTGGCCGGTCGAGCCGGCCTGCGTGTAGCGCGCGCCGTACTTGGTCTGGTCGAAGACGTCGTGCTTGGACGTGTCGAAGTCGCCGCCGGGGCCGATGCGGCCGGTCACCGGCAGCACCGAGACCTGGCCGCCCTGTTCCCAGCAGCCGGCGCCGGAGATGAAGGAATGGCCGAAGCCGCGGATGCGCTCGTCGCCGTCGCGCCAGCCGGCGTAGTGCGAGCCGATCGGGCTGACCTGGATCATGCCGAACGGCGCGGCGGCGCCGGGGAAGGTGTTGCCCTCGTCGCGCGTGCCGATGAAGGTGTTGACCTGCGCGGCCAGGTCGTCGCCGGCGGCGCGCGCCAGCGTGCCGGTGACGGGCAGCGCCAGTAGCAGGGCCACGCAGGCGGCACGGCGGCCGTGGCGCGGCAGGGCGCGGTCTCGCGCATTGGAGGCGGCGGCCGGCAGTGGCGCGCGGGTGGGGTGGTCCATCGTGCTTCCCTCGTGATCGATGCAATGGCGGCGCGCCGCGGCAAGTCGTCCGGCCAGGCGTTCGCCGGATTTAGAACGATCCAAATCGACATTTCAAGCCGATTCCACTCCAGGCGACGCAAATGTCAGCCACGCCCGCGAAAACCCGCGAACGCGCCGCGTGCCATGCCGCGACGATGCTGCGGATGCACATGGATCCAGCGCGATGCCTGGCGTTGGCGCGCCATCGGCCGCAGGCAATGCGGCGCGCGCGCCATCGCGGCCAGGCGCCAGCGACTTGCGGCCGGCACCGGCCATCGCGCAGCATGGCCGCCGCTGGGCCGTTCCAGCCAGGCCCAGGGCATGCGACACATGGCCGATACCCCCCGCAGGATCACGCTCAACGACATCGCCCATGCCTGCGGGGTGTCGCGCGCGACCGTCTCGCTCGTCCTGCGCAGCAGCCCGCTGGTGCATGCCGACACGCGCGAGCGGGTCGAGGCCGAGATGCGCCGCCAGGGCTATGTCTACAACCGCGCCGCGGCCAACCTGCGCCAGCGCGTGTCCACCGCGGTGGCACTGGTGGTCAACGACCTGGCCAACCCCTTCTTCGCCGAGTTCGCCGCCGGCGTGGACGAGGCGCTGGGTGCCAAGGGCTACGTCACGCTGCTGGGCAGCAGCGGCGAATCGGCGCAGCGCCAGCGCCAGGTGCTGGGCTCGCTGATGGAGCACAACCCGGCCGGCGTGATCCTTTCGCCGGCCGAGGGCAGCGCCTTCGCCGACCTGGAGACGGTGATCGGCCGCCACACGCCGCTGCTGGTGTTCAACCGCGAGGTGGCCGGCAGCGCCTCCAAGGGGTTCCTCTACGATTTCATCGGCCTGGACAACCGCGCCGGCGCGCGCGCGGCGACCGAGCTGCTGCTGGCGCAGGGGCATCGCCGCATCGCCTTCTATGGTGGACATGCCGACTCGAGCTCGTGCCGCCAACGCCGCGCCGGCTATCGCGAGGCCATGACCGCGGCCGGGCTGGATGTGCCGGACGCGTGGATGATCGAGACCGCGCCAACGCGGCTGGAGGGCAACGCCCGCGCCGGCCTGCTGTTCGCCGACGGCGCCGCGCCGACCGCCGCGGTCTGCTACAACGACGCGGTCGCGCTGGGACTGATGCTGGGCCTGGTGCGCGAAGGGCGCCAGCCGGGCGTGGACTTCGCGGTGACCGGGTTCGACGATATCCCCGAGGCGGCGGTCGGCGTGCCGCCGCTGACCACCATCAGCACCGATCCGCGCGAGCGCGGCCGCCAGGCCGCGGCGATGGTGATCGAACGCGCCGCCAGCCCCGGCATGGCACGCCGCACCAGCGTCGTGCCGGCGTTGTTGACCCAGCGTGCGAGTACATACGGCAAGGCGAAGGCGCGGCGCTAAAACAGGGCGTGCGTGATCGCCACTGGCGATGTGCGTTGCCTTCAACGATTCGAATATGCGCGCAGGCGCCTCTTCCCGCGGACGGCAGCCGCGACCACACGCACTTGCGCATCGACCGCAGCGGATGCACTTGCAAAGCGCTCCGCACTTGTGGAGATGACAGTCGCTGCGCGATGCGCTTGGTGGGAGCCGCCGTGGCGGCGATGAGGCTTTATCTGTAGAGCCCCATCGCCGCCATTGGCCAAAAAGCCACAAGGGCGGCTCCCACTTGTAGAGCGGAGCTTGCTCCGCTGCGTTTCGGCCGGATCGTCGGGAAGCCCCAGGGGAGCAAGCTCGCTCTACAAGGAGGCTGCGATTCGATCCGAGAGACGGTGGCTCCCACAGGGAGCTCCGGCGCCACCGCCGGGCCTGCGCGACATGCGCGTGATGCACGCCTCTCGAAGGAAACCCACGCACCGCGGACATGGCAGCGTTTTCAGACAGTGCGCCTGTCCCACGTTCGCTGCAGGGCAGCATGCCTTTTCGGAAACGGCGTGATATTTCTACGCCGCGCCAGTTAGATCGATCCAAATGCGGGTTTCATGAACGGGCCATCGCCATGGCCTGGCGGCCCCGTCGTGGATGCGATCGCCTGGTACACGCCACCGTCGTGAAGTTCATTAACGAGAGAGAGACGCAATGAACGACAGCTCATTCCCCAGGCGCCAGCTGCTGGCGCTTGCCATCGCCGCCAGCTGCGCGGCGGTTTCCGCGCCAGGCCGGGCCCAGCAGGCCGCCACGCCCGCGCCCGCCAATGCCATGCCCGCCAATGCGCCACAGACCGATGCACCGCAGCAGGCGACCGACCTGGACAAGGTCACCGTCACCGGCTACCGCTATTCGATCGAGCAGAGCCTGGACCAGAAGCGCGAGGCCAACGCGGTGGTCGAAGTGGTCACCGCCGAGGACGTGGGCAAGTTCCCCGACAAGAACGTGGCCGACGCGCTGCAGCGCGTGCCCGGCGTAATCATCACCCGCGACGGTGGCGAGGGTAAGAACGTCAGCGTGCGCGGCCTGTCCTCCGAGCTGACCCTGACCGAGCTCAACGGCAACTACGTGGCCAGCGCCGAGACCAACGGGGATCCCACCCGTTCGTTCAATTACACGCTGCTGCCCTCGAACATGCTCTCCAGCGCCGAGCTGTTCAAGACGCCCGAGGCGCGCCTGGACGAAGGCGGCATCGGCGGCACGGTGATCCTGCACACGCGCCGTCCGCTGGAGCAGGAGGCCAACACCGGCTTCGTCTCGGCCGAAGGCACCTGGGCCGACACCACCAAGAAGACCGACGGGCAGTTCTCCGGCTCGTACTCCTGGCACGACAAGGATGATCGCTTCGGCGTCTTCGTCGGCTACACCCAGCAGAAGCGCACCGTGCGCACCCTGGGCGTGGATACCAGCGCCTGGAACTGGTACAGCGACGACAACGAGGCCCACCCGGCGACCGACGTCAACGGCAAGCCGTCGAACTTCGACAGCTACTGGTGGGGCGAGTCGGGCTTCTACGACCAGAACGGCAAGTACTACACGAACTTCATGATGCCCAACGTCGTGAACTTCAAGTCGGAGAAGGAGGAGCGCGAGCGCAAGGGCGGGCAGATCACGCTGCAGTTCAAGCCGACCGACGATCTGACCTTCACCGCCAACTACTTCCGGTTCGACATGGACCGGGATTCGCAGACCAACACCTTGTCGGTGCCGGAGTGGAACCTGGCCCGCTACTCGGGCGACGGCAACTGGCCGGGCGGACGCCTGCTGGACGGGCTGACCCTGGACCCCAGCGGCACGGTGGTCACCGGCGCGCGGTACGGCGTGCACCCGAACAAGACCTATTACTGCAGCGAGGCCGCCGCCGCGGCCGGCGGCATGCCGCCCGGCGGCTGGGGCCCGGACGACTGCACGATTCCCACGCCGTGGCTGACCGGTTCCTACAACCGCGAGAAGGCGCGCTCGCAGATGGCCGACTTCGAGCTGGCCTGGACCAGCGAGCGGTTGGACATCGCGGTCAAGGCCGGTCGCACCTGGGCCGATGGCGGCCCGCAGGTGCAGATGACCATGCCGGTCAAGCCGCGCCTGCCCACCACGGCCGGCAGCAACGGCACCACGGTCAACGGCACCGGCGCCTACACGCTGGGCAACTACTACACCGCCTGGGACCTGACCGGCACGCCGTCGCTGCAGGTTTCGCCCGAGCTGATGAACAACCTGCGCAACGGCATCGGCGAGATCGACCTGGGCTCGACCGGCTCGTCCTGGACGCGCAACAGCACCTGGCAGAAGTTCGCCCAGAGCGACTTCACCTGGCGCGGCGAGACCGGCAGCGTGCTGGACTCGATCCAGTTCGGCATGAAGTACCGCGACGGCGGCACCCGCCGCAGCACCGGCAACAACTACTGGGTCTGCCAGGGCGCCGATCCGTCCGACTACGACAGCCGCTTCCAGAACGGCTGCGACCCGGCGGCCTCGGTGTTCCAGTCGCAGTTCCTGTATCCGGAGCAGATCGGCAACATCGCCGGCGGGTTCAACACCAACGCCTTCCCGGCGATCAACTACCCGGCCTACATCGACTATCTCAACAAGACCTACGGACCGATGCAGACCCGGCAGGAAGACAACTTCGTCTTCAACGTCGGCGAGAAGATCTATTCGGCCTATCTGCAGGCCAACTTCCGCACCGAGCGCCTGCGCGGCAACATCGGCCTGCGCCTGGTGCACACCGACCAGCATGCCGATTCCACCGACCGGGTCGATTACTACAACGACTACTTCTTCGACGATGCGGCCGGCAATCCCGCGCCCTGCCTGCCGGGCAACCTGCCGGCGGCCGGCGCGCCGGCGGGCTCGGGCTGCGTCAGCGGCTTCACCACGCTGCCGGACAGCCAGACCAACCCGGCCAGCGGCCACATCTCCTCGTTCGTGGTCAGCTCGCTGGATCGCAGCTACGTGGACCGCCTGCCGAGCTTCAACATCGCCTACGACCTGACCGACAACCTGGTCCTGCGCGGCGCGGCGTCCAAGGTGATGGCGCGCCCGAGCTACGGCGACATCGCCGCGCCCGGTGGCCTGCAGTACTACAGCCAGGAATACGTCAACGACCGGCGCCTGATCGGCGGCGGCGACGTGACCGGCTGGTACGGCTCGGGCAGCAACAAGGCGCTGGAGCCGTACAAGGCCAACCAGTACGACCTGGGCCTGGAGTGGTACTTCCATCCGGGTTCGGTCGCCGGCGTCGGCCTGTTCCGCAAGGAGGTGAGCAACTTCCTGCTGCCGGTGGTCCAGGACGTCACCCAGAACATCGGCGGGCAGAGCGTGGTGGTGCAGAACTACTCCACTACCGCCAGCGGCCGTGACGCGGTGTCCGAGGGCGTGGAGGTCTATGCGCAGCACACCTTCGACTTCGGCCTGGGCCTGCAGTTCAACTACACGTACAACAAGACCAACGAGGCGCCGGTCACGCTGGAGGACGGCACCGAGATCGGCAAGTCGCCCCTGGTGGGCAGCGCCAAGAACCAGACCAACCTGACGGTGTTCTACGAAACCGAGAAGCTGCTGCTGCGCGCCTCCTACAACCGGCGCGGGCAGGTGGTCGATGGCCTGGTCAGCGGTCTGAACGTGTACGAGGAGCCGTATCAGCAGATCGACCTCAACGCGGCCTACAACTTCACGCCGGCCTTCAGCCTGACCGCTTCGATCCTCAACCTGACCAAGGAAGAGACGCGCACCTACCTGGGCAACGACACCAAGGCGCGCTTCGACTCCAACGGTTATGCCGGCCGGATCGCGTTCCTGGGCCTGACCTACAAGTTCTGATGCGGGACTCCCCGCGCCTCTCCCCGGGGGCGCGGGGCTTTTTTTGGTTTTCTCCGGATTGAGGAATCTTGGTTTTGGGCGTTGCGGCTTCCTTCGGAGGGCGGATTCTCCGGCTTCGGAAGGGCGGCGGTCCGGCGGGCGGTGTCCGCTTGTCCCTCGATCAGGGCATCCTGCCCTGACTCGGGCGCTCGGCGTCCTGCCTCGCTCGTCGCTGCCACCGCCCGCCGGCCCGCTGCCTCGCGGGTCAAGTCACAGGGTTTCGTTTCGCACCTTCGTTCGAGGCCCCTGTCCTTGCGCAGAACGCGATCAGTGACGGGGGAGTGTCGACTTGAGGCCCCCTCCCTTGCGCGTAGCACAGGGGAGGGGTCGGGCTTTCCCAGGCAAGCCACCGAAGCAAGAGCACCCCACCCCGACCCTCCCCTTCGCCTGCGGCGAAAGGGAGGGGGCAAGGCGCTTGGGCGCACGTCCGCCTAGGCCGGCGAAGAGGCCCGCTTCTTCGAGCATGATGCGGAACAGTGTCTACAGCATCGCCAACGGATACACGCATGGGTGACAACCGCATCGACAGCGTGGTGGTGGTCGGCGGCGGCAGCGCCGGCTGGATGGCCGCCGCGGCGCTGGCCACGTACCTGGGCCGGCAGGCGCGCGTGCGCCTGGTGGAGTCCGAACAGATCGGCATCGTCGGCGTGGGCGAGGCCAGCGTGCCGCACATGCGCACCTTCAACGCGCAGGTGCTGGGCCTGGACGAGCGCGAGTTCGCCCAGCGCACGCAGGCCACGGCCAAGCTCGGCATCGCCTTCGAGGATTGGGGCCGCATCGGCGAGCGCTATGTGCATGGCTTCGGCACGATCGGCCAGTCCAGGGGGCCGCTGCCGTTCCACCAGTTCTGGCTCAAGCAGTTCCTGGCCGGACGCGCCGGGCCGATCGGGGCGTATTCGCTGCAGACGGTGATGGCGCCGCTGGAGCGCTTCATCCCCGGTATGCCGGATGCGCCGTCCGGCTCGCCGCTGGCCGACATCGCCTATGCCTATCACTTCGATGCCGGGCTGTATGCCCAGTACCTGCGCCAGGTGTCCGAGGCGCGTGGCGTGGAGCGCATCGAGGGCCGCATCGTGCAGGTGCACCAGCATCCCGAGACCGGCCATGTGACCTCGCTCGTGCTGGACGGCGGGCGGCAGGTGGAGGGGGAGTTGTTCGTCGATTGTTCGGGCTTCGTCGGCCTGCTGATCGAACAGACCCTGCAGGCCGGCTACGTCGACTGGTCGCAGTGGCTGCGCTGCGATCGCGCGCTGGCCGTGCCATGTGTACGCAGCGGGCCGATCGCGCCCTACACGCGCGCCACCGCGCGCGGCGCCGGCTGGCAGTGGCGCATCCCGCTGCAGCACCGCACCGGCAACGGCTACGTATATTCCAGTGCGTACGTGGACGACGACCAGGCCGCCGCCACGCTGCTGGCACATCTGGACGGCGCGCCGCAGGGACAGCCGCGCCAGCTGCGCTTCACCACCGGCATGCGTCGCAGGTTCTGGCAGGGCAACGTGGTGGCGCTGGGGCTGGCGGCGGGGTTCCTGGAGCCGCTGGAATCGACCAGCCTGTACCTGGCCCAGTCCGGCATCAGCCGGCTGCTGGCGCTGTTCCCCACGCGCGACTTCGATCCACTGCTGGCGCGGCGCTACAACCGCGAGTCGGCGTTCGAGTACGAACGCGTCCGGGATTTTCTGATCCTGCACTACCACGCCACCACGCGCGAGGACACGCCGTTCTGGCGCGACTGCCGGGCGATGGAGATTCCGGAGAGCCTGCGCGAGGCGATGGACCTGTTCGCCGCCGACGGGCGCTACTTCCGCAACGGCGAGGATTTCTTCGCGCTGCCCAGCTGGGTGCAGGTGATGCTGGGGCAGGGCATCGTGCCGCGCGGCTACCATCCGATCGTGGACGACATGCCGCAGGACGCGCTGGCCCGCTACGTCGAAGGCACGCGCGAGCGCCTGGCCGAAGCGGTGGCGGCGATGCCGACCCACCAGCAGTTCCTGGATCGTTACTGGAAGGCGGAAGCACCATGATCGAACGTGTAATGGCGAGCGCCCGGCCCGGGCTGCGGTGGTCGCGTGCCTGGCTGGCCGTGTTGCTCTGGCTGGTCGTCGCGCCCCTGCAGGCCATGAACGTGCAGGACCTGGGCGCCACGGGTCACTGGCAGCTGCGCCTGTTGCCTGGCAGCGCGCAGTCCGCGGCGCATCCGCGGTTCACCGCGTGGCAGGCGGCGCAGGTGCCGGGCACGGTGCATACCGATCTGTTCAGGGCCGGCCTGATCGCCGACCCGTACGTCGGCGCGCCGGAGGCCGGGCTGCAGTGGATCGGCCTGGGCGACTGGGAGTACCGCCTGGTGTTCGACGCCGATGCGGCCGCGCGCCAGGCCGCGCGCACCGAGCTGGTGTTCGACGGGCTGGACACCTTTGCCGAGGTGACGCTCAACGGCACGCGCGTGCTGCGGGCCGACAACGCCTTCCGCCAGTGGCGGGTGCCGGTGACCGGCCGGCTGCGCGCCACCGGCAACGAGTTGCGCGTGGTGCTGCGCTCGCCGATCGCCACGCTGCTGCCCAAGGTGCAGGCGATGCCGGTCAAGATCGCCGGCAACTATCCCTCGCCTTATGGCGATGAGCCGCGCGATGCGATGACGGCCAACTTCGTGCGCAAGCCCGGTTACCACTACGGCTGGGACTGGGGCCCGCGCTATGTCACCGCCGGCGTGTGGCAGCCGGTGCGGCTGGAGAGCTGGGAGGCGCTGCGGCTGGCGGACCTGCACCTGCGCCAGGACCAGGTCACCGAGCAGGTCGCCAGGCTCACCGCGCAGGCCACGCTGGAGGTGCAGCGCGCCGGCGACTACCAGGCCAGGCTGTGGCAGACCGCGCCGGACGGCACGCGCACGCTGGCCGCGCAGCAGCGCGTCGCGCTGGCGGCGGGCCAGGCGCAGCTCGCCCTGCCGGTGGAAGTCGCGCGGCCGGCGCGCTGGTACCCGGCCGGCTACGGCGCGCAGCCGCTGTACCGCTATACGCTCGAACTGCTCGATGGTCAGGGCCATGGCGTGGCGCAGGTCACGCGCCGCACCGGCCTGCGCAGCGTCGAGCTGCGCCGCGAGGCCGATGCCGGCGGGCGCAGCTTCGCATTCGTGATCAACGGCATCCCGGTGTTCGCCAAGGGCGCCAACGTCATTCCCTTCGACATGTTCGTGCCCAGGGTGACGCACGCGCAGCTGCGGCGCGTGCTGCAGTCGGCGGTGGACGCCAACATGAACATGGTCCGCAACTGGGGCGGCGGTTACTACGAGAGCGACGACTTCTTCGACATTGCCGACGAGCTGGGTTTGCTGGTGTGGCAGGACTTCATGTTCGGCGGCGGCATGCAGCCGGCCTACGATCCGGCGTTCCGCGCCAACGTGGTCGAGGAGGCGCGCCAGCAGGTCATCCGCCTGCGCAACCATCCCTCGCTGGTGCTGTGGTGCGGTAACAACGAAGAGGAGACCGCCTGGAAGTCCTGGGGCCAGGGCAAGGCGCTGAAGGAGGCCGATCCGGCCTTCGCCGAGCGCGTCTGGCAGGGCTATGTGCAGCTGTTCGGCACCGACCTGCGCGAGGTAGTGAGGCGCGAAGGCGGCGGCATCGCCTACTGGGCCAGCTCGCCCAGCGACGACCTGGCCGAGCAGGCCAACATCCCTTCCAGCGGCGACATGCACTACTGGGAGGTG
This sequence comes from Pseudoxanthomonas sp. X-1, assembly GCF_020042665.1. Lineage (NCBI taxonomy): Bacteria > Pseudomonadati > Pseudomonadota > Gammaproteobacteria > Lysobacterales > Lysobacteraceae > Pseudoxanthomonas > Pseudoxanthomonas sp. X-1. Next base: position 1,103,169 of record NZ_CP083376.1, read on the forward strand.
TGGGGCAATCCGGCGCGGCCGCCGACCGCCTATCTCGACATCACCCCGCGCTTCATGTCCGAGTACGGGCTGCAGGCCTGGCCCGCGCTGCGCGCCATCGACGCGTTCGCCACCAGGGCCGAGCAGGGCATCGATACGCCGGTGATCCGCGCGCACCAGAAGTTCATGGCCGGCGAGGGCAATACCCGCCTGCTGCACTACATCGCGATGGAGTTCGGCCAGCCGCGCGATTTCCCCGGCTTCGTCCAGGCCAGCCAGGCGATGCAGGCCGAGGGCATCGCGCTGGCGGCGCTGCATCACCGCGCCAGCCGGCCGCACACGATGGGCTCGCTGTACTGGCAGCTCAACGATGTCTGGCCGGGCGCGTCGTGGTCCTCCATCGACTGGTTCGGGCGCTGGAAGGCGCTGCAGTTCCAGGCGCGGCGCTTCTTCGCACCGGTCACGGTGGCGGCGCTGCGCGCGCAGGGCGAGACCGAAGTGAGCGTGATCTCCGACCGCACCGCGCCGCGCACCGGCACCCTGCGCCTGCGGGTGATGGATCTGGACGGCAAGGTGCTGCGCGAGGAGCGCCGCACGCTGACGCTGGCGCCGCTGTCGGCCATGCGGGTGGCCCGCTACAGCGACGCGCAGCTGCTGGGGCAGGCCGATCCGGCGCGCACGGTGGCGGTGTTCGAGCTGCAGGTGCCGGGCGAACCGGATGCGCGCCAGGTGGTGTACTTCAAGCCGGCCTACGCGCTGGCCTGGTCGCGCGCCAAGGTGCAGGCGCGTTGGACGCAGGACGACCGCGGCCTGCGGCTGGAACTGTCCTCGCCGCAGCTGGCGCGCATGGCCTGGATCGACTTCGGCGCGCTGGACGCGGAGGTCTCGGACAACGCGCTGACCCTGCTGCCGGGTGAGCCGGTGGTGGTGCGCGTCGGCTCCGGCGCCGACCCGGCCGCGCTCAAGGCGGCGCTGCGCGTCACCAGCGTCGCCGACGTGGTGGGACCGGCGCCGAGCGCGCCGTAGGCCAGTATTCCCTGTGGGAGCCGCCATGGCGGCGATGAGGCGTTACCGGTAAAGCCCCGTCGCCGCCATGGCGGCTCCCACCGAGCTTGGCGTGCCGGCGGGCAAGGGATTCAACCGAAGGCTTCGTCGCCGCCGTTGGCTTGCGCCATGGTCAGCGTGGTCATCGCGCTTCAAGCCGCTCACGGCGTATGCAGCCGGTTGTAGGACACATCCAGCCAGGCCGGCTTCTCGGCGTACATCTCGCGGATCAGGCGCTTGAGCAGGCCGATCAGCGCCTCGTCCTCGTGGTGGCGGTAGCTGAGGATGATGGGCGAGGTCGCGCGTTCGTCGTCGACCAGCCGGTAGTGCAGGTCCGAGCGCTGCAGCCGCGCCGAGGCGGGGATCAGGCAGATGCCGGTCTCGGCCGCGACCAGGCCCAGGGCGGTCTGCAGCTCGCGCACCTCCTGCACCTCGGGCGGGCGCACGCCGTGGTCGCGCAGCAGCGAGAGCACGTGGTCGGCGAAGCTGGGGCGCGGGTCGCTGGGGTAGACGATCAGCTTCTGTCCCTTCAGCTCGGCCGGCGACAGCGGTGCGTCGTCGCCGGCCAGGGCGAAGGCGGGCGGGATCGCCACCACCAGCCGCTCCTCGCGCAGCACCAGGCGCTCGACACTGGTGTCGCTGGTGCGCAGGCGGCCGAAGCCGATATCGATGCGTCCGCTCTTGAGCGCCTCGACCTGCTGGCCGGACATCAGTTCCACCAGCCGCACGTCGGTGTCGGGCAGCGCCTGGCGCAGGCGGCGCACCACCGTGGGCAGGCCGCCGTAGAGCGTGGAGGCGACGAAGCCGATGTTGATCACCCGCCGCTGGCCATGGCCGACGCGGCGCGCGGCGTCCTTCATCTGCTCCACGCGGCCCAGCACCTGCTGGGCCTCCTCGTAGAACAGCCGGCCCGCGTCGGTGAGCCGGATGGGGCGGCTGCTGCGCACGATCAGGGTCACGCCCAGATCGTCCTCCAGTTGCTGGATCTGGCGGCTCAGCGGCGGTTGGGCGATATGCAGCAGCTCGGCGGCGCGGGTGAAGTTGCGCTCGCGGGCGACCGTGACGAAGTACCTGAGCTGACGCAGGTCCATGGGATTCGACCAAAGAGATGACTATGACGGAAGGGTAATGGTGCGGCGCAATAAGATCGATGAATCGCGGTCTTGGCGCCGAATAATACCCTTGAGGTATCGATTCAGACCAAGAATGTCTTGGACGCGGGGCGGGGCCTGTCCCAAGAATCTCCGCCATGGAACCGCGCACCCTGTCTCCCGTCCCCAATGCCGCCCCGACGATCGAGCGCGTCGAGACGCTGCTGATCGACCTGCCGACCATCCGCCCGCACCGGCTGTCGGTGGCGACCATGAGCGGGCAGACCCTGATGCTGGTGCGCCTGCACTGCAGCGACGGCATCGTCGGGCTGGGCGAGGGCACCACCATCGCCGGGCTGGCCTACGGCGCCGAGAGCCCGGAGGGCATGAAGCTGGCGATCGACACCTACGTGGCGCCGGTGCTGCTGGGCAGCGACGCCAGCCGGGTGCAGGCGCTGATGGCGCGCGTGGGCAAGCTGGTCAAGGGCAATCACTTCGCCAAGTGCGCCATCGAGACCGCGCTGCTGGACGCGCAGGGCAAGCGCGTGGGCCTGCCGCTGTCCGAGCTGCTGGGGGGGCGCGTGCGCGACCGTCTGGGGGTGGCCTGGACGCTGGCCTCGGGCGACACCGGGCGGGACATCGCCGAGGCCGAGGCGATGCTGGCCGCGCGCCGGCACAACGTGTTCAAGCTCAAGATCGGGCGCAAGGCGGTGGCCGAGGATGTGGCGCACGTGGCCGCGATCAAGCGCGCCCTGGGCGCGGCGGCGGCCGTGCGCGTGGACGTCAACATGGCCTGGAGCGAGACCGAGGCGGTGCGGGCGCTGCCGGCGCTGGCCGATGCCGGCTGCGAGCTGGTCGAACAGCCGGTGGCCTCGGCCGCGGCGCTGGCCCGGCTGATGCGCCGTTTCCCCATCGCGCTGATGGCCGATGAGGTGCTGACCGGCCCGGACAGCGCGTTCGAACTGGCCAGGGCCGGCGGGGCGGATGTGTTCGCGGTCAAGACCGAGCAGTCCGGCGGCCTGATCGCCGCGCAGAAGGTCGGCGCCATCGCCGATGCGGCCGGCATCGAACTCTACGGCGGCACCATGCTCGAGGGCGGCGTGGGCACGATCGCCGCCGCGCAGGTGTTCGCCACCTTCCCGCGCCTGCAGTGGGGCACCGAGCTGTTCGGGCCGCTGCTGCTGACCGAGGAGATCCTGGCCACGCCGCTGGTCTACCGCGACTTCCACCTGGAGGTGCCCAGCGCCCCCGGGTTGGGCATCGCCCTGGACGAGGACCGCCTCACCGCCTTCCGCCGCGACCGCAGCCGCACCACGGTCGCCACCACCGGCACGGAGGGCTGACCGATGCTCTTCCACGTGCGCATGGACGTGAAGCTGCCGCTGGACATGGAGCCGGCCCGCGCGGCCGAGCTCAAGGCCAGCGAGAAGGCGCGCTTCCAGGAACTGCAGCGCAGCGGCCAGTGGCGGCATATCTGGCGCATCGTCGGCCAGTATTCGAACGTGTCGATCTTCGATGTCGACAGCCCGGCGCAGCTGCACGAGCTGCTGCTGTCGCTGCCGCTGTTCCCCTACATGGACATCGCGGTGATGCCGCTGTGCCGGCATCCGTCCTCGCTGTACGAGGACGACCGCTAGAGAGTTTCGCAATCCTGCGTGCGCTCCCTGGGAGGGAACGTCACAAGGCAGCCTTCGCCACCAAGAGGAGACATCGCATGAGCGTCAGCATCTTCGCCAGTCGGGACGTGCAGGATTTCCTGCGCACCGTGACCAACCTGGACGGCCAGGACGGCGACACCCGGACCAAGCAGGTCCTGCACCGCATCCTGTCGGACCTGTTCAAGGCCATCGAGGACCTGGACCTGACGCCGGACGAGATCTGGGCCGGCATCAACTATCTCAACAAGCTCGGCCAGGACAACGAGGCGGCGCTGCTGGCCGCGGGCATCGGCCTGGAGCACTACATCGACATGCGCCTGGACGAGGAGGATCGCCTGGCCGGGATCAGCGGCGGCACGCCGCGCACCATCGAGGGCCCGCTGTATGTGGCCGGCGCGCCGGTCACGGTGCGCAGCGCGCGCATCGACCGCGACCCCGATCCCGATGCCGGCCCGCTGCGCATCCACGGCGTGGTGCGCGGCCAGGACGGCGCGCCGCTGGCCGGGGCGCTGGTGGAGTGCTGGCATGCCAACTCCAAGGGCTTCTACTCGCACTTCGATCCGACCGGGGCGCAGACCGAGTTCAACCTGCGCGGCACGGTCAAGACCGGGCCGGACGGGCGCTACGAGTTCCTGACCCGCATGCCGGTGGGCTACGGCTGTCCGCCGCAGGGCGCGACCCAGCAGCTGCTCAACCGCCTCGCGCGCCATGGCAACCGCCCCGCGCACGTGCACTTCTTCGTCAGCGGCGACGATCACCGCCGGCTGACCACGCAGTTCAACATCGACGGCGATCCGCTGCTGTGGGACGACTTCGCCTTCGCCACGCGCGATGGCCTGGTGCCGCCGGTGAAGACGGGCGAGGGCGGCAAGGCGCTGGGCTTCGAGGCCGACACCTACCAGGACATCGAATTCAACTTCGACCTGCTGCCGCTGGAAGCGGGCAAGGACGTCCAGGCCGTCCACCGGCTGCGCGCCGCCGCCTGACCGATCCGCGCGGGCGGCGCCGGACGCGCCGCCCGCATTCCGCCACACCTTCGTCCGCGCCTCCACGCGCGGCGCCTTCGCCATCCTCGAACGGGAGGACTCCCCATGTCTGCGATCATCGAACCCACCCGCGACATCGCGCAGCTGCTGGCCACCGCGGTGCAGGACGACCCGGAGGCCGGCATCTTCCGCTGCCGGCGCGACATCTTCACCGACGCCGAGCTGTTCGAGCTGGAGATGAAGGTCCTGTTCGAATCGAACTGGGTGTACCTGGCGCACGAGAGCCAGATTCCCGAGAACAACGACTACTTCACCACCTACATCGGCCGCCAGCCGGTGGTGATCACCCGCGACAAGACCGGCGAGCTGCATGCGGTGATCAACGCCTGCGCGCACCGCGGCGCGATGCTGTGCCGGCGCAAGCACGGCAACAAGGGCAGCTTCACCTGTCCCTTCCACGGCTGGACCTTCAGCAACACCGGCAAGCTGCTCAAGGTCAAGGACGAGAAGACCACCCAGTACCCGCCGCAGTTCGGCGAGGGCGGCTCGCACGATCTCAAGCGGGTGCCGCGCTTCGCCAGCTATCGCGGCTTCCTGTTCGGCAGCCTCTCCGAGGACGTGCTGCCGCTGGAGGAGCACCTGGGCCAGACGCGGGTGATCATCGACCAGATCGTCGACCAGGCGCCCGACGGCCTGGAGGTGCTGCGCGGCAGCTCGTCCTACATCTACGACGGCAACTGGAAGCTGCAGATGGAGAACGGCGCCGACGGCTATCACGTCAGCTCGGTGCACTGGAACTACTCGGCCACCATGAGCCGGCGCAAGGAGACCGGCACCAAGGCGGTGGACGCTAACGGCTGGAGCAAGAGCATCGGCGGCGTCTACGGCTTCGAGCACGGCCACATCCTGCTGTGGACCCAGTCGCTCAACCCGGAGGTGCGGCCGGTCTGGGCGCACCGCGAGGAGATCGCCCAGCGCGTGGGCGCCGAGCGCGCCGAGTTCATCACCCGGCAGACGCGCAACCTGTGCCTGTATCCCAACGTCTATCTGATGGATCAGTTCTCCACCCAGATCCGCGTCGCTCGCCCGATCAGCGTGGACAAGACCGAGATCACCATCTACTGCTTCGGGGTCAAGGGCGAGAGCGCCGAGGAGCGGGCCACCCGCATCCGCCAGTACGAGGACTTCTTCAACGTCTCGGGCATGGGCACGGCCGACGATCTGGAGGAGTTCCGCGCTTGCCAGCAGGGCTATGCCGGCACGGCCGCGCTGTGGAACGACCTCAGCCGCGGCGCGCCGATGTGGATCGAAGGCGCGGACGAGAACGCCAGGAAGATGGGCATGCAGCCGCTGCTGTCCGGCGGCCGCAGCGAGGACGAGGGCCTGTTCGTGCGCCAGCATGCGTACTGGGCGCAGGCCATGCGCCGCGCGCTGGCGGACGGGGCCGACGGGGAGGCCGCGTGAGCCACGACATCGCCGCCATCGCCGCGTTCCTGTACCGCGAAGCGCGCCTGCTGGACGACCGTCAGTGGGACGAATGGCTGACCCTGTACGCCGAGGACGTCACCTACTGGATGCCGGCCTGGGACGACGACGACCGGTTGACCGAGGACCCGCAGTCGCAGATCTCGCTGATCTACTACCCCAGCCGCGACGGCCTGGAGGATCGGGTGTTCCGGATCAAGACCGAGCGCTCCAGCGCGTCCACGCCCGAGCCGCGCACCGGGCACAACACCACCAACATCGAGCTGCTCGCCGAGCGCGGCGAGGAGGTGGACGTCCGCTACAACTTCCACACGCTCAACCACCGCTACAAGATCACCGACCACTTCTTCGGCACCTGCTACGCGACCCTGCGCCGCGAGAACGGCGGCTATCTGTTCGCCGACAAGAAGATCGTGCTGAAGAACGACTACATCCGCCAGGTCATCGACATCTACCACGTCTGAGCCGGGCGCGAAGGAGAACCCCATGAGCTATCGCATCGCGTTGAACTTCGAGGACGGCGTCACCCGCTTCATCGACTGCAACCCCGGCGAGAAGGTGCTGGACGCCGCGTTCCGCGCCAGGGTCAACCTGCCGATGGACTGCTCGGACGGGGTGTGCGGCACCTGCAAGTGCCGCGCCGAGGCTGGTGCCTACGATCTGGGCGAGGACTACATCGACGATGCGCTGAGCGCCGACGAGGCGGCGGCCGGGCTGGTGCTGACCTGCCAGATGGTGCCCGCCAGCGATTGCACGATCGCCGTGCCGGTGACCTCGGCGGCCTGCAAGACCGGCACGTCCCGCTTCCGGGCCGCGGTGGTGGACGTGGTGCCGCACGCGGACGCCGCGCTGGAGTTGAAGCTGGAGGCGCTGGAAGACGCGCCTGCGTTCCTGCCCGGCCAGTACGTCAACATCACCGTGCCGGGCAGCGGCGGGCAGACGCGCTCCTACTCCTTCAGCTCGCCGCCGGGCTCGGACACGCCCGCGTTCCTGATCAAGCGCGTGCCCGGCGGCCTGATGAGCGGCTACCTGGACAGCGCCAGCCCCGGCCAGGTGCTGGAGCTGACCGGCCCGCTCGGCAGCTTCTATCTGCGCGCGGTGACGCGGCCGGTGCTGATGCTGGCCGGCGGCACCGGCCTGGCGCCGTTCCTGGCGATGCTGGCCCAGCTCGAGCGCACCGGCAGCGCCCACCCGGTGCACCTGATGTATGGCGTCACCCGCGGCGCCGACCTGGTGCTGGTGGAGCAGCTGCAGGGCTTCGCCGAGCGGCTGGACTTCTTCAGCTTCACCACCTGCGTGGTCGATCCGGCCTCGCGCCATCCCAAGGTGGGCTATGTCACCGACCATCTGCCGCCCGAGGCGCTGCATGCGGGCGAGGTGGACGTCTATCTGTGCGGCCCGCCGCCGATGGTCGATGCGGTGCGCAACCACTTCACCGCGATCGCCCTGAGCCCCGCCAACTTCTACTACGAGAAGTTCACGCCCAACGCGCCGGCCAGCGCGCCGCAGGACCTGGCCGCGTGAGCGGACGCTTCGCCGGGCAGGTGATGGTGGTGACCGGTGCCGCGCAGGGCATCGGCCAGGGCGTGGCGCAGCGCGCCGCGGCCGAGGGCGCGCAGGTGGTGCTGGTGGACCGCGCGGACTTCGTCGGCGAGGTCGCCGCGGCGATCGGCGCGCAGGCGGTGGGTTTCAACGCCGACCTGGAGACCCATGCGGGCGCGCAGGCGGCGATGGACTTCGCCGCGCGCCACTTCGGCGGCATCGACATCCTGGTCAACAACGTCGGTGGCGCGATCCGCATGCGCCCGTACGCGGCCTTCGAGCCGGCGCAGATCGACGCGGAGATCCGCCGCTCGCTGATGCCCACGCTGTACGGCTGCCACGCGGTGCTGCCGCATCTGTTGACGCGCGGCGGCGGCACCATCGTCAACGTCTCGTCCAACGCCACCCGCGGCATCCACCGCGTGCCGTACTCGGCGGCCAAGGGCGGCATCAACGCGCTGACCCAGTCGCTGGCCATGGAGCTGGGGGCGCACAACATCCGCGTGGTGGCCACCGCGCCGGGCGGCACGTCGGCGCCGCCGCGCCGGGTGCCGCGCAACGCCGAGGGCGACAGCGCGCAGGAACAGGCGTGGATGGCGCAGGCGGTCGAGCAGGTCACAGGCTCCACCTTCCTCAAGCGCTACGCGACCGTGGAGGAACAGGTCGCGCCGATCCTGTTCCTGGCCTCGCGCGAGGCCTCCTACATCACCGGCTCGATCCTGCCGGTCGCCGGCGGCGACACCGGCTGACCGCAAGCGCCACATCCACGCCACGCACGACCTGGGAGGGAACATGCACGCGCACCACACGCACACCATCGAGGATTTCTCGCCTTCGGCCGCGCCCGCGCACGGAGGCCGGCCATGAGCGCATCGGCGCCGCTGCGCATCGGCATCGTCGGCGGCGGCATCGCCGGCGTCGGCCTGGCGCTGGGCCTGGCGCGCAGGCCGCACCTGGAGGTGCGCCTGTTCGAATCCGCGCGCGCCTTCGGCGAGATCGGCGCGGGCGTGTCCTTCGGTCCCAACGCGGTGCGCGCGATCCAGGGCCTGGGCATGGGCGAGGCCTATGCCGAGCTGGCCGACCGCACGCCGGCGCCGCATGGCGATGTGTGGTTCGAATGGCGGCGCGGCGAAGATGCGCGCCTGCTCGGCGCCACGCGCGCGCCCGGGGTCGGGCAGTCGTCCGTGCATCGCGCCGATTTCCTGGATGCGCTGGCCACCCGCCTACCGCTCGGAATGACCGCCTTCGGCAAGCGCGCGGTCGGCGTGGAGCAGGGCGACGACGCGGCCCGCGTGCACTTCGCCGATGGCAGCCACTACGAGGGCGACCTGCTGATCGCCGCCGACGGCATCAAGTCGGCGCTGCGCGCCGAGGTGCTGCGGCCGCTGGGGCAGCTGCCCGTCGCGCCGCGCTTCACCGGCACCTGCGCCTATCGCGGCATGATCGAGAGCGAACGCCTGCGACGGGCCTTCATCGCCGCCGGCGTGGACACGCATTTGGTCGACGTCCCGCAGATGATCCTGGGGCTGGACGCCCACATCCTGACCTTTCCGGTCAAGCAGGGACGGCTGATCAACGTGGTCGCCTTCGTCTCCGATCGCAGCGATCCGGACCCGCAGTGGCCGCAGGGCCAGCCCTGGGTGCGTGAGGCCAGCAGCCGCGAGATGCTCGAGGCCTATGCGCACTGGGGCGTCGCCGCGCGCACGCTGCTGGAATGCATCGACGCGCCCACGCATTGGGCGCTGCACGAGGGCGCGCAGCTGCCGCGCTATGTGCACGGCCGCCTGGCACTGATCGGCGATGCCGCCCACGCCATGCTGCCTCACCAGGGCGCCGGCGCCGGCCAGGGGCTGGAGGACGCCTACTTCTTCGCCCGGCTGCTGTCCGACCCCGCGCTGACGCGGGCGCAGCTGCCGGCGCTGCTGGAGGCCTACGACGCCATCCGCAGGCCGCGCGCATGCCGGGTGCAGCGCACCTCGTGGGAGGCCGGCGAGCTCTACGAACTGCGCGATCCGCGGGTCGGCGGGGACGACGTGGGGCTGGGCGCCACGCTGGCCTCGCGCTTCGACTGGATCTGGAACCACGACCTGGATGCCGAGGTGGAACAGGCGCGCCAGGCCATGAACACCGTCGCGGCCTGAGGGGACGCAGGGGCGCGACGCAATCAACGCCGCGCTGTGGCTGCCCGACGGCAGGCCAGCGCGCTCAACCAGAACGTGTCATCGGTCTTCGGAGGGAGGAGACATGCACAGCATCGACGTGAACGAGGCAATCGAACGCGGCCGTTTCGGCCGGCTGCAGTGGACGGTGGTGGCCATGTGCGGGCTGCTGCTGGTGGTGGACGGCTACGACGTGTTCATCGCCGGCACGGTGCTGCCGACGCTGATCAAGGAATGGGGGCTGACCAAGCCCGAGGCGGGCGTGCTGCAGGCCTGGGCGCTGTTCGGGATGATGTTTGGCGCGCTGATCTTCGGCTCGCTGGCCGACCGCTTCGGTCGCAAGAACGGCGTGGTCATGAGCTTCCTGCTGTTCACCGTGGCCACGCTGCTGACCGGCTTCGCCCAGGATCCGACCCAGTTCAAGGTGGCGCGCTTCTTCGCCGGCATGGGCTGCGGCGGGCTGATGCCCAACGCGGTGGCGCTGGTCAACGAGTACTCGCCCAAGCGGCTGCGCGGCACGATGGTGGCGCTGATGTTCAGCGGCTACTCGGTCGGCGGCATGGTGTCGGCCGGGCTGGGCATCTGGATGATCCCCAACCTGGGCTGGCGACCCATGTTCTGGATCGCGGTGCTGCCGCTGCTGTTCCTGCCGCTGGTGTGGTGGAAGCTGCCCGAGTCGCTGGGCTTCCTGATCCGGCGCGGCGACCAGGCCGGGGCGCGCGCCATCCACGCGCGCCTGCCCGGGGCGACGCCGCTGGGGCCGCAGGACGTGCTGGTCCACGACGCGCCCACCGGCGCGACGGCGTCGGTGGCCGAACTGTTCCGCGGCGGCCGCGGCCTGCGCACGCTGATGCTGTGGACGGCGTTCTTCTGCTGCCTGCTGCTGGTGTTCCTGCTCAGCTCGTGGCTGCCCAAGGTCATGCAGGAGGCCGGCTATGCGGAGAAGGCCAGCCTGCTGACGCTGTTCTCGCTCAACTTCGGCGGCATGGCCGGCGCGATCCTGGGCGGCCGCCTGGGTGATCGTTTCGGCCTGCCGCGGGTGGTGGTGGCGTACTTCGTGGCGGCCACGCTGTCCATCGCGCTGATCGGCTTCGACCTGCCGGTGGCGGCGCTGTTCGCGCTGGTCTTCGTCGCGGGCGCGGCGACCATCGGCACGCAGATCCTGCTCTACGCTAGCGTGGCCCAGCTCTACGAGCTGTCGATCCGCTCCACCGGCCTGGGCTGGGCCTCGGGCGTGGGCCGCATCGGCGCGATCGTCGGGCCGACGCTGGGTGGCGTGCTGCTGGCCAGGGAGCTGCCGCTGCAGCAGAACTTCCTGATCTTCGCCATTCCCGCGGCGCTGGCCACGCTGGCCACGCTGGTCTACGCGCTGTCTAGCCAGCCGCCGGTCGCCACGCCCCGCGTGGCGGTGGCCGCAGAAGCGCCCTGAGATGCGCGACGCGCTGCGCCAGCTCTGCCGCGATGCCTCGCCCTCGGCGGTGTTGGCCGGCGTGGTCGCCACGCTGATCTCCTTCGCCGGGCCGCTGGTGATCGTGTTCCAGGCCGCGGCCGCGCTGCCGGCGCCGCTGCTCGCCTCGTGGGTCTGGGCGATCTGCATCGGCAGCGGCGTGCTGGGGATCGTGCTGAGCCTGCGCTATCGCGTCCCGGTGGTGATCGCCTGGTCGATTCCCGGTTCGGTGCTGCTGGTCGGCCTGCTGCCCACGCTCGACTACGCGGTGGCGATCGGCGCCTACCTGGTGGCCAGCGTATTGCTGCTGGCCATCGGGCTGTCCGGCGCGTTCGACCGGATCGTGGCGCGGCTGCCGCCGGCGATCACCGCGGCGATGCTGGCCGGCGTGCTGTTCGGCTTCGCCACCAAGGCCTTCGTCGGCATGGCCGCGCAGGTGTGGCTGGTGCTGGCGATGTTCGCGGCGTTCTTCGTCGGCCGGCGCTGGTTCGCCCGCTATGCGGTGGTGGCGGTGCTGATCACCGGCGTGCTGGTGGCGGCGCTGTGCGGGCAACTGCACGGCCCACTGCCGGCGCTGGCGTTGACCACGCCGGTGTGGATCGCACCGCGCCTGGAGTGGCAGGCCATCGTCAGCCTCGGCCTACCGCTGCTGGTGGTGGCTTTGACCGGGCAGTTCATGCCGGGCATGGCCGTGCTGCGGACCAGCGGCTACGCGCGGCCGGCCGCCCGGCCTCTGCTGGTGTGGTCGGGCGTGGCCTCGGCGCTGCTGGCGCCATTCGGCTGCCATGGTCTGAATCCCGGCGCGGTCACCGCCGCGCTGTGCACCGGGCCCGAGGCGCATCCGCGCGCCGAGCGGCGCTACGTGGCCGGCATCTCGGGTGGGGTCGCCTACCTGCTGCTGGGCAGCGTCGCCGGCAGCGTGGTGGCGCTGTTCTCCACGCTGCCCAGGGAGCTGGTTGCCACGCTGGCGGGGCTGGCGCTGTTTCCGAGCATCGCCAACGCGCTCGGCACCGCGCTGGCCGCGCCGGACGCGCGCGACGCGGCGCTGGTGACCTTCATCGTCGGGGCCTCGGGCATGTCGCTGCTGGGGCTGGGTGCGGCGTTCTGGAGTCTGGTGTTCGGCCTGGCCGCGCACCTGCTGCTGACGTGGCGACGCGGCCGCGTGGGGTCGGTTTCCGTTGGCGGTCGCACCTCCTCCGCAGGCGAGGAGGCCATGCCCGCGATGGGCATCGAACCGCCGCGCTGACGCCTGCGCACCGCTTGTATCGGCCCGTCCCGCTCCGTGCGCGGCGCGACGGGGGAGCGTTTCGCCGCACGCATGCCATCGCGCGCCCGCCACCGGGCCGCGCTCGAGATCCATCACACCAGGTTCGGGGAGAGCCACATGCCGTCATCCATCACCATGCCGCGCCGCGCCACGTTGGCCTGCGCGCTTGCCATCGCCCTTGGCGCGCCGGGCCTGGCCCAGGCGCAGACCACCACCGACGCGCGCCAGGACGCGCGCATCGCCCAGCTCGAAAACGAAGTGCTCGCGCTCAAGCAGATGGTCGAGCAGCAGCAGACCCAACTGGTGGATGCGCGCACGCGCCTGGCCGAGGCCACCGCGCCCGGCGCGCCGCCGCTCAAGGGGCCGGGCGTGCAGGCCAGCGGCGCACTGCCGCCGGCGCTGACATCGGCCACCGCGGCCGGCAACGCGACACCGGCGACCGCGCCGGCCAAGGCGCCGATCCAGAACACCGCTATCGTCGCCGGCGGCGACAGCCACTTCAGCTTCGGCGGCTTCGTCAAGCTGGACATGCTCTCGACCTGGACCAGCGACGGCGCGATCGCCGACAGCACGCCCGGGCGCCTGTTCTATTTCCCCTCGGCCACGCCGGTTGATGCCGGGCCGGGCAAGCAGTACGCCGACTTCCATGCGCAGTTCTCGCGCGTGTGGTTCGGCGTGGACCGCGTCACCGACGCCGGCGACAAGCTCAAGGGCTATGTCGAGTTCGACTTCTTCGGCGGCGGCAACAACAACGTGGGCAACGAGAAGTTCTCCAACGGTTATCCGCCCACGCTGCGCCACGCCTACGTGCAGTGGAACCACTGGCTGGCCGGCCAGACCTGGACCAACCTGATGGACCTGGGCTCGCTGCCGGAGACGGTGGACTTCGTCGGCATCGTCGACGGCACGCTGTTCGCGCGCCAGGCGCAGATCCGCTACACCACCGGCAACTGGTCCTTCTCGCTGGAGAACCCGCAGACCTGGTACCAGAACCGCAGCCCGACCCAGGTCAGCTCCGGCGAGAACGATCTGCCCGACCTCACGGCACGCTGGACCAAGAAGGGCGACTGGGGGCATTTCACCGTCGCCGGCCTGGCCCGGCAGCTGCGCACGGCCGACGACAGCACGACCGGCTTGGCGCTGAGCGTGGCCGGTTCGCTCAAGGTCGGGCCGAAGGACCTGCTGCAGTACACGGTCAGCGGCGGGCCCGGGCTGGGCCGCTACATCGGCTTCGGCCTGATCCCCGACGGTTACATCGACACCGACGGCCGGCTCAAGGCCCAGGACGGCTACGCCGGCTTCGCCGCGTGGCGCCACAACTGGACCGCCAACCTGCGCAGCACGCTGGCCTATTCGGCCGCGTACATCGCCGTGGACGAGCGGGCCGTCGGCGCGCAGGCCACCGAGCGCACCCAGTCCTGGCGCGTGAACCTGATCTACTCGCCGTTCCCGCGGCTGGACGTGGGCGCCGAGCTGAGCTGGGCGCGACGCGATCTGGGCAACGATGCCGAAGGCGAACTGGGCCGCGTGCAGACCACGGTCAAGTACACGTTCTGACGCCGGCCGCGGACAGGGCCGCAGGGACGCGGCCAGGCAGTGCGCGCTGCTGCCGCGGCGCGCGAGGCGCAGCGTCCTTCCGCGCCTCTCCATCGGCGTGCCGCCACGGCCGGTGCCGTGGCGATGGGGCGGTGCCCTGGGCGCCCCGGCAGGCTCAGCGCTTCGCGCGCGGCGTGACGGGCTTGGGCAGGGTCAGCCGGTAGACCAGCACGCGGCTGTCGTTGTCGAAGGCCGAATCGCAGCCGTGGCCCTGCATCACGCAGCGGCGGGCGATGAAGTCGTTGTCGTTGCCGACCAGCAGCAGCCAGTCGTCCGGCCGCGCCGGATCCAGCGCCGGCAGCAGCGCCATGGATTCCCACTTCTCCGACATCAGCCCGGGGTGTGGGCCCGCGGCGACATCGAGGTCCAGACCGACCTGCGCCAGCAGGTCCGGGTCGAGCAGATTGACCAGTTCGGTCCAACGCATGGGTTTGATGCCGGGCTTGAGCGCGGTGGACGCGGGCGAGGCCAGCACCGAGGCATCGCCGCGCTCGTAGCGCGAGCCGGCCAGGTTGCTGGCCCCGGTGGTGTCGACCAGCAGGATCGATTTGTAGACCATCGGCTCGGGCTTGTCCGCGCCCAGTCCGGCGCCGTCACGGGCCAGCAGCAGGAAGCGCGTGTCGTCCAGCACACGCAGTTCGCTCTGCGCCGCGGTGCTGTCGGCCGGGGTGCCGTCGGCCTTGCGCGCGTAGACCGGCAGCTGAACCACGTAGTGGCCGATGGGCCGCTTCGGCAGCGGCTGCCGGCCGACGTCGTAGACCAGCACGCGGGTGTCGCGGCGACCGGCATGCTTGCCCTCGGCGGTGTCCTGCACCAGCGCGCTCTGCAGCGCCACGAACAGCCGCGTCCCGTCGGGCGACAGGCCCAGCCCTTCGATGCCCTGGTTGTTGCGGCGCCCGCGCTGCGGCGCCTGTAGCGAGCCGAAGGCCGGCAGCCCGCCGTTGCGCGGCACGATCGCCGGCGGCGGTTCGATCACGCCACGCAGCCGGCCGGCCGGGTCGAAGTAGTAGACGTTGGCCGTGTACTCGTCGCCGAGGTAGAAGTGTCCGTCGGCGGTGAACTGCAGCGACTCGGCATCCAGCGAAATCTTCCCCGCGCCGGGCCCGCTGGCCGGCGAGGGCAAGGTGACGCCGCCCTGCACCACGGTGTGCGCGCCGGGATCGGCGCCGGTGAAGGGCTGGCCTTCGAAGTCGCGCAGCGTCAGCCCGCCATCGGGGACCAGCGCCAGCGTATTGCCCGGCCCCTGGCCGGCGCCGGGCAGGCGCAGCGTCATACGGAAGCGTGCGAGCCGGGCGGCGTAGTCGTAGAACAGGCCTGCGTCCGGATCGTTGCGGCCGCGGTCCGGCAGGGTCCACAGCAGGCCCTGGTAGCCGCCCTGCGTGCGTCGCCACTGCCCGGCCTGCACGCCCAGCGAGGAGAACGAGCCCAGCGTGTCGCCCATGAAGTCCAGGGTGCCGGCCGGCACGCTGCCGGCGGCGACCAGGCCGTGATCGATGTAGGTCCTGCCGCCGAAGTGCACCGTGTGCGGCGGCGGCGTGGCCACCAGGTGCGGCGTGGTGAAGCTCGCCGTGCCGGCCGCGGCGGCCAGCAACCACGGCGCGAGGCTCATGCGCGCCTCCGCGTGCGGGGGCGGGATGGAATGCGGGGCGCGCGACAGCAGCGGAATGCAGGCATGGCAGGATCGGGACAGGAGAAGGCAGCGAGGCGGCCGCGGCCGCGTGCCGCGAGCGTAGCAGCCGCCCGCACCGGCCGGCATGACCACCGCCCCGGACAGTAAAACGCCCCGGCGAGAGAGAGGGGCCGGGGCGTCTTGGGATTGGCTCGCGCGATCATGGGAGCCTTGCAGCCTCCGCGACGCGGAAAGGATCGCGTACCAACTGCCGGGGTTTTGGTCTGGACGGCACTTCCGGCTGATCCGTCTGTCGCCTTGCGCGGGTCCTGGCAGTAATTGGCACCGCGCCGGACCCGCAGGCAGAGGATGGCGGTCGCGTGCGTCGCCCATGTGACGGTGGGGCGATGGTTTGGTTGCAGGCGCTGCTCCCGCTGATGGCGCGCTCACGGTCGCCCGTGCAGGCTGGTCGCACTCAAGTTCCCCCAAGGTGCGCTCCGATGGAAGAACCCCGCAAGCATTGGCGGTCCGGCACCGTCGAGGACACGCCGTTCCGCGTGGAGATCTGGAGCCACGACGGCCGCACCATGATCAAGTCCCTGCAGATCGACGACCTGCCGCCCGAACTCTACGGCGATGACGAACTGCATGCGGCCGATGCCGACGCCGCCTTCGCCAGGGCCGAGCGCATGGTCGCCGAGCAGCTGCAGCAGCGGCGCCAGATCGAGCAGGACCAGCAGGTGCCGGACCGCGCGCCGGACCGCGACTGAGGCGGCAACGCGCCCGGGAACCGCACGGCGCGCCGTCGGGCGTGCGACGAGGGTCTGCCACGCGGCACAATGGGCCGCGTGCCGTCCGCACAGCATGGCGATGCCTCCGGCGCCGCCACGCGGGATGGCCCCCCTGCCACGCCTCCTTCCTGTGACATCGCCGGCCATGCGTCTGACCGACTACTCCGTGTTGAGCTTCGACTGCTACGGCACCCTGATCGACTGGGAGTCGGGGATGATCCGGGCCCTGTCCGGCCTGGTGGAGCGGGCCGCCCGTGCCGGCCTGTCGCTCGGGCGCGACGAGATCCTGCAGGCCCACGCCCACCACGAGTCGACCCTGCAGCGCCTCACCCCGGCCAAGCCCTACCGCGCGCTGTTGGCGGTGGTCTACAAGCGCCTGGCCGAGGCCTGGGGCGTGGCGGCCAGCGTCGAGGAATGCGAGGCCTACGGCGCGTCGGTGCGCGATTGGCCGGCCTTCGACGACAGCGTCGAGGCGCTGCGGTACCTCAAGCAGCACTACCGGCTGGTGATCCTGTCCAACGTGGACAACCGGACCTTCGCCGCCAGCAACGCGCGGCTGGGCGTGGATTTCGATGCGGTCTACACCGCCGAGGACATCGGTGCGTACAAGCCCGCGCCGCGCAACTTCGAATACCTCATCGACACCCTGGGCGAACGCGGCGTGGCGCGCACGCAGATCCTGCACGTGGCCGAAAGCCTGTACCACGACCACACGCCCGCCAACGACTTCGGCCTGGCCAGCTGCTGGATCCACCGCCGCCACGGCCAGCCCGGCTACGGCGCGACGATGGACCCCGGCGCGATGCCGCGCACGGACTACGTGTTCCGCTCGATGGCCGAGCTGGCGCAGGCGCACCGGCAGGCGCTGGCGCGGGCATGAGGCGGGCAAGCGCGTGATCGACCGCCTGCCGCGGCTGGACCGCATCGATCTGAACATCCTGGCCGAACTGCAGCGCCACGGGCGGATCACCAACGCCGACCTGGCCGATCGCGTCGGCCTGTCGCCCAGTCCGTGCCTGGCCCGGGTCAAACGCCTGGAGCGCGCCGGCTACATCGCCGGCTACGGCGCGCGGCTGGACCTGGCCCGGCTGTTCCGCGTGCAGGTGGTCTATACCTCGGTCACGCTGGACAACCACCGGCGCGAGGACTTCGACACCTTCGAGGCCGGCCTGCGCAGCGTGGAGGAACTGACCGAATGCCACCTGGTCAGCGGCGGCTTCGACTACCTGCTCAAGTTCGTGGTGCGCGACGTGGCGCACTACCAGTCGCTGGTCGAGGGCCTGCTGGATCGCCACATCGGCATCAGCAAGTACTTCTCCTACATCGTGATCAAGTCGCCGATCCTGCGCGGCGAGGTGTCGGTGAAGTCGCTGGCCTGAGCGCCACGTTGGGCCGGGGTTAGGGTGTACGACGGCAGGATCTGCCGCGTGGGCGATGCGGAAATTCTCAGGGAAATCGCCGATAATCCGGGTTCCCGGAACGCTCTCCGTCTAAGAGCGCGGCAGCATGTGCCGCGCAACCGCGCCAGACCTCAAGCTTTCACCGCGCAGGGGTGGCGAACGCGGCCAATCTGCCGGAGGGGTTCGGGTAAGGTTTTCTCCGCTGGCCGCGCTGGGCCTGTAGACGAACGACAAGGTGAGGCCATGCGTGTGCTGGTGATGGGAAGTGGCGTGATCGGCACGACCACCGCGTGGTACCTGGCCCAGGCCGGGTTCGAGGTGTGCGTGGTCGATCGCCAGCCCGGTCCGGCGCTGGAGACCAGCTTCGCCAACGCCGGCCAGATCTCGCCGGGCTATGCCTCGCCCTGGGCCGCGCCGGGCGTGCCGGCCAAGGCCTTCAAATGGCTGTTCCAGAAGCATGCGCCGCTGGCGATCAAGCCCGGCCTGGACCCGCGCCAGTACAGCTGGCTGCTGCAGATGATGGCCAACTGCACCAGCGCCCACTACGCGCGCAACAAGGCGCGCATGGTGCGCCTGTCCGAGTACAGCCGCGACTGCCTGGACGAACTGGTCGCCGCCACCGGCATCGCCTACGAGGGCCGGCGCCTGGGCACCATCCAGCTGTTCCGCACCCAGGCCCAGCTGGACGGCGCGGCCAAGGACGTGGCGGTGCTGGACGAGTACGGCGTGCCTTACGAACTGCTCGACCCGGCCGGCATCGCCCGCTACGAGCCGGCGCTGGCCGCCGCGCCGGTGGCGCTGGTCGGCGCGCTGCGCCTGCCCAACGACCAGACCGGCGACTGCCATCTGTTCACCCGGCGTCTGGAGGCGATGGCGCGCGAGGCGGGGGTCGAGTTCCGCTACGACACGCGCATCGAGGCGATCGAGGCCGACGGCCGCCGCATCACCGGCGTGCGCCTGGACGGCCGGCTGGAGACCGCCGACCGCTATGTGCTGGCCCTGGGCAGCGAATCGCCGCGACTGCTGGCGCCGCTGGGCCTGGACCTGCCGGTGTATCCGCTCAAGGGCTATTCGCTGACCCTGCCGATCCTTGAGCCGGCGATGTCGCCGGTGTCCACGATCCTGGACGAGAGCTACAAGGTCGCCGTGACCCGTTTCGATGCGCGTATCCGCGTGGGCGGCATGGCCGAGGTGGCCGGCTACGACCACGTGCTCAACCCGCAGCGCCGCGAGACACTGGAGCTGGTCGTGCGCGACCTCTACCCGCAGGGCGGCGCGCTGGAGCAGGCGCAGTTCTGGACCGGCCTGCGCCCGGCCACGCCGGACGGCACGCCCGTGGTCGGGGCCACGCCGCTGGACAATCTCTACACCAACACCGGGCACGGCACGCTGGGCTGGACCATGGCCTGCGGCTCGGGCCGCTACCTGGCCGACCTGATGGCGGGCCACGCGCCGGCGATCGACAGCGAAGGCCTGGACATGTCCCGCTACCGCAACAGCGCCGCCGGCGCCGCGGCCGCCTGATGCGCCCGGCCCGTGCACTGATCGACCTGGGCGCGCTGCAGGACAACTACCTGCTGGCCAGGCGTCTGGGTGGCGGCAAGGCAGTGGCGGTGGTCAAGGCCGACGCCTACGGCCACGGCGCGGTGCGCTGCGCGCGCGCGCTGGCCGGCATCGCCGATGCCTTCGGCGTGGCCTGCCTGGAAGAGGCCATCGAGCTGCGCGAGGCCGGCATCGAGGCGCCGATCCTGCTGCTGGAAGGCTTCCTGGAGGCGGCCGAACTGCCGCTGGTCGATCGCCACCGGCTGTGGACCGCGGTGGCCTCGCCCTGGCAGCTCGAGGCGCTGGCGCGCTACCGCCCGCAGCAACCGCTGCATGTGTGGCTGAAGCTGGACAGCGGCATGCACCGTCTCGGGTTGGCGCCGGCGCAGTTCGCCGAAGCGCTGGCCGCGCTGCAGCGCGACCCCGGGATCGCCTCGGTGGTGGCGATGAGCCACCTGGCGCGCGCCGATGAACTGGACAGCGATTTCAGCGAGGTCCAGCGGCGGGTGTTCGAACAGGCCACGGCCGACTTCGCCGGCCTGACCAGCTTCAACAACTCGCCGGCGCTGCTGGGCTGGCCCGGCATCCGCAGCGACTGGGTGCGCCCCGGCCTGATGCTGTACGGCGCCAGCCCGTTCCCGCTGGATGCGGCGCAGGCGCACCCGCTGCGGCCGGTGATGCAGCTGGAATCGCAGCTGATCGCCGTGCGCGAGCTGCCGGCCGGCGAGTCCGTCGGCTACGGCGCGCGCTTCACCGCCCCGGCGCCGATGCGCATCGCCGTGGCGGCGATGGGCTATGCCGACGGCTATCCGCAGCTGGCGCCCAACGGCACGCCGGTGCTGGTCGATGGCCAGGCCACCCGCGTGATCGGACGCGTGTCGATGGACATGCTGACCGTGGACATCACCGACCTGCCCGGCGCCGATGTCGGCAGCCGCGTGACCTTCTGGGGCGCATCGCCCACCGCGACCCGGATCGCCGCGACCTGCAGCACCAGTCCCTATGCGCTGCTGTGCGGCCTCAAGCGCGTGCGTCGCGAGTATCTCGAGGCTCCGGCGGGATCCGCCGCGCGCGTGGCGTCTACGGCGTCGGCGTCGGGCTGAGCCGCACGGTTCGGTGGTTCCGTGCGCGTCGCGTCTTGCTGTCGTTCGAGCTTCGAATCTCGCCATAGTCCAGGTCCCCAAGCTCGTCATCTCTCAAGCCTTTGGGTCGTCATCCCCGCGAACGCGGGGATCCAGCGATTTCCCTCGTCATGCGCGCAAGGCGCTGGATCCCAGCGTTCGCGGGGATGACGAAGGAAGAAGGCTTGCCATCGAGCGCGCTCTCCGGCGCACGGCAATCACCGGAACCATCGCGCCCGCGCAAGCGGCAACCCATGGACCTCGCGCGATCCGGACGAACGTCCCTGGATCGCCGCGTTCGCGGGGATGACGCCGTCGAGTCCGGTTGCTGAGGGCGCGCCTCGTTGTGCCCCTGCGGATTTCCAATCGCCCCGCTACCGCCGGGGCAGGCAGACCGGCTATCGCGTCTCAGCCAGCTCGAACATCCGCATGACCTCGCAGAAGCCGGCCTGCACCGCGGCGCGCTCGCCCGGCGGCAGGTCGCGGGTGGCGGCGGCCAGCAGCCGGATGGCCCAGGCGCGCTGATCGTCCCGGCTGCTGCGCGCGAAGCCCACCAGCTGTGTGGCGGCGGCGGAGACGCGCTCCTGCACCAGTTCGCGTTGGATCGACATGGGTTCCCCTTCCAAGGCCGCCCCCAGCGGCGGGGCCATCCTAGCGCTTACGGATCGGCGGTCAACGGCCTCGGCGACCGGCTCCCGCGGGTGGCCTGCGGATGACCGCACCGGAGCCGGAAACGGACACGCGCTGTCCGTGATCGGCCTCCGATTTTTGCGCAGTTGGCCAAGGAGGCATGGCGCGGGGGACGGTGTCCGCTTGGGGAACTGCGCAAAACGCCTGACCAACAACGGAGCCGAAACCCTTAAGAATCCGTTATTTGGTGCATGCGCACCCGTGTGGTGCGCAATGCCACATTCCGGCCTCGGAGTGCATCTTGCGGCGCAGCATGTAAGCGCTTGCAACTCCTGATACGGTGCCGCCCGCCAACGAACCCGAGGCCCGGAAGAGGAGAGCTTCCAGTGCCAAACGACACCGCCAATCCGTATCCAATGCACCAATCCGATGCTGCATCGCAGCAGGCTGGCCGGTGCCGGACGGGCGTGCGTTTCCCGCGTCTCACCGCCGGCGCATCGCGTCGATGAACGTCACGATCAAGGACGTCGCCCGGGCCGCCGAAGTGTCCGTGGCCACCGTGTCCCGCGCCCTCAACGGGCGCCAGTACGTGGCCGAGGACGTGCGTGCCCGCATCCTGCAGGTCGCCAGTGAGCTGCGCTACAGCCCGCACCACGCCGCCCGTGCGCTGAGCAGCCGCCGTACCCACACCATCGGCGTGGTCCTGCCCGACCTGTACGGCGAGTTCTTCTCCGAGCTGATGCGCGGCATCGACCATGCCGCGCGCGAACGCGGCCTGCACCTGCTGGTGTCCAGCTGTCACGGCAGCCTGGCCGAACAGCGCGACGCGCTGCGCGCCACGCCCGGGCGGGTGGACGGCGTGCTGGTGATGTCGCCGTTCCTGGGCAGCGTCGAATCCCTGGATGAGGCGCTGGTGCCGGACGTCCCGGCGGTGCTGATGAACTGCGCCGGCAGCCCGCGCGCGGCCGTGCTCAACGTGGACAACCACGGCGGCGCCTTCACCATGACCCGCCACCTGCTGGAGGTCGGCCACCGCCGCATCGCCTTCATCGCCGGGCCCGAGGACAACTTCGACGCGCGCGAGCGCCTGCGCGGCTACCAGGACGCGCTGGCCACCGTCGCCGACGCGGCCGCGCCCTGGGTGGTGCCGGGCAACTTCGACGAGGCCTCCGGCTATGCCGCCGGCGAGGCCTTCGCCGCGGGCGAGCGACCCGATGCGGTGTTCGCCGCCAATGACATGACCGCGCTGGGCTGCCTGTTCGCCCTGCGCAAGGCCGGCCTGCGCGTGCCCGAGGACATCGCGGTGGCCGGCTTCGACGACGTGCCGATGGCGCGCTACGTCAATCCGGCGCTGACCACCATGCGCGTGGACATCGCCAGTCTCGGCGCGCGCGCCCTGCACCTGCTGCTGCAGCACCCGGGGCTGGGCGGCGAGTCGGGCACGCCGGTCGATACCGCGCCTCTGATCCCGCAACTGGTCGTGCGCGACTCCAGCGCCATCCCGGAGCGACGCATGGCCTGACCCCTTCGTTCGAGCCGAAGTTTTCCCGCTTTCCCGCACGACACGTCCCATAAGAAAACGCGATCCGACTGCCCCAAGGAGGGCACCGTCATGAAGAACAAGCACTCCATCTCCCGCTCCCCGTCCCGCAGCCTGCTGGCCATCGCGCTGGCCGGCTGCATGGTCGCCTCGGTGCCTGCGTTCGCGCAGACTTCCACGGCCATCCTGCGCGGCACGGTGACCTCGGCCGATGCCGGCCAGGAGGTCACCGTGACCAATAAGGCCACCGGCTCCGTGCGACGCGCCGTGATCGGCCAGAACGGCAACTACACCGTGGTCGGCCTGCAGCCGGGCCTCTACACCGTTGAGGCGGGCGGTGTTTCGCGTGACGTCACCCTCACGGTCGCTTCGTCCTCCACCGTCGACCTGGAGGCACCGACTTCGGCCCCGGCTGGTGACGCCACCAACCTGGGCACCGTGTCGGTGACCGCGCCGCTGACCCGCGACGTGAAGACCTCCGAGGTCGGCAATACCATCTCGCTGCGCCAGATCGAACAGCTGCCGCAGGCGACCCGCAACTTCCTGGAGTTCGCCGACACCGTGCCCGGCATGGTGTTCAACGTCGACGCTCAGGGCCACACGACCCTGCGCGGCGGCGCCTCCAACTCCAGCGCCGGCAACCTGTACATCGACGGCGTCAGCCAGAAGAGCTACGTGGCCAAGGGCGGCATTGCCGGCCAGAACGACAGCCAGGGCAATCCATTCCCGCAGCTGGCCATCGGCGAGTACAAGGTCGTCACCTCCAACTACAAGGCCGAGTTCGGCCAGGTCAGCGGCGCGGCTCTGGTTGCCGCCACCAAGTCCGGCACCAACGAGTTCCACGGTGAGGTGTTCTACCGCTACACCGACCAGGACATGCGGAACAAGCGCCCGGACGAAGACGATGGCAAGGTCGAATCGCGCGTCAAGGAGTACGGCGCGGCCTTCGGCGGCCCGATCCTGCAGGATCGCATGCACTTCTTCGTGGCCTACGAGGGCAAGGACAACATCGTCCCGCGCTCGATCCAGCCGAGCCCCGAAGCCGGCCCCTATGTATCGCTGCTGCCGTCCAACCTGTCCTCGCAGTACGGCGCGGCCACGCTGCCCTTCAGCGAAGACCTGTACTTCGGCAAGATCGACTTCGAGCCAACCGACAACGATCGCTTCGAACTGGCCGCCCAGTATCGCGACGAGACCCAGGTCGACAATGTCGGCGCCCAGAACGCCACCGACCACGGCACCGACAAGATCAACAAGGACAAGCGCGTGTCGCTGCGCTGGCAGCATAGCGCCGATGCTTGGTACAACGAGTTGATCGTGTCCAAGGAGTCCTCGGAGAACAATCCGTTGCCGATGGCCATTGGCCCCGGCGCCAACTACGTTTACCTGAACTATCGTCCGGCGCCGTCCACCGACATCGACGAGTACACGTTCTTGTCCACCGGCCCGGCCGGCGGCGCGAGCATCCAGCAGCGCAAGCAGGACGGCTGGAGTCTGCAGGATGACCTGACGTTCACCAGCTTCACCTGGCATGGCGAGCACACCATCAAGATGGGTGTGAACTACAAGGACATCACCCTGACCGCGCAGGACGCCGCTTCGCAGAACCCGCAGTTCAGCTACCAAGTCGGCGCCGGCGGCGTGCCCGGGGTTGCCGCGACGCCTTATCGCGTCGACTTCTATTCGCCCTATGCGACCCCGGGCCAGAAGGCGCTGGTGGAAACCGATGCCAAGCAGTACGGCATCTACATCCAGGACGACTGGGCGGTCACCGACAAGCTGCTGCTCAACATCGGCGTGCGCTGGGACTACGAAGACAACCCGGCCTATACCGATTTCGTGACCGCGCCAGGCTTCGTCGCCGCGCTCAACGCCGATGATCCCGAAAATCCCGGCAGGCCGTGGGGCGATCGTCTGTTGGCCAGTGGCATCAACTATCACGACTACATCTCGACCGGCCATAACCGCAAGAACTTCAAGGACGCCTGGCAGCCGCGCCTGGGCTTCTCCTATGACATGTTCGGTGACGAGAGCAGCGTGATCCACGGCGGTGCGGGTCGCTCCTACGACCGCAATCTGTTCGAGCAGCTGGCCTACGAGACCAGCAAGGCGGCGCTGTCCCCGGTGGCGGTGTTCTTCCGGGGCAACTACCCCAACAGCACCAATGGCTGCTACCGCCCCGACCGGCTTTGCGTCGACTACGATCCCAAATACCAGGACATCAACCAGCTCAACGCCATCGCCGGCGTGCAGGGCAGCGGTGAGTTGTTCATCTTCAACAATCATCTCAAGACGCCCTACAGCGACCAGTACAGCCTGGGCGTGAGCAACCAGGTCGGCGACTGGCTGACCGACGTCACCGTGCAGCGCAATCTGAGCTACGACGGCTTCGCGATGACGCTGATCAATCGCTATCCCAATGGCGCCTACTTCGAAAATGGCAGCGCACCCTGGGGCGAGCCGGTGCCGGGTTACAACAACACGATTCTGGGCGGCAACGGCCTGGAGTCGCGCAGCACCCAGGTCCTGCTGTCGGCCGAGAAGCCGTACACCAAGGAATCCGGTTGGGGCGCCACGTTCTCCTATACCCATACCAACGCGCGCCAGAACCGCAACATCGACGAGGCCTTCGCCTTCGACAAGGCGCGTATCCAGGACTACCCGTTCGTCAAGTCCGACGCGGTGGCTGCGCACCGCTTCGTCGCCTCCGGCTCGTTGGACGGCTTCTGGGGCATGACCTTCGGCGCCAAGCTGGTGCTGGCCACGCCCGAGCCGATCAATGCGATTGCCTGCTATGGCCGCACTGATCCCGATGGCGCGACCTGTCAGCAGGTTGGCGTCACGCCGCCCGGTTCTGGCAAGTTCCTCTTTGGTGGCGACATCTGGGGTTACCGCACGGTGGACTTCCAGGCGAGCAAGGACTTCACCGTCCACAATGACTTCAAGCTTTCCGCGCGCCTGAACCTGCTCAACGCGTTCAACTTCAAGAACTACTCGGCCTACTCGTACGGCGACTGGGGCAGCAATGGTCAGCTCGATCCGCACATCACGATCAACAAGACTGGTGACATCAACTACTTCCCGCGCACGTTGACGCTGGAAATCGGCGCCAAGTTCTAATCAAACGAACGCCACACCGCATGCATTGAAGCGCGTGCACACCGAACGGGGCCAACTGGCCCCGTTCGTCTTTGCTCGCAAGGTGCGCGCGACCGTTTACGGGACAATCCGATGAGTGCTTCCTCGATCCGCAACATCGTCATCGTCGGCGGCGGCACCGCCGGCTGGATGGCCGCTGCCGCGTTCGCGCGCGTGCTTGGACCAACGTACAACGTCACGCTGGTCGAGTCCGAACAGATCGGCACGGTTGGAGTGGGCGAGGCCACGGTTCCGCACATCAAGGCCTTCAACAACCTGCTGGGCCTGGACGAGGCTGCATTCGTACGCCAGACCCAGGGCACCTTCAAGCTGGGCATCGAGTTCGTGGACTGGCACCATGTGGGCGACCGGTACATCCACGGCTTCGGCAGCGAGATCGGCCATCCGCTCGGCCTGTTGCCGTTCCACCAGTACTGGATCAAGGCGCGCCACGCCGGCTGGGCCAAGCCGCTAGGTCATTACACGCTCAACACGGTCGCCGCACCGCTGGGCAGGTTCATGACCTCGGCCAGCGACGTGCCACCGGGCTCGCCACTGGCCAACATCGCTTATGCCTACCATTTCGATGCGGCGCTGTATGCACGCTTTCTGCGTAGCTATGCAGAGCAGCGTGGTGTGCGCCGGATCGAGGGCATCGTCGAAACGGTGCATCGGCATCCGGAAAATGGTGACGTGTTGTCCGTGACCTTGCAGGACGACACGCGGGTCGCAGGCGATCTGTTCGTGGACTGCTCGGGCTTTCGCGGGCTGCTGATCGAGCAGGCGCTGCACACCGGGTACGAAGACTTCACCCATTGGTTGCCCTGTGATCGCGCGCTGGCCGTCCCTTGCGAAAAGGTCGGCCCGCCCGTGCCCTACACTCGCTCCACCGCGCGCCCGGCTGGCTGGCAATGGCGTATTCCGCTGCAGCACCGCACTGGCAACGGCTATGTGTATTCCAGTGCGCATCTCAGCGAGGATGAAGCCACCGCCACCTTGCTGGCTAACCTGGACGGCAAACCGCTGGGCGAACCGCGCCCGCTGCGCTTTACGACCGGGCGCAGGAGGAAATGCTGGAACAAGAATGTCGTCGCGCTCGGCTTGGCCAGCGGCTTCATGGAGCCGCTGGAATCCACCAGTATCCATCTGATCCAGTCCGGGATATCCAAGCTTCTGGAACTGTTCCCGCGGGAGGGCCTCAGCCCCGTGCTGAGGCAGCGCTACAACGACAGGCTGGCGTTCGAATTCGATCGCATCCGCGACTTCCTGGTCCTGCACTACAAGGCCACCGCACGCTCGGATTCCGGCTTCTGGCGGCAATGCCGCGACATGGATATCCCGGATACGCTGCAGGCCACGCTGGATCTCTTCGCGGACAGCGGCCGGTTCTATCGCAATGGCGAGGAAATGTTTGCCGAGATCAGCTGGGTGCAGGTCATGGTCGGCCAGGGAATCCTGCCCGCCAGCTATCATCCTTTGGTGGATCAGGTGCCAGAAGTCGATCTCAAGGGATTTCTGGCGAGCATCGAGCAGACTCTCGCGCATTGCGCGCAGGCCATGCCGCCGCATGAGGCCTTCATCGCCCGGGCCTGCGCCGCGCCTGCCTCCTAGAAAGCTCCCGCGAATGGGTACACCCGCGCTCAATCCACATTGATGATGGCGTCCTGCGGCGCCAGGAAGTTCTGGCCCTGGTACAGAGGCCTTGCCGAAAGGGTATAGGTTCCGGGCGTCTGGATCGTTGCCTTGCAATGCCTGATCGGCGTTGTGTTTCCGGTATCGTTCCCCGTGCTGCACAGGAACTGGTTGTTCGCGTAAATGCCAAAGCCGCTCAGGGGATCGACCGATTTTCCTCCGCTGATGTAGATATCTGCGGTGATGCCCGCGAACTTTGGAAAGGTTCCCGACTGCCACGCTCCCTGGGTCTGATGTGACGTCGGCGGGCATGGCACCGGCTGATTGTCCGGGTCCAGACAGACCTCGGCATGCGCGAGGTACGGGACGCCCATCATCGGGACGAGCAGCAAAAGCGCGGCGCGTTTCATGATTGCCTCCTTGCAACTGGATGTGATGGATAACGCAGGGTGCTCGCAGAGAGACCGTGAGCTCCGGACGTAGCTATATGCGTCGGATCGTTATCCAGTCGTGTATCAACAGTTACATGCCTGTTTAAGTCAGGCATGCCTGGTCCTGGACCACTGCGTGGGCGCCATGCCGCCGCATGAGGCCTTCATCGCCCGGACCTGCGCCGCGCCGCCGCCCCGCGGCAACTGAACCGGGAAGGCCGTCTGCACGCATTGTGCGGCCTGGTCGAGGCATCATGTTGGCCCCACCCAAAGCGGCAGGTGCGCGTCATGGCCAGCGATGAACCGAACGTCCCCGGCGTCGAGGACTACGAGGCCGCCGCCGGCGGATGGGGCGCGCTGCGCGCGGTGGCCAGGGCGCTGAAGGACCAGATGGACGTGCCGCGCGAGACCTCGGCGCTGCGGCGGGTCAACCAGCCCGACGGCTTCGACTGTCCCGGCTGCGCCTGGCCCGATCCGGCGCATACCTCGTCCTTCGAGTTCTGCGAGAACGGCGCCAAGGCGGTCAGCTGGGAGGCCACCGCCAAGCGCGCCACGCCCGACTTCTTCGCGCGGCACACCGTGGCCGAGCTGTGGGAGTGGAACGACCACCAGCTCGAGGACGCCGGTCGCCTGACCGAGCCGATGGTCTACGACCACCAGAGCGACCGCTACGTGCCGATCGGCTGGGACGAGGCGTTCGAGCGTATCGGTCGCGCGCTGCGTGCGCTGCCCTCGCCGGACATGGCCGAGTTCTACACCTCGGGGCGCGCGTCGAACGAGGCGGCGTTCCTGTACCAGTTGATGGTGCGCGAGTTCGGCACCAACAACTTCCCCGACTGTTCCAACATGTGCCACGAGGCCACCAGCGTGGGCCTGCCGCAGTCCATCGGCGTGGGCAAGGGCACGGTGACGCTGGAGGACTTCGATCACTGCGATGCGCTTTTCAGCTTCGGCCACAATCCGGGCACTAACCATCCGCGCATGCTCACCACGCTGCGCGCGCTGGCCAAGCGCGGCGTGCCGATCATCGCGGTCAATCCGCTCAAGGAGCGCGGCCTGGAGCGCTTCGTCTCGCCGCAGCATCCGACCGAGATGCTGACCAACCACGGCACGCAGATCGCCCAGGCCTATTACCAGGTCAAGGTCGGCGGCGATGCGGCCATGCTCAAGGGCATGATGAAGTGGCTGCTGCAGGCCGATGCGGACGATATCGCCGCCGGCGGCACCGGCCTGCTCGATCGCGCCTTCATCGCCGAGCACACCGAGGGCTTCGAGGCGTTGCGCGCGGACATCGAGGCCACGCGCTGGGAGGACATCGTGCAGGCCTCGGGCCTGGCCCGTGCCGAGATCGAGGCCGCCGCCCAGGTCTACGCCAAGGCCGAGCGGGTGATCCTGTGCTACGGCATGGGCATGACCCAGCATCTGCACGGCACGCAGAACGTGCACCTGATGGCCGATCTGCTGCTCCTGCGCGGCAACATGGGCCGGCCCGGTGCCGGCATCGCGCCGATCCGCGGCCACTCCAACGTGCAGGGCGACCGCACGGTCGGCATTACCGAAAAGCCCACGCAGGCGCTGCTCGACGGCATCCAGGCCAAGTACGGGTTCTCCTTCCCGCTCAGCCATGGGCACGATGCGGTGGAGGCGATGAAAGCCATCCGCGACGGCCGCTCCAAGGCCTTCGTCGCGCTGGGCGGCAACCTGGCCGTGGCCATGCCCGATCCGCAGGCCTGCTTCGCCGCGATGCGTTCGCTGGACCTGGCCGTGCATATCGCCACCAAGCCCAACCGCTCGCATCTGATCCCGGCCAGGGAGACTTTCCTGCTGCCGTGCCTGGGCCGCACCGAGCGCGACGAACAGGCCAACGGCCCGCAGTCGGTGACGGTGGAGGACTCGATGTCGATGGTGCACGCCTCGCAGGGCAGGCTGACGCCGGCGTCCGAACACCTGCGCTCGGAGCCGGCGATCATCGCCGGCATGGCGCGCGCGCTGCTGCCGCACAGCAAGGTCGACTGGGCGTGGCTGGTCGAGGACTACGACCGCATCCGTGACGGGATCGAGGCGGTGTTTCCGATCTTCCGCGACTACAACCAGCGCATCCGTACGCCGGGCGGCTTCCGCCTGCCGGTCGGCGCCTCGGTACGCGACTGGGGCGGCCCAGGCAAGAAGGCGCAGTTCCTGGTCGTCGAAGGGCTGGCCGAGGACGCGCCGGTCGCGCAGCCGGGCCTGCTGACGCTGACGACGCTGCGCGCGCACGACCAGTACAACACCACGCTTTATGGCCTGAGCGATCGCTACCGCGGCGTGCACGGGCGGCGCGACGTGGTGTTCCTCAACGCCGAAGACCTGGCCATGCTGGGGCTGGAGCAGGGCGACCTGATCGACGTGGCCTCGCGTCTGCCCGGCGCCACGGGCGAGGACCACACTGTACGCGGCTTCACCGCGGTGGCCTACGACATCCCGCGCGGCTGCGCGGCGATGTACTACCCGGAAGGCAATTGCCTGGTGCCGCTGGAGAGCTACGACCGGCAGTCCGGCACGCCGACCTACAAGTCGGTGCCGGTCAAGGTCAGCGCCGCGGCCTGACGGCGCTCGACCTGCCCGGCGACCGCGTTCACTCCAGGCGCCAGCGGCCGTCCGGGTCGCGGGGATAGACCTCCACGCGCGCGCCCGTCGGCAGTTCGCCGGCCTCCGGTGCCACGGTCGCCCAGGCGTTGGCCTGCAGCAGGCTGGCGATGCGGAAGGATTCCTGACCGGCCAGCACGCGCACGCGCAGCGCGCCGTCCGCGTCGTGGCCCACCTGCGCCTTGAGGAAGCCGCGCAGCGCGCCGCGCCCGCGCACCGGTTCGGCAAGGCGCGCCAGCAGCGGCTGCTCGCGCGGCCTGCCCAGCCAGTGCCGCAGCAGCGGCACGGCGAAGAAGCGGAAGCCCACCACCGTGGCGACCGGATTGCCCGGCAGTCCCAGCAGCAGCGAACCCTGCGCCAGGCGCGCGGCCAGCAGCGGCTTGCCGGGGCGGATCGCCACGCCCTGGAACAGCGGCTGCGCGCCGGCCTTGTCCAGCGCGGCGGGAACGAAGTCGTGCGCCCCGGCCGAGACCGCGCCGGTGGTCAGCACCAGGTCCGCCTCGACCGCGACCTGCGCCAGTGCGGCGGCGAACTGCGCCGGATCGTCGCCCAGCGTGCGGCAGGCCAGCACCTGCGCCCCGGCCTCGCCCAGCGCGGTCTGCAGGAAGGGCCCGTTGGAAGCACGGATCTGGCCCGCCTGCAGCGGCGCACGGGCATCGGCGACCAGCTCATCGCCCGTGGACAGGATCGCCACCCGGGGCGCGCGTCTGACCTGGACCCGCGCGATCCCGGCCGCGGCCAGCAACATCCGCAGCGTCGCATCCACCGGGGTCCCGGCCGCGGCGATGAGGTCGTCGGGCCGCAGGTCGCTGCCGGCGCGGCGGATGTGGCGCGCCGGTTCGATGTCCTCCAGCACGCGCATGCGCGCGCCGTCCAGGCGCTCGGTGCGCTCGTAGGGCACCACGCTGTCCGCGCCCGGCGGCAGCGCGGCGCCGGTCATGATTTCCCACGCCGCGGCCGGTACCTGCGGCGCCGCCCCACCGGCGACGATGCGCCCGGCGACGGGCCACACACTGCCGGCGGTGATGGTCCGGCCGCCGCTGCGCAGCGCATAACCGTCCATGGCGGCGTTGTCGAACGGCGGCAACGGCGTTCGCGCGCGCACCGCCTCGACCAGCACGCGTCCGGTCGCATCGTCCGTGGCGCAGGTCTCCAGTGGCAGCGCGCCGGCCTGCGCGAGCAAGCGCGCCAGCGCTGCTTCGTAGGACAGGACGTCGCCGCCCGCGCAGGGCTCAGCCATGCCGTATCCCCCCGCGCAGCCGCGCCAGGTCGTCGGGCGTGTTGGCGTTGTCCAGCACATGCGGCGCCGGCAGGTCGAGCAGGCGCACCGCGTCAGCGTCCAGCGCGCGGCGCGGGCTGAACCGCCCGGCATCGACCTGCGCCCGCAGGCGGCGCAGGGCCGCCGGCTCCCAGATCGCGCACAGCGGTTCGGGCAGCGCATCGCGGGCGCCACGAAACGCCACCGCGTCGAACTGCGGGGCGCGACCCGCGATCAGGCAGTCCAGGGCGGCCGCATCCAGGTTCGGCAGATCGCAGGCGATGGCGAGCCACGCCGCCTCCGGCGCATGCGCATGCGCGGCAAGCAGTCCGGAAGCCGGACCGATGTCATCGCGCAGGTCGACCAGCCGGGGAAATGCCGCACGCAGCGGTTCGTCCCGCTGGTCCGGACGCACCGAGACGAAACAGGCCTCCACGCGCGGCGCCAGCAGTGCGAATGCCACCGCCAGCTGCGGCTGCGCGTCGTATACCAGCGCCGCCTTGTCGCGCCCCATGCGCCGGCTCGCGCCGCCGGCCAGCACCAGCCCATGCAGCGCTGGCAGGACGGCATTCGAAGGCGGCGGTTCGGCGATCATCGGCCTCGATGATAGCGCCGGGCCCTGGAGGCCCCATGCGCCGAAGTCGCAGGGTGGTGCGGCGGTCAGATCCGCGTGGTGGCGAGGAAGCGCTCGCGGTCTTCCTGGGTGCGGCGGCGGATTTCAGCCAGGGCCTCGTTCTCCGTGGCCTCCAGCATCGATTCAAACAGGCGCTGGAAGTGATTGCGCATCGCGCCGCGCGCCGCAGCCGGGTCGCGCGCCCGCAGGGCATCGAGGATGGCGGTGTGCTCATCGGTCTTGGAGGCGCCGTCGTCGTGGCAGACGCGGGCATAGGCCTGCTTCACGCGCGGCAGCTCGGTGCGCATGCGCCAGATCTGCTGGATGCAGTACTCCACCACCGGATTGCCGCAGATGCGGGCGACCGCCAGATGGAAGCGGCGGTCGTGCTCGTCGGCTTCGGCCTCGGTCGCGGTCGGGTCGATCATCGCGGCCAGCAGCACCTCCAGTTCGGCCACCTCTGCGTCGGTGATGCGGCTGGCGGCAAGGGCCGCCGCCTCGGCCTCGATGAGGATGCGCGCGGCGGTCAGGTCGAAGGCGTTGACGTCGGGCAGTGCGCCGACCGACGCCGAGGGCTTGGCCCGCACGTAGACGCCCGAGCCGGTCTTGATCGCGATCCAGCCCTGTGCCTCCAGCGCGATCTCCGCCTCGCGGATGGTGACCCGGCTCACGCCGAAACGTTCGGCCAGGTCGCGCTCGCCCGGCAGGCGCGAGCCCGGGGGGAATTCGCCGGCATCGATCAGTTTGAGGATCTCGGCGGCGATGGACTGGTAGAGGCGGTTCTCCGACATGCGTAAGACCTGCTGGCTTGGCGTGCGCT
This sequence comes from Pseudoxanthomonas sp. X-1, assembly GCF_020042665.1. Classification (NCBI taxonomy): domain Bacteria; kingdom Pseudomonadati; phylum Pseudomonadota; class Gammaproteobacteria; order Lysobacterales; family Lysobacteraceae; genus Pseudoxanthomonas; species Pseudoxanthomonas sp. X-1. The sequence continues at coordinate 1,136,573 of NZ_CP083376.1, forward strand.
CCGGGGATTTGGTCCGGACCTGCGGCTCAATCAAAACGGCGCGGCCCGCCGAGGCCGCGCCGCTGATATCAGAAACGATATCGTACACCGAGATAGGCACGGCGCCCGTAGCTGACGTATTCGCGGAAGTTGCCGTAGGCCGGCTGGTAGGCCACCCGCGGCTCATTGGTCAGGTTGGTCAGCTCAAGCGACATGGACAGGTGCTTGTCGAAGCGATAGCTGGCCCGGAAGTCGACGCTGGTGTTGTCCCCGTAGTAGCGGTTCTGTTGCGCCGTGTTGCCGGTGAAGTCCTGGTAGTAGTGCGAGCGGAACTTGGCGATCGCCTGCATGTCGAACTTGCCCAGGTCCCAGTACAGCGAGCCGGACAGCACGTGGCGCGAATAGCCGCTCAGGCCGGCCGGGACGACGATGGCCGGGGTGACCGCGCCGGTGGTGGCATCGACCTGTTCGCCCAGGCGCGGGTCCTGGGTGGTGTAGTCGGCGTCGGCGTAGTTGTAGCTGAGCTTGAAGCCGAGTCCGTCGAACGGCTTGGGCAGGTAGGAGAGCCGGTGCGATGCGGTCAGCTCGAACCCGGTCAACGTGCTGCTCTGGTCGGTGGTGACCTGGCGCGCGACCGGCACGGTCACGTCCTGGTCGTTGACGGTGAAGGTCTCATCGAAGATCTGGGTCTCGGTGCCGCCGTTGAACTGCTTCCAGTACAGCGCGCCGGCCAGGATGGTGTCCGCGTTCGGATACCACTCCAGCGACACGTCGCCGTTCCATGACATCAGCGGCTTGGCGTCCGGATTGCCGGTGGCCTGCACGTTGCTCAGCGCCTCCTCCAGGCTGCCGTAGGCGGCCGTGGCGCTCGTGTTGAAGTCGCGACCCGAACCCAGCGCGGCGATGTCCGGGCGGGCCATCGCGCGATACGCGCCCACGCGCAGCAGCAGGTCGTCGCGCAGCTCGAAGGCCGCATTGACGCTGGGCAGCAGCCGGTCGTTGCCGGCCTTGGTCACCAGCCTGTCGTAGTTTCCGTTGGCGACGATGTTGTAGGTGCCGTCGTCGTTCCGGGTCACGTCCAGCGCCGGGCGCACGCCGGCCGAACGCACGTCGGTCTTGATCCAGCGCACCCCCGCGTTGCCGGAGTAGGGCACGCCGAACAGCTCGCTGCGGAACTCGCCCATCGCATACAGCGCCCGGGTCTTCTCGGTGATGCCGACGTTGTTGGGATCCTGGTAATCCGGATCCACGCCGGTGTCGAAGGTGCTGCGGAAGGCCTGGTAGGCGCAGGCCGGGTCGAAGTAGGCCCAGCTGGAAATCGTGTTGCCGCCGGCATCGTCCATGAAGTCCGCCTGCGGAAACTCCGCGCGGCACGCCTGGTTGGCGGCGACGATGAGCGCCTTCTGCGCGGCATTGTTGGTCGCGTAGTCGGTCTGCAGGGTCTGGTCGAAATAGGCGTAGTCGGTCTGGCTGGTGCGTCCACCGAACTTGACCTTGGTCAGGAAGCCGCCTTCCGGCAGGTAGCTGACGTCCAGGCGACCCGAGCGGATCTTGTGGTCGTTCTGCTCCTCCTCCGAGGTCACGCGCGCCGCGCCGGAATAGGCGTTGTAGTCGTAGCGGTCGAACAGCGGGTCCAGCGCGATCGACGGCACGTCGCCATCCCAGTCCCAGGCATAGTTGACGTAGCCGGTGGTGCCGCTGGAAATGCCTGGCACGATGGTGCCATCGATGCCGGTACGGTTGGCGCGGAAACGCACCACGCGCTGGGTATCGGTCCGCGTGGTGTGCGAATAGGCCAGGTCGGCATCGATTTCCCAGGCGGCGCTGGGACGCAGGATCAGGTTGATGCCGCCGCCGGTGTATTCCTCGTTGCGGTCGTACAGCGTCGAACTGGTGTCGATGGAGCTGCTGCCGGTGAGATGGCGCACGATGCCGTCGTCGGTCGCCTCGACGTTGCGGATGTTGCGATTGGCATTGGACAGCGAGAAGTCCGAGCGGCTTTCGTGCCAGTTGCGATCGGTGTGCTGGTAGTCGACATTGAGCTCGACCACCTCGTTGGGCTTCCACTGGATGGCGGCGAACTCGCTCTGACGATCGTTGCGCTCCTGCTTGAGCCGGTAGATGCGGCTGCTCGGCACCAGGTAGTACGGCGTGCCGTGGTCGATGGCGGTGGCGCCCGGCTCGACGCAATTGCCGGTGGTCGTGGCGTAGCCGCAGGCGTACCAGGTCGAACCGCTGGTGATGCTTTCCTCCGGATCGGTGCCTTCCAGCTTCTGGTAGCCCAGCGATACGCCGAGCTTGCCGCCGTTGTCGAACTCGAACTGGTCGATGTAGCTGCCGGTGGCGCGGTAGCCGATGCCGTCCTTGTCCTTGTATTTGTTGTCGTACTCGGCCCAGCTGCCCTTGCCCTCCAGTTGGATGGCGCGCTTGCCGTAATCCAGCGGCTTGACCGTCTCGAGCCCGATGCTGCCGGCCACGCCGCCTTCGATCAGGTCGGCGCGCTGGGTCTTGTAGATCGCCACCGTGTTGATCAGTTCGCTGGGGAACATGTTGAAGTTCACCGAGCGGTCGCCACTGCCGTTGGTGATCTCACGGCCGTTGAAGGTGGTGTTGCTGAGGAACGCGCCCAGGCCGCGGATCGAGATTTCCGAAGCGCCGGTCTTGTCGCGGGTGGAGCCGGCGCCGGTCAGCGTCTCGATGGCATCGGCCAGCGAGGCGGCCGGCAGGTCGCCGATATCCTGGGCCGAGAGCACGTCGGAGATCACCGTGTCGTCGCGCTTCTTGTCGATCGAGGACTGGATCGAGGCGCGGATGCCGGTGACCTTGACCTGGTCCAGCGTGGTCGCGGTGCTGCCGTCGGCCTGCGCGGGATCCGTGGCCTGCGGCGCGCCTGTCGACGTGGTCGTGCCGGGCGGCTGCGCGTGAGGGGCCGCCGTGGTGGTCTGGGCCACGACCGGACCTGTCGCACCGGCAAACAGGACGGTCAGTAGTGCTGTGCGCAGCGCGCTTGGACGGAGCGGCCCGGTGGCGGGGCTTCCGATGGGGTGACGCATGGTGATCTCCTCCCGAGTGATGCCCGATCTGCACCGGACCGGCCGGCAGATTTCCCGGGCCATCGACGGATGTCAACCAATTGGTCTGAACTTCTACTAAGGTCTATTGGCTAGGCCAATTATCGAGGCTGTTATGCTGCTACTGCAGCACAGAATCGCGCCAATAACGTTTTCCAGTTAGCCTAAAGTTGGACTGGCAAATTGGTTGACGGGTCGCATCCGGCTGTTACCATCGCCGCCACTGACAGCACCGGAGGGGCGCTGTACGGGAGGAGGGTGCATGCGGTTGCAGGCGGCTTGCGTAGTCGTAGGGATGGGGTGGCTCGGCGGATGGCCCGCCGCGGCGGCCGACGCCGCGCGCACGCATCTGGTCCACGACCAGGCCGAATACAGCGCCGCGACAACCGACCTGCGGCCGGGCGATACGGTGGTGCTGGCCGACGGGGTTTGGCACGACGCGCGCCTGCTCTTCAGGGCGAACGGCCGCCCCGGCCGGCCGGTGCGCCTGACCGCGCAGACACCGGGCAAGGTGGTCCTCAGTGGCCAGTCGGACCTGCGCCTGGCCGGCGACTACCTGGAAGTCTCCAACCTGGTGTTCCGCGACGGCTGGGCACCGGGTGGCGAGGCGCTGTCCTTCCGCGCCTCGCGCAGCGAGCGCGCCAACCACAGCCGCGTGACCGGCGTGGTGATCGATGGCTACAACAAGCCGGACCGCAGTACCTCCGATCACTGGGTGGCGCTCTATGGCCACGACAACCGCTTCGATCACGCGCAGCTGCTGGGCAAGACCAACCGCGGCGCCACGCTGGTGGTGGTGCGCGATGAGGAGCAGGGCCTGGACAACCGCCATCGCATCGACCACAACTGGTTCGGCCCGCGACCCAACCTGGGGTCCAACGGCGGCGAGACCATCCGCGTCGGCACCAGCCACGACTCGCTGAGCGATTCGCATACGGTGGTCGAGGACAACTGGTTCGAAGGCTGCGATGGCGAGGTGGAGATCGTCTCCAACAAATCCGGCGGCAATGTCTATCGCGGCAACGTGTTCCATCGCTCGCGTGGCTCGATGGTGCTGCGCCATGGCGGCGGCAACCTGGTCGAGCGCAATGTGTTTCTGGGCGGCGGCAAGCCCCATACCGGCGGCGTGCGCGTCATCAACGCGCGCCAGACCATCCGCGAGAACTACTTCGAAGAACTGGACGGGCAGGACTTCGCCGCGGCCCTGAGCGTGATGTACGGCACGGCCGATGCGCCGAAGAACCGCTATGCCCAGGTCGACCATGCGGTGATCGAGCGCAACACCTGGATTGCGCCGCGCCAGCTGCTGCTGGGCGCGGGCAAGGACGATGAGCGCAATGCCGCGCCGAAGGACAGCCGCTTCACCCGCAACCTGATCGTCGGCGGCAAGGCCGATCCGCTGGTGGTACAGGGCGATCTCGGCGGCATCGCATTCGCCGGCAACGTGCAGCATCCGGCGGTCTCTCCCGGTTTCCCCGGCGGCGTGGACGCGCGTGATGTGACGCTGCAGCGCGCCGCGACCGGCCTGCTGGTGCCGGCCACGCCCCTGCAGGACATCGGCGCCCCGATCGACCTGACGCCGATCGCGCGCGAGGACGTGGGCGTGCGCTGGTATCCGAAGGACGCGGCGCGCGCGACGTTGGAGAGCGGCGCCGTCCGCCAGGTCGCGCCAGGAGAGGACACGCTGACCCGCGCGGTACGGCGCGCCGCGCCCGGACAGCGCCTGCAGCTGCGCGAGGGACGCTACACGGTCAACGAAACGCTGGCGTTGTCGGTGCCGGTGACCGTGCAGGGGCCGGCACGCGGCGCGGCCGAGGTGCAGTTCACCCGGCCAGTCCTGTTCGACCTGCGCCCGGGCGGCGCGCTCAGGCTTGCCCGCCTGACCATCGACGGAGCGCAGGCGCCGGACGAGACCGGCAATGCCGTGGTCCGCATCGCGCCCGGCTCCAGTGCCGCCAACTACAGCGTGATCATCGAAGACAGCGCGCTGGTGCATCTGGACGGCAATCGCGGCTTCGACGTGATCGTGGCCGGCAAGGGCACGATGGCCGACCTGATCGCGCTGCGTCGGGTCCAGGCGAGCGATGTCAGCGGACACGTCGTGTCGGCCGCCGCCGAGACCGACGATGGCGGCACCTACAACGCCGAGCGCGTGGAGATTATCGATTCGCAGTTCAGCCGCATCGGCGCGGCGGTCGTCGATCTGTACCGCGGCGGCACCGATGAAAGCACGTTCGGCCCGGTGCTGGAGGTGCGCGAATCGCGTTTCGAGGGCGCCGGTGCGCAAGGCGATGCCAGCCTGCGGCTGCACGGCGTGCAGCGCGTGCAGCTGGTCGGAAATACCTTCCGTGACAGCGCCCCGGTGCGCTTCACCCACGCCGTGGGCACGCCAAGTCTGGTGGCCACGCGCAATCAGTTCGTCGGTACGCCGGCGATCCAGTCCGATGTCCCGGTTGAGGCCGCACGATGATCCGATCCGTCCCCCTGTCCGTGCTGCTGGCGTCCGCGCTGGCGCTGTCCGCCGCGCCCGCGCCGGGATCGCCCGCGCCGGCCGCGACCGTCCAGCGCCACGATGCCGATGCCGCACCGGTGCTGGTGACGCTGGAGGAATGGAAGGCGATGGCCACGCAGGGGGCGTCCGCGCCGCTGTTCGCCCGGGAACAGGCCAGGGCGAGCCGGGAGCTGGACAAGCAGCTCCAGCGCGGCATCGACGTGCCGGTGCCCAAGGATCCGGGCGGCGGCTATACCCACGAGCAGCACAAGCGCAACTACCAGGCCATCGAAGCGGCCGGCACGCTGTATCGCCTGACCGGCGACAAGCGCTACGCCGAGTTCGCCCGCGACATGCTGTTGCGTTACGCCAAGCTGTATCCCACGCTGGGCCCGCATCCGGCCGGCCGCAGCGAAGTACCGGGTCGCCTGTTCTGGCAGACGCTCAACGATTCTGTGTGGGTCGTGCATGCGATCGCCGGCTACGACGCGATCCGCGACACGCTTACGCCGGCCGATCGCAAGACCATCGACGACAACGTGTTCCGCGCGATGGCGCGCTTCATGTCGGACGAATCGCCGGACAACTTCGACAAGATCCACAACCACGCGACCTGGGCGGTGGCCGCGGTCGGCATGACCGGCTACGTGCTGCGCGACCCGACCCTGGTCGACAAGGCGCTGAAGGGCACCAGGCAGGACGGCAGTGCGGGCTTCCTCAAGCAGATCGACCAGCTGTTCTCGCCGGATGGCTATTACGAGGAAGGGCCGTACTACCAGCGCTATGCGCTGGCGCCGTTCATCCTGTTCGCCGATGCGATCGCGCGCAACGAGCCGCAGCGGAAGATCTTCCAGTACCGTGACGGAGTGCTGCTCAAGGCGGTCGATACGCTCGTGCAGACCAGCTACGGCGGCTACTTCTTCCCGCTCAACGACGCGATCCTGGACAAAGGCGTGGACACCGAGGAACTGGTGGCCGGCATCGACATCGCCTACGCACAGACCGGCGATACACGCCTGCTCTCGGTGGCGCAGCAGCAGAAGCGCGTGTTGCTGAGTCCTGAAGGGCTTGCCGTAGCCAGGGCGCTGCAGGAAAACAAGGCCCGGCCCTTTGCCTTTCATCCGACGCTGCTGCGCGACGGCGGCGACGGCCGGCAGGGCGCGATGGCGATCCTGCGCATGAATGGCGACGATGGCCAGACCCTGGTGATGAAGAACACCAGCCAGGGCATGGGCCACGGCCACTTCGACAAGCTCAACTGGATCTTCTACGACAATGGCCAGCGCGTGGTCACCGACTACGGCGCGGCGCGTTTCCTCAACGTGGAAGCCAAGCAGGGCGGGACCTACCTGCCGGAGAACAAGAGCTGGGCCAAGCAGACCGTGGCCCACAACACGCTGGTGGTGGACGAGACCAGCCAGTTCGACGGGGACTGGAAGCTGGGCGCGCAGCGTCCGCCCAGGCAACTGCTGTTCGCCGACACGGCCGACACGCAGGTCAGCAGCGCACGCATGGACGGGGCCTACGACGGCGTCAGCTTTACCCGCACGCTGGCGCTGGTGTCGCATCCGGACCTGGGCGAGCCGGTGGTGATCGACCTGTTGCGCGTGCACGGCGACAAGGCGGCGCGTTACGACCTGCCCCTGCATTACGCCGGCCACATCATGCAGGTCGGCTTCAAGGCCGAGCGGGCCGTCGCCGAGCGGCCGGTGCTGGGCAAGGCCAACGGCTACCAGCATCTGTGGGTGGACGCGACGTCGCAGCCGGCGGCCGGGGAGCGCACGCTGGAATGGCTGCTGGACGGGCGCTTCTACACCTATCGTTTCGCCGCCAGCGCCCCGACGCGCGCGATCCTGGCCGAAAGCGGCGCCAACGATCCGGACTTCAATCTGCGCCGCGAGCCGGCGCTGATCCAGCGGATGGACGGGCAGAAGGACGCGACGTTCTACGGCGTGCTGGAGCCGCACGGCGAATACAACGGCACGGCCGAGTACGTCCGCGGCGCGAACAGCCGCATCGACCGGCTCGAACGGATCCGCGGCCGCGATGCCGACGTGGTCGTGCTGAGCCTGGCCGGCGGCAAGACCCTCGCGCTGGCCGTGGCCGACGATGGCTCGGATGCGACGGCCGAACACCACGTCAGCGGCGACGGCTACGACTATCGCTGGCGCGGTGGCTGGGCGCGTTTCGATGCGAAGTCGGGCGCCGCTGCGACGCCCAGGGAGGCCAACCCGTGAGTCGCGCGCGCTCGGCCGTGCGCTGGATGATCGTCGGCCTGATCGCCGTGGCCACGGTCATCAACTACATCGACCGCAATGCCCTGGCGGTGATGTGGCCGGAGATCGCCAAGGACGTCGGCGCGACCAAGGAGGACTACGCGCTGCTGGTGACGGTGTTCATGCTGTTCTACGCCGCGGGCCAGTTCCTGTTCGGGCGGCTGTTCGACATCATCGGCACGCGCATGGGCTTCGCGCTGTCGATCGGCGTGTGGTCGGTCTCGATCGCGTTGCATTCGATCACGCACTCGATCTTCTCCTTCAGCCTGGTACGCGCGCTGCTGGGCGTCAGCGAAGCCGGTGCCTGGCCCGGAGCGGTGAAGGCGAACGCCGAATGGTTCCCGGCGCACGAGCGCGCGCTGGCGCAGGGCATCTTCAACGCCGGTGCCTCGGTGGGCGCGATCGTGTCGGCGCCCCTGATCGCCGTGCTGTTCCTGTGGCTGGGCTGGCGCGGCACCTTCGTGCTGGTCGGCGCACTGGGATTCGTCTGGCTGCTGCCATGGCTGATCGTGTATCGCGCCGGGCCGGACCGACATCCGTGGGTCAGCGAGGCCGAGCGGGTGCTGATCTCCGATCGCGGTGAATCGTCGTCGGGCCCCGCGCCGGAGTATCTGCCCAGCGTGCGCCAGCTGATGTCGCACCGGCAGAGCTGGGGCATCGTGATCGCGCGGTTCTTCCTCGATCCGATCTGGTGGCTGTTCGTCTCGTGGCTGCCGATCTACCTGGCCGAGACCTTCGGCTTCGACATCAAGCAGATCGGCATCTTCGCCTGGGTGCCCTATGTCGGCGCGGCGCTGGGCAGCCTGCTCGGCGGCTGGATGTCGGGGCGGCTGATCGCGCGTGGCTGGAGCGTGGATCGCGCCCGCAAGTGGTCCATCACCGGTGGATGCGTCGTGATGGCGCCGGCACTCCTGGGCGCGGTCCTGGCGACCGACCCGATGTGGGCGGTGATCACCATCGCCGCGGTGCTGTTCGGCTTCCAGGTCGCGATCGGCAACATCCAGACGCTGCCGGGCGATCTGTTCGGCGGCAAGTCGGTCGGATCGCTGGCCGGTATCGGCGGCATGGCGGCGGTCGCCGGCACCCTGGTCACCACCTGGCTGGTGCCGGTGATGACCACCCGATCCTATGCCCCGATCTTCATCCTGGTCGCCGCGCTGGTGCCGCTGTCGCTGATCGCCGTGTGGTGGATCGCCGGTCCGATCCGCAAGCTCGAAGGTCCCGCGCTTCGCGGCTGACCTGCTGTTCCCTTCTCCCACTTCCAAGGACATTCCATGCAATTCAGAGACAAGGTCGCCATCGTCACCGGAGGCGGGCGCGATATCGGGCGCGAGGTGTCGCTCAAGCTGGCCGCCGGCGGCGCCAGGGTCGTGGTCAACTACGCCAACGACGAGGCCAGTGCACAGGCCACGGTCAGGCGGATCGCCGATGCCGGCGGCACGGCCATCGCGCATCGTGCCGACGTCACCGATGCGCGCGCGGTCGATGGCCTCATCGCCGCGACGCAGGCCGCGTTCGGGCAGAAGATCGACGTGCTGGTCAACGTCGCCGGCGGCATGGTCGAGCGTCGTCCGCTGGCGGACATCGACGAAGCGTTCTTCCGCAAGGTGATGGATCTCAACCTCACCTCGACCTACCTCACCACGCGTGCGGTCGTGCCGCACATGGAAGCCGGCGCGGCCATCGTCAATTTCGCCTCGCAGGCCGGCCGCGACGGCGGCGGCCCGGGGGCGGCCATCTATGCGACCTCCAAGGCGGGCGTGATGACCTTCACCCGCGCGATGGCCAAGGAGCTCGGCCCGAAAGGCATCCGCGTCAATTCGCTGTGCTGCGGCATGATCGCCACGCGCTTCCATGACGAGTTCACCAAGCCGGAAGTCCGCACGGCGGTCGCCGGCGCCACGCCGCTGCGCCGCCAGGGCGATGCGGCCGAAGCGGCCGATGCCGCGGTCTACCTGGCCTCCGATGCGGCCAGCTTCATCCAGGGCGCCAACCTGGACGTCAACGGCGGCACCTACTTTTCCTGATCGCGCCTGGGAGGGCCGTCATGCGCTGGATCTACGCCATTGGGCTGGTTGCGGTATGGACGCTGGCGGCGTTGCCGGCGCATGCACAGGTCTGGGTGCCGGCGTGGACGGCCTCGCCGGCGCCGGATCGCAAGGACGGCACGCCGGACAAGCCGGTGCAGTTCGCCGATCAGACGGTGCGCCAGGACATGCGCCTGGGGACGTCGGCCAAGGCACTGCGCTTCCGCATCAGCAACGAACTGGGCACCGTGCCCTTGAAGCTGACGCTGGTCTCGGCGCAGCGCGCCGGGCAGGGCAAGCCGCTGCCGGTCACCGTCGACGGGCGCAGCGAGATCGTCGTGCCGGTCGGTGCGGCCTTGCTGACCGATCCGGTGCCCTTGGCCGCGCCGGCGATGCAGGAGGTCGCGCTGACGGTGTATTTCCGGGAAGCCACCCGGCCGGCCGTGCGCCGCACCCCGTTGCGCATCGCACAGGGCAAGGTGGCACAGGTCGATGACGGCGTGGCAATGTCCTATCTGCAGAGCGTGGTCTCGGCGGTGTACGCCTTGCGCGACAGCAAGCCGAAGATCATCGTCGCGCTGGGCGATTCGATCACCGAGGGCGCCACGGCGACGCGTGGCAGCCATGGCCAGTGGCCGGAACTGCTGGGCGCCCGTCTGCAACAGGCCTGCCCCGATCAGTACGTCGTGCTCAACCAAGGCATCAGCGGCAACAAGGTGATGGACCCGGGACGCAGCCACAGCGCGCTGGCACGGATGGACCGCGACGTGATCGCGGTATCCGATGCCGACGAGGTGATCCTGTTCGAGGGCATCAACGACATCCGCCACAACGGCGCGCCGACCTTCACCCCGGGGCGCAACGCGCCCGACATGATCCTGGCCTACAGGCAGATCGCCCAGCGCCTGCACGATCACCGCATCAAGATCTACGCGGCGACGATGACGCCGTTCGGGGGTTCCGAGCGCTACGAGCCGGTCTCGGCCGGGACCCGCACGGCGATCAACGCCTGGATGCGCGGCAAGGACAGCGGCTTCGACGGACTGCTGGATTTCGACAGGATCCTGCGCGATCCCGCCAGGCCCGAGTCGCTGCCGGACGCCATCACGCGGGACCACCTGCATCCGAACGACGCCGGTTACCAGCGCCTGGCCGATGCCATCGACCTGTCGGTGTTCGGTTGCAAGGCCAGGTGAGCACGACGATGCGCGAGCCGCTGTTCCAGGTCCCGTCCGAAGCCACCCGCCGCTGGGACTGCGCGGCGCTGGGCGAGGTGATGCTGCGCTTCGATCCGGGCGAGGAGCGCATCCGCAGCGCGCGCAGCTTCCGGGTCTGGGAAGGCGGTGGCGAGTACAACGTCGCGCGCGGGCTGCGCAGCACCTTCGGCCATCGCACCGTGGCCCTGAGCGCCTTGCCGCGCAGCGAGCTGGGCGCGCTGGCCGAAGCGATGATCGGCGCTGGCGGCGTCGATACCTCGCAACTGCTGTGGCGCGCGTACGACGGCATCGGCCGCAATACCCGCCTGGGCCTGAACTTCACCGAGCGCGGCTTCGGCCTGCGTGCCGCATTGGGCGTGTCCGACCGTGCGCACTCGTCGGCCTCGCAGATCGGCCCGGACGAATTCGACTGGGACGCGCTGTTCGGCGCGCACGGCGCGCGTTGGCTGCACACCGGCGGCATCTTCGCGGCCTTGTCCGAGAGCACCGCAAGGACGGCGGTGGCCGCGGCGCGCGCGGCGCGGCGACACGGCGTGCCGGTCTCGTACGATCTCAACTATCGCGCCAGCCTGTGGCAGGCCCATCCGGATCCGGATGCGGCGCGCCTGACCAATTGCGCGGTGGCGGCCGAGTGCGATCTGCTGTTCGGCGACGAGTATTCGTTCGCCGCCTGCCTGGGCATGGACGTCTCCGACCTCGGCACGCGCAGCACGCCCATGGATCCGGCACCGGCGCATGCCGCCGCGCAGCGTGCCCTGCAGCGCTTCCCGCAGCTCAAGGCCGTGGCCTTTACCCTGCGCGACGCGCGCAATGCCTCGCGCAATGGGTGGGCCGGCGCGCTGTGCACGCGCCAGGCGTTGCACGTGTCGTCGGCCTATACCGTCGACATTCTCGATCGGGTGGGGGGTGGCGACGCCTTTGTCTCCGGCCTGTTGCATGGCGTGTTCGACGGGGCGGACCCGCAGCGCGCGGTCGAACTGGGCGCTGCGCATGGCGCGCTGGCGATGACCACGCCTGGCGACAACGCGATCGCCTCGTTGGCCGAGGTCGAATCGGTCATGCGCGGCGAATCGGCCGCCGCGCGCCGCTGAAACACCATCGTCATCCAAGGACACCGTCATGCCTGAAGTGGTCGTATTCGCGGTCGAAGGCCGCACCGCGCAGCAGAAGAAAGCCCTGATGAAGGCCATCACCGATGCGGTGGCCGAACACTTCGCCGTCGATCCGGCCGGCGTGGTGGTGCAGATCGTCGAAGCCGCCAGGGACAGCAAGTCCAAGGGCGGCGTGCCCTACAGCGAGCGTTAGGCGCGTACCGCCGCGCGATCGCGGCCGCCGGCCTTGGCGTCGTACAGGGCCATGTCGGCCAGGTGGATCAGGGTGGCCGGCCCTTCATCCTCGCCCAGCCGGCTCGGCCACAGCGCCACCGCGCCCACGCTGATGGTCACCACGCTGGCGCTGTAGCTTTCGGCGTGGGGGATCTGCAGCGCACGCACGTTGCGGCACAGCGCCTCGCCCATCGTGCGCAGGGCGTCCGTATCGCAGCCCGGCAGGACCAGGGCCAGTTCCTCGCCGCCGTAGCGCGCGGCCAGGTCGCCCGGCCGGCGCGCGCCTTGCCTGAGCACCTGCGCCACCTGCGTGATGCAGACATCGCCGGCCTGGTGGCCGTAGGTGTCGTTGAAGTTCTTGAAGTGGTCGATGTCGGCCAGCATGAGGCCCAGCGGCGTGCCGTCGCGGCGCGCGCGCGCCCATGCGTCGGCCAGCGCCTCGTCCAGGGCGCGGCGGTTGGCCAGGCCGGTCAGCGCATCGGTGCGCACCAGCGTTTCCAGCCGGTCCTGCGCGGCCTGACGCGCCAGCAGCTGGCGACGCAGCCACTCGCCCAGGCCCGCCAGCAGTACGACGGTGACCAGCGTCAGCAGCGCATGGGTGCGCACCGAGCCGCGCCAGGCCGTCAGCGCCTCGTCCTCGGACAGCGACGCCACCGCGATCAACGGGAAGCGCTCGCCGTGCTGGAAGCCGCTGATGCGCCGGACGTGGTCGAACGGCGAGGCGTAGGTGATCGAGCCGGTGGGTGCGCTTCGCAGGCGGGCGAACAGGTCCGTGCGCGAGAGGTCCTGGCCGACGCTGTCCAGCTGCGGCGCACGCGCGCACACCTGGCCGGCGTCGTTCAACAGGGTGATGGCGCCATGGCGGCCGACGTTGAACGCCCGGTAGTGCTCGGCGAAGTAGGCCGAGCGGATGCTGGCCAGCACCACCCCGGCGAACCGCCCGCGCGCGTCGTTGTAGCGGCGGCTGACCGTGATGATCCACTGGTTGTCCGAGCGGCTGCGCACGGGCGGGCCGACCCACGGCAGGGTGTCGTCCACGGCCTGGTGGTGCTTGAAGTACGCCCGGTCGGCGTTGTTCACGTTGCTCGGCAGGTGTTCCAGCGAGGAGGCGATCCAGCGGCCCTGCGCGTCGTACACGAACAGTCCGTGGATGCGGCCGGAGCGGCGCGCCTCATCGCCCAGGTAGTCGTCCAGCCGGCGCGCTTCGCGCGGCGCGGCGCCGTCGATGCGCAGGTTCTCGACGATGCCCGACAACACGCTGTCGGCCACCAGGATCGAATCCTCGGCGTGCTGGCTGACCGAGCGCGCCAGGTTGCCCGCGTCCAGATGGATCTGGGCGGTCGCCTCGCGCCGGGTCTCCAGCCCATGCCAGTACTCGGCGCCTGCGAACAGCAGGCAGACGGTCAGCACGAATCCGCGCAGCAGTTCGGGCAGCCATCGCCGACGTGGCGGGTCGGACATCGTCATGCCGGTGGCCCCCCTCCCGGGCGTGGCGTGGTCTGGGCGCGACCCGCCGGCCGGGGCCGACGCGCGCTGTGACGCATCTTGCCCCAGACGCCGCCGGGAGTGGATGAAAGGTGCTTCAGGTGCTCTGGCGCGCCAGCTGCTGGCGCAACATGCCCAGCAGCGCCTGCCGGTTGTAGGGCTTGGGCAGGAACCTGGCGTTGGCCGGGAAATCCCGGAAAGAGCCCTCGGCGTGGCCGGAGGTCAGCACGACCGGAAGCTGCGCATCCAGATCGGCCACGCGGCGCGCCAGCTGGATGCCGTCCATGCCGCCCGGCATGTTGATGTCGCTGAAGACCAGATCGAAGGTCGCGCCGCCCTCCAGCAGCTGCAGCGCCTGATTGCCGCCGTTGGCCTGGGTGACCTGGTAGCCCTCGGCTTCGAGGATGAGGGCCGCGATCTCGCGCGCGCCGGCGTCATCCTCGACGATGAGGATCATTGGGATAGGAGCCATGTGGCGCGGAAAACCTGAAAAGCCGTGTAGGCCGGATTCTGTTCACCGCGCTGTGAAAGGGGGGTGACCTCGGCTAGGCTGGGGCCGTGCCCGCCACGCGGATGACGGCGGGCCGTGTTGTGGAGTTCCCATGCCAGCCTTCTCGCGAGATCACTACCGACAGATCGTCGAACTGTCCGGCGACGGCATTTTCGAGCTCGATGCCGGCGGCCGCGTGGTGACGGTCAACCAGCGTGGCCTGGAACTGCTCGATGCCTACGGCCGCCACGACGTGGTCGGCCGGCGCTGGCACGAGCTGTGGACGCCCCCGATGCAGCCCATCGCCCGCGAGGCGGTGCGCCTGGCCGGCGTGGGCCAGCGCAACGAGTTCCAGGGCGCCATCCAGACCCTGCGCGACCAGGAGCGGATCTGGTCGGTGATCGTCAGCCCGCTGGCGCTGGAGCCCGGCCAGCCGATGCTGCTGCTGGCGATGTGCCGCGACGTCACCGACCGCCTGCGCGCCGACCAGGCCCTGCGCCTGATCAACGAGAGCCTCACCTCGCAGCTGCAGGGCGCCGAACTGCGCGCACTGGTCACCGCGCGCCACGCCGATTTCCTGGAGTCCTCGCTCACCCAGACCCAGGAGCAGGCCGAGGCCGAGCGCCATGCGGCCGAGCGGCTGCGCGGGCAGGTGGACATCGCCGAGGCCGCGCGCAACCTGGCCGAACACGCGCGCGACTCGGCCGAGCTGGCCTCGCTGCAGGCGCAGAAGGGCGAGGCGGTCGGCCAGCTGGTGGCCGGCATCGCCCACGACTTCAACAACATGCTGCAGACCGCGGTGGCGGCCATCAGCGTGATCACCGACAGCCCCGAGCAGCTGACCCCGCTGCAGCGCAAGCTGCTGGGGCGCGGGCAGGAGGCGCTGCACCACGCCTCGATGCTGGCGCGCCGGCTGCTGGCGTTCTCGCGCCGGCATCCGCCGCGCTTCGAAGCGCTGGACCTGCGCGAGGTGGCCGCGTCCATGGCCGAACTGATGCGCCAGGCGCTGGGCCCGGACATGGTCCTGGTGGTCGAGCCCGCCCCGCAGGCGCTGATCACCCAGGGCGACCCGCATGCCATCGCCCAGGCGGTGATGAACCTGTGCATCAACGCCCGCGACGCCTGCCAGAACCGCGGCCAGATCACCGTGTCGTTCTCGCACCAGTCCATCGCCAGCGACGGCGCCACGCCCTCGCGCGCCAGCGGTCAGTACGTGGTGCTGTCGGTGGCCGACACCGGCACCGGCATGGACCAGGCCACGCTGTCGCGGCTGTTCGAGCCGTACTTCACCACCAAGCCCGAGGGGCAGGGCACCGGCCTGGGCCTGGCCCAGGTCTATGCGCTGATGCGCCACAGCGGCGGCTTCATCGATGTCGACACCGCGCTGGGCCGCGGCACGGTCATGAGCCTGTGGTTTCCGCAGGCCGAGGGCGCCAGCGCCCACGCGCAGGCCGCCACGCACGCGGCCTGAGCGGGCCCGTAACGCACGACGGCCGCTCGCGCGGCCGTCGGCTCCTTCCCGCGATGCGAGGGAGCTTACTGCGCCTTGGGCACGCCGATCGCCTTGACGTCGTCGTCGCTCAGGCGGGTATTGGCGTCGGCGCTGAGCAGGGCGTTGACGTCCTGCAGGTCGGCCGCGTCCAGGGTGCCGGCGGCGGCCTCCAGCAGCAGGCGGTTCTGCAGGAAGTTGTACTTGGCCAGCGAGTACTGCTCCTGCGCGGCCACCAGGTTGTTCTGGTTGGTCAGCACGTCCAGCACGGTGCGGGTGCCCACTTCCAGGCCGACCTGCGAAGCGTCGTAGGCGCTGCGCGCGGAGACCACGGCCGAACGGCGGGCCTCGATCTCGCTGATGCCCGCTTCCAGCACCTGGTAGGCGTTGCGCGTGTTGCGCACCACCGCGCGGCGCTGCTGCTCGAAGGCGTCCTGGGCCGAATCGCGCTGGGCGACGGCCTGGCGCACCTGCGACTGGGTGGCGCCACCGGAGAAGATCGGCACGTTCAGGGTCAGCCCGATCGAACGCGAGTCGTACTCGCCGCGACGCGACCCGTCGGCGCCGGTCTCGGTGTCGCCGCCCCAGCTGGCGCTGCGGCCGTAGCTGCCGCTCAGGCCCAGGGTCGGCAGATGGCCGGCGCGCGCGGCGCTGATGCCGGCATCGGCCGACTGCACCTGCAGCTGCAGCGACTTCAGCGCCGGGTTCTGCGCCAGCGCGGTGTCGACCCAGCCATCGGCGCTGTACTGCGAGGGCAGCTGCGGCTTGAAGTCGTCCGGCAGGCCACGCAGGTTGGTGATCGGCTGGCCGGTGATCTCGGTCAGCGCCTCGTAGGCGTCCTTGAGGGCGTTGCGCTGGGTGATGACGGTGGCGCGCGCGCTGTCGTAGGACGCGCGGGCCTCGTGCACGTCGGTGATCGGCGCCAGGCCGACATCCAGGCGCTTCTGCGCGTAGTCGAACTGCTTCTGGAACGCGGCCTGCGCGGCCTCGGCCGAGGCCAGCGTCTCGATCGCGATCAGCACGTTGAAGTAGGCCGCCGAGGTGCGCGTGATCAGCGAGTCGTTGGCCGAGTCCAGATCGAAGTCCGCCGACTGGCTCAGGGCGCGCTGCGAGCGGACCCGGGCGTAGTCACCGAAGTTGATCAGGCTCTGGCTCACGGTGACGCTGTAGTCGCGCGAGCGCGGGCTCTCGATCCACTCGCCGCCATGGGTGACCTTGGCGCTGGAGCGGCCCAGCGAGGCGGTGCCGTTGACCTGCGGCAGCAGCGTCGCCCGGGCCTGCACCACGCCTTCCTTCTGCGACAGGCGCGCGGCTTCGGCCTGGGCCAGGGTCGGGTCGCCGTTGCGGGCCATTTCGTAGGTCTGCATCAGGTCGGTGGCCGAGGCGGCCGAGGGCAGCGCCAACGCGACGGCGAGAACGAGGGGGAGACGGCTCATCGTGGGGATTTCCTTGAAAGTTTTTTGTGGCGAGCGCTTAGAACACGAAGGCGGGGACCGGCGCCGCACCGACCAGGTAGCCCAGCGCGTCGGTCTCGAACAGGGACTCGATGCGGCTGCCGCCGTCCTGCTGGTGCACCAGCACCGCCTCCATGGCCGGCGAGCGGCCGCGCACCACGAACAGGCGCCCACCCGGGCGCACGAAATCCATGAAGCGCGGCGGCAGCGTGTCCACTGCGGCGGTGATGCAGACCGCGTCGAACTTGCGGTCGGAGGTCCAGGCCAGCGCGTCTGCGGTTTCGATCCGCACGTTGCTGCCAAGTCCGGTGGCCTGAAGGTTGGCCTGGGCGAAGGCGGCCAGCTCGGGATGCAGTTCCAGGCTGACGACCTCGCGGCCCAGCGTGGCCAGGCAGGCGGTGAGGAAGCCGCTGCCGGTGCCGATCTCCAGCACGTCCTCGCCCGGCTGCACGTCCAGCGCCTGCAGGACGCGGCCCTCGACCACCGGCTTCATCATGCGCTGGCCATGGCCCAGCGGCAGTTCCAGGTCGGCATAGGCCACGGCGCGGTGCGCCGGCGGCACGAAGGCCTCGCGCGGCAGGGTCGCCAGGGCGTCCAGGACGCGGGGCTCCAGCACGTCCCAGGGACGGATCTGCTGTTCCACCATGTTTTCGCGGGCTTGGGCGTAGTTGATCGTCATGGGCGTGCTCGGGGGGCGTTTCGTTCTGCCGGGGCGGGCATTCTAGCGGCGTGGGGCCGTGCCGGCTTGCGGAGCATCGCCGCCGCGCCCGGGGCGGGCGCAGTGCCGGAAGTCACCGGACCGGAAGTCATGGCAGCGGGCGGCGGGCCAGGTTCAGCGGCGGGCATAGGCGCGCAGGAACATGTCCACCGTGGCGTCCAGGTGGCGGTCGATCTCGCCCGCTTCCAGCCGGCCCAGCAGGCCACACATCATGCGGCCATAGAGTTCGCCCTTGAGCAGGGTGAAGAACTGTCCGGCGGCCACGTCGATGTCCTCGATCTCCAGATGCCCCTGCGCGACCTGCTCACGCAGCAGCAGGGCGAAGCTGTCGTGGGTGCGCTTGGGGCCCGATTCCCAGAAGATCTGACGCAGGTGCTCGTCGGCCTGGGTGCTGGCCAGCAGGGTGCGGTGGGTGTTGATGGCCTGCTCGCTGGTGACCATCGCGAAGAAGCCCTCGGCGATCTGCCGCAGCTGCGCGCGCACGCCGACATTGCCCTGCACCTTGAAGGTGGCATCGGGCAGCAGCTCCTCGCAGAGGTTGCGGATCGCCTCGGAGAACAGCGACTCCTTGTCGCCGAAATGGCTGTAGACGGTCAGTTTGGACACGCCGGCCTCGGCCGCGATCCGGTCCATGCTGACGCCGGCGAAGCCTTCGCGCGCGAACAGCGCCTTGGCCGCCTCGAGGATCGCCGCGCGCTTGGCCAGGTCCTTGGGACGGCCCGGGCCAGACGGCGTCGTGCTGCGGGAGGAGTCGGAAGACACGGTAAGCGGGGCCTGCGGAACCATCGCGCAATACTAGACCAGACGGTTCGATATTTACAGTCTCCGCGCCCCTGGCGGGCGCGGACGTCATCGTCGCGTCAGGTTTCCACGGGGCCGGCGGCCGGCCCCGGGGCAGGCTCAGGCGCCCTGGCGGGCCGGCTGGCGTTCGAGCTGGGCCAGGACCGCGTCGGTCGCCTGCGTGGTGCCCAGCGCCTGGCCGGGCCCGGCCAGGTCGGCGGTGAAGGCGCGCGCCTCCAGGGCGGCGTCGACGGCCTGTTCGACGCGCAGGGCCTCGGCTTCCAGCCCGAGCGAATGGCGCAGCAGCAGCACGGCCGAGAGGATCGTGGCGTAGGGATTGGCGATGCCCTTGCCGGCGATGTCCGGGGCCGAGCCATGGATCGGCTCGTACAGGCCCACCCGGCCCTCGCCAAGCGAGGCCGACGGCAGCAGGCCCAGCGAGCCTGCCAGCATCGAGGCCTCGTCGGTGAGGATGTCGCCGAACATGTTCTCGGTGACGATGACGTCGTACTCGCGCGGCTTGGACAGCAGGTGCATGGCCATCGAATCGACCAGCTGGTGCTCCAGGGCGATGTCCGGGAACTCCTCGCGGCCGACCCGCGCGGCCACCTCGCGCCACAGGCGCGAGGTCTCCAGCACGTTGGCCTTGTCCACCGAGGTGACCTTGCCGCGACGCGCGCGGGCCAGGCCGAAGGCGCTGCGCAGCACCCGCTCGACCTCGGCCACCGAGTAGCTGCACAGGTCGCTGGCCGCCTCGGCGGTGCGGGTCTTGTCGCCGAAGTAGATGCCGCCGGTCAGCTCGCGCACCACGACGATGTCCACGCCGGCCAGCAGGTGCGGCTTGATCGGCGAGGCGTCCAGCGCAGCCGGATGCGGTCGCACCGGACGCAGGTTGGCAAACAGGCCCAGCGCCTTGCGGATCGCCAGCAGGCCCTGCTCGGGCCGGACCTTGGCGTTGGGGTCGGACCACTTGGGCCCGCCGACCGCGCCCAGCAGCACGGCGTCGGCCTGCTGGCAGGCGGCGGTGGTGGCCTCGGGCAGCGGTACCCCGTGGCGGTCGATGGCGATGCCGCCGATGTCGTGCTCGGCGAAGGTGAAATCGTGGCCGTGCTGGCTGGCCACGGCCTTGAGGACGGCGACGGCGGCCGCGGCCACTTCCGGGCCGATGCCGTCGCCGGGCAGGACGACGATGTCAGCGTGCATGGGCGGCCTCGTAGCGGGCGATCTCGGGGACGCGGGCCAGCAGGTAGCCCAGCTGATCGACGCCTTCGAGCAGGCAGGTCTGCGAGAAGCCGTCCAGGGGGAACGCATAGACGCGCCCGTCGGGCGTGCGCAGCTCGCGCGCGGCCACGTCGATGGTCAGCTCGTCGTCCGGACGCTCCATCAGCGCCTGCACGTCGGCCTCGGCCAGCACCACCGGCAGCAGGCCGTTCTTGAGACTGTTGCCGCGGAAGATGTCGGCGATCTCGCTGGACACCACGGCCTGCAGCCCCAGATCGGTCAGCGCCCAGGGCGCGTGCTCGCGCGAGGAGCCGCAGCCGAAGTTGCGCCCGGCCAGCAGGATGGAGCGGCCGGCGTTCTCCAGCTGGTTGAAGGCGAAGTCCGGGTTGGGCGTGCCGTCAGCCTGCCAGCGCCAGTCGTTGAAGGCGTTGCGGCCCAGGCCGGCGCGCTCGGTGGTGGATAAAAAGCGCGCCGGAATGATCTGGTCGGTGTCGATGTTGGTCGAGCGCAGCACGACGGCCTTGGAGGTGATGGTGTGGATACCTGCCATCACGCGGCCTCCTCGCTGCCGCCCAGGGCGAAATCGGCCGGCACGTCGGTGACCTCCGCGGCGGGCAGCGCCTCGGGCGCGGGCGCGTCCTGGCGCGGGCGCAGCGGCGTGTCGCGCACGCTGCGGGCCAGCGCGCTGGCGACCGTGGCGGTGAAGGCCACGTGCGCGGCCTGGTTGGATTCGGGACTGGACATCAGGCCACTTCCTTGGATTCGGTTGTTGCGAACAGATCACGCACATCGCTGACCCGGCCGTTGACCGCGGCCCAGGCCGCGCTCAGCGGCGAGGCGAGCAGGGTACGCGAGCCGGGGCCCTGGCGGCCCTCGAAATTGCGGTTGGAGGTGGACACGGCCAGCTCGCCGGGTGCCACCAGATCGCCGTTCATGGCGATGCACATCGAGCAGCCCGGCTCGCGCCACTGCGCGCCGGCGGCACGCACGATGGCGTCGATGCCCTCGGCCTCGGCCTGGCGCTTGACGATTTCCGAGCCCGGCACCACCAGCATGCGCACGCCGTCGGCGACCTTGCGCCCGGCCAGCACGCGGGCGACCTCGCGCATGTCGCGCAGGCGGCCGTTGGTGCACGAGCCGACGAACACCACGTCCACCTTGGCACCTTCCACGCGCTCGCCGGCATGGAAGCCCATGTAGTCCAGGCCCTTCTGCGCGGCCGCGTCGTTGGCGGCGGGGATGGCCGCATCGACAGCGATCGCCGTGCCCGGGTGCGTGCCCCAGGTCAGGGTCGGGCGGATGTCGGCCGCGTCGATCACCACGTCGGCATCGAAACGCGCGCCCGCATCGCTGCGCAGGGTCTTCCAGTAGGCGACCGCGGCGTCGAAGTCCGCGCCCTTGGGTCCGCGCGGGGTGGCCGCGACGTAGTCGAAGGTGATCTGGTCGGGCGCGACCATGCCGGCGCGCGCGCCGGCCTCGATGGACATGTTGCACAGGGTCATGCGCTGCTCCATGTCCATCGCCTCGATGGTCGAGCCGCGGAACTCCAGCACATGGCCGGTGCCGCCGTTGACCCCGATCACGCCGATGATGTGCAGCACCACGTCCTTGGCGCCCACGCCCGGCGCCAGTGGCCCGTCGACGGTGATCGACATGGTCCGCGGCTTGCGCTGCAGCAGGCACTGGGTGGCCAGGACGTGGCCGACCTCGCTGGTGCCGATGCCGAAGGCCAGCGCGCCGAACGCGCCGTGGGTGGAGGTGTGGCTGTCGCCGCAGACGATGGTCATGCCGGGCTGGGTGAAGCCCTGCTCGGGGGCGATGACGTGGACGATGCCGCGGTTGGCCGAGCCCATGTCGAACAGCTCGATGCCGTACTGCGCGCAGTTGGCTTCCAGCGTCTGCACCTGCTTCTCGGCCGCGGCGGTGTAGTAGGGCAGCCGCCCGTCGGCGCCGGCCGGCAGCGTCGGCGTGGAATGGTCCATCGTCGCCTTGGTCCGGTCCGGGCGGCGCTGCGCCAGGCCGCGCGCGCGCAGTTCGGTGAAGGCCTGCGGCGAGGTGACCTCGTGGATCAGGTGCAGGTCGATGTACAGCACCGCGGGCGCGGTGTCGCTTTCGGGAACCACGACATGCGCGTCCCACAGCTTGTCGAACAACGTACGGGGGGCGGAACTCATTGCGGATGGCCTTGCGTTGAATGCGGGGTCGGGGAGCGGCGCGCGCTGAAGCGCAGGCGCACGTAATCGGCATGCCACTGGCCGGCGGTATCGCACAGCGCCGGGCGCAGCAGCGCCTCGGTGTCGGCCAGCACGCGTGTGCGGGTGTCGGCGTCGAGGCCGCTCAGGAAGGGATCGGCGAAGGTCTGCAGCCAGCCGGTCATGCCGGTGGGCAGCGGCGTCGGGCGCGGGATCAGCGCAATCTGCACGACCTCGAACCCATGCTGCGCCAGTCGCGCGGCGTACTCCTCGGCCGTGGGAAAGAACCAGGCGAAGGCCGGCGCGCCGGCGCCATTGGCCTGCAGCGCCGCGCGCAGCGCGGTGGTGATCGCCGCCACGTTGCCGTGGCCGCCGAACTCGGCGACGAAGCGGCCGCCGGGCTTGAGCGCGCGCCGCACGCCGTCCAGCACCGCGTCGGGCTGGCGCATCCAGTGCAGCGCGGCGTTGCTGAAGACCGCATCGAAGTCGCCCTCGAAGGTCAGGGCGTGCCCGTCCATCACGCGCGCATCGATGCCGCGCTCGATGGCGGCGGCGACCAGCTCGGGCGAAGCATCCACGCCCACCACGTCCGCACCGGCCTGGACCAACTGCGCGGTCAGCACGCCGTCGCCGCAGCCCAGGTCCAGGATGCGCTCGCCAGGTCGGGCATCGAGCAGCGCCAGCAGCGGGGCGCCCAGCGCCGGGACGAAGCCGGCGTTGCGCGCGTAGCGGGCCGCGTCCCACGCCTGGCCCGCGGCGGAGGCGGCCGTGTGCGTGGCCGGGCTCATGCCGCGGCGGCTTCGCTCGGTGCCGGCGCGTGCTGGCGCTGGCGCAGCAGGCGGTTGGCCACGTCCAGCCAGGCCAGCGCGCTGGCTTCGATGATGTCCTTGGACGTGCCGGTGCCTTCGTACTCGATGCCGTCGGCGCGGACGGAGAGGCTGGCCTCGCCGCGCGCGTCGGCGCCGATGCCCACGCTGTGCACCTGGTAGCTGTCCAGCTCCAGCTTGACGCCGGTGGCGGCCGAGAGCGCGCCGAACAGCGCGTCGACCGGGCCATTGCCCTGCGCGGTCTCGGCCACGCGGTTGCCTTCCGGGTCGGACAGTTCGACCAGCGCGTTGGCACGGCCGCCGACATCGGAGATGGTCATCGAGGCAAGGCGGTAGCCGTCGCTGACCGCGGCGTCCTGCATCAGCATCTGCAGATCGGCATCGCCGACCACGCGCTGGCGCTCGCACAGGCCCTTGAACTGCTCGAACACCAGCTTCAGCTCGTCCTCTTCCAGCAGGTAACCCAGCGCGCGCAGGCGCGCATCGACCGCGGCACGGCCGCTGTGGCGGCCCAGCACCATCTGCGTGTCCGGCCAGCCCACGTCCTGCGGCCGCATGATCTCGTAGGTGCCGCGGTGGCGCAGCATGCCGTGCTGGTGGATGCCCGACTCGTGGGCGAAGGCGTTGGTGCCGACCACCGCCTTGTTGCGCTGGACCGGCATGCCGATCAGGCGCTGCAGCAGCTGCGAGGTCGGCACGATGCGCGGGGTCTGGATGCCGGTGTCGAAGCCGTAGAAGGCGTTGCGCACCTTCAGCGCCATGGCGATCTCCTCGATGGCGCAGTTGCCCGCCCGCTCGCCGATGCCGTTGATGCTGCCCTCGATCTGGCGCGCGCCGGCCTCGGCGGCGGCCAGCGAGTTGGCCACGGCCAGCCCCAGGTCGTTGTGGCAGTGCGCGCTGAAGACCACCTGGTCGGCGCCGCTTATGTCGGCCACGCCGGCGATCACGCGCCGGAACATGTCGCCGATCTCCTCCGGGGTGGTGAAGCCGACGGTATCGGGCAGGTTGATGGTCCGCGCGCCGGCGGCGATGGCGGTGCGGGCGACTTCGATCAGGTAGTCGATCTCGGTGCGGGTGGCGTCCTCGGCGGAGAACTCCACGTCATCGACGTAGCCGCGCGCCAGGGTCACGTGGCGGTGTACCGATTCCAGCACCTGCTCCTTGCTCATGCGCAGCTTGTGCTCGCGGTGCAGCGGGCTGGTGGACAGGAACACGTGCAGGCGCGGGTTGGCCGCCGCTTCCAGCGCGCGGGCGGAGGTCTCGATGTCGCCGGCCAGGCAGCGCGAGAGTACCGCCAGGGTCGGCGTGCGGATCTCGCGCCCGATCAGCGCCATGGCCTGGCGGTCGGATTCGGAGCTGGCCGGGAAGCCGGTCTCGATGATGTCCACGCCCAGCTCGGCCAGGGCGCGGGCCATCACCAGCTTCTGCTGCGGGGACATGCTGCAGCCGGGGGACTGCTCGCCATCGCGCAGGGTGGTGTCGAAAATTCGGACGGTGTCGGTGGATACGGCGGTGTTCATACGAAGGGATCCTCTACGGCGACGGCCGGGCGGATGGCCGTGGGACGGCGCGGGGTCTGGAAGGCGATGCGGCGTGCGGGGCGGCGCGCGGGGCGCGGTGCCGACGGGACGGAAAGGGCGAGGGCGAGGATCATGCCGCCACCCCGGTCACGGCCGCGGCCGGCGGCTCGATGCAGATGGCGACCGACTCGCAGTCGTACACCTTCTCCAGCTGATGGCGCAGGGTCTCCATCGGACGGGTGCCCTCGATGTGCATGCCCAGCTCCCAGCGGCCGTCGGCGCGCGGCACGGCATGCACCGCGCGCGGGGCGAAACCACGGCGCTCGACCATGCCGATCACACGCACCAGGGCGCCTTCGGCCGAGCTCACGATCAGATCAAGCCGGTAATGCATGGGACTGGGGCTCCGGTGCGGCCTTGGCGGGGTTGGATTCCAGCATCGAGCTGTTGGCGTGGTTGGGCGGCACCAGCGGCCAGACGTTGGCCTTGATGTCGATGCTCACGTGCAGCAGCGCCGGGCCGGGCGTGGCCAGCAGTTCGGCCAGGGCGTCGTCGACCTGTTCGCGCGCGGCGATGTGCCGGGCGGGGATGCCGAACACGCGGGCCAGCGCGGCGAAGTCCGGGTTGTCGGACAGGTCGATCTCGCTGTAGCGCTCGGCGAAGAACAGCTCCTGCCACTGGCGCACCATGCCCAGCGCGGAGTTGTCCAGCAGCACGATCTTCACCGGCAGCTTGCAGCGCGCGATGGTGACCAGCTCCTGCACGTTCATCATGAAGCCGCCGTCGCCGTTGACCAGCACGACCGTGCGCTCCGGGCAGGCGAACTGCGCGCCCATCGCCGCCGGCAGGCCGAAGCCCATCGTGCCCAGCGCGCCGCTGGTCAGGTGGTGGCGCGGGTGGTTGAACTTGCAGTGCTGCGCCACCCACATCTGGTGCTGGCCGACGTCGCTGGTGATGATCGCGTCGGCCGGGGCGACCTCGCTCAGCCGCTTCAGCAGCGCCGGGGCATAGATGTCCGTGCCCGGGGCGTCGTAGCGGAAGCCGAAGCGCTCGCGGTTGGCCGCGCACTTGGCCTTCCATGCATAGCAGGCGCTGCGCGCGCCGCTCAGCGCGCGCAGGCCGCTGGCCAGATCGCCGGGGATGGCGATGTCGGCCGTGCGCAGCTTGGAGATCTCGTAGGCGTCGGCGTCCAGGTGGATGACGCGGGCGAACGGAGCGAACTCGGCCAGCTTGCCGGTGGCGCGGTCGTCGAAGCGCGCGCCGACCACGATCAGCAGATCGCTCTCCTGCACGGCCATGTTGGCCGCGCGGGTGCCGTGCATGCCCAGCATGCCCAGGTAGTTGCCATGGTTGGCCGGCAGCGCGCCCAGGCCGCGCAGGGTCAGCACGGTCGGGATGCCGCTGGCCTCGACGAACTGGCGGAACGCCTCGACCGCATTGCCCAGCGCGATGCCGCCGCCGCCGTAGACCACCGGCTTCTCGGCCCCGGCGATGGCCGCCAGTGCCTCGGCGATGGCGGCCTCGGACGGCGCCGGCGCCGGCGCGACCGCGGCCGGCACGTGGTCGGGCAGGTGCGAGGCATCGCTGATCTGCACGTCCTTGGGCAGGTCGATCAGCACCGGGCCGGGGCGGCCCTCACGGGCGATGCGGAAGGCCTCGGCGAACACCCGCGGCAGGTCCTCGACCCGGCGCACCAGGAAGCTGTGCTTGACGATCGGCATGGTCATGCCGAACACGTCCAGCTCCTGGAAGGCGTCGGTGCCGATCAGCGGGGTGGCGACCTGGCCGGTCAGGCACACCATCGGCACCGAATCGAGCATCGCATCGGCGATGCCGGTGACCAGATTCGACGCGCCCGGGCCGGAGGTGGCCACGCACACGCCGACCTTGCCGGAGGCGCGGGCGTAGCCGTTGGCGGCCAGCGCCGCGCCCTGCTCATGGCGCACCAGGATGTGCTTGAGCGCCGAGTCCACCAGCGCATCGTAGAACGGCATGATGGTCCCGCCGGGGTAGCCGAAGATCGTGTCCACGCCCTCGGTTTCCAGGGCGTGGGCGATCCAGCGGGCGCCATTGCCTGGGGCAGTGGCGGTCGGTGCGTTCATGCGGCGGCGGCCTGTGGTTGCGCTGCGGGCTTGGGGGCGTTGTCGGCCAGCCACACCATCTTGGCGCGCAGCTGCTTGCCGACCACTTCGATCGGGTGCTCCAGGTCGGCCTGCTTGAACTTCTTGTAGTTCGGCAGGCCCGCTTCGTACTCGGCGACCCAGTTCTTGGTGAAGGTGCCGTCCTGGATGTCGGTCAGGACCTCCTTCATGCGCGCCTTGGTCGAGGCATCGATCACACGCGGGCCGCTGACGTAGTCGCCGTACTGCGCGGTCTCGGAGATGAACTCCAGCATGCGGGTAATGCCGCCTTCGTAGAACAGGTCCACGATCAGCTTCAGCTCGTGCAGCACTTCGTAGTAGGCGATCTCGGGCTGGTAGCCGGCTTCCACCAGGGTCTCGAAGCCGGCCTGCACCAGCGAGGACGCGCCGCCGCACAGCACGGCCTGCTCGCCGAACAGATCGGTCTCGGTCTCTTCCTTGAAGGTGGTCTTGATGATGTTGGCGCGGGCGCCGCCCAGGCCGGCGGCATAGGCCAGCGCGTACTGCTCGGCCTTGCCCGAGGTGTCCTGGTAGACCGCGTAGATGCACGGTACGCCGCGGCCGATCTCGTACTCGCGGCGCACCAGCGCGCCCGGGCCCTTGGGCGCGACCAGGACCACGTCCAGGTCCTCGCGCGGGGCGATCATGCCGAAGTGCACGTTCAGGCCATGGGCGAACAGCAGCACCGCACCCTGCTTCATGTTCGGCGCCAGCACCTCGTTGTACAGCTGCTTCTGCACCATGTCCGGGGTCAGCACGGCGACCAGGTCGGCGTCCTTGACCGCCTCGGCCGGCGACTTGACCAGGAAGCCATCGGCCTTGGCCTTGGCTTCGGTCGGGCCGCCCGGGCGCAGGCCGACCGTCACATCGAAGCCCGACTCGCGCAGGTTCATCGCATGGGCGCGGCCCTGGCTGCCGTAGCCGACGATGGCGATGGTGGGCTGGGGGAGGTTGGAGGTCGAAGCGGTCATGGGCGGCGTTCCTGTCTGGCTGAAAGTTGGGGTTGAAACTTTTGAAGGGGCTGAAAGCACGAAACCCCGCACTTCGCAGTGCGGGGTTTCGTCAGGGTTTCGTGTGCTTGCTGCTTACACGACCGTCCGTCCCGCACCGTGAGGCGAGTGGATAAGTACGAGCACGAGGAGCGAAGCCGCGGCGTGCGCGGTCTGCTGGGCGGTCGTGATCGGACGGAAGGCGTTCATCAGGCGGGCAGAAAACCATGCCCGCCGCGGGGCTGTCAAGCGCGGATTTCGTTGCCTGGGAAACCGTGCCGCGTGCCGGCGGGCCTCAGCGCTCCCGTTCGCGTTCCAGCCACTGCGCGATGGCCCGGCGGTCGCGCTGCAGGCGCCGCTGCTGGTCCTGGTACTCCTGGTCCAGCGCGCGGTACAGGGCGAGGATCACCAGCACCATCAGCAGGGCGAAGGGCAGGGCGGCCACGGTGATCATCGCCTGCAGCGCCTCCAGGCCGCCGACCAGCAGCAATGTGGCGGCGATCAGGGCGATGGCCGAGCCCCAGACGATCTTGCGCGACAGCGGCGGGTCTTCGGCCTTGTCGTAGGACATGCTGGCCAGCACCAGCACGGCCGAGTCGGCCGAGGTGACGAAGAAGATCGACAGCAGCAACAGCGCCAGGCCGGACAGCAGCCAGGACAGCGGCAGGCCGTCGAACATCGCGAACAGGACCGTCTCGTAGCCCTGCGCCAGCGCCGCGGCCAGATCGACATGGCCGAACAGCTGCGCCCACAGCGCCGCGCCGCCGAAGGTGGAGAACCACAGGAAGCCCAGCAGGCTCGGGGCCAGCACCACGCCGAACACGAATTCGCGGATGCGACGGCCATAGGACACCCGCGCGATGAACGCGCCCACGAACGGCGCCCAGGCGATCCACCAGGCCCAGTAGAAGATCGTCCAGGTCGCCACCCAGGTCGAACGCGAGAACGGCGACATGCGCAGACTCATGTTGACCAGGCTGTTGAGATAGCTGCCCAGGGTGGTGGTGAAAGTGTCGAAGATGAAGCTCGTCGGCCCCAGCACCAGCACGAAGGCCAGCAGCAGCGCGGCGAGGCCGACGTTGAAGTTGGACAGCCACTTGATGCCGCGCTCCACGCCGGTGACGCTGGAGGCCATGTACAGCACGAAGGACACCGCGATGACGGTCAGCTGCACCGGCGCGGAGGCATGGATGCCGAACACCCGCTCCAGGCCCGCGGCGATCTGGATGGTGCCGAAGCCCAGCGTGGTGGCCACGCCGATGGTGGTGGCCACCACCGCGGCGATGTTGACCAGGTGGCCGATCCAGCCCTCATGACGGCGGCCGAGCACCGGCTCGAGCAGGTCGCTGATCAGCCCGCGTCCGCCGCGGTTGAACTGGAACCAGGCCATCGCCAGCCCGATCAGCGCGTACACCGACCACGGATGCAGGCCCCAGTGGAAGAAGGCGTAGCGCATCGCCGCGCGCGCGGCGTCCATGCTGCGCGGCTGCAGCCCCTCGGGTGGGGTGATGAAATGCGACAGCGGCTCGGCCGCGCCCCAGAACACCAGCCCGATGCCCATGCCGGCGGCGAACAGCATCGACAGCCAGCTGGCGTTGGAGAACTGCGGCTGCGCATCCTCGCCGCCGATACGCAGGTCGGCGAAGCGGCCCACGCACAGGAACAGCAGGAACACCAGCGCGGCGAACACCACCAGCAGATACAGCGAGCCGGCCGCGCCGATGGTCTGCTTCAGCGCCGCCTGCATCACCGCGTTGAACGCATCGGGCGCGATGCCGGCGGCGGGCACCAGCGCGATGACGATGAACAGCGAAATCCTGTAGACCATGGCCGGCTCCGTGCGTGCGGCCCGCCCACCGGCCGCCGCGAAAAGTGCTGCACGGTACAGCCGCGGCAGTGATCGGCACGTGGCGACGCGAGGAACGCCCATTGCGGACGCAGCGTCGACCCGGTTCGCGGGTCTCACGCCCCGCGCGGGTGTCGGGGCAGACAACTCCCTCCCTCATTCCCGCGGAAGCGGGAGTCCATGGCTGTCGCGCCCTCGCATGCGCGCCGTCCGTGGCGCGCGTTCTCAGCAATGACGACAGCGGTCGTGCAGCGCCCGCTAGTGCGCGCCGTCCCCGATATGCGCATCCAGGAAGGCCTGCAGCTGATTGAAGAAGGCGATCGCATTGGCCTCGTTGTAAAAGCCATGGCCTTCGTTGGGCACCGCCATCCACTGCGGCGGATGACCGGCAGCGGTGAGCGCGGCCCGCATCGCCTTGGCCTGGGCGAAGGGTGCGCGCTCATCGTCCTCGCCGTGCGCCAGCAGCACCGGCACGGTGATCTTGCCGGCCAGGCTCACCGGCGAGTTGGCCGCCAGCTCGGCCGCGTCGCGCCCGATCACGCGCTGCAGATAGCGGCGGCCCGACTCGGTGCGCTTGATGTCGCCCTTGCTGTACATCATGTCCAGATCGTAGATGCCGGCCAGGCCGACCGCGCACTGGAACATCCCCGGCGCGCGCGCCACCGTCATCATCGCCGAATAGCCGCCGAAGCTGCCGCCATAGACGCACACGCGCTTGGGGTCGGCCATGCCCTGGGCGATGGCCCAGCGCACGCCGTCGAGCAGGTCGTCCTGGATACGCGTGCCCCACTTGAGGTAGCCGGCCTCCTTGAAGGCCGCGCCGCGCCCGCCGCTGCCGCGGTAGTTGATCTGCAGCACCAGGTAGCCGCGGCTGGCCAGGAACTGCGCGTCGGTATCGAACTCCCAGTCGTCGCGGATGCCATGCGGGCCGCCATGTGGCAGCAGCACCATCGGCAAGGCCTTGGGGTCGCGCACGCCGGCCGGCACGGTGACGATCGCCTCTAGGGGCAGGCCATCGCTGGCGGTGAAGCGCTGCACGCGCCGTTCGCCCATCCGCTCAGGATCGATGCCCTCGCGGGGCGTCAGCAGGCGGCTCAGCTTGTTGTTCCCGCGGTTGAGCAGGTACCACGCGCCCGGATCGCGATCGCTGTCGATGAACAGCAGCACGACCTGGCCGTCCTGGCTCTGGTTGACGAACTCCACGTGCTTGCCCGGCAACGCCTGGGTGAGCGCCTGATGCAGCTGCGCGTCGGGCGAGCTGGTGTCGAAGTAGGTGAAACGGCTCGGCCCGCGCCCGGCCTGCGCGGCGAACGGCACCGCCGGCGCGTGGGTCCACTGCAGATCGCTCACGCTGGCGAAGTCGTCCCGCGCCAGGACCTGCAGGTTGCCGCCCTGCGGATCACTGCGGACCAGCTCGGCCGGCCCGCCCTTGCGGCTGCGCCAGGCGTAGACCTGGCGATCGTCGGGGCTGAAGGCGAAGGGCTGCCACAGGTCCGCCTCGCTGGTCGCCATGGGCTGCCAGGCACCGTCGTCGCCGGCGCGATACAGCAGCGGCTCGTCGTCGTCGTTGGTGCCGATGGCGAAGCGCGGCTTGCCGGCATGGTCGAGCACGAAATCCAGGTCCGGCACGTCGATGTCGGCGACCAGGCGGAAGGTGACCTTCTCGGTGTCCACGTCGTAAAGCATCGAGCGCCGCGCCTCGAACGAGAGCTGGCGCAGGTAGAAATGGCCGTTGGGGACCTCCGGCACGCCTTCGATGTAGCCGAAGCCGCGATCCAGCGTCGACCTGGCCGCGCGCTGCTCGTAGCCGTAGATGTACTTCTGTCCGGTGCCGTCGAAATTGCTGGCGATGACCTCGCCGTTGGGGCGGGGCTTTTCCAGGGAGCCGACCTTGCGCCCCTTGGCGATCACCAGCCGGGTGTTGCTGACCCACTGCACCTGGGTGGCCAGCTCGTAGCGCGGGAACTTCAGCAGCGCGGTCTGCACCATGTCCGACAGGCGGTAGACCGCCAGCGCGGACAAGCCATGGTCCAGATCGACCGAGGCCGCCAGGTACTTGCCGTCGGGCGAGAGCATCGGATCGGACAGCTTGTTCGCCTGCGCGAATGCTTCCACCGGCACCGGCTCGGCCGGCCAGGCCGGCAGGCAGGCGCACACCATCACCGCGGCCGTCATGGCCCGCTTCCATGCCTTCATCGTCGCCCCTTGTCGTGTTGTCGCCCATGCCGGGCATCTATCCCCGCCAAAACGATAGCGCAAAGCCGCGGGCGCGTGAATGCGGCGAGGCCTGCGGCAGGAGGAGGGTCTCGTCGACCTGCCGGGGCCGGCGAAAGCATTCGCCGACCAGCCTCGACCCGGCCGGGCACGGCTTCTCGGCTCGGTCCGCCATCCATGGCGGACCGAGCCGCCGCGGGCTATCCCTAAGCCCGCTGTCCTTCCGAGCGCCGGACCACGTACCCCGCCGCAATTCGTCGACGGTCGAAGAAAAGCAAAAGACCCCGCCGGTTGCCCGGCGGGGTCTGTCTTGCTGCTTCTGGACGGGCTCAGACCGACGCCCGATCAAACCACTTAGAAGTCGTACTGCACCTGGAAGCGCACATAGCGCGGGGTGGTGTAGTACTTGCCCAGCTTGTAGCTGTTGTAGGTCTCGCCGTACTGGGTGTCTTCCTTGGTCTCGTACACCTGCAGCGGCTTGACCGAGTTGAACAGATTCAGCACCGACATCTGCAGGCTCAGGCCATTGGCCCACTGCGGCTTGTAGACCACGTTCGGGTTGACGGCCCAGGTCCACGGCGTGCGACCGGCGGTGCCCTGCTTGGCGATCTCGCCATTGCAGTAGTGGAACACGCCGCCGTAGCCGTACTCGGTGCCGAAGGTGCCGGTGCCGCCGCCCAGGCAGCTGATCGGCGCGCCCGACTGGACCTGCAGATCAACACCCATCGACCACTCGTCGGTGAAGTTGTACGCACCGTACGCCTTCAGCGTGTGGCGGTGGTCGTTGAACAGATAGCCATCGGCGCCGTACATGATCTCGGCGAAGTCGAAGTCCGAGGTCGTGCCGGTGTCGGACTGGCCGTTGGTGCTCTTGACCAGACCCTCGTAGTTGCCGCTGAGCTTGGACCAGGTGTAGTTGATGCTGGCGTACCACTTGTCGGTGGCCTTCTCCGCGCTCAGGGTCAACGCCTTGTAGTAGCGCTTGGCCTTGGGACCCAGGGCGCTGCCGTCGACGTGGATGTTGTCGGCCTTGCCGTCGCCATCGACATCCAGCGTGATGTTCAGGTCTTCGCCCGGGTTGTACAGGTAGCAGCCAGGCAGACCGTCCGGAATCGTCCACTGGTCAGCCCAGTGACCGGCCACGTCGTAGCCCTGCGCCTGCGCGGCGTTGTAGATCGCACGCACATCGCAGGTATCGTCGATGGCCTGGTTGATGCGACGGTAGGTGGCCTTGGCCCCCAGCGTCCAGCCGTCGACGAAGCTGTTGTCCGAGTGCAGCAGCTGCTGGTAGCCCAGGATGGCCTCGTCCTGCGTATAGGGCTTCAGGCCCTTGCTGGCCACGGCCTTCGGGTCGGGCGCCACACCGTTCTCGCCGTTGATGACGTAGTCGGCCGAGCCGCCGCGGAAGGGCGCGGTGTTCAGCGGCGCGCCGCTGACCGGATCGATGCCGTCATAGGTGTAGTAGTTGACGGTGTAGAACGAGGCGCTGGCGGCGCGCAGGGCGACGTTGGCCGCGATCGGCAGCGAGTAGCGGCCCAGCGAGCCGAACAGCTTGCTGTCGCCGTTGCCGGCCACATCCCACGAGAAGCCCAGGCGCGGCTGCCAGATGTCGTCCTGCTTGACGAAGGTGGTGCCCGAGCTGTTCTTGTTGTCGAACGAGTCGTTGCGGATGCCGCCGTACAGCATGAAGTTGTCGGTGATCTGCCAGTTGTCCTGCAGGTACCAGGACTTCTGGTCGATCTTGACGCCGCCGCCGGTGCGGAAGTTGATCAGGCGCGCGTAGCCGTCGTACAGGCGCCAGTAGCCGCCGGAGGAGTACGCCGTGCCCGAGGTCGACTTCCACTGCTCATCGCTGTAGCCGAAGGCCACCTTGTGGTCGCCCAGCTGCCACTCGAAGTCGGCCTTGTAGCTGTCGCGGGAGTTCTTGCCGCCTTCCATGCCCACGCTCTGGGCCACGGCGCAGCCGATCTTCGTGCCGGTCTGGTCGATCACGTAGGGGCAGTCGCCGATGGGGCCGAAGACGTTGCCGTCGTACGAGCTGTGCTTGCCGTCGGGGCTGATGGTGAACTGCGAATCCTTGTTGCGCATCTGACCGTACTGCAGCGCCATGGTCAGGTTGTCGGTCAGGTAGCTGGTCCACTTGAAGATGTCGGTCTGGCCGCCGCTCTTGCCGACCAGCTGGCCGTTGTAGTCGGTCTTGGCCGGATGGTCATCGGCGCCGTAGGCGGCGTTGTAGTAGTCGTAGGTGTAGCGGCTGCCGTTGTCGAAGCCGGTGTATTCCAGGTGGTTGGCGTCGTTGAGGTACCAGTCCAGCTTGACCAGCCAGTAGGGCGTCTTGGACTCATAGTCCTGCGCGCTGGTGGAGCGCGAGGCCGTGGACGGCGACAGGGTCGGATTGCCATCGGCGTCCAGTTCGGTCTGCACGTCCGAGCGCGCGCCGTAGGAGGTGGTGTTGCTCTTGTCGAACTCGGCCAGCGCGAAGACGAACAGCTTGTCCTTGATCAGCGGACCGCCGATCCAGCCGGTGTAGGTGTTGGAGGCGCTGTAGTTGTTGTGGTAGCTGCGGAAGATCTGGTCGTCGCTGTTGCGATAGACGTTGGGCACGCTGGCGCGCAGGCTGTCCGGCACGCTGGTCCAGCTCAGGCCGCCGTGCCATTCGTTGGTGCCGCGCTTGACGTTGACGCTGGTCACGCCGCCGGTGGAGAAGCCGTACTGCGCGCCGTAGCCGCCGGTCTGCACGTCCAGCTGGTCGATCGCCTGGAAGGGGACTTCCGAGAACGACAGGCTGTCGTAGAGGTTGGTGATGTTGAAGCCGTTGACGTAGTAGCTGTTCTCGGCGGCCGAGGCGCCGCCGAAGGAGGCGTTGCCGAAGTAGCCCGAGCTCTTGACCGTGCCCGGGGTCAGCAGCGAGACGCTGGTGATGTCGCGCGGCACCGGCAGGGCATTGAGCTGCTCGGCGGTGAAGGTGGTGCGCGACTCGACGCTGGACAGGTCGATGCCGTTGACGTTCTTCATGCCGCGCACGACCACGGTGTCCAGGCTCTTGGCGGAGCTACCGCCGGCCGCATCGGCGAACTCGGCGTTGACCGTCTGGCCGGCCACGACGGTGACGGTCTGGCTGGAGGCGGTGCCGTCGGCGCCGGTCAGGGTGACGGTGTAGGTGCCGGTGGGCAGCGCGGGGATGCGGAAGCGGCCGTTGGCGTCGACCGGCACCTGGCGCGAGACGCCCGAGGCGGAACTGGTGATCTGCACGGTCTGGCCGGCGACGGCAGGCGCGGTACCCGCGATGTTGCCGGCGGTGCTCTGCGCGTAGGCCGCGCCCTGCGCCAGCGCGGCGCCGAGTACGAGGGCCAGCGCGGTGCGGCGCAAGGCGTGGTGACGATTGCTGTGGCTCATGTGAGTGTGGCTTCCCAATAAAGGCATCGAGGCAAGAACGCCCTCCGGGGCCGGCCTGCGGGACGCGGGCGCGGTGAAGGGCGAAGACAAAGCGCGCGCCGCGTAACGGTCGTCCAACGGAGCGCGAACGGGAACTTAACGAGATAGTTCGCCGGATGTGTGGCGGCTTGTGTCGATGAATCTGTAATTTGCCTGATTCCGGCAAAAATGAATTTTAATGAAACTAAAAGTGCGCTAATTAGTGACGGAATCGTTATTTTTGAACGTCGGGAAAAGTTCTGACCCTTTCGACAGGCCGTGACGGCCGCACGCTTACGATGCGATCCCGCACTGCAAGACCGTCCCATGCGCCTGGATGCCCGTTCCCTGCGTCGACACCCCTCTGCGATGCTGCTGATCGTCCAGCTGGCCGGGGTGCTGCTCTATCCGGCTATGAACGACACCCGCACCGGCCAGGCGCTGCTGGGCGCCTTCGGCATCCTGGTGCTGGCCCTGGCGCTGTGGGTCGTCAACCGCAGTCCCGCGGTGAACTGGATCGCCTGGCTGCTGGCGCTGCCCTCGGTGGCCTGCTCGCTGCTCGGGGTGACCCGGCAGTTGCCGGGCCTGGTGACCTTCGCCCAGGCCATGGAGTGCCTGCTGTACTTCTACACGGCCGCCAGCCTGATCGCCTACATGCTGGACGACCATCGGGTCACCAGCGACGAACTGTTCGCCGCGGGGGCCACCTTCACCCTGCTGGCCTGGGCATTCGCGTTCGCCTTCTCCGTGTGCCAGCAGTGGTACCCGGGCAGCTTCAGCGCCAATGGCGTGACCAGCGGCACGCGCAGCTGGATGGAGCTGCTGTACCTGAGCTTCAGCGTGCTCTCGGCCGTGGGGCTGAGCGACATCGTGCCGGTGCTGCCGCAGGCGCGCGCGCTGGTGATGCTCGAGCAGTTCGCGGGGGTGATGTACATCGCGCTGGTGGTCTCGCGCCTGATCGCGCTGACCACGCTGCGGGTGCGCGCGCAGCGCGGCGACCGGTCCGACGGTTGAGCCACGCGCTACGACGCGCGGCATTGCCACGCATCGGTCCGGCAGGCGGAGTCCGTTCACCCGCCCGGCACTTCGCGAACGCCATCAAAAAAGGCGCCCTCGCGGGCGCCTTTCGCTACGACGGCTGGCCTGGATCAGGCCTTGTCGTGGCCCGCGTCGCGCGCGATGGCGTCCAGCAGGATCTTCTTGGCTTCGTCGGCGCCGCCCCACCCGTCGATCTTGACCCACTTACCCTTTTCCAGGTCCTTGTAGTGCTCGAAGAAGTGGCCGATGCGCTCCAGCCAGTGGCCGCTGACCTGGGCGATGTCGTTGATGTGCGAGTAGCCGCTGAAGACCTTCTCCACCGGCACGGCCAGCAGCTTCTCGTCGCTGCCGGCTTCGTCGCTCATGCGCAGCACGCCGACCGGGCGGCAGCGGATGACCGAGCCGGGCACCAGCGGCAGCGGCAGCACCACCAGCACGTCGGCCGGGTCGCCGTCGCCGCACAGGGTATGCGGCACATAGCCGTAGTTGCAGGGGTAGCGCATCGGGGTGGACAGGATGCGGTCGACGAAGATCGCGCCGGACTCCTTGTCCACTTCGTACTTCACCGGCTCGGAATCCTTGGGGATCTCGATGATGACGTTGATCTCGTCCGGCGGATTCTTGCCGGTGGGGACGCTGCCCAGGCCCATGCGCTGCTCCAATGCTTTGAGGTGATCGAAAGTGGACGGCATTCTAGCGCAGCGGTGCTGCAACGCAGCGCCAACGCTCCGGGAGCGGCGTCCAGGGCGTCGGGCGGCGTCGGCGCCGGTGGCTCAGCCCAGCAGCGGGATGATCAGCAGCGCCACGATGTTGATGATCTTGATCAGCGGATTGATCGCCGGGCCCGCAGTGTCCTTGTACGGGTCGCCGACCGTGTCGCCGGTGACCGCGGCCTTGTGCGCCTCGCTGCCCTTGCCGCCGAAGTGGCCGTCCTCGATGTACTTCTTGGCGTTGTCCCAGGCGCCGCCGCCGGTGGTCATCGAGATGGCCACGAACAGGCCGGTGACGATGGTGCCGATCAGCAGGCCGCCCAGCGCCTGCGCGCCCAGCACCAGGCCGACGATGATCGGCACCACCACCGGCAGCAGCGAGGGCACGATCATCTCGCGGATGGCCGCGCGGGTGAGCAGGTCGACCGCGGCGTGGTACTGCGGCTTGCCGCTGCCGTCCATGATCCCGGGGATCTCGCGGAACTGGCGCCGCACTTCCTCCACCACGCTGCCGGCGGCGCGGCCCACCGCTTCCATGGCCATGGCGCCGAACAGGTAGGGGATCAGGCCGCCGATCAGCAGGCCGATGATCACGCGGTGATCGGACAGGTCGAAGCTGTAGGCCGATCCGGGGTGCGCGGCGGCCAGGTTGTGGGTGTAGTCGGCGAACAGCACCAGCGCGGCCAGCGCCGCCGAGCCGATCGCATAGCCCTTGGTCACCGCCTTGGTGGTGTTGCCGACCGCGTCGAGCGGGTCGGTGACCGCACGGACCTCGGCCGGCAGCTCTGCCATCTCGGCGATGCCGCCGGCGTTGTCGGTGATCGGGCCGTAGGCGTCGAGGGCGACGATCATGCCGGCCATCGACAGCATCGCCGTGGCGGCGATGGCGATGCCGTACAGGCCGCCGAGCGCGTGCGCGCCCCAGATCGCCAGGCATACGGCGACCACGGGCAGGGCGGTGGATTTCATCGACACGCCCAGGCCGGCGATGATGTTGGTGCCATGGCCGGTGGTGGAGGCCTGCGCGACGTGCTGCACCGGCTTGTACTGGGTGCCGGT
Organism: Pseudoxanthomonas sp. X-1; assembly: GCF_020042665.1. Taxonomy (NCBI): domain Bacteria; kingdom Pseudomonadati; phylum Pseudomonadota; class Gammaproteobacteria; order Lysobacterales; family Lysobacteraceae; genus Pseudoxanthomonas; species Pseudoxanthomonas sp. X-1. The sequence continues at coordinate 1,174,546 of NZ_CP083376.1, forward strand.
GTAGTACTCGGTGATCCACACGATCGCGCCGGTGAGGACCAGGCCGATCAGGGCGCAGCCGTACAGCGGCAGGGCGCCGATGGCCGAGTCGCGCATCAGGGCGGTGGTGATGGGGTAGAAGGCGATCGCCGCCAGCACCGCCGAGACGATCACGCCCTTGTACAGCGCGCCCATGATCGAGCCGCCGGCCTTCACCCGCACGAACAGCGCGCCGATGATCGAGGCGATGATCGACACCCCGCCCAGCACCAGCGGGTAGAGGATCGCGTTCGCGCCGGCCTGCGCGGCCATCAGCCCGCCCAGCAGCATGGTCGCGATCACCGTGACCGCGTAGGTCTCGAACAGGTCGGCGGCCATGCCGGCGCAGTCGCCCACGTTGTCGCCGACGTTGTCGGCGATCACCGCCGGGTTGCGCGGATCGTCCTCGGGGATGCCGGCCTCGACCTTGCCCACCAGGTCGGCACCCACGTCCGCGCCCTTGGTGAAGATGCCGCCGCCCAGGCGCGCGAAGATCGAGATCAGCGACGAGCCGAAGGCCAGGCCGACCAGCGCATGCAGCGCCTGCTCGGTCGGGACGTGCAGCACATGGGTCAGCAGCGCCCAGTAGCCGGCCACGCCCAGCAGGCCCAGCCCCACCACCAGCATCCCGGTGATCGCCCCGCCGCGGAAGGCCACGTCCATCGCCGGGCCCATGCCCTGGCGCGCCGCCTCGGCCGTGCGCACGTTGGCCCGCACCGAGACGTTCATGCCGATGTAGCCGGCCGCGCCCGACAGCACCGCGCCCAGGGCGAAGCCGATCGCGGTCGGCCAGCTCAGGAAGACGCCGACCAGCACGAACAGGACCGCGCCGGCGATGGCGATGGTCAGGTACTGGCGATTGAGATAGGCGCGCGCGCCTTCCTGCACGGCCGCGGCGATCTGCTGCATGCGCGCATTGCCGGCCGGGCGCGAGAGCACCCAGCGCGACGAGACGATTCCGTACAGGATGGCGATCGCCGCGCATGCCAGCGCCAGCGCAAGACCGTAGTGTTCCAGCATGACCCCTCCCAAGGCAGATGGACCGGTTCGCCGCGCGCATCGACACGCGTGGCGCCGAGGACGGGCATCGGTCGACGCCCGTTGGCCCCAGTGTAGGCCTGCCTACGGTCCAGGCGATGACGCAGTGCCGCGAGGCGTCGAGGCTTGCCTCAGGCGCGATGCCCGGGCCTCGCATGCGGCGGGTTGGGCGCAGACTGCCGCATGCCTGCCGATCTGGCGGGCATGCCTGGCCTGGGCATGCGCGTACGCGTGCTCACCCCTTCCTTGTGAGGCACGCCCCGACAGTCGATGCGTCGTCGGAGTGCGGCGTGCGGTGAAGGACCGCCACATGCGGCCTTCGAGGCGCGTCGTGCTTGCGGGCCCTGCATGACAGGCCCGTCCGCGAGGTTCAGCACCGTATGCGTGGGGTGAACACCGGGTCGATCCGGCGTTCAGCCGGCGCGTGCCAGCCTGCCGCCCCGTTTCCGTTGACCAACCAAAGGACGCGCCCATGTCCGCATCCGCTTCGCGCCTGGCCCTGGCCGGCCTGCTGTGCATGCCGCTGATGGCCCTGGCCCAGCAGGCCCCCGAGATCCAGCGGCCAGTCGGCACGCCGCAGGCCAACGGCGTACTGCACACGCTGCGGCAGATCCCCGAGGCCTGCACCCGCATCGAGGGCCGCTTCACCGGCGAGGCCGCCCAGCCCTATGCGATGAACCTGGTGCGCACCAGCGCCAGCTGCCAGGCGCGCGCGGCGTTCATGGACTACGACAAGGTCCAGCCCAGCGCCGCCAAGGGCTGGAAACTCAACGACATCATCAAGGTCCCCTCGGCCAGCTGCGCCGGCCAGCAGGCGGTGGTGCAGGTGTGGCGCAAGCCGGCCGGGCAGGAGTTGCAGCTCGACGGCCAGGAGCGCGCCCGCCTGTACCTGCAGGACGCCAAGGCCCAGGCCCAGGCCGGCAAGCTGGCCGCGCTGCCGGCGTATGCGGCCAAGCTGGACGTCGAGGGCAAGCCCTGCCGCTGAGCCCGCGTTGCAGGGTCTGGGAGTGGACGTCGGGTCTTAGCCTTCCCAGGCGGGGAGCCTGGGCTTCACCGCCACGTTCTTCAGCGTCACGTATTTCGGCAGGCCATCGCGGCCGTAGGCGAGCGGGGCCTCGCCCTGGATCAGCGGCGCCAGGTAGGTCCGCGCCCGCGCGGTGATGCCGAAGCCGTCCTTGCGGATGAAGCCGGCCGGCATGGTCTTCTCGTGGTTGGCGACCTTGGACAGCGGTGCCGGGGCGATCTTCCAGCGATAGGGCGCGTCGGCCGTGCGCACGATCACCGGCATGACCGCGTTGTGCCCGGCCAGCGCGTACTGCACGGCGGCCTTGCCCACGGCCTGGGCCTGTTCCCAGTCGGCCTTCGAGGCGATGTGGCGGGCCGAGCGCTGCAGGTAGTCAGGCAGCGCCCAGTGCACCTTGTAGCCGAGCGCGGCCTTGACCTTGCCGGCCAGGGTCGAGGCCACCCCGCCCAGCTGCGCATGGCCGAAGGCGTCGGTGCCGCCGCCGGCGTCGGCGACGAAGCGGCCGTCGGCGTCGCGGATGCCTTCGCTGGCCACGACCACGCAGTAGCCCACGCGCTTGACCACCTTGTCCACCTGGGCCAGGAAGGCGGCCTCATCGAACGGCCGTTCCGGGAACAGGATCAGGTGCGGCGCCTCATTGGGACTGCTGCCGGCCAGGCCCGCCGCCGCCGCCAGCCAGCCGGCGTGGCGGCCCATGGCCTCGTAGACGAAGACCTTGGTCGAAGTCTCCGCCATCGCCGCCACGTCCAGTGCGCATTCGCGCACCGATACGGCGGTGTACTTGGCCGCCGAGCCGAAGCCGGGGCAGGTGTCGGTGACCGCCAGGTCGTTGTCGATGGTCTTGGGCACGCCCACGCAGGTCAGCGGATAGCCGAAGGCCTGGGCCAGCTGGGAGACCTTCCACGCGGTGTCGGCCGAGTCGTTGCCGCCGTTGTAGAGGAACCAGCGCACCTCATGGGCCTTGAGCACCTCCAGCAGGCGTTCGTACCGGGCGCGGTCGGCCTCCAGCGACTTGAGCTTGACCCGGCACGAGCCGAACGCCCCGCCCGGTGTCTGCGCCAACGCCGCGATCGCCGCGGCCGACTCCCTGGAGGTGTCGATCAACTCCTCGCGCAGGGCGCCGAGGATGCCGTTGCGCGCCGCCAGGACCTTGACCTTGTGGCGCCTGGCTTCGCCGATAACGCCGGCGGCGGTGGCATTGATGACGGCGGTGACGCCGCCGGACTGCGCATACAACAGGGTAGGAGCCGCCATGGTCTTTCCTGGGGTCTGGACCGGATGCGGTAAGCTTCCCACATCGATGCGCCGGTCGCGTCGGCGCCGCCGTCCGCCTGGCTGCCCGCTCCGGCCTCCCAAGTTTCCTCATTGAGATTGCTGGAGTGACACCATGCGACTGGTTCTTCTGGGACCGCCCGGATCGGGCAAGGGCACGCAGGCCGCGCGCCTGAAGGACTTCCTCAAGGTTCCGCACATCTCCACCGGCGACCTGCTGCGCGCCGAAGTGGCGGCCGGCACCGACCTGGGCAAGCAGGCCAAGGCGGTGATGGATGCGGGCAACCTGGTCTCCGACGAGATCCTGCTGGGCATGCTCGAATCGCGCCTGGCCCAGCCCGACGTGGCCAACGGCTTCATCCTGGACGGCTATCCGCGCAACCTGGCCCAGGCCGACGCGCTGAACCAGCTGCTGGCCCGCATCGGCCAGCCGATGGACGCGGCCGTGCAGCTGGACGTGCCGACCGATCTGCTGGTCGAACGCATCGCCGGCCGCGCCAAGGCCGAAGGCCGCGCCGACGACAACCCCGAGTCGGTGCGCAAGCGCCTGCAGGTCTACGAGGACAGCACCGCCCCGGTGATCAACTTCTACAAGCAGCAGGGCCGCCTGACCGTGGTCGACGGCGTGGGTGAACTGGACGAGGTCACCCAGCGGCTGACCGAGGCGCTGGGCAAGCGCTAGCCAAGGCGAGGAACGCGTGCAGAGGAACAAGGAACGAGCACAGGCACGACCGATGTGAGTTCCCTCGTGCTTCGCGTCTCCTCGTTCCTCGTTCCCATCCACTCGCTCCCGCCCTACAGCCCATGAGCAAACTGCACATCCTCGGCATCGCCGGCACCTTCATGGGCGGCGTGGCGGCGCTGGCGCGCGAGCTGGGCCACACCGTCGAAGGCAGCGACCAGGCGATCTATCCGCCCATGTCCACCCAGCTGGAGCGGCTGGGCATCGAGCTGGCGCAGGGCTATCGGCCGGGCAACATCTCGCCGGACTGCGACACGGTGATCGTCGGCAACGCGCTCTCGCGCGGCAACGCGGCGGTGGAGGCGGTGCTCGACTCGGGCCGCGCCTATACCTCCGGCGCGCAGTGGCTGAGCGAGGCGGTGCTTCCCGGGCGCACCACGCTGGCCGTGGCCGGCACGCACGGCAAGACCACCACCACCACGATCCTGGCCTACCTGCTGGAGGCCGCCGGGCGTGCGCCGGGCTTCCTGATCGGCGGCGTGGCCGAGGACTTCGGCGTCTCGGCGCGGCTGGGACGTGTGGCCGCCGAGCCCTCGTCCGACGCTGCGCGCCACCTTCTCCCCGCCGGAGCGGGGGACGATGCCCCCGCGGCCGACCGGCCGCTTTTCGTGGTCGAGGCCGACGAGTACGACACGGCCTTCTTCGACAAGCGCAGCAAGTTCGTGCACTACCGCCCGCGCGTGGCGATCCTCAACAACCTCGAGTACGACCACGCCGACATCTTCCCCGACGTGGCCGCGATCCAGCGCCAGTTCCATCATCTGGTACGCACCGTGCCGGGCCACGGCCGGCTGATCGTCAACGGCGCCGATGCGCGCCTCGAGGAAGTCCTGGCGATGGGCTGCTGGACGCCGGTGGAGCGCTTCGGCTTCGATGCGGCGCTGGACTGGAGTGCACGCCTGATCCAGGCCGACGGCAGTGCCTTCGCCGTGCTCAGGCGCGGGGTGGAAGTGGGCCAGGTGCACTGGCCGCTGGTCGGCCGGCACAACGTGCTCAACGCCCTGGCCGCGCTGGCGGCGGCAGCGGCGGTCGGCGTGGACATCGCCGGCGTGATGCCGGCCCTGGCCGACTTCCGCGGCGTCAAGCGCCGGCTGGAGGTGATCGGCAACGCCCGCGGCGTCACCGTGTACGACGATTTCGCCCATCACCCCACGGCCATCGCCACCACGCTCGAAGGCCTGCGCGCGAAGGTCGGCCAGGCACGGATCGTGGTGGCGATGGAGCCACGCAGCAATTCGATGCGGCTGGGCGCGCACGCCGACGCGCTGGCGCCGTCGCTGGAGGGCGCCGATGCGGTGGTGTTCCTGCACCGGCCCGAGCTGGCCTGGGATGCCGGCAAGGTGATCGCCTCGGTCCGCGGCCAGGCGCAGGCAGTGCCCGACAGCGATGCGCTGGTCGCCGCGCTGCGCGCGCTGGCGCGCGAGGGCGACCACGTGGTGTTCATGTCCAACGGCGGCTTCGACGGCGCGCCGCGGCGCTTCCTGGCGTCCCTGCAGCAGGCGTGAGGGCAGGAGCGTGAGCGGCGGCAGGCTCGGCCGCCGTCGCCCGCTTCTCTTCCCTTCACCTGGCCTCTGCCTACACTCCCGGCCATGCCCGCGACCGAGACGCTTCCCCTGTTTCCGCTCAACACCGTGCTGCTGCCCGGGGCGGGGCTGGGGCTGCGGGTGTTCGAGCGTCGTTACCTGGACCTGATCCGGGAATGCGGGCGCAGCGGGCGCGGCTTCGGCGTGTGCCTGATCCTGCAGGGCGGCGAGGCCGGTGCCCCGGCGACGCCGGCGGCGTACGGCACCGAGGCGACGATCGAGGATTTCGGCACCGGCAGCGACGGCCTGCTGACCCTGCGCCTGCGTGGCGGTCGGCGCTTCCACGTGCAGCGCACGCGGGTACGCGACAACGGGCTGGTGGTGGGCGAGGTGGACTGGTGCCCGCCCGAGGACGACGACGAGCTGCGCCCCGAGCACGGCCTGCTGGCCACGGTGCTGGAGAAGATCTTCGAGAAGGCCGGCGCGACGCCGCCCGGCATGACCGCCGCCGACCTGGACAGCGCCTCCTGGGTCGGCTGGCGCCTGGCCGAACTGCTGCCGCTCAGCGACGCCCAGCGCCTGGCCGTGCTGCAGGAAGACGATCCGCACGCGCGCCTGGATCATCTGCTGGCGCTGATGGCCTAGCGCCGCCGCGGGCCCGAAGCCGCGACACACGCTCCACCGTCTTCAGCCGCGGCAAACGCGCTGCCGTCGCTCCCGCGAAGGCGGGAACCCAGGGGCTTCCCCGAAGACAACCAAGACACTGGATTTCCGCTGTCGCGGGAACGGCGCGTAGTGGTGGCGCGCACGATGGCGGGCGCGCATCCGCGCGATCCGCGCCGCAAGCCTCAGCGCGCCCGCACCGGCGGCAGCTGCGCGGGCGGGGCGTGTTCCAGCGGCAGTTGGTCGGTGCGCAGGCGCAGCACCGGCAGGCCGGTGGACTGATGCGGCGCCAGGGCCTGCGGCAGGCCGCGGACTGAATCGCGCACCTGATCCAGCGAGGCATCGGCGTCCGGCAGCGGCCGCCACATGCCGACCAGTCCGAACAACGTCTGGTGGCGCAGCGTCTGCGCCCCGCCGATCCACAGCGGCACCTGGCCCGGCTGCAGCAGGATCGGGCTGGCCCACAGCCGCAGCGCGTACTGCTGGTCGGCGCGCGGGCCGGGTTTGAGCATCAGCAGGCTCTCGGCGCGCGTGTCCAGCGTCGCCGGCAGCACCGGATGCCGCTCCGGCGGCAGGTCGCTGTCCAGCAGCTGCAGGGCGCGCTCCCAGCCGGCCTGCGGCTGCAGGCGCCAGCCCTGGTCCTCCAGGTGGCGCACCAGCGGCTGCAGCGGGCCGGCGACCTGCACGTCCAGCGGCCAGCGCTGGGCATCGTCGAACTCGTTGCGCGTGGCCGGCAGCGCGCGCCAGTCTTCCTTCCACCAATCCGGCAGCGGCCGCGCGACCGAGGCGATGGGCGCATCGAACAGCGCCAGCATGCGATCCACCGCGCGCGGCCCGTGCCACAGCGCGGCGATCGCGAACACGCCATAGAACAGCCAGGCCAGCGGCTTGACCCACAGCGAGCGCCGCACCCGGCTGCGGTAGGCCAAGCCCAGGATCAGCACCCACACCACGCCCAGCAGGGTGCCCCCGACCACGTCGCTGAGCCAGTGCGCGCCCAGGTAGATGCGGGCGAAGCCGATCGTGCTGACCACCACGCCGGCGACCACGTACGGCCAGGCGCGGTCGCGGCCCGGCAGCTCGCGCGAGATCAGCACGGCGAAGAAGCCGAAGATGATCGTGCTCATGGTCACCGCCTTGGACGGGAAGCCGAAGCCCCCCGCCACGACCGGCGGCTTGGGAATGTCCACCACCACGCCCAGCCAGCCGGTCAGGGCCACGCCGAAGACGATCGCCGCCACCCAATGGCCGACCGCCAGCCAGCGCCTGCGCCAGGCCAGGTAGCCCAGCACCGCCAGCCAGGCCGGGGCCAGCACGTCGGCATCGCCGATGGCCGCGATCGCCGCCAGCGGACGGTCGGCCAGCGGATTGCGCAGGCTGTGCATGAGTTCGTACAGGCTCAGGTCCACGCCGAGCGGTTCGCCGTGGCCCAACACCACCACCAGGAAGGCGAACAGCACCCAGGCCAGCGCCAGCAGCGCCACCGCCAGCACCGCCAGGGACACGGTCTCGCGGCGCCTGGGATCGAACAGCGCCACCGAATGACGCCCCAGCACCGGATGCGCGCGCGACCAGGCCAGGCCGCGCGCGAGCAGGGCGTCGGCATGCGCGGCGAACCAGCGGTAGCTGTACAGCACCGCCGCCCAGATCACGCCCAGCACCACCAGCAGCAGGCCCACCACCACCGCCAGGCGCCCGGCGACCGCGGCGACCGCGTCGTAGGCCTGGCCCAGCATCCAGCCCGGCAGCAGGAACAGCACCGCCCAGGACAGGCCGGCCGCCGCGCTGGCCGGCAGATAGCGCTTGAGCGGCATGTGCAGCATGCCGGCCACCGCCGGCACGAACGGCCGGATCGGCCCGACATAGCGCGCGATGAAGATCGCCTTGAGGCTGTTGCGGTGGAACAGACGCTCGCCGCGCTCCAGCAGCTGCGGATACTTGCTGAAGGGCCAATGCGCGCGCAGCTGCGTGCCCCAGCGCCGGCCGACCCAGAAGCTCACCCCGTCGCCGACGAAGGCGCCCAGCGCCGCGCACACCACCGCGTACGGACCGGACAGTTCGCCCAGTCCGATCACCACGCCCACGCCGATCAGCAGCGGCAGCGCGGGCACGATCGCGCCGAGCACGATCAGCGAATCGCACAGGGCAATGAGGAAGACCACCGCGCCGGCGGCGACCGGATGCGCGGCGATCCAGTCGAGCAGGCCGTCGAACCAGGAGTCCATCGGCGAAATTATAGGTGCCCGGCGCGAGCGCGCAGGAGCGCGAAGTGAACGGCGCACGCGCGGCGTCCGGTCCTTTCGCTCCGTGCATGCCGCCCTACGCGGGGCCTGGCACTTAAAATGACGCCGCGACCGGCCCGGTCGCGCCATTGGCGCTCGCGCATGACGACCCTGTCAGGCAAGACTCTTTTCATCACCGGCGGCTCGCGCGGCATCGGCCTGGCCATCGCGCTGCGCGCCGCGCGCGACGGCGCCAACGTGGCCATTGCCGCCAAGTCCGCGGTGCCCAATCCCAAGCTGCCCGGCACCATCCACAGCGCGGCCCAGGCGGTGAATGAGGCCGGCGGCCGCGGCCTGGCCCTGCAGTGCGACATCCGCGAGGAAGACCAGGTGCGCGCGGCGGTGGCGGCCACGGTGGACACCTTCGGCGGCATCGACATCCTGGTCAACAACGCCAGCGCGATCTGGCTGCGCGGCACGCTGGACACGCCGATGAAGCGCTTCGACCTGATGCAGCAGGTCAACGCGCGCGGCAGCTTCCTGTGCGCGCAGGCCTGCCTGCCGCACCTGCTGCAGGCGCCCAATCCGCATATCCTGACCCTGTGCCCGCCGCCGTCGCTGGACCCGAAGTGGTGGGGCCCGCACACCGGCTACACGCTGGCCAAGATGGGCATGAGCCTGGTCACGCTGGGCCTGGCGGCCGAGTTCGGCCCGCAGGGCGTGGCGGTCAACGCCCTGTGGCCGCGCACGCTGATCGCCACCGACGCGCTGAACATGATCCCCGGCGTGTCGGTGGCCAACGGACGATCGCCCGCGATCATGGGCGACGCCGCCCACGCGGTGCTGACCCGCGACGCGGTGGATCGCACCGGGCAGTTCCTGATCGACGACGAAGTGCTGGCCCAGGCCGGCATCCACGACCTGTCCGGCTACGCCGTCGACCCCACCCAGCCGCTGCTGCCGGACCTGTTCCTCGACTGAGCCGGCATCGAGACCGGCAAGCGCTCCACTCCCCCCCTTCCGAGTTCCATCGAGACCATGAAATACCTCCACGCCATGATCCGCGTCCGCGACCTGGACGCCACCGCCCGGTTCTTCACCGAAGGCCTGGGCCTGACCGAGACCCGCCGCAAGGACAGCCCCGAAGGCCGCTACACCCTGGTCTATTTCGGCGCGCCGGAGAATCCCGAGGCCGAGGTCGAGCTGACCTACAACTGGCCCGCGCCCGACGGCAGCGTCGAGGACTACGGCAGTGCCCGCAATTTCGGTCACTTGGCCTTCGAGGTCGATGACATCTACGCCACCTGTGCCCATCTGCAGTCGCTGGGCATCACGATCAACCGCCCGCCGCGGGATGGCTACATGGCCTTCGTGCGCAGCCCGGACCTGATCTCCATCGAGTTGCTGCAGAAGGGCAAACCGCTGGCCCCGGCCGAGCCCTGGGCCTCGATGGCCAATACCGGCACCTGGTAAGCCGCCTTCCGTGCGGCGCCGGCCGGCGCCGCGGGCTTTGGTCCGCAGCGCCTGCGCCGGCGTGCAGTGGCAGGCGGCGCGCCGTCCAGGCTGGAAGCACTGATCGGTGGTTCCCGCGAACGCAGGACACCAGTGCCTTGGCTTGTCGCGTTGAAATCACTGGGCGCTTTCGCGCGCCGTGCGGCGCGGGGCTCGGCGTCGCGCCGGCCTGGCCGTATCATCGCCGCCGGCCGACGCGCGCTGGCCCGGGTCAGGGGCGCGGGCGGGCCGTGTCTTTCGTCCTTTGCCGGTATTGCCGAATGATGTCTTCTTCCGTGGCGCAGCCCCGCCTGCGCTGGCCGGCACTGGCCTATGCCGCGATCGCGCTGGTGGCCTGCGCATTCGCCTTCGTCGGCTTCGAACGCAGCAATTACTGGGCCGATGAACTGTTCACTGTCTACGTGATCGGCGGCGACGATGGCCTGGCCGGCGTCTGGCGACGCGCGCTGACCGATGTGCATCCGCCGCTGTACTACATGCTGCTGTATGGCTGGAGCCGCCCGGGTGGGCTGTCGGAGGTCTGGCTGCGCCTGTCCAGCGCGCTGTGCGCGGTGCTGGCGTTGGCGCTCACCGCACGCGTGCTGTGGCGCCGTTTCACCCCGGCGGCGCTGGGCTTCGCCCTGGCGCTGACGGCGGTGTCCACGTTCTGGTTCGAACAGTCGCAGAACGCTCGCAGCTATGGCGCGGCCATCCTGGTCGCCGCCGCGCTGATGGGCCTGACGCTGCGCCTGCGCGAACGCACGCCGGCGACCGGGGCCTTCCCGTGGGGCGCGTTCGCGGCGCTGTTCGCGCTGGGCCTGGCCGGCAGCCTGATGCACTTCTACCTGCTGCTGCTCACCGGCATGGTGCTGGCCTGGCTGCTTCCGGTGCCGCGCCTGCGCGTGCCGGTGATCGTGGCCGGGCTGCTGATCCTGGCCGTGGTCGGCGGCTACACCTGGCTGCTGCTGCACGCCACGCAGCAGGACGTGGACAAGACCTGGTATCGCGCCGACGTCCACTTCTTCTGGTCGCAGACGCGCACCGCGCGCAAGCACCTGGCCACGGCCGGGGCGAGTTGGGCGCTGACCGCGCTGATCGTGGCCGCGCTGTGGCGACGCTGGCGCGGCGGCCGCGGCAGCCTGGGCGCGCGCGTGCCGGATGGGGGCCGCCACGCGGCACGGCTGGCGCTGTTCGTGCTGCTCGGCGTGATCGCCAGCGGCGTGCTGGTCAGCTGCCTGGTCGCCCCGTCGTACTCGGCGCGCAATGTGCTGATCACCCTGCCGTTCCTGTGCGCGCTGCTGGCCTGGCTGTACGAGGCGGCCGGCCCGCGCCTGTCCGGGCGCGGCGGCCAGCTCGCCGCCGCGCTGCTGGTGGTGGCCCTGGCCAGCGGGCTGTGGATGTGCAGCGGGCGCTTCGTCGAACGCAACGAGCCCTGGCGCAGCGGTGCGCAGTTCGTCGCGGGCATGCCCGGCTGCGCGGGGCAGCAGATCCCGGTGATGCATCCCTACAAGTTCGGTCCGCCCACGCCGCAGTACCGGGCCTTCGCCGAGCGCCAGTTCTTCGGCCACTACGCGCCGGCCGGGATGCGGCTGCGCGCGTGGATGCCCAATGAACTGGTCGGGCGCCACCGCGTGCCGGAGCTGACGGCGTTGCTGGCGGCGCGCGCGCAGCAGGCCGGCAGCGGCGCCTGCCCGCTGCTGGCCTGGGCCGTGCACGACCTGGACAAGAAGTCCGCACCGCTGCTGGCGCAGGACCTGGCGCGCGCGCCGGGCATCGCGCCGGCGCGGGTGGTGATGCAGACCTTCGAGCGCGCGCGGCGTCGCTCGACCGGCTGGGGGCCGGTGGAGGATGGCTTCGTTTTTTACGTGGTGCCGGCGGCCGCGCCCGGCGCCGCGCCGGCCGACCCCGGGCCGCTGGTGGCGATGCCCGCGGGCACGCTGGGCAAGCGCGAGGTGGTGACGCTGCTGCCGGCCGCGCCGGGGCAGGGCGCGGTGGACCGCTTCAGCATCCAGGACTGGCGCGACGGGAAGCTGCAGCGCCAGGACACGGTCAGCGCGCCGCAGCTGTTCTGCGATCCGCCGATGCGCGCCGACAGCGAGATCCGGCCCAATGCCAAGCGGCCTGGGTGTTCGGCGCCGGTGGGCGCTTCCCGGTAAAGCCTCTCGCCGCCATTGGCCGAAAAGGCCACAAGGGCGGCTGCCCACCTGTGGAGCGGAGCTTGCTCCGCTGGGGCTTTCCCATGATCCGGTCGAAAAGCAGCGGAGCAAGCTCCGCTCTACAAGCAGCCCGCTAGATTTGAGGAGACAGTTGCTCCCACAGGGTGCAACTGCCTCCGTGCGGCACCGGCCTGGCTTGGCGGGAGCCGCCCTTGTGGCCTTTTCGGCCAATGGCGGCGATGAGGCTTGACCGATGCAAGGCTGGCCATCGCAGTGACCCCACACGCACCACCAGGCGATCGGCGACAATGCCCCGCTCCTCCCCTCCGCACGCAGGCCCCATCGCCATGACCGCCGCTTCCGACCTCATCGCCTCCGCCAAGCAGTACACGCTCAGCGTGTACCGCCAGCGCGAACTGGTGCTGGAGCGAGGCCAGGGCGGCCACGTGTGGGATACCGAGGGCCGCGAGTACATCGACCTGTCCGCCGGCATCGCCGTGTGCGGCCTGGGCCACCACGACCCAGACCTCACCGCCGCGCTGATCGAACAGGCCGGCAAGCTCTGGCACACCAGCAACATCTTCTACAGCGAGCCGCCGCTGCGCCTGGCGCAGGAGCTGGTGGAGGCCTCGCGCTTCGCCAGCCGCGCCTTTTTGTGCAACTCCGGCGCCGAGGCCAACGAGGCGGCGATCAAGCTGGTGCGCAAGTGGGCGGCCGGGCAGGGGCGTGCACCCGATCGGCGCGTGATCGTCACCTTCCGCGGCAGCTTCCACGGCCGCACGCTGGCCACGGTCACCGCCACCGCCCAGCCCAAGTACCAGGAAGGCTACGAGCCGCTGCCCGGCGGTTTCCGCTACGTGGACTTCAACGACCTGGCCCAGCTGGAAGCGGCGATGGCCGGCGGCGACGTGGCCGCGGTGATGCTCGAGCCGGTGCAGGGTGAGGGCGGCGTGCTGCCGGCCGCGCCGGGCTATCTGAAGGGCGTCGAGGCGCTGTGCCGCCAGCACGATGCCCTGCTGGTGCTGGACGAGATCCAGTGCGGCATGGGCCGCACCGGTGAGCTGTTCGCGCACTGGCAGGACGGGGTGACGCCGGACATCGTGACCCTGGCCAAGGCCCTGGGCGGCGGCTTCCCGATCGGCGCGATGCTGGTGGGGCCGAAGGTGGCCGAGGTGATGCAGTTCGGCGCGCACGGCACCACCTTCGGCGGCAATCCGCTGGGCGCGGCCGTGGCGCGCGTGGCCCTGGCCAAGCTGGGCTCGCCGCAGATCGCGGCCAATGTCGTGCGCCAGTCGCAGGCGCTGCAGGCGGCGCTGGCCCGCCTGGACGGCGAGCTGCAGCTGTTCGCCGAGGTGCGCGGCCGCGGGCTGATGCTCGGCGCGGTGCTGCGCCCGGAATACGCCGGCCAGGCCGCGGCCATCCTCGATGCCTGCGCCGCGCATGGCCTGCTGTTGCTGCAGGCCGGCCCGGACGTGCTGCGCTTCGTGCCGGCGCTCAACCTCACCGACGAGGAGCTGGCCGAAGGCCTCACCCGCCTGGAAGCCGCCCTGCGCGATTGGCTCGCCGCGCGCTGAAGCGCTTTGTGGGAGCCGCCATGGCGGCGATGGGGCCACCGGTAAAGCCCATCGCCGCCGTGGCGGCTCCCACCGAAGCGGTACAAGCCCCCTGCTAGAATCCCCGCCTTCACGGTCCGCGTCCAAGAACCCCACGCCATGAGCCAACCCGCCACCGCGCCGGCCAATGCCGAAAAGCGCTACACCGTCACCCGCGCCGACCTGCCGCTGAGCTGCCCGCTGCCGTCGATGGCGCTGTGGAACTCGCATCCGCGCGTGTACCTGCCGATCGAGGACGCGCCCAACGGCGAGGCCGACTGCCCGTACTGCGGTTCGCACTTCGTCCTTGCCGACTGAGGGCACGCGCCGGCTGACGGTGGTGCAGCTGCTGCCGGCGCTGCACGCCGGCGGCGTCGAGCGCTCCACCCTGGAAATCGCCGCCGCGCTGGTCGCGGCCGGCCATCGCGCCATCGTGGTCTCCGCCGGCGGGCGCCTGGTGCCGGCGCTGGAAGCCGGCGGCGCCACCCACGTTCCCCTCGACATCGGCCGCAAGGCGCTGGGCACGCTGCGCCATGTGCGCACGCTGCGCGCGCTGTTCGAACGCGAGCGCCCCGACATCATCCACGCGCGCTCGCGCCTGCCGGCGTGGATCGGCTGGGGCGCGCTGCGCGGCATGCCGCGCGCCGCGCGCCCGCACCTGGTCACCACCGTGCATGGGCTCAATTCGCCCGGCGCCTACAGCGCCATCATGACCCGCGGCGAGCGCGTGATCTGCGTGTCCGAGACCGTGCGCCGCTACGTGCTGCAGCACTATCCCCGGACCGATCCGGCGCGCCTGCGGGTGATCCCGCGCGGCCTGGATCCCACGCAATTCCCACGCGCGCCATGGCCTGATGCGTCGATGCGCGCCTGGGCCGCCGAGCAGTTCCCGCAGCTGGCCGGCGACGGCCCGCTGCTGCTGCTGCCCGGTCGCGGCACCCGGCTCAAGGGCCATGGCGACGGCCTGCAGCTGCTGGCCGCGCTGCGCGCCGACGGCCTGGACGCGCGCCTGTGGCTGCCCGGCGCGCGCGAGCCCGGCCGCGAGGACTATGTGGCCGAACTGGAAGCCCTGGCGGCGCAGCTGGGCATCGATCGGGCGGTCGCCTTCACCGAGGTCACCGCGCGCATCGCCGACGCCTACGCCGCCAGCGACCTGGTGCTGCAGCTCTCGCGCAAGCCCGAGTCGTTCGGCCGCACCGTGATCGAGGCCCTGTCGGCCGGGCGCCCCGTGCTGGGCTGGGCGCACGGCGGGGTGGGCGAACTGCTGGCCGAACTGCAGCCCGCCGGCGCGGTGGCGCCGTTCGATGCGCAGGCGCTGGCGGCCACCGCGCGCGCGCTGTTGGCCGCACCGCCCGCGCCGCCGGCTACCATGCCCTACACGCTGGCCGCGATGCAGCGCGCGACGCTGTCGCTCTACCAGGAACTCACCGCCTCATGACCACGCCCGCCCCCACGCCCCGACTTGCCGCGCGCGCGGACGGCTGGCGCTGGGCGCCTGCCTGGATCCTGCTGTTCGTCGCGCTGTGGCCGGCGCCCGGCTATGCCGAAGCGGTGCTGGCGCTGGGCGCGCTGGCGGCGCTGGTGCAGCTGGCCCTGCACCGCTTCCGCGGCGGCGACCGCCTGCTCAGCAACGAGGCCTGGGCGCTGACCAGCGTGATGTTCTGCGCCTACTGGGTGCCGGAGTTCATCTCCGCCTTCGATGCGGTCGACCATGGCCGTGCCTGGGGCGAGGCCGCCACCGACCTGCGCTACCTGCCGTTCCTGTGGCTGGTGGCCTCGGCGGTGGCCAACGAGCGCGGTCGCCGGATCACCTTCGGCGGCCTGGCCATCATCGTGGCGATCTGGACCCTGGATGCGCTGGTGCAGGTCGCGATGGGGACCAGCCCGCTGTTCTTCGGCATCGATGCGCTCAAGCTGGCCCTGAGCGGCCATCCCATGTGCTCGGCGGCGGAAATCGAGGCGGTGGACCGGCTCAGCGGATTCCTGGGCCCGTGCAACCTCAAGCTCGGCCTGGTGCTGGCCAGCCTGTCGCCGTTCGGCCTGTTCGCGGCCGGGCGCCGCTTCGGCCTGGGCGGCTGGCTGCTCGCGGCGGCCGCGATCGGCGTGGTGATCCTGCTGGCCGGCGCGCGCGCGGCCTGGATCACCTACGCGCTGGTGCTGGTCTTCTCGGGCTGGCGGCTGCTGGGCTGGAAGCGGCTGCTGGGCGTCTTCGCCACCGCCGCGGTGCTGCTGGCGGTAATGACCGTGGCCTCGCCCAAGCTGGCCAAGCGCGTGCAGCTGACCACCGCGGCCTTCACCGGCGACCAGGCCGGCGTGGACACCGCGCTGTCCGGGCGCGGGCGCATCTGGGAGGCGGCCGGCTGCATGATCGGCGAGCACCCGATCAACGGCGTGGGCGTGCGCAACTTCCGCGACGTCTTCCCCGCCTGCGATCCCACGCCGGGCGTGGCGCCGGCATGGGGCCACGGCCCGGCGCTGCATGCGCACCAGATCGTGCTGGAGATCCTGGCCGAGACCGGCGTGATCGGCCTGCTGCTGTGGCTGTCGGGCGCGGCGCTGGCCTGGCGCGCCTGGCGCTTCGCCAGCCCCGAGGCGCGCGACCGCGCGCGGCCGGCGATGCTGGCGCTGGCGGTGACGGTGTTCCCGTTGAACACGCACCTGGCCTTCTACTCGACCTTCTGGGGCGGGCTGACGCTGCTGCTGGCCGCGCTGTACGCCGGCAGCCTGCTGGCGCGCCACGATGCCGCGACGGCCTGAGCCGCGCTGTCCCGGCCTGGGGCCGCTGCGCTGGCTGTGCCGGCGCGTGGCGGCCTGGCCGCAGCCGCGCGTGCTGGCGCTGGGCCGCGCGCTGGCCTGGCTGCTGACGCCGCTGCTGGCCTCACGCCGGCGCATCGCGCGCATCAACCTGGCGCTGTGCTTCTCGCAGCTGGACGCGGCCGCGCGCGAGGCGCTGGTGCGCGCCAACACGCGCGACAGCGTCACCGGCCTGCTGGAAATGGTCCGCGCCTGGTACGCCCCGCGCGCAGCGCTGGCCGGCCTGTTCGAGGTCGAGGGCCTGGAGCATCTGCGCGCCGCGCAGGCCGACGGTCGCGGCGTGCTGCTGCTGACCGCGCATTTCCCCAACATCGACCTGGGCGCGCGGCTGCTGGGCGAGGCGCTGGGCGCGCCGCTGTCCTGCATGGTCCGGCGCACCGGCGGGTCGTGCGGCGAGCGGCTGATGCAGGACGGCCGCCGGCGCGTCTTCGCCCACGTGGTCGGCAAGAAGGACGTGCGCGGCCTGCTGCGCGCGCTGGCCGGCGGTGCGCGCATGGCCTACCTGGCCGACCAGAACTTCACCTACAACAGCGCCTTCGTGCCGTTCTTCGGCGTGCAGGCCGCCACGCTGACCACCACCGCGGACCTGGCGCGCCGCGCCGGCGTGGCGATCGTGCCGTACTGGTGCCAGCGCCTGGACGATGGCCGCTACCGCGTGCGCGTGGACGCGCCCTGGCCGGAGGCCGACGCGTCCGACCCGACCGCCTTCGCCGCGCGCTACATGCGCGAGCTGGAAGCGGTGATCCGCGAGCATCCGTCGCAGTACCTGTGGTGGCATCGGCGCTTCAAGACGCGGCCGGCGGGGGAGGCGTCGCCTTACGGCGCGGCGTGAGCGGGGAGGCGCGAGCAGCGGGCGGCGGGCCCCTCCCGACGCCTCCCGCTTCCGGTGGTTGAGCGCTTCTGCCCCTGCGCTGGCCTGTGCAGCAGGCAGGTGAGCCGGGAGGGATGCTTCCTGCGCCGTGCCTGCGCGCGATGATGCGGCGCGGCGGGCGTCCCGCGCGGCGGGCGGGCCACAATCGGGCATCGCTTCAGGGGATTGGGCATGCCGTTGCGCAGAGGGTCCGCGGTCGTGTTGTGCATGGCCGCGACGGCCTGCGTGCTGGCGGGCCGGGGGAGTGCGGCGCCGCGGGCCGGTGTCGCCGAGCCATCCGAAGATGCGGGTGTGCCGTCCTGGACGGTCACCGCGCCGGTGCAGGAGCGCTTCCTCGCCGCGCACGGGCTGCGCGGCTTCGCCGGCGGCTACGGCAGCGATGGGTTGGAACTGTGGAGTTTCCCGGTGCAGATCGCATCGGGCTACCGGCTGGAATTCCTGCATGGCGACGGCACGCCGTTGGCTGCGGCGGACGCGCCGGTGGCGGCCACGCTCGATCCGTTCGGCCTGACCCGCTCGTACGCCGCGCCGGGGCTGCGCGTGTCCGAGCGGATCGAGGCGCGCGACACGCTGCCCGGCGTGCGCGTGCGGCTGCGGGTGGAACAGGCGCCGCCCGGCCTGCGCGTCCGCGTGCACCTGGTGCCTTCGCTCAATCTGATGTGGCCGGCCGGCATCGGCGGGCAGGAGTTCGCCTGGGATGCAGCCGCGCGCGGGCTGCTGCTGCAGGAACCCAGCGGCAGGTTCCGCGCGCTGATCGCCTCGCCGCAGGCCGGCGCGCACAGCGAGCCCAACAACGACCGGCGCGGCAGCGCGTTCGGCCGGCCGCTGTTCCTGGAGCTGACGCCGACGCTCTGCGGTGGCGCGCGTTGCGCGACGCTGGCGTTCGCCTCACAGAGCGAGCCGGGCGAGGACGTGCACGACACCGCGACCGCGCTGCTGCAGGCGCCCGAAGCGCCGGCGCCGGCTGACATTGCGCGCCTGGCGCAGGCCACGCGCCTGCGCATCGTCACCCCGGACGGGCAGGCCAACCGCGCGCTGCGCTGGGCGCAGGTCGCGCTGGAACAGGCCTGGTCGTGCAACGCGCGGCTGGGCTGCGGCATGGTCGCCGGCTACGGGCCCTCGCACGGCGCGCGGCGACCGCAGTACGCCTGGTACTTCGGCGGCGACGGGCTGGTGAGCACGCGCGCGCTGGTCGCCAGCGGGCAGTTCGAGCGCGCCGCGGCGCAGCTGGCGTTCGAACTGCGCTACCAGGATCCGGACACCGGCATGCTGTGGCACGAGCTGTCGCAGAGCGCGGGCTTCCTGCAGTGGGTGCGCGACTACCCGCACATGTACGCGCATGTGGACATCGCCTTCGACTTCCTGGCGGTGACCGCCGAGTACGCGCATGCCAGCGGTGAGGACACCTTCCTGCGCGCGCACTGGCCGCAGCTGCTGGCGGCGTGGCGCTACTGCCGCTCGCTGATCGATGCCGGCGACGGCCTGCCACGCGTCCCCGCGGGCAAGATGAGCGGCAACGAACAGGACGCGCTGACCGACGAGCTGACCCTGTCGGCGGCCTGGGTGGACGCGGCGCGGGCGATGGCGGCGATGGCCGACGCGCAGGGCGACGCGGCGCTGGCGGCGCAGGCGCGCGCCGATGCCGAGCGCGCCCGCGCTTCCATCCGCGCGCGTTATCGCGACCCGGCGGGGCAGTGGATCAGCGGCTTCCACCGCGATGGCCGCCGTGGCGAATCCTTCAGCGGCGCGGACCTGGCCGCCATCGGCAGCGGCGCGGCCACGCCGCAGGAGGCCGCGGCCATCTTCGCTCAGCTGGCCGCGCCGGACGTGCTCACCGACTGGGGGCTGCGCAGCAAGCCGGCGAGCGCGCCGGATTACGACTCGGAGGCCTACTCGCGCGGCAGCGTCTGGGGCCTGGGCAGCGCGGCGGCGGCCGAGGCCCTGTGGCGCGCAGGCCGCGGACCTGTGGCTGCGGCTGGTGCCGTGGGCCGCGCAGGACGTGCCCGGGCACATGCACGAGGTGCAGTCGGGCGCGGTGTTCGTGCCGCAGCGCGAGTCGGTGCCCGAGCAGACCTGGTCGTCGGCCGCGTTCCTGTCGGCCGCTCTCGGCGGACTGGCGGGCCTGGAGGCGGACGGCGCGCGGCGGCGGCTCACCTTCGCGCCGCAGCCACCGGCGGGCTGGGACTGGCTGCGCGTCGAGGGCGTGCGTGTGGGCGCCAACGGCGGCACGGTCGATCTGGCCTGGCGCCGCGAGGCCCAGCGCGCGGTGTTGGACCTGGACAACCACGGCGAACCGTTCGTGCTGATCTGGCGCCAGGCGGGCCGTCCGTCCGCGGCTCCGGTCGAGCGCCGCGTCGGCCCCGGCCGCACGCGCCTCGTCCTGCCCTTGCGCGAGGAATGAGCGCACCGGCGTGAGGGGTGAGCCGAAGCGGCTTTTCGCTCACGCCGCTCCCCCCGCGCCTGCCTCACCGATACAGCGCGCCGCGCCCGTCCGGCTGGCGCTTGAAGCGGCGATGGATCCACAGGTACTGCGCCGGCACCGCGCGGACCATCGCCTCGATCGCCGCCATCACCCGCGCCGTGTCGGCGGTGGCGTCCTTGGACGGGAACTCCTCGAACGCCGGCGACAGCCGCAGCGTGTAGCCGCCGTCGGGCCGGCGCTCGTGGGCGAACGCGATCACCGCCGCGCCCGACAGCCGCGCCAGTTGGTGGGTCGAGGTCAGGCTGTAGGCCGGCCGGCCGAAGAACGGCACGAACACGCTGTCGCCACGGCGCGTGTCCTGGTCCGGAGCGAACCACAGCAGCCCGCCCTGCTTGAGGTGCTTGAGCGCCGGGCGCAGCTCCTCGCGGCCGAACATCGCCGTGGCATAGCGCAGCCGGCCGCGCTTGACCGCCCACTCCATCGCCCCGGTGGCGTGCGGGCGGTACATGCCGGCCAGCGGCGCGTAGTCGCACATCAGCCGCGCGGACAGTTCCAGCGTGGTGAAGTGGCCGGAGATCACGATCACCCCGCGCCCGCCGGCCTGCGCGGCCTGCAGATGCTCCAGGCCTTCCACGCGCAGGTCGCGGCGCATCGGCGCCACATCGCCCCACCAGGCGCGTGCGAACTCGAACAGGCCCACGCCCAGCGCGGCGAACGCCTCGTCCAGCAGCCGCGCGCGCGCGGCCGGGTCCAGCTCGGGGAAGCACAGCTCCAGGTTGCGCGCGGCGACCTTGCGGCGCGCGCCCAGGGCCAGCTTGAGCAGTCCGCCCAGCGGCCGGCCCAGGCGGCGCTGCAGGCCCCAGGGCAGGCGCGCGGCCAGCGCGGCCAGGCCGATGCCGATCCAGGTGGGCCAGGTGGACGGGGTCAGCGGCGCCGGGCCGGGATCGAAGGGCGTGGCCTGGCGCGGCGCGGCCTGCGCGGAACGGTCGGTCATGGCCGCCATTGTAGGACCTGCCGCGCCGACCCCGCGCCGCGCGCTTTCTCGTATCCTTGCGCCCGATGCGTCGTGACCTGACCGAAACATGGTTGCGTGCCCTGTATTCGGCCGTGCTCTACGTGCTGACGCCGGCCACGGTCTACCACCTGATCTGGCGCGGGTTCCGCGTGCCGGGCTATTTCCAGCGCTGGGGCGAACGCTACGCCGCCTGGAGCGGCGCGCCGCACGAGGTGGACGTGTGGGTGCACGCGGTCTCGGTGGGCGAGGTCAACGCCGCCGCGCCGGTGGTCGATGCCCTGCGCCGCGACCATCCGCACCTGAAGCTGCTGATCACCACCATCACCCCGACCGGCTCGGACCGCGTGCGCGCGCTGTGGGGCGATGCGGTGCTGCACGTCTACGCGCCCTACGACCTGCCCGGCGCGGTCGGGCGCTTCCTGGCGCACTTCCAGCCCGGCGTGGCGCTGGTGATGGAGACCGAGCTGTGGCCCAACCTGCTGCTGGGCTGCCGCGACCGCGGCATCCGCAGCTACATCCTCAACGCGCGGCTGTCCGAGCGCTCGCTGCGCGGCTATCGCATGCTGGCGCCGCTGATCCGCCGCGTGGTGGCGAGCGTGCACCGCATCGGCGCCCAGTCCACCGCCGATGGCCAGCGCTTCGTGCACCTCGGCGCCTCGCCGGCGGCCATCGTCGATACCGGCAACCTCAAGTTCGACATCGCCGTGCCGCAGGGCCTGGACGCGCTGGTGGCGCAGTTCGCCGACCACGTCGGCCCCAGGCCGGTGTGGATCGCCGCCAGCACCCATCCGGACGAGGAGGCCCAGGTCGTGGCCATCCACCGCCGGCTGCTGGCCCGCTTCCCCGACCTGCTGCTGCTGTGGGCACCACGCCACCCCGAGCGCTTCGGGCGGGTGGCGGAGGCGGCCCAGGCCGCCGGCTGGCGGGTCGGCCGACGCAGTGTGGCGGGTTGGCCGCGCCCGGGCGACACGGTCTTCGTGCTCGACACGCTGGGCGAACTGATGAGCTTCTACGCCTGCGCGCAGGTGGCCTTCGTCGGCGGCAGCCTGCAGGCCATCGGCGGCCACAACCTGCTCGAACCCGCCGCGGTCGGCACCGCGATGGTCACCGGCCCGCACCTGCACAACTTCGTGGAGATCTCGCGCCGCCTGCAGGAGGCCGGTGCCCTGGAGATCGGCCGCGATGCCGAGGAGGTTGGCCGCCTGGTCGAGGCCCTGCTGGCCGATGCGCCGCGGCGCGAGCGGATGGCCCAGGCCGGCTGCCTGCTGGTCGAACGCGGCCGCGGCGCCCTGGGCCGCACGATGGCGATGGTCGCCCCGGACCTGCGTCCCTACTAGCCGCGCACGCAGGTGTCGTTCCCGCGAACGCGGGAACCCGGCGCCTTGTCTTGGCCTTCCCCACGAAAGCCGCCGTCTCCGCCTTCCTCCAGGCCATTGCCGCCATCCACCGCTCCAGCTCCCACATGGAGCAACAATCGCGGTGCGCATCCGCCAACGGCGGCGCTAAGGCGCTCCCGACAGCCGCAACAAACTCCCAGGACGGGCAGCTCCCGCCAGAGCCTCAATGCGTCCGCGAACGCCCGGCATTGAGTTCGATCAGCCGCTCGCGGATCGCGTCGGCGTCGTTGGCCTTGGGCGCCACGTGCAGATAGCGCGACAGGTCGGCCTGCGCGCCCTTGGCGTAATCCAGCTTCAGATAGGCCAGGCCGCGGTCGCGCAGCGCGTCGGGCTGGTCGGGCACCAGCTTGAGCACGCGGTCGGCGCTGCGCGCGGCGCGGTCCCATTGCTCGCGCTCGGCGTAGACGCCCTGCAGGTTGCGCAGCACGCGCACCAGGATCGCCCGGTGCGAGGCCGGGTCCAGGATCTGCAGCAGCGCGTTGTCGTCGGGCACGTCGCCGCCCAGGTGCGGCTTGGCGCGCTCGCGCAGCTCGTCGGCGCCCAGCGGCCGGCCGCCGTTGAACGGGTCCATCACCAGGATGCCGTCGTCCACCGGCAGGCGCACCAGGAAATGCCCCGGGAAGGACACCCCGTCCAGCGGCACGCCCAGCCGGCGCGCCACCTCGATCTGCACCACCGCCAGCGAGATGGGATTGCCCAGGCGCCGCTCGAACACCTCGTTGAGGTAGCTGTTGCGCGGGTCGTAGTACTCGTCGTGGTCGCCGGCGTAGCCCAGCTCCTCGAACAGATGGCGGTTGATCGCCGCCATCTTCAGCGGCCAGGAGGCGATCAGGTCGATCTCGCGGCGCAGGTGCTCGGCGTGGCTCTGTACCAGCGTGTCGTAGAGGTCGGCATCCAGCTGCGGGTATTCATCGCGCGCGATCAGCAGCGCGGTGCCCAGCAGCGGCAGCGCATCGTCGGCCTGGCTGGCCAACGAACCCCAATCCGGCAGTGTCAGTCGATCCCCCATGCCCACAGACTGCAGGCAATCGCGCGGCTTATCAAGCCTGTCCGCGCGCGCGATCCCGGCTCAGTTGGGCCGGGCTTTCAGCTCGACGCGGGGGTCCACTTTCAGCGCGGCGCCGTCCTTGAGGCCGAGCCTGGCGGCCTGGCCCGCGTTGAGCTCCAGCACGTACAGCGCCGGGGCCTTGCTGGGGTAGGACGGACAGGCGTTGCCGGCGCTGCACGGCGGCACGTCGCGCTGCTGGCCGACCAGCTTGAGGTCGTGGTCGAAGTAGAGGATGTCCAGCGGAATGTGGGTGTTCTTCATCCAGTACGACAGCGGCTGCTCGTCGTCGTGGATGAACAGCATGCCGTGGTCCTGGCCCAGTTCGTCGCGGAACATCAGCCCGCGCTGACGCTCGCCCTCGTCGTCGGCGATCTCGACCTGGTAGCGCTGTCCGGCCAGTTCCACCCACGGCGTGCGCGCGCAACCGGTGGCGCAGATCAGCAGGAGCGTGGCGAGCAGCGGGACGCGGAAGGACATGCGGGGCGGGGGCGGGCGATCGGGACGCGCACCATCGTGCAAGGCCTGGGGCAGGTCAAGTGCCGCAGGTGCGATCCGCTCACCACGTCATGGGCTGCGGATCATCGTAGGCCTGGGCGATCCCGGCGTACTGCCCGCGCGCCCGCCGCGCCAGGCCATCCACGATGGCCGGGTCCGGCTGCCGGAACAGCAGGCGGGCCAATGCGGCGGCCGCGGCCTCTAGGCCGAGCGGATCGTCGGGCGTGCGGGCCCGCGTGGCGGCATCGTCGTAATGCGCGAAGCGGCGTTCGAGCAGCGCGGCCAGCGCGCCGCGGGCGGCGTCTTCGGCGATTCCCGCGGCCTCGGCCTGCTTGGACAGCAGCCACAGCGGCGGGTGTGGCGTGCCTTCGCCGCGGGCGGCGCGCCGGGGCAACGGACCGCCCTGGACCCGCACCAGCGCGAACTGCGACAGCCAGACGCGGAACACGAACAGCTCGAGCAGGCAGCTCGCGGGATCGCCGTGCCGTTCCAGCACCTGCGCATAGGCCAGGCGGTAGTCGATCCAGCGGTAGGAGGCTTCGGCTGCGGCGTAGGGAGAGCTCTGGTGCATGCGACGTCCTGTCGTGTGCGGCCCCCGCTCCATGCAGGCACACGCGGTGGCGTGCGCATCCGGCCGGGCGAGAAGTCGGTCTTGTCTAAAGCGAAACTTTACTTTATTTGAAAGTCGTGTGCGCAGGTTCGAGACCCCATGCTCGCTACCGTCCCCGCATGGATATCGCGCACAGACGGCAACGCTTCGCCGGCCGTTTCAACAAGGCGCTCGAAGCGTCGGGCCGCTCCGCGCTCAGCGACGGCGACCTGCTCAAGCTGTTCGGCCGTCACGGTATCGCGGTGACCACCCAGACCGTGTCCAACTGGCGCAACGGCAAGCACATGCCGCGGCTGGAGCAGATCGAGGGCCTGGCCGAGGCCCTGGGCATCGAAGCCGCGGAACTGGCCTTCGGCGGCAGGCAGCTGCGCCTGGGCGAGAAGATGAGCGAGGCCTGGCATCCCGGAAATGCCGAGGAGCGCACCCTGGTCGAGGGCCTGGCGCTGCTGGACCAGGACGAGAAGGCGCTGGTGCACCAGCTGGTGCGCGTGCTGGGCCAGCGCCATGCAGGCAAGCGCCGCGGCCGCCCCAAGCGCGCCTGATTCCAGGCGCCGAGCCCGAGGGAGCCGCCCAGGCGGCGACGGCTCTACCGGTGAACCTCTTCGCCGCCATGGGCCAGAAGGGCCACGAGGGCGGCTGCCACGGCAACGGCAGGCATCCCCGCCGCTGCAATCTTGGTCACATGACCTCTCAGTGCGAGGCGTGAGAACGCCTCGGCCGGCCTACCAGGGGCGGTCCCGCAGAGGGACGGTCATGGGCCGTCCCGGCCGCCGGACTCCAGCAGCAGATACTCGCCGTCGGCCGCGCTGCCGGCGCCGATCTCGACGAAGCCGCACGCCGCATAGAACGCCAGCGCCGGTGCGTTGGCGCACAGGCACTTGAGCCGGTAGCGGGTGGCCGGCCAGCCCGGCAGCGCGTGCAGCAGCGCGCGCCCGACGCCGCCGCGGTGGTGCGTACGGTGCACGTGCAGGTGGTGGATGAAACGGTCGGGCTCCCAGACGGACACGAAGCCGGCGATTTGCCCGCCGACCTCAGCGACCCTGAGCCGCTCGCCTTCGGTCTGGGTGTCGAAGTCGGTCAGCCGGAACGCACCGGCCGGCTGCCAGACGAAGGTCGCGCGGCGTGAGGCCAGGAACAGCGCGCGCAGGGCCGGTGCATCGGCCGCCGCCGCGTCGCGCACGATGATCTTCATGCCGCGCCTGGCGGGCAGCGGTGGCGGCGACCGGACCGGCGTGGCCTAACAGGCGCGCGGTCGCGTCGGCACGGTGCCCGGTGAGTAGCGGCGCCGGCGTCGCGCCCTGCCGTGCGCGGATCGCGCGGCACGACGGTACGAACGGCCTCCACCGATGATCTCCGTGTGGCTTACAGCACCTGCGGCGGCTCGCCGCCGACGATGACCACGTCGGCCGGGCGGCGCGCGAACAGACCGACGCTGACCACGCCCGGGATCTGGTTGAGCGCGGTCTCCATCGCCACCGGGTCGGTGATCGACAGGTTGTGCACGTCCAGCACCACGTTGCCGTTGTCGGTGACCACGCCGTCGCGCCAGACCGGCTGGCCGCCGGTCAAGGCCAGGATTTCCCGCGCCACCAGGCTGCGCGCCATCGGGATCACCTCCACCGGCAGCGGGAAGCGGCCCAGCACCGGCACCTGCTTGGACGGGTCGACGATGCACACGAAGCGCGCGCTGGCCTGGGCGATGATCTTCTCGCGCGTCAGCGCCGCGCCGCCGCCCTTGATCAGGCATTTGCGCGGATCGCATTCGTCGGCGCCGTCCACGTACAGCGACAGGGTGCCGGTGTGGTTGAGGTCCAGCACCTCGATGCCGTGCGCCTTCAGCCGCGCGGTGCTCTGCTCGGAGCTGGACACCGCGCCCTTGATGCGCGAGGGCTCGCGGCCGAGCGCGTCGATGAAGTAGGCCACGGTCGAGCCGGTGCCGACACCGACGATCATGCCGTCTTCGAGGTAATCCATGGCTTTTTCGGCGGCCAGGCGCTTGGCTTCGGTCATGAGGGCAGGTGTGAGTGGAGAGAGGTGAGAAGGGGGAAGGCAGGAGCGTAGGCGATGCGCGGGAGGCGAGCGTTCGCTCACGTCTCACGCCGCTTCGCTCACGCCTGCTCCAGGGACAGCAGCAGCTTCCACTGCGCCGCCGTCACCGGCAGCACCGACAGCCGCGTGCCCTTGCGGATCAGCGCGAAGTCCTCGCCGAGCGCATCGGCATGCTCGCGGATCTGCGCCAGGCTGACGCCGCGCTTGAGGTGGCGCACGTACTTGACGTCCACCAGTTCCCAGCGCGGCTGCGCCGGATCGGATTTGGGGTCGTAGTACTTGGACTGCTTGTCGAACTGGCTCGGGTCGGGATAGGCCGGGGTCGCCACCTCGGCCACGCCGTAGATGCCCGGCACCTCGGCATTGGAGTGGTAGAACAGCACGCCGTCGCCGACCTGCATGGCCTTCATGAAGTTGCGCGCCTGGTAGTTGCGCACGCCGGTCCACGGCTCGGTGCCCACGCGTCGCAGGTCATCGATGGAGAAGTCGTCCGGTTCGGACTTCATCAGCCAGTAGCGGCGGCGGGCGGTCATCGCGGTTCCAGGATCAGCATGGACGATTCGGTGCAGATCGCGTCGGGACGCACGTCCCAGGCGCGTGGCGGCGGCAGTTCGGTGCGCTGGGTTTCGAAACCCACGCCCACCAGCCACGGCGGCGGCGCGCTCGCGGTGCGCGCGGCGAAACTGCGGTCGTACCAGCCGCCGCCCATGCCCAGCCGGTGGCCGGTGTCGTCGAAGCCGACCAGCGGCATCACCACCAGCGCCATCTGTTCCGGTTCCAGCGCCGAGGACGGCGCCACGTCGGGTTCGGGAATGCCGAAGCGGTTGGTCACCAGGCCATCGCCCGCGCGCCACGGGGCGAAGCGCAGCTCCTCGCCGTGCAGCACCGGCAGGCAATAGACCAGGCCGGCGGGCAGCTTGAGCTGGAAGGCGTGCAGGCCGATCTCGCCATCGGTGGCCCAGTAACCGGCGACGTAGCCGCGCTCGGGCAGGAACGGCAGCGCCAGCAGTCGCGTGGCCAGCGCCTCGGCGCCGGCGATGCGCGCCGCCGCGGGCAGGGCGCGGCGGCGTTCGCGTAGGCGGGCACGCAGGGCGGGCAGGGCGTCGCTGTCGCTCATGGAAAAAAGAATGCCGCGTCCTGGTGCAGGGCGCGGCAATTCTAGAAGATTGAAGACATCCTCCGCCAATGGCGATGCGGCGAAACGACCTTGAACCCGGGGTTCAAGTGGGACAGCTTGGGGGCCATCGGGCTTCCCGCTACAAGGCGGACTTGCGCTCCCGGCTTCCGTTGCTGCCCCGCGGTCGTCATTAAGGGACAAGGCGAATGTTTTGCACGCTGTCGATCACAGCAGAGGATGCGCGGCCAGTATAGCGATGCCTCGACGTTTGCCTAGGCCGTTCGTCGGCACGGTTCAGTGCGCGGTGGCGGAGGTGCAGCGGATGTGTGGGCCGCGCACGTCATCGTGATCGCTGCGATGCAGCGGCGAAGCCTTGCTGCGCAGGTTTCACCGCCGCGATCGCGGACCCACCGATGCACGGGATGACGAGCAGGACAGACAGAGCCGCAGCAAGCGAGGGCTTGGTGGGAGCCGCCATGGCGGCGACGAGGCTTTCCCGGCAGGGCCCTTCGCCGCCATGGCGGCTCCCACAAGCGTGGGATGGAATGACGAGGACGACAGGCCGAACTGCGGAGGGCAGGAACTGGCGCTGCGTCACTGCGCAACTGACCGCTTTTTTTGTGGGAGCCGCCATGGCGGCGATGACGCTCTCCCGGTGAAGCCACCCGCCGCCATGGCGGCCCCCACCTGGCGTCCGCGTCAGCGCGGTTCGAGCCAGGTGTCCAGGCGGCGGTGCAGATCGGCGAGGGTGCGCGTCAGTTCGCTGTCCTGCGCGGCCTGCTGATCGCGCAGCTGCTGCAGTTCGTGCGCCAGGTTGAGCGCGGCCAGCACCGCGATGCGGTCGGCCGAGGCCATGCGGTGCGCGCCGCGCACCTCGCGCATGCGCGTGTCCAGCAGCTTGGCCGCCGCCATCAGGCTGCCGCGCTCGCCCGGCTCCACGCCGATGGTGTACTCGCGATCCAGGATGTGGACGTTGACCGGTTCGGTGCTGCTCACGTGTGCTGCTCCAGCGAGCGCAGGCGGGTGATCATCGCCTCCACGCGCGACCGCGCCAGTTCATTCTTGGCCAGCAGCTGCGAGCGCTCGCTGGTCAGCTGCTCCTGCTGCACGCGCAGGCTGCGGTTCTCCTCCGTCAGCCGCTGGCAGCGGTCGCCCAGCTCCTGCAGGCGCGAGGCCAGGGCGCGCAGCTGTTCGATGGCATCGGGCGGGTTCATTGCGGCACCTTAGGCACGCGGCCGGCGGGCGGTCAAGTTGGGCGGCGCGGGCGGGGTTCAGGCGCTGGCGCGCAGGTTTGGATCGGGATCGTAGTCGCGCAGGAATTCCAGGCATTGCACGCGTTCCATCGCGCGGGCGACGTAGTGGCCCTGGACCTCGTCGCAGCCGCGCTGGCGCAGGAAGGCCAGCTGCGCGGAGGTCTCCACGCCCTCGGCCACCACCTTGAGCGAGAGCGACTGGGCCAGGGCGATGATCGCGCTGGTGATGGCCTCGTCCTCCAGGTTCTGGTCCAGGTCGCGCACGAAGGTCTGGTCGATCTTCAGCGTGGTCAGCGGCAGGCGCTTGAGATAGGCCAGCGAGGAATAGCCGGTGCCGAAATCGTCGATCGCGATCGACACCCCCAGCGCGCGGCAGGCCTGCAGCACGCTGCTGCTCTGTTCGGGGTTGGCCATCAGCACGCTTTCGGTCAGCTCCAGCTCCAGCGCGCAGGCGTCCACGCCGCTTTCGGTCAGCACGCGCGCGACCACGTCGGCCAGGTCGCCGCGCTGCAGCTGCAGGGCCGAGACGTTGACCGCCACGCTCAGATGGGTCAGGCCGGCGTCGTGCCAGCTGCGCAGGGTCTGGCAGGCCTGGCGCAGCGCCCAGATGCCGATGTCCACGATCAGGCCGCTTTCCTCGGCCAGCGGGATGAACTGGCTGGGCGAGATCTCGCCCAGTTCGCGGCTCTCCCAGCGCAGCAGCGCCTCGGTGCCGGTGATGCGGTCGCGATGCAGCGACATGCGCGGCTGGTAGACCACGCGCAGTTCCTCGCGTTCCAGCGCCCGGCGCAGTGCGCTGGCCAGGATGGCGCGGTGGCGGGTCTTCTCGTCCATGACCTCGGAGTACACCGCCCAGGTGTGGCGGCCGGCGGCCTTGGCCTGGTACATGGCGGTGTCGGCGTGCTTGAGCAGCTCGGTGGGGACCTGGGCGTGGTCGGGATAGAGGCTGATGCCGATCGAGGGCGAGACCGCCAGCTCCAGCCGGTCGCCGAAGGACAGCGGCTGGGTGAAGGCCTGGATGATGCGTTCGGCCACGCGCTCGGCGTCGATCGGCGTGGCGATGCCCTCCAGCACCACCGTGAACTCGTCGCCGCTCAGCCGCGCCACGGTGTGCTGGGCGCCGACGGTCTGCTGCACGCGCGTGGCGGCCGCGCGCAGGATGCGATCGCCGGTGGCGTGGCCGAGCGAATCGTTGATGTCCTTGAAGCGGTCCAGGTCGATGAACAGCACCGCCACGCGGCCCTTCTCGCGGCGCGCGCGCACCACCGCGCGCGAGAGCCGCTCGGACAGCAGCGAGCGGTTGGGCAGGCTGGTCAGCGTGTCGTAGTTGGCCAGGTAGCGCAGTTCCTGTTCGGCGCGCTTCTGCTCGGTGATGTCGCCCAGCACCAGCACCACCATCGGCCGCTGCCCGCTGCCGTCGGGCACCACGTTGGTCTCGATCCGGCACAGGATCTCCTCGCCGTCCTTGCGCACCTTCCAGGCCTCGCCCGACCAGCGGCCCTCGCGCGCCAGCTGCTGGCTCATGCGCGAGGCGCCATCGCCCAGCTTCTGCCGGCTGTCCAGCAGCGACAGCGGCTGGCCGGCGACCTCGGCGCCGTCGTAGCCGGTCATGCGGCTGAAGGACGGGTTGACGGTGATGAAGCGGTAATCGGCGTCGAGCACCGCCACCGCCTCGCTCATGCTGCGCATGACCTCGCTGGCCACGCGGTGTTCGTATTCGGCGCGGCGGCTGGCGCTGATGTCGCGCGCGGTGCCGGCCAGGCGCAGGGCGCGACCGTGGGCGTCGGTCTCGACCACCCGGCCACGGGCGCGCACCCAGATCCATTCGCCCTGGCCGTGCAGGTCCATGCGGTGTTCGGACATGAACAGCGGCGTCTCCCCGCGCAGATGGTCGTGCAGGCGCTGGGTTAGCAGCGGCAGGTCGTGCGGGTGCACGGTGGGCACGTCGCCGACGCGGGTGAGCATGGCGATGGCGTGGCTGGAGGCGGACTGCTCGTCGGCGCGCATGCGCTGCAGGCGGCGCTGGACCAGGTCGTACTCCCAGAACACCTCGCCGGAGGCCCACAGCGCCAGCTTGAGCGGGTCCTCGCCCGGCGCCGCGGCCGCGGCGTGCGGGCGGGGGCGGCGCAGGCGCGGCCACCACAGCGCGCGCGTGCCGGCCGCGATCACGCCGAACAGCACCAGCGCGGCCAGCGCCATCGCCACCGGTGACAACGATGTCTGCGCGGCGATCGCGCCAGGCGGGGCGGACTGGAGGAACGGGGGAATCACGGGGGCATGGCTCCGGCGCGGCGGCCAGGACAGGCGCTGTCCGGCAGTGTAGGCGTGAGCGCCGTCACACAACAAGCGGCGTTGCGGGCTTTCGATTTACACTGCGCCGATGCATCCGTTTTCCATGTCCGACCGTGCGCAGGTGACCCCATGAGCCTGCCCACCCCCGAGGACGTCGACCAGGCCGCGCGCGCGCTGGCCCTCGGCGCCAGCCCCTACGAACTCCACGGCGCGCTGTGCGGCTGGCTGGCCGGCGGCGGCGCCAACGCGCAGGACTGGCCGGCGCGCGTGCTCGCCGATCCGTCGCTGCCGACCCCGCCGGCCGACGGCGCGCTGGACGCGCTGCGCACCACCACCGCCACCCAGCTGGAGGATCGCGGCTTCGGCTTCGACCTGCTGCTGCCCGATCCCTCATCCGGCCTGGAGGAGCGCGCGCAGGCGCTGTTCGACTGGTGCCGGGCGTTCCTGGGCGGGTTCGGCCTGGCCGCCGTCGGCGATGCGCCGCTGTCCGACGATGGCGCCGAGGCCCTGGCTGACCTGGGCAAGCTGGCCCAGGCCAGCCCCGAGCTGGGCGAGGGCGAAGAGGACGAGGACGCGCTGGCCGAGATCGAGGAATTCGTGCGCGTGGCGGTCCTGCTGCTGCACGGCGACTGCGTCCTGGCGCCGCGCCACCGCAAAAGCCTGAACTGATGCGGGCGGCCACCGGCATCGGCGCGGCCGAGTTCGCGCGCCGGCGCAAGGCCCTGATGCGCATGGCCGGCGAGGACGCCATCCTGGTGCTGCCGGCCGCGCCCGAGCGCGTGCGCAGTAACGACACGCACTATCCGTATCGGCAGGATTCGGATTTCTGGTATCTGACCGGCTATCCCGAGCCCGGCGCGGTGCTGGTGCTGATCCCGGGCCGCCGCCACGGCGAGGTGATCCTGTTCAACCGCGACCGCGACCCGGCGCGCGAGGTCTACGACGGCCCGCGCATCGGCCAGCAGGGCGCGGTGGACGGCTACGGCATGGACGATGCCTATCCGATCGAGGACATGGACGAGATCCTGCCGGGCATGCTGGAAGGCCGCTCGCGGGTGTACTACCACTTCGGCCGCGACACCGAGTTCGACCTCAAGCTGATCGGCTGGGTCAACCAGGTGCGCGCCCAGGCGCGCGGCGGCGGGCAGCCACCGCACGAGTTCCTGGAACTGGGCCACCTGCTGCACGAGCAGCGGCTGTTCAAGTCCGCCGACGAGCTCAAGCTGATGCAGCGCGCGGCCGAGATCAGCATCGACGCGCACCTGGCCGCGATGCGCGGCGCCCATGCCGGCGTGCGCGAGTACCAGCTGCAGGCGGTGATCGAATGCGTGTTCCGCGCCAGCGACGCCTGGCCGGCCTACGGCAGCATCGTCGGCGCCGGCGCCAACGCCTGCACGCTGCATTACGTGGCCAACACCGCGCAGGCCCGGGCGGGCGATCTGGTGCTGATCGACGCTGGTGCCGAGTACCGCAACTACGCTGCCGACATCACCCGCACCTTTCCGGTGGACGGGCGCTTCGGCAAGGCGCAGCGCCAGCTGCACGACCTGGTCGGCGCCGCGCAGGCCGCCGCGCTGGCGCAGGCGCGCCCGGGCGTGCCGTACGAGGCCGGCCACGAGGCGGCGGTGGAGGTGCTCACCGAAGGGCTGCTGCAGTTGGGCCTGCTCAAGGGCAGGCTGGAGAAGTGCATCGCCGACGGCAGCTACAAGCGCTTCTACCGGCACAAGACCGGTCACTGGCTGGGCCTGGACGTGCACGACGTGGGCGACTATCGCCTGCAGGGCGAGTCGCGCCTGCTCGAGCCGGGCATGGTGTTCACCATCGAGCCCGGCCTGTACATCTCGCCCGACGACACCAGCGTGGACGCGAAGTGGCGCGGCATCGGCATCCGCACCGAGGACAACGTGGCCATCACCGCCGACGGCCACCGCGTGCTGACCGCCGCCCTGGCGCGCAGCGCCGACGAGATCGAAGCGGTCATGGCCGGCGGCAGCATCTGAAGCTGCCGGGTGGGCGCCGCCATGGCGGCGCCCACCGAACGAGGCGCCCCACCGAGCGCTGATCACGTTCTAGAGGAGAGCCCCTGAGTCAGGGGCGGCCGCGAAGCGGCGGAGGCCTGGAGGCTGACGAGGCGGGACCCGAGGTCTGTGAAGCAAGCCTCGGGGCGTCAGCGCGAATGCGATGCCGCGTCGGCGAACGCCGGCCGGGTGAGGTTGTCGGCGCCGGTCTCGGTGCACAGCACCTCGTCCTCGATGCGGATGCCGCCATAGGGCTTGAACTGCGCCACGCGCGCCCAGTCGATCGCCTCGCCATGGCCGGCGGCCTTGGCGTCATCCAGCAGCATGTCGATGAAGTACAGGCCCGGCTCGATGGTCACCACCATGCCCGGCTCCAGCACGCGGGTCAGGCGCAGATAGGGATGGCCTTCCGGGCGCTCGATGCGGCCGCCGCGATCGGAGGCCGCGAAGCCGGCCACGTCGTGCACCTGCAGGCCGATCGAATGGCCCAGGCCGTGCGGGAAGAACGCCGCCGACACGCCGCTGGCCAGCGCCGCCTCGGGCGACACCTTGATCACGCCGAAGTCCTTGAGGATGCCCATCAGCGACAGGTGCGCGTCGAGGTGCAGCTGCTTGTAATCCACGCCCGGGGCCACGGCGTTGCCCATGCGGAGCTGCGCGGCGTCCAGCGCGTCGATCATGGCCTGGAACTCGCTGGCGGCGTCGGCCGCATAGGTGCGGGTGATGTCGCTGGCATAGCCGGCGGCGCTGGCGCCGGCGTCGATCAGGAAGCTGTGCGACTGCGCGGGCGCGGCGCGCTCCAGTTCGGTGTAGTGCAGCACCGCGGCGTGTTCGTTGAGGCCGATGATGTTGCCGTAGGGCAGCTCGGCCGCGTCCTGACCGACCGCGGCGCAGTAGGCCATGTGGATGTCGAACTCGCTGGCGCCGGCGCGGAAGGCCGCCTCGGCCGCGCGATGCCCGCGCACGGCCAGCGCCTGCGCCTGGCGCATCAGCGCGATCTCGTAGGGCGTCTTGTAGGCGCGGTGATAGGCCAGGTAGTCGATCACCGCCTCGGGATTGTTGGGCACGTAGGCGCCCAGCGCGCTGTGCGCCTCGCCCAGGATCGCGCAGCGCGCGACGTCCCCGGGCAGCAGGGCGGCGGCCTGGTCGGCGGTGCGGATGATGTCGATGTCGAAGTGCTCGACCCACCAGCCGCTCGGCGCGGCCGGCACCACGTGCCAATAGTCGCGCGGCTGCAGGAAGATCAGGCGCGGACGCTGGCCGGGCGTGTACACGATCCAGCTGTCGGGCACGCGCGTCAGCGGCAGCCAGGCCTTGAACTGCGGGTTGACGTAGAACGGGTAGTTCAGGTCGTCAGCATGCTGGTAGTGCAGGCGCCCGCTGGGGATCACCAGATGGTCCAGGCCGCCGCGCGCCAGCGCCTGGTCCGCGCGCGCCTTGAGCGTGTCCAGGTGGGCGGCGTACAGCGGGGCGGGATCGGGCAGGGACATGGCGGCGACTCGTGCGGCGAAAGAGCCGCGGAGTTTACCCGCCGCCGGCTCGGGTCTCTTGTCGCGATGTGCTGTGCTTTGGAGTGGGCGAGCGGCGGCGCATGGGTGCACGTGATGGCGTCCGGCCTGGGCACGGCCAGCAAATCCGTCGTTCCCGGGCTCGCGGGAACGACGGTAAGAAGTATTCCTAAGGAGTGCGCCACGAGCCTTAAACCCCCTGTGCTCGCCTGGATCCAATCCGCTCCGCGCTACCAATTCAAAGCTCGTCATCCCCGCGAACGCGGGGATCCAGGGACTTCCAGGCAGGTCGAGCAAAAGGCTCTGGGTTCCCGCTTTCGCGGGAACGACGGCAGGAGGGCTAGCGGATTGAGATGCGAATCGGCCGGGGCGGCGTGCGCGGCGCGGGCCTCAGGCTTCCCAGCGCAGGTTTCCAGCCAGGCCGTCCCCAATTCGGCGTCCGCGCCTTCGCGCGTCCGCGTACGATCGCGCTAGCGTTCGATCCAGTCGCGCAGCGCGGCCAGGTGTTCGGCCGACACCGTGAGGAAGCGCAGGCCGGCCAGCGACTGGCCTGGGGTGTGCGCCGCGCCGGTCCACAGCACGTGCGCGCCGACGTCGATGTCGGTCTCGCGGCCGGTGGAGCCGACCGGCAGCGAGAACTGGAACTGGTAGAGCGCGTCCTCGCGCACCGGCGCGTCGGCCACCAGCAGCATGCCGGCCTCGGACAGATTGCCCACGCGGCCGACCAGTTCGCCGGTCATGGTGTCGGTGACGGCGATGGCGCCGTCCGGATTGCGGCGCTGGGCGCGGCGCGCTTCGGTGATGCTCATGTCGCCTCCATGCCGGCCAGGGTGCGCAGCTTGGCCAGGGCGGCCTGCCAGGCGCGGTCGAGCAGGCTGCCGTGGTCCTCGCTGACCGGGCGCGCCTGCTCGAGGGCCATCAGCCGCGCCACGCTGTCCAGCGTGTGTTCGCCGACCTTCTGCCCGCGCGCGCTGACGAACAGGGCATGGCCGCTGGTGGGGTTGTACCAGGACAGGCGCAGCCGGCGCAGGTCGCCCTGCTGGTTCTGCACGAACTCGAACCAGGTGCCGAACGGCAGCCGCCGCAGCGATTCGTAGCTGGCCTGTTCGGCCGGGGTGCGCGGCGGCGGCGGGGGTGCCCTGCGCGGGGCGTCCTGCGTGGCGGCGGCGACCTTGGCCTGCAGCTTCAGCGCCGGTTCGCCGGGTGCCTCGGGTTCGGGCGTGTTGGCCAGGCGCCGGGCGATCACCGCCGCCTCGTCGCTGTGGTAGCCCATCTTCACCAGCGCGCTTTCGATCTGCGTCGCCAGCGCCGGCGCGGGTGCGGCCTCGCCGGTCACCGTCTCGGCGATGCGCGTGGTCAGCGCCGCCACCTCCCGCCATTCGTCCGAGTCCTCGCCGTTGCGCAGGCGGATCAGGGTCAGCACGTCGGCCCAGGCCTGGGACAGCAGCGCCTGGACGAAGGGCGGCACCGGCCGAGCGCCGAGCGCCCGGTCGATGGTGTGCGCGGCGGCGGTCTTGGCGTTCTCCAGGCGGTCGCGCCCGCGCGCGGCCTCCACCAGCCGCCGTTCGGCGACCTCGGCCTTGCGCGCCGCCGTCTGGAAATGGTCCTGCACGTCGCGATGGGCCTGGGCGAACACCGCCTCATCGCCGGTGTACTCGGTC
This sequence comes from Pseudoxanthomonas sp. X-1, assembly GCF_020042665.1. NCBI lineage: Bacteria > Pseudomonadati > Pseudomonadota > Gammaproteobacteria > Lysobacterales > Lysobacteraceae > Pseudoxanthomonas > Pseudoxanthomonas sp. X-1. The sequence continues at coordinate 1,210,857 of NZ_CP083376.1, forward strand.
AGCACCTTGGCCACCGCGGCCTTGAGCTTGGCCAGCAGGGCCGGGTCGGTGTCGTCCTCGCCCAGCCAGTTGGCGCCGGACTCGGCCACGGCGTTGAGCAGTTCGCGCGCCGGGTGCTGCGGGCTCACGAAGAATGCGCGGTCGCTCAGCGCGGCCTGCACCACCGGCACCTGCAGCTGGCCCAGCAGGTCCGCGGCCGGTCCGCGGCGGACCTCGTGGCCGATCTCGTGATAGAGCAGGTCCAGCAGTTCGAAGGTATCGGCATCTTCGCGCGCCAGTTCGGCCTGCGGCCCGTGCACGCGCCGCAGGCCGGCCAGGACGCGTTCGCGCAGGTCGCCCAGCGCCAGCGGCGTGCTCGGCGCATGGCCCTGCGCGACCTGCAGCTGCAGGGTCTGCAGGGTGCTGAGCAGGTGCGCGGTGGGCAGCGCCTGTCCGGAGGATGCGCCGCCGTCGCCCTGCTGGCCGGCCGTCGGCGGGGCGGCGCCTGGGCCGGCGGCGTTCGGCATCGCGGCGCTTGTCGAAGCCCCCGCGCGCGCGGGACTGTTCGCCTGCCAGGCCGGCGTGGGGAGGTCCCGGGCCGGCGTCGGGCGCGCGCCGCTCCGGGCGTGCCCGGCCGAGAGCAGCCGCTGCAGCGAAGCGAAGCTCACCACCGGCGCGGTCGAGCGCTTCGACTGTCCGGGGCGCACCCAGCCGGGCAGGTCCACCGGCGGCAGGCCCGTCCGGCCCGGCGGCGTGGCCGGCGCGACGTCCGGCGTAGCGCGCGTGACCGGCGCGCGGCCGCGCTGGGGAGCGAACACCAACCCGGGCAGCACGCCCTGGCGGCCCAGGGTCTGGGCGATCTGGTCGAGCAGTTCGCCGTAGCCGGACAGCATGTGCTGCTCGAACAGCCGATACAGCTGCAGCTGGGCGGTCAGATCCACCTCGAGCCTGGCCACGCCGGCACGCAGCGCCTGGCACAGCGAGTGCGGCGACAGCGGCTGGCGCGTCTCGTCCGGCGCCGGGCTGCCGGCCAGCACGCCCAGGCGCTGGGACAGCAGGAACAGCGCCTCCTGGTGGCGACCGGTGTGGCGGCGCGCGATGTCCTGCAGGACGATGTCCTGATCGATGACGGCGTCCTCGACCAGGGTCAGCACGGTGGGAATCGCCCCGGCCTCCCGTGGCGGTTCGCGTGGGCTGCGCAGCGCGGCCAGTTCGGCTTCCAGCCGCGCCAGCAGCGTCGGCAGCACCTGGGGACGGTCGCGGCGCAGGTGCTGCAGGTGGGCCAGGTAGGCGGTCTGCAGTTCATTGCTGCGGGCGCGATTGGCGCTGACCGACAGGTCCTGCTCCAGCGCGTCCAGGCTGGCCTCCACGCCCCGGAACAGTGCCGGCCGCAGCTGCGCCAGCAGGGTCTCCAGAATCCGGCGCACGCGCACGGGCAAGGCCGCCGACGCCAGCGTGTCGGCGGCCGAGAAGGGTGGAGCAGCCCCTGAAGCGACCATCGGATCCCAGTGTGGTCATGCGCTTTGCGGCGGTTTTGTAACACACCGCCACACGCGGCCGACACAGGTGCCGCGCCGTGAGGCGCCGGGGCTGGCGCGCGCGACGGGCTCCGGGATGAGGGGGCGGGTCGCCGACGGTCCGGCTTTCGGGGCCTAGGCTTCCAGGAACAGCGCCATCACATCGTTGGCGAAGCGCAGCCCCAGCGGCGTCGGAACGACCCGTTCGGCTTCGACCCGCAGCCAGCCCTTGGCTTCGGCTTCGGCCAGCGGCGCGGCGATATGCGCGGCCGGCAGCCCGGTGCGCACCTGGAAGTCGCGCAGGGCGAAGCCCTCCTTCAGCCGCAGCAGGTTGAGCATGTACTCGAACGGGCGCCGCGCCGGGGCGATCTCGTCGTCGCCGCCGATGCCGGCCGGCGTGCCGGCGCTGGCCAGATAGGTGGTCGGATGCTTGACCTTCCAGCGCCGCAGGATGTTCTGCCCCGCGCCCGAACTGATCTTGCCGTGCGCGCCCGCGCCAATGCCCAGATAGTCGCCGTAGCGCCAGTAGTTGAGGTTGTGCGCGCACTGGCGGCCAAGGCGCGCGTAGGCGCTGACCTCGTAGTGCGCGTAACCGGCCGCGGCCAGCGCCGCCTGGCAGGCCTCCTGCATGTCGTAGGCGTCGTCCTCTTCGGGGATGCCCTGCGGGGGGCGCGCGAAGAAGACCGTGTTCGGCTCCAGCGTGAGCTGATAGTGCGACACGTGCGCCGGCTGCAGGGCGAAGGCGCGCTCCAGATCATGCAGCGCCATCGCCAGCGACTGGCCGGGCAGGGCGTACATCAGGTCCAGGTTGAGATTGTCCAGGCCGGCGTCCTGGGCCAGCTTGACCGCGTGCTCGGCCTGGGCGCTGTCGTGGATGCGGCCCAGCCGCTGCAGGCAGCCATCGTCGAAGCTCTGGATGCCGAAGCTCAGCCGGTTCACGCCCGCGGCGCGATAGGCACCGAAGCGGTCGTGCTCGGCCGTACCCGGATTGGTCTCCAGGGTCACCTCGCACTCGGGCGCGAAGCGCAGCCGCGCGCTGGCCGCCTGCAGGAAGCGGTCGATGTGTTCGGCCGGGAACAGGCTCGGCGTGCCGCCGCCGAAGAACACGCTGTGGATCGTGCGGCCCCAGACCAGCGGCAGGTCCTGGTCCAGGTCGCGGATCAGCGCGTCGATGTAGGCATCGAAGGGCAGCGCGCCACTGCCCTGGTGCGAGTTGAAGTCGCAGTACGGGCACTTGCGCACGCACCAGGGCAGGTGCACGTACAGCGACAGCGGCGGCGGGATCAGCTGCACGCCCGCGGTCTGCGCGCGTGTGTCGAGCGGCCAGGGCGGGCCGGGCCGGTGCTCGGCGGATTCAGCGGGCGGCGCCATGGAGGACATCGGATTCGGGACGGTCGCCGCGCTCAGAACAGCGTGGTCAGACGCTGGTTGAGCACCTCGAGCGCGCGGGCGCGATGGCTCAGCCGGTTCTTCAGCGCGGTGTCCATTTCCGCCGCGGTCAGGCCATGGTCCGGATCGAGGAACAGCGGGTTGTAACCGAAGCCGCCGTTGCCGCGCAGTTCGCGGGTGATCCGGCCTTCCCACGCGCCCTCGGCGATCAGCGGCTGCGGATCCTCCGGATGGCGCAGCAGCACGATCACCGCGTAGAAGCGGGCGCGGCGCTGGTCATCGGGCACGTCCTTCATCGCGTCCAGCAGCTTGGCGTTGTTGGCCGCATCATCGGTGGGCTGGCCGGCGTAGCGCGCGCTGTACAGCCCGGGCGCGCCGCCCAGCGCATCGACGATCAGGCCCGAGTCGTCGGCCAGCGCCGGCAGGCCGGTCGCCGCGCAGGCGTGGCGCGCCTTGATCAATGCGTTCTCGACGAAGGTCAGGCCGGTCTCGGGGACGTCCTCGACGCCCAGCTCCTTCTGCGGAACGATCTGGTAGGGCAGGTGCGCCAGCATCGCGCTGAACTCGGCCAGCTTGCCGGCATTGCCGCTGGCCAGGACGAGACGGGTCATCGCTTGGGCTCCAGCAGATCCCACAGGTTGCCGTAGGCGTCGCGGAACACCGCGACGGTCGCGTAGGGCTCGTGGCGCGGCGCCTCCAGGAACTGCACGCCGCGCGCGCTCAGCGCCGCATGGTCGCGGGCGAAGTCGTCGGTGTGCAGGAAGAACCCCACGCGCCCGCCGGTCTGGTCGCCGATGCGCGCGCGCTGGGCCGCATCGCTCGCGCGCGCCAGCAGCAGCGCGGTGGCGTCGTCGGCCTGCGGCGCCACGCGCACCCAGCGCTTGCCGCCGCCAAGGTCGGTGTCTTCCAGCAGTGCGAAACCCAGGTCGCCGGTGTAGTGGGCGATCGCCCGGTCGTAGTCGTCCACCACCACCGTCACCAGTGCGAGCGTGCGCTTCATCGCCTACGCTCCGCTCAACCGGCCAGCGCGTCGCGCTGGGCCTGCACCAGCTGGGCGATGCCGGTCTCGGCCAGGCCCAGCAGCGCGTCCATCTCCTCGCGGCGGAAGGCATGGCCCTCGGCCGTGCCCTGCACCTCGATGAAGCCGCCGCCGTCGTTCATCACCACGTTCATGTCGGTGTCGCAGTCGCTGTCTTCCGCATAGTCCAGGTCCAGGACCGGCACGCCCTTGTAGATGCCCACCGACACCGCGGCGATCGCGCCGAAGATCGGGTCGCGCTTGATCTCGCGCCGCGCCTTCAGCCCGTTGATCGCGTCGACCAGCGCCACGTAGGCGCCGGTGATGGCCGCGGTGCGCGTGCCGCCGTCGGCCTGCAGCACGTCGCAGTCCAGGGTGATGGTGCGTTCGCCCAGCGCGCCGCGGTCCACGCACGCGCGCAGGGCGCGGCCGATCAGGCGCTGGATCTCCAGCGTGCGCCCGCCCTGCTTGCCGCGCGCGGCTTCGCGGTCCGAGCGGGTGTGGGTGGAGCGCGGCAGCATGCCGTACTCGGCCGTGACCCAACCCTCGCCCTTGCCGCGCAGGAAGGCCGGCACCTTGTTGTCCACCGAGGCGGTGCACAGCACCCGCGTGTCGCCGAAGGACACCAGCACCGAGCCCTCGGCATGGCGGGTGAAACCGCGCTGGATGGACACGGGGCGGAGCTGGTCGGCGGTGCGACCACTGGGGCGGGAGAACGTCATGCGTGGAATGCCTGCTTGAGGAGGGGGCCGGCGTCGGGGCCGGCCGGCCAGGCACGCTAGGGTACCATCCACGCCCCTTCGACCCTTGGGAAACGCCCCGCCGTGATCCGTTCCATGACCGCCTACGCCACCGTCGAACAGCCCGTGGACGGCGGCGCGCTCAGCGCCGAACTGCGCGCGGTCAACCACCGTTTCCTGGAGCTGGGCCTGCGCCTGCCCGACGAGTTGCGTGCGCTCGAACCGGCGCTGCGCGAGCGCGTGGCCGCGCGCGTGGCCCGCGGCAAGCTGGATCTGGTGCTGCGCCTGCGCACGGCCGAAGGCGAGGGCGGCCTGCACCTGGATCAGGCCATGGTCGATGAACTGGTGGCGGTGAACACGCAGCTGGCCATCCGCTTCCCCGGCCTGCGCACCAGCCTGACCGAACTGCTGCAGTTCCCCGGCGTGCTGCGCAGCCGGGCGCTGGATGCCGAGGCGCTGCAGGCCGCGGCGCTGGCGCTGCTGGAGCGGTTGCTGGACCAGTTCGTGGCCGCGCGCGAGCGCGAAGGTCGCCAGCTGGCCCAGGCCATCGCCGAGCGCGTGGACGCCATCGCCGCGCTCGCCGCGCAGGCGCGCACGTTGATCCCGCAGATCCGCGCCGGCCAGCGCCAGAAGCTCGAGGCGCGCCTGGCCGAGCTGGCTCAGCCGGCCGACCCCGGGCGTCTGGAGCAAGAGCTGGTGCTGTCCCTGCAGAAGCTGGACGTGGACGAGGAACTGGACCGCCTGGACAGCCACATCAAGGAGATCCGCCGCGTGCTGAAGGGCGAGGCCGCCGTCGGCCGGCGCCTGGACTTCCTGCTGCAGGAGTTCAACCGCGAGGCCAACACCCTGGGCTCCAAGTCGGTGGACGTGCGCACCACCAACATCGCCGTCGAGCTGAAGGTGCTGATCGACCAGATCCGCGAGCAGGTGCAGAACCTGGAGTAGTCCTTCCCGGGACGAGCCCAGCGGGCATGCGCGCGCCGCCGCAAGCCCGGCGGCCGGCGACAGCGTGGGATCCAGGGGCACAGGGACCTGGGCGGACAGGCTTGGGTGCGGGTCGGCCCCGTCTGTTGGGCGCCCGGTCGCCGCGCGGCGCTGCCGCGCGAAGGGTTTGCTAGACTTGCGCGCCTTTTCCGACCGTCGCGCCCTGTCGCGGCAGCTAAGGCCATCGCCATGCGCGGCACCCTGTACATCGTCGCGGCCCCGTCGGGCGCCGGAAAGAGCAGCATCGTCAATGCCACGCTGGCGCGCGATCCGCGCATCAGCCTCTCGATCTCGTTCACCTCGCGCGCGCCGCGCCCGGGCGAGCGCCATGCCCAGCACTACCACTTCGTCAGCGAGGCGCAGTTCCAGGCGATGATCGACGCCGGCGAGTTCTTCGAGTACGCCCGCGTGCACGGCGACTGGAAGGGCAGTGCGCGCCAGTCGGTCGAACCGCAGCTGGCCGCCGGCCAGGACGTGCTGCTGGAAATCGACTGGCAGGGCGCGCGCCAGGTGCGCGAGAAGGTGCCCGAGGCGGTGAGCGTGTTCATCCTGCCGCCCTCGCGCGATGCGCTGGAGGAGCGTATGCGCAAGCGCGGGCAGGACAGCGAGGAAGTCATCGCCCAGCGCCTGGCCGCCGCGCGCGAGGAGATGTCGCACTACGGCGAGTTCGACTACGTGATCGTCAATGAAGTCTTCGACACCGCGGTGGAGGAGATGTGCGCCATCTTCACCGCCAGCCGCCTGCGCCGCGAGCGCCAGGCCGCCGAACACCGCGCCCTGATCGAGGCGCTGCTGGCGCAGTGATCGCGCACGCTTGAACGTCCTGTTCGTCTGCAGCCAGAACCGCCTGCGCAGCCCGACGGCCGAGCAGGTGTTCGCCGGCTGGCCGGGCATCGAGGTCGCCTCGGCCGGCCTGAACCACGACGCCGAGAGCCCGCTGACACCGGAGCTGCTGGCCTGGGCCGATCTGGTGCTGGTGATGGAAAAGGCGCAGCGCACACGCCTGTCGCGGAAGTTCCGCCCGCATCTGTGTGGCGTCCGCGTGGCCTGCCTGGACATCCCGGACGACTACGATTTCATGGATCCGATGTTGATCGCGCTGTTGCAGGCACGGGTCCCGCGGCACCTGCCGAGGCGCTGAAAGCCTGGAGTAATGGCCTAACCGATTGATTTGCAAGGCATGGATTGCAATCGGGCCGGGCGGTCCCTAGAATTGCCGGTCCCTTTCCGCTAGTCGCGCGGCCCACCTGTCCGGTGGATGGCCGCCAGGAGCCCACATGGCCCGCATCACCGTAGAAGATTGCCTGGAAGTCGTCGACAACCGTTTCGAGCTGGTCATGATGGCCGCCAAGCGCGCCCGCCAGCTGGCCAACGGCGTCGAGGCCACCATCGACAACGAGACCGACGACAAGCCGACCGTGCTGGCGCTGCGCGAGATCGCCGCGCGCAAGGTCGACAACGAGTTGATCGACCGGGTCGAGAAGGCCGAGCGCGAGCGCGCCGAGCGCGAGGCGCTGGAGTGGGCCGCCGCCGAGGTGGTCGCCGACGATGACATGTCCAAGGGCGACGACTGAAGCGCTAGCTTCATCGCCTGACGCAGCGGCCCGCCCATGGCGGGCCGTTGTCGTTTCCGGCGCGGGAACCACAGGTGGGGCCGGGTGCGTGCCGTCGGATGGAACGCGCCCCACATGAACCAGCGTGATGCATCGCGTGCGCGCCCTTGGTGCATTGCTGCGACCGGGCCGCTGGCATAGGCTTCGCGCATGACTTCCGGGCGTTCCAGCAAGGCCATCCAATCCCCGCCGCCGCACGAGGACGACGTACCGGAGTACGTGCGTCGTTTCGAGGCGGCCGCCAGCTATCTGCCCGCCGACCAGCTGCCGCTGCTGCGCCGCGCCTGGCAGGTCGGCGCGTCCGCGCACGAGGGCCAGACGCGCAAGTCCGGCGAGCCCTACATCACCCATCCGGTGGCCGTGGCCCAGGTGCTGGCCGAACTGGGCATGGACGTGGAGACGCTGATCGCCGCGGTCCTGCACGACACCATCGAAGACACGCCGCTGACCCGCGAGGAGATCGCCGGCGCGTTCGGCGAGGCGGTGGCCGAACTGGTCGACGGCGTGACCAAGCTGGACAAGCTCAAGTTCCGCGACCGCAAGGAGGCGGCGGCCGAATCGTTCCGCAAGATGCTGCTGGCCATGTCGCGCGACCTGCGCGTGATCATGATCAAGCTCGCCGACCGCCTGCACAACATGCGCACCCTCGGCGCGCAGAGCGCCGAGGCGCGCACGCGCATCGCGCGCGAGACGCTGGACATCTACGCGCCCATCGCCCAGCGCCTGGGCATGAGCCTGGTCAAGTCCGAGCTGCAGGACCTGAGCTTCGCCGCGATGTATCCGTGGCGCCACGCGATCATCCGCAAGCACATCCAGAGCCAGCCGGTGATGCGCCGCGAGGCGCTGGCGCAGATCGAGACCCAGCTGACCCAGAGCCTGACCCGCGAGGGCATCGCCCATCGCCTGGTCAGCCGGGTCAAGACCGCCTGGAGCATCTACACCAAGATGCGCAGCGAGGGCAAAAGCTTCGACCAGGTGATGGACGTGTTCGGCTTCCGCGTGGTGGTGACCAGCGTGCCGGACGTGTACCACGCGCTGGGCGCGGCGCATGGGCAGTTCAAGCCGCTGGACGGGCGCTTCCGCGACTTCATCGCGATCCCCAAGGCCAACGGCTACCAGTCGCTGCACACGGTGCTGTTCGGCCCGTACGGCTCGCCGATCGAGGTGCAGATCCGCACCGAGGAGATGGACCTGGTGGCCGAGCGCGGCATCGCCGCGCACTGGACCTACAAGTTCGGCACGCAGATGCCCAACAGCGCCCAGAGTCGCGCCCACGCCTGGATTTCCGAGCTGATCGAGAACCAGCGCTCGGCCGGCTCGTCGCTGGAGTTCCTGGACAACGTCAAGGTCGACCTGTTTCCCGACGAGGTCTATCTGTTCACGCCCAAGGGCAAGATCCTGTCGCTGCCGCGCAACTCCACCGCGCTGGATTTCGCCTATGCGGTGCACACCGACGTGGGCAACCAGGCGGTGGCCTCGCGCGTGGACAAGAAGCTGGTGCCGCTGCGCACCAAGCTCACCAGCGGCCAGAGCGTGGAGATCATCACCGCCAAGTCGGCCGCGCCCAAGCCGCAGTGGCTGGAGTTCGTGGTGACCTCCAAGGCGCGCACCGCCATCCGCCACCAGCTCAAGCAGCTCGGCCACGAGGACGCGGTGCAGCTGGGCCACCGCATGCTCGACCGCGCGCTGGAGGACCTGGACAGTTCGCTGGATCGCTTGCCGGCACAGCGGCTGGAGAGCTTCCTGGTCGAGCACAAGTACCCGCGCCTGGAGGCGCTGCTGGAGGACGTGGCGCTGGGCAACTGGATGCCGGCCCAGGCCGCGCAGGCGATGATGGCCTTCGCCGATCTGCGCAGCGGCGGGCATTCCAAGCATTCGCAGGAGAAGATCCTGATCACCGGCGGCGAGCGCGGGGTGATCAGCTTCGCCAACTGCTGCCAGCCGATCCCGGGCGACGAGATCATGGGCTTCCACACCGCCGGCAAGGGCATCGTGGTGCACCGCCTGGACTGTCCCAATGTCGTCGAGTTCCGCAAGTCGCCGGACCGCTGGGTGGCGATCGACTGGGATCCGGGCGTGAGCGGCGACTACGACGCCAGCCTGCTGATCGAAGTGGAGAACCGCACCGGCGTGCTGGCCCAGGTCGCGGCCGCGGTGGCGCAGAGCCAGTCCAACATCGAGCGCGTGGAGTACCTGGAACGCGACATCAACGCCGCGGTGCTGCGCTTCAACATCCAGGTCCGCGATCGCAACCATCTGGCCGAGGTGATGCGGCGTCTGCGGCGGTTGCAGACGGTACTAGGGGTGCGGCGGGCGTAGTGGGGCGGGGATTCGGGATTCGGGATTCGGGATTCGGGATTCGGGATTCGGGATTCGGGATTCGGGATTCGGGATTCGGGATTCGGGATTCGGGATTCGGGATTCGGGATTCGGGATTCGGGATTCGGGATTCGGGATTCGGGATTCGGGATTCGGGATTCGGGATTCGGGATTCGGGATTCGGGAAGAGCGTCCCCTGTCGATGTGAAGGTCCTGCGCATGTGCTTGCCACGCTGCAGAAAGCTGGTGACTCACGTTCTCGGAGCCCGAGGCCTTTCGTCCGCTCCCTTGCGCGCAGCGCGAGGGAGGGTTGGGGAGGGGGTCGCTGTTGCTGTTTCGCTTCTAGAAGTCACGCCGCGCAAAGAGCACCCCTTCCCAGCCCTGCGCGCGGGAGGGGCCATTCAATGGCGTTGATGGGTGCTCCCGGCCTGCTGTATCCCGGCTTCGGCTTCGGCCTCGGCCCGCTCCCCAATCCCCAATCCCGAATCCCGAATCCCGAATCCCACCCAGCTAAAATACCCAGCCCTGTCCCCGGAACCCCCAACGCCATGACCAAGCAGATCATCCACACCGACCACGCGCCGGCCGCGATCGGTCCGTATTCGCAGGCCGTGCGGGCCGGCAACACGGTGTACTTCTCCGGCCAGATCCCGCTGGATCCGGCCACCGGCAACCTGGTCGAAGGCGACATCACCGCGCAGGCGCGTCGTTCGTTCGACAACCTCAAGGCCGTGGCCGAGGCCGCGGGCGGGTCGCTGGGCGACATGGTGCGCCTGGGCCTGTACCTGACCGACCTGAGCCAGTTCGCCGCGGTCAATGCGGTGATGCAGGAGTACTTCAGCGCGCCGTTCCCGGCCCGTTCGACCATCGAGGTCTCCGGCCTGCCCAAGGGCGCGCTGTTCGAGGTCGACGCGGTGATGGTGCTGGGCGCGTGATCCGCTCCGCATGCGGCGTTGTCCGACGCGCGCATGCGGCGATGTGATCTGGCAATCGCCGAAGTCGGCCGGCATCCTGGGGCGCGTGATGAAGCTTGAGCCAAGCGGCGTGGGTCGCCGGTGGTGCAAAACGGGCGCCTCGACGCGCCCCGCCGCCGGCGGTGTCGCGGGCGCTTCGCCGCGTGGCGCACCCGCCGGGGCCCGATGACCCCCCAGACGATGTCGCCCGCCCGCCGCAGCCTGGAGCCCGCCTTCACCCAGCCCATCGTCGGGCTCAGCGGTGCCGGTCCCAAGCTGGCCGAAAAACTCGCCGCGCGCGGGTTGCTGACGCTGCAGGACCTGTGGCTGCTGCTGCCGCTGCGCTACGAGGATCGCACCAGCCTGACGCCGATCGCGCGGCTGCAGCCCGGCGTGGCGGCGCAGGTGGAAGGCAGGATCGAGGCGGTCGAACGCGGTTTCCGCTATCGCCCGGTGCTGCGGGTGGCGATCGGCGACGAGTCGCGCGCCACCCTGGTGCTGCGCTTCTTCCATTTCCGGGCCGCGCAGGTGGCGCAGTTCGCCGTCGGCGCGCGGCTGCGCGTGTATGGCGTGCCGCGTCAGGGTCAGCAGGGGCTGGAGATCGTCCATCCCAGCTACCGGCTGCTGGACGCGCAGGGCGATACGCCGCTGGGCGAGACCCTGGAGCCGGTGTACCCGGCCGTCGACGGCGTCGGGCCGGCGGTGCTGCGCAAGCTGATCTCGCAGTCGCTGGATCGCCTGCCGGACCAGGCCGCGCTGGAACTGCTGCCTGAGGGCCTGCTGCGCGCGTCGCGCCTGCCCGACGGCAGCATGCTGCCCTCACTGCGCGAGGCGCTGCTGACCATGCACCGGCCCGCGCGCGATGCCGACGTGGCGGCGCTGTCCGCGGGCACGCATCCGGCGCAGCGGCGACTGGCGCTGGAGGAACTGCTGGCCCACCACCTCAGCCTGCGTCGCCAGCGCATCGCCCTGCAGCGGCACGGCGCGCATGCGTTGGCGGGGAAGGGCGCGCTGGTGGCGAAACTGCTCAAGACCCTGCCGTTCAAGCTGACCGGCGCGCAGCAGCGGGTGTTCGCGCAGATCCGCACCGATCTGGCCCAGCCGCATCCGATGCTGCGCCTGGTGCAGGGCGACGTGGGCAGCGGCAAGACAGTGGTCGCGGCGCTGGCGGCGATGCTGGCGGTCGAATCCGGCAAGCAGGTCGCGCTGGCCGCACCGACCGAGCTGCTGGCCGAACAGCACCTGGCCAACCTGCGCGGCTGGCTTGAGCCGCTGGGCGTGCGCGTGGCCTGGCTGGCCGGCAAGGTCACCGGCAAGGCGCGCGCCAGGGTGCTCGAAGAGGTCGCCAGCGGCACCGCGCAGGTCGTCGTCGGCACCCATGCGCTGATGCAGGACGCGGTGGCCTTCCATGACCTGGCCCTGGCCATCGTCGACGAGCAGCACCGCTTCGGCGTGCACCAGCGCCTGGCGCTGCGGGACAAGGGCACGCAGGCCGGCACCGGCGCAAGCCGCGTGCCGCATCAGCTGGTCATGACCGCCACGCCGATCCCGCGCACGCTGGCCATGGCCGCCTATGCCGACCTGGACGTCTCGGCCATCGATGAACTGCCGCCGGGCCGCACGCCGGTGCAGACCATCGTGCTCAGCGCCGAGCGCCGCCCCGAGCTGATCGAGCGCATCCGCGTGGCCTGCGCCGAAGGCCGGCAGGTCTACTGGGTGTGCACGTTGATCGAGGAGGCCGAAGACGACGCCAAGGCACCGGCCGGCGGTGCCGGCCCGGCGCTGCGCTTCGAGGCGCAGGCCGCGCAGACCACCTTCGAGCAGCTGACCGCGGCGCTGCCGCAGGCGCGCGTGGCGCTGGTCCATGGCCGCATGAAGCCGGCCGAGAAGCAGGCGGTGATGCGGGCCTTCAAGCAGGGCGAGTGCGATCTGCTGGTGGCCACCACGGTGATCGAAGTGGGCGTGGACGTGCCCAACGCTTCGCTGATGGTGATCGAGAATGCCGAACGCCTGGGCCTGGCCCAGCTGCACCAGCTGCGGGGACGCGTGGGCCGCGGCGCGATGGCCTCTTCATGCGTGCTGCTCTACCAGGCGCCGCTGTCGCAGATGGCACGCGAGCGCCTGGACACCATGCGCCAGACCAACGATGGCTTCGTGATCGCCGAGAAGGACCTGGAGCTGCGCGGCCCGGGCGAACTGCTCGGCACGCGCCAGACCGGTCTGGCCGCCTTCCGCGTGGCCGACCTGGCGCGCGATGCCGGCCTGCTGCCGCAGGTGCATGCGCTGGCCGATCGCCTGCTCGACACCGACCCGGCGCTGGCCGATCGCCTGATCGCGCGCTGGATCGGCGGCGCCGCACGTTACGCCAGCGCCTGAGGCGAGCAACGAGCGGGGAAGGCGAGTCGCGTCCGACGATTCTGGCTGTTGCTTCACTCGTCCCTCGTTCCTCTCTACTCGTTGCTGGCTATGTCAGACTCGGCGACCGTTCCATGAGAGCTCCCGGAGCATGACCGCGAAGATTCCGCTTCTCATCGATACCGACCCGGGCGTGGATGACGCGCTGGCGCTGTTGATGGCCTTCAACGACACCGCCCACGACGTGGTCGGCCTGACCATCGCCGCCGGCAATGTCGGCCTGCAGCACACCGTGCGCAATGCGCTCAAGCTGTGTGAGGTCGCCGGGCGCAGCGATGTGCCGGTGTTCGCCGGCTGCGCCGCGCCGCTGTTGCATCCCTCGCCCGACGCGGCCGATGTGCACGGCCTGGATGGCTTCGGCGACACCGGCTACGCGCCCGCGGCGCATGGCGCGCAGGCCGAGCACGCCGCACTGGCGATCCTGCGCCTGTCGCACACTTACGCAGGCCGCCTGCTGCTGGTCACGCTGGGCCCGCTGACCAACGTGGCGGTGGCGCTGAAGCTCGACCCGACCCTGCCGCAGCGCGTGGCGCGGCTGGTGGTGATGGGCGGGGCGGCGTCGGCGCACGGCAACCTGACCCCGGCGGCCGAGTTCAACGTGGCCTTCGATCCGGAGGCGGCGCATCTGGTCTTCCAGGCGTTCCCGACGTTCGACGTGGCCGACTGGGAGGCCACGCTTGCCCACGGGCTGCACCACCCTCGGGTGGAGCAGTGGCTGGCCGCGCCGTCGCCGCGCGCGGCCTTCTACGAGACCATCTCGCGGCAGACGCGGCTGTGGTCGGCCGATCGCCGCGGCGATCACTGGCACAGCGCCGATGCGCTGGCCATGGCCCTGGCCCTGCACCCGGACGGCGCCACCGAGCTGGTGGAGCGCCCGCTGGCGGTCGAACTGGCCGGCACGCTGACCCGCGGCGCCACGGTCACCGACTGGAACCGCCAGACCGGCCGCCCGGACAACGCCAGGCTGCTGCTGCGCTACGACCAGGACCGGTTCGAGGCACTGGTCCAGGCGGCCCTGGCCGCCGGCTAGGGCAGAGCCCTTGCGCGGGGTGGGGTGGGCCGCTACAATGCGCGGCTCACCTTTTCGACATCTGGTGCCCGCCATGAAGGCCGACATCCATCCGCAGTACCGCGACGTCGTCTTCCACGATGTCACCTCCGATTTCAAGATCCTGACCCGCTCGACCCTTGCCAGCAAGGAAACGATCAAGTGGGAAGACGGCAACGAATACCCGCTGGTCAAGGTCGAAGTGTCCTCGGCCTCGCACCCGTTCTACACGGGCAAGCACAAGGTCATGGACACCGGCGGTCGCATCGACAAGTTCCAGAAGCGCTACGCGCGCTGATCGAACGACGCCCTGCGCGGTTCGAACAACGGCTGTGTCCCTGACGGGACACGGCCGTTTTCGCATGTGCGGCCGGCGGCCGCGCCGGCGTCATCCTTTGGTCTGAGGGGAACGGTCCGTCACGGCCCTCGATACCGGGCCGTATGCGATAATCCTCGGACTGCGCGGCCGGGTTTTCCGGCCGTCGCGGGTCCTGTCTACGCGCCACGGCCGACAGGCTTTGGCGCTTCCCCACGAAGGAGTGCACTGTGTCCGAACTTGACCAGGTCACGCTGAGCGCCGGTGAAAAATCGGTGGCCCTGCCTGTACTGAAACCCACGCTTGGCAACGATTGCGTCGACATCTCCAAGCTGACCAAGGAAACGGGTCTTTTCACCTACGATCCAGGCTTCGGCGCCACCGCCGCCTGCAAGTCGGCCATCACCTACATCGATGGCGACAAGGGCGTGCTGCTGTACCGCGGCTACCCGATCGAGCAGCTGGCCGCCCATTCCAGCTTCACCGAGGTCTCCTACCTGCTGATGAACGGTGAGCTGCCGTCCAAGGACGAGCTGGCCAAGTTCGAGCACGAAGTGACGCATCACACGATGATGCACGAGTCGCTCAAGAGCTTCCTCAAGGGCTTCCACTACGACGCCCACCCGATGGCCATGCTGGCCGCCTCGGTGGCCTCGCTGTCGGCCTTCTACCACGACACCCTGGACCTCAACGATCCGGAACAGCGCCGTCTGGCGGCGATCCGCCTGATCGCCAAGATGCCGACCCTGGCCGCCGCCGCGCACCGCTACGCGCTGGGCCAGCCGATCCGCTATCCGCGCAACAACCTGGGCTACGTCGAGCGCTTCCTGCACATGATGTTCGAGGTGCCGAGCGAGGACCTGGAGCTCAGCCCGGTCGTGGCCAAGGCGATGGACCTGCTGTTCATCCTGCACGCCGACCACGAGCAGAACGCGTCGACCTCGACCGTGCGTCTGGTCGGTTCCACCGGCGCCAATCCCTACGCTTCGGTCGCCGCGGGCATCACCGCGCTGTGGGGTCCGGCGCATGGCGGCGCCAACGAGGCGGTGCTCAAGCAGCTGGCCGAGATCGGCGATGCCAAGAACGTCGCCAAGGCGGTCGAGCGCGCCAAGGACAAGAACGACCCGTTCCGCCTGATGGGCTTCGGCCATCGCGTGTACAAGAACTTCGACCCGCGCGCCAAGATCATCCGCGAGATGACCCACAAGGTGCTGGGCGAGCTGGGCGTCAACGATCCGCTGCTGGAAGTGGCGATGAAGCTGGAAGAGGCGGCGCTGAAGGACGACTACTTCGTCGAGCGCAAGCTGTATCCCAACGTCGACTTCTACAGCGGCATCATCTACAAGGCGCTGAACATCCCCACCGAGATGTTCACGGTGCTGTTCGCCATCGGCCGCACGCCGGGCTGGGTCTCGCACTGGCTGGAACAGCAGGTCGACCCGGATGCGCGCATCGGCCGTCCGCGCCAGATCTACGTCGGTTCGCCGAGCCGCGATTATCCGAAGGCCTGATCGGTTCTTGGGATCGTGAGAGAGAAGCCCCGCAGTTGCGGGGCTTTTTTGTGGTGCCTTTCCAATCAGGATCTGCTGCGCTTGAGCGCTCTGGCTTCGGTAGGGCAGCGATCCGGCGGGCGGTGGCCGCTTGCCCCTCGATCAGGGCATCCTGCCCTGATTCGGGCGCTCGGCGTCGTGCCTCGCTCGTCGCGGCCACCGCCCGCCGGACGCTGCCACGCGCGTCGGGTCAGGCGGCTTCGGATCGAAAGGCGGAGTCCGTTCACCGGTCCGCAGCCACATGCCGCGCAACGCGCGCAATCCGTCAATCCACGCAACCCGCAACCCGTGCGGTCCGCGCTGCTCGTGCGATGGCAGCGCGGCTCAGTTCCGCGCGTGCGTGCCCGGATGCACGGTGACCGAGGCGGTCATGCCGGCGGCCAGGATGGTGTCCTTCGGCACGCTGGCCGGGTCGATGCGCACGCGCACCGGCACGCGCTGGGCCAGGCGGATCCAGTTGAAGGTCGGGCTGACGGTGGCCAGCAGGTCGCTGCTGCTGGTGGGGTTGTCGGCGTCGGTGATGCCGCGGGCGATGCCCTCGACGGTGCCGCGCAGGGCGTGGCCGCCGCTCATCAGGCGGATGTCGGCGCGGTCGCCCGGGCGGATGTGCGGCAGCTTGGTTTCCTCGAAGTAGCCGTAGACCCACATCGTGTCGCTGCGCACCAGCGCCATGCGCGCGGCGCCGGCGCTGGCGTAGTCGCCCACGCGCACGTTGAGGTTGGTGATGTAGCCGTTGGCGGCGGCGCGCACGGTGGCGCGCTCCAGGTTGAGCTGGGCCAGGTCCAGCGCGGCCTGCGCCTGTTCGACCGCGGCCAGCGCCTGGGACTGCGAGGCGGTGGCGGCGCTGCGGTTGGCGCGGGCCTGCTCGACCGCGGCCTGCGCGGCGCGCGCGGTGGCATCGGCGTCGGCGCGCGCCTCGGCCGAGATCACGGCGGCGGCCGCCTCACGGCGCTGGGCCTGGGCCGCGTACTTCTGGTAGTCGGCCTGGCTGGCGGCGGTGCCGGCCGCGGCGGCCGAGATGTTGGCACCGGCCGCGCGGGCGGCGGCCTGGGCGGCGCCGAGGTCGGCCCGGGCCTGGGCCACGGCCAGTTCGAAGCGGCGCGGGTCGATGCGGAACAGCACATCGCCGGCCTTGACCGGCTGGTTGTCCTGCACGTCGACCTCGGCGACCAGGCCGGACACGTCCGGCGCGATGCGCACGATCTCGGCGCGGATGCGGCCATCGCGCGTCCAGGGCGAATACATGTAGTGCTTCCACAGCGCGTAGCCGATCAGGGCGGCAGCCAGCACGACGACGGTGGTCAGCGCGGTGCGGATCAGGGATTGGGTGTTCATGGCGGTCGGGGTTGAAGGGGGTTGGATAGGGGGCGTGGCGTTTGCTGCGCGGGTGCGGGCGCTGGCGCGTTCAGTTCAGCAACAGCAGGCCGAGCAGCCCGAATACGCACACGTACACGGCCAGGCGGAACAGCGGCGGATGCCAGGCGTAGCGGTACAGGCCGGCGCGGGCGGCCAGGCCGTCCAGCAGCCAGAACACCACGAACAGGCCGGCGGCCAGCACCAGCAGGCCGGGCGCGTAGACGCCGCCGATGGAGATCTCAGGAGGTAGCACGGGCAGGCTCCGGGGCAGGGGTGCGGCCGGCGGCGCCGGCCAGCACCGAATCGGCGTCGCGCAGCGCGCTGCGCAGCAGGTGCAGGTGTTCGCGCACCGGCTGCAGCGACGGCGGCACGGCGCCTTCGATGAGGGTCTGGTCCAGCGCCGCGTCCAGGTGCGCCAGCGCGGCGGCGTGGTCGGCTGGTGAGAGCTGGTCGTAGAGGCGGCCGATAGCGGCCACGGCCGCGTCGATATGCGTTTCGATTGATGCCGGCACGGCGGCGTCGAGGCTGTCGTGGCGCAGCTCGATCAGGGTGCGGCCGGTCTCGTGCACCGACAGCGCCCAGGCCAGCAGCGTGCGCGATTCGTCGCTGCCCTGCTGGGTGTGGTTGACCACCTGCAGGAACAGGTCGCGGCTGACGCTCTCGAAGCGCGGCGCCAGCCCGCCCAGCGGCGCGCGCGCGGCCAGCGCGACCTGACGACGCAGTTCGATCAGCAGGCGGCGGCGCTGCCCGGGCGTGCCGATCACCGAGGGGATCAGCTGGAAGGCGAGCATCGCCAGCAGTGCGCCGATCCCGAGGGCCACCGCGTTGTTGATGAAGCCGGCGGTATCCAGATTGGGCGCCAGGCCCAGGCCCAGGCCCACCACCGAGCCCAGGCACATGCCCAGGCTGATGCCGAACAGCGTCGGCCGGGTCGACAGGTAGACGGCGACCATGAAGAACGGCGCGGAACCCAGCACCAGCATGCCGAAGCTGTCGATGCGCGGCAGCACCAGGACGAAGCAGAGGAACGCCGACAGCAGGCCCAGGAAGATGCCCTTGGTGGTCTGCGCCGCGGCGATGTGCGCGTTGGCGCCGGAGGCCAGGATCGCGGTGAAGGCGATCACGTTGGCCATCGCGCCGGCGCCGCTGGTCCAGCCGCTCTGCATCCAGGCCAGGCCCAGCACCAGCGTGACCAGGAAGCTGCGCGCCACGGTCACCGCCACCGCGACCCGGTCGGTGGCGTAGTGGAAGCGGATCTGCTCGTCGGCGCGACGCAGCGGCGCGCTGACGCCGGGGCGCTGCAGGGCGGCCGCGGTGTGGGTGAGGTCGCGCAGCTCGCCGGTCAGGCGCCGCAGCAGCGAGGCGCCGGTGTCGAAGTCGTCCAGCAGCGGGGTGGCCAGGCTGGCGCGCAGCGCCGCGGCCCGCGCCGGCTGGGCTTCTGATACCGCGTCCAGGCACTCGCTGATCCGCGCGTAGTCGGCGCCCGCGGCGCGCTCGGCCAGCGCATCGCCCAGCGGCCGGTACAGCTGCAGCAGCGCGGCGAAGACCGGATCGTCGCGGTCGCGCTGCTGCAGGCGGTTCATCAGGTGGTGCAGCGACTGGAAGCGGGTGGAAGCGGCCATGAAGCGTTGGTTGAGCAGGCGCAGGCGCCGGCTGCGCACGCGCGCCTCCGGATCCTCGAACACCACCGACGCGCGCAGGTCCTCCAGCGCCATGCTCTGGCGCACGAAACGCAGGTGCGCCTGCTCGATCTGCGCGCGCGGGATCGCGCCGCGCGTGCCGTCGCGGACGAAGTCCAGGAAGCCGTCGATCAGCGAGGTCGCCGTCGTGCGCAGGCTGTTGCGCAGGCGGGTCGGGAACACCACGTCGAACACCACCGCGCTGACCAGGATGCCCAGCAGCACCTCGGTCAGGCGCGCGATGGCCAGGTCGAACACGTGCATCGGTGTGTTGACCGCCGGCAGGGCGATGATCGCCACGGTGTAGCCGGACAGCACGAAGCCGTAGGAGCGGAAGTTGCGGAACGCCAGCGCGCCGCCGGCGCACAGCCCCACCCACACCGACAGCGCCAGCAGGAACAGCACCGGCTGCTGCGGGAACAGCGCGGTGATGGTCACCGCCGCGATGCTGCCCACGATGGTGCCCAGCGCGCGGTAGAACGACTTGGCCAGGACCATGCCGCTCTGCCGGTTCATCAGCACGATCACCGTGACCATCGAGGTCGAGGGCGAGGCGAAGCCCATGCGCATGGCGATCCACGCCGCCAGGTACATCGACAGCAGCACCTTGAACACGAACAGCCAGGCCGGGCCCTCGCCGCGCAGCACGTCGCGGATCTGCGTGGACAGCGGCACCGGGGCGGGCGTCGCGGCGGTCGGCGTGGCGCTCACCGCGCCTCCTCCACGCCACGCAGCAGCTTGGCCAGCAGCAGCTTGAGCTGCTCCAGCTCATCGGCCTGGAGATGGCGCGTATAGCCCAGCAGGACGTCGCTGATGTCGGGGATGAGCGCGGTGACGCGCGCGCGGCCGGCCTCGGTCAGACGCAGCAGCCACATGCGCCGGTCGTGCGGGCTGGGCTCGCGTTCGATCAGCCCCTTGTCCACCAGCTGCTGGGTCAGGCGGGTGACGTTGGCCGACTTCTCGCTGGCCGCATCGGCGATCTGCGAGGGGTTGATCGCACCGTCGGGGCTGGCCTCGATCATCATCAGCACGTTGTACTCGGCATAGGTGAGCCCGTGCTCACGCATGCGCTCGTTGCCGTGGTCGGTGGTGAGCTTGTAGAGCAGCTTGACCAGACGCACCACCGTGGCGGCGGGGCACGGAAAGCCGGGGTGGCGGCGGCTGGTGGCCTGCAGCCCCTGTTCGGTGGCCTCGAAGCGGCTGGCGGCGGGAGCGATTTTGTTCACAAGCTAATATTACACTTGTGTACTAAATCGTGGAGGAAACGCTGGCTGAACGGGTCAATGCGCCAAGCGCAATACCCCCAGCGGGCCTGCCAGACGCACAGGGACCGACACCAGCCGCATGCCAGCGTTGACCTGGACCACGAAGTGCAGATGTGGGGCGGAGGAAAAGCCGGTGTTGCCGGACAGCCCGATCCGCTGCCCGGCGGCGACCGGCTCGCCCGGGCGCACCAGGACACCCTCCGGCTTGAGGTGCGCGTAGAGCGCCATGCTGCCGTCGGCATGCAGGATGCGGACGAAGTTGCTGCGCCCGCCCAGGGCCTCGCGCTGCGGCCCGCCGTGCGCGAAGCCGTCCTGCACCTGCAGCACCACGCCCGCGCGCGCGGCCAGGATCGGGGTGCCCTCGGGCAGGGCGAAATCCAGCGCGTCGGCGTTCTCCGCATCGTCGTGGCTGAAGCGTCCGCCGGGCCCCTGGTCCACGCGCACCGGCGCGTCGAACGGCAGCCGGTAGACCACCTGCAGCGGCCGCGCCTGCGGATCGCCGGGGACCGCGTCGAGCCGCAGCCGGAAGTCGCTGCCGGCCTGGAGATCGGCCACGATCAGCGTGGCGACCAGGGCGCGGCCGTGCGCGGGCAGCAGCTTGCGTACCGGCAGGGCGGGCGAGGCGAGCACGCCACGCAGGTTCAGCGCGTCCAGCTGCACCTGGACCGGACCGGGCAGCGGGTTCTCGACCCAGGCCAGGGCGCGGGTGGGCGTGCGTTCGAGGCGCAGGCGCGCGAGGGGGCCGTCCGCGGTCTCGGCCCGCGGCATCCCGGCTTCGGCGACGTTCGCGCTGCCCTGTGCAGCGGCCGCTTGCGGCGTTGCGTCCCTGGCGCCATCCGCACGCACTCGTGCATCGGCCTGGGCGTCGGGACGGACCGTCTTCCACCAGGGCAGGGCGGCGTGAACCGGGCCCAGCAGAAGCAGGGACAGCGCGACGCCGCACGCCGCGCGCCCGATCACGGCAGGCAGCCGCCGCGCAGGTGCAGCGCGCGGGCGATCTCGCGCAGGTCGAAGGCGGCGATGGACTGGTTGTCGTGCTGTGCGAACAGCGCCCCGTCGGGAAAGCGCGCCGTGCCCGCCGCGAACAGCGCCACGCCGTCGGTCTGGGCCACGACCTTGCCGGTGAAGGTGCCGACCGGCGCCAGGGTGTCGCGGCGGTAGACGCGGAACAGCGTCGGGGTGAGCTGGTCGGCCGCGATCCACCAGCCATCGTCGAGCTCGCAGTCCCACAGCGCGACGCCCTCGGCGTCGGCCAGGAAGACCGGCAGGCTGTCGCCGCGGAACCGGCCCTCCAGCGTGTAGTCGCGCAGGGTCGAGCCAACGCGCCGGTCCTCGTCGGCGATCAGCAGGCGATCGTGCGCCGGATCACCGGCGATCGATTCGACCATGCGCAGCATCCCGGCCTGTCCGGTGTCGCCGAAGCTGCCGGCCGCGCGCGCCTGCAGGCTGCCGTCCGGCTGCAGTTCCACCTCGAAGCGGCGCACGCGCTGGTCCATCTGCTCGCGCGGCGGCAGCTGGCCGCTGCGGAAATCGGCCATGAAGCTGTCGGTGACCAGCAGCTCCAGCACGTCCGGCGCGGTCTCGCGCAGCCACAGCCCGTAGGGCAGCCTGAGCGTGTCGGCGCCGATGAAGCCGCGCGTCCTGAAGTCCGGCAGCGACAGCGCCTGCACGCGGTGGTTGTCGCGCTCGGCCACGAACACCGTATCGCCCCACACCGCGATGCCGTTGGGTCGCCCGAACTGGCCCGGCCCCTCGCCCGGGCCGCCGACCGTGCGCAGGCGCTCGCCGCTGTCGGCATCGAACACGACCAACTGGTTGCTGGCCTTGGCCGTGGCGATCACCCAGGCGCCGCCGTCCTCGGTCGGCCACACCGCCAGCGAATCCAGCTCGGCCTGCGGCAGCGGTGCGGAGAGCCAGGCCTCGGCCACCACCGCGTCCGGCGCGGGCGCCTGCACCACGGCAGGCGGCATCGGGGCCGGTTCGGAGCGGGGCAGGCTGGTGCAGCCGACCAGCAGCAGGCCGGCGAGGAGGAGCAGGGAGGCGCGGATCATAGGGCGGCGATTATGCGTGAGCGTCCGGCACAGGGGACGTCCACGGCATGCCGGCCGCGAGCGGTTTCAGGTGGAATCATCGCTCCATCGCGATGGAGCGATTGACATCCGCTTCCGGCGCTGGCAACCTGCACCCACCATCGAGACCGGCAGAGGGACAGGCCCTTTGAAGCCGGGGCAGCCAGCGGGGCGCGCAAGCGCCTCGTGGTCGGTGCCAAATCCTGCGGCGACGCTTCGCGTTTAGGCCGAAAGATGGTTCGTACGATGCATCGACGGCATGGCCGTTCGACGCGCACGACGAACGCGAGCTTCCCCGCGAAAGCTCGATGGCCGCTCCTTTCCGGATCCGCCATGAGTCTCGTGAACGCCGCCGCCCTCCCCGAATCCCCTGACGTCGATGCCTGTTATGCCAGTGCGCAGGTCAGCGCCGTGGCCGCGATCCGCGGCGAACTGCCGGTGGCCCTGGCCCTGCGCCACGCCGGCGCGCGCACGCTGAGCCTGCGCTACGAACTGCATGGCCCGGCCGCCGCGCCGGTGGTGTTCGTGGCCGGCGGCATCTCCGCGCACCGCCACGTCGCGGCCAGCGCGCAGTTCCCCGAGAACGGCTGGGCCAACGACCTGGTCCGCGCCGGCCGCACGCTGGATCCGGCGCGCGTGCGCATCCTGTCCTTCGACTTCATCGGCGCCGACGGCCAGCTCGACGCGCCGATCGATCCGGCCGACCAGGCCGATGCCATCGCCGCGCTGCTCGATGCGCTGGACATCGCCGCGCTGCGGGCCTTCGTCGGCTATTCCTACGGCGCGCTGGTCGGCCAGCACCTGGCCGCGCGCCATCCGCAGCGCGTCGAGCGCCTGGTGGCGGTGAGCGGCGCGCATCGCCCGCACCCGTTCGCCTCGGCCTGGCGCGCGCTGCAGCGCCACGCGGTGGCGCTGGGCCAGCTGCAGTGCGCCGACCAGCAGGGCCTGTCGCTGGCGCGCCAGTTCGCGATGCTGAGCTACCGCACGCCCGAGGAGTTCGGCGAGCGCTTCGACGCCGCGCCCGAGCTGGTCAACGGCCGCGTGCGCGTGGCCGCCGAGGACTACCTGGACGCCGCGGGCGCGACCTACGTCGCGCGCACCCCGGTCACCGCCTTCCTGCGCCTGTCCGAATCCATCGACCTGCACCGCATCGATCCGTCGACCATCGCCGTGCCCACCCTGGTGGTGGCCGTCGAGGGCGACCGCCTGGTGCCCTTGGCCGACCTGGTCACCCTGGTCGAAGGACTCGGCAAGCGCGGCAGCCTGCGCGTGCTGCGCTCGCCCTACGGCCATGACGCCTTCCTGAAAGAAACCGACCGCATCGACGCGATCCTCGCCACCGCCCTTCGCCCCACCGGAGACACCCCGTGAGCCATTCCTCCCACGACGCCGTTCCCTGTAGCGCGGCCACCGCCGCCGTGCGCGCCGGCATCGATCGCGACACCGCCTATGGCGCGGTGACGCCGCCGATCGTGCTGTCGTCCAACTTCTCCTTCGACGGCTTCGGCAACAAGCGCCAGTACGACTACACGCGCAGCGGCAACCCCACGCGCGACCTGCTGGGCGAGGCCCTGGCCGAACTGGAAGGCGGCGCGGGCGGGGTGATCACCTCCACCGGCATGGGCGCGATCAACCTGGTGCTCAACGCGCTGCTGCAGCCGGGCGACAAGCTGGTGGTGCCGCACGATGCCTACGGCGGCAGCTGGCGCCTGTTCAACGCGCTGGCGGCCAAGGGCCATTTCGAGCTGATCACCGCCGACCTGACCAACCCGGTGTCGCTGGGCGAAGCGCTGGCGGCCTCGCCCAAGCTGGTGCTGATCGAGACCCCGTCCAACCCGCTGCTGCGCATCACCGACCTGCGCCTGGTCACCGAGGCCGCGCACAAGGCCGGGGCCAAGGTGGTGGTGGACAACACCTTCCTCTCGCCGGCGCTGCAGCGGCCGATCGAGTTCGGCGCCGACCTGGTGCTGCACTCGACCACCAAATACGTCAACGGCCACAGCGACGTGGTCGGCGGCGCGGTGATCGCGCGCGAGGCCGAGCTGCACCAGCAGCTGGTGTGGTGGGCCAATGCGCTGGGGCTGACCGGTTCGCCGTTCGATGCCTTCCTGACCCTGCGCGGCCTGCGCACGCTGGACGCGCGCCTGCGCGTGCACCAGGAAAATGCCTCGGCCATCGTCGCCGCGCTCGATGGCCACGCGGCCGTGGCCAAGGTCTATTACCCGGGCCTGGCCTCGCATCCGGGCCATGCGCTGGCCGCGCGCCAGCAGAAGGGCTTCGGCGCGATGATCTCCTTCGAGCTGGACGGGGGCGAGGCGGCGGTGCGTGCCTTCGTCGACGGCCTGCGCTACTTCACCCTGGCCGAATCGCTGGGCGGCGTGGAAAGCCTGGTCGCGCACCCGGCCACCATGACCCACGCGGCGATGACGCCGGAAGCGCGCGCCAAGGCCGGCATCTCCGATGGCCTGCTGCGCCTGTCGGTGGGCATCGAGCTGGCCGACGACCTGGTCGCCGACCTGCAGGCCGGCCTGGCCCGCGCGCAGGCGGTGATCGCGCTGTCCAAGCGGAAAACGGTCGACGCATGAGTGCGGTGGTCCGCCTGGGCACCCATCGCGCGCCGCGCCTGGCGCTGCTGGGCACCGGCGTGGTCGGCGGCGCGCTGCTGGCGCGCTACCAGCGCCTGCAGGCGCGCGGCGTGGCGCTGCCGGCGTTCGCCTGGATCGCCAACTCGCGCGGCGTGGTCGAAGGCGAGGGCGATCTGCACGAGGGCCTGGCTCAACTGCGCGCCGCACCGGCCAATGCGCGCATCGTGCCGCCCTGGGCCGAGGCCGATGCGCTGGACGCCGGCGACATCGTCATCGACGCCACGGCCAGCGATGCCATCGCCCTGCGCCACGCCGAGTGGCTGGGTCGCGGCGTGCACGTGGTGACCGCCAACAAGCTGGGCCGCGGCGCCGATCTGCTGCGCGCCCAGGCGATCGCCGAGGCCGCGCGCGAGGGCGCGGCGCGCTACGGTGACAGCGCCACGGTCGGCGCCGGGCTGCCGCTGCTGCGCAGCCTGCGCGCGCTGGTCGCCGGCGGCGATGCGATCGCTTCGGTCGAGGGCGTGCTCTCGGGCTCGCTGGCCTTCCTGTTCCACACCTTCGACGGCCGCACGCCGTTCTCGGCCTGCGTGCGCCAGGCGCGCGCGGCCGGTTTTACCGAACCGGATCCGCGCATCGATCTTTCCGGCGAGGACGTGCGCCGCAAGCTGCTGATCCTGGCGCGCGCGGCCGGGCTGTCGCTGCAGGCCGGCGACGTGCGGGTCGAATCGCTGGTGCCGCAGGTGCTGGCCAGCGCCTCCGCCGCGCAGGTCGATGCGCTGCTGGACACGCTGGATGCGCCGCTGGAGGAACGCCTGCGCGCGGCCCGCGCGCAGGGCGCGCAGCTGCGGTTCGTCGGGCGCTTCGATGCGCGCGGCGCCAGCGTGTCGCTGCAGGCCCTGCCTTCGGGGCACGCGCTGTGCGGCGGGGCGGGCACCGACAACCGCGTGGCCATCCACAGCGATCGCTACGCGCAGCAGCCGCTGCTGATCCAGGGTCCGGGCGCAGGCGCCGAAGTCACCGCCGCCGCGCTGCTGGACGATGTGCTGGCCGCGCTGCCGGCGCGCGCGGCGCTGGCGGCCTGAGGCCGCGCTGCTGGTCGTCCATGTCTGCGCGGTGTCCGGCGGCTTGCCGGGCACGCGCTCGTGGCACCGGAGCAGGAGACGCTGCGCGGCGACCGCTGATCCGTGTTCGACTTCAGCCAGCGTCCCGAGTGCGATCGCGGGTGTGACGCTGGCGCGTCAGTCGCGCGGCAGCAGGCCCTGGGCGTTGCGCGCCGGCGGCGCCAGGCGGCTGAGCTGCAGTTGCTGCAGCACCCGCGGTTCGTGCTCGGCACTCCAGCCGCCTGCGCTGCTTTCGAAGCAAGTGGTGCACACCACGATCCCGTAGCGTTCGATCACGCAACCCGCGTCAGAATCTGGCGCGAAATACAGTTTTGTGTCGCAGCAGAAGCAGTTTGCGGTCATGAGGTCGTGTCGCACGGCCATTCCCCTGGCACTAGTCCGGATGTACGGGAGGGGATGGCGCATGGGACGTGCCAAGTGCGTAGCCGAAACTGTGACTTCGATCAGTCTTTGCGTTGCGATGCGGGAAAGTGCGACGCACCGCGCATTCCTGGCCCCTGTCAGCGCGGCGCCAGGGCCTTGAGCAGCGCCGCATTGAACCGCGCCGGATCCTGCACCTGCGGCGAGTGCCCCAGGTCGTCGAACTCGACCAGCGTCGCGCCCGGGATCGCCGCGGCCGCGCGCTTGCCCAGCACCGGGTAGTCGCCCAGCGTGGCGCGGATCTGCGGCGGCGCCTTGCCCTTGCCGATCGCGGTGCGGTCCTTGAGGCCGATGAACAACGTGGTCGGCACCGCGATCCTGGGCAGTTCGTAGACCACCGGCTGGTTGTAGACCATGTCGTAGGTCAGCGCCTGGTCCCAGGCGTTGATGTCCTTGCCGGCGCCGGCGTACAGGCCGGCCTGCATGCGCGCCCAGCGCTCGAAGGCCGGCTTCCAGGTGCCGGCGTAGTACACGTCGAGCTGGTACTGCTTGATGCTCTCGAAACTGGTCTTCAGCTCGCCGGCATACCACTGGTCCACGCTCTGGTAGGGCACGCCGACGGCCTTCCAGTCCTCCAGCCCGATCGGATCGACCAGCGCTAGGTGGCTGACCTCGCCCGGGAACATTAGCGCGTAGCGGATCGCCAGCATGCCGCCCATCGAGTGGCCGACGATCACCGCCTTGTCGATGCCCAGGCGGGCCAGCAGCGCATGCGTGTTGTCGGCCAGCCCGGCCAGCGAGAACTGGTAATGGCGCGGCTTGGACGACTTGCAGAAGCCCACCTGGTCCGGCGCGATCACGCGATAGCCGGCCTGGGCGAGGGCCACGATCGTGTCCTCCCAGGTGGCGGCGCAGAAGTTCTTGCCATGCAGCAGCACCGCGGTCTGGCCGTTGGCCTGGCCGGTCGGCGCCACGTCCATGTAGGCCATTTCCAGGTCCTGCCGCTGCGCGGTGAAGGCATAGGTCCGGACCGGATGCGGATAGTCGAAGCCTTCCAGGCGCGGCCCGTAGGCCGGCTGCTGCTGGGCGAGGGCGGGCGCCGCCAGGGCGGCCAGGCACAGGGCCAGGAACGAACGCGGCATGCGCGACTCCAGTGGAGGGACGAGAGGCGCAGCGTAGGCAGGACCGGGCGAGGCCGCAGTGAGGACCTCGCGCAGGCGTGCCGGCGTGTCCCAGCCCGCGGGACGCACTGGATGACAGGCGCGAGCGCCAGCAGGGAACGTATCAGCGACGGCGCGCCGCCGCGCCGCTCAACACTCGATGACGTTCACCGCCAGGCCGCCGCGGCTGGTTTCCTTGTACTTGTCGCGCATGTCGCGGCCGGTGTCGCGCATGGTCCGGATCACCTTGTCCAGGCTCACCTTGTGCTTGCCGTCGCCGCGCATGGCCATGCGGCTGGCGTTGATCGCCTTGACCGCGCCCATGGCATTGCGCTCGATGCAGGGGATCTGCACCAGGCCGCCGATCGGATCGCAGGTCAGGCCCAGGTTGTGTTCCATGCCGATCTCGGCGGCGTTCTCGATCTGGCTGGTGTTGCCGCCCAGCGCCGCGGTCAGGCCGGCGGCGGCCATCGAGCAGGCCACGCCCACCTCGCCCTGGCAGCCCACCTCGGCGCCGGAGATCGAGGCGTTCTCCTTGTACAGGATGCCCACCGCCGCGGCGGTCAGCAGGAAGTCGAACACGCGCGCCTCGTCGGCCCCGGCGCAGAAGCGGTCGAAGTAGTGCAGCACCGCCGGGATGATGCCGGCCGCGCCGTTGGTGGGCGCGGTGACCACGCGCCCGCCGGCGGCGTTCTCCTCGTTGACCGCCAGGGCGTACAGGTTGACCCAGTCCAGCGTGGTCAGCGGGTCGCGCATGGCCGCCTCGGGCTTGGACGACAGCTCGCGGTACAGCGCCGGCGCGCGCCGGCCCACGTGCAGGCCGCCGGGCAGGGTGCCTTCCTGGCGGATGCCGCGCGCCACGCAGGACTGCATGGCGCTCCAGAGCTCGCGCAGGCCCTCGCGGATCTGCTCCGGGCTGCGCCAGACCTGCTCGTTCTCGAACATCAGCTGGGCGATGGACAGGCCGGTCTGGCTGCTGCGGGCGATGAGTTCATCGCCGCTGGAGAACGGATGCGGCAGGGCGGTCTCGTCGGCGACGATGCGATCCTCGGCCGCCTCGTCGGCATTGACCACGAAGCCGCCGCCGACCGAGTAGTAGTCGCGCGTGGCGATCACGTTGTCGGCGGCGTCGAAGGCGGAAAAGCGCATGCCGTTGGTGTGGAACGGCAGCTTCTGGCGCTTGTTCATCACCAGGTCGCGCTTCTCGTCGAAGTCGATGGCGTGCTGGCCCATCAGCCGGATCCGCTTCTCGCCACGGATGCGCGCCAGGGTGTCCGGGATGATGTCCGGGTCGATCAGGTTGGGCCGGTGGCCTTCCAGGCCCAGCAGCACGGCCTTGTCGGTGCCGTGGCCGCGCCCGGTCAGCGCCAGCGAGCCGAACACCTCGGCGCGCAGCCGCGCGGTGCGCGCCAGCTGGCCCGGATCGAACAGCCAGCGGTGCACGAAGCGCTCGGCCGCGCGCATCGGCCCGACGGTGTGGGAGGAACTCGGCCCGATGCCGATCTTGAACAGGTCGAAGGTGCTGACGGCCACGATGGACTCCAGGGAACAGCGGTGTTGATGGGGTTTCAGCGCGGCGCGCGCGCCTGCGGCGCGGGCGCTTCGGGCTGCAGGTGGCGGGCCAGCGCCGCGCGCACGCTGGCGTGGGTGCGGGCCATGTGTTCGTCGTGCAGGCGGCAGGCCTTGATCACGTTGCGCGCCAGCGCCGCATCGGCGATGGCCATGTGTTCGTCCAGCGAGAAGCGCTTGTCGCGCGCGCGCGGCAGCGCGGCGTAGCGGTAGCGCTCGGCCTGGTGGTAGAACATGTCCTGCAGGCGCAGCAGCCAGGGCGAGCGGCAGGCGCCGAGCAGGGCGCGATGGAAGGCGAAGTTGCGCGCCTCCAGTTCGTCCAGCACGTCGCCCGGCGGCTGGGTGGTGCTGCCGGAGAGGTCGCGCTCGATCGCCGCCAGCGCGTCCAGCGCCTGGACCACCTGCGCCTCCCACGCCGCATCGCCGTGGACGATGGAATCGTTCATCGCCTCGTCGACCACCAGCACGCGCACCTTGGCGATGTCGTCCAGTTCCTGCAGCGACAGCGGCGCCACCCAGAACCCGCGCTGGTCGGCGCTGACCACCAGCTGCTCGCCGCACAGGCGCGCCAGCGCCTCGCGCAGCGGCGCCAGGCCGATGCCGTAGCGCTGCTGCAGCTCGGCCAGCTTGAGCTTGGCGGCGGCCTTGAGCCGGCCGCGCACGATGTCGTGCCGCAGCTGCTGGTGGATGCGGCTAGCCAGGGTGCCGGTGACGACGGCGTCCATAAAATCGAAATTATTCGGCGTAATACGGGATTGGCTCCATTGTAGGCCCGTGTGCCGCCCATGAATTTCGATATTCGGCACGGGGCTGAGGCCTCGCGGCAGCGCGGTCAGGGATCGCACTCGACGCGCCGCTGCGACGCGGGTTAACTCTGCGGCTCGCCCACCTGCCGCGCCCGCATGACCGACCTGCTGCTCTACCAGCGTGACGACTGCCATCTGTGCGATGCGGCCCTGGCCGTGCTGGCGGCGGCGCGCGTCCCGGAGCCGGTGAGCGTGTTCATCGACGACGATGCCGCGCTGGAGGCGCGCTACGGGCTGCGCGTGCCGGTGCTGCGCGACGCGCGCACGCAGGCCGAACTGGACTGGCCCTTCACCATCGAAGCGGTGCGCGCCTTCCTGGCGCGCTGAGGGCCCGGCAGGCTCAGTGCGCTGGCGGCGGCGTGTTCGCCTTGATCGGCGTGTACTGCGCGGACACCAGCACCCAGCCCTGCGGCGTGCGTTTGGCGGTCGCGCCCAGGCGCAGCGCCATGGCGCGTTCGCCGACCACGTAGCGCAGCTGCGCCGACAGCACCGCGGTGTCGCCGTGGGCGCGCACGATCACCTCGTCCATCGTCGTCGGTGGCGCGGCGACCTTCTTGTCCGGCGCGTAGAACGAGAGCACGGCGTCGTGCTCGTCCACCTGGCCCAGCGGGCTGATCTCGACGAACGAGGCATCCAGCACCTGGCGCAGCCGCTCCAGGTCGAAGTCGTGCTCGGCCTGCTGGTATTGGCGCAGGGCGTCTTCCGGCGTGGCCGGCTGCGCAGCGACCGCGGGCAGCGACAGCGCGGTGGACAACAGGATCGCGATCAGGGGCGCACGCATGCTCGAAGGCCTGGCAGGGGAAGTGCCGGCACGATGCGCCGCACCCACTCACCCGCGCATGGCCGGGAAGTCACGCGCACCTCCGGCACAGCGCTTCCCCGCTTTGGGGAGCCGCCCTTGTGGCCTTTTGGGCCCATGGCGGCTCCCACCAATCTTTCCTCGCTCAGCTGCCGGGCTTGAGCACGACCTTGGTGCTGATGGCCACCGCGTCGGGGATGGTCTTGGTGTCCTTCCAGTCGCCGCCGCCGACGCCGAAGTCCAGGCGCTTGACCGTGGCCTTGCCGGCCAGCGTGGGCTGC
The DNA here is from genome assembly GCF_020042665.1 of Pseudoxanthomonas sp. X-1. Lineage (NCBI taxonomy): Bacteria > Pseudomonadati > Pseudomonadota > Gammaproteobacteria > Lysobacterales > Lysobacteraceae > Pseudoxanthomonas > Pseudoxanthomonas sp. X-1. Next base: position 1,241,748 of record NZ_CP083376.1, read on the forward strand.
GCACCCGGCGTCCACACGAAGGTCAGCGTCACCGGTTTGGAGACCCCGCGCAGGGTCAGCACGCCGTCGGTGCTGTAGCGATCGCCGCCCAGCGACTTGAAGCCCTTGGCCTTGTAGGTGGCCTGGGCGAACTTGGCGACGTCGAAGAAGTCCGCACTGGCCAGGGTCGAGTCGCGGTCGCCGTTGCCGCTGCTGGTGCCGGCCAGGCCGATGGTGACGTCGATCGTGCCCAGCTCCGGGTGGGCCGGATCGAAGTTGACCTTGGTGTCGAACTTGCCGAACTTGCCGGTGAAGGTCTCCCCGTCATAGCTGCTGGCGAACACCAGCGTCGAACCGGGCGCCTGCACGTAGGTGGCGGCGCGGGCCGGGGCGGCGACGAAGGCGGCCACCAGGGCGGCGGCGGTCAGGGCGGGGCTCAAGAAATTGCGGGACATGTCATGCATCCTTCGGTTGGGCCGACACGCGCAACCAGCCGCGCGGCAGCATGCGGGCGAGCGTCGCGTCGCCCTGGAACAGGTGGTGGTACAGCGCCGCGCCGGCGTGCAGGACCACCAGCACGATCAGCACGTACAGGCCCCATTCGTGCGCGGAGTGGGCCAGGTGGCGCAGGTGTTCGTCGGGTGCGACCAGCTTGGGCATGTCGAACAGGCCGAAGAACTTAAACGGCCGCAGCCCGCTGGCCGAGTCGTACAGCCAGCCCGACAGCGGCATGGCGAACATCACCGCATACAGCAGCACGTGGGTCAGCGTGGCGATGGCGTGCTGCCAGCGCGGCGTGCCGGGCACCGGCGGCGGCGCGCCGGCGTACAGGCGCCAGGCCAGGCGCATCGCCACCAGCACCAGCACGGTGATGCCCAGCGACTTGTGCGCGGTATAGACCCAGAAGTACTTCGGCGTGCGCGGCAGGTCGTCCAGGGTCAGTCCGACCACACACAGCACCAGCAGCAACAGCAGGATCAGCCAGTGCAGGGTCTGGCTGACGGCGCCCCAGCGTTGGGCGTTGGCTCGGGTCATGGGGTGGTGGGCTCCTGGGTGGGCGTCGGCGTGGCCTCGCCGGGTGGGGTTTCGGCGGCAGCGGGCGCGGCGGCGGCAGGGGCGAGTTCCTCGCGCGTGCGCGTGGCTTCCACCTGCAGGTTCAGCTGCACCGCATCGCCGATCACCGAGGGCCAGGCGTCGATGCCGAACGCCGCGCGGCTGAGCATGGTGGTGGCCGAGAAGCCCACCGTGCGCCGGAACGGCGGCAGCGGGTGGCGCTTGAGCTGGTTGAAGGTCACCGCCAGGGTGACCTCGCGGGTGACGCCATGCAGGGTCAGCTGGCCGACCACGTCGAAGTGATCGCCGCCGCGCGGCACGACGCGGGTGGAGACGAACTCGGCGCGCGGGTGGTCCTTGACGTCGAGCAGGTTGGAGGCGGCCACCGCCTTGTTCCAGGCCGCATCGCCCAGGTCGGCGCGCTCCAGCGGCACGCTGACCTGGACCCGCGCGCGGCTCCAGTCGTCGGGGTCGAACTCCACCAGCCCGGTGCTGCCCGACACCGTGCCCATCGCCTGCGAGAAGCCGGCGTGCGAGACGGAGAACAGCACCCGGGTGTGGACCGGATCGAGCTGGTAGGTCTCGCTGCCGGCCCAGGCGGTGCCAGGCATGGCCAGCGCGGTGAGCAGGCAGGCGCGGGACAGCAGCGTGCGGGGGCGGGGTGGATTGGGCATGGGGGGGATTCTAGGCATGCCGCCGGCCGCGCGCGTTGCGGGCGGAGACAACATTCCATTGCAGCCCGCGCAACGCCCCCGCAACCCGGGCCCGGGAGGCGTGCAGTTGCCAGCCCCCGGCGCGGCCCTGCACGATGGCCCGCATGCGGGGCCGTGGCGGCGCACGCAGGCCCGTGAAGGAAGAGTTCCGATGTGGGGACGCGTGATCGTGTTGTGGAGCCTGCTGGCCTGGTGCGGGCTGGCCGCCGCGCGCGTGCCGCTGACGCCGCAGCCGCGGCAGATGGGCGTGGCCGACGGCCTGCCCAGCGCCACCATCAACGCCTTCGCCGAGGACCACTTGGGCTATCTGTGGATGGCCAGCAGCGACGGCCTGGCACGCTACGACGGCCGCGGCTTCCGCATCTGGCGGATGGAGCACGGACTCAGGGACAACCAGCTGTGGTCGCTGTACGTCGATGCGCAGAACCAGTTGTGGATCGGCACCGAGAACGAGGGCATCGCGGTGCTGGACGCCGACCGCCGCGACTTCCGCTTCTACAACCGCGCCAACACGCCCCAGCTGCGCAGCAACACCATCTGGTGCATCGCCGCCACGCCGGACGGCAGCCTGTGGTTCGGCACCATGGCCGGAGGCCTGACCCGGCGCCTGCCGGACGGGCGCTTCGAACACTTCCGGGCCAATCCCAAGGACCCACGGGCGCTGCCGGGGCGCGACGTGGTGCACCTGGCGCTGACGCCGGACGGCAGCCTGTGGGTGGGCACGCGCTCGGGCCTGGCGCGCTGGACCGGGCACGACTTCGAACGGGTGCCGTCCTCCGCCCTGCCTTCCCCCAAGATCAACCGTCTCACCGTCGAAGCCGACGGCAGCCTGTGGGTGGCGACCAGCCGTGGCGTGTCGCTGCGCAAACCCGACGGGAAGTGGGTGCGCGACCCCTGGAGGCCGGTCTCGGACATCCCGATCCTGCAGACCATGCTGCGCGACAGCGCCGGGACCTACTGGTTCGATACCGCCGCCGGCATGGGCTACAAGGCCGCCGACGGCACGGTGCGCAACGTGCCGCTGTACAGCGTCTCGGCGCGCGGGGTGGTCAAGCCCAACTGGATGGGCGGCTACGAGGACCGCGACGGCGGCCTGTGGTTCGCCAGCCTCAACGCGGGGCTGTGGCACCTGCCGGCCAACTGGCGCCAGTTCGCCGTGCTCACCAACGACGCCAGCGACCCCAGCACCATGACCAATCCCTACGTGCTGGCGCAGGCGCCATCGCGGCGCGGCGGGCTGTGGCTGGTCGGAACGCGCGGCGCGCTGGACTGGCTGGACCCGGCGAGCGGCCGCGTGGAGCAGCACGTCCAGCCGCTGGACCCGGTCAACTGGCCGCAGTCGGTGGAGGAGGACAGCCAGGGCCGGGTCTGGGTGGGGTTGAGCGACAAGCTGTTGCGCTACGACCCGGCCAGCGGCCGGCGGCGCGAGTGGACCCTGGACGACGCCTCCGACCGTCCGCTGCCCGGCGGCCAGGCCGAACTGCGCCGCTGCGGCGCGCAGCTGTGGATCTCCGCCAATTCCGGCGGCCTGCAGCTGCGCGACGAACAGGGCCATGTGCTGCGCAACCTGGAACGCGGCAGCGACGACTATCCCACCGGCCTGATGGTGCAGCAGATGCGCTGCGATGCCGCCCAGCGCCTGTGGCTGGCCACCAACCAGGGCGTGCTGACCTGGGACGCGGCGCGCGGGCGCCTGGCCGCCGTCCCCGGCGGGCCGGAACAGCCCTTGTTCTCGCTGGCCCTGGCCGGCGATGGCAGCGTGTGGACCGGGCGCATGGGCCAGTTGGACCACTACGCCTGGAATGGCCAACGGCTCACGCGGCTGCAGTCGATCGGGCTGGCGCAGGACTTCCCGGCGATCGCCCCGACCGGCATGCGCATCGACGCGCGCGGCGTGGTCTGGACCACCTCCAGCCGCGGTCTGGCGCGGGTCGATCCGGTCAAGGGCATGGTGCGCACCTACAGCGTGCGCGACGGGCTGCCCAATCCGGAGGTGCGTCCCAACACCCTGGTCCAGGCCGCCAGCGGGCAGCTGTCGATGACCACGCCCGATGGCCTGGTGCTGTTCGACCCGGCGCGGCTGGTGCCCTCGGCACGGCGGCCGGACCTGCAGTTCGAATTCGTCGGCGTGCGCCGCGGCGATCGCGGCCTGGACCTGACCCACACCGTCAATCCGCTGCTGGACAGCGAAGACCGCGACCTGCACGTGATCGCGCGGCTGCTGTCCTTCACCGGCGCCGAGGGCACGACCTACCGCTATCGCCTCAGCGGCTACGACCCGGGCTGGGTCGAGGTGGGCAACACCGGCGAGCGCATCTTCTCGCGCCTGCCGCCGGGCCGTTACGCGCTGGAGGTGCAGGGCCGCAGCAGCGACAGCGTGTGGTCGCAGGTCAGGACGCTGCGCTTCCGCGTGGCCCCGCCGTGGTGGCAGAGCCCATGGGGCGTGGCCTGCATGGCCGGCCTGCTGATCGTGCTGATCGCCTGGTGGATGCACGCCTACCGCCGGCGCCTGCGCCGCCGCACCGAGTGGCAGATGGCCCAGCACCGGCGCAGCGTGGCCGAGCAGGCCTCGCAGGCCAAGACCCAGTTCCTGGCCACCCTCGGCCACGAGGTGCGCACGCCGATGACCGGCGTGCTCGGCATGAGCGAACTGCTGCTGGCGACAAAGCTCGACGAGCGCCAGCACCGCTACATCCGCGCGATCCAGAACGCCGGTCGCCACCTGCTGCGGCTGGTCAACGACGCGCTGGACCTGGCGCGCATCGAGGCCGGCCGGCTGGAGCTGGACCAGCAGGACTTCGACCTGCGCGAACTGCTGGACGAAGTGGTCGCGCTGACCGCGCCGATGGCCGAGCGGCGCGGGCTGACCTTCACCAGCGAGATCGATCCGCGCCTGCCGGCCGCCCTGCGCGGCGACGCGGTGCGCGTGCGCCAGATCCTGCTCAACCTGCTGGGCAACGCGGTCAAGTTCACCGAACGCGGGCAGGTCAGCCTGCAGGCGCGGCCGCTGGACGGGCAGGGCCTGCGCCTGGTGGTCAGCGACACCGGCCCGGGCATCAACGCCGAGCAGCAGGCGCGGCTGTTCCAGCGCTTCGAACAGGGCGACGGCGCGCACACGCGCTACGGCGGCAGCGGCCTGGGCCTGGCGATCAGCCAGGAGCTGGCCGGCGCGATGGGCGGCGGCATCGCGGTGGAGAGCACTCCGGGCCAGGGCACGCGCTTCGTCGTCGACCTGCCGCTGCCGGCGGCGCAGGGCGATGGCGCGGCCGGCGGCGTCCACGCCGAGACCGCGGAGGGCCCGCTGTCGGTGCTGCTGGTCGAGGACGACGCCACCATCGCCGAAGTGATCGTCGGCCTGCTGCAGGCGCGCGGCCACCGCGTGCGCGCGGTGCCGCACGGTCTGGCGGCGCTGGCCGAAGCGACGATGGCGCACTTCGATATCGCCCTGCTGGATCTGGATCTGCCCGGCATGGATGGTCTGGCGCTGGCGCGCGAGCTGCGCAGGCAAGGCTTCGCACCGCCGCTGCTGGCGGTGACCGCACGCACCGACGCGCAGGCCGAAGTGCAGGCGCGCGAAGCGGGCTTCGACGGCTTCCTGCGCAAGCCGGTGACCGGCGAGCTGCTGGCCGCCGCGATGACCGCCGCGCGCGCGGCAGCCAATCTGCGCAAGGACTAGCGCTGGCCGCGGTGTCGTCGTTCCCGCGAACGCGGGAACCCAGCGACTTCCGCGATGCGAAAAGATCGACCGTGCCTCGCGGCTCCCACAGGGAGCGGGTTGGCGCTCCGCGAGAGGGAAAATCAGGATCTCTTCGACCCGGAGTCTTCTGACGGGACGCGCCAGGCAGCGGTCCGGCGGGCGGTGGCCGCGATGGGCGAGGCAGGAAGCCGAGCGCCCGAATCAGGGCACGATGCCCTGATTGAGGGAAAAGCGGACACATCGCCCATCGGACCGCAACCAGCGACTGCTCCTGCGGTAGCAGGATGGCGAGAAGCCTTCCGCCCTTCCGAAGCCAGACCGCCCAAGGCGCCGCGATCCAGCGCCGAGGCGCCGCGGTCCCTTGATCGAGAGAAAACACATCTTGGCCTCATCCGCATCGCACCGGCGCTTGCATGCACCGATGCGCGTTGCGAGGATGATCCGGGGACACCGATGGAGTGGGCCGAAGCATGGAACGCCGGTGCGCGGGGCTGCGCCGTGTGCTCTGGACGCTGGCGCTGTGCTGCGCCGTGGCGGAGGTCCACGCGCAAGTGCCGCAGCGGCCGGTGTTCCGCCTGACCGCGACCGCCGAGGGCCTGCCCTCCACCTCCATCACCGCGCTGGCCACCGATCGCACCGGCTATCTGTGGATGACCACCTACGATGGACTGGCGCGCTTCGACGGGACCGAGTTCACCGTCTGGCAGCACGACCCGCGCGACCCCGCCTCGGTGGCCGGCAACCTGCAGCAGGCCCTGTATGTCGACCCGGGCGACCGCGTGTGGGTGGCCACTGCCGGCGTGAGCGTGCTCGATGCCGAGCGCCGCGGCTTCCGCCACTACCGCCGCGCGCAGTACCCGCAGATGCGCAGCGACGACGTGTACGCGATCGCCGGCGTGGGCGGACAGGTCTGGTTCGGCACCAACGGCGGCGGCCTGTACCGCATCGACGAAGACGGCGCGCTGACCCGCTTCGATCACGCCAGTACCGGCGGCGTGCTGCCCTCGGATGTGGTCACCAGCCTGGCCACGGACATGCGCGGACGCCTCTGGGTCGGCACCGAGGCCGGGCTGGCCTACGTCCAGGAGGGCCGGCTGCACGCGTCGCCGGCGGGCGGGCCCGGCCCGCTGGCGGTGTTCTCGCTGACCCGCGTCGGCGATGCGCTGTGGGCCGGTACCCGTGCCGGGCCGCGCATCCTGGGGCGCGACGAGGTCTGGCGCGCGCCGCCCTGGTCGGCGATGTTCGAAGGCGCCAACCAGATTCTGGCGGTGGCCGATGCCGGTGAAGGCGAATCCTGGCTCGGCACCGCCAACGGCCTGTGGCTGACGCATGGCGCCCAGGCGCCGCAGTGGATCCGCGACCGCGACGGGCTGTTCGACCGTCACTTCGTCACCGGCTTCCAGGCGGTGGCCGGCGGCGGCCTGTGGATGGGGGTGGTCGGCAGGGGGCTGGCGTTCCTGCGTCCGGACTGGCGTCGTCTGGCGGTGCTGCCCGCGGCCAAGGGCACGTCGATCAGTCCGTACTGCACCGTCGCCCCCGGTCGCCACGGCCTGCTGTGGCAGACCGATGCGGCCGGCACGCTGGAGCAGGTCGATCGCCGCACCGGCGAGGTGACGGTCACCGCCCTGCATGGCATCGACCCGCTGCACCTGGGCCTGACCAGCGCGGTGCAGGACCGCCGCGGCGCGCTGTGGCTGGGCGTGCGCCCGGCCGCGCTGGTGCGCGTGGACCCGGCCACCGGCGCGCGCCGCGATTGGCCGCTGCGCAGCGCGGGGCACGTGGATTTCGCTCCCGAGACCCTGCTGGAGGACGCACGCGGCGACATCTGGCTGGGCACGCCAATCGCCGTGCAGCGACGCGACGGACGCAGCGGGCAGGTGCTGGATGCCTTCGAACGGCATCCGCTCACCGGTGTGGAGCTGGCCTTCCAGCAGCTGCGCCTGGGGCCCGATGGCGAACCGTGGATCGCCAGCGGCACCGGCCTGCTGCGCTGGGACCCGGCCGCGCGGCGGCTGCTGCCGGTGGACGGCCCGGACGGCGCGCTGGAGATCTCCGGCTTCGTGCCCGAATCGGCGCAGGCGCTGTGGGTCTTCCGCATCGGCGAGCTCGAACGCTGGCAGCGGCACGAAGGCCGCTGGCGGCTGGCGCGCCGGATCGGATCCGGCCTGCCCAACGTGTCGGCCAACGGCATGCAGCGCGACGCCCAGGGCCGGCTGTGGCTGGCCACCCCGCGCGGCCTGCTGCGCGTGGACGTGTCCGATCCGCGGCGCGTCGCGGTGCGCACCTTCGGCGTGCGCGACGGGCTGAGCAGCCAGGAGTTCCTGGAGAAATGCCTGTACCGGTTCGAGGACGGCGTGCTGGCCTCGACCACCAGCGATGGCGCGCTGGTGCTGATCGACCCGGCCGCGCCCGACCGCGCCGCGCGCGCTCCGCCGCTGCTGCTGAAGCCGCCCACGGTGGTGCGCGCGGGGCGGGTCGAGACGCTGCCCGGGCCGACGCCGCGCCTGCGTCCGGACGACCGCGAACTGCGCGTGGGCATGCGGCTGCTGGCCTTCGACGACGTGGCCGGCAGTCGCTACCGCTCGCGCCTGCTCGGGCTGGACCCGGACTGGGTCGACCAGGGCGCCAGCGGCGATCGCGTGCTTTCCGCCCTGGCCCCGGGCGACTACACGCTGGCGCTGCAGGGCTTCGACGCCAGCGGCAACGCCTCGGCCGTGCACCGGCTGCAGTTCAGCGTGGCCCCGCCGTGGTGGCGCAGCGCGCCCGGCCTGCTCGCCCTGTCGCTGCTGGGGCTGTGCCTGCTGCTGATCGGCGCCTGGGCGTACCGGCGCCGTGTGCAGCGGCGCAGCGTCTGGCAGTTGGAGCAGCACAAACGCGTGCTGGCCGAACAGGCCTCGCAGGCCAAGACCCATTTCCTGGCCACGCTCGGCCACGAAGTGCGCACGCCGATGACCGGCGTGCTGGGCATGAGCGAACTGCTGGCGGCCACGCCGCTGGATGCGCGCCAGCGCGGCTACGTCGCGGCGATCCAGAAGGCCGGCGCGCACCTGCTGCGGCTGGTCAACGATGCGCTGGACCTGGCCCGCATCGAGGCCGGGCGGCTGGAACTGGACGCGCAGGACTTCGACCCGCGCGAGCTGCTGGGCGAGGTGGCCGCGCTCATCGCGCCGACGGCGCAGCGCAAGGGCCTGGCCTTCGACTGGCGGGTGCAGGCGGACGTGCCGCGCGCCCTGCGCGGCGATCCGCTGCGCGTGCGCCAGATCGCGATGAACCTGCTGGGCAACGCGGTCAAGTTCACCGAGCGCGGCCGCGTCGGCCTGCATGCGCAGGCCACGGCCGAGGGCGTGGCGCTCATCGTCAGCGACACCGGGCCGGGCATGGACGCCGAGCAGCAGGCGCGGCTGTTCCAGCGCTTCGAGCAGGCCGAGGGCGCGCGCACCACCGCGCGCTATGGCGGCAGCGGCCTGGGGCTGGCGATCTGCCAGGAGCTGGCCGTGGCCATGGGCGGGCGGATCGCGGTGGAGAGCGCGCCGGGGCAGGGCACGCGCTTCATCGCCCACCTGCCGCTGCCCGCGGCGGCGGAACGGGGGACGCCTGCAGGATCCGATCGCGTCCCTCGCGATGCGTCGCCGCTGTCCGTGCTGCTGGTCGAGGACGATCCCACCATCGCGCAGGTCATCAGCGGCCTGCTGCAGGCGCGCGGCCACCGCGTGCGCGCCGTGGCGCACGGGCTGGCGGCGCTGGCCGAGGCGCGCGTGGAGCGCTTCGACATCGCCCTGCTCGACCTGGACCTGCCCGGCCTGGACGGCCTGGCCCTGGCCACCCAGCTGCGCGCGCAGGGTCTGGACCTGCCGCTGCTGGCGGTCACCGCGCGTGCCGATGCGCAGGCCGAGCCGTTGGCGCGGGCCGCCGGTTTCGACGGGTTCCTGCGCAAGCCGATCACCGGCGATCTGCTCGACGAGGCGATCGCGGCGGTGCTCGCTGGGCGGCGCGGATGAGCATTCCGTCAAGGTTCGCGTGCGTCCGGAGCCAGGCGCCCATGCCGCCCTTGCTAGCATCCCGCCTCCGATCCACCGCCGAGCCGCCGTCATGGAAGCATCCTCCACGCCGCCCGCATCCGCCCGCGCCGATGCGTCGTCCCCGCCGTTCACCGGCAAGCTCGATGGCCGGCTGACCGAACACGGTGCGCAGGCAGAAGGCCAGCTCCGCGCCGGCGGCGAGCGCTTCGGGGCCGGGCTGGACGCGAAGATCGAAGGCGCGATCACCCGCGCCGAGGGCCAGGTGCGCTACACGCTGGAAGGCAGCGTGAGCGGCTTCGTGCAGGCCAACGCCGCCGCGCGCGGCATCGGCGTCGATGCGCGCGTGCAGGAAGGCGGCCGGGCCAGGTTCGAGGCCTCGCTGCCCGAGCAGGCCGCGCGCGATGTCGACCTGCGTTCGATCAACCCCTTCGATCCGGCGTCGATGCCGGTCGGCACGCGCATCAGCATGGACGCCGCCCACACCGGCAGCGTCGAGGTCGGCACCCGGCTGCGCCAGCTGGCCACGCGGGACCGGGTCGGGCACGAGGAGGGCGTCCAGGTGTCGATCGAGGCACTGGAAGGCCAGCGCGTGCGCGTCGTGGCCGGCCCGCGCGAGGCGGTGGAGGCCTATCACGGCGTCGGCCTCAAGCTCGGCCCGGCCAGCGCCATGCTGGGGCGCGAGGACCGGGTGTCCGGCGGCACGCTGCACACGGCGCAGTTCGATCTGTCCAATCCGCAGGGGCGCCAGGCCTATGACGCGTTCCTGCGCTCCGGCGTCATGCCCGAGCGCGATGCGCCGGGGCTGTCGGAGGTCAGTACGGTCTCGCGCCTGGACATGCGCTCGGAAGGCAGGGTCGACCTGGGCCTGGGGTCGCGCTCGACCTCGCTCTCGACCGGCGCCAACAGCGGCCAGGCCGTGCGCGCCGTGCATGGCGACGGCAGCGCGGAGGTCTCGCGCACGCTGCGTTACCGCGAACACGACGTCAGCCTGCAGATCGACCAGTCCTTCGCCGCCGACGGCACGCCGGGCGAGCGAAGCTACCGCTATCGCTTCACGCCCGACGCCACCCAGGCCGGGCAGCTCAACGCGGTCTACGGACGCGAGGGCGCCACGCCGTTCCAGGCCGGACGCGAAACCAGCCTGCGCTTCAGCGAGCAGGAGATGGCCGGCCTGCAGGCACAGACCCTGCGCGCCCACCAGAACATCGCGCGTACCGGTGGCAACGATGCGATCCGCCTGCTGGCCGAGCCGCCGCCGCAGGGCGGCCAGCGCACGCCGGAACGGTTCGCCGTCGATCTGATCCACAACCCGAGCACCCTGGCCAGCCTGCCGTCCACGCTGTACACCGTCTCGCTGCGCGCGGGCGAAGAGGCGCGTGGACGCCCGCTGTCGTTCTTGCCGCTGCCGGGGCAGGTGGAAGGCGCCGCAGTGCAGCGACCGCAGGCGCCGGCGCCTGGGAACCCACCGCAGCCCGCGCCCCGGGTCGACTTCGGCACGGCAGCGGCGTCCCCGGCGCTGGGCCAGGGCGGCCATCCCGACACGCCACTGTTCGCCGCGATCCGCGAGCGCGCCCCGGCGGGCGTGAGCGAGGACCATCTCGCCCGCGCCACGCTGCTGGCGCGCCAGGAAGGCATCACGGCCGATCGCCTGCAGCAGGTCGGCGTCCACGACCAGACCCTGTGGCTGGTGGGCAATCAGCCGGGCCAGCGCGCGAGCGTGGACCTGCGTCAGCCGGCGCCGCAGGCGCATGAGACCGGCGCCCAGCTGCTGGCGATGCAGGGCCCGCCCGACCAGGCGCAGCAGCAGGAACGTCAGGCGTCGATGGCCCGCGGCTGAAGCCGGGCCGGCGACGCCGTACGCGCCGCCGGCCCGTGCGATCAGCGCGCGCTGTGCCGATGCACCGCGTCGACCAGCGCGGCGACGTGATCGGGATTCATGTCCGGCGACATGCCGTGTCCGAGGTTGAACACATGGCCCTCGCGTGAACCGCCGTTGCCGGCCGCGTAGCTGTCCAGCACCTGCCTGACCTGGGCGTCGATCGCCGCGGGCGAGCCGTAGAGCACGGCAGGATCCAGGTTGCCCTGCAGCGCCACCGTGCCGGCGGTGCGGCGCGCGGCTTCGCCGAGTTCCACCAGCCAGTCCACGCCGACCGCCTCGGTGCCGCTGGCGGCCAGCGCTTCCAGGTGCGCGGCGTTGCCCTTGCCGAACAGGATCAGCGGCGCGCGCTCGGCGCCGTGTCCGCGTTCCAGCTCGGCGGCGATCCGCTGCAGGTAGGGTAGGGAGAACTCGCGGTACATGGCCGGGCTCAGCACGCCGCCCCAGGTGTCGAACACCTGCAGCGCCTGCGCGCCGGCCGCGTGCTGCGCGGCCAGGTAGGCGATCACCGCATCGGTATTGACCTTGAGCAGCGCGTGCAGCGTGTCCGGATCGTTGAGCGCCATCGCCTTGATCCGGGCGAAGTCCTTGCTGCCGCCGCCTTCGACCATGTAGCAGGCCAGCGTCCACGGGCTGCCGGAGAAGCCGATCAGCGGCACGCGGCCGTCCAGCTCGCGGCGAATCAGGCGCACCGCGTCCATCACGTAGCGCAGCCCGGTCTCCATGTCCGGCACGCCCAGGCGCGCGACCTCGTCGGCGCTGCGCACGGTGTGGCGGAATCTGGGGCCTTCGCCTTCGACGAAGTACAGCTCCAGCCCCATCGCGTCGGGGATGGTGAGGATGTCGGAGAACAGGATGGCCGCGTCCAGCTCGAACCGCGCCAGCGGCTGCAGCGTGACCTCGCAGGCGATCTCCGGATGCTTGGCCATGCCCAGGAAGCTGCCGGCGCGCGCGCGCGTGGCGCGGTACTCGGGCAGGTAGCGCCCGGCCTGGCGCATCAGCCACACGGGCGTGCGGTCGGTGGGCTGGCGGCGCAGGGCGCGCAGCAGGCGATCGTTCTTGAGCGGCGGCAGAGACAAGGCAGGTCTTCCGTAGAGAGGGAATCAGGCGGGTGAGGGCGAGGAAATGCGGCCGGGCAGGATCCGGCCGTACAGCAGCAGGTCCTCGAAGACCCCGTGCTTGCATTCGTGCGCGACCAGGCGGCCCTCCAGGCGCAGGCCGGCCTTTTCCATGACCCGCGCCGAGGCCGGGTTGCGCGCCAGGCAGGCCCCGCCGATGCGGCTCAGGCCGTGCGCGGTATGGCCATGGTCGATCAGGCGGCGCGTCGCTTCGGTGGCATAGCCCTGGCCCCAGTACGGCACGCCGATCCAGTAGCCCAGCATCGCCCGCGCATGGGTGCGGGACATCTCGTGCAGATCGACGGTGCCGATCAGCGCGCCGTCCCGGCGCAGCGTCACCGCGTAGACGATGCGCGTGCCGGCGGCCAGCGCCGAGGCCTGCCCGGCGATCCAGGCCTGCGCTGCGCCGTCCGGATAGGGATGCGGGATGTTGGCCGTGGTGTCGGCCACGCGCGCGTCGCCGGCCAGGCGCTGTACATCCGCCGCGTCCGCGGCCAGGTAGGGGCGCAGCAGCAGGCGCTCCGTTTCCAGGACCGGCTGCATCGCTAGGCGCGCGGGGCGTCGAAGCCGTGCACGAACATCACCTGGTACCCGCGCTTGAGGTGGGTGTCGCGCAGCTTCTCGAATGCCGCCGTGGCCTCGGCCTGGGCCATGAACTGCTCGCGTCGCAGCTGCCCGCGCCCCCCGACCTGGCCGGCCTCGCGCAGCAGCTCCCAGCCGCCGAACAGGTCCGGCTGCAGGGTCAGCTGCAGGTAGCGGGGCGCCTGGCCCACGCTGGGGTGTTGCTGGAGAAGGACGCGCATGGCGGCGATTGTAGCCAAGCCGCTCTGGCTCAACCGCGAAAGCTGCGCCGATAGGTGGACGGCGATGTCCCAAGCGTGGCGGCGAAGCGCTGGCGCAGCGAGATGGCGCTGCCGAATCCCGCCTCGGCCGCGACGCGATCCAGCGCCAGGTCGCTGGTCTCCAGCAGCCGCTGCGCGCGCGCCAGGCGCTGGTGCGCCAGCCAGTCGCCGACGCTGGCGCCGGTCGCCTGGCGGAAGCGCCGGGTGAAGGTGCGCCGGCTCATCAGCGCGCGCGCGGCCAGCGTATCCACGTCCAGACGCTGGTCCAGGTGCGTCATGGCCCATTCGAGGACCTGTCCCAGCCGCTCGTCGCCCGGGTCGGTGGGCAACGGCTGCTCGATGTACTGGGTCTGCCCGCCCTGGCGGTGCGGCGCGACCACCAGCCGCCGCGCGATGCGGTTGGCGACCTCGGCGCCGTGCAGGCGGCGCACCAGATGCAGGCAGCAGTCGATGCCGGCCACGGTGCCGGCCGAGGTCAGCACATCGCCATCATCCACGTACAGCACATCCGGCTGCAGCCGCACCCGCGGATGGCGCCGGGCGAAGGTCTCCAGCGCGGCCCAGTGCGTGGTCGCCGGACGGCGATCGAGCAGCCCCGCATCGGCCAGCACGAAGGTGCCCAGGCACAGCCCGACCAACTGCGCGCCGGCGGCATGGACGCGCCGCAGCGCCTCGACCAGCACTCCCGGTGCCGGTTCGTCCCGATCGCGCCAGGAGGGCACGATCACCGTGTCCGCGCCTTTCAGGCCCTCCAGGCCGCAGGCGGGCTGGACGCTGAAGCCGGCATCGGTGCGCAGCGGACCGGGCTCGGCCGCACAGACGCGCAGCTCGAAGGCGGGCAGGTCCGGCTCCGCGCGCGACTCGAACACCTGGCACGGCACGGCCAGGTGGAAGGGGCTGATGCGGTCGAAGGCGACCACGGCGATGCGATGCGGCGACATGGCCCGATTCTATCGAAAGTCGTTTATCGGGCCACTCGTCGATCCCGCGACCGATGCCCAGACTGGCCGCCTTCTTCAACGAAAGGCTGCCGCCATGTCCGCTCCCCGCCGCGCCCTGCTGGTCATCGATGTCCAGAACGCGTACTTCAGCGGCCCGCTGCGCATCGCTCATCCGCCGGTGTCCGAGTCCCTGCCCAACCTCGTCCGCGCCATCGACGCCGCCCACGCGCACGGCGTGCCGGTGGTCGTGATCCAGCACACCACGGCGGCCGATGGGCCGGTCTTCGCCGAGGGCAGTGACGGCTGGGCGCTGCATCCGCAGGTCGCGGCCCGTCCCCGCGAGCACCACGTCCTCAAGACGCGGCCCAGCGCGTTCGCCGGCACCGACCTGGCCGCATGGCTGGCGGCGCGTGACATCGACACCGTGACGGTGGTCGGCTACATGACGCACAACTGCAACGCCTCGAGCGTGTTCGAGGCCTTCCATCGCGGCCTGCGCGTGGAAGTGCTGGCCGATGCCAGCGGCGCGCTCGCGTACGCCAACGCCGCCGGCCAGGCCAGCGCCGAGGAGATCCATCGCGTCTTCAGCGTGGTCTTCCACAGCAACTTCGCCGCCGTGCTGAGCACCGAGGCCTGGATCGCGGCGCTGCAGGCCGGCCAGGCGCTGCAGCCGGACAACGTGTTGAGCTCCCACCAGCGCGCGCGCAGAAACACGGCGAGCCCGACACCAACGGTGGTGCGCAGCCGCGACTTCACCGGGACGCGCGCCTGGGAGGCCTTGCCGATCGCGCGGCTCGACGGCGTCGGCGTGCGCCTGCACTGGACCGATCAGCCGTATGTCTGGCACGTCAACGACGGGCAGGAGATCTTCGCCGTGCTTGACGGACGCGTGCGGATGCACTGGCGCCGGCACGGCACCGAACAGACCGCGCTGCTGGAAACCGGCGATGTCTTCCACGCGCCGGAAGGCACCGAGCACGTCGCCCATCCGCAGGGCGCGGCGCGGATCCTGGTGATCGAGCGCGAGGGCAGCCTCTAGCGCCGCGCCCGGCTCAGCCCATGCCGGCCAGCACCGGCAGCACCTGCGCCTCGTCCACGTCGGGCACCACCTCGGCCCTGCCGATGCCGCGCCACAGCACCAGGCGCAGGCGGCCAGCGATGTTCTTCTTGTCCAGGCGCATGCGCGCCAGCAGCGCCTGTGGCGACAGGCCGGGCGGGATCTCGGTGGGCAGGCCGCAGGCGGTGAGCAGCGCGATCAGGCGTTCGGTGTCGGCGGCCTCGCTCATGCCCAGCCTGGCCGAGAGCCGGGCGGCCAGCACCATGCCCACGGCTACCGCCTCGCCGTGGTTGAGGTTGTCGTTGGCCACGCCGCCGTAGCCCTGTTCGGTCTCGATGGCGTGGCCGAAGGTATGGCCCAGGTTGAGCAGGGCGCGCTCGCCCTTCTCCAGCGGATCGCGCGCCACGATCGCGGCCTTGGCCTCGCAGCTGCGCGCGATGGCGGTGGCCAGCGCGCCGGCATCGCCGTCCAGCAGCGCGGCGTGCTCGGCTTCCAGCCATGCGAAGAACAGCGGGTCGCCCAGCGCGCCGTACTTGATCACCTCGGCCAGGCCGGCGCGCAGTTCGCGCGGCGGCAGCGTGGTCAGCGCCGTGGTGTCGGCGAACACCGCGCGCGGCGGATGGAAGGCGCCGACCAGGTTCTTGCCCTGCGGGATGTCCACCGCGGTCTTGCCGCCCACCGACGAATCGACCATCGACAGCAGCGTGGTCGGCAGCTGGACCACGTCCACCCCGCGCATCCAGCACGCCGCGGCGAAGCCGGCCAGGTCGCCGACCACGCCGCCGCCCAGGGCGAACACGCAGGCATCGCGCGTGGCGCCCAGTTCGGCCAGCGCCTCGATGGCCGCGCCGAAGTGGGCCAGCGTCTTGGACTCCTCGCCGGCCGGCAGCACGAAGCGCGCCAGCTGCAGCTCCGGGCGCGCCTCGCTCAGGGCCTGCGTCACCGCGTCGGCATACAGCGGCGCCACGTGGGTGTCGCTGACCAGCAGCGCGTGGCGGCCGCGCACGTGCCGGGCCAGCGCCGTGCCTGCGCGCAGCAGGCTGGGGCCGATGTGGATGGCATAGGGCGCGTCGCCGCCGACGTGGACGGTCTGGGTGGCGGGGGTCATGCGGTGGGAGCTCCGGTGGGGTGCCAGTCGCGCGCCAGCCGCCCGACCAGGGCGGCGGTGGCCTCGCCCGGCGTGAGGCGGTCGGCGTCGAGTACCAGGTCGGCGACCTGGCGGTAGAGGGGATCGCGCACGGCGAGCAGGTCGGTAAGGACCTGGCGGCGGTCGACGTTGTGCAGCAGCGGGCGGTTGCGGTCGCGGGCCACGCGTCGCAGCTGCGTCTCCACGTCCACGCGCAGGTAGATGACGAAGCCGCGCGCCTGCATCAGCGCGCGGTTGTCCGCATCGAGCACCGCGCCGCCGCCGCTGGCCACGACCTGGCCTTCGCCGGCCAGCAGCTGGGCCAGCGCCGCGCGTTCGCGGGCGCGGAAGCCGGACTCGCCCTCGTGCTCGAAGATCTCCGGGATGCTCGACCCGGCCGCCTCGACCACGGCGTGGTCGGCATCGACGAACTTCAGGCCGAAGCGCTCGGCGATGCGGCGGCCGATCGAGGTCTTGCCGGCCCCCATCGGGCCGACCATCACAAGGTTGGGGGCGGGATTCATCGCTCCGGATGATACTGGCGCGCCGCGCGGGCCGGCCACGGCCGTTGCAGGCGAAACTGCGTCCTGATGACGCGCCCTAGCCGGCGATCACCCGCCGCTGCGCGTCCACGCGGACCACGTGGTCGGCCAGCGTCGGCAGGGTGCGCAGCGCCTGGCGGCTGACGCGCTCGTAGTGCTGGACGAAGCGCTCCAGCTGCGGGCGGGTCATGGCGGCGCGCCCGGGATGCTCGGCCTGCAGGCTCTGTTCGGCCTTTAGGCCCTCCTCGGCCTTCAGGCCCTCCTCGGCCTGCCAGCGCCAATCCACGACATGCTCGAAGCCGGGCGGCTGCAGGAACCACAGCGTGTCGCAGGTCCGCCACAGCGCCGGGTAGTCGCGCGCCAGTGCGGCGTTGCAGTGGCTGCGCCAGGTGCCGTCGCGGTCCTCGTCGCGCTCCAGCGCGTTGATCGGCGCCACCAGGGCGGCCTCCGCCTGGGCGGGCGTGCCCAGGCACCAGCCTTCGAAGATCACCAGGTCCACCGGTCCGTCCACACGCGGCCAGGCCGATTCGGCCACGCGGTCGTCGGCCAGCTTGTCGAAGCGCGGCAGCGCCACCGGGCGGCCTTCGCGCAGGGCCTGCAGCGTGTGCAGGGCCAACGGCAGGTCGTGGGTGCCGGGCGGCCCCCGGGTGACCAGCAGCGGATGCACCTGGCGCGCCAGGGCCCGGCGCGCGGCGCGGGTCAGGTAGAAGTCGTCCAGCGACAGCACCGCGCTGCGCAGGCCTTGCTGCCGGGCGGCGTGCGCAAGCTGGGCGGCGAGCGTGGACTTGCCGGTGCCCTGCAGCGCCGACAGGCCCCAGACCGGCACCGCCTGCGGCAACGCACGCGCGCTGCGCAGCGCCGCGGCGACCAGCGATCCGGGGAAGCCGTGCGTGGGAGACGTCATCGCGCGACAATAGCGCACCGCCCGCGGGCCGCTGCCGTATCCCATCAGATGAGCGAAGTCGAAGTCGATCTGTACGCCGAAGCGCTGAGCACCTTCTCGGCCCTGTACGAAGAGGCCGGCCGGAGCGCCGGTGAGCCCGAGTTCAACGCCATGAGCGTGGCCACCGCGACGCTGGACGGCCAACCTTCGCTGCGCACCGTGCTGCTCAAGGCGCACGATGCGCGCGGCTTCGTCTTCTACAGCCACCTGGACAGCCAGAAGGGCCGCGAGCTGCAGGCCAATCCGCGCGCGGCGCTGCTGCTGCTGTGGCGCACGCTGCGCGAGGCCGGCGTGCAGGTGCGCATCGAAGGCGCGGTGCAGCTGGTCACCGACGCCGAGGCCGACGCCTACTTCGCCACGCGTCCGCGCGAGAGCCAGCTCGGCGCCTGGGCCTCGGCGCAGTCGCACACGCTGAAGGATCCGGCCGATTTCCACGATCGCCTGGCCCAGGTCGAGGCCGAGTTCGACGGTGGCCCGGTGCCGCGCCCGGACGGCTGGACCGGCTTTCGCGTGGTGCCGGACAGCTTCGAGTTCTGGTACGGGGCCAGGTTTCGCCTGCACGAGCGCTGGCGCTATGAACGCGCGCCGGACGGCCACTGGTTCAAGCGGATGCTGTTTCCTTGAGCGCCCGCGCGCAGCGGCTGCCGATGTGCCCACCGATCGCGCTGTTCCCGCAGCCTTGAGCGCACTGGTCACGATCCGCGCGGCCAGCGCGCACGATCTGCGCGCCTGGGCCGGCCTGCAGGGCGAGCTGTGGCCCGATCAGGATCACGACGCCCGCGGCCATGTGACCGAGGCGCTGCAGCGTGCCGATGCCGGCAACTTCCTGGCCTTCGGCGCGGACGGCACGGCGATCGGTTTCGCCGAGGCCACGCTGCGCAACGACTACGTCAACGGCACCGACAGTTCGCCGGTGGCCTTCCTCGAAGGCTGGTACGTCAACGCCGGTTGGCGCGGCCAGGGCATCGGGCGCGCGCTGCTGTCGGCGGTGCGGCAATGGGCGCAGGCGCAGGGGTGCAGCGAGCTGGCCTCCGACGCGGCGCTGGACAACCTGGCCGCACAGCGCGCGCATGCGGCCTGCGGCTTCGCCGAGACCGAGCGCGTGGTGTACTTCCGCATGGCGCTGGACGACGACGCCTGATGGCGATCGGCCCGCGCCGCATCGTCTGCCTGACCGAGGAGCCCTGCGAGACGCTGTACGCGCTGGGCGAATCGGCGCGCATCGTCGGCATCAGCGGCTTCACCGTGCGCCCGCCGCAGGCGCGGCGCGAGAAGCCCAGGGTCGCCGCGTTCACCAGCGCCAACATCGACAGGATCCTGGCGCTCAAGCCCGACCTGGCGATCGGCTTTTCCGATATCCAGGCCGAGATCGCCGCCGCGCTGGTCAAGGCCGGCGTGGAGGTGTGGATCGCCAACCATCGCAGCGTGGCCGGCATCCTCGATTACGTGCGCCGGCTGGGCGCGCTGGTCGGCTGCGCGGCGCGCGCCGAGGCCTACGCCGATACGCTCGAGCGCGGCCTCGATGCCATCCGGACGCAGGCCGCGCGGCTTGCGCGGCGGCCGACGGTCTACTTCGAGGAATGGGATCAGCCGCTGATCACCGGCATCCAATGGGTGGCCGAGCTGATCGAGCTCGCCGGCGGCCGCGACGCCTTCCCGGCGCTGTCGCGCGAGCCGTTGGCCAGGGGCCGCATCCTGGCCGATGGCGCGCCGGTGATTGCGGCGGCGCCGGACATCATCCTGGGCTCGTGGTGCGGCAAGCGCTTCCGCCCCGAACAGGTGGCCGCGCGGCCGGGCTGGGAGGCGATCCCGGCGGTGCGCGACGGGCAGCTGTACGAGATCAAATCGCCGCTGATCCTGCAGCCGGGCCCGGCCGCGCTGACCGACGGCGTGCAGGCGATCGCCGCGATCGTCCAGGCCTGGAGCGCCGGCAGGCGCTGAAGCTCAGGCGGCCTGGGTGCGACGCGCCAGCCAGATCGCCAGGCCCGCGCAGCCCAGCGACAGTGCGAACGGCGCCGCGTGCGCCAGCGCCGGCGCATGCTCCCGCAGGGCGCCGAACACTGCCCCGCCGACCGCGAGCATGGTGGCGACCGCCACCGCCTCGCACAGCTGCAGCGCGGCGCTGTTGCGGCCCTGCTCGGCGGCCGGCGACAGCGCCAGGGTCAGCACCGACAGGCTGGCATAGAGCAGGCCCATGCCCAGGCCCGTGCAGGCCCAGCCGAGGATCGCCACGACGACCGGACACGCCGGCCACGCCACCGTGGCGGTGGCCGCCACGCCGACGGCGAGCAGGCCACAGCCGACGCGCACCAGCGTCTGGCGATGCAGGCGCGTCTGGTGGCCCTGGAACCAGGAGCCGCAGAACCAGCCCAGCGCCCCCACGCTCAGGGCGATGCCGGCCCGGCTGGGCGACAGGCCGTGGGCCTGCGCCAGCACCAGCGGCAGGAAGGCCTCGCTGCCGAAGAAGGCGGCCGCGGCCACGCCGCGCAGGCCGATCACGCTGGCCAGGCCGCGCGCGCCGCGCAGCGTGCCCCGCGGCAGCAGCCGCCAGACGCTGACCAGCAGCAGCGCCAGGGCGGGCACCAGCACCAGCGCCGCGCGCAGGCCCGGCGGATGCGCGGCCATGGACAGCGCGCACACGCCGATCGCCGCGCCGGCCGCCCAGCCGATCGAATGTCCCGGCGCCCCGGCCTGCGGGGTCGGCGTCAGGCGCGCCAGCGCCGGCCGCAGCAGCCAGGCCGCGGGAAGCGCCAGCACCGGCACCGCCAGGAACACCCAGCGCCAGCCCAGGTGTTCGACCACCAGCCCGCTCAACGCCGGGCCGATCAGCGACGGCACCACCCAGCCGGCGGAGAACGCCGCGAAGATCCTCGGCCGCAGCGCCTGCGGATACTGCCGGCCGACCAGCACGTACAGCGAGACCGACAGCGCACCGGCGCCCAGGCCCTGCACCAGGCGCCCGGCGATCAGCATCGGCATGCTGACGGCCAACCCGGCCAGCAGCAGGCCCGCGACGAAGCACGCCAGCCCGCCCCAGAGCGCGCCGGCGGGGCCACGCCGGTCGCACCAGCGCCCGGCCGCGGTCATGCCGACCACGCTGGTGGCCAGCGTGCTGCCGAAGGCGAAGGCATACAGCGGCAGGCCGTCCAGCGCCGCGGCCACCGTCGGCATCGCCGTGGCGATGGCCAGGGCCTCGAAGGCGCCGAGCGACACCAGCGCAACCATGCCCAGGGTGGTCGCCCGATAGCGTGGCGAAAGGATCGATGCGGCGGCTGTGCCGTCCTGGGATGCGGAAGTCGAAACGGAAGCGCTCATGCGGACTCGAAAGGAATGCGCCGCGGCGGGCGGACTTGCGTGGCGGCGGCGGGGAGGGCAGCATGCGACCTCAACCTTGGTTGAGGTCAAGCCATGCAGGAACTGACGGTCGGCGAGGTGGCCCAGCGCAGCGGCATGGCCGTCTCCGCGCTGCACTTCTACGAGAGGAAGGGATTGATCCGCAGCCTGCGCACCGCCGGCAACCAGCGCCGCTACGGGCGCGACGTGCTGCGGCGCCTGGCGGTGATCCGCGTGGCCCAGCGCGTGGGCGTGCCGCTGGAATCGGTGCGGCGCGCGTTCGACCTGCTGCCCGATGCGCGCACGCCGACGCGGGCCGAGTGGGCGCGCATGTCGGCCGCCTGGAAGCACGAGCTGGACCAGCGCATCCTCGCGCTGCACCAGCTGCGCGACCAGCTCACCGACTGCATCGGCTGCGGCTGCCTGTCGTTGCGGCGCTGCCGGCTGAGCAATCCGGGCGATGCGCTGGGCGCCCAGGGCGATGGCCCGCAGCGGTGGCAGGTGGAGTAGGGCCGCTTTCGAGGGCGCCTCAGAAGCTGCGTTCGAAGCGCAGCGGGCCGCCGCCGAGGTCGCTGGCCACGTCCAGTTCGAAGCGCAGCGTGTCGTGCGGGCTGATCTCCACGCTGCCGACCTGATCGACCGCATCGCCCGTGCGCACCGGTTTGAAGGTGATCTGCTGGCGGCGGCCGGACAGGTCCACCGCCACGCCGCGCACGCTGCCCTGGACCGGCACCTCGTCATCGCCCTGCCGCTGCCGCAACGCCACGATCACCAGCGCCCGGCCCGCGCCGCGGTCCAGCCCGTAGGCCTGCGCCGCCGATTCGGGCAGCGCCAGGCTGGGCAGCGCGTTGTAGCGCACCTGCAGCGCGCCCAGCGTCCGCACGCTGTCCACCGGCGCCACCGGCTGCACGCGCTGCGGCGCCTGCCCGCCCGAACAGGCCGCCAGTGCCAGCAGGCTCGCCAGCGGCAGAACCCAGCGCGAGGGCAGACGCACGGTCATCGCGGTCAGTCGTTGGCCGCCGACAGCTCGCCGCCGCGCCGTGCGGCCGCGGCGATGGCCTGCGCGGTCAGCGCCTCGAAGCCGCCGGCCTGGAAGGTCTCGATCGCGGCCTGGGTGGTGCCGTTGGGCGAGGTCACGCGCC
The DNA here is from genome assembly GCF_020042665.1 of Pseudoxanthomonas sp. X-1. NCBI lineage: Bacteria > Pseudomonadati > Pseudomonadota > Gammaproteobacteria > Lysobacterales > Lysobacteraceae > Pseudoxanthomonas > Pseudoxanthomonas sp. X-1. Next base: position 1,264,129 of record NZ_CP083376.1, read on the forward strand.
GCCGCAGTTCGGCCGGCGGCTCGCCGGCCTCGGTCAGCATGCGCGCCGCGCCGAGGATCGTCTGCAGGGTCAGCGTGCGCGCGGCCTGGGCAGGCAGGCCTTGCGCGATGCCCGCCGCCTCCATCGCCTCGGCCAGCAGGAACACATAGGCCGGGCCGCTGCCGGAGACCGCGGTGACCGCATCCATCTGCGCCTCGGTGTCGATCCACACGGTCGGGCCAGCGCTGGAGAGCAGGGCATCGGTGCGCGCGCGTCCGGCTTCGTCGACCTGCTGCGTGGCGAACAGCCCCGTCACGCCCGCCCCCAGCATCGCCGGGGTGTTGGGCATGGCGCGCACCACCGCGGCCTCGCCACCCAGCCAGCGCGAGAGCTGCGCGGCGGTGATGCCGGCGGCGATCGAGACCACCAGCGGCCTGGCCGACTGCGCCGCACCGGCCAGGCCCTCACACACTCCGCGCATCACCTGCGGCTTGACCGCGAACAGCCACAGCGAGGCGCCCTGCACGGCCTCGCCGGCCTCCGCGAACACCTGCACGCCGAACTGCCGTGCCAGGCCCTCGCGCAGCTCGGCCACCGGCTCGGCCACGCGGATGCTGGCCGCTGCCGTCCCGCGCGCGATCAGTCCTCCGATCAGGCTGCGCGCCATGTTGCCGCCGCCAATGAAGGCAACCGTGTCGGCGGCCGGCGCAGCGGATTCGGAATTCGATACGGTCATGGAGGCCTGATGCTCGGTGCGGTAAGGGATCGCCCGGATTATCGCCGTTCCCGGCGCCCCCATGGGGACGCCGCCTGTTGGCGTCTGTTTCCCTTTCGAAGCCTCTTCCCCCTTCCTGTGGGAGCCGCCACGGCGGCGATGGGGCTTTCCCGGTAGAGCCTCTCGCCGCCATGGCCGCTCCCACCAGGCTTCAGGCCTTGGCCGGCCGCGCGCCGAACAGTGCAGTCCCCACCCGCACCATGGTCGCCCCCTCGGCCACGGCCAGCGCGCAGTCCTCGCTCATCCCCATCGACAGCGTATCCACGTCCGCATGGCGGGCCGCCAGCGCGACGAACAGCGCTTTCATCCGCACGAACGCCGCCCGGCGCAGCGCCGGATCCTCGTGCGGCGCCGGGATCGCCATCAGCCCGCGCAGCGCCAGCCGCGGCTGCGCGGCGACCGCCTCGGCCAGCGCCTCGACCGCCTCCGGCGCGCAGCCATGCTTGCTCGATTCATCGTCGATGTTGACCTGGATCAGCACATTGAGCGGCCCGCGCTGCGGGGCACGCGCCGCCGCCAGGGCCGCGACCAGCTTGGGACGGTCCACCGTCTGCACCCAGTCGAACAGTTCGGCCGCCAGCGCCGCCTTGTTCGACTGCAGATGGCCGATCAGATGCCACTCCAGTGCCAGCGTGGACAGCTCGGCCCGCTTGGCCTGCGCCTCCTGCACATAGTTCTCGCCGAACACGCGCTGGCCCGCGGCGGCCAGCTCGGCCACCGCCTGCGCCGGCTGGAACTTGGACACGGCCACCAGCGTGGGCATGGGCCGCTTGGCCGCGTCGGCCGCGTTCCGCAGCCTGTTCAGGGTGTCGCTCAGACGCTCGGAAAGCACGGTAGACCGGCCCGTTGGCAGTGTCGGGAAGGGCGCTATACTGCCTTTCGGGGATGTAGGGTTCCAGTTCGCGACACTTTTCACAGGGGCAAACCAGACGCATGGATATCGCCGAACTACTGGCCTTCTCGGTCAAGAACAAGGCCTCGGACCTGCATCTGTCCGCCGGGCTGCCGCCGATGATCCGCGTGGATGGCGACGTGCGTCGCATCAACATCCCCGCCCTGGACCACAAGCAGGTCCACGCGCTGGTCTACGACATCATGTCGGACAAGCAGCGCCGCGACTACGAGGAGTTCCTCGAGGTCGACTTCTCCTTCGAGATCCCCTCGCTGGCGCGCTTCCGCGTCAACGCCTTCAACCAGAACCGCGGCGCCGGCGCCGTGTTCCGCACCATCCCGTCCGAGGTGCTGACCCTGGAGGACCTGGCCTGCCCGCCGCTGTTCCGCGAGATGGTGCAGCAGCCGCAGGGCCTGATCCTGGTGACCGGGCCGACCGGCTCGGGCAAGTCGACCACGCTGGCGGCGATGATCGACTACATCAACAAGAGCGAATACGGCCACATCCTCACCGTCGAGGACCCGATCGAATTCGTCCACACCTCGCAGAAATGCCTGATCAACCAGCGCGAGGTGCACCGCGACACGCACGGCTTCAACGAAGCGCTGCGCTCGGCGCTGCGCGAAGACCCCGACTACATCCTGGTCGGCGAGTTGCGCGACCTGGAAACCATCCGCCTGGCGCTGACCGCCGCGGAGACCGGCCACCTGGTGTTCGGCACCCTGCACACCAGCTCGGCGGCCAAGACCATCGACCGCATCATCGACGTGTTCCCCGCCGGCGAGAAGCCGATGGTGCGCTCGATGCTGTCCGAATCGCTGCGCGCGGTGATCAGCCAGGCGCTGCTGAAGAAGGTCGGCGGCGGCCGCACCGCCGCCTGGGAAATCATGGTCGGCACCCCGGCCATCCGCAACCTGATCCGCGAGGACAAGGTCGCGCAGATGTATTCGGCCATCCAGACCGGCCAGCAGTACGGCATGATGACCCTGGACCAGCACCTCCAGGACCTGGTCAAGCGCAGCCAGATCACGCGCCACCAGGCCAAGGAATACGCCAAGGACAAGCGGTTGTTTGAGTAGTGGGGATTGGGGATTCGGGATTGGGGATTCGTAAAAAGCGCTCCTCTTCCCGATCCCGTCGTCCGCTCCTGCCAATCCCGAATCCCCAATCCCGAATCCCAGCTCCGAAGGAGCAAGCATGAGCGCCATCGACTTCACTTCGTTCCTCAAGCTGATGGCGCATCAGAAGGCGTCGGATCTGTTCATCACCTCGGGCATGCCGCCGTCGATCAAGGTCCACGGCAAGCTCACCCCGATCACGCAGACGCCGCTGACGCCGCAGCAGTCGCGCGACCTGGTGCTCAACGTCATGACCCCCGCCCAGCGCGAGGAGTTCGAGAAGACCCACGAGTGCAACTTCGCCATCGGCGTGGCCGGCGTGGGCCGCTTCCGCGTGAGCTGCTTCTATCAGCGCAACCAGGTGGGCATGGTGCTGCGCCGGATCGAGACCAAGATCCCCAGCGTCGATGAGCTCAACCTGCCGCCGGTCATCAAGACCCTGGCGATGACCAAGCGCGGCATCATCATTTTCGTCGGCGCCACCGGCACCGGCAAGTCGACCTCGCTGGCGGCGATGATCGGCTACCGCAACCAGAACTCGACCGGCCACATCATCACCATCGAGGACCCGATCGAATTCGTGCACAAGCACGAGGGCTGCATCATCACCCAGCGCGAGGTCGGCATCGACACCGACAGCTGGGAGAACGCGCTGAAGAACACCCTGCGCCAGGCGCCGGACGTGATCATGATCGGCGAGGTGCGCACCCGCGAGGGCATGGACCACGCCATCTCCTTCGCCGAGACCGGCCACCTGGTGCTGTGCACCCTGCATGCCAACAACGCCAACCAGGCGATGGACCGCATCATCAACTTCTTCCCCGAGGACCGCCGCAGCCAGCTGCTGATGGACCTCTCGCTCAACCTCAAGGGCGTGGTCGCCCAGCAGCTGGTGCCGACCCCGGACGGCAAGGCGCGCCGGGTGGCGATGGAGATCATGCTGGGCACGCCGCTGATCCAGGACTACATCCGCGAGGGCGAGATCCACAAGCTCAAGGAAGTGATGAAGGAGTCCACCAACCTGGGCATGAAGACCTTCGACCAGAGCCTGTTCGAGCTCTACCAGGCCGGCGAGATCTCCTACGAGGACGCCCTGCGCTACGCCGACTCGCAGAACGAGGTGCGCCTGCGCATCAAGCTGGCCCAGGGCGGCGACGCCCGCACCCTGGCCCAGGGGCTGGACGGCGTCGAGGTCGCCGAGGCGCGCTGAGCTATGATTACAGGGAGGTTTTCTGAAGATGGGCTTGAGGATTTTTCTCGGTATCTTGCTCTCGATTCAGTTGTTCGCGGCTAAGACGCAAACGGTCGAGTACATTCACACCGATGCATTGGGTACGCCCGTAGCCGTTACGGATGCGGGTGGCAATGTCGTTGAGCGTAGCGAATATGCGCCGTATGGTGGACTGCTGAACCGTCCAGCGCTCGATGGTCCGGGATTTACCGGGCATGTGCAGGATGCTGTGACTGGCTTGGTCTACATGCAGCAGCGCTACTACGACCCAACGCTGGGAAGAACGCTCAGTGTGGATCCGGTAACGGCGTACAGCAGCAACGACATGCGTCATTTCAATGCCTACGCTTACGCATACAATAATCCTTATCGCTTTATTGACCTGGACGGCCGCAGTGCATGTCCTGGAAGCAGTCGACTCAGTTGCATTCAATCTGACACTTACAATGCCGATAGGTCTACTGGGCAGACCGCTCAAGTGTCCGAACCAGTTGGCAGGACGATGGTTGAGCAAAAGAGTGCTGTTGCCGTCACCGGCGGAACAAAAGAAAAGATCGGCTTTGTAGTGCCAGCCGAGGGGGGTGGCCATATGGTCAAGGTGGCGCAAGACGCGATCACGGGAAGCACGTCGCGGACTGACACCGCGTCGGCCAAAATTCCTTTGGATGCCGAAGCAGTAATTCATGGGCACATCGATGGGCGATCAGATGGCGTTATTAGCCCGGCGGACGCTGCCCCTCTCAGACAGGGGCTTCCTAATGGTGTGGTTAGTGAAGGTCGAGTCGGTGTTACGGAAATTATCAGTGGACGACTTCAATTCCGCATGCTTGATGGGCGAATGACGCAACACGAGTCAAGCATGCTACAGAAGAGCCTGGATCGGCAGCAGCGGCAGCCTGAGTTCATGAAGCCTGAGGTCGTCACACCATGATGGTGAAATCGCTGTGCGTGATCGTGCTCTGTGCTGGGCTTTCGGCTTGCAACTCTCTCGGTGCGGCTGAGGGCGATACTCCGGTAGATGAAACCTTCCTCGAAGTGGCTCGAAACCCAGACAAGTTCGCTGGACAGGTCGTGACGTTGCGTGCCTGGATAAGCGTTCGTCATGAAGACAACAACCTGTGGGCCACGTTAAAGGACCACGAAAATTGGGAAACAAGGCGCTGTATATCTTTGGTGAATTACAGTTCGTTGGAAGGTATGGAGGCGGCCATGGATGGCCACTTTGTCCAGATCACGGGTACCGTGATCGATGATGCATCCAAAAGCGGAACCGTGCTTCGGCTCGGCTCTTGCAGGGATGTGGCCCTGGAAATAGCAGGACCGTCGTCGATTAAGTTGATCGCCCCCCAGTAACTGGAGCTTGGGCCGGATAGCCAAAGGGCATATTGCTTAACTTCGGGGACGTGGGCACGACTCCAAGAGCCCTTTGCGTAACGAAAGTCGCGGCCGGGCCGGTAGACTGCACTGACCCCCATCGCTCGCCGCTGCCGTGACGCCTGCCAAGCCGCCTTCCGACGCTTCTGCCCTCGATACGCTTGCGCAGGAGATCGGCCTGGACGATGGCGGCGCCGATCATTCGCCGCCGGGCGTGGTGGTCACCTCGGGGCCGCTGACGCCGCCGCCGGATTCGGAAGGCACGGTGGTCGATGATCGGGCGTTCCACCACTCGGTGGCCGAGGACGTGCAGGGGATGGTGCTGGCCACGCTGACCGCCTCGCTGGGGCTGGCGGTGTTCGCCAAGGGCGGGCTGATGATCGGCGGCATGGCGGGCGTGGCCTTCCTGGCGCACTACGCCTTCGGCTGGAACTTCGGCCTGCTGTTCGTGCTGGTGAACTTGCCGTTCTACTGGCTCTCGGTGCGGCGCATGGGCTGGGAGTTCACCCTCAAGACCTTCGTGGCGGTCGGCGCCTGCGGCGTGCTCACCGACCTGCTGCCGCACTGGGCGCCGTACGCGCGGATGACGCCGCTGTACTCGGCGCTGGTCGGTGGCGCGCTGGTCGGCATGGGCATCCTGTTCTTCATCCGCCACCACGCCAGCCTGGGCGGTGTGGGCATCCTGGCCGTCTACCTGCAGCGCACGCGCGGCATCAGCGCGGGCAAGGTACAGATGACCTTCGATGCGGTGCTGATGGGCGTCGCCTGCTTCACGCTGGCGCCGTCGAAGGTGCTGTACTCGGCGCTGGGCGCGGTGGTGCTGAGCCTGGTGCTGATGTTCAACCATCGGCCGCATCGGTACATGGGTGTGTGACGTCCCGCGGGCGCCGGGTAGCGGCCGACTGATCTGGTGGAAGGATCCCATTCGTGGGAGCGCCCGTGGGGCGAGGAACTTCGCGGGCATCCATCACGCACCCGCGAGCCCGCTCTTGAAAGCGTGATTGCGATCAGGCTTCGATCCGCCGACGCAGGGACTGCGCATCGAAAGGCGCATGGACCTTGGCGTCGTTGTCGAAGTAGCAGTAGACGTCGCGCGATGACCTGCGCGGAGGCGCCAGTGAAGCGAACTTGCGTGGATCGGCCGCTTCGCCGCCGTTCGCCCAGTGCCGGATCCGGGCCGCCCAGTGGTCGAGCGCGGCATCGCTGTAGCCGCTGGCATACAGCTCCGTGTCGCCGTGCAGGCGGATGTAGACGAAGTCGGCGGTGACATCCTCCGCATAGGGATGACGGCCGGCGGTGTCGGCCACCACCAACGCGACGTTGTGGCGTCGCAGGAGACGGACGAAACGCGGATCGGCGAAGCTGTCATGCCGCACTTCGACCGCGTGGCGCAGCCGGCGCAGCGGTTGCCGGGGAAGGGCGCAGCGGCCGTCCATCCGCGGCTCGCGGCGCCGGGCCAGCGCCAGCGCCGCGTCGGTGTCCCGCGGCAGCACGTCGAAGAACGCAGCGAACAGCGCCTCGTCGAATGCCAGATTCGGCGGGAATTGCCACAGCAGCGGCCCCAGCTTCGTACCCAGGCGCAGCAGGCCGGAGGCGAAGAAGTTCGCCAGCGGCCGGTCGATATCCCGCAGGCGCTTGATGTGGGTGACGAAGCGGGGGCCCTTGACCGCGAACACGAAGTCGTCCGGCGTCTGCTCCGCCCATTGCGCCCAGCTGGACGGAGACTGCAGCGAATAGAAGGAGCCGTTGAGCTCGATGCTGGGAAACGTTGCCGACGCATACTCAAGCTCGCGCCGTTGCACCAGCCCTTCGGGATAGAACCTGCCGCGCCATCCCGCATAGCGCCAGCCGGAAATGCCGATCCTGATCGTCATGCGTGCAGTGTTGCCTGCGCCGGGCGCGGATGAGGTGAAGGGGGGAGGCATCATGAAAAAGCGCAGCGGCGCGGCGAGGCTTTGCCAACAGCGCTTATCGTGGCGACGGGCCGCTCTTTCCACGAGCGGCTTCGCGGCGTAGGGCTTTCCCGGCAAGGGCACATCGCCGCTGAAGTGGCTCGGACCTGCAGGCGGCCTGACTCCTTTGGCCGTCATTTCCGCGTTCGCGGGAATGAAGCAACAGCGCAAACGATGAAGTGCTCGTGTTGGCCGGGATGATGCCTGGAGTGAACGACGAAGCGCTGGCGCTACTTTTTCGTTTTCGCGGACTTCAGCGGCTTGCTCGCCTGCATCCACGCAGGCTTGCGCTCGGCCGCGGCGGCGAACGCCGGGCAGCCTTCGTGGTGCGCGCCTGGCAGGTAGCCCAGGCTCATCAGGAATTCACCGGTGATCTCGCCGCCGGTGAAGCGGAAGGTGCGCTTGAACAGCTTCACCCAGTCCGCCTTCTCCAGCGGGTGGTGGGCGTCCAGCCAGGCGGCGAAGCTGCCGTGCGAGGCGCGCAGGGTCTGGATGACCTGGGCGTTGTGGATCGCGGCCAGCACCTTGAGGCGGTTGCGGATGATGCCGGCGTCGGCGAGCAGCCGCGCGATGTCGGCTTCGCCGTAGGCGGCCACCTGGTCCACGTCGAAGCCGCTGTAGGCGGCCCGGAACGCCGCGCGCTTGCGCAGGATGGTCTCCCAGCTCAGGCCGGCCTGGTTGATCTCCAGCAGCAGGCGTTCGAACAGCACCGACTCGGCGCGCTGCGGGAAGCCGTATTCGGTGTCGTGGTAGTGGCCGTGGATCGGGTGGCCGGGGGCGATGGCGCAGTAGCCGCTCATGCGGGCAGTCCGTGGTCGGGAAAGGGGGAGGGGCGCACGTCAGCCCGCCTCGCGGACCACGTCGATCAGCGCCGGGCCATAGCGGTCCAGCTTGCTGCCGCCTACGCCACCCACGCGCGCCAGGGCGCGCAGGTCGGTCGGGCGCTGCTGGGCGATGTTGCGCAGCGTGGCGTCGTGGAAGATGACGTAGGCCGGCACGTTCTGCTCCTTGGCCAGCTGTGCGCGCAGGCGGCGCAGGGCCTGGAACAGCGGCTGGTCGGTCTCGGGGACCTCGGCCGCGGCCGGGCTGGTGCCGCCGCTGCGCTGGCGCAGCTTGGGCGAGTCCTTGCGCAGCAGCAGGGTCTGCTGGCCCTGCAGGACCGGCTTGGCCGAGGCCGTCAGGCGCAGGCTGCCGTGGCCTTCTGCGTCGACCTCCAGCACGCTGGCGGCCACCAGCTGGCGGAACACGCCACGCCAGGTCGCCGCGTCGAGATCGCTGCCGATGCCATAGGTGGTGAGCTGGTCGTGGCCGAGCTGGCGGATGCGCTCGGTGTCGGCGCCGCGCAGCACGTCGATCAGATGCGCCGCGCCGAAGCGCTGGCCGGTGCGGTAGACGCAGCTCAGCGCCTTGCGCGCGGCCTCGGTGGCGTCCCAGGTCGCGGCCGGCGTCAGGCAGTTGTCGCAGTTGCCGCAGGGCTGCGGATAGGTCTCGCCGAAGCCGGCCAGCAGCACCTGGCGCCGGCACTGCATAGATTCGCAGTAGCCCAGCAGCTGGTCGAGCTTGCGCCGCTCCAGGCGCTTGCGCTCCTCGGCGGCCTCGCCCTGTTCGATCATCTGCTTGAGCAGCACAACATCGCCCAGGCCATAGGCCAGCCAGGCCTGGGCGGGCTCGCCGTCGCGGCCGGCGCGACCGGTTTCCTGGTAATAGCCTTCCAGCGACTTGGGCAGGTCGGTGTGGGCGACGAAGCGCACGTCCGGCTTGTCGATGCCCATGCCGAAGGCGATGGTCGCGCACATGACGATGCCGTCCTCGCGCAGGAAGCGGCGCTGGTTCTCGGCGCGCAGCCGCGCCTCCAGGCCGGCGTGGTAGGGCAGGGCGTCGAAACCCTTCTCGCGCAGGAACTCGGCGGTCTGCTCGACCTTCTTGCGCGACATGCAGTAGACGATGCCGGCCTGGCCCTTGTGGTCCTCCAGGAAGTCCAGCAGCTGGCGGCGGCCGTTGTCCTTCTGCACCACGGTGTAGCGGATGTTGGGCCGGTCGAAGGAGCTGACGAAGCGGCGCGCGTCCTCCAGCTGCAGGCGCTCGGCGATCTCGGCCTGGGTCGGCGGATCGGCCGTAGCGGTCAGCGCGATGCGCGGCACCTGCGGCCAGCGCTCGTGCAGCACGGTGAGCTGGCGGTATTCGGGGCGGAAGTCGTGGCCCCACTGCGACACGCAGTGCGCCTCGTCGATGGCGAACAGGCTCACCCGCGCGCGATCGAGCAGCGAGAGAAAGCGCGGGGTCAGCAGGCGCTCGGGCGCGACGTACAGCAGGTCCAGCTCGCCGGCCAGCAGGTCGCGCTCCACCTGCTGGGCCGCCTGCGCCTCGAGCGAGGAGTTGAGGAACTCGGCCCGCACGCCCAGCTGGCGCAGCGCCTCGACCTGGTCCTGCATCAGCGCGATCAGCGGCGAGACCACGATCGCCGTACCCTCGCGCAGCAGCGCCGGCACCTGGTAGCACAGCGACTTGCCGCCGCCGGTCGGCATCAGCACCAGGGCATCGTGGCCGCTGGCCAGGTGCTCGACGATGGCGGCCTGTTCGCCGCGGAAACCCGGGTGTCCGAACACCCGGTGGAGGATTTCTAGCGCACGTTCCTGCATGCGCACAGGATACCGGGCCGCCGTCTCATCCCCCAGATACGCAATGCCCGGCGCAGGGCCGGGCATCGACGACAAATCACGTAAGAAATCTCCGACGCCTCACCCGGACGCCGCCTTGCTTCAGTGCCCAGCCGACCCCCTGGTGGAGAGCCCCCTTGAGTCAAGGGGGCGCGCCGAAGGCGCGGGGATCTGGCAGACGAGTGAGCAGGGGCCCAAGGTTTCGCCAACGGCGAAACCTTGGGGTAAGCCCGCAGGGACGAAGTCCCGAAGGGATTACTGCAGCAGCGACCGCAGCATCCACGCATACTTCTCGTGGGTGTTCAGGCGCTGGGTCATCAGGTCCACGGTCGGGTCGTCGCTGCCGTTCTCGGCGGTCTTCAGCGTCTGGCGGGCGGTGCGGCAGACGGCCTCGTTGCCGACCACCAGCTGGCGCACCATCTCCTTCCAGTCGGCGCTGTCGGACAGGCCGGGCTCTTCGGGGATGGAGCTGAGCGCGACGAACTCGCGGTACGAACCCGGTGCGTTGTAGCCCAGGGCGCGGATGCGCTCGGCGACTTCGTCCAGCGCGCCCCACTGTTCGGTGTACTGGGTCTCGAACATCAGATGCAGCGAGTTGAACATCGGCCCGGTCACGTTCCAGTGGAAGTTGTGGGTCTTCAGGTACAGCGTGTAGGCATCGGCCAGGTAATGCGACAGGGCGGCGGCGATGTCCTTGCGATCGGCCGGGCTGATCCCGATATCCACACTGGGTGCGCTCGGCGCGGCGGCGGCCAGCGGCGTGCCCTTGTTCTTGGTGGCGGGCTTGGTCTTGGTCTTGGCCATGTGCAACTCCTCGTCAGTGGCGATGCGTCACAATAAACGCCGCAGATGAAGATTGGTAATCAAAAGATTCACGCAGAACGATTCATGGCTTCAATCGCACACCTTCCCACCCAGCCCGACGCCGCGCGGCGCGCCATCGATGGCGCGCTGAGCCGCGACCGTGGCCGCCTGCACGGCCTGTGGTCGCGCTGGAAGGCCGCGCCGGAGGATGCGCAGCTGCGCGCGCGCTTCGGCCAGGCGCTGGCCGAGTCGGTGGCCGCCTGCCAGGCGCGCGCGGCCAACCTGCCGGCGGTGACGCTGGACCAGGCGCTGCCGATCGCGCGCGAGGGCGAGCGGATCGTCGAGCTGATCCGCCAGCACCAGGTGGTGGTGATCGCCGGCGAGACCGGTTCGGGCAAGACCACGCAGCTGCCCAAGCTGTGCCTGGCGGCCGGGCGCGGCGTGGCCGGGATGATCGGCTGCACCCAGCCGCGCCGCATCGCCGCGCGCGCGGTGGCCCGGCGCGTGGCCGAGGAGCTGCAGGTGCCCATGGGCGGCGCGGTCGGCTACCAGGTGCGCTTCAACGACAACGTCGGCGACGACACGCGCATCAAGTTCATGACCGACGGCATCCTGCTGGCGGAGATCGCCAGCGACCGCTGGCTGTCGCACTACGACACGATCATCGTCGACGAGGCGCACGAGCGCAGCCTCAACATCGACTTCCTGCTGGGCTACCTGAAGCAGCTGCTGCGCAAGCGCCGCGACCTGAAGGTCATCGTCACCTCGGCGACCATCGACACGGCGCGCTTCGCCGCGCACTTCGACGATGCGCCGGTGGTCAGCGTGGAAGGCCGCACCTTCCCGGTGGAGGTGCGCTATCGACCGCTCGACGAGGCCGCGTCCGGCGGCGAGGACGAGGAGGCGAGCGAAGGCGGCACCGAGCGCAGCGTCAACGAGGCCATCGTGGCCGCCGTCGACGAGATCACCCGCGAGGTCGGCTCCGAAGGAGCCGGGCGCGGCGACGTGCTGGTCTTCCTGCCGGGCGAGCGCGAGATCCGCGATGCGCACCAGGCGCTGGAACGGCGCAAGTACCGCCACACCGAGGTGCTGCCGCTGTACGCGCGGCTGTCGGCCAAGGACCAGGACGCGGTGTTCAATCCCGGCCCGCAGCGCCGCATCGTGCTGGCCACCAACGTGGCCGAGACCTCGCTGACCGTGCCGCGCATCCGATACGTGGTCGATCCTGGCCTGGCGCGGGTCAAGCGCTACAGCCCGCGGCAGAAGCTGGACCGCCTGCACATCGAGCCGGTCAGCCAGGCCAGCGCCAACCAGCGCATGGGCCGCTGCGGCCGCGTGGCCGAAGGCATCTGCGTGCGTTTGTACGCGCAGGCCGATTTCGAGGCGCGCCCGCGTTACACCGACCCGGAGATCCGGCGCTCATCGCTGGCCGGGGTGATCCTGCGCATGCTGCAGCTGGGGCTGGGCAGGATCGAGGATTTCCCGTTCCTGGAGGCGCCGGACGAGCGCGCCATCGCCGACGGCTGGCAGCAGCTGGTCGAGCTGGGCGCGGTCACCGAGGCCGACCGCCACGGCCTGCGCAAGCTGACCGAGGTCGGCCGGCGCATGGCGCGCCTGCCGGTGGACGTGAAGCTGGCGCGCATGCTGGTCGCCGCGCAGGCGCACGGTTGCCTGCGGCCGATGCTGGTGATCGCCGCATTCTTAGGGCTCCAGGATCCGCGCGAACGCCCGCCCGAAGCGCGCGAGGCGGCCGACAACGCGCACGCGAAGTTCGCCGATGCGCGCTCGGAGTTCGTCGGCATCCTGCGGCTGTGGGACGGCTACGCGCAGGCGCACGAGGAGCTGACCCAGTCCAAGCTGCGCGACTGGTGCGGGCGCCACTTCCTGGGCTTCCTGCGCATGCGCGAGTGGCGCGAACTGCATCGCCAGTTGCGCGTGCTGTGCGAGGAGCTTGGTTGGACCGAGGAACCTGCCGCCGCCGCGATGGCGCCGCTGCTGGCCGGCTCGCCCGCCGCGCCGTTGGGGCAGGACGGCAAGCCCGCTTCGCGCCCCACCCGCGGCGAACTGCATCGCGCCGCGCGCCTGGCGCGCGAGGGCAAGGCCTCGCCGCCGAGCGCCGCGTCGGCCCAGGCCGCGCCTGCGCCCGCGGCCCAGGAAGGCAGCGCGCCGCGGATCAGCGAGCGCGAGCGCAGCGCGGCCTACCAGTCGCTGCATCGCGCGCTGATCGCCGGCCTGCCGACCCAGGTCGGGCATCGCACCGAGAAGGGCGATTTCCTGGCTCCGCGCCAGCGCCGGTTCCATCTGTTCCCCGGCTCGGCCCTGGCCAGGAAGCCGCCGGCCTGGGTGCTGACCGCCACGCTGCTGGACACCCAGCGCGTGTGGGGCCTGACCAATGCGGCGATCGAGCCGGACTGGGTGATCGCCGAGGTGCCGCAGCTGCTGGCGCGCAAGCATTTCGACCCGCACTGGTCGCGCGCGCAGGGGCAGGTGCTGGCCTCCGAGCAGATCAGCCTGTTCGGCCTGGTGCTGGCGCCGAAGAAGCCGGTGCACTACGGCCGCATCGCGCCACAGGAGGCGCATGAGCTGTTCGTGCGCCAGGGGCTGGTGCCGGGCGAGATCAACACCCGCGCCTCGTTCGTCGCCGACAACGGCAAGGTGCTGGCCGCCGCGCACGAGGAAGAGGCCAAGCTGCGCCGGGCCGGCATCGTGGCCGACGAGGACTGGCAGGCGCGCTGGTATCTGGACCGCATCCCGGGCGAGGTGCACTCGGCCGCCGGGCTGGACGCGTGGTGGAAGACGCTGGCCGACGACAAGCGCGGCGGCCTGCGCTGGTCGCTGGCCGACCTGCTGCCGGGCGAGGGCAGCGAGGCCGACCGCTATCCGAAGTATTTCGCGCTGGGCGACGCGCGCCTGCCGCTGCACTACACCTTCGAGCCGGGCGCCGAGGACGATGGCGTCACCCTCGAGGTGCCGCTGCACCTGCTCAATGCCCTGGATGCGGCGCGGCTGTCGTGGCTGGCGCCGGGCTTCGTCGCGGAGAAGGCCGCCGCGCTGATCCGCACGCTGCCCAAGGCGCTGCGGCGCAACTTCGTGCCGGCGCCGGACTTCGGCCGCGCGTTCTTCGAGGCGCATCGCAAGCCCTCCGGCGACGACCTGCCCGGCGAGCTGGCGCGCTTCCTGGCCAAGGCCACCGGTGTGGCGGTCAGCGCGCTGGACTTCGACGAGGCCGCGCTGGAGCCGCATCTGCGCATGCACCTGCGCCTGCGCGACGAGCAGGGCAAGGTGCTGGCGTCCTCGCGCGATCTGGAGGCGCTGCGCGAGCGCTTCGGCGCGCAGGCCGGCCATGCCTTCGCCGCGCGTGCCGGGCGTGCGCTGGCCAGCGAAGGCCTGCATGCCTTCCCGCACGACCCGATCCCGCTGCAGGTGCCCGGCGAAGCCGGCGTGCCGGCGTACCCGGCGCTGGTGGACGAGGGCGACAGCGCCGCGCTGCGCATCTTCGCCGATCGCGCGCAGGCGCTGGCCGCGCATCCCGGCGGCGTGCGGCGCCTGATGGAGCTGGTGCTGGCCGACAAGATCAAGCAGGCGCGCAAGCAGCTGCCGGTGTCGCCCAAGACCGGGCTGCTGTATGCGGCGATCGAATCCCAGGAGCGCCTGCGCGGCGATCTCGTCGACGCGGCGTTGAACGCGGTGCTGGCCGAGGGCCTGGGCGAGATCCGCGATCCGGGCAGCTTCGCCCAGCGCCGCGATGCGGCCGGCAAGGCGCTGTTCGGCGAGGCGATGGAGCGGCTCAAGCTGGCCGAGGCGATCCTGGCCGGCGTGGCCGAGCTCAAGCCCGAGCTGGAGGCGCCGCTGATGGGCTGGGCGCGCGGCAACCTGGACGATCTGACCGCGCAGCTGGCCGCGCTGGTGCATCCGGGCTTCCTGCGCGACACGCCGGCGCCGGCGCTGGCGCAGTTCCCGCGCTACCTCAAGGCGATGAAGCTGCGCGCCGAGCGCGCCAAGCGCGATCCCACCCGCGACCAGCAGCGCATGCTGGAGCTGGTGCCGTTCGTGCAGGCGCTGGAGGACGCCGCCGCGCTGGGCCGCGCCGGGTCCGACGACTGGCAGGCGCTGCGCTGGGACCTGGAGGAACTGCGCGTGTCGCTGTTCGCCCAGGAGCTGGGCGCCCGCAGCGGCGTCAGCCCGAAGAAGCTGGCCCAGCGCGTGGCTGCCCTCCAGGGGCGCTGACTCGCTCCCTCCCTTTCGCGTAGCGAAGGGGAGGGCTGGGGAGGGGTGCTGTTGCTTTGGCTTTTCAGGCGCTCCGCGAAAGGCACCCCCTCCCAGCCTCCCCCTGCCCGCTGCGCGGGCAAGGGGAGGGGCAGAGGCGCGTCAGCGCCCAGGGATCACTCATCTCCGCTGACGCGCTCGCCCATCAGCTCACGCTGCCGCTTCTCCAGTTCCTCGGCGTAGCGCTTGCGCACGAAGTTTTCCGACAGCACGCCGAGGACCTTGCGCTCGTCGTCGACCACGGCCAGTTCGTCGGCCTGGGTGGCGTCGAAGACCTTCATGATCGCCACGATGTCGGTGTCGGCGGTCAGCGGCGTGTCGCGATGCTGGGCGTACTGCGCCACGGTCGCGTCCTCGCGCACGCGGTCGGCGTAGACCGACGACAGGGGCACCAGCCCGGCGTAGTGGCCGCGCTCGTCCTCCAGCACCACGCGCTGGGTCGAACCCAGCGGGAAGCGGCGGCGGAACTCGGCCACGCTGGTGTCCTGCAGGGTGTGGTTGGCGTCCTTGCGCATCATCTTGCCGGCCGACAGGTTGCGCACCCAGCCCACGTCGCGCGCGCTGCGGATGCTTTCCCCGCGCAGGTGCAGGCGCCAGGTCGAGAACGAATAGCCGAAGGCCTGGCGCACCACCGTGTTGGCCACCAGCACCGCTACCATCACCGCGGTGGTCAGCACGAAATCGTGGGTGCCTTCCAGGATCAGCATGGCCATGGTCATTGGCGCGCCGACGATGGCCGCGGCCAGCGCCGCCATGCCCACCAGCGCGGCGCCGGTGACGTCCACCACCGAGGCCTGGACCAGCTGGTTCATGCCCACCGCGAAGAACGCGCCGACCAGCGAGCCCATGAACAGCGAGGCGAAGAACAGGCCGCCGCGGAAGCCGAAGCCCAGCGAGATGCCCGAGGCCAGGCACTTGAGCACCAGCAGCGTGGCCAGCAGCTGCAAGGTGTTGTCGCCGCCGATGTCCAGGTGCAGCGCGCCGTGGCCGGAGGACAGCACCTGGGGCGAGATCAGCGCCAGCGGAATCAGCAGCAGGCCGCCGATCACCGGCCGGCCCCAGACCGGCAGCTGGATCCTGCCGACGCCGCGTTCGATCCCGGCCACCAGCCGCATCACCGCGATGCCGATCAGCGCGCAGGTCAGCCCCAGGGCGATGTAGATCGCATAGTCGCGTGGTTCGAGTTGGTAGGCGGCGGCCGCCGGCAGCGTGTAGGCCGTCGCGCCCAGGGTGTCGGCCATGAACGCCCCGCCCAGCGCGGCGGCGGCCACCGGCGCCAGCGCCGAGGGCACGTAGGCACCGATGACGATCTCGAAGGCATAGAACGCCCCGGCCAGCGGCGCGCCGAAGGCCGCGGCGATCGCCCCGGCCGCGCCGGCGCCGACCAGGGTGCGCATGTCGGTGCGGCGCACGCGCAGGATGCGGCCCAGCTGCGAACCGGCGCCCGAGCCCATCTGGGTGTAGGTGGCCTCCAGCCCGACCGAGGCGCCGAAGCCGTTGGACAGCAGCGTCTGTGCGGCGACGATCAGGTTGTCGCGCATCGACATGCGCCCGCCGTGCAGGGCGTTGGCCTCGACCGAGTCGATCAGCGCGCGCTTGCGCCGCCGCGCGATGAGCGTCACCAGCCCGACCAGCAGGCCACCCAGCGGCAGCACCAGCAGCTGGTTGAGGCTGACATGGTCGAGCATGCTCAGGCGCTCATCCGGCGCCAGGCCGTACAGCCAGGCCTGCAGGCGATGGGCCATGCCGCTCTGCAGGACGGTCAGGGCCGCGGCGATCAGTCCGACCAGCGCGGCCAGGCCGATGAACCACAGGTCGCTGGCGCGGAACTGCCGGCGCAGCCAGTCCAGCGGCCGGTGCGCCTGCACCCCGCACCAGTGCGCGAACGACTGGACCTTACCGGCGAGGTCTTGCATCGGCACGGGCGCGAACGGTGGCCGCCATGCACGCACAGGCCGGCCCGACGCACGGATGCGCGGTGCGCCGGCGGCGGATCGCACGGTGTGTGCGTGGCATGGGTGTTCTTCGAGACGGGGCTGGCCGTTAGTGTAGTCGTACCCTCCGATGCCCACCGTGTCATGGTGCACGCCTGATGTCCGCTCCATCGCCGCAGCCGCTGTCCGCCTCCGACGCCGCCCTGTCCGTGCTGCCCGCCGGCCTGCGCGCCCAGGTCGAGCCCGCCCTGGCCCAGCCCGGCGCGCAGGACGGCATGCCCGATCCCTGGCCGGTGCTGGCCAACGCCCTGGCCACGCTGGCCGGCCTGTCTGCCGATGCAGAAGTGCTCGGCGCGGCCCTGCTGTTCGGCCTGCCCGGCCTGCAGCCGGCCCTGCTGGGGACCCTGCGCGCCACTCACCCCGGATTGCCGGCGCTGCTGGACGGCCAGGCCGCCGCCGCGCAGGTCTGGGCGCTGCACGCCGAACCGGCCTCGGCGCGCAACACCGAGGGCCTGCGCCGGCTGCTGCTGGCCATGGTCCACGACCTGCGCGTGGTGCCGATCCTGCTGGCGCGGCAGCTGGCGCGGATGCGCGCGGCCGCGGCGCTGCCCGCCGACCAGCGTCGCGAGCTGGCGCTGCTGACCCGCGATATCCACGCGCCGCTGGCCAACCGGCTGGGCATCTGGCAGCTGAAGTGGGAGCTGGAAGACCTCTCCTTCCGCTACCTGCAGCCGGACACCTACCGCTCCATCGCCGCGCAGCTGGACGACAAGCGCGGCGGGCGCGAGCGCTACATCGAGCAGGTCAAGGCGACCCTGCGCGACACCCTGGCCGCGCACCACATCGCCGCCGAGGTCAGCGGCCGGCCCAAGCACATCTACAGCATCTGGAAGAAGATGCAGCGCAAGCAGGTGGCGCTGGACGAGCTGTTCGACCTGCGCGCCGTGCGCATCGCCGTGAGCGACGTGGCCCAGTGCTACGCGGCCCTGGGCGTGGTGCACGCGCTGTGGACGCCGATCCCGTCGGAGTTCGACGACTACATCGCCCGGCCCAAGGCCAACGACTACCGCTCGCTGCACACCGCCGTGATCGGCCCGGAAGGGCGTGCGCTGGAGGTGCAGATCCGCACCCACGAGATGCACGCCCAGGCCGAGCTGGGCGTGGCCGCGCACTGGCGCTACAAGGAGGGCGGCGGCGATGCCGCCTTCGACCGCAAGATCGCCTGGATGCGGCGGCTGCTGGAGCATGCCGGCGATGGCGAAGGCGGCGATGCCAAGGCCGAGGCCGCGCTGGGCGGCGAGTTCGCCGCCGAGCTGGCCGAGGACCGCATCTACACGCTCACGCCGAAGGGCGAGGTGATCGACCTGCCGCGCGGCGGCACGGTGCTGGACTTCGCCTACCACGTGCACACCATGGTCGGGCACCGCACGCGCGGGGCCAAGGTCAACGGCCGCATCGTGCCGCTGGGCCACGTGCTGCGCAGCGGCGATCGCGTGGAGATCATGACCGCCAAGACCGGCGAGCCCAAGCGCGACTGGCTGCTGCCGGCCAACGGCTTCCTGGCCAGCGCGCGCTCGCGCGACAAGGTGCGCGCGTACTTCCACAAGCTCGACCGCGCCGGCAACATCGCCGCCGGCAAGGAGCTGCTGGAGCGCGAACTCAAGCGCCTGCACCTGCACCAGCTGGACCTGGCGCCGGCGCTGCGCAAGTTCCGCGCCGAGACCGCCGAGGAGCTGTACATCCAGGTGGCGCTGGGTGACACCGGCCCCAGCCAGGTCGCCCGCGCGCTGCAGGAAGAGCAGCGTGCGCAGGCCGGCGATGGCCCGCTGCCGCCGCAGAACCCGGTCCGCCGCCCCGTGCAGCGCGCCCCCGGCGCGGACAAGTCGCGCTTCACCGTGCAGGGCGTGGGCAACCTGCTGGTGCAACTGGCCAAGTGCTGCCAGCCGGTGGCCGGCGAGCCCATCGTCGGCTACCTCACCCGCGGCCGCGGCGTCACGGTGCACCGGCGCGACTGCGCCGCGCTGCGCCGGCTGGCCGCCCAGCATCCGCAGCGCGTGCTGCCGGTGGAGTGGGGCGTGGCCGGCGGCGGCTACGAGGTCGATGCGCTGATCAGCGCCATCGACCGCAAGTGGCTGCTCAAGGACATCACCACGCTGATCGCGCAGGAGGATGCGCACGTGCTGGATATCCACAGCGACAGCGCCGGCGGCGCCGGCAAGATCCGCTTCCGGCTGAGGCTGAAGGTCTCCGACTACGGCCAGCTGTCCACGCTGCTGGGCAAACTGGACGCGCTGCCTGGCGTGCAGGACGCGCGCCGCGCCGGCTGAGCGCGGCTTTCAAAGCGCGTTCCTGCCACACAGCGAGCGCGCCTTCGGTTGCCTGCGCAGCGCCGTCGCCCCCCCCCCCGTGGCTCTTGGCCCCCTCCCTTTCATGCGCAGCACGAGGGGGAGCTCGAAGTCGCGGCTAGCGACTGAAGGGGAGGGGCGTTGTTGCTTGGACGCTTCAGGCATGGCACAAGAAGCGCCCCATCTCAACCTCTCCCTGCCCGCCGCGCGGGCAAGGGGAGGGGCAGATGACGCTTCCCTTGCCCGCGAACGCGGGAACCCGGCGACTTGTGCATGCCATGCCACAGACGCTGGCCCGTCAGCATGCGTCTCCCAAGAAGCACCTCCCGCGTTCGCGAGAATGACGGTAAGTCGTAGTGCCCGGTCTCTCGCAGCCGGCCGTTCAGCATAGGGAACGGCTTGTCACGTTGGCTGGCGGATACTGCCGCGCGTGATGGAGCCGCAAGACCGATTGCCTGACGGCAGGATCGAACCGCGCATCGACTGGCAGGCCACGCCAGGCGAGCCGGAACGCGTGCGCCCGCTGCCGGTGCGGCGCCAGACGCGGCGCTGGCCCTGGGTCGCCGGCACGGTCGCGCTCGTGCTGCTGGCCACGGCGGTGGCGCTGCGCCAGC
The DNA here is from genome assembly GCF_020042665.1 of Pseudoxanthomonas sp. X-1. NCBI lineage: Bacteria > Pseudomonadati > Pseudomonadota > Gammaproteobacteria > Lysobacterales > Lysobacteraceae > Pseudoxanthomonas > Pseudoxanthomonas sp. X-1. The sequence continues at coordinate 1,284,070 of NZ_CP083376.1, forward strand.
CGATCGCCGACTGGCTGTGGCAGGGCACGCGCGTGCAGGCCCTGCTCGATCAGGGCGAAGCCGCGCTGAAGCAGGGCCGGCTGAGCGCCGCCGACGGCAGTGGTGCGCGCCAGCGCTTCGAGGCGGCCCTGGCGCTGGACAACGACCGCACCGCGGCGCGCGACGGCCTGGCCCGCGTCGGTCGTGCGGCGGTCGAGCAGGCGCGCGCCGCGCTGGCCGCCGGCGACCTCGCGGGCGCAAGCGCCGCGCTGGACCTCGCCCGCCAGCTGCAGGTGCCGCGCGCCGATGCGGATGCCGTCGCCGCCGAGCTGCGCCAGCGCGAGGCCCGCGCCGCGGGCATCGGCACGCTGCTGGCGCAGGCCGTGGCCGCGCGCGGCGCCGGGCGCATCGTCGGTGGCGACGATGCCGCGCTGCCACTGTTCCAGCGCGTGCTGGCCCTGCAGCCGGACAACACCACCGCGCTGGAGGGCCGCGAGGACCTGCTGTCCGACCAGTTGCAGCAGGCGCGCCGCGCGCTTTCGGCCGGGGAACTGGCGAAAGGTGCGCAGCTGATCGAGCAGGTGAGGGGCTTCGACGCCGGCCACTTCGACCTGCCGGCCGCACGCGCGCAGCTGGCGCGGGCGCTGGACGATCAGCGCCGCCTGGCCGAGGCCGACCTGCGCCGTGGCCGGCTGGAGGCGGCGCTCGAACGCTACCGCGCCATCCTTGCCGCCGCGCCCGGCGATGCCGCCGCCGCGGGCGGTGTGCAGCAAGTGGCCCGGGCCTATGCGGAAGATGCGCAGCGGCGCGCGGCGGATTTCGATTTCGAACAGGCGCGCGCTGCGCTGGCCCAGGCCCGCGCGCTGGCGCCGCAGTCGGCCGCCGTGGCCGAGGCCACCCGTGCGATCGAGCGCGCCCAGCGCAGCCAGTCGCGCCTGGAGCAGGCCGCGCCGCCCTCGCCGCAGCGCCAGCGCCGGGTGATCGCCCTGCTGGAAGCGGCCGAGCGCGCCCAGACGCGCGGCGACTGGGTCGAGCCGCCGGGCGAAAGCGCCTACGACAAGCTGCGCGCCGCCCAGGCGCTGGCCCCGGACGATGCGGCCGTGCGCCGCGCCGCGCAGCGCCTGCTGCCCAACGTGCAGGGCTGCGTGAGCCGCGCGCTGGCCGCCAACCGCGTGCGCGCCGCGCAGACCTGCCTGGATGCTTGGCAGGCGATGGCGCCGGGCGACGCCAGCCTGACGGCGGCGCGCCGGCAGCTGGCGATGCGCTGGATCGATATCGGCAGCGAGCGCCTGGGCGCCGGCGAGCTCGGCGTCGCCAGCGAGGCCCTGCAGCGCGCGCGCGGCTTGGACCGCAGCGCGCCGGGGCTGGCCGACTTCGCCGCGCGCATCGCCCACGCCCGCGCCGGAGGCGGTTGAGCATGGCCCGCGCACAGCCGCTGGTCGGCGAACTCATCCCGGCGGGCCAGGCGGGCACGCTCGGCCCGCACGAGCTCGAACAGCTGCGCCAGGCCGTGCGCAGGCTGGAACACCCCAGCTTCGGCGCGCGCGTGGCCAATCTGGTCGGCGCACCGGTGGAGCGGCTGGTCGGCTTCCTGCCGCGCCGCGCCCATGCGCTGATCGCCGCGGCCACGCGCAAGGCCATCGGCGCGGCCCTGCGCCTGTCGTTGACCACGCTGGACACGCGCGTGCCGGCCGAAGGCGCGCGCAAGTCCTCGGACTGGTGGCATCTGGGCGCGACCTCGGCCACCGGCGCCTTCGGCGGCGCGTTCGGCCTGACCGCGCTGGCGATCGAACTGCCGCTGACCACCACGATCATGCTGCGCTCCATCGCCGACATCGCCCGCAGCGAGGGTGCCGACCTCAACGACCCGGCCGTGCGCCTGGAATGCGTGCGCGTGCTGGCGATGGGCGGGCCATCGTCGGCCGACGACGCGGCCGAGGTCGGCTATTACGCCGCGCGCGAGGCGATGAGCCGCATGGTCGCCGACGCGGCCACGCACGTGGCGCGCCACGGCCTGCAGAAGGAAGGCGCGCCGGTGCTGGTCGGGCTGGTCAAGGCCATCGCCGAGCGCTACTCGATCCAGGTCAGCGAGAAGGCCGCCGCGCAGTGGATGCCGGTGCTCGGCGCGCTGGGCGGGGCGACGGTCAATGCCGTGTTCACCGACCACTTCCAGAGCATGGCCCGCGGCCACTTCGTCGTCCGCCGCCTCGAACGCCTGCACGGCCCGGAGACGGTGCGCGTGGCGTATGAGGCGCTGGCGCGGCTGATGGAGGAGTAGGGGGAGCAAGGAGGGAGTTCAGAGGAACGAGGAAAAAGCGAAGGCGGTAGCGCCGGCTCTGTCAGCCACTCGTTCCCCGTTCCTCTTCACGCGTTCCCGCTTCAAAGAACAGTCGCCTTACCGTCGCGCGCGCCGCGTCCAGCGAGAAGTGCCGACGCACATTGTCCAGGCCGTTGCCGGACAGCTGGCGCCACAGCGCGGCGTCGCCGTCCAGGCGCAGCACGGCATCGGCGAAGGCCTGGGGCGTGTCGGCCACCAGCACGTCCAGCCCGTCGCGCAGGTGCATGCCTTCGACCGCGATCGAGGTCGCCACCACCGGCAGGCCGTGGGCCATGGCCTGGTTGACCTTGCCCTTGACCCCGGCGCCGAAACGCAGCGGCGCCAGCGCGATGCGGCTGGCGTCCAGCAGCGGCTGCAGGTCGGGCACGTGGCCGTGGACGATGAGATGGGCGCCGGCCAGGCGCCGCACCTGCGGCGGCGGGTCCATGCCCACCACGTGCAGGCGCAGGCGCGGGGCGCGGGCCAGGATCAGCGGCAGCACCTGCTCGCCGAACCACACCACCGCATCGACATTGGGCGGGTGGTGGAAGCCGCCGACGAACAGCAGGTCGGCGCGGTCCTCGAACGCACCGCCGGGCGTGGCCGGGCGATGCAGGTTGGACAGGATCTCCACGCGCACCTGCGGCGCCACGCGCGCCAGTTCCCCGGCCTCGACCGGGCTGACCACCACGGTGGTGTCGGCCGCCGCCATCACCGCCAGTTCGCGCGCCTGGGTGGCCTGCGCCTGGCGCAGCATGGCCGCATCGCCGCCGGTCTGTGCGCCGCGCTGTTCGCGCAGGTAGTGCAGGTCCACGGTGTCGAACACCACCCTGGCCTGCGGCGCATGCGTGCGCAGCAGCGGCACCACCGCGTCGGCCACGTAGTGGCGGCAGACCATCGCCGTGGCGAAGCGCGCGCCGTGCTGGCGCAGGAAACGCGGCAGGGCCGTGGCGAACGGTGCGTACCAGACCTCCACGCCCATGGCCTGCAGCGCCTCGGTGTAGCCGGGCACGTGCGCCAGGTCGGCGGCGACGAACACCACGTGCGCGCCTTCCTCCTGGAGCAGCGCGATCAGGTTGACCAGCCGCAGCGAGGCCGAGTCGCGGTCCGGCCGCGGCGTCATCGAGTCGATCAGCAGCACCTGGCGCTGGTGCGCATGCAGGCTGGCCGGCGAGGGTTCGCTGCGCTGGGTCGGATGGGCCTGCAGCGTGGCCTGCCACTTGTCGGCGAAGACGGCGGCATTGCGCACCTGGTAGGCCTTGATGCCGCTGCCGGTGTCGTTGCCGGCGGTGGCACCTTCACGGTGCACCACCACCGAGGCCGGCTGGTACAGCACGCGCTGGCCGGCCGCGCGCACGGCGAAGGCCAGGTCGGTGTCCTCGTAATAGGCCGGGGCGTAGCGGGTGTCGAAGCCGCCGACCTGTTCGAACAGCGCGCGCGGGATCGCCACCGCGGCGCCGGACAGGTAATCGGCCTCCCGAACATAGCCATAGCGCGGGTCGTCGGGCGAGTCGAAGCGGCCGTAGTTCCAGGCAGAGCCATCGGCGAACACCACGCCGCCGGCCTCCTGCAGGCGGCCGTCCGGATAGACCAGCTTCGCCCCGGCCAGCCCGGTGCCGGGGTGGGTGTCGAAGGTGCCCAGCAGCGCCTCCAGCCAGCCGGGCTGGGGCAGGGTGTCGTTGTTGAGGAACACCAGGTAGCGCCCGCGCGCCAGCGCCGCGCCATCGTTGCAGGCGGCGATGAAGCCGCCGTTGCGCGGGCGCAGGTGGTAGCGCAGGCCCTGCACCTGCGGCAGGCAGGCGGCGGTGGCGTCGGGCGAGCCGTCGTCGACCACGATGATCTCCACCGGCAGCGCCGGCGGCCGGGCGGCCAGCGCGCGCAGGCAGTCCACGGTCATCTGCAGCTGGCCGTAGACCGGGATGACCAGGCTGGCCAGCGGCGCCTCGGCGGCCGGCACGGCGAAGGGCGAGAACGGCTGCGAGGCCGGCAGCCACAGCGGCCGGGCGGGAGCGGGGCGGGTCAGGGCACCGGCCAGGCGCTGCCAGGCGCGGCGGGCGGTCGCGGCCAGGCCGCGGCTGCGCGCGCTGGCGATGACGCGCCGCAGGGTGGAGGACGCCCGCGTCCAGGCGAAGCGCGCCTCATCCCACAACATCCTCATCAGAACTCAACTCCGGCTGATCGGGCGGAAGGCCCCGCGGCCGGCCGCGTGCGGGGCTGCGCTAGACTCTCCTGTCCTTTTCATTGTCGCATCACCTGTGGCCCGCAACGATTACGACGCCGACGAGGCGTACGACGACGAGCACGACGAGGCCACAACGGCCCCCCCGGCCTGGCGCAACCGCCTGATCACCGCCGTGTTGGCGCTGCTGGGCTTGGGGCTGGGCTTCATGATTCCGTACGTGGCCTACCTGAACCACCAGGTCAGCCAGCGCTTCGGCGCGCTGCAGTGGCAGATCCCCACCCGCGTCTACGCCCGCCCGCTGCCGCTGGCCGAGGGCGAGGCGCTGGATGCGGCCACGCTGAAGACCGAGCTGGATGCGGCCTCCTACCAGGACGACGGCAAGGGCCAGCTGCCCGGCACCTACGCGCGCGACGGCAACCGCTTCACCATCGCCAGCCGCGGCTTCACCGACGTGGACTACATCATCCCGGCCACGCGCATCCAGGTGACCCTGGCGGCCGGCGAGGTGCAGGGCCTGCGCGACCTGGCCCGCGGCCGCAACATCCGCTCGGCGCGGCTGGACCCGGCGCGCATCGCCACCCTCTACGGGCAGCAGCAGGAAGAGCGCCGGCTGGTGCGGCTGGAGGACGTGCCCGAACTGCTGGTCACCGGCCTGCAGGCGGTGGAGGACCGCGACTTCGCCACCCACCACGGCATCGACCTGTCCGGCATCGCGCGCGCCGGCTGGGAGTTCGTCAGCAGCGGCGGCCAGGTGCGCCAGGGCGCCAGCACGCTGACCCAGCAGCTGGCCCGCAGCGGCCTGCTCGGGATCGGCCGCGAGCAGACCGTGGGCCGCAAGTTCAACGAGATCCTGTACGCGCTGATCCTGGAGGCGCGCTACGACAAGCGCACCATCCTGGAGGCCTACTTCAACCAGGTGTACTGGGGCCAGCGCGGCAGCCAGGCCATCCATGGCGTGTCGGCGGCGTCCGAGTTCTGGTTCGGCCGCGACCTGGACAGCCTGTCAACCGAGCAGATGGCGCTGCTGATCGGCATCGTCAAAGGCCCGTCCTACTACGATCCGCGCCGCCATCCCGAGCGCGCCCGCGAGCGCCGCGACCTGGCCCTGCGCCGGATGCTGGCGACCAGGCTGATCGACCAGAAGGAGTTCGACCGCGCGGTGAAGGCCCCGCTGGGCGTGACCGCCGACCCGGGCATCACCGCGGCCAACCGCTTCCCGGCCTACGTGGACCTGGTGCGCCGCCAGCTGGCCCACGACTACCCGGCCGATGCCCTGCAGGGCGCTGGCCTGACCGTGATGACCGGCATGTCGCCCTCGGCCCAGGCCTATGCCGAAGGCGCGGTCAAGCGCACCATCGACCAGCTGCAGAAGGGCAAGCGCCCGCCGCTGCAGGCCGGCCTGGTGCTGACCGACACCCACAACGGCGACGTGCTGGCGGTGATCGGCAACCGCGACGTGGCCGTGCCCGGCTTCAACCGCGCGGTCGAGGCCCAGCGCCAGGTCGGCTCGATCATCAAGCCCTTCGTCTACCTGCTGGCGCTGTCGCAGCCCGATACCTGGTCGCTGGCCAGCTGGGTGGACGATGAGCCGATCACCGTGCCCCTGGGCCGCGGCAGGAGCTGGAGCCCGTCCAACTCCGACAACCGCAGCCACGGCCGGGTGCGGGTGATCGACGCGCTGGCCCATTCCTACAACCAGGCCACGGTGCGGGTGGGCCTGAAGGTCGATCCGCAGCGCGTGGCCGACCTGCTCAAGGTGCTGGCCGGCGTCGAGGCCGAGGTCAATCCCTCGCTGATCCTGGGCGCGACCGAACAGAGCCCGTACGCGATGGCGCAGGCCTACCAGTTCCTGGCGTCGGGCGGGCAGATCCAGCCGCTGCACGCCGTGCGCGGGGTGATCGACGCGCAGGGCCGGGTGCTCAACCGCTACGACAAGACGCCGGCCAAGGCGCAGGAGGGCGATTCGATCGCCGCCCACCTGGTCACCGTGGCGCTGCAGGCGGTGGTCACCGACGGCACCGGCCGCCAGCTGCTCAGCGACGGCCTGGGACGGCTGTCCCCGGCCGGCAAGACCGGCACCAGCAACGACGGCCGCGACAGCTGGTTCGCCGGCTACACCGGCGATCATCTGGCCGTGGTGTGGATGGGCAACGACGAGAACCTGGAGACCGGCCTGTACGGCGCCACCGGCGCGATGAAGGTCTGGTCGGGCATCTTCTCGCGCCTGCCCAGCGCGCCGCTGCAGGTCTCTAGCCAGGGCCTGGACTGGCAGTGGGTCGCCGAGTCGGCCGCCACCGACGCCAGCTGCCCGGGCGCGCGCCGGTTCCCGTTCGTGGCCGGCCACGCGCCGCCGTACCAGCCCTGCCAGCAGTTCACCGCGCCCGAGGAGCAGTCCGGCGGCTGGCGTCGCTGGTTCGGCCTGCCGCCCAAGGACGAGCCGGAAGCCCCGGCCCGCGAACTGCCGACCCCGACCCCGCCGCCGCCGTCCACGAGCCCGCTATGACCCGCCCCTGCCGCCTTGCCCTGGCCTGCGCGCTGCTGCTGCCGCTGGCCGCCTGCGTGACCGAACCGCCGCCGCCGCCGGCCGCCCCGGCGCCGCCGCGCCTGACCCCGACCCAGGCGCTGAACGCCGTGCTGGCCGTGGCCAAGACCGACGACCGCGAACTGGACGTGCAGCCGATCCGCGACCCGCAGGTCGAGGACCTGCGCGAGGCCTCGGTGGCCGCCCAGCGCCGCCGCGATTGGCAGGCCTCGGCCGACGCTCTCAACCAGGCCCTGCTGATCAGCCCGGACGATCCGGCCGTGCTGCAGGAGCGGGCCGAGGTCGCCCTGGCCCTGGGCGACTGGGAGCGCGCCGAGACGCTGGCGCGCAAGGCGCTGTCGCTGGGCTCGAAGACCGGCCCGCTGTGCCGGCGCCACTGGTCGACCATCGAGCAGTCGCAGATCGCCCGCGGCGAGACGCAGAACGCGGCCTCGGCGCACGTCCAGATCGCGGCCTGCACTGTGGCCGGCTTCGACCGGATGTGAGCGGCGCCGGTCGCCGCCGCGCGGCGCGCTGATGGCGCAGCTGTCGCAGGCCAGCTGCGAGGCGCTGGGTGAGGGCGGCGCCCTGGCCCAGCGCCTGGAGAACTTCGTCCCGCGCCAGGCGCAGCTGGCCCTCACCGGGGCCATCGCTGATGCGCTGGATGCGCGCGAGACCCTGCTGGCCGAGGCCGGCACCGGCACCGGCAAGACCTACGCCTACCTGGTGCCGGTGCTGCTGTCCGGGCTGAAGGCGATCCTGTCCACCGGCACCCGCGCCCTGCAGGACCAGCTGTTCCACCGCGACCTGCCGCGCGTGCGCGCCGCGCTCGGCGTGGGCCACAGCGCCGCGCTGCTCAAGGGGCGGGCGAACTATCTGTGCCGCTACCGGTTGGCGCAGGCGCGCGGCGAGCCGCGCTTCGTCTCGCGCGAGCAGGCCGACCAGTTCCAGCGCATCGTGGTGTGGAGCGGGCGCACCCGCTACGGCGACATGGCCGAGCTCGACTCCCTGCCCGAGGACTCGCCGCTGCTGCCCATGGTCACCTCGACCGTGGACAACTGCCTGGGCACCGAATGCCCGTTCTGGGACGACTGCTTCGTGGTCCAGGCGCGCCAGCGCGCCCAGGCCGCCGACGTGGTGGTGGTCAACCATCACCTGCTGCTGGCCGACCTGGCGCTCAAGCAGGAGGGCTTCGGCGAGATCCTGCCGGGCGCGCAGGCGTTCGTGATCGACGAGGCGCACCAGCTGCCGGAGCTGGCGGCGAACTTCTTCGGCGAAGGCTTCGGCCTGCGCCCGCTGCAGGAGCTGCTGCGCGATGTCCTGGTCGAGGCGCGCCAGGCGCCCGGCGCGCTGGCGCCGCTGCAGCCGCCGGTGGCCGCGGCGGAGCAGACCCTGCGCGAACTGCGCGCGGCGATGGAGTTCCTGCCGCCGCGCGGCACGCGCGAGCGCGCGCTGGGCAGCGCGCCGGTGCGCGAGGGCTTCGACGCCTTGGTCGTGGCGCTGGAAGACCTGGCCCGCGCGCTGGCGCCGCTGGCCGACACCACGCCGGGCCTGGACGCCTGCAACGCGCGCTGCCGCGATATCACCGGCCGCCTGCTGCGCTGGCTGGGGGAGGACAGCGCGGAGGGGCCGCAGGCCCTGCTGCGCCATGCGGATGTGCCCCCGGCGGATCTCGACGACCTGCCGCTGGCGCCGGAAGGCGCGCCGCACGACGCCTCGACCGACGTCTTCTGGTACGAGCTGACCCCGCGCGGCTTCCGCTGCCAGCGCACCCCGCTGGATGTCTCCGGGCCGCTGCGCCAGCACCGGCAGGCCTCGCATGCGGCGTGGGTGTTCACCTCGGCCACGCTGACCGTGGGCGGTGGCTTCGACCACATCGCCCAGCGCCTGGGCCTGGACGACCCGCACACGCTGCTGCAGCCCAGCCCGTTCGACTGGCCGCGCCAGGCGCTGTGCTATCAGCCGCCGGGGCTGCCCGATCCCAATGCGCGCGGCTACGGCACGGCACTGGTCGCCGCGCTGTTGCCGGTGCTGCACGCCTCGGATGGGCGCGCGTTCCTGCTGTTCGCCTCGCACCGCGCACTGCGCGAGGCCGCCGAGGCGCTGCGCGACGCGCCCTGGCCGCTGTTCGTGCAGGGCCAGGCGCCGCGCGCCACGCTGCTGCAGCGCTTCCGCGAATCGGGCAACGGCGTGCTGCTGGGCTCGGCCAGTTTCCGCGAGGGCGTGGACGTGGTCGGCGAGGCGCTGAGCGTGGTGGCGATCGACAAGCTGCCCTTCGCCGCGCCGGACGACCCGGTGTTCGAGGCACGGCTGGAGGCGATCCGCAACGCCGGCGGCAACCCGTTCCGCGACGAACAGCTGCCGCAGGCGGTGATCGCGCTCAAGCAGGGCGTGGGCCGGCTGATCCGCAGCGAGACCGACCGCGGCGTGCTGGTGCTGTGCGACCCGCGCCTGTCGGGCAAGGCTTACGGCCGGGTGTTCATGCAGTCGCTGCCGCCGTTCGCGCGGACCCGCGAAGTGGCCGATGTGGCGGCGTTCTTCGGCAAGTGAGCGAAGCGCTGGTTGGGGAGCCGGTGCGGAAAGGGGAGGGCAGGACACTCGGGAAAGCCCCATCGCCGCCATGGCGGCTCCCACCCAGCCCGCTTCCTCCGCCTCTGCCTTTTGCCTTTGATTGGTGGGAGCCGGCATGCCGGCGAGAGGCTTGACCGACAAGGTCCGACTTCACCGACGGTCGCGCCCGGCGCGTCGTTCGCACAGGCCGAGCGGGCGCTTCTGAAATAATGCGCGGGTCTGTCCCGCATCGCATCAGGTGACCCATGTCCGCAACGCTTCGCATCGCCATGGCCCAGTTCGACTATCCGGTCGGCGACGTGGCGGGCAACACCCGGCGCATCATCGAACAGATCGCCCTGGCCCGGGACGAATACGGCGCCGACGTGGTGCTGTTCCCCGAGCTGGCGCTGAGCGGCTATCCGCCGGAGGACCTGCTGATGCGGCCCTCGTTCCTGGCCGACTGCCATCGCGCGCTGGCCCAGGTCGCCCAGGCCGCCACCGGCATCGTCGCGGTCGTGGGCTGGCCCGAGAGCGCCGGCAGCGTGCTCTACAACGCCGCCAGCGTGCTGCGCGACGGGCGCATCGAGGCGACGTACCGCAAGCGCGAGCTGCCCAACTACAACGTGTTCGACGAACGTCGCTACTTCCACGTCGATCCCGACGGCGGCAGCTGCGTGTTCCAGGTCAAGGGCGTGCCGGTCGGCGTGGTGATCTGCGAGGATCTGTGGTTCGCCGAACCGCTGGCCGACACCGCGCGCGCCGGCGCGCAGCTGGTGCTGGTGCCCAACGCCTCGCCGTTCGAACACGGCAAGCACGCCCAGCGCGATGCGCTGCTGGCCCAGCGCGTGGCCGAGACCGGCGTGGCGCTGGCCTATCTCAACGTGGTCGGGGGCCAGGACGCGCTGGTGTTCGACGGCGCCTCGGTGGTGGCCAGTGGCAACGGCGAGATCTCGCCGGCGGCGGTGGCCTTCGCCGAGCAGTGGCTGGTGGCGGACTACGACGCCGCCTCGCGCGTGTTCTCGCCGGTGCTGTGGCGCGACGAGGGCGACGAGAGCCGCGACGGACTGGCCTGGCGCGCGGTGGTGCGCGGCATCGCCGACTACTGCGGCAAGAACGGCTTCAGCAAGGTCTGGGTCGGCCTGTCCGGCGGCATCGACTCGGCGATGGTGCTGGCGCTGGCGGTCGATGCGCTGGGCGCCGACAACGTCACCGCCGTGCGCATGCCCTCGCGCTACACCGCCGGGCTGTCCAACTCGCTGGCCGAGGAGCAGTGCCGCGCGCTGGGCGTGCGCATGGAGACCGTGGCGATCGAGGCGCCGTTCAAGGGCTATCTGGAGGCGCTGGGGCCGCTGTTCGAGGGCCACCCGGTCGACACCGCCGAGGAGAACCTGCAGTCGCGCGCGCGCGGGGCGATCATGATGGCCCTGTCCAACAAGTTCGGCGGGCTGCTGCTGACCACCGGCAACAAGAGCGAGTACGCGGTCGGCTACGCCACCATCTACGGCGACATGTGCGGCGGCTACGCGCCGATCAAGGACCTGTACAAGACCGAGGTGTTTGCGCTGTCGCGCTGGCGCAATACCGTCGGCGGCGCGCCGGTGATCCCGCCGGCGGTGATCGACCGCCCGCCGTCGGCCGAACTGCGCGAGAACCAGCTCGACCAGGACTCGCTGCCACCCTACGACGTGCTCGACGCGATCCTGCAGCGCTACGTCGACCTGGAGCAGTCGCGCGAGGAGATCATCGCCGCCGGCTTCGACGCGGACGTGGTCCACCGCATGGTGCGCCTGGTGCGCGTCAACGAATGGAAGCGCCAGCAGGCCGCGCCCGGTCCTAAGGTCTCCCTGCGCGCCTTCGGCCGCGAGCGCCGCTACCCGATCAGCAACCGCTATCCGGCCTGAGCGGGCCGGCCCGGGAAGGGGGCGGGCCCTAGCCGTCCGCCGCCGGGATTGGCACCGCGCGGCCGCTGACCAGGATCGGACCCGCGTCGGGGACGTGCACCCGCAGCTGGCTCGGTCGGCCCATGTCCTCGCCCTGCACGATGCGGAGATCGGCCGGCGCCCGCACCGCGCCGAGCGCGCGCAGATAGGCGCCGAACGCCGCCGCCGCCGCGCCGGTGGCCGGATCCTCGACCACGCCGCCGATGGGGAAAGGATTGCGCGCGGCGAATTCGCGGTCCGACACGCGCCAGACCAGCGCCAGCGTGGTCAGGTCGTGGGCCTGCATCAGCGCCTTGAGCCCGGCGAAGTCGTAGTCCAGCCGCGCCAGCCGCTCGCGTGTGCCCGCGGCCAGGATGAGGTGGCGCGCGCCGGCGTAGGCGACGGCCGGCGGCAGCGCCGGGTCCAGCTCGTCGGCGTTCCAGCGTAGTCGGGCCAGGGCCTGGTCGAGCAGGCCCGGCGGCAGCGTCGGTAACACGTGCGGGGCGACGCTGGTCAGGGTCGCGCCGATGCCGGCGTCCTCGCGTGCGGTGGCTACTTCGACCAGGCCGGCGCGGGTGCGGAAGCGCAGCGTGCCCGGGCCATCGCGCTCGGCCAGCGCGACCGCGCCGGCGATGGTGGCGTGGCCGCAGAACGGCACCTCGTCCAGCGGACTGAAGTAGCGCACGTCGAACGTGCCCGCCTCGCCCGGCTGGACGAAGATCGATTCGGAATATCCAAGCCGCGTGGCCAGCGCCTGCATGTCCGCCGCCGACATGCCCGAGGCATCGAGCACGACACCGGCAGGATTGCCGCCCTCGGGCCGATCGGTGAACGCGCTGTAGTGCAGGACATCGGGTGAGGACATGCACGGACCTCGGGAGCAGGAGAGTCGCCCCAGCTTAGGGCGTGGCGCGCACGCGGCCCACCACCGCGACGCGATGCTGGATTCCACCCGCGGCCGTGGCTTCTGGCTACGAGCGCGCATCGTCGCTCCGCCAGAAACCTCCGATCGTCGTTCCCGCGAAGGCGGGAATCCGGTGGCTTTACCGCGGGGAACCAATATGCCGGGCTTTGCACCTCCGCGGTCGCCTTCGCCACTCGCCCCTGGCGCGCCCTATTGCCTCTTCCCGGCACGAAGCTCCTGAAGCTGCGTGGTCATCTGCGCCTGCCGCGGATCGGACCCCTGCGGCAGGGAAAAGAAGCGCTGCGCCGCCGCTTCGGCACCGGGATCATGCTGCTGGGTCAGGACCCATGCCCGCATGAAGTTCGCCATCGGGTCGTCCGGAAGAGCCGCGACCAGCTCCCGCGTACAGGCCAGCGCACCGGAGGGATTGTGTTCCCGACGCACGACGATGTCGCACAGGCAGGTCTGCGCCCACTGCCGGTGGCGTGGTTCCTGCAGCAGCACCGTGTAGGCCTGCTTCGCTGTGGCGTAGTCGCCAAGCTTTTCCGCGGAGACAGCCAGCTTGGTGTAGGTGCCCGGACTTGCCAGTCCGCGGTCGACGGTGTCCTGCAGGATGCGGACCGCCTGCGCGTGGTCGCCGTGCTTCTGGTACATCTCGCCGAGTTCATTGAGCACGGCGACGTTGCGCGGCTCAAAGCGGACCGCCTGAGTCATGTAGACCATGGCGTCATCAAACTGCCCGGCTTCCAGCAGGGCGCGTGCGGCACCGGCCAGCGCTGCGCCGTGCGGGGCGTCGGTGGCGACCGCGATCATCAGCGGCAAGGCCGCGGCGCGCTGCTTGTCGCGCTGTAACGCCATGCCTTGCTCCAGGAGCGTGGTATGGCGCATGTAGGCCAATGCCGGATTCTGTTGCGCCGGGGCTTCGATGAAGGCATCGAAGGAGGCCAGTGCCTGCCAGCTCCCGCCCCAGCGCGGCATAGCCGCCAGACGCATGGAGCTGAGATAACCCGGCAGGTAGGGCTCGGCCCGCGCGCAGCGTTCGACGGTGTCCTGCCCGAGCGGCGGGCCGCTGCCCATCCGCACGATATCCAACAGGCCCGCGCAGGCATAGCCCTGGCGGGGATCGGTCGCCACGGCCTCCTGCAGCACCGGACGTGCCCGGTCCAGCCAGCGTTGCATGGCGTTGAGCTGCTGCCGCGAGGTCTCGGAGACGAAGCCACCGCCCCGTTGCCTCCAGGCGTTGTTCAGATAGGCCAGGCCTACCGCCGTCATCGCGTAGACGCTCTGTGGCGACTGCGAAAGCCAGGCCTCCGCGGTCTTGCTGACATCGGGCAGGTCTCTTGACTCGTTCTCGAAGGCCTCGAAGGCGCGCTCCCACTCCGGATGCTGACGAGGCGCCTGTGCATAGGCGGCCTGTGCGCTGCTGAACGCCTGGTCGAGCTGTTTCCCGCCGTCCGGCTCGCTCAACAGCGCCTCGATGCGGTCAATGGGCCAGGGCCCCTCCAGAAGCGCGTCGCAGCGGGAGCGGGCGGCCCCGGATGGCCAGCGGTTGCCGGGCAGGTCAGGAGCGGCGATGCAGCGCGCGTGCGCATCCGGAATTGCGGCGACCTCAGTGATCTTTGCCAGATAGGCCGCCGCTTCATCCTTGGACCAAGGGGGAACCGACGCGGCGTTGGCTGTCTGAAGAGCGGGTGGGGTGGATCCGGCCTGGCAACCGCCCAACCCGGCGAACGCGGCCCACGACACCGCGGCCCACAGCAAAGACGGCAGCCGGCTTGCTTCCATGCGTCATCCCCGTTGAAAACGAAAAAGGAGCCTTGCGGCTCCTTTTACGCTTTTCCTCGCAGGAAAGTCAGTGCGCGTCTTCGCGCTCGTTGTCCAGCGCCGACTTCTCGCCGGCGAAGGGGTTTAGCTTGCGGATGGAGGTCGGGAAGTCCGGCCACTTGCCGGCCAGCCAGGGGTGCTGCGGGTCGTTCATCTGCAGCACGCGGCGGGCGTCGTCGGCCAGGGTCTTGTTGCCCAGGCGGGTGTAGGCCTCGCCGAGCAGGGCGACGGCGTCGTACTGGTACTCGCTCTGCGGCAGGGTCTCCAGGATGTACTTGGCGCGGCCCACGGCGGCGGTGTAGGCGCCGCGGTGCAGGTAGTACAGCGCGGCATCCATCTCGTGGCGGGCGAAGGTGTTGCGCAGCTGGACCATGCGCACGCGCGCGTCGGCGGCGTAGCGGCTGTTGGGGTAGCGCTCGGAGACGGTATTGAAGTCGCTGTAGCCCTGCATCGGGGTGGACAGGTCGCGGCGGCTGGAATCCAGGCGCCAGACCTTCTGCAGGAACACCGTGTCGCGGTTGGAATTGGCCAGGCCGCGCAGGTAGTACATGTAGGGCACGTTGCGCTGGGTCGGGTAGGTGCGCAGGAAGCGGTCGATGCTCGACACGGCCTCCTCCAGCTTGCCCGACTTGTACTGCGCATAGGCCAGTTCCATCTGCGCCTGCTCGGTGTACGGGCCGTACGGGTACTGGGCGATCAGCGACTGGAACTGCTTCTCCGCACCGGACCAGTTGCCGCGTGTCATGTCGGTGTGGGCTTCGGTGTAGATGGCCTCGACCGGGCGCGAATCGGTGGCCTTGTCCTTCTTGTTGCGGCCGCAGCCTGTGGCCGTGAGGGCCACCACCAGGAGCAGGAGCAGGACGCGGACGGTGGCGCGGGCGGACGGGGCTGCGAAACGCTGGGACATGGGCTGGCGGACAGGCCGCATCGGGGAAACGAGGGGGCGATGATAGCCTAGGCGGCTGCCGGGCCATGAATTCCGGCCAACTTCTTCACTGGAACCGCTTGCCCGGATGACTGCCGCAGCCGACGACGACGCCCCCCTGGACGCCCCCGACCCGCAGGGCCCGCGCAGCGCCCAGGTGCCCACGCACGCGGCCGGGCGCCGCTTCGACGCGGTGCTGGCCGAGCTGTTCCCCGAATTCTCCCGCTCGCGCCTGTCCGAATGGATCAAGTCCGGCGACGCGCGCCTGGATGGGGAGGTGGTGCGCCCGCGCGACCCGGTCACCCCCGGCCAGGTCGCCACGCTGGACGCCGTGCTGGACACCCAGACCCACGCCCAGCCCGAGGACATCCCCCTGCAGGTGCTGTACGAGGACAGCGAAGTCCTGGTGCTGGACAAGCCGGCCGGGCTGGTGGTCCACCCCGGTGCCGGCAACCCGACCGGCACCCTGGTCAACGCGCTGCTGTTCCGCGACCCGTCGCTGTCCGCGCTGCCGCGCGCCGGCATCGTCCACCGCCTGGACAAGGACACTTCCGGGGTCATGGTCGTGGCCAGGACCCTGCCGGCGCACACCTCGCTGGTGGCGCAGCTCTCCGCGCGGCAGGTGCATCGGCAGTACCTGGCGGTGGTGGTCGGCGCCATGGTGTCCGGCGCGACCGTCGATGCGCCGATCGACCGCCATCCGCGCGACCGGCTGAAGATGGCCGTGCGCGAGGACGGGCGCGATGCGGTCACCCACGTGCGCCTGCGCGAGCGTTTCCGCGGCCATACCGCGGTCGAGTGCCGGCTGGAAACCGGCCGCACCCACCAGATCCGCGTGCACATGGCGCACCTGCGCTTCCCCATCGTCGGCGATCCGCTCTACGGCGGCCCCCTGCGCCTGCCGCGCGGGGCGAGCGAGGAGCTCAACACCCAGCTGCGCGGCTTCCGCCGCCAGGCGCTGCACGCCGAGACGCTGGAGTTCAGTCATCCGACCACCGGCGAGCCGGTGCGCACCAGCGCGCCGGTCCCGGCCGACATGCTGGCGCTGATGGCGGCCCTGCGCGACGACGCGGCCGCGCACAAGGGCAGGTGAGCGCCCTGCTGCCCGCGCACTGGCCCGCGCCGCCCGGCGTGCGTGCGCTGGTGACGCTGCGCTTCGGCGCCGGCGGCTCGGCTGCGCCGTTTGACACCTTCAACCTGGGCAACCGCAGCGCCGCGGCGGGCGATGACCCCGCGCAGGTGGAGGCCAACCGCGCCGAGCTGGCCGCGCTGGCCGGGCTGCCGTCGCTGCCGCACTGGCTGCGCCAGGTGCACGGGACCGGCGTGGCGCGCTTCGAGACACCGCTCGGCGCGCCGCGCGCGCAGGGCGATGAACCGGAAGGCGACGCCGCCGTCACCGATGCCCCGGGCGTCGTACTGGCCATCCTCACCGCCGACTGCCTGCCGGTGGTGTTCGCCGCCGCCGACGGCAGCGAGGTGGCCGCCGCCCACGCCGGCTGGCGCGGGCTGGCCGACGGGGTGCTGGAGCGCACCGTCGCCGCGATGCGCACGCCGGCCGCGCACGTGCGCGCCTGGCTGGGCCCGGCGGCGGGACCGGACGCCTACGAGATCGGCCAGGACGTGTTCGACGCCTTCACCGCGAACGACCCCGGCGCCGCCGCGGCCTTCGTCGCGACCCGCCCCGGCCACTGGCGCGTGGACCTGTACGCGCTGGCGCGCCGGCGCTTGGCCGCGGTCGGCGTGACCGATGTGCACGGCGGCACGCTGTGCACGATCAGCGACCCGCAGCGCTTCTTCTCGCATCGCCGCGACCGCCGCAGCGGCCGCATGGCCACCCTGGTGTGGCGGGCGCCGACATGAGCGCCGCCGCGCCCTCCGGCGGCAATCCCGCCGCGGAGACGTGGGGCGCGGCGATCATCGTGTTCGACGGCGCATGCGCGATGTGCAACGGCTGGGTGCGCTTCCTGCTGCGCCACGACCGCGCCGCGCGCTATCGCTTCGCCGCCATGCAGGGCCGCACCGGCGCGGCCCTGCTGGCCGAGCACGGCCTCGACCCGCGCGATCCTTCCTCGTTCCTGCTGATCGACCGCGACGGCGCCCACGTCGAAACCGACGCCATCGGGCGTGTGCTGGCCGGCCTGGGCGGCGGCTGGCCGGTCCTGGCCACCGCCGCGCGCGCCGTACCGCGCGGCGCACGCGACCGCGTCTACCGCTGGGTCGCGCGCAACCGCCGGCGCTGGGCCGGCACCACCTGCACCGTGCCCAGCCCCGAGCAGCGCGACCGCTTCCTGGACTGAGGGCGGCTTCAGAAGGTGAAGCGCACCCGCCCGTAGTAGTACGCGCCGTTGCTGCCGATCGGCGAGAGCACGTCGTAGGGCAGGTTGCCGAAGTAGGCGATATCCGGGATCGAGCGATCCGGATACTGGTCGAGCAGGTTCTGCCCGCCCAGGGCGATGCTCCACTGCGGCGTGATGCGGTATTCGACTTCCGCGTCGAGCTGGTACTCGGCGCTGTAGGTCTGGCGCGGGACGAAGCCGTCGCCGAAGTCGAACACGCGCGTGGCCTTGCCGTAACGGCTCAGGCGCGAGGTCAGCGACCACGTGTCGTCGTTCCAGCTGGCTGCCAGGGCGGCGCGCGTGCGCGGCGTGGCCTCGGTCAGCGTGTTGCTCTCCTCCACGCCGAACAGCACGTAGTCGGGGTCCAGCGCGAGCAGCTGGCCCGGGGTGGCGACCAGGTGCTTCAACTCGGTCTTGGCGTAGCTCCAGGTGCCGGTCAGCAGCAGCTGGCCATCGCCGACGGACTGGCGCCAGTTGCTGACCAGTTCCGCGCCGCGGGTGCGGGTGTCGGCGGCGTTGACGAAGAAGCTGGCGCTCTGCACGCCGCCCACGCCGAAGCGGTCCTGCACGAAGTCGGTCAGCGCATCGCCGGTGATGTCCTCGGACAGCGCGACGCGGTCGTCGATGTCGATCTGGAAGAAGTCCAGCGACACGTCGAACTGGCTGCCGATGCGGCTGGTGAAGCCCAGGCTGACGTTGTGCGACTTCTCCGGCTTGAGCGGCTGGGCGCCCAGCGCCTGGGCGATGGGGTTGTTGACCGAAAGCAGCCGGCCCTGCACGAGGCGGCCGGAGGCGTCGTAGCCGGTGGAGGTGGCCTCGTAGCCGATCTGGCTCAGCGAGGGCGCGCGGAAGTTGTTGGACACCGCCGCGCGCACGGCGAAGGCGGGCACGAACTCGTAGCGCGCGGCCAGCTTGCCGGTCCACTGGCCGCCGAAGTCCTGGTAGTGCTCGTAGCGTCCGGCGATGTCGGTGGAGAAGTGCTCGCCGAACTGGCTGGACAGCGAGGCATAGGCGCTGGCGACGTTGCGCGACAGGTCGGCCACGTCCTGCGGGGTCAGGCCGCCGCCGGCCTGCGAGCCGGTCGGGCGGTCGGTGTAGGGGCCGGCCGCGTAGCTGGCCGGGTCGCCGGCGCCGGTCTCGTAGCGCTCGCGGCGGAACTCCACGCCCGTGCCGAGCGTATGCGTGGCCGTGCCGGCCTCGAACACCCGGCTCAGGTCCAGGTTGGCCACGGTCTGGTCGAAGGCGTAGTCGCCGGTCTTGAAGCGCGTGGGGCTGCCCGGGCCGAGCGAGGCGTTGAGCGAATCCTTCAGCCGGTAGGTGAAGTCGTTGTGCCCGTAGTCCAGGCTGGCATCGTAGGCCCATGCGCCCCACTGGCCGCGCGCGCCGGCCACGGCCTGCGCGTCGCGGTTCTCGCCCAGCGACACCGGCCGGTAGCCGCGCGGGTAGACCTGCTTCCAGTTGGCCACGCCGTCGGGATAGCGGAAGTAGTTGGCGCCCTGCGTGTCACGCTGGTTGAAGGTGCCGAAGGCGTAGAACTCCGAGGTGGCGCCGAACGGCACCGCCGCGTTGATCCAGGCGTTGAGGTCCTTGGACTTGCCGTCGCCCAGCACGTAGTTGCGCTTGCCGGCCAGGGCCAGGTTGTCCGGCGTCTGGTCCTCGAAGAAGGGAATCTGGTCGAAGCCGGCGCGGTTGGTGCCTTCGCGGTTCTTCAGCTCCACGCCCAGCTTGAAGAAGCCGTCCTCGCCGATGCGGTCGCCGACCTTGGCGCTGAAGAAGCTGGTCTGGCCGTCGGTGATCTCGCGGTGGATCGGTGCGACATCGGTGTGGTTGGCGCCGAAGCTGGCCTCGATCGCACCGGCGTCCGGATCATCGTCCAGGATCACGTTGATCACCCCGGCCACCGCGTCCGAGCCGTACTGCGCGCCGGCACCGTCGCGCAGCACCTCGATGCGCTTGATCGCGCTGATCGGGATGGCATTGAAATCCACCGGCGTGGTGCCCTTGCCGATCTTGCTGTCGGTGTTGACCAGGGCCGAGGTGTGGCGACGCTTGCCGTTGACCAGCACCAGCACCTGGTCGGGCGAGAGCCCGCGCAGCTGCGCGGCGCGCACGTGGTCGGCGCCGCCGGAGTTGGACTGGCGCGGGAAGTTGAAGGAGGGCAGCAGCGCCTGCAGTGCGCTGCCCAGCTCGCCATTGACCACGCCGGCCTTGCGGATGTCCTCGGCGGTGAGCACGTCCACCGGCGCGGTGGATTCGAGCACCGTGCGGTTGCTGGCGCGGGTGCCGGTGACGATCACCGTGTCCAGGTTGGTGGCGGTGGCCGGCGTGGCGTCCTGGGCGAAGGCGGGGGCCGCCAGGGCCAGGGCGATGGCCAGGCTCAGCGGCCTGACGAAGGGGGACGACATGGCGATTCTCTCCTGAAGCGATAACGGTCGCGACCGGCCGCGCCGGCCATGGCGGCGACCGAGGTCGGCAAGGGTTGCTGCATCCATCCGGATGAAGCGATATATTAACTTGACGTCAATGCGATGCGCGAGGCGTGCGTCGGTGCGGTCGGGCATGAGCTCATGCCCGCGGGTTATCCGGAACCGTGCCGCACCGGTCCAGGATCGTGTTCTCCTGTCGCGTTTCCTCCACTCCAATCGAGACCCTTGCCGATGTCGTTGCGCGCCCCGTTGATCGCCGTTCTCCTGACCTTGAGCGCCTGCGCCAGCGTCGCGCCCAAGGCGCCCAGCACACCGGCCGCGGTCAGCGCCACGCTGCAGGGCGATGCCGCGCGTCCGGCGCAGGCCAGTGGCTGGGTGCGCAGCGAGCTGTACTTCGGCGTGGGCGTGGAGGAAGGGCCGGGCGGTCGCCATGAGGACCAGCCGATCAGCGAGGCGCAGTGGCGTGCTTTTCTCGACAAGGAAGTCACCGCGCGCTTCCCGGATGGCCTGACCGTGCTCGACGGCTACGGCCAGTGGCTGTTCCGCGGCGCAGCGGCGCCGGAGCGGTTGAAGACCAAGGTGCTGGTGATCCTGCACGAGGACACGCCGCAGCGCCGCGCCGACATCGAGGCCATCCGTCTGGCGTGGAAGCAGGCCACCGGCCACCAGTCGGTGCTGTGGTCGCGCCAGCCGGTGGAGGTGTCGTTCTGAGTCCGGCTTGATGTTGCCGCGCCCGCCTCGGTGCCGTGCCGGCATTCGGCGCTTCGGCCACTAGCCTGCGTCGCGCACCGGGGCCGGACACGGAGCCGCCGCGCAGAGGCACAATCGGATGCTCCAGGGTTCGGGAGCATTCGGCCATCATGACCATCGCTGCTGCGCGTGACGTGGACGATCCGCCTCCCGGCCCGGTCACGCCGTTGCAACCCCGCTCACCGTCCGACGGACGACCGGACGCACCACGCACGCCGATGGGCCAAACGCAGCCGGTCACGGGACGCGAGCGCCTGCATCTGCTGGATGCGCTGCGCGGATTCGCGCTCGCGGGCGTGCTGCTGGCCAATCTGCGTGAGTTCAGCCTGTTCTCGCTGATCGACGACGCGCAGCGCCAGGCGCTGCCGACCGCGGCGGTGGATCGCTGGCTCGGCCCGTTGATCGAGGCGCTGGTGGGCGGCAAGGCGATGACGCTGTTCGCGCTGCTGTTCGGCGTGGGCTTCTCCCTGCAGCTGCAGCGCGGCGGCGGCGCCGAGGCGCAGGCGCGATTCGCGCGGCGCATGGGGGTGCTGCTGGCGATCGGCCTGCTGCACGCCTACCTGCTGTGGTGGGGCGACATCCTCAGGTACTACGCCGTGCTGGGGCTGCTGCTGCTCATCTGCCGGCGCTGGTCCGCGCGGCGCCTGATCCTCGCCGGCCTGTTCGTGACCCTGCTGGCCACGCCGCTGCTGCAGCCGCTGGTCGGCGGATGGCCGGCGCGCCTGGGCGATGGCGAGGCGCTGCGCGCGCGGGCCGTCGCGGCCTTTTCCGGAAGCGACTGGCCGGCGTTGCTGCGCGCGAACTTCGCCTATGACGTGCATCTGCACGTGACCGCCTGGTCGCTGGTGTTCTTCACGCTGGGGCGGCTGTTGCTGGGGGCCGGCTTCGGCCGCGGCGGCTGGCTGCTGCGGCCTGAGGCGCATCGTCGGCAGTGGTGGTGGTTGCTGGTCGCCTGCCTGCCGGCGGGCCTGCTGCTGACCGGGTTCTATCTGGCGCTGGATGAAGGGCTGATGCCGTTCTGGATGTTCGGCCTGGAAGGCATGCCGGCGCGGATGCTGTCGCGGTTCCTGCGCAACGCCGCCTACCTGCTGACCGGGCTCGGTTATCTGTCGGCCTTCGTGCTCGTCTGGCTGCGGCCGCGCTGGCAGCGCCGCCTCGCGATGCTCGCGCCCGTCGGGCGCATGGCGTTGACGCACTATGTCGCGCAGACCCTGGTGGGCGTCGCGCTGTTCTACGGCGTGGGGATGGGCCTGGGCCCGCGCTGGGGCATGCCGGGCATCCTGTTGGTGTTCGCGGTGCTCTACAGCCTGCAGGTCGTGGCCAGCCACTGGTGGCTGGCGCGCTACCGTTTCGGGCCGCTGGAATGGCTGTGGCGCTGCCTCACCTATGGCCGCCTGCAGCCGTGGCGGAAGGTGCCGGTGTGAGCGCCCCGGGGCCTGGCCGCACCGCTGGATGCGGAGCCGGGTTCGCGCTCAGGGCAAAGCCAGGCGGCCCTCACGCAGCCGGGACAATCGGAGGCAATGACGCGATGATGGGCGCTGACCCAACTCCCGCTCCACGCGCCCGACCGCCATGCCTTCCACCGCTGTCCCTGCTCGATTCGACCTGCGCGTCGACGATCTTTCCGGCGCGCAGATCCGCGCGCTGCTCGAGTACCACCTGCGGCAGATGCACGCCAACTCGCCGCCCGGCAGCGTGTTCGCGCTGGACCTGAGCGGGCTGCAGGCGCCGGGCATGACAGTGTGGAGCGCCTGGCGCGGCGAGACGCTGGTCGCCATCGGCGCACTCAAGGACTGGGGCGAGGGCACCGGCGAGCTCAAGTCCATGCGCACCCATCCGGACCATCTGCGCCAGGGCGCGGCGGCGGCCGTGCTGGACCACATCATCCAGGAGGCGCGCGCCCGCGGCCTGCGCCGCCTGAGTCTGGAGACCGGTTCGGGCGAGGCCTTCGAACCGGCGCTGGCGCTGTACCGCAAGCGCGGTTTCAGCAGTGGGCCGGCCTTCGGCGATTACGTCGCCAGCGACTTCAACCAGTTCCTGCACCTGCCGCTTTGAAGTGTCCGTGCAGGCGGGCGAGGGCATCGCCCACCTGCACGGGAACCCGATCAGAAGTCGTAGGACACCGACAGCCGGATCGAACGCGGTGGCTGGCGGATGGTGACGGTCTGGTACAGCGGGTTGTTGGGGCTGGCGTCGGAGCTCGGCGTGGTCTGGGCGAAGGCGTAGCGCTGCAGGGCCACCTGGCTGTCCAGCAGGTTGAACACGCTGCCGGTGAAGGCCAGGCGGTGATCGGCAAAATCCGGCGTCCAGGTCACGCCCATGTCGAGCTGGGTCATCCACGGCATGCGGCCCTGCTTGCCCGGAGGCGAGGGCTCGCCATTGCAGAAGTGGTAGACGCTGCCATAGCCCAGCGGATCGAGCTGCTGCTGACCGTAGAAGCTCAGGCAGTGGCGCGGTGTGCCCGACACGGCCGCGAAGTTGGCCGAGACCAGCCATTCCGGCGAGAAGGTGTAATAGCCGTAGAGCTTGAGCTGATGGGTGTGGTCGTTGTTCTGCGGCCCGTTGGCGTTCTCCATGATCGTCCAGTTGTCCCAGTCGTAGCTGGTGGACGTGCCGCCCTGGCTCGCATCCGAGCGCACCTGGCCCTCGGTGTTGCCGTAGCTGCGCGAGAAGACGTAGCTGGCCTTGCCGTACCAGTTGTCGGCGACCGGATGCTCGAGCACCGCTTCCAGGCCGTAGTACTTGCGGATCAGCTTCTGCTTGAAGCCCAGGTCCTGCATGCTCATCGGGAAGTCGAAGTACGAGCCGTCGCCATCGATCATGGTGAACACGTTGGTGCGGCCCGGGTTGATCAGGTAGCAGGTGTTGAAGTTGGCCACGTCATGCCCGGCGGCGTTGGCCGCGGCGGCCACCTGCGACATCGAACAGAAATCGTCGATCGCGTTGCGCAGGTTGCGGTAGGTGCCTTTCAGGCCCCAGACCCAGGCATCGCCCAGCGTGTGCTCGAAGCCGAGGATGTACTCATCCTGGTACTCCGGTTCCAGCGTGCGCGCGGTGGCGGTCTTGGGATCGGGCGCCTGGCCGAACTGGTTGAGCGCCGAGTACTCGCCGGAGATGTCGGTCAACCCGGTCGGCGAACCGTCGGCGGCGATGCCGGAGTAGGTGTACAGGTGGGTGGTGTTGTAGAAGCCGGCGGCGACGATCAGGCCGGGGTTGAGCGGCAGGCCCAGGTAGTAGCGTCCGGCGTTGGCGTAGACCTTGAAGCTGGAATCGCCATGCACGTCCCAGGCCGCGCCCAGGCGCGGCGCCCACTGCGGCTTGGTCTGGCGGATGTAGGGCACGCCGTCGGAGTTGAAGTTGGTGAACTGATCGTTGCGCAGGCCGATGCTCAGCAGCAGGTTGTCGGCCACCTGCCACTTGTCCTCCAGGTACTGGGCCTTCTGCGAGGAGCTGATGCTGGTGATGCCGCTCCAGGTGTTGCGCTGGACGTAGTAGCCGTCGGCGCCGTTGGGAAAGCCGGCCACCGGGCCGATGCCGTGCGAGGCGTCCAGCGGCAGGCTGGGATCGTCCGCGCGCTGGTAGGACCAGACATAGCCCGGGCCCGGCGCATGACCGCCCTGGTCGATCGCCTGCGAACGGATGTTGTCGATGCCGGCGCTCAGGGTGTGGTTGCCCAGGGTCCAGCTCAGGTCCACGCGCAGGTTGCTGGAGTGGTTGCCGCGGTCCGGTTCGCTGAGGTCGCCCTGCACCTGGTTGTTGTAGCGCGGGGTGCCGCCGTTGAGCGCCGGGTTCTGGTAGGTCCAGTTGTCCACGCGCACCAGCGTCGGGTCGTAGTTGGGCGGCTCGGCGCTGTACATCTTGGTGTCCATCTCGCCGTAGGTGGCCGAGAGGGTGAGCGTGTCCGTGAGATAGCCGGTGTAGCGGGCCACCCACATGTCGCCGCCGGTCTGGGTGTCGCCGTTGGCGTACAGGAAGCCGCTGCGCTCGAAGGCGCGGTAGTCGTAGGCGTAGACGTTGCTGGAGGAATCGAGCCGGTCGCGCACGCCGGTCAGCTCCAGCAGGTTGTCGTCGTTGATGTTCCAGTTGAGCTTGACGTAGGCGCGCGGCATCTTGCTGGTCTGGCTGATGTAGTTGCCGCCGCTGTCCAGCGTGTTGGTGGAATCGGTCCAGTCGCGCTGGAACTCGCCGGCGGCGAAGAAGAACAGCCGGTCGCGGATGATCGGGCCGCCGGCGTAGGCCGAGACGGTGTAGCTGTCGGTGCGGTTGGCGCCGTTGTAGTGGTACAGATCGCCGGCCAGCGGCGAATCCGGCAGGCCGTTGGCGTAGTGGGAGTTCTTGGCCCCGGCCCGGCCCCAGTCCGGCTGCCACAGCACCTGCGCGCCGTAGTGCCACTGGTTGGTGCCGTGCTTGCCCACCGCGTTGATCACGCCGCCGTCGGAGCGGCCGAACTGCGCGCTGTAGCCGCCGGTATAGATCTCCTGCTGGTCAATGGCGCCGTAGGGCAGGGTCAGGCCGCCCGCGGTGTTGAGCGGGTCGGTCGTGTTGAAGCCGTTGATGTAGTAAGCGTTCTCGGTCGGCGAGGAGCCGCCGAAGCTCACCAGCTCCTTGCCCGTATCGCTATGGAAACCGCCGCTGTTGGCGACCACGCCCGGCGCCAGCTTGGCGATGTCCTCGGCGTTGCGGGCCAGCGGCAGCCGCGCCAGCTGGCTGGCGGTGATGACCGTGCGCGAGTCCACCGCCGAGGCGTCGATGCTGGGCACCGCCGAGGCCGACACCTTGACCGCGCCCAGGTTGGTGGCGCCTGCCGACGCGGCGGCGGGTGCGGCGAAGGACACTTCCGAGGCCACCCCGACCTTCACCAGCACATGCGCGTCGGCGCCGACCGGCTGGCCGTCGTGGATCGCGCTGAGGGTGTACTCGCCCACTGGCAGGGCGGGGCTGCGGTACTGCCCATCGGCACCGACCTGGATCTCGCGGGTGGTGCCGGTGGCGCTCTGGATGCGGATGGTGCTGCCGGCCTCGGCCTGGCCGTACAGCGTGCCGGTGGTGGACTGGGCGAAGGCCGCCGGGCTGGCCGACAACGCCAGCCCGGCCGCAAGGGCGTGGAACAGCAGGGAACGGGAAAACGACATGGATCGGATCTCCGGGCATGGGGTGAGCGCGCCCGCACCGGTCCGGAAGGACCAATGACAATGCGGATCGCGGATGGCAAGGCACTGGACTGCGGCCACGGCAACGCGTCCTGTGCGGACGTGGCGGAACGGGCACTGCGACTACGAGGGATCCCCTGGCGGAGCGTGTCCGCCGAGCGTTTTTTACCATTCTGTAATCGGTTTCACAACTGCCTGACAAAACGGACAGAAGTCCCGCCCCGCCTACGTTTCAGCGCGAACTAAGGTGGTTGCGACCGAAACCTTTGGCGCGGTCTGCCGAAGCCGGTGTGCGCGGCGCGGTGGCGCGATATGCGCTGCATCAGACGGTGCTGCCGGAAGGTGGGTCGCGCGTGCTGGCCTGTCGCTTCTGCGCAGGGCTTGGCTGCATCGGGTGATGCACGTCGTGCCGCAACGCGCTGCCTGCATGAAAGTCCAGGGATTCCCTGTGCGCGGGGATGACGCTTTGCATCCGCAGCGCGAAGCGGCGGCAGACCTCCCATCGTCGTTCCCGCGAACGCGGGACGCCCAGCGTCTTTCACGCGAAAGCCAATCCAGGGCCCCTCTGTGTCGATCACCAACGCGCCCCAACGCGCGCGACAGGCGGCCGCGGCGCGTGGCGCCACGCTGCAATCGAATGTCGCACGAAGCCCACGTGGGCCTCACCACGCGCTGGCTAGCCTCAAAGACCCCACTTTCGAAGGTCATCCCCATGAGCAAGCGCGTTGCAGAGATCGTCGTCGAAACCCTCGAAGCGGCGGGCGTGCGGCATTGCTACGGCATCGTCGGCGACACCCTCAACCACGTCACCGACGCCATCCACCGCAGTTCGATCCAGTGGGTGCACATGCGCCACGAGGAAGCGGGCGCGTTCGCCGCGGGGGCCGACTCGCTGATCAGCGGCCAGCTGACCGCCTGTGCGGGCTCGTGCGGGCCAGGCAGCCTGCACTTCATCAACGGCGTGTTCGAGAGCAACCGCAACCGCGCGCCGATGGTGCTGATCGCCAGCCAGATCGTCACGCCCGAGCTGGGCATGGAGTTCCCGCAGGAGGTGGACTTCAAGGCGGTCTACGGCAGCTGCAGCGTGTTCTGCGAACAGGTCCACAGCCCCGAGCAGGCACGGCGCGTGGTCGCGCTGGCCTGCCAGGCGGCGATCAGCCGGCGCGGCGTGGCGGTGGTGATCCTGCCGGCCGACATCAGCCAGGCGCAGGTCAAGCACGACCTGCCGTTCGCCGTGCATCGCACCGCGCCGGTGCTGCGGCCCAACGAGGGCGAACTGCAGCGCATGGCCGAACTGCTCAATCGCGGCACCAAGATCGGCATCTACGCCGGCGCCGGCTGCGAGGGCGCGCACGATGCCCTGGTGGCGCTGGGCGCGCGGCTCAAGGCGCCGATCGCGCACACCTCGCGGGCCAAGGACTTCGTCGAGTACGACAACCCCTACAACATGGGCATGACCGGCATCTTCGGCATCGAGTCCGGTTACCACACGCTGATGGCCTGCGACACGCTGCTGCTGCTCGGCGCGGACTTCGCATGGGGCCAGTTCTATCCGGCCAAGGCCACCATCGTGCAGGTGGACCGGGACGGCAGCCATCTGGGCCGGCGCCACCCGGTCGACCTGGGCTTGGTCGGCGACATCGGCCCCACCCTGGAGGCGCTGCTGCCGTTGCTGGACCCGCGCGAGGACAGCGGCTTCCTGGACGAGTGCATCGCGCACCGCGACAAGGCCATGGCCAAGCGCGCTGAGGAGGAGCAGCCGGGCGAGGGCGAGCTCATCCATCCCCAGCACCTGACCGCGCTGCTGGACCGCTACGCCGACGACGATGCGCTGTTCACCGCCGACGGCGGCTCGCCGATGGTGTGGGTGCTGCGCCACATCCGCGTCAACGGCCGCCGCCGCACGCTGCCCAGCCTGCTGCACGGCACGATGGCCAATGCCATGCCGCAGGCGCTGGGCCTGCAGAAGGCTTTCCCGCAGCGGCAGGTGATCTCGCTGTCCGGCGATGGCGGGATCGCGATGCTGCTGGGTGATCTGCTCACCGCCATCCAGGAAGACCTGCCGATCAAGGTCGTGGTCTACAACAACAGCTCGCTCAACTTCGTCGAGCTGGAACAGAAGGTCGAAGGCCTGCTGGACAACTACACCGACCTGAAGAACCCGGACTTCGGCCGCCTGGCGGAGGTGATCGGCTATTACGGCCGCACCGTGACCCGCAGCGCCGACCTGGAGCAGGCGGTACGCGACTTCCTGGCCCATCCCGGTCCGGCGCTGCTGGACGTGCACACCAGCCCGACCGAACTGGTCATGCCGCCGCAGATCGAGGCCGGGCAGGTCGCCGGCACCGCGCTGTACGCGGCCAAGGCCGTGCTCAGCGGCCGCCTGGGCGACGTCAAGGAACTGCTGACCACCAACTTCCTCAACAAGAAGTAGGCGCGCGGCGACCGCTTTGCGGGTTGGGTGGTCTGGTGGTTGGTTGGGTGGTTTGGGGTTTGGGTGGGAGCCGCCATGGCGGCGATGAGGCTGTACCGGTAAAGCCCTTGCCGCCATGGCGGCTCCCACAGGAGGCTGGCGCAGGACGCTTTGTGCATGGCATCGCGCTGTCAGGGTGGCGTGGGCGTCGTACCATCGCGCGGTCCCCACGCCTGGCCCTCCCGCATGTCCTCATCCGCTTCGCCGGCGCTGGTGCGCCCGCGC
Source organism: Pseudoxanthomonas sp. X-1 (assembly GCF_020042665.1). Classification (NCBI taxonomy): domain Bacteria; kingdom Pseudomonadati; phylum Pseudomonadota; class Gammaproteobacteria; order Lysobacterales; family Lysobacteraceae; genus Pseudoxanthomonas; species Pseudoxanthomonas sp. X-1. The sequence goes on from NZ_CP083376.1 coordinate 1,312,554, forward strand.
TGGTTCGTCGCCGGCGATCTCAACGGCTTCTTCGGCCTGGTGGTCGACAACCTGTCGATCCTGGGCTTCATCGCGATGGCGCTGGTCGGGATCTACCAGTTCCCGGCCGAGGTGGTGTTCGGGCGCATGTTTCCCGGCACCGCCTTCGGCGTACTGGTCGGCAACCTGGCCTATACGGTGATGGCGCGGCGGCTGGCGCGGCGCAGCGGGCGCGAGGACGTCACCGCCATGCCGCTGGGCCTGGATGCGCCGACCAGCATCGGCATGGCGCTGCTGGTGCTGGGCCCGTCCTTCGTCGGCTTCAAGGCCGGCGGCATGGCGCCGGAGGCGGCGGCCATCGCCACCTGGCAGCTGGGCATGGGGGCGCTGGTGGTGATGGGGCTGTTCAAGCTGGTGCTGTCCTTCTTCGGCGAGGCGGTCACGCGCGCGCTGCCGCGCGCGGCGCTGCTGGGGTCGATCGCCGGCATCGCGCTGGTGCTGATGGGCCTGCTGCCGCTGCTGGAAACGCTCAAGTCGCCGGTGGTCGGCCTGCTCACGCTGGGGCTGCTGCTGTACGTGCTGATCGCCAAGGGACGTCTGCCGATCCGGATGCCGGGCGTGCTGCTGGCCTTTGTCGTCGGCACGGTGCTGTATTACGCGCTCGGCCTGGCGGGGCTGGGGGCGCCGGGCTTCGCGCTGCCGGCGCTGGTGGCCCCGCATGTCGCGCTGCCGTGGCCGTCGCTGGGCTTCGTGCAGGGACTCTCGTATGCCGTGCCGTACCTGCCGCTGCTGCTGCCGTTCGGCCTGCTGATGGTGGTCGGCGGCATCAACGTGTCCGAGAGCGCGCGCGCGGCCGGCGACGACTACCGCACCCGCGACATCCTGCTGGTCGAGGCCATCGCCACGCTGGTGGCCGGCGTGTGCGGCGGTGTGGCGCAGACCACGCCCTACATCGGCCAGCCGGCGTACAAGCACATGGGCGCGCGCAGCGGCTACACGCTGCTCACCGGGCTGTTCATCGGCATCGGCGGCATGCTGGGCATCGTCTCGATGCTGGTGCAGTGGCTGCCGCTGGCGGTGCTCTCGCCGATCATCGTCTACGTGGCCATCGACATCACCACCCAGGCCTTCCAGGCCACGCCGCAGAAGCATGCCGGCGCGATGGTGCTGGGCTTCCTGCCGTCGGTGGCCTATCTGTTGCTGATCAAGGCGCACGGCTGGATCGCACCGGACGCCTTCGCCGCCATGGCCAGCACCCTCGATGGCCATGGCCTGCCGGAGATGGCGGTGATCGCGGTGCTGGGCAACGGCTTCATCATCACCGCGATGCTGTGGACCGGCGCGGTGGTGGCGATGATCGACGGCGTGCTGCGGCGCGCGGCGGCGTTCTGGCTGGTGGCGGCGGTGTTCACGCTGTTCGGCGTGATCCATTCGGTGATTCCCAGCGGCGGGATCTACTTCCCCTGGCAGCTTCAGGGCCTGGCCGCGACGATCTGCTGGCAGTTCACCGGCGCCTATCTGGCGCTGGCGGTCCTGATGGCGCTGCTGGCGCTGCAGAAGCAGCCCGCGCGCTGACCCGCAGGCGCACGGCGGCGCTTGACCTGCTTCCGCTGCGCCTTCGACCATCGCCGCTTCCCCCACCGCGAGATCCCGATGATGCCCGCTCCCCTGATGGCCCGCCGCCTGCGCAGCGTGGTCGTGGTCGTCCTGCTGTGCCTGGCCACCGTCGCGAACGCGCAGGCCAGGTCGCCCGAACCGGCGCCCTGGTGGACCGGCCTGCCGCCCATGAAGAGCACCACGGTCTATGGCCAGACCCTCCGTTACTACGACGTGGGCAGCGGCCCGACCCTGGTGCTGCTGCACGGGCTGGGCAGCAACGCCGGCTTCGACTGGGGCGCGGTGATCCCCGAACTGGCCAAGCACTACCGCGTGCTGGCGCCGGACCAACTCGGCTTCGGCCAGTCCGCCAAGCCGACGATCGCCTACGGGGTGACCACCTGGGTGGACATGCTGGGCGGGTTCCTGCGCGACCGCGACGTGCGGGAATTTTCCCTGGCCGGCGAATCGCTGGGCGGCTGGATCGCCGGCCTCTACACCGTGCGCGCCGGTGAGGCCGGCCTGCCCCTGCCTTCGCGCCTGATCCTGGTCGACGCCGGCGGCCATCCCTCGATGAAGCCCGTCCCGGGCAAGTCCGGCGGGCCGGCGTCATGGCCGCCGCTGTCCATCGCCGGCACGCGCGAGGGCCTGGCGCGCTTCGTCTTCCACGACCCGGCCAAGGTCACCGCGCAGATCGCCGAGCGGGCCTTCGCCATGCGCCTGGCCGAGGGCAGCCAGTACACCCAGGACAGCTTCCGCCAGGGCCTGGGCGCCGATGACAGCGTGTTCCTCGACCAGGCCGCGCTGGCGCGGCTCGACCTGCCGGTGCTGGTGGTCTGGGGTGCGCAGGATCGGCTGGTGCCTCCGGCCAACGGCAAGGACTTCGCCGCCTGGATTCCGCATGCGCGCCTGGTGGCGATCGATCAGGCCGGCCACGCGCCGGCGGTCGAACAGCCGCAGCGCTTCCTCGAGGCGGCGTTGCCGTTCCTGCAGGGGCGTTGAGCTTCCAAAAGACGGGGGCTGGCGCGGGACGCATGGTCCGTGCCGGCCATCTCCACTTCCGGCAAGGGCAGGCTTACACTTCGACCGCTACGGCAGCCGCCGCCACCGTAGCGCCCCGGGAGAGGACTGGCGGCCGTCTTCATTGCGGGATCAGCGATGTTGAAGCGACTTGCGTTGGGTGTGCTGGGACTGCTGGTTCTGGCGGTGGTCGGCCTGTGGCTGCTGGCCTGGCGACCTTCCATCGATCCCATCGCGCCGCCGGCCGCGGCCAGCTTCCCCGCGGAGCTGGTGCAGCGCGGCCAGGTCCTGGCCGGCGCCGGCTACTGCGCCACCTGCCATACCGCCAAGGGTGGCGCGCCCTACGCGGGCAACTATCCGATGGAGACCGCGTTCGGCACGCTGTACGCCAGCAACATCACGCCCGATCCGGACACCGGCATCGGGCGCTGGTCGCAGGAGGCCTTCGTGCGGGCCATGCGTCAGGGCGTGGCACGGGATGGCACGCAGCTGTTCCCGGCCTTCCCCTATCAGCATTTCGAGTTGGTCAGCGACGAGGACCTGCATGCGCTGTATGCCTTCCTGATGACCCGGCCGGCCGTGCATCAGGAGAAGCGCGAGAACGAACTGCCGTTCCCGTTGAACTGGCGCGCGCTGCAGGCCGGATGGAAGCTGCTGTTCTTCCGCCACGGCCAGTACGGCCCGCTCACCGGCAAGGATGCGCAGTGGAATCGCGGCGCCTATCTGGCCGAGGGCCTGGCGCATTGCTCGGCCTGCCACAGCCCGCGCAACGTGCTGGGTGCGGAGAAGACCGGCGCTGCGCGCTACGACGGCGCGCGCATCGACGGCTGGTACGCACCGCCGCTCAACGCGACCAACCACGCGCCGGTGCCCTGGACGCAGGACGAGCTGTACGCCTACCTGCGCACCGGCGCCACCGCGCTGCACGGCAGCGCCGCCGGGCCGATGTCGCCGGTCGTGCATCAAGGCCTGTCGGCGCTGTCGGACGAGGACGTGCAGGCCATCGCCGCCTACTACGCCGAGCATTTCGGCACCCGGGGCCAGACGGCCGCGCCGTCCGCGGACGTGCTGGCGAAGGCCATGGCCGGCGACGCGCTCAGCCCGGCGCACCAGCTGGACCAGGCCGCCAACCTGTACAACGCCGCCTGCGCCTCGTGTCATTACAACATCGCGCCGCATCCGCAGCTGGCACGCCCCGAGCTGGGCCTCAACAACGCGTTCACCGCCGACGAGCCCGACACCCTGATCCAGGTGCTGCTGCACGGCATCGGCACGCAGGAGGGGCAGGCCGGCGTGCTGATGCCCGGCTTCGCGCACAGCTTCAGCGATACGCAGATCGTCGCGCTGGCGGCGTGGCTGCGCCGCACCCGCACGGACCGCCCGCCCTGGCCGGACCTGGAGCAGCGCGTCGCCGAACTGCACGCCCAGATACGCCCCGGCCCGCAGGCCGGCACCACCGGAGGCCAGTGAGATGACCCAGCTCTTCGTCAACGGCGCGCCGGTCGAAGTGGATGCCCAGGACGACACCCCACTGCTGTGGGTGATCCGCGACCAGCTGCACCTGACGGGTGCCAAGTTCGGCTGCGGCATCGGCATGTGCGGGGCCTGCACGGTGCACGTCAACGGCCGCGCCATCCGCTCGTGCATCACCCCGGTCGGCGCGGTCGCCGGACAGCAGGTGACCACCATCGAGGGCCTGTCACCGGACGGCCAGCACGTGCTGCAGCAGGCCTGGGTGGAGGCGCAGGCGCCACAGTGCGGCTACTGCCAGCCCGGCCAGATCATGCAGGCCGCGACCCTGCTGGCCGACTTCCCCAATCCCACCGATGCGGAAATCAACGCGGTGATGGGCGGCAGCCTGTGCCGGTGCATGGCCTATGTGCGCATCCGCAAGGCGATCAAGCTGGCCGCCGGCCACATGCAGGCCGCGCCGGCCCAGACCGCTCCCGCCAGCGAGGCCGGCCATGAATGAGATGACCCCGCCGCGCGGGCTGCGCCTGAGCCGCCGCGGCTTCCTGATCGGCGCGGCCGGCACCGGCTTTGTCATGGCCTTCGCGCGCGCCGCGGTGTTCCTGCCGGAGCAGGCGCAGCAGGTGGTCGCCGAAGGCGGCTACGACCCGGACCTGTGGTTCCACCTGGCGCCCGACGGCACGGTGACGGTGAACGTGATCCGCGCCGAGATGGGGCAGCACGTCGGCACCGCGCTGGCCCGCATCCTGGCCGACGAGCTGGAGGCGGACTGGTCCAAGGTCCAGGTCAAGCACGTGGACAGCGATCCCAAGTGGGGCCTGATGGTCACCGGCGGCAGCTGGTCGGTGTGGCAGAGCTTTCCCCAGCTCAGCCAGGCCGGCGCGGCCGGGCGCATCGCCCTGATCGAGGAGGCGTCCAAGCTGCTGCATGTGCCCGTGGCGCAGCTGAGCGCGCGCAACAGCGTGGTCAGCGGCGGCGGGCGCTCGATCGGCTATGCCGAGATCGTCCAGCGTGGCGACCTGCGCCGCAGCTGGAGCGCGGAGGAACTCAAGGCCCTGCCGGTCAAGTCGCCGGACGAGCGGCGGCTGGTGGGCCTGGAGACCCAGGCCCTGGACATTCCCGGCAAGACCGACGGCAAGGGCGTGTACGGCATCGACGCGCGGATCGAGGGCATGGTCCATGCCGCGCCGGTCGTGCCGCCCACGCGTAACGGGTCCAAGGTCGTCTCGGTGGACGAGTCGGCCGCCAAGCAGCTCAAGGGCTACCAGGGCCACCTGGTCCTGGACGATCCCTCGGGCACGGTGCCGGGCTGGGTGCTGGCGCTGGCCGATTCCACCTGGGCCGCGTTCCAGGCCGCGGCGCTGCTGAAGGTGCAGTGGGCCAGCGACGACACCGCCAAGGTCTCCGAGAAAGACCTGCAGGCGCATGCCGTCGGCCTGATCGACGACGCCAAGGCCGGCGCGCGGGTCGTGGAAGGGCCGGTCGAGGACGCCTTCGCCAAGGCCGCGCGGACGGTCCAGGCCGACTACACCACCGCCAGCGTGCTGCATTTCCAGCTCGAACCGCTCAATGCCACGGCCCTGCTCAAGGACGGCGTGTGGGAGATCCACACCGGCAACCAGTGGCAGTCGCTGATCCTGCCCACCCTGGCCAAGGCGTTGGGCGTGGGCGAGGACAAGGTGGTCCTGCGCACGTATCTGCTCGGCGGCGGCTTCGGCCGTCGCCTCAACGGCGACTACGCGGTGCCCGCGGCGCTGGCGGCCAAGGCGCTGGGCAAGCCGGTCAAGCTGACCTTCGCCCGGCCCGACGATGCGCGCTTCGATTCGTTCCGCTCGCCCTCGCTGCAGCGCCTGCGCATGGGCTTCGACGCGCAGGGCAAGGTGCTGGCGATGCAGCACGACGCCTGCGCCGGCTGGCCCACCCAGGTCATGGCGCCGGCGCTGATGCCCAAGGCCAAGAACGGCGTGGCCTACGATCCCTTCGCCATCTCCGGGGCCGACCATTGGTACACGGTCGGCGCGCATCGGGTGCGGGCGATCTCCAACGATCTGGCCAACCGCGCCTTCCGCCCGGGCTGGCTGCGTTCGGTCGGGCCGGGTTGGACCAACTGGGCGCTGGAGAGCTTCATGGACGAGGCGGCGCACGCGCTGGGCAAGGACCCGCTGCAGTTCCGCCTGGAGCTGCTCGACGGCGCGGGCGACAACGCCGGCAGCGCGCCCAACGCGGTCGGCGGCGCCAACCGCCAGGCCGGCGTGCTGCATCGCCTGGCCGATCTGTGCGGCTGGGGACAGGCGCTGCCGGCCGACACCGCGCTCGGCCTGGCCACCTCGTTCGGCCAGGAGCGCGACATGCCCACCTGGGTCGCATGCGCGGCGCGGGTGCGCGTCGACCGCGCCAGCGGCGAGGTCAAGGTGGAGAAGCTGTGGGTGGTGACCGATTGCGGCACCGTGGTCCATCCGGACGGCGCGCTGGCGCAGACCGAGGGTGCGTGCCTGTGGGGCCTGAGCATGGCGCTGTACGAGGGCACCACCTTCGAGGGCGGCCAGGTGCGCGACCACAACCTCAACGCGTACACGCCGCTGCGCATGGCGGACGTGCCGGAGCTGCAGATCGAGTTCATCGCCAGCACGCAGGCCGCCGTCGGGCTGGGCGAGCCGGCCACCACGGTGGTGGCGCCGGCGATCGGCAACGCCATCTTCCGTGCGGTCGGCGCGCGGGTGCGCCATCTGCCAATCACGCCGGCGCAGGTGCAAGCGGCGTTGCCGGCGGCCCAGGCCAAGGCGCCGGCCTGACCTGGCGCCTGCCGCGGGGCGGGCCATCCCGCGAGGCCTGGACCTGACTCGTGGCCAAGCGGCAGATGCCGATGGGGAACCGCTTCCGCAGGCAGGCGGTCACACCGGTCACCCTTCGCAACAGAGGCGTCGTGCCTGATGCCGTCATCTCCTTCTTCGACGCCGCGCTGGCCCTGGGTCATCGTCGTGATCTTGGTCGCCGCCGCGGGCTGGTGGCTGTTCGGCCAGCGCGACGCGCCGCAGTCAGCCCCTGACACCGACGCGGCGACCGCAGCGCAGCCGCAAGGCCCGGCCGCCTCGACGCCGCCCGCCGGGTCGCAGCCCCAGGCCGCCCCGGCCATCCAGCATCCGGTGCCCGGCGATGCGGCCGACGCCGCGCTGCCGGCGCTGGCCGCCAGTGACGACGCAGCTTGGCAGGCCTTGTCCGGCGCGTTCGGCAACGACGCGGCGCTCGGCATCGTGCTGCGCGAGCATCTGATCCAGCGCCTGGTGGTGATGATCGACAACCTCACCCAGCCCAGCCTCACGCGCAATGCGCTGGCGGTGAAGCCGGTCGAAGGCACACTGCAGGTCAGGGAAGGCGAGACGGCGATGGAGATCGATCCGGCCAATGCGCAGCGCTATGCGCCGTATGTCGCGGCCTTCACCCATGCCGACCCCGCCACGCTGGTGCAGGCGTATCGGCGCTTCTATCCGCTGTTCCAGCAGGCCTACCTGGAACTGGGCAAACCCAATGCTTACTTCAACGACCGTCTGGTGGAGGTGATCGACCATCTGCTGCAGGCGCCGGATCCCGGCGGGCCGCTGCGCGTCGAACCCGACGGCAAGGGCCGCCTGCGCTTCACCGATCCGGCGCTGGAGCGTCTGTCGGTGGGGCAGAAGGCGCTGGTGCGTCTGGGCCCGCAGCAGGAGGCCGCGGTGAAGCAACAGCTGCGCGCCATCCGCACCGCGCTGACGCGCATGGACTAGGCCTGCCCGAAAACGAAGGGCAGGGCGCCTCAGGCCGCGTCCAGCTCCGGGTAGTGGCGGAAGATGCCGTTGGTGTTGAACGGCAGCCGCCGCTCGGAGGCCAGATAGGCCGCGATGCGCGGGCGCTGCGCCACGCGCTCCTGCAGGCCGTGCAGCAGCGGCAGTTCCGGCGCCAGCGCGGCCATGCGCCGCGGGAACATGTACTGCAGCCCGCTCATCAGCTGGAACAGCGACAGGTCGACATAGGAATGCTGGCGCAGCGCATGCCGGCCATCGGCCTGCGCGAGCACCTGTTCGAAGTAGCCCAGGAACTTGGGCAGGCGCTGCGCGCGCAGGTCCGCGGCGCGCCGCTGCGCCTCGGCCTGCTGGTCCTGGTAGTACAGCGAGGAGGCGATGGGGTGGTGGGTGTCGTGCACCTCGGCGACCAGGTCGGCGATGGTCAGCTGCAGCTGCAGGGCCTGCAGGCGGCGCGACTCGGCCTCGGGTACCAGTTCCAGCGTCGGGCCGAGGTGATGCAGGATCGCGCTCACCTGGGCCAGCACCAGGCGCCCGGCCTTGAGGAAGGGCGGCGCGAACGGCCGCGCGCCGTCATGCTGGCCGGACAGGAACGGCTCCATCGCCGCATCGCCCTGTTCGCGCACCACGTCGGTGTAGTCGGCGCCGGCATCCTCCAGCGCCAGCCGCACGAATTCGCCGCGCCCCTGAATGCCGCTCCAGTAGTACAGCTCGTAATGCATCGCATGCGCTCCTGTCTGGCCTCGACCTTCAAGCCTAAGCGGAGGCGGGCGAGGATCGGGTGAGTCGCCGTGCCTAAAGGCCGGCCTGCTCCAGCCAGGCCCGCTTGCGCGCGCGCGGCAGCTGCTTGACCTGCCACTCGGCGCGCGCGGCGCTGGCGCGGTCGGGATAGGCGCGGCTGGCCAGGATGCGCAGCGGCGGATGGGCGCGGGTGTAGCGCGCGCCGCGGCCCTGCTGGTGGGCGGCGAAGCGCGCGGGCACATCGGTGGTGATGCCGCAGTAGTAGCTGCCGTTGCGGCATTCGAGCAGATAGACGAACCAGGGCGCGGGCGCAGGCATCGGCGCCGATTATGCCGTGCCCACCGGCGCCTGAGCGCCACGTCTCAGCGCCCTTGAAACACGCTGCCTGAACGCCATGTGGAAGACATTGCCGGCCTCGCCGGCCCCGATTCCCGAGAGGATTTCCCATGCGAATGGACAAGCTCACTTCGCGCTTCCAGCAGGCCCTGGCGGACGCGCAGTCGCTGGCCGTGGGCCGCGACCACAACTTCATCGAGCCGGTGCACCTGATGGTGGCGCTGATCGACCAGAACGGCGGCAGCACCAGGGCGCTGCTGCAGCAGGCCGGTGTCAATGTGCCGCTGCTGCGCGAGCGGCTCGGCGAGGCGCTCGACGCGCTGCCCAAGGTCACCGGGCAAGCCGGCAACCTGTCGGTCGGCAACGACCTGGGCCGCCTGTTGAACGTCACCGACAAGCTGGCCCAGCAGCATGGCGATGCCTTCATCGCCAGCGAGTGGTTCGTCCTGGCCGCGGTCGAGGACAGCGGCCCGCTGGGCCTGATGCTGCGCAACGCCGGCGCCGACAAGGCGCGGATCAGCGCGGCGATCGACAAGATCCGTGGCGGGGAAAGCGTGCAGAGCGAGAACGCCGAGGACCAGCGCCAGGCGCTGGAGAAGTACACCATCGACCTGACCGCGCGCGCCGAGTCCGGCAAGCTCGATCCGGTGATCGGCCGCGACGAGGAGGTGCGCCGCACCATCCAGGTCCTGCAGCGCCGCACCAAGAACAATCCGGTGCTGATCGGCGAGCCCGGCGTCGGCAAGACCGCCATCGTCGAGGGCCTGGCCCAGCGCATCGTCAACGGCGAGGTGCCCGAGAACCTGCGCAACAAGCGCGTGCTGAGCCTGGACATGGGCGCGCTGATCGCCGGCGCCAAGTTCCGCGGCGAGTTCGAGGAGCGCCTCAAGGGCGTACTCAACGACCTGGCCAAGAGCGAAGGCCAGATCATCCTGTTCATCGATGAGCTGCACACCATGGTCGGGGCCGGCAAGGCCGACGGTGCGATGGACGCGGGCAACATGCTCAAGCCGGCGCTGGCGCGCGGCGAGCTGCACTGCATCGGCGCCACCACGCTGGACGAGTACCGCAAGTACATCGAGAAGGACGCCGCGCTGGAGCGCCGCTTCCAGAAGGTCTACGTGGGCGAGCCCAGCGTCGAGGACACCATCGCCATCCTGCGCGGGCTCAAGGAGCGCTACGCGCTGCATCACGGCGTGGAGATCACCGACCCGGCCATCGTCGCGGCCGCCACGCTGTCCAACCGCTACATCACCGACCGCCAGCTGCCCGACAAGGCCATCGACCTGATGGACGAGGCGGCCAGCCGCATCCGCATGGAGATCGATTCCAAGCCGGAGGAGCTGGACCGCATGGAGCGCCGGCTGATCCAGCTCAAGATCCAGCGCGAGATGCTGAAGAAGGAGAAGGACGAGGCCTCGCGCAAGCGCCTGGCCGACCTGGAGAGCGACATCGAGGCGCTGGAGCGCGAATTCTCCGACCTGGAGGAGATCTGGAAGTCGGAGAAGGCCGCGCTGCAGGGCACGACCAAGATCAAGGAGCAGATCGAGCAGGCCAAGCTGGACCTGGAAGCCGCCCAGCGCCGCCAGGACTACGCCAAGATGAGCGAGATCCAGTACGGCCTGCTGCCGCAGCTGGAGAAGCAGCTGGCCGCCGCCGACGCCGCCGAGCGCACCGAGTTCAAGCTGGTCCAGGATCGCGTCACCGCCGAGGAGATCGCCGAGGTGGTCAGCCGCTGGACCGGCATCCCGGTCAACCGCATGCTCGAGGGCGAGCGCGAGAAGCTGCTGCGCATGGAGGACGTGCTGCACCAGCGCGTGGTCGGCCAGGAAGAGGCCATCCGCGTGGTGTCCGATGCGGTGCGCCGCTCGCGCGCCGGCCTGGCCGATCCGGACAAGCCCAGCGGTTCGTTCCTGTTCCTGGGGCCGACCGGCGTGGGCAAGACCGAGCTGTGCAAGGCGCTGGCCGAGTTCCTGTTCGACAGTTCCGATGCCATGGTGCGCATCGACATGAGCGAGTTCATGGAGAAGCACGCCGTGGCGCGGCTGGTCGGCGCGCCTCCGGGCTATGTGGGCTATGAGGAAGGCGGCTACCTGACCGAGGCCGTGCGCCGCCGGCCGTATTCGCTGATCCTGCTGGACGAGGTCGAGAAGGCCCATCCGGACGTGTTCAACATCCTGCTGCAGGTGCTCGACGACGGCCGCCTGACCGATGGCCAGGGCCGCACCGTGGACTTCCGCAACACCGTCATCGTGATGACCTCCAACCTGGGCTCGCACCAGATCCAGGAGCTGTCCGGCGACGATTCGCCGGAGGCCTACACGCAGATGAAGGCGGCGGTGATGGGCGTGGTGCAGGCGCACTTCCGCCCGGAGTTCATCAACCGGCTGGACGACATCGTCGTGTTCCATCCGCTGGACAAGGCGCAGATCAAGCAGATCGCGCGCATCCAGATGAGCGGGCTGGAGAAGCGCCTGGCCGAGCGCGGCCTGAAGCTGGAGGTGTCGGACAAGGCGTTCGAGCTGCTCGGCAATGTCGGCTTCGACCCGGTCTACGGCGCGCGCCCGCTGCGCCGCGCGATCCAGGCGCAACTGGAGAACCCGCTGGCTTCGAGGATCCTGTCCGGCGAGTTCGCCAGCGGCGACACCATCCAGGTCGACGCCCAGGGCGGCCACCTGGTCTTCAGCAAGGGCTGAGGCCGACGACGCGGGGGCGGGCACATGCCGCCCTCGCATCGGCTGATGACGCAAGGTGATGACGGCGGCCGCGCATGCGCGGCCGTTGTCGTGCCGCCTGCACTATCTTGCGCGGCACATCGACCCACGCGAGCCACGCCATGCCCGAGCAGAACCCCCACTGGAAGCCGGAAACCCTGGCCGTCCACGCCGGCTGGTCGCCGGACCCGACCACCCACGCGGTGGCGGTGCCGATCTACCAGACCGTGGCCTACGCCTTCGACAGCGCCCAGCATGGCGCCGACCTGTTCGACCTCAAGGTGCCGGGCAACATCTACACCCGGATCATGAATCCCACCACCGACGTGCTGGAAAAGCGCGTGGCGGCGCTGGAAGGCGGCCTGGCCGCGCTGGCCGTGGCCTCGGGATCGGCGGCGATCACCTATGCCATCCAGACCATCGCCGAGGCCGGTGACAACATCGTCTCGTCCGGCGCGCTGTATGGCGGCACCTACAACCTGTTCGCGCATACGCTGCCGCAGTTCGGCATCCAGGTGCGCTTCGCCGACTACCGCGATCCGGCGGCGTTCGAGCGGCTGATCGACGGCAGGACCAAGGCGGTGTTCGTCGAATCGGTCGGCAACCCGCTGGGCAACATCACCGACCTCGAGGCCATCGCCCGGGTCGCCCACGCGCACGGCGTGCCGCTGATCGTGGACAACACCGTGCCCTCGCCCTACCTGCTGCGGCCGATCGACCATGGCGCCGACATCGTGGTGCATTCGTTGACCAAGTACCTGGGCGGGCACGGCAACAGCCTGGGGGGCGCGATCGTGGACAGCGGGCGCTTCCCCTGGGCCGAGCACGCCGCGCGCTTCCCGCGCCTCAACGAGCCCGATGTGAGCTACCACGGCGTGGTCTACACCCAGGCGCTGGGGCCGGCGGCCTATATCGGCCGCGCCCGCGTGGTGCCGCTGCGCAACACCGGCGCGGCGCTCTCGCCGTTCAACGCCTTCCTGATCCTGCAGGGCATCGAGACGCTGGCCCTGCGCATGGACCGGATCAGCGCCAATGCGCTGGCGGTGGCCGACTACCTGCGGCGGCATCCCAAGGTGTCCTGGGTGCGCTACGCCGGCCTGGCCGATGATCCCGAGCACGCCCTGGCGCGGAAGTACCTGCCCAGGGGCGCCTCGGGCCTGCTGACCTTCGGCCTGCCGGGCGGCCGCGAGGCCGGCGCCGCCTTCCTCGATGCGCTGCAGCTGTTCACCCGCCTGGTGAACATCGGCGATGCCCGTTCGCTGGCCACCCATCCGGCGTCCACCACCCACCGCCAGCTCTCGCCCGAGGAGCTGGCGCAGGCCGGCGTGGGGCTGGACACGGTGCGCCTGTGCGTGGGCATCGAACACCTCGACGACCTGCTGGCCGACCTGGAGCAGGCGCTGGCGCAGGCCTGAGCATGCGCGCCACGGGCGCATCAGGGAGCGCCAGGCGCCGTCCAGGTCCGGCGCGCCCGGCGCCACGCGTGCGCCGCCGGGCGCGGCGGTCGCGCGCTCAGGCCTGGGCGAAGCCGCCGTCGACGAACACCTCGCTGCCGGTCATGAAGCTGCTCTCGTCCGAGGCCAGGAACAGCGCGGTCGCCGCGACTTCCTCCACGCGCCCGATGCGGCCCAGCGGCAGCTGCGCGGTCATGCTCTCCATGATCGCGTCCTGCTGGCCGGTGGTGGACAGGGCCTGGTCCAGCCCCGGGGTCGCGATCGGACCGGGCGAGAGCACGTTGACGCGGATGCCCGTGCCTTTCAGGTCCAGCGCCCAGCTGCGCGCGAAGTTGCGCAGGGCGGCCTTGGTGGCGCTGTAGACGCTGAACGCCGGGGTGCCCATGACGCCGGCGGTGGAGCCGGTCAGGACGATCGAGCCGCCGTCGCGCATCAGCGGCAGGGCCTTCTGCACGGTGAACAGCGTGCCCTTGACGTTGACGCCGAAGGTGCGGTCGAACGAGTCCTCGGTGATCGACCCGAGTGGCTCGAAGTCTCCCGCGCCGGCGTTGGCGAACAGGACATCGATCCGCCCCTTGCGCGCCTTGATCTGATCGAAGACGCGGTCCAGGTCCTCCAGCCTGGAGATATCGCCCTGCAGCGCGATGGCGTCGCCGCCGATCAGGCCCAGGGCCTTGTCCAGCTCCTCCTGGCGACGTCCGACGATGACGACGCTGGCGCCTTCAGCCGCGAAACGGATGGCGCTGGCCAGTCCGATGCCGCTGTTGCCGCCGGTTACCACTGCGATCTTGCCGTTGAGCCTGCTCATGATCCTGTCCACGAATGAGGGAGGCGCGACTGTAGATCCGGGATATTTTTTTGAATAGTATGCACCTTTAGGTAAGTACCTTCGGAGCAGCATCCTCATGGCCGACAACGGCAGCTTCACCTGTGGACTCGAGGCCGCGCTGGCCATGGTCAGCGGCAAATGGAAGCCCCTGGTGCTGTACCACCTGGCCAAGGACGTGCACCGCTACGGCGAACTGCGCCGCGCGATCGGCGGCGTCACCGACAAGGTGCTGATCCAGCACCTCAAGGAGCTGGAGCGCGACGAAATCGTCGAGCGGCGCGATTTCCAGGAAATCCCGCCGCGGGTCGAGTATTCGCTCACCCCGTTCGGCCAGTCCCTGGCCACCGCGCTGGTCGGCCTGTGCGTCTGGGGCACCGAGCACATGGCGACGGTCGAGCGCATCAGCGGACGCCGCGCAGCGGCTGGCGCGCGGGCAAGCGCGACGGGCTGAGCGTCCGGAGCGGCCCGCGCGGGTCGCGGCCTGGATCACGTCGGGTCCGGCGTTGCGGACAGCTGGGTGAAAGCCAGCGGCGGGATGCTGTGGCGCCGGCCGTCGCGCCCCATCGCCGTCTCCGCATGTCCGTTCCCGTCCTGTTTTCGTCCGTCGCCCACGCCTGGTCCACGCTGGTCGATCTGCTGGCCCGCCAGGCCGTGGCGCCGCTGCTGTCCGCGCTGCATCTGGCCGGGCTCAGCGACGATCCGCACGACATCGCCGCCTCGCTGCTGATCGCCTGCCTGCAGCTGGCCGTCATCGGCCTGGTCTTCCGCCCGCTGGAGCGCCTGTGGCCGGCCGAGCGCTGGAAGCACCGGCGGCTGGCGCGGATCGACTTCCACTACACCTGGGTGATGCTGGTCGGGGTCTTCCCGCTGTTCTCGTTCCTGGTGCTGACGCCGCTGGCCAACCTGGCCGGCGGCGGCGTGGACGCCGGCACCCCCGGCCACGGCCTGCGCGACGCCTGGCCCTGGCTGGACCGCCATCCGGCGGTGCTGTTCGTCGCGTACTACGTGGTCTACGACTTCACCTACTATTGGATGCACCGCGTGCAGCACTGGATGCCGTGGTGGTGGGCGATGCATTCCATGCACCACAGCCAGCGCCAGCTCAGCTGCTGGGCCAACGACCGCAGCCACTATCTGGACGGCGCGCTGCAGTCCTTCGTGCTGGCCGGCGTGGGCGTGGCCTTCGGCATCCGCGCCGACGAGTTCGCCTGGATGATGCTGCTGGGCGAACTGGTGCAGAACTTCTCCCACGCCAACGTGCGCATCGGCTTCGGCCCGGTGCTGGAGAAGGTGCTCGTCGATCCGAAGTTCCACCGCCTGCACCACATGGTCGTGGACCCGCAGCGGCCCGACCTGCACAACTGCAACTTCGGCCAGGTGCTGGCTGTATGGGACGTGCTGTTCGGCACCGCGCTGTACGGCGAGCCGGTGCGGCCCACCGGCGTGGCCGATCCGATGGTCGACCGCGACAACGAGCTGGGCCTGGTGGCGATGCAGTGGGAGACACTCAAGCGCTTCTGGGGCGCGGTGCGCTGCCGCGCCGGCTGGACGCCGGGGGAGGTGGCCTTCGACCAGGACTATCGGCCGGTGCCGGTGCGCCACGAGGCGCATGCGCCCGCGCCGGCGCAGGGCGCGGAAGACGTGCCGGTGCTGGAGGGCGAGCGCGTCCGCTGCTGATCCGGCCCGCGGTGTCGGGCGGAGGCGCCGCCGCCTCAGGCAGGCGGCGCGGCCGGCGTGGCGGCGGGCGGGCGCCCCTGCCGGTACGGCGGCATGGCCATGATCATCTCGGCCAGCGAGAACGCCAGTTCGCGCTCGGCCAGCACGGCGGCATCGGCGCCGTGTTCGAGCAGGTGTTCGACCTCGGCCTCGCTGTGCGCGCGCGCCAGCACGGTCAGCTCGGGATTGAGCGCGCGCAGCTTGGCGATGGCCTCGCCGGCCTCCAGCGGCTGCGGGATGGCCAGCACCGCGATGCGCGCCTTGTCCGGTTGGGCCTCGGCCAGCACCGCGTCGGCCGCCGCGCTGCCGCGGATGGCGGGGATGCCGGCCGCGTGCGCCTTGTCGACGTTGTCGCGGCTGTCGTCGATCACCACCACCGGCACGCCGCGCTCGTGCAGCACGTGCACCAGGTTGCTGCCCACGCGGCCGTAGCCGATCACGATGGCGTGCTCGCCGGCGCGTAGGGGCGGGCCCGGCAGCGGTTCGGGTTCGGCCGCCTGCGCGCCGGGCGTGTCCTCGGCGTGGCGCCGCAGCCAACGGTCCAGCGCGGCGAACAGGAAGGGATTGGCCACGATCGAGAGCAGCGCGCCGGCCAGGATCAGGTCGTGACCCTCCTGCGGCAGGATCTTCAGCGCCAGGCCCAGGCCGGCCAGGATGAAGGAGAACTCGCCGATCTGCGCCAGGCTGGCCGAGATGGTCAGCGCCGTGCCCTTGGGATGGCCGAAGGCGCGCACGATCGCGTAGGCGGCCAGCGACTTGCCGACCACGATGATCAGGAAGGTCGCCACCAGCTGCAGCGGATACTTCACCACGATGGTCGGGTCGAACAGCATGCCGACCGAGACGAAGAACAGCACCGCGAACGCATCGCGCAGCGGCAGCGAATCGTTGGCCGCCTTGTGGCTCAGCTCGGACTCGTTGAGCAGCATGCCGGCGAAGAACGCGCCCAGCGCGAAGCTCACGCCGAACAGCTTGGCCGAGCCGAACGCCACGCCCAGCGCGATGGCCAGCACCGACAGGGTGAACAGCTCGCGCGAGCCGGTGGCGGCGACCCGTTCCAGCGTCCAGGGGATCACACGGCGCCCGACCAGCAGCATCACCGCCACGAACGCGGCCACCTGCAGCAGGGTGGCGCCCATGGCCTTGGCGATCTCCACCCACGCGCCGCCGCCGGCCCTGGCGCCGGCCTCGCCTTCGCCCAGCGCGCCGGCCAGCGCCGGCAGCAGCACCAGCGCCAGGACCATCGCCAGGTCCTCCACGATCAGCCAGCCGACCGCGATGCGGCCGCGGCTGGTGTCGAGCATGCGCCGCTCTTCCATCGCCCGCAGCAGCACCACCGTGCTGGCCACCGACAGTGCCAGGCCGAACACGAAGCCCTGGATCGGGTTCCAGCCCATCCACCAGGCCAGGCCGAAGCCCAGCAGCGTGGCCACGGTGATCTGCACGACCGCACCGGGGATGGCGATCTTCTTGACCGACATCAGGTCTTCGAGCGAGAAGTGCAGGCCCACGCCGAACATCAGCAGCATCACGCCCAGTTCGGACAACTGCGTGGCCAGATCCTGGTCGGCGACGAAGCCGGGGGTGAACGGCCCGACGATCATGCCGGCCACCAGATAGCCCACCAGCGGCGAGAGCTTGAGCTTGTTGGCCAGCGCGCCCAGCAGGAAGGCCACGGCCAGGCCGACGGCGATGATGTCGATCAGGCTGGTGTCGTGATGCATGGGCGTCCTTCGTGTTGCGCTCGATCCGTCATTCGAGTTTCGCTCAGCATGAACAGGCTGCGCAAATCGAAAATGACCAAACGGTTCATGCGGCCTATCGATGATGACCGAACCGACAGCTGTGATGCCCCGACCTTACGCCGATCGGGCGAGCCCGGATGTCGCGGTCTCGGGCGTGCAGACGGCCAAGGCACTCCGCGATGCGGGGCGGCTGCGATGGCGCGCACCCTGCATTGGGTCAGAACGTCGTTCCTGTCAGCGCCTCGGACGTCGACCACAGCCGCGCCGCCGTCGTCGCATCCAGCGCCTGCGGGGGAATGACGGCGGTGGCTGGATAGCCCCGCGTCTCGCTGAGCCTGCCCGGGCCGTAATAGGCCCCGCCATGCGCCTGCGGCGACGTCGCCGCGAACAGCGTCGGCAACGCGCCCTGCGCCGCGGGCTGGAACAGGAACCACATGAAACGGCGCAGCATGCCGGGCACGCTCCATGCCCCGGCGCCATTGGGCAGCAGATCGGTACGCGAGATGCCCGGATGGGCCGCGATGCTCTGGATTCCCCAGCCGGCGGCATCGCTGCGACGCTGCAGCTCGAGGGCGAACATCAGGCAGGCCAGTTTGGACTGGCCATAAGCCTGCATCGGCTTGTAGCCCTGCCGGGCTTCCAGATCGTTGAAGTCGATGGCCGCGGCGCGCGCGGCAATGCTGGAGAGGGTGACCACGCGCGCCTGGCTGCTCTTGCGGAGCAAAGGCAGCAGCAGGGCGGTCAAGGCGAAGTGCCCCAGGTAGTTCGTGCCGAGCTGCAACTCGAAGCCGTCGGCGGTGGACTGACGCTGAGGCGGCGACATCACCGCGGCGTTGTTGATCAGCAGATCCAGGCTGTTCCGCGAACTGCGCAGGCCTTCGACGAACGACCGGATGGAAGTCAGGTTGGCCAAGTCGACGAGGCCAAACTCCACGCGTGCGCCTGGAACGTCCTGGCGGATCCGATCCACGGCCACGTTTCCCTTGGAGGGATTCCGCCCCGCGATGATCACGTTCGCACCCGCGCGGGCGAGCGCCAGCGCCGTCTGGAATCCCAGGCCGCCGGTGCCGGTGACGACCGCCGTGCGACCGCGCTGGGAAGGAATGTCGGACGCTGTCCAATGGCGCATGGTGCTGCCTCAACGAAGGGTGGGATACACTGGGTGTCAAAAATAATGCACTAAGTGCAATTTTTCAATGGGTAGTGGAATGCCAGGAAAATCGAATGCCGAGGGAGCAGCCCCGCCGTCGGGGGGGCTGCGGGAACGCAAGCAGCGCGAGACCCGGCAGCGCATCGCGGAGGCCGCCCTGCGCCTGTTCCTGAGCGAGGGCTACGAGCGCACCACGCTGGACGCGATCGCGGCCGCCGCCGGTATCTCCCGCCGCACGTTCTTCTCTTACTTCAAGTCCAAGGACGACATCATCCTGTTCGGAATGGAGGCCGATTGGGCCGAGCTGATCGTCGAGCTGCTCAAGACATCGCCCGACGTGCCGCCGCTGGATGCGGTCCAGGACGTGATGGTCAGGCGGATCGCGCGCTATACGACCGAGGAGATGGCGGCCATCGACCATCTCATGCTGTCGAGCGCGTCGCTGCTCGCACGCAAGCAGGCGTCCTACGCGAAGCAGGAGCAGGCGCTGTTTCTCGCGCTGTGCGAAGTCTGGCGGCAGCCCGAGCGGCAAACCGCGCTGCGGATGGTGGCCATGGCGTCCATCGGCGCCATGCGGCTGGCATTGCAGGCCTGGCGGGAGCAGACCGGCCGGCGAAAGCCACCGGCGCAGTTCCTGCGCGACGCGTTCGAAAGTCTCCGCGCGGGGCTTTGATCGCGCCTCGCTGCGGCCGGCAAGGCAGGCCCGGACATCGGCGAATCCGGCGCTCATTGCCTCCGAATGGACCGTACGGGCGCGAACCAGCTGATGCGTGCGAGGCCGGTAAACCCCACTTCGCCGACCAGCCTCAGCCCGGCCGGACCACTGCCCCTTCGAAGGCGAAGAACGCCCACGCGCAAAACCAGATTCCTTGATCGGGAGAAGCACAAAAAAAGGCCGATGTCAAGCACTCCAAAAACGGCGGCGCATCGGCTGAAGTCTAAGTATGACAAGGGTTTGGGCGGTTGCGCCAACTCCTCGGCCAATCCGGCTCTTGGAGGCTAGGAGCCACATAGGAGCAACGCGGCTGCGAGTCTGAGCCTACCCGAGCGAGCCTCTGACAAGGCTTGTTCGAATGGTACGACAAGGCTATCGCAAACCATAGCCTAAAACGCGAAAGCGCAGGTCGGTGGCCTGCGCTTTCGTGGCTGTGGCAGCTGTGGCCCGCCTACGTGGGGGGCGTATCCCGCCGGGGCGCTGTCGGCGCTTTCGCAGTCGAGCCCTTCCTGAATCCTCGATCCCGTGCGATGAATGCTTCCAGCATGTGCGGGATCAGCGCCAGCGCATCGACTGGCTCACCGTAGGTCTGCGCGTGCACCGCTGCGTAGCGATCGAGGTCGGCCTTGAGCGTGGCCGGGCACGCGAAGGTCAGCTTGACGCTCTCGGTCCTGGGCAGCGGCCCGAGCCGCAGCTTGCGCGGCGCGCTCATCGTGAAGCCCCTCGGTTGAAGAACAGCGGCTGATACGGCCGTAGCACCAAGTCGCGGTTGACGATGATGCGCACCGGCAGGCCCGGCCGCTCGGTCAGCGTCGGCTGAATGTTGAGGTTGCGCCGGGTCATTTCTTGCCCGACCTGGTTCACGCTGTCCTGCAAGCTGTCGCGCCCGGCGATGATGACGCGATTACCATTCTGGCGGTTCTCCGGCGCAGCCAGCTCGGCGCCGACACCCAGCAGCGTCGTCATCGCCGCACCAGCGAACAAGCGGCTCCAATGGTAGTCCACGTCGTCCTCCAGCCCGGCATAGCCGGCCGGGTCGGCGCCGGCAAGGTTGTCCAGCGTCAGCGAGGACGTGTCGGGCAGGATGATGCGGTTCCAGACGACTTGAACCCGGCTCTGTCCATAGGCGACTTGGCTGTTGTATTTGCCGAAGATGCGTGAACCCTGCGGGATCAGCAGGTAGCGGCCGGTTGCGGTGTCGTATACCGGCTCCGTCACGGTACCGATGACGTCGCCCGGCAAGTCGGACTTGATGCCCGTGACCAGCGCCGCCGCGATCACCGTCCCGGCCATCACCTGATACGGCGAGGTCGGCATTTGCAGGTTGCCGGAATTACGGGTTTCCGTAGCTCCAGCTTTCTGGAACGCCTCTTTTTGGTCCTGCCGGTTCTGCACGGCGGTCGGATCGGCGGGCTGGGCCGCCGTGGAGGCCGGCCCGGCGGCTTGCGGGTCGAAGCCCGCGAGGCCAGACGGCGGTGTAGCCGAAGCGGTCTGCGCGGGCACAGCCGCGGTGTGCTGATTACTGGAGCGAAAGAACACCGACGAACCCGCCGCCGCCTCGGCCTCCTTGCGCAGCGCATCGCGTTCGGCCGCCGCCGCATCCTGGCCGGGCGGCGTGTAGCTGGCCACCACCGGCGGCTGCGACTTCACGATGGCCGGCCCCAAGTCTCCCGGCAGCGGCGGCCCCAGTTCCGGCACCTTCGTCGGCAGCTTGGAATAGTCGGCGGGAAGCTGGTTAAGTTCTTCGGACTTCGAGACGCGATCGACGTTGTAAAGCTCGGTCGCATCGTTGCCGCTGCGCGGGTGTTTCGGTTGCAGTGACCAAAGCGTGGCGCCCAACACGGCGACGCCAAGGCCGCCGGTCAGGAGCGCCAGCGTGCGCCGGTTCAGGCGCGTCACCGGGCGCGGCTGCGCGCGCAGCGCCACGTTCTCCGGCGCGACCTTCGGCGCCGCGTCGGGAATGGGTACGTCCGGGGTGTCGTCCTGGCTCATGGTCAGTTCCCCCGCGTGCCATCCGTGCGCTCGATGCGCACCACGTCGCCCTTGTCGCCGCCCAAGCGCAGTTCGGCCGCGCCGAACAGCCGATCCACGATGTAGTACGGCGAGCGGAAGCGGTAGTTGACGAGTTGGCCGTCACCCTGCGCGCCGATGACGAACAGCGGCGGCAGCTCGCCTTGGGCGATGCCCGGCGGGAACTGGATGTAGACCTTCTCGCCGTCGTCGAAGGCGCGCAGCGGCTTCCACGGCGGATTGTTGCCGCTGATCGCGTAGCGGAAGCGGATCTTCTCCAGTGACAGTCCGGTATCGACCGGCGCGGCGGCTTGTGCGGCCCGATCCTGACGCTGCAACGCGAGCATCTGGTCTTTCGGGTACTCCCAAGACACCGACGCCATCCACGCCTTGTCCGTCGAGGTCAGCTCGATCAGGTAGGTGCGCCGGCTGGTGGTGATGACCAGGTTCGTCTTGAGGCTCGAACGGATGGGCTTCACCAGCACGCTCACGCGCAGCGCGTCCCCGGCGCCGCTGGACGTATCGCCGACGATCCAGCGCACGGTGTCGCCGGCGGCAACCGTCACCAGCTCCTCGCCGGGCTGGAGCGAAATCACGGTCACGCGCCCCGGCGCGGCATAGACCTGATACAGCGCGCCATCGGTGAAGGGCCAGACCTGGATCGCGTTGACGTAGCCCTCGCGCGTGGGCGCGATGCGCGCCTCGGCGTTGGCGCGCGAGACGCGCACAGTTTCATCGGCGGGTTCGGGTGCGGGCTTGACGTCGTCCGCCTCCGGCAGCGGCTTCATCTGCGCCGGCATCGGTAGCACCTTCGGCACCTCCACCACTGCGACCGGCTTGGGCGGCTCGGGTTGCGACTGCGCCTGCACCGGCTCGTCGAGCGAGATGCGCGGCGGCTTGCCCTGCGTGGCGCAGCCCGCCAGGGCCGCCAAGGTCAGCACGGAAGCGTAAAAGCGGAAAGACGGGTTCATGGCTTGGCTCCTTCGGACGCATCCAGCTCGCGGCTCCACGACAGGCCGTTGACGTAGATACCCAGTGGGTTCTTGCGCAGCCGCTGCTCGGTGCGCGGGGTTTGCAAGACGATGGACACCACGGCGTTCCAGCGCTCGGTGCCTGCCGGCGCGCCGTTGACGAACCGCTGCTCCGTCCAGCGCACGTTGAACGACGCGTCGCTGGCGCGCGTGACGCTCGTGATCTGCACCGTCACCGACTCCTTGCCGACGCGGGCGAAGGGATCGTTCTTGCTGGCGTAGTCGTTGAGCACGACTGCGCCCTTGTCGGTGGTGTAGTCGTAGGCGTCGAGCCAGTTCTGCCGCACCACGATCGGGTCGATGGAAAGCGAACGAACCAACGTGATGAAGTGCGCGAGGTGGTAGGCGATCTGCGCATCGGCCGGCCGGTACGGCGTGGCGGCTTCGCCGACAGCGCGTACCTGGCCGGTCTTGTCCACCTCCACCACGTAGGGCGTGACGATGGACTGCGCCGAACGCCAGACTAGGCCGCCCGCCATCAGCAGCGCGAGCACGAGGCAGCCGAAGGCCATCAGCCGCCAGTTCTTCGCCTGCACGCGCGCCGAGCCGATGCGCTCGTCCCACGCCTGCGCGGCGGCTTGGTACGGGGTGGCAGGCTGCGGCGTGTCGGCGTAGCGCACCTGCGGTCGCTTGAATCGCATGGCTCGTTCTCCTTAAGAATCGGAATCGCCCAGGCGTGGGCCTTGCGCCGAGCCGCCGCCGTCACCGCCGCGCAGCGTATGCGCAGCGGTGGTGGCGGCATGCGCGATCTGCTGGCGGCGATGCAGACGCTTGGCCCAGGCGGGTTGCTTTTGATCGGCGGAGGACGGGCCAGCTTCGGATGCGCCGGTTTGGGCAGACGCACCAGCGGCCGTGCCATCCCCACCACGGAATGCACCGGCAACCCGCTCGCCAAACGCGCGTGCGCCGGCGGCGACTTTCTGCCCAGCGGCCTGTGCGCCAGCTCTGGCGACATTGCCCATCCCCGCGGCAGCACCCTTGAAGCCACCGCCCGCCGCCGCGGAGCCAGCTTGGAACGCCGACCGCGCGCTAGTGGCGGTCGAAGCAGCGGCACGCGCTCCGCTGCCGATGGCGCCAGCGGCTGCGGGCGCCATACGAGCGCCGGCGGCGACGGCGCCACCGACGCCGGTGGCGGCAGCACCGATCGCGACGGCGGTTCCCGCCGCGCCCAATGCCGCGCCAGCCATCGCACCGGCCCCGAGCTGAGGCCCGCCGGAAATCAGTCCGGTGGCGATGCCTGGCCCAAAGATGCCGAGCGCGAGCATGGCGAGTGAGGCCAGCATCACGACCAGCGCATGGTCGATGGAAGGCTCGTCGGGCGTTACCGGGAACTCGGCGAACAATCCCGTTCCGATGCCGACGATGACGGCCAGCACCAGTACCTTGACGCCAGACGACACCACGTTGCCGAGTACCTTTTCGGCGAGGAACGCGGTCTTGTTCCAGAGTGCGAACGGCACCAACACGAAGCCGGCGAGCGTGGTCAGCTTGAACTCGATCAGCGTGATGAAAAGTTGCACCGCCAGCACGAAGAAGCAGACGATGACGGTCAGCCAGGCGAGGAACATCACGACGATGGGCGTGATGTTGATGAACACCTCGGGAAAGCCGGCCATCTCGCTGATCTGTTCGAGGATCGGCATACCGGCGTCGATGCCGGTCTTGGCGAGATGTCCCGGTTGCAGGAACGTCTCCATACTCACGGCCGAGCCGGTGGCCGTCAGTCCGAGGCCCGCGAACGAGCGGAACACGATGCCGGCCAGCAGGTTGAAGTTGCCGATGATGTAGGCGAAGGCGCCGACATAGAGCACTTTGCGGATGAGCTTCGCCATCACGTCTTCGCCTTGGCCGGTCGCGTGGCCGAGCGCCCAATACAGCCCAGCGAGCGTCATGTCGATCGCCACCAGCGTCGCAGTCAGGAACGCGACTTCGCCGCGCAGCAGGCCGAAGCCAGAGTCGATGTAAGTCGAGAAGACGTTGAGGAAGTGGTCAATGATCGAAACATCGTTCATGGCCGTTCCTCCGTCGGCACATCGGGGCCGTCGAAGCTGGCCGGGATAGAAGGCAGGTCCGCCAGCGTTTGGTATTCGTCGGGTCCGGACTGCCCTGAGAGGAACCGGCGTAGGTCCGCTTGGTTCACACGCGCGCAGAACGCGCCGTCGTGTTCGCCGCTGCGGCACTGCGTGCGCAGCGCATGCAGCTGTACCGGATCGGCGGCCAGTGCATCGACCGAAAGCGCCAGCGGCCGATCGCAGCCGGCCAGCAGGCACGCGAAGGCGAACAGGACGGACGCGCGTTTCATGGCCGTGCCGATCAGTTGCCGTAGAAGTTCACTGGCTGCGGCGTGTACGCCGTGCCGGTGCCGAGAAAGCGTTGCGTCACCTCGCGGCCACGTTCGACGGCGGCGGCCTGGCGCGCGAGTTCCAGCGACACGGCGCGTCCTTGCGTGAGTTGGAGCTGCTGACCCTGGATGGACTGCTTCGCCTGCAAGGCGAGAAGCTGGTTAGTTGCTTGCATCGCCTGCAGAGCGCCGGTGGCCGACTGACTCCGACCGACAAGATCGGTCAGCACGCTCTCGTCCTCGGTCACGTTCTGCGAGACCTGTGCTTGCATCCGCATCGCGGTCTGCAAGCCTTCGAGCGTGTTCTGCCATCGCTGATGCGCGTCCTGATACATCTGATTGCCGCTCACGGTCGCGGCGTACTGCTCGGGGTACAGGCGCGCGAACTGCTGATCCATGTTCTGCACCTGGAACGCGAGCCCTTGCGCCTGCGCAATGAGCTGCTGAGTGGTCGCCAGGTTCGTGCGCAACTGGCTGACCACGTTGAACGGCAGGCTCTCCAAATTGCGCGCCTGATTGATCAGCGACTGCGCCTGGTTCTGGAGTTGCCGGACTTGGTTGTTGATCTGCTCCAGCGTGCGAACGGCCGTCAGCGTGTTCTGCACGAGATTGGTCGGATCGACGACGACCCATTGCGCGTGCGCAGCGGGCATAACGCCGATGAACGCAGCAACAGCAAGGGCGAGAAGGCGAATCTTCATAGCGAAATCTCCTGTGGTTGTGAAGCAAGGAAGGACGCGGCGGATGGCGCGGACGGCAGCAGGTCGGCCGCCCAATCGAGGCCGCGGTGGCGCAGCCAGGCGCCGGCGAAGCCCGGTGCTCCAGCGTCGTTCAGCACGCGGTCAATGGCGCGCTGG
The DNA here is from genome assembly GCF_020042665.1 of Pseudoxanthomonas sp. X-1. Lineage (NCBI taxonomy): Bacteria > Pseudomonadati > Pseudomonadota > Gammaproteobacteria > Lysobacterales > Lysobacteraceae > Pseudoxanthomonas > Pseudoxanthomonas sp. X-1. The sequence goes on from NZ_CP083376.1 coordinate 1,338,034, forward strand.
TCTTGGGGCGTCGAGGCGCCGGCGAACGCGAGCGCGACCGGCCCCAGGTCGAGGTCGAACAGGCGATTGCCTGCGCGGGATTGGTAGTAGTAGTCGCGCTTGGGCTCCGCGGTGGCGACGATCTCGATCTGTCGGCTGTTGAGGCCGAAGCCTTCGTAGATCGCGCGAATCTGCGGCTCGGTCGCCTGCGGGTTCGGCAGGAAGATGCGGCCGGCGCAACTCTCGATGATCGCCGGCGCGATGCTCGAATCCTTGATGTCGGCGAGCGACTGCGTGGCGAAGATGACGCTGACGTTCTTCTTGCGCAGCGTCTTGAGCCACTGGCGGATGCGCGCCGCGAACACCGGGTCATCGAGGAACAGCCAGGATTCGTCGAGGATCAACAGCGTCGGCGCACCGTCGAAACGCGCCTCGAAGCGCGCGAACAGATAACCCAGCACGGCCAGCACCGCGGCCTTGCTGTGCATCAGTTCTTCCATCTCGAAGCACTGCACGTCGGCCATGCCGAGCCGGTCGTGGTCGGCGTCGAGCAGCTTGCCGTGCGCGCCACCGAGCACATACGGCGCAAGCGCCTGGCGCAGCGCGTTCGATTGCAGCAGTACCGACAGGCCCGTGAGCGTGCGTTGTTCGAGCGGCGCACCGGCGAGACTGCCGAGCGCCGACCAGATGGCCGCCTTCTCGTCGGGGCCGACCGCGACGCCTTCGTGCGTCAGGCGGCCTTCGACCCATTCGGCGGCCCAGGTGCGATAGCCCTCCTGGTCGATGCGCGCGAGCGGCTGGAACGCGATCGCGCCATCCGCACCGAGGTCGTAATACTCGCCGCCCAGGCCCAGCGCCGTGGCCCGCATCGAGCGACCCATGTCGAAGGCGAAGATGCGCGAGCCGGGATAACGCCGGAACTGCATCGCCAGCGTGGCGAGCAGGACGGACTTACCCATGCCGGTCGGGCCAGCGATCAGCGTGTGGCCCACGTCGCCGATGTGGGTCACGAGCCGGAACGGCGTCGCGCCTTCGGTTCGGGTGACGATCAGTGGCGGACCGTCGAGGTGGTCGTTCTTCTCCGGCCCGGCCCACACTGCCGACACCGGCATCAGATGTGCCAAGTTCAGTGTCGAAACGATGGGCTGGCGCACGTTGGCATAGGCGCTGCCAGGGATCGACGACAGCCACGCCTCCACCGAATTGAGGGTCTCGGGAATGGTGACGAAGCCCCGGCCCTGGATGACGCGCTCCACCATGCGCAGCTTCTCGTCGGCCGTGTCGGCATCGTCATCGAGCACCGTCACGGTGGCGGTGACAAAGCCGAAGGCAACTTGATCGCTGCCCAGCTCCTGCATCGCGGCGTCCGCGTCGGCCGCCTTGTTGCTCGCGTCGGTATCGACCAGCGGGCTTTCCTGCTGGAAGATCGTTTCGCGCAGCAAGGCGAGGACGTTCTTGCGCTTGGCGAACCACTGGCGCCGCAGCCGGCCGAGTTCTTTTTCGGCCTCGGCCTTGTCCATGCAGAGGAAGCGCGTGCTCCAGCGGTACGCGAAGCCGAGCCGGTTGAGGTCGTCCAGAATCCCCGGCCAGGTCGAGGTCGGAAAGCCGCGCACGGTCACGACTCGCAGGTACGCATCGCCCAACATCGGCGCAAGGCCGCCGATCAGCGGCATGTCGGCCAGCAGCGCATCGAGGTGGAACGGCACCGCCGGTACGCCGATGCGGTAGCGCCTTGTCGAGACGGTTGCGTGCAGGTAGGTCAGCGTTTCGGCGTCATCGAGCCAGTCGATCTCCGGCATAACGCCATCGAGCAAATCGAAGATGCGTCCGGTTTCCGCAATAAACGCGGTCAGGCGTTCGCGCCAGTCAACGCCGGCGGTCGGCGTGTTCTCGTACAGCAGCTTGGCCGCGCGGGCGCGAGATTCCTCCGGCGGCAAGTATTGCAGCGTGAGGTGATAGCGGCTCTCGAAGTGATTGCCGGCTTCCTCGAAGGTCGCACGGCGTTCTTCGTCCACCAGCCACGACAGCGGCTCGGGAAAATCCGAGTGCGGATAGTCCGCCGCCGGCCGTCGTTCGGCTTCGACGAACAGCGCCCAGCCGGCGCCGAGCCTACGCAGCGCGTTGTTCAGGCGTGCGGTGGTGGCGATCAGCTCGCCTTGGGTTGCGCTATCGAGGTCGGGGCCGCGGAATCGGGCCGTGCGTTGGAAACTGCCGTCCTTGTTGAGCACGACGCCGGGCGCAACGAGGCCCGCCCACGGCAGCCAGTCGGCGAGCAGGGCCGGACGCTGGCGATATTCGGCGAGGTTGAGCATCGCGTTCTCCCGTCACACGTCCAGCAGCGGCTTGTGCTTGAGGTGTTTGGCGAACACCTGCATGAACTGCGGATCGACGCGCGCTCCCCACACGGCCAGCGAATGGCCGACGATCCAGAGCACGACGCCGGGAATCCAGAGCTGCAGGCCCAAGCCCACGGCAGCGGCGAGCGTGCCGTTGGCGATCGCCACGGTGCGCGGCGCGCCGCCCAGCAGGATCGGCTCGGTCAACGAGCGATGCAGCGGCACCTCGAAGCCCGGCAAGTCGCTGGCCGCGCTCATACGACGGCGCCGCCGGAGAAGCTGAAGAACGACAGGAAGAAGCTCGACGCCGCGAACGCGATGGACAGGCCGAACACGATCTGGATGAGCTTGCGGAAGCCGCCCGACGTGTCGCCGAAGGCCAGTGCGAGGCCGGTGGCGATGATGATGATGACCGCGACGATGCGCGCGACCGGCCCTTGGATGGATTCGAGGATGGATTGCAGCGGCCCTTCCCAGGGCATCGAGGAACCGGCAGCCTGCGCTGTGCCGGCCGTCATCAGCATGACGGCTGCCGACAACAGGCCGTGGTGCGCCGGCCCGATCAGGCGGCGCAGGCGTGTGGGGATGGAAACCGGATTTACGGAGAAGCGGAAATCAGGGGCATGTGTCTGCGTCATGACAGTTCTCCAGGGTGGTTAGGGGACGAGGAAGACAGCGGCAGTTCGGGAGGCGACGGCTCCAGCGCATCCGCCAGGCGATAGCCGCCGCGGTCGAAGCCGACGACGCGGGCGATGCTCTCGATGCGACGCCGCTGGCCGCGGCCAGCGATGTGGATGACGACGTTGACGGCCTCGGCGACGAGCGCACGCGGCGGGTTCACGGCCACTTCGAGAATCAGTTGCTCCAGGCGCAGCAGTGCGCCGAGCGCGGAACCGGCGTGGATCGTGGCGATGCCGCCGGGATGGCCGGTGCCCCACACCTTGATGAGATCCAGCGCCTCGCCGCCGCGCACTTCGCCGACGATCACGCGGTCGGGGCGCAGGCGCATCGTGGCGCGCACCAGCTCGGTCATCGACACGACGCCGGCGCGCGTGCGCAGCGGTACGTGGTCGCGCGCCGCGCATTGCAGCTCCACCGTGTCTTCGAGTACCAGCACGCGGTCGCCGGTGGCTGCAATCTCCGCGAGCAAGGCATTGGCGAGCGTGGTCTTGCCGGTACTGGTGCCGCCGGCGATGAGGATGTTCTGCCGATCGCGTACAGCGACGCGCAGGAACGCGGCCTGTTCGACGGTCATCATCCCGTCGGTGATGTAGCGATCCAGCGGAATCACGCCGACCGCACGCTTGCGCAGCGCGAAGGCCGGACCCGGCGCGGCCGGCGGCAGGATGCCCTCGAAGCGCTCGCCGGTTTCCGGCAGCTCGGCCGTCAACAGTGGCTGGCCGCGATGCACTTCTGCGCCGACGTGCGCCGCGACCAGGCGGATGATGCGTTCGCCGTCTTCCTCGGACAGCTCCGCGCCCATCGGTGCGCGGCCCGACGATAGGCGATCCACCCATAGTGTGCGGTCGGGGTTGAGCATGATTTCCACCACGTCCGGGTCTTCGAGCGCGGCGGCGATCAGCGGTCCCATCGCCGTGCGCAACATGCGGATGCGCCGGTCGAGCGACGTGGTGGCGAAGGACTGCGGTTGCGCGCTCATGAGGAACGCTCCTGCGCTTCGGCCAATGCCGCCGCGTCATCCAGTCGTGCGGTGTCGGGGTTCAGTTCCTCCACCACGTCGCGCACCAAGCTGCGTCCGCGCATCAGGTGGCGGCCGAGCTGTTCGACGAACTGCTGGAAGCGAGCTTTGCCCTGCGCGCGGGCGGCCTCCTGGTGGGCTTCGGGAACCGGCGTGCTCACCGTCAGGAAGTAGCGGACGAACAGCGCCAGCGTTTCGATCTCGATGTTTTGGTCGCGCTCCAGCTTCTCGAACTGGCGGGTCAGCCGGTCGAGCCGCTTGGCGATGGCGGCCTCGCGCTGGTCGCCCGCGTCGGGCGAGAGCCAGGACGCGAGTGCCGCCGCGACGATGGAGGACTTGGACACGCCCTTCTTCGCGGCCAACTCATCGAGCCGCTTGGCGTGCTCGTGCGGAATGAACAGGTTGAGTCGGTACTGGCTCATAGCTCGATCCCGTCGTGTTGGTCGAGGGACGCCAGCCGGGCTGTGCGCTGCATGGCCGGATCGAGTTGGCGGGGAAGCGGCAACGGAAGATCGTCGTCATCGAGCAGCGCCAGATCGTTGTCCGCCGGCTGTTCTTCGGGGCTGTAGGCGGCGGCTTCGGACAGCTCCGGCTGCCGGCGCGGGCCGCCGTCATCGGAAGTGCCGATGTCGTCGTCCAGCAGGCTCGCAGCGGCGGGCGCAGCAGGAACAGCGGGGACCGCCAGTGCGCTCCAGTCGTCGGGCCGTATGGGCGGTGCGTCGGCATAGCTCCCGGCAGCGAGCGTGGGCGGACGCAACACGCGGCGCCTGAAATTCGCGTCGGCGTAGTAGCGCAGCTTCTTGGCCCTGATCGGCGCGACGCTGGAAACCATCACCACGGCGTCGTCCGGTGGTAGCTGCATCACTTCACCGGGCGTCAAGAGGGGGCGTGCCGTTTCCTGGCGAGACACCATCAGGTGTCCGAGCCACGGCGCGAGCCGGTGGCCGGCGTAGTTGCGCTGCGCGCGCAGTTCGGTTGCGGTGCCGAGCGTGTCGGAGATGCGCTTGGCGGTACGTTCGTCGTTGGTGGCGAACGTCACGCGCACATGGCAGTTGTCGAGGATGGAATGGTTCTGGCCGTAGGCTTTGTCGATCTGGTTGAGCGACTGCGCGATGAGGAAGCTGCGGATGCCGTAGCCGGCCATGAACGCCAGCGCCGTCTCGAAGAAGTCAAGCCGGCCCAGCGCTGGGAACTCGTCGAGCATCAGCAGCAGCTTGTGACGGCGCGTGATGCCGTCGCTGCCGTCGAGCGATTCGGTGAGGCGTCGGCCGATCTGGTTGAGGATCAGGCGCACCAGCGGCTTCGTGCGGCTGATGTCCGAAGGCGGCACGACCAGGTACAGCGAGACGGGGTGTTCGGATGCGATGAGGTCGGCGATGCGCCAGTCGCAGCGCGAGGTGACTTCGGCCACCGTGGGGTCGCGGTACAGGCCGAGGAACGACATGGCCGTGGACAGCACGCCTGACCGCTCGTTGTCTGACTTGTTCAACACCTCGCGCGCCGCGGACGCGACGACGGGATGCGGCACGTCGCCGAGATGCCGCGTCGTCATCATCCGGTGCAGCGTCAGCTCGAACGGGCACGCGGGATCGGAGAGGAAATTGGCGACACCGCGCAGCGTCTTGTCTTCGCCCGCATACAGCACGTGCAAGATGGCGCCGACCAGCAGCGCGTGCGAAGTCTTCTCCCAATGATTGCGGCGTTCGAGCGCGCCTTCGGGATCGACCAGGATGTCCGCGATGTTCTGTACGTCGCGCACTTCATGCGCGCCACGCCGGACCTCCAGCAGCGGGTTGTACGCGGCCGACTTCGGATCGGTCGGGTTGAACAGCAGGCAGTGCGAGAAGCGCGAACGCCAGCCGGCCGTGATCTGCCAGTTCTCGCCCTTGATGTCGTGGATGACGGCGGACGCCGGCCAGCTCAACAGCGTGGGCACCACCAGGCCGACGCCTTTGCCGGAGCGCGTCGGCGCGAAGGTCAGGACGTGTTCCGGGCCTTCGTGCCGCAGGTATTGGCCGCGATGCAGGCCGAGGAACACGCCGACGGGCTTGTCGAGACCGGCCTTGCGAATGTCGGCAGCTTCGGCCCAGCGTGCCGAGCCGTAGGTCGTGACCAGCTTCGACTGCCGCGAGCGCCATACCGACATGGCGATGGCGACCAGCACCGCGACCAGGCCACTGCCGCCCGCAATGGCGCCGCCCTTGTCGAAGATGCGCGGGGCATAGCCGTCGTAGAGGAACCACCACTCGAACAGCCGCCAAGGGTGGTACACCGGCGTGTGAAGGAAGTCGAACCAGGGCGAGCCAAGGCGTACTTGGTAGCCAAGGGCGGCTGCTGTCCATTGTGTGGCGGCCCACACGCCGGCAAACACGATGCCGAATACCACGGCAATCTGTCCGAACAGCACGCCTTGACCTTGCATCTCGGCCTCCGATTTCTCCTGTGCAACACGCGGCACAAGGGCGTGCCGCACACGCGAGGATCGGAGTCAGGTCGAGGGCCGGTCAAAGACCGTTATCGGAAGAAATATCGAGGAAAAAGCAAGATTTCGCGCAGGGGCGGACCAACGAGAAACGCCGCAAGCGAGGGCGCATTGCGGCGTATGGAGTTAGGAAATGGAAGTTTCGTGCGAATCGGCAACAATCAGAACTTCGGCGCTTCCTTGGGCGGGTTATAGGGGGTCTTGCCGTCGCCGAAGAAGCGCCGATTCGTCGCCTGGGCTACGCGGTTGCACAGTTCGTCGCCCAGCTTGGCACGGTCAGTTTTGCACTGCTCGCGCAGCGCCTTCAACCGCTCGGGGTTGGCAGCGAGAGATTCCACCGTTTCGGTTGACGAGGACGTAGGCGCCGTTCCGGTCTGCTCTGTTTTTCCACAGGCGACCAATGTCGCAGCAACTGCGAGTGGCACAAGAATCTTCATGGATCGGTCTCCTCTAGTGCATCGGGGCGCGGCAGTACGACGGGCGGCCCGATGGTTCTGGCTCTCTCGATAAAGCGCGCCAACGTCTCCGAAGGCTCACTGTCCGGACGAAGTAGATAGGTGGTGAGCATAGTCGTTCGCCCAGCCAGCGGGCGTGCCACGACGCCCGGTTCGCGGCTGGCTGAGATCTGCGAACCGCCGGCCAGGCCCAACGCGTAGCCCGCCGCCACGAGGGCCATCATGAGATCGATGGATGCCACTCGTTCGGCGATCAACGGCTCTTGATCGACCCGTCGCAGCACGCGCTCGATCTGCTTCGCATAGCCTTCGCAAGCATGAGGGTCGCCAAGCACCAGGGGATAGCGCAGCACCTCATCGAGTGGAATGCGTTTGAATGTCAGCAGTGGATGCCGCGCTGGCACGGCCACCATCAACGGGTCGTTCCAAATGGCTTCAGCAATGAAGCCATCGGAGACCTCGTCCGACCGAGCAAACCCTACGTCGTACAGGTCGTCGTGAAGACCTTTGAGTTGCTGCGCCAGCGGAACCTCGGACAGACGTATCTCGATTTCGGGTTCCTCTTGGCGGCACAACGCCAAGAAGGTCGAAAAGCGCGACGGCGGGATGCCGTCCGACAACGCGACCCGCAACTGGCTGTGAAAGCCGTTGACGGCAGCCTTCACACTGTCGCGCGCCTGCTCCAAGGCAGTGAAGACACGCGGGACGTGCTCCAGAAATAGTTTGCCTGCGCGAGTCAGGCGAGTGCTGCGGGTAGTGCGCGCGAAAAGCTGGGTGCCCAAGTCCTCTTCCAGCTCCTTTATGGCACGCGATAAAGGCGATTGCTCGATATGCAGCCGCTCCGCCGCGCGCGCGAAGTGAAGCTCCTCTGCTACTGCCAGGAAACAACGCAGATGACGAAGCTCCACTAGCTTATCTCCTATGGGCTTTTCTACCCAGCTACGTTTCAACCGACTACAGTTGCTGACGTGCTCTTAGCCTCCGCAATGAAGGTGTTGAAAACCTCATGGCGCGGCAGGGTCCAGAATCCCGAGCCACGCGACGCACGCCAGGACCACCACCGCCAAGGCGATCTCGGCGAACAGGCTGCGGCGTAAGATCTCGACAGCCTCGGCGTGCTCCCCACCAGTCGCCAATGCCGCTTCCAGGCGCGGACTCAGCCGATAACGGTTTGCGGCTGCCAGCACGAGCATTCCCGCTAACAACGCGAGTTTCCCCAACAGCAATCGGCCGTAGAACGTCGTGACGATGGGGGAAAGCGAAGGACCCGCGATCAGCACGTAGTTGACGGCACCGCTAAGCGTCAGCGTTGCGACGATCACAGTTCCGATTCGAGCAAATCCGTTCGACGTTCTGCTCAGGATTTCGATCGAACTGCGAGTGTCGTCCGGCTTGATAGCAGAAAGCATCAAGAAAGCGAGCAACGCCCCGGACCAAGTACCGGCCGCCCATAAATGAGCGATGTCCGCTGTGAGATGCATGTAGCCGCGCACACCGTCGTCCATCGCCCCGTGTCCCGACCACGCGAGCGTGGCGAGAGCTATACCGCTTGCAGTGGTTAGTCCGACGAAGCGGGAAGTCATGTTCCGCTTCGTCGTAGCAAGCACGACGCAAGCCGCCAAGGCAAATATGCGCACTATCCAAGCGACACCCATGTGGGTACCCGTCAGCATCATGCTGAAGATGTCGCTCGACAATTCACCATAGCTCTGCGCGCCAGACATGGTCTTGGCCAGAACGGCCATGCTCAATAGCGACAACACGATGCTGATGGCGGCCGCGCACCCGATCACGGCTCGAAAGCGGCGCGCGATCGGTGAAGATCGCTCGCTTCCGTGCAAGGCGTAGACGCCGAACGCGGCGACGCCGAACGGCGTCGCCATGTTCGCATAGAGCGCGAAGCGCAATGCGATATTCAGCCAGTCATCGACCACCGGTTCATTTCACCTGGAAAGTGAAGTTGCCGGTGATCGTATGAGTGTCCGACGAGACGGCGCGCCACTCCACGCGATAGGCACCTGGCTGCAACGGTTGCGCCGGCGTGATGACCATGGTCTTTCCATCGCTGGCGCCCGACACGTTCACACTGACCTTCATGGGTCCGTGATCGGCCATGCCAGGCATGCTTGTCATGACGAGACTCGCGGCAGAGAGCTTCGTAACGAGAGTTTCGGAGAACTTCAGCTCAATGTTCGACGGCGCGGCAACTTCGGACTTGTCCGCTGGCGTCGAGGAAAGCAGCTTGGGATGGGCAAATGCTGCCGTGGCGAGCAGTGCTGCACTGAGGAATACGGCGACTTTGGATATGAAACGTGGCATGGACATGGTGGCTCCTTTGCGTGACTTGAACTGCTGAGTGAGTGTGGTGGGCCAATACAAAACCTGACGGCGATTTAGCTTCGATTTGCGATGTGCGACTTCAATGCGGAACTCCTCTGTTTAGGCGAAGGGATGATTTTTCACGGCCTGTCGCGCCGCAGCCGAAGCGCGTTGCCGACGACCGAAGCCGAACTCAGGCTCATCGCCAATGCGGCGATCAAAGGCGACAACAACCAGCCCGTGACCGGATACAAAACACCGGCAGCGATAGGGATGCCCAGCGCGTTGTAGAAGAACGCGAACACGAGGTTTTGCTTCATGTTGCGTACCGTGCTCACGGAGAGCGCACGCGCAACGACGATCCCGCGCAGATCGCCCTTGACGAGCGTCACTTGCGCGCTGTTCATCGCCACGTCGGTCCCAGTGCCCATCGCGATACCGACGTCCGCCTTGGCGAGAGCCGGCGCATCATTGATGCCGTCGCCGGCCATGGCGACGATGCGACCTTCTTTCTGAAGGCGTTCGATCAGCAAGAGTTTGTCTGCCGGCTTGACCTCGCCATGCACGTCGTCGATGTCGAGCCGCGCACCTACCGCCTTGGCGGTGGTCTTGCCATCGCCAGTCGCCATGATGACGCGCAGGCCCGCTGCCTTTAGCGCAGCAAGAGCTTCGGGCGTGCTGGCCTTGACCGGATCGGACACCGAAAGCAGGCCGGCGAGCTGGCCGTCTACGGCCAAGTACATGACACTGGCGCCCTCGGTGCGAAGCGTCTCGGCCTGCGGAACAAGCGGTGCGACCGACACGCCCACTTGCTCCATCAACACCGTATTGCCTAGCGCCAGTTGCTGGTGTTCCACGTTGCCACGCACGCCCAGGCCGGAACCCGACTCGAAGGTCTGAGGCTTGACGAGAGTCAAGCCTTGGGCACGTGCGGCCTGCACGATGGCTTCAGCCAGCGGATGCTCACTGCCTTGATCGAGGCTGGCAGCAAGGCGCAGCACCTCCTCGGCTGCGAAGCCGGCGGCCGGTATCACGCAGTTAAAGACGGGCCGCCCTTCGGTCAACGTGCCGGTTTTGTCGATAACCAGCGTGTCAACCTTGCGAAGATTCTCAATAGCCGCCGCGTCGCGGAAAAGAACACCCTGTGTTGCGGCACGGCCGGTTGCGACCATGATCGACATGGGTGTCGCGAGTCCTAGCGCGCAGGGGCAGGCAATGATCAACACAGCTACGGCATTGATCAGTCCGTAAACCCAAGAGGGTTGTGGCCCGAAAAATCCCCAGACGAAGAAAGTTGTGATGGCAATAGCAACGACAGTCGCCACGAAGTATCCGGCAACGATGTCCGCCATGCGCTGCATCGGCGCCTTGGAGCGCTGGGCCTGCGCAACCATCTGGACGATCTGCGACAACACGGTTTCCGATCCGATCCGCTCCGACCGCATGACAAGCGAACCATGGGTGTTGAGCGTCGCCCCGATGACCTTGTCTCCTTCGCGCTTGCTGACTGGCAGCGGCTCGCCCGTCAGCATGGATTCGTCCACCGAGCTGGTGCCCTCGAAGACCACTCCATCGACGGGGACTTTCTCACCTGGCCGAATGCGCAGCAGGTCGCCGACGTGGACATGGCTAAGCGGTATGTCCTCCTCGCCACCGTCAGCGCGGATGCGGCGCGCAGTCTTCGGGGCGAGCCCAAGCAAGGACTTGATTGCGGCGGAGGTCTGCGAGCGGGCTTTGAGTTCCAACACTTGGCCCAGCAGGGTGAGCGAAATGATGACGGCTGCGGCCTCGAAATAAACGCCCACGCGACCCATGGACATGAAGGACTTCGGAAACACCTCCGGCGCGACCGTTGCGACCACGCTGTAGATGAAAGCCGCGCCCGTGCCGAGGCCGATGAGTGTCCACATGTTCGGACTGCGATTGATTACGGACAGCCACCCGCGCGCGAAGAATGGCCATCCGGCCCACAGAACGATCGGCAACGACAGCACCAGCTCGACCCAGCTCTGCACCGTCATGTCCATGAGATGCAGGCGCTCGCCCAGCATTGCCAAGGCCAGGACCACCAGCGTCAGGGGCAGCGTCCACCAAAAGCGCCGTGAAAAGTCGCGTAGCTCCGGGTTATCGTCGTCGAGTTCGGGCAGTAGCGGCTCTAGGGTCATGCCGCATTTGGGGCAGGTGCCCGGATGATCCTGGCGGATCTCGGGATGCATCGGGCAGGTATAGACCGTCCCAGGTGCCACGACCGATGGCTGTTGAGCGGTTGGACTGGATTGATGGCAGCTGTGAGTGAGGGTGTCGTTTCCGGCGGTGCTAGAAATGTCGCTGACGTACCGTGCTGGATCGGCGTCGAACTTGCGCTTGCAGCCCGCGCTGCAAAAGAGGTGCGTGTGTCCGCGATGAATGGATCGGTGCGCCGACTGTGCAGTAACCGTCATGCCACAAACCGGGTCACGCCGCGTCGTATCAGTCGGCAATGCGGAATCGGATTGAGGCAGGCCATCGCCTTGTACGGGCACGCCGCCATCAGGGCTGTGGCTCCCAGGTGTCCCGAGGGCTGCAGCACTCAGGGGCACACCCTCTTGCGAATGAGCGTGTTTCGATGGCTTGCCAGGGTGGTTCATAGGGATGCTCCCAACCTTTTGGATGGACCAATGCCTACGCCCAGCCGCCGGCCAAGCGATGGCCGGCAGATAGAGGCGGCAGCCGAATGCCAGAAATGCCGGTCCCAATGAAATTCGTCATCGGGAAACTGTAGGTAGCGGCTGCTGTCGGGCGAATGACCTCCCCGTTACCTTTCTGTAATCGTTATGTCATTCAATTGGGCGCGCCGGCCGGCGATCCTGATACGTAGGCGTAGTCACGCCGCCGAACGTCAGGGCTTTACGGGCGCGATCGCGTCAGGACTGCTCCCGATAGGCACTGGGCTTCGGGCTCGACTGCTTGGCCCTGTGCAGCCGGTGCCGCATCAGAAGCTGGAACGCTGCGGGCAGCACGAGCATGGACAGCAGGGGCGCGGTAAGCATGCCGCCGACCATCGGCGCAGCGATGCGCTGCATCACTTCCGAACCGGCCCCGTGGCCGAGCAGGATTGGCAGCAGACCGGCCAGGATGACGGCGACGGTCATGGCCTTCGGCCGGACCCGCTGCACCGCACCTTCGCGGATCGCCTCGTCCAGTTCGGCCAAGCCCGCGTGCGGATCGGTGGCCATCCGGCGATCCCACGCGTGGCGCAGGTACAGCATCATCACGACGCCGAATTCGGCGGCGACCCCGGCCAGCGCGATGAAGCCGATCATCGTCGCCACCGACACCGCATGGCCGAGCAGCCAGATCAGCCACAGTCCGCCCACCAGCGCCAGTGGCACGCTGGCCATGATCAGCATTGCCTCGCTGGCTCGACGAAACACGACGTAGATCAATACCAACACGATCAACAATACGACCGGCACCACCAAGGTCAGTCGCTGCATTGCCTGCGCCAGATACTCAAACTGACCCGACCACGACAGCGTGACGCCTGGCGGCAGGCGCACCTCGCGGGCCACGGTCCGCTGTAGATCGGCCACCACCGCACCGAGGTCTCGGCCGGCGGTATCGACGTAGACATAGGTTGCCAGTTGACCGTTCTCGCTCTTCAGCATCGGCGGCCCGCCGACGACCTCAATATCGGCTACTTGGCCCAGCGTCAGCTGCGCGCCGTTTGCTGCGACGATCGGCAACTGCGCCAGCGCGGCCAGCGAGTCGCGCGCCGCGCGTGGATAGCGCAGTACGATCGGATAGCGCTCGCGCCCCGCGACCACCTGGTCGATCGGGTCGCCGCCAACCACCGTCGCCACCAGCTGCTGCACCTGCTGCTGGCTCAGTCCGTAGCGAGCCGCTTCGGCGCGGCGGACTCGCACGTCGATGTAGCGTCCGCTGGCGGCGCGTTCGGCAATCGCCGAGCCCATACCGGGTACGTTACGCGCGACCGCCTCGATCCGGTCGGCCACCGCTTGCAGGCTAGCCACGTCGCTGCCTAGCACCTTGATCCCGATCGGGCTCTTGATTCCGGTGGCCAGCATGTCAATTCGGTTGCGCAACGGCGGCACGAACAGGTTGGTCAGACCCGGCACGTGCACCGCTTGATTCAGCTCCATCTTGAGCTTGTCCATCGTCATGCCGGGACGCCACTGCGCTTTCGGCTTGAACGTGATCGTGGTTTCGAACATCTCTATCGGTGCTGGATCGGTGGCCGTGTCGGCACGGCCGGCCTTGCCGAACACATGCTCGACCTCAGGCACGGTCTTGATCATGCGATCGGTGAGCTGCAACAGTTGCGCGGCCTTGCCCGAGGACAGGCCCGGCAGCGCGGTAGGCATGTACAGCAACGTGCCCTCGTCCATCGCAGGCATGAACTCGCTGCCGAGCCGGCTAATAGGCAGCAGTGCGGTAAGCAGCAACAGTCCGGCCAGCGTAAGAGTCGTCTTCGGATAACGCAGCACCGCTTCCAGGATCGGCCGGTACAAAGCGATCAGGCCGCGGTTGAGCGGGTTGGCGTGCTCGGGCCGGATGCGCCCGCGGATCAGGTAGCCCATCAGCACCGGCACCAGTGTCACCGCCAGCCCGGCCGCTGCCGCCATCGCGTAGGTCTTGGTGAACGCCAACGGCTTGAACAACTTGCCCTCCTGCCCGGTCAGCGCAAACACCGGGATGAAGGACAGTGCGATGATCAGCAGGCTGACGAACAGCGCAGGACCCACTTCTGCCGCAGCCTCGGCGAGCAGCGACCAGCGCACCTGGCCCCGCGGTTCGTCGCCGCCGTGCGCGTCGCGCCAGTGCTCCAGATGTTTGTGCGCGTTCTCGATCATCACCACTGCGGCGTCGACCATCGCACCGATCGCGATGGCGATGCCGCCGAGCGACATCAGGTTCGCGGTCACGCCCTGCAGGTGCAGCGCGATGAAGGCGGCGAGCACGCCCAGCGGCAGGCTGACCACCGCCACCAGCGCCGAGCGCAGGTGGCCGAGGAACAGCAGGCAGACCAACGCGACCACCAGGAACTCTTCCAGCAGCTTGTCCCAAAGGTTCTCCACCGCTGCGTCGATCAACTGTGAGCGGTCGTAAGTCGGCACGATCTCGACGCCGGCCGGCAGGCTGCGCTTAAGTTCGGTGAATCTCGCCTTGACCGCCTCGATCGCGGCCTTCGCGTTCTTGCCCGAGCGCAGCACGACGATGCCGCCGGCCACTTCACCCTGGCCGTCCAGTTCGGCGACGCCGCGCCGGAAGCTCGGCCCACGCTGTACCGTGGCGACCTCGCGCAACAGCACCGGTACGCCGTTTGCACCGGTGGTGACGGGTACATTCTCGAAGTCCGTGCGGCTGCGCAGGTAGCCTTCACTGCGCACCATCAGCTCCGCCTCGCCTTGCTCGACCACCGAGCCGCCGCTGGCACCATTGGCCGCGCGCACCGCATCCACCAGTTGTGCAATCGTGATGCCGCGTGCGGCCAGCGCCTGCGGATCCGGCACGATCTGCCAGGCGCGCTCCATGCCGCCCAGGCTGGCCACCTCGGCCACGTCCGGAACGGTCTTCAGTTGGTAGCGTAGGAACCAGTCCTGCAGCGCACGCAACTCGCCGAGATCGTGCTGGCCGGTACGATCGACCAGGGCGTATTCGTAAATCCAACCCAAACCGGTGGCATCGGGCCCCAGCGACGGGTTGACCCCGGCCGGCAGGCGGTCGCGCACCTGGCTCAGGTACTCCAGCACGCGCGAGCGGGCCCAGTACAAATCCGTGCTGTTGTCGAACAGCACATAGACGTAAGAATCGCCGAAGAACGAGTACGCACGCACTGTGCGGGCGCCAGGCACCGACAGCATCGTGGTGGCCAGCGGATAGGTGACCTGATCCTCCACCACCTGCGGCGATTGCCCGGCCCAACTGGTGCGGATGATTACTTGGGTATCGGATAAGTCCGGCAAAGCGTCCAGCGGCGTGCGCACGACCGAGAACACGCCGACCGCGGCG
This sequence comes from Pseudoxanthomonas sp. X-1, assembly GCF_020042665.1. Taxonomy (NCBI): domain Bacteria; kingdom Pseudomonadati; phylum Pseudomonadota; class Gammaproteobacteria; order Lysobacterales; family Lysobacteraceae; genus Pseudoxanthomonas; species Pseudoxanthomonas sp. X-1. The sequence continues at coordinate 1,353,316 of NZ_CP083376.1, forward strand.
AGCGCCAGCGCGGCCAGCAGTACGAAAACGCGGTTCGCGATCGCCGCGCGGATGATGGCGGCGATCATGGGTGATCTCCCGGATGCGCGGGACGGGACGTGGCGTGATCCACGTCGCCTGAGGCCGGTACCGGCGATCCTCGTTCGTCACCCAAGCGTTCCAGCGCGCCGGACAGACTGGCCTCCGAATCGATCAGGAACTGGCCCGACACGACGACCTTCTCGCCACCGTGGAGGCCGGTCAAAATCTCCGTGAAGCCATCAGCCGATCGACCCGTGCGCACGGCGAGCGGGCGGAAATGGCCGTCTGCTTCCACCACGATCACCCGCGTCTGCTGGCCGGTTGCGATCAGTGCGTCGTCGGGCACCACTGGCAGCGCCTCGCCATCGGCCGGACGCAGTTGCACGACAACGAACATGCCCGGACTCAGCCGGCCATCCGGGTTTGCGAGTACGATGCGCGCTCGCTGAGTCCGCGTGACGTTATCGACATCCGGCAAAAGCGCCTCAACGCGGCCGTGAAACTCCTGACCGGGCAGTGCGTCGGCCGTGACGGTGACGGATGTACCGCCGCGCACGGCGCCTGCGACCGCCTGTGGCAGCGCCGCTTCGACCCAGACCGTAGCCAAGTCGCTCAACGTCATCAGCGTTTGCCCGGCGCTCACCCGCTGTCCCTCGCGCACATCCAGCGTGGTGACAACGCCCCTCCGAGGCGCATGCAGCGTGATCGCCGCTCCCGCACCGCCGCGTGCTGCGCGGATGTCCGCGGAATCCAGGCCCAGCACCTGTAGCCGCTCGCGCGCGGCGGCGCGCAGAGATTGCGCATCGGCTGACTGTGCGCCCTGCAGCGCGTCGTACTCGGCCAGCGCGCTGCTCCATTGGGGCGCCAGCAGCTCAGCCAGTGATTCGCCCTCCGACACTTGCGTGTACGGCGCACGTACCCGCAGTTTGCTGACCACCGCATCGACGCGGGCGCTGACCGTGACCGTCTCGCGGGAGTTCCACGCTACGGTGCCGGGGACTTTCACCACTGCGGACAGCACCCGGCGTTCGACCGGCGCGATGCGCACGCCCAGATTCTGCACGACGGCGGGATCGATGCGCACCACGCTCGGGTCCGTCGCGGCATCGGCATACTTCGGCACCATTTCCATGCCCATCGGCGACAGGCCCGGCTTGTCGAAATGTTGTTCCGGCACCATCGGGTCGTACCAGTACAGCACCTTGCGGGCAGCCGCCGACACAGGCGCCGACGGATGGGCCGTCATGGGCGCGGTGGTGGCCTGACGACGGCCACCGAAATAGCCGAGCACGAGCAATACGGCGGCCGCGATGACGGCGGCAAAGATGATCAACGGACGCTTCATGGCGTCACCTCCGCAGGAAACAGGTAGGCAAGCGAGGCCCACAACCGTGCGCGTGATGCCAGCGCGTCAGCGTAGTTCAGGCGCAGCTCGATCTCGGCGCGGCGTGCATCCAGCCACGGTTGCAGCGAACTTCCGGCGCGGTAGCCGGCCAGCGCGGTTCGCGCGCGGTCGCGCGCGAGCGGCAGCAGGGTTTGCTGGTAGCGCTCGATCTGCCCATCCCAGCCTTGCCAGCTGGCAATCGCCCGCGTCACCGCTTCGCGCTGGGCGCGGCGCGCGTCTTCGTGATCGGCTTGCACGGCGTCGCGTTGCGCCTGGCGGGCGCTGATGCCGCGGTCTTGCCGGTCGTGCGTGAACAGCGGCAGGCTGACGCCTACCTCCAGCATCACCATGTCCGACATGCCAGGGGCGCGCTTGCCGTAGCTGGCACTCACGCTCCAGTCTGGGTGTTTCGCTGCGCGAGCCTGGTCAAGCGCCGCCTGCGCGAGTTGCTCACGCGCGGCCCACGCTTGAAGCGGCGCCTGTTGATCGACGCTGGACACCAGGCGATCGGCGGTGACCGGCAGCCGGCTGAAGTCCTGCGTCGCGGCAAGCACGCCGGGCGGCACCCCCAGCCATCGTTGCAGGCCGGCTTGCGCAGCCGCCAGATCGGCGTCGGTCGCTTCCAGTCGATTGTCCAGCGCAGCGAGTTCGGCTTGCGCCGCCAGCGCATCGACGGCGCTGCCTTCGCCGCCGCGCAGGCGCGCTTGTGTGATCCGTACAGCCAGCGCCGCCTCGTCGTGCAGGTCGAGCAGCAGTCCACGTCGCTGCTCGATCGCCCACACGTCGATCCACGTATCGGCGATGCGTTCGCGCACGTTTTGCTCGACGGCCACGCGCTCGGCCTCCGCCGCGTCTACCTGCGCGGTGGCCAGCGACCGCTCGGCCGTGCGCGCTGCACGCGATGGGATCGCCTGCGTCACGCCGATGGTGCGCATGGTCATTCCGTCCGATCGCAAGCTGAATGCGCCCGGTTCGGTGACGGGAAAGTTGGAAAGCCCGAACTTCAGGGTGGGATCCGGCAACCGGCCAGCCCGCACGGCTTCCTCGTGCGCAGCCGCGGTGTCGCTGGCGCGCGCCTCTATTTGCGGCGCCCGCGCCAAGCCCTGCCGCACTGCCGCCTCCAGCGTCAGCGGTGGTTCGGCGGCCTGCGCGATCGCAGCTGCCGCTCCCCACACGAACAAAGCCAAGGCCGTCACCCTCGGGTGACGGACGAAATGAATGGACAACATGGGTGAACACTCCGTTGATCTGCAATTCGCGCCGTGCCGTGCGGCATGGCGCCCGTCGGTGGATGCCGCGACGCGTCAGATCAAATGAGGAGTGAGCAGAACAACAATCGGGGGGGTACGAGTGGCGGCGCGCAGAAGCGGTTGCGTCGAATCAGGCTTCGCTCCGACGGCAACGCCACGATGGCTATGGACAGCACTTCCGGTGGCAACATGGCCAGCGTGCTGAACGGTACCGAGGCGGTGCGCATGTCCGCCTGCGTGGCATGGTCGGGCTGGCAGTGTGGGCGACAGAGCGGATCGGCCGCCGGCGCTGCCATACCCTCGCAGCCGTCGCCCATCCTCGCCATTGCAGACGTGTGCGCCGCCGCCGCGGCCGCGCCAACCGCTGCCGGCACGGCCCCACACGCGTAGGCTGCCATCGCTACTTGCTGCCATAACAACAGCAAGGCCACCAGCCACGACAGGCGGCGACGAGTACGAGGGCGGAATGCGCGTTTCATGCCCGAGTCACGATAGTGCATTCCCGTCGGGTGCGTCATTGATCCAAGTCAAACGGACAGCGCGGCGCAACCGATGTGCGGCGTGCGCTCGTCCTCGCGGCCCATGGCTCGCAAAGACCAGTATCGGGCCATCGCAGCCGAGCAACACTACATCGTAGCGTTCGGGCGTACCCATCTTCGTGATCCTACAGTGCAGGCAGCGGCAGCGAGCGGCCGTTGGCGTCAAGCACGTCGAGCACCATCATCAATCCGCCTCCGCCTTGCTGTTCTTGGTTGTTGTTGGTCGTGTGATGCGGGATATGGCAGTGCACCAGCCAGCGACCTGGCTTGCGCGCGGTCCAGATGACGTCGTACCGCTGGCCGGGGCCGACATTCACGGTGTCGGCCTGGAACTGGGCATCCGGCGGCAGATCCACCCCATCGCGGGCGACCACGGTGAACGGGCCACCATGAATATGCATCGGGTGCACGAAATTGGTGTTGCTACCGACGAAACGTATCTTGATCGTTTCGCCGAGGCGCATCTTTACCGTGTCGGTGGACGGATAAGCCTTGCCGTTGATCGTGAAATAGTTGGGCAGACCACCTTCCATGTTCATTGCCGGATAAGTGATGCCGTCACGCACGAGCCATTCCTGCAGCAAGAGGGTGTACTCGTGATCGGCTTTCACTTCTTTCGCTGGATCAGCCGCAGCCGTTGCCTCTTCGGATGGCAGATTCAATGCGGCGAGACGCTTGAGGTTGTCCGGGTTATGGGTGGGGTGCACGATCAGTGCACCATATAGGCCGAGGCTCTGCTGGCGATCCGGGTGATCGTGCGAGTGATAAAAGTAGGTGCCCACCTGCGCGACCACATAGTCGTACGTGAAGGTGGCGCCGGGCGCGATCGGCTTCTGCGTGACCACGGCCGGACCGTCCATCGTGTTGGGCACAATCAGTCCATGCCAATGCAGCGTGGTCGATTCGGGCAAGTGGTTGGTGACTACGAAACGAACGTGATCGCCTTGTTCAAGTTCGATGCGCGGACCGGGCACCTGGCGATTGACCGCGTAGGCGTTTACCGGTCGATCGGCGAGGATGCTCCACTGGATCACTTCGAGATCGAGGTGAAACACCTTTACCCCGTCAACGATCCGTGGTTGCAGCGGGCGATCGCCCTGCGCATCCACTGCGGCGGTGTACACGCTATCGCGCGGGTCGATGGCTGCCATGTCGCGCATGGTCGCGGCCGGCGTCTCCTGCGTGGTGATCATGCCCGGCGGCATGATCAGCTTGCCGACTTCGTGAGCGGAAAGCCGCATGTTGAAGAAGGCTGAGGGTAACGTCGTGCCCGCGATCAGCATCAAACTGGTGAAGGCAGTGACCGCCACCAGCTGTGCGCGTGTCGGCTTCTTATCTCCGCCGTGCATGCTGTGGTCCGAGGGAGCCCCGCGCTTGTCGTCATCGTTTCCCATGGTCGCTGACATCGTCATGTGGCCGGCGTCCGTCGAGGCCATCGCCCCATGATCGTGTGACGCGTCTTTCGACATCTGAGATGGCTCATCGGGTCGTGCACTGGCCTGGGGGCGTACCGTCATCAGCCCATGCTTCATGCCGCGCGCCACCAGCCACACGTTGACCGGATAGCACAACGCGTAACCGGCCGTGACGCCGAGCGACATCACGAACCAGAACAGCGGTTCGCCCGGCCACATCGCCCGCATGTCGCGTCCCATCATGAGAATCACCATGACCGGTGCCATACCGGCCATCATCGCGTTCATCGAAATGAACTCAGGCATGAAGGACTTGCGCACGTTCTCCACGTACGAACCGCCCATCATCTTTCGCATGAACAGCGACTGGAAAATCAGCAAGCCGAACAGGAAGCCGGCCGCGTATTCGATAATCAGATCGACCCACATCGGCAAGCCGATCAGCGACACCACAACGGCCGCCAAGATGATGCCGGTGGCGTCGCCGGCGACGCAGTGCACGGCCGAGCCCACACCCTGCTTCCACAGTGGCCGCACGAACGCTTCGTGCGCGCCCGGCGTCGGCTCCTTGTCCGCCATCACGTAGAGCAGCAAGCCGATCGGCCCCATGTACAGCGTCACCAACACGAAGCCCCACTTCATCACGGTGGGTTCGGGATTACCGCGGAACTGATCCCATGCGACGTATGCAGCGGAAAGCACCGCTATTGCGAGCCACGCATAGACGAAAACATCAATCGGTTGGATCAGCATGTCGGCATCCTAGATTCTGCGCGCCGGAGGCACCCGTTCCCATCGTGGCTAGCACCGCCATACATCAAAGTCGACCAACCTTGCCGGAGCGCGGGAATGCGCGGGAAAGCCATTGCTTTATGATCATTCCCCCGACACCGATGTGGATTGCCACTGGATCGAAACGATCTTCCAGCTCTTGCCGTCCTTCTTGAGGCTGAGCACTTCGCGGCTGCGCAACGTGGTCGGCTTGCCCTTGAGCGTGGTCTGGATGTCACTCTCGCTGCCGACCATCGCGGTACCGCCCATGGGCATGGAACCGAGCGTGACAGGCGTGATTTTCGCGTTCTTCAGGAATGCGATGTCCTCGCCGAGGTGGCCATTGGCGTAGTCGTCACGCGTCTGGATACGGCCGCCCTCACTGATGGTGGCGTTGGCTGCTAGCAGCGCGAGTGCGCCTGCGCGGTCGCCGTTCTGCAGGGCCTCGTGGAACGCCTTGGCCACGGCCTCTGCCTCCGGCACCGCCTTCGGTTTCATACCGTCCAGCGACAACGGTGCTTCGGCTGCTGGCGCAGCGGCTGCCGTGTGACCGTGCCCGTCTTCTGCTGCCGCTTTATCGTTGTGATCAGCGTCGCCGGACATGTCCATTCCCTGCATGTCTGGTGCTGCGGCATGAGCGCCCTCGTCGGCGTGGCCGCCATGACTGTGGGCATGATCGCCCTCGTCGTCCATATCCATGTCTTCATCCGGCGGCGCCTTGGCCACGATGGCTTTGTATTCGGCCGGCGTCATGCCAGGCAGCTTCTCCAGAAAGGCCACCATGCTCCAGATGGTCGGGTCGTCGTGGCCGGCCTTGCCCCATGCCGGCATCGCGCTCATCTTGATGCCGTGCTTGATCACCCAGAAGGCGTCCTTCGGATCGACGTGCACCTTGGAGAGGTTGGGAGGCTGCGGGTACATGCCCACCCGCAGCTCGGAGTCGTTCACACCGGGCGAAAGATGGCAGCCCGTGCACATCGCCGCGTACTGGCCGGCGCCCTTCAGGATCAGTTGCGGGTCTTCGAGGTTGGGTACGCTCAGATCGTTCGAGTGCAGGTGGATCGAGCGGTTGCGCAGGGTTTGCAGCACGGCGAACACCGGCTTGGTGTGATGGTCGTCCGCGCCGATGTTATAGAGGCCGGAATAGACGAAGGCGCCGGCACCGACGGCCAGGACCCCCAAGGTGACGGCGACCGTGATGAGGTATGCGCTGTGCTTTTTCATAGGTCAATCCCTCAGAACCAGAAGCGGATGCCGGCCACGATCTGCCGGTCGAGTACGGGTTCGTGATCCTGCCGAGCGTAGTCGGCCGTGGTGCCGACACGGCGGACCCAGCTCACGCCGATGTACGGAGCAAACTGGCGGTGGATCTCGTAGCGCAAGCGCAGGCCGAACTGCACATCGGATACGCCACTGCCGATGCGTCGTAGCGGGTCGTCCTTGCCGTACAGGTTGATCTCGGCTTCCGGCTGCAGGATCAGCCGCTGGGTGAACAGCAGTTCGTATTCGGCACGCAGGCGCGCTGCTGTGCGACCGCCGGCGCCCACGTAAGCGGTGGCCTCCAGCTCGAACCAGTACGGCGCCAACCCCTGCACACCGAACGCGGCCCATGTCCGCTTCGGACCCTCGCCGAAATCCTGGCGCGCGCCGAGCTGGGTGCCCCAATAGGTGGCAATGCTGTGATTCCAAAAGGCTTCCAGCCCACCATCGTCCAGCTTTCCGCGGCTGCGTTCGCCTTCCGTACGAATCCACAGCTTGTTCGTGTCGTTGCCGTACCAGCCTTCGGCTTCCCAGGCTTGACCATTCGCGTCGCGGCCGTGGAAAGCCTCCAACTGGTCGATCAGCAACATGCCCAGCGGCGTGTTGTCGGCCATGTCCATGCCCTGCATGGAGCCGTAGCCCACACCGTCGGAATAGTCGGGACTACGCGCATCAGGGGGCGGACTGCCACCTTGCATGGGGCCCATCGTCATTCCCGACATCGCGCCCATGCCGGCCATGCCGCTCTGGTCCTTCTGCGACATCGCACCATGATCCATGCCGGCCATGCCAGCGTGATCCATTCCTTTCATCGCCTCCGGACTCATGCCGGTCATCGACCCGTGATCCATCCCCGACATGTCGCCGGTCGTTGTCGTCGATGCAGCAGGGTTGGCGGGTTTCTGCATGCCCTGCATGCTGTCGTGATCCATGCCGGGCATGGCGCTGTGGTCCATACCATCCGCGCCGTTCATGGGGCTGGGAGCGGAGGTCGCCGGAGCGGGAACGGGTTTCTTCTTAGCCTTCTTGACGGGCGTTTTCGTCGCCGGTTTTGCCGTACTGCTCGGGGTTGCGGGCGTCGTCATGCCGGACATGCTGCCGTGTTCCATGCCGGGCATGGAACTCATGTCCGTGGACGAGGTACCGCTCGCAGGCGGTGCGCTCTGCGCCATGACCGCCAGAGGAAACGCCAGCAACAGCGCGGCCAGCAGCGCCGAACGATGCGGAACAATTAGGTCGTCGCGACGAGGCATGTTCATGACACCACCACCTCGCGGAACATGCCCGCTTCCATGTGATACAGCATGTGGCAGTGATAGGCCCAGCGACCGAGGTTGTCGGCGCTCACTCCGTAGGTAATGCGCTGCGCGGGTTGCACGTTGATGGTGTGCTTGCGCACCTGGAATTTACCGTCCGGGCTTTCCAGCTCGCTCCACATGCCGTGCAGGTGGATCGGGTGGTTCATCATGGTGTCGTTGACCAGCACCACGCGCAGTCGCTCGCCGCTGCGGAAGTGCACTGGCGTGGCGTCGGAGAACTTCACGCCGTCGAACGACCACATGTAGCGCTCCATGTTGCCGGTGAGGTGCAACTCGATCTCGCGGCTGGGTTCCCGTTTGTCGATGGAGCCGCCAAGGGTGTGCAGGTCGGCGTAGGTGAGCACGCGGCGGCCGTTGTCGCGCAAGCCCGTGCCCGGATCGTCGAGGTTGGTACGCGGCATGTCGACGTGCATGTCGACGCCGGGATTGTGGTATTCGGTACGGGCATGGCGCACCACCGGTGCGGCCGCCGCTGCCATGCCGCTCATGTCCATGCCGGGCATGTCCTGCATCCCGGTCATGCCCGACATCCCTTGCATATCGCCGTGTCCGGCGCTGCCCTGCGCCATCGCGCCCATCATGTCCACCATGCTCACGGGCATGCGCGGATCCATTGCCGGCACGGTCGCTTCCATGCCGATTCTCGGTGCCAACATGCCGCGTGCGTAGCCTGTGCGGTCGATCGACTGGGCGAAGATCGTGAACGCCCGGTCTTCCTGCGGCTCGACGAGCACGTCGTAGGTCTCGGCCACTGAAATGCGGAACTCGTCGACTGGCACCGGCGCCACGTCCTGGCCGTCGGCGGAGATCACCGTCATCTTCAGGCCGGGAATTCGCACGTCGAAAATCGTCATCGCCGAGCCGTTGATGAAGCGCAGCCGGACCTTTTCACCGGGCTTGAACAGGCCGGTCCAGTTGCCCGCCGGGGCGGTGCCGTTCATCAGGTAGGTATAGGTGTAACCCGAGACGTCGCTGAGATCCGTCGGATTCATGCGCATCTGATTCCACATCTTGCGCTCGGCCAGCGCCTGACGAAGCCCCCGATCGCGTACGTCGCGGAAGAACTCGGGTGCGGTGGGCTGCGCGAAGTTGTAGTAATCGCTCTGGCGCTTCAGCGTGGCGAAGATGTGCTCGGGGCTGGCGTCGCTCCAGTCGTTGAGCATCACAACGTAGTCGCGGTCACTCGGGTTGCGCTCCGGTCCGGCCGGGTCGATCACCAGCGAACCGTACAGGCCGGTCTGTTCCTGGAATCGCGAATGCGAGTGGTACCAGTAGGTGCCGCTCTGGCGCACCGGGAAGCGATAGGTGAAGGTTTCGCCCGGCGCAATGCCGGGGAAGCTGATGCCCGGTACGCCATCCTCGCGGAAGGGCAGGATGATGCCGTGCCAGTGAATGGACGTGGGTACCCGCAGTCGGTTGGTCACCCGCAGCGTGACGGTGGTGCCTTCCTTCCAGCGCAAGGTCGGCCCTGGAATGCCGCCATTGACCGTGGTGGCGACCCGTGGCCGGCCGGTGTAGTTGACCATCGTCTCGGAGATATCGAGCGCAAAGTCGGTCCCGCTCAGGGTGGCGGGTTGACCCGCGCTGGCCAGCGCCCAGGCTTTTGACGGGCGCAGCAGACCAAGTGCGGCGACCGTGCCGCCGAGGGCGAGACCATGGACGAAACGACGCCGCGACAAGTCCATCGGGGGCGGGTAAAGGGATTTCATGCGGCTCCTCTAGAGTCATCGCTTTGACTTAGCTGTGGGTCCGCCGCGAAGCTGGGTGCAGAAAGGCGCGGTCTAACACCACCGGTCAATCGTAGGTAGCGGCTCCTGTCGAACCAGTGACGCGATGATTACATTGATGTAATACTTTCGTCATGTTGGCGGCAGGAGCGCTAAGCTAGCTTCCACGCGAATGGACAAAAATCCCAACGTGACTTGCGAAGTTCGAAGACGCGAGCACGACAAACCGGTGTGAGTGTGCGATGAAGCTGCTGGTCGTCGAGGACGAGAACAAAACTGCGGACTACGTCCGCCAAGGCTTGGCCGAAGCCGGTTTTACCGTTGACCTTGCCCGCAACGGGCTCGATGGCCACCACATGGCCATGAACGAGCACTACAACCTCGTCATTCTGGACGTCATGTTGTCTGGAATGGACGGATGGCAAATCCTTCGGGAGATCAGAGCCTCCGGCAGCCAGGTCCCCGTGTTGTTTCTCACTGCGCGCAGCAACGTGGACGATCGTGTCCAGGGCTTGGAACTCGGCGCAGACGATTACCTCGTCAAACCGTTCGCATTTTCCGAGCTGCTGGCTCGCGTACGCACCCTGCTGCGCAGGGGCATTGCACCCATGCACCATGATCGTATCCAGATAGCAAATCTTGAGCTGGATTTGGCGCGCCGGCGTGCCACGAGAGCAGGACGCAGGATCAATCTGACGAACAAGGAGTTTGCGTTGCTTGAGCTGTTGGCGCGGCGTCAGGGTGAGGTGCTCCCTCGTTCCCTGATCGCTTCTCAAATCTGGGACATGAATTTCGACAGTGACACCAACGTGATCGATGTTGCCATTCGCCGGCTACGCGCAAAGATCGACGACAACTTCGAGCCGAAGCTCATCCAGACCGTGCGGGGAATGGGCTACATGTTGGATGTTCACGATGACGGCTAGGCTCGCCATTTTCCGTCGTCCTGCCTCGCTGGCATTGCGCGTGACCACGCTCGTCGGGGTGGCCATGACGGTCGTATTCCTGGCCTTCAATTGGGTCAGCGACCAGTCCCTCAGACAGCACTTTGCAGAAATGGATGGCGACGAGTTGAACGTCGTATTCAACTCCGTCGTCCGGGCGTTGCGCGAAGTGGATTCTGACGCCGATAAAACCGCTCTCCAGCGTGCCGTGAGAGGACATCACGGGGTTTATTACTACGTGGCAGATGCGAACGGCAATACGGTTTATGCGGAAGACATTGGTCCGGACCTGTCACGGTTGGTCGCGATCAGCAAACCTGTCGATCATGTAGACAATCGGAACCTGAAGGTCTGGCAGGAGGGCGGGAAGTCCTACCGCGGAGCCGTTGTTCGTGTGGAAGCGAATGCCGACCATAGAGCCTATCTCGTAGCCGTTGCGGCAGACATCGGCATACATCTTGTCTTTCTCAAAAGTTTCGAACGGATGCAGATATGGGCGGTTTTCATCGTCATGTGCATCGCGATACTGGTCGCATGGCTCGCGGTGCAATGGGGACATCTTCCGATACGAAAGACGAATGCGGAGATCCGCAAAATTAGCTCGTCAAAGCTGGATATGAGGCTGAACCCCAAGGACGTCCCGATCGAACTTGAGGAATTGGTCATCTCGTTCAACGACGTGCTGGGTCGGATTGAAGATGGTTTCGCGCGGTTGGCGAATTTTTCCGCCGATATCGCCCACGAATTGCGGACCCCGACGACCAATTTGACGACGCAGACCGAAGTGGCGCTTAGGCAAGGCCGGTCCACCGCGGAATACCGTGAAATCCTTTACTCAAACCTGGAAGAGTTGAACCGCATGAGTCGAATGATCAGCGATATGCTGTTCCTCGCTCAGACGGAGAACGATCCGCGGAATCTCCATCTGACGGATGTGGATTTGGCGCAACTGGTCAAAGGGATATTCGAGTATTTCGAGGCATGGGCGGAAGATCGAGAAGTGTTGTTGCAACTTTACGGATGGGCTGCGCCGATTCGAGCAAACCGAGAAATGTTGCTTCGCGCACTGAGCAATCTCTTGTCGAACGCGATTCGTTATACGCCGCGAGGTGCATCGGTGACGGTGAGACTGGTCCAAGGTGTATCCGCCACCACCGTCACGGTCGAGAATCCTGGCGATAAGCTTCCTCCAGAAGTCTTGCCACGACTTTTCGACCGCTTCTATCGCGCCGATCCCTCGCGTCAACGTAAAGGAGAGGGAGCTGGCTTGGGGCTTGCCATTGTCAAATCAATCGTTGAAGCACATGGAGGCAAGGTGCTCGTAACGTCTGACGATGCGATGACTAAGTTCCAGGTTACGTTACCCCATATCGCAGCGACCATTCGTCCGGCGTCAGGAAGGCTCTAGCCGATACATTTTCATTGTGCGTCAAGAGATGGTCGGCCCACGTTGCCGACCGATCTCTGAGTTTGTCGTACCAGCGCCTTCCGTCGCTTATGAAAGGCAAATCCACCGCCCCTTAAAAGCGTGTCGGCTCGGTTCCGATCTCGGGCACCGATTCTAAGGCCGCCTCTTCAAAGAGGCGGTTTTCTTCTTGTGCGCTTGGTCGCTCGGCCGCGCTGGACTCCTCGATCCCAATCAGGGGGCATCGATATACCTTCGACGGCAACGAAAGGGACACCGCCATGCTGGTGTTCGCTGGCTCAATTGATGGAGGGTCCGCGACTTCGACCGAACTCCCAAGATACGTTGCTGCCCCTTACCGTCGCGGCAAGCTGCTGTCCCAGCCTCTGCTCGATTACCGGCTTCCACGGCACCAAGCTGAATCCCTTGCCGTCATCGAGCATCGCGTAGCGCCCGCTGGCGAGCGTGAGACTGCGGCGGTAGATGCCCGCCGCGCGCTCGCCGTCGGCCAGCGGCCGATGTGTCAAGCCAGTTTCGGTCGCGATTTCCTGCGCGACCTTCGCTAGCTCGCGGCCGCGCAACGTCGCCAACAGGTTCCGCGCCAGGATCACCCTCTGCCCGCGATGCTCGGCTAATCCCTGTTCGGCCAGGAAGTCGGCGCGCTGGCGCAGCGCGTCCTTGACCTCGGCGCCGAAGCCCAAGTCGCCCAGCCCCTTGCCACCGCCGACCAACTGCTGGTCGAGCCAGGTGGCACCGATCACGCGCGCCTGCCGTTCGATCGGCAGGTGCGATTTCAGCTCCACCGCCACGCCGCCGCCAAGACGCTGCGCGTCGTACTGGCGGCCCCGTTCGGCCAAGTCGCCGGGGACGCGCCAGACGCCTTCGGCCTCGCGCTCCACGATGCCGGCGCGGCGCAGGGCTTCGAGACGGCGCACATGGGCGGCCACCACTTCGCGCGGGTCGCGGTCGGACGTGGCCTGGCCTTGGGCGATGGCCAGGTGAAGATCGGTGCGGTACACGCCATCAACGGCCAGCGCAGCAATGTTGCGGTCGGCCGCCCGTACATCTGCCGCACCTTTCACCTCCACCACGGCGCCGGTCGGGTACTGCTCCAGCTCCGACCGCGGCGGCAGCGCGACGTAGTGCGCCTTGCCGTCGGTGCCATCGACGATCAGATAGCCCTTGTCGTACAGCTCGTCGGCCAGCCCCTTGCCGGCGACTCGGCCGACAAGCGTGCGGCCGTCGTTGGTCGGTTCGAACACGGCCAGCTCGCGAGACTTGCCACTCATCGCTCGCTGCATGGTGCGGATGATGTCGCCGCGCTCGCCCATCGCCCGCAAGGTCGGTTCGGCCTCGGCATGGATGGTCCACACTCCGGGCTGCGGCTCGGTCGCCAGACCCATGCGCTGCAAGCGTTGCAGGCGGCCGATCAGCACTTGCCGCTGGCGTTGCAGACGAGGTTCGGCGAAGCGTTCGACGCGCACCAGGCCGTCGTCGCCGGCCTCGCGCTGCAAGGTGCGATCCAGCCCCGTCCATCGCTCCTGTTCCACCTCGCGCTGCATGGCGCGCTGCATCTCCAGCTCGGTACGCGGCCCCAGCCATTCGGTCGCCAGCTCCGACGCCCGCCGGCGCATCCCCTCGGCGATGTAGTCGCGCGAAATGATGAGGTCTTTGCCGGTGTCGTCCTTGCCGCGCAGGACGACATGCGTGTGCGGGTTGTCCGTGTTCCAGTGATCGACCGCCACCCATTCCAGCCGCGTGCCCAGGTCGGCCTCCAGGCGCGCCATTAAGTGCCGAGTGTAGGTGCGCAGGTCGTCGAGCTGTTCGGCATCCTCCGGCGAGACGATGAACCGGAACTGGTGGCGATCATCGGCGCCGCGCTCTTTGAACGCTTCGAGGTCGGCATCGTCAGTCGTCGGCCCGTAGGCACGGCCCGGCCCGCCCTGGCGATCGACGCCTCCGCGCTCGATGTAGCGTAGGTGCGCAGCGGTCGAACGCGGCCCAGCCTGCGCCAGATTCACCAGCCGGGCCTTGATCGTCACGCGCCGCGCATTTACCCCAAGTCCCCGCCCGGCGAAGCGCGCCGCGACGTGGCCGCGGCCCAGCCGGGAACCGGGTCGTTGACCGATCCTGCCGGCCGTTTTGCCGAGCTTCGCGCCGGCCTTGTTGGCCTGCCGCAGCACCTTGTTGACGAACGCATCGCCGCGATGCTTGGGCGCACCAGGTCGAACGCGGAAACGATCATCGTCGCGGCTGCTCATGCGGCGGCTCCATCCAAGGCCGTCGCAGTCCAGCGGAAGAAGCACGCGGCTTCGCCCATGCGAATGCGGCATTGCGCACCTTCGCGGCACGCTGCCGCCCCCTGGCGCGTGCCGCGCCACCCCCATGTGCAGACACGGTTTTCAAGCGGCCATGTGCCGCGACCTTTTATCTTGCCTTCCGCCTTCGCCCTGCGCTGACGCTCCGGGCATCGGCGGCCCGGCGGCGCTGCGCTGCTTGCAGCCAGCGCGCCGACGAACGCGGCCACGGCCGCAGGCCGGGCGCGTCTGAGGCAAGATGCCTGCACGTGGGGACGCCGCGCCGGATGTTGCGCGAAGTGCGGCGCGGATGCGTTCGCACGCCACGCGCTACGACACGGCGACGGCCAGCGGACCGACACGCCGGATGGCACGATGAAGCGCAGCGAATCGGCGGCCATCATCGGCGTGTCTCCAGCCAGAGCGGATGCGCGACGCCGAGCACGGCGGATGCGGGTATCGGGCCGAAGTAGCGGCTGTCGAACGACGCCGGGTTGGTCACGCTCAACAGGAACAGCTCGCCCGATTCGAGGCGGCGGCATTGCTGCCAGGATGGCAGCGGCCGCCCCATGCGGTCGGAGGGCAAGACGGCGGCCACCGGCACGCCGTCGATGCGCACGCTGCGACCGACGATGCACACCTGCTGCGGCGCGACCGCACCGATGCGTTTGAGCAGCGGTACGCGCGTCGGCAAGTAGCCGCGCTGCGCGGCCAGCGCTGCAGCGGCGGCCGGCAGCGGGACGAGCACGATGCTGTCCACGGACAGCGGACGTGGCAGCGCGTCGGTGCGATGTTCGAGCGGATCGACGCGATACCAGCCGACCGCCACGCTGTCGGATGGGTTGTAGGTCAAACGCGGCAGCGGCGACACGAAGGACGCCCAGGCCAGCGCAGCGAAGCCACAGGCGGACAGAGCCGCCAGCACGATGCGAGCGCGTCGGCGCGAGCGAGGATGCGGTGTGGTGCTGGATGGGGAAATGGCAGTCATGGCAGCGCCCTCCCTGCCAGCCAGGCGGCGTGCCGCTCGGCGGTGTATGCGGGCACCGGCAAGCGTGCAGCGAGCCGGTTGCCGAGCGTGCGCCAGTACGCGGGCGACACGTCGGCAGGCGCGATGCCCTGCACCTCGATGGCGTCGAGCTGTGCCAGCACCGCGCGCACGGCGGGTTCGCCCTCGGCGTGCAGCAGCAAGCGCGCGCCGGGCAACACGCCGGGGATACGCTGCGCCGCGTCCAGCGGCATGCAAGCCTGCATCACCATGAGCTGCCAGCGGGTCGTGCCGTAGTCGTTCGCCTGCCAGCGGATGCGGCAGAACATCGCACCCGGCAGGAACACCGCGACACGCCGCCAGCGGTCGAGCCGGACGATGCGCGCCGGCTCGCCGAAGCGCAGGTAGAGGTCGATACGCTGCTCAACGTAGGCGAGCGATACGCGAGTCAGCGGCGCGACGCCGGCCTGGCCGGCGGGCAGCGCGGGCGACGGCGGCGGCGCAGCCGTGGCCGCCAGAGCGGATGCTTTCATGAGGTCTTCTCCGGGAACTCGCGTTCCAGCAGCGCGCGCAGCAGCTCGGCGACGGTCACGCCTTGCGTGAACGCCGACACCTTGATGCGTGCGCGCATCGCGGGCGTGATGTCGAGGGTCAGGCGTGCGGTGTAGAGGTCGCCTTTCTGGAGGCCGTCGGCGTCGCCTTGGCGAACCCACGCCTCGGCGTGCGGGTTCGCCGGCGGACGTGCGCCGATGGCGATGCGTTTGCCGTTGCGCTGGTTCATGTCGGCCACCGCAGCAGCTCGTCGGTCAGCGCGGCGATCTCGCGCGCGGCGGCGCTGTCGGGCGCGGCGGCGCTGTCGGGCGCCGTCTCGCGTGCGAGCCGGCCAGCGGCCACGCTGTCGGCGAACACGATGCGCTGATGCACTTCCGAACGAAGCGCCGGCAGCGGCTGCTCGGCGAGCGCGCCGCGTGCCTCGCGACCGATGATGGTGGTGCTGACACGCCGATTGACGACAAAGGCCGCGCGCAGCGCCGGCCGGAACACTTGCGCTTCGCGGATCAGCGCGACCATCTCGGCAGAGGCCCACAGGTCGTAGGGGCTGGGCTGCACGGGAATCAGCACGCGCTCGGCCGCCAGCAGCGCGGAGCGCGCAAGCGCGGCGATGCGCGGCGGGCCGTCGATGACGACGTGGTCGGCGCGGCGGGCCAGCTCCGGCGCTTCCTGGTGCAGCGTCTCGCGGGCGAGGCCCACGGCGCTGAACAAGCGCGGCAAGCCCTGCTGGCTTCTGCGCTGCGTCCAGTCCAGTGCGGAGCCTTGCGGGTCGGCATCGAGCAGGACGACGTGCTGACCGCGCATCGCTAGCTCGCCGGCGATGTGCGTGGCGAGCGTGGTCTTGCCGACGCCGCCTTTCTGGTTGAGCAAGGCGACGATCATGGCGCGGCCCTCCGTGTTGGAAAGCCGGGCTTTCGCGGCTGCGCTGCGTGCCGTTTTTCGGTTGTCCACCGAAACGGCGCGTTCTTACCAAAAGTTAGAGTCTTTAAGTTAGGGAAGTTAGAGCACGCCGAAACCCGCGCCAGCATTGGCTTTCCGGCGATTTCGCACGCCTGATAGCACGAGTGGGACACGCCTGATAGCACGATACCCGGCACGCCTGATAGCACGAGGCCGTTCACAAGTTTTCCCCGAGTTATCCCCGTGCCGTGGACGGCACGGGTCGAAAGGTCAACAGTTCCTCGCGCGTATCCAGCGTCCTCTCGATGCCGAGCACATAGCCGGGCAGCGACTGCCGCGCGACCAGCGCTCGCAGGTCGCAGGCGAAGTCGTAGGGCTTCGCCGTACTCCCCGACTTGCGATGCAGGTGGCGGAAGTCGAATTGCCAGCCACCAGGCTGCTTGCCGCCGTGCTTGCGCACCAGGCGGTACAGCCATCGCTCGATGCCGCCGGTCAGCCGGAAATACGCCGGGTCGATGGTCAGCACGAGGGCGGCGTCGAGCACGCCGGCATAGAACCAGTCCGGCAGGATCAACTCGATGCCCAGCGGCGTGCCGCGGGCATCGGCCAGCTCCTTCCATTCGTTGATCCACGAGAAGCGATGCAGGCGCCGCCCGGTCGTCTCGCGGATGGAAGTCGCTACGGTCGTCGATTGCAGCCGGTCGAGCGCGGCCTTGAGGCGCTGGTAGTCGCGCAGCGACACGCCGCGTCCGATGAAGCGCAGGATCTCGTAAGGCGTCGCGTGCATAAGCCGCGACGGGCGCAGACCCGCGTCGCGCGCTTCCACGATCTGCGAAGCCGTCCAGATCAGCACGTCCGCATCCCAAATCGTAGCGATGCCATGTTCCTGCGTGCCCTCCACGCGCACGGTGACGCCGCCGGCGCGGAAGTCGATCGGCGCGGTGCGCCGCGACTTCGCCAGCGAGAAGAACGGAAAGGCCATCAAGTCCTGGCTGTCGCGCGGCGCCATGCCGTCGCCCGGCAAGGCGCGGAACAGGTCGAGCTGTTCCCGCTCCCGCGATGGGCTGGGCATGACGATGGCCACAGGCGAGCCACCGATCAGCGCGCACGGCTGTCGGCCGAGTGGTGCTCGGCGTATTCGGGGTCGGAGGTGGCCTCGAAGCTGCGCTGGTCGGCCCAGGCATCGAGGTCGGCCACCGCGTACATGACGCGGCGGCCGAACTTGCGGAACTTCGGCCCGCCGCCGATCACGCGCTGCTTTTCGAGCGTGCGCGGCGACAGCCGCAGGTACTCGGCGGCTTCGTCGTTGGTGAGGTAGCGCTGGGGTTGTGCGGGCGTGGTGGTGGCAGCGGCAGCAGGCCGCAAGGGTGCGGGTCGCATCGAGTGAACCTCCATCGGTCAGAAGCGCCGGCAGCACCAGCGCAGCCGGATGGAGGCAGTCTCAAGATAGCGATTCGTTGCGCGGAGGGTCGTCTTGCAGCGCAGGCAAAGCGACCCTCCCCAGGTCATTCGAGTTGCGCAAGGCGGCGGTAGCCGCCGCGCATCAGCGTTCGGCCGCGCCGCACGAGGTGGCGCACGCGCGAGCGCAGGCCGCCGTCGGCGTACCAGCCGGCGGTTACGGCTTCGGCGCCGAACAGTCCTTCGGCCGTTTCGCGCAAGGACGCGCCCGCGAGGGTCGCGTCGAGCGCCTGCAAGGTGTGCAGCTCCAGCAGCGCGGCCGGTGTGGGCCGGGAACGGGCCGTCGCTGCAGGTGCGTCGTCCGTTGTCGCCAGCTTGTCCAGCTCGGACGTGATCGTGCGGTAGCTCGCGCAAGGCGCGACGCACGCGCGGATGGCGTACAGGTAGGCCATGCCATCGGCCAGGCCCGGCGCCAGTGCGAGTCGCAGGCAACAGCCGGGCCAGCGCGCCGTCAGCACCAGACGCTTGCCGTCATGGAGCAGATGCTTGTGGCCGGGGATGCGCCAGAACTCGAAGGCGTCCGCCTGCGGCGGCGGGTCGGCATCCGGGTAGAGCTGGATCACGCCGGCGTGGTCGGGGAACCAGTCCGGATGTGCATCGCGTGCATCCAGCGCAGGGTCTTCCAGCAGGCGCAGCCCCCAGGCGTGCGCCGCCTCTGGCTGGCGGCGACGGCGTAGCCAGTCGCGCCGGTAGTCGGGATGGCGACGCAGGTACTCCCAGGCGAGCGCGGGACCGTCCAAGTGCAGCACGTAGAGATACGCGGCAGTCGGATACCAGGCTTCGGCGCTTCGATCGGCCATGATGCGACCTCCTATTCAACAGGAACGTCGCCACGGGCGTTGAACGCGGGAGCTAAGGCTTCAGCAGCATCGAAGTGGTATCAGGGAGGCGTAAACTGAAATTGTGAAAAGCGGTCGACACCGATTAGCTCCGAAGTTTGCATAAGTCGTCCGAGTGCGACGGCTGCGCCGCGTAGAAATGGCGCGCAACGCCACACACCCTGCCGAAAGCCACGTCGCGCACCATGTCTTTTTTGGTCAGGATCGCACCCGACTGGTGCAAGGACGCCGATCCAGACCTTGGCCGTCTTGAGCTAGATCGAAAAAGACACAATGCGCCCCGATTAGTCGGGGATTGAGCCATCGCGCTGCGCCAGCCTGACGTACTCCGAAAGCGGCCGTGCCGCGTGGAAATACAAGTCGCGCCGGACCGGCCGCTGCTGCGGCCCGACGATGCCCGCCAGGTCGGATAGCTTGATGAGGGTTGGCAGGGAATCGTTACGAACACGGCCAGATCTTCGCTAACCGATTGATGGATCGGTGAATTCTACCCTCGGCCGCCCTTCCGGGGGCGGCCCTTCCCAGGGAGCTGTGGCACCATTCAACCATGGCCACCACGTACTACTTCTTGGACACCGAGTGGGCCGATGTAACGGGCAGCGAGCTGGTGAGTTTGGCGCTGGTGAACGAAGGTGGAGACCGCCTTTTCTACGCTGAGCGAGCCAGCCTGCCCGAGGCTCCCACCGACTTCGTTCGTCAAAGCGTCTACCCACTGCTCGACCGCGGCGGCGCGGCCCTGCCGGATGCCGCCCTGACTACCAAACTGCGCGCCTTCCTCAGCGAGGCTGATGCGCCGGCGGTGATGGCGGATTTCCCGAACGATCTCCAGCTGCTGCGGTACGCCCTGGATGGATTTGAGCTCCCCGATGACCAGGTTGCTGTATGCGGACCCCGGCCGGCCCCGGTCATGACGCGCATGTCCAAGGAAGGCCTTCCGGGATTGCTGGTGGAAGATTGGTTCGCGGCCCATCCGGAACATAGGGCCAGGCGCCACCATGCGTTGGTGGACGCGCAGGCCTTGCGGATGGCCTGGCTGGTGGCGACCGACCGCATTCCCGCTCCCGCCTGGGCCCACTCGTACCGCCGTGCCCGGGGATAGCGGCATGGTGTCCATCCCCGGCATGCTTGCCCCATGAACCGCCTTAGCTCGCTCGACCCTCGAATACCGGCGTGATCGCATCGATCGATCACGCCCCTGTTGCTCATGTTGGTCAGAGCGCCGGCCTTATACCCCGGTGAGAGCACGCGCCAGATAAGCGCGTACACGTCGGTTCGATTCCGACCAGGGGCACCACCGTCAACGACGGAAGAATGCTTCTACTTGCGCGCCATGACAGCGCTTGTACTTGTTGCCGCTGCCGCACAAGCACGGTGCATGCTCGCGCAATCCCGCACCGAGTGACTGGCCCAAGAAATCCCTCGCCTGCAGCAGGGGCTGGATTTCATTGGCCGGAACGCTGACCTCGCCATACTGGGACGCTCGCTCGCCGCGGTTCATCACCTGGACAATCGCTTCGGACATCTGGATGAAGTGTTTGATCAGCAGGTCGTCGCGTAATGGCATGCGGACGTTGTCGATGGCAAGGCCCTCGTAACGTCTTCGCGGATCCGGCACGAAGAGAATGCGCTTCTCGCCTTCAGGCTTTGGCGTGATGTCGATCATTTCTCCTTCGGGGCTGACCCACACCGCGTGGAATTCCGCTTCCACCAGCACGTGCGGCCATTCCCACAGCTGCCACCCGCATAGCATCTGACCACCGTCGCGCGCGACCTTGGCCTGCACGTTGGGAAAGCATTCGTGCACGATCGCATCGGCTTCCGGCTGCACATCGAGGTACACCGGTTCTGCGCCGCGCACGACCGAATCGGTCAAGCGCCGCACCGCACGGCTGATTTCCGGGGGTGTGGTTGTGACTACGCTCATGACAAAGCTCCTTGCGATCGTGGCGGATGTTTCGCTCCTAGGCTATGACCCCGGCGTCTCTTCCGATGAGATCCGCTTGGCGCCTTTGCCGCCAGCACTGGCTGGCTGCAGCTGGGCCAGCAGCGGCTCCAAGGTGCTCAGGCGCACGGTGGCGCGCAGGGTCTCCGCCTCGGCGTGCTCGCGTCGTTCGCGCTCCTGGACCAGTTCGGACCGGGCTTTCGTGAGCTCTTGTCGAGCATCTTCCAAGGCCTGAGCGTCTTGGCCCCAGCGCACCTGCAGCGCCTGGTATTCGGCCGCCGTCAGGCGCAGCGCATCGAGCTCGTCCTGTTGCGTCTGGATGGTCTGGCGCAGCTGCGCCTCCTCCCTTTCCAGCCGGGTGTGGCGTTCCAGCCACTGGCCGTTTTCCCGGTTGAGCTGCACCAGGTCGTGGTTCTTGGCGGTCAGTGCTTCGTTGGCCTGGCGCAGGGCAACCTGCAGTTCCTGCACCTGGTGCTCGTGCCGGCGTTGCTCCTGCTCACGCTGGTCTTTGGCCGAGGTGCGGTAGTGCTCAAGGGCTTCCCTGGCATGCTCGTGCTTCTGCTCCAGGGAGCGTGCGTGGCTTTCGTGCTCTGCCAGCCGCGCCGTGAGGCCTGCAATGCGCTCCTCCAGCTGAGCCTGTTCGGTGGTGCGGCTGGCCAATTTGCCCCTGGCGGCTTCGCCTGCCTCGCGTTCTGTCTGCAGAGCTGTCTCGGTGCGCTGAAGCTGCACACTGAGGTCCCCGGCCTCTTGCCGGACCTGTTCCAAAGCTTGGGTGCGCCCATGCAGCTCGGCCTGGAACCGTTCCTGTGCCTGCGCGATCATCGTTTCGGCCTCGGCATGCAGCCGCTCGGCCAGACGAGCCACCAGGTCCTGCAGGGCGTCGCTGACGGCGATCTTGGCGCCTACGCCTTTCCCGTCCTCCTCTTCCAGCTCCTTCAGATAGCGATGGATGGTGGTTTTGGACCCGGTATTACCCAGCGCTACGCGTACCGCGTCCACCGAGGGGTTCTTGCCTTCGGCCCGGAGACTGTCCCGGGCGCGTTGCACATCGCTTTTGTACAAGCCAGACCGCGCCATTCGTCCTCTCCCGTGTATTTCGTAACGTATTACATACCGTGTAAATGCGTACTACTCAACAGCCGATTAAGCCGGCCGGACTGCTTAAATCTCAAGCGGGATAATATTGAATTATCCCGCGTAAGGCGGATTCTGACCCTTCCCGGCGTCCCAAGCAGTACGAAACCGCCCAGGGCCGGCGATCGCTGGGTAGTATGGCCCAGAGCGGAAAGGAGGCCAGCCAGGGTGCAGGCAGGCTCCGCCACCGAGCCCGTTGGCCATCAAAGGACTGTGCATGCCGATCGAACGTATCGTCATCGACAACTTCAAGTCGTTTCGCCATCTGGACCTGCCCCTCAATGCCCACATGAACCTGGTGGTGGGCGACAACGAGGTCGGTAAGTCCACCCTGCTGGAGGCCATCCACGCGGTGGTCACCGGCCAGCTGCATGGGCGCAATCTTGCCTACGAGCTCACGCCCTACCTGTTCCACCAGCCCACGGTGCAGGAGTACTTGGGAGCGCTTGCCACGGGCACGCCGGCCTCGCCGCCACGGATCTCCATTGAAGCCTATCTGGGCGCCGACGCCGCGCTGGCGTCGTTACGCGGCACCAACAACTCCCTGCGTCTGGATACCGCCGGCATCCGGCTGCTGGTCGAGCTCAACGACGACTACCGCGAGGAGTTCAACGCCTACCTGCAGCAGCACCAGGGCGCGGTCAGCCTGCCGGTGGAGTACTACACGGTGCGCTGGTACTCCTTCGCCAACAATGGCGTCACCGCCCGCAGTATTCCGTTCGACTCGACCATCATCGACACGCACGGCATCAAGACCTTGTCCGGTGCCGATCGCTATATCGCCGGCATCATCGAGCAGGCACTGACGCCTGCGCAGCGCGTCTCGCTGTCGCTGAGCTTCCGCCGCATGCGGCAGAGCTTTTCCGAAGAAGCGGATGTGGCAGCGATCAATGCCTACTTGACCGAGCACACCGGGGACATCAGCCACAGGGCATTGACGGTAGGCGTGGACACATCGCCGCGCTCAACGTGGGAAACCAGCTTGTCACCTTACCTGGATGAGCTCCCGTTCACCCAGGCCGGCAAGGGCGAGCAAAGCGCGGTGAAGATGAAGCTGGCGATGCACGCGGCCGGCGCGGCCCACGTGCTTCTGATCGAGGAGCCGGAGAACCATCTGTCCTATTCCAGCATGACCCAGCTGATCGACAAGATTGCGGCCCTCTCCACCGCCCAGCAGGTGATTATCGCCACCCACAGCAGCTTCGTGTTGAACAAGCTGGGCGTGGACAACGTGATCCTATTCAGCGCGCAGGGCCAGATGAAGCTGGACCAGCTGCCGAGCGATACGCACGACTATTTCATGAAGCTGCCGGGCCACGACACGCTGCGGTTGATCCTGGCCAAGCAGGCGATCCTGGTGGAAGGCCCTTCCGATGAGCTCATCGTGCAGCGCGCCTACAGCGACCACCACGGCGTGACACCGATGGCTCGCGGCGTAGACATCATTTCGGTCAAGTCGCTGGCATTTAAGCGCTTCTTGCAGATTGCAGAGCGGCTGAAAATCCAGGCCAAG
The DNA here is from genome assembly GCF_020042665.1 of Pseudoxanthomonas sp. X-1. Lineage (NCBI taxonomy): Bacteria > Pseudomonadati > Pseudomonadota > Gammaproteobacteria > Lysobacterales > Lysobacteraceae > Pseudoxanthomonas > Pseudoxanthomonas sp. X-1. Next base: position 1,376,971 of record NZ_CP083376.1, read on the forward strand.
GTGATCACCGACAACGACGGCGATATCGCCGTTGTGCAGGAACGCTATGCCGAGCACATCAACGCGATCTATTACGATTCCGACGAAAGCGCCCCATCGCTGGAAGAGCAGCTGATCAAAGCCAACTCGCTGGCCGAACTCAATACCGTGCTGGGCAAGACGTTTGCCGATGAGGTGGCGCTGCTCAAGTACATGAAGGGCCATAAGACCGATACGGCCTTGGCGATCTTCAACAGCCCGCACTCGATCAGGTTCCCGGACTATGTCCAGCGTGCCATCACCTAACCGGATCCTGCTCTCGGCGGCCGGTTCGGGCAAGACCACCCTGCTGGTCCGGCAGGCCTTGGAGCGACCTGGGCGGCGCATCGCGATTGTCACCTACACGCTGGAAAACCTTGAAGAGATCCGGCGCTCGTTTGAGGTCCACGCCGGCGCGGTCCCCGCGCATGTCACCTTGCACAGCTGGTATGGCTTTCTGCTGCGCCAGTGCATCCGCCCGTACCAGGCGGCGCTGTGTCCTGAGCCTCGCATCGAGACCATCCTGTTCGTAGAAGGTGTCACCAACAACCGGGCCCCACGCACTCAGGTGGCGCGCCACTACCTGGCTGGCAACCGGATGTATTCGGACCGGGCCGCCGACTTTGCTGTGCGCTGCGATGAGCTGACCCAAGGTCAGGTTGTGGCACGCCTGGCGGCCATGTACGACGAGCTCTACATCGACGAAGTTCAGGACCTGGCCGGCTTTGATCTGGATCTGGTCGAGCGGCTGTTGAAGAGCCATATCGCCATCACGTTGGTGGGTGATACGCGCCAGGCGACGTATGCCACCAACTATGCGCAAAGGCACAGCCAGTATCGTGGACCCAATCTGGCAGCGCTGTTTCAGATCTGGGAGTCGGATGGCTTATGCCAGCTGGATCACCGCCTCATCAGTCTGCGCTGCGTCCAAGCCTTGTGCGACATGGCTGACACGCTCTATCCGCAGATGCCCCGCACCCAATCAGGCAATGGCGAGGTCACGGGGCATGATGGCATCTACCTCGTCGCTCCCGGCGACGTTGCTGCGTACATGCGAGAGTTCGCCCCCACAGTGCTCCGGCATGACCGGCGGCATGCCTGCGACGGACTGCCTGCGGTGAACTTCGGGCAGTGCAAGGGACGCACTTATAGCCGAGTCCTAATCTTCCCCAACGGGCCGTTGACGCAGTACCTGCGCACCGCAGATGCGGCGCGCATCACGGCGCCATCGAAGTACTACGTGGCCTTCACCCGTGCGCGGCAAAGCGTAGCATTTGTGTACGCTGGCGTATGTATGCTGCCGGGACACCAGCTCTATATGCCTGCCAGAGCGAGCACGTAGAGTAGCGTTCATATCTCGCATATCTCGCGGAAACGGCGGCGCCGGGCAGCCTAAGTAACAGCTGGCTTGATCGACGCCGAAAACCCTTCCGTTTGCATCCTACAAGGATCCTTGTAGAATCGCCGAATGAACGATGATTCTGCCGTCTCAGCGCTCTCTGCGCTTGCCCACTCCGACCGCCTGGCCGCATTCAGGATGCTGGTCCGCGCAGGTCCCAACGGCATGCCGTCGGGTGAAATTGCCGAAGCGCTTGCGATTCCGCCACCGCGCATGAGCTTTCACCTTGCGACCTTGGAGCGGGCGAGCCTACTGCGCTCTTGGCGCGACGGGCGGCGTGTGCTGTACGCCGCCAACTACGAAGACATGCGCCAGCTTCTTGAATTCCTCACCGAGGACTGCTGTTCCGGAAATCCGGATATCTGCGGCGCCCTCAATAACCTCGTCACCCCTTGTACCACGGAGACCTGCGCATGAGCTTTCCTCAGCCGTTTAACGTCCTGTTCCTCTGCACCGGCAATTCAGCGCGCTCGATCCTGGCCGAGAGCGTCCTTCGCAAGATCGGCGATGGCCGTTTCAATGCGTTTTCCGCCGGCAGCCATCCAAAGGGTGAGGTCCACCCGCTGGCAATCGAAACGCTGCGTCAGGCCGACTACCCAGTCGAGGGGCTGCGCTCCAAGGCGTGGGACGAGTTCGCCGTGCCCGACGCCCCAGCGATGGATTTCGTTTTTACCGTCTGCGATCAGGCTGCCGGCGAGGCCTGCCCATTGTGGCCAGGACAACCGATTACCGCGCATTGGGGTATCCAAGACCCGAGCCGTGAAGCACGCGGGGACATGTGGCAGCGCGCCGCCTTTCGGCAGGCGCTTGTGTACATGGAGAACCGTATCAAGGCGTTCGTCGCACTTCCGATCCCCACACTGACCCGGACGAGCTTGGCCGCCCAGGTAGGCGAAATCGGGCAGTTCGACGGCACCTCATCGTCGCGACCCGACGTGGCGTAAGGGGATCATGATGACACTGACGATTTACCATAACCCGGCCTGCGGCACGTCCCGGAATACCTTGGAAATGATGCGCCAGTCCGGTGAACACCCGGAGGTCATCGAATACCTGCAGACGCCCCCAACGCGCGAGAAGCTGGTCGAGCTGATCGCCGCGATGGGCATGGCGCCGCGTGAACTCCTGCGCCAGAAGGGAACACCGTACGCGGAGCTGGGCCTGGATAATCCCGCGCTCACCAACGAACAACTGGTGGACGCGATGATGGCGCATCCGATCCTGATCAACCGTCCCATCGTCGTTTCTGACCGGGGGGTGGCCCTGTGCCGACCGTCCGAGAAGGTGCTCGCGCTGCTGGACAACCCGCTGTCCTCCTTCACCAAGGAAGACGGCGAAATTGTGACGGTAGCCGGAGCGTCGACATGATCGATCGCATCGCCGCAGATCTGCCGAGCATCGACGCAACGCAACTTGCACCAATCGACGTTGACGCGCTAGCTGGGCCCGGCGACCCCAGGCACCCGCCCCGGATCCTCATCCTCTATGGCTCGCTGCGGGAACGCTCTTATTCGCGGCTGCTGGCAGAGGAAGCCGGCCGGCTCTTGCGCTGGTACGGTTGCGACGTACGAATCTTCGATCCGCATGACTTACCACTGCCTGACGGAGCCACCCCGGATCATCCGAAGGTGAGTGAGCTGCGCGATCTCGCGTACTGGTCCGAAGGCATGGTCTGGGTCAGCCCCGAACGCCACGGCGCCATGACCGGGATCATGAAGGCGCAAATCGACTGGATTCCGCTGGCCGACGGCGCCAAGCGCCCAACACAGGGCAAAACCCTGGCGGTGATGCAGGTGTCCGGCGGTTCGCAGAGCTTCAACGCAGTAAACCAGCTGCGTGTACTCGGCCGGTGGATGCGTATGGTCACCATCCCGAACCAGTCCTCGGTGGCCAAGGCATTCCAGGAATTTGATGAGGCCGGGCGCATGAAGCCGTCCGCGTACTATCAGCGAGTTGCAGACGTATGCGAGGAGTTGGTGAAGTTCACTTGGCTGGTGCGTGGTCGCTCAGCGTATCTGACCGATCGCTATTCCGAGCGCGTTGAGAGCGCCGAAGAACTCTCCAAGCGCGTGAATCAGCGCTCCATCTAACCCTGTCGGAGCGCTGCATGCTTGCCCTCGCGATCTTTATCGTCACTCTTGTATTCGTCATCTGGCAGCCGCGCGGGCTCGGCATAGGCTGGTCAGCACTTGCCGGCGCCGCAGTGGCATTGGCCACCGGCGTGGTCGGGTGGAATGACGTTGGCACGGTGTGGGGGATTGTCTGGGATGCGACATTCACCTTCGTCGCACTCATCATCATCTCGCTCATCCTGGACGCGGCCGGCTTCTTCGCATGGGCGGCCCTGCATGTGGCCCGCTGGGGCGGCGGCAATGGTCGGAGGCTCTTTCCGCTGATCGTCCTGCTGGGCGCTGCGATCGCAGCCGTGTTCGCCAACGACGGCGCGGCCCTGCTGCTGACGCCGATCGTTCTGGCGATCCTGTTGCGCTTGAATTTCCCGCCAGCCGGGGCGCTGGCGTTCACGGTCGCCTGCGGCTTCATCGCTGACACGGCAAGCCTGCCTCTCGTTGTCTCGAACTTGGTCAACATCGTCACCGCGAACTTCTTTGACGTCTCATTTGGACGCTACGCAGCGGTCATGGTGCCGGTGAATTTGGTGTCGGTCGGTGCCACGCTGATCGTCCTGTGGCTCTGGTTCCGCCGCGACATTCCGCGCACTTACCCGCTCCACGATCTTGAAGCGCCGCATGAGGCGATCCGCGACAAGGCAGTCTTTCGCGCCGCCTTGCCCCTTCTTGCATCGTTGCTCGTTGCGTACTTCGTAACCGGGCCGCTCGGCGTGCCCATCGCCTTGGTGACGGGTGCGGCTGCGCTGGTGCTGATGGCAATTGCAGGTCGCTGGACGAGAGGCGGCCGAGGCGCCACCGTGGCCCTGACCAAGATTCTGCGCGGCGCGCCTTGGCAGATCGTGCTGTTCTCGGTTGGCATGTATCTTGTGGTTTATGGGCTTGGCAACGCCTGGCTGACAAAGGTGGCAAGTGCGGTGCTTGAGTGGCTGGCAGCGCAGGGAACCTTTGTGGCCACGATCGGTACCGGCTTCGCGGTGGCGGGTCTCGCATCGATCATGAACAACATGCCGGCAACCCTAGTGGGCGCGCTGGCCATCGACGGGGCCAATCTTCCGGCCGCCACCCGCGAACTGATGATCTATGCCAACGTCGTGGGCAATGACCTCGGCCCCAAGCTCACCCCGATCGGCTCGCTCGCGACCCTGCTGTGGCTACACGTCCTCGCCGGCAAGGGCCAACGGATCACGTGGGGCCAGTACATGAAGGTGGGGCTCATCCTCACGCCGCCCGTCCTGTTGGCCACGCTCATCGCGCTCTGGATATGGCTGCCGCTTGAGCGGTGACCGCGCTGGCGCATCGAGCTACTGGCAGTGGTCACATTTTCTTCAAGGGCGGCCCAGTTGGTGGCGGTGCTGCCGGACCGGGGTCCTTGAAGCAAAGCACGACTTGCTCAATCCCGAATTGATCGACCAGCACCTTGGCAATCACGGCTCGTACCAGATCTAGATCGACAGAAGGTTCGGCAACCGTGATTGTTGCGGTGATCTGCAGCTTGCCTCCTCCGCACGGAATTAGGCGCAGATCATTTACCGCCTTGACGCCGGGACCGACGAACATCCCTGCCAGAACCTTTTCCAGATCAATTTGGCTCATGATCTCGTGGACTCAAAAGGAATGCGCCTACCGCGATTCCCAAGGTCGCGATGAAGCCAGCGGTACAGCACCGGTAGTACCAAAAGAGTCAACGCGGTCGATGACACGATCCCACCGATGACGACCGTAGCGAGCGGACGCTGCACCTCCGAGCCGGCACCGATATTCAAGGCCATGGGCAGGAACCCGAGCGAGGCCACCAGGGCGGTCATCAGCACCGGGCGCAGGCGTCCAAGGGCGCCGTCCCGGACAGCGTCGTCCAGAGCATCGCCCTGTTCGCGCAGGCGGCGGATGAAGGCGATCATGACCAGCCCGTTGAGCACAGCCACGCCCGACAGCGCGATGAAGCCCACGCCGGCGGAGATCGACAGCGGAATCCCCCGCAGGGCCAGCGCCAGCACCCCGCCCGTCAGCGCCAGTGGAACGCCACTGAACACGATGGCCGCATCCTTGGCCGAGCCGAAGGCCATGAACAGCAGGGCGAAGATCAACGCCAGTGTCACCGGAACCACCACCCCCAGGCGTTGGCTGGCCGAGATCAGCTGCTCGAAGGTGCCGCCGTAGTCGATCCAGTAGCCCTCCGGAAGCCTCACATCCTGGCCGATGCGCGTGCGCAACTCGCCGACGAACCCGCCCAGATCGCGCTCGCGCACGTTGGCGGTGATCACCACCCGCCGCTTGCCATTCTCGCGGTTGATCTGATTGGGCCCGCGCTCCACCTGGATCTTCGCCACTTCCCGCAGCGGCACCGTACGAGGCCCACCATTGGCGCCGGTGGCCAGGCGGCTGGACTCGTCCACGCTGGCGCTTTCCGGCAGTGGAATGGGCAGATCTGCCAGCACAGCCGGGTCTTGGCGCTGCGATTCGGGCAGGCGCACGACCAGGTCGAAGCGGCGGTCGCCCTCGATCAACTGGCCGGCGACACTGCCCCCAATGGCGGTGGCCACCGTTTCTTGCACGTCGCCCGGGTTCAGGCCATACCGAGCCAATGCCGCCGGATCTGGTGTGATGGTCAGCAGCGGCAGGCCGGTGACCTGCTCGGCCTTGACATCCTCGGCGCCGGGGACGCTGCGCATGATCCGCTCGACCCGGCTGGCCAGGCGCGTCAGCTGGTCGAGGTTGTCACCGTAGACCTTGACCGCAACGTCAGAGCGGACGCCGGAGATCAGCTCGTTCGTGCGCATCTGGATAGGCTGGGTGAACTCGTAATTGCTGCCCGGAATTTCCTTGGCCGCTGCCTCCAGCTCTTCTACCAGCTCGGCCTTGGGCTTGCGCGGGTCGGGCCACTGGTCGCGGGGCTTGAGCATCAGGAAGGTGTCGGCCATCGACGGCGGCATCGGGTCGGTGGCCACCTCGGCGGTGCCGATCTTGGAGAAGATGTTGGCCACTTCCGGGAACTGGGCCAAGCGCTTCTCCAGGGTTTCCTGCATGGCCACCGACTGCTCCAGGCTGGTGCCGGGGATACGCATGGGCTGCAAAGTGATGTCGCCTTCATCCAGGCTCGGCACGAACTCCGAGCCCAGGCGGGTGGCCAACACGCCACACCCCACCACCAGCACGGCCGCGCCGGTCAGCACCACAACCCGCCGGCGCAGCGCCCAATCCAGCAGCGGCGTGTAGCGAGCGCGTGACCAGCGCATCAGGCGGTTGTCGTGCTCAGCCACACGACCGCGCAGGAAGGTGGCGATCGCCGCCGGCACGAAGGTCAGCGACAGCACCATGGCACCGGTCAGGGCCAGCACCACGGTGATGGCCATCGGGTGGAACATTTTCCCTTCCACCCCCGACAGCGCAAAGATCGGCAGGTAGACCGCCGCGATGATGCCCAGACCGAACAGGCTGGGACGGATCACCTCAGCGGTGGCCGAGGCGGTCAGGTCAAAACGCTCCTCATCGTTGAGCTGGCGGCCCAGCGCGTGCTGCGCCTCCCCGAATCGGCGCAGACAGTTCTCGATGATGATCACCGCCCCGTCCACGATCAGGCCGAAGTCCAGTGCGCCCAGGCTCATCAGGTTGCCCGACACGCCGCCACGGACCATGCCGATGATGGTGAACAGCATCGCCAGCGGAATCACTGCGGCGGTGATCAGCGAAGCGCGCACATTGCCCAGCAGCAGGAACAGCACCACCACGACCAGCAGCGCGCCCTCGATCAGGTTCTTGGACACGGTATTGATGGTGCGGTCCACCAGCGCGGTGCGGTCATACACGGCTTTGGCATGCACGCCCGGGGGCAAGCTGGCGTTGGCGGCGGCCAGCTTGGCCGCGGCCGCCTGGGAGACCTCCCGGCTGTTGGCGCCAAACAGCATGAAGGCGGTACCGACCACGACCTCATGGCCATTCTGGGTGGCCGCGCCCGTGCGCAGCTCCTTGCCTTCGCCGACGCTTGCGACATCGCGCACCCGAATGGGCACGCCATCGCGCCGGTCCAGCACGATGTTGCCGATCGCCTCCAGATTGGCCAACTGGCCGGGCACGCGCACCAGGAACTGCTGGCCGTTGCGTTCGATGTAGCCGGCGCCGATGTTCTGGTTGTTGCGCATGACAGCAGCGACCACGTCATTCAACGTAAACCCCAAGGCCACCAGCTGGGCCGGATCCGGGGTGATGTGGATCTGCCGCTCAAAGCCGCCGATGGTGTTGACCTCGGTGACGCCGGGCGTGGTGCGCAGCTGCGGCCGGATCACCCAATCCTGCAGGGTGCGCAGGTCCGTGGCCGTGTACGGGGTGCCGTCGGGCTTGCGGGCATTGGGCTCGGCCTCCACGGTGTACATGAAGATCTCGCCCAGGCCGGTGGAGATGGGGCCCATCTCCGGATCCAACCCGTCGGGCAGTTGGGAGGCGATCTGCTGCAGGCGCTCGGCGACCTGTTGGCGGGCAAAGTACAGGTCGGTGCCGTCCTTGAATACGACAGTGACCTGGGAGAGCCCGTAGCGTGACAGGGAGCGGCTGTAGTCCAGCTTGGGCAGGCCGGCCATGGCCGTTTCGATGGCGAAGGTCACCCGTTGTTCGGCCTCCAGCGGGGAGTAACCCGGGGCCTGGGTGTTGATCTGGACCTGGACGTTGGTGATGTCCGGTGTGGCGTCGATGGAGAGGTGACGGTAGCTCCACACACCCAGCGCAATCAGCGCAGCGGTGAGCACCAGCGTCAGCCAGCGGTGGCGGATGGACAGCCCAATGAGGCGTTCGAGCATGGCGGGCCTCATTCTTCTTCCACGGTGAACTTTTCGATGTCGGCCTTGATCAGGAAGCTCTGGGCCACCACCACCTGTTCACCGGCCTTGAGCCCTTCCAGCACTTCGGCGCGCTCAGCGTCGCGGCGCCCCAGCTTGACTGGCCGGGTGTGGTAGGTCTCTCCCTGCTGCACGTAGACCACGTCCTGGTCTTCTGCGGTCTGCAGCGCGGTGATCGGCACCACCAGCGCCGCCGATTGGCGATCCACGGTGACCCGCGCCTTGACCGCCGAACCGGGCCGCCACAGGCCATCGGTGTTGGCCACTGTGGCGCGCGCAATGGTGCTTTGGCTGGCGGTGGCGGTGCCGGGCAGGACGCGCTCCAAGGTGGTCTGTGCGGTGACGCCATCGCTCAAGCGGGTGACCGTCACCGGTACGCCGGCACCGATGTGCTGGGCGTCGGCGCCGAAGATGTGCAGGTCCACCCACAGCGTGGACAGGTCGGCGACCTCAAACAGCGGCGCGCCCTCAGCGGCCGCCATGCCTACAGCAGCCGTACGCGCCATGACCACGCCACTGATCGGCGCGGTGACGGTATAGGTCGTCAGGCTCAGGTTGCTCTCTACCGTGGCCAGTGCCTGGCCGGCCCGCACCTGATCACCCACGCCGGCTCGCACGGAGCGGACCGGTCCGGGGAAGCGTGCAGTGACCTGCGCGATGCGCCCGTCGATCGGGGTCAACAGCCCTTGCACCTCATGCTCATCGGCAATCTCACCGGGCCCTGCCGGCGCGACCTGGATACCCGCCGCCTGCGCCGCCTTGGCGGCAATCTTGGTTTCCAGCGGCGCTTCCTCGTGCTCGCCGTGTTCTTCGCCCTCAGCGGCGGCGCCGCCTTCGGACGCTTCGTTGGGGGCCGACGCGTTGCAGGCGGCCAGCATCATCAGGGCCATGCCCAGTGCGGTCCAGGAAAAGCGATTCATGGGGTTTCTCCAATGGAAGCGGCCGACGGCGGCGTTACAAGCGCCTGGCCGGTCAGTCGTTGAATTTCGATCAGGGCGCGCTGTGCATCGAGCGCCACGTCCAGCTGCTGCTGGGCCATGGCCGTGCGTTCGGACTGCAACTGTGCCCATTCCAGGTAGCTGATCGCGCCGGCGCGATAGGCGCGCTCGGCGGCCTGCTCGGCCCGGGCCAACTTCGGCAGCACGTCGCCTTGCAGCCGTGCAACCTCGGCCTGCGCCACGGTATAGCGGCCATGGGCCTCGACCAACGTGGAATACAGCGACAGGCCCTTGGCCTCGCGCTCGATTGCCATCACCTCCAGTTCGGCTTCGCCGGCGCGGATCTCTGGCTGCGCACGGCTGCGGCTGCCCAGCGGCATGGACAGGCTGGCCACCAGCGCGGTGTCGTCAGTCTCCTGCAGGCGGCGCACGCCCAGCTGCCACGACAAGTCTGGCGCGGCCGCCGAGCGCGCCAGCTGGAGTCGCGCCTGCGCGATTCGGCCGGCGTCGGCAAATTGCGCCAGCTCGGGAGTGCGCTCCAGTTCCTCGGCCAATGTCTGCATGGACGCGATCGCGGGCAAGGTCATCGGATCGGCTGCGGCCACCTCGAAGCTGGGAGCCCGTTCGCCCCACAGTGCGGCCAGATGCTGACGGGCGGCGATTCGCTGCTGCTCGGCGCGATCACGGGTCAGCTCTGCGCGCGCCAGCGCCGCCTGTGCAGTCAGCAGCACCGACTCGGGCGACGCGCCAGCCTCCAGGCGCTGCCGGGCAGCGGCCACGGTTCGCTGGCGCTGGCCAACATCCTTGTCCGCCAGGCTGCGTTGCCGGTCGGCTCCGACGACGGCCAGATAGCGCCGCGCCGTCTCGGCGAGCAGGTCCAGCCGCCCGGTCTCGCGCTGCACGGCCAGTGCATCAATCCGGCTTTGGGCCAAGGTGCGGCGGGCGTCGAGCTTGCCGCCGCGCTCCAGGACCGAGCTCAGGCTCAAGGTCAGCTCGGCGCTGTCCAGGCCGCGGGCTGCGCCAGTGCCCAGCGCATTTTCAACCTCCGCCCCCAACGTCCACGGTGGCCGCTGCACGGCCTGGTCGCGCTCGGCAGCGAGCACGGTGGCCCGCGCATCGACCAGGCGCAGCTCGGGGTGGGTTTGGGCCACGCGTGCAAACGCATCGTCCAAGGTCATCAGCTCTTCCGCTGTCGCCGGCGTTGCCGCCGCGCTCAACAGTAGCCACGCGGCCAGGGCCGCCAATCGCACATGCATGAAGTACTCCAGAATTTTCGATAGCCAACAGGGATCCGGCGCACGCCGGCGCGCATCACCCTGCGATCGGCGGCCGGAACGGCGCGAGCAGGTGCTCATGCCGATACCTGTCCGCATGGGCTGTCGCCGACGGCCAATGCCGGCCGATATGAGCAATGGCCAACACTATTTCTGGAGCCGGCGCGGCCTGGCTACAGCACAGCACCAGCTGCTGAATCCGGTGCAGCGCGGCGTCTACGCCACGCTCGGAAGCTGGTGGTGCCACTGCTGGGTCATGGTCGGCAGCGGCCGAATGGGTTTGCGCATGGAGCTCGCCAGCCACTGCCAGCACCGGCTGCGTCACAAGGCCCACGGCCAAGTGCGCCAGCAGCAGCCAGCGCAGGCCACAGCTCAGCCGGCCAAGCGCTGTCATGCAGGCGTTTTGCGCGCGTCGGCATGTGCCCGGCGAGCATCACCCAAGATCTCGAAAGCCTCCTTGATCACATACAGACCGATCAGGGCGCCGATCACGAAATCCGGGTAGGGGCTGGCCAGCCACCACACCAACAGGCCGGCCAGAATCACCCCAACGTTGGCCACCACATCGGCGCGGGTAAACAGCCAGGTCGCTCGCAAATGCACTTCGCCGGACTTCAATGGGGCGAGCATACGGAGCACCTTTAGGTTCACGGCGAGCGAGACCAGAGCGGTACCGATCATCCAACCGCTGACCGGCTCGGCGCCATACATCACCCGGCGGCCCACTTCGACCAGCACGCCTACGCCCAGCAGCAGCAGCACGCTGCCACTGACCCACGCGGCGTTGGCCTTGAAGCGCGCCGTGCGCCCGATAGCGACCAGGCCAATGGCATAGGCGGTGGCGTCAGACAGCATGTCCAGCGCGTCGGCCAGCAGCCCGGTGGAATGGGCAATCCAGCCGGCAATGCCGCCGATCACGGCCATCGCTGCATTCAGCACCAAGGCGATCCAGAGGATGCGCCGCTCCTCCTTGTTCTTGGCTTCGTGGTGGCACCCGCAATCACTCATGTCCTGGTCCTCTGCTGTGTTGTTTCATTGCTTGTTTGCGCCTGGCTGTCTACGCACACCGGAACGGGCATTGGCGAGGAACCCCACGATGGCGGCGGTGCCTACCAGTACCTGCGCCAGCAGCGACTGCCAGTTCGGATACAGGCCGATCCATTCGATGCGCGGCAACGCAAGCGGTGTTTGAGAGATCCAGCCCGCTTCCTGCAACGCGGCCACGCCTTTACCGATCAGGATGACCGCCATCACCGCGATGAGAATCGAGCTGATCGAAAAGAACCGGCCAATCGGCAGTCGCCTGCTCATGCGCAGCATCCAGTACGCCACCGCAGCCAACACCGCGATTCCCGCCACCAGGCCTGCGAGGATGGCGGTGGACGCCTGATCGCTCCACATCGCGATGTAGAACAAGATCGTCTCAAACACCTCGCGGTACACCGCGACAAAGGCCAGCATGAACAGGAAAACAGCCGAGCGCCGTGTCAGCGCATTCGTCAGCTTGGCGTGCAGGTACTCCTGCCACCGCCCTGCAAGGCTCTTTTGGTGCATCCAGATGCCTACGCTGAGCAGGACAGCGGCAGCGAACAAGGCCGAGACGCCCTCAGTGACTTCCCGGTTCGCACCGCTGATATCAACAAAGTAAGTAGCCACTGCCCAGGTAGCTGCGCCTGCCAACAACGCGCAGATCCAACCCGCATGCACATACGGCAACACATCAGACCGCTCGGCTTTACGCAAGAACGCCACGATGCCAATCACGATCAGCAGCGCTTCCAGTCCTTCGCGCACCAAGATGGTAAAGCTGCCCAGAAACGCGGTACTGGCCTCTATTCTGGTGTCCTGCAGCGCCACGTCCGCCCGATCAAACAGCTGGGCAATTTGCGCTGCCTGCACGGCCACGTCAGCCGCCGGATCGTGCTGATCCAGCTGCGCGCGGTAGCCTGCCATGGCCGTTTCGATCTCTCGCAGCAATGACGGATTGCGCGTGGCCAGCGTGGGTTCAAGCGGCTCTACACCATCCAGATAGGACGAGAGCGCAAGCTTCTTGGCTTGAGCCAGGTCCTCATCAGCGTAAGCGCGCTGGCTGGCGGCCAGTCGCTGCCGCGCCACCGCAAAGCGATCGGCTCCTGGTACCGCTTCGTTTACTGCCTGTGGCTGCGAACGCAGGTAGGCGATGATCGCGTTTGCCTGATCGGCGGGCATCGTGGTGGCAAGATCGGCCTCTCGCGTGCGTGTCAGCGCTTCGAGCGAGGGAATGTGCGTATGGGCCTCGGCACTGGTGCGCCATAACGCTTCACCTTGAGCCTTGGCTTGCGAGGAGTACCCCAAGCTGCCCACATAGAATGCCAACGCCCAGCGATCACTTTCTGCCAGCCCAGAGAAGCTGACCATGCCGGTACCCGGCACACCCTGGGAAATGACCTCGTACAACGAAAGCGGCGTTCGCTGCGCGGCGCGAGTGGCATCGGTGAACGCGATCGGCGGCGGACTTAACGCTTGCGCGGCGGGGCCATCACCGTGACCTGTGGGGCCGTGACAAGCCGCGCACTGCTGGCTGTAGATGGACGCGGCCTGGGAGGTCTTCGGCGGGCTCGCCGGAACAGCGCCGATTGGGTAGCGGGCCAACAGCGTCGTGCCGAGCCCGCGCGCCAACGTTGCCACTTGCGCCGGGTCGGCCTTCTCTGCCACCGCCTGGACTAGGCGGTCGGCCTGGGCCGTCAGCTCCTGCTGGTTCTGGCCACCGGGCAATGCTGCCAGCTGACTGCGCACGGCGCCGGCAAACTCGCTCATTTCGGCGTATTCGTTGGGGGCAATTACGCGGCCGGCCTGGACCGCGCCGGGGTAGTCGACCGCGATGTAATCGAGCATCTGCCAGGTTTGGCGCAGGTCTGCTGCGGCAGGCTCCGCCTGAGCAGAAGCGGGCAGAACCCAGCCGATCAGCAAGGCAATCAGGCAGTAGCGAATCAAGGCGTTGGGCAGTGGCATGGTCGTCACACGCAGCGCCGCGGCCGGAGTGGCGGCGGATACGGGTTCAGCGTAAAGTCCGTAGCTACTACGGAGTCAAGCGTACTACGAATGAAAATCAGTCAGGCTGCCGACGCCAGCGGATGCCACTTGGAGACGATTCGCTATTACGAGCGGATCGGGTTGCTGCCGCGCCCGGGGCGCACGGGCAACGGCTACCGGGTCTATGGCCCGGCCGACATCGAGCGGCTGCGCTTCATTGCGCGTGGCCGGGACCTGGGCTTCAGCCTGGAGGAGGTCCGCAGCCTGCTGCAGCTGGCCGGCGATGAGGAGCTTTCGTGCCGGGACGTGGACCGGTTGGCCCGCAGCCATCTGGCCGACGTGCGCGCCCGCATGGCCGACCTGCAGCGCATGGCCAGCGAGCTGGAACGGGTGATTGCCAGTTGCCATGGCGGCCAGCGGGCCGAATGCACCATCCTGTCAACGCTGCGCCAGCCGGCCGCTGTGGAGGCCACGCGCCAGTGACCGAACTGGACCGCTACCTCGATGCGGCCACGCGCCAGAACACGGTGCGCAGCTACGCCTCGGCGCTGCAGCACTTCGAGGTCGACTGGCAGGGTCACCTGCCGGCCACCCCGGACAGCGTGGCCCGGTACTTGGCCGCATACGCGCAGACCCTGGCTGCGAGCACGCTGCGCCAGCGGCTGGCTGCCATTGCCTCCTGGCATCGCGATCATGGGTTTGTCGATCCCACCCGGTCGCCGCTGGTGCGCAAGGTCCTCAAAGGCATCAAGACCCTGCACCCGGGCCAGGTCAAGCAGGCCGCGCCGCTCCAGATTCGGCGGCTGGTCGAGCTCGATGACTGGCTGGCCGCGGCGATCGCTGCGGCACATGCCCGGGGCGATGGGCCGGCGGCGCTGCGCCATCAACGGGACCGAGCGCTGGTGTTGCTTGGGTTCTGGCGGGGCTTCCGTGGCGATGAACTGCTGCGTCTGGACGTGGCCCATCTCACGCTGGTGCCGGGACAGGGAATGACCTGCTTCCTGCCACGCAGCAAGGGTGATCGGCAGGCAGCCGGCGTCACCTACAAGGTGCCGGCGCTGTCGCGGTTGTGCCCGGTGGAGGCGACCCAAACCTGGCTGCAGGCGGCTGACCTGCAAGAAGGGCCGGTGTTTCGTGCAGTCAACCAATGGGGCAAGGTAAGCGCCGAAGGTCTCCATCCCAACAGCCTGGTGCGCCTGCTGCGCGAGCTGCTGGCCAGTGCGGGCTTTGCGGATGCGGGGCTCCACAGCAGCCATTCGCTGCGCCGCGGCTTTGCCAGCTGGGCCAACGACCAGGGCTGGGACATGAAGGCCTTGATGGAGTACGTGGGCTGGCGCGATGTGCAGTCGGCCATGCGCTACCTGGACGGGCGTGACCCGTTTGCCCGGGACCGCATTGAAGCGAGCCTGCCCAGTCCAACCGTGCCGGTACCGGCGATGGCACTGCCGGCGCCGGAGGGCAAATCGGCCCTGCAGCTGCGCCTGCGCATGGTGCTGACCCCGTTTGCCCGCACGGGCCGCGGCGCGGCCAAGGCCCGAGGCCGAATTGAAGAGATCTGCTTGGCCCCGTTCCAGGCTGTGCGCCTGAACACCGCCAGCAGCGAGTACCAGTTGACTGCTCCCACCGATCCCGAAAGGGATCTGGATGAAATCCTGGCCACGTTGCTCGATGACATGCACCGCATGGCCGATACGCACCAGTGTTTCCTGGAAGCGTCTCTCAATACAGACGACGGCCGGCACTGGGATTGATCCCCTCATAACTTCCGGATCCAATGGCTACCTTTCACGAGACCGCCTACCCGCGACTGAAGCCTGATCCCACCGCCAAGGAACTGGAGGAGATCTATACCCCGACCGCCGCTGAGATTGCATTCGCCAAGCAGCTGACCACCCAGCCGGGTCCGCAGCTGGCGGTACTGATTCATCTCAAGCTCTTCCAGCGCTTGGGCTACTTCACGGTGTTGGCCGACGTACCCGAGCGGATCCGGAAGCACATCGCCAAGGCCGCCCGACTCGGGCGCGTATTGGACACCGACCAGCTCGAACGCTACGACGCTTCCGGCAGCCAGCGCCGGCATATGCCGCAGCTTCGGCAGTTCATTGGGGTGCGCCCCTTGGCCAAAGCCGGGATGTCTTGGCTGGACACGGTGGCCACCGGTGCAGCCCAGACCAAGCACACCATCCCGGACATCGTGAACGTCCTGCTTGAAGAGCTGGTGCACCATCGCTACGAACTTCCTGGCTTCCGCACCTTGGAACTGGCCGCCATCGGTGCCCGCGAGCGGGTCAACCTGGGCTACTACCGCAGTATCAGCCACGCGCTGACGCCCGCCACGCGCACGCTCATCGACGAACTGCTGCGCGCACCGGAAGGGTCCAGGTTCACCGGCTGGCAATCAGCCGAGTTGTTCATCAAGCAGGTGCGCGGGCTGGAGAACACGGCCCAGCAGAAATTGCTGGCCTACCAGCTCGAACATGCCAAACGGGCCGACTTCCTCATCGGCCAGCTCAAGGAAATCCTACAGGCCTATCAGCTCGACGGCAGCGATAGTCAGCGCGTGGATGCCATCGACAATAGCCTGGAAGCGGAAGTGTCGACCTTGCTGGCCGAATGCGAAGAACATATGGCCTACGCCGGGAAGAACTACCTGCCATTCATGCTGCAGCCCTATGGCGCGGTCAGGCCGCTGCTGTTCAATGGGCTGGAGCTGATGAACCTTCGGGCGACCAGCCACGATGCCGGCATGGAGCCGCTGATCGCAGCGGTGCTCTCGCTGCGCAACCAGCGCCGTGAGCTGATCGAGGTCGCCTCCCTCGGTTTGGACCCGGAAAAAGACTTTGACTGGATGTCCAAGCTCTGGCGTCAGCACGTGTTCGGCAAGCGGGCCAGTGCAGCCGGCGCCGGCTGGATGCACCGTAAGTACTTCGAGCTGGCCGTGCTGGTGCAGGTCAAGGACGAACTGAAGTCCGGCGATCTCTTCATTCCCAGCAGCGAACGGTTTGATGACTACCGTGAGCAGCTGGTCGATGAAGCCACCTTGGCCCAGGAACTGGAAGCCTACGGCCAGGTGTCAGGCCTGCCCACCGACGCCGAGTCTTTCGTGGCGGGATTGCGCGCACAATTGACCTCCCTGGCCGATGAGGTCGACGCGCGTTTCCCGGAGAACGTACATGCGGACATCCTGGATGGGCGCCTGGTGCTGCGGAAGGGGCAACGCGCCGAAGTCTCCAGCGCGATTACCACGGTGGATCGCCTCATCGCCGAACGGCTTCCAGAATCCAGCATCGTCGATGTCCTGATCGATGCCAGCCAATGGCTGGATCTGCACCGTTTCTTCCGCCCGATCGCCGGCACCGAGAGCCAGGTCGAAGATCTGCCCCGACGTGTGATCACCACGCTATTTTGCTATGGCTGCAACCTGGGGCCGACGCAGACGGCGCGGTCGATCAAGGGCTTCAGCCGGCGCCAAGTCGCTTGGCTAAACCTGAAATACGTGACCGAGGATGTGCTTGAGAAGGCCATCGTGGAGGTCATCAATACCTACAACAAATTCGACCTGCCTGGCTATTGGGGCAGCGGCAAGAGCGCATCAGCTGATGGCACGAAGTGGAGCGTGTACGAGGACAACCTGCTGTCGGAGTATCACATCCGCTACGGCGGCTACGGTGGCATCGGCTACTACCATGTGTCCGATAAATACGTGGCGCTCTTCAGCCACTTCATTCCCTGTGGCGTGCACGAGGGCATCTACATCCTCGACGGTCTGTTGGCCAACACTTCCGACATCCAGCCTGAGATCGTCCATGGCGACACGCAGGCCCAAAGCTACCCGGTCTTCGGCCTTGCCCACATGCTGGGCATCCAGCTGATGCCCAGGATCCGGAACATCAAGGACCTGACATTCTTTCGGCCCGAACCGGGTAGGGCTTATAAGAACATCCAGGCACTGTTCGGGGACAGCATCGACTGGCAACTGATCGCCACCCATCTCCACGACATGCTGCGGGTGGCGATCTCAATCCGATTGGGCAAGATCACCGCGTCCTCGATCCTGCGCCGGCTGGGCACCTACAGCCGGAAGAACAAGCTGTACTTCGCCTTCCGGGAACTTGGCAAGGCCGTTCGAACGCTGTTCTTGCTGCGCTACATTGATGACAATGAGATCCGCAAAACGATCCATGCTGCCACCAACAAGAGCGAGGAATACAACGGCTTCGTGAAATGGGTGTTCTTTGGCAGCCAGGGGATCATTGCTGAGAACGTCCAACACGAGCAGCGCAAGATCATCAAGTACAGCCAGCTGGTGGCCAACATGATCATCCTCCACAACGTGGAAGGCATGAGCCGGACCTTGGCCGAGATGAGGAAGGAGGGGATTGAACTGACGCCCGAGATCCTGGCCGGCCTGTCGCCTTATCGGACCAGCCACATCAATCGCTTCGGCGATTACCACCTGGATCTTGAAAGGGAAGTGGCGCCGCTGAGCTACAAAGCCAAGGTGCTTGAACAGACCCCATAGATGGGGAGAACCTGCCCCGAGAGACGAGCAATCAACCTTGAAATTCAGTCGCTTAGGCAGCTTTTGGCCCTGTACGTAATGATTCCCTGCCGACCCTCTTGATCGTCCCCAGCGCCGGCATCCCAATACCGAGGTCGATCAGCCCCCAAGCGGTATCCCCATCGACAGGATCGAGCGCGGCCAACAGCCAAGTCGCGTGCGCATCCGGCGTAAACAGTCGCACTGCTGGTATTGGGTCGATGTTCTGACCATCGGCGAGCGCTGCGCCGACGGCGAGCAGCTGCACCCGTTGTTTTTCGGTGACGAGCGGCTGGATCAAGGCCGGAACCCCCACGAATCCGACGATGCGCAGATGCGCTTTTCCGCGAAGGCGCAGAACCAAGGAAGCGGATGCGTGCTTTCGTGCGGAAGTACCGAGGCACAAGCTACCGAATCCGTGCGTGCACGGAAACGTCGAAGCGGAATTGTGTGGGCCAGCCGAGGCACGGATGCGGTTCCCCGATTCTGTCGGAATCCGCCAATGCGGCTTTCCGTAAAGGCACGAATACGGAAGTCAACAACACCAAATGAACACTATAGATTGTAGTCCTATAGGGCGCAATCGGCTGTCATCTTGGTTTTTCGGGGAAACCATAGGTGGCGGCGAAACACTCATTGGCAACGGCGATACGGACGGTCAGGAAAGCGCGGGGCTTGACCCAGGAAGCGTTCTCTGACGTGTCGAGCCGTACCTACATGAGTTCGCTGGAGCGGGAGCAGAAAAGCCCGACCCTGCACAAGCTGACCGAGCTGTGCGAAGTCATGGAAGTGCATCCGCTCACGCTGCTGACGCTGGCCTACGCCGGCGATAGCACGCGCAAGGCCGATCAGCTTCTGGCGCAGGTGCGCCAGGAGCTTGAGGCCGTCTTGAAGGAACGCGACGCGCCATAGGCGCGTGCGTGACGTGCTGCTCCTGGCAGCACCGCGCCCCGCCGCAATGGGCGGGGCGCGGTGGGTGGCCGTCAGGCCGCCTGCGGCTTGCTGCGCGACCAGATCAGGTCGTGCGTGCCGTTCTCGCTTTCGATCAGGCGGGCATAGATCGCTGCCGGGAACGAAGGATCGTCGACGGTCACGGACAGGTAATCCCGCCCGGCCTCGCTCGTCTTCTTCCACGCCGCGCCGATGTCGTGGCCGGCCGCCTGCAGGCGGAAATCGGGGGCGTTCTCCTTCTCGCCCTTGTCGTTGGGAACCAGCTTGACCTTGACGTTGAGCGTCAGGGTGCGGAGCGTGCCGGTGAAGCCGTCTTTCTCTGCGGTGAAAGTGCCGATGTTAGCCATGATGTTTTCTCCTTTCGGGTTGAACAAGGTCGCGCCAGTGCGTCCTTGTTGTGATCCGGCCGGCGGGGGATGGGCTGGCCGCACCGCTTGCGGTCGAAACGCAGTGGAGAACCTGGAAGCGAAAAGAATTTGTCCCGCGAGGAAGCCGCGCAGCGGCGGGGAAATTGTTTTCGCTGGAAGGTTGCGGCCATGAAGCCCAAGGCGAAGCCGTGCCCTCGCCAGGATTCACAACAAAGCAAGGACGCACGGGCCGCCTGTCCCGAAAGGAGACATGGCCGACTCGGCATCTCCGCGCGACGGCTGCACCGGCTTGCGCCCTGGCGCGGGCAAGGCCAACACCCCCAACGAAAGGCGAGAACGCCCCTTGCCGCAGCTTGCGGCGACGTGCTTGTTGCGTGGCGTGGAAGCTCCATAGGGCGGCCGGGCGGCGTGTCGGTGAACCGTCCTTCGTGACGTACAGGCGGCGAACCGCCAGCGTCGAGGACGGCACGCCTGGGCACAACCTGCCGCAGCAAGCCGGGGCGTAGCCCCACAAGCCCCGCCCATTGCGGCGGGGCGCAGCCTTCCTCGCAAGCGAAGCGCGCAGCGCCGCAGGCGCGAAGGCGTGAGGGATTGAAGCCGAATGGCCGTGACGGCGAAGACGGCACGGGGCGCAGCCCGAAAGCCCGGCGGCGCCCTTGGCGCCGTCACGCCATACCCGATTCCGGCAACGAAACTGGAAAAGCGAAGTGCAAACCCAGTGTAAGGTGACATTCTTGGACGCATTGATGACAGGCTTTCCCCATGACAAGCCATCCCTCGATTCTGGCTGCGCTTGCGGCCGCGCTGCTGTTCGGTGCCAGCACGCCTTTTGCGAAACAGCTTGCAGGCGACATTTCCCCGATATTGCTCGCTGGCTTGCTGTACCTCGGCAGCGGCATCGGGCTTTGGGTGGTTCGCCTCATCAGGGATCGCGGCTTTGCCGCGCCTGATCTGCCGGCGCGAGAGTGGCCCTGGCTGCTAGGGGCCATCGCCAGCGGCGGCGTGCTCGGCCCCTTGCTCCTGATGGTGGGCCTGACCCACACTTCGGCAGCCGATGCCTCGCTGCTGCTCAATCTGGAGGCGGTACTGACCGCGGTGCTGGCGTGGGTGGTCTTCCGCGAGAACGCCGATCGGCGCATCGTGCTGGGCATGCTCCTCATCGTGGCGGGCGGCCTGCTGCTGGCATGGTCGCAGCACGGTGGCACGGTACAGAGCAGCGCACTGGGCAGCTTCGCCGTGGCCGGTGCCTGCCTGTGCTGGGCCGTGGACAACAACCTGACGCGCAAGGTGTCGGCCACCGATGCCGTCTTCATCGCAGGCACCAAAGGGCTGGTGGCCGGCATCACGAATTGCACGCTGGCGTTGGCGCTGGGCGTCACGCTGCCGGCCTGGCCGCGCATGGCCGAAGCCATGAGCGTCGGACTGGCCGGCTACGGCGTCAGCCTGGTGCTGTTCGTCCTGGCGCTGCGCGGCCTCGGCTCCGCCCGCACGGGCGCGTATTTTTCGACCGCGCCTTTCATCGGGGCCGTCGTTGCCATCGCCGTCTTTCAGGAACCGACCTCGGCGGCTTTCTGGCTGGCGGCCGTGCTGATGGGCGTCGGGGTCTGGTTGCACCTGACCGAACGGCATGAGCACCTGCACACGCATGAACCGCTGGAACATGTCCATCGGCATGTGCACGACGAACACCATCGCCATGAACACGCCTTCGCGTGGGATGGCGTAGAGCCGCATTCACATCCGCACCGGCATGCGCCGATCACGCATCGCCATCCCCATTTCCCCGACGTGCATCACCAGCACAGCCATTAGCGGCGCAAGGCATTGCGCCGCTAATGGCTGTCGGGCTTTGACACCGGGCGCGGCCACGGCCGCGCCCGATTTGCGTTTCACCGCGCCCAGGACGGAACGGCCTGGGCGCGGTGCTGATCGCGTTTATTCCTTCGTCTCGATGAGCCACCACACGGCACGCGGCAAGGTGTGGCCCGTGATGGGGTGAATGTCGGTGAGATCGGCGCGGGCCGTCCAGCCCGAGGGCGGACGGTAGCCGCGCACGTCGCCGTCGCCGTGCCAGCGGCGGGCGCGCACCGTGCCGGGGGCGTAGATCGCCGCCATGCGCGGGCGGCTGGTGGTGATGCGGGTCATGGGGACTTCTCCTTCCAGCGAAGCGCCCCGGTCGAGGCCGGGGCGCTTGCCTTCGGCGCGGGTCAAGCGGCCAGCGCCTCGGCGGGTTCATCCGCCATTGCCTCGGCATCCTCCGGGGCGTCCTGCTCCGGGCCTGTCTCCTGCGAGCCTTCGGCCTTGAAAATGGCTGGCATCCAGCCCGTACCATCGGCCAGCCGCTCGGCTTCGCTGGCAATGTCGGCCTTCTTGAGCTTCGCCAGCCGGGTGATGGAATCCGGCGCAAACGCGCCCACGGCATCCAGAATCACTGCCTTGGAAACGTGCTTGAAGTAGCCTTCGGCGGTCGGCTTCCACCATGCGGCCATGTCGAGGCCCACGGCCTGCGCCAGTTCCGCGCCGGGTTGGTGCGGGGTGGCGCGCGGCGTCACCACGTCCACTGTGGAAGCCACGCACACGGCCAGCAGCCGCACCAGCTCGTCTTGCGGCTTCGCCAGCAGCGCGGCGAGCAGTTCGGCGCTGTCCTGCGGCAACGCTTCGCCCGCGACTTCCTGCGCCGTGCGCAGCGCCACGGCGGCAGGCGATTCCGATACGTCTGGGGCAAGGCTTTCCAGTCGGTCTTGCGCTTTCAGACTCACGCCGAGCGGCAAACTGTCATGGTAGTGACCGTCCTGCAGGATGGCCTGCACCATGCCATGCACCAGCGCAGCCAGCGCGACGTGCGGATGCCGGGCGACTTCGATTTGCAGCGCCGCCGTGCGGTGGGCGCTCAACCGCTGCGCCAGCCGGTCGGAGACGTTCACGGCCTTGGGCGTTTCGTCGTTGGCATCGCCTTCGTCCTCGTTCGCGCTTCCGCCCTCCGCGAAACCCTGCCGCAGCCGGTGCAGCGTGCGCAGCGCCTTGGCCTCGGCCTCGCGCAACAGCCCGCGATAGATGACAGCTTCGCCATCGCGGTCGATGGTGACGATGGCACCGGCCACGGCGCGCACGCCCGGCGCGTAGTCCTGCAAGGCGTCCTCGATGGCTTGCAGTTCCCCGGCCACCTGCTCGCGCCGTTCTTCCAGCGTTGCCACCTTGTCCTCGTCCTCGGCGTCGTAGGCTTCTTCCAGCGTCGTGTCGATCTTGTCGAGACGGCCTTGCAACGAGGCGATGCGGCGGGCCTCGCGCGCGCTCGGTTCGCGGCGCTGGCGCGGCGCGTTCTGGAACGCCTGCCGTTCGGCGTGGCTGATGTGTGGCACGGCCTCCACCCACGCCCAACCCTCGGCGCGCACGTCCTCGGCGTGCGCGTCGAGCTTGCCGCGCACCAGCGTTTCCAGCAGTGCGGCGTCGGTGAGGTAGGTTCCGGCATCGCCTTCCGCGAACAGGTCGCGGCGGATGCCGCCGCCCGCCTCGTTATAGGCGTCCAGCCCGACGAAGCGCACCAGCGGATGACTGGCGCTGATTTCGCGTTCGGTCAGGCGCTCGCGCAGCGCGGACGCGCCGCGCTGCCATTCCGGCGCACCGTAGAACGCGGCTTCCTGCGCGGCGTGGTCGTCCGTGATGGTCAAGGCCATCAACTGTTCCAGCGTGACGCCACCCGCACGGTAGTCGTCCAGCAGGCGCGCCGAGACGTTGGCGAGCTTCAGGCGGCGCTGCACCACCAGCGGGGACACGCCGAAGTCGGCGGCAATGTCTTCGATGGGGCGGCCTTCCTTCACCAGCGCGGCGAACGCCTCGAACTGGTCGGCGGGGTGCATCTGCTCGCGCAGCAGGTTTTCCGCGAGGCTGACGGTACGCGCCGAGGCATCGGGCACCAACAGGCACGGCACTTCGTAGTCGGCGGGGATGCGCTTCTTCTTCGCCAGCAGCTTCAACGCGGTCAGGCGGCGGTCGCCGGCAACGACTTCGTACTGCTCGCCATCGGCGGCGAGGATGACGATGAGGTTTTGCAGCAGGCCGACGCGGGAAATGCTCGCGGCTAGTTCGGGGATGGACAGGCGCGGCGTCCTGCGCGCGTTGCGCTTGGAGCGGCGCGGCTGCAACTGCGAGAGCGGAACCAAGATCAGATTCTTGGTCGGGTCGGCGGCTTCCAGCGGCGCGGCGGTTTCGATGGCGATGACTTCGGTTTTGAGTACGGCGTTCATGGTGATAACTCCTAGCGGTTGGGATGCAGCAGCGAGAGAAGCGGCAAGGGCTGCTGCCCGCCCCTGCCGCTGTGGGGTTCAGGCTTTCAACTGGCGCAGGCCCTCGGCCAGCAGCCACAGGGCGCGGTTCAGGCGCAGGTCTTGGTCGATGCCGTGCACGGGGCGGGTGGTCTGGCGGCGACCGTTGGCGCTGCGACCGTGCAAGCCGCCGCGCAAGAGGTTTTCCTGCGTGCGGTTGAACACGCTCCACAGGTCGCGGCGGTCGTCGTCGAGACGGCGCGGCGCGAGCACCTGCGTTTCGGTGATGGGTGCGGGCTTGTCGGGGGCGTCGTACTTCAGCGCCAGCGCGGCACGCGCGAACACTTCGGCTTCGCCGGTGTCCAGCGTGACGGCCTGCATGGCATCGCGGGATTCCTGCGCGCGGTCGAAGCCGTGCAGCACTTCGTATGCGCCTTCGATGACGTGCGCGGCTACGTCGCCCTTGTGCGGCACGCGCACGTCGGCCACGGTGTCACCGCATACCAGTCCGTTCTTGCAAACGAACCGGAACATGCCGGCGAGCATTTGGTAGCTGCTCGTTCCGTCATGGGAGTTCAGCAGGATGATTTCGTTGGCCTCGCGGCCGTTGATCTGGCTGGCGTGGCGCAGCCGGATCATGTGCTTGGTGTAGTCGCGGCGGTCGTCCTGCCGCACGCGGGTCTGCGTCACCATGAAAGGCTCGAAGCCTTCGCTGCGGAGTTCGCGCAGCACGGTGGCAGTGGGGATGTAGCTGTACCGTTCCGAGCGGCTTTCGTGCGGGGCGTCCGCGAAGATGGACGGGGCTACGGCGCGGATTTGGTCATCCGACAAGGGATGTTCCGAGCGCAGCACCGGGGAGCGGGATGCGAAGCGGGAAGCAAGTTGCATGGTCGTTCTCCTGACAAGGGTTGCTGTCGAAAAAGCCACCACCGGATTCCTAGATTCGGAGCCCGCCTTTCGGCTTCTCCGGTGGGGTCGGCGCGGAGACCTGGGCCGGCCTCGTTGCCACCGTCTTTCCTGAGTTCATCGCCCGCGACGGTCAGGAGCGCGCGGACGGGGGCCGTCAAGGAGACAAGCGCAGGGTTGGTGCGGCCCGCAGGCGCAGCCGAGGACACGGCCCTGCGCGCCTTGACGGCACACGGCCGCGGGCTACAGTCGCGGACAAGGTGATGAAGTCAGGAAAGGCGGATCGACAGGCGACGGCCGCTACGTTGGCGCAGACACCACGCAAGCGAAGCGCGCAGGCCCGGATCTCGGAGCCGGGCCGAAGGCCGCGCCGGCGCAGCCGGGGCGGCGGCATTGCAGGGGCGCCAAGCGCAGCGCGGCGGGGATAGCCCGCAGGGCTTTCCCCTGGAGTGCAAGCGCAGCGCGCAGCGCCGAAGGCGCGAAAGCATCGACATCAGACGCAGCAAAAAGAAAGGGTATCCGGATTTTAGTGTGGGAAGACCGCACTAGCCCTTCTTGTCTGACAGCTCTCGTTCGGTAGGTTTCTGGTATCGCAAGGCTTACGCGCTTTTAGCCTTCAGTGTGGGCTTTGTCTGGCGCATGTCGGTGCAAGGAAACAATCAGTGGCAGGTCACCTTGCCCCCGGCTCGAACTGGGGTTTGAGGCGCAGTGGAACGGAAAACCGGGTTAAGCCACGCGCCTAGCTCCCGTGCAGAGAATCGATCAGCGGGCACGACACAGTGCCTCGCTGCGCATGGCACTCGTTGACCAACCGTGACAGCACCGCTTCGATTCGCGTCAGGTCCGCCATCTTGGTGCGCACGTCGGTGAGCTGGAGCGCAGCCAGCTCGGCGGCTTCGCTGCAGTGAGTGCCGTCCTCAAGCTGTAGGAGTTGGCCGACTTCGTCCAGGTTGAACCCCAGCCGCTGGGCGGATTTCACGAAACGCACCCGCGCCACGTCCGCCGATCCGTAGCGGCGAATACTGCCGACGGGCCGACCTGGTTCTGGCAATAACCCCTTGCGCTGATAGAACCGGATGGTCTCCACGTTGACCCCAGCGGCCTTGGCGAAAGCCCCGATGGTCAGTGTTTGCGGATCGTTCACCATCGCGCTTGACTCCGTACTTGACTACGGAAGTAACCTTAGCGCATCACGCAACGTCTCGGAAGGAGATCCCTCACATGGCAGACCCCAGCAACGGCCGCGGTGCACTGGCCGCCGGTGGCCTCGCCGCCATCCTCGCCTCGACCTGCTGCCTCGGTCCGCTGGTGCTGATCACGCTGGGTTTCTCCGGCGCCTGGATCGGCAACTTGACCGCGCTGGAACCGTACCGGCCGATCTTCATTGGCGTGGCGCTCGTGGCGCTGTTCTTCGCGTGGCGTCGCATCTTCCGGCCGGCTCGCGCCTGCGCGCCGGACGACGCATGCGCCGTGCCCCAGGTGCGGACGGCCTACAAGGTGATCTTCTGGATCGTCACCGCCCTGGTGCTGATCGCGCTCGTGTTCCCCTACCTCATGCCCCTGTTCTACTGAAAGGAGATTGCCATGAAGAAACTCGTCGCATTGCTCGCTCTGACCGTTGCCCTCAGCGCTCCCGCCTGGGCCGCCACCAAAACCGTCACGCTGTCGGTGCCGAGCATGACCTGCGCCACCTGTCCGATCACGGTCAAGAAGGCGCTGACCAAGGTCGAAGGCGTCATCGAGGCCAAGGTGACCTGGGAGCCCAAGGAGGCGGTGGTAACCTACGACGATGCCAAGACCACTCCGGCCGCGTTGACCAAAGCCACCGAGAACGCCGGCTACCCGTCTACCGTCAAGAAGTGAGCACACGCTCATGACCGAGGCGATCACGCTGCACATCGATGGCATGACCTGCGGGTCGTGCGCCGAGCACGTCAAGCAGACCTTGGAAAAGGTGCCCGGCGTGCGTTCGGCCTCAGTGTCCTACCCACAGCGCCGGGCCGAGATTGAGGCCAGCGTAGGTACCGCCGCGGACGTGACCTCGCTGGTCGCGGCGGTATCCGCACTCGGTTACCGAGCGCAGCTTGCCGATGCGCCGGGGCAACCCAGCGACCTGCTGAACAATGCACAAGAGCGGCTGGGCGGCGAACCAAAGCGCGAGGACGATGAGGCTGCACTGCACGTGGCCGTGATCGGCAGCGGCGGCGCGGCGATGGCGGCGGCGTTGAAGGCCGTCGAGCAAGGGGCGCGTGTGACGCTGATCGAGCGCAGCACTCTCGGCGGCACCTGCGTCAACGTCGGATGTGTGCCGTCCAAGATCATGATCCGCGCTGCCCACATTGCGCATCTGCGTCGCGAGAGTCCGTTCGATGACGGCATTGCCGCCGCCTCGCCGAAGATTCTGCGTAAGCGCTTGCTGGCTCAGCAGCAGGGGCGCGTCGATGAACTGCGCCACGCCAAGTACGAAGGCATCCTGACGAGCACCCCGACCATCACCGTGCTGCGCGGCGATGCCCGATTCAAGGATGCGCACACGCTGACCGTGGCAACCGCTGACGACGGGATGCGCGAGGTGAGTTTCGACCGCTGCCTCATCGCCACCGGGGCCAGTCCGGCGATTCCACCGATCCCGGGCTTGAAAGACACGCCCTTCTGGACGTCGACCGAAGCGCTGGCCAGCGACACGATCCCCGATCGGCTGGCCGTGATCGGCTCGTCGGTGGTGGCCGTCGAACTCGCGCAGGCCTTTGCCCGGCTGGGCAGCAAGGTGACCATGCTGGCGCGCAGCACACTGTTCTTTCGCGAAGACCCCGCCATTGGCGAGGCCATCACGGCCGTGTTCCGCGCCGAAGGCATCGAAGTGCTGGACCACACCCAGGCCAGCCAGGTCGCCTATCAGGATGGGGAATTCGTGCTCACCACCGAACGCGGCGAACTGCATGCCGACCGGCTGTTGTTCGCCACCGGCCGCACCCCAAACACCCGCACGCTCAACCTCGACGCGGCCGGTGTGGTGGTCAATGCGCAAGGCGCCATCACCATCGACCACGCGATGCGCACTACCGTGCCGCACATCTATGCCGCCGGCGACTGCACTGACCAGCCGCAGTTCGTCTACGTCGCGGCGGCGGCCGGCACCCGCGCTGCAATCAACATGACGGGTGGCAACGCGACGCTGGATCTGACGGCGATGCCGGCGGTGGTGTTCACCGACCCGCAGATCGCCACCGTGGGCTACAGCGAAGCCGAAGCGCACCACGACGGTATCGAGACCGACAGCCGCACGCTGACGCTCGACAACGTGCCCCGGGCGCTGGTCAACTTCGACACGCGCGGTTTCATCAAGCTGGTTTCGGAGGCCGGTTCGGGACGACTGATCGGCGTGCAAGCGGTAGCCCCGGAAGCAGGCGAGCTGATCCAAACCGCAGTACTGGCGATTCGCAACCGCATGACGGTGCGAGAGTTGGCCGACCAGTTATTCCCCTACCTGACGATGGTCGAGGGGCTGAAACTCGCGGCACAAACCTTCACCAAGGACGTAAAGCAACTGTCCTGTTGCGCGGGGTAGTGGCTGGGCCTCTTACCTATGCTTCATCGGCTGAATCACAAATTCAGGCTGAAGCGCCGCCTCTTGCACAATGGGCTGAGGACTATTCGAAATACCCCTCTTCGAGTAGCCGCGCCAGCGTCGGGAGATAGGGGCCGTACTCGACCACGCGCGTGATCTTCTTCTTGCGCGTTGCCGCCGTGGTCATCCGCTGGAACACGAAGTCCGTGGTCATTGGGTCGTCGTCATCGACCAACACGGTTTCGATAACCGAGCCATCCTTGCGCGCCTTCTTGTCGTAGAGCATGCGCGCCCGAAGCACCTCGAAGCTGTAACCCCTGCCCATGCGGTTCATGTCTTTGGCCACTCGGTTGACTGACTCAGTATAGGCATTGGTAATCGGCTGCTCGAAGTAGGCGAAGATTTCGTCGTGCCAGTTGTGCACGGCGGTGGTCAGGTCCTTGAACGTGGCCGCCAATTCGGTCGGAATATTGGCCTGCCACTTCGCGCAGGCGGCTTCTGCTGCTGGGCGGGTCTTCTGATCCCAGATCGACAGAAATCCTTCCTTGAGCGCGTGGGCTTCGCTTAGGAGCGGGAACTGTTGGAACCATTCCCGCATCCGGTCCATATCTCTCCCTGTCAGGTCGTGCTGCCGCTTGAGCAGCAGGAACCGCTCGTCCTTGAGTTTGAGGCGCTGCCGGGTGGACAAATCCTTGCGAATGCGCTTGCGCAGCTTCTCCAGCGCGTCGTTCGCCATGCGCTGGATATGGAATCGATCGACCACGATCCGGGCCTGTGGCAGCGTGGCGCGCACCACCTGCCGATAAACGTGGTACATGTCCATCGCCACCCACTCGACCGAGTCCTTGTCCCGCAGGTCGCGGAAATAGGGCATCAACTCGGCTTTGGCCCGGCTGGGGCGGATATCGAACACGGTCTTGCGCTCGACGTTGGTGATCATGGCCCGGTACTGGCCGATGATCTTGAGCTCGTCGATACCCAGCACCCGCGGCGTCCGGAACTGGGTCTTGGCCTCGACCTCCTCGATGAAATCGTCGAAGACGTGGCGGACCGTCTTTTCGTCCACGGCTACTTCCCGGGCAAGGGCCGCAAAGGTCTTGGAGAAGGACTGGTCGCGGATATAACGCACCAGACGCGCCGTGGCTTGGCGTTTTCCATCAAGGTCCGCCACAGGCTCAAACAAGGTCTTGGTGCAGCTTGTACAGCGATAGCGACGGCGCTGGATGAAGATCACGACGGGTTTGCCGTGCGTCGGTGTGTCCTGAAACGACTGTTCCTGTGAGCCGTGACCATGCAGGCGTCCGGTCTTGCACAGCGGGCAGGTCACCCACTGATTGACGCCTTCGGCCTTGACGACGTAACTGTCCTCGCTGGTCAGGATTTCAAGCGTCTTCAGGCTTCGCAGCTGGAGAAAGTCCGTCACTCAGCACCTTGGGCGAACCCACACTGAAATCCGACTTTTACTCTAGCACATCCGCTCAGCCGTCCAACACCAAAATCCATTCTTTGAAAGTGATAGCTACAAAGACCTAAGGAGCCAGAACCCACACCAGATTCCGGATACCCAAAAGAAAGGCGCGTCGCCCCGAAGGACGATGCGCCGGGTTGTCGGCGTGCGATCAGTTCGCCGCCGGTGCAACCATCGACTGCAACTGCTCAATGACGCCGGGTTCGACGAACACGCACGGCTGGTTGGCTGCGATCGGCAAGTTGAACACGCGAGCGAACACCTCGCGTTTCAGGTGCGCCAGGCGACCCGTGCGATATGCCTGTTCGGGCTTTACGTTCGCACCGCCCGCCGGCGAGCCGCTGCGCTGCGGATCGCATTCGATGAGTGCGACAAAGCCATCGTCGGACAGCTTCTGGTGTTCGGCGCACAGGCCCCAGCCGGTGGCCGTGTGGTGCTCCATGCTCGCGCGCAGGCGGCGATCCAGCAGGATGGCGCCGGTGTCGAAGCGAACGCCGCAGACAAGGCAAACGTGTTGTTCAAGGGAAACGTGCGATTTGTCGTTCATGACGATCTCCGGTTGCACGGGCGGAATTGCCCGGAACCGTCGCCAGCACGGCGCAGCGCAAGCAGTCAGGGGGCAAAGCCGGCCGCCAGGACGCCAGCGCGCTATACGCGCGCAGCCCTTGACGGCGAGAACGCCGTGGTACGGTGAAGGGAACAGCAAGACCGCCTACACCCCGCCCAATGCACATACCCGCCTTTGGCAAGCGGAGCGTGCAGGCCCACGAGGGCCGAAGGCGTCAGGGGTCAAAGCCGGATGGCCGCGATTCGGCACGAAGCGCGGGGCGCAGCCCGCGAACCCGACGGCGGCACGCCAGGACGCACGGATGCTGCTGTCAGGACTTCTCGCTAGGCTCCCGCTGCTCGATCTGCAACCGCGCCCGCTCGGTCGCCTGCTGCAACTTCTCGCCCAGCACCGCACGCGGCGGCAAGCTGGTCAGGTACTCGGCAACATGGATGCCCGACTTGTCCAGTTCCAGCAATTCGATCTGCTCGCGCTTCTTGCCGGTGCAGAGAATGATCCCCAGCGGCGAGGCTTCTTCCGGCTCGCGCTCGTGCTTGTCCAGCCAGCGCAGGTAAAGCTCCATCTGCCCCTTGTAGGCTGCCTTGAACTCGCCGATCTTCAACTCCACCGCCACCAGCCGCCGCAGCTTGCGGTTGTAGAACAGCAGGTCAAGGTGGAAATCCTCGTCGTCGATCTGGATGCGCTTCTGCCGGGCCACGAAGCTGAAACCGGCGCCCAGCTCCAGCAAGAACGACTCCATTTCGCGGATGATCGCCGCCTCCAGATCGCCTTCCTGCCAGGTGTCCCGCAATCCCAGGAAGTCGAGGATGTACGGGTCGCGCATGACCAGGGCGGGCGACATGCGCTGCGCATCGCGCATCGTGGCCAGCTCCTTCGCGATCGTCTCGCCCGGCTTCTTGGATAGGGCCGTGCGTTCGTATAGCATCGAGTCGATGCGCTCGCGCAGCGTCCGCACGCTCCAGCGTTCGGCGCCTGCCATCTGCGCGTAGTAGTCCCGCTGGAGCGGGTCTTTCAGCGGGATGAGGGCGATGAAATGCGTCCAGCTCAATTGTCGTATCAGTGATACGACAATCTGCTCGTCGGGAAAGGTGGCGGCGAACTGCACCATACGGCGCAGGTTCTTGACCCCGAAACTGCTGCCGTATTCCTTCACCAACTGCGCCGCCAAGGTCAACACGACTTCCTCGCCGTAGTCGGCCCGCCGGCCCTCCAAGACTTGCGTGTGGATGCGCTGGCCGATGCGCCAGTAGAGCATCGTCAACTCGCTATTCACCGTCGAAGCGGCGCGCTGCCGCGCCGCCTCGATCAGTGTCCGAATGTCACTCAGCAATGCCGACGGCACTGCGGACGATGCCACGGATGACCGGCGCCCGTTCATGCCGCCCCCTCGGCCAGCTGGCGAGCGCCCGTAATGGCTTGGCGCCGGCTCGCCACCAGCTCGGCCGCATCGCGCACCGGCTTGTCCTCGGTGTGAACGTAGTGCATGAACATCGCCACGGTTTTGTGGCCCGTCAGCTTCATGCCTACCTTGGTCGGCACGCCAGAATTGGCAATGTCGGTCGTCGAGCGATGGCGGATGCCGTGCGTGCCGACATGTGGCACACCGGCGGCCTTGAGCACGCGCTTCCAGCCGCTGTAATGCTCGCCAAAGGTCAGGTGCTTGCTCGGGTCGTTGGGCGATGGCAGAACGTAAGGACAGCCTTCCCGACGCGGCGCTGTCGAAAGCAGCCGATAGGCTTCCGCGCTCATGGGCTTGGAAATGCCGCCGGTCTTGCTGTCGGGCCACACCACGCGCCGCTTCTCGAAATCCAGCCAGTCCCATTCGAGCGGGCAGATTTCGGAACGTCGCGCGGCGAACTCGAATTGCAGGCGGATCGCCAGCGGGATGACATAGTTTTCGAGCCCTTCCGCCTCCAGCTTCTCCAAGTGGCGGAAGATCAGTACCAGCTCGTCGTCCACGATGAGCCGGGTTTCCTTGCCAGGTGGGTACATCGGAACGTGCCGGCACGGGTTGGTGCCATCCGGTCGCAGGCCCCATACCTCTGCCATGTTGAACATCTTGCGCAGCACTCCGAAGGTGCGGTTGGCTTCGGCCGGCTTGTAGGCCAGTTTTTTCATCAGTGCCGCGATGTCGGGACGCTTTACGTCCTGCACCTTCATCCGGCCCATGATAGGGATGATGTTGCGGTTGATGACGCCCCAGTAGCCGCGCTGGGTGGTTGGCTTGTTGCGTTGCTTGGAGTAGTCCTCCATGAAGGTGTGGCAATACTCCTTCATGGTCGGTGCCTTGCGGGCGGCGGTCTTGGCCGCGCCGGGATCGCCGCCCCGGCGTACTTCGGCCAGCCAGTCCTGCGCCATGACGCGGGCCTGCTCGACGGTTAGTTCGCCGAACA
Source organism: Pseudoxanthomonas sp. X-1 (assembly GCF_020042665.1). NCBI lineage: Bacteria > Pseudomonadati > Pseudomonadota > Gammaproteobacteria > Lysobacterales > Lysobacteraceae > Pseudoxanthomonas > Pseudoxanthomonas sp. X-1. Next base: position 1,409,591 of record NZ_CP083376.1, read on the forward strand.
GTCCCAGGGCGGGCTTGCGACGCTGGCCGGCGTTCGTACGGTACTGGAGCATGAACACCTTGCGACCCGCTGGAGTAATCTTGCAGAGGAAACCCGGCACGGCGGTATCTCGCAGTTCAACCGCCTGCGCTCGGGGCTGCGCCGCATCGACGGCGCTCTTGGTGAGTTTGATCTTTGCCATGCTGACTCCTCCGGCACCCCGGTTTCCAGGTGCCACGTGGGAGTCACGCGGGCGGAAGCCGGGTCAAGTTGCTGAAAGCACCGGCATAGGATGGACTGACCTAAGTCCTTGATAAACCTGCCACAGCGAGCCAGGTCGTAGTCCAGCGAAGTTCGGTGCTGGAGTCATCGTGAAACAAAAAAAGCCCCGGCCGATTCGGCCGGGGCTTTTGGCTCACGCGATGGCGGTGGAGCGGCTTACCAGGTGTAGGCGATGCGGCCGTACACGTAGGCGCCGTTGAAGCCGAACGGCGAGTAGTTGCTGTACGGGAACACGCCGCTGGTCGAGTTGGCGTAGGTGTTCTCCTGCGGATAGGTGTCCAGCACGTTGTCCGCGCCCACCGTCAGCGTCCACTGCGAGGTCGGCTTGTAGCTGGCGGTCACATCGACCAGCCACTTGGCATCGAAGGTCTGGTCGTTGGCCGGCGTGGTCGAGTTGCGCACGGTGACGCTGCCATAGCGCGTGCCCGTCAGGCCCACGCTCCAGTGGTCGCTGTGCCAGGTGCCGCCGACGATCGCCTTGCTCTTGGGGAAGCTGTCCTCCAGCCGCCCGACCTCGTCGCGCCCGACCAGGCCGGTGGTGATGCCCAGGTCGGTCAGCACGGCCGGCGACGCATCCAGGCGCGTCACCTCGGTCTTGCCGTAGCTGTAGCTGGCGGTCAGGTCCAGGCCGCTGGTCGCGAACGGGATCGCGTAGGTGCCCACCACGTCCACGCCGCGCGTGCGGGTATCGGCCGCGTTGGTGAAGTAGCGGAACTGGGTCACCTGGTCCTGGCCCAGGCTGGTCAGCAGCGCGCGCGCGGCCGGGGTGGTGTTGACGTTGGAGGACAGCAGGATGCGATCGTCGATCTTGATCTGGTAGGCGTCCACCGTCAGCGAGAACGCGTCGGTCGGCTGCAGCACCAGGCCCACGCTGTAGGAGGTCGAGGTCTCGGCCTTGAGCGGCTTGGCGCCCAGGGCCTGGGCCACGGCGGTGTCGGCCGGGAAGGTCCCGGACTGGAAGAACACGCCGTTGTTGATCGTGCTGGAGATCGCCTGGAAGCTCTGCTGGGCCAGCGACGGGGCGCGGAAGCCGTTGGACGCCGTGGCGCGCAGGGCGACCCGGTCGGTGAAGGCGTAGCGCGCCGAGAGCTTGCCCGAGACCTTGCTGCCGAAGTCCGAGTAGTCCTCGTAGCGACCGGTCAGGCCGGCGGAGAACTTGTCGGTGAAGTCGGCTTCCAGCCCGGTGTAGAACGCATAGCTGTGGCGGTCGGCGTGGACGGCGTTGGCCGGCGTGAAGCCGCCGAAGCCCTGCGCGCCCGAACTGGAGCCGGCGATGCCCAGGCCGGCGTTGGCGTAGGAGCCGTACTCGCCCGGCGACTGGTTCCACTTCTCGCCGCGGTACTCGGCGCCGAAGGACCAGGTCACCGGATAGGCCAGGCCCCAGTCCAGCGCCTGGGTGAAGTCGGCGTTGAAGATGTTCTGGGTGTACTCCAGCGCGCCATCGTAGAAGCTGGTCGGGCTGGCCGCGCCGAGCGTGTAGTTGATGGTGTTGCGGGTGTGGTAGTCGATCTTGTTGTAGCCGTAGTTGTAGCTGACGTCCCAGGTGAAGCCGCCGTCGGTGTTGCCCTTGAGCCCGGCGATCAGCGAGCGGTCCTTGGAGTACTGGTTGATCACCGGCACGTAGCCGTCCGGATAGAACTGCGCCAGCAGCGCGCTCTGGTTGTTGTGGTTCTTCGAGCGGTAGAAGGCGTAGGAATCGATGTCGCGGTTGCTGGCGATCGCCGTGGCGTAGGCGCTGAGGTGGTCGCTGAAGTCGAAGCTGGTGCTGGCCGAGACCGCGCCGGCGTCCACGTCCGGGTCGCCGATCACGAAGGCCTTCTGGCCCACCGAGGGGAAGTTGCCGGTGTTGGGCGTGCTGCCGGCGTAGGCGCCGGAGCGGTTGGTGGGATCCTGGTAGCCGACCTGGCCGGCCACGTGCAGCTTGCCGCGGCCGTCGGCGAAGCCCACGCCGGCATCGCCGGAGAGCTGGTACTGCTCGCCGTCGCCCTTGGCGTACTTGCCGTAGTTTACCGCCAGGCTGCCGCCGCTGCCGGCGCCCTTGAGCACGATGTTGATCACGCCGGCGATGGCGTCCGAGCCGTACTGCGCCGAGGCGCCGTCGCGCAGCACTTCCACGCGCTCGATGGCCGCGACCGGAATGCTGTTGAGGTCCACCGCCGAGGAGCCGCGGCCGATGCTGCCGTTGAGGTTGATCGCGGCCGAGGTGTGGTAGCGCTTGCCGTTGACCAGCACCAGCACCTGGTCGGGCGAGAGCCCGCGCAGCTGCGCCGGGCGCACGCCGCTGGTGCCGTCCACCAGCGCCGGGCGCGGGAAGTTGAGCGAGGGCAGGGCGCGCGAGAGCGCGGTGGCCAGCTCGGTGGTGCCGGTGGCCTGCAGGGTCTCGGGCGAGATGATGTCGATCGGCGACTGCGATTCGGCCACGGTGCGGTCGGCCACATGCGTACCGGTGACGATCACGGTATCCAGCGTGCTGGCTTTGACGGGCGCGGAAGTGACGGCGTCCTGGGCGAAGGCGGGGGCGGCGGCCAGGGCGAGTGCCACGGCGGCGGCGAGGGGACTGGTCTTGCGGTTCATCTGTGCAACTCCGGTAATAAAGGCATGCATCGCTGGGGGAGGGCTCGTCGCCTGAACAGGGGCGAGGTCGCGACGCACTTTCGAATTAACGCTTTTCTAACTGGTGTGTCAAACCCGGTTTCGGCTGAAATCGCTTTGGCCGTGCGCGCCGCGCGCCGGGAATTCCGGGGTTGCGGCACGTCTCGCGGGCTCCGAGTCAAGTATTCGTTAACGTTAGAATGGCGTCGCAGGAAGGGTCCTCATCTCCTCATGCCCTTCGGTTATTTCGGAAGCCCCCCATGATTTCCTTGCGTAATTTCGCCCTCCGTCGCGGCGAACGCCTGCTGTTGTCCAATGTCGACCTGGCCATGCACGCCGGCTACCGGGTCGGCGTGGTCGGGCGCAACGGCACCGGCAAGTCCAGCCTGTTCGCCGCGGTCAAGGGCGAGCTGGAGGCGGACAAGGGCGATGTCGAGCTGCCGGGCAAGGTGCGCATCGCCAGCGTGGCGCAGGAAACCCCGGCCCTGCCGGACGCGGCGCTGGACTTCGTGCTGGGTGGCGACACCGAAGTGGCCGCCGTGCTCAAGGCCGAGGCCGACGCCATGGCTGCCGAGGACTGGGAAGCGGTGGCCGCCGTGCACATCCGCATGGAGGAAGTCGGCGGTTACGACGCCCAGGCCCGCGCCGGCAAGCTGCTGCACGGCCTGGGCTTTCCGGCCGACACCCACCAGCGCGCGGTCAAGGACTTCTCCGGCGGTTGGCGCGTGCGCCTGAACCTGGCGCGCGCGCTGATGATGCCCAGCGACCTGCTGCTGCTGGACGAACCGACCAACCACCTCGACCTGGACGCGGTGTTCTGGCTGGAGCAGTGGCTGCTGAAGTATCCCGGCACGCTGCTGCTGATCAGCCACGACCGCGAGTTCCTGGACAACGTGGCCACCCACACCCTGCACCTGCACGGCGGCGGCGCCAAGCTCTACGTCGGCGGGTACACCGACTTCGAACGCCAGCGCACCGAGCACCTGCGCCAGCAGCAGATCCAGCACGAGAAGGCCGAGGCCGAGCGCGCGCATCTGCAGAGCTTCATCGACCGCTTCAAGGCGCAGGCCAGCAAGGCCAGCCAGGCGCAGAGCCGCATCAAGCGCCTGGCCAAGATGGCCGGCACCGAGGCGGTGCGCGCCGAGCGCGAGTTCCGCATCGAGTTCGCCGCGCCGGCGCGCCTGCCGTATTCGCTGATCCGCCTCAACCACGTCGAGGCCGGCTACGGCGAGGACACGGTGATCCTGCACAAGGTCGGCTTCGGCCTGGAGGCCGGCGACCGCATCGGCCTGCTCGGTCCCAACGGCGCGGGCAAGTCCACCCTGGTCAAGACCCTGGTCGGTGAACTGGCGCCGGTGCGTGGCGAGCGCAGCGCGCATCCGGACCTGTGCATCGGCTACTTCGCCCAGCACACGGTCGAGTCGCTGCACGAGGGGCAGTCGCCCATCGACCACTTCCGCGAGATCTCCCCGGATGCGTCCACCCAGTCGTTCCGCGACTTCCTGGGCAAGTGGAACTTCCCCGGCGATCGCGCCTTCGAGGTGGTCGACGGTTTTTCCGGCGGCGAGCGCGCGCGCCTGGCGCTGGCGCTGATCGCCTGGCAGCAGCCCAACGTGCTGCTGCTCGACGAGCCGACCAACCACCTGGACCTTGAGATGCGCGAGGCGTTGGCCGAAGCGCTGAGCATCTTCGAAGGCGCCATCGTGATGGTCAGCCACGACCGCCATCTGATCGGCCTGGTCTGCGACACCTTCTGGCGCGTGGCCGACGGCGTGGTCGAGCCGTTCTCCGGCGACCTGGACGACTACGCCGCGTGGCTGCGCACCCGCCCGGCCGCGCAGGGCACCAAGCAGAAGCTGGCCCAGGCCGTGCCCACGCCGCCGCCGCCGACCCCGCCGCTGGCGCAGAAGAAGCCGCCGAACCCGCACAAGCTCAAGGCGGCCGAGGACAAGGTGGCGCAGCTGGAAGCGGCCGTGGCCGCGATCGATGCGCAGCTGGCCGATCCGGCCAATGCCGCCGACGGCGGCCGGCTGGCCGCGCTCGGCCGCCAGCGCGAGCAGGCCGCCGGCGACCTGGCCAAGGCCGAGGCCGCCTGGATGGCGCTGTACGACGACGCGGCCTGAGCCGGCGCGTCAGTCCGCCGGCGCGGCGTCCTGCGCTACGCGCTGTTCGAGCCAGCGCCGGAACTGCTGCGCGGCCGGGCGCTCGGGCCGCGAGCGCAGCCGGGTGAGCCAGTAGCGGCCCAGCGCGATGTGCAGATCGAAGGGCTGCACCAGCTGGCCGCTGTCCAGCGCCTGCTGGAACAGTTCCACCGGCAGCAGCGCCACGCCAGCACCGGCGGTGGCGGCCGCGGCCATCGCCAGCGACGTGTCGAACACCGGCCCGCGCGCATCCAGCGGCGCGATGCCGGCCGCCGCGCACCAGCGCGACCATTCGTCCTGCCGGTAGGTGCGCAGCAGCGTGTGCGCGGCCAGATCCTCAGGGCGGTGCAGGGTCCTGGCCAGGGCCGGGGCGCACAGCGGCGCGAAACGCACCGACATCACCGGGGTGCTGTGCTGGCCCGGCCAGTCGCCCTCGCCGAAGCGGATCGCCAACTCCAGCCCTTCACCGGCCAGGTCGACGCGGTTGTTGTGAGTCTGCAGGCGCAGGTCGATGGCCGGATGCGCCGCGCCGAATTGCGGCAGGCGCGGCAGCAGCCAGCCGATGGCGAAGGTGCCGACCACGCCCACGTTCAAGGTCTCGCGATAGCGGCCATCGGCGAAGCGGTCCAGCGTGGCGGCGATGCGGTCGAAGCTTTCGTTGAGCATCGGATACAGCGCCGCGCCTTCGTCGGTCAGCGCCACCCCGCGCGCCAGGCGATGGAACAGCACCACCTGCAGGCGCGATTCCAATACACGGATCTGATGGCTCAGCGCGGCCTGGCTGATGTGCAGTTCCAGGGCGGCGCGGGTGAAGTTCAGGTGGCGCGCGGCCGCTTCGAAGGCGCGCAAGGCATTGAGCGGCAGGGCGGATCGGAGCATGACGGCGGGTCGGGAGGACGAGGACGCAGGCGCGGCGGCGGGGCGCCGTGCGATCGGCACTGTAGCCCAAGTCATCGATCCAGCTTATGGCTGCCCCTGAAACTTCGCGCTGGTGGCCCTGGGGCTGCCTTCCAATAATCCTGGGGACCAACCGTTCGGAGTGCCGCCATGTCTGACCGTCGTCGATTCCTCCAGCGCAGCGGGACCGCGCTGCTCACCGCCTTCGCCGTGCCCTGGGCGGCCGCTGCCGCGCCGGTGGCGCCTGCCGCCGCGAAGGGGGGCAGCGTGGCCGCGGCCATCGCCGGCGCCAAGGACTTTGCCGCGCTGGAGCAGGTCAGCGGTGGGCGGCTGGGGGTGACGCTGCTGGAGGTGGCCACCGGACGGCGCCTGGGCCGCCGCCAGGACGAGCGCTTCCCGATGTGCAGCACCTTCAAGGCGCTGCTGGCCGCGCACGTCCTGAGCCTGGCCGACGCCGGGACGCTGTCGCTGGATGAGCGCCTCCCGATCCGCCAGGCGCAGCTGCTGTCCTGGGCGCCGGAGTCGGAGCGGCACGTGGGCAAGGACCTCACCGTGCGCGATCTCTGTCGCGCGGCGGTCACCAACAGCGACAACACGGCGGCCAATCTGCTGCTGGCGCGGGCCGGTGGGCCGCCCGCGCTGACGACGTTCCTGCGCAGGCAGGGCGACGCGGTGACCCGCAGCGATCGTTACGAGCCCGAGATGAACAACTTCGCGCCGGGCGATCCGCGCGATACCACCAGTCCTGCGGCAGTGGCCGCGAGCCTGGCGCGCTTCGCGGTGGGCGATGGCTTGTCCAAGGCGTCGCGTGCGCAGTACGCGGACTGGCTGATCGACAACCAGACCGGCGACGACTGTCTGCGTGCCGGTCTGGGCAAGCGCTGGCGCGTGGGCGACAAGACGGGCAACAACGGTCGCGACACCCGCAACGATCTGGCGGTGTTGTGGCCGCTTGCGGGCGGCGCGCCGTGGGTGCTGGTGGCGCTGCTGCAGGGCGCCCGGGTCGATGCGGATCAGCGCGATGCGGTGCTGGCGCGGGTGGGGGCGCTGGCGGATGCGATGATCGGTTGAGCGCGCGGCTGCGTTTGGCGCCTCGCAGGTTCTTCCGACCGCTTGAGCTTGGCGGTTGGGCGTTCCGGCGTCGAAGGGGCGGCGGTACGGCAGGCGGTGTTCGCTCGTGCCTCGGCCGGGTCATCGATCCCGCCTGATGTGTCTATCGTCGTTGACCGCGTTGCAGTGGAGCTTCTTGGCTTCGGAGGGGCAGCGGGCCGGCGGGCCGTGGCCGCTTTTCCCTCGATCAGGGCATCCTGCCCTGACTCGGGCGCTCGGCGTCCTGCCTCGCTTGGCGCGGCCACGGCCCGCCGGCCCGCTGCCTCACACGTCAGGTCACAGGACTTCGGTTTGCGGGGCGTTCGAACCTCTCCTCGCGCACAACGCGATCGGCGGGAAGGTATCGACTTGAAGCCCCTCCCTTGCTCGAAGCGCAGGGGAGGGACGGGAGGGGGCGGAGCTTTACAGTCAAGCCACCAAAGCGAAGAACAAATCATTCCCCCTCAGTCGCTAGTTCGCGACTTCGAGCTCCCCTTCGCCTGTGGCGAAAGGGAGGGGCGGAGTACTGCCCGATGCACTCAGGTAGGAAGAAATCCGGATCCTTTCGCGGTTTGCTTCCGTCGGTCGGGTGCTGAACCTATGTGGGAATCGCCACGGCGGCGATGAGGCTTTCCCAGCGAAGCTTCATCGCGGCTCAAGCATTGCCAAGCCGAGCCTCATCGCCGCCATGGCGGCTTCCACAAAAGCATGTAGCGATCTCGATCCTTTCCATCCCGGCATCCGCCGTCGAGGGCGAGTCGTGCCCGGGAGCCGCGACCGGCCGGTCGCGGCCGGTTGGCGAAGTCCGCTGTTGTCGCGGACAGGATCCCGGCGAAGGTTCAACAAGCAGAAAGGCCGCTTTTCAGCGGCCTTTCTGCGGTCTGCGGCGCGGGCGCGCGGCAGGCTTACTTCAGCTTGGCGTCGGCGCGCAGGGCGTCGGCCTTGTCGGTCTTCTCCCACGAGAAGGCGGTGGCGGTGTGCTGCGTGCCGGCGCCGTCGGTGTAGGTGAATTCCTTCGGCTTGCGGCCGAAGTGACCGTAGGAGGCGGTCGGCTGGTACATCGGGTGGATCAGGTCGAGCATCTGGATGATGCCGTACGGACGCAGGTCGAAATGCTTGCGGATCAGCTTCTCGATCTTCTCGTCGGCGATCTTGCCGGTGCCGAAGGTGGTGACCGAGATCGAGGTCGGCTCGGCCACGCCGATGGCGTAGGAGACCTGCACTTCGCAGCGGTCGGCCAGGCCGGCGGCGACCACGTTCTTGGCCACGTAGCGCGCGGCGTAGGCGGCCGAGCGGTCGACCTTGGACGGGTCCTTGCCGGAGAACGCGCCGCCGCCGTGGCGGGCCCAGCCGCCGTAGGTGTCCACGATGATCTTGCGGCCGGTCAGGCCGCAGTCGCCCACCGGTCCGCCGATGATGAACTTGCCGGTCGGGTTGATGTGGAACTTGGTGCCCTTGTGCAGCCACTTGGCCGGCAGCACCGGCTTGATGATCTCCTCGCGCACCGCCTCGATCAGGTCCTTCTGCTTGATGCCCGGATCGTGCTGGGTCGACAGGACGACCGCGTCGATGGCCGTGGCCACGCCGTCCTCGTAGCGCAGGGTGACCTGCGACTTGGCGTCCGGGCGCAGCCAGGACAGCGGCGAGTTCTTCTTCTTGCGGATCTGCGCCTGGCGCTCGACCAGCCGGTGCGAGAGGTGGATCGCCGCCGGCATGTAGCTGTCGGTCTCGTTGGTGGCGTAGCCGAACATCAGGCCCTGGTCGCCGGCGCCCTGTTCCTCGGGCTTCTTGCGGTCCACGCCCTGGTTGATGTCCGGCGACTGCTTGCCGATCAGGTTGAGCACGCCGCAGGTCTCGCCGTCGAAGCCGACCTCGGAGCTGTTGTAGCCGATGTCCAGGATGACCTTGCGGGTCAGGGCTTCCAGGTCGATCCAGGCGCTGGTGGTCACTTCGCCGGCCACGATCGCCACGCCGGTCTTGACCAGCGTCTCGCAGGCCACGCGGGCGCGCTTGTCCTGCGCGAGGATCGCGTCCAGGACGGCGTCGGAAATCTGGTCTGCGATCTTGTCCGGATGGCCCTCGGAGACCGATTCGGAAGTGAACAGGTAGCTGGACATCAGGCTTATATCCTTTGATTCGGATGAAAAGATGGCCGCGCATGATACACGCGCGGCGCCGGCCGCGCATGGTGGCGTGCCCCGTGTTGCCGGGGCGTTACTTTCCGCCGCGCCGGCCGCCGCCGGGCCTGTCATCGCCCTGCCGCACGCGTGCAACGCGCGTGTCGCGGTCGCGGCCCAGTCTGGCGTTCCAGATACGCCGCTGACCGGGACGGGACCCGACCATGCGCCCTCTGGAAGACGCCCTCATCGAACGTTACCCGCGCTGGTTCGGCGGCCGCCGCGGCCTGCTGACCCGGCCGCTGCTGCGCCGCTACGGCCACTGGTCCGGCCTGGACCAGGCGCTGGCCTTCCTGCGCGAGCACCAGGACAGCGCGCCCTGGGACTTCGTCGCCGCCGCGCAGGGCCTCCTGCGGCTGGACGACAGCTTCGATGCGCAGGCGCTGGCGCGGATCCCCGCAAGCGGCCCGTTGCTGGTGGTCGCCAACCATCCTTCCGGCGCGCGCGATGCGATGGCGCTGCTGCATCTGGTCGGGCAGGTGCGCCGCGACGTCCGCATCGTCGCCAACCAGGTGCTGACCCGGATCGAGCTGCTGCGCCCCTTGCTGCTGCCGGTGCGCGTGTTCGGCGGCAGTTCGGCCGCCGGCAGCCTGCGCGCGGTGCGCGCGGCGCTGGAGGCGGGGCAGTGCGTGATCGTGTTCCCGGCCGGCGAGGTCTCGCGCCTGTCGCCGCTGGGCGTACGCGACACGGCCTGGCGGCCGGGGTTCGTGCGCTTCGCCCGGGCCAGCGGTGCCCAGGTGCTGCCGGTGCGCGTGCAGGCGCGCAACTCGGCGCTGTTCTACGGCGCCTCGGCGGTGTTCAAGCCGGCCGGCACGGTGCTGCTGCCGCGCGAGATGTTCGCGCGCCGCCAGCAGCCGCTGCGCCTGTACGTGGGCCAGGCGCAGGCGCTGGCGGCGCAGGCCGACGAGGCCACCGTGCTGCGCCAGCTGCGGCGCGCGCTGTACGCGCTCGGCCGCCGCGCCGATGCGGGCGCCGAATCGCCGGCCGAACTGGTCGCGCCGGTGCCGGTGGCGCAGCTGCGCGCGGCGATCGCGGCGCTGCCGGGCTTCGGCCGCACCAGCGAGGGCCGGCGCATCGTCGCCGGGCCGCTGGCCGCCGACTCGCCGCTGCTGCGCGAGATCGGCCGCCTGCGCGAACTGACCTTCCGCAAGGTGGGCGAGGGCACGGGCCGGGCGCTGGACGTGGACGACTACGACACCTGGTACGACCACATCGTGCTGTGGGACGAGGAGGCCGGTGCGGTCGCCGGCGCCTATCGCGTGGCGCGCGGGGCGCAGGTGCTGGCCAGGCGCGGCTTGGCCGGGCTGTACACGGCCAACCTGTTCGACTGGTCCGAGGACGCGCTGCCGCGCATCGCCCAGGGCATGGAGCTGGGCCGCAGCTTCGTCGCGCCGGACTACTGGAACAGCCGCAGCATCGACCAGCTGTGGCAGGGCATCGGTGCCTACCTCGTCGCGCATCCGCAGGTACGCTATCTGTTCGGCGCGGTGTCGATGAGCGCGGCGCTGCCGCAGGCCGCGCGCGAGCAGGTCGTGGCCTATTACCAGCGCTTCCACGGCCAGCACGCCGGGGCCACCGCGCGCCATCCCTTCGTGCTGCAGGCGGTGCCCGCGCCGTTCGAGGCGCTGGATGCGCAGGCGGCGTTCGCCGTGCTGCGCGAGAACCTCGCTGCGCTCGGCGCGCAGGTGCCGATGCTGTTCCGGCAGTACACCGAGCTGTGCGAGCCGGGCGGTGCGCGCTTCCTGGCCTTCGGCGTGGACGCCGACTTCGCCGGCTGCGTCGACGGGCTGATCGAACTGGACCTGGAGCGCATGCACCCGCGCAAGCGCCAGCGCTATCTGCACACCCCTACGCAGGAGCAAGCCGCATGAACCGCGCCGTGTTCGTCTCCGATGTGCACCTGGGCTCGACCCACTGCCATGCCGCCGAGTTCGCCGACTTCCTGGCGAAGCTGAAGTGCCGGCAGCTCTACCTGGTCGGCGACGTCGTCGACCTGTGGTGGATGTCGCGGCGGCGCGCGCGCTGGGACGCCGCCCACCAGCGCGTGGTCGAGGCGCTGCAGGCGCTGGCGCGCAACGGCACCGAGCTGATCTACGTGCCCGGCAACCACGACCGCGCCGCGCGCCGCTTCTGCGGGCTGATGCTGCCGGCCATGCAGGTGCGTCGCCGCGTGATCCACACCACCGCCGACGGCCGCCGCCTGCTGGTGGTGCATGGCGACGACTACGACGCGGTCACGCACTTCGGCGGGCTGCAGGAGCGGTTCGGCGACTGGCTCTACTACCGCATCCTCACCGGCAACAAGCTGGTCAACCGGCTGCGGCGGCGCCTGGGGCTGCGCTACTGGTCGCTGGCCGAGTACCTCAAGCGCAGGAGCGCGGCGGCCGAGCGCTACATCGCCCGCTTCGTCGACGCCGGCCTGGCCGATGCGCGCCGGCGCGGCCTGGACGGCATCGTCTGCGGACACATCCACCGCGCCGCATTGTTCCGCCGCGATGGCCTGGTCTACGCCAACGACGGCGACTGGGTGGAGAGCCTGACCGCGCTGTGCGAGGCCGCCGATGGCAGCCTGCAGTTGGTCTCGCACGCCGGGCAGGTGCTGGGCGAGGTGCCCGCGCGCCTGCGCCTGGTGGCGGACGAGCCGGCGTTGCCGCGGGCGGCCTGAGCGACCGTCCCAGCGGTAGTCGCGCTTTCGTTCCGCGTGGTGCCTGTCCTGGCGCCGCCGCCGTCTCCGTCTGATGGGCATGGAGCGAAGACTGCGTGTGCTGTTTCCCGGACTGCTGCTGATCGCGGCGCTGTTGACCCTGGCGCTGGCGCGCACGATGGTCGGCACCGCCCGCGACGGCCTGACCCTCGACGAGCCCTATCACTACGCCGCCGGCGTGTCCTATGCGCGGCTGGGCGACTACCGGATCAATCCCGAGCACCCGCCGCTGGCCAAGCTGTGGACCGGATGGCTGACGCCCTCGTCGGTGGTGCTGCCGCCGCTGCGCGAACTGCACGAGAAGGACGACGAGCGCATCTACACCCAGTCCATGGCCTACCTGGACAACGCGCCGGCCGACACCCAGCACCACATCCGCGTGGCGATGTTCGCGCTCAACCTGCTCCTGCTGGCCGCGCTGGCGCTGCTGGTGTGGAAGGTGGCGGGCCTGTGGTGGGCGGCCGGGCTGCTGGCCTGGCTGGCGGTGGATCCCACGGTCGGCGCGCACCTGCCGGTGCTGATGACCGACCTGCCGGTGGCCCTCGCCCTGGGCCTGAGCGCGGCCAGCGCGGCCTGGCTGGCCAGCACCTGGCGCTGGCCGGCCTGGGTGGCCTTCGCGCTGTCGGCGGGACTGGCGCTCGGGTCCAAGCACTCGGCGCCGGGCGCGCTGGCCGGCATCGGCGTGGCGCTGCTGCTGGCCGCGGCGTGGCGGCACTGGCGCAGCCGGCGCGACGCGCTGCCCGGCGCGCACGAGCGCGGCGCGACCCTGCTGGCGCGGTGGGCGGCGGTGGCGCTGGCGGCCCTGGTCGCGGTGGCCGTGCTGTGGTCGTTCTACGGCTTCCGCTTCCACGCCGGGCGCGATGGCAGCGATGCCTTCAACCGGCCGACGGCGCCCAAGATCGACGACCTGGCCTCGCCGATGCAGCGCAGGGTGCTGCACGCGCTGGACGACGCCCGCCTGCTGCCGCGCGCCTACTTGTGGGGCATGGCCGACACGCTGCGTGCCGGCGTGGAGGGGCGCGGCCAGCGCGAGCACAAGCTGTTCGGCCGCGACTTCAAGGGCGCGCCGCCGTGGTTCTTCTGGCCCGGCGCGCTGGCGGCCAAGATCCCGCTGCCGCTGCTGGCCGGCGCCCTGCTGGGCTTGCTGGCGCTGTGGCGCGCCCCGCTGTCGAGCGGACAGAAGCACCTGCTGCTGACCATGGGCGCGCTCGGCGCGGCGTACTGGGCCAGCCTGCTCGGCTCGCGCGGCACCTACGCCGGCGTGCGGCATGCGTTGCCGCTGTTCCTGCCGCTGGCGACGCTGGCCGGCGCGCTGGCCTGGCGCGCGTCGGTGTCGCTGCGGCGGCGCTGGCTGCTGCCGCTGGCCTTCGCTCCCACCGCGCTGGCGCTGGTGATGACCGCGCGCGAGCCGCGCCTGTGGGAATACTTCAACGAGCTGGGCGGCGGCAGCGCCAACGGCTGGCGCAACTTCTCCGACGAGGGTGTGGACCTGGGCCAGCGCCTGCCCGAGATCAGCCGCTGGATGCAGGCCCACCAGCCGCCGGGGACCACGCTCTACAACAGTTACATGTACATGCCCGAATGGGTCCGCGGCAGCGGCTCGCCGCTGCGCGAGTACGTCGGCGGCGTGGACGACACCAATGTGGCCGGGCACTACGCCGGCCTGTTCGTGATGCGGCTCAGCAGCACCATTCCCGAGCCCGAGTACAACTGGAACCCGGCCGTCACCATGCGCAACCTGCACCAGGTGGGCCGGATCGGCGTGCTGGGCATCTGGCAGGGCCGGATGGACGACAAGCGCCTGCGCGTGCGTGGCCTGTATCGCGAGGTGCTCAAGGAGGTCTACCGCACGCCGGCGCCCGACTGGCGTCAGGTGGCCAGGCGCTGCGCGGAGATCCTCGAGGCGGTGCCGTTCGCCACCGGCTGCTATGTCGAACGCGGCAATGCGCTGGCGCGCCTGGGCGATGTCGCCGGTGCACGCAAGGCCTGGACGGGCGGGGCCGAACAGCTCTCGCCCGACGATCCCATCGGCCTGCAGCTGCGCGCGCTGGTCAAGGCCAGCGCAGGTGATCGGCTCCCCGCCGACTGGCGCCCGGTGCGCAATCCCAGCCTCGAATGAGTCGTGGCGTCTGGCCTGATGCATGGGGCGCATGGCGCCGACGGCGGCGTGCAAGCAGGCATCACCATCAGCTTCAGCCTGCAGCTCAGCCTTGCGGCCCGCGCGGCAAGGGGCGTGACGCGGGCGGGATTCGGGCGCTCGCGCGGTGGCGAGGGGACCGGGCGCGCAGCCTCGCCCGCGCAGGCATGATGGCGCCATGGACTCGCTCACCCATCTTCTGCTCGGCGGCGCCATCGGCGCGGCCATCGCCCCGGCCGGCCAGCGCCGCGCCGCCATCCTGGCCGGCGCGGCGCTCAACACCGTTCCGGACCTGGACGTGCTGCTGCTGCCGCGGTTCACCGACGATCCGGTCGCGCTGATGACCTGGCATCGCAGCTTCCTGCACTCGGTGTTCGTGCTGCCGCTGATCGGCGCGCTGGTGTGGTGGGTCTGCCGGGTGCGCGGCACGCGGGTGAATTCGGCGCCGGCGCGCTGGTTCTGGCTGATCCAGGCCTGCCTGCTCAGCCATCCGCTGATGGACGCCTGCACGGTCTACGGCACCTCGCTGCTGTGGCCGCTGGATGTAGCGCCGGCGATGTGGTCGCTGTTCTTCATCATCGAACCGGCCTTCACCCTGTGGCTGCTGCTGGGCTGCGTCATCGCCTGGTGCGCGCCGCGCAAGCCGCTGGGCCGGCGCGGCGCGATCGCCGGGCTGGCGCTGGCCGCCTGTGTGCTGGGCGTGGCGGGGCTGGCCAAATGGAAGGTCGATCGCCAAGCCGAGCGCACGCTGGCGGGCATGGGCCTGGGCGACATGCCGCGCTTCTCCACGCCGATGCCGTTCTCCACGCTGCTGTGGCGCGTGGTGGCGATGACGCCCTCAGGCTATGTCGATGCCGAGCGCTCGGTGTTCGACACCGGGCCGATGGTCTTCCGCGGCCATGCGTCCAATACCCAGGCGCTGGCGGAGGCGATGGGGATCGGCATCCCGGCGGTGACGCGGTTGGACTGGTTCAACCACGGCTTCATGCGCGCGCGGGTGCAGGACGGGCGCCTGGTGCTGTCCGACCTGCGGATGGGACTGGATCCGGACTACACCTTCAATTTCGCCGTGGCCGAACGGCGCGACCAGGACTGGCAGGCGATCGAGCCCGAGCAGATCCAGGTGCCGCTGCCGATCTCGGGCATCGCCGGGTTCAGGCGGCTGATCGGCGCGGTGTGGCATCGCACCTGGCATGAGGACGACACACCGCTGCGCGCGATGATCCTCGCTCCGCAGGCTCAGGCCACGTCGGCGAACGAGGACGCCACGCCGGCTTCCAGCGCGTCGAAGTAGTCGCGCGTCAGGCGCAGCTGTTCCGCCGCGCTCTCGGCGCGGTTGACCACCGCACGGAAGGCCGCGTTCTCCGGCCGGTCCTTCGCGTACCAGCCCAGGTGCTTGCGCGCGATGCGCACGCCCTGCGGCTCGCCGTAGAAGTCGTGCAGGGCCTGCAGATGGCCGAGCAGGATGTCGCGCACCTCGCCGATGGGCGGCGGCGGTAGGTCCTCGCCGGTGGCCAGGTAATGGGCGATCTCGCGGAAGATCCACGGCCGGCCCTGCGCGGCGCGTCCCACCAGCACCGCGTCGGCGCCGGTATCGCGCAGCACCTGTGCGGCCTTGCGCGGCGAATCGACGTCGCCATTGGCGAACACGGGGATGTCCAGGGCGGCCTTGATCGCGGCGATGGTGTCGTACTCGGCCACGCCGGTGTACTGCTGGTCGCGCGTGCGCCCGTGCACGGCCAGGGCGGCGATGCCGGCGTCCTGGGCGATGCGGGCGATGGTCGGCGCGTTGCGGTGCTGGGCGTCCCAGCCGGTGCGGATCTTCAGTGTCACCGGCACGTCCACCGCCTTGACCACCGCCGCGACGATGCGCGCCACCAGCGCTTCGTCGCGCATCAGCGCCGAGCCGGCCCAGGCGTTGCACACCTTCTTGGCCGGGCAGCCCATGTTGATGTCGATGATCTGCGCGCCGTGGTCGACGTTGTAGCGCGCCGCCTCGGCCAGCTGCGCGGGCTCGGTGCCGGCGATCTGCACGCTGACCGGCGCCGGTTCGCCGTCATGGTCCATGCGCCGCAGCGACTTGTCGGTGCTCCAGAAGCGCGGATCGGAAATGGTCATCTCCGAGACGGCCAGGCCCGCGCCCAGCCGCTTGCACAGCTGCCGGAACGGCTTGTCGGTGACCCCGGCCATCGGCGCCAGGATCAGCGGCGGTTCGATCTTGTAGGGGCCGATGTGCATGGAGGAGCAGCGAGCGAAGATGGGTGAGGGGAGCGCTGCCTCGCGCTTCGAGCGGATGGCGTCGGGCGGAGGGGCATTCCGCTCCATCCGCCGAGGCCGGTGGGCGAAACGCGTTTACCGAGCCGGCGTTCCGGCAAAGCTCCTTGCCCGCTTTCGCGCACTTCTCAGCCGGCCGCCGGCGTCAGCCGCGGCATCGACACCGCCGCGCCTTCGTGCTCGGTCGAGCGCGCGGCGAAGCGGTTTGCGAAGCGCACGTGCAGGTTGAACGCCGCCTGCGGCGCATATGCCAGCGACGCGGCCAGCGCGCCGTTGAACGCATCGCCCGCGCCGGTGGTGTCCACCGTCTGCGCCGCGTCGGCCGCCACGCGGTAGTAGGCCTGCGCGTCGCCGCGCAGATGCTCGTCCTCGTGCGAGACGAAGGCCCCGACCGCCCCCAGGGTGATGACCACCGTGCCGCCGGGCAGCAGCTGGCGGCACAGGCTGTGCAGCGTGTTGCCGTCGAGGGCCGCCACATCGTCGCCTTCCATGCGCTGGCCGACATGGCGGCCCAGCAGGGCGGCGAACTCGGTCTCGTTCGGCGTCAGGATGTCGCTCTGGCGCAGCAGCGCGATGCTGGCTACGGCGTTGGCCGGGGCGGGGTTGAGGATGGTGGCCACGCCCGCGGCACGCGCGCTGGTCAGTGCCGCCTCGATGCTCTCCAGCGGCGACTCCAGCTGCGCCAGCACCACCTGCGCGCCGGCCAGCAGCGGCTGCTGTTCGGCGATGAAGCCGGGGCTCAGGGTGAAGTTGGCGCCGGGGCCGATCACGATGGTGTTGCGGCCGTGGTTGTCCACATAGATGCCGCCGGTGCCGGTGGGCTCGTCGCTGGGCTCGGCCACCAGGCGCACGCCGTCCTGCTCGGCCAGGCCGCGCGCCATCGCGCCACCGGCATCGCCGCCCAGCGCGCACACGAACGTGGTCGCCGCGCCCGCGCGCGCCGCCGCGATGGCCTGGTTGAAGCCCTTGCCGCCGGGGCCGGAGCTGTAGCGCCCGGCGATCGTGGCGCCGGCGGCGGGCAGCGCATCGCAGCGCCAGACGTGGTCGACATTGAACGAGCCGACGACAACGACAGAACTCATAGACATCTCTTCTTCGAATCCAACATAAAAACGGCGGCCGCAAAGCCGCCGTCGGGGGCATCAGTATGCCGCAGCGCGGCACGGGCCTAGCGGCGAACGGCGTCCGCAATGCTGAACGAGGCGCGCGCCGTCAGCGCGCGCGGCGGCTTGGTTCAGCTGAAGTGGCTCAGCACCCCGGCGATGGTGGCGGTCATGAAGGTGGCGATCGAGCCACCCAGCACCGCGCGCAGGCCGAAACGCGCCAGGTCCGCGCGACGCTCCGGAGCCAGGCCGCCGATGCCGCCGATCTGGATCGCGATCGAGCTGAAGTTGGCGAAGCCGCACAGCGCATAGGTCGCGATCAGGCTGCCGTCGGCGCTGAGCGAGACGCCGGGCACCTGGCCGTTCACGATGCGCGCCAGCTCGGTGTAGGCGACGAACTCGTTGATCACGACCTTCTGCCCGATCAGCGAGCCCACCGTGGTCGCATCCCCCCACGGCGTGCCAATCACCCAGGCCACCGGCGCCAGCACATAGCCCAGGATCGTGGCCAGGTTGGTCGGCCGGCCGATCGCGGCGGCCAGGCCGCTCCACTCGCCGAACCAGGTCAGCGGCGCATTGAGCAGGGCGATCAGCGCGATGAAGGCCAGCAGCATCGCGCCGATGTTCAGCGCCAGGCGCAGGCCGTCGCCGGCGCCGGCCGCGGCCGCGTCGATGATGTTGCTGGTGGTCTTCTCCACTTCCATCTTGACCGTGCCGCGCGTCAGCGGCGTGCCGGTCTCGGGGATCAGGATCTTGGACACCACTAGCGTGGCCGGCGCGGCCATGATCGAGGCCGCCAGCAGATGCTTGGCGTAGAAGGCCTGCTGCACCGGATCGCCGTTGCCCAGCATGCCCACATAGGCCGCCAGCACGCCGCCGGCGATGTGGGCCATGCCGCCGATCATCATCGTGATCAGCTCCGACTCGGTCATCCGGGGGATGTACGGACGCACGGTCAGCGGCGCCTCGGTCTGGCCGATGAAGACGCTGGCGCAGACGCTGGTGGTTTCCGCGCCGGAGACGCGCATCACCTTGGTGATCGCCCAGGCCATGGCCCGCACCACCGCCTGCATCACGCCCAGGTGGTAGAGCACGCCCATCAGCGCGGAGAAGAAGATGATGGTGGGCAGCACCTGGAAGGCGAAGATGAAGCCCGCCTTGGGCACGTCCATCAGGCTGCCGAAGATGAAGTTGGAGCCTTCGCCGACGAAGCTCAGCACCTTCACGAACACCTTGCCCAGCCAGTCGAAGACATCGCGCCCGCCGGGCACCAGCAGCACCAGCGCGGCGAAGCCGATCTGCAGCGCCACGCCGGTCACCACCAGGCGCCAGTCCACCGCGCGCTTGTTGTTGGAGAACAGCCAGGTGATGCCCAGCAGCACGACCAGCCCGAACAGGCCGAACGCGGCCCGCGATACACCTTCCAGCATTGCGATCCCCAAGACCACGCGACGTCGAAGCGATGCAGCCTAAGTGAGGGGGACGGGCGCGGCAAGGCGAAGCCGGCCCGCCGCGTGGCCACGGGGCGCCGGAGGTGGGGATGCCGCCCGGGCCGGCGCGCTTCGCGCGGCGGTGCGCGCCGGGCTCAGCGGCAGGGCACGGCGGCCGGATCGTCCGGCCGCAGCGCCAGGTCGGCCGAGACCGGCGCGGCCAGCGCCCGGCTGCCGAAGGCCTCGCGGAACAGCCGCTGCGCCTGGCGCTCGGCCTCGACGCGCTGGCGTGGATCCAGCGCCGGGGCGGCCGGCGCGGGGATGGCCTGCAGATAGGACAGCAGCAGCCGGTAGCGATAGGCCAGGGCCGCATCGTCGGCCACCCGCGCATCGAGCAGGCCGTGGTCGTCGCTGTAGGCATCGGCCAGCAGCAGCGCGGCGCGCGGGTCGCCCGCCTGCAGGGCGCGCTGCAGGATCGGCACGGCGTCGCGGTACCAGTCGGCGAAACCCGGGTCCTGCAGGTAGCGTTCGTGGTCCTGTGCCTGCGCCGCCTGCGGGAACGGGCCGGCGGCGTAGCGCAGCATCGCGTCGCGGTTGCCCGCCAGCGCCGCCTGGCGCAGATAGAACGCGGCCTTGGTGCGCAGCGCGTCGTCCACGCCCTGGCAGCGATCGCGGCCGGTCTCGGCGGGCGAGGGCGCGGCGCAGAGCAGCAGCTCCACCCCGATCCGGCAGGCGGCCATCGCCTCGCCGGCATCGGCCCGGCGCAGGACGGCCTGCAGATTGGCGCCCAGCGGTTCGTCCCAGGGGGGCAGGGCGGATGCGGAGACCGCATCGGTGCGCGCGGTGGCCAGCCCGTCCGGCGCGCCGCGCGCGGCCAACGCCCGCTGCGCCTGCGCGGTCTGCGCGGCGATCCGTGCCGACAGCGCGGCCGCCTCCTCGGCCTGCCGGCGCCAGCGCCAGACGCCGAAGGCCACGGCCGCCAGGGCCAGCACGCCCATCACCAGGTTGAAGCGACCACGCGGGCTCACGGCGTGTCCTTGCTCGATCGACCGCGGCAAGTCTGCCATGTGCCCCGTGCATCCCGCGCCGTCACCCAGGTGCGCGGGCCGCGGATGGGAAGCGCGAACACGATCGAAGAAATCGATCATGGACATTTGACTCTTCAATGAGAATGATTATCATCCACGTCGAACCACACAGGAGTCGTGCCATGTCCGCCAACACCATCGCCTTCCCCCATGCCGACACGCGCGCGGCCGAGCGCGGTCCGCGCGCGGTGCCGCCGGCCGAGACCCTCGACAGCGAAGCGCTGCTCAAGGGCCGCCGCGAGATCCTGATCCAGCACGGCGACCGCGTGTACCGCCTGCGCCATACCAGCAACGACAAGCTGATCCTGACCAAGTAAGTCATCAGGTTCGCGGGCGCCGGAGCGCCCGCTGCCGTGTTCGCGCCCGCACCGCGCGGCGCGGCGGCCCCGGACGCGCGGCGATGGATCTCCCTCTCTCTCCCCGTCGCCGCGCGCGGACCGCTGTCGCCGCCCCGGTGCACTTGTCCGACCACCCGCCCCAGGAGCCGGTCATGACCCTCGCCCCGACCGCGACGCCCCCACGCGCCGACGCGACCCGTGCGCTGCCGCTGCCGCAGCAGCTGGCCGCGCTGGGCACCGTGCTGTGCCTGTATCGCGCCCAGCAGGGCAGTGAGTTGGCCGGCTGGAACCAGGCGGTGCGCGCGGCGGTCCAGGCCGGGGTGGAAAGCGACGGACTGCGCGAGAGCCTGTTGTTCTTCGACCGCGACGGCGCCTGCTGCTGGCGGCTGTGCCTGCTGCCGGACAGCGACTTCCTGGCGTGGGACCAGCTCAGTGCGCGGCTGCCGGCGCATGCGGCCGGCGCGCCGCAGGGACGTGGGGTGAGCGAGCGGCTGTGGCAGCGCCTGGCCCGGCGCCTGACCGGCGAGCAGTGGCGCGCCTGCCCGGTGCGCCTGCATGCGCTGGCCGCCTCGGGCGCGCGGGCGGTGCTGGCCGCCAGCCTGACCCCTGTCTCAGCGCTGGGAGCGAGCGCCACGCGCGCGATCGTGCACGCCGAAGGCGCCGAGCTGGCCGCCTGGGACGACTGCTGCTGCGCGCAGGCCGCGCTGCAATCGGTCGGCGTCGGCGCCTCGCACGGCGACCTGGCCGACTATGTCTTCAGGCCCGACCTGAAGACCGGTCGATGACCTGCCGCGCGCCACCTTCCATGCGCCGCTGGCCCGCCTCGTCCCGTGGCCCGCACTGCCCGCCGGGGACGGACGCGGCCGACCCGGGCGGCGCCTGCCCGAGGTGAGCGCCGCCCACTGAACCCCAGGCGCCTGCGCCTCGCCGAGACGACCTCGCCATGTCGTCTCGGCGTGCCCCGCGTCTCCTGCTGAACCTCCCGCGGTGGCCCTGCGCCACTGCGCCTTTTCCTTCCTCCTGGGCGCCAGCCGCGACCGCGCACGGTCGCGCCAGCCTGCCGGGTCACCTTGCAAAGGGCCTGTCATGCCGACGTTCCGTGTTTCCCTCCTTGCCTGTGCGCTCGCCTGCGCGCTGGCGTCCCCGGCGCGCGCCGCCGATCCAGCCGTGACCCCGCCGGGCGCAGCCGGCGATGCGCCGCCCACGCGCGACTTCGATCCGCTGCAGGTCACCGCCACGCGCAGCCAGCGTGCCGTGTCCGACGTGCCCAACACGGTGGACGTGATCGAGCGCCAGCGACTGGACCAGGCCCTGGTCTTCGACATCAAGGACCTGGTGCGCTACGAGCCGGGCGTGTCGGTCACCTCCAGCTTCGGACGCTTCGGCCTGGGCGGCTTCCGCATCCGCGGGCTGGAGGCCAACCGCGTGCAGATCATCACCGACGGCATCCGCGTGCCCGACGCATTCGCCATCGGCAGCTACTCCAATGCCAACCGCAACTTCGTCGACCTGGACACGGTCAAGCGCGTGGAGATCCTGCGCGGGCCGGCCAGCGCGCTGTATGGCTCGGACGCGCTGGGCGGCGTGGTCGCCTTCGTCACCAAGGACCCTTCGGATTATCTGAAGGCGGGCAAGGATGCCTACTTCGGCCTCAAGTTCGGCTATGCGGGCGACTGGAACGGCCTGTTCGCCGGCGCCACGGCCGCCTTCGGCGGGGAGCGCTGGAGCGGCCTGGCGGCGGTCAGCCACCGCCAGGGCCAGGCGCAGGAGAACATGGGGCACGATCGCAGCCTGGCGCCGGTCGGCACCGCCGCCAACACCCGCACCGCGCCGAATCCGCAGGATCGTAACGGCACCAGCGTGCTGACCAAGCTGGTCTACGCACCGTCGCAGACCAGCCGCCTGCGCCTGACGGTGGAGGGCAACCGCGACGACACCGACACCAACGTGCTCACCGCGCGCGGCTACAGCGCCTCGACCCGGGCCACCACGCTGGACCTGCGCGGCGCCGACCACCAGTCGCGCGAACGCGTGGCCCTGGCGCAGGAACTGGACGCGCTGGACTGGGCGCTGGCCGACAGCCTGGACTGGCAGGTCTACTGGCAGGACAGCCAGACCACGCAGGACACCCACGAGCTGCGCTCCACTGCCAGCCTGGGCCGGCATCGCCGCGACCGGCGCTTCGACTTCGAGCAGCGCGAGATCGGCGTGCAGGCCAACCTGCTCAAGACCATCGACGCCGGCAGCGTGGTCCATACCCTGCGCTACGGTCTGGACCTGCAGCGCACGCGCACCGAGCAGGAACGCGACGGCCGGGTGACCTACGCCAATGGCACCAGCACCAATGTGATGTCGCCGGACGTCTTCCCGGTGCGCGACTTCCCGATCACCGACACCACCACCGCGGCCCTCTACGCGCAGGACGAGATGGCCATCGGTCAGCGCTTCAGCCTGGTGCCGGCGGTGCGCGTGGACCATTACGACCTGGACCCGAAGCCCGATGCCATCTTCGTCGAGGACAACCCGGGCATGGCCGTGACCGGGCTGAGCAAGACCAGCGTCTCGCCCAAGCTGGGCGCGGTGTGGAAGTTCGCCGGCGACTGGTCGCTGTACGGCGGCTACGCACGCGGCTTCCGCGCGCCGCCCTACAACGACGCCAACCTGGGCTTCACCAACCTGCAGTTCGGCTACACCGCCATCCCCAACCCGGACCTCAAGCCGGAGACCAGCAACGGCTTCGAACTGGGGCTGCGCTACACCGGCGCAGCGGTGTACGCCGCGCTGACGGGCTATCGCAACGACTACCACGACTTCATCGAGTCGCAGGGCTTCGTGGGCTACAACGCGCAGGGCCTGATGGTGTTCCAGTCGCGCAACGTGTCGCGGGCGCGCATCTACGGCGGCGAGTTCAAGGGCGGCATCGACCTGGGCGCGCTGGCCGGCTGGAGCGGCTGGTCGCTGCGCGCGGCCGCGGCCTGGTCGCACGGGCAGGACCTCACCGCCGATGTGCCGCTGGACACGATCGATCCATTGACCGGCACGCTCGGCCTGGCCTACGACGCGCAGGCCTGGGGCGTGGAGCTGGCCGGTTCCTTCGCTCGGCGCAAGGACCGCGTGTCCGACGCGACCTACTTCCGCCCGCCCGGCTACGGCGTGGCCGATCTGCTGGCGCACTGGAATTTCGCCCCCGGCGCACGCGTGAACCTGGGCGTGTTCAACCTGGGCGACCGCAAGTACTTCAACCCGGGGGACGTGCCGGTGGGCACGCTGGCGAGCAGTACGACGCTGGATCGCTACACCAGCACCGGCCGCACCGTCTCGGCCAGCCTGACGGTGGAATGGTGAGCCCGCCCATGCGCCTCGCACGCCGCCGCACGACGCCCGCGCTGGTCGGGTTGCAGCTTCCGTCCCAAGTCAAAGGAACGCCTTACATGCACCGCCGCCTACCGCTCGCCGCCCTTGTGGCCCTCGCTGTCCTCGCACCGGCCCACGCGCAGACCGCCGACGCCGCCCGTGACCACGCGGCGATCCTGAAGATCGCCGGCGAGTTCGCGGTGGACTTCGCCTTCGACGAGACCGTGCTGCTGCAGCCCGGTTACGAGCGCGCCGCGGCCATGCGCAGCAGTGCCGACGAGGTGGTGATCGTGGTCGAGGACACGCCCACGCGCGTGGTGCTGCAGCACCTGCTGGTCGATGGCAGGAGCGGTCACGTCACCAAGCACTGGCGCGAGGACTGGGTCTACCAGGCGCCGCGGCGGTTCGAGTTCAGCGCCGACCAGACCTGGACCGTGCGCGCGCTGTCGCCGCAGGAGACCGCCGGCGCCTGGACCCAGTGCGTGTACGAGGTCAGCGATGCGCCGCGCTACTGCGGCACCGGTCGCTGGACCTACAGTGGCGAGGTGGCGACCTGGACCAGCGACGAGAGCTGGCGCCCGCTGCCGCGCCGCGAGTACACCCGCCGCAGCGACTACAACGCCCTGCGCGTGGTCAACCGCCACACCGTCACGCCCAACGGCTGGAGCCACGAGCAGTTCAACACCAAGGTGCTGCGCAGGCCCGACGGCCGCCAGGTGGAGATCGCGCGCGAGTTCGGCTTCGACGACTATCGCCGCGACAGCCAGGTCGACTTCGCCCCGGCCTACGCCTACTGGAAGGCCACCAGCGATTTCTGGGCCGGCGTGCGGGCGCGCTGGGCCGGGTTCCTGAACGCGCCGCCGGGCGTGCACCTGAAGACCAAGCTCGATGGCATGGCGATGGTGATGCCGCTGTTCGAGCAGGCCGACACCCTGGTGCAGGGCGGCAAGGTCAAGGCCGCCGACACCGATGCGGTGTTCGCCCGGTACGTGGAAGCCGCGCCGGCGCCGGCCGATCGCTGAAGGCGCGGCGGCCGTCCCGCATGACGGCGCATCCCGCAGGCGCGACCCTATAATCGCCTCGGGAGCGCCCGCATCGGGCGACAGGCAAGGGGAGTGCAATGGGAACGGGAGCGATTCTGGCTTTTGTCTTGGTGACTGCTGTCGTTATTTTGCTGCTGCGAAGCGTGCGTGTCATTCCGCAGGGTTTTGAGTACACCGTCGAGCAGTTCGGCAAGTACACGGCGACACTGACCCCGGGCCTGCACGTTCTTATCCCTGTCATGCAAGGCATTGGCCGCAAGGTCAACATGATGGAGCAGGTCTTCGACGTGCCCTCGCAGGAAGTCATCACCAAGGACAACGCGGTGGTGAAGGTGGACGGGGTGGTGTTCTTCCAGGTGCTGGACGCGGCCAAGGCGGCCTATGAGGTGTCCAACCTGGATCAGGCGATGATCGCGCTGGTGCAGACCAACATCCGCACCGTCATCGGCTCGATGGACCTGGACGAATCGCTCAGCAACCGCGAGACCATCAACGCGCGCCTGCTGGGCGTGGTCGACCACGCCACCAGTCCGTGGGGCGTCAAGGTCAACCGTATCGAGATCAAGGACATCCAGCCGCCGCGCGACCTGGTCGACTCGATGGCCCGGCAGATGAAGGCCGAGCGCGACAAGCGCGCCTCGATCCTGGAGGCCGAGGGCGCGCGCCAGTCGGAGATCCTGCGCGCCGAGGGCGAGAAGCAGAGCGCCATCCTCGAGGCCGAGGGCAAGCGCGAGGCCGCCTACCGCGAGGCCGAGGCGCGCGAGCGCCTGGCCGAGGCGGAGGCCAAGGCCACCACGCTGGTCTCCCAGGCCATCGCCGACGGCGATGTGCAGGCGATCAACTACTTCGTGGCGCAGAAGTACGTGGAGGCGTTCAAGGAACTGGCCACCGCGCCCAACCAGAAGTTCGTGCTGATGCCGATGGAGGCCTCGGGCATGATCGGCTCGCTCGGCGGCATCGCGCAGCTGGCGCGCCAGGCGCTGGGCGAGGACGGCCCGCGTCCGCCGGCCATGCCGCCGAAGGTGCCGCGTGCCGGCGTTTGACGCGGCGACCCTGCGCCTGGCGTTCTGGGCCGGCCTGGCGCTGGTGCTGTTCGCCGCCGAGGCGCTGCTGCCCGGCGCCTCGCTGATGTGGCTGGGCTTCGCCGCCACGGCGATGGTGCTGGTGATGCTCATCGCGCCCGGGCTGGAGGTGCTGCCGCAGGCGGCGCTGTTCGCCGTGTTCGCCATCGCCTCGGTGCTGGTGTACCGGCGCTGGTTCCGCGCCCGCGCGCAGGTCAGCGACAAGCCCCTGCTCAACCGGCGCGCCGAGCAGCTGGTCGGCCAGACCGCGGTGCTCGAGCAGCCCATCGTGCGCGGCCGCGGCCGCATCCAGCTGGCCGACACGTACTGGAGCGTGGAGGGCCCCGAGCTGCCCGCCGGGGCCGCCGTGCGCGTGGTGTCCACCGACGGCATGACCCTGCACGTGGAAGCGGCCTGACGGGCGCAGCCGTGGCATGGGTCACGGCCGCGGGGCGGCGAGGTTCTGGAATAATGCGGTCCTCTTTGTAAGGACCAGCCCATGACCCAGAAGACGATCCTCAACGACAGCCACCGTGCGCTCGGCGCCAAGATGGTCGATTTCGGCGGCTGGGACATGCCGATCAGCTACGGTTCGCAGATCGAGGAACACCACGCCGTGCGTCGCGACGCCGGCATGTTCGACGTCAGCCACATGACCGTGGTCGACCTGCGCGGCCCGCGCGTGCGCGAGTTCCTGCGCTACCTGGTCGCCAACTCGGTGGACAAGCTCAAGAAGCCGGGCAAGGCGCTGTACACCGCGATGCTCGACGCCAACGGCGGGGTGATCGACGACCTGATCGTGTACTTCCTGGAAGACACCTTCTTCCGCCTGGTGGTCAACGCCGCCACCCGCGAAAAGGATCTGGCCTGGATCAACAAGCAGGCCGCCGCCTATGGCGTGGAAGTGACCGAGCGCCCGGAGCTGGCGATGATCGCCGTGCAGGGCCCGAACGCGCGCGCCAAGGTCATCGGCCTGCTGCGCGAAGAGGATCGCGAGGCGGCCGACAAGCTGGCGCGCTTCGCCGCGCTGGACGCGGTCAGCAGCGCCGGGGTCGAACTGTTCCTCGCCCGCACCGGTTACACCGGCGAGGACGGCTTCGAGATCGTGCTGGCGGCCGAGCACGCGGTGGCGTTCTGGAACGCGCTGCTGGACGCCGGGGTCAAGCCGGCCGGTCTGGGTGCGCGCGACACGCTGCGCCTGGAGGCGGGCATGAATCTCTACGGCCAGGACATGGACGAGACCGTCTCGCCCTACGAGGCGGCGATGGGCTGGACCGTGGCGCTGGACGAAGGCCGCGAGTTCGTCGGCCGCGACGTGCTCGAGGCCCAGCACCTGCAGGGCGCGCCGCGCCAGCTGATCGGCCTGGTGATGGACGAGAAGGGCGTGCTGCGCCACGGGCAGAAGGTGTTCACCGCGCAGGGCGAGGGCGAGATCCTCTCCGGCACCTTCTCGCCGACGCTGGGCAAGGCCATCGCCTTCGCCCGCGTCCCCAGCGGCGAGCCGGGCGAGGTGCGCGTGGACATCCGCGGCCGCGAGGTGCCGGTGCGGGTGGTCAAGTTCCCCTTCGTGCGCGACGGGCAGCCGCAGCCCGGCGTGCTCGCCTGACACGGGGCGCGACCATGGCCGAGCGGCTGGACTACTTCTTCACCCTGCTTTCGCCCTGGTCCTACCTCGGGCACCAGGCGTTCCTGGACATGGCCGCGCGCCACGGCGCGGCGGTGCGCACGCGGCCGGTGGCCATCTTCGACCTGTTCGGCGAGGTCGGCGCCCTGCCGCTGGCGCAGCGTCCGCCGGTGCGCCAGGCCTACCGGCTGATCGAACTGCAGCGCGTGCGCGAGCAGCGCGGCCTGCCGCTGAACCTGCGGCCGAAGTTCTATCCCTGCGATGTCGGCCTGGCCGACCGCGCGGCGGTCGCGCTGATCGCGCAGGGCCACGATCCGCATCCGTACATCGCCGACGCCTTCGCCGCGCTGTGGGCCAACGAGCAGGACCTGGCCGATCGAACGACGCTGGTGGCGCTGCTGTCCGCGCGCGGCTTCGACGCCGAGGCGGTGCTCGCGCTGGCCGAGGCCCCGGCCGCGCACGCGACCCTGCAGGACAACACCCGCGCCGCGATCGACGCCGGCCTGCCTGGCCTGCCGGGCTACGTGCGCGAGGGCGAGCCGTTCTGGGGCCAGGACCGCATCGACCTGCTCGAAGACGCCCTGCGCAGCGGCCGCGCGCCGTACCGCGCCGGGTGACAAGTCGCGGCGGCCTTTCGTTAGACTTGCGCCATTCCCAACCACGCGCCTGACCGGCCGGAGCATCCTCATGAGCGAGATCCCTGGTGATCTGAAATTCCTCAAGTCCCACGAATGGGCCCGCGTCGAAGGTAACGGCCGCGTCACCGTCGGCATCTCCGACCATGCCCAGGGCCTGCTGGGCGACCTGGTCTACGTCGAGCTGCCCAACGTGGGCGATGCGGTCACCGCCGGCAACGCCTGCGCCGTGGTCGAGTCGGTCAAGGCGGCCTCGGACGTGTACAGCCCCGTGTCGGGCACGGTGGTCGAGGTCAACGAAGCGCTGGCCGACAAGCCGGAGACCATCAACGAGGACGCCTACGGCGAAGGCTGGCTGTTCGTGGTCGAGATCAGCGACGCCGACGAACTCAACGACCTGCTCGCCCCGGACGACTACGCCGAGCAGCTGGAAGAAGACGAAGAGTGACGCCTGCCGCCGGCCCGGTGCCGGCACCGCGTCGAGACGAACGCCGCGTCCTGGACGCGGCGTTTTTTGTTGGCGCCACGCCACGCATGGAGACGGTCGATCCGCGTCGTCGTGACGGTCGCGTGCATCGACTCGGCACGCGATCGGGATGCGCGCGTCGTCGCATGGATCGAAAAAGTTTGCGCAGTTGGCGCGCGAGGCAGCTTGTGCGACGCGAAAACGCATGCCGGCCGCGTTGCCGGAATCAGGCGCGATTCAACTGCGCGACACCTTCGGCGAAGGCGCCTCGACCTGCATCCAAACTCGCGCCCCGGCCGGCATGCCAACTGCATCGCGCACACCAAACCGCATAAAAAAAGCATTCTGCTCAACATGCATCGCCACGCGCGCGGCGCCATGCCATCGCCCGGAATGTCATCGGACCGGCAGGCGGGCGTGGCGAGGCGATGGCGCGGTTGAAAGCACATGAGAAATTTTTCTGAAAAACCATTGACACTAGAAAAAACCGTGATTAGGTTTCGCCCCAACGCGCATCGGCGCTAAGCAAATCAAGCGAGTCGGTCATCGCGACGAAACCCACAACGGCAAGGTCGCCCGCCCGTACCCCCGGCAGGATGGTCGAAGGCTTCGCTTCCCCCAAAGAAATTCGAACCCCGATCCGCATCGACACCTGCGCCGCAGTCGCCGCAGGTGTCTTTGCTTTGAAGGGTGCACGACGCTGGCCCACGCCGGCGTCGCATCAGATCCGCCCCAGCGCGCGTGGCGCGTCGGCGGCTGCACGCGGGTCCGACTCCCGCGGCGTTTTGAGTACTGGGCTTTGCAACGGATGTTTCATCCAAAGTAATCACTGACGAGGAGCCATCACATGGCAACGAAGAAAGCTGCGAAGAAACCGGCCAAGAAGGCCGTCAAGAAGGTCGCCAAGAAGGCGCCCGCCAAGAAGGCTGTGAAGAAGGTCGCCAAGAAGGCTGCCAAGAAGGTCGCCAAGAAGCCGGCCAAGAAGGTCGTGAAGAAGGCCGCCAAGAAGGTCGCGAAGAAGGCTGCCAAGAAGGTCGCGAAGAAGGCTCCGGCCAAGAAGGTCGCCAAGAAGGCTGCCAAGAAGGCCCCGGCTAAGAAGGCCGCCAAGAAGGCTCCGGCCAAGAAGGCTGCCAAGAAGTCGCCGGCCAAGAAGTCCGCCAAGAAGAAGGCCGCTCCGGTCGCACTGCCGGCGACCCCGGCGCCGCTGATCTAACAACAAGTATCGCGGCGTCATCGCCGCGCGCTGTCGTCTGACTGCAGCTTCCTTCCCCGGTTGCCCAGCGGGGAAGGAAGTGTTTTTTTGGGCGCGCCGTTCCGGCGGCGCGGGCATCGTCCACCGGGTCCGCCTCCGGCACCGCAGGGGCCGCGACGGATGCGAAAAAGTCGCGCCGGCGTTCTCCGGCGCCCGGAAGCTGCGTGCTAACATCCCGCTTACATGCCCTGCGCAACGCAGGGGGCGACACGCCAGAGAAGTCGGGGCAAGACGGATGATGCAGCGGGGGAGCATGACAAGGATCTGGATCGGCGCCGCGGTCGTGCTGATCGCCACGGCCTGTGCGCCGCTGCCGGCCGCCACGCGGACCAAGCAGGCACCG
This sequence comes from Pseudoxanthomonas sp. X-1, assembly GCF_020042665.1. Lineage (NCBI taxonomy): Bacteria > Pseudomonadati > Pseudomonadota > Gammaproteobacteria > Lysobacterales > Lysobacteraceae > Pseudoxanthomonas > Pseudoxanthomonas sp. X-1. The sequence goes on from NZ_CP083376.1 coordinate 1,439,600, forward strand.
CCGGCCGAGGAAAAGTCCGAAGTGGTCGAGCCCAGCATCGGCAATACCGCCGAGGAGCTGCGCCACCTGATGGACGCCGGCTCGCTGACCGAACTGCGCACCACCTACAACGGCAATTACGGCGCCAGCCTGCTGTTCCATGCCGACTCGCTGAACTATTACGTCACCCTGTTCCGCGACAAGCAGTTCTGGCGCGTGATCCGCACCAGCTCGGTCGAGCAGGCCGAACAGCTGTACAAGACCTTCGTCGACCAGACCAACCAGCTCGCGCAGGTCTATATCGACACCGTGCGCCTGGAAGCCGGCAAGCGCTACACCGAGCGGATGGTCGAGCTGAACCAGAAGCGCTTGCAGGGCCTGCAGGCCGAAGTGGAGCAGCAGCGCCAGCAGGCGCTCCAGGTCAGCAGCGCCCTGCAGCAGAACAAGCAGCAGGCGGTGAGCCTGAGCAGCGACCTGCGTGCCACCAATACCGAGCTGGAAGCGCTGACCCGCCGCATCGAACAGCTGCAGCAGCAGCAGGGCAACCCCGCGCTGGAACTGCCGCCGACGCCGGCCGCCGCCCCCGCACCGCAGCCGACCGCGCCGGGTCCTGCGCCGCCGACAGCGGATTAAGCACGGCGTCGGGTCGAGCCATTCGACCTTGCTCCAGTTCGCAGTGAAGGCCCGGCACCCGCCGGGCCTCTTGTTTGGTTCCTCGAAAACGAAATCCCTCGAGGACATGCGCGGAGTCGAAAATCATTTCGTCCGCCAGCCTCGACCGGGCACGGGTCCTCGGCTCGGTCCACCATCCATGGCCTGCTCTCGGCGCGCCATACCGGGTCGAGGTCTCGCGACGCATGGACCAGGATTTCTATCGACCCTGAGACAGAGCGCCCGGCCAAGTCAGCCTTGGCCGCAGATGCGTCGAGACGTCTTTCGGGTTGAAGTCGTTTGGCTCAACGTGCGAGGCAGCGGTCCGGCGGGCGTGGCCGCGACGAGCGAGGCAGGAGCCGAGCGCCCGAATCAGGGCAGGATGCCCTGATTGAGGGATAAGCGGCCACTGCCCGCCGGACCGCTGCCCCTCCGGAGTCGCAGCGCTCATGCGCCGCACCGCCTCGGTCGATACAAGCATCTTCGTCTTCACTCCACCGCGCACTTGACCGGTCACACCCGCACGAGGTCGACCAGACCCGGCTGCGCCGAGCAGCAGTACGAGCGCCACCACCTGCGCCCATCAGGCGCCCCCGGCGCCCTGTCAGCGCCAGCCCAAGCCATGGCGCCTCCAACTGAGGCACGTAGACTCCCAATGAAAAACGCCGGGCGATGCCCGGCGTTTCCCTTCGTCCAGATTAGGAGCGAGAGCTCAGTGCGGTGCAGCCACCGCCTTGCTCGAAGCCGCGCCGGCCTCGTCGTCGTCGCTGACGTTGTCGTCGGAAGTGGCGTGCATGGCCTGCGGCAGCGGATGCCCGTTGGTCTGCGCCAGCAGCAGCTGCTTGGCCATGTCGGTATCCAGCCAGCGCTGCGGCGACAGACCCAGCGCCGTGTCCAGCACGGTCGGCAGCAGGCCGGACGGCAGCGGGCTGTTGCTGTTCCACAGGATCGCCACGCCGAAGTCGCGCCCCGGCACCAGCGCGACCAGGCCGCGATAGCCCTCCACCGCGCCGGCATGGAACACCACCTGCTGACCCGAGTAATCCAGCACGCGCCAGGCCAGCGCGTAGCTGGCCGACTCCACGCGAGCACCACGCCAGCCGGCGCGCATCTCGCCCGGCGTGCTGATCAGCGGCGCGTGCAGCGTGGCCAGCAGCGGCGCCGGCAGCACGTCCGGGCGATGGCCCAGCTGCGCGAGCAGCCACTGCGCCATGTCGCTGGCGCTGGCATTGACGCCGGCCGCCGGGGCCAGACGGTAATAGGTCGGCTTGGGATTGATCGACGCCCAGCCGCTGCGCGCACGCACGTGCGGCTTGGCCCAGCTCGGGCTGTTCTCGATGCCCGCCAGGCCGATGCTGGCGTCGTTCATGCCCAGCGGCTTGAAGATCCGCCGATCCACCGCCTGGTCGTAGAAGCTGCCGGTGGCGGCGAAGACCACATCGCCGATCAGGCTGAAGGCGACGTTCTGGTACTCGTAGCACTGGCCCGGGCGGCAGCCCAGCGGCGCGGTGGCCAGCTTCTGCGACACGGTGTAGTAGTCGGCGTTGCCTTCGATGTCGTTGTCGAAGGCGTTGTGCCAGCGCAGGCCGGTGCGGTGGCTGAGCACGTCGGCGACGGTGACCTCGCGCGTGGCGACCGGATCGATCAGGCGGAAGCTGGGCACGTAGTCGGCGACCTTGCTGTCCCAGCGGATGACGCCGTCGTTGACCAGCAGGCCGGCCATCGTGCCGGCGAAGGCCTTGGACAGCGAGGCCAGGCGGAAGACCGTGTGCGCGTCGATCGGGCGCGGGTTGCGCACATCGGTCACGCCATAGCCCCGGGCGCTGACGATGCGGCCGTTCTGGACCACGGCCATGGCCAGGCCGGGAACGCGCTGGCCGACGGTCAGGTCCTGGGCCAAGGCCTCGAACGCGGCGACATCGAATCCCGGGGCGACCGGGCGCACATCGCTGGGCGCCAGCGCGGTGCGGTAGGGCAACGGTTTGGTCGGGGATTCATAAGGCGCCGGCGCCGCGCGCCAGGCGTCGGCCTGCGTCCCGTCCTGGGCGGCGCCGCTCATGGTGACCGTGGCCAGCTGGGCGGGCAGGGTCGGTGTCTGCGCGGTGGAGGACAGGGCCAGCGGCAGCAGCGCGGCCAGCAACGTCGTCGTCAGCGATCGCGCGCGAGCGCGTCCCCTGGGGTTTTTCATGTGCGAGTGCCCGCGTGATCCGGCGTGTTTTGGATCATAACGCCCATGTCGAGAAATGCACAAACGGCCCGAGATTGGCCGGCCATCTCGTTCATCCGCTTGATCTTTTTGAACAGCGCGCGGCGCTCGCCCGGTTCCCTGTTCAGGTGTTCGTGGCGCGACCAAAGCGGTAATGACGGCGCTGCAAGGCGCGGGCGATGATCGCCCTCCATGGCCGCGCCCGCCTCCGACACGACACCCCGCGCGAGCAGCGATGCGCTGCTGGGCATCGGCTTCGTGCTGGTGTGGTGCACCGGGTACATCGCCGGCAAGGTCGTGGTGGTCCACGCCGCGCCGCTGACCTCGCTGGTCCTGCGCTTCGGCATTGCCGCGCTCGTGTTCGCGGCGCTGGCGCTGGTCGGGCGCGCAGGGCGCTGCCGGCGCGCGGACCTGCTGCACAGCGCGGTGACCGGCGTGCTGATGCTGGCGCTGCACTTCGGCGCGGTCTACGTGGCCTTCCAGTGGGGCGCCAACGCCGGGGTGTCGGCCCTGGTGATCGGCGCGATGCCGCTGCTGGTGGCGCTGGTGGCCACGCTGGACGGCAGCGAGCGGCTGGGCGCGTGGCGCTGGTTCGGCATGGCGCTGGGGCTGGTCGGGGTGGCCCTGGTCGTGGCCGACCGCGTCGACGGGGCCACGCCGCTGAAGGCCTGGGCGATGCTGGGGCTGGGCCTGGCCGGCATCACCGCCGGCACGCTGTACCAGAAACGCCATGCCGCGCACCTGGACATGCGCCTGGGCCTGACCGTGCAGAACGCGGCCGCCGCGCTGGTGCTGCTGCCGTTCGCCGCGCGGGAAGGCTTCCGCATCGACGACAGCGCGGCCTTCCACGGCGCGCTGGCGTGGCTGGTGCTGGTCAATTCGATCGGCGGCTTCGCGCTGCTGTTCCTGCTGATCCGGCGCGGCGCGGCCACGCGGGTGGCGGCGCTGTTCTTCCTGATGCCGCCGGTGACGGCGGTGTTCGGCCACTTCACCCTGGGCGAGCACCTGACCTGGCTCAAGGCGGCCGGCTTCGCCTGCGCCGCGCTCGGCGTGTGGCTGGCCACGCGCGAGGAGCCGCCGGCGGGCTAGCCCTCGCCGCCGTGCGCCGGCATGCTGGCGATGTTGCAGTGCATCGGCTACCGTGCGCGGCAATCGAACGCGCCGGAGTCGCCGCCCGTGGTCACGCACAAGCCCCACCGGGTCGAAGGGGGAGAAGGGTGGGCGCTCGCGCTGTCCTTCCTGTGCTTCTTCTGCGTGCTGGCCGCGTACTACGTGGTGCGCCCGGTCCGCGAGCAGCTGTCCGCGGCGGTCGGCTCGACCCAGCTGCCCTGGTTCTACCTGGCGACCTTCATCGCCACCCTGCTGCTGACGCCGGTATTCGCCGGACTGGCCTCGCGCTGGCCCAGGCGGAAGCTGGTGCCGCTGGTCTATGTGTTCTTCATCGTCTGCCAGCTGGCTTTCATCCCGGCCTTCACTTCGGTGGGCCTGCTCAGTCCGCGCATGCTGGGCATGGTGTTCTTCGTCTGGGTGAGCGTGTTCAATCTGTTCGTGGTGTCGGTGTTCTGGATCTTCATGTCCGACATCTGGAGCCTGGCGCAGTCGCGGCGGCTGTTTCCCATCATCGCCGTCGCCGGCACGCTGGGCGCGCTGGCCGGCCCGATGCTGACGCGCTCGCTGGTGCAACTGCTCGGCGTGGCGCCGCTGCTGCTGGTGTCGGCCGCGCTGCTGGGCGTGGCGACCGTGTGCGTGGTGCTGCTCGGCCGCTGGGCCAGCGCGCATGGCGCGCGCCGACATGAAGACGGGCACGAGGCCGCGCTCGGCGGCAGCATGTGGGATGGCCTGAAGCAGATCTTCGCCGACCCCTTCATGCGCGGCATGGCGATCCTGCTGCTGCTGGCCGACGGCATCGGCACGGTCAACTACGCGCTGCTCGTCGATTACTCCGGCGCGACATTCGCCGACGCGGTGGCGCGCACCCGCTTCCACGCCGACGTGGACCTGGCTGGCAACCTGCTCACGGTGATCGTGCAGCTGACGATCACCCGCTGGCTGTTGCCGCGGCGCGGACCCGGCACGCTGATCCTGCTGTGGTCGGTGATCAGCATCATGGTGCTGCTGCTGGTGGTGTTCTCGTCCAATCCGCATGCGCCGCTGTTCGTGCTGCCGGTGCTGATCGGCCCGGTCGCGCCGACCGTGCTGGCGCTGGTGGTGAGCCGTGGGCTGGCCTACGGCATGGCCGAGCCGGCGCGCCACAGCCTCTACACCCGCGTGCCGCGCAACGTGCGCTACAAGGGCCAGAACGCGGTGGACACCGCGGTATGGCGCTTCGGCGATGTGGCCATCGCCACCGGCATGAACGGGCTGAAGTCGGTCGGCATGACCATCGGCGGCTTCGCCGCGATCAGCGCGCTGGCCGCCTTCGCCGCGGCCGGCATCGGCTGGCGCCTGTGGAAGCGCGTGGAACGGATCGACGAGCCCACCGCGCCGCGCTGACCCTGCTGGGCGCCCCAACGCGTGCCAAGCGATCGCGTCCGCGGCACACTGCGCACCTGCTCATCGACCGGATGGACCCATGCCTGCTGTCGCCCTCGTCCTGACCGTGCTGGTCGCGCTGCTGCACATCTGGTTTCTGGTGCTGGAGATGGTGCTGTGGACCCGCCCGCTCGGCCTGAAGACCTTCCGCATGTCGCCGGAGAAGGCGCAGACCACGCGTGTGCTGGCGGCCAACCAGGGGCTCTACAACGGCTTCCTCGCCGCCGGTCTGCTGTGGGGCGGGCTGTGGCTACGCGATGGGCGCGTGGTGGCGTTCTTCCTGGCCTGCGTGGTGGTGGCCGGCGCCTACGGGGCGGCCACGGTGAGCCGGCGCATCCTGTGGATCCAGGCCGCGCCTGCGGCGCTGGCGCTGGTCTGCCTGTTCGCCGGCCTATAAGCGCGGGGCGCGCGCCGGTTTCGGCGAGACCCACATGTCCACCCGCGCGGTGAACACGGTTTCACCACCGGCATCGCGCACGGCGACGTCCACCGGCAGCGCGTAACCGTCGGTCGCTTCGCGCACCGGCTCGGCCGGTGTGGCCACCGCATGCTGCGGGCCGACCGCCTTCTTCAAGTAGCGCACCGACATGCCCTGGGGAATCCAGCGCATCGAGGCAGGGATGCTCGCGTCGGTCATCAGGCCGGCGGTGAGTTCGGCCAGGTTGCACAGGGCGATCGCATGCACCGTGCCGATGTGGTTGTGCACGCGGCGGCGGTCGGCGATGCGCGCCTCACAGCGGCCGACGTCCAGCAGCGTGATGCGCGGGGCGATGCTGCCGAAGTAGGGCGCCTTGAAGCACACCGCGCGCGCGAACAGCCAACCGCCGGCGGGCCAGCGCTGCAGGCGGCGATACAACGCCAGGAGAGGTGCGGCCATGTGAGGTGACTCCGGACAAGACGACGGCGGACCGAAGTCCGCCGTCGTGGGCAACGAAAAAGGCGCGGGGAACTCAGGCGGCTTCGCGCGCGTCGGCCTGTCGCACCTGCTGGCGGTAGCCGGCCGAGCGCAGTTCCTCGGTGTCGAAGTCGTCCACGCTGATGGTGTCCATCGTGATCGCACGCAGCTCTTCCAGCTGCACGCGCTCCTCGGCGGTGATCAGGCCTTCGCGCACCGCCTCGTCCAGCTGCGCCGGGAAGTCCAGTGCCTCGATGCCCTTGGTCTTGAGCGCCTTGATGAACTTGCGCTCGACCGGCTCGGCGGCCACGGCCTTGGCCAGATAGCTGGCGATGCGGCCGCCGGGATTGTTCTCGCACGGGGTCAGGAACACACCGCGGGCCAGCTGATCGCGCGCGACGTTGGGCGCCATCAGCAGCGCGGCCACGCGATGGCCCAGGCGGTCGCCCGGCGCCTCGGCACGGCGGCCCCACGGGAAGATCAGCGCCCACATCAGCCAGCCCACGGGGCGGATCGGGAAGTTGCGCAGCGCCGCCGACAGCGCCAGCTCGATCTCGTGCACGCTGTTGTGGAAGGCCCAGGCCAGCAGCGGCTGTTCGGCCTGCGGCGCGCCCTCGTCGTGGTAGCGCTTGAGCATGGCGCTGGTCATGTAGATGTGGCTGAGCACATCGCCCAGGCGGCCGGACAGCGACTCCTTGAACTTCAGCTTGCCGCCGAGGGTCATCATCGAGATGTCGGCCATCAGCGCCAGGTTGGCCGAGTAGCGGTCCAGCTTGCGGAAGAAGCGCTTGGTGTAGGCATCGCCCGGGGCGGCGCCGATGCGCGAGGCGGTCAGGCCGAACCAGAACGAACGCACCGCGTTGGAGATGCCGAAGCCGATGTGGCCGAACAGGCTGCGGTCGAACGCATCCAGGCCCGCGGCGCGGTCCGGATCCTGCGCGGCCTTCATTTCCTTCATCACCCACGGATGGCACAGGATCGCGCCCTGGCCGAAGATCAGCAGGCTACGGGTCATGATGTTGGCGCCTTCCACGGTGATCGCCACCGGCGAGGCCTGCCAGCTGCGGCCGGCGAAGTTGCGCGGTCCCAGGATGATGCCCTTGCCGCCGATCACATCCATCATGTCGGCGATGCACTCGCGGCTCATGCTGGTGCAGTGGTACTTGGCGATGGCCGACGGGACCGAGGGCACGTCGCCGCGATCCACCGCCGCGGCCGTGGCCTGCGACAGCGCGCTGATGATGTAGGCCTTGCCGCCGATGCGGGCCAGGGCTTCCTCAACGCCCTCGAAGCGGCCGACCGACAGGCCGAACTGCTTGCGGATGCGGGCATAGGCGCCGGTGACCACCGCGCCGGCCTTGGCGCCGCCGCTGGCGGTGGAGGGCAGGGTGATCGAGCGGCCCACGGCCAGGCACTCGTTGAGCATGTTCCAGCCCTTGCCGGCCATGTCGGCGCCACCGATCAGCTGGCTGAGCGGAATGAAGACTTCCTTGCCGTGGATCGGGCCGTTCTGGAACGGCGAGTTGAGCGGGAAGTGGCGACGGCCGATCTCCACGCCCTCGGTGTCGCGCGGCAGCAGCGCCAGCGTGATGCCGATGTCCTTGGTGTCGCCGAGCAGGCCGTCGGGGTCGTACATGCGGAAGGCCAGGCCGATCAGCGTGGCCACCGGCGCCAGGGTGATGTAGCGCTTGTCGAAGGTGAGCTTCAGGCCAAGCACGTTGGCGCCGTTCCACTCGCCCTTGCAGACGATGCCGTAGTCGGGGATGGAGGTCGCATCGGAGCCGGCGAACGGGCCGGTCAGGCCGAAGCACGGCACTTCCTCGCCCACGGCCAGGCGCGGCAGGTAGTAGTCCTTCTGCTCCTGCGTGCCGTAATGGTTGAGCAGCTCACCCGGGCCCAGCGAGTTGGGCACGCCGACGGTGGAGCTGACCACGCTGGAGATGGAGGCCAGCTTCTGGATGACCTTGTGGTGGGCCAGCGCCGAGAAGCCCAGGCCGCCATACTGCTTGGGAATGATCATGCCGAAGAACTTGTTCTTCTTGATGAAGTCCCACAGCTCGGGCGGCAGGTCGGCGTGGACGTGGGTGATCTCCCAGTCGTTGACCATCCGGCACAGCTCTTCCACCGGGCCGTCGAGGAAGGCCTGCTCCTCGGCGGTGAGCTGCGGCTTGGGATAGTTGAGCAGCTTGTTCCAGTCCGGGTCGCCGGTGAACAGCTCGCCCTCGAAGCCCACCGAGCCGGTTTCCAGCGCGATGCGCTCGGTCTGCGACAGCGGCGGCAGCACCTTGCGGAAGAACTTCATCATCGGCGCGCTGACCAGCGCCTTGCGCGAGGCCGGCAGCAGCAGCGGCAGCGCGATCGCCGCGACGATGACCGCGGCCACCACGCAAGCCGTGGCGTTGGCGCCGAGCAGCCAGCAGGCCACCAGGGCGCAGGCGCTGATGGCGGCCCACGTGGCCAGGCGCATGCGGTGATAGGCGGCGATCGCGCCAGCCAGCAGGACGGCGAGGAACGGGACCAGGATGCTCATGAGCGTGCTCCGGAAGCGGAATCGAAAGCGGTGTTGAAGGAGCGGGTATGCCGGGCGCGCGACAGCGTGCCAAGGTAGTCGAGCACCACCGCGGTGAATGCATCGTTGTCGTCGCCGGCCAACATATGACCGACGTTCGCGACCTGGATGTGCTGCGCGTGCGGCACCAGCGCCTGGAAGGCGCGCACGTTGTCCTCCGAGATCAGCTCGCTGCGCCCGCCGCTGATCAGCAGCACCGGGCAGCGCACGTTGCGCGCGGCCGCGGCGATGTCGTCCTGGTGGCGCGCACTGTCGCGGATCAGATCGTCCACCAGGCGGCGATCCCAGTGCCAGTGCCAGCGGCCATCCTGGCCTTCGTGCATCAGCGCATCCAGCTCGTCGGCCGTCTTGCGGGTCCGCCGGTGCGGCAGGTAACGCGCCACCACGTCGGCGGCATGCTCGAGCGAGTCGAAGCCGTCGGGAAACGCGGTGACGAACTGCAGCACGCGCGCCAGTCCCGCCTCGTCCCAGTGCGGGGTGATGTCCACCAGCACCAGGGCCGAGAACAGCCCCGGCCACCGGCTTTCGGCCAGCAGCCCGAACAGGCCGCCCATGGAGGCGCCAACCAGCACCGGCGGTTCGGCCTGTTCGCCGGCCACGATGATCAGGTCGTCGACGAACTGCGCGCCGTCGTAGCCCACGTCCTGCGGATTGCGTTGCGAGTCGCCGTGGCCACGCGCGTCGTAGGCCAGCCCCGCATGCCCCTGCGCGGCCAGCCGCAGGGCGGTGCGCTGCCAGGCCCCGCGGGTCTGACCGAAGCCGTGGGTGTAGAGCACCGACGCCTGCTCCGCGGGGGCGCCCGCCGGCGGCGGGTAAGCCGTGCCGGCCAGGCGCATGCCACAGGCACCGACCAGCTCCACCGCACGCGGGGCGGTCGATTCAGCGGCTTCAGGCGAAGGGCGGGTGTCAACCATACGCACAAGTATGGGGGTGTCTTTCGAGTGCCGTCAATCCATACAAGCGTTTGATTCATTTACGGAAATTGGTGCGGTGCAGCAAACATACCGCTACATGCTCATGCGTATGGTTAAATGCGGAAATGAACACGCCAGCGCCTTCGCCACGCCCCGTTCCCGTCTCACGTTCGGCCCGTCTGAGCGCCGAGGATTGGGCCCAGGCCGCGCTGGACATGGTCGCCGAGCAGGGCGTGGCCGCGGTGGCTGTCGAGCCGTTGGCGCGCCGCCTGGGCGTGACCAAGGGCAGCTTCTATTGGCATTTCCCTTCGCGCGATGCGCTGCTGCAGGCCGCACTGGAGCGCTGGGAGATGGTCGAGCAGGAGAGCGTGTTCGGCAGCCTGGAGGCCGTGCCCGACCCGCGCGAGCGCCTGCGGCAGCTGTTCCTGCTGGTCGCGCACGAGGCCAAGTCGCACATTGTCTATAGCGAGCTGCTCAAGGCGCTGGACCATCCGGCGGTGGCGCCGGTCATCCAGCGCGTCTCGCAGCGCCGCCTGGACTACCTGATCGCCTCGTTCCGCCAGGCCGGCATGAGCCGCACCGATGCCCAGCATCGCGCGCGCCTGGCCTATGCGGCCTACGTCGGTTTCCTGCAGCTGTCGCTGCAGCTGCAACAGCCGCGCATGCAGCACGAGGAGTACGAGGATTACGTCAACCACATGATCGCCGCGCTGATCCCCAATTAGTTTGCGACGGCCTTAAACCTTCCCGCCGCGACACGCATCCGAACTGGCATGCTGACCTCGGCCGTGACCTTCGCCACCGACCCGCTCGCCACCGACGCCACCGAAGTGGACGTCGAACAGGCGCGTGCCGCCGCCAGCGGCGATACCCGCGCCTTCGAACAGCTCTATCGACGCCACGTGGGCAAGGTGCATGGCGTGATCATGCGGCTGGTCGGCGGCCATGGCGCCCGCGCCGAGGACCTGACCCAGGAGACCTTCGTGCGGGTGTGGCGCGCGTTGCCGGAGTTCCGCTTCGAGAGCGCGCTGTCGACCTGGCTGCACCGCATGGCGGTCAACACCGCGCTGATGGAACTGCGCAGCCGGCGCGCGGGGCCGCGCTGGGAGGAGGAGGTCGACGGCGACGACGTCGCGATGCTCGACCCGCGCGAACAGGGACCGGCCCTGCGCATGGACTTGGAGCGCGCGATCGCCACCTTGCCGCCGCGCGCCCGCGCCGTGCTGGTCCTGCACGACGTGGAAGGCTGGAAACACGAGGAAATCTCCGCATCACTGGGCATGGCCGTCGGCAGTTCCAAGGCGCAGCTGCACCGCGCCAGACAGCTGCTGCGGGTCCGTCTGGAGGCACACCAATGAACGAACGACACGACGACGATCTCCGCTTCGCCCTGCGCACCCTGCGCCAGGACACGCCGCCCGAGCGCGACCTCTGGCCCGGCATCGCCGCACGGCTGGAACCGCGCAGCGCCGCCGAGCCGGCCGCGCGGACGATGCCGAGCGCGCGCCGCACGCGCCGCTGGCAGCCCTTCGCGCTGGCCGCCGCGCTGGCGCTGGTGGCGGTGATGGGCTGGCGCCTGCAGCCGGGGGGCGTTGCCGATGCCCCGACGCCGACCCCAGCGCCATCGTTGGCGCAGGCGCCCCGCCACGCGCCGCTGCGGGCCGAGGCCGTGCGCATGACGCGCGACTACCAGATCGCGCTGGAGCGGATGCAGGGCGCGCCGATGCCCATCGCCCTGCAGCCCGCGCTGGAGGATCTGGATCGCAGCGCCAGCCAGGTGCTGGAAGCGATCGACCACAACCCGCGTTCGGCACAGCTGCTGCAGACCCTGCGTTACACCTATGACCGCCGCCTGGCGCTGACGCGCCGCGCGGCCCTGAGCTAAAGGCCCCGACCATGCGATCCCTCATCTTTTTCGCCCTGTTGGGCAGCATCGCCGCCCATGCCGGAACGCCCATCAACCAGACATTGCCACTGGATGCGCGTGGCAAGGTCGAGGTGGACAACCTCAAGGGCCGCATCCAGGTGCGCACCTGGGACCGCAACGAGGTCCAGCTGCGCGGCACGCTGGGCGACGGCGTGGAAAAGCTGGACATCGATGCCGATGGCGGCGGCTCGCTCGACATCAAGGTGCGCTATCCCAAGGACGGCGGCTGGGGCGGCAAGTCCCTGGGGCCGACCGACCTGCAGTTGACCGTCCCGGTGCGCGCCTCGCTGGAACTGCATTCGGTGTCGGCCGACATCGATGTGTCCGGCGTGGCCTCCGACGAGCTGTCGATCAACAGCGTCAGCGGCGACGTGCAGGTGGCGGCCGCCCCGCGCGAGGTCTCGGTCAATACGGTCAGCGGCTCGGTCACCGCCACGGTCAACAGCGGCCAGGTCGATGTGCAGACCGTCAGTGGCGCAGTCGACCTGCGCGGCAGGCTCAGCGGCGAAGTCGAGGTCGAGACGGTGTCGGGCAGCATCCAGGTATCGGTCAAGGAAGAGCGCCTGCGCGAGTTGTCCACCAACAGCGTCAGCGGCAGCACCCGCGTGTCCACCGCGCTGGCCCGCAACGGCAAGCTCTCCCTGTCCAGCGTCAGCGGCGGCGTACTCCTGGTCGCGCCGAAGGATCTGTCCGCGCATGTCAGCGGCGAGACCTTCAGCGGCAGCCTCAAGGCGACCGGCGCCACGATCGAAAAGCCCGAATACGGCCCCGGCCGTTCCTTCGACACCCGCTATGGCAGCGGCGAGGGCGAGATCACCCTGGAGACCTTCTCCGGCAACGCCGAGCTGCGGCTGGAGTAACGGCTCTCACGCGTCGAGCGACCCGCAATGCCGGGTCGATCGACGTTCTGCTTCAAGCGTTGCGCTGATCCCGCGCTCGCCCTGCACAAGACAGCAAAATGGCGCCGAAGCGCCATTGTCGGATGCCGTCGTTGGCGCCGCGTCTGCGGCCCTTACAGATCCTGCTCGTAACGCACGTACGGCACGGTGCCGTCGTCGCCGATGGGGGAGTTGGGCGCGAAGGGATTCTTGCCGCTGGTGACGATGTTCTCGGCGCCGACGGTGAGCTGGCCGCTCCAGGGGGTGCGCCAGGTGACGCCGACGCCCAGGCCTTCCCACTTGCCAGGCTGGCCCGGTGCGTCGACGACGCGGCCGATGATGCTGCCGCTGAAGGCGCCGTAGCCGCCGCCGAGGCTGAGGCTTCTGCTGGTCCACTGGTCGGGAATGCTGGTCAGCTCGGAGGCGGGCACCAGCTTGGCATGGGCCACGGTGCCGCCGATGGTGACGAAGCCTTCGCGCCCCAGGTTCTTCTGGCCGAACACGGCCAGATCGTTTTGCTCGAAGCGGCCCGGCGACACGCCGCCGCTGCCTGACATCCAGGCGGGCAGGGTGTCGTGGCCGTTGCCCACGCTCAGCCCGACCTTGCCGCCGGGGCGGCTGAGACTGGCGGTGGCGCTGAGATGCTGGCCATTGTTCTGGCCGTCGTCGTCCAGCCGGGCGACATTGCAATAGGTGATCAGGCTGCTGATGCTGCTGCCGATGCCGTTGCGGCTGTTGCACAGCAGCCCGAGCGACTCGCCCGCGTCCAAGCCGAAGGCCGCACTGAGCGTGTTGCGGCCCATGCGCCAGCGGGCACCTGCGGCGGCTTCGTCGGTGGGTTCCAGGATCAGCGCCCCCTCGACCTGGCCGTTGCTGTTCCAGACCGGCAGCATCGTGGCCGAATTGGCGCGCGTCTGTGCGAACGCGCCCGAGCCCGCCGTGGAGACGGCGAGCATCAGGGCAAGCAGCGTTCGAGAGGTACGCAGGCGCATGGTTCGACTTGGACCGGTAGAACGGGACGAAGTTCCCGCCCAGGCGTCGTCAAGCTAACTGATTTATGTTTATTTAACAAGTCAGCGGGGCGTGAAATCGTGCGGCGGATTCCAGCTCATTGCAGCCGTTCCGAGCCGCTCGCAACCAGCGGCGCGGGCTCGAACAGCGCCTCGATCTGGGCCGGCGTGAACAGGTAGGTCCGTCCACAGAACTCGCAGCGGACTTCCGCCTGGCCGGTTTCGGCCGCAGCCTGGGCCTCCTCGCGCCCAAGCGAGACCAGCATGCTCTCCACGCGCTCGCGCGAGCAGGAGCAGCCGAAATGCAGCGGCCGTTGGTCCAGCACCGACACCGATTCTTCATGGAACAGCCGGTGCAGCAGGGCCGTGGAGGCGGTCCCCAGCAGCTCGTCGCGGCCGAGCGTGTCGAACAGCAGGCCGGCGCGGTTCCAGCCGTCGGCATCGCCTTCGTCGCCGGGCAGCTTCTGCAGCATCAGGCCGGCGATCCGCTCGCCGTCGGCCGCCAGCAGCAGGCGCGTCGGCAGCTGCTCGGAATTTCGGAAGTAACCTTCGAACGCGGCGTCGAGCGTGGGCGCCCCCAGTTCGACCAGACTCTGGTAGCGCTGCGGCTGGCGCGGGTCCAGGCCCGGGTTCTCGATGGTGATGGCCAGCAGGGCGTCCTGGCCCAGGCCGGTCAGGTCGGCCGGCGCATCCTCGGCGTCGTCCAGCTGGACGATGCCGCGCACCGTGCCGGCGGCCGTGCATTCGGCGAACAGCGTGCGCAGGCCACGGTTGGCGCGCAGCTGCACGGACAGGCGCCCATCGATCTTGACGTGGCCGGTGAACAGCGCGACGGCGGCGACGGCCTGGCCGAGCAGGTCGCGGGCGTGCGGCGGATAGTCGGCCGGTTCGAGCAGGTCGGTCCAGGCGTGACGCAGGCGCACGGCCACGCCGCGCACGCCGGCCTCCGGCAACAGGAAGCGGGTGCGCAGGTCGGTGGTGGTATCGGCAGGTGCGGTCACGGCGGGTCCGGGGTGAAGTGAAACGATGGCGCAGGCGGGCCGCCTGGCGCCTTCCTCAATGCGGTCGCCGGAGCCCGTTTCCAAGCCGGGTGCAGCCCTGGCCTGCGGGAACGCGGGGGCGAACGGGTAACATCATCGCGCTTCGTCGCGCCCTTGCCGAGGACTTCCGCCATCGACCCCAAGCCTGTCGTGTCCCGCCGCCGTCGCTGGTTGCGCTGGCTGCTGGCGTTGCCGTTCCTGATCGCCGCCGCCTCCGCGCTGCAGGTGATGGTGCTGCGTTTCGTGGATCCCCCGTTCTCCGCGTTCATGATGTCGCGGCAGCTGGAGGCCTGGGGCGAGGGCGAATGGGGCTTCCACCCGGCCAATGAATGGCGCGACCTGGAGCGGATCGCGCCGGCGCTGCCGCTGTCGATGGTGGCCGCCGAGGACCAGCGTTTCGCCGAACACGATGGCTTCGACCTGGAGGCCATCGAAAAAGCGCGCGCGCACAACGAACGCGGCGGCCGCGTGCGCGGCGCCAGCACGATCAGCCAGCAGGTGGCCAAGAATCTGTTCCTGTGGTCCGGGCGCAGCTATGTGCGCAAGGGCATCGAGGCCTGGTACACGGTGCTGATCGAGTTGTTCTGGTCCAAGCGCCGGATCCTGGAGGTCTACGCCAACATCGCCGAGTTCGGCGATGGCGTGTACGGCGCGCAGGCCGCGGCGCGCCGCTTCTGGGGCACCGATGCCTCCCGGCTCAGCGCGCAGCAGGCGGCCCAGCTGGCGGCGGTCCTGCCCGCGCCGCGCACCTACAATGCCGCGCGTCCGGGGCCTTACGTCTCCCGGCGCGCCGGCTGGATCCAGCGTCAGGTCCGCCAGCTCGGCGGCACCGCCTATCTTCAATCCCTGGAGTGACCATGGCTTTCGACCTGCTGACCGTGGTGGTCGCCGCGCGCAACGAACAGGAAGCGCTGCCGCGCCTGCATCCGCGCCTGCGCGCGGTGCTCGATCGGCTCGATGGCATCACCGGGCGCGTGCTGTACATCGACGATGGCAGCACCGATGCGACCTGGTCGGTGATGCAGCGCCTGGCCGAGCAGGATCCGCTGGTCGAACTGCTGCGCCTGTCGCGCAACTTCGGCAAGGAGGCCGCGCTGACCGCGGGCCTGGACCAGGTGGCCGAGGACAGCGCGGTGCTGATCCTCGATGCCGACGGCCAGGACCCACCGGAGCTGATCCCGCAGTTCGTCGCCGCCTGGCGCGAGGGCCACGACAACGTGTTCGGCACGCGCGTGGAGCGCGACGGCGAAACCTGGATCAAGCGCCTGACCGCGCACGGCTTCTACCGGGTGATCGGACGCCTGTCCAAGACGCCGATCCCGGCCGATACGGGCGATTTCCGCCTGCTGTCGCCGCGTGCGCTGGCCGCGCTCAGGCAGCTGCGCGAGCGCCATCGCTTCATGAAGGGCCTGTTCGGCTGGGTGGGCTATTCGCAGCTGGCCGTGCCTTACCACCGCGAGGCGCGCATCGCCGGGCGCAGCAAGTTCGGCGCCTGGAAACTGTGGAACTTCGCCCTCGAGGGCATCACCAGCTTCTCGACCGCGCCGTTGCGGGTGGCGACGTATCTGGGCCTGCTGGTGGCGGCGATGGCGTTCGTCTTTGCCTTGGTCATCGTGGCGCGCGCGCTGCTGCACGGCGATCCGGTCGCCGGTTGGCCGAGCATGATGACGGTGATGCTGTTCCTGGGCGCTACCCAGCTGATCGCCCTGGGCCTGATCGGCGAGTACCTGGGCCGCCTATACGAGGAATCCAAGCAGCGGCCGCTGTACCTGGTCGACCAGTGGCTGCCGGCGCGGCAGGTGTTCGCGCCGGCGGCAGCGGATGTTCAGCGGGCGTCGCCTGACTGAGCGCGGAGCCGGGACGGCTGGCGCCACGCCGGTCATCCGGGCCGCGACGGAAGCTTGTCCGCACTCGGGAGCGTCGAAGTCCATGGATTCCCGCGTTCGCGGGAATGACAAGGGGATCAAGCGGATTGGGGAGTTACTTGGCGTACTGGCCGCCGCAGTTGGCATCCTCGCCACCGCCCAGGTCCAGGGTCGCCAGCAGCGCGGCCGGAGGCGCGATGCTGCCCAGGGCCAGGGCCACCGCGCCGCGCAGGCCCAGCTTCTTCAGGTCCGGGTGGAACGAGGGATCCTTGAAGGTGCCGCCGATGTCCAGTGGCGTGCGGAAGCTCAGGATGCTGCGGTCCTTTGGCCGGGGCCGCAGGACCAGATCCAGCGATTCGTCCTTGAGGTTGATCGAGCCGTCGCCGAGCACGATCGTGTCGGTGGTGTCGAAGGCCATCGCGCGGGTCTGCATCAGGCCGTCCTTGATGCCGAAGTCGGCGAACGCGCAGCGGATCGGGATCTGCTTGTCGCGGTCGAACAGATAGCCCAGCGATTGCGTCACGTCCAGGCCGGCCAGCTCGACCAGCAGCTGCGGCAGATGTCCTTTGCCCATGCCCACGCCGAACTGCCCGTTGGCGTTGGCCGCCATGTCGGCGATCGAGTTGCCGGTGGTGTCGATGTCGATGCCGCCGCCGATGCGACCCACCGCGTCCTGCGTCAGCTTGACGTTGGGGAACAGCTGGCCCAGGTTGAGCGTGCGCACCGCGATCTGCGCGCGGGTGCGGATGACGGGCTGGCGTGCGTCCATGCGGATGTTGGAGCGGAGCTCGCCGCCGGCCACGCCGAAGTTCAGCGGCTGCAGCTGCAGCAGGCCATCGTTGAGCACCAGGTGTGCGTCCATGTCGTCGAGCGGGAGCTTCGGGGCGTTGATGCGGGTCGCCTTCAGGCGCACGTCCGCATCCATCGAGCGCAGCTTGGACAGGTTGTAGTGCTCCTGCGGCAGCACGCGTGGACTGGCGGCGAGCTTGGCGGCCTGCGCTTCCTGCTTCGCGCTGCGCGTTTCGTCCGAGCCGCCCTTGGATGGCGCGTTGACGAAACCGGCCAGGTCATCGAAGTCCAGGCGCTTTGAGACCAGGTCCGCCTGGAGCTTCAGGCGCGGCCCGCCGACGGTGACGGCTGCCGAGCCGCCCAGGTCGCTGTCGCCGACCTTGCCGGCGAACCGGTCGTAGTGCCAGACGTTGCCCTCGCGGGTCAGGGTGCCGTCGATCGCATAGGGCGGCGTCTCCGGCAATGCCACGCCGATCAGCGGGTAAAGATCGGCCAGATCCTGGCCGGACAGCGCCATGCGCAGGTCGAAGCCGCCCAGATGCAGGGGATCGATCAGGGTGCCGCGGGCATGCGCCCTGGTGGCGCCCGCCGCGGCGTTGAGGTCGATGCGATACGGGCGCTCGCTCTGCGTGAGATCCAGCGGCGACTGGATGCGTCCCTTCAGGGTGAAGGCGTTGGCGCCCCAGCGTCCTGCGCCGGTCAAGTCGATCGGTGGCGCACGGTACTGGGCATCTGCCTTGCCACTGCTGGCCTGCACGCGCAGGTCGGTCTTGTTGGGTGGATCGAGATAGTGCAGGCGCAGCGCATCGACGATCACCGCGCCGAAGCGCACGTCCATGCCCGAGTCCTGCGACGGCTCGTCGCTTTTGAAGTTCCAGTTGCCGCCGCCCTGCGCGGTGGTGCGATTCTGCAGCTCAACGACGGGCTGGGTGATGCGGATCGCGGGCAGCGACACGCTGCGGTGGAACAGCAGCTGCGGCACGTCCACGTCCAGCTCCAGGCGCTGGACGGTCGCCATCTCCGGAGCGGTCTCGAGCGCCCAGTCCGCATTGGCGAGGCGCAGGCCGTCGGCGCGGATGGTGCTGATCCGGCCCAGGTCCACGTCCAGGTTGCCGTCGATATGAAAGGCACGCCCGGTCTTGGCCGATACCATGCGCTCGACTGGCCCTTTGAACCAGTTCCAGTCCCAGAAGATGATCAGCAGCACGATCAGCACTGCGACGATCCCCAGTGCCGTCAGCACGGGGTGGGCGCGGACGAAGGGGCGCGGCGGGGTCTCGGCGGGCGTCATGGGCCCTACTATCGGCAAGCCGGGTGTTCACGTTCCGCGAAGAACGCGCCGCCGGCCTGGACGCGCGCGGGCGGTGTCAGCCGCCGTGATGCAGGCGCGGCACCAGCACCTGACCGGTCACGGCGATGAAGTGGCAGACGCTGCCGACCAGGACGAACAGGTGCCAGATCGCGTGGAAATAGCGCACCGAATCGCGCTGGTAGAAGTAGGTGCCCAGCGTGTAGAACAGACCGCCGGCCAGCAGCCAGCCCAGCGTGAAGGCATCGACCGATTTGAGCAGCGGCTCGATCGCGACCACCACCAGCCAGCCCATGACCACGTAGACGATGGTCGACAGCAGCTTGAAGCGGCCGGTGTAGAACAGCTTGAACACCACCCCGATCACGGCGATGGTCCAGATCGCCGCGAACAGGCCCCAGCCCCATGGCCCGCGCAGCCCGATCAGCGTGAACGGCGTGTAGGTGCCGGCGATCAGCAGATAGATCGCGCAGTGGTCGAAGATCTGCAGCCGCGCCTTGGCCATCGGGTGCTGGATGGCGTGGTACAGCGTGGAGGCCACGTAGAGCAGCAGCAAGGTGCTGCTGAAGACGATCGCCGTGCCCAGCTGCCAGGCGTCGCCGTAGAGCGCGCTCAGGGTGATCAGCACCGCGCCGCCGGCCAGCGCCGCCACCGCGCCCAACCCATGGGTCAGGGCGCTGGCGATCTCGTCACGCAGGTTGGTCTCGGGATGCGCCTGCAGAGCCATGGTGCGGACTTTATCGCACCGCGATGATCGTGGTGCGTCGCAGCAGTCGCGGCGACGCACGCTGACCGGGACGGATTCAGCAAAACCGAACGCGAGCCTGCGCGCGGCTCAGCCCGCATCCAGCGCGCGGGCGTGTTCGCGGGTGGCCGAGAAGCGCACGTCCGGCGCGCGTTCCTGCGCCAGCTGCAGGTTGACCCGGGTCGGCGCCAGGTAGACCAGCTCGCCGGCGGCGTCGATGCCGAGGTTCATCGCGTTCTTCTCGCGGAACTCCTCCAGCTTCTTCGGGTTGTCGCAGTGCACCCAGCGCGCCGTGGTCACGCCGACCGGCTCGAAGATCGCATCGACGCCGTACTCGTCCTTCAGACGATAGGCGACCACATCGAACTGCAGCACGCCCACGGCCCCCAGGATCAGGTCGTTGCTCATCAGCGGGCGGAAGAACTGCGTGGCGCCTTCCTCGCTCAGCTGCGCCAGGCCCTTCTGCAGCTGCTTGAGCTTGAGCGGATCGCGCAGGCGCGCGCGGCGGAACAGTTCCGGGGCGAAGTTGGGAATGCCGGTGAAGCTCAGGCTCTCGCCTTCGGTGAAGGTGTCGCCGATGGAGATCGTGCCGTGGTTGTGGATGCCGATGACATCGCCCGGATAGGCCTCGGCCGCGATCTCGCGGTCGGAGGCCATGAAGGTCAGCGCATTGGCCAGCTTCTGCTCCTTGCCGCTGCGCACGTGGAAGGCCTTCATGCCGGCGGAGAACCGGCCCGAGCACACGCGCATGAACGCCACGCGGTCGCGGTGCTGGGGATCCATGTTCGCCTGGATCTTGAACACGAAGCCGGTCAGCTTGTTCTCGGTGGGCTCGACCTCGCGGCCGGTGGTGGCGCGCGGCTGCGGCGAGGGCGCGTGTTCGACGAAGAAATCCAGCAGTGGCTGCACGCCGAAGTTGTTCACGCCCGAGCCGAAGAACACCGGCGTCTGCTGGCCGGCCAGGTACGCCTGCGGGTCGAAGCCGTGGCTGGCGCCCTGCACCAGTTCCAGCTCCTCGCGCAGGTCGGCGAGCATCTTCTCGCCGATCTTCTCGGCCAGGCCCGGCGCATCGAGCGAGGCGAAGATGGTCGAATCCTGGCGGGTGAAGTTGCGACCGGGTTCGTACAGGTGCACCTCGCCGGTGAGCAGGTGGACCACGCCCTTCAGGCGTTGGCCCATGCCGATCGGCCAGGTGACCGGCGCGCACTGGATGCCCAGCACGGTCTCCACTTCGTCCAGCAGCTCGATCGGGTCCTTGCCTTCGCGATCGAGCTTGTTGATGAAGGTCATGATCGGCGTGTCGCGCAGGCGGCACACCTCCATCAGCTTGATCGTGCGCTCCTCCACGCCCTTGGCCACGTCGATGACCATCAGCGCCGAGTCCACCGCGGTCAGCACGCGGTAGGTGTCCTCGCCGAAGTCGGCGTGGCCCGGCGTGTCGAGCAGGTTGACGATCTTGTCCTCGTAGGGGAACTGCATCACCGAGGAGGTGACCGAGATGCCGCGCTCCTTTTCCAGCGCCATCCAGTCCGAGGTCGCATGGCGCGCGGCCTTGCGGCCCTTGACGCTGCCGGCCATCTGGATCGCGCCGCCGAACAGCAGCAGCTTCTCGGTCAGCGTGGTCTTGCCGGCGTCGGGATGGGAAATGATGGCGAAGGTGCGGCGGCGCGCGGCTTCGCGGGAGACATCGGACATGGTCGTCGCGCCCGGGCGGGCGCGCAGGGAATCGAAGGAGCCGGCAAGTATAACGGGGCGGCCCGGTCGGCTTCAGCCGGCCCAGGGCCTACCCGGGGAATGCGGGCAGGCCCTCGTAGCCGGCGATCTCCTCTCGCGCCAGCAGCGCGGCCAGCTGGGTGGCCGAGGCGCGGTCCATCGGCGCCTCGTCCACCACCGACAGCGGCGCCTGGCGCAGCGCCTGGCGCGGCAGCACGGCGATGTCGAAGCCGATCCCGTCGGCGACGAAGACCCAGACGGTGACGTCGGCGGTGCGCTGGCGGTCCATGCGCAGCCGGCGCACGCGCGCGTCGGCCGGGATGCGGTGGTCCTCGAGGAAGCGCGCCACCGCCTCCTCGTCGTCGCTGTGCAGGTGCAGCTGCACCGGCGACTGCGCGTCGGCCGTGCCGTCCAGCACCGGGCCGACCAGGCGCGGGGCGAAGCCGGCGAAGAATTCCATCGCCTGCAGCGCCGCCTCGCGTCGCGCCCGCAGCAGGCCGGCATGGTCGGGGCCGGCGAACAGGCGCTGGTACTCGCGCAGCGCCTCCTCGATCTCCCGGTTGCGCGGCAGCGAGGCATCGTCGGAGATGCCCAGCCGGCTGGCCGCCTTGAGCTTGGCCTGGCGGTAGTCACGGATGCCGCTTTCGGCGATCAGCCGCGCGGCCTCGTGGGCCAGGCGGCGGCGCCGTTCGGCGGTCTGGGTCTGCGCGTGCTGGCGAGCGTGATGCATGGCGGACCCCTCGGGTTTTGAGGCTCGAGTGTGGAGCAGCGAGGAGTGAGTGGGAAGTGACTGGCCGTGCGCCTTCACCTTCGTTCGCTTCCCGCTGTCTCCGCGCTCAAACCTGGTTCAGAAGATGTCGAACGCCGCCTCGTCGGTCGCGTTCTGATCCTGCAGGCTGTCCTCGCCCTGCATGCGCTCCAGGTCCTCGACCTTGATCCACTCGGTCGCGCCGTTGCGGCTGACCTGGACCATGCCTTCGGGCGGATCGTTGGGCGTGATCGGCTTGTCCTTCAGGGCCACGCGCATGTAGTCGATCCAGATCGGCAGCGCGGCCTTGCCGCCGTACTCGCGGTAGCCCAGCGAGCGGAAGTTGTCCTTGCCGACCCACACCGTGGTCACATAGGGCCCGGCGAAGCCGGAGAACCATGCGTCGCGGTGATCGTTGGTCGAACCGGTCTTGCCGGCGGTGTCGGCGCGCCCCAGCACCTTCGCCGCGGTGCCGGTGCCGCGCTGGACCACGTCGCGCATCATCGAGACCAGCTGGTAGGCCGTGCGTTCGTCGATCGCGCGCGGCGCCACGTTGGTGCCCGGCGGCGGCGCCTGTTCGTCGGCAGGCTCGGCCTTGGAGGTGGCCAGCGGCTCGGCCTTGGCCTGCGGGTCCTGGGCGGGGCCGAAGTTGAAGCCGTCCACCACCTGGCTGGGTGCCGGGGCATTGGCGCCGTGGCGGCCGCAGCTGCGGCAGGCCACGGCCGGATTCTCCTTGAACACCACCTTGCCGTCGCGGTCCTTGACCTCGTCGATCAGCCAGGGCGTGACCAGCGAGCCGCCGTTGGCCAGCACCGCATAGCCGCGCGCCACCGACATTGGCGTCAGCGAGGCCGAGCCCAGCGCCATGGACAGATTGGGCGGCAGCTCGGCCTCGTCGAAGCCGAACTGGGCGATGAACTTGCGCGCGAAATCCACGCCGATCGCATCCAGCAGCCGCACCGAGACCAGGTTCTTGGACTTCACCAGCGCCTCGCGCAGGCGCATGGGGCCGTCGAACTTGCCGTCGTCGTTGCCCGGACGCCAGACATGGCCGCGCCGGTCGCGGAACACCACCGGCGCGTCCAGCACGATCGACAGCGGGTTGAAGCCCTTCTCGAACGCGGCCGAATACAGGAACGGCTTGAAGCTGGAGCCCGGCTGGCGCCGCGCCTGTGTGGCGCGGTTGAACTTGTTCGCCGCGAAGCTGAAGCCGCCGACCAGGGCGCGGATCGCGCCGCTGTTGGCGTCCAGCGACACCAGCGCCGACTGCGCCTGCGGCAGCTGGTCCAGCGTGTAGACGTACTCGGGCTTGGCCTCGGTCATGGGCCTGGTCTTGTCCTCGGCGTCCTTGTCCTTACGTTCGGCGCCGATGCGCACCAGGTCGCCGCGCTGCAGCAGCCGGCCGGGTGTCTTGCCGGTCCAGCGGCTGGCGCTGGGGCCGAGCACGATCTGTTGCGCGTCGCGGGTCACCACCGTGGCGCTGTCGCCGCTGGTGGAGGCGACGATCACCGGATCCAGCCCGCCCTCGGACACGATCCCGGTCAGGTGCGCCGCCAGCGATTCGGCATCGGCATCGCCGGTCACCTCGAAATGCTTCTCAGCGCCGCGCCAGCCGTGGCGATGATCGTAGGTCGCCAGACCCGTGCGCACCGCCTGGTCGGCGGCCGGCTGCAGCAGCGGATCGACCGTGGTGGTGACGTGGTAGCCCTTGTCCAGCACTTCGCCGCCGAACCTGGACACCATCTCCTGGCGGACCATCTCCGCCACGTAGGGCGCGTAGACGTCGATCGGGCGCTCGTGCGGGGCGGCGTGCGGCGGCTCGGCCTTGGCCGCCGCGGCGTCGCTGGCGCTGATGTAGTGATCTTCCAGCATCCGGTCGATCACGTAGACGCTGCGCTGGTGGTTGCGCACCGGGTTGCTGATCGGGTTGCCGCTGGAGGGGAACTTCAGCGAGCTGACCAGCGTGGCCGCCTCGCCCAGGGTCAGCTGGTCCAGCGTCTTGCCGTAATAGAACTCGGCCGCCGCGGCCACGCCATAGGAGCGGTTGCCGAAGAAGCTCTTGTTGAGGTACAGCTCTAGGATCTGGTCCTTGGTGAGCATCCGCTCGATGCGCATGGCCAGCAGCATCTCGGCCAGCTTGCGGGTGTAGCTGTACTCATTGCTCAGGAAGAACTGGCGCGCGACCTGCTGGGTGATGGTGCTGCCGCCGGCCACGCGGCCGTCCTTGGTCAGCGTCTGCCAGACCGCGCGCGAGATGCCGGTCGGGTCGATGCCGCCATGTTCGTAGAAGTTCGAGTCCTCCGCCGCCACGAACGCACGTTGGACGTTGACCGGCACCTTGCTGATGTCGACCGGGTAGCGGCGGGTCTCGCCAAAGATTCCGATCAGGCTGCCGTCATTGGCATAGACGTACATCGGCTCCTGCAGCTGCACATCCCGCAGCGACTGGATCGATGGCAGTTTCGACGAGATGGAGTAATAGAAAAAGCCTAGGATGACCGCCCCGGCCAGGGCGCCGGCCAGGCACAGGAGCAGCGCCCAGCGGAGCAGGCGGCGGAAACGGGACATCGGGAGGCTTCCGATTGCACAATTGGTGGCGCGGGAGTATAGATGACTCGGAAGCGGGGGCCGGCTTCCTTGGGGGAAACAAGGACTTGGGGCAACTCCTTAAAAAAGGCGGCAACCGTCACGGGTCGCTCGCAGGTTCTTGCAAGTTGTAAAAAATTCATTACTAATGTGATGGCTGGCTGAACCAGCCCGTTGTGGTTTTCCGGTCGGAAGGGGATACACCGTGGGGCTCATCCCGAAAAGCCAATCTGCGCTGCTTGGCGTGGATATCAGTTCGACTGCGGTCAAGCTGCTGCAGCTCACGCGCGTGGGCAATCGCTTCCGTGTCGAGCACTACGCCGTCGAACCCCTGCCTCCCAACGCGGTGGTGGAGAAGAACATCGTCGAGGTCGAGGCGGTCGGCGAGGCCATCCGCCGCGCCGTCAACCGTGCCGGCACCAAGGTGAAGCATGCCGCCGCCGTCGCCGGGTCGGCGGTGATCACCAAGATCATCCCCATGCCCGCCGACCTGGACGAGGACGAGCTGGAAGCCCAGATCGAACTCGAGGCGGTCAACTACATCCCGTACCCGATCGAGGAAGTGAACCTGGACTTCGAGGTCCTGGGTCCGATGCCCGGCAACCCGGAGATGGTGCAGGTGCTGCTGGCCGCCTCGCGCTCGGAGAACGTCGAGCTGCGCCAGTCCGCGCTGGAGCTGGGCGGCCTGACCGCCAAGGTGATGGACGTGGAGGCCTTCGCGGTCGAGAACGCCTTCGCCCTGCTGGCCGGCGACCTGCCGGTCCCGCATGACGGCGTGGTCGCGCTGGTGGACATCGGCGCCACCATGACCACGCTCAACGTCATCCGCAGCGGTCGCAGCCTCTACAGCCGCGAGCAGGTCTTCGGCGGCAAGCAGCTGACCGACGAGGTGATGCGCCGCTACGGACTCACCTACGAAGAGGCCGGCATGGCCAAGCGCCAGGGCGGGCTGCCGGAAAGCTACGAGATCGAGGTGCTCGAGCCGTTCAAGGAAGCCACCGTCCAGCAGGTCAGCCGCCTGCTGCAGTTCTTCTACGCCGGCAGCGAGTTCAACCGCGTCGACCAGATCGTGCTGGCCGGCGGCTGCGCCGCACTGGCCGGCCTGCCGGAAATGGTCGAGGAGCAACTCGGCGTGCCGACCGTGGTGGCCAACCCGTTGGCGCAGATGACGCTGGGACCGAAGGTCCACGCGCACGCCCTGGCCCAGGACGCGCCGGCGCTGATGATCGCCACCGGCCTGGCGCTGCGGAGCTTCGACTGATGGCAAAGATCAACCTGCTCCCGTGGCGCGAAGAGCGTCGCGCGCAACGCCAGAAGGAGTTCTACGGCATGCTGGGCGTGGCCGCGGCCATCTCGGTGTTGCTGGCGCTCTTCATCTGGTTCTACTACAACGGCCAGATCGACGGCCAGAACGAGCGCAACGCCTTTCTGCAGGGCGAGATCGCCAAGGTCGATGCGCAGATCACCGAGATCGACGCGCTGGACAAGCAGAAGGATCGCCTGCTGGCCCGCAAGAAGGTCATCGAGCAACTGCAGGCCAACCGTTCGCAGATGGTGCACCTGTTCGACTCGCTGGTGCGCACCATCCCCGACGGCGTGGTGCTGACCAGCATCAAGCAGGAAGGCAATGTCCTCACCCTGCAGGGCCGCTCGCAATCCAACGCGCGCGTCAGTACCTACATGCGCAACCTGGAGGGCTCCGGCTGGATGACCAAGCCGGACCTGTCGGTGATCGAGGCCAAGGCGGCCGAAAGCCAGGGGCAGGCCGCGCCGACCTCGGTCGCCGGCCGGGCGCTGCCGTATATGTTCAGCCTGAAGGTCGAACTGTCCAGCCCAGCCGATCCCAACGCCGCGCCCGCGACCGATCCGGCGGCGGCACCCGCCGCGGCCCCGGCCGGCGCCGCGGCGCCGGCGACCAGCCAGCCGCCCCAGGCCACCACGCCGCCGCAGACCCAGGGGAGCCCGGCGTCATGAGCCAGAGAAAGATCAAGATCAGCGAGCTGGACTTCAACAACATCGGCGGCTGGCCGCGGAACTACAAGATCGGGTTCTGCGTGCTGGTCGGCGCCCTCGTGCTGATCCTCGCCTACCTGCTGGTGTTCCGCGGGCAGGCCGAGGAACTAGAGGGCCTGGAGAGCCAGGAGTCCACCCTGCGTAGCGAGTTCGAACAGAAGGCCGGCCGCGCCGCCAATCTGCAGCCGCTCAAGCAGCAGCTGGCGCAGATGGAGCAGGTGCTGCAGCAGATGCTGCGCCAGCTGCCCAGCAAGACCGAAATGCCGGACCTGATCGTCGACATCTCGCAGACCGCGCTGTCCAGCGGGCTGACCAACGAGCTGTTCCAGCCCGGCGAGGAGTCGCAGAAGGAGTTCTACGCCGAGAAGCCGATCGCCCTGCGCATGGTCGGCAGTTACCACCAGTTCGGCGCGTTCGTCAGCGGCGTGGCCTCGCTGCCGCGCGTGGTCATCCTGACCATGCACGACATCTCGCTGCAGCCGGTCGATCCGAAGCAGGGCATCGCCAACGGCAACCTCGAACTGTCCGGCACGGTCAAGACCTACCGCTACCTCGACGAGGAAGAGACCGCCGCGCAGGAGAAGGCCGCTACGGCCGCCGGCACGCAACCTGCAGGCACCACACCATGACCCGGGTCCATTCCGCTCGCTCCCGTCTCCTGCTGGCTGGCTTGGCGCTGTCGGCGCTGGCCGGCTGCAGCCGCAGCATCACCAGCACGCCCGGCGATGCGCCCAACCTTCAGAACTGGGTCAATGATGTGCGCGCCCGTCCGGCGCCGCCGCTGGAGCCGCTGCCGGTGATGCAGCAGTTCGAGACCTTCGAATACGCGGCCCAGAACCTGCGCGATCCCTTCAGCACGGCCTGGACCACGTCCGATGCCGGCGGCGGCCTGCGTCCGGATCCGAACCGGCGCAAGGAAACCCTCGAGCAGTACCCGCTGGACAGCCTGAAGATGGTCGGCACCCTCGGCAGTGGTTCGGGCATCGTCGCGCTGGTGATGGCGCCAGACAAGGTGACCTATCGCGTGTCGCCGGGCGCTTACCTGGGCCAGAACGACGGACGCGTCACCGACGTCCAGCAGGACCGCATCAACCTTGTAGAACTGGTGTCCGACGGCGCCGGTGGCTGGCTGGAACGTCCGGCGGCCGTGACGCTAGACCAATGATTAGGGGATACACGATGACCGCTTCCAACGTTCATGGCCTGCGTCCCCTGCGGCGGCTGGCCGCACACCGGTGGGGTGCACTGGTGCTGGCGCTCGCACTCGCGGCGGGGACCGCGCCCGCGCTGGCCGCCGCCGTCGCGCCGGCCGCCGCAGCCCAGGCTGCGCCGGTCCAGGTGTCCGATGTCGACTTCCGTCGCAGCGAGGATGGCGCGGGCCGCCTGATCCTCAAGTTCGACCGCAAGGGGGCGGTGCCGGACCTGCGTACCGACGAGGGCAAGGTCGTCATCGACATGGCCAACGTCATCCTGCCGGCCTCGCTGCAGCGCCCGATGAACGTCACCGACTTCGCCACGCCCGTGCAGCGCATCGACGCCCACGCCTCGGGCAAGGGTGCGCAGCTGGTGCTCGATATCCGGGGCGCGGTGGAGTCGCTGGCCTACCAGACCGAAGACCAGTACGTGGTCGAGATCAGCCAGAAGTCCAGCAAGCCCGCGATGGGCGCGGCGGCCCAAAGCCGCGGCACCTCGCAACTGGCCACCGGCGGCGCCAAGCCCTATGTCGGCAAGCCGGTGACCTTCAACTTCCAGGACGTGCCGGTGCGCACCGTCCTGCAGCTGATCGCCGAGGAGTCCAACCTCAACATCGTCGCCTCCGACACCGTCCAGGGCAGCGTGACCCTGCGTCTGGTCAACGTGCCGTGGGATCAGGCGCTGGACATCGTCCTGCGCGCCAAGGGGCTGGACAAGCGCCGCGACGGCAACGTGGTCTGGGTGGCACCGCAGCCGGAGCTGGCCAAGTTCGAGCAGGACAAGGAAGACGCGCGCATCGCGATCGAGAATCGCGAGGACCTGATCACCGACTACGTGCAGATCAACTATCACAGCGCCACCGAGATCTACAAGGCGCTGACCGAGGCCAAGGGCATCGGCGGGCAGAGCGGTGGCGGCAGCGGCCAGAGCGACCAGGAGAATGGCTTTCTCTCCCCACGCGGCCGCCTGGTCGCCGATGAGCGCACCAATACGCTGATGATCAGCGATATCCCGAAGAAGGTCGCCTCGATGCGCGAGCTGATCGCCGTGATCGATCGTCCGGTGGATCAGGTGCTGATCGAGGCGCGCATCGTGGTGGCGACCGATACATTCGCCCGCGACCTGGGGGCGCGCTTTGGCATCGCGGGCAAGCGAACAGGCGACCGTACCCAAATTATTGGCGGGAACATCGGCGATGTAGTGAATATCGCAAATGGTGACGACCGTGTGTTACCAGCTGGGCTCAATGTAAACATGCCGGCTGGGACTTTCACCAATGGCACTCCGTCGAGCATTGCTTACACACTGCTAGGTGCCAATTTTAACTTGGATCTGGAACTTTCCGCGCTTCAAGAAGAAGGCCGCGGCGAAGTAGTGTCCAATCCTCGCATCATCACGGCCAACCAGCGCGAAGGCGACATCAAGCAGGGTACGGAAATCGGCTATGTCACGATCACCGGCGGTACGGCTGGTGCGGCAGCCACGCCCAATGTGCAGTTCAAGGAAGCGTTGTTGGAGTTGAAGGTCACGCCGACCATTACTCACGACGGACGCATCTTCCTGAACATGTTCGTCAAGAAGGACGACGTGGCCGAGTACATCACTCTGGACGGCTACGGCACGGTGCCGACGCTCAACCGCCGCGAGATCAACACCGCCGTGCTGGTCGAGGACGGTCAGACCGTGGTGATCGGCGGCGTCTACGAGTTCACCGACCAGACCTCGGTCTCGAAGGTGCCGTTCCTGGCCGACATCCCGTTCCTCGGCAACCTGTTCAAGAAGCAGGGCAAGCAGAAGAACAAGGCCGAGCTGCTGATCTTCGTGACGCCCAAGGTGATCGCGGTCCGTCAGTAAGCGGGTCCGAAGCAGTGAGGAAAACGGGGCCGTTCGGCCCCGTTTTCATGTCGAACCCTCTGCGTGGGGTCAGGAGCGGGCAGGACCCCAGTGCTCGAACGAGCATGGCGCTTCGCTGAACGCGAGGCCCAAGGTAAGGTGGTGCGCGGAACCCTTTCGATCAGGCCCGGTCGAAACGCCGCGCCCGATCCCGACCATGAGAGCCGCAATGGAACAGTCCCCCACCGCCCCGCCGCCTGCGCCTCCTGCCGCGCCCGCCTCCGACAGCCGCCTGCGCGAGGCCTTCATGGCGTTGCGCGCTTCGCTGTCGGCGACCATCGTGGGCCAGCAGCTGCTGGTGGACCGGCTGCTGATCGCGCTGCTGGCGGATGGTCACCTGCTGGTGGAAGGGGCGCCCGGTCTGGCCAAGACCATGGCCGTGCGCGCGCTGGCCGCGCGCCTGGAGGGCGGCTTCGCCCGCGTGCAGTTCACGCCCGACCTGTTGCCTGCCGACCTGACCGGGACCGAGGTGTGGCGGCCGCAGGACGGGCGCTTCGAGTTCCAGGCCGGGCCGATCTTCCATCCGATCCTGCTGGCCGATGAGATCAACCGCGCGCCGGCCAAGGTGCAATCGGCGCTGCTGGAGGCCATGGGCGAGCGCCAGGTCACGGTGGGCCGGCATACCTATCCGCTGCCACCGCTGTTCCTGGTCATGGCCACCCAGAACCCGATCGAGCAGGAGGGCACCTTCCCATTGCCCGAGGCGCAGCTGGACCGCTTCCTGATGCACGTGAAGATCGGCTACCCCGAAGCGGCGGCCGAGTCGGAGATCCTGCGCCTGGCGCGCGAGCGTGCCCGCGATGCGCTGGACACGGTCGCCGAGCCGCTGCAGCAGATGCCGCTGGCCGACGTGTTCGAAGCGCGGCGCGAAGTGCTGGACCTGCACATGGCGCCGGCGCTGGAGCGTTACCTGATCGAGCTGGTGCTGGCCTCGCGCGATGCTTCGCGCTACGACGCCGCGCTGGGCCGGCGCATCGCCTGGGGCGCCAGCCCGCGCGGCTCGATCGCGCTGGAGCGCTGCGCACGTGCGCATGCCTGGCTGGCCGGTCGCGACTTCGTCACCCCGGAGGACGTGCGTGCGGTCGCCGGCGACGTGTTGCGTCATCGCGTGCTGCCCAGTTACGAGGCCACGGCCGAGGGCTGGGATGGCGGTCGGCTGGTCGAGGCCCTGATCGAGCGGGTGCCCCTGCCTTGAGTCGTAGGCCGGAACAGGCGAACGCCGCGATGATCCCCTTCTGCCCAGCCCGGCTCGAGCGCGCGCTGCGTCGCGGCCCTCCGGACGGCGCGTGGTCGCGGGGACCATGGTCGTGAGCCCGGTTTCCGCACCGCACGATGCTCCCGCGCGCTCTGCGGGCGACGGCCTGCGCCCCACGCTGGCCGAACTGGTGCAGCTGCGTGCGCTGGCACAGCGGCGCCCGGCCGCGCGTCGCGGCAGCCACCATCTCAGCGGCCCGGCCGCCTCGCCGCTGCGCGGGCGCGGCATGGAGTACGCCGAGTCGCGCGAGTATGTCGCCGGCGACGATGCGCGCCATATCGACTGGCGCCTGACGGCGCGCAGCGGCAAGCCGCACACCAAGCTGTTCCAGGCCGAACGCGAACGGCTGACGCTGATCGTGGCCGACACCGCGCCGACGCTGTACTTCGGCACGCGTGTGCGCTTCAAATCGGTGCAGGCCGCGCGCGCCGGCGCCCTGGCCGCCTGGGCCGCGGTGGCCGACGGCGATCGCGTGGCGGTCCTGCGCGGGGCCGGGCGCGATCCCTCCCCGCCGCCGGCCGGCGGCACGCGCGGCGCGCTGCGCACGCTCGACGCGCTGACGCGCTGGTATGCGCAGCGGCCGGACGACGATGAGGGCCTGGCCGTCGCGCTGGAGCATGCGCAGCGCGTGCTGCGCCCCGGTTCGCGCCTGATCGTCCTGGCCGATCCCCGCAGCCTGGCGCAGATCCCCGAGCTGCGCTGGTCGGCGCTGGCGGCGCGCGGCGAGGTCATCGTGCTGCTGATGACCGATGCGCTGGAACAGTCCCCGCCGCGCGCGTCGCTGCCGTTCCAGAGCGGTGAGCACCGGGTCGAACTGGACCTGGCCAGCGCCGCGCAGCGGCAGCGCTGGGGCCGGACCTTCGTCCAGCCCTTGGAGGCGGCGCTCACGCAGCTGCCCACGCGTGGCGTGCGCATCACGGCGCTGCGCGCCGACGCGCCGAGCGATGCCTGGCTGCCGTTGCTGGCGCGTGCCACGGCACCGGCAACAGCATGAGCGCGCCCGCGCCCCTGGTGTTGCGCGATGTGCACGTGCCGCCGGCGCCGAGCTGGTGGCCGCCGGCGCTTGGCTGGTGGCTGGTGCTGCTGGCCGTCGCGGCGCTGGTGGCCGTGCCGCTGCTGTGGCGCGCCTGGCGCCGCCGGCGGCGCGCGCGCTGGCGGCGCCTGTTCGAGGTCGAATGCCACGGCGGCCTGGCGCCGCCGGAGCAGGTCGCGGCGGCCTCGCAGCTGCTGCGCCGCGCCGCGCGCCGGGTCGATCCGCGCGCCGACCGCCTGCAGGGCATGGCCTGGCTGCGCTTCCTGGACGGCCGGAAGGAGCGTGCGTTCAGCGAGGGAGCAGGCGCACTGCTGCTCGACGGCGGTTATCGCCCGCGCGTCGATCCGGGTCAGCTGGAGGCGCTGCGGGCGTTGGCCGCGGCGCGTTTCGTGCAGCTGATGGAGGGCCGCCGATGAGCCTCCTGGCGCAGTGGATGCACGATTTCAGGCTGTTCTTCGGCGGCTTCGCCTGGCCGTGGATGTGGCTGGCGCTGCCATTGCCCTGGCTGGTGACCTGGCTGCTGCCGGCGGTGCGCAGCCGGTCGCCGGCGCTGCGCGTGCCCTACGGCGATGCGCTGGATGGCATCGTGGTCGCGGCGGCCACCGCGCGACGCTTCCGCATCAACTGGCTGGCCGCCGCGGCCTGGCTGTTGCTGTGCGCGGCGGCCGCGCGGCCGCAGCAGCTGGGCGAGGCGGTCACGCCGCCGCAGACCGGGCGCGACCTGATGCTGGCCGTCGACCTGTCCGGCAGCATGCGTGAGACCGATATGGAGCTGGGCGGCAGCCCGGTCGACCGGCTGACCGCGGCCAAGGCGGTGCTCGCCGACTTCCTGGACCGCCGCGTGGGCGACCGCGTCGGCCTGCTGGTGTTCGGCAGCCGCGCCTACGCGGTGGCGCCGCTGACGCTGGACCGCGATTCGGTGCGCGACCAGCTACGCGATACGTTCAGCGGGCTGGCCGGACGCGAGACGGCCATCGGCGATGCCATCGGCCTGGCGGTCAAGCGCCTGGCCGCCCAGCCCGAAGGCCAGCGCGTACTGATCCTGCTCACCGACGGTGTCAGCAACGCCGGCGCGTTGGACCCTGAAAAAGCGGCCGAACTGGCCGCGCACGAGGGCGTGCGCATCCACACCATCGCCTTCGGCGGTGGCGGGGGGATGTCGGTGTTCGGCATGCGCCTGGGGCTGCAGGGGCAGGACGACATTGACGAGGACGGCCTGCGCCGCATCGCCCAGGCCACCGGCGGCCGCTTCTTCCGCGCCCGTGATACGGGTGAGCTGGCCGGCATCTATTCGGAGCTGGACCGGATCGAGCCGATCTCGCGACCGGGCCGCGCGGTGCAGCCTCGCATCGAGCGCTATCCGCTGCCGCTGGCGTGCGCGCTGGGCCTGGGCCTGCTGGCATTGGCTTGGCGGGGGCTGCGCACATGAGCGCGCTGGTGCAGGCCCTGGCGGATTTCCACTTCCTGCGGCCGTGGTGGCTGTTGGCCCTGGCCGCGCTGCCGGCGCTGTGGTGGCTGTGGCGACGGCGCCAGCAGCGCGCTAACGCCTGGCGCGGCCTGGTCGATCAGCATCTGCTGGTGCATCTGCAGGTCGGCGGCGGCCGCGCGCAGGTGCTGGGGCTGGTCGGCATCGTGCTGGCCTGGGTGCTGGCGACGCTGGCCCTGGCCGGGCCGAGCTGGCAGCGCAGCGAACAGCCGCTGTGGCAGACGCGTGCGCCGCTGGTGGTGGCGCTGGACCTGTCCGATGCGATCGCCGCCAACGACCTGCCGCCCTCGCGCCTGCTGCAGGCCCGCGCCAAGCTGGCCACGCTGCTGCGCGAACGGGCCGGTGGTCAGGTCGCGCTGGTGGCCTACGCGGGTGAGCCGTTCACCGTGGCGCCGCTGACCGACGATGCGGCCAATGTGGCGCTGTTCCTGGACGCGCTGGACCCGGCGATCATGCCGGTGCAGGGCAGCGATGCGCGCCGGGCGATCCTCTGGTCCGAGGGCCTGCTGCGAAACGCCGGGTTCGACCGCGGCCAGATCCTGGTGTTGACCGACCACGCCGATCCGGCCGCCAATGGCGCCGCCAGGCGCGCCCTCGACGCTGGCTTCAGCGTCTCGGTGCTGGGCCTGGGGACGCCTGCCGGCGCGGCCTACCGCCAGGCCGATGGCCAGTTCGGCCGCGCGCAGCTGGATGCGGCCTCGCTGCAGCGGCTGGCGGCGGCCGGCGGCGGGCGCTTCCAGGTGCTGCGCAGCGACGACGCCGACCTGCGGGCGCTGGGCGTGCTCGACCCCCCGTCCGAAGACGCCAGCGCCGCCCGCGGCGAAAAGGGCAGCGCCTGGCTGGATCAGGGCTACTGGCTGCTGCCGGCGCTGATGCTGCTGGTGCTGCTCGCGTTCCGCCGCGGCGGCGTGCTGGCGGCGCTGGCGCTGTGCGCGGTGCTGCCGATGGCGCAGCCCGCGCAGGCGGTGGACTGGTGGCAGCGCGCCGATCAGCAGGCCCATGCCCGCATCGAACAGGGCGCCAAGGCCTACCGCGGCGGCGACTATGCCGCGGCCACCTCGGACTTCTCCGGCCTGGACTCGGCCGATGGCCTGTACAACCTCGGCAACGCGCTGGCCAAGCAGGGCAAGTACGACGAGGCGATCGCCGCCTATGACAAGGCGCTGCAACACCAGCCGGGGATGGAAGACGCCATCGCCAACCGCGCCGCGGTCGAGGCCGCGCGCAAGCGGCAGCCGCCGGCCGGTGGTCAGGGCGGGCAGGGCGGCGACCAGGGCAAGCAGCCGCCCGAGCAGAAGTCCGGACAGCAGCCGTCGTCCGACGGCAAGCAGGACGACAAGCCGGGCCAGGATCAGCAAGACAAGCAGCAGCAAGACAAGCAGGACGCCGACAAGGGCGCGAAGAACTCCTCCGGCGACGCCAAGCCCGAGGCGCCCAGGTCGGCCGCCGAACAGCAGCGAGAGCAGCAGGCCGCCGACGCGGCCCAGCGCGCGCGCATGCAGCAGGCGATGCAGCAGCAGGCGGGGCAGGGCGCGCAGCAGAAGGCGGGCCAGGCCAAGCCGGAGACCGCGGCCGAGCGCGAGCAGCGCCAGGCCACCGAAGCCTGGCTGCGGCGCGTGCCGGACGATCCGGGCGGCCTGCTGCGGGCCAAGTTCCAGCTCGAGTACCAGCGACGCCAGAGGGAAGGAGAATGATGCAACCGGCCGCTTCCACACCAACGCGCCCTGCGCGCGCGCCGTTGCCCTTCGCCGCCATCGCGCTGCTGGCGCTGGTGCTGCTGACCGCGGCGCTGCCGGCGCTGGCGCAGACGCGCGCCTGGCTGGACCGCTCGCGCGCGGCGATCGGCCAGCCGGTGGTGCTGAGCATCGAAAGCGACCAGGACTTCGGCCAGCCGGACCTGACGCCGCTGCAGCGCGACTTCTCGGTGGTCGACACCTCGACCAGTCGCCAGATGCAGATGGTCAACGGCCGTATCTCGCGCTCGGTCGTGCTGGCCATCACCCTGCAGCCGCGCCGCACCGGTGAGCTGACCGTGCCGGCGCTGGAGGTCAACGGCCAGCGCACCCCGCCGCTGGGCCTGCGCGTGACCGACGCGCCCGCCGCACAGCCCGGCAGCAGCAATGCCTACATCGAGACCCAGGTCGACGACCCCACGCCCTACGTGCAGCAGACCGTCGGGGTGACCCTGCGCCTGTTCTACGCCGTGCCGCTGGTGTCCGGGCAACTGGACATCGACGCGCCGCAGGGCACTTCGCTGCAGCGGGTGGGCGAGGATGTGCAGTCCACGCGCGAGGTCAATGGTCGCCGCTACAACGTGGTCGAACGCCACTTCCTGCTTGTGCCCGACCGCAGCGGCGACCTGCAGCTGCCGGCCGCGCGCTTCACCGGCCGCGCCGCCGGCGGCGGTGGCTTCTTCGACAGCATGCTCGGCATGGGCCAGCGCAGCGACCTGAGCGCGGTCGGCCAGGCCCAGACCCTGCGCGTGCAGCCGCAGCCGGACAGCGCGCCGCAGCCATGGCTGCCGCTGGCCGACCTGCGCCTGCGCTATGCCAGCGCGCCGCGCGAGCTCAAGGCCGGCCAGGCCTCCAGCTTCGTGGTCGAGGCGGTGGCGCGCGGCGCCACCCGCGCGCAGCTGCCGGACCTGCCCACGCCGAGCGTGGACGGCGCCCAGGTGTTCGCCGAGCCGGCCCAGTACGAGGACAGCTTCGACGGCGCCACGCCGGTGGTGAAGATCACCCGACGCTATTCGATCGTGCCCAACGGCGCCGGCAGGCTGGCCCTGCCGGGCATCAAGCTGGACTGGTGGGATGTCAAAGCCGATGCGGCCAGGACCGCGGCGCTGCCGGACATGCAGCTGGAGGTCGCCGCCGGGTCGGGGAGCTTCGCGAACGCCACCTTGCCCGCGCCTGCGCCGGCCGCCGACGTCGCCGCGCCGCAGGCCAGCGGCAACAGTGCGTTGCAGGCCACGGACCTTGGCGCCGAATCGACGGCCGGCCGCCTGTGGCCCTGGATCGCACTGACCGCGGTGTTCGGCCTGCTGTGGCTGGGCACCCTGGTGTGGTTCCTGCGCCGGCCGCGGCCCGTGCCCGCGACGGCAGCATCACGCGCGAGCGCGATACCGGCGGCCCCGTCCGTGCCGCGTGCGCGCCATGGCCTGCCCGATCTTCGCCGTGCCTTGGACACCGGCACGCTGGACGAGGTCGGCGAGATCCTGATCGGCATGGCGCCGTCGCCGGCGCGCGACCTAGACGCGGTCTGCGCGCAGCTGGCCGATCCGGCGCAGCGGCAGGCGATCGACGCGCTGCGTCGCGCGCGCTGGGCCGACGGCGATGGCGCCCAGGCGCGTGCGCTGCTGCGCCAGGCCTTCGCCAGCGGGCCGACCTGGCGGGTGCCGGCCGCGGCGTCGGCGCAGGGGGAGGCGCTGGCGCCGCTGTATCCCAGGCGCTGAGCGCGCCGCACGCGCGGTCCAGGCTGTCAGTTCGGTCATTGTCGTTCCGCGCCCCGCAGGCGGGCGCGCGGCCTTGCTACAGTGCCTGTTTGCCCTAAAACCCCAGGATTCCGCGCATGACCGACGCCGCTTCCGGCAAGTCCAGGCTGCCCTTGCATTGGAAGATGATGATCGGCTTCGTGCTCGGCCTGACGCTGGGCCTGATCGTGCATGCCACCGTCGGCGCCGACGCCGGCTGGGTGCAGCAGGTCACCGCGGTGACCGATCCGGCGGGCAAGCTGTTCCTCAACCTGATCTTCATGCTGGTGCTGCCGCTGCTGTTCTCGGCGCTGGTGGTGGGCATCTCGGAAATGGGCGACGTGCGCGCGCTGGGGCGCATCGGCTGGCGCACGCTGGGCTTCACGGTCCTGGCCTCGGGCATCGCGGTGGTGCTGGGCCTGGTGCTGGTCAACCTGCTCAAGCCTGGCGCGGGCACCGACCCGGCCACCGCCCAGCAGATGCTGGCCGCCGGGGCCGAGCGGGCCGACTCGATCATCAGCAAGGGCAAGGACGCGCCGGGCGGGGCCGGCATGCTGCTCTCGCTGGTGCCGGCCAACGTGGTCACCGCGGCGGCGGGCGGCAACTTCATGGGCGTGATGTTCTTCGCGCTGATGGTCGGCGTGGGCGTGGTGCTGACCCGCAGCGACAAGACCGAGGCGTTCCGCAACGCGGTGGAGGGCCTGTTCGAGATCTCCATGACTCTGATCACCCTGGTGATCCGGCTGGCGCCGTACGCGGTGTTCTGTTTCATGTTCAACCTGGCCGCGCTGTTCGGCTGGGAGCTGCTGATCCGGCTGGGCGCCTATGTCGGCGTGGTGGTGCTGGCCCTGGCGCTGCACATGTTCGTGGTGTATTCGGCGCTGCTGAAGTGGGCCGGCTGGTCGCCGGTGAAGTGGTTCGGCGCGGTGCGCGAGGTGATGGTGCTGTCCTTCTCCACCGCCTCGTCCAATGCGACCCTGCCGACCTCGCTGCGCGTGGCCGAGGACAACCTGCGGCTGCCGCGCAAGGTCTCGCGCTTCGTGCTGACCGTGGGCGCCACCGCCAACCAGAACGGCACGGCGCTGTTCGAGGGCGTCACGGTGCTGTTCCTGGCGCAGTTCTTCGGCGTCGAACTGACCCTGCTGCAGCAGCTGACGGTGATGTTCGTCTGCATCCTGGGCGGGGTGGGCACCGCCGGCGTGCCGGCCGGTTCGCTGCCGGTGGTGGCGTTGATCTGCGGCATGGTCGGGGTGCCGCCGGAAGGCATCGGCATCATCCTGGGCGTGGACCGCTTCCTGGACATGTGCCGGACCACGCTCAATACGACCGGCGATCTGGTCCTGGCCACGCTGGTGGCCAAGGGCGAGGAGTGAGGCGCGAGCGAAGCGGGCAGGACAGGCGCCAAGGCGCCGCCGCCTGGACGAGCGGGGATCGAGGCCGAACGGATGCCTTGAACCTGGGAAGCCGCCCTGGCCGGGCTTTCACTCGCTTCTCACTCCGCGGCGCTCCCCGCCTCACTCGTTCCGAACCGTGCCTCATGGGACAATAGGCGTCCCTGGTGCCTCCCGCGCCGCTTTCGCCCCAGTCCCTGACATGTCCGCTCCGACCCGCCGTCAGCTCGCCAACGCCATCCGTTTCCTCGCCGCCGATGCGGTGCAGGCCGCCAACTCCGGCCATCCCGGCATGCCCATGGGCATGGCCGACATCGCCGAGGTGCTGTGGAACGACTACCTGCGCCACAACCCCAACAACCCCAAGTGGTTCAACCGCGACCGCTTCGTGCTGTCCAACGGCCACGGCTCGATGCTGCAGTACGCGCTGCTGCACCTGACCGGCTACGACCTGCCGATCGAGGAACTGAAGAACTTCCGCCAGCTGCATTCCAAGACCCCGGGTCATCCGGAAAGCCACATCACCCCCGGCATCGAGACCACCACCGGTCCGCTCGGGCAGGGCTTCGCCAACGCGGTCGGCTTCGCCCTGGCCGAGAAGCTGCTGGCCCAGCACTACAACCGCCCCGAGTACCAGGTCGTGGACCACCGCACCTGGGTGTTCATGGGCGACGGCTGCATGATGGAAGGCATCTCGCACGAGGCCGCTTCGCTGGCCGGCACGCTGGGTCTGGGCAAGCTGGTCGCCTTCTGGGATGACAACCACATCTCCATCGACGGCGAGACCGACGGCTGGTTCACCGACGACACCCCGGCGCGCTTCCGCGCCTACGGCTGGCACACCATCGGCCCGATCGACGGCCAGGACGCCGATGCCATCAAGGCCGCCATCGACGAGGCCCTGGAGGTCACCGACAAGCCGACCCTGATCGCGTGCAAGACCACGATCGGCTTCGGCTCGCCCAACAAGGCCGGCAAGGAGTCCAGCCACGGCTCGGCGCTGGGCAAGGACGAGGTGGAAGCCACGCGCAAGGCGCTGGACTGGCCGTACCCGGCCTTTGAGATCCCCAAGGAGATCTACGACGGCTGGCGCGCCACCGGCGCGGGCAGCCTGCGCCAGGCCGAGTGGGAGCAGCTGTTCGACAAGTACGCCAAGCAGTACCCGGCCCAGGCCGCCGAGCTGGCGCGCCGCTCGCACGCCAAGCTGCCCGACGATTTCCTGGCCAAGGCCGATGCCTACATCGCCAAGGTCCAGGCCGACATGCCCGACATCGCCTCGCGCAAGGCCTCGCAGCAGGCGATCGAGTTCTACACCGGCCTGCTGCCGGAGATCGTCGGCGGTTCGGCCGACCTGGCGCCGTCCAACCTGACCCTGTGGAAGAGCGCCAAGACCGCCGTCGGCGACGACCCGGACGCCAACTACGTGCATTACGGCGTGCGTGAGTTCGGCATGTCGGCCATCGCCAACGGCATCGCCCAGCACGGCGGATTCATTCCGTTCGATGCGACCTTCCTGACCTTCAGCGACTACGCGCGCAACGCGCTGCGCATGAGTGCGCTGATGCGCAGCCATGTGCTGCACGTCTACACGCATGATTCGATCGGCCTGGGCGAGGACGGCCCGACGCACCAGCCGGTCGAGCATCTGGCCAGCCTGCGCCTGATCCCGCACAACGATGTCTGGCGCCCGTGCGATGCGGCCGAGACGGCAGCCAGCTGGAAGGCGGCGCTCGCGCGTCAGGACGGCCCGAGCTGCCTGATCTTCAGCCGCCAGAACCTGAAGCCCCAGCCGCGCGGCAAGGCCGAGATCGAAGGCATCTACCGCGGCGGCTATGTGCTGGCCGAGGCCGAGGGCGGCACCGCCAAGGTGATCCTGATCGCAACCGGTTCGGAGGTCGGCATCGCCTCGGAGGCGCGCGAGAAGCTGCAGGCCGCGGGCATCCCGACGCGTCTGGTGTCGATGCCGTGCACCAACGTGTTCGATCGCCAGGACGAGGCCTACCGGGAGTCGGTGCTGCCGCGCTCGATCCGCGCCCGCGTGGCGGTGGAGGCGGCCTCGACCGATTTCTGGTTCAAGTACGTGGGTCTGGATGGCACGATCGTGGGCATGACGAGCTTCGGCGAGTCGGCCCCGGCGGAGAAGCTGTTCCCGTATTTCGGCTTCACCGCCGACCACGTGGTCGAAGCGGCGCAGAGCGTGGTCGAGGGCTGAAGTCCTTCGCCATCGCGATGTCCATGAAGAAGCCGGGCATTGCCCGGCTTTTTCTTGGTCTATCTCTCGCCTGGGCGAGAGAAGCATTTAGGCGTTCGAGCTTCGGAGGGGCAGCGGTCCGGCGGGCGGGGGCGGCTTATCCCTCGATCAGGGCATCCTGCCCTGACTCGGGCGCTCGGCGTCCTGCCTCGCTAGGCGCGGCCCCCGCCCGCCGAACCGCTGCCTCGCGCGTCGGGCGAAGAGACTTCGGATCGAAAGTCAAAGGAAGTCCCGATCCATCCGCTCACCGCGCCTCGATCCGGCCGGGCGCGCGGAGAGCGGGCCCTGGAATGGCCCGCGGCGGTGGGTCCGCCAGGAGGGCGGACCGAGCCGAGGAGCGTGCCCGGCCGAGTCGAGGCCCGGGGGCGAAGCGGTTGGCTTTTGCCGGTTCCGCACTCCGACAACGAGCTTCCTGAGTGGTTCGTGGGCGTCCTGCTCAGGGCACAGGCGCGCCGTCGTGCAGCACCGGGTAGGGATTGACCGCAGTGCCCTTCCACCACTGCTTTTCCGGGCCGAGCTGGAAAATGGCGAAGTGCAGGTGCGGCGCGTCGGGGCTGGCGTTGCCGGTGCTGCCGACATAGCCGATCACCTGGCCGCGCTTGATCGCCTGCTTCTCCTGCAGGCCGTCGGCGTAGCGCTGCAGATGCGCGTAGTAATAGGCAAGCCGGCCGCTCGGTTCGAACTGATAGATCGTCAGCCCGCCGCGCTTGCTGTCGAACAGCTTCTCCACCGTGCCATCGGCGACGGCCAGCACCGGCGTGCCGGCCGGCGCCATGATGTCGATCGCATCGTGCACGCGTCCGGCGCTGCGCGCGTCGGTGAAGGTGTCGCGCAGCGCACTGCGCTGCACGCCCTGCACCGGCACCAACAGGCCCTGGCCGTCGTCAGGCGCGCGAACCTGCGGCGGTGCCACGGCCGGCACGGCGGGCGCATCGGTGTCATCGCCCACCGGCGCCTGCGG
Organism: Pseudoxanthomonas sp. X-1; assembly: GCF_020042665.1. Classification (NCBI taxonomy): domain Bacteria; kingdom Pseudomonadati; phylum Pseudomonadota; class Gammaproteobacteria; order Lysobacterales; family Lysobacteraceae; genus Pseudoxanthomonas; species Pseudoxanthomonas sp. X-1. Next base: position 1,480,899 of record NZ_CP083376.1, read on the forward strand.
CGAGACCGGTTCGACCGCGATGCGCGTGGGCTGCACGTCGCCGACCATCTGCAGGGCAGGCGTCGTCGGCGCGGCCTGTGCGACGGCGGCGTCGACGGCCGCCGCGGCGGTGCCCGGGGTAGAGGTGGGCTGCACGTCCAGCCCGACCGCGCGCAGGGCGTGGGTGCGCTCGACCAGGCGCAGGCCGACCGCGCCGATCACGATGCCCAGCAACAGCGTCAGCAGGAATCTCATCGCTTCACTCCTGGAAGGTCACCGGCACGCTCGCGTCCACCGCATCGGCGAGCTTGAGCACGTCCCAGTTGGTCAGGCGCACGCAGCCGTGGGACTGGGTCTTGCCCACGTTGCGGGGTTCGGGCGTGCCGTGCAGGCCGTAGTGGTCCTTGGACAGGTCGATCCACACCCGGCCCACCGGGTTGTTGGGGCCGGCGGCGATGGTGGCCTTCTTGTCGCCCTTCTTCGCATCCCAGAACAGCTTGGGGTTGTAGTGGAAGGTCGGATCGCGCGAGATGCCCAGGATCTTCCACTGCCCGATCGGCAGCGGGTCATGCACGCTGCCGGAGGTCACCGGGAACTGCGCATACACCTTGCCCTGGGCGTCGAGCAGGCTGAGCGTGGAATCGGACTTGTCCACCACCACGCGCGCGGCCTTGGCCAGCGGCTCGGCGCCGAGCACGTTGGTGACCTTGACCACCGTGCCGGCCTTGGCCGTGGCCAGGTCCAGGCCGGGGTTGAGCTGTTGCAGCGTCTGCGGCGAGACGTGGAAGCGTTCGCCCAGGGCCTCGGCCAGCGAGGTGTAGCCCAGCGCCTCCAGGCCGGCCTGTTTGGCGATCTGCTTGGGGATCTGTACGAACGGGCCGGCCACGTCGTCGGCGGTCAGGGTATAGCTGGCGACGACCGGCTTGGTATCGGCGTTCAGGGCCTGCCAGGTCGCCGCGTCGGGCTGGCCGGTGACCGCCAGGCCGTGTGCGGCCTGGTAGCCGCGCAGGGCCCGCTGCTGGTTCGAGCCGGCCTGGCCGTCGATCTCGCCCGGGGAGAAGTTCGCCCGGTCCAGCAGCACCTGCAGGCGCAGCAGGCCGGAGGCGCCGTCGACCGTGGCCGCGTCGTTGGCGCGCGCCGGGTCCGGCGTGTCGGGTGTCGCGGCGGCGTGCGCCGTGGCGGCGGGTGCGCTGGCCTGCGAGGCGTGCGCTTGCAGGGGGGCGATCAGGGCGAGCGCGAGCAGGCTCGGCAGCAGCGGAACGGCACGGGTCATGCAACCCTCCAGTCATGGGATTGGCCGCACCATGCGCACGCGGTGCGCGGCATCCGTGTGAAAATCCCGACTGGACGCTGACTGGCGCGACGATGGACCGAGGTATGACTCCGGCATTTCCCCACGGCTTGCGGCGCTCGCGCCCGCACGCGCATCATGCGCGGCCTTCCCGCCGCCCCGTTCTGGACGTCGCATGACCCTGTCGCAGCTGCGCGCCCGTGGTGCCTTTGTGGACACCTGGCTGCCGCGCCTGCAGCGCGCCCGTCCCTGGCTGCTGGGGCTGGCCGCGCTGGTGGTGGCCGCGCTGGTCGTGGATGCCTTCATCGACCTGTCGCGGCAGATCACCTACGACGGCGTCATCGCCTCGGTGCGCGACGTGCCGGGCTGGAAACTGGGCCTGGCGCTGGCCGCGACCGCGCTGAGCTTCTTCTCGCTGACCGGCTACGACGCCTCGGCGCTACGCTACGCCGGCGCGCGCGTGCCGTATCGCGTGGTGGCCAAGACCGCGTTCATCGCCTATGCCTTGAGCAACATGATCGGCCTGGGCGTGTTCACCGGCGGCGCGGTGCGCCTGCGCCTGTATGGCGCGGCCGGCGTGGAGGCCGGCCTGATCACCCGCGCGATCGCCTTCAACGCGCTGGCCTTCGGGCTGGGCATCAGCGTGGTCGGCGCCGGCGGCGTGCTGCTGGACGCGCGCGAACTGGCGCCACTGGCGCACATGCCGGTATGGATGCTGCAGGCGCTGGCGGTGGCCGCGCTGGCGCTGGCCGGTGCGCTGATGTGGGCCTGCCGGCGTGGGGAGTTCAGGCTGGGGCCGATCCGCATCCGCCTGCCGGCGCCGAGCATGGCCTGGCAGCAGCTGGGCGTGTCGGTGGTGGACATCGTCGCCTCGGCGGCGGTGATGTGGTTCCTGCTGCCGGACGGCGCGATCGGCTTCCCGGCCTTCGTCGGCTTCTATGCCGCGGCCATGGTGCTGGGCGTGATCAGCCATGTGCCGGGTGGGCTGGGCGTGTTCGAGGCGGTGATGCTGCTGGCGCTGAAGGGCACGATGCCCTCGGACCAGCTGGCCGGCGCGCTGGTGCTGTACCGGTTGATCTACTACGTGCTGCCGCTGCTGCTGGCCATGGTCGTGCTGGCCGTGCATGAATTGCTTCGCAGCCCGGCCGCGCCGGTCGGCCGCGCGGTGGTCGGGCTGGCGCCGCACCTGCTGGCCGCCTTCACCGCGGTGGTGGCGATCATGCTGCTGGTCTCGGGCGTGACCCCGGCCACCGACCAGGCCACCGAACTGCTGGCCATGCACGTGCCGCTGCTGCTGGTGGAAGCCTCGCACTTCCTGAGTTCGATCGCCGGCGTGGCCATGCTGTTCGTGGCCCGCGCGCTGCTGCGCCGGCTGGACGCGGCCTGGTGGGCGGCGGTGGTCCTGACCCTGGCCGCGCTGGTGCTGGCGCTGCCCAAGGGCCTGGCGGTGGACGAATCGCTGGTGCTGGGCAGCCTGATGGCGGTGCTGCTGCTCTCGCGCAAGCAGTTCACGCGCAAGGCCTCGCTGCTGGCCGTCCCCTTCAGCGGCGGCTGGTTGCTGGCGATGGTGGTGGTGTGCGTGGCGGTGACCGCGCTGCTGTTCTTCGTCTATCGCGACGTGGCCTACGCCAACCAGCTGTGGTGGCAGTTCGAGTTCGACGGCAACGCGCCGCGCTCGCTGCGGGCGATGGTGGGCGTGTCGATCCTGGCGCTGGTGCTGGCCCTGCGCCAGCTGCTGCGCCCGCCGGCGCCGCCGCTGCCGCTGCCCAGTGCCGAAGAACTGGCGCGGGCGCAGGAGATCCTGCGCCGGCAGCCTTCGGCCGACGCGGCGCTGGCGCTGACCGGCGACAAGCCGCTGCTGTTCTCCGAGAAGGGCGATGCCTTCGTGATGTTCGGCCGCCAGGGCAAGTCGTGGGTGGCGCTGTTCGATCCGGCCGGCCCGCGCGAGGCCTGGCCCGAGCTGGTGTGGCGCTTCCTCGAACGCGCCCGCGAGTCCGGCGCGCGCGGCTGCTTCTACCAGGTCCGCCCGGACGCGCTGCCGCTGTACCTGGACGCGGGCCTGCGGCTGTTCAAGCTGGGCGAGTACGCCTGGGTGCCACTGGCCGGCTTCAGCCTGCAGGGCAAGCGCCGCGGCAACCTGCGCAACGGCGTCAACCGCAGCGAGCGCGAGGGCCTGAGCTTCAGCCTGGTCGAGCGCGAGGAGGTGGCCGCCCTCCTGCCCGAGCTGCGCGCGGTCTCCGATGCCTGGCTGGACAAGCACAACACCGCCGAGAAGCGCTTCTCGGTCGGCGCCTTCGACGATGCCTACATCGCGCGCAACCCGGTGGCGGTGGTGCGGCGCGAAGGCAGGATCATCGCCTTCGCCTCGCTGCTGGTGACCGACCTGCAGCAGGAGGTCAGCATCGACCTGATGCGCCAGCTGGAGGACGCGCCCAACGGCACGATGGATTTCCTGTTCTGCAAGCTGATGCTGCACTTCGCCCAGGCCGGTTATGCGCGCTTCGGCCTGGGCATGGCGCCGCTGTCGGGCATGGCCGGCCACGCGCTGGCGCCGCGCTGGCATCGCATCGGGCGCCTGCTGTTCGCCCACGGCGAGCACTTCTACAACTTCCGGGGCCTGCGGGCCTTCAAGGAAAAATTCGATCCGCAGTGGGAAGCCCGCTACCTGGCCGCGCCAGGCGGCATGGCGCCGCTGCTGGTCATGGGCGATGTCGCCGCGCTGATCAGCGGTGGCTACAAGGGAGTCATCGGCAAATGATCCGTCTCGCAAGCTGTCTGCTGCTGTTGGCCTGTGCGCTGCCGGTGGCCGCGCAGCAATCGCGTCCCGCGCCAGAGCGCATCTCGCACGGCAACTTCCGCGACGTGGCGCTGTACCGGCCGGTCGGCCCGCTCAAGCAGGTGGTGCTGATGCTCTCCGGCGACGGCGGCTGGAACGCGACCATGGACGCCGATGCGCAGGCGTTGGCCGCCAACGGCACCTTCGTGGCCGGCATCGACACGCCGCAGATGCGGCGGCAGTTCACCGGCGACGGCAAGGGGTGCGTGTTTCCCGATGGCGACCTGGAGAACCTCTCCCACTACCTGCAGGGCTACGCGCAGCTGCCGGGCTACCGCGCGCCGCTGCTGATCGGCGAGGGCAGCGGTGCGGCCATCGCCTATGCGATGGTCGCCGCGGGCGATGCGGGCATCTTCGCCGGCGCGCTGACCCTGGATTTCACGCCCGCGCTGGACCTCGGCCGCGTGCCCTGCGAGGGCAAGGGCAACATCTTCGACGCGCTGCCCACGCGCGGGGCGACCACCACGCTGGTGCCGGCGCGGCAGAAGCTGGACGTGCCGTGGCTGACGCTGGACACCGACGGGCCGAAGAAGGGCTTCGACGCCAAGCCCTTCGCCGCGCAGGTCAAGGGGTCCTCGTTCGTGCAGCTGGCCACCGGCGGCGATCAGGCCGCAGTGCGCCGCGCCGCGCTGACCACCGCCGCGCACATGCTGGCGCGCGAACAGGTCGCGACCCTGCCGCCGCCGCCGCCGCAGGACCTGTCGGGCCTGCCCCTGAACGAGGTGCCGGCCACCGGCGGCGCCCGCGGCGACACCTACGCCATCCTGCTCAGCGGCGACGGCGGCTGGGCGGGCCTGGATCAGGAGGTGGCCAAGGCGCTGGCGGCCAAGGGCATCCCGGTGGTGGGCTTCGACTCGCTGCGCTACTTCTGGAAGAAGCGCACGCCGCAGGGCCTGGCCAGCGACCTGGACCGCATCATCCGCTACTACAGCGCGCACTGGGGCAAGGCCAGGGTGATGCTGATCGGCTATTCGCAGGGCGCCGACGTGCTGCCGTTCGCGGTCAACCGGCTGGCGCCGGACACGCGCGCCCAGCTCCTGCAGGCGGTGTACCTGGCGCTGAGCAACAACGCCGCGTTCGAGTTCCATGTCACCAACTGGATGAGCGACGACGTCGCCGACGCCATCCCGACCATGCCGGAGATCCTCAGGCTCAAGGCGGCGCAGAACTTCTGCGTCTATGGCGAGGGCGACGACGAGCAGGTGTGCAGCAAGATCCCGCCGGGTCATCTGCGCGTGCAGGCGTTGACCGGCGGCCACCACTTCGACGGCGACTACGCGCACCTGGCCGACATCATCCTCACCGCGGCCAGCGCGGCCGAAGACAAGCGCTGAGGTCGTTTCCGGCCGGCGCGGCGAAGGCGCACGGCTGGCATCGGCGCGAACGCGCACCCGGTGCGTTGGCGAGGCGCCGGCGCCGGCCGCGGCCGGCCGGCGTCAGGCCGTCCGCGCCAGCGCCAGCCGCAGCAGGCGCGCCATCAGATGCTCGCCGACGCCGCGCGGCGCCTCGAGGTCCATGCGCCGCAGCGCGATCGCATCGACCGGCGCGCGTGAGAACACGGCGCGGGCGACCGTGCGCAGCTTGCCGCCGCGGGTGCCGGTGTTGCTCCTGAGCCAGGTCAGGGCGCGCACCAGGCGCTGCTCGGTGTCGGTGAAGTCGCTGCCCAACGGATAGTCGGGCAGGGTGCCGTCGCGGCGGAACGGCGCCAGGGCCTGCGCCAGGTGCTGCGGCGTGTTGCGCTGCCACTGCGCCGGCGCGGCGAAGTCGCGCCGCAGCTTGCCGGCGGCCTTGGCCCGTTCCAGCAGCGGCCCGGCGAAGCGCGCATCGGCGATGCCGGCCATGGCGATGATGCAGTCCTCATCGCTTTGCGCGCGCAGGTCGGCGATGCCGTACTCGTCCACGAACACATCGCGCAGATGGCGCGCGATGGTGGTGTGGCCGTAGTTCCATCGCACATTGGATTCGGACCGGTCGCCTTCGCCGCGCACCGCGCGCAGCATCAGCACGCTGCGGGCGTCGTGTAGGGCGTGGGCCATGCTGACGAAGTCGTGCTGCCCGCCCACGCCGGACACCACGCGGCCGTCGTCCAGCCCGTCGGACACCGCCGCGCCCAGCGCGGTGGCCATCATGCAGCTGTTGAAGAAGCGCGCCTGCACCCGCTGCAGGCGCTCCAGCGCCTCGTGGCCGCCGTAGAGCTGGTTGATCTGGCTGATGCGCAGCATGCCGATGCCGAGGCGCTGGTCGTGATCCAGGTTGCGCAGCCAGTCGTAGAACGCCGGCGAGCCAAGATAGAAGGCGCCGTGCAGGTACTCGCCCTCGGCCTGCAGCCGGTCGTGGTCCTGCGCATCGGCGCTGCCGTCGGCTAGGCGCTGCATCAGCGCCGCATCGTCCAGCACGCGGCGCTTGATCACCCCGTGCTGCACCAGCAGGCGGAAGCCCTCGTTGAGCATCTCGCTGCAGCCGTACAGGCCGGTCTGGAACGGTGCCATGCCGCCGCTTTCGATCACCGCCGGGTGATGCACCAGCTCCGGGTCCAGGGCATGCAGCACGCGCCGGTAGGCGGCGTTGTCGGTATGACGCAGCACCAGCGCATGGCTCAGCGCATCGGCCAGCGTGCCGATGCCGATCTGCAGCGTGCCGCCGTCGCGCACCAGGGTGCTGGCATACAGGCCGATGGCGTAGTCGGTGTCGCTGACCGGCTGGCGCGGCAGGGCGAACAAGGCCGGATATGGCCCGGGCGGGTCGATCACCGCGTCGAAGAAGGTCTCGGCCACGCTGGCCTGACCGCCGATCCACGGCAGCTGCGGATCGACCTCGGCCACCATCAGCGGGCGCGGCAGCCCGCGCCGCGCGATCGCCTCCAGCGTGTCCTGGGTGGTGTCGTTGTTGCACGACAGCGACAGGCGCACCGGGTCACCGGGCCGCGCCTGCGGATCGCGCGCGACCTTCTGCACGATCACGTTGGGCGCGCGCTGGGCCACGCCATCGGCGGCGTGGGTGTAGTTGAGGCTGACGTAATGGCGCTGCATCTGCCGCGAGTGCAGCAGCGCGCCGGACTGCATGTAGAACTCCTCGACCTGGATGTGCGCCGGCAGCGCGTCGGCCTTGAGCGCCTGCACATAGCGCAGCCGCGGGAAGTCCTCGCCGAAGTGGCGCGCGCCGAACGGCTTGAAGAAGCGCGCCTCCAGCCCGTCGCCCTTCGGCGCGGGCGGATCCAGCGACAGTGCGGTCAACAGCAGCAGCGGACGGGACGGATCGCGTTCGACGCGGTCGTAGAGCGCGTTGAGCAGGCGATGCGGCTTGCCGATGCCCAGCGGCGCGGCGACACGCAGCGGGCCGGGCACGCGCTGCAGGATCAGATCGACGGCGTCGGACAGCTCGGCGAGGTGTTGGGGCATGCGGGGACATCGGGTCGCGGTGGGAGGAGGGTAGCCGAGCCGCCGTGCAGGACCGCGTACCGGGCCATCCAGGCGGTCCCTGCCACGGCGCGCTGTAAAATGCGAATGGTTTTCATTAATATACTGTCATCCCGGGCGCCGCCATGGACGCGGCCCCGGCCCGCGCCGGCCAGCCGCTCGCCCGCCTGCGCGCCCAAGCCCTTCTCGCCCCGGCTGGCACGACGCCCGGCCAGGTGCGCCCTGCCTCAGCCACCGGATCGTCCCCATGCCGTTCACCCGCGCCTCCCTTCGCCTCTCCCGCCGGCCGCTGCCGCGCTGTTCCGTCCTGGCCGCCGGCCTGGCCCTGGCGCTGTCCGCCCAGGCGCAGACGCAGGGCGGACCGGCCGACGCCGACCAGGCCCAGGACCTGGACAGGATCCTGGTGGTCTCCCAGCGCGCGCAGCGCGTCAGCAACGGCGCCACCAACCTGGACCTGGCGATCAAGGACACGCCGCAGTCGATCAGCGTCATCAGCCGCGAGCAGATGGACGCCTTCGGCGCCAACACGCTCAACGATGCGCTGCGCCTGGCGACCGGCATCCAGGTGGAGGAGTGGGAGACCAACCGCACCAACTATCTCTCGCGCGGCTTCGAGATCGAGAACACGCAGATCGACGGCATCGGCCTGCCCAACGGCTGGGGCATCGTCACCGGTGCGATGGATTCGTACGGCTACGACAAGATCGAGGTGATCCGCGGCGCCAACGGCCTGCTGACCGGCGTGGGCAATGCGGCCGGCACGATCAACTACGTGCGCAAGCGGCCGACCAACGACGAGCAGGGCTCGGTCGGGATCAGCTACGGCGCGTGGAATACCAGGCGCGAGCAGGTGGACTACTCCTCGCCGATCACCACCGACGGCAGCTGGGCGGTGCGCGTGGTCGCCGCGCACGAGGACGGTGGCTCGTACCTGCGCGACTACGACAAGGAGCGCACCTTCCTCTACGGCGTGGTCGACGGCCAGATCGGCGAGAACGGCACGCTGACCGCGGGCTACTCGTGGCAGCAGGCCAACAGCACCGGCAACATGTGGGGCGCGCTGACCTTCAACACCATCGGCGGCGGCCAGATCGGCTGGAGCCGCAGCGCCTCCACCACCCAGGACTGGACCTACTGGAACACCAACAACCAGACCGGCTTCGTCGAGTACGCCCAGCAGCTCAGCCCGGACTGGAAACTGAAGGTGGCCTACAACTACCGGCGCAGCGCCGAGGACGACCAGCTGTTCTTCGCCTACACCACCACCGGCCTGGATCCGCTGACCGGCGAAGGATTGAACGGCTGGCCGTACAAGGGGCGCGACAAGGTCACCGCCAACCTGGGCACGGTCGAACTCAACGGGACCTATGCGCTGTTCGGCCGTCCGCAGGAGGCGATGCTGGGCTTCAGCCTGGCCCAGAGCGAAAGCGGGGGACACTACTGGTCGGCGCTGTCCGGTTTCGGCGCGCTGCCGGGCTTCCCCTATGCCGGCGACGTCGTGCCCGAACCGCTCTGGGGCGCGCCGCAGCCGCAGGACTCGCTCAACCAGCACATCAAGCGCGCCTACGGCGCCACGCATGTGTCCCTGACCGAGCGCCTGAAGACGGTGCTGGGCTTCAACTACACCTCGTTCTCGCGCAACGGCCTGGCCGCCGGCGCCTACTTCGAGCAGAGCGACAGCCATACCAGCCCTTATGCCGGCCTGACCTGGGACTTCACCCCCGACGTGCTGGGCTATGTCAGCTATTCGGACATCTACCAGCCGCAGGACCAGCAGGACATCCTCCAGAACTACCTGCCGCCGACCAAGGGCAAGAACTACGAGATCGGCGTCAAGGCCAACTGGCTGGACCAGCGCCTGCTGACCACGCTGGCGGTGTTCGATGCCAAGCAGGATGGCCTGGCGGTCTACCGCGGGCTGGACCCGGCCAGCGGCAACTACTACTACGAGCCTTCCGACGTGGAGTCCAAGGGCGTCGAGCTGGAGGTCACCGGCAAGGTCAACGACTATCTCGACCTGGTGTTCGGCTATACGCATCTGAAGATGGATGGCGAGCAGGGCGATGACACCTATCCCTGGGTGCCGCGCAATACGGCCAACCTGGCCGTCAGCGCGCGCCTGCCCAGCTACAGCGCGCTGTCCTTCGGCGTCAGCGGCCGCTGGCAGGACAAGACCGTCTCCGGCCCGGACAGCTACACCGGCTACACGGTTAGCCAGGACGCGCACACCGTGCTCGATGCCTTCGTCGGCTGGGACATCACCCGCGACCTGACCCTGCGCGTCAACGCACGCAACATCACCGACCGCAAGTACATCGGCAGCCTGTACCAGATCGGCTACTACGGCGCGCCGCGCAACACCACGGCCAGCCTGGAGTGGCGCTTCTGAGCCGATCGGCGCGGTCCGCGTCTTTGTTCGCCAAGCGCCGGCCCCACCGGCGCTTTTGCGTTGGGCGGATGCGTCACCAGCGTGGTGCCGCGCGGAGCGCTTGACAGTGCTTCGATTACGAATGTAATTTCAATAAAAATTACAGGCGTAAACGACATGGCGATCAGCGAGGCCGAGGCGGTGGTGATGGACGTGCTGTGGGAGCGCAGCCCGCTGGGCGCCGACGAGGTCGTCGCCGCGCTGGCCCGCCGCAACGACTGGGCCGAGCCGACCATCAAGACCCTGCTCAACCGCCTGCTCAACAAGGGCGCGATCCAGGCGACCAAGGAGGGGCGCCGCTATCTCTACTCGCCGGTGCTCACGCGCCAGGCCTGGGTGCAGCAGCAGAGCGAGGGACTGCTGGAGCGGGTGTTCGGCGGGCGCGTGGCGCCGCTGGTGGCGCATTTTTCGCAGCGCGGCAAGCTCTCGGCGCAGGACATCGCCGAGCTCAAGCGCCTGGTCCAGGAGCTGGACGATGAGCAGTGAACTGATGGCGTGGCTGGGACAGAGCACGCTGGCCACCAGCGCGGCGCTGCTCGTGGTGATGTCGCTGCGCAGGCCGCTGCGCGCGGCCCTGGGCGCCGGCGCGGCCTATACACTGTGGGCGCTGGTCCCCGTGGCGCTGATCGCGGTGCTGCTGCCGGCGCCAACGGCGCCGGTCGCGCTGATGCCGGTGGCGGTCGGGTTCGGCACGAGCCAGCCCGTGACGGCCTTGCCGCAGGCTTCCGACCTTGCGTGGACCAGCGTGCTGCTGGTCGTCTGGTCGATCGGCGCGCTGGCGATGGCCGGCCTGCAGCTGTGGCAGCAGCGGCGGTTCCTGCGCCGGCTCGGTCCGCTGCGGGTGCGCGGCCAAGGCCTGCGCGTGGCCGCGGTCAGCGCGGGGCTGCCGGCGGTGACCGGCGTGCTGCGCCCGCGCATCGTGCTGCCGGCGGATTTCCTGCATCGCTACGACGCGGACGAACGCGCCCTGGTGGTCGCGCACGAGCGCCAGCACATCGCCTGCGGCGATCTGCCCTGCAATGCGCTGGTGGCGCTGCTGCGCTGCGTCTACTGGTTCAACCCGCTGCTGCACTGGGCGGTGGCGTGCTATCGCCAGGACCAGGAGCTGGCCTGCGATGCGCGCGTGCTGCGGCGGCATCCGCGGGCGCGGCGGGCGTATGCGCAGGCCATGTTGAAGACGCAGCTGGAGGTCTTCGCCCTGCCGGTGGGCTGCCACTGGCACACACACCCGATCAAGGAGCGGATCGCCATGTTGAAACGTCCCAGTCCCCGTCGTTGGCAGAGGCGTCTGTCCGCCGTCCTGCTGCCGGCGCTGTTCGCCGGCGGTGGCTATGTGGCCTGGGCGCAACAGCCGGCCGCTGCGCCGTCGGCGCATGCGGCGGCGCCCACCGCCGCGCAGTACGGCGCGAACCTGCAGATCGAGGTGGACGGCGAGCGCCACGCGCTGGAGATGCACAGCGCGGCCGGCGTGCCGTTCGCCTTTGCCATCGACACCAAGGCCGGACACCGCTGGAGCGGCGAGCTGCGCGTCGAGCCCGATGCCCCTGGCCAAGCCAGGGTGCATGCCAGGCTGGCGCGGGACGGTGCCGACATGACCGGGCCGGTGCTGCTGATCGCGCGCCTGGGCGAGGCGGCATCGCTCAAGCTGACGACCGGCCCGGTGCGGGGCGCCGCGCCCGGTGTGGCGTTGTCGGTGCGGGTACGCGCGCTGGATGTCCCGGCCCGTCGCGTCGCCGCCGCAGCGCCGGTGGCGCGCAAGCAGGTGGCGCGTGCGCCTGAGCAGGCGCAAGAGGAGGGGGGATCGCCCTTCGACTATTCCCGGCATGCGCCGCCGCGCTATCCCAAGGACGCCGCGAACAACGGCATTTCCGGGCGTGTGGTGATGCTGGTCGATGTGGCGGCAGACGGTTCAGTGCAGGACGTGCAGATTGAAGCATCCAGGCCCGCGGGCGTGTTCGAGGCCGTCTCGGTGGAAGCGGCACGCAAGTGGAAGTTCAAGCCGGTGTTGGAGCAGGGTCGGCCGATCGCCCATCGCGTGCGCGTGCCGATCGACTTCGAACCGGATGCGCCAGCTGCGTCGCACGACGGCGTTGCATCCGCGCCTGCCCGCTCGCGTGCGCCAGCCGCTGGTGGCAGCGCCGTGGCGGACGTCGCAGCGCCTTCCCACTTCATGGCGAGTCGCTGATGGCCGCGCAGCCGAAGAGCGTCCCACCCGCACGCTTTCGTGGGAGCCGCGATGGCGGCGACCGGGGCCTTCCCCGCAGAGCCTCATCGTTGCCTCTGTCTTTCGCCACGATCCTTGCGCTGGCGCTGCTCCTCTCTGCCTGCGCCACGCATCCGCTCGACCAGACCCAGGACACCCTGGTCCGCAATGCCAACGTCGATCAACGCATGCTGACCCCGGAGGGCGGCAACGGCGCCGGCAAGATCGAGCGCTACGCGCTGGCGCCGACCGAGGTGTTCCGCATGCCGCAGCCGGTGCAGGCCGACAACCCCGCGCTGCCCGCCGACTCGCCGCGGCAGACGCTGGCGCCGACGACGGTCTGCGCGCGCGTGATCCTCGATGCGCGCGGCGCGGTGCTGCGTGCCGAGCCGCTGGCCGACCGCGATGAATGCGCCGCCGGCGCGCAGCCGGACAATGCCGACCTGGTGCAGGCGATGCTGGCCCAGGTGCGGCAATGGCGCTTCGAGCCGGCCGCCGTCTGCCATTTCAGCGCCGCGCATCCGCCGGCCGATCCGGAGCGCTGCGACGGTGCGCAGTCGGTCGAGCCGGTGCCGGTGACGCTGCTGTACGCGTTCACCTTCGAGGTGGAGCAGGGGCGCGTGCGCGTGGAGCGGGGCGGCGTGGGCGGGCGTTGATCGCCTGGGTGCGCCGGGTGGAGCCGCCACGGCGGCGATGAGGCTTTCCAGGTAAAACTCGTCGCCGCCATTGGCCAAAAAGGCGCAAGAGCGGCTCTACAGGCGATTCCACTCGGCTGCTACAGCATCTCCGGCTTGAACAGGCCACGGCGCGAGCGTTCGGGGCCGGACACCATGAACTGGCCATCGCCACGGTAGTGCACGGTGCGCGGGATCTTCGGCGTCGGCGCCACGTGCGCCTTGACCACTTCCCAGACGAACAGGTTGTGGCGCTCCACCAGCGCGTCATCGTGCAGGCGGCATTCGAAGCTGGCGTGGCACTCGGCGATCAGCGGCGCCTGGACCTGGCTCGCCGGCTGCGCGGTCAGGCCGAATGGCCTCGAACTTGTCGACCTCGGTGCCGCTGCAGTTGCCGATGCGCACCACCGTGTCCAGCAGCGCCTCGGTCGGCAGGTTGATCACGCACTGGCGGCTGGCGCGCACCAGCTCGAAGCTGCGGTTGCCGTTGGCGATCACGCAGGCCAGCAGCGAGGGCGAGAACTCGACCACCATGTGCCAGCCCATGGTCATGATGTCGCGCGCGCCGGCGTGCGCGCTGCTGACCAGCACCACCGGACCGGGCTCGAGGAAGCGCCGTACCTGGTCAACGGGGAAGTCTTCCTTGGCGGGTGTCTTCATGCGGGCCCTGCACGGCGACGGCGGGCGGCCATTGCAGCGCCGCGGCCGTGCACAGCGTGTCAGTCCAGCACGTGCACCGCATCGGCCAGCTGCTGCACCTCGTCGGGCTGGTGGCTGACGTAGAGCATGGGCAGCTGCAGTTCGGTGCGCACGCCGCGCAGGTAGGGGATCAGCTCGCCGCGCCGCGCCGGATCCAGGGCGGACAACGGCTCGTCCAGCAGCAGCAGCGCCGGCTGCGACAGCAGGGCACGGCCGATCGCCACGCGCTGGGCCTCGCCGCCGGAGAGATTGCGCGGCCGCCGCTGCAGCAGCGGACCGATGCCCAGCAGCTCGACCACCGCCTCGAAGCCGAAGCGCGCGCCGGCGTTGCGCCCGTGCGTGCCGTAGCGCAGGTTGCCGCGCACATCCAGGTGCGGGAACAGGCGCGCATCCTGGAACACGTAGCCGATCCGGCGCCGGTGCACCGGCACGTCGATGCCGGCTGCGCTGTCGAACAGCACCACGCCATCGACCGCGATGCGCCCGGCCACCGGCCGCAGCAGCCCGGCGATGGCATTGAGCACGCTGGTCTTGCCCGCGCCGGAGGGCCCGGCCAGCGCCAGCAGGCGCGCATCGCTGTGGATGCGCACGTGGCGGGTGAAGTGGCCGCGCCGCAGCTGCAGGTCCGCATCCAGCATCACAGCACCTCGGTCTCGCGCCCGCGCTGGCGGCGCACCAGCCATTCGGACAGCACCAGCGCGGCCAGCGAGATGCACACCGACACCGCCGCCAGGCGCCAGATGCCGGCCTCGGCGCCGGGCACCTGCAGCAGGCCGTAGATGGCGGCGGAGATGGTCTGCGTCTGGCCGGGAATGTTGGAGACGAAGGTGATGGTGGCGCCGAATTCGCCCAGCGCCTTGGCGAAGGCCAGCACCACGCCGGCCACCAGCCCGGGCCAGGCCAGCGGCAGGGTGATGGTGGCGAACACCTTCCACGGCGGCGCGCCCAGGGTCGCGGCGGCGTGCTCCAGGCGGCGGTCGACCTGTTCGATCGACAGCCGGATGGCGCGCACCATCAGCGGGAAGCCCATGACCGCGCAGGCCAGCGCCGCACCGGTCCAGCGGAAGGCGAAGCGCACGCCGAAGTGTTCCAGCAGCCAGGCCCCGATCGCCCCGCGCGTGCCCAGCGTCACCAGCAGCGCATAGCCCACCACCACCGGCGGCAGCACCAGCGGCAGATGCACCAGCGCATCGAGCAGCGCGCGCCCGGGAAAGCGCCGCCGCGCCAGCAGCCAGGCCACCGCCACCGCCGCCGGCAGGCTGCACACGGCCGCCACCGCGGCCACCTTCAGGCTCAGGGCGATGGCGGTGAGTTCTTCGGGCGAGAAACCGAACACGCCTTAGCGCAGCACCGTGAAGCCATGCTGGCGGAAGATCGCCTGCGCGGCCGGGCTGGCCAGCCACTGCACGAAGGCGGCGCGCGCCGGCGCGGTGCCGGCGTTGAGCGTGGCCACCGGATAGACGATGGCCGGATGGCTGGAGGCGGGGAAGGTGTCGACCACGCGCACGGTGGGGTCGGCCGCCGCGTCGGAGCCGTAGACGATGCCCAGCGGCGATTCGCCGCGCGAGACCAGCAGCAGCGCCGAACGCACGCTGTCCGACTCGGCCAGCCGGCCCTGCACCCCGTCCCACAGCCGCAGCGAGGTCAGCGCCGCCTTGGCGTACTTGCCGGCGGGCACGGCGTTGACCTGGCCGACCGCCAGGCGGCCTTCGCCCAGCGCCTTGTTCAGCGCGTCGGGCTGGGTGAGCCTGACCTGCACGGCGCTGGCCTTGGGCGCGACCAGCACCAGGGTGTTGCCGAGCAGATTGTGGCGGCTGGCCGGGTCGATCAGCGCACGCTGCTGCAGATAGTCCATCCATTCCAGGTCGGCCGAGACGAACACGTCGGCCGGCGCGCCCTGTTCGATCTGGCGCGCCAGCGTCGAGCTGGCGGCGTAGGACACGGTGACCGGGGTGCCGGTGGTCGTCCGGTAGAGCGCGGCGGCCTGGTCCATCGACTCCTTCAGGCTGGCGGCGGCGAACACCGTGACCGGCGTGGGCTCGGCCGCCTGCGCGACTAGCGCGGTGGTGGCGAACAGGACCAGGCCTGCGCGCAGCAGGCGGGAGAACAGGCAGGTCATCGCAATGGCGTCTCGTGGCGGCCGCTCAGGGAACCGGAGTATCGCGCGACACGGCCATGGCGGAGGTGAGAACAGGCGCGACGGAGCGTTCGACCCGGCACGCCACGACCGCAAGGCGCGCGGAGTAGGCTGGCCGTCCCGTCCACAGGCCAGCCCCGCCATGACCACCGCCGCCCCGATCACCGTCGTGCTGGAACAGGAGCAGGACTTCGTGTTCCGCATCCATTTCGAGGGCATCGACGCGCCCGACGTGCTGTCCGACGAAGGCGCACCGCTGGGCCACGACCACGGGCCGCGGCCCTCGCACCTGCTGCTGGCCGCGATCGCCAACTGCCTCTCCGCCAGCCTGCTGTTCGCGCTGCGCAAGTACAAGAATGCGCCCGGCCGGCTACGCGCCTCGATCAGCGCGGTGGGCGAGCGCAACGCCGAAGGTCGCGTGCGCCTGCCGCGCGCGCAGGTCACCCTGCAGCTGCCCGAAGGCAGTGCGGACTACCAGCACCTGGAGCGGGTGCTGGCGACCTTCGAAGACTTCTGCACCGTCACCCAGAGCGTGCGCCAGGGCATCGACGTGCAGGTTGAGGTGCGCGACGCCCAGGGCCAGCTGCTGTTGGGCCAGGCGCCGGCCGAGGCGGTCCTGTGAGCGCGCCGCCGCTGCTGATCGCCTGCCCGCACTGCCAGGCGCGCAACCGCGTGCCGGCCGAACGCCTGGCCGAGGCGCCGACCTGCGGCCGCTGCCACCAGGCCTTGTTCACCGGCCATCCGCTGGCGCTGGACGCCGGCACGTTCGACCTGCATGCGCGCGACAGCGATCTGCCGCTGCTGGTGGATTTCTGGGCGCCGTGGTGCGGGCCGTGCCGGGTGATGGCGCCGCAGTTCGAGGCCGCCGCCAAGCAGCTGGAGCCGCGCATGCGCCTGGCCAAGGTCGATACCGAGGCGCAGCCGGCGCTGGGCGCGCGCTTCGCCATCCGCAGCATTCCGACGATGGCCGTGTTCCTGCATGGCCGCGAGCTGGGCCGGCAGTCCGGCGCGCTGCAGGCGGCGCAGATCGTGCAATGGGCACGGCGCGTGGCGCAGGGCTGAGCAGGGTCGGGCAGCGAAGCGCCACGGGTGCCGCGGAAAACTTCCTGTCGTCGTTCCCGCGAACGCGGGGTCCCAGCGGCTTTTGCGGGGGCCGGACGGAAGTCGCTGGATATCTCCGCGTTCGCGGGGATGACGGCCGCGGGTTCGCAGCATGAAACCCGATGCCACTGCCCATCGCCACCGCCCATCGCTCAGGGCAGCAACCGCTCCAGCCCCGCGCGCGCCAGGACGCGTTCCCACGGGAACAGCGGTCCCGGGTCGCGCTTGCGTGCGACCAGCACGGTGGGCGCGTCCTCGGCGGGCACCTGGGCGGTGTCCAGGTCCTCGTGTCCGGCGATCCAGCGCAGGGCCGGCAGCGTCTGCCGCAGCCGGTCGAGCAGGGCGAGCAGGGCCTCGATCTGGGCCTCGGGATAGGGCTCGTCCATTGCCTGATGGTCGGCGTGCAGCCAGTGCGGGTAGCGGCCGCGGTTGACCAGTTCGATGCCGACGCTGCGCGCGTTGAGGCCTCGCACATGGTGGGCGACGCGTTCGGGCGCGATCCACTGCTGCACGCCGCCGTCGCGGTCGATGTACCAGTGCCCGCTGTTGCCGGTGCCCGAGGCATAGCGCGGCTGTTCGCCGTAGTGGCGCGCGGTGGCCAGGTCCGGCAGCTCGGTGCAGTGGATGACCACCAGGTCGATCCGGTCCAGGGGCCGCGCCTCCAGCAGGTCCTGGTAGGGCAGGGGATCGGCGGTGATCGGCAAGGCATCGGGCATGGGCGCCGATGCTACACGGGCGGGCCGCGGGCGAGGGCGGGGTAAACTGCGCGTCCCCGGCGCCAGGCGCCGCCTGTCGCGTCCGATCCGCATGCCGCTCAATCCCGATTCCCCTCTGGCCAGGCTGATGGCCACCCTGCCGCGCCCAGGCACGGTGGAATGGATCGGGCTGCGCCCGGCGCGCGATGTGCCGATGCAGGCCGTCCAGCACGTCCAGGCCGGCACCGGCGGCGGCCTGGAAGGCGATCGCTACAAGGGCGGCAGCGGCAAGCGCGGCCTGACCCTGATCCAGGCCGAGCATCTGCCCGTGATCGCCACGCTGGCCGGGCTGGACGCGGTGCAGGCGGCCACCCTGCGCCGCAACGTGGTGGTGCGGGGCATCCCGCTGATCGCGTTGAAGGAGCGCCGCTTCCGCATCGGCAGCGTGGTGCTGGAAGGCACCGAGCCATGCGATCCGTGCTCGCGCATGGAGGACGCGCTGGGCGCCGGCGGCTACAACGCCATGCGCGGCCATGGCGGCCTGTGCGCGCGCATCCTCGAAGGCGGCAGCTTCGCGGTGGGCGATGCGGTGGTGCCGCTGTGATCCGCGGCCACGTCATCCTCTCGCACGGCTTCGAGAGCGGGCCGGACGCGACCAAGGTCACCGCGCTGGCGCAGGTCGCCCAGGCCGCCGGCTGGACCAGCGAGCGGCCGGACTTCACCGACCTGGACGCGCGCAGCGACCTGAGCCAGCTCGGCGATGTCGGCGCGCGCCTGGCGCGCCTGCGCACGCTGGCCGAAGCCGCCGCGCGCAGGGGGCCGCTGGTGCTGGTCGGCTCCAGCCTCGGCGCCTATACCTCGGCCCAGGTGTCGCTGCAGGTGCCGGTGCATGGGCTGTTCCTGATGGCGCCGCCGACCGCGCTGGGGCCGATGCCCGCCCTGGACGCGGCGCAGGTGCCGCTGTCGGTCATCCATGGCTGGGACGATGAGCTGATCCCCGCCCGCAATGTCATCGACTGGGCCCAGGCCCGCCGCGCCCGCCTGCTGCTGGTCAACGACGACCATCGCCTGGCCAACCACGTCGAGGCCGCGGCTGCGGCGTTCGGCGAGCTGCTGGCGGGGCTTTAGGCAGGAG
Organism: Pseudoxanthomonas sp. X-1; assembly: GCF_020042665.1. Lineage (NCBI taxonomy): Bacteria > Pseudomonadati > Pseudomonadota > Gammaproteobacteria > Lysobacterales > Lysobacteraceae > Pseudoxanthomonas > Pseudoxanthomonas sp. X-1. The sequence goes on from NZ_CP083376.1 coordinate 1,499,493, forward strand.
TGAGCGGCGTGGGGCGAGGAGCGAGTCACAGCAACCATCTTCTCCACCTCCCCCGCGCCTGATCTCACTCACGCCGCACTCCTCTTCACTCACGCCTGGCTTTTTATGAAGTTCTACGTTTCCTGCGCCAAGGGCCTGGAATACCTGCTGGTCGACGAGCTGACCGCGCTGGGGGCGGCCAAGGCCACGGCCACCGTCTCGGGCGTCAACGCCGAGGGCACGCTGCACGATGCGCAGCGCGCGGTGCTGTGGTCGCGCCTGGCCAGCCGCGTGCTGTGGCCGATCGGCGAGTTCGAATGCCCCGACCAGGACGCGCTGTACGACGGCATCTTCGCCCTGCCGTGGACGCGGCACCTGACCTCCGCGTTGACCCTGGCCGTGGACGCGCACGTGTCCGGCGAGGCGATCACGCATGCGCGTTTCGCCGCGCAACGGATCAAGGACGCCATCGTCGATCACCTGCGCGCCGAAGGCTTCGAGCGCCCGTCGGTGGACGTGGACGAGCCGGACGTGCGCATCAACTTCTCCCTGCGCAAGGGGCGGGCGACGGTGTCGATCGACCTGGGCGGCGGGCCGCTGCACCGGCGCGGCTGGCGCCAGGTGCGCAACGAGGCGCCGCTGAAGGAGAACCTGGCCGCCGCCGTGCTGCTGCGCGGCGGCTGGCTGCAGTCCTACGCCGGCGGGGGCGGCCTGCTCGACCCGATGTGCGGCAGCGGCACGCTGCTGATCGAAGGGGTGCTGATGGCCGCCGATGTGGCGCCTGGCCTGCAGCGCCACGGCAGCCTGCCGCCGTCGCGCTGGCTGGGCTTCGACGCCGCGCAGTGGCGCGTGCTGCTGGACGAGGCGCGCACGCGCGAAGCGGCCGGCCGCGCCAAACTGGGTCAGGTCGCCTTCGGCAGCGACATCGATCCGCGCGCCATCGAGGCCGCCCGCGCCAGCGCGCGCGAGGCCGGCGTCGAAGACGCCATTGCTTTCGGGGTGAGCGACGTGGCGCAGCTGTCGGCGCCGCCGATCCGCCGCGGCGTGGTGGTGTGCAACCCGCCCTACGACGAACGCCTGGCGGCCGACGCCGCGCTCTACCGCGCGCTGGGCGATGGCCTGCGCCAGGCCGTGCCCGACTGGCGCGCCAGCCTGCTGTGCGGCAGCGCCGATCTGGCCATGGCCACCGGCCTGCGCGCGCAGAAGAAGTACCAGCTGTTCAACGGCGCCATCGAGTGCGCGCTGATCTTCGTCGACCCGATCGCGCCGCCGCAGCGCGTGGTGCCCGATGTGCCACCGGAGTTGAACGACGGTGCCCAGATGGTCGCCAACCGGCTGCGCAAGAACCTCAAGAAGCTCAAGGCCTGGCGCCAGCGCGAGGACGTGAGCTGCTACCGCGCCTACGACGCCGACCTGCCCGAATACGCCGCGGCGGTGGACGTCTACACCGAGGCCGAAGGCGCGCAGCGCACCCTTCTGCACGTGCAGGAGTACGCCGCGCCATCCAGCATCCCCGAGGCCGACGTGCAGCGCCGCTTCAACGAGCTGCTGTCGGCGGTGCGCGCGGTGTTCGAGGTGCCACGCGAGCAGGTCGCGATCAAGTCGCGCGCGCGCGGCAAGGGCGGCAGCAAGTACGGACGCATGGGCCAGCAGGGCGAGTTCATCGTCGTGCGCGAGCACGGCGCGCGGCTGCGCGTGAACCTGTTCGACTACCTGGATACCGGACTGTTCCTGGACCACCGTCCGCTGCGCGGGCAGATGGCCGCCCAGGCGCGCGGCCGGCGCTTCCTCAATCTCTTCAGCTACACCGGCGTGGCCAGCGTGGAGGCGGCGGTGGCCGGCGCCAGCAGCAGCACCAGCGTCGACCTGTCGGCGACCTACCTGGAGTGGTGCGCCGAGAACCTGCGCGAGAACGGCCTGGGCGGCGCCCGGCACCAGCTGGTGCAGGCCGACGTGCTGGCCTGGCTGGAGGCCGACCGCGGCCAGTACGACCTGATCTTCTGCGACCCGCCGACCTTCTCCAACTCCGCGCGCGCCGAGGACTTCGACGTGCAGCGCGACCACGTGCGCCTGCTGCGCGCCGCGATGGCGCGGCTGGCGCAGGGCGGGGTGCTGTACTTCTCCAACAACTTCCGCCGCTTCAGGCTGGACGAGGCGGCGGTGGCGCAGTTCGCCGTGTGCGAGGAGATCAGCGCCGGCACCATCGGCCCGGACTTCGAACGCAACGCCCGCATCCACCGCGCCTGGCGCCTGACGCGGGCCTGATCCCGGCTTGCCGCCGACGCGGCGCGGCCGGGGCGGCGGCGCGCGGAAAGCTGCATCCGGCTGGCGCATCGCTGCGCGCGCGCAGGCGCGGCGCCGGGCCGCTATGGTGGGCGGCCGCCTCCGCCACGCCTGCGCCATGTCCCGCACCATGTCCGCTCCCGCCGCGCCGCTGCGCAACGATGCCAAGGTCCTGTCGCTGTCCGCGCTCGGCGGGGCGCTGGAGTTCTACGACTTCGTGGTCTTCGTGTTCTTCGCCAAGACCCTGGGGACGCTGTTCTTCCCGCCCGAGATGCCGGCCTGGCTGCAGCAGGTGCAGACCTTCGGCATCTTCGCCGCCGGTTACCTGGTGCGGCCGATCGGCGGGGTGCTGATGGCCCATTTCGGCGACCGCATCGGGCGCAAGCGGCTGTTCGCCTTCAGCGTGTTCCTGATGGCGCTGCCGACGCTGTGCATCGGCCTGCTGCCGACCTACGCGCAGGTCGGCATCGTCGCGCCGCTGCTGCTGCTGTTGCTGCGCCTGCTGCAGGGCCTGGCCATCGGCGGCGAGATGCCCGGCGCGTGGGTGTTCGTGGCCGAGCATGCGCCCGCGCGCAAGGTCGGCTTCGCCGTGGCCAGCCTGTCGGCCGGCATCAACGTTGGCACCCTGATGGGCTCGCTGATGGCCTCGGCCATGGCGCACTGGTTCACCCCGGCGCAGCTGCTGGACCACGCCTGGCGCATCCCGTTCCTGATCGGCGGCGTGTTCGGCTTCATCTCGGTGTGGCTGCGGCGCTGGCTGGACGAGACGCCAGTGTTCGCACAGATGCGTGAGCGCAAGGCGCTGGCGCGCCTGCCGATCCGCGACGTGCTGCGCGACCATCGCGGCGGCGTGCTGGTGTCGATGGGCGTGACCTGGGCCCTGACCGCCGGCATCGTGGTGGTGATCCTGATGACGCCGACGCTGGTGCAGTCCTCGTCCGGCATCGCGCCGGCGCTGGCCAGCGAGGGCAATGTGCTGGCCGCGATCTGCCTGGTGATCGGCTGCGTGTGGAACGGGCTGCTGAGCGACCGCATCGGCCGCGCGCCGGCGCTGCTGGTGGCCTCGCTGGCGCTGCTGGTCGGCGTGTACCTGCTGTACTTCGACCTGGCGCGCGGCGGCGCGCATTTCCTGCCGCTGTACGCCTTCGCCGGCTTCACCGCCGGCGTGGCGGGCGTGACCCCGGCGGTGATGGTGGCGTCTTTCCCCGCCTCGGTGCGCTATACCGGCCTGGCGCTGTCCTACAACCTGGCCTATGCCATCGCCGGCGCGTTGACGCCGCCCTTGATCGGCTACCTGGCCGCGCGCGTGGGCGCGCTGGCGCCGGCGCATTACGTGGCGCTGGTGGCGCTGGTCAACGTCGGCCTAGCGCTCTACCTGTGGAAGCGCCCGGCGGTCCAGTAAGCCGATCCGCGCATCCGGGCGGCCGGCCCGTTATCGTGTGCCGCCTTTCGCCCGATCGTTCCTGCCATGTCCACCGCCGCCGCGCCCCTGCGCAACGATGCCAAGGTCCTGTCGCTGTCCGCGCTCGGCGGGGCGCTGGAGTTCTACGACTTCGTGGTCTTCGTGTTCTTCGCCAAGACCCTGGGGACGCTGTTCTTCCCGCCCGAGATGCCGGCCTGGCTGCAGCAGTTGCAGACTTTCGCGATCTTCGCCGCCGGCTACCTTGTGCGGCCGATCGGCGGGGTGCTGATGGCCCACTTCGGCGACCGCGTCGGGCGCAAGCGGCTGTTCGCCTTCAGCGTGTTCCTGATGGCGCTGCCGACGCTGTGCATCGGCCTGCTGCCGACCTATGCGCAGATCGGCATCGCCGCGCCGCTGCTGTTGCTGGTCATGCGCCTGATCCAGGGCCTGGCCATCGGCGGCGAGATGCCGGGCGCGTGGGTGTTCGTGGCCGAGCACGCGCCCGCCGGCAAGGTGGGCTTCGCGATCGGCACGCTGTCGGCGGGCCTGAGCCTGGGCCTGCTGCTGGGCGCGCTGGTGGCCTCGGCGATGGCGCACTGGTTCACCCCGCCGCAGCTGCTGGATCACGCCTGGCGGCTGCCGTTCCTGATCGGCGGCGTGTTCGGCTTCATCTCGGTGTGGCTGCGGCGCTGGCTGGACGAGACGCCGGTGTTCGCGCAGATGCGCGCGCGCAAGGCGCTGGCGAAGCTGCCGATCCGCGACGTGCTGCGCGACCATCGCGGCGGCGTGCTGGTGTCGATGGGCGCGACCTGGGCGCTGACCGCGGCCATCGTGGTGGTGATCCTGATGACGCCGACGCTGGTGCAGTCCTCGTTCGGCATCGCGCCGGCGCTGGCCAGCGAGGGCAGCGTGCTGGCCTCGGTCTGCCTGATCGCGGGCTGCCTGTGGACCGGCCTGTTGTCCGACCGGATCGGCCGCGCGCCGGCGCTGGCGGTGTCGTCGCTGGCGCTGATGGTCGGCGTCTATCTGCTGTACATCGACCTGGCCCACGGCGGCCGGCATTTCCTGCCGCTCTACGCGCTGGCCGGCTTCACCGCCGGCGTGTCCGGCGTCGCGCCGGGGGTGATGACCGCCGCGTTTCCCGCGCCGGTGCGCTTCACCGGCCTGGCGCTGTCCTACAACCTGGCCTACGCCATCGCCGGGGCGCTGACGCCGCCGTTGATCGCCTACCTGGCCGCGCGCGTGGGCGCGATGGCGCCGGCGCACTACGTGGCGGTGGTGGCCCTGGTCAATGTCGGGCTGGCGCTGTATCTGTGGAAGCGTCAGCCCGAGGTCTGATTCAAGCCGCGCGGGCGCGATGCCCGGACAGTTCGGCGCCGACGTCGTGGCGGAACTTCAGATGCCACCAGGTCGAGGACAGCGAGATCAGCGTCACCAGCACGAAGGCCGCCGAGAAGTCGCCCAGCCGGGCGCTGCCATGGCCGCCGACGGCGATCGCCGTCTTCAGCGCCAGCGCGCCCACGCACACGCCCACCGACAGCATCAGCTGCTGCAGCGTGCTGTACAGGCTGGAGGCATGGCTCATGCGGCGGGTCGGCACCGCCTCGTAGGCCACCGTGTTGTAGGCGGCGAACTGGAAGGACATGAATGCCCCACAGCCCACCAGCAGCACGAACATCACACCGTCCGGCCAGCCCGGACGGAACAGCGCGCACACCGCATAGCCCAGGCTGGACAGCACACCGTTGGCGAGCAGGCCGTTGCGATAGCCGACCCGGCGCAGCAGCCACGGCGTGCACAGGCGCATCAGCAGCGCGCCCAGCGCGGTGGCCAGCACCAGCCGGCCGGCATGGGCGGCGCTGTAGCCGAAGCCCAGCTGGAACAGCAGCGGCAGCAGGAACGGCTGCGCGCCCTGGGTGATGCGCATCAGCGAACCACCGACCACCGAGAGCCGGAACGAGTCGATCCTCAGCACGTCCAGGTCCAGCAGCGGCGCGGCCGCGCGCCGCGCATGCCACAGGTAGCCGCCCGCCGCCGCGGCGCTGATCGCCATCAGCGCCAGCCCGGTGACCAGGTTCTCCGGCTGACCCACGCTTTCCAGGCCGAACAGGCCGCAGCCCAGGCACAGCCCGCACAGCGCGAAGCCGGGCAGGTCGAACGGCCGGGGTTCGTCGGCCGCCTCGATGTAGGGGATCACCGCCCGCACCAGCACGAAGCCCAGGATCCCGATCGGCACGTTGATGTAGAAGATCCAGTGCCAGCTGGCGTGGGTCACCAGCAGGCCGCCCAGCGGCGGCCCCAGCAAGGGCCCCAGGAAGGCCGGCACCAGCGTCCAGGACATCGCCGAGACCAGGTGCCGGCGCTCGACCGTGCGCAACAGGATCAGCCGGCCGAGCGGGGCCATCATCGAACCGCCCGCGCCCTGCAGCAGGCGCGCGGCGACCATCGTCGGCAGGCTGGTGGCCAGCGAGCACAGCACCGAGCCGGCGACGAACACCACGATCGAGGCGCTGAACACCCGCCGCGCGCCGAAGCGGTCGGCCATCGCGCCCGAGGCGGGGATGCCGATCGCCAGCGCCAGCAGGTAGCTGGTCATGGCGATGCTCATCGCCGGGGCACTGGCGCCGAAGTCGCGCGCCATCGCCGGCAGCGCGGTGGCCAGCACCGTGGCGTCCAGCTGCTCCATGAAGATGGCGCAGGCCAGGATCAGCGAGATGACGCGGTAGTCGGGCGTCTTGCGCGGCGCACGCGTCGGCGCGTCCGGCGGCGCTTTGGAAGCAGCAGTCACAGCGATCGGATCCTGACCGACGCGGCATCACGGTCCCGGCAGGGCGGCTGGCGGCCGTGAGGACGCATCGAAGGGCAGGTGCGCGCGGGAGTTGCGCACCGCAACACGCGGATTATTCGCCTGTGTCGCGGGCCGGACAAGCCGCGCGGGGCGCGGCCTCCCGCGAGGCGGGACACCGGCGTCGGGCCTCGGCCAGGGCCGAGGCAAGGTTGACGGGCGATCGCAGCGTCGGCGGCTGCGAGGCACGCCCTTAGTTGTAGATCTCCTGGATATCGGTCACGCGGCCGTCCTTGAAGATGATCTGGACGGTCTTCTGCGACTGGTCGTACTCCCAGCGCTCGCCGATGTTGGCGCTGTACTCGTTCTGCAGCGGAATCACGCGGTCGGGCTTGCCGGCCACCTGGGTCACCTTGCCGGCGCTGTCGCCGGTGCTGACCAGCTTGTTGCCGAAACGCACGCTGCCGGCCGCCAGCGCCGTGCCGGCCAGCAGGCAGAGGGCCAGGCTCAACAGGATCCTTTTCATCGGGCTTTCCTTCGTATCAGGGGTGAATGCGGGCCCGCGGACTGTGCCACAAGCCGCCGAGCGGGGCACGGGTGGATGGTTGGGTCCGGGTGTCCCCTGTCACTGCTCGGTTTTCTGAATCTCAGTTCTCGGTTTGAAGGAATTACAGCCGAACGGCAGGGCATCCTGCGGCGCTCGATGGCCGAAGCGCCGCACGTGAATCCGTTGCGCCATGCATGCGCGGGGTCCGAGCGCGGACTTCGCCAACCAGCCTCGACCCGGCCGGGCGTGGCTCCCCGGCTCGGTCCGCCCTCCCTGGCCCGCTCTCCGCACGCCCGCCCGGGTCGAGGCTCCGCGACTGATGGATCGGGACTTCTTCCGTTGTTCGACCCGAAGTCTTCTGACCCAATGCGCCAAGCATCGGTCCGGCGGGTGGGGGCCGCGACAAGCGAGGCAGGATGCCGAGCGCCCGACTCAGGCAGGATGCCCTGATGGAGGGAAAAGCGGCCCCCACCCGCCGGACCGATGCCTCTCCGAAGCCAAAACACGAACGCACCGTGATGCTTTAATCAGGCGAAGCACCAAAAAGAAACCGCCGCAGTTTCCTGCGGCGGCGTCCAGGTGCTGCAACGCGCGCTGGCGCTTACTTCACCAGCGTCGCCGGGTCCTGCTTGGCGGTGAGGGCGGCGCACAGGGCGATGCTCTCGCGCGCCTGCTGCAGGCCGCGGATGGCGCCGGGCAGGTCCTTCAGGCGCGGCTCGAAGAACGCCTGCAGGCGATCCGACTCGGCCGGAGTGCAGGCGCCGGCCGAGGCCAGGCGCGGCAGCGAGCCGCCGGCGAAGGCGCCGACGCGCGCGTGGATGGCCTCGTAGTTCTGGGTGAACCAGGTCCACTGCGTATCGCGATCGGCCACGGTGGCGTGCTTGCCGGCGGTCAGCAGGTAGCGCATCTCGCCGACCTTGACGTCCTTGCCCAGGCCGAAGCTGCGCACCTTGGCGGCCAGCGCCGGGTCCTCGGTGCGGCTGAGCGCCGAGAGCATGGCGTTGCGGTGCGCCGGATCGATCACGCCGGGCAGGGCGGCCATCAGCTGGTCCACTGCGGAGGCGCCGTGCTCCTGCACGCTCACCGCCAGCGCGGTGGCCAGCAGGTCCGGGTTGGCCTGGTCGAAGACCAGCGTCTTGCCGCCGGCCAGCACCGCATCACCCTGCTTGAGCAGCTCGGCGCGCGCGGCCGGCACCTTCATGGTCAGGGCCAGGAAGCCGGCCAGCTCGGCGCGTTCCAGCGCATCGCTGCCTTCCTCGCCGTCCTTGCGCACGTAGCCCAGCTGCTGCATGCGCGGCAGGTAAGCATCTTCGGCCCACTTGGTCAGCGCCGCGCGCTGGGCGTCGGTCTTGGCCAGGCGGCCGTACAGCCAGCCCACGTGCTCGGTGGGCACGGTCGCGACCTCGGAGACCTTGGAGGCGGTCAGCGGCTTGAGCGCGGCCAGCAGCTGGGCCGGGTCCAGCTCGCCCAGGTCGAAGGCGGCGCTGACGCCGTCGCCGTAGGCCAGCTGCTCGGCATCGGTGAGCTGGGCCACATCGGCGGTGAGCGTCCTGAGCGCCTTGGCGTCCAGGCCGATGCGGTAGTAGCCGGCGGCGCCGGCGTTGGGCATCACCCAGCCGCCCTTCTTCGCGCCCGGCAGGGTCAGGGTGCCGCTGGCGGCCGACAGCAGGGTGCAGGCCTTGTCGCTGCCGGCGCTGGTCTGGTAGCGCACGCAGACCGGCACGCCCCAGGTCTTGGCCGAGTCGCCCGTGCTGCCCAGCGGCAGGTAGCGACGCTGGGTCAGCTTGAGCACCACCTGGCCCTTTGCGTCGGTGACCTCGGTATGCACATAGGGCACGCCCGGCTGGTCGAGGAAGCTGTTGAACGCCGCGGTGAACTCAGGCCCCTTGCCGGCGGCGGTGGCGATGGCGCTGACCAGGTCGTCGGCGGTGGCGTTGCCGAACTTGTGCCGCTGGATGTACTGGCGCATGCCGCTGCGGAAGGTGTCCTCGCCCACATAGGCCTCGAACATGCCCAGCACCGCGGCGCCCTTCTGGTAGGTGATGCCGTCGAAGGCGTTCTCGATGTCGCCGTTGCCGGTGATCTCCTGGCGCATCTTGCGCGTGGCCACCAGCGCATCGCCGGACATCGCGCCCTGCGCGCCCTGCACGCGGTCCAGGTCGGCGCGGTATTCCGGATGCACCTTCATGGTGACCTTCTGCTGCATCCAGGTGGCGAAGGACTCGTTGAGCCACAGGTCGTTCCACCACGACATGGTCACCGTGTCGCCGGTCCACTGGTGGGCCAGCTCATGGGCGATCACGTTGAAGGACGAGCGCTTGTAGCCGGTGGCCGAGTCCTTGTCGAGCAGCAGCAGGTAGTCGCGGTAGGTCACCAGGCCGGCGTTCTCCATCGCGCCGGCGGAGAAGTCCGGCGCGGCCAGCTGGTCGAGCTTGTCGAAGGGATAGCCAAAGTCGTAGTAGTCCTCCAGCGTGTGGATGATCACCGGCGTGGAATCCAGCGCGATCTTCATGCGCGGGCCCTTGCCGTTGGGCGCCACGCCGCGCAGCGGCAGGGTGCCGGCGCGCTGCGGCGTGGCGGTGATGCCCGGGCCGTCGACGATGTCCCACGGGCCCACGGCGAAGGCGACCAGGTAGGTCGGCAGCGGCAGCGTGCGGGCGAAGGTCAGCGTCTTCCAGCGCTTGCTCGTGGTCGTGGGCGCCTCCTGCACCTGGGCGGTGTTGGCCACGCCCTGCAGGTCGGCCGGGATGGTCAGCTTGATGTCGTAGGGCGTCTTGAAGGCCGGCTCATCGAAGCTGGGGAAGGCGAAGCGCGCGCTGATCGGCTCCATCTGCGTCATCGCGTACGGCTTGCCTTCGTAGGTGACCTTGTACAGGCCTTCCAGCGCCTGGTTGAACGGCGCGGTGTAGACGATGGACAGGCTCAGCTCCTGCGGCTGCAGGGTCTTGCCGAAGTCGATGCGGGCCACGCCGGCCTGCGCGTCGGCCACGGTGTACCTGGCCGCGGCCGCCTTGCCGTCCGCGCCGGTCACGGTGACCTTGCCGACCTTGAGCTCCTTGCCGTCGATCCACAGGTGGTCGCTGGCCTGGGTCAGCTTGACCTTGATCGTGGTGGTACCGCTGAAGCTGTCCTGGGCGGGGTCGATCTTCAGGTCCAACGCATAGGATTGCGGCTGGGCCCAGGTGGGCAGGCGCCCGGTGGGCACGGCCTCATCGGCGGCGGAGGCGCCACAGCAGGCACTGGCCAGCGCGAGGGCCAGCACGGAACGGGTCAGACGACGCATGGGCAAGGCTCCGGTCGGGAAAATGGACTGCGCAGGCTGGACCGCCCGCGGCGGGTCGGACAGTGCCACAAGGCATGGGAAGAGCGAGTGCCCAGAACGAGAAACGCATAGGAGCAAAACGCCGGAACGGGTATGTCTGGGCGTGCGACCTTCACCCGTTGCTCGTTGCTCGCCGCCCGTTCCCGCGCTTCAGCCCCAAAGCACCACCACCGCATGCAGCGCCAGCCCGATCAGCCCGCCCACGATCGTGCCGTTGAACCGGATGTACTGCAGGTCGCGGCCGACGGCCAGCTCCAGCACGTCCACCAGCTGGCGTTCGTCCCAGCCCTTCATGGTCTGGGCGATATGGCGGGTGACGCCGTCGCGCAGGCGCGTGGTGAGGCTGTCGGCGGCGGTGGTGAGGTGGGCGTTGAGCGCGTCGCGCAGCGAGGCGTCGCGGCCCAGCGCCTCGCCCAGGGTCTGTAGCAGCTGTTCCAGGTGCGCGGCCAGGCGCGAGGCGGGGTTCTCCAGGTCGGCGCGCAGCGCGGCGTGGACCTGGTCCCACAGGCCGCGCACGTAGTCCTGCACGGCCGGGTGGTCGATCAGGTCCTGCTTGATCTGCTCCACCCGCTCCACCAGCGCCGGGTCCTCGCGCAGGCGCTGCACGTAGCGCGACAGCCAGGCCTCGTAGTCCTGGCGCAGCGGATGGCCGGGCGTGGACAGCACGGTCTGCAGTTCCTCCAGCGCCGCGGCGGCGATGCGCTGGGCCAGGGCGTCGCCGATCTCGTCCACCGGCTTGATCAGGTCGACCGTGCCCATCAGCTTGGGCCACTCGCGCCGGGCGTAGCGCACGATCAGCGCCGAGGCGCGGGCCTTGAGCGCCGGATCGTCCAGCCAGCGGGCGATGCGCTTGAGCGCGGCGTCCAGCAGCGCCTGGTGGCGGCCGTCGGCGGTGAGCAGGCCCAGCACCTGGCCGGCGGTGCCGGCGGCGTTCCAGCCACGCAGGCGGGCGATGACGAAGCGCTGGATCGCCGCGCGCACGGCGCTTTCGTCCAGCAGATCCAGCGCCTGCAGTGCCCAGCCGCGCGCCATGCCGGCCAGCAGCTTCGCCTGCGCCGGCTCGGCCAGCCACTGGCCCAGGCGCGCGGCCGGGTCGAACGCACGCAGCTTTTCCAGCAGCGCCTCGGGCGCCAGGAAGTGGTCGCGCACGAACACTCCCAGGCTGTCGGCCAGCCGCGCCTTGCCGCGCGGCACGATCGCCGTATGCGGGATCGGCAGGCCCAGCGGCCGGCGGAACAGCGCCACCACCGCGAACCAGTCCGCCATCGCGCCCACCGCCGCGGCCTCGCAGAACGCGGCCAGCCACGCCCAGCCGCCGCGCAGCCCCATCGCATGGCTCAAGCCGAAGCCGGCCAGCATCAGCACCAGCAGGCCGAACGCGGCCAGCTTCATGCGGCGCAGGCGGATGCGGCGGGGATCGTCGGCCGGGCCGGTCAGCGGTTCAGTCATAGGGCAAAGCCTAGCGCGTGTCCTGCAAAGCCCCCGCGATCATGCCAGCAGCCGCCACAGCAGCGCGGTGCCGGCCAGTCCGACCAGCGAGACGATGGTCTGCAGCACCGACCACACCATCACCGTCTGCTTGAGCTTGAGATCGAAGTACTCGCGCACCATCCAGAAGCCGGCGTCGTTGACGTGGCAGAAGAACACCGAGCCGGCGCCGATGGCCAGCGCGATCAGCGCGCCCTGGGTGGGCGGCAGGTGCGCCACCAGCGGTGCCAGGATGCCCGCGGTGGTGGTCGTGGCCACCGTGGCCGAGCCGGTCGCCTGGCGCAGTGCCACCGCGATCAGCCACGCCAGCAGCAGATAGGGCAGGTGCGCGCCCTGGGCGACCTTGGCGATGGTGTCGCTGATGCCGGCATCCAGCAGCACCTGCTTCAGGCCGCCGCCGGCACCGATGGTCAGCAGCAGCGCGGCGATCGGCGGCAGGCTCTTGAGCAGCACCTGGTTGACCCGCGCGCGGCCCAGTCCGCCGCCCCAGCCCAGTAGCGCCACCGCGGCCAGCACCGCCAGGGCGAGGGCCACCATCGGTTCGCCCAGGAAGCGCAGCGCGGTGGCGGCGGGCGCGTCCGGCGGCAGGGCGATCCTGGCCAGGGTGGCGCCGAGCATCAGTACCACCGGCAGCAGGATGATCGACAGGCTCGCGGCGAAGCCGGGCGGATGCGCCGGCGCCTCGCGCGAGGAGAACAGCGCCTCCATCTTGGCCGGCACGGCGATGTCCACGCGCCGCGAGAGCCAGATCCCGTAGAGCGGCCCGGCAAGGATCACCGCGGGCACCGCGATGATGAAGCCGAACAGCATCGTCAGCCCCAGATCCGCATGCAGCGTGCTGACCGCGATCAGCGGGCCCGGGTGCGGCGGCATCAGCGCGTGCAGGGTGGTCATGCCGGCCAGCGCCGGGATGGCGATGCGCAGCAGCGGCTGCTGCGCGCGGCGCGCCATGACGAAGATGATCGGCACCATCATCACCAGGCCGACCTCGAAGAACAGCGGCAGGCCGATCACCATCGCCACCAGCGCCATCACCCAGGGCAGCGCCTTGCCCTTGCCGATGCCGAGCAGGGTCGAGGCGATGCGATCGGCCGCGCCGGTGTCGGCCAGCATCGCCCCCAGCATGGCGCCCAGGGCGATGATCAGTCCCGCATCGCCCAGCAGGTGGCCGGCGCCGGTGCTGAAGGACTTGGCCAGCTGTTCGGGCGGCAGCCCGATGCCCAGCCCGGCCACGAAGCTGCCGACCAGGATCGACAGGAACGGCGGCAGCCGGAGCAGGCTGATCAGCGCGACGATGCAGACGATGCCGGCCAGGGCGCACAGCAGCAGGCGCGAATCGTGCGTGGCCCAGTGCACGGTGGTGAAGTCCAAGGCGACGCTCCGGTTGAAACTGACGGGGCTGTCAGTCTAGTCGGCGCGACCTGTCATCCCGATCAAGACCAACGACTTGGCGGCTGACTTCACATTGGCTTCAAGCACCGCTCAACCGCGCCCCACACGGCCGGCGCAGCCTGTCCGGCATCGACCACCGGCCGGAGCCGTGCATGAAATCCCTGAAGTTGCTGTTGCGTTCTGCCATCGTCGGCGCGCTGGTGCTGGCGCTGCTGATTCCCCTGAGCATGATCCGCAGCCTGATCGCCGAGCGCACCGCCTACCGCGAACAGGCCGTCGAGCGCGTGGCGCGCGGCAGCGCCGGTGAGCAGCGGCTGGTGGGCCCGCTGCGCGCGTTGCCCTACGTCGATGTGCGCGAACAGGCGTGGACCGACGCCGCCGGCCAGGCGCGCACGCGGCAGGTGCGCAGCGAAGGCACGCTGCTGCAGGCGCCGCTGTCGCTGCAGGTCGGCGGCCAGCTGCGGCCGCAGACGCGCCGGGTCGGGCTGTTCGATGTGCCCACCTACGTCTGGAACGGGCAGCTGTCGGCGCAGTTCTCCACCGCGCTGCCGCCGGCACCGGCCGGGGCCGTGCGTCGCTACGGCACGCCCTACCTGGTGCTGGGCCTGCGCGATGTGCGCGGTCTGCAGGGCGCGCCCAGCCTGCGCGTCGACGGCGCGGCGCTGCGCCTGCAGCCCGGCACGCGTGCCTTCAACGCGCACCTGGCCGGCGTCAGCGCGCTGCTGCCGGAGGTGGTGGACGGACGCGTGCCGGGACGCAGCGTGACGTTGTCCTTCGCGCTGTCCGGCACGCAGGCCCTGGAGGTGGTGCCGGTGGCCGACGACAGCCGCGCGCGGCTGGCCTCGCCGTGGCCGCATCCGGCCTTCGGCGGTGACTTCCTGCCCGTGCAGCGCACGGTCGGCGCGCGCGGCTTCGATGCGCAGTGGGCGGTGTCCTCGCTGGCCAGCCAGGCGCAGGCCCAGCTGCAGCAGCTGCAGTCCGAGGGCGGGGCGCAGCTGGACGCGCTGCGGGTGGAACTGGTCGACCCGGTCGATGCCTACACGCTGGCCGATCGCGCCTGCAAGTACGGGCTGCTGTTCGTGCTGCTGACCTTCGTCGGCTTCGGCCTGCTGGAACTGGTGCGGCGCGTGCAGATCCATCCGCTGCAATACCTGCTGGTGGGGCTGGCGCTGGCGATGTTCTTCCTGCTGCTGTTCAGCCTGTCCGAGCACATCGCGTTCTGGCTGGCGTATCTGATCGCGGCCGGGGCCTGCATCGGCGTGCAGTTCGTCTACCTCTCCGGGGTGTTGCGCAGCGCCCGGCTGGCCGGCGGATTCGCCCTGGCGCTGACCGCGCTGTACGGCGCGCTGTACGGCCTGCTCATGTCCGAGGACAACGCGCTGCTGATGGGCTCGCTGCTGCTGTTCGCCATCCTGGCGGCGATCATGTGGGTCACGCGCGGGATCGACTGGTATGCGCTGTCCACGGAGCTGCGCTGATGCTGCTGCACGGGCGCGCGGTGCGCCACGCCGCGCGCCGCCTGCCGCCGGCGCTGAAGATCGGCGGCGTGCGCCTCGAAACGGGAGGGCCGCCGCTGCCGCCGCTGCGGCGCGGCGTCGCGGGTGCGGTGGTGTTCCAGCTTGCGCAGGCCACCGCGCAGGCGCTGCGGGAGCGGCCGGCGGACCTGCTGCGCGACGCGCTGCGACCGCGCTGCCCGCAGGCGCCCGCGTGGCGTCCATGGCGGTGCCTGCGCAGTGCGCAGTACGGTCCGCTGTGGCTGAGCGCGTGGCGCGATCGCGCGGTGTGGCTGGTGGTCGCGCCGGAGCAGGGCGTCGCGGCGCTGCTGTGGCGCGGGTGCCGGCCGGCGTGCGGTAGATTGTCCGCATGAATTCGCTCGCCTCCGCCTTGCCCGCGCACCGCATCGCGGTGGTGCGCGGCGCCGAGATCGCGCCCTACCTGGACGATGTGGCACGCCTGCGCATCGCCGTGTTCGCGCACTGGCCCTACCTCTATCAGGGCAGTCACGCCTACGAGCGCGACTACTTGGCCGCCTATGCACGATCGCCGCGCAGCGTGTTCGTGCTGGCGCTGGCGGGCGCGGAGGTCATCGGCGCCTCCACCGGCCTGCCGCTGCTGGACGACACCGAGGCCTTCTCCGCGCCGTTCATCGCCCAGGGCCTCGACGCCGGGCGCATCTTCTACTTCGGCGAATCGGTGCTGCTGCCGGAATGGCGCGGGCGCGGCCTCGGCCACGCCTTCTTCGACGCGCGCGAGGCCCACGCGCGCGCGCTGGGCGGGTTCGACACGACCGCCTTCTGTGCGGTGGATCGCGCCCCGGCCGATCCGCGCCGCCCGCCCGGACACCGCGACAACGACGCGTTCTGGCGCAAGCGCGGCTACACGCGGCGCGATGGCCTGCAGGTGACGCTGCCCTGGCGCGAGGCCGGGCAGGGCGAGATCGCGCATACGCTGACCTTCTGGACCCGTGCGCTGGAGCCGCAGGCATGAAGGTCGCCGTCGCCAAGTATCCGGTCGGCCAGCCGCGCGACTTCGACGCCTTCGCCGAGAAGCAGGTGCATCTGCTGCAGCAGGCCGCCGACGCCGACGCGCGCATTGCGGTGCTGCCCGAGTACCTGTCGCTGGAACTGGCCGCGACCTTCCCGGTGGCCATCAGCGCCGACCTGCTGGCCTCGCTGGAAGCGACCCAGCAGTACGCCGAGGATTTCCTGCACCTGTACGCCACGCTGGCCCAGCGCCTGGGCCTGCACGTGGTCGCCGGCAGCTTTCTCACCGCGGTGGGCAACGGGCGCTATCGTAACCGCGCGCACTGGTTCACCCCGGACGGGCGGCGCGGCTGGCAGGACAAGCTGCAGCTGACCGGCTTCGAGAAGCACGCCCAGGTGATCGAGGGCGGCGACGACCTGCGCGTGTTCGCCGCCGACGAGATCCGCGCCGGCATCGCGATCTGCTACGACGCCGAGTTCCCGCTGCCGGTGCGCGCCCAGCAGCAGGCCGGCGCGCGCCTGCTGGTGGTGCCCAGCTGCACCGACACGGCCGCCGGCGCCACCCGCGTGCGCGTGGGCTGCCTGGCGCGCGCGCTGGAGAACCGCCTGTTCGTCGCCCAGTCGGTGACCGCCGGCAGCGCGCCGTGGAGTCCGGCGCTGGACGAGAACACGGGCGAGGCCGCGCTGTTCGCGCCGATGGACGTGGACCTGCCTGCCGACGGCGTGATCGCGCAGACGGCGGGCGAGCAGGTGTGGGCGATCGGCGAGCTGGATTTCGCGGCCTTGCAGGCCAGCGCGGCCCGCGCGCAGGTCGCGGTGGACCGCGACTGGCCCGGCCAGGAGGCCCCCGCGCTGCGCCGTGCCAGGCTGACGCCCTTGGCCTGACAGGTTTGTCATCCGGGGGCATGACCTGTGGCCTGCTGCAGGCGCACAACGCGCTGGCAGACTCGGTGGGTTGCACGACACGACCTTCAACAACCGAGATGGGGATTAGGCATGAGGCGGATGAAATGGGCGGCGCTGGTCGCTGGGCTGGGGATGGCCTTCGCGACGCAGGCCGAGGAAGCGGTGGACCTGGCGATGATCGGCAAGATCCGGCAGGAGGCCTTCCACCGCTCGCAGGTGGCCGACACGCTGCAGTACCTGACCGAGCAGATCGGGCCGCGCCTGACCAACTCGCCGGCCATGGGCCGCGCCAACGCCTGGACCCGGGGGAAGTTCAGCGAGTGGGGCCTGAGCAACGTCCACGACGAGGCCTTCGACGACTTCGGCCGCGGCTGGGAGTTCAGCAGCGCCAGCGTCGAGCTGCTCAGCCCGCGCGCCGCGCCGCTGCACGCCGTGCCCAAGGCCTGGACGCCGGGCACCAACGGCGCGGTCGAGGGCGAGGCCATCGCGCTGAACCTCAAGACCAAGGCCGACCTGGACAAGTACAAGGGCAAGCTGCGCGGCAAGATCGTGCTGCTCAGCGAGGCGCGCCCGTACAAGCCCAACACCGAGGCCGCCTCCAAGCGCTATGACGAGGCCGGCCTGCACGAGCTGCTGGACTTCGCCATCCCCGCGCCCACCGACAAGGCCGCGCGCGACAAGCGCCTGAAGGAGTACCGCGAGCGCACCGAGCTGGCCAAGGCCACCAACCAGTTCCTGATCGACGAAGGCGCGCTGGCCGCGCTGAGCATCTCCGGCTGGGACGACGGCATCCTGCGCGTGGGCGGCGGCGGTTCGCGCAAGGCCGGCGAACCGGTCGGCGTGCCCGAACTGGTGGTCGCCGCCGAGCACTACAACCCGCTGATGCGCGCGCTGGAGCGCAAGGACACCGTGCGCCTGCGCGTGCGCTCCGATGCGCGTTTCACCAGCCAGAGCAACGACCCCGGCTACAACACCATCGCCGAGCTCAAGGGCAGCGGCAAGGCCGACGAAGTGGTGATGCTGGGCGCGCACATGGACTCCTGGCACGCCGGCACCGGCGCCTCGGACAACGGCGCCGGCGTGGCGGTCATGATGGAGGCCATGCGCATCCTCAAGGCGGTCGGCGCCAAGCCCAAGCGCACCATCCGCGTGGCGCTGTGGAGCGGCGAGGAGCAGGGCCTGATCGGCTCGACCGACTACGTCTCGCGCCATTTCGCCCGCTATCCCGAGCCGACCGATCCGGCGCAGAAGGAGCTGCCGTCCTCGCTGCGCACGCCGACCGGCCCGCTGCAGAAGACCAAGGACTGGGGCAAGCTCTCGGCCTACTTCAACCTGGACAACGGCTCGGGCCGCATCCGCGGCATCTACGCCCAGGAGAACCAGGCGGTGATGCCGATCTTCAAGGCCTGGCTGGCGCCGTTCGAGGACATCGGCGCGAGCATCGTCACCAGCCGCAACACCGGCAGCACCGACCACATCCCGTTCGACCGCGTGGGCCTGCCGGGCTTCCAGTTCGTGCAGGACCGGCTGGACTACGGCACCCAGGTCCACCACAGCGACCTGGACACCTACGACCACGCCGTCCCGGCCGACCTGCAGCAGGCCGCCGCGATCATCGCGGCCTTCGCCTACCAGGCCGCGATGCGCGACGCGCCGCTGCCCCGAAAGGATGTGATCGAAGAGTAAGTGCGTGCTCCGCGCTTGCTTGAAAGGAAGGCCGGCGTTTGCCGGCCTTCTTTTTCCGGGCAGGCTCCCTTGCGCATCGCGCTTCATGCGTTGTGAAGTGCGAGCGGTCTGTCAGGGAATTCGAAAGCGTTGAGGACGCGCTGCTGGGAAGAAGCGCGAGTGGTGTCCTGGAACTCGTTTGGCGACAACGGCAACAGCAACAGCAACAGCGCGAGCCCTCCCCCTGGCCTGCGGCCAAAGGGAGGGGGCGAAAGCACAGTCCCGCCCTTCCTTCCGATCGCATGATCGAGCGCGCGCTTCGCGAATCAAGTGTGCAGCAACCTCGCGCAGTCACCTTACAGCGCGCATGAGCCCGCCCCCTCCCTTTCGCGAAGGGGAGGGCTGGGGAGGGGTGCGCTTCGCGCCTTGCTCGGCTGGCGCAACTCACTCCCGGCCTCAGCTTGTTATGCATGGGATGGGCCAAGCCGCAGCTGCACGCCCAGCCGCCCAGCCAATCGGTCAATCGGTCAATCGGTCAATCGGCGCGCGCAGTGGCATGACGGCTCTTCTAACCGACACGATCCACCGCCTGCTCCGGCACCGCAGTCCCCGCCCGCCACCCCGAAGCCGCCATCCCATCCAGCAGCGCCACCACCTGCGCGCGGTTGGCCAGCTCATGCACGGGCAGCACCAGCAGATCGCCTTCGCGTGCCCAGGCGAGCAGGCTGCGTGCGGCCTGCACCTCGTCGGGCTGCAGCTGCACGCGCTGCGGATCCAGGCCGTCGGCCAGAAGCTGTGCATGCATCAGCGCCGGTACCGCATCGGCATCACGACCGCGGGCATAACCCGGTAGCTCCTTGAGGATCACCTGCTCCGGCGCGTACGCCGCCGCGACATGCGCAACCGCGCGCAGGTCCTCGTCCTGGCGATTGCCGGCGTGGCCCAGCAGCAGCCCCAGCCGGCCGCCGCGGCGCGAAGCGTCGAGCGCATCGAGCAGGCTGCGCAGGCCTTCGGGATTGTGCGCATAGTCCACGACCACACGCGTGCTGCCGAACATCCACTGCTGCAGCCTCCCGGGGTTGTCGTCCGGGTCTTGCCCGAAGCGCGCAAGCACCCGCGCGATGGTCGCCGGCGCGATGCCCAGCAGAGCGCCGGCCAGGGCGCCCGCCGCCAGATTGCCCAGGTTGTAGCGCGCGCGATCGCCTAGGCTCAGCGGCATCGCGGCCGTGGGGCCGAGGTCGTGTTCGACACCGGCCAGCGCCAGCCACAGATGCGCGTCGCGCACGCCGCAGGTGGGCTTGCCGAGCGCGCGATGCAGCCGCACCAGCGGCTGGTCGAAATCCAGCGCGAACCACGCCAGCGGACACGACAGGGCCGTGGACTGCGTGCGTAGGAAGGCATCGTCCGCATTGAGCACCAGATGCGCGCCCACGCCCACCGCGCGGGCCACGCTGAGCTTGACCTGCGCCAGCGTGTGCAGGTCATGCACGCCGAACTCGCCGAAGTGATCGTGCGCCACGTTGGTCACCACCGCCACATCGGCCTGTTCGACCGCCAGGCCGTGGCGCAGCAGGCCGCCGCGCGCGGTCTCCAGCACGGCGGCGCGGGCCTGGCCCTGGCGCAGCGCCTCGCGCGCGCCGGCCGGCCCGGAGAAGTCGCCGCTGTCCAGCGCCTGGCCCTGGAAGAACACGCCATCCGTGCAGCAGTACGCGGTGTCCCCGGCCTGCGCCTGGCACAGCGCGGCCAGCAGGCGCGTGGTCGTGGTCTTGCCATTGGAGCCGGTCACCAGCGCGGTCGGAATGCGATGCAGGCGCGGCCAGGGCACGTGCGCCGGATCGGGCAGCTCGTCGACGAACCAGCTGCGCGCGCCGCTGCCGCTGCCCAGGGTCAGTTCGTCCTCGTCCAGCAGGAAGGGCAGGGCGCGGGCGCGGGCCTTGCGCTGCAGCGCGAGCAGCGTCGGCTGCGCTTCGGCCGCGGCGCTGGCCTGCAGCGTGCGCAAGCCCTGCACGATGTCCCAGGTGGCCGCATCGCCGGGCGCGTGCAGCGGCTCGGCCGGGCTGTCGCTGGCGATCCACCACGCCCAGATGTTCAGCGCGGTGGCGGTATGCAGCTGATCCAGCGGCGCGGAGAAGGCCAGCGTGGCGCCGCTGGCATGGCGGTGCCGATAGCGCGCGCCGGCCGGCCAGCCCAGTCGTGCCACGGCCTCGCGCACCAGCGCGTCCCAGCGCCGAAGCGCGTCCAGGTCGAACGCCTGCCCGGCCGCGCTTTCCAGCGCCGTGCCGGTGTCGGCGAAGTAGACGTTGGGACCGGTCAACCGGCGCGCCTGTCGGTAGGGCAGGACCTGCATGGTGGGCTCAGTCGGTCTCGCGGCGGAACACCAGACCCCGCGCGTCCTGCACCACGCCTTCGGGCAGCGCGTCGGGCGCCTCCTCGTCGTCCTGCGCGTGCGCGTTCCGTTGGACGGGCGAAGGCGCGGCGCTGCCCTCGGCGCGGAACTTGGTGATCTGCTTCCAGGTGCGGCTGAGCTGGTCGGCGAAGATCAGCACCAGATCGCCCGGCCGGCCCATGCGCAGCGCCGCGTCCACGGCCCGCTGCTCGTCGGGGATCAGTTCGATGGCCCCGGCGTCCACGCCCGCCGCGCGCAGGGCGCGGGCCAGGCGCTGCGGCACCTCGTCCTCGCCGCGTCCGCGCAGCGCGTCGTCGCGGCGCAGGATGTAGTGGTCGAACCGACCGGCCACCGCGCGGGCGACGGCGTCGATGTCGGTGTCGCGGCGATCGCCCGGCGCGCTCAGCACCACGATGCGCCGGCCGTCCACGTCCATGCGCCGCGCCAGGTCGGTCATGGTCGCCGCGGCATGCGCGTTGTGCGCGTAGTCCATCAGCACCTTGAAGGGATGTTCCTCGAACAGGTTCAGCCTTCCCGGCGACTGGAAGAAGGTGCTGTCGAAAGTGCGCAGGCCCTGGCGGATCGCCTCGAGCCTGAATCCCAGCGCGAAGGCCATCGCCGCGGCGAACATCGCGTTGGCCACGTTGTGGACGGCGCGGCCCTCCAGCGTGGCCGGGATCAGGTGCGTCCACAGCAGCGGAATGTGCGTGCCCCTGTCGTAGAGCGTGATCATCTGGCCGTTGACGCCCTCCTCCAGCGCGCAGGCGCGGCCGCCGGCGCGGATATGCGCACGCACCAGCGCATGCGAGGGATTGGTGGTGACGTAGCAGACGCTGCGCGCCGGCGTGTAGGCCGACATGCGCAACACCAGCGGGTCGTCGGCGTTGAGCACCGCGCAGTCGCGCGCCACCTCGACCACGATGCGCTTGACCCGTGCCAGCTGCGCCAGCGTGTCCACGCCGCGCGCGCCGAGGTGATCGGCCGCGACGTTGAGCACCGCGCCCACGTCCACCTCCGGTACGCCTAGCCCGGCGCGCAGCAGGCCGCCGCGCGCGGTCTCGAGCAGGGCGATGTCGATCTGCGGATCGCCCAGCACCATGCGCGCGGCGAGCGGGCCGGTCATGTCGCCCTCGACGGTGCGCTGGCCGTCGATGTACACCCCATCGGTGCTGGTCATGCCCGGCACGTGGCCAGCCATCTTGGCGATGTGCGCCAGCATGCGCACGGTGGTGGTCTTGCCGTTGGTGCCGGTCAGCGCGGCGATCGGCACGCGCGACGGCGTGCCGGGCGGGAACAGCATGTCCAGCACCGGCCCGGCGACATCACGTGGGAGGCCCTCGCTGGGCGCCACG
Source organism: Pseudoxanthomonas sp. X-1 (assembly GCF_020042665.1). Lineage (NCBI taxonomy): Bacteria > Pseudomonadati > Pseudomonadota > Gammaproteobacteria > Lysobacterales > Lysobacteraceae > Pseudoxanthomonas > Pseudoxanthomonas sp. X-1. The sequence goes on from NZ_CP083376.1 coordinate 1,521,483, forward strand.
TGCATGCGCAGGCCGGGCGCGGCGTTGACCTCGCAGATCGCCCCGCCCACCTCGCGATGACTGCGCGCGATGTCCGGGCTGATGAAGTCCACCCCGGCCACGTCCAGGCCGATCGCGCGCACCGCGCGCACGGCCATGTCGCGGTTGTCGGGGTGGATCAGGTCGGTGACGTCGGTGGCGGTGCCGCCGGTGGACAGGTTGGCGGTGGCGCGCAGGTACACCACCTCGCCTGCGGCCGGCACGCTGAAGTGGCCGTAGCCGACGCGTTCGAGCATGGCGTCGGCCTGTTCGTCCAGCTCCAGCTGGGTCAGCACCTTCTCGTGGCCGATGCCGCGGCGCGGATCGGCGTTGACCCGGTCGACCAGTTCGGCGATATCGGCCACGCCATCGCCGACCACATGGCCGGGCGTGCGCCGGGTGGCGGCGACCAGCGCGCCGTCCACCACCAGCAGGCGATGGTCGTCGCCGGCGATGTAGGTCTCCACGATCACCGAGCGTGCGTGTTCGCGCGCGGCCTCGAAGCCGGCGGCGATCTCCTCCGGGGTGGTCAGGTCGATGCCGATGCCGCGGCCGTGGTTGCCGTTGTAGGGCTTGGTGACCACCGCGCCGCCCAGGGCGCGCGCTGCGCGGACCGCGCCTTCCAGCGTGGTGACCAGGCGCTGCTGCGGCACCGGCAGGCCCAGTCCGGCCAGCAGGTGGTTGGTGGCCTCCTTGTCGCTGGCCAGCTCGACCGCCAGGTGCGGCGTGCGCCCGGTCAGGGTGGCCTGGATGCGCTGCTGGTAGCGGCCATGGCCGAACTGGATCAGCGAATGGGTGTCCAGCCGCAGCCACGGGATGCCGCGCGCCTGCGCCGCGGCGACCAGCGCAGCGGTGGACGGGCCCAGCGCGCGCCGCTGGGCGTAGAGGATGTAGTCGACCTTGGCGGTCTCCCAGTTCCAGCCATCGTCCGGCGAGGCGCCGCCGCGCAGCGGCGCGGGCAGCAGCGAGGTGAGCAGGCGCAGGGCCAGCTCGCCGGCGGCCAGGCCCTCCTCGCGCTGGGTGTAGGCGTAGACCACCCGGTCCAGGCCTGGCGGCGCGTCCTCGCCGGTCAGGGTGGCGCCGAAGCGCACGTCCTCGCCGGCCATGGCCTGCACCGCCAGCGCCATGTGCTGCAGGACTTCGCTCAGCGGCAGGCCATCGCCCGCGCGCAGGCGCGGGGCGAAGTCGTCGTGCGCGCCCAGGCCGGGCAGGGCAGCCAGCAGCGCCTCGGCGAAGTCCGTCCCCAGCCGGCCGCTGGGCCAGTCGCGCAGATCGCCCGGGTCCAGATCCAGCCGGATCACCGGCGCGTGCGCGTAGATCGAGGGCCCCAGATAGACCGCGCGGTCGACGATGCGCATGGGCCGGCTCATGTCGGCGCCCGCGCCAGCGTGCCGGGCGAGGCCGTGCGCGTGGCCAGGTTGTAGGTGGCCCCGGCCAGCAGCAGATGCATCTTCAGGCCGAGCATGCACACCGGGTCGCGCTCGCTGGCCTCGGCCATGGACGAGAATTCCAGTTCGCCCGCGTCGACCACCGTGACCGCGCCGGAGCCTTCCACTTCCAGCGTGTTGTCCGGGCCGATGAAGGCCGCGGTGTCCTCGTCCAGGCCGATGCCGATGGCGAAGGGGTTGTAGGCCAGCGCCGCCAGCAGCCGGCCCAGCCGGTCGCGCTGGCGGAAATGCTGGTCGATCACGAAGCGGTTGGTCAGCCCCAGGCCTGGCGCCAGGCGCACCGAATCGGCCTGCGGTGCGGCGCCTTCGCGGCCGAAGGCGATCATGTGCTCGGACAGGATCGCCGCCCCGGCGCTGGTGCCGCCGACCGGGATCCCGGCCGCGTTGCGCGCGCGGATCAGCTGCGCGGCCGGCGTGCCGCCCAGCAGCGTGGATAGCCGCAGCTGGTTGCCGCCGGTGAAGAAGATCGCGCTGGCCTGTTCGATCCGCGCCAGCCGCGTGCGGTCCTGGCCGTCGCGGCGCGTGCCGAAGTCCAGCACCTCCACCTGGCGCGCGCCGAGTTCGTCGAACAGCTGCTCGTAGCGCGGCCCGGCCTCGCGCGACTGGCTGGCCGTGGGGATCACCGCGATGCGCGCCGCCTTGCCCCCGGCCAGCGCCACGAAGCGGCGCAGGATGCGCGCATCGCGCCCCTTGTCCTCGGCCCCGCCGATCGGCACCAGCCAGCCCCGCGCCGCGCCTTCGGCCACCTTGCTCGGACACATGCCGCTGCCGCTCCCCGCCCGTTCAACCAGAGCTGGGAACGTAGCACGCGGACTGTGGCCGGGCTGTCCGCGCGGGCGACAGGCCACCGTGCTGCCGGGACCGGGCCTGGCTTTCGCCGCACGACCTCTGCGGCCATGACGCGGCACCTGCCGCCGTGAGCAGCGGCCCGCTGCCCGCGCCGAGCCGGTACAATCGCTCCCCGCGCATGGCCCCGTAGCTCAGCTGGATAGAGCGTCCCCCTCCTAAGGGGAAGGTCGCCCGTTCGAATCGGGCCGGGGTCACCATCGCGCAGCCATCGAACGTGGCGAAAATTTCGCCAGCATCGAGCCGGCCTTCGAAGTTGCGCGTGAAACCATGGAATGCCTGGTTTCACAGCGCTTGACAGGCTTGCGGTGCATGCGGTTCATTAGCCGCCCATGACGCACCTGCCCACCCCTGCCGTGATCGCCAGCGCACCCTGCGCAGGCTTCGTCGCGGGCGCGGCGGGCATCGGCACGATTACCACCACCACGATCACCCGGACCCGGGTGCTGGTGGCCGTGCAAGCGTAGGTTCTTCGCAAACACCGCCCCGCACCCGGATCAGGATGCGGGAGCCCCACATCCTGATGCGCGCGAGGCCTTCTTCCCACCCGAGGTCTCCATGTCGTCGCCCGCAGCATCCGCCCCACCGCTGAAAACCGTCGCCCACAAGTTCGGCGGCACCTCCGTGGCCGATGCCACGCGCTACCGCCACGTGGCCGACCTGCTGCTGGCGCGCGATGAGGACGAGCAGGTCACCGTGGTCTCGGCGATGAAGGGCGTGACCGATGCGCTGATCGACCTGGCCGGGCGTGCGGCCGGCAACCTGGCCGACTGGCGCGAGCGCTGGCACGAACTGCGCGCGCGCCACCGCGGCGCGGCGGTGGCGCTGCTGGGCGAGGACTCCGGGGCGACGGTGGAATGGCTGGACGGGCAGTTCGACACGCTGGCCGAGGTGCTGCAGGCGCTGTCGGTGATCGGCGAGCTGCCGCGCGAGGTGCTCGAGCGCGTGCAGGGCCTGGGCGAGGTGTATTCGGCGCGGCTGCTGGGCGACCACCTGCGCAGCCGCGGCCAGGACTGCGCGGTGCTCGACGCGCGCGAGGTGCTGGTGGTCGACCGCGGCGAGCTGGGCGTGGACGTGGACTGGGAGACCAGCGCCCAGCGCCTGGCGCAGTGGCGCGCCAGCCACCCGGCGCGGCGCGTGGTGGTGACCGGCTTCGTCGCGCGCGACCGCGCCAACCGCATCACCACGCTGGGCCGCAACGGCAGCGACTACTCCGGGGCGATCTTCGCCGCGCTGTTCGACGCCGCCGAGCTGCACATCTGGACCGACGTGGACGGTGTGCTCTCGGCCGATCCGCGCGTGGTGCCCGAGGCGGTGCAACTGGAATCGCTCAGCTACGACGAGGCCTGCGAGCTGGCGTACTTCGGCGCCAAGGTCGTGCATCCGCAGACCATGTCGCCGGCGATCGAGCGCGGCCTGCCGATCATCATCCGCAACACCTTCCAGCCCGAGCATCCGGGCACGCGCATCACCGCGCGCAAGGACGCGGCCGGACCGGTCAAGGGCCTGACGCTCTCGCCCGACCTGGCGGTGGTCAATCTGGAAGGCACCGGCCTGATCGGCGTGCCGGGCACGGCCGAGCGCGTGTTCTCGGCGCTGCGTGCCGAACGCGTGTCGGTGGTGATGATCTCGCAGGGCTCCTCGGAGCATTCGATCTGCTGCGTGGTCAAGTCGGTCGATGCCGCGCGTGCGCGCACCGCGCTGCTGACCGCCTTCGCCCACGAACTGGCGATCGGCCAGATCCAGCGCGTGCAGCTCACCGACGGGGTCAGCGTGCTGGCCGCGGTGGGCGATGGCATGGCCGGCCTGCCGGGCGTGGCGGCGCGGTTGTTCGAATCGCTGGGCCGCGCGCGGGTCAACATCCTGGCCATCGCCCAGGGCTCGTCGGAGCGCAACATCTCGGTGGCCATCGCCAGCAGCGATGCGACCAAGGCGCTGCGCGCGGCGCACGCCGGCTTCTGGCTGTCGCCGCAGACCTTCGCGGTCGGCGTGATCGGGCCGGGCCATGTCGGCGGCGCGCTGCTGGATCAGCTGCGCGCGGCGCAGCCGCAGCTGCTGGGCAAGGCCAATGTCGATCTGCGCCTGCGCGCGATCGCTTCCTCGCATCGCATGCTGCTGGCCGAACGCAGCATCGAGGACGACTGGCGCGGCGTCTTCGCCCAGGCGCGCGAGCCGCTGGACCTGGACCGCTTCACCGAACACCTGCTGGCCTCGCACCTGCCGCATACGGTGATCGTGGACTGCTCGGCCAGCCCGGCCGTGGCCGATCGCTACGCCGGCTGGCTGGCCGCCGGCATCCACGTGGTCACGCCGAACAAGCAGGCCGGCTCGGGCTCGCTGCAGCGCTTCGAGGCCATCGCCGAGGCCGCCGCCGCCAGCGGGGCGCGCTTCCGCTACGAGGCCACCGTGGGCGCCGGCCTGCCGGTGATCACCACGCTGCGCGACCTGGTGGATACCGGCGATGCGGTGACCAGCATCGAGGGCATCTTCTCCGGCACGCTGGCCTGGCTGTTCAACCGCTTCGACGGCAGCGTGCCGTTCTCCGAACTGGTCCGCCAGGCGCGGGCGATGGGCTATACCGAGCCGGATCCGCGCGACGACCTGTCCGGCACCGATGTCGGCCGCAAGCTGGTGATCCTGGCGCGCGAGGCCGGCCGCGCGCTGTCGCTGGAGGACGTGCGCATCGAGAGCCTGGTGCCGCTGGCGCTGCGCCAGGCCAGCGTGGACGACTTCATGGCGCGCCTGGACGAGGTGGACGCGGACTTCGCCCAGCGTCTGGCCGCCGCCAGGGCGGCCGGCAAGGTGCTGCGCTACGTCGCGCGCCTGGACCAGGACGGCGCCAGCGTCGGCCTGGTCGAACTGCCCGCCGACCACGCCTTCGCCAACCTGCGCCAGACCGACAACGTCGTGCAGTTCACCACGCGCCGCTACTGCGACAACCCGCTGATCGTGCAGGGCCCCGGCGCCGGCCCGGAAGTGACCGCGGCCGGCGTGTTCGCCGATGTGCTGCGCGTGGCGGCCGGGCAGGGGGCGCGCCTGTGAGGCGGGAGGCACGCGCGTTCTCGCCGGCCTCGGTCGGCAATGTCGGGGTCGGCTTCGACATCCTGGGCCATGTGATCGAAGGCCCGGGCGATACGGTCACCGTGCGCCGCATCGAGCAGCCCACCGTGCGCATCGCCGCGATCCGTGGCACCACGCTCGACCTGCCGCTGGAGGCGTCATCCAACACCGCTGGCGCCGCGCTGATCGCGATGCGGCAGGCGCTGGATCTGCCGTTCGGTTTCGAGGTGGAGATCGACAAGGGCATCGCGCTGGGCTCGGGCATGGGCGGCTCGGCCGCCTCCTGCGTGGCGGCGGTGGTCGCGGCCAATGCCCTGCTCGACGACCCCCTGAGCCCGCAGGCGCTGTACCCGTTCACCCTGGTCGGCGAGGCGGTGGCCAGCGGCGGCCAGCACGGCGACAACCTGGGGCCGATGCTGCTGGGCGGGCTGGTGCTGGCCACGGCCGAGCACCTGGCCAGCGTGCCGGTGCCGCAGGGCTGGCACAGCCTGCTGGTGCATCCCGACGCGGTGCTGGAGACCCGCCGCGCGCGCGCCGCGCTGGCCGGCGCCTATGAGCTGAAGGACTTCGTCCACCAGAGCGCCAATCTCGCGCTGGTCCTGGCCGGCTGCTACCAGGGCGATGCCACCCTGGTACGCGCCGGCCTGGCCGACGTGCTGGTCGAACCGCGGCGCGCGCCGCTGATCGCCGGCTTCGATGCGGCCAAGGCGGCGATGCTGGCGGGCGGGGCGATGGGCGCGAGCATCTCCGGCGCGGGCCCGAGCATCTTCGGCTGGTTCGAGACGCGCGCCGAGGCGCAGGCCGCGGCGCCGGCGGTGCAGGCGGCCTTCGAACAGGCCGGTTTCACCTCGCAGGCCTGGGTCTCGCGCATCGCCGCGCCAGGGGCGCGCGTGCTCTGACCTGCTTGGCACCCAGAGACTCATCCTCTTGTCTGTGGGAGCCGCCATGACGGCGATGAGGCTATACCGGTAAGGCCCATCGCCGCCATGGCGGCTCCCACACAGAAACAGCCGCATCCATCGCCAATCCCCGCTTTTCGGAAAAACCTCACCCATGCACTTCGTCTCCACCCGCAACGCCTCGCCCGCCGCTTCGCTGAGCGCGGCCATCGCCGCCGGCCTGGCGCCCGATGGCGGCCTGTACGTGCCCCAGGCCCTGCCGCCGGTGCGCGCGCTGGCCGCCGGCGATTCGCTGGCCGGCACCGCGGCCACGCTGCTGCAGCCGTTCTTCGAAGGCGACGGCCTTGAGGGCGACCTGCCCGCGATCTGCCGGGCCGCCTTCGACTTCCCCGCGCCCCTGCTGCCGCTGGCCACGCCCAACGACCACGTGCTGGAGCTGTTCCATGGCCCGACCGCGGCGTTCAAGGATTTCGGCGCCCGTTTCCTGGCCCAGTGCCTGACCCGCCTGCGCGGCGCGCAGGAGCCGCCGCTGACCATCCTGGTGGCGACCTCCGGCGATACCGGCGCGGCGGTGGCCGCCGCCTTCCATCGCCAGCCCAACCTGCGCGTGATCGTGCTGTATCCGGACGGGCGCGTGTCGCCGCGCCAGGCGCACCAGCTGGGCTGCTTCGGCGACAACATCACCGCCCTGCGCGTGGCCGGCTCGTTCGACGACTGCCAGGCGCTGGTCAAGCGCGCCATGAACGACACCGACCTGCAGGTGCGCGCGCCGCTGAGTTCGGCCAATTCGATCAGTCTGGGCCGCCTGCTGCCGCAGATGAGCTACTACGCGCACGCGGCGCTGGGCCACCACGCCCGCACCGGCAACGCGCTGAACTTCGTCATCCCCACCGGCAACCTGGGCAATGCGATGGCCGCGATCCTGGCGCGGGCGCTGGGCGTGCCGATCGGCCGCATCGTGCTGGCGACCAATGCCAACCATGTGCTGCCGGATTACTTCGACGGTGGCGAATACGCGCCCCAGCCCAGCGTGGCGACCATCGCCAACGCCATGGACGTGGGCGCGCCAAGCAACTTCGAGCGCCTGCGCTGGCTGTATCGCGGCGACGACGCGGCGCTGCGCGCGGCCTTCGCCTCGGCCAGCGTGGGCGACGACGCGATCCGGCTGGTGATCGCGCGCCGCTATCGGCACTTCGGCGAGGTGTTCTGCCCGCATACCGCCACGGCGGTGAAGGTGCTCGAGGACCTGCGCAACCAGGGCGAGGGCGGCGACTGGGCGGTGGCCGCGACCGCGCATCCGGCCAAGTTCGAAAGCGTGGTCGAGCCGCTGGTGGGCCCGGTCGCGGTGCCGCCGGCCCTGGCCGACCTGCTGCTGCGCCCGGCCCACGCCGAGCCGATCGGGCCCGATTACGAGGCCCTGGTCGGCCACGTCCTGGCCGGCGCCTGAGCCGGTGGTGAAAGCCGGCGGCACGCGCCGCCGGGCCGGCGACGGGCGCTGACTTATCATCGGCGCCCGTGCGTGGCGTCCACGCGTTGCCCGTGTCGTGATCGTGTCCCTGAACTCCGTTTCGCGTGCCGCCCGGCGGCTGTGGCTGCTCAGTGCGCTGCTGGTCCTGGCCGCCGGCCAGGCGCTGGCGCAGGCGCCGGCCCCCGCGGCCCCCAGCGTCGATGAGGCGCTGCAGCAGATCGACGATGCGCTGAGCACGCTGCAGGATCAGTCCAAGGACGAGCAGGTGCCCGAGAACTTGCACGCCCTGGGCCTGCAGGTCGCCGACGCCCAGCGCCAGGCCGATGCCCAGGCCCTGGCGCTGCAGCCGCAGCTGGACGAGATCGACGAGCGGCTCAAGCAGCTGGGCGACCTGGCCCCCGGCACGCGCGAGGCCAGCGACATCGCCGCCGAGCGCAAGCAGCTGCAGGCCAGCCACGATCGCCTGGACGGGGCGATCAAGCGCGCCAAGCTGCTCTCGGTCGAGGCCCAGCAGCTGGGCGATGCCATCGAGAAGGCCCGCGCGCGCCAGCTGGGCGAGCAGCTGTTCGCCCGCGTCGCCTCGCCGCTCTCGCCGACCCTGTGGCGGCAGATGGCCCAGGCCTGGCCCGACGATCTGCAGCGCCTGCGTGCGGTCGGCCAGGACCTGACGCAGGCGGTGCGGCAGGGCGTGGCCACGCATGGCGCCGCGCCGCTGGCCACGGGCATCGCGATCGCGCTGCTGATCCTGCTGCCCGGGGCGCTGGCGCTGCGCTGGTTCGGCCAGCGCTACGTGATCCAGCGCACCCCGGGCGGGCGCCTGCGGCGCTCGGCGCTGGCGGTGTGGACGCTGGTGCTGGGCACGGCGCTGCCGACGGTCGCGGCCTGGGTGCTGATCGATACGCTGCGCGCGATCCAGGCCATTCCCGAGGATCTGGACGGCCTGGCCGATGCGGTGGTCCGGGTGACCTTCTTCTCCGCCTTCGTCGGCGCCACCAGCGCGGCGCTGCTGCTGCCGCGGCAGCCGTCCTGGCGCCTGCTGCCGTTCGACGACGACACCGCGGTCAAGCTGGGCCGCTACGCCTGGCTGACCTCGGTGGCGGTGTGGCTGAGCGGCATGCTGACCGCGCTCAACCGCGTGGCCCGCACCAATCCGGTCACCGGCGTCGGCGTGGACGGGGTGATCGCGCTGGTGTTCGTGGCGCTGGTGATCGCCATGCTGGTGAGCCTGCTGCGCATCCATCGCGGGCCGGTCGAGGCCGCGGTCGAAGGCGGCGAGACGGCCCCCCCGGCCGTGCCCCAGCGTCGTTCCGGCGTGGTGGTGCTGGTCTCGCTGCTGGCGCAGCTGGTGGTCGCCGCGGCCCTGGTCGGCGCGTTGCTGGGCTATGTCAACTTCGCCCGCGCCGCGACCCAGCAGATCATCTGGGCGGTGGTGGTGTGCGGCGCCGGCGGCCTGCTGATGATGTTCGCCGACGACCTGTCGCAGTGGCTGTTCAAGCCCGACAGCCGCTTCGGCAAGGCCGCCAGCGTGGGCCTGGGGCTGCGCTCGAGCCACATGGTCCAGGCCGCCGTGCTGACCGCGGCGGTGGCGCGGCTGTGGCTGGTACTGATGGTGATCGGCGCGCTGCTGGTGCCCTACGGCGCCAACTTCACCAGCATCACCGACTGGATCACGCAGGCGCGCAAGGCGTGGTCGGCCAGCGGGCTGCCGCTGCAGCCCTGGGACCTGCTGCGCGCCGTGCTGGTGGCCCTGATCGGCCTGGCGCTGGTCAAGGCCGCCCATCGCTGGCTGGTGCGCACCTACCTGCCGAGCACCGAGCTGGAGCTGAGCACGCGCGCCTCGGTGGGCGCGGTGATGCGCTACCTGGGCATCACCCTGGTCGCGCTGTGCGTGTTGGTGACCCTGGGCCTGGACATGACCAAGCTGGCGATCGTGGCCAGCGCGCTGTCGGTGGGCATCGGCTTTGGCCTGCAGGCGATCACCCAGAACTTCATCTCCGGCCTGATCCTGATGGCCGAGCGCCCGGTGAAGATCGGCGACTGGGTGCGCATCGGCGACGCCGAGGGCGACGTGCGCCGCATCAACGTGCGCTCCACCGAGATCCAGGTCTCCGACCGCTCCACCCTGATCGTGCCCAACTCGGACCTGATCACCAAGACCATCCGCAACATGACCATGGCCGGTCCGCTGGGGCGCGTGCAACTGCAGTTTTCGGTGCCGTTGGGCACCGACGTGGGCGCGGTGCGCGCCCTGCTGCTGGAGCTGTTCGCCGCGCACGAGCATGTGCTGGCCGAGCCGGCGCCGACGGTGTTCATCGACTCGATCGCCGGTGGCATGATCGCCATCAACAGCTTCGCCTACGTGTCCAGTCCGCGCGCGGCCTATGGCACGCGCAGCGATCTGTTCTTCCAACTGCTGCAGGCCCTGGCCGACGCGCGGATCGCGCTGTCCACACCGCAGGATGTACGGATTGTCGATGCGGCGCCGCAGGCGACCGGTCAGGAGCACGCGCCGGACTGAGCCAAGGCGCGGATGCCTGGGGAACGACGGTGTCCAGACGTTCCAGGCCAGGCCGCTCATGCGCGCAACCACCGCACACCGGCGGTGTAGGCTGCGGCGACACAGGAGCCCGTCAATGCACCCCATCCTCGCGCAGCTGCCGCCCGCGCAGCGCCAGGCGCTCGAGCAGGCCTACGCCACGCCGCCGCGCGCCTACCATTCCATCGACCACGTGCAGGAGGTGCTGCGCCAGGTGGATGTCGTCGCGCAGGGGCCGGGCTGGCGCCAGCCGCGCGAGGTGCAGCTGGCCGCGCTGTACCACGACGCGATCTACGTGGCCGGACGCGGCGACAACGAGGCACGTTCGGCGCAGCTGGCGCGGGCGCATCTGGCGCAGTGGCCGCAGCCGGGCGTGGACATGGTGCGCGTAGCCGACCTGATCGAACTCACCGCGCGCCATGGCGGCCTCTCGCCCGGCGATGTCGACGCCGAGGCGGCGCTGTTCCTGGACTGCGACATGGCGATCCTGGGCGCGGCGCCCGAGGTGTTCGACGCCTACGACCGCGGCATCGCCAGCGAGTATGCCGGCGTGGTGCCCGGCTTCATCTTCCGCCGCAAGCGCAGACAGTTCCTCAAGGACCTGCTGCAGCGCGAGCGCATCTACCTGAGCGAGTTCTTCCACGCGCGCCTGGACGCGGCCGCGCGCGCGAACCTGCGGCGCGCGACGCGCTGAGGAAGGCCTCGCCCCACACCTGGCGTCCCGCGCTTCGCTTCTCCTCTTGCGCAACAGGGGGGAGGGAGTGGGCTGGATCAGTCCCCCGGCGCGCTCAGGATCGCCGCGTCGAACGCCATCAACATCGTCATGTGCCCGCGTTCATCGGCGCAGCCCTCGCCACTGCACGATTTGCTGCACCGCACACGCGATCTGTCATGTTCACGACCCGTCCGCGTCACCGGTCTTGAACACTTGCCTGCGCATCATGCGCCCACGTTCCGCGACCGCCGGGGTTGAAGCCCCGCTTCCTTCCGGCCCTCGCGGACGACCAATGCGGTCGTCAGCCCCCGATGCGACGACCTTTCGCCCAGGCTGCCGCGCCCACGCCGGCGCGGTGGCCCGAGGCGAAACACGCGGTGAGCAGATAGCCACCGGTCGGGGCCTCCCAGTCCAGCATCTCGCCGGCGCAGAATGTGCCGGGCAGCGCCTGCAGCATCGCGCCGGCATCCAGCGCTTCCAGGCGCACGCCACCGGCGCTGCTGATCGCTTCGGCCACCGGCCGTGGACGCAGCAGCGTCAGCGGCAGGCGGTGGATCGCCTGCGCCAGTGCGGCGGCGTCTTGGCGGGCGGTGGCATCGACCGTTTCGAACACCAGCGCGGCCTTGGCGCCGTCGATGCCGGTGGCGCGGCGCAGATGCTCGCCGACCGAGCGGCCCTTGCGTGGCCGCGACAGTTCGGCGACCAGCCGCGGCAGGTCGCGGCCCGGGGCCAGATCCAGCTGCAGCGTGGCCTGTCCGTCGCGCGCGATCGCCTCGCGCAGCGCGGGGGCGATGGCATAGATCAGGCTGCCCTCGATGCCGGTCTCGGTGAGCACGCATTCGCCCTGCAGCGCATGCGCCGCACCCTGCGCATCGCGCCAGTGCGCGATCACCGGTTTGAGCGGCGCGCCGGCGTGCTGGCGCATGTGCGCGCTGAAGGCGATGTCGAAGCCGCAGTTGGCGGCCTTGAGCGGCACGACCTCCACGCCGCGCGCGGCCAGCCACGGCTGCCAGGCGCCGTCCGACCCCAGCTGCGGCCAGCTCGCCCCGCCCAGCGCCAGCACCGTGGCATCGGGCGTCAGGCGCAGCGGGCCATCGGGCGTCTCGAAACGCAGTGCGCCGCCGGCCTCCCAGCCGGTCCAGCGATGCTGGACGTGGAAGCGCACGCCCTGGTCCTTGAGCCGGCGCACCCAGGCGCGCAGCAGCGGCGCCGCCTTCAGGTCGCTGGGGAAGACACGCCCCGAACTGCCGACGAAGGTCTCCACGCCCAGCCCGCGCGCCCAGGCGCGCAGCGCCTCGGCATCGAAGTCGTCCAGCCAGGTGCCGACCTGCGCGGCGCGTTCGAAATAGCGGGCATCGAACCGCGGGCGCGGCTCGGAGTGGGTGAGGTTCATCCCGCCCTTGCCGGCGATCAGGAACTTGCGCCCGACCGAGCCCTTGGCCTCGTAGACATCCACCGCAAGGCCCGCCGCGCGCGCGGTCTGCGCCGCCATCAGGCCGGCCGGGCCGCCACCGATCACGGCCAGGGTGGGGGCAGGGGAGAGAGCATCGGACATCGCGCCATTATGAAGGCGCGCGCGCATGACCGATGGCAGGCCACGGCCCCGCGCGCGGCGGCTATCGTGCGAGGCTGTGTCTTTCCAACCGGGGAACTTCGATGCGCGTGATGCCGACCCTTGCCGGGGCGCTGTTGACTGCGGGCCTGCTGGGCGCCGCCTCTTCCGGGCAGGCGCTGTCCGTCGAGCCGCCGCCGCCGCAGCTGGTGGACTTCGACGCCTATGTCGACAAGACGCGCGAGACCTTCGATGTGCCCGGCATCGCGGTGGCCATCGTCAAGGACGGACAGGTGGTGCTCGAGCGCGGCTACGGCCTGCGCGAGTTGGGCAAGCCGGAGAGGGTCGACGCCAAAACCCTGTTCGCGATCGCATCCAACACCAAGGCCTTCACCTCCGCCTCCATCGCCATGCTCGCCGACGAGGGCAAGCTGAGCCTGGACGATCGCGTCATCGACCACCTGCCCTGGTTCCGCATGTCCGATCCCATGGTCACCCATGAACTGCGCATCCGCGACCTGCTCGCCCATCGCAGCGGCCTGTCGCTGGGCGCCGGCGACCTGCTGTACTGGCCGACCACGACGTACTCCAACCGGGAGGTCGCGCAGCGGCTCAAGGACGTGCCGATCAAGGGCGGCTTCCGCTACCAGTACGCCTACGACAACATCCTGTTCGGCGTGGCCCAGCTGGTGATCGAGCAGGCCTCGGGCATGCCGTACAAGCAGTTCCTGCAGCAGCGCTTCTTCAAGCCGCTGGGCATGGACGACACGGTCTACAACAGCGACGACCTCAAGCCCGGCGACGATGTGGCCACCGGGCATTCCAAGGAGGACTTCACCCGGCTGGTGCCGGCGCCGCGCATGACCTGGTCCAACGTCGGCGGCGCCGGCGGGATCTATTCCAGCGTGCACGACCTGTCCAAGTGGGCGATCGCCCAGCTCAACGGCGGGGTGATCTCGGGAGAGGGCGAAAACGCAAAGCGCCTGTTCAGCGCCAGGCGCCAGGCCGACATGTGGACCATGCTCACGCCCATCCCGGTGTCCGAGCCCTCGGTGCCGGAGCTCGCCGCGGTCAAGCCCAACTACTTCGGCTATGGCGAGGGCTGGATGCTCTCGGACTATCGCGGCCGCAAGCTGGTCTGGCACACCGGCGGCTGGCCCGGCATGGTCTCGCGCATCACGCTGGTGCCGCAGGAGAAGCTGGGCGTGATCGTGCTGACCAACCAGGAGGTCGGCGCCGCCTTCAACGCGGTCACGATGCGCGCGCTGGACGCCTACCTGGACGCGCCGAAGACCGACTGGAACTCGGCCTACGCCAAGGCCGTGGCCAAGTCGCACGGCGATGCCGACGAAAGCTGGGCCAAGCACCAGGCCGCGCGCGACGCCAGCTCCAGGCCCTCGCTGCCGCTGGCCCGCTACGCGCAGACCTATCGCGATGCCTGGTATGGCGACATCGTGATCGCGCAGGAGCAGGGCAAGCTGGTGATCCGCTTCAGCAAGACGCCGCAGCTGGTCGGCGAGCTCAGCCACTGGCAGCACGACACCTTCGTGGTGCGCTGGCGCGAGCGCTGGCTCAACGCCGATGCCTTCCTCACCTTCCAGCTGGATGCCGACGGCCAGATCACCAGTGCGAGCATGGCGCCGATCTCGCCGCTGACCGACTTCAGCTTCGACTTCCAGGACCTGGAACTGAAGCCGGTGAAGGCGAAGACGGCGCAGTGAGCCTGCGCCGCGTGAGGTGAGCGCCGCTCGGTCGGCCTGTTCGACCCGTTGGCGGCGATGAGGCTTTTCATGTGGGAGCCGCCATGGCGGCGAGGGGTCCTACCGGGAAAGCCTCATCGCCGCCAGGGCGGCGCCCACCGAGCGCCAAGCGCTACGGCGCCTTGACGTCCAGCAGCTCCACATCGAACACCAGCGAAGCACCCGGCGGGATCACCCCGCCGGCGCCTTCGTCGCCGTAGCCCAGCGCGGCCGGGATCATCAGCGTGCGCTTGCCGCCGACCTTCATCCCGGCCACGCCCTGGTCCCAGCCCTTGATGACCTGGCCGCCGCCGAGCGGGAAGGTGAAGGGCGTGCCGCGGTCGATGGAACTGTCGAACTTCGGCCCATGCTTGTCCGGCTTGGTGTCGTCGTAGATCCAGCCGGTGTAATGCACGCTGACGTTGTCGCCCGGCTTGGCCTGCGCGCCCTGGCCGACGACGACCTCATGCACCTGCAGCGTGGCGACGCTGCCGTGCAGTTCGACCGGCGGGCGCGGCGGCGTGCAGGCGGCCAGCGCCAGGGTCAGGGCCAAGGGGATCCAGCGGCGCATCGCGTGCTCCTGTGTGTGTGCAAGGCGCGCCACGGTAGCAGCCCGCTATCCTGTGCGCATGGCCAAGCTCCTGCTCAACCTGCGCAACGTGCCCGACGACGAAGCCGGCGAGGTGCGCGCGTGGCTGGGGCGCGAGGGCATCGCCTTCTACGAGACCGCGCCCAGCAGCTGGGGCATCAGCCACGGCGGCATCTGGCTGAAGGACGATGCCGACCTGCCGCGTGCCAGGACCCTGATGGCCGACTACCAGGCCGCGCGCGGCGAACGGGCCCGCGCGGCGCGCCAGCAGGCGCGGCAGGACGGCACCGCCGACACCTTCGCCCGCCAGCTGCGCGCGCGGCCGCTGTACGTGGCCGGCATGCTGCTGGCGATCGCCGCGATCCTGGCGCTGACCCTGGCGCTGCCGTGGTGGCTGCTGCGCTGAGCGCCGGTAAAATGGCCGGCATGATCCTCAACATCGCCGCCTACCACTTCGTCGCCATCGACGATCCGCAGGCCCTGGCGGATGCGCTGCTGGCGCGGGCGCAGGCCGCCGGCCTGCGCGGCACGCTGCTGGTCGCGCCGGAAGGGCTGAATGTGTTCCTGGCGGGGCAGGCGCCGGCGGTGCGCGACTTCGTCCAGGCGCTGCGCGCCGAGCCGGGCCTGGCGGACATCGTCATCAAGGAAAGCTGGAGCGAGGCGGTCCCCTTCGCCCGGCTCAAGGCCAAGGTCAAGCCGGAGATCATCACCTTCCGCCACCCCGGCAGCGAACCACTGGGCCGCGAGCGGGCCCCGGCGGTGACGCCGCAGGCGCTGGCGCGCTGGCTGGACCAGGGCCACGACGACGCCGGCAAGCCGGTGGTGCTGCTGGATACCCGCAACGAGGAGGAGGTCGGCCACGGCAGCTTCGCCGGCGCCCTGACCCTGCCGATCACCGATTTCACCCAGCTGCCCGAGGCCCTGGCACCGCATCGCGACGCGCTGGCCGACGCGACGGTGGTCAGCTTCTGCACCGGCGGCGTGCGCTGCGAGAAGGCTGCGCTGTGGATGCATGACACCGGCATGGCCAACGTGCTGCAGCTGGAGGGCGGCATCCTGGGCTACTTCGAGCAGGTCGGCGGGCGCCATTACCACGGCGCCTGCTTCGTGTTCGACGAGCGCGTGGCGCTGACGCCGGACCTGCGTCCGGTGCTGGACGGTCCCTCGCTCCGCTAGCTGGCCGGCGCGCGCAGCACCCGGTCGCGGCCCTCGCGCTTGGCCTGCAGCAGGGCGTGGTCGGCCCGGCGCATGGTGTCCTCCAGCCGGTCGGTGGTGCGCACCTGGCTGACGCCCGCGCTGAAGGTGATGCTGCGGCCGAACTCGATCCGCCGCACCGCCTCGCACAGGTTCTGGACCAGGCGCACGGCCTGCATCTCCGGCAGGCCGGGCATCAGCAGCACGAACTCCTCGCCGCCCAGGCGACCGGCGATGTCCTGGTGGCGCGCGCAGCGGCGCATTGCGTCGGCCACCAGCGCCAGCGCGCGGTCGCCGGCGTCGTGGCCCAGCTCGTCGTTGATGCGCTTGAAGTGGTCCAGGTCCAGGTAGGCCAGGGTCATCGGCCGGCGCGCATCGCGGGTCAGGGTGAACACCACCCGCGCGGCGCGGAACCAGCCCTCGCGGTTGAGCAGCCCGGTCAGCATGTCCATGTCCACGCGCAGTTCCAGCTTGCTGCGCAGTTCGAACAGCTCCAGGGCGATGTCCAGGCGCCGCCGGCGCAGCATCAGGCCGGCGATGATCCCCAGCGCCAGCAGGGCCAGGTCGGTGATCCAGCTGGCCAGCGGCGCGTGCGCCAGGGCCAGCATCGCCAGCGAGGGCAGCAGCAGGGCCGCGCCCATGCCGATGGCGTCGCGCGGGCGCAGGGTCAGCGGGATGGCGTGCATGGCCATCAGCAGCAGGACGACGTGGGCCAGGCCCAGGCCGTGCGGATCCAGGACGACGTGGCAGGCCAGCGCGCTGCTGGCGATCAGCACGCCCAACACCGCCAGGCCGGCGGCCACGTCCGAGCGCGGACCGTATCGTCGCACCACCCAGCCGATGGCCAGGATCAGCACCGCGGTGGCGCCGCGCACGGCCATCAGCTGCCAGGCGCCGGGTTGTCCGGTCAGGATGTCGTGCACGCCGCTGACGACGAACACCAGCGGTGTCGTCACGAACAGCACCTCGACATAGCGCCCGGATTCGCGCCGCTGCTGCTCGATGAGCGCGCCGCGCTGCTCCGGGGCCAGGTCATCGACCCGACCGTTGAACCAACCCATCCGTGACCAGCCCCCTGATTCCAGGGTGACAAGATACGCAAATTTAGCGTGGACGCGATGCCGCGGGACAGGGCGCTATGCTGGCGCGCCACGCCCCCCGGAAGCCTCCTGTTCATGATCACGGTCCATCACCTCAACAATTCCCGCTCCCAGCGCGTGCTGTGGCTGCTGGAGGAACTGGGCCTGGACTACACCGTGGTGCGCTACCAGCGCGACCCGCGCACCATGCTGGCGCCGCCGGAACTGAAGAAGATCCATCCGCTGGGCAAATCGCCCCTGGTCGAGGACGAGGGGCGGCTGCTGGCCGAGTCGGGCGCGATCATCGAGTACCTGGTCGAGCGCTACGACGTGGCCCGCGCCTTCGCGCCGACCCCGGGCAGCGACGCCCACTTGCGCTACCGCTACTGGCTGCACTACGCCGAAGGCTCGCTGATGCCGCCGCTGCTGGTCACCCTGGTGCTGGGCCGGATCCGCAGCGCGCCGATGCCGTTCTTCGCCAGGCCGATCGCCCGCGGCATCGCCGACAAGGTCATGGCCGGCTTCGCCCGGCCGCAGATCAAGCTGCACCTGGACTATCTGGAGGGCGAACTGGGTCGCCACGCCTGGTTCGCCGGCGAGGACTTCAGCGCCGCCGACGTGCAGATGAGCTTCCCGCTGGAGGCGGCGCAGGCGCGCTACGGCTTCGACGGGCATCCCCTGCTGGCGCGCTTCATCCAGCGCATCCACGCCCGGCCGGCCTACCAGCGCGCGCTGGAACAGGGCGGGCCCTACGACCTGCTGAGCTGAATACAGCATCGCGCGGGCGGGGGTGGAAGCGGGCCGGCCCGGCCCCATCTCCACAGGCATGAGCACCTCTTCCCCGATCATTCCCTATTCGGTCCTGGACCTGGCGCCGGTGTGCGAGGGCAGCACGCCGACCCAGGCCTTCGCCAACTCGCTGGACCTGGCCCGCCACGCCGAAGCGCTGGGCTATACCCGCTACTGGCTGGCCGAGCACCACAACATGCCCGGCATCGCCAGCGCCGCCACCGCGGTGCTGATCGGTTACGTCGCCGGCGGCACCTCGACCATCCGGGTCGGCTCGGGCGGGGTGATGCTGCCCAACCACGCCCCGCTGCAGGTGGCCGAACAGTTCGGCACGCTGGCCTCGCTGTACCCCGGGCGCATCGACCTGGGGCTGGGCCGCGCGCCCGGCACCGACCAGCCCACCGCGCGCGCGCTGCGCCGCTACTTCGACAGTGCCGACCAGTTCCCGGCCGATGTCACCGAGCTGCTGCGCTACTTCGCACCGGCCGAGCCCGGACAGCTGGTGCAGGCCGTGCCCGGCGCCGGCCTGGACGTACCGGTGTGGCTGCTGGGCTCGAGCCTGTTCAGCGCCACGCTGGCGGCGCAGCTGGGGTTGCCGTTCGCCTTCGCCTCGCATTTCGCGCCCGACGCGATGGATCAGGCGCTTGCGGTCTACCACCGCGAGTTCCGGCCCTCGCGCCATCTGCAGCAGCCCTACGCCGCCCTCGGCCTCAACGTCATCGCCGCCGACACCGACGAGGAGGCGCGGCGGCTGTTCACCACCGCCCAGCAGGCCTTCGTCAACCTGCGCCGCGGCCGGCCGGGCAAGATCCCGCCGCCGATCGACGATATCGAGGCCTACTGGCAGCCGCACGAGAAGGCCGGGGTCGAACGCGCGCTGGCCTGCAGCGTGGTGGGCTCGCCGGCGACCGTGCGCAAGGGCCTGGAAGCCTTCATCGACCGCCATCGCCCGGATGAGCTGATCATCGCCGCGAACATCTACGACCACGGCGCGCGCAAGCATTCGTATCGCCTGGCCGCGGAGGCGCTGGCGCCGGCGAAGGCCGCTTAGGGCGTGAGCAGAACGGGCTCGTTCCCACGAGCCCGTTCTGTCGCTTCCTGAGGGTGGATCTCCGCTCGGAGACGAGCCCCGCCGTCTCCAGGCACAGGGCCACGCACGCGCGCGAACAGACTCCGCAAGCGTCATTCCCGCGAAGGCGGGAAGCGCTTTTCGGAAGATGAATGCCTGGCCATCCTGCGGCTTTGGCACGGCAAGCAAAGTCCCTGGGTTCCCGCTGTCGCGGGAACGACGGGGGCAGGGTTTGCGGATACCCGAGCCGACGCCGAATCCCGCCGCCAGACGCCGCCGCGGTACCCTATCGGTCCCTCATCGTCCCGGGCCGGTGCCATGTCCATCACCTCCAAGCAGCGTCGCGATGCGCGCAAGCGCCGCGAGCAGCGGGCCCGTAACCAGGCGGTCGCCAGCGCGGGCGCGCCTTCGCCGATCGAACCGCATGCCGAGCTGCGCGACGACGACAAGCAGCTGCTGGCCGGCATCGTGCGCCGCGACGGGCAGTGGGTGCTGGGCATGGACGGGCGCATCGCCGGCGAGTCGGACAGCGCCGCGCACGTGCTGGCGCTGATCCTGCGCGCGGCCGAACTGCACGACCGCGCCGGCACCAACGTGCGTCTGGTCTATTCGGACGATCTCAAGCACGCCGCTCATGCCGAGGCCGCTGGCCAGGGTCTGAGCTTCGACCAGTTCCGCCAGCAGCTGGTGGCCGGCCTGCAGGGCGAACCGGAGACCCATTGAGCCGCGCGGGCATGCCGGCATCGCGCGTCGGCGTGCGGCCGCTGCTGCGCACCGATGCGGCCGCGCTGATCGCCGCGCACCGTGCCAGCACGGCGCTGCATCGTCCCTGGGTGTCGCCCTGCCTGGACCAGGCCGGGTTCGAGGCCTGGTTCGCCCGCACCCTGGCCGAGGACTACGTGAGCCTGATCGCGCGCGAACGCGCCAGCGGCGCCATCGTCGGGGTGTTCAACGCCAGCCAGATCAGCCGCGGCAACTTCCTCAGCGCCTACCTCGGTTACTACGCCTGCGTGCCGTGCGCGGGCCGCGGCCTGATGCGCGAAGCCTTGCCGCAGGTGATCGCGCATCTGTTCGACGACCTCGGCCTGCATCGCATCGAAGCCAACATCCAGCCCGACAACGCCGCCTCCATCGCGCTGGCGCGCGGCGCCGGCTTCCGCCTGGAAGGCTTCTCCCCGCGCTACCTGCGCGTCGATGGGGCCTGGCGCGACCACCAGCGCTGGGCGCTGCTGGCCGACGATCTCGACGGCTGACGCGTCAGCCGGCGCCGTCGGCCGCGCTCGCCGCCGGCACCTGCCAGCCGCAGCTGCGCCCCTCGTTCTGCTGCTTCAGCCAGGCCTGCAGCGGCTGGAAGTACTCCAGCATCGGGCCGGCGTCCATGGTCTCGCTGCCGGTCAGCGCCTTGAGCGTCTGCGGCCATGGCTGGCTGGCGCCCTGGCTCAGCATCGCCCAGAACTTCTGCCCGGCGACCTTGTTGCCGTAGAAGCTGCACTGGTTGAGCGGCCCGGTGTGGCCGGCGGCGTCGCACAGCGCCTTGTAGAACTGGAACTGCAGGATCGCCGCCATGAAGTAGCGCGTGTATGGCGTATTGGCCGGCACGTGGTACTTGGCGCCGGCGTCGAAGTAGTCCTCGCCGCGCGGCGTGGCCGGGGCCACGCCCTGGTACTGCGCCTTGAGCTGCCACCAGGCGCGGTTGTAGTGGTCCGGCTTGATCGAGCCGTCGAACACGCCCCAGCGCCAGCGGTCGATCATCAGCCCGAACGGCAGGAAGGCCACCTTGCTCAGCGCCATGCGCATCTGCGCGTTGACCAGCGCCGGCTCGTCCTGCGTGGCCTCGCGCACCAGGCCGATCGAGGCCAGATAGCGTGGCGTCATCGCCAGCACGATGGTGTCGCCGATGGCCTCGTGGAAGCCGTCGTTGGCGCCGGCCTGGAACACCGGCGGCTGCCGGTTGTAGGCCAGGTCGTAATACAGGTGGCCCAGCTCGTGGTAGAGCGTGGTGAAGCTGTCCTCGTCGGGCCGGATGCACATCTTGGTGCGCACGTCGCCGGCCATGTCCATGTCCCAGGCGCTGGCGTGGCAGACCACGTCGCGGTCGCGCGGCTTGATGAACTGCGCCCGGGTCCAGTAGCTCTCCGGCAGCGGCGGCATGCCCAGCGAGGTGTAGAAGTCCTGCGCGCGCCGGGCCATGTCCCTGGCGCTGGCCAGGTCCGCGTCGCGGCGCAGGTCGCCCAGGCGAGCGATCGCCGCGTCATAGGCGCTGCGGCTCAGGCGCTCGCGCTCGTCGGCGTCCGGCGCGTGGCCCAGGGCGCGCAGCTGCGCGCCGTAGGCGGCATCGCGCGCGGATTCGAACGGGTCGCCGGTGTCCAGGCCGGCATCGGCCAGCGTGCGCTCGTACTGGGCATCGTTGCGCGCCTGCAGCGCGCCGGTGATGTCCAGCGCGCCGGCCTCGGGGTAGGGCTGCAGCAGGTCCCACAGGTTGCTCCAGTCCTGCTGCCACATGTTGCCCAGCAGATGCGCCGGCAGCAGGCCGCCTTCGACCTGGCCGCGCATGCCGTAGCGCGCCTCCAGCCGGGTGCGCGCATAGCAGTGCAGCTGCTGGTACAGCGGCTTGACCTGGTTCCACAGGCGATCGGTCTGCGCGGCGATCTCGCCCGGGGCCATGTCGTAGCCGCTGCGCCATTGCTCGCCGGCGTCGGCGAAGCCGATGTCGCGCGCGCCTTCGTTGATCAGTTCGACGAACTGCCCATAGCGCGCCCGCATCGGCGTGGCCGCGTCGTGCCAGCCGCTCCAGGCCTGCAGCTGGGCGTCGTAGTCGCGGCTGTGGGCCAGCACCTGTTCCAGCTCGCCCAGGCTGCGGCAGCTGCGCGCCGGGCCTTCGCCGGTGCAGACCTTGGCGGCGCCGTACATGCCTTCCAGCTCGGTCGACAGTTGGGTCAGGCGCGCCAGCTTGGCCGGATCCTGCGGCGCGGGCATGGCGCTCATCAGCTTGAGCAGGTGGATCGCGCGCGCGTCGGCCGGCGCCATCTGCTGGCCCTCGAAGCGTCGCGACTGTGCGATCCACGCGTTGAGCTGGGTCAGCGCGCGCTCGTTGGCCTTGGCGGCGACGCGCTGGCTGTCCGGCGTGATGTAGGTCGAGGACAGCCACTGCGCTGCGGCCACCTCGGGCGCGCTGTCGCGCAGGCCGGCGTTGACGCGCGCGACGAAGGCCTGCGCGGTCTCGCCCTCTGGTGCGGTGTGCACGCCGTCGCCCGAGGGCTGGTCGGACCCGCAGCCGGACAGGGCCAGCAGCGACACGGCGCCCAGGGCGAACACGAGGTGGCGTGGCGGCACGGAGCGGTTCCTTTGCTTCAGGCGGTGAGCCCGCAGGCTAGAGAAGCCGGCCAGGCGCCGCAAGCGCGGCTCATGCCGCGGCGGCGGGCGTGCCCGGCTCGGGCAGCGCGGCGCGGATGCGCGCGCGCAGGCGCTCGGCGCGGCGGCGGATCTTGCGCCGGCCCAGCGCGCCGACCCAGCGCGAGAACGGCACGATCTCCTTGCCGGCCACCACCGACTTGGCGTCCACGCAGACCAGGCGCACGCCATCCCCGTCGGGCAGCACCAGCAGGTTGCCGGCGTTGAGGTCGAACAGCGGGATGCGGTGGCGCAGCAGCCACTGCTCGAACACGCTCACCGCCGCGCACAGCGTGGCGGCCGGATAGCGCGGCGTCTCGAACAGCAGCGCGTACAGGCTGGGCGCGTCGCCGCCCTCGGGCAGGGTCACCCGCTGGCAGCACAGGGCCTGGCCATAGACGGTGCGGAACATGCCCAGCACCGTGGCCAGGTGCGGCGCCAGCGCCTCGGCCGGGATGCGCGCGGACAGCTGCAGCCAGGCACGCAGTTCGGCGTGGTTCTCGTCACGCGAGGGTCTGCGCTCGGCGCGCCAGCGCGCCAGCCGCTGGCGCAGGCCCACGCGCGTGCGCTGCGCGCGCGGCAGCATGAATTTCAGGCATTGGCGCGTGTCGCGCCGGTCGATCACGCAGACGCGGTTGGCGCCGCGGCCGATCACGATCATGTGGTTCCAGGCCTCACCGGGCCTGGGAGCGGTGGTGTTCATGCGCGTCCCCAAACGCGAAGCGGATCGAAGCCGAAGCCGCGGCGGATCAGTGCGGCAGGCCGCGATCGGCCAGCCAGCGGCGCGCGTCCTCGGCGTCGTGCCGCATCCAGTCGGCGGTGGAGCCCATGCGGAACGAGTAGCCCCAGGCGTCCATGTCGGCCATCAGCCGCGCGCGGCCCACGCCGGGCAGTTCATCGGCCAGCACCACCTGCAGGTAGCAGGTGGCGTCTTCCTCGATGTCCGAATCGGTGGCATCGGTGTGCACCCGCGCGCGCGCCTCGGGCGTGAGCACGATCAGGTGGCAGGCCTCGTGCAGCAGCGAGTGCACCGGGGTGTCGTTGCGCACGTAGACGTTGTGCGCGATCACCCCGGCTTCCGGATCGCCCCAGAAGCTGCCGGGGATCGGCACCCCGTCGGGCACCCGGTGCAGCACCAGGTCGAAGCGCGCCAGCAGCGCGGCCAGCGTCGCGAACGGCAGCTCGCGCACGCGCAGCACCGTGGCCATGGCCGCCTCGCTGCCGGGCGGCGGGGCGGAATCGGAAAAGGCGAGGGCGTTCTGCGGGGACGACATGCGGGGCGATGCTTGCGCGGGGCGCGGGCGTGGGGCCCGCGCCGGGTTGGATCAGGCCTTGCCTTCCGGCAGGGCCACCGAGATGTCCAGCACGTCGTGGTCGCCTTCCTTGAGCAGGTCGACCTTGACCGCGTCGGCGTCGATGTTGACGTACTTCTTGATCACTTCCAGCAACTCGCGCTGCAGCAGCGGCAGATAGTCCGGCCCGCCGCGCTGGGTGCGCTCCTGGGCGATGATGATCTGCAGACGGTTCTTGGCCGTCTCGGCGGTGTTCTTCTTGGCCTTGAGGAAATCGAACATGCCCATGCTCAACCTCCGAACAGTTTGCTGAAGAAGCCCTTCTTCTCCGTTGTGGTGAAGCGCATCGGGCGGTCCTCGCCCAGCAGGCGCGCCACCGCATCGTCGTAGGCCTGGCCGGCCGGCGATTCCAGATCGAGGATCACCGGTTCGCCCTTGTTGGAGGCGTTGAGCACATCGCCCGACTCGGGGATCACGCCGATGGTCTTCAGGCCGAGGACTTCCTCCACGTCCTTGATCGAGAGCATCTCGCCGGTCTCCACGCGCGCCGGGTTGTAGCGCGTCAGCAGCAGGTTGGGCTTGAGCGTGCCGCCCTGTTCGGCCTTGCGGGTCTTGGAATCCAGCAGGCCCAGGATGCGATCGGAGTCGCGCACCGAGGACACTTCCGGGTTGACCACCACGATCGCCTTGTCGGCGTAGTACATCGCCAGGAACGCGCCCTTCTCGATGCCGGCCGGCGAGTCGCAGACGATGAAGTCGAAGCCGTCGGCGTCCAGGTCCTTGAGCACCTTCTCCACGCCTTCGGTGGTCAGCGCGTCCTTGTCGCGGGTCTGCGAGGCGGCCAGCACGTACAGCGTGTCGAAGCGCTTGTCCTTGATCAGCGCCTGCTTGAGCGAGGCCTCGCCCTGGGTGACGTTGATGAAGTCGTACACCACGCGGCGCTCGCAGCCCATGATCAGGTCCAGGTTGCGCAGGCCCACGTCGAAGTCGATGACGGCGACCTTCTTGCCGCGCCGGGCCAGGCCGACGGCCAGGCTGGCGCTGGTGGTGGTCTTGCCTACGCCGCCCTTGCCGGACGTGACGACGATGATCTCAGCCAATGGTGTTCTCCTGGGAATGTGAAGTGCGGTGGAGCGTTGCCATGTTGCGGGAATGGCCCGGCGAGGGGCCATCGTTGCCGTGCTAGCTCTGCGCGGCGATGTTCAGCTGTCCGTCTTCCAGCCACACCTGCACGGGCTTGCCGTGCAGCGCGCGCGGGACATCGTCCAGCACCTTGTAGTGGCCGGCCACGGCGACCAGTTCGGCGTGGAAGGCGCTGCAGAAGATGCGCGCGTCCTCGTTGCCCTGGGCCCCGGCCAGCGCGCGTCCGCGCAGCGGGCCGTAGATGTGGATCGAGCCGTCGGCGATGACCTCCGCGCCGGCGCCGACCGAAGTCAGCACGGTCAGGTCGCGCTGCTCGGCGTAGATCTGCTGGCCCGAGCGCACCGCGGTCTTGAGCACCATGCCCGGCTGCGCGGCGGCCTTGGGCTTGGGCGGCTCGGGCGCGGGCGGCGGCGGAGGCGGGGGAGCGGGGGCGGCCTGGACCGGCTCGTACTGGGCGCGGAACTTGGCCAGCAGCGGCAGGCCGAGCTGTTCGGCCAGCGCCTCGATCTCGGCCGTGCCGTAGGCCAGGGCCACCGGCAGCACGCCGGCGCCGGTCAGGCCGTCGACCAGGGCGCGGGCGGTGGTCGGGTCGGGGGCCTGGATCAGGCCGCCGAAATCCAGGATCACCGCGGCGCGGCCGAACAGCTTGGGCGCGCGGTCCACGCGCTCGCGCATCTCGCGCACCAGCGCGGGCACGTCCAGCGTGCGCACGCGCAGGTTGGCGATGCCGACCTGGCCGATCTTCAGTTCGCCGGCCTGCTCGTAGTTGGGGGTGGTGGGGGATGGGCTGCTCATGCGTTGTTGGTCCCCTGCGCGCCGACGGGCGTGAAGGCGCGGGTGCGCGTCCACGGGGTCTCCGGCAGCTTGCCGCCATAGGTCTCCAGCACCCAGGGGTAGCTGCACAGCTCTTTCATCAGCATGCTGGCGCGGACCTTGACGCCGGCCATGACGTGCTGGCCGACCTCGCGGAAGCCGAAGCTGCCATGGAACAGCAGCGCCGAGTCGGCGCCGTGGTCCAGGAAGACCTCGCAGGCCAGCTGCGGGTAGCGCAGCTCGGCGTAGCTCTGCACGTCGGCATAGAAGGCCCGCCCCACGCCGCCGCCGCGGCGGCGGCTGGCCACCACGATGCGGTCGATGTAGAAGAACGCCGGATAGCGCTCCTGGAACCAGCGGTAGTTGCTGCTGTCGTGCTGCTGGCCGGCGCCGAAACCGACCAGGAAGCCGGCCAGGTTGCCATCGCGCTCGGCCACGCGGAAGTATTCGGCGTGCTCGTAGAACTCGCGCACACGGGCGCTGTCCAGCGGCAGGATCGCCAGACCAGCGTTGTTGTTCAGGGCCAGGACGGAATCCAGCTCGCGCTCGCGCACGTCGCGGATGACGATGGACATCGGGCTTCAACTCCGGGGGAATACTGCGCCCGACACCGCCGGGGCGGCCCGATTATCGCATGGGTCGCTCGCCGCTGCGGCGGGTCACCGACGCCGGGGCATGACTTCAGGCCGGGTCGCCGTCCGCGGCGGGCCCGTAAGATGCCGCCATGCTCGGACGAATCGCCCACACCCGCCTGTTGCGTGCCGCCGGGCTCTACACCTGGGCGCTGGTGGGCATCCCCATCGTGCTCAACGCCTGGTTCCTGCCGCCCTCGCGCGGGGCCGAGGGCGCCAGCCTGAACGTGCCGATGTCGCTGCTGGCCTACCTGGCCTTCGGCCTGTGCTACTGGCTGGCGACCCGCGCCCTGCACGAACGCCCGCCGCAGCATCACAGCCTGTCCAGCGTGCTGCTCCTGCTGGTGATGATCTCCTCGGCCGTGGCCGTGGGCTTCTACACCCGCACCGGCCTGGGGGCGCTGCTGCTGGCGGTGGTGGCCGGGGTGCTGCCGTGGATGCTGGAGCTGCGCTGGGCGGTGCTGTGGCTGATGTTCGCCCACGTGCCGCTGGTGCCCTCGTTCATGGCCCTGGACGACTTCAATTTCTGGGAGTCGGTGTTCCAGTCGTCCTTCTATGTGGGGTTCGCGGCCTTCGTACTGGTCACCGCCTACGTGGCCCGGCAGCAGGCCCAGGCGCGCGAGGAGCAGCGCCGGCTCAACGCCGAGCTGCGCGCCACCCGCGTGCTGCTGACCGAGAGCGCGCGCGTCAACGAACGCACCCGCATCTCGCGCGAGCTGCACGACCTGCTCGGCCACCACCTCACCGCGCTGAGCCTCAACCTGGAAGTGGCCAGCCATATCACCGAGGGCCGCGCGCAGGAGCACGTGCGCCAGGCCCACACCCTGGCGCGGCTGCTGCTCAACGACGTGCGCGAGGCGGTCAGCCAGCTGCGCGAGTCCGGTTCGATCGACCTGGCCGCCACCTTGCGCCCCCTGGCCGAGCACGTGCCCTCGCTGCACATCCACCTGGACCTGCACGAACCGCTGACCCTGGAGGATCCCGAGCGCGCCCACGTGCTGCTGCGCTGCGCGCAGGAGATCATCACCAACGCCGTGCGCCACGCCGGCGCGCGCAACCTGTGGATCGGCTGCCGGCGCGAGGGCGCCGAGCTGGTGATGAACGCGCGCGACGACGGCCGCGGCGCGGCCGAGCTGATCGGCGGCAACGGCCTGCGCGGCATGCGCGAGCGCCTGCGCCAGTATGGTGGCCAGCTGCAGCTGGACACCGCGCCGGGCGAGGGCTTCCGCCTGGCCCTGCGCCTGCCGGCGGCCAGCGACGATCCGCTGCTGCCCGGCCCGCTGGCGCCGGCATCGGCGCCCCTGATTTCTTCCGGAGAACTTCCATGATCCGCGTCTGCCTGGTCGACGACCAGAACCTGGTCCGCCAGGGCATCCGCTCGCTGCTGGCCCTGGACGATGGCATCGAAGTCGTGGGCGAGGCCGCCGACGGCCGCCAGGCCGTCGAACTGATCCCGCAGATCCGGCCCGACGTCGTGCTGATGGACATGCGCATGCCGGTGATGTCCGGGCTGGAGGCGCTGCAGGCGCTGGCCCGCGCCGGACAGCTGCCGCCGTCGATCATCCTGACCACCTTCGACGACGATCAGCTGGTGCTGGCCGGGCTCAAGGCCGGCGCCAAGGGCTATCTGCTCAAGGACGTCTCGCTGGAGCAGCTGGTCGGCGCCATCCGCACGGTGGCCGACGGCGGCTCGCTGGTGCAGCCGGCGGTGACCCAGCGCCTGCTCTCGGGCCTGGAGCACATGCGCAACGAGTTCGTCAGCCTGGACCGCCCGGACCCGCTGACCGACCGCGAGACCGAGATCCTGCGCCTGATGGCCTCGGGCTTCTCCAACAAGGAGATCGCCAACTCGCTGGGCGTGGCCGAGGGCACGATCAAGAACCACGTCTCCAACATCCTGTCCAAGCTCGGCGTGCGCGACCGCACCCGCGCGGTGCTCAAGGCCTTCGAGCTGCAGCTGGTCTGAGGCCGAGGCGGCAGCGGCGGGGCGTTCCGCAGCGCCGTGGACGCCGCGCTGCCGTCATTCCCGCGAACGCGGGAATCCAGGGGCACCCGCGCGGGCAGGCCAGGCGTCGCTGGATTACAGATTCGTGGGGGAAGACGGCGTCTTGTTAGCCATTCTGTCCAGCTTCGCGACACGAACGCCCATCCGGTCAACGCCACGGCCGTTCGCCTGAAGGCGACGCATCGCCAAGTGCTTGGGGCTCGGAAATGCGCGCGAGCCGATGCCAGGCCCAGTGGGAGCCGTCGCGGTGGCCGATGAGGCTTGCGCGATGAAGCTCCCCGCTGCCATGGCCGCTCCCACATGGAGCGGTCTTCCACCGCGCGACGACGGGAACAGCCGCTCTGCGGCAACGCTCCCACTCCAGCTGGTATGGCCTTGGTCTGTTAAGAGATCGTTCGCGTCGCAGAAGGCAATGATTCCGGTGCATTTTCCGGCTGACCGTCTCGATCCAAGCCTGCTACGATTCGGGACTGACTTGTTCCTTAACCCCATGGCCTGTCACCGGCCCCGGAGACCGCTGAATGACCCGTTTGCTCGAGTTCTTGATCGCCCTGGCGCTGGTGTTGGCGCTGTTCCTGGTCATCGGCGTGGTCCTGCCGTCGCATCGGCACCTCGAAGGAAGCGTGGAAAGCAACCGCAAGATGACCATCGTCTACGACACGGTGAACAACGTGCGGCGCCTCAAGGACTGGAGCCTGATGCTGCCGGGTGACCCGGCCCACCTGAAGTATTCCGGCGGCGCCGACGGCAACATCGGCAAGGGCGCCAAGGTCGAGTTCACCTCGGACGTGGCCAGCGCCTGGAAGAGCGGCAGCTGGGAGATCACCGACAGCCAGGCTCCGCCGGCAGGCGGCGGTCCGGCCAAGGTGACCTATGCGATCGTCGACCAGACCCCGGGCGGCAACAAGACCTCGCAGATCGCGCTGACGCCGACCGGCCGCAACAACCGCAACGTGCGCATCACCCAGTCCTATGACGTGGACTACGGCTGGAACCTCTACGGCCGCTTCCTGGGCATGTACATCAAGAGCCAGATCGGCGATTCGCTCGATGCGGGCCTGGCCAAGCTGTCCTCCAACCTGGCCACCATCCCCAACTTCGACTACCGCGTGGAAGGCTCCAAGCTGACCGATCTGAAGATCTCCGACGTGCCGGCCGAGAACCTGCTGGTGGTCAATGCCGGCAGCATCGAGCGCAGCAACGACGCGATCAAGAAGTCGATCCTGGCCAACCAGGAGTGGATCAAGCGGGTGATGGATTCCAACGATCTGGAGGCCGCCGGCCCGTTCCGCATCGTCACCACCGAGCTGGCGACCCAGACCTACACCTTCGACGTGGTCCAGCCGGTCCGCAAGAAGGGTGGCGCGGCCAAGACCGACGACGCCAAGACCGACGATGCCGCCGCCGCGGCGACGCCGGCCCCGGCGGGCGACGCGGCGCAGCTGCAGGTCAAGACCGCCGGCACCCCGGTGACCTACGTGCACACCGATGCGCACCAGGCCGCCACCGCCAAGTACACCGGCTACATGTCCGAGCTGGACGCCGCCCGCAACGGCCTGCGTGCCTGGGCGCTGACCAACGGCCATGCCATGACCGACCGTCCGTACGAGGCCTGGAACAGCGGCGTGGACAAGTCGTTCACCGACGAGAGCTCCACCTACGACATCTACTGGGCGATCAAGTACTGATCGCCGGCGCCTGACGGGCGCCTGTTTCGATGTCCGCGCGCCGCGCCTTCGCATCCCGGAGGCGCGGCGTTTTCATTTGCGGCCGGCGTGGCCGCGCCTTCGAGAGGGCTGCCGCATGATCCTGCTCCGTTCACCCGTTCCCTCGCCGCTGGCGGCCATCGGCGCGGTGCTGTGCGCGCTGGCCATCGGGCTGGCCGCCTATGCCGCGCATGGCGTGGCCGATGCCAGGGCGCAGGCGGCGCTGCAGAGCGCCTGCCTCTACGGGTTCGGCCATGGCATCGCGCTGACGGCGCTGGCGCCGCGCGCCCGCCGCGCCCTGGGACGGTGGGCGCTGCGCCTGCTGCTGGTCGGCACCCTGCTGTTCTCCGGCAGCATCGCCGCGCATCACCTTGCCGGGATCAGCAGCGGGCTGGCGCCGGCGGGCGGGGTGGCGATGATGCTGGCCTGGCTGCTGTGGGCGGTGGACGTGCTGCGGCGCTGAGGCGCCCGCCCGGCCGGCGCGCGCCGGCGCTCAGCCGTGGTGCCGCCAGTGCCAGGGCTCGTAGACGATGCCGTGCGGGTTGTCGCGCGGGTAGCTCATGGCGAAGCCGAAGCGGGCGGCATGCGCGCCCAGCCACGCGAAGGCAGGCGTGTGTTCGAAGGATTCCTCGGCCGGCGCCTCGCCCGGCGTGCCGATGTCCAAGGCGGTGCCGGCATGGTGCTCGCTGTAGCCGGGGGCGGCGTTGACGGTGAGGATCTGCGCGACCGTCTGCCCGCGCGCGAGCTTGCGTTCGAAGATCCCCAGCTGATACGCGTGGCTGCGATAGCCGGAGATCGCGTCAAGCCGCACCTGGTCGCGCCAGGCGGCGGCCTGCATCGCGCGCCAGGCGCGGCCGGCGGCGCGGCTGAGCCACAGCGGGCGGTCGTAGCGGTCGCGGCCGGCCAGCCACAGCGTGGCCGGTTCGGCGATCAGCGCCAAGCCCGTGCGCGCCGCATAGCCGTCGGCATCCAGGCCCAGGCGGTCCAGGCGCCGCCGCAATCCGGTCAGCGGCAGTTCCGCCTCGCCGGCGCCGGGCAGCGGGCGCGCGCCTTCGATCGCCTCCAGGCGATCCAGCGCCTCGTCGATGCCGGGCGTGCGGCTCCAGCCCGGCAGCAGGCCGACCAGGCCTTCGGGCAGCACCGCGGCCAGGTAGCGGCCATCGTCCTTGCGCCGCAGGACGCGCGAGGCGCGCGCCAGCACACGCGCATCGGCGTTGGCGCGGGCGCGCAGCAACGGCGCCGGCCACAGTTCCACCTCGGCGGTGTTGAGCAGCAGGCCGGTCGTAGGGGCGGGATGGGGCATGCGCACCACTCTAGCGTGCGTGGCCGCAACGCTCGCGCAGCAGGGCCAGCAGCCCGTGCGGATCGCGCACGTCCAGTAGCAGCGCGTGGCCGGCGGTGGTGGGCAGCCACAGCACCCGCCGGCTGTCGGCGAGGGCGACGAACGCCTTGCGCTTGTTGCGCAGCCGGTACCAGCCGCTGCGCAGGCCGGGCAGGGCATAGCCGCGGGTCTTGAGCTGCGGGCGCAGTTCGAGGTGCTCGTCTAGGTCGACGATGCGCGCCTGTTCCGGCTGCAGCTGCGACAGGGGCACGCGGTTGCGGAAGAAGGTCGTGCGCAGGTCCAGTTCGCCCTGGTCGATGACCAGCGCCTGGCGCCGCAGCGCCCAGTCCAGCCCGGCCCACAGCGGTACGGTCAGCATCCCCACCGACGCCAGCTGGATGGCGATGGCGCCGAGCACGCCGCCGGCCGGCTGAGGGGCCGCCCGCCCCGTCAGCGGCGCGATCGCCAGCGCGGCGGCGCAGAGCACCAGCGGCAGGCCGACGACCAGCACGAACAGCCACAGCCGCGCGCTGCCGGGCGGCGGCGTGAGCGTGGGCGCTGCGCCTGCCGCATGCGCGCGTGCTTGAGGCCTCATGGCCGCACCAGCCCGATGAGCGGAGTCGCCACGTGCAGCACCAGATCGGCGCAGAAATGGCCGAGCATCGCCATCTCCAGCCCGCGCCGCCAGTACAGCCAGCCGAACACGATGCCCGCCACGCCGTTGAGCAACAGGGTGCGCACCACGACACCGGGCGTGAGGCCCCAGACGTGCGCCGCCGTCGGCAGGTGGCCGGCGCCGAACAGCAGTGCCGCGACGAGGATCGCCGCCCAGTACACGCCGGCGCCGGGCAGCGCCTTGCGCAGGCGGGCCACGCTCCACACCAGCAGGGTCATCAGGAACAGCCGCAGCTGCAATTCTTCGGCGATGCCGCCATAGAACGACGCCAGCGCGCCATTGACGGCCGAGACCTGCGCGCCGAGGTGCGCAGGCGGATGCGCCATCGGCGGCAGCCAGTGGTCGGCCAGCGGCGACAGGGCCACGACCGCCAGGCCCGCGCCCAGGCCCAGCAGGGCGCTGGTGGCCGGTCGCAGCCGCGCCCACTCCGGCGCCGTGCGCGTGATCAGCCAGGCGCGCAGCACCGGGCTGCCCAGGCCGACGCGATGGCCCATGCGCAGGCCCAGCCAGGCCATCGCGCCGATGAGCACCAGCGCCTGCAGCGCCTGCAGCGCCATGACCAGGCCCAGCGGCACCGGCAGCCGGGCGAAGCGCTCGGGCATGGTCTGCGCCAGATAGGGCATCAGTGCCACCACCGCCAGCGCGGCGAGCGCGCCCCAGGCCGCGGCGAGCTTGAGATCGTCCACGCCGCGCGGCGCGGGCGCGAGCGGTGCAGGGCGCGCGTTCATTGCGGGCGCTTGAAAACGAGCACGATCGGCTGCGCCGGCGCCGGCACGATCAGGTTGACCAGCTCCCAGCCCTGGTTGCCCTGCCTGGTGAGCTCTTCCTGGACCAGCTCGGTCTTCAGGGCGCCCAGCAGGCTGGGCTTCACTTCCACGGTGAGATAGCTCCAGCGGCGATCGGTGCTCATGCGTCGTCTTCCTGTGGATCGGGGGTGGCGGGTCTGGGCAGGCGGCCGGCCTTGCGCAGCGCGTCGCGCAGCAGGTACTCGATCTGCGCGTTGAGCGAACGCAGGTCGTCGTCGGCCCACTTCTGGGCCGCGGCGAGCACCTCGGCGCTGATGCGCAGCGGGTAGGCCTTCTTCTCCGCCATGCGGGTCAGTCGTCCTTGCGCGGCTCGTGCCGGCGTCGGGACGCGGCGATCACGACGATCAGCACGACGAACACGCCAGCGGTGGTGGGTGTCAGCATGGAGGGAGGTCCTTGAAGCCGAAGATGGCTTTAGTACAGCGTGCCGGCGTTGACGATCGGCTGGGTGGCGCGATCGCCGCACAGCACCACCAGCAGGTTGCTGACCATCGCGGCGCGGCGCTCCTCGTCCAGCTGCACGGTGCCGCTCTTCTCCAGCTCGGCCAGGGCCATTTCGACCATGCCCACGGCGCCGGCGACGATGCGCGTGCGCGCGGCGATGACCGCGTTGGCCTGCTGGCGCTGCAGCATGGCCTGGGCGATTTCCGGCGCGTAGGCCAGGTGGCTGATGCGCGCCTCGATCACGTCCACCCCGGCCTGGGTCAGGCGCTCGTCCAGGTGGTGCTTGAGCTGCTCGCTGATCTCGGCCGGGTGGCTGCGCAGCGAGACCTGGCCGTCCTCGTGCTGGTCGTAGGGATGGCTGGTGGCCATCGCGCGCAGCGCCGCCTCGGACTGGATGTGCACGAAGCTCTCGTAGTCGTCCACGTTGTAGACCGCCTCGGAGGCATCGGTCACCTGCCAGACGATGACCGCGGCGATCTCGATGGGCGAGCCGTCCAGCTCGTTGACCTTCAGCCGGCCGCTCTCGAAGTTGCGCACGCGCAGGGAGACCTTCTTCTTGGCGTAGAAGGGGTTGTTCCAGCGCAGGCCGGACTGCTTGTCGGTGCCCACGTACTTGCCGAACAGGCTGATCACCGCGGCCTGGTTGGGCTGCAGCGTGTACAGGCCGATCAGGCAGAACAGCAGCGCCGCGGCCAGCACGATCGACGCCACCACGCGCGGCGCCGAGGCCACGCCGGCGCCATCCGGGTCGGGGCCCAGGCCGGTGGCGAACAGCCACACCGCGCCGGCCAGCAGCACCAGCAGGACCAGCAGGAAGGGAAGGCCGGGCAGGGAACGGACGGGTTGCTCTTTCATGGTGGTGTCCTCGGATGTGAAGAGAAAGATATCAAATTGATATCGTCCTGCAAGCGCCGTCCGTCGGCGCGGCGCGCGCAAGCCGGTCCGGGGACAAAGGGACGGGCTGGCTAGAATGGCCGCCCCTTCCGCCTGGATCCGCCGCCCATGACCACGCTCGGCACGCCGCGCTCGCCTTCCGCCACCCGCGTCCTGCTGCTCGGCTCGGGCGAACTGGGCAAGGAGGTCGCCATCGAGCTGCAGCGCTTCGGCGTGGAGGTGATCGCCGCCGACCGCTATGCCGACGCGCCGGCCATGCAGGTCGCCCACCGCAGCCACGTGCTGGACATGCTCGACCCGGCCGCGCTGCGCGCGCTGATCGCGCAGGAGCGGCCGCACCTGGTCGTGCCGGAGATCGAGGCCATCCACACCCCGACCCTGGTCGAGCTGGAAGCCGACGGCCTGCACGTCATCCCGACCGCGCGCGCCGCGCGCCTGACCATGGACCGCGAAGGCATCCGCCGCCTGGCGGCCGAGACGCTGGGCCTGCCGACCTCGCCGTACCGCTTCGTCGACACGCGCGAGGACTACCTCGCCGCGGTCGCGGCCATCGGCCTGCCGTGCGTGGTCAAGCCGCTGATGTCCTCCTCGGGCAAGGGCCAGAGCACGCTGCGCGGCGAGGCCGACATCGCCCCGGCCTGGGACTACGCCCAGACCGGCGGCCGCGCCGGCGCCGGGCGCTGCATCGTCGAGGGCTTCATCGACTTCGATTACGAGATCACCCTGCTGACCGTGCGTCACGCCGGCGGCACCAGCTTCTGCGCGCCGATCGGCCACTGGCAGAAGGACGGCGACTATCGCGAGAGCTGGCAGCCGCAGCCGATGAGCGCGGCCGCGCTGGCGCGCGCCCAGCAGATCGCGCGCGCGGTAACCGACGACCTGGGCGGGCGCGGGCTGTTCGGCGTGGAGCTGTTCGTCAAGAGCGATGCGGTGTGGTTCTCCGAGGTGTCCCCGCGCCCGCACGACACCGGCCTGGTGACGCTGGTGTCGCAGGACCTGAGCGAGTTCGCGCTGCACGCGCGCGCCATCCTCGGCCTGCCGGTGGGCGCCGGCGATGGCGAGACGATCGCGGCGCTCGCGCCTTCGGCTTCGTGCGCGATGCTGGCCCAAGGCCATGGCGTGCCGGTGTTCGCCCACGTCGAAGCCGCGCTGGCCGCGCCGGACACGGCGCTGCGCCTGTTCGGCAAGCCGCGCGTGGAAGGTCAGCGCCGCGTCGGCGTCACCCTGGCCCGCGGCGCCGACGTCGACGCCGCCCGCGCCAAGGCGCGCCAGGCCGCCGCCGCGATCGAGATCACCCTGGCCTGAGGCGGCCACGGTGGAGCGGCAGGCGCAGATGTCGTGGGCCGCACTGGGCGAGACGTTGCAGCCGCGGCATCGGCAGGCCCTCGACGAGCTCATGGCCTGGCTGCCGCAGATCGTCGAACCGGCGGGCGTGGTCGTGTCGGGCAGCATCGTGCGCGGCAATCCCGGGCCCTCCAGCGATCTGGATGTGGTCATCCTCCATGACGGCGCGTGGCGCCGGCGCGTGCAGCGCCGCTTCAACGGCGTGCCGGCCGAGCTGTTCTTCAATTCCCGCGCCTGGCTGCTGCACGCGATCCACAACGAGGCCGACGCGGGCCGGCCGGTGATGGCGCACATGCTGGCCACCGGTGTCCTGGTGACCGATACGCGCGGCGCGATGGCGGACCTGCAGCGCCTTGCTGCGGAACGGCTGCGGCGCGGCCCCGGCCTGGACGAGCCCGCCCTGACGCGCGAGCGCTACGCGGCGGCCACGCTGGTGGAGGATGCATTGGACTTCGTCGTCGAGCCCGACGCCGCCGATGCGGTGCAGGCCCGCGCGCTGGCGGTGGAGGCGCTGGTCGCCTACCACAGCCTGCGGCAAGGCCAGTTCCTGCCCCGGCCCAAGGAGCGCCTGGCGCTGCTCTCGCAAGCCGACCCGGCGCTGGCGGCGCGGTTGCGCCTGGCGCTCACCGGCGCGGGCGGGCAGGCCAGCGACGCGCTGCGCGCTGCCTCCGATCAGATCCTGGGCGTGGCCGGCTTCTTCGAATGGGATTCGGGCATCGATCCATCGCCGCCGCCGGTCGCGGGCGGCTGATCGCGGGCGTGTGCCTGCTTCCGGACAAGGCTTGCGCGGTCCGGATGGCAGGGAGGTTCAGGCCGATGCGGACGCGTGCGCGTCGATGGGCGCGGCCGGCCGCCGCAGCATGACAAGCACCACCAGCGCGGCGATGCCGGTGATGGCGCAGAGCACCCAGAGCAGCAGCTGCAGGGCATCGGTCTGCAGCGCGACCAGTCGTGACGCGGGCAGCGCGGGCAGCAGGCGCATGGCCTGCCCCAGGTCGCCGGCCGCCAGCGCGGCGGCGGCCGCCGGGATGTGGTCGCCCGTCGCGCCGACCCGCAGCAGCCGCGATTGCCCCAGCGCCGCGAGCAGGGCGCCCACCAGCGCCAACGCGATGCCTTCGCCGGCCACGCGCATGGTGCCGAAGATGCCCGCGGCCATGCCGGCGCGCGGGGTGGGCACGACGCTGACCGACAGCGCATCCATCAGCCCCCAGGGCAGGCCCGTGCCGGCGCCGATCAGCAGCAGCGGCGCCACCAGACCGGCCGGCGCGCCGTCGATCCGGGTCGAGAGCCAGGCCAGGCCCAGCGCGGCCACCAGCAGCCCCGCGCCGCACAGGCCGCCGGCGGACCAGTCGCGCGCCAGGCGCGCGGCCAACAGCGGCACGCCCAGCATCGGCGCCGACAGGGCCAGCATGACCAGTCCCGCATGCGCCGGACCGAGGCCTTCGATGCCGATCAGGTGCAGCGGCAGCAACACCAGCAGCACGACGTAGCCGTAGCAGGTCGCCACCGGCAGCACCTGCACGCCGACGAAGCGCGCGTAGCGGAACAGCGAAAGGTCCAGCATCGGCTGCGCACGCCGGCGCTCGATCGCGATGAAGACCACCAGCAGTCCCAGGCTCGCGCCCGCGCAGCCCAGCGTGCCGGCGCCGAACCAGCCGTGCAGCGGGACCTGCATCAGGGCCAGGGTCAGCAGCGAGACGGTGGCGGTGAAGGCGAGCGCGCCCGGCCAGTCCAGCGGGCCGCTCGCGGGCGCCCGGCTCTCCTGCATGGCGCGGCGCGCCAGCCACCAGGCCGGGCCCGCCAGCGCCACGCCGGCGGCGAACACCGCGCGCCATCCGAGCGCGGCCACCAGGCTGCCGGCCAGCAGCGGTCCGACGGCCAGGCCGGTGCCGAAGGTCGTGCCCAGCAGGCTGAAGGCGCGCAGGCGTGCCGGGCCCTCGAAACGCTGCGCCAGCGCCGCGCTGCCGCTGGCCAGGGAGGCGGCGGCCGCAACGCCCTGGCAGGCGCGCAGCAGATCCAGCCACAGCAGGCTTGGCGCCAGGCACAGCAGCACCGAACTGACAGCGAACCCGGCCGTGCCGGCCAGGAACAGGCGCCGCCGGCCGAAGCGGTCCGCCAGCGCGCCGGCCACCATCAACAGGCTGCCGAAGGCGAGCATGAAAGCATTGGTGACCCAGTTCAGCGCGGCGGCACTGCCGCCCAGGTCGCGGGCGATCGCCGGCACGGCCAGCGCGCCGGCGGAAAAGCTCAGTGGCATGGCCAGGCCGACGGCACAGACGGCCAGCAGCAACAGGCCGGCGTGCGCGGTGGAGACAGGGGAGGACGCGTGGGACATGGGCATCAGGGCAAGGGGAAACGTCCTTGCACGCTAGGGCGTCTGCAAAGCTCGAAAAAGCGCGCCGGTTTCCGTAAATTGAGGAAAAAATCTCCGCAATGAGCGCGGCATGGACCAGTTGTCCGCCATCAACGTCTTCGTCAAGGTCGCCGAGCTGCGCAGTTTCGTCGCCGCCGGTGCTTCGCTCGGGCTGTCGGCATCGGCGGTGGGCAAGCGGATCGCCGCGCTGGAGCAGTCGCTGGGCGCGCGCCTGTTCCAGCGGACCACGCGCCGCGTCGTGCCGACCGAGGCCGGGCAGCTGTTCCTGGAACGCTGCCGCCGCATCCTGGACGAGCTGCAGGACGCCCAGGCGATGCTCTCGCAGGCCCAGCGCACGCCGCGCGGCACCCTGCGCATCGGCCTGCCGGTGATCGGCTACCGCTTCCTGCTGCCGCTGCTGCCCGAGTTCCGCCGCCTGTACCCGCAGGTCGAACTGGACCTGGACTTCAACGACCGCATTGTGGACGTCGTCGAATCGGGCATGGACGCGGTGATCCGCAGCGGTGTGCTGCCCGATTCCAGCCTGATGTCGCGGCGGCTCGGGCCGTTCCGGTTCGTGCTATGCGCATCGCCCGGCTACCTGGCCCTGCGCGGCACGCCTGAAACTCCGGCGCAGCTGCAGGCGCATGACGCGCTGCGCTTCCGCTTCCCGACCACCGGCAAGCTGCAGCCCTGGGCGCTGTCGGGCGTCGAAGGCGACGCCGGCCTGGCAGTGACCGCGGTGCTGACCTGCAACAACATGGAGGCCCTGCGCGCGGCGGCCATCGGCGGCATGGGCATCGCCTACATGCCCGAATTCCTCGCCCGCGACGCGATCGAAGACGGTCGCCTGGTGCCGCTGCTGCCGGCCTTCATGGAGACCCCGGGGCAGTTCTCGATCCTGTGGCCGTCCAGCCGCCAGCTCTCGCCGAAGCTGCGCGTCTGGGTGGACTTCCTCAGCGAGCGGTTGTTCGTCTCGCCCTGAAGCCCGGGGGCCTGCGAAAGACGCGGATCGTCAGCGCTGCAGGTCCGCCCACACCAGGTGATGGTCGCTGCCATCGGCGATGGCGGCGTGCGGAGCGTCGCCGGCGGGCCAGAACACGCCGCCGCCCAGGTATGAGAAGCCCACCGAAGGCAGCACGTAATCCAGTCGCATCGCGCCGGCCTTGGGGCCGAAGTCGCCGGTGACCTGGGCCGGGGCGCCGCGATGGGCGATGCCCTTGGCGGCATAGGCGCGCGCGGCCGCCTCGCCACCGGCGCTCGTCGGCGTGGGATGGCGCAGCACGCGCGGATGTTCGAGCAGTTCGACGATGGCCTCGTGGTGGCCGTCGCCATCGACCGGGTCGTTGTTGAGATCGCCGGCGATGACGAACCGCGCGTCCGCCTCCAGTCCACCGCAGCGGCCGGCGTCGTCGCACAGCCACCCCGCGTCCGCGGCGTTGTCCAGGTAATGGCGCCACAGCGTGATTTCCTGCGCGTTGCGCGCGCCGTTGCGGTCCTCCGGCCCGTCGAACACCGGCGGCGTCGGATGCGAGACCAGGAAGTGCACCACGCCGCCCGGCGTGCGCACCGGCACGTCCCAATGCGACTTGGACGACAGCCGCAGCTGCGGCCAGGCCACGGCCGAATACCAGGGTTTGCCATTGCGCGGATCGATCGGGTTGGCCGCGCCGGGCACCTGCGACCACTTCAGCAGGCGGAAGCTGCGCACCGCGGCCGCATCGATCGGATACTTGGACAGCACCAGCATTCCGTACTGGCCCGGGTGCAGCCCATAGCCCCAGGCATCGTTGCCGGCCGCGCGCCCCTGGCCGCCGACGTGGCCATCGTTGTCCAGGTCCAGGCCGCTGGGCACCCCGGTGTTGACCTCGGCCAGATAGCGGTAGGGATAGCGCAGCGGCGCGCCGCCGCCGGGCTGGGCGAGTTCCAGGAAGCGATGCTGGAACAGGTCGGCGGCGCGCTGCGCGGGGTCGTAGTCGAACTCGTTGAGCAGCACCAGGTCCGGGCGCACGACCTGCAGCACCGCGGCGATCTTGCGCGCATGCGCGCTGTCGCCCTCCAGCTCGGCGATCAGCCCGCCCGCCTGGTCCGAATACAGCGAGGTGTTGTAGGTGGCCACGCGCAACGGTGCGGACGTGGAGGACGGCACTGCTGCGTCGTGCGCGCAGCCGGCAAGGGTGGACAGGGCCATCAGGCAGAGCAGGGAAGTCAGGCGCATCGGAGGATTCTATGCGCCGCAGATGACACCCGGCGCCTGGTCAGCCGCCAATGCCCGTCATTCCCGCGAAGGCGGGAGTCCAGCGGCTTTCGCATGAAGCCCAACGTCCCTGGATCCCCGCGTTCGCGGGGATGACGATGCAGCGGAAATCCCGTGGTACCCGCGTCCGCAGAAACGACAGTCGGCGCCTGTCGGGCGCTAGCCGACCACATCCTCGATGCGGTCCCAGCTGCGGCCGTCGAAGGCCTCCAGCGGCGCGAACCGGCGCTTGTAGTCCATCTTGCGATGGCCGTCGATCCAGTAGCCCAGGTACAGATGCGTATGCCGGTCGCGCCGCGCCCATTCGATCTGGCGCAGGATCGCCAGCGTGCCCAGGCTGCGCTCGGCCAGGTCGGGATCGAAGAAGGTGTACACCGCCGACAGCGCCGCGGGCACCAGGTCGGTGACGGCCACCGCGATCAGCCGGCCGTCCTCGCGCAGTTCGAGGAAACGCGTCTGCGACCAGCGCCCGACCAGGAACTGCTCGAACTCGGTCGCGCCGTGGTCGTCCATGCCGCCGCCGACATGGCGGCTGGTGAGGTAGCGCTGGTACAGGGCCAGATGCTCATCGCTGCGCTGGGCGGCGACCACGCGCGCCTCGACCCCCGCGTTGCGCGCCGCGCAGCGCCGCTGGCTGCGGTCGGGTCTGAAGTGCGCCACCGGAATGCGCACCGGCACGCACGCCCGACAGCCGTGGCAATGCGGGCGGTAGACCAGATCGCCCGAGCGGCGGAAGCCCCAGGACAGCGCGGTCGGGTAGAACATCGGCAGGCGCGGATCGCGCGGGTCGAGCACCAGGTCGCGCGCCGTGCGTTCGGGCCAGTAACCGCACGGATGCTCGCCGGTATGGAACAGCCGCACATCGTCGCGCGGCGGCAGGGTGCCGCTGCCCATCACGCCGCGCCTCCTTCGCCCGGCGCGCCGCACCCGCGCCGCGGCAGCGCGGCGGTGCAGGGTGGATGGGGCAGGGGCATTGGCATGGCCGCAGCATACTGTGCCCTTGCCGTCCCGCCATGTGAGATCGGGTCCAGGCCTGGGGAAGACGACTCTCGCGCCCGCCGCCGCCACGAC
This sequence comes from Pseudoxanthomonas sp. X-1, assembly GCF_020042665.1. NCBI lineage: Bacteria > Pseudomonadati > Pseudomonadota > Gammaproteobacteria > Lysobacterales > Lysobacteraceae > Pseudoxanthomonas > Pseudoxanthomonas sp. X-1. The sequence goes on from NZ_CP083376.1 coordinate 1,562,631, forward strand.
GCCGCTCGGCGCAGCGTCTTGACGCGGCTGTCCGCCGTCTTAATGCGACCGCGACCAGGGTCAACGCCGGTCGGGGTGCGGCGTTCTCCTTGCCAGTGGCGCGTCGCCACGAAACTGGAAGGAAGCACGCATGCGCAAGACCCTGATCGCGTTTTCCATCGTCGCCGCGCTGGGCGCCGGCACGGCCTGGGCCGCTGGCCAGGACGCCGGCCCCCCGCCGCCGCCGCCCGCGCCGCTCAAGTCGCTGGACACCAACAACGACGGCAAGATCAGCCGCGCCGAGGCCGCCGCCAACCCCTGGTTGGCCAAGCAGTTCGACGCGCTGGACAAGAACAAGGACGGCGTCCTGAGCCGCGATGAGTTGCCGCATCCCCCGCGCGGCGAGCGGGGGCGTGGCCCGGGCGAATGGATGTCCCGCCTCGATACCAACCACGACGGTCGCATCAGCGCCGCCGAAGCCAAGGCCGACCCCAAGCTCGCCGCACGCTTCGCGCAGATGGACGTCAACAAGGACGGCTTCGTCGACAAGGCCGACTTCGAGTTGAAGATGAAGCAGCGCCGCGACGACTGGTTCGCCAAGGCCGACACCAACAAGGATGGCCTGCTGAGCAAGGCCGAGTTCGACGCGGCCAAGCCGGACGGCCCGATGCACGGCCCGCGCGACGGGCATGGTCCGCGCGGTCATCGCGGTGGCCCGGACGGCGTCCCGCCGTCCCCGCCGCCGCCGGCGGACGCGCCGGCCGGGTCGTAACCGGTCGATCGCGGTCAAGAGTAGAAGGGCCCCGCGCCGGTGACGGTGCGGGGTTTGCTTTTTAGAACGGAGAGCGAGACACGCGGGGGCACGCGCGCTCCGGTTTCCCTGTTTCCTGCTTCAAAGGCCCAGGCGACCGCTGGAGATCATCCCCCACACCAGGCCGCCGCCGCCCAGCGTCATGCCCAGCACGAAGCCCAACCAGGCCAGCAGCCGTTCGCGGCGGCGGTCGCGCGCGGCCTTGACCGGATCGCGCTGCGCCTCCACGGCATGGCGCCGCGCCTTGATGCGCGGTTCGACCACCAGACACAGATAGCTGACGCCGCCGAACAGTCCCAGCGTCAGCAGCAGCGGCACCAGCCAGCCGTGCCCCCAGAGCGCATAGGCGAACATGCCGACGACGAAGGCTAGCGAGAGCCCGGCGCTCATCGCCGCGCTGCGCTTGAGCTGGCTCCGCTCCTGCTCGTCCAGCGCGCCGCGCAGGTTGCGTTTCAGGCCGAGCCAGACGCCCAGGCCGGCGCCCGCCACGCCGACCCCGATGCTGCCCAGGCCGCCCAGCAGCACCTTGCCCGCGGTCTTGGCGCCGACCGAACCGACCAGCCCCAGTGCGGTGGCGGCGGCGGCCGGCGGCGCGCCGACTGTCAGCGCGCTGGTCACCACCAGGGTGAAGGCCGCTGCCGGCGCCGAGTCGCGCGCGAATTCGCCGAAGCGCGCCAGCAGCTCGCTGCGCACCTGCTCGCGCGCTCGCGACAGGCGCTTGCGCACGGCGGCGTCGGACAGGCCCAGCAGCGCGGCGACCTGCTGCGAGCGCTGGCCCTCGCGGTAGTACAGCAGCAGCGTCTCGCGGCTCTCGGCGGGCAGGGCGTCGATGAGTTCCAGCGCGGCGGTTTCCTGCTCGGTGGCCAGCAGGCGTTCGCCGGGTTCGGGCGCCGGGTCGGCGGCGATCGCGATGGCCAGCTCGGCGTCCTGCCCGGTCATGGCCGCGTGCCTGCGCGCGCGCAGGTGGTCGCGGGCCAGGTTGCGGGTGATCTGCCGCAGCCAGGGCAGGAAGCTGTCGTGGTTCTTCAGCCGGTCCAGCCGCTGCCAGGCGCGCAGGAACGCCTCCTGTGCGATGTCCTCGCTGGCGGCCACATCGCGCGTGATCGACAGGGCGATGGCGGTGACCGTGTTCTGGCAGGCCGACACGATCCGGCCATAGGCGGCCGGGTCGCCGCGACGGGCGGCCGGCAGTTCGTGGTGCAGCGTGGCGTCCAGGGTCAGGGCATGCATGGCGGGGCTTCCAGGTTGAAATCCTCCTCCATGACGCGCCGGGCCGCCGGATGTGACCGCTCAGCGCGGCGGCGAGGCCGGCGGCAGCACCGGGATGCGCACGCGCTGTTCGTCGTCCTTCAGCCCATCGTCCTGCGGCGTGCGCGCCTGGCGGGCGGCCGCCTGCGCGGCGGCGGCCGCCGCGGCTTCCGCCTGCGCCTGCTGCCGCAGCGCACGGTGGTGCAGGAACGTGAAGGCCGCCGCGGCCACGATCAGCGCCAGCAGCACCAGACGGATGCGCAGCGCCCAACGGCGCTTGCCGTGGACGTCCTGGTCCGGCTCGGCGAAGGCCAGCGGCTGCGCCACCCCGGGCCGGGTGGTCTCCAGCAGGCCCTGGGCACGCAGCAGTTCGCGCGCGCGCAGCTGGTCGTCGGCATGGCGCACCCACACGGTCGGCTGCTTGGCCTTGGGCGTGGGGTCGGAATACTTGAACTGGCTGCCGCGCCGGCCGTGGTAGGAGCGGCCGTTGCTGATGTAGGTGGCGATGCCGGCCTGTTCGAGCAGCTGGGCCACGCCCTCGACGGTTTCCACGCGCTGGCTGGTAAAGATCTGGCGCACGGCGCTGCCTTATTCCTTGGCCGGCACGTGGGCCGCATCGCCGGCGCTGGGGACCACGCGGATCAGGCCCTCCTGCGCGGTGCTCGCCACCAGCCGACCGGCACGGTCGAAGATCAGCCCGCGCGCCATGCCGCGCGCGTTCTGCATGGTCGGGCTGTCGATGGCGTACAGCAGCCAGTCGTCGGCGCGGAACGGGCGATGGAACCAGATCGCATGGTCCAGCGAGGCCATCTGCACGTTGGGCTGGTAGTAGCTGATGCCGTGCGGGAAGTTGGCCGTGCCCAGCAGCTGGTAATCCGAGGCATAGGCCAGCAGCGTGCGGTGCAGTTCCGGCGAGTCGCCGACCCGCTCGGACAACCGGAACCAGAACTGCTGCCGCGGCGGCAGGCGCTGGGGGTCCAGCTCGTTGCGCGGCTGCACGTGGCGGAACTCGAACGGCCCCAGCCGGTTGAGCCAGCGCTGGATCTTGGGCGGCAGGGTGGCCATGACCTGCGGCGGCACCGAGGGCTGCTCGTCGATGTCCTCCGGCGCCGGTACCTGCGGCATCTCCGGCTGGTGCTCGACCCCGGGCTCGTCGCCCTGGAAGGACGCCGCGCAGAAGAAGATCACCTTGCCGTGCTGGATCGCGGTGACCCGGCGCACCGAGAAGCTGCCGCCGTCGCGGGTGCGGTCCACGTCGTAGACGATCGGCGCTTCCACATCGCCTGCGCGCAGGAAGTAGGCGTGCAGCGAGTGCGCACGGCGCTGCGCGGCCGGGTCGACCGTGGCCTGCGCCGCCGACAGGGCCTGGCCCAGCACCTGGCCGCCGAACACGTACTTGGTGCCGATGTCCCGGCTTTGGCCGCGGAAGAGGTTTTCTTCCAGGCGCTCCAGGCTGAGCAGTTCGATCAGTTCGGCGACGACGGGTTCGGGGGACACGGGCGGGCGCGGGCGAGGCGGGTGGGCCGGCAGTATAGCGGCGGCGTCCGCGCGCCTCGTTGCCCGTCGCGGCGGGCTTTGCGCTACCATGCCGGTCCGTTTCGACGATGAGTCAGGTGGCCCGCGCCCCGCGCCGGCCGAGCGTGCGACATGAGCACTACCACCGCCCACCGCTGATCCACGCGCATGGTCACCTGCAAGGGCGCCCGTGTGGCGCCCTTTGTGTTTACGCAGTCTCGTCCCCAGATTTCCTTGCCCCCGATGCCCGGTCGTCGGCGCGGCCCCAAGCCCCTGAAAAGCCCATGATCACGATCACGCTCCCCGACGGCAGCCGCCGTCAGTTCGACGCCCCCGTTTCCGTCATGCAGGTCGCCCAGTCGATCGGCGCGGGCCTGGCCAAGGCCACCGTCGCCGGCGCCGTGGATGGCGTGCTGGTCGATGCCAGCGACGTCATCGACCACGACGCCACCCTGCGCATCATCACGCCCAAGGACGAGGAGGGCGTGGAGATCATCCGCCACTCCGCCGCGCACCTGGTCGGGCATGCGGTCAAGCAGCTCTATCCGGACGTGAAGATGGTCATCGGCCCGGTGATCGCCGAGGGCTTCTACTACGACATCTATTCCGAGCGTCCGTTCACGCCCGAGGACATGGCCGCCATCGAGGCGCGCATGGCCGAGCTGATCGCGCAGGATTACGACGTGATCAAGCGCATGACTCCGCGCGCCGAGGTGATCGAGATCTTCAAGGCCCGCGGCGAGGACTACAAGCTGCGCCTGATCGAGGACATGCCCCAGGACATCCAGGCCATGGGCATGTACTACCACCAGGAATACGTGGACATGTGTCGCGGCCCGCACGTGCCCAACACGCGCTTCCTCAAGGCCTTCAAGCTGACCCGGATCTCCGGCGCCTACTGGCGCGGCGATGCCAAGAACGAGCAGCTGCAGCGCATCTACGGCACGGCCTGGGCCGACAAGAAGCAGCTCGACGCCTACATCCAGCGCATCGAGGAGGCCGAGAAGCGCGACCACCGCCGCATCGGCAAGCAGCAGGACCTGTTCCACCTGCAGGAAGAGGGCCCAGGCCTGGTGTTCTGGCATCCCAAGGGCTGGGCGCTGTGGCAGGTCGTCGAGCAGTACATGCGCCGGGTCTACCGCGAGAGCGGCTACGGCGAGGTGCGCTGCCCGCAGATCCTGGACGTGTCGCTGTGGCAGAAGTCGGGCCATTGGGACAACTACAAGGAGAACATGTTCTTCACCGAGTCGGAGAAGCGCACCTACGCGGTCAAGCCGATGAACTGCCCGGGCCACGTGCAGGTGTTCAACCAGGGCCTGCACAGCTACCGCGACCTGCCGATCCGCTACGGCGAGTTCGGCGCCTGCCACCGCAACGAGCCCTCCGGCGCGCTGCACGGCATCCTGCGCGTGCGCGGCTTCACCCAGGACGACGGCCACATCTTCTGCACCGAGGCGCAGATCGAGGCCGAGGTCACCGCCTTCCACCAGCAGGCGCTGAAGGTGTACGCCGACTTCGGTTTCGAGGACATCCAGATCAAGATCGCCCTGCGCCCCGAATCGCGCCTGGGCGACGACGCCACCTGGGACAAGGCCGAGGACGCGCTGCGTTCGGCCCTGCGCAGTTGCGGGGTGGAGTGGCAGGAACTGCCGGGCGAGGGCGCGTTCTACGGCCCCAAGATCGAGTACCACCTGCGCGACGCCATCGGCCGCACCTGGCAGCTGGGCACGATGCAGGTCGATTTCATGATGCCCGGCCGCCTGGGCGCCGAGTACGTGGACGAAAACAGCCAGAAACGGCACCCGGTCATGCTGCACCGGGCCATCGTCGGCTCGATGGAGCGCTTCATCGGCATCCTGATCGAGCACCACGCCGGGGCGTTCCCGGCCTGGCTGGCGCCGGTGCAGGCGGTGGTCGCCAACATCACCGACGCCCAGGGCGCGTACGTCGAGGAAGTGGCGAAAACCCTTTCAAATCAAGGTTTCCGCGTCGTTTCGGATTTGCGGAACGAAAAGATCGGCTATAAGATCCGCGAACACACGCTGCAGCGGGTGCCGTATCTGCTGGTGGTCGGAGACCGCGAGAGGGACAATGGCGCCGTGGCCGTGCGCACGCGCGCAGGCGAGGATTTGGGCACAATGTCCATCCAGGCCTTCGCCGAGCGCCTGGCGGCCGAGCAAGCGGCCTGACCTGAGGAACCGGCATCGTGAGGGGTGCCGGCCCCATTCCATCACGGAGACTGCAACATCAGTACCCCCGACAACAAGCAAAACCGCAAGAACCAGGAGATCCGTGTCCCGCGCGTGCGCGTGATCGGCAGCGATGGCGAGATGATCGGCGTGCTTTCGCGCGACGAGGCGCTGTCCATGGCCGAGGACGAGGGTCTGGACCTGGTCGAGATCCAGCCGCAGGCCGATCCGCCGGTGTGCAAGATCATGGACTTCGGCAAGTTCAAGTTCGAAGCCCAGAAGAAGGCCAACGAGGCCAAGAAGAAGACCAAGCAGGTCGAGATCAAGGAACTCAAGTTCCGTCCCGTCACCGACGAGGGCGACTACCAGATCAAGCTGCGCAACATGCGCCGTTTCCTGGAAGAGGGCGACAAGGTCAAGGTCAACATTCGCTTCCGTGGCCGCGAAATGAGCCACCAGGAGCTGGGTCGCGAGATGGCCTCGCGCATCGAGCGCGACCTGGGCGAGGACATCATCATCGAGTCGCGTCCGCGCCTGGAAGGCCGGCAGATGGTCATGATGATCGCGCCGAAGAAGAAGCAGTAAGCGCCCGGGCGCCCCGCGCGGGCGCATGCGGAGCGAGACGCCGGACCGGGCCCCGCGCCCGGTTCGCCGTATCCGGGCTTGGCGAACCTGCTGATTTGCAAGGAAATCGCCGGCCATGTATGATGCGCGGCCCGGTTTCACGCCGGGCGGCCGCAAGGCCATCAGGAACCTGTCGTCGATCCGTTGCGGATCAGCGACTTACCAGCCGGTTGGGGCAGGACGGAAAGCGTGGCGCAAGCCACCGCCCAGACCAGTTATCGAAAACCACAAGGATCTAGCAATGCCCAAGATCAAGACCCACCGGGCGGCGGCGAAGCGTTTCCGCAAGACCGCCTCCGGCAAGTTCAAGGCTGGCCACGCCAACCGTAGCCACATCCTCACCAAGAAGGCGACCAAGCGGAAGCGTGGTCTTCGTGCGACGAACATCATTCGCGCCGAAGATTCCGGCCGTCTGAACCGCATGCTGCCCTACCTCTGAGGAACTAGACCATGGCACGAGTCAAGCGTGGTGTGACCGCACGTCGCCGTCACAAGAAGATCATCAGCCAGGCCAAGGGCTACTACAACGCCCGCCGCAAGGTGTTCCGCGTCGCCAAGCAGGCGGTCATCAAGGCGCAGCAGTACGCCTACATCGGCCGCAAGCAGAAGAAGCGCAACTTCCGTTCGCTGTGGATCACCCGCATCAACGCGGCGGCCCGCATCAACGGCCTGAGCTACAGCCGTTTCATGAACGGCCTGCTGAAGTCCGGCATCACCCTGGACCGCAAGGTCCTGGCCGACATCGCCGTCCACGACGCCGCCGGTTTTGCGGCGCTGGCTGAAAAGGCCAAGGGCGCGCTCGCGGCATAAGTGTCGATCCATCGAAGCGCACCGCCGCGCGCGGCGCTTCGACGGAAACAGCATTGCATGCATGGGGAAGGGCGCGAGTCCTTCCCCATTTTGTTTTGGGCGACCCGAAGGTCCGACGCGGGTCGCCGCCGGATTTCCACTTCCAAGGACCTCCAAGGACCGATGAGCGAAATCGAATCCCTCACCGCGCAGGCGCTGGCCGACATCGCCGCTGCCAGCGCGCCCGACGCGGTCGAATCCCTGCGCGTGGCGCTGCTGGGCAAGAACGGCCAGGTCACCGCCCAGCTCAAGGCGCTCGGCACGCTGCCGGCCGACCAGCGCAAGGCCGCGGGCGAAGCCATCAACCGCGCGCGCGATGCGATCTCCCAGGCGCTGTCCGAGCGCAAGGCCGTGCTGGAAGAGGCCGCGCTCGACGCGCGCCTGGCCGGCGAGGCGATCGATGTGACCCTGCCGGGCCGCGATGGCACGCGCGGCGGCCTGCATCCGATCAGCCGCACCATCGAGCGCATCGCCGAGATCTTCGGCCGCCTGGGCTACGAACTGGCCGACGGCCCGGAGATCGAGGACGACTGGCACAACTTCGAGGCGCTGAACTTCCCGCCGCACCATCCGGCGCGCGCCATGCACGACACCTTCTACTTCGGCGACGGCCGCCTGCTGCGCACCCATACCTCGGGCGTGCAGGTGCGCTACATGGGCGAGCACGCCCCGCCGCTGCGCATGATCGCGCTGGGCAAGGTGTATCGGAGCGACAGCGACCAGACCCATTCGCCCATGTTCCACCAGTGCGAGGGCCTGCTGGTGGACGAGCATTCGACCTTCGCCGACCTCAAGGGCACGCTGAGCGAGTTCGTGCGCGCCTTCTTCGAGCGCGATTTCGAGATGCGCTTCCGCCCCAGCTACTTCCCCTTCGTCGAACCCGGCGCGGAAGTGGACATCGCCTGGCAGCAGCCCGATGGCAGTACGCGCTGGCTGGAAGTGCTGGGCTGCGGCATGGTCCACCCGAACGTGCTGCGCAGCGTCGGCATCGATCCGGAGCGCTACACCGGCTTCGCCTTCGGCATGGGCGTGGAGCGCTTCGCGATGCTGCGCTACGGCGTGAGCGACCTGCGCGCGTTCTTCGAGAACGATGTGCGGTTCCTCAGGCAGTTCGCCTGAGGAGGGGAGTCGGGAAACGGGAATCGGGAGTGGACAAAAGCAAAGGCCATTCCCCCTCACCGTCTCCGCCCCAGTAGTCCGCACCTCCGATTCCCCATTCCCCATTTCCCATTCCCAGCCCCTATGAAATTCAGCGAAAACTGGCTGCGCAGCCACGTCCCCACCGGCGCCACGCGCGAAGAGCTGTCGGCGACGCTGACCGCCATCGGCCTGGAGGTCGAGGACGTCACCGCGCTGGGCGAAGGCCTGGACAAGGTGGTGGTGGCGCGCATCGTCGACTGCGCCCGTCATCCGGAGGCCGACCGCCTGCAGATCTGTCAGGTCGATGCCGGTACCGGCGAGCGCCTGCAGATCGTGTGCGGCGCGCCCAATGCGCGCCCCGGGCTGGTCGCGCCGCTGGCGATGGTCGGCGCCAGGCTGGGCGAGATCTCCATCAAGGCCGCCAAGCTGCGCGGTGTGGAATCCAACGGCATGCTCTGCTCGGCCAAGGAACTGGGCGTGGACGCCGACGCCTCCGGCCTGCTCGAACTGCCGGGCGATGCGCCGGTGGGGACGCCGATCGCCGACTACCTGGGCCTGCCCGACGCCAGCATCGAGATCAAGCTGACGCCCAACCGCGCCGACTGCTTCAGCGTGCGCGGCATCGCCTTCGACGTGGCCGCCGCCAGCGGCAGCGAGGTGGTGCCGTTCGACGCCACGCCGGTGCCCGCCGCGCACGATCGCGCGCTGCGGGTGACCCTGGACGCCGGCGCCGATGCGCCGCGCTACTGCGGCCGCGTCATCGAGGGCGTCGATCCGACCCGCGCCACGCCGATCTGGATGGCCGAGCGCCTGCGTCGCGGTGGCGTGCGCCCGGTCTCGCTGCTGGTGGACATCACCCAGTACGTGATGCTGGAGCTGGGCCAGCCGATGCACGCCTTCGACCGCGATCTGCTGACCGGCCCGGTCGGCGTGCGCCACGGCCGCGGCGGCGAGTCGCTGCAACTGCTCGATGGCCGCACCGCCGCGCTGGATGACGGCTTCCTGGTGATCACCGACGCCGACCGTCCGGTCGCGCTGGCCGGCATCATGGGCGGGCAGGACACCAAGGTGAGCGATGCCACCCGCAACGTGTTCCTGGAGTCGGCGTACTTCGCGCCGGCCGCCATCATCGGCCGCGGCCGTCGCCTGGGCCTGCATACCGACGCCTCGCACCGTTACGAGCGCGGCGTCGACCCGGCGCTGGCACCGCAGGCCATCGAGGTGGCCACGCGCCTGATCGTGGAGCTGGCCGGTGGCCAGCCCGGCCCGGTCGTGCAGGCGGCGCTGGATCAGCACCTGCCGGCGCCGGCACCGATCGCGCTGCGCCGCGCCCGCGTGGCGCGCGTGCTCGGCCTGGAGATCCCGGATGCCGAAATCGAGCGCATCCTGCGCGCGCTGGGCATGCAGGTCGATGCCACCGACGCAGGCTGGTCGGTCGTCGCGCCCAGCCGGCGCTTCGACATCGCCATCGAGGAAGACCTGATCGAGGAACTGGCACGCATCCACGGCTACGACCGCATCCCGGCCACGCTGCCGGGCGGCGCCACCCGCATCGCCGCCGACAGCGAGACCCGCCTGGACCAGGCCACCGTGCGCCGCCAGCTGGCCGCGCGCGACCTGCTGGAGACGGTCAACTTCGCCTTCGTCGACGCCCAGCTGCTGGCGCGCTGGGGCCTGACCGAAGGCGCGGTGCCGCTGGCCAATCCGCTCAGCAGCGAGCTGGGCGTGATGCGCACTTCCCTGTTGCCCGGCCTGGTCGCCGCCCTGCAGCGCAATGCGACCCGGCAGGCCAGCCGCATCCGCCTGTTCGAGCTGGGCAACGTGTTCGCCGCGGCCGGGCAGGGCGAGGCGCCGCGCGAGACGCTGCGCATCGCCGCCGCGGTCTGCGGCGATGCCCATGCCCGGCAATGGGGCGTGCCCGCGCGTGCGGTGGACTTCCACGACCTCAAGGGCGACCTGGAGAGCCTGGCGGCGGCGTCGGGCGCGGTGTTGACGTTCGAGCCGGCGGGCGAGGGCTTCGGGCACCCGGGTCGCTCGGCGCGGGTGCTGCGCGAGGGGCAGGTCATCGGCTGGATCGGGCAACTGCATCCACGCCTGCTCAAGGCGCTGGACCTGGACGTGCCGGTGCTGGCGTTCGAACTGGACCTGGCGCCTTTGGTCCAGCGCCAGATCCCGCGAGCGGGCGAGCTGTCGCGCTTCCCCTCGGTGCGCCGCGACCTGGCCTTCAGCGTGGCCGAGACGGTGCCGTTCGCGGCCATCGAGCGCACCGTGCGGCAGGCCGCCGGACCGCTGCTCAGGCAGGTGCTGTTGTTCGACCGCTACGTCGGTCCCGGGGTCGAAACCGGTCAAAAGAGCCTGGCTATGGGCTTGATTTTGCAGGACAACACGCGCACATTGAATGATCGCGATGTGGACGAAGCGGTCGCCGCAACGGTGGCCGCCCTGGCGCATGAACACGGCGGCCGCATCCGCGAATGAGGCTCTAGGGGGAACACCATGGCATTGACCAAAGCGGAGATGGCCGAACGCCTGTTCGACGAAGTCGGGCTGAACAAGCGCGAGGCCAAGGAATTCGTCGACGCGTATTTCGACGTGCTGCGCGACGCCCTGGAACAGGGGCGCCAGGTCAAGCTGTCCGGCTTCGGCAACTTCGACCTGCGTCGCAAGAACCAGCGCCCGGGGCGCAACCCCAAGACCGGCGAGGAGATCCCGATCTCCGCGCGCACCGTGGTCACCTTCCGCCCGGGCCAGAAGCTCAAGGAACGCGTCGAGGCGTACGCCGGAGGCAACCCGAATGCTTGATCCGGGCAGCAACAAGGAACTGCCGCCGATCCCGGCCAAGCGCTACTTCACCATCGGTGAGGTGTCCGAGCTGTGCGACGTCAAGCCGCACGTGCTGCGCTACTGGGAGACCGAGTTCCCCAGCCTGGAGCCAGTCAAGCGCCGCGGCAACCGGCGCTATTACCAGCGGCACGACGTGCTGATGGTCCGCCAGATCCGCGGCCTGCTGTACGAACAGGGCTATACGATCGGTGGCGCGCGCCTGCGCCTGGAAGGCGAGGGCGCCAAGCAGGAGTCGGCACTGAGCAACCAGATCGTGCGCCAGGTGCGCCTGGAGCTGGAAGAAGTCTTGCAGCTGCTGCGCCGCTGACGGTCGGCGCGGCGGTCATCGCCATCGCGGGAGCGTGACGGGGTGCCAGTCCGCGCACGAATCCGGTATGATGCGCGGCCAACCGCTGGTGGGATCAATGTCTTTGCGACGTCGGGGCGTAGCGCAGCCTGGTAGCGCATCTGCCTGGGGGGCAGAGGGTCGTCGGTTCAAATCCGGCCGTCCCGACCAATCGCAGTGAGTGTGAACAACGCCCGGCCTTCCGGGCGTTTTTCGTTTCGCCGTTCCGGGGGCGCTCCGGATCACCGCTGTGCCATCGACGGGCCAAGCGTTAAGGCGTCTTTGAATTAGCTGAGTGCGGATTAACTACCGCCTGCGGCACATATTCGCGCGCTCTGTCACATAAACACGCGCTGTGTCGTGTGTGACGCGCGTTCTCCAGGTTTGTGCAAAGCAGCACCAGCAAAGGGTTTTGGTCGGAAACGACAGGCAATCCGGCGATCGGGCCGACATGCGCCGCGCCGCCGGAGGCCGCGCGTCGTTTTGGATTTCGGTCTGGAGACCGATGCATCGCTATGCCATAGTCGATCGCAGGCCGTATTCACATTCGGCTGGTGACCTTGAGTTCGACGGGTCACATCGTCGAGCCAACTCACAAAGCTCTCGCCGCGTCGGAACCTGCGTCCGGCAAGGCACCCGCGGGTTCCCCCCACCCCAAAGGTAGACGACTGTTCTATGGCCTCATCGCCCTCCGCTCGAAGTCCGTTGGCATGGCTCGCTGTTGTGTGCCTGCTGCTCCTGACCAGCTGCAGTTCCGTTCCCAAGGAGGTCGCCACCTCGCTGCCGGCGCCCGATCCGCTGGGCGAGCTGAAGGAAACGCCGGAGTACCGCATCGGTGCCGGCGACCTGATCGAGATCAAGGTCTTCCAGATCGAGGATCTCGAGCGCCAGGTGCGCGTGGACAACGAGGGCATGATCTCGCTGCCGCTGATCGGCAACCTCAAGGCGACCGGGCTGACGCGCAGCGAGCTGGAAAGCGAGATCACCCGGCGCTACGGCGACAGGTTCCTGCAGGATCCGCAGGTCTCGGTGCTGATCCAGGAGTTCACCAGCCAGCGCATCACCGTGTCCGGCGCGGTCTCCAAGCCGGGCAACTATCCGCTCAACGGCGCCACGCAGCTGACCCTGCAGCAGGCCCTGGCCGAGGCGCAGGGCGTGAGCGACCTGGCGAGCCGCCGGAACGTGGTGGTGTTCCGCGAGATCGGCGGGCAGAAGATGATCGCGCGCTTCGATCTGACCGAGATCGAAAAGGGCGCCAATCCGGACCCGGAGATCTACGGAGGCGACATCGTCGTGGTCTATCGCTCCGACGCGCGCCTGCTCCTGCGCACCGTGCTCGAGCTGACCCCCTTCGTCATGGTGTTCAGGGCCTATCGATGAGCACGGTCGACCATTCTTCCCATCTCCACGGCCGGCACGCCGACGTCACCCTGCTGGAGTACTGGCATGCCGTCACCTCGCGCCGCTGGCTGATCGCCGGCGTGACGCTGGGCGTGGCCGCGCTGGTGCTGGTCGTCACGCTGCTGATGACGCCCAAGTACCAGGCCACCACCACGTTGCAGATCAATCGCGACGCGATGAACGTGGTCAACATCGAGAATCTGATGCCGGCCGAGTCGCCGATGGACCGCGACTTCTACGACACCCAGTACGAGTTGCTGCGCAGCCGTTCGCTGGCCCAGCAGGTCATCCGCGCGACCCATCTGGCCGAGCATCCGGCCTACAGGGAGCTGGCCGAGAAGGCCGCCGAGAAGGCCGCGGTGGCCGCGGAAGGCGACCAGGCCAGCGTGCGCAAGCGCCAGCAGGACGCGGTCGAGCGTGCGCTGACCTCCGAGGTCCTAGACGGCCTGGAGATCGAGCCGGTGCGCAATTCGCGCCTGGCCAAAGTCCATTTCAGCTCGCCCGATCCGACGCTCTCGGCGCGGGTCGCCAACGCCTACGCATCGACCTTCATCGCCGACAACCTGCAGCGTCAGCTCGATGCCTCGACCTTCGCGGTCAAGTACCTGTCCGAGCGTCTCGAGCAGCTGCGCGGCAAGGTGGAAGCGTCCGAACGCGCGCTGGTGGACTATTCGGGCGACCAGCAGATCGTCTCGATCGGCGACAACCAGCCCTCGCTGCCGGCGCAGAACCTGAGCGAGCTCAACGGCATGCTGGCCACCGCGCAGGCCGCCAGGCTGCAGGCCGAGGCGGCCTGGAACCAGGCCCGCGCCGGCGACGGATTGAACCTGCCGCAGGTGGTCGCCAGCCCGCTGATCCAGAACCTGCGCGAGGCGCAGTCGCAGATGGAGAGCGAGTACAACCAGAAGCTGGCCACCTACAAGCCCGACTATCCGGAGATGCAGCGCCTGAAGAGCCGCATCGACGCGGGCAACCAGCAGATCCGTCGCGAGGTGGGCGTCATCCGCGCCTCGCTGAAGTCGCAATACGATGCGGCCGCGCAGCAGGAGCAGCTCACCGAGCAGCGCATCGAAGCGCTCAAGCACGACCAGCTGGATCTGGAGGAGCGCAGCATCCGCTACAACATGCTCAAGCGCGACGTGGACACCAACCGCCAGCTGTACGACGCGCTGCTGCAGCGCTTCAAGGAAATCGGCGTGGCGGGTAATGTCGGGGCCAACAACATTTCCGTCATCGACAAGGCCGAGGCGCCGGGTTCGCCGAACTCGCCGCGGCTGCTGGTGAACCTGGTCCTCGGGCTGGTGTTCGGTTTCTTCCTCGGCCTGGTGCTCGCGCTGCTGCTGCATCTGGCCGGCTCGCTGCGGCGGCCGCAGGCCACGTGACGCGTTGACTGAATAGACGAGGAGCGCGCATTCGAACCCCGACCCGTGCGCTGGTGCACAGAACCTTTGCACTCTTTCTGAGAGTGTTGCACCGCAGCAACTGGTTTGTTCCCCGGGAAGCTTCCGGGGAACAGGGGGACATGCAGTGCTCCAGTACGAGGTGACGGCCGTGGGCCTGACGCTTCGAGACGCCCATGGCGTTTCGCGCGTTGGCCAGGCGGCCAAGCACGTCGGACACCGTTTCCGGGCATGCGCGCCAAGGCGCGTGCCGGCGAAACATCAGATTGGAGAGCGCCATGCTTCTTGCTGACCTCAGTAGCGGTACCGATACAAGCGCCTCGCCGCGCCTGCTGTCCAAGTACTCGGCGGCCGCCGATGTCCTGCTGCGGGTCGGTGACCTGGTGGTCGTGGTCGCGGCAGCCCTGATCGCCTATCGCCTGCGGTTCGGGGGCTGGCTCCCGGCCGTGGGCTACCGCGCGGTGATCGGCACGACACTGCTCTATGCCGTGATCTGTTTCACCGCCTTGCCGCTGTATCGCAGCTGGCGCGGACGTGGCCTGGGACGCGAGGTGATGGTGCTGGGCGCGGCCTGGAGCGGCGTGTTCGCGCTGTTCGCCGTCCATGCGCTGGTCGTGCAGATGGGGCAGTTCGTCTCGCGCAGCTGGCTCGGCGCCTGGTATCTGCTGGGCTTCGTCGGCCTGGTGGCCTCGCGCACGGTGCTGCGCAACGTGCTCAACGCCTTGCGCAGCACCGGCGTGGATACCCAGCGAGTGGTGGTGATCGGGCTGCGCACGCCGGTGTTCAAGCTGCAGCACTACCTGTCGCGCAACAGCTGGGTCGGCCTGCAGCTGGTCGGCTACTTCCAGAGCCGCTACGACATGGTGCCCAGCGCGGCCTCCAGTCGCCTTCCGTGCCTGGGCATCTCCGCGCCGGAGGAGCTGGAGAGCTATCTGCAGGAGAACACCATCGAGCAGGTGTGGATCTCCATGCCGCTGGGCGACCGCGACCGCATCAAGGCCCTGCTGCAGGTGCTGGACCGGCATCCGATCACGGTCAAGCTGGTGCCCGACCTGTTCGATTTCGGCATGCTCAACCAGCAGGGCGAGCAGATCGGCAACGTGCCGGTGATCAACCTGCGCCAGGGCGGCGTGGATCGCAACAACTACTTCGTGGTGGCCAAGTCCCTGCAGGACAAGATCGTGGCCATCGGCGCACTGCTGGTGCTGTGGCCGCTGCTGGTGGCGGTGGCGATCGGGGTCAAGCTCAGTTCGCCGGGCCCGGTGTTCTTCCGCCAGAAGCGTAACGGGCTGGGCGGCCGCGAGTTCTACATGCTCAAGTTCCGCTCGATGTACGTCGACCAGCCCGGCGCGGGCAAGGGCGAGGTGAAGCAGGCGACCAAGGGCGACGCGCGCATCACACGCTTCGGCGCCTTCCTGCGCCGTACCAGCATCGACGAGCTGCCGCAGATCTTCAACGTGCTCGGCGGCAGCATGTCCATCGTGGGGCCGCGCCCGCACGCGGCCCAGCACAACAGCCACTACGAAAAGCTGATCAACCGCTACATGCAGCGCCATTACGTCAAGCCGGGGATCACCGGCTGGGCGCAGGTCAACGGGTTCCGCGGCGAGACGCCGGAGCTGCGCACCATGAAGAAGCGCGTGCAGTACGACCTGGACTACATCCGCCGCTGGTCGCTGTGGCTGGACTGCAAGATCATCGCGCTCACGGCCGTGCGCGTGCTCGGGCAGAAGACCGCGTACTGATCCATGGCCGTGGTTCCCCATGAAGCCGTGCCGGTGCGCGCCAGCACGCGTGCCCAGTCCGCCCAGCGCTACCGCGATCTGCTGATCGAGCTGCTGCTCCTGTCCGCGGTCGGCTACAACTTCGTGCTCGCCTTCGTCAACGCCAAGATCATGCCGGTGTCGCCGGCGTTGACCTACCTGGCCGAGCTGCTGATCTATGCCGGCTGCTTCGGCGTCGGCATCTGGAGCCTGGAGCGTTCCAAGCTCGCCGCGCTGCTGGCCGGCATCGCGCTGATCGTCGCGGTGCTGCTGTTCCGCTATCTGATCGAGTGGCGGGTGGATGCCAAGTTCATCCGCGATGCCATCATTCCCTTCGCCTTCCTGGTGCTCGGCTCCGCCTACGGCGGCTCGTTGCCGAAGCTGTTCGTGCGCATGGCCGTCCTCATCGGCCTGGTGGCCGCCTTCGAGCTCGCCGTGCCGGACCTGTATGGCGATCTGATCAACCCGAAGAGCTACTACGTCAATACGCGCGGCCTGGACGAGAGCGGCTTCTGGAACGAGGACAGCAACCTGTTCGTCAGCGCGACGCGGCCGGGCGAGCGCAACTTCCTGCCCGGAAGCGGTCTGCCGCGGGCGTCCTCGATCTTCGTCGAGCCGGTGAGCGCCGGCAACTTCATCGTGTTCTTCGTGGCGATCCTGTTGACCTTCTGGCGCTCGATGCGCCCGAGGCAGGTGCTGACCTCGATCGGCGTGCTGCTGTTCCTGATCGTGGCCACCGACGGGCGGCTCGCGGTGGGCACCAGCCTGCTGCTGGTCCTGGGGGCTCCGGTGCTCAGGCGGCTGGATCAACGGCTGTCGTTCCTGATCATGCCGCTGGTGCTGCTGGGTGCGCTGGCGATCGTCTGGGTCACCGGCGTGAGTACCTACCAGGACGACACGCTGGGCCGCGTCTACCTGACCGTGAACGCGATGCTGCGCATGCCGGCCGAGGTCTGGCTGGGGCTGGATTTCGACGCGGCCTACGCGTACTTCGACAGCGGGATCGCCTACTTCATCGCCTCCCAGTCGATCATGGTGGTGGGCTTCTTCCTGTTGGCCTATGCCTTCGGCATGGGCATGCCGACCGAGGACGGCCAGGCGTTCAAGAACTTCTTCATGCTGGCGTTCTCCGTCGGCCTGCTGGTGTCCAACAGCCTGTTCTCCGTCAAGTCGGCGTCCCTGTGGTGGTTCGTCTGCGGCGCGCTGTGGCAGCTCAAGGGCTGGCCCTGGCGCATGCCGACCGGTCTGGCACAGGAGGCGCGCGCGCTGGCCCACCGCGCCGCGCTCGCCTCGGAGGCCGCGCGATGAAGGTCGTCCACGTGGTGCGCCAGTTCCACCCCTCCGTCGGCGGGCTGGAAGACGTGGTGCTGAACGTCGCCATGCACCATCGCGACGGCCATCGCCAGGACCAGGTCGAGGTGGTGACCCTGGACCGCATCTTCAGCGCACCCGACGTGCGCCTGCCCGCCGAGACCATGCATCGGGACATCCCGGTCAGGCGCCTGCCGTGGTCCGGGTCCAGCCGCTATCCGCTCACGCCCGGCGTGCTGGGCGCGATCGGCTCCGCGGACGTGGTGCATGTGCATGGCATCGACTTCTTCTTCGATTATCTGGCGGCGACGCGCATGGTCCATCGCAAGCCGATGATCGTGTCCACGCATGGCGGCTTCTTCCATACCGCTTACGCCTCGCGGCTCAAGCGCTTGTGGTTCTCCAGCATCACGCGCGCCTCGGCCCGTGCCTACCGGCGCGTGGTGGCCACCAGCGAGAACGACGGCAACGTGTTCTCCAGCGTCGTGGCGCCCGCGCGGCTGCGGGTGATCGAGAACGGCGTGGACGTGCAGAAGTTCGCCGGGCGCGGCGGCCAGGCGCCCGGGCGGACGCTGATCTATTTCGGCCGCTGGTCGGTCAACAAGGGCCTGCTGGACACGCTGGCGCTGTTCGAAGCGCTGCGGGCGCTGGACCCACGCTGGGAGCTGATCATCGCAGGCCGCGAATACGACCTGACCGCCGCGGACCTGGCGCGCGACATCGCCGCGCGCGGACTGACCGACCACGTGCAGGTGGTGGCCTCGCCTTCGGAGGCCGAACTGGCCGCGCTGCTGGCGCGCGCGCAGTACTTCGCCTGCCTGTCGCGGCACGAGGGCTTCGGGATCGCGCCGGTGGAGGCGATGAGCGCGGGACTGATCCCAGTGCTCAGCGACATCCCGCCGTTCCGGCGCCTGGTCAGCGAGTCGGGGCTGGGCGTGCTGGTCGATCCGAACGCGCCGCAGGCAGGTGCGCAGGCCGCCCAGGCGCTGACGGCCGTGTCGGACGAAGCCTTCGCCGCGCGTCGCCAGACGGCCATGGCCTTCGTGCAGCGCTATCACTGGCGCCACGTGGTGGGCCGCTATGTGGACGAGTACCACGCCGCGCTGGACGCGACAGGGGGCGGGCGATGACCCCGCACGACCACGGCGCGCAGGCGCGCAGCGGCGGCCGGCCGCTGCTGACCGTGCTGCAGCAGTTCAACGCGCCCACGCCCAGGACCAACCCCTACCTGGTGCAGCTGCTGGCGGCGCTGGCGCCGTTGGTGCGCGTGCGCTTCTGGTCCCTGCGCACTGCGCTGCTCTCGCGCTACGACGTGGTGCATCTGCACTGGCCCGAATACACGATGCGCCATCCCACGGTGCTGGGGCGCCTGCTGCGGCAATGCGCCGTCGCGTTGCTGCTGCTGCGCTGGACGGTATTGCGCACGCCGATCGTGCGCACGCTGCACAACCTGACTCCGCACGAGCAGGGCGGCGCCGTCGAGCGCTGGCTGCTGCGGCGCATGGACCGGATGACCTCGCGCTGGATCCGCATCAACCAGACCACCGAGCCGCGTGCGCCGGGTACCGATACCGCGTTGCATGGCCATTACGTGGACTGGTTCGCGCCGCATCCCCAAGCCGCACAGGTGACCGGCCGGCTGCTGCATTTCGGCCTGATCCGGCCCTACAAGGGCGTGGAGGGCCTGCTGGCGTCGATGGCCGACCTCGCCGAACCCGACTGCAGCCTGCGCGTGGTGGGCAATCCCGCCAGCCCGCAGATGCGCGCGCTGGTGGAGGCGGCATGCACGCGCGATCCGCGGGTCAGCGCGCTGCTGCAGTACGTCGACGATCCGACGCTGGCCATGGAAGTGTCCGCATCGGAACTGGTCGTCCTGCCCTACAGGGACATGCACAACTCCGGCACCCTGCTGCTGGCCCTCTCGCTGGCCCGCCCGGTGCTGGTGCCGCGCACCCCCAACAACGCGGCCGTCGCCGATGAGGTGGGGCCGGGCTGGGTCTTCATGTACGAGGGCGAGCTGGATGCGCAGGTGATCCGGTCGGGGCTCGCGCAGGCGCGCGCCACGCGGCGCGCGCCGATGCCCGACCTGTCGCGGCGGGCCTGGTCGCAGGCCGGGCGCCTGCATTACCGCAGCTATCTCGCCGCGATCCGCCAGCGGCGCGGTCTGCCGGCGGCCGGCGTCACGCCTTCCGCGCCCGAGCGGCGCTCCATCGACAGCCGCAGCCGGTGAGGCCGTGTCGGTGGTCGTGAAATCCGAATCCGGCGCGTCGCATCCGGGCCTGGGCGGTCGGGCGGCGGCCGGCGCCGCCAAGACCATGGCCGGGCAGGGCGCGCGCATGGTGGTGCAGTTCGGCGGGATCATCCTGCTGGCGCGCCTGCTGAGCCCGGAAGACTACGGCGTCATGGCGATGGTGACCGCGCTGGTCGGCATCTGCGAGATCCTGCGCGACTTCGGCCTTTCCTCGGCGGCGATCCAGGCCAAGAGCCTGTCGCGCGCGCAGCGCGACAACCTGTTCTGGTTGAACAGCGCGATCGGGCTGGTGCTGGGTCTGGTGGTCTTCGCAGGATCGGGCCTGATCGCCGGCTTCTATCACGAGCCGCGCCTGGCGGCGGTCAGCCAAGCCATGTCGGTGACCTTCCTGCTCAGCGGCATGAACACCCAGTACCGCGCGCACCTGAGCCGCGAGCTGATGTTCGGCCGCCTGGCGCTGAGCGATGTCGGTGGCCAGTCGCTGGGCCTGATCGCGGCGGTCGTCGCCGCGCTGGCGGGCCTGGGCTACTGGGCGCTGGTGATCCAGCAGGTCGTGGCCGGCGCGGTCGGGCTGCTGGTGACGATGATCGCCGCGCGCTGGCTGCCCGGACGCCCGCGGCGCGGCGTTGAGATGGGGCACTTCCTGAGCTTCGGCTGGAACCTGATGGCCGCGCAGGCGTTGGGATACGCCAGCCAGAACATCGGCCAGGTGCTGATCGGCTACCGCCTCGGCGCCGAGGCGCTGGGCCTGTACAACCGCGCCTTCCAGCTGCTGATGATGCCGTTGAACCAGATCAACGCGCCGGCCACCACCGTAGCGCTGCCGGTGCTGTCCAAGCTGCAGGACCAGCGCGAACGCTATGCGACCTTCCTGCTGCGCGGGCAGACGGTGATGGTGCATCTGATCGTGGCCATCTTCGCCTTCGCCTGCGCCCAGGGCGAACCGCTGATCGTGCTGTTCCTGGGCGAGCAGTGGCGCGGCGCGGTGCCGATCTTCCAGGTGCTCACGCTCGGTGGCGTGTTCCAGGTCGTGTCCTATGCGACCTACTGGGTGTTCCTGTCGCTGGGCCTGATGCGCGCGCAGCTGATCTATTCGGTGATCGCGCGCAGCCTGCTGATCCTGTGCATCCTGGTGGGCTCGTCATGGGGCGCGCTGGGGGTGGCGGTCGGCTACGCGCTGGGCCTGGCGTTGATGTGGCCGATGTCGGTGATCTGGGTCACCCGGGCGGGGCAGGCGCCGGGCCGGGCGATGTTCGACAACGGGCTGCGCGCGCTGGTCGGCTACGGCCTGTGCGGCTGGGCCTCGTGGGCGGCGGCGCGGCACTGGGCGCACACCCCGGTGACGGAGCTGGCGGTGGGCTTCGCGGCGATCGTGGCGGCGTTCGGCGCGGTCTGCCTGCTGTGGCCCGCGTTCCGTCGCGATGTCGCCATGATCCTCAGCAGTCGCGAACTGCTGCGCCGGCGCGCCCCGACAGCGTGATGAGCTTCCGCGATCCTGCCCTGCATGCGCGCCCACGCCGAGAGGATTCAGCGCCGGCGCTCGCGCAGCGGCGCCGGTCATCGGCGATGAAGGTGCTGCACGCCATCCTCGCGGGTGTGATCGGTCGGCCCCGGCCCGCCGCGCGTGATTTTTGCGACGCGGCACCGGGACTTGGACATGACGGCCGACACATGCTTGCGGTCGCTGCCCCGCCGAGACAGGCAGCGACCGTATCCGCTCTCCATTCCCCCACTGGAGCTGCCATGCCGGCCTTCGACGTTTCGTCTTCCACCGCCACGCCCATCGCGTCCGCAGTCGCCGGTCAGCGGTCCGGGCAAGGCCAGACGCGTTACCTGGTGCTGTCGGCGCACGACTACCGCACGCCGCGCCGCGCCAACATCCATTTCATCGCCGACGAGCTGGCCAAGCGCGGGCCGACGCGCTTCTTCTCCCTGCGCTACAGCCGCCTGTCCAGGTACAAGCGCGACCTGCGCCTGCCGCTGGATGCGACGGCCAATCGGGTCGTCCTGCACAAGGGCGTGGAATGCTACCTGTGGCGCACGCTCGTGCATCCGTTCAATACCCGGCGCGCGTGGCTGCGGCCGGTCGAGAACCTGATGTTCCGCGCCTACGCCGCGCGACCGCCGGCGCAGCTGGTGCGATGGATCCGCGAGTCGGACGTGATCGTGCTGGAGAGCGGCACCGCGGTGGCCTTCATCCGCCTGTGCAAGCGGCTCAATCCGCGAGCGCGCCTGGTCTATCGCGCCTCCGACGGACTGAGCACGATCGAGGTGGCGCAGTACATCACCCGCGAGTTCGACAACGTGTGCGGCATGCTCGACGCGATCGCGCTCGTGTCGCCGGTGATGGCCGCGGAGATCAACAGCCGGCACAACGTCTATCACGTGGGGCACGGTGTGGATCCGGGGCTGGATGCGCTGGGCGATCCGAACCCATATCCCGACACCGGCATCCACGCGGTGTCGGTGGGCTCGATGCTGTTCGACCCGACCTTCATCGCCCAGGCCAGTCATGCCTTCCCGCAGGTGACCTTCCATGTGATCGGTTCCGGGCAGGGCCGCCACGCGGACTACGGCGACAACGTCGTGGTCTATGGCGAGATGAAACACGCCGATGTGGTGCGCTACATCAAGCACGCGCGCTTCGGTATCGCGCCGTATGCCTCCGAGCAGGTGCCGGCCTACCTGGCGGACAGTTCGATGAAGCTGCTGCAGTACGACTTCTTCGGCCTGCCGGCGGTTTGCCCGAACGCCGTGGTCGGCGGCTACGCATCGCGCTTCGGCTATACGCCGGGGGATGTGCATTCGATGCGTTCGGCCATCGAGCAGGCCCTGGCCGCCCCGCACGTACGCCACCGCCAGTGCCTGGACTGGCCGCAGACCACCGACCGCCTGCTCGAACCCGAGCGCTATCCGGAAATCCGGGTCACGGCCTGATCGGGTTGACCTGGGCCGCGGCGGGTCCGCGTTGTCCGGGATGAGCCCTGCGTCTGATCGGCCGGCCGGGAACGTCGGTGTTTCCGGCGGGTCGCTCTGGCCTTCGGATGCGGCGGCAACCCGGGTGCGCCGCTTCTCCCCCTTCATTCTTCGGTGATCGAATGCTTGTCTTTGCCAGCCATCCCAACGACCTCGATGCCCAGGCCGAGCGGCTGCCGCTGGGCGGCTATCCCGTCATCAGCACGCGCCTGCCGGTGTTCACTGCCGCGTTGCTGCGCGCGCTGGAGCTGGGCGATCGCCAGCGGGTGTTCTTCGCCAACACCAACTTCGTGGTCGAGTGCCAGGCGCTGCGGTCGCGGATGCACGCGCCGGGGGTGGCGATCGTCAACGACGGCATCGGCATGGATCTGGCCGCGCTGCTGGTGCACCGCCGCCGCTTCGCCGAGAACCTCAACGGCACCGATCTGATCCCGCGCCTGTGCCAGTCCAGCGGCCGGCCGCTGCGGTTCTTCCTGCTAGGCGGCAAGCCGGGCGTCGGCGAGGCCGCCGCGCGCACGCTGGAGGACGTCCATGGCCAGCGGGTCGTGGGTGTCTGCGACGGCTACGCGCAGATGCGCGCCCAGGGCGAAGGGCTGGTGGACACCATCAACGCCGCCGCGCCGGATGTGCTGCTGGTCGCGCTGGGCAATCCGATCCAGGAGCGCTGGATCCTGGAACACAGCGCCGCGCTGCAGGTGCCGCTGGCTTTCGGTGTGGGCGCGCTGCTGGACTTCCTGTCCGGCAACGCCAGGCGCGCGCCGCGGTGGGTGCAGAAGCTGCACATGGAATGGGCCTACCGGCTGCTGCACGAACCGCGGCGCCTGATCAAACGCTATTCGGTGGATCTGCTCACCTTCTTCGGCGTGTGCCTGCGCGCGGCCGGGGCCGACCGCAAGGACTGAAGACCTCGCAGCCGGGCGCGGCGCTGCTCGACGGCGGGGTCTCGCCTCCGGGATGAGCAGAGGCTGTGGCGCATGCGCGGTGCTTGCTAGCATGCGGCCATGGCGCAGGACATCGATCAGCTCATCGCCGCGTTGGGCCTCACGCCGCATCCCGAAGGCGGCTATTACCGACGCATCCACGCCTCGCAGTTGGAAGTGCTGCACGCCGGGCGCCTGCGGCCGGCGATGACGGCCATCCACTTCCTGCTGCGCCAGGGCCAGCGCAGCCGCTGGCACCAGGTCGATGCGGAGGAGGGCTGGCACTGGCGGCAGGGCGGGCCGCTGCAGCTGCAGATCTTCGATCCGGAGGGCGATGCGCTGCGCACGCTGACACTGGGATCGCAGGACCGCGCGATGGCGGTCGTGCCGGCCGGGCACTGGCAGCGCGCCTGGACCGAGGCTTCCTACGCGCTGGTCGACTGCACCGTCGCGCCGGGGTTCGTCTGGGAGGGCTTCGCCCTGCTCGACGCTGTGCCGCGGGTCGCTGAACGCCTGCATGCGCTGGGTGCGCCGGACCTGGATTGAAACGCGGGCGCGCCCCGTAAGATCCGGCCATCGGCGCCTCCCGGCGTCCCTGCAGGAGGTCCTTCATGCGCAAGCTGCGCCTGAGCCTGGTCGCGCCGCTGTTGCTCTTCGCCGTGTCCGCCTCCGCGCAGCAGGCGACGCCGCCGCCGGCCAGCGAGCCGGCCATCACCGACCTGGCGCCGATGACGGTCTCGGGCGTGCAGCCGGGCCCGGGCCTGTGGAAGGTCAGCCGCGATGGCCACGTGCTGTGGGTGCTGGGCACGCTGACGCCGTTGCCCAAGCGCATGGACTGGCGCCCGACGCAGGTGGAATCGGCCATCGCCGGCTCGCAGGAGCTGCTGCTGCCGCCGAGCATGTCGCTGGACACCGGGCGCGGCATGTTCGGCAATCTGTTCCTGCTGCCGTCGCTGTTCAAGGCGGCCAAGAATCCCGACGGCCAGACCCTGCAGGAAGTTGTTCCGGCGTCCGAGTACGCGCGCTGGAGCGCGCTCAAGGCGCGCTACCTGGGGCGCGACCGCGGCGTCGAGCAGCGCCGGCCGATCTTCGCCGCGCTGGAGCTGTACAAGGCGGCGATGAAGGACGCCGCGCTCAGCACCGACAACGTCGTGGCCGAGCGGGTGCAGACCCTGGCCAAGCGCGCCGGCCTGAAGGTCACCTCCGTGGTGGCGACCGCCAGGCTGGACGACCCCAAGGCGGCGATCCGCGAATTCCAGCGCACCGGTCTCGACGACCGCAGCTGCTTCAGCCGCACGCTGGACGTGCTCGAGCACGAGATCGACGCGATGCGCGCCCAGGCCAACGCCTGGGCGGTCGGCGACATCGACACCTTGCGCATCGCGCCGCAGGCGACCCAGTACGGCGTGTGCCAGGCGGCGATCAGCGAGAGCGGCCTGGCACGCAAGCTGGGCCTCAGCACGCTGCGCCAGCAGTCGCTGGACCTATGGCTGGAGAAGGCTCAGGCCGCGCTGGCCCAGCATCAGGGCACCGTGGCGCTGCTGCCGATGGGCCTGATCCTGGGCCGCAACAACCTGATCGACGCGCTCAAGGCGCGCGGCTATACGGTCGAGGCGCCCGACGCGGAGTGAGTGACCGGGCCGTGCGCCGATTGCGCGCCCGGCAAGGCGGTGTCAGCGCGCCGCGGTCAGCGGCGTCGCGCCGGCCTGCAGCTGTGGCCAGCGGGCCAGCACCGCGCGGCGGATGCCGGCCACGTCCAGCCCGGCCTCGGCCAGCAGCTGCTCGCGGCTGGCGTGGTGCTGGAAGGCATCCGGCAGGCCCAGGTGCAGCATCGGCACGGACAGGCCTTCGGCGTTGAGCAGTTCGGCCACGCCCGAGCCCGCGCCGCCGGCCACGACGTTGTCCTCCAGCGTCACCAGGCCGTCGTGGCTGCGCGCTAGGTCCAGTACCAGCTCGCGGTCCAGCGGCTTGATGAAGCGCATGTTGACCATGGTCAGGCCGAGCTCGCGCGCGACCTGCTCGGCGGCCGGCACGGTGGCGCCGAAGGCCAGCAGCGCGACCTGCCGGCCGCGCTGGCGCAGCTGCGCCTTGCCGATCGGCAGCGTGTCCAGGGTCGGTTCGACCGCCACGCCGGGACCGCTGCCGCGCGGATAGCGCACCGCCGCCGGGCCGGGATGGCGGAAGCCGGTGGACAGCATCTGCCGGCACTCGTTCTCGTCGGCCGGCGCCATGATCAGCATGTGCGGCACGCAGCGCAGGAAGCTCAGGTCCAGGTTGCCCGCATGCGTGGCCCCGTCCGGGCCGACCACGCCGCCGCGGTCGATGGCGAACAGCACGTCCAGCTGCTGGATCGCCACATCGTGCACCAGCTGGTCGTAGGCGCGCTGCAGGAAGGTCGAGTAGATCGCCACCACCGGTTTGGCGCCGTCGCAGGCCATGCCCGCGGCCAGCGTCACCGCGTGCTGTTCGGCGATGGCCACGTCGAAGTAGCGATCGGGGAATTCCTTGGAGAAGCGCACCAGCCCGGAGCCCTCGCGCATGGCCGGGGTGATGCCCAGCAGCAGCGGATCGGCGGCGGCCATGTCGCACAGCCAGTCGCTGAAGACATCGGTATAGGTGGACTTCTTGGCGGGCGCCACGGTGGGCAGGCCCTTGGTCGGGTCGAACGGGCCGACCGCGTGATAGCCGATCTGGTCGCCCTCGGCGCGCTCGTAGCCCTTGCCCTTGGTGGTGATCACGTGCAGCAGCTGCGGCCCCTTGAGGCCCTTGAGCGTCTTCAGCGCGCCCACCAGCGCCGGCACGTCATGGCCGTCGATCGGGCCGGTGTAGTGGAAGCCCATCTGCTCGAACAGCGTGGACGGCACGAACATGCCCTTCCAGTGCTCCTCCCAGCGTCGCATGAAGCGCGCCGGCGGCTTGCGCTTGTCGCCCAGCAGCTTCTTGCCGCCCTCGCGCAGCGCGTTGAGCGTGCGCGAGGAGCTCATCCGCCCCAGCAGCTGGGTCAGCGCGCCGACGTTCTCGGAGATCGACATCTGGTTGTCGTTGAGGATCACCAGCAGGTCCGGCTCGTCCTGCATGCCGCCGGCGTGGTTGAGCGCCTCGAAGGCCATGCCCGCGGTCATCGCCCCGTCGCCGATCACCGCCACCGTGCGGCGGCCGTTGCCGGCGCGCGCGTTGGCGATGGCCATGCCCAGCGCGGCCGAGATCGAGGTCGACGAATGGCCGACGCCGAAGGTGTCGTACTCGGATTCCTCGCGCTTGGGGAATGGCGCCACGCCATCGGCCTGCTTGACCGTGTGGATCGCGTCGCGGCGGCCGGTGAGGATCTTGTGCGGATAGGTCTGGTGGCCGACATCCCAGACCAGGCGGTCGTTGGGCGTGTCGTACAGGTAGTGCAGGGCGACGGTCAGCTCGATCACGCCCAGGCCGGCGGCGAAATGGCCGCCGCTGCGGCCGACCGACTCGATCAGGTAGGCGCGCAGCTCGTCGGCGATGGCGGTCAGCTCGGCCTCGTCGAAGCGGCGCAGGTCGGCGGGCGTCTCGATCCGTGACAGGCGGGGATAGCGGGTAGCGTCGATCATCGTGGCCGTCGGCAATGCAGCTGCGCATTTTCCTCCCCCGGGAAGGGAGGGGCAAGCAAGGCGGTCAGTCTGGGATCACGCGACGGCGCGGAATGTGAAGTATCGGCCGCACGGCCGCGCTTCAGGCTCAGGCCGACAACCGCGAGCGCTTGGGCAGGTGCGTCTTCAGGAAGGCCATCTGGTCGGCCAGGATGTTGCGGTTGGACAGGATCAGGTGCTCGATCCAGCTGGGCCGGTAGGGCACGGCCAGCAGCGGCATGTGCGCCTGCTGCGGGGTGCGGTTGGCCTTGCGCGAATTGCAGTGGAAGCAGGCGCTGACCACGTTCTCCCAGACGTCGCGCCCGCCCTTGGACACCGGCAGCACGTGGTCGCGGGTGAGCAGCTGGCGCGAGAAGGTCTGGCCGCAGTACAGGCACAGGTGGTCGTCGCGCGCGAACAGCGCCTGGTTGGTCAGCGCGGGCGTGGGCGAGAGCCCGGCCGCGCGCGCATGGCCGCGCGAGGCGACGATGGGATGCAGCTCGATGTAGCTCTGCTGGCCGGTCAGGCGGTTGAGCCCACCGCGCACGGTCAGGCAGGGATCGCCCAGCGTCCAGGCCACCGCATCGCGCGCGTACAGGCAGGTCGCGTCCTGCCAGTTGATCCAGTCCAGCACGCGGCCATGCGCATCCAGCGACAGGAAACGCACGCTGGAAGCACGCGCCAGTGCGGAGAGAGAGGCGGGGAGGCCATCGGCCGGGGACGATGCATCCGGCAGGGCGCCGTCGATCAGGACCGGGTTGCCGGAGTCGTCCGAATGAAGCTGAGCGGTGTCTGCTTCCATCGGGGAAACAGCTTATACCCGATGGATGACGAATTGTGTACTGGGCCGACGCAGCGCGCTCCGAAGTGTCCCCGGAGCGCGCTGGCGCGGTGAGATCAGGCGTCGAAGCGCGCGGCGTCCATCGCCATCAGCGAGTCGGCACCGGCGCGGATGGCGGCGGCGTGGGACAGCGTGCGCGGCAGGAGGCGGGCGTAGTAGAAGCGCGCGGTCTCCAGCTTGGCCTGCTTGAACGCCGCGTCCTGGGACGAGGCCTGCGCGGCGACCACGCTGCGCGCCCACCAGTAGGCCAGCACGACGTAGCCCGAATAGAACAGGTAGTCGGTGCTGGCCGCGCCCAGTTCCTCCGGGTTGGCGGCCGCGCGCTGCAGCACTTCCTTGGTCAGCGCGCCCCATTCGGCGGCCTTCTCGCGCAGCGGGCCGATGAACTCGGCCACCGCCGCATCGTCCTGGTGGGCGCTGGCGAACTGCTCGATCAGGCCCAGGAACAGCTTCAGCCCGGCCGCGCCGCTGGCGGCGGTCTTGCGCCCGATCAGGTCCAGCGACTGGATGCCCGTGGTGCCCTCGTACAGCGTGGTGATGCGGGCATCGCGCGCCAGTTGCTCCATGCCGTGCTCGTGGATGTAGCCGTGGCCGCCGAAGCACTGCAAGGCGTTGTAGGTGTTCTCGATGCTCCACTCGGTCTGGCAGGCCTTGGAGATCGGGGTGAGAAAGCCGGCGAGGATGTCGGCCTGCTCGCGCTCGGCTGGGTCGGTGGCGTGATGGGCGATGTCGACCTGGGTGCCGGCGTGCAGGGCGAGCAGGCGCGCGCCTTCGGTCAGCGCCTTGATCGACAGCAGCATGCGGCGCACGTCGGGGTGGACGATGATCGGGTCGGCCGGCTTGTCGGGGAACTTGGGGCCGGACAGCGAGCGGGTCTGCAGGCGCTCGCGCGCATAGGTCAGGGCGTTCTGGTAGGCACGCTCGGACAGGCCGATCCCCTGCAGGCCCACGCCCAGGCGCGCGGTGTTCATCATGGTGAACATCGCCTGCAGGCCCTTGTGCGGCTGGCCGACCAGATAGCCTTGGGCGCCGTCGAAGTTCATCACGCAGGTCACCGAGCCCTTGATGCCCATCTTGTGCTCGATCGACCCGCAGCGCAGCGCGTTGCGCGCGCCGACCGTGCCGTCGCGGGCGACCTGGAACTTGGGCACCACGAACAGCGAGATGCCCTTGGCCCCGGCCGGCGCGTCGGGCAGCTTGGCCAGCACCAGGTGGACGATGTTGTCGACCAGGTCGTGCTCGCCGGCGGTGATGAAGATCTTGGTGCCGGTGATGGCGTAGGTGTCATCGCCCAGCGGCTCGGCGCGGGTACGCAGCAGGCCCAGGTCGGTGCCGCAGTGCGGCTCGGTCAGGCACATGGTGCCGGTCCAGCGACCCTCGACCAGCGGCTTGAGGAACACCTCCTGCTGCCAGGGCTGGCCGTGGAACTTCAGCGCCTCGATCGCCCCGTGCGAGAGCAGCGGGAAGTTGCCCCAGGCCAGGTTGGCGGCGTTGATCATCTCGCCCAGCGGCACGCCCACGGTGTGCGGCATGCCCTGGCCGCCGAACTCGGTGGCCGCGGTCAGGCCGGTCCAGCCGCCCTCCGCGAACTGCGCATAGGCCTCCTTGAAGCCGGTCGGCGTGGTGACCTCGCCGGTGGCCGCGTCCAGCCTGCAGCCCTCCTCGTCGCCCACGCGGTTGAGCGGGGCCAGCACCGTGGTGGTGAAGCGGCCGGCTTCCTCCAGCACGGCGTCGACCAGCTCGGCGCTGGCGTCCGCGAAGCCCAGGCGGGCGAACAGGGGCTCGACGTCCAGCACGTCGTAGAGGGCGAAACGGACGTCTTTCAGGGGGGCGCGATAGCTGCTCATGCGGATGCTCTTGGTGGCGGTGCGGACCGCCTCCCGGCCCGCTTTGGCCGCCAAGCATACTACTGCGTATGGTGATGGTGCCCGCCCGGTGCGCGGCGTCCGCCGGCGCCGGCGCGTCAGTCCAGCAGGCCGTGGCGGACCGCGTAGCGCACCAGCTCGGCGGTGTTGCGCACCGCCAGCTTGTTCAGCACGCGGAAGCGGTGGTTCTCGGCGGTCTTGGTGCTGATGTCCAGGCGCCGGGCGATTTCCTTGGTGGTCTGGCCTTCGACGATCAGGTGGAACACCTCGCGCTCGCGCGAGGTCAGCGCCTGGTAGGGGTCGTCCAGCTCGCGTCCGGGATGCTGGATCTGCGCGGCCAGCGCGAGCGCGGCCTGCGGGCTGAAGTGGCCGCGCCCGGCGTGCAGGTTGCGCACGGCGGCGATCAGTTCGGCCGTGGCGGCCTCCTTGAGCAGGTAGCCGGCCGCGCCGGCGCGCACGGCGTGCAGCACGTACTCGTGTTCCTCGTGCATGGTCAGCACCAGCACGCGCGCGTCGGGGACCTCGCTGCGCAGGCGGCGGATCACGTCGATGCCAT
Organism: Pseudoxanthomonas sp. X-1; assembly: GCF_020042665.1. Taxonomy (NCBI): domain Bacteria; kingdom Pseudomonadati; phylum Pseudomonadota; class Gammaproteobacteria; order Lysobacterales; family Lysobacteraceae; genus Pseudoxanthomonas; species Pseudoxanthomonas sp. X-1. The sequence continues at coordinate 1,593,038 of NZ_CP083376.1, forward strand.
TGAGGCGCGGCATCGAGATGTCGACCACGACCACGTCAGGGCGGCAGGTCTGCGCGGCGGCGACCGCGGCGACGCCGTCGGCGGCCTGGGCCACCACATGGATGCCGCCGGCCGCCTGCAGCAGGCCGGCCAGACTCTCCCGGACCAGGGTGTGGTCGTCGGCCAGGAGAACGCGGATCGGGACTGTCGGCATGCGTGACCAGGCTGGGGAGCGATGCCAAATCGTTCGGCGCACGTGACATCCGATGTCCGCTGTTTGTCGTATGCGCGCGGGGTTTTGTCAATTCGGAGGGCGTTTCACTCGCCCGACAGGGGCACGCGCACCTGCACGCAGGTGCCGGCGCCGGGCGAGGACACCAGCCGGAAACTGCCGCCGCCCAGGCGCAGGCGCTCGCGCAGGCCGCCGAGCCCGCTGCCGCCGCTGGTCAGCGCCAGCGCCGGGTCGCAGCCGACGCCGTCGTCGACGATCTGCATGTGCGCCCAGTCGTCGTGCGCCACCAGGCGCAGCAGGATCGAACGCGCGCGTGCGTGCTTGAGCGCGTTGTTGAGCGACTCCTGCGCGGCGCGGAACAGCAGGGTCTGGCGCGCATCGTCCATCGCCGGCAATACGCCGATCTCCAGGCTGACCTGGGGGCCGCCGGCCTCGGACTGGCTGCGCGCCAGCCAGCGCAGCGCCGCCTCCAGGCCGAGGTCGTCCAGGATCGGCGGGCGCAGCAGGCGCGACAGGTGGCGGGTGTCCTCCAGGGTCTGCGTGCACAGCGCAATGGCGCTTTCGACCTGCGCGCGCAGTGTCTCCTGCGCGGGCCCCAGCGCGGTGCCGAGCAGGGCCAGGCGGTGCTTGAGCACGGTGAGGTTCTGGCCCACGCCGTCGTGCAGCTCGCGCGCCAGGCGCCGGCGTTCGTCCTCCTGCACCTTGACCACCGCGCGGCCGAGCCTGCGGAACTCGCGCTCGTTGGCCTCCAGCCGCTCGAGCAGGGCCTGGTAGCGCCCGGCGTCGCCGGCCTCGCTCATGGGGCGGCCGCCTGGGCCGGCAGGCCCGCGAGCAGCGCCTGTCGCGCCGCGCTGGCGGCGGCCTCCGCGCGCGCGGCGGCGTCGGCCTGGCCGAGCCGCGCCAGGCGCTGCGCGGCCTGCGCATGCAGATCGGCGGCGAACAGCACCTGGCCGCGACGCAGGATCTGCTGCGCCTCGCGATAGCGCGCCTCCACCTGCGCATCGGCCCCGTCGCGCAGCGCGGCCAGCAGGAACTGCAGGCGCAGGCCGACGTGGCCCAGCCGGGCGATGTCGCCGTCGAGCGCGGCCAGGGCGGTTTCGTCGTGCGCGCCCTGCAGGCGCGCCTGCAGCTGCAGCAGGCGCACGCCGGCGGCAGCGGCCAGCCGCGTGGCCTCGGCCAGCGCCTGCTGGGCGCCGCGGGCATCGCCGCGCTGGCTCGCCAGTTGCGCCTGCAGCAGGGCGCGGGCGGCCTGTTGCTCCTCGGAGACCTCGTCGAACAGCTTGGCGTCACGCTCCAGCTCGGATGCGGCCCGCGCCGGCTGCCCGGCCGCCAGCCACAGCTGCGCGCGCAGCACCGCCACGTCGGCGCGGCCGCGCTGGTCGTCGCGCTGCTGGAACAGCGTCGCGGCTTGGTCCGCCTGGGCCAGGCCCTGGGCCAGGTGCCCCTGCCAGTACGCCAGCTCGGCCAGGTTGCGGCGGCTGACCGCGACCTCTTCGAACATCTGGTGGGTTTCGGCCGTGCGCAGCGAGGACGCGAGCCGCGTGGCGGCGTCCTGCCACTGGCCGCGCGCGGTGGCCAGCAGGCCGAGGTTCTGTTCGATGCGGACCTGGCCGGTGACGTCGTCAAGCGCGCGGTAGGCCGAGGCCGCCTGTTGCCAGAACGCCGCCGCGCTGTCGTAGTCGCCGAGCTGGAAGTTGGCAAAGCCGATGTTGTTGTAGGTCTGCGCCGTGCCGCGCGCGTTGCCGACCTGCTGCCAGGCCTGCAGGGCGTCGCGGAAGGCCTGCAGCGCGCGGGGATAGTCGCCGCGTTCCTCGGCCAGCAGGCCGGCCTCGTTGTGGGTGGCGGCCAGCCCGCCGCGATCGCCCAGCGCCTGGTAGAGCGCGCGCGCCTGGTCGAGGTGGGCGGTGGCCGCCGCGAAGTCGCTGCGCAGGCTGGCGATGCCGGCCAGGTTGCGCAGGCTGGTGGCCACGCCGCGGCGGTTGCCGACCTGGGTGCGCAGTTCGACCGCGCGGGTGTACTGCTCTTCGGCGGCCTTGCTCTGGCCCAGGCGGCCGTAGCCGACGCCCAGCGCGTTGACGGTCTCAGCCTCGCCGGCGAGGTCGCGCCCGCGGCGGAACAGCAGCTGCGCCCGCAGCAGGTAGTCGTCGACGGCCTTGGCCGCGTCGCCGGCCAGGATGGACTGCTTGCCCAGCTCGAACCACACCCGCGGATCGTTCGGGTCGCGCTTGCTCAGGGCCAGCAGCCGGGCGCGTGCCGCGTCGCCCTGGCCTGCGGCGGCTTGGACGCGCGCCAGGTCGAGCTGGGCCTGGGCATCGTCGGGCCTGGCGTCGGCGATGGCCTGCCAGTCGGTCAGCGCGGCCTGCGCATCGCCCTCGGCGCTGGCGCGCATGGCCGTGAGCATCCGCGCGCTGCGTGGCCAGGTGCTGGAATCGAAGGGGCGTGCCAGCAGCGCATCGGCCTGGTCGTCCTCGCCGATCGCCTCGGCGGCGCGGACCTGGGCCAGGCGCAGCGGCAGGACGTCGGGCGCCGCGTCCGCAGCCTGGGCGAGGGCCGCCAGCCGCGGCGCACCCTGGCTCTGCGCGGTCGCGGCGCTGGCCCGGCCCAGGGCCTGGAGCGCGCCTTCCGGCGGCGCGGCGGGCCAGGGGGCGGGATCGAGCCCCAGCGTCGTCTCCAGCGCGGCGAGCCAGCCGTCGGCCGCGGCGGCGGCCGTCGCGGCGACCGGACCGTCCAGCGAGCGCGTGCCGCCGTCGCTGTCTTGCAGCGTGGCGCCGACCCGCCAGCCCTGCGCCTCGTGGCGCATGCGCGGGGCCAGCACCTGGCGCGCGGCCGCCGCGCGGCGCAGGGCGGGCAGGTCGGGGCTGGCCTGCCCGGTCGGATCGACCGAACGCAGCGCCTGCAGCGTCCGGCCCGCATCGACCACGGCCGTGCGTTCGGCCAGCGCGTCACGCAGCCAGGCGCCCAGGCCTTCGCGCAGGACCGGGTCGAGGTCGCCGGCCAGCGGCAGCACCAGGGTCCGCGCCAGCGGCGCGGCGACCGGAGCCTCAGCCGTGGCCGGCGCCCGCGCGCGCTGCCAGGACCAGCCCGCCCAGCCGACGAGTGCCACCGCCATGACGGCCGCCGCCGCCAGCGCGATGCGCCGCCAGGCCGGCGCATCGCGTTCGACGTGGCGACGATCGATCGCGCTCACCACCTGCGCGGCGTCCTGCAGGCGCGCGCGCGGCTGCGGGCGCAGCAGCCGGTCGACCAGCCGCACGACCCACGGTGGCGTGTCCGGGCGGGCGCGGCTGACCGGCTCGGGCGTGCGCAGCATGCGCTGGGCCAGCACCTCGGCGAGGGTGCCGCTGGCGAAGGGCAGCTGCCCGGCCAGCATCTCGTGCAGGATCAGGCCCAGCGCGTAGAGGTCGCTGCGCGGGTCGACCGGCTCGCCGCGCGCCTGCTCCGGCGAGAGGTAGTCCGGCGTGCCCACGATCGCCCCCGAGTGCCGGGTCAGGCCGCTGCTGGCCATCGAACGGGCGATGCCGAAATCGTTGATCGAGGCATTGCCGTCCGCATCGAGCAGCACGTTGGCCGGCTTGAGATCGCGATGGACCACCCCGCGCGCATGCGCGGCCTGCAGGCCCAGCGCGATCTGCCGTGCGATGGACAGCGCGCGCTCGACGTCGAGCGGGCCTTCGCGCGCGAGCAGCGCCTCGAGCGATTCGCCCGGCACGTAGTCCATGCTGATCAGCCAGCGGCCCTGGTGCTCGGCCAGGTCGTGGATGCGCACCACGTGCGGGCTGGAGACCTGGCGCGCCAGCAGCAGCTCCTGACGGAAACGTTCGAACACCTGCGGGCGTTCGGCCAGCTCCGGGCGCAGCACCTTGATGGCGACCGGGACTTCCAGCGTCAGGTCGGTGGCCAGGTAGACCATGCCCATGCCGCCCATGCCGAGCAGGCGCTCGACGCGGAAGCGCCCGGCCAGCACCTGGCCGCTCGCCAGCACGTCGTGCAGGTACAGGCCGGTGGCGGTGGGCGCGTCGGACATCAGGCCGGGGCGCGGTCGAGACGGTCGCGCGCGCCGCGCGCGACCAGCCACAGCGCGCAGCGCTCGCAGAAGGCCTGCAGCAATTCCATGTCCAGCGCGGTGATCGCCGCGCCGGGCCGGGTGCTGTCGGCGTACAGCGCGCCGATCACCTGGTCGCCATCGCACAGCGGCATGCAAGCCAGCGCGCTGATGCCGGAGGCCAGCACCGACTCACGCGTGGACAGCCAGGGCAGATGGCCGATGTCGTGGGCCACGGTGCCCAGGCCCTGCTCGAGCGCGCGCTGCAGGGCGCCGGTGCTGCCGGCGAACTCGCGCGGTGCGCGTGTCCCGCAGGCCGCGACGACGCGCGGCGCAGACGGCCCGGCCAGGACCAGGTAGCCGCGGTCGCACTGCGCCAGTTCGGTCACCGCGTGGACGCTGGCGGTGAGCATGTCGTCCAGGTCCAGCGCCTGACCGACGCCATGGGTCAGCGCGCTGGCGCGCGTGCGACGGAGGCGGGCCTGGCCGGCTTCGCGCGCGGCGTCTTCCTCGCCCAGCGGGGTGAACTCGACATAGACATCGCCGAAGCGCAGCCACGCCGCGCCGTCCAGCCGCGCCGGTGCTTGCAGGCGCAGGCTGTCGCGGAAGCTGCCGTTCTTGCTGCCCAGATCGTCCAGTTCCCAGCACCGTCCGTTGCCGGACAGCCGGGCATGGCTGCGCGAGACCGAGGGGTGCGGCAGCTGCAGGCCATTGCCCTGCGCGCGGCCGATGGTCAACGCATCGCCATCGCCCAGCAGCAGCGAAGGCGCGGGCGCGTCGGGCAGGTAGGCGATCAGGCGTGCGGGCATTGCAGGAGCGTAAAGCAATGCAGCGCGGCGCACGCGCTAAGGATCGTAGAGGCGCTGGTAGTCGATCGAGAAGCGCAGCGTGGCCGCGCCGGCCAGCAGCGCGCCGGCCGGGTTGCCGGCATGGTCGCCCGCGCTCCAGACCTGCGGGATGCCATGGCCGGCCTGGGCCGAGACGCGCTCGCGGAAGCCGTCCACCGCCACGGTCGCGGCGCTGAAGTCGCCGGCGGCCAGCGCGGTGGTGATCGTGTCCAGATAGGCGTCCAGCGGTTCGGCCTGGGGCGGCGGCAGCGCCTCGACCTGCTGGCGCAGCAGGGCCAGCTTGTCCGCCACGACCAGATGGGTCGGGCGCAGGTCGCTGACCAGCAGGAACTGCGAGAACCCGTCGGTGGTGCCGCGCGCGCGCACGCTGCCGGGGGACAACTCGTCGGTGATGTCGCGGAACGCGCCGCCGAGCGGCGCCTTGAACACGCGCAGCGTCGAGCCGGCGGTGTAGGGCAGCAGGTGGGTGTGCAGTTCCACCCGGACCAGCTTCTTGAAGCTCAGGCCGCCGGCGACCGGCGGCTCGACCGTGATCAGCAGCGGCAGCGGCTGGGTCAGCTGGACCACGGTGCCGGGCAGGCGCGCGCTCAGGGTGCCGAGTTCGGGATTGGTCAGCAGCCGGGCGCTGATGCCCAGATTGGCGGCGCTGAGGTTGCTGGCCTGGTCGAAGTCGAGGGTCAGGTCCACCAGCGGGGCGTTCGCGACGCCGATGGCGACGGTGGCGGTATCGCCGGCGATGGCCACGTTGACCGGCAGCGTCTGGGCGCTGGCGGCGCCGGACAGCAGCAGCCCGGCGACCAGCAGCAGGCGGGCGGCGAACAGCGGGAATCGGGACATGGCGCGAACCCTTGTCGATGGCGTGCGGCTGGTCCTGCACCGGCCGCGGGCGGGGGCCCCGCAGGGCCGACGGTCAGGATCATAACCAGCCAAGAACAGGGATGCGCATCACTGAGGGTTTTTACCCAGGGCCGCTGGGGGCAACCCCGGATAGGCCGCTGCTAGCCGCCGCGCGCAACGTGTGACCACCCCGTCACGGGTCCCACTTTCGGAGCCACGCACATGTCCCTGTCCCGCCCCGTCCTCTCGCTGAGCGTCTGCGCCGTCCTCGGCGCCATGGGCGCCTTTTCCAGCGCCCACGCCGCCGCGCGCCTGGACGCGCAGCTGCAGTCCAGGATCGCCAGCGCCGCGGCCGACACGCCGCTGCAGGTGGTCATCACCTACAAGCAGAGTTCCGCGCCGACCGCCGCGCAGCTGTCGATCCTCAAGTCGCTGGGCATCACCGAGGGCGTGGCGATGCGCAAGCTGCCGATCGCGGGCGCCCTGGCCACGCCGGCCGAGATCAAGGCGCTGGCCGCGCGCGATGACGTGGCCTCGATCTACTACAACGCCCCGCTGAAGTATTACGACGCCGAGGCCAGGGAGATCACCGGCGTCGAGCGCGCCTACGACAACCCGGGCGACTTCGGCCAGGCGCTGCCCTACAGCGGCCGCGGCGTGGGCGTGATGATCAACGACTCGGGCATCGACGGCACCAACAGCGACGTGGCCTACGGCACGCACGTGGTGCAGAACGTGCTGGCCAACACCAACCTGGCCACATTCGACTCGATGCTGCCGATCACCTACGTGGAGAACGTGCCCAACACCGATCTGGGCTCTGGCCACGGCACCCACTGCGCCGGCATCGTCGGCGGCACCGGCGGCCACTCCAACGGCGTCTACCGCGGCGCGGCGCCCGGCGCCAGCCTGGTCGGCTACGGCTCGGGCGCGGTGCTGCTGATCCTCGATGCGGTCGGTGGCCTGGACTACGCGCTGGTGAACCAGTTCAGCTTCAAGGATCCGATCCGCGTGGTCAGCAACTCCTGGGGCAGCTCGGGCAAGTTCGATCCCACCGATCCGGTGTCGGTGTCCACCTACGAGCTGTACAAGCACGGCATCGTCAGCGTGTTCGCCGCCGGCAACGACGGCCCCAGCGAGGACACCCACAACCCCTACGCGCAGGCGCCGTGGGTGATCTCGGTGGCCGCCGGCGAAAAGGACGGCGTGCTGACCAGCTTCTCCTCGCGCGGCAAGCAGGGCGAGAGCGGCACCTTCACCATGGCCGACGGCAAGCAGTGGACCTACTTCAACGAGCCGACCATCACCGCGCCGGGCGTGGGCATCATCTCCACCCGCGCGCTCACCGGGCTGCTGCCGCCGCTGGCGGCGCAGGACGACGTGGCCACGCTGTCGCCCGCGCAGCTGCCGTTCTACACGGTGATGAGCGGCACCTCGATGGCCACCCCGCACGTGGCCGGCATCATCGCGCTGATGCTGGAGGCCAACCCGGACCTGACGCCCGCCCAGGTCAAGGACATCCTGGAGCGCACCGCGACCAACATCCCCGGCCGCGCCTACTGGGAAGTCGGCGCCGGCTACGTCAACGCCTACGACGCGCTGCAGGAGGCCGCCAAGGTCCGCGCCGGCTACGGCGGCACGGTCAATTCGCTGAAGACCTTCAACAGCAATGCGCTGCTGTCGCCGGGGAGTTCGCGGCCGTTCGAGGTGCTGTTCGTGCCGGTGGGCGAGCCGCAGTACCAGACCTTCGAGGTCGGCGACAACGTGTCCTGGGTCAATGCCAGTGCGACCATGACCGGCACGACCGGGGCGCTGGTGCTGACCGATCCGGACGGCGAGCGCTACGGTTCGTCCATCGCCCTGCCGGTGCTGGGCAGCACGGTCAGCGCGAGTGCGCCGGGCAAGAAGGGCACCTGGAAGATCAGCGTCAGCGGCATCGGTTCGGTCGGCGGCGTGGCGCTCGATCCGCTGCGCGTCACCAACGGGGTGTCGCTGCCGGGCGTGGTCTCGGGCACGATCGCGTTCACCAATAGCGCCGGCTTCAGCGGGCTGAACGATGTCCCGGCCTCCAGCGCCTACCGCGGCGCGGTGGAGTACGCGGTCTCCCACCGGCTGATGGACGGGTCCTCCAACGGCAGCTTCCGTCCCAACGATGCGCTGACCCGCGCCGAGCTGGCGCAGTACCTGGTCATGGGCGCCGGCGTGCGCCAGTCGCTGCCGGCGGCGGGCAAGGTCAGCTTCACCGGCCTGTCGACCAAGGACCCCAGCTACGCAGCGGCCGAGGCGGTGGTGGCCAAGGGAGCGGTGTTGCGTGATCTGTCGCAGACCCAGGCCGGGGTGATGGGCCTGGTCAACGGCAACTTCAAGCCGGCCGACAAGGTCACCAAGCTGCAGCTGGCCTACTCGCTGGTGCAGTCGCTGGGCCTGCAGGACACGGCGGTGAACTTCAACGGGACGCTGTCGGTCACCTACAACGGCAAGCAGCTGCCGATCGAGGACGTGGGCAGCATTCCGGCGAGCCTGCGTGGCTATGTCCAGTCGGCGCTGGACAACGGCATCCTCAACGCCCGCTATACCGTGACCCAGGGCGCGACGGATCTGCAGCCGACGCTGCACGCCTACTTCGATCCGACCAGCCTGGTCACGCGTGGCGCTTACGCGGTCACCGCCGGACGCTTCCTGGACGTCAATCGCCAGGCCGAGGACTGACCGGACCTGCGACCCGGTACCGCCGCGCCATGGAGGGCGCGAGAAATGCCCCGCCTGGTGCGGGGCGTTTTTTAAGTTCCGCGCCCGGTCGAGGAACCTGCCTCGGCGCGCAGTGCTCCGGCGAGGCCGCTTCCTAGCGCAGCACGCCGGCCAGGCCCGGTGCGGCGCTCAGGCTGCTGTGCAGGTCCAGGTCGAAGCTGCGCACGCTCTGGTCCTCGGGCGTGGCGCGCACGGTGCCCTTGAGGGTGTAGGGCAGCGGCTGGCCGCTGGCCAGCGCGCCGGCCACGGCCATGCGTGCGTTGGCCGTGGGGGTGAAGTTCACGCCGACCACGTCGGCCGCCTCGGGTCCGATGGTGTAGCCGGGAGTGGCGCGCAGGGGGCCGGCATCCTGGCCCGCGACGGTGACCGCCAGATCGATGTCCTCGAAGCGCATCGGGATGTTGCTGTAGTTCTGCACGCGCAGTTCGACCTGCCAGCGTCCGTCGGTGCCCACGGTCACCTGCTGCAGGCTGACCGATGGTTCGGATACGCGCTTGACCAGGCCGCGATGGCAGGCGGTCAGCGCGATGGCGCAGAGCAGGAGCAGCAGGAGGCGATGGGTTCGGGGCATGGGCGGGAACCGGCGTGATCGGGACGCGGGCGAGGATACACGCGGCGGTGGCCGGCCTTCAGCGCAGGGGGGCGCTGACCACCAGGTCGGACAGGTCGTAGCCGAGCTGGCCGGCGCGCAGCCTGATCGCATCGAACAGCGTGCGGTCCATGGTCGGTTCGCGCGAGAGGATCCAGAAGTACTCGCGGCCGGGCTCGCCCACCACGGCCCAGGTGTAGTCCGGATCCAGATCGATCACCCAGTAGTCGGCCCAGACCCACGGCAGCCAGGACAGCCAGCCGGGCGCGAAGCGCACCTGCAGCTGGCCGGGCTGGCCGGCGACCGGCCGCGCCTCGCCGTCGGCCACGATCTGGCGGCCGTCCTTGCCCAGGCAGGCGTTGCGCACGCCCAGATGCCCGGCGGCGCGCAGGGTGTAGGTGGCGGTGATCTCCCCGGCGCAGTCTTCCTGGAAGCGGTTGGGCAGGTGGGCGATCTCGTGCCACTGCCCGGCGTAGCGGGAGACGTCGAGCGCGGGCACCGAGGAGAACACCGGCTCGGCCGCGCGCGCCGCCGCCGGCAGCAGCCCCAGCGCCAGGAGCGCCAGGCAGGACATCGAGGTGAGGATCCGGGACATGCGCGCCTCCGTCAGGGGGCGTCCAGTGTGGCCCAGCCCGGCGCTCGGGGCATCCGCGCGGTGTCGGCCGCGGAACGGAGTCCGGTCCTGCACGTTCCGCCTGGGTGGCAGGGCCTCAGCGGGCAGGGGGCCGGCGCGTGCCTGATCCCAGCGTCTTGGCGAGCGGCAAGCGCGCGCCGACAGCAAGGTCAACGGTAACGCGGCGTACCGTCGGGTTCGATGCCTGCGATAGTCTCGAGCAGGCGGCGCATCTGCTCGTCCATGTCCGACCGCGACATCGACGGCCCGGTCGCCGGCACCGTGCGCAGCAGCGCGCCGTTCGGCCCATAGACCATCAGCACGCCGCGCAGGCAGCGATTGGGCGCGTCCACCAGAAACGAGGTCACGACCTCGTACTCCCCGAACCTGCGTTCCAATCGTACCCCCGCGCGCTTGATGAAACCAGGATCAAGCCTACGGGAGATCATGCGAAAAACCTGTCACAGCGACGTGGCGGCCTGGTGATGGCGCAGGGGCGCGCGCCGAGCCGGAGAGGGCTGGACGGCGGGCCCTGGCATCCCGCCGTCCGCCGCCATCAGGTGCCCGGATGCGAGGCCGCGCTGGCGTCCGGATGCGACGAGCGCCGCCGCAGCTTGCGCGACAGCCATTCGCCGATGTCGTCGATCAGGGTGAAGGCCGCCGGGATCACGATCAGGCTCAGCAGCGTGGAGGTCACCAGGCCGCCAATCACGGCGATGGCCATCGGCGCGCGGAAGCTGGAATCGCCGGCGAAGCCCAGCGCGATCGGCATCATGCCCGCGCCCATGGCCAGGGTGGTCATGATGATCGGCTGGGCGCGCTTGCGGCAGGCGTCGATCAGGGCGTCGTGCTGGCTCAGGCCGTGCTCGTCCTCGGCGATCACCGCGTAGTCCACCAGCAGGATCGAGTTCTTGGTGGCGATGCCGATCAGCATCAGCAGACCGATCAGCGCCGGCAGCGAGAGCATGTTCTGGGTGAGCAGCAGCGCGCCGAACGCGCCGCCCGCGCACAGCGGCACGGCGATCAGGATCGTCATCGGCATCAGCGCGTGGTTGAACAGCAGCAGCAGCACCATGTAGATGCAGGCGATGCCGGCGGCCATCGCCAGCAGGAAGCCGACGAACAACTCCACGAACACCTCCGCATCGCCGGTGTTGAGGAAGCTCACGCCCGGCGGCAGGTGCTGCACGCTGGGCAGCTTCTGCACCGTGTCCATGACCTCGCCCAGTGGCCGGCCGTTGAGCTCGGCGGTGAGGGTGACGTTGCGCTGGCGTTGGTAGCGCGAGATCTGCGAGGGGCCGCTGCCCGGCTCGATGTCGGCGACCGCCGCCAGCGGCACCGGACCGTAGCGGCCGGGTACGCGCAGCTGGCCGATCAGCGCCGGATTGGACAGCGTCGCCTCGGAGAAGCCCACGCGGATCGGAACCTGGCGATCGGGCAGGTTGAGCTTGGCCAGGCGCTGCTCGTAGTCGCCGGCGGTCGCGATGCGCGCGGCCTCGGCGATGTCGGCGGTGGACACGCCCAGGTCGGCCGCGCGCGCCGGATTGGGCACGATCTGGATCTCCGGGCGCAGCAGTGAGGCGGTCGAGGTCACGCTGCCCAGGCCCGGGATGTTGCGCAGGTCGCGTTCCAGCGCCAGCGAGGCGTCCTGCAGGCGCTGCGGGTCGTCGCCGGACAGCACCAGCTGCAGCAGGTTGCCCGGCTCGGAGCTGACATAGCTCACGCGCACGCCGGGCAGATCGGCCAGGCGCGCCCGCGCGTCGCGCTCCAGCGCGCGCTGGTCGCGCTTGCGCGTGTTGGCCGCGCCCCAGTCCAGCACCAGGGTCGCCTTGCGCGGATCGGCCACGCCGGTGGTGGACGGATCGCCCAGGTCCAGCACGCTGCCCACCGCGGTATAGACCTGCTTGAGTTCGGGGATGCCCTTGAGCAGGGCGCGGGCACGTTCGGCCACGGCCACGGTGTCCTCCAGCCGCGTGCCGGGCGGTAGCTCCAGGCTGAGGTTGCTGCGGCCCAGGTCGGACTGCGGGATGAAGGTCGCCGGGATCAGCGGCACCAGCGCCAGCGAGGCGACGAACAGCCCCGTGGCGATCCACAGCGTGCGCCCGCGGTGGCGCAGCGCCGCGTCCACCCAGCCCAGGTACCAGGTCATCAGCCGCGATTCGGCCTTCTCCTCGCCGTGCGGCTTGAGCAGGTAGGCGGCCATCATCGGCGTGAGCAGGCGCGCGACCAGCAGCGAGAACAGCACCGCGGTGGCCGCGGTCCAGCCGAACTCGCGGAAGAACTTGCCGGCGATGCCGGGCATGAAGGCCACCGGCACGAACACCGCCGCCAGCGTCAGCGAGGTGGCGATGACGGCGTTGCCGATCTCGCCGGCGGCCTCGCGCGCGGCCTCCAGCGGCGGCTTGCCCATGCGCAGGTGGCGCACGATGTTCTCGATCTCCACGATCGCATCGTCGACCAGGATGCCGACCACCACCGACAGCGCCAGCAGGGTGATCATGTTGAGCGTGAAGCCGAACCAGTGCATCACCGCGAAGGTCGGGATGATCGACAGCGGCAGGGCCAGCGCCGAGACCCAGGTCGCGCGCCAGTCGCGCAGGAACGCCCACACCACCAGCAGCGCCAGCAGCGCGCCCTCGTAGAGCATGGTCATCGACGAATCGTAGGAGCGATGGGTCTCGTCGATGGCGGTGGTGACCAGGCGGAAGTCCACGCCGGGATGAGCAGCCTTGAGCGCGTCCAGCGCCTTGTGCACGCCGGCCTCGACCTTGACCTCGCTGGAGCCGCGCGTGCGCGACATCGAGAACGCGACCACGTGCTTGCCGTCCAGCAGCGCGGCCTCGCTCGGATCGGCGGCGGCGTCGGTGACGGTGGCCAGCGCCGACAGGCGCACCGAGCGCCCGTCCGGCAGGCTGATCGAGTAGTCGCGCAGCGCCTGCGCATCGGCCACGGTGCCCAGGGTGCGGATGGTCTGTTGCGCGCCGTCCAGCTCGGCCTTGCCGCCGGCGCGCTCGACCTGGATCCTGGCCAGCTGCTGGGAGACGTCGCCGGCGGTGATGCCGAAGGCGAGCAGGGCGTTCGGATCCAGGTCCACGCGCACCTGGCGCTCCACGCCGCCCACGCGCGTGACCCGCGCCACGCCGGGCACGCCGTACATCGCGCGCGCGATCTCGCGGTCGACGAACCAGCTGGCTTCGTCCGGGCTCATCCGCGGGGCGACCACCGCGTAGGTCATCAGCGAGCCGCCGATGTCCACCTTGGAGATCACCGGTTCCTGGATGTCCTGCGGCAGGTCGGTGCGGATGCGGGTGACCGCATCGCGGGTGTCGTCCAGCGCGGTGCCGAGGTCGGCCTCCAGCTGGAACTCGATGCTGGTGGTGCTGACGCCCTCGCTGACGGTGGACATCACGCGCTTGACGTTGTTGATCGTCGCCACCGAGTCCTCGACCTTGCGCGTGACCTCGGCCTCCAGCTGGCTGGGCGAGGCGCCCGGCTGGGTCACCGTGACGGTGGTCATCGGGAAGGCGATGTCGGGGAAGCGCGCGACGGGAAGTTCGTGGAAGCCCCACAGGCCGGCCACGCACAGCACGAAGAACAGCATCAGCGCCGGCAGCGGCCGGCGAATGGCCCAGGCGGAGAAGTTCATGGTGCGCGCGCTCCCTTGCCGGCCTCGACCACGCGCACGCGGTCGCCGTCGCCGAGGAAGCCGGCGCCCTCGGACACGACCTGCTCGCCGGCCTTCAGGCCTTCGACGATCTCGGTGCGGCCCTGCACGGTCTGGCCGGTGCGCACGCGCCGGCGGCTCACGCTGTCCTTGTCTTTCGGCGTGAACACGTAGCTGTGGCCGTCGCGCTGGACGATGGCCGTGCTCGGCACCATCAGCGCCTGGCCGTCGCCGGTGAGGATGCGGCCCTCGATGAAGGTACCCGGCTTGAGCGGGCCGGGTGCCGGCAGGTCGGCGTACACCGTGCCGGTGCGCGTCTGCGCATCCACGCCCGGGGTCACCGCGCGCACGCGCCCGGCGATCGGCTGGCCGTCGTAGGTCAGGGCCACCGGGTTGCCGACGGCCACGTCGGCCAGCTGTGATTCGGGCAGTTCGGCGCGCCATTCCAGGCGGCCGTCGCGGATCAGGCGCAGCAGCTCGCTGCCGGCCGACACGACCTGTCCGGGCTGGATCAGGCGCTTGGAGATCACACCATCGGCGGGCGCGCGCAGCTCGGCGAAATCGCGCTGCAGCCTGGCCGCGTCCAGCGCGGCGCGCGCGGTGGCCAGCTGCGCCCTGGCCTGGGTCGCGGTGGCGCGCAGTTCGTCCAGGTCGCTGGCGCTGATCAGCTGCGAGGCCGCGAGCTTCTCACCGCGCGTCTGCTTGGCCTGCGCCAGCTCCAGCGCGGCCTTGGCCTGCTGGGCGGCGGCGTCGGCCTGGGCCACCTCGCTGTCGAGCGTGCGGTGGTCCAGTTCCAGCAGGACCTGGCCCCGCTTCACCGCCTGGCCGACATCCACGTTCAACCGGGTGATGCGCTGGCCGCTCAGCTCGACGCCGAGCTGCATTTCCTCATACGCCGACACCGGGCCGGACACGATCACGCTGCGCGCCAGCGGATAGGCGCGCGCCGGCGTCATCGCGACCGCCAGCGCCGAGGAGCCTTCGGCAGGCTTGTCTTCGGCGCCGCCGCAGGCGGCGAACAGGGGCAGGGCGGCGAGCAGCAGGGACCAACGCAGAAGTGGCGCACGCATAAGGAAAACCGGATTGGAGAGAGAGGTGCTGGCTGGCGCGGGACGTCGATCCGTCCGTGCGTGGCTGTGGAAACAGCGTGGGTCCGGGAAGCGTCCCGGGATGGATCAATGTGGAACGAAGGACTGTCTGCGGATCTGTTGCTCGACCCCGTCCAGGAGCAGGTCGATGCCGTTGCGGAAGCGCGCGTCGAAGTTCGGTTCGGCCAGCACCTCGCGCGCGGCCCAGCAATGCGGGAAGCGCGTCTTGGCCAGTTCGAAGAACGCCTGCTGTACGCCTTCCAGTGCGTCAGGGTCGGCCGGCATCGCCTGCTCCTCGATCACGAAGCCCATCACGTAGTAGACCGAATCCAGCGCCGTGCTCGCGGCGAATTCCACCGACGCGCCGGCCTGCAGCAGCGCCGCGATGGTCGCATCGCCCACGCGCAGCATGTTCTCGGTGGCCAAAAAGGTGCCCGCGAACACGCGCGCGCCATCGCGGTGCGCCTTGAACGCGGTGCGGAACTCGCTTGCGATCTGATGCATCGTGGTCCGCCAGTCCTGTCCCTGTGGAATGTCACGCGCCACCTCGGCAATCAGCGCATCGGCCAGCGCATCGATCAGCGCCTGCTTGCTCTTGAAGTGCCAGTACAGCGATGGCGCACGGATCCCCAGGCTGCACGCCAGCTTGCGCAGGCTGATGCCCTCCATGCCCGCCTCGTCGAGCTGACGAAACGCCGCCTGGAGAATGTGGTCCTGCGTGAGCGGGCTGCGCATGAGCGTGGCGTGGCGTCTAACAGCGTTAGGTTGCGGACTCTAACGGTGTTAGGGCGAGTTGGCAACGCCCTGCGGGCCCGCAATCGAAGAAAGAAATGGCGGTTATCCGACGCCGCCGTACTGCAGCGGACATGCCTGCGAGGACATCGGCTGGCGGCAGGTGCGCTGGCCGGATTCGCCCCTACAGTCGGCGCAGGCGATGGCGCTCAACCATTCGAGCCGGAGCGCCACGACGTCGCGACCCGCGGTAGGACATGGCCCGGCTGGCGGATGGCAGCTGCCGTCCGGCAGCGGCCCGCTCTCCTTCGCGAAATCGCCGCGGACGCTATGGGAGCGTCGGTTCGTTCGGGGAGGAGGCTTCGACCGGCTTGGGCAGCACGGCCTGGCGGTATTGGGACCGTGGAAGCGCGACCGCGGATTTGCGGCGCGCGGGCCGCCGATCCTGTCGCGGCGTCGACTGTCGATCGTGACCCTTTGCCATGACGTGATCTCCCACCGTCCAGCCAACGACCGTAATGGAGCGTCATGTCCATCGCGTGACGCTCCTGCACCGTGGGGCCAGCATCGGGACGCGTGATCGTCCCCACCGCGCAGGGAAACGAAACGCTGTAATGAAAAAGGCCTCGCATCGCTGCAAGGCCTTGTTCCGTAACGCTTAGATCGCCACCAAGGTGGTGGCCGGGGAGGGAATCGAACCCCCGACACAGGGATTTTCAATCAGAGATTCGCGGGACCATCATCCCCTTCTCGGTCAACCGCTTGCGCCAGGAGCGCGGTCAAAATTCGGGCGTCCGAGACGCCACGTAAGCCGTTGTTTCGCCTGGGCGCCGAGAGGCGTTTTTAGCGCGCCGCGGCGACCTTCCGGGGCAGCCGGTTGTAGATCCGCTCGAAGGTGCGGCGGTCCATGTGGCCCAGCAGATTCCAGTCCCGGCCATCGCTGCCGGCCTTGGCCCGCAGGTCGTTGAAGGTGAAGGTGCGCAGGACCACGCCGTCCTTCTTCGCCTGCTCAAGCGCCCGCGCGCGCGCCCGGTGCCAGAGCGTCCGGAAGCCGCTCCCGGTGTAGGGCTTGCCGTCCTCGGTGGAGAGCAGCACCAGGGGGATGAAGTCCCGCGTGCCGACGGCCTCGACCACGGCCCGGCGCAGCCCATCCGACCAGCCGATGACCAGGCCGGCGCCGGTCTTGCTGGTGCCCACCGTCAGGCCGTCGTCGCCGAAGTCGCTGCGCCGCACGCGCAGCAGGTCTCCCTGGCGCAGGCCGGTCACGGCCGCCAGCAGCATCGCGGCGCGCACGATCGGGGTGGCCTGGGCGTAGACCAGGTTGAACTCGGCGTCGGTCACGTAGCGCGTGCGCGGCTTCTCCTTGAACGGATCGAGGAAGCGCACCGGGTTGTCCTTCAGGACGCCGGCGTTCACGGCCAGCTTGAACGCCTCATAGAGGCACGTCCGCTCACGGTTGGCCTGGGTCTTGCCGCTCTGGCCGCGCGCGTCGCGCCAGCGGTACAGCATCGGCACGTCGACGTCCTCGATGCGGACCTTGGCCCAGATGGGCCTGAGGTTCGCGATCCGGCGCTGGTAGTCGGTCGCGGTCGATTGGGCCAGGTCGCCGTCCTTGACCCTGCCGACCGTGACGCTCAGCAGGCCATCCAGCAAGTCGCCCACGGTCGTGGCGCCTTCCCGCCCGGCCTCTCCCCACGTCGTGCGCCAAGCGCTCAGCAGGGCGTCCAGGTCGGCGTAGGTCTTGCGCTGCATCTTCGGCTTGCCGTTGGCGTCCACGCCCGCCGGGTGCAGCATGAAGAGCTTCCCGTTCTTCGCGTCTCGGTAGCAGTAGGACGGGAGACCTGTGTGCTTTGACCGCGGGCGCGCCATCAGCCGGCCTTCTTCAGCAGATCCAGTCGGGGTTCGGTTTTCGCGCGCGTGCGCGTCACGGTGCCGCTGGGCATCATCTTGGCATGGTAGGCGGCGCGCAGCACCTTGACCTTGCCGTCAGCGCCGAGAACCGCCGGCACACCGAGCTGTAGGAACCAGGCCATCTGCTTCACCTTGTGGTGCGCGCCGCTGGCCTCCTGGATCTCGGCCGGCGTGAGGTGGGTTGACTCGCTCATGCTCGCCCTTCCTTCACTGCCTGCTCGTAGGCGGTCTGGACCGCACGGAAGTCTTCCGGCTTGCCGCCGCGGTCCGGGTGATGGCGCGCGCGCAGGCGTTGATACTGAGCCCTGATGTCAGACGCAGACGCTTCAGGGAACACGTCCAGCACCTGCCACCAGGTTCGAACGTCGGCCGGCGCGGCCAACTGGGCGAAGCCAGTGAACGCGCGCTCCATCATGTCCGAGGCGCCCCACCGCTCGATGCCGCGCAGCGCCTCGATCGTCTTCCGGATCGCTTGGGTGTTGGCCTCGACGGTCGCGTATCGGTCGCAGGCGAAGCACATCTGTTGGCCCTTGTAGCCGAAGTAGACGGCGATCCCCGGGTCTTCGATGCGCGGCTGCTGGGCGTAGGGGAGTCCGTCGCGGCGCAGTACCATGTTGCTGGACAGCACCGGCAGCCTGCCGCCCATGCGGCCGATCTCGGCCATCAGGCCGTCACGCGCCTTGGCGAAAGCGGTGTCGAAGCTGCCGCGCTCGCGGCGATTCGCAGGCGTGCGCTTCCAGCCGGCTGGCCACTGCAAGGGGAATGCGTCAACGGCCATCACCACCCTCCCGCGCGGCCCTCGCCGCGTCGATTGCTGCGTCGAGTTCAGGACCGTGAGCCTCTTGCCAATCGAAGCCCAGGTTGAAATTCACGCATGCCTCCGCATCACAGCTGCTACTCAGTGACCGAAGCCACCTGTAGCGCTCCGCATCGCGCTTCAACCCGCGCAGGTAGTCCTCAAGCTCGTCTTGCATCCGGGTTCCGTTGTCGCCGCAGGCCGTGCGCATGCGGGACAGCAGCGCCAGGGCAGAGAAGGATTCATCGCGCCGAAGGTCGCATTCGGGGCAAGGCATCTTGTCACTCATCGCTGCTGGCCTCCTGTTGTGCGCGGCGCGCCTCCGCATTTTTCATGCGGCGATACAACTCGCTGGCGAATCGTTTCGACACGCTGTCGTAGCTCGTTTCGTTCACCGCAGTTAGCGCCGACATCAGCATGTCGTCGGGGCTGTGGATGGCGGCCGCTGGGATGATGGTCACCACCTCGCTTGGGGTATCGACCTCCACCGCCACGACACCGATTGCTTCCATCCGCGCGCGGTCTTCGCTCGATAGCTGACCGCGCGGGAAAACGATCACCTGGCTCACGCCCCATCTCCATTCCCAAGCTGGGCGGCGCACTTCGGGCAGGTCGCGGTGCGGTCACGGTGGATGAGCCATCCCACGCGACGCGCCTGCGCCCGCGCGCCCTCTCCGCTCTCCGACGTGTAGCTGTGCGGGAATTCCCCATGCCGGTGCTGCGCGCTCTCGTACTTGCAGTACAGGTCGAGGGAGTAGCAGCCGGCGTAGTTGACAGGGTTGGCCTTCAGCCTGGGCACAAGCCGCATTGCGCTAACCATTCCGCACCTCCCCGGCCTGGGCGGCGATGGCGGCTCGGAAACCGGCGTAGAACGCTTTCCGCTCCGCTGCGAGGTAGTTGAACTCGTTTCCTCGCTGTTCGTTCAGAAACAGCTGAAATCGAGGTTCAATATCCTTGTCAGTCGTCGAAGCTGTGGCAACGTGCCATCCGGAAACGCCCCATGACGCTTGGCAATACTGGCAATAGCGCACTTGCCCGCCAGGGATCGCTTGGAACTGCGTAACCCCCTTCTTATGGCACTCAGGGCAAACGGCGCGCTTGGGCTTGCGGCTGCCGTAACCCTGACCGGCACGAACGCCCATCACGCACCACCCTTTGCCTGGACGGCGATGGCGGCGTCGGTCCCGATCAGCCTGCGCAAGGCCCAGCGAGCCTTCGCGGCTTCGCCCATCGTGTAGCCGGGCTGGTCGTCGGGTAGTGCCTGCAGCACGTCCAGCGCATTGGACAGGGCGTCGAAGTCGGCCGCCTCGACGTTGTGGCTGTCTCCTATGTCCTCCGAGTCGTCGGCCAGACACCAGGCTTTGTAGGCCAGGTCCAGCAGGGCCTCAATGACATGGCGCTCCTGGGCCGTCAGCGCATCCCCATGGGGCGCGGGCGGGGCGGCATCGGCGCACGCCCGTCCGAAAGCGAGCCAATCGTCCGGCGTTATGGGCTGGCAGGCTACGATCTTTGCAGGCACGCCAGAGTTGCGAAACACACGTGCGATCACTTCATCGCCCACACCCGGCGCAGGGGCGGCGGCCTTGGCGTTCAGGGATGCGAGGGCGTCAGCAGCTTGACGCAGGTCGCCCGGCTCTAGCGTGGTAAGAACGTCCACCGACTTTAGTGCGAGCGCTTGCTCGATGTTGTCTGCGGCCAGCCGCACGAAGCGCACCAGCTCGCTCTGGTCGACGGCGGTGGGCGGCGAGGGGGCGGCGGCTAGCATGGCATCGTGGAGCGACTGGGCATCAGGATACGCGCCGGTGTCGTTCGCATAGACCGCTTCCATTTCGGCCGTAACGGTGCGCGGCACCAGCACCCACTCGTTGTCAGTCATGTCACTCTCCCTTGAGGGCTTGGCGGAGTTCTTCGGAGCAATGCACCTGCATGCCGCTTGTGTAGTGAGTCACTTCGGCTGTCTTGTCCCACTCATCCGCCAGCGCCTCCACACGGGCGAGGCGGTCGATGCGTGCCTTGACCGCCTGCCACACCTCGGGAGAGATCGTGGGGAAGCCGTCGATGGCGTCCTGGATCGTGTCCAGCAGTTCCTCGTCATTCACGGCTGCGGCTCCTTGAGGGCAATGGTTGAGGGTCTCGGATACTTGAGGGTTGTTTTGTAGGAAGCCTCATCCTCCAATGAGAGCCACTTGAGTCCGCCATGCAGCTTCCGCTTCCCACTAACGCATTGGCTTATCTTTCCGCTGTCGAATCCGAACTCCTCAGCGGATGCCATTGACGGGTACTCGGCGATCTTCTCTCCAGTTACTTGGTCGTAGCAGGCCACCCTCTTTCTCAAGTGGCCGAGAAGGTAGATCGCATGCAGTTGGTTGTAGCTTCGGCTACACCACTCCAGGTTGCCGGGAGTGTTGTTTAGTGGGTCTCCGTCGATGTGGTTGCATTCCTGCTTCCCTTGCGGAGGGCCGTGGAAAGCCTCGCAAACGATTCTATGGACTCCCATGTTCTTGCCCTTTCCGGCTCTATATAGCGAAACGAATTGCCGCCCAGTGCTCTGCAGATGGCTCTTGATGATTTGTTGCTTCCGGATTGAAAAGATGCGCCCAGCGCTGGAGACGCGATAAAGACCCTCCCAGCCAGGTATGTCTCGCCACTCCTCCACCGCTTCGTCTGGGATGTGCATGTCACCAGCTCCCGCGGTTGGTTAGGAAGGGAATGTCGTCGTCGGTGAAGTAATCACGCGGCTGATCGGTCGCCCGCTGCGGCCTCTCACGCTGCGGAGCGCCGCCTCGGCTGCCGGTGGAGCTGGAGCGGCCTTGCTGCTGGCCGTCGCCACGTCCGCCGAGCATCTGCATCTCGTTGCACACGATGTCGGTGGTGTACTTCTCCACGCCGTCCTGGCCGGTGTACTTGTCGTAGCGCAGCTCGCCCTCGACGTAGACCTGCGAACCCTTGCGCAGGTATTCACCGGCGATCTCACCGAGCTTCCCGAAGAACACCACACGGTGCCATTCGGTCCGCTCCTGCTGGTCTCCTTCTTTGTCCTTGCGGACGCTGGTGGTCGCCAGGCTGATCCGGGTGACGGCCATGCCGCTTTGCGTGTACTTAGTGTCCGGGTCATTGCCCAGGTTGCCCACCAGGATGACCTTGTTGATACCTCGGCTCATCGTGCAATCGCCTCCAGGCGTTCGGCTTCTGTCATGTAGTGCGCGTATCGCGCGTCGTCTTCCGGGAACTGCTTGCGGGATGTCTCAGCGGCTTGGCGCCAGACTTCGGCCATGCGCTTGGGGTCATCCCGGAACAGGTCGGTCTGCTGGTCGTGGCGCATGTCAGGCGGCCTGTCGCAGATGCTGGTTGGCGAACTCGTAGTAGTCCGCAGCGAGGCGTTCGCAGTCCTGGCGCATGCCTGGGTAGCGGTATGCCTCCAAGGTCTGCGGCGGCGAGACCTCGTAGACCTGGTGGTCCACGCGCTTGACCACGAATACGTTCCAGCGGAATACGTCGGCCTCGAACAGATCCAAGTAGTAGCGCCACTGGTATCCGTCCAGATAACGCTCCGCGTCGAACCGGCTGGTGGTCTTGTGGTCGATTACCCGCCGGCCCTGCAGACCGTCAACCTGTCCGGTGACGCGCAGAGGGCCATACATGCCGTATGACCGCAGCTCGCGAATCGTCGGCAATGCCAGATCGCAGTCGGGCAAAATGAATTTGTGACCCAGGGCCTCCATCTCGGTGTATTCGCCCGGAGCCGCATCCTCCAGCGCCTTGTGGAACGCCGTGCCGGCCAGCATGGCTTCGGACGGGTTGTCCGTCGTCAGCCATTGCACCAACTGCTCAACGGTCTGTTCCTCGTCTTCCCGCCAGCGCCGGAAGCTCTCGATGTTGGAGACCCGAGCCAGCATGTCAGGCGGCTTGTGCGGCGGTGTAGTTGCCGGCCTTGCGGTCGGCAACAAAGCCCAACTTGGTGGCTCGGTCATGGATCAGCGCCTTGACGGCCTTGGGAGCCTCCTTCGCCTCGGCCACGAGCCCATTGATGCCTTCCAGATCCTCCACGTCGTTCAGTGACGCGCGCCACTTGTCCAACACTCCCTGCGCCTTGCGCTGGTCCTCTGTGAGCGCGTTGAGCTTCGCCTTGATCTCGGCGATGACCGTGGCCAGGAACGTGTCGAACTCCGGCGAGTCCTTCGGCGGCACCATGAGCGGGTCAAGCTGCCCCGGGTTCTTTCCGAACGCCGCATCGGTCGGGCTGAAGTTCAGCCAGCGCTTGCCATCACGGATGACCAGCCGGCCCATTGCGTCAGCCGCCTTGTAGATCTCGCCCTTACTGCCGCCCTGAACGTCCAGACGCTCGATGATTTCGTCACCGTTGCGCTGCTCGTCCATGTGGGCAATCAGCACGACATCCTTGCCCAGCGTGTTGAGGTGCTTGAGCCAGGCAACGAACTCTGCCTTGAGGCTGCCGTAGCCCTGGAGCGTCAGCGCACCGCCGCGCCCCTTCTTGGCGTCTCGCCGGATGATGTCGGCCGTCAGGATGTCCAGCGCCCGGCCGGCAGTGTCCACGATGACGGTCTTATAGGCCGCCAGGTCGTCGTCGGTGATGCTGGCCACGTCAGTCCAAGAGGACACCCGCACCGTGTCCTTTCGATTGGCCGCGCGGTGGGCGCCCTGATCGAAGTCCAGCAGCAGCGGGGCTTCGGCAGTGAAGGCGAGGGAAGTCTTGCCGAGACCAGGCGCGGCATAGATGCACACGTTCAGGCGGTCAACGGTGATCGGATCGGTTGCGGCAGTGATGCGAAGGGCCATTGTTAGAACTCCAATTGGCGTGTGGGTATAGGTGCCGGCCCTGAGGCGCCGCCGGCTGGCGTGGGAATTGGTGCCGGTTACGCTGTCCGGCGAGGTGTGAGGCGGCAGTGCCGCTGTAGCCTCCGATTTGGGTGGAGAGGGCCGGTGCTGATCTCCGGCTTTCGGATCTCCGAGAGCTTGTTCAGAGCCTGGGCTATGTCCGCCACGCCCCGCCGGGTGATTGCTATCCCGGTATGGATGCCGCTCCCTTATCGCGCATCAGCCTGCGCATTCCTCTCCGTAGTCGTTACTCGCTTGCCGGTGGATCAGGGAGGGGCCTCCAGTGAGTCGGCCTACTGCCGCGCAATGCGAACGGACCAAGCTTGTTGTCTGTGACGCACCACGAGCCGTTCTTGTCTGATTCTGGGTCGCCGTCCTCGTGCCATGGGTCCGTGGCATCGTCTTGGAACCACGCCACGTACTGCTGGCCGCCTGCGAATACCAAAATGGATTCGTTGAATGGCGCAGAGCTAATAGGGAACCACTCACTCATCGCGTTCTCCTTCGGACTCCAGCGGCTCCGGCATCGGGATGTCGCCGAACACGCGCTGGAAGTCGGGCTCGTCGAATAGGTAGGCGTCGGGGTCGGGGGTCATGAGACCTGCTCTGACCATGGGTTGAGTCCGTTTCGCTCAGAAAGCTCATGCGCCGCTTGCCGCTGTATCTCCTCGATCGAATCGCCCGAAACAACAACGGAGTCAGTCGATCCATCTGAAAGCTCAAAGTGGATTCGGAAGGTCATTGCGGTTCCTTTTCATTGAGGTTGGTTTCGCCCTTGGCCTGCTCCAGATAAAATTCCGCCCAATCGTCAGCAGTCTTGGCTTCGCTGTAGGTTTGCGGGCCGTCTGCAATCCTTTTGCAGGCCATGAGGAGGGCGTTGTACTCGTTGGAAGTCTTCATCTCGGTTCCTTTGCGATCAGTTGGGCCGGGCACTCCCAGCCGCAGGTGTAGATTTCGTGGAGCCGCATCGGCACCGCGTAGCCGCCAAATGCGATCAACACGACCCAGCAGATGCGGGTTGCGCGGCGGAGAGATCGATCAGACACAGATCACCCCCGCGATGAAGCCCAGCACCGCGCCTAACAGAAGGGCGATCCACACTTCGCACTCCTGTTCGTACAGGTACGATTCGATGTCGTCGGTCATGGGGCGGCTCCTCGATGGGCCAAGGCTTTCGCACGTGCCGCCTCTCCCGCTTCTTGGGCGGCCTTCTTGGAAGGGAACCCACTCGCACTACGCGGACCTGCGACGAATGCCCACTTACCGTGCCCGACCGGGTGAACCCGAACAGGCCACTGCACATCCACAGCGACAGGCGCGGTCATGGCTGGGCTCCGGTGGCTTTGGCCAGGGCAGCCGCTGCGCGCTCCATCACGTACTCGTCGTCGAGCGCAGTCTGTGCGCCTCCGCTGTAGCCGACGATTTCCTGCAGAACCGCAAGTAGCTCCGGCGCGGCGGCGATCAGGCGGGCGTTGGCTGCAGCCACTGAGCCATCGCGCACTCCGTAGACTTCGCATACAGCCCCATGCTCCAAGCCTTCTTTAGCAGACCTAACCCGGCGCATATCTGTCCTAGAAAATTTGTTCTCAACGATTTCAGCGAGACCCCACGGCCCAGGCGTATGCGCGCTCATGCCGTCTCCCCGTTGAGCGCCGCGTACTCGGCTGATCGCGCCAGAAAGTCGCGCGCTTCATCCAGCTGCGTCTGCCACTCAGCAGTGGACTGCCACGAGCTGATGAAGGCTCCATCCAGCGCCTTGACCAGCGAAGCCAGAAAGGCCATCGCCTCATGCTCAAGCTGGCTGCTCATGCAGCACGCTCCATCCGCGCTTCGGCGGCATCGGTTGCAATGCGCTCCTCTTCCTCGCGGAGGGAGGCTTCGGCCATCTTCGAAAGCTCGCCGTCGATCGCGCGGGCCTGGACCTTCGCCAATCCCTCCAGCGCCCGGGTGACGCCAGGAGTGAGGCCAAGGCGATGCAGCGCGTACAGCGCGAGCGAAACTTGGGTGTAGTAGTCGCCGCTTAGCGTGCCGGAGACCCAGCTCTCGGCTTCCCGGATCTTCTTCGTGTCCTTGCGGAACTCGGCGGCACGGCCGTCAATACGCTCCTGCCAGTCCTCGGCAGACTCGACGCGCTCCAGGTGTGCATCAATCTCGTGCTCGATTGCTTTGAGGGCCATCTCACACCCCCCACGTCAGGAATGCGAGCAGGCCAACAACGCCCACAACAGCCCCGGCGCAGAACACCACGGTCATCGCAGCCCACTCGGCGCGGGATGTGCGGATATCGGATCGGATAGCCATGGCTTAGGCCTCCACCGGCTTGCCGCCGCGCAGCGTGTACCACGTGTCGGCCTTGATTCCGTCTCGGCCAGCGATGCCAGCCCACACAGCGATGACCTTGTAGTCGTCGTCTCGCTCAGCGAGGAACAGCGCGTTGCCGTCGCTACCCATGGCCTTGCCTTCATAGCCGCATGCCATGGCAGCGCCCCGGTAGCCGGTGGCGGAGGCAGCGCCCCGGTAGCCGGTGGCGGAGGCAG
This sequence comes from Pseudoxanthomonas sp. X-1, assembly GCF_020042665.1. Lineage (NCBI taxonomy): Bacteria > Pseudomonadati > Pseudomonadota > Gammaproteobacteria > Lysobacterales > Lysobacteraceae > Pseudoxanthomonas > Pseudoxanthomonas sp. X-1. The sequence continues at coordinate 1,618,490 of NZ_CP083376.1, forward strand.
CGCCCCGGTCGCCGGTGGCGGAGGCAGCGCCCCGGTCGCCGGTGGCGGAGGCAGCGCCCCGGTAGCCGGTGGCGGAGGCAGCGCCCCGGTAGCCGGTGGCGGAGGCAGCGCCCTGGTCGCCGGTGGCGGAGGCAGCGCCCCGGTCGCCGGTGGCGGAGGCAGCGCCCCGGTCGCCGGTGGCGGAGGCAGCGCCCTGGTCGCCGGTGGCGGAGGCAGCGCCCCGGTCGCCGGTGGCGGAGGCAGCGCCCCGGTCGCCGGTGGCGGAGGCAGCGCCCCGGTCGCCGGTGGCGGAGGCAGCGCCCTGGTCGCCGGTGGCGGAGGCAGCGCCCCGGTAGCCGGTGGCGGAGGCAGCGCCCCGGTCGCCGGTGGCGGAGGCAGCGCCCCGGTCGCCGGTGGCGGTCTCGCCCTCGGGTTTGGCGCGCGAGAACGTGTACTCGATAGCCGCCTTGATGATGCCGGGCAGGCCTATTTCGGCACTTACCTTGATCTTGCTGCTGGCGACCTTGCTGTCCTGCTCGTGCCTGCTGATTTGGCCCGACTGCTCAACCAGCGCAAAGCGCGAGCCGGCCGGCGGGTAGTAGTTGAAGACATCGAGCGGGTACTCGCAGGCATGGAAGCCGCGCTTGCACGCCTTGATGTCACCCTCCAGTTCCAGCGTCTCGCCGACCTTGTACTGGACGCGCTCGCCGCCATCGGGGTGGCATGCCAGATCCTTGTCGAAGCCCTTGTAGCCGATGAAGACTTCCTGAGGCTCAGCCTTAACTGGAGCCTTCCTGCTGCGCTTGTCCATGTTCCCGTCCTCTGCCCGGGGTGGGCTGACGGGAGTCACTATAGGCAATGCCTAGGTAACGTGCAATAGGCAATACCTAGGAATTTCGATAGATTCTCCCAATCGACCCCGGCCGGGCGATAGGCGCATGGCCCACATGGCGACTTCAGTAGCGGCCAGGGCGGCCGTCAAGGACTACAGCTAGCGTTGCTTTCTGGCAGCAACGCCTACATGTAGTGTTCCACGGCACATGAATGACCTCCGGCAACCCGGATGAACGCTTATGAACGCGTATGGAACTGTATGGACATCAAAAAGCGTTACCGAACTTCGGTAACTAAGATGTTCCACGCGCTATCATCAAAGCCGTCAATAGCGACCCGATCGATGGTCAGCAGCTTGGCAGACCGGTGGTTCAGGGGAACTTGATCCCCACGCAACGGTCGGAATGATCCCCCCTAAGGAGTTCTCAACATGCATCACCTAAAGCACAGCAAGTCGTTCTGGCGGGGCTTTGGTTCTGCATTCGATCTCTTCCCCGGCGCCAGCCGTCAACAAGCGCGAGCCCAGTTCCTATACGACACAAGGGCTGATATAGCCTTGGCGTCGGCGTGGGAGCAGGTAGGCAAGAGCCTCAACATAGCCTTGGAGAGCTATGAGCAAGAACAAGCCAGGGAACGGAAGTCAGAGCGGCCAGAAGCAAGGCTTGCCGCCGGCTAAACTTCCAGAAAACAAGGATGACCGGGAAAAGGTCATCGAGGCGGAAATCATAAAGGACCCGGCTGTCCTCAACAGGCCGGGTGTTCAGCAAATCTTGATGAGTATGCAGGTCTATCAAGGGCCTGTTCCGCCTGCAAAGCAGTTCGCTGACTACGAGGCGGCTGTCCCTGGGTCAGGCATGAGACTGATCGATTTGTCAGAAAAGGCTCTAACTGCTCAGAACGAGCGCGCGAGTTCTGCTCAGGACGCGGATTACGCGGAGGCGCGTCGGGGCCAGTGGATGGCGTGGTCTCTGGCAGTTTTTGCGATGGCTGGAGGCGTTGCTTTGGGACTTAACGGCGCCGCTTGGCCTGGCGCACTCTTCGGTAGTGGAGGGTTGGCCGCGATCATCTACTTGTTCATCCAAGGGAAAAAGCGCAGCTAGACAAACCCCGCTCCGGCGGGGTTTTTGGTGGCTAATAGCAGAGGTTTGGCGCGTTGTTGCAGATGGCGTCAAGCCTGGCTTCCGTATCCGCAAGCTTTTGCTGAGCATCTGCCAGGTCAGACTCCAACTGTTCGGCTCGATCCTTGGCTTCCTGCGCCTCGGCGAGCGCGTTTATCGCGTTCACTCGTGTGGCGTCAAGTTCGTCATAGCTCATGTGCTTTTGGCATCCAGAGATGAGCATTGCCAATGCGATCCCCATTGATAGCTTCATCCTTCCTCCTGAATCCAAGCTTCAATTGCCGTAAGCGCTACGTCTGTTAACGCGCCCTTGTGGAGGCCGCTGAATACGTGGCTGAGAATAGGGCTGAGGCGGCGAATAGATAGGGGCTTGGTACGGCTGACTGTATGGATCAACCGTTCCTTCTTGGCCTGTATACGGGTTGTAGTTCCCCTGAGTTGAGTAGTTGTCGTATGGATTGTTATTCGCCTCGCTGCGGTAGTGGCCTTCGACGTAGGTCCCGTCCGCACGGAAATAGGGCTGGACATAGGTCTGGGCGAATGAACTGCCCGCAAAAGCGATGCAGGAAATCAGGGTGACGCATGGCGCAATTTTCATTAGCTACTCCTTGCCGTTCTGGGATCGAAAACAACTCGCCTAAGTTTGGCGCAATCATCCGGACTTGCGCCCGCAAATCTGTAAGCCATCTTCTACAAAAGCATCGACCTCGCATGCATCAACGTATCCGTGCATCCGATCCAACAGATCGTCCAACTGAGGGTCCGTCAGGTCCGATAGATACGGAACGCCCCTAGTCATCAGGAAATGCGTCACCGCGATCTGCCATCCGTAATTATTGGCGATCACCATAATCTCGTGCATGGCCTTCGCGCGCGGGGACACGTCTACCGCCTGTAGCTCAGCCCAATTGGGCAGTGCTGCCTGCGCCACCTTATCGGGTTCAGGCGGTTTTTCTGCGCCTACCAGCCGCAGGTCTCTCGGCTTCCCCGCCTTCCTTTTCGACCGCTGGGCCACCAGCTCCGCTAGCTTGTCGATCTCCTGATCCAGATTGAACCCCATGTTCCGCCTCCAGTCTCTCTCGCAGTGCAATAGCGTTGCGTAGTGCGGTGGCGAACTCCTCGGGGGATCGCTCGATATCCAGCACCTCATTGGCTCCGAGTCGGACAGACTCCTTCGCCAGCCTGATCGCGGCAAGGATGATCTCTGCATCCAGTCGCGTGGGTTGCGACGCTGGCTGGCTGCCCATGTCGGCGGCCGATAGCCCCCAGTGCTCGGGCCCGACTACATCGCTGAAATACTGGAACAACTTGAACAGACGGGCCTTCGAAACACGGCCATGCTTCGTCCAGTCATAGGTTGACTCTGGCTTGACCCCGAAATGACGGGCAAGTTCTGACCTGTTCACGCCCTTCCGGACGCGAGCTGATTCGATTGCTGCGCCGAGCGCCTGACCTGTAAGCATTGCCTAATAGCACCACGCAGACCGGTGGTGTAGGCAATGCCTTGACACCCCGCCTAGGCAATGCCTATAGTCGCGGCCATGGACAATCCCGCAGACCCGATCAAGGCCGCTATCGACGCGGTAGGCACCCAGTCGGCCCTCGCGGCCGCCTTGGGGATCAAGACTCCATCGATCAGCGAATGGAAGGAGCGGGGCAAGGTCCCCGCTGCAAGAGTGCTGGATGTCGAGCGCCTGACGGGCGTCTCCCGCCACGAACTCCGCCCCGACATCTTCGGCCCCGCCCCGGCCCCGAAGGGGGAGGCGGCCTGAGATGAGTAGCGACGCGCTCCTGCAGTTGGCGCTTATGCCTCCGGTGTGGCTGAAGCAAATGCGTCGGTCCAACGGGCGAGGCACGCCGCCATCTGATCCCGAAACGTCGGCAGTGATTCGACCGCAAAGGCCCGGTCCGCTAGCTCCAACTGTGCGTGCTGCCAAATTGCCAGGGCGTGCTGTGGCTGAGGGTGAGACTGAATGAGTGTTGCCACGGCCAGTTCCAATGTTTCCTGCCGCGCCAGCATCGCTGCCAGCGTCTGGTCCGTCTTCAGCTGCACTTCCAGCAGCGCATGCAAGTCCATGCCGGTCTCCGTGGGTGAGGTTGGGTCGCGCCACCAATCCTACGGCCAGACCGGCGCCTATGCGGGCCACTCAGCGCCCAACCCTTCGGTAGCAGCACACGCCATCAATCCAGCGGATGGCGAACACCTGCCCGCACAGCCACACCAGCGTGGTGACGTTCGCGGGCTGTTCAACACGTAGAGCTTCCATCGGGCCTGTCCTTCGGGGCGGGCTCTCATTTGGTCCGAAATCCAACCGTCAACACGAGTCATGACCACACAACACTCGTTGCCACTGATAGGCCCCGTGCCCTCTATCGAGCGAGTCCCGATGCACCTCGTCGGCCTCTGCCGCACGTCGGGTGATGCGGTGCTGCTGGCTATCCGGGTCGCCAAGAAGTCCCAGCGCCAGGTCGCCAATGACATCGGCATGGAGCCTGCGCAGCTGTCCCGGATCATCTCGGGCAACGCGCACATGCCCGCCGACATGGCGCTGTGCTTCGCCCGTGCGGTGCGCAACTGGGGCTGGCAGCAGTGGGTGGCTCACTCCTGCGGGATGGACATGGTTCCGCGCACCGAGTCGGCCGAGGAAAAGCTCGCCCGTCTCGAAGCGGAGAACGCCGAACTGCGCATGAGGGCTGCCGCATGAACCACTCCGAGTACGAGCAGGTGCTGAAGATCATGCGCGACGAGGCGTTCGAGGCCGCGAAGCGCCTCCAGTTCCCGAGCGCCAACGTGATCCAGTTCCCGCGCGCCAAGCGCCTTCCCAGCCCCCAACCGACGCGCCCGAATGGGCCGGGGAGGGCTGCGTGAGTGCGAATGGCGAGATTTCGCGCACGGCCCCCGCGCACGCTGGTCCAGTGACCACGACGAGCAAGCACATGGCCAAGCAATCAGACTTCTGCCGCAAGGCGCTGGAGGCCCTCTACGCCGCTCCCATGACCGCTTACGAGCTGCGCGAGTACGACCGCCTGCGAGCGGACGAGATGGCCCGTGCTGAGGCGCGTAGAGCGCCGACGCCGCAGCGTGACTTACTGGAGGCCGCTTGAGCGACACCTACACAAAGCTGTTTAGGTCGATAGCGGCCAGCACCATCGTCAGCGAGCCGCTGGCGACTCGTTGGCTATGGGTAACGCTACTGTCCCAGGCAGACAAGGGCGGGAACGTCTACGGGTCCATTCCGGGTCTCGCCCGCCTGGCCAACATCAGCCTTCAGGAGGTCGAGCAGGCCTTGCAGTGCCTGATGTCGCCCGACCCCTATAGTCGCACCCCCGACAACGAGGGGCGGCGATTGGCGCCGATCGACGGCGGTTGGCGCCTCCTCAACCATGCCAAGTACGCGGCGATCAGGGACAAGGCGGAGCGTGCTGACTACAAGCGCGAGTGGGATCGGGCAAATCGGTCCAAGGCGGCAAAGTCGCCCCAGTCGGAATCCGACATTTCCGACACTCATCCGACAGATTCCGGCAATTCCGATACTCACGTCCCCACCAACACTAACACCAACACTAAAGATCAAAAGCATTCGTCATCGGCTACGCCGACTGACGCCGACGAACTTGCCCAGCGATTGGCTCAGGTCACCAGGGAGGCAGTCGAGGCCTACAACGCCTCGCCGCTGACCAAGCGCAACGGCGGCAATCTGCCGAACGTCTCGGCAAGCGTGGGCCGGGAGAAGCGCCAGCAGCAGGTCAGGCGCTGCCTGCGGGTTGCCAGGGAGATTTGCCGGGAGTCCACGGGTACGCCCCTGGTGACTCCCGAGTTCTGGGCTGCCTACTTCGACCTGGCCGCTGAGGACGACTTCTACGCAGGTCGAATCCGGGGCGGCGCTGGGCACGAGAACTTCGTCCCTGATTTCGAGACGCTGACCAGCGAGAAGACCATGTTGAAGCTCTACGACCGGCAGGTGGCTGCATGAGCGCTGTCCGCCAGGAAATCGAACGCATGGCCGAGTTGTATGGCGGACCCGATGTCAGCCAGCTGCGCGTGCCGCCCCATAGCACGGAGGCCGAGCAGGCGGTGCTGGGCGGCTTGATGCTGTCGCCAGCTGCGCTATGGGGCGTGCAGGATGTGCTCGCACAGGGAGACTTCTACCGCCGCGACCATCAGCGGATCTACGCGGGCATTCTGGAGCTTTCCGAGAAGCGTAAGCCGTACGACGCGGTGACGCTGGGGGACTGGTTTGAGGCACGCGGCGAATCCGACCTGATCGCTGGCGGCGACTACCTGATCGAGCTAGCGACCTCCACCGCATCGGCCGCCAACATCCGGGCGTGGGCCGAGATCGTTCGGGACAAGGCTCTGCAGCGGCGCTTGATCGACGTGGGGACCGAGATCGTAAACGCGGGCTTCGATGGCCGCTGCGACAGCGGCGACGCACTGGCGAGCGCTCAGACGCTAGTTCAGGGCTTGATGCCCAAGCAGCGCGGCGGCCTGTCACTGGCGGCTGACTCGCTCAAGGACTATTACCAGGACCTACAGGCTCGCTATGACTCCGAGGGGCGCCTGACGGGAATGCCGACGCCGTGGGGCGACTTCAACAAGCACACCCACGGGCTACAGCCCGGCGAGCTGGCGTTGTTTGCGGCGCGTCCCAGCATGGGTAAGTCGATCTTGGGCTTGAATCTGTCGCTGTTCGCCTCGCTGCGTGAGAAGCGCGTAGCCCTGTTTTCGCTGGAGATGAGCAAGAGGCAGATTCACCGCCGCAACATCGCCTCGCTGATGAAGGTGCCCCACGACTGGCTTTTGGCCCCCAGCAAGGAGGGCGATGACTACTGGCCTCAAGTAACCGAGGGCATCCGCCAGCTAAAGGCCTCAAATCTGTACGTGGACGACACGGCCGATCTGACGATCAACCAGGTAATGGCCCGCGCGCGAAACCAGCACCTGCAGGAACCGATCGACCTGCTGGTGGTGGACCACATCCATGACTTCAAAGTGGACGCCAAGCTGGCGCGCTTCGAGTACGGAAAGATTGCCCAAGGGCTGAAGACGCTGGCGAAGGAGTTCAACTGCCCGGTCGTTGCCCTGGCGCAGCTCAACCGCCAGATGGCAAATAGAGCAGACAAACGCCCGACGATGACGGACCTGCGTGAGTCCGGCGAGCTGGAGCAAAAGGCCGACCTGATCGTATTCCTCCACCGAGAGGACTACTACGACAAGGAGAGCTACATGCGCGGCGCGGTTGAGCTGATCGTGGCGAAGGGTCGTGACATCGAGGCTGGCAAGACCATATTGCTGCGGAATGACTATGCGCACATGGCGCTTCGCGACTGGGAGGGCCCAGCGCCTCAGCCTCCAGTCCAGTCATCGCCGAATAGGTCGACCGGCAGGGGATTCTTCCGATCGGGCAAGAGCCTGGCGGCGGGAGGTGATGAGTGAACCTCCACCGCGACAACTACATGGAGGCGGCGTGAGCATCGTCGAGAGAGCAAAGGAGCTGGCGCATCGCGCTCACGCCGGTCAGGTGGACAAGGCTGGCAAGCCATACATCGAGCATGTGGCTCGGGTTGCGGCGCGTGTCCGCGAGGACCGCATGTGCGCCAACGAAGACTGCAACGGCCGTGGAGAGGTCGTGGATTGGGGCAGTGTGGGCTGTGGAGACCCATCATGCTGCTCGCCTTGGAGATCGCCTTGCCCTGACTGCGAGGTGGCTGAGGCCGCCGCGTGGCTGCATGACGTAATTGAGGACGCGGCATGCGATGAGCAGAGCCGGATTGGCCACCACGTCGAGGACAACTTCCCGGTCACTGTGGTCAACGCGGTTCTTGCCTTGACCAAATTCGAAGGCTACCCCGAAAGCAACTACTACGCCGACATCCGAGAAGATGAAATCGCCATGCGAGTGAAGCTTGCCGACATCGCCGACAACAGCGATGAGGCGCGTTTGGCGCTGCTCGACAAGCAGACCGCTGATCGCCTGCGAAAGAAGTACAGGAAGGCGCTAAGGGAGCTGGGAGTTTCCGTGCCATGACCTGGACCCGTCCCACCGCCGACACGATCGAATGCCCGCCTTGGTCCATCCGCAAGGGCTGGTTCCTCACTGGGACGTGCTACCGGCTGTTCCGTACCAACCGACTAATCGCGATCTGCCCCACAGCAGAGAGCGCCATGCAACGTGCTGAGAGGGCATCCCCATGACCAAGCACATCCTCAACAGCGAAGTCAGCCTCCAGTCCTTCATCGGCGGCGTGCGCGAGCTGTGGCACTCGCGCCGGTATCTGGAAGTCAACGTCAAGGAAGGGAAGGGCAGGAGCGTCGAGCAGAACGCAGTGCTGCATGGCTGGTTCGGTCAAGTGGCGCGGGAGCTGCGACAGGATGATCCGCGAGGCGTGAAGCGCTTCTGCAAGCTGCACTTCGGTGTGCCGATTCTGCGTGCCGAGGATGAGGACTTCCGGGCCGCCTACGACCGCGTGATCAAGCCGCTGGTCTACGAGGACAAGCTCGTGGCGATGGACATCCTGCCGGTCACGTCCGTGATGACCACGATCCAGCTCGACCGGTGCATGACCGACATCCAGGACCACTTCCGCAAGCAAGGGGTGGAGTTGCTCTACCCGAAAGAGCGAGAGGCTGCATGATCAGAGATCTTTTGAATCTCCCGAAACTCCGCAGCGAGCCCTACCTAGAGTGGGTGCGCTCGCTTCCGTGCTGCGGCTGCGGCATCGTCGGTCGAAATCACGCGCACCACAGCATCGCGGACCGCCATGGCAGCAGCAAGCACAGCGACCTGGCGGCGATGCCGCTGTGCCCTGCGTGTCACGCCTGCTTGCACGCTGGTTGGCCGGATTGGGAGGACGAGTACGGCGCCCAGTGGCTGCACGTCTTCCGCACGCTGGACCGCGCTGCGTCCATGGGCGTGCTGACGGTAGATGCGAAGGCGGCAAGGGAGTTGTCATGAGGAAAGCAATTATTTCCCTGATCTCCATCCTTGCTGCTTACCTGCTTGGCTATGCAGCCGTGTGGCTAATTCATGGACCCGCCTGGGCCTGCATGTTGGGCGGATGGATGATGGTCTCGCTGAGTAGGTCCGGATCATGACCAACCTCAACACCATGTTTGCCGTGCTGGAGGAGCTGCCGCCCGGCAAGTTCACGACCGGCGACTACGTGCGCATGCGTCGCCGGCTGTTTGGGCGCAGTGCTGACGTTGGGACGCCTGCGCGCGAGCTGGACCGGGCTGTGGCCGAGGGCTATCTGTCCGTGGACGGCGGCGTGTACGAGGAAAGGAGGACGAAGTGAGGGGCCGGCACAGTGCGATGGCGCTCGGCCGGCTCAAGGCTGGCGCGATGAACAAGACTGAGGCGGCCTACGCCGCGAGCCTGGAACTGCGCAAGGCGGCCGGCGAGGTGGCCTGGTATCGCTTCGAGGGCGTCAAGCTGAGACTGGCCGACAACACGTTCTATACCCCCGACTTCGCTGTGATGCTGGCAGACGGCCGCATGCAGATGCACGAGGTCAAGGGGTTCTGGCAAGACGACGCGCGGGCAAAGATCAAGATAGCCGCAGAAATGTACCCGTTCGACTTCCTGGCCGTAAAGGCGACAGCGAAGCGGGACGGGGGTGGCTGGGCAGTGGAGCACTTCTGATGGCCAGTGCATCGCAATTGCAACGCGAGGCCGCGCTCATGCGGCGGGAAATCAAACTCAGGAAACGAGAGGGGGTGAGCCGTGGGTGAGATCGAGAACAACGCAACGCCGTTCCGTCAGTACTACTCACCGCGGCCGCTGCTGACGGTGGACCCGGATGACCTGCTCGGAGCCGCTGAGGCGGTGCAGGGCAGGCTCAAGCGGCTGTACAACGACCGTAGGTGCGGAGCGTGGCTGTTCGTCGCCGTCGACACGCTGGAGGCCTGGGTGATCCCAGAGACCCACACCTCCATGCCCTCCATCGAGCGTGACCTGGCGCGCGGGGTGTGGGGGCAGCGCCTTGTAGGACACTACCGTCGGGACGAGGACAAGGGCATCTATCCGAGGCCTGAGGCAATCGCCGAAGCGATCGCAGCCCACCTGGAGCTGCCTTTCGCCACAGCAGCTGCTCGACGTGACATCACGGCCGACACGATTTTGCAGGCCCTGGCTGAGCAGGCACGCGTTCCCGCCGATCAGCTGGCCCAGTACCCGGCGCTCTACCAGATCGCCCATGCCATCGCGGCCTCCCTTCGGGGGCGGGTGCTATTGCCGTTGACGCCTCCGGCCGAACAGGCAGCGTGAGGCAATGGATAGCCGCCTGCACGAAGCCGCCAAGCACCTGGCCCTGGAGTTCTCGTTGAGCCGGGCCGAGGCGCAGCGCGACCTCACGCCCATGGTGCTGGAGGGGTTGGTGGCCCACGGCCTGGCATTCGAGCGGAATGGCCGGGTGGCACTGACGGCGCTGGGCGGCCGCGTTCTGGCTGAGGCAGCCCGATGACTTGGCTCTGGCGTGACATTGGATGCACTAGTGCCGGGATAAAGCCCCGCATGAGGTTTCACCGGCTTCCGCGTTGGTGGGATTACACGATGCACGCCAACTGCGAGGCGTGGTTCATCCATCACCAGATTCGCGCCAACCCTGGGCGCCAGTACAGGGGCGACAAGCGCATGAGTGTCGACGAACCTGCGCAGCCCGAGAGCGGTTTGCCACGTCGTGGCGGCTTGGCCGGTTGCAGCCGGCCGGGTGACATTTCTTGCCGTGGGATCGGGCGCTTCTTTCCCAAGCGGAGCCGAAGCTAATGGCAGCCGCCCGGCAGATATTGGATCAATATGGGCTTGAGGCCGTCTGCGAGGACATCGGTCGCGGTACGTCTATGACAGCCATCGCCCAAGAGCGTGGCGTTTCGATTGGGTCGCTTCTGACGTGGGTTGAGGCCGATCCTGAGCGTTCCGCGCGCGTGCGCGAGGCGAGATCGGCAATGGCCCGATACTGGGATGAGAAGGCCGAGGCTGGAATCGAGTCCGCCGAGGACGAGTTCGCCCTGAAAAAGGCCAAGGAGTTGTCCCATCACTACCGGTGGCGGGCCTCGAAGATCGCGCCGAGGGAGTACGGCGACAAGGTCCAACACTCCAGCGACCCGGACAACCCGTTGCCGGCACCGCAGTGGATCGTCAACCCGGTGGCCCCGAGGGGAGAGTAGTGGCCCCCTCGCTCCGGCCGCAGGTCAACCTGCAGCTGCCCGTCAAGCTCCTGCCGATCCTCCAGCCCAAGCGCTTCAAGGTCATGCACGGGGGGCGGGGTGGGGCCAAGTCCCACACAGTCGCTCAGGTGCTGCTGATGATGTCGATGCAGCGCCAGTTGCGCATCCTCTGCGTGCGCGAGGTGCAGAAATCCCTGAAAGAGTCGTCCATGCAGGTGCTGAAGGACTACATCGGCCGGCTGGGGCTGGAGTCCTACTTCGAAGTGCTGAAAACGGAGATCCGCTGCCTCACGACAGGATCCACGTTCAGCTTCTCTGGCCTGAAGGACCACACCGCAGACAGCATCAAGTCTTGGGAGGGTGCGGACATCGTCTGGGTCGAGGAGGCGCATAGCGTCACGGCTAGGTCGTGGAACATCCTGATTCCCACAATCCGCAAGGCGGGGTCAGAGGTCTGGATCACCTTCAACCCGGACCAGGAAGACGATTACGTCTACGATCGCTTCATCAAGCAGCAGGACCAGAACGCCTGGGTGTGCGAGATCAACTGGCGTGACAACCCGTGGTTCGGGTCAGAGATGGACGAGGAGCGGCGCACGCTCCAGGCAATCAATGACGACCTCTACCAGCACGTCTGGGAGGGTAGGTGCCGCAGCGTGGCGGGCCTCCTGTTCAAACGCCCGTGGCTGAAGAGGTTTGATCTGGCTAGCCAACCCGAGACGCTGAACAAGTACATCGCCAGCGACTATGCCGGCGGGCCCGACCCAAACAATCCCGACAGCGATCCGGACTACACAGAGCATGGATGCGCAGGGCTGGACCACAACGGCGACCTTTGGTTCGTGGACTGGTGGAGCGGCCAAGAGGATCCGGACACTTGGATCAAGGCGTGGCTGGCGATGATCCGGCGCAACAAGCCCCTGGCCGCCTTCGAGGAAAAGGGCGTCATCCTCCGAGCGGTGGACGCCTCGATTAACAAGGCGATGCGCGAGGCTGACACCTACGTGGCCCGCATGCCATTGGCGAGCGCGGGCAATAAGGCCAGCCGGGCACTTGGCTTCGCTGCCCGAGCCGCAGCCGGCACCGTGTGGGTTCCCAACACCGATTGGGGGGATCGCCTCGTCAACCAGCTCTGTGCCTTCAACGGCCAGGATGGGCGGCGAGACGACATGGTGGACGTGTGCAGCTTGCTGGCGCGCGGTCTGGACGACATGACTGACGCCCGGCCGGCGGCTCCGCCGAAGAAGGATCCACCTAAGCCATTCACCCGCCAGTGGTTCAACGAGGTAGACCGCCTCAACAGCCCAGACCCCGAGGCGAACGCGCGCTATTACCGTTGACGCGATCTGGCAGCCTACCAGGCTGCTGAAATGACTGACCCGACCGCACCGGTAGACCAGACGCCGGCACTGCCGCCTGCCCAGCCTGATCCCATGAAGATGCAGGCGCGCGAGGAGGCCGACGTAAAGCGGTGGCTGGATCGGTACGAGGCAGTTGGCACATTCGACGAAGAAGCCCGCAAGCAGTACGCCAAGGACCGCCGCTACGCGCGAGGCGACTCGGGGTTTGAGGTCGACGCCAACCTGATCGGCACGAACATCGACATTCTGGAGGCGCACCTGTATGCGCGTGATCCTGATTTCGATGTCGTGCCGGGTCGGGCCATGCGCCCGCCAGATGCGATTGCCCTGCGCGACGCGCTCGACGACCAGCTGCAGGGGAGCCCCGAGGCAATCCAGGCTGGTGCTCAGGCCGCGGCTCAGGCGGTCGCAATGGGCGCACCTCCTGATCAGGCTATGATCGCCGGCCAGGCGGCCCAACAGGCCTACATCCAGCAGCAGATCAGCCAGCAGCTGACCGACATGCGCAAGGCGTACATGCGCCGGCAGCGGGACATCAAGGCGTTCGCTGAGTCGCTGGAGATCGTGGGCGAGCGCATGTGGGAGGACGCCCAGCTCAAGCGCCGTGGTCGCCCGCTGGTGCGTTCAGGTCTGACAGTCGGGCTTGGCGTCATCAAGGCAAGCTGGCAGGAGCGCACTGCGCCGAGCCCTGAGACGCAGAAGCAGATCAACGACCTTCAGGAGAACCTGGCACGTGCAAGGGCGCTGCAGCAGCAGCTGATCGACGGATCGCCCGGCTTGGTCACCCGTGCCTGGGATTTCGCCAAGGGCGTGTTCGGTGACGATCAGGAGGCCACGGTTGTCGAGTTGGAGCGCCAGCTCCAGGCTATCCGGTCCCAAGCTGACCCGGTCGTGGCGCGCGGTTTCGTCGTCGACAACGTGCAGCCGGAGAACTTCCGTGTGGCGCTGGGCTTCACCATCGCCAACCATCTGGATGCGCCGTGGTGTGGCGACCACTTCTACCTGGACTTCGATGCGGCGCTGGCAGCTTTCGGCCCCCGGCTGGCGCAGTTCGACAACGAGGGCAGGGCAGAGCGTGTTCTCGGCCAGGCCACGAGCTACACGCCACGCAAGCCGGTCATGGTACAGACCGACTCTGGCTCGCTGACCACCCCGGAAGCCACTGAGGCCGATGCCTTCGAGAAGGGCAGCACGGCCAAGACGCCGAAATTCGTCCGGGTCATAGAGATTTGGGACGCCACAAGCAGCACGGTCCTGACCGCGATCGAGGGCCTGAGGTTCTGGGCCAAGGATCCGTGGACGCCCGTCAGCACGACCCGGTTCTACCCCTACTTCGTGTTCACCACCAGCGAGGTGGACGGTCAGCGTCACCCGCAATCGCTCGTCACGCGCACCATGAAGCTGGTGGACGAGTACAACCGGATCGGCTCGGCTGAAGCGGAGCACCGGCGGCGCATCCGGCCCAAGATGATGTTCGCGGCTGGACAGCTAGCGGAGCCGACGGTTACGAAACTGGCTAAGGGTGTGACGCAGGAGATGGTGGCTGTTGAGGTCACCAATCCCCAAACGCCTTTGGCCAACCTGTTCTATCCAGTCCCCTACGCTCAGATCGACCCAGCGCTGTACGACCGGCAGCGGATCATCAACGAGATCGAGCGCATCTGGGGCGTGCAGGAGGCCTTGGCCGGCGCTGTGACTCAGGGCAAGACTGCAACCGAAGCTGACATCCAGCAGCAGGGATTCCAGGCGCGCACTGGCGCTAGGCGCGACCAGCTGGAGAGCATGCTGTCGGACCTGGCGCGCTATACCTGCGAGGTGTGCTGGGCCTATCTGACCGTCGAGGACGTGCAGGCCATCGTCGGTCCGAATGCGTTCTGGCCACCGTACACAAAGCCGGGCGATCTGGGGCAGTTTGTCACCGTGAGCATCCGCGCCGGCTCGTCTGGCAAGCCGAACACCGCGCTGGAGCGTCAGGCATGGTCCACCCTCCTACCAATGCTCCAGCAGGGCATTGCCCAAATCGGACAGCTGCGTCAGGCCTCGCCGGCCAGCATCGCTGATTCGCTGGAGCAGCTGCTCAGGATCACGGCTGAGCGCAGCGGCGAACGCTTCGACATCGACCAACTCATTCCGCAGGGCGACAGCGACCCGTCTGCGCCTCCGGCTATGGGCATGCAGCCGAGCCCAATTCCGGGCGTGCCAAGCGCCCAAGCCGCCGTCCCCGCGCAACCCATGGCGCAGAACCCTGCGCCCCCTCAACCCGCCCCCCTCTGACCAGGAGCACCCATGGACCCCGAGAACAACACCCCGCCGGCAGACTCTACGCCGCCCGCCGAACAGACGCCCCTTGAGGCCTTCGACGCCGGCATGGCCGCGGCTGAGCCCTCGATCGACGAGCTCGCCCCGGCGCCCGCTCAGGCCCAGGCCGAGCCCCCGCCAGGCACCGTTGAGGCGAACGAAGCCGCTGCCGCTGCAGCATCGGCGCCGCCCGCCGCCGAGGGCCAACCCCCGGCCGATCCTCCCGCGGCTGACGACACCGCTGCCGAAGTCCAGGCGCTCGGCCTGAAGGACAAGGCCGCTGACCGTTTCCGTGAACTCTCCGAAGAACGCAAGACCATGGCGCCCTTCCGTGAGGCGCTGGACAAGGCGGGCATCAAGGACGCCGCCGAGCTGCCCAAGCTGGTCGAGCGCGCCAAGGTCGGCGAGGACATGGTCAACATGGTCATGGAGACCGGCGCTTCGCCTGAGCAGTACGGCAAGACGCTGGATTACCTTGGGTTGCTGGGGCGCTTGGGCAAGGGCGATACCGCGGCTGGCGAGGAGGCCTGGAAGCTCATGCAGGGCGAGTTGGCCGCGCTGGCTCAGCTGCTGGGCCGCGAGGCACCCGGCCACGATCCGCTGGACCAGCACCGAGATTTGGCTGATCTGGTCACCGCAGGTGAGATGCCGAGGGAGCGGGCCTTGGAAGTCGCCCAGCTTCGCGCCCAGCAGGCCGTGCAAGGGCAGGGATTCCGTCTCCAGCAGGAGCAGCAGGCCGCACAGGCCGCCGAACAGCAGGGCCGCACGTGGCTCCAGCAGTTCGACGCCACCATGGGCGCAAGCGATCCGAACTACGCCGCAAAGCGGCCGATGCTCAATGCGCTGGTGGCCAACATTCGTCAGACCGTGCCTCCCTCGCAGTGGCCCCAGGCCGTGCAGGCTGCGTATGCGTCAATTCCTTCATTCCCAGCTCCTGCGGCGTCCGCCTCAGCCGCGCCGGCTCAGCCCGCGAAGCCGCCGCCGGGCCCGATGCGGCCCTCCGGCCCGCAGCCGTCCATGCTGCCGGACAACGCCAGTCCGATGGAGGCGCTTGACTTCGGCATGCGCCAGGCAGGTTGATCAGAAAGAGCCCGGCGAGCCGGGCTCTCCTTTTTACCGTTGACGCCCCTTGACAGGGGCATAGCGTGGTCATGTCGCCCGCAGGCGACACCACGCAAGCAGTACGCCGGAGTCGCGCCCGGCAGGGCCGCAAGAGGGTTCGCCCGCCTCGATGCCGTGGATGGAAGTCACCCCATTCCCCTCATTCGAGAGCACGACCATGCCTTTTACCGCCGCTCAGATCGCTCAGGGTGCGAACTACACCCTGGAGACGTTCCGCCGCAACGCCCCGATTGACAACATCAACATCAACCATGTCCTGCTGAAGTGGTTCATGGACAACAAGGCCGTGTCCGTCTTCGGCAACGGCTTCTACAACGAATCGGTGTTCGTCTCGAACGACTCGAACTACCAGAACTATTTCGGCGCAGACCAGGTCACCTACAACTCGCGCGACCCTGTCCGCCAGGCGAAGTACACCTACGCCAACTATCACGACGGCTTCTGGTTCGACGAGGACCGCCTGAAGGCCAACAACATCGTGATCAGCGAGGACGGTATGGATCCGGCCACGACCTCCGAGAAGGAGCAGTTGGTCAACCTGCTGGAGGTGTCTTTCACTGCGCTCCAGAAGGGCATCCAGGATGGTCTGGCTCTGGAAACCCTGCAGTCGGGCGCCCAGTCCGCCAAAGCTGTGGTCGGCCTGGACGCGCTCGTGAGCACCACGCCCACCGTCGGCACCGTCGGCAACATCGACGCGAGCGTTGCGACCTACTGGCGCAACAACACCAACCTGGCGATCAGCACCGGCACCGTGGGCAACGTGTCCAACGGCATGGATGCGATGTGGGACAACTGCGTGCGCTACGGCGGCCGGCTGCCCAACAAGATCGTCTGCGGCTACGCCTTTTACACCGCGCTGAAGAACGAGGCACGCACCCAGACCACCCGCGAACTGTCCGGTGGCGGCGTGGCCCAGGGCGGTGTGACCTACGACGTGGCGACGAAGGGCCTGTACTACCGCGGCATCCCGGTGGAGTGGGATCCGACCTTCGAGCAGCTGGATGCCGTGGTCGGCGCGATCACCTATCCCTGGACCAAGCGCTGCTACTTCCTCAATAGCGACGTGATCAAGTTCCGTCCGATGAAGGGCGCCTGGGACGTGAAGCGCAAGCCGCAGCGCCTGCCCGACCGGTATGTCCTGTACTTCGGCAACACCGGCTCCTACGGCATGACCACCAACCAGCGCAACGCCACTGGCGTGCTGTCCATCGCCTGAAAGATCGGCTCCGGTTCGCCGGGCCCTCCTTCCTCACATACGAGACCACGCCCATGAACCTTGTGACGCTCACCACGACCGGCCAGCAGCTGGGTCGTTCGCCCTTCCTCACTGGTGGCGACGCTATCGCCATCAATCTCTCGGCCAGCTCCGCCACGATCCAGGGCGCGGACACGCTGTCCGGCACCTACACGACCCTGGCAACCGTGCCGGCCACCACGATGATGTTGGTCACCAACCTGCCCAAGTTCGTGAAGCTCTCGGCGGCTGGCACCGGCGTCTACCTGCAGGGCAGCGGCGGCTCCTGATCGGGGGCCGCTTCAGCCTGACCCACTCACAGAGCGAGACCCGACATGACCGATTCAACCAAGACCTTTCCCGTCCTCCTGCTGGACATCAAGCGCGGTGTCGATCACATCCCGTTCGAGGCGCTGGAGCATGAGCTGCCGATCCTCAAGGCCATCCATTTGGAGGAAAACGTGCAGGTGTTCGATCAGGAATACGGCGAGGTCGAGTTGCCCAACGACGCCGATGCGGAACTGCGGCGTCTGCGCGCCAAGTACGACGACAAGAACGACCGCATCGTGTTCCAGATCTATCGCAACCCGAAGGACGTGGCCGACGCCACGGGCTTAAAGGTGACCGGCTCGTCGACGACCGTCCAGCAGTCCGCGCAGATCGTCAACGACAAGCCCGCCAAGGCCAAGGCCGCCAAGGCCAGCTGAGTCGCTCGGTCAGGAGTGACACCCGGGGCCGGCTGGGCAACTGGCCGGCCCCTTCTTCATCGGAGCATGCGTGGACATCAGCCAGATCAACTGCGATTGCCAGAGCGAGACCTACGGCAATCAGACGCTCAAGGAGTTGCGCGGGCGGCTCATGTCGCGTCTGGGCTACGGCGCCCAGGTCGCAGCGCCGCCGCCAGGCATGAAGGATCTGCTGAACGATTTTTTGCAGGCTGCGCAGCGCACGCTCTACGAGCGCACCCGTGGCTACTTCCAGCTGGAACGCTACTTCAGCTGGCCGCTGACGGCCGGCGTCCGGCTCTACGACCTCATGGGCAATGAGCAGACCTGCGACAAGCGCATGAATCCAGGCAAGGTCACGTGGGTCGGCATCCAGAAGGATGGCATCTTCCGCCCACTGTGCCGCGGCATCGAGCCGCGCATGTATTCCACCGATGAGACCGGAATCCCTGAGCGCTACGAGATCCGGGAGTGCATCGAAATCTGGCCTCGCCCCGACGAAACAGAGGGGCAACTGGTCATCAAGGGCATGTTCGGCCTTGATGATTTTGCTGAGGATCTGGACCGGACCACCATCGACTCTGAACTGGTGTTTCTGCTGGCCCTGGCCAACGCCAAGAGCCACTATCGTCAACCTGACGCGCAGACCTACTACCAACAGCTGGAGGTGATGCTGCAGAACATCGTGGCCGGGTCGCACCAGACGGCGCGCTATATGCCTGGAGACCGCGCCATCGCGCCTGTCTACGTTCTGCCCAAGCCTACGGTGCCATTCGCATGAGCGGCAGGCCAGTTCGACTCAACGCGGCCAAGGGCGGCATCGATCGCCAACGGACCAAGGGCGGAGCCAGTCCCAACACCCTTTACATGCTGCTGAATGGGTACGTGACTGCTTCAGGCGCGATCGAGAGCCGGGATGGGACATCGCCTGTCAACTCGGGCTTGGCGAACACGCGCGGCCTTGTCGCCCACAATGGCGGGCTGGTGGTCTTCACGCACCAGCAGGTCAGCATTCCAGCCAGTAACCCGCCTGTCAGCGCTGAGATTCTGGTCAACCGCAACGATCCCACCCAGCCGATCAAGGAAGTTCACTTCGCGGCAGCCTTTCTCGGCTACCTCTATGTTGCTGCGGAGTACAACAACGGCGACGTGATCCATTACTGGCTGCGCAGTGTCGATGCATGGCAAGCTGGCAAGGCCTACACCATCGGCGATGTGGTGCGGCCAAATACGCCAAATGGGTTCACTTACACCGCCCAGCGCGTTTCCAGCGCCTACCCGACCTGGCAACCGAATGTTTCACGCGTTACAGGCGAGAAGGTCGAGCCCACGACAGGCAACAGCTACTACTACGAGGTCACCAACACGGTGGGTGATGCCCCAAGGAGCGGCACAATTGAGCCGACTTGGCCAGCTATTACTGATTCTGTGGTCTATGAGGATGTGGATCTCGGGACCACGTCCAACCCCAATCCGAACGCGTCCTCCGGGACTGGCGAAACTTTGCCAAGTGATGTTGACGACCGCTATGGCAACAGTAGTGGCCCGCGGTGTCCGCATGTGGACGCGTGGGTCGTCGAGTATCGCCGCGGGCTGATCCGCGCTGGAGACGTGCTCGTGGGAGACCGCTTGCTGCTGGCAGATCCGGGATCCCTGGAAGATGCCTGGGGGGAGGTGACTTACTCAGAGCTTGCTCAGGCTCCCGGGGTACGCATAGGCACGGAATCTGGGTTGACCCTGACTTGCTCGGACACTGCGCCCATCCCGGTCGACGGGGGCTATCGAGCCGCGCCGGACACTCTGCACCACGCTGTGCCAATGCGTGAGCTTGGCCGGGTCATAATCACCACCGTGGTGCATGTCGGCTTGATCCCAGTCCAGCACATCACCGTGGGCGATCGCTGCTTCTGGGTTGGCGATATGCCTGATGGCCTGTTTCTCCACCACAACATCAAAATGGTTGACGAGGCTCAGGCATGACCGCGCCAAAGTGGAAACCATCGACAAGCTATGCGCCGAATACCATCGTTCAGCGCGCAACAGCTCTGCCGGTAACTCCTGCTCAGGTCGTGAACGGCGACTTCTCGTCTGGTGCGTCCGGCTGGACTTTCGGCAGTGGTGCCGGCGTGGGGGGCGGCGGCTACGGTGGTGGGAACTGCGTCAACTTCAACGGGACGGCTGGCGTCGTTCAGGTTGCTCATGACCCCGTTGCTTGCGGCGCAGGCGTTGGACTCCGCGCGTCGTGCTTCTATGCCCAGGGCGCGGCCAGCAGTGGTCACAATGGCGGCCGCGTGTTCCTAAGGTTCCTTGGCCCTGGCGGTGTTTCGCTTGGCTCGCCGGTATACGGGAACACGGTCGACAGCAGCAGCGGAGGTTGGAAGTCGTCCTCTGTCGCGGCGTCATCGCCAGTGGGGACCTTGCAGGTTCAGATTGGCATTGAGGTGAACCGAGACCGTGGCGACACTTCGTTCGCCGACAACTTCACGTGGTCGCTGACGACTGCCGCCACGGCGGTGGGCTTGGTCTTCAAGGCCACCCAGGCTTCGGCGGCCACTTCAGGGGCTACTGAGCCAACCTGGCCTACGACAGCGGGAGGAACTGTCACTGACGGCGGTGTGACGTGGACGGCCATCCTCGCAACTCGCGTTGAGTGGACCGCGCGACCGCTCCTTGTGTCAGGTTCCACCGAGCCGCAATTCACCGCTGCCGATGGCACTCTGACCTCAGACAACACCATTGCGTGGCTCGCTGATACCAGGGAGATCAAGGACAGCAAGTGCCCGCACTCCAAGGTGGTGGCTATCATGTCGTCTCACGTGTTCGCCGCTGACGGCGACATTGTGAGGTTCAGCGCCTCTACCAACCCGCTGGACTGGACGAGTGAGTCAAACGCGGGATACCTGCCCACCGGACTGCAGCAGGACAACGCCAACGACATGCTGGTGCTCAACCAGTACCGGTCGAACCTTGTCTCACTGAACGCATCGGTTTTCCAGCATTGGCAGATGGATCCAGATCCGACGGCGATGGCGCTGTTGGACCAGCTCCCCGGCATTGGATCGGTGTGGCAGAAGGCTGCTGCTCCAGTGGGGACCGAATTGTTCATCTTGACGGCCCAAGGTGTGCGCTCTATCGGCGCATCGGCAGCGACACAGAGCCTGACAACAGGTGATGTGGGCATGCCGGTAGATCCGCTGGTAAGGGACGCGCTCAAGACGGCGCTTGCGACAGGTAAGCAGCCTGTCGGCACCTATGTCCCTGGCGCTGGGCAGTACTGGCTGGCCTTTCCTGACCACCCGGAGGTTGGTAGATCCACTGTTTTCGTCTACTCGATGGTGGCCGCGACTAAAGTGCGCGCCTGGAGCATCTACGAGTACCCGTTCGCCGTTGAGGCCTTCGCCCAGCTGGGGAACGATCTCTACATTCGGCACGGCGATGAGATAAGCGTTGTGTCTGAAGGCGTGACTTCGGACACCGTGGGCGGGAAGGCCATCGACTTCCCCGGCCAGGTGCAGTTCCAGTGGCTGGACTTGGGCGGACTTGGCGGCGGCAAGATGATGGAAGGCTTCGACATCGTAGCTACGGGCTCGCCCCGGGTAAGCGTCGGCTACGACCAGCGCGACGCGGGCGCCTTTACTCCGCCCTACGCTGTTCCTGCCGACACCATCCCGGGGGGCATCATCCCCTTGGCTGTTACGGCGCCAACGATGTCCATTCGCGTGGATTTCGACGGCGGCGAACCGTGGAGCTTGCAGGAGGTCAGTCTTTACATCTTCGACAACGGGGGAGGGCCGTAATGCTGACAATGAGCGCCCCTGTCCTGGCTGATTTCCTGCATGTGGCGCACCACATGCGTGAGGATGAGCGCGCCCAATGGCTCGCCCTAACGGGGGCTAAGGCCTACTCGCCTGACTCGCTGGCATTGGCCGCCGCTTCCGGCTCCGGATACCGCTGGGCTGTCCGTGACGAGGGACGCGCGGTGCTGATCGGCGGATTTGACGAGGTGCGTCCGGGTGTCTACGAGGCCTGGCAGATGAGCACGGCCGACTCTTGGGCGCGCTGGTGGCGCTCGTTCACCCGGATCAGCCGCCGGCTGATCGAGTGGATGGTGGGGAGCCATGCTCACCGCGTGCAGGTTGTGGCGCAGGCCAGTCGAGTCCAGACGCATGCTTGGTACTCGCGCAGCCTCGGGCTGACATGCGAAGGGGTGTTGACTGGCTACTACGCCGACCGTACAGACGGGCTGATGTTTGCGAGGTGCGCATGAGCGGCGGGTCCAACAATGCAGGCAAGGAAGCCAACCGCATGGAAAAGGAGCGCCAGGCGCGGATCGCCGCCACGCAGGCAGCGGTCAACAACGTCTTCAATAGCTCTGGCCGGGCTGCTGACATCGCTGATGTCGTGAACGCGACGCGCGACTACTACACCGACCAGCTGAACACCCAGAAGGCCAGCAGCGACCGGGATCTGCTGTTCTCTCTGGCGCGCGGCGGTTTGATCGGCGGGTCGGCTAACATCGACCTGCAGCGCGACCAGAACAAGGCCTACAACAGCGGCCTGTTGGATGTGGAGCGCAGGGCGCAGGGCGCCGGTAGCGATCTGCAAGCCGCAGACCAGACGGCTCGGGCCAACT
Organism: Pseudoxanthomonas sp. X-1; assembly: GCF_020042665.1. Classification (NCBI taxonomy): domain Bacteria; kingdom Pseudomonadati; phylum Pseudomonadota; class Gammaproteobacteria; order Lysobacterales; family Lysobacteraceae; genus Pseudoxanthomonas; species Pseudoxanthomonas sp. X-1. Next base: position 1,640,960 of record NZ_CP083376.1, read on the forward strand.
TGATCTCGCTGGCGACCTCTGGACTGGACTCGACGACAGCCGCACAGCAGGCCGCAGCCGCGCTAAAGACGAACCTTGCCTCAGCTCAGTCGACGGCGACGGCTAACGCGCTTGCGGACGGCTTCAGCAACTTCAACACCACCCTCAAGCGGATGCAGACGCTTTCTGACGAGCGCCGCGCCAACCAGGCGGCGAATCTCAGCCTGTATGGCAGTACGGGCGGCATGTACGGGGGGTACGGGAAGTGATCGTACGCAAAGCAACTCACGATGACGTGCCGGCAATTCTTGCCATGGGCGCGGCTTTCTTCGCTGCCAGCGGTTACGGCGCGCTAACCAGCTTCGACCCCGACCACGCTTCGGTGGTGGTGGGCATGATGATTGGCACCGGCACGCAACTAGTGGCCGAGCACGAGGGCGCCTTGGTCGGCATGGCTGGCGCGGTTGTAGCGCCGCACACCTTCAACTTCCGCGCCCTGATGGCGCATGAGGTCATGCTGTGGGCCATGCCGGAAGCACGCGGGCTTGGCGTCGGCCGGGCGCTGTTCAAGGCATTGGACGCCGCGTGCGAGGAGGCCGGCGCGGTCGGCCTGCAGATGCTGATGCTTGAGAACAGCCCTCCCCATGTCGCGGATCTGTACGAGGCCGAGGGTTTCCGGCCCAGCGAGTCCGCCTGGACCAAGAGGTACACCTGATGGCCCTTACCACCGGCACCGCCATCGCCTTGGCTCTGTCAGCGGCCGCCTCGGCCGCGCAGTACCAGAACAGCGTCAATACGGCCCGTAAGCAGGACAACGCCGCGACCCAAGCGATCCGCAACCAGAGCGCGATCCAGCAGCAGGCCGATGCTGACGTTAACAACGAGGTCCAGAAGCTGGCGCAGTCCAATGCGGCGGACGACCGTGCGAATCGCCTGAACCAGTACATGGCCACCCTCCAGCGCGGCAGGCAGCAGGCCAACGCCGGGCTGGGCGGCGAATTTGGCTCCGATGCCTTCAGGACTGACAGCGCGGCCGCACAGCAGGCCGTTGCGGACAAGGCGGCCACTACGGCGGGCCTGATGTCGCGGATCGATGCCGGCGCGCTCCAGCGCCAGGGCGAAAACACCAGCTACGGCAACCTCGCCACCGACCTGGGGCTGATCCAGCGTCAGGCGGCCGGCCAGGCATACGTCGACAGGCTGCGCCAAGCGGCCATCCGCCGGAATCCCTACGTCGATCTGGCAGCCGGGATTGCCGGTGGCGCGGCTGGCGGGATTGGCGGCGCCTATGACGCAGCTGCGCTGGACACCAGTGCAGTTAATGCGGGGATGGCAGCGAACAGCGCGAATCTGACCAGGAACTACGATGCAAGGATCGCGGCCCAGATGCGCGGGATCTACGGAGGCTGACCATGGCTGATCCCTACTTCGAACTCGGCGCACAGCTGGGGAATCTCGCCACCGGCGGCTGGCGTGACAATAGCCACAAGGCCTACTACGACCAACTCGGCCGGGTGGGGCAGGCCGAGGGCTTGCTGGCGCAGGCCCGCAGTCGTCGAGCCCAAGCGCTCATCGACGAGGGTCAGCAGCAGCAGATCGGGCGGTGGGCCGCAGATCCTGCAGCCGCCGCTGCGGAGCTCGGCACCACGCCGGGCGGAATCGGCGTCCTTCTCGGCGGCGGCGGCAACGCAGCGCAGCTGGCGACGGCGCTGGGAACGCTCGGAGAGACAGGATTCCGGCGCGACGCCGCTGCGCGCGCGACACTGGGCGACTGGAACGGCGCCAATGCGGCGCTGATGGGTGTCGCCAATGGCCCGGTCCAGTTGGGCACGGTCGAAGGTCAGAATTTGCTGCAGAACCGACTACTTGTCGGTGGCGGCGGCATCTCGACCACCGAACAGGGGCAGGCCGGAATCGCCGCAGACGCGGCCCGGGCTCGTGCGTCCGACGCCAGTGCGGCGAGCAGCTACGCTAGTGCTAACGCCACCAACCAGCGCCTGCAGATCGCCAAAGACCAGTTCGCGCTACAGAGGGCAGGCAGGTGGGATCCGTCCGGCGCCAACATCGGCGCGACTCCGGCGTCTAAGGCCACAGAGGGCGAGCGCAACGCGGCGGGCTTCTTACAGCGCATGCAGGCGGCCAGCGGCGAGCTTGGCGCCTTGACCGATGCTGGCTACGACCCGACCAATCTGCGCGATTTCGCGACTGCGGGGTCGCTGCTGGGCAACTTCGCCGCCAGCGATCAGGGCCAGCAGTACCACCAGGCAGCCATGAACTGGATCCGCGCCAACCTGCGCAAGGAGTCGGGTGCAGCGATCGGCAAGGATGAGGCCGACAACGAGTACAAGAACTACTTCCCGCAGCCGGGTGACTCGGCGGCGGTCATCCAGCAGAAGGCGCGCAACCGCGCGGTCACCGAGAGCGCAATGCGCCAGTCTGCCGGGCGTGCATTCCAGCCTGGGGCGCTTCTTGGTGATTCGCCTGCGGCTTCCGCTACATCCTCGCCCGTGCAGCGCGCCCGCAACCCTAAGACGGGCCAGACGCTCGTGCTGGTCAACGGTCAGTGGGTGCCAGAATGACCACGCCCCCGCTTCCGCCTGGCTTCGTGCTGGATGAGCCGCCTCCGCTCGAGATCGAGATCAAGGGCGGCCGGCGGGCCAGCCAGGCCACGCCTCCGTTGCCGGAGGGCTTCGAACTGGAGACTCCGGGCACGCCTCCCGCTGCCAACAACTCCGCGTTTGCCCGGATGATCAGCGGCGAGTCTGCGTCCCAGGAAGGCGGCTTCCTGCGTGATCTGGGCATGTCCGCGCGCTCGGTCATTCAGGGGGCTGGCGGGCTACTCGGCAGCGTCGGCGATGCCTTCAACCACTATCTCGTCCCGGGCGATCAGCCGAGCTACCGGGAGGCCGCATCCGCCCTGGCCGACAGGATCGGCCTGCCATCTCCTCAGACCAAGCAGGAACGAATCCTGGGCGATATCGGCGAGGCGCTGACCGGCACGGGACTGACGATGGGTGTGGGTGGGCTACTCAATGCCGGTCGTCAGGCTGTCAGTGCAGCCGCGCCTACCGGAGGCCAGTTGCTGGGCGACTTCCTGACCGCGCAACCTGTGTTGCAGACCGTAAGTTCCGCTACGGGCGCTGGAGCTGGCTCCATGGCGCGCGAGAATGGCGCAGGAGTTGGCGGGCAATTAGCAGCCTCACTGCTCGGCGGCTTGGCGCCAGGCGCCGTGACTACCTTGCCAGCGATGACTGCGCGTGGGGCCCTCCGGGGAGGCGAAAGCAGCCGTAAAGCTCTGGCCGATGCCATTTCTGACTTCAGTGTCCTGGGATCGACTCCCAGCGTTGGGCAAGGAACTGGCGCCTGGAGCCGCCAAGGTGCAGAGAGCCTGCTTGCGGCTGGGCCGACCAGCGCCGGGGTCATCGGGCGATTTGCCGACCGCCAATCGGAAGAACTAGGAACGGGACTGCGTGCACTCGCAGACGGGCTATACAGGAACCCGAGTGCTGAGCGAGCTGGGCGGGCGATCGAGCAGGGAATCCGCGGAGATGGTGGTTTTATCAAGACCTCGCGCGAGCGTGCCGACCAGTTGTACGGCCTTCTTGATCAGCAGATTGCCCCGGATAGCCGCGTGGGCGTGAGCAACGTGCGCCAGGCATTGGCAGATTTGAATGCTGAGATTCCGGGCGCTCCAAGCGTGTCCCGATTCTTTCAGAACGCTCGACTTCAGGGCATCGAAGGCGCTCTCGCGCAAGATGCTGGCGGTATTGAGGGCGCACTGAGCCGTCCAAACGTCCGTGCGGAAGCCGATCGCATTCGGCAGGAATTGAATGAGCGGGCAGCTGTGCGCCGAGCCGAATTGGCTCAGGAGGCTCAGATGCAGCGCGGGGATTTGGTCGCCGAGGCTGGGAACCGGCGCGACACGCTGATGGCTGAAGCTCAACTCAAGCGGGAAAGGCTTGAGAATGCCGCCGAGGAAATGCGTGTCAACCTGTACTCAGAGCGGCAGGCAGCGTTGGAGCGGAACGCGCGTGCACGAGCGCTCAATATGAACAATTTCGAGCCTGTGCTAAGCGATGCAGAGATCGAGGCAAGGATTCCGACCCGCGCAAGCATTGAGGCCCAAATACCTACTCGTGAGCAAATTGAGGCCCAAGTGACGCCGCTTGCTGCTATTGAACAGATTACGCCGTCACCCGCTGCTTACAATGACCCACAGTTCGGACAGGACTACATTGAGGGCCAGGTTAGGCAGTACTTGGAATCTCAAATCGATGACAAGCTTCCTTACGAGGCAGTCCAGAAGCTCCGGACCCTTGTTGGGAACGAGCTTGAGAGCACTTCGCTCGCATCAGACATCCCCAGGAGCAAGTGGCGGGCCGTCTACGCAGCCCTGAGCAAGGATATGGAAGCATCGGCCACCACGCCTGAGGCACAGAAGGCGCTGGCGCGCGCCAATGCTTACTTCAACGCTCGTTCCAGCCGAATTGACGCTATTGACCGCATTATTGACCGTAACGGTGGCCCGGAGAAGATTTTCGGCGCTGTCATGGGCGGAACCCGAGACGGCGGGACCACGCTACGTGCAGTGATGCAGTCTTTGCCAGAGGAAGGTCAGAAAGCCATCACGTCAGCCGCGATACGTCGCATGGGGATGGCCAATCCGGGCGCTCAAGACGCAGCTGGAGAGGCCTTTTCGGCGGCGACCTTCCTGACGAACTGGAACAAGGTTTCGCCAGAGGCGAGACGCGCGATGTTTGACCGATTCGGGCCTGGATTCAGCGCGGACTTGGACAAGGTGGCTAAGGTCGCAGAACGGATCAAGGACAGCGCCGGGGTGTTGGCAAACGCCTCTGGATCTGCGGCGAAGGGTGCCGGCGTCGGCTACTGGGGGTCTTTGACCGCATCGCTTCTACTGGGGCGGTTGGAGACGGCTGCCGGACTAGCTGCAGCTGGCGCCACCGCAAATGGAATGGCTCGAGCGATGACAAATCCTAGGATCGTGAAGTGGCTGGCAAAGAACACCGAGGTTCCAGCGGGCGCATTTGCCGCCCAGCTCCAGACGCTCAGGAATATTGGCAAGAACAACAATGACCCGGGAGTCACCGAGTTCGCCAACGAATTAGCCTCAACGGCTGAACAGGCTAAACAGAACCCAGAGGATCGACGCCGGCAGGGCGATCAATAGCGCCACGCCGCCCCATCCGAAAACGATGTCGTGCCACCAGCGCTTGGGCATAGAGCGCTCAAGCATTGCGTCAGTCCGTTCCTGCTGGATTTCGGCCCAAGTTTTCAGGGGCTGGTATCGGTTGGCTTTCCAGTCGCTCATGCCCGCGATCCTACACCGTTTTACCGTTGAGGCGTGCCCGGGGCTGGCGAGGATTGGCGGCATGAGCATCGACCAGGCCAAGGCCATCAACCGGAGCGCCATCACGCCGGCCCTGCGGCTGCTGCCGGCTCGCATGGACACGCTACAGGCGCGCGTCGAGCTGCTGGCGATCAGCGGCCAGGAGGCGGACTTCCGCCACCGCTGGCAGGTCGTGGACCCCGCGCGGCCCGATGTACGCGGCCCAGCTCGCGGGCTGTGGCAGTTCGAGCGCGGCGGTGGCGTGCATGGCGTCCTGGGGCAGGCCCAGACCACCCTGGCCGCCAAGGCGCTGTGCCAGGCGCGTGGTGTCCCGGCAGACGAGCGCGCGGTGTACGAGGCCTTGGCCGGTGACGACGTGCTGGCGGCCGGCTTCGCGCGGCTGCTGCTGTGGAGCGATCCGGCGCCGCTGCCGGCCGTGGGCGACGTGAATGGCGCCTGGCAGCTGTACCTGCGCACCTGGCGGCCGGGCGCATACACGAACGGCACGCCGGCCCAGCGCGTCCGCCTGCGCGGGAAGTGGGCCGGCTACTACGCTACGGCGCGCGAAGCGCTGGCGAAGGAAGGCTGAGATGCCACGTCGTAAGGACGCCATTGCGGGCCTTGAGGGCGTCATCCGGCTCGCGGAGACGCCAGGGGCCCGACCCTCCCCGAAGCTGCTGGAGGCCATCGGCAACAAGGTCAGGGATTCCATCGAGTTGCTGAAGGAGCCTGACCCCGAAAAGCAGCGGGTCGGTTTCATCCTGCTGGCGATCAAGCAGAGCACCGAGATGCGCAAGTATCTGCGCAACGGCAAGGAGCTGCGCCGGGTCTACGTGGTGGACCTGGACCTCTACAACTGGGGCATGGATCAGCTCCACAACCTGGCGCTGGACGCATGAGCTGGGCCGGGCGCAATGCTGGGGCCGGCCGCATCGGCATCGCGGTGCTGATCCTGTTCCTGTACGGCATGGCGATGGCGGCGCTCACTGGCGTGACCATCCCCGAGAACAACCGAGACGCCTTCTCCCTGCTCCTGGGCGGTCTGAATACCGCGCTGGGTGGGGTAGTTGGCTACTTCTTCAACATCACGAGTCGCAGGCAGGACATAGCACCATGACCTGGGCAGCCCTTATCGAGCTTATCGGCGGCGTCCGCGCCACCGTGTGGGCTGGCCTGCTGGTCGTCGCGCTGATCTGCCTTGGGCAGCGCTCATGCGCTCTGGCCGAGGCCCGCAAAGCACTGTCCGATGAGCGCGCCGCGTGGGCGAAGCAGACGCTTGAGCAGGCCAACGACGTGATTGCCGCCCAGCAGAAGGCCCGCGCTGCCGAGCAGGCGGCTGCCCACCGTCAGAGCGAGATCGCCAATGCATACGAGGAAGGGAAGGCCGCAGCCCAGGCTGCTGCTGATCGGGTTGCCGCTGATCTGCGCGATGGCAATCTCCGGCTGCAGCAGCGCTGGGCGTCCTGTGCAGCCACCGCCAGTCTGTCCGGTGCTGCCAGCTCCCCCAGCCGGCCTGATGCGGGCGCCGACGACCGAGCAGCGAGTGCGGGCCGAATTGTTGGCGCCGCCGCCGAGTGCGACGCCCAAGTCCGCGGTCTCCAAGCCCTAGTCCGAAGCGACAGGACTACCCCGTGAGCAAAGTCCGCGTCCAACGCTACCAGACGCTGGGGTATGCCACGGTCGACGATGGAGCGACCCAGGGTGCCACCATCGGCGAAGACGTGTTCAACGCAGACGGCTCGCTGTTTTCGCCACTACAGGTGACTGCCTTGGCCAACGTCCCGGACGATGCCAGCGCCGCCGCTGCTGGCGTGCTGATCGGCGGGCTCTACCGAAACGGCTCGGTGCTTATGGTGCGCGTGTCCTGATTTGCCGTTGAGGCCGCCGCAAAACGGGGCAGGGTAATCTCGTCTTCACCTGTCCACCCTGCCCATGCTGCCTGTCACCTGGACCCAAGTCCCCATCGTTGGCACCTTCCAGCGGGCTGACGGTACGCCACGCGCCGGTGGGATCATCACGTTCGAGTGCGCCCAGCAGGTCACCGCAGGGGACACGGTGGTGAACCCGCGCAAGCTCATCGCCAAGCTCGATGCCAACGGATCGATGCCATCGGGATTCAAGCTTCCTGCTTCGAATGACCCTGATATCTCTCCGACTGGCTGGGCTTGGCTGGTCCGCGAGGAGTTCCCGGGCGGTCGTGACCCGTACTACATGTTCGTGCCGTATACCTCGGTAAGCATCGACTTGGCGACGGTCACTCCAGTGGTTGACCCTGGCGTGCTATCCCCTTGGATGACGGATGCCGCGCTCGACCCTGCGCTTGCCGCTCGTGGAGTTGACCAGTATCTGCGCCCGAATCTTGCTGACTCGTCGACCGGAAAGGGCGCTGCGCTAGTGGCATTCCAGCAGTCTGGCGCAGCGACAGTCGCCCGCGACACTGCCGCCAAGTTGCGCGAGCGCTACAGCGTCCTGGATGTCATCCCCACGGCGCTGCACGCAGGCATTGCCGCCGGCAGTGGCACAACGAACGTGGCCAGCTACATCGCCCAGGCCGTGGCCAATAGCGATGACGTGGTGCTGCCGCCTGGTCGCTACTACGTGACCGACGCCATTGCGGTCCCGCCTGGCAAGCGCCTGCGCGGCTCCGGAAAGCACAAGACGATCCTGTATGTCCCGGCCACCTTCAACCTTTCTGCATCCGGCGTGATCGTGTTGCAGGCCAACACTGAGCCTGGCTCGGCCGTCGAGGACTTGACGATCATCTTCGTGCAGCCCGATACCAACGTGCGCGCCAATCTGACCCAGTACCCGCCCGCGATCAAGGCCAACGCCGCGCCGCGCTTTGCGGTGCGCCGGCTGCGCATCGAGTGCGCCTGGAACGGCATCGACATGAAGGGCAACAACGGCGGGGCGGTCATCGACGACCTCGAAATCTCGTCCTTTAACACCGACATCGACATTGATGGGTCGGTGGACTCGGTCAAGCTCACGAAGCTGCATATCTGGCCGTTCGGCCTTGTGGCGAGGCCGCTGCTTTACTCGCTGTATGAAAGCACCCTACACACCGGCATCAAATCGGGGCGGTGTGATGACTTCCACCTCTCCGATTCGATCATCTTTTCTCTGTCGATCGCGACCAACTTCTACCAGTCCGCCAGCGGCACCACCTTCGGCAGCATCGTGGAGACGGACTTCGACGACCGCGGCGGGGTCAACGTTTCGGCCGGCGCGCTCACGCTGACGGGCTGCTACCTTTCGGTGGGTAAGACCGACGCTGTGATCGGTAACATTTCTGGTGGCGCGGTCTCTTTCGCAGGCTGCACGATTACGCTCAACGCGATTCCGAACGGGGGCACGGCGCTGATCGTCAGCGGCGCATCGACGACGGTCAACATGTCCGGCTGCCAGTCAGGATCGGGCACGATTGACGCGACACTGGTGTCGGCCGGCTCCGGAGCGCGCTTGACCATGGCGGCCTGCGACTGGAGCCGCGACGGTGCGACCGCCTACACCAAGCCGACCGTGGTCTACAACAACGCCACGGGCGCGGTCACGGGGTGCTCTGCACCTGCCAAGACGGCAGGCGCTGGCACTTTCATTGCAGTGCAAACCGATTCCCACGTGCGCATTGCGCATAATTCCGCGCCGGGCTGGGGCAACGCCTTCCCGGCTGGCGCCGTCGCGAATGCCAAGTTCACCTCGGCCGGCGTTTCGGGTTGTGGAACGGGCACCGGCACGCCCGACGGCGCGGGGAACCTGACGTTCAACCACGGCCTGCCGCTGCGCCCCACCCTCGTGCTGCCCACTGCCATTGGCTCCGGAGGACTGGTCCACATGCAGTTCGTCAGTGCGACCGACACGACCGCAACGGTCAATGTGCGAAACGATGCCGGCGCAGCGATCACGACATCGATCACCTATGGCTGGGTGGCATTCAACTGAGCCCTCTCGGCAATCACCGCCGGCACCGGCTCTCCGCGCCTGACGTAGCGGTCCGGTAGCCGGCGCAGGATCGCCTCGGCTTCGTCCGCCGGCATCTCTCGTGGCACCGCCACCCAGCCTTGGCCGCGGCAGTCCGGGCAGAACTGGTCCTGCAGGTTGCACCGCGGGCACGCCCAGAAGTCCCAGGCCTCCCGGGGCAGGAAGACGCCCTGGCCGCAGTGGTAGCAGGGGATGCCGGCCTGGTCCAGCGTGATGCACCGCCGGCCGCAGGCGTCGCATACGGCGGGCGCGCCCTTGATCCAGGGTGGCTGGTCTGGTCTGGATCGGCGGCCCATGCTGGGCAGGGTACGCGGGGCGGTCGCAGGGGGTGAGATGCCGGAATTTTTAGCAGCCCAGGAAATTTTGATCTTTGCGCCACCAACGAAAAAGGCCTCGCATCGCTGCAAGGCCTTGTTCCGTAACGCTTAGATCGCCACCAAGGTGGTGGCCGGGGAGGGAATCGAACCCCCGACACAGGGATTTTCAATCCCTTGCTCTACCAACTGAGCTACCCGGCCAGTGCTGCACTTGCGGCCGAGCCGAAGCGAGGCGCGCATGATACGGATGGATTCCCGATCCGGCAAGACGCCTGGTCACTGAACGTGCGGCGGCGCGGCCGTGCCCGCTCGGCGGGCCGGGTGCATCATCGCTGTCCCCGACACGGTTCGCCACCGGAGACGCCGCATGCAACGTCCGCGATTCGCCCGCCTGCTCACCGCCGGCCTGCTGGCCGCCCTCGGCGCGGGCTGCGCCACCACCGGGCTGACCGATGCGCAGGAACTGGCGCTGTACCAGGCCCACGCCGGCGAGCCGGTCAAGAGCTTCACTGTCTTCGGCCAGCTCAACGGCTGGTCCCCGCTGGGTGACGCCGCGCTGGCGGTGTGGGCCCGGCCCAGCGAGGCCTACCTGCTGGAGCTGACCGGGCGCTGCGTCGATCTGGATTCGGCACCGGCCATCACCGTGACCAACCAGGGCGGCCGGGTCTATGCGAAGTTCGACGACGTGCTGGTGCTGGGCGGCCTGCACAACAGCTTCCGCATGCCGTGCCGGATCGCCGCGATCCGGCCGCTGGACGTCAAGGCGCTGCGGCAGGCGCAGAAGCAGCTGCGCCAGGCCAATGCGGCCGAGCGCCAGGCCGGTGCGCCGCCGGCAGGCAACGAGTGACAGGTGGCCATCACGGCGCGCTTGCGCGCGCAGCGCTCTGATCGAAAGTCCCGCAATCGCCAAGCAAGAAGGAGACCTGCCATGACCCGATGGACTTCGCTGCCGGCGATGGCGCTGACGGCCGCACTGCTGGTCGCCGGTTGCGCCACCACCGGCCTGAGCGACACCCAGCGCCTGGCGCTGTACCGCGCCCATGCCGGCGCGCCGCAGAAGGACCTGAGCAATGCGGACCGCCTGATCGGCTGGACCGCGCTGGGGGACGAGGCGGTGGCGGTCTGGACCCGCCCCAACGAGGCCTATCTGCTGGATCTGGGCAACAGCTGCAACGGGCTGAACAACGCGACCACGATCCTGATCACCAACCTGCTCGGGCAGGTGTCGGCGGGCATGGATCGGGTGACCGTCTTCGACCGCCCGGGCGGCTTCCACGTCAGCTGCCGTATCCAGAGCATCCGCAGACTCGACACCCAGACCATCCGTGCCTCGGAGCGAGCGCTGCGCGAGGCGAAGCTGGCCGAACGCGAGGCGTCAGACGCCGGCAGCTGAGCCTCAGGACTGCGGGTCGGGTGCGACGTAGCCGGCGGGCTTCTCGGCCTCGCCGCCGAACAGGAACTTGCGCAGCTCGGCTTCCAGGAAGGCGCGGTCCTTCGGCGTGCGCGGCGAGAGGCGGTTCTCGTTGATGAGCATGGTCTGGTGCGCCAGCCACGCGGCCCAGCCGGCCTTGCCGATATGGGCGAACACCTGCTGCCCCAGTTCGCCGGGATAGGGGACGAAGTCCAGGCCTTCGGTGTCTTTCTTCTCGTACTGGCAGAACACGGTGCGGGGCATGTCAGGCATCCAGGAGTTTGCGGATGGGCGCGGGCAGGCCCAGCGTGGTCAGTTCCGCCGGGGCGACCCAGCGAAGATTTTCATTGTCGCCCACCGCATCGCGCGGCGACAGGCGCGCCCAGCGCAGCGGCTGCATGTGCAGGCGGTAGTGGGTGAAGGTGTGCGGGGTGTCGGGCAGTTCGTCGGCGGCCTCGAAGTCGCCGGCCAGATGCGCGTCGAACCAAGCGCGCGCCGCGCCGGTATCGTCGGCCTGCGGCAGCGACCACAGGCCCGACCAGATGCCCACCGGCGGCCTGCGCTGCAGCAGCACGCGGCCCTGCGCGTCGAAGGCCATCAGCATCACCGCGCTGCGCTCGGGCAGTGGCTTGCCGGGCTTGGGCGTGGGCAGGGCCTCGGTGAGGCCGTCGCGGAAGGCGACGCACTGCGGATTGACCGGGCACAGCAGGCAGGCCGGATTGGCGCGCGTGCACAGCGTGGCGCCGAAGTCCATCTGTGCCTGGGTGTAATCGGCCAGCCGACCCTGCGGCACATGCTGGACATGCTCGATCGCCAGCGCCCACAGTCGTTTCTCGATGGCGGGCAGGCCCGGCCAGCCGGCGATGCCGTGCACGCGCGACAGCACACGCTTGACGTTGCCGTCCATGATGGCGAAACGGTCGTTCCAGGCCTGGCTGAGGATGGCGCCGGCGGTGCTGCGACCGATGCCGGGCAGGGCATGCAAGGCCTCGAAGTCGCGCGGCAGCTCGCCATCGTGCAGTTCGACACAGCGTTTGGCGGCGGCGTGCAGGTTGCGGGCGCGGGCGTAGTAGCCAAGTCCCGCCCACTGCGCCATCACCTCGTCCGAGCTTGCGGCGGCAAGATCCGCCAGCGTGGGAAACGCCTGCAGGAAGCGCTCGAAGTACGGAATGACCACGCGCACCTGGGTCTGCTGCAGCATGATCTCCGACAGCCACACGCGGTACGGCGTGCGCGGATGCTGCCAGGGCAGATCGTGGCGGCCGTGCTGGTCGAACCAAGTCAGGAGCGGGGTGGCGAAGGTATCGATGGGGGGCTCGTGCTGGCTTTGGCTCTCTTCTCCGCGCGGGAGAAGGTGGCGCGAAGTGCTGGATGAGGGGGCTGGGTGAAGCGCTGGGCGTTTAAACGGTATGGCCTCGGCTGCACCCTCACCCCAACCCCTCCCCCCAAGATGGGGCTGATGTCCCGGAGGGAGAGGGGCTGAAAGCGTCAGGGGCTGCCGAGGGCTTCGGGGAGCAGGGCGTCGACGAAGGCTTCGGCGTCGAAGACGCGCAGGTCTTCGGGGCGTTCGCCGATGCCGGCGTAGCGGATCGGGATGTTGAACTCGCGGGCGAGGGCGAATACCACGCCGCCCTTGGCGGTGCCGTCGAGCTTGGTCACCACCAGGCCGGTCACGCCCACGGCCGCATGGAACTGGCGCAGCTGCGAGAGCGCGTTCTGTCCGGTGGTGCCGTCGATCACCATCAGCACCTCGTGCGGGGCGCTGGCGTCGACCTTGCCCAGCACGCGGCGGATCTTGCCCAGCTCGTTCATCAGGCCGGTCTGGGTGTGCAGGCGGCCGGCGGTGTCGGCGATCAGCACCTGCGTGCCGCGCGCCTTGCCGGCCTGCAGCGCGTCGAAGGCGACCGAGGCTGCGTCGGCGTTCTGGCCCTGGGCCACGACGGTCACGCCGTTGCGCTCGCCCCAGGCCTGCAGCTGGGCCACGGCGGCGGCGCGGAAGGTGTCGCCGGCGGCCAGCATCAGGCTGAAGCCGTCGTCCTTGAAACGCTTGGCCAGCTTGCCGATGGTGGTGGTCTTGCCGACGCCGTTGACGCCCACGGTGAGCACCACGAACGGCTTGGCGTCGCGGTCGATCGCCAGCGGCACGGCCACCGGCTTGAGGATGGCGATCAGCTCGGCGCGCAGGGCGGCCAGCAGCGCGTTGGCATCGGCGAACTCGCGCGCCTTCATGCGCTTGCGCAGGGATTCGACCAGGGCGGTGGTGGCGGTCACGCCGACGTCGGCGGTGATCAGCGCGGTCTCGATCTCGTCGAGCAGGTCGTCGTCGAGCTTCGGGTTGCGCGAGAACAGGCCGCCGAAGCTGCGCGCGAAGGCGCTGCCACGCAGGCGTTCGCGCCACCCGGGCTTGCCGGGCGCGGCGGCCGGCTTGTCGATGGAGGTGGGGCGGGGCGCGGTGTCGGGCGCGGGAACCGGCGCTTCGACGGGCGGTGGGGCGATCGCTGCCGCGGGGGCGGGCGCGACCGCGGGCGGGGCGGCGGCCACGACGGGCGCGTCGGCCACCGGTGGCGCGGGAACCGGCGTATCGATCAGCTGCTGCGGCGATGGGCCAGGCACGACGACATCGGGCTGGACCGGCGCGGCGGGCGCGAAGTGCCGGGGCTCGGGCGTGATCGGCGCGGACGCGGGTTCGGCGGCCTGCAGGGTTTCGGCGACTTCGCGCGCCTGTTCGAGCGCGGCGGCCGCGTCGGCGGCATCGGAGGTGGCCGGGCGCGCGTCGGGAAAGGCGGCGGCCAGCTCTTCCACGCTGTAGCGGCGGGTGCTGCCGTCCTGGGCGGACGCTGCGTCCTGCGGCTTCTTGCGGCGGAAGAAACTGACCATGTGCAGCCTTGGTAATGCGAAAAATGAGGGCGCAGATGCTAACACCGGGGTCTGGAAGGCCTGGTGTGCGGGGGTGCGACGGGTGCAATGAAGGTGGGGACTGCCGCGGGCTGGTCGTGCCCTCGCCCCAACCCCTCTCCCGGGGGGAGAGGGGCTCAAGCGGCTTGGGACTTGGGGCTTCAGCGGGACAGGTCGAGCAGGAGCTTGTTGAGGCGGCGCACGTAGCCGGCCGGGTCCTTGAGGCTGTCGCCCGCGGCCAGGGCGGCCTGGTCGAACAGCACGCGGCTCAGGTCGCCGAAGCGTTCCTCGTCGCTTTCCGCATCCAGGCGCTCGATCAGGGGATGGGCCGGGTTGAACTCGAACACCGGCTTGCCCTCGGGCACCTTCTGCCCGCTGGCTTCCAGGATCTGGCGCATCTGCAGGCCCAGGTCGCCCTCGCCGATGGCCAGGATCGCCGGTGAATCGGTCAGGCGATGCGACACGCGCACCTCGGACACGTCCTCGCCCAGCGCGTCCTTCAGGCGTGCGACCAGCTGCTCCTTCTCCTTGGCGACCTGCTCCTGGGCCTTCTTGTCCTCCTCGGACTCCAGCGCGCCCAGGTCAAGGTCGCCGCGGGCGACGTCGACGAAGGACTTGCCGTCGAACTCGGTCAGGTAGCTCATCAGCCACTCGTCGATGCGGTCGGTCAGCAGCAGCACCTCGATGCCCTTCTTGCGGAACACCTCCAGGTGCGGGCTGTCCTTGACCGCGGCGAAGCTCTCGCCGGTCAGGTAGTACAGCTTGTCCTGGCCTTCGACCATGCGCGCCACGTAGTCGGCCAGCGCCACGTCCTGGGCGTCGGTGCCGGACCTGGTCGAGGCGAAGCGCAGCAGGCCGGCGATCTTCTCGCGGTTGGCGTAGTCCTCCGAGGGGCCCTCCTTGAGGACCTGGCCGAACTCCTTCCAGAACCTGGCGTAGTCCTCCGGCTTGTCCTTGGCCAGCTTCTCCAGCATGTCCAGCGCGCGCTTGGTCAGGGCCGACTTCATCGAGTCGATCACCGGGCCCTTCTGCAGGATCTCGCGCGAGACGTTGAGCGGCAGGTCGGAGGAATCCACCACGCCCTTGATGAAGCGCAGGTACAGCGGCAGGAACTGGTCGGCCTGGTCCATGATGTAGACGCGCTGCACGTATAGCTTCAGGCCCTTGGCCGCGTCGCGGTGGTACAGGTCGTAGGGCGCGCGCGAGGGCGTGTACAGCAGCGAGGTGTACTCGAGCTTGCCCTCGACCTTGTTGTGGCTCCAGGCCAGCGCGTCGGCGTGGTCGTGCGCGATGTGCTTGTAGAACTCCTGGTATTCGGCGTCGGTCACCTCCGACTTGGGCCGGGTCCACAGCGCGCTGGCGCGGTTGACCGCCTCCCACTCGGGCGCGGCCGGGGCCTCGCCTTCGGCCGGGGCGGGCTGCTCCTTGAGCAGTTCGACCGGCAGGGCGATGTGGTCGGAGTACTTCTTGACGATGCCGCGCAGGCGCCAGCCGTCGGCGAAGCCTTCCTCGCCTTCCTTCAGGTGCAGCACGATGGTGGTGCCGCGCTGCGGCTTGTCGATCGTGGCGACCTCGAAGTCGCCCTCGCCCCTGGAGGACCAGTGCACGCCCTCGCTGGCCGGCAGGCCGGCGCGGCGGCTGTAGACGTCGACCTGGTCGGCCACGATGAAGGCCGAATAGAAGCCCACGCCGAACTGGCCGATCAGGTTGGCGTCCTTCTTCTGGTCGCCGGAGAGGTTCTTGAGGAAGTCGGCTGTGCCGGACTTGGCGATGGTGCCCAGGTGCGCGATGGCCTCCTCGCGGCTCATGCCGATGCCGTTGTCCTCGACGGTGACCGTGCGCGCGTCCTTGTCGAAGGAGATGCGGATGCGCAGGTCGCTGCCGTCGCCTTCCAGCAGGGACGCGTCGGTCAGCGCCTCGAAGCGCAGCTTGTCGGCCGCGTCGGCGGCGTTGGAGACCAGCTCGCGCAGGAAGATCTCCTTGTTGGAGTACAGCGAGTGGATCATCAGCTGCAGCAGCTGCTTGACCTCGGTCTGGAAGCCGCGGGTTTCCTTGTGGGTTTCCGGATGGGTGTCGGTGGTCATGGGTCGTCGTGCTCCGTGGTGGGACCGGCCTGATCGGCCGCCGATGGCTTCTTCGGGTGTGGGCACGGGGGCGGATTTCAAGATGGGCAGGCGATAGGCCAGTGGGCGAAATTGCACTCCGACCCCGGTTTTCCCCATCATCGCCAGCCCCGTCGTCCGCGCCGCGCCATGCCCCGACCGCTCCCTCCCTCGTCCCGCAACGCCGGCGCCGGCCAGGTGCGCATCGTCGGCGGGCGCTGGCGCAACACGCGCCTGGCCGTGCCGGACGTGGCCGGCCTGCGGCCCAGCAGCGACCGGGTGCGCGAGACCCTGTTCAACTGGCTGACCGGGCAGTTGGCCGGGGCGCGGGTGCTGGACCTGTTCGCCGGCACCGGGGCGCTGGGGCTGGAGGCGCTCTCGCGCGGGGCGGCCGGCGCGGTGCTGGTCGAACGCGACCCGGCCGCGGCCCGCCAGCTGGCGCAGACGGTGACAAGGCTGCAAGCCGACGACATCGCCCAGGTGGTGCAGGGCGACGCGCTGGCCTGGCTGGAGGGGCAGCCGGACGGCGGCTTCCAGATCGCCTTCCTCGACCCGCCGTTCGCCGACGGGCTGCATGCGCGCGTGCTGGAACGCCTGCCGCGGCTGCTCGCGCCCGACGCCTGGCTGTACCTGGAGGCCCCGCTCGAGCAGGCGCCGGCGCTGCCGCCCGGCTTCGTCCTGCATCGCGAGGGTCAGACCCGCCAGGTCCGCTATGCGTTGGCGCGCGCGCCCGGCTGAACGAGCGCTGCTACACTCGGCCCGCGAATTTCCACGGGTTTTGCAGCATGAGCGTGTCGCCCATCCGGACGGCGGTCTATCCGGGCACCTTCGATCCGATCACCAATGGTCATCTGGACCTGATCGACCGCGCCGCGCCGTTGTTCGAGCGCCTGGTCATCGGCGTGGCGGCCAGCCAGAAGAAGGGCCCGGCACTGCCGCTGGAGCAGCGCGTGGAACTGGCGCGCGCCGCCACCGCGCACCACCGGCACGTGGAGGTCATCGGCTTCGACAGCCTGCTGGCCGATTTCGTCGCCCAGGTCGGCGGGCGGGTGCTGCTGCGCGGGCTGCGCGCGGTGTCCGACTTCGAGTACGAGTTCCAGATGGCGAGCATGAACCGGCATCTGATCCCCGAAGTGGAAACGCTGTTCATGACCCCGGCCGAGCAATACGGCTTCATTTCCTCGACCCTGGTGCGCGAAGTGGCGCGCCTGGGCGGCGACGTGTCCGGCTTCGTGCCGGCCTCGGTCGCCAAGGCGCTGCAGGACGTGCGCCGCGCTTCGCTTTCCCCCGCCCCTTGAACCGAACGATCCAACCGGAGACTGCACCATGAAGTCCACCAACCGCCTGCTCCTGGCCGCCTGCCTGGGCATGAGCCTGACCCTGGCCGCGTGCAAGAAGGAAGACGCGCCCGCGCAGCCGGCCGAGGCCGCCGCGATGACCGCGCCGACCACCAGCGACGACGCCGCGTGGAAGAAGTACCTGCAGGACGTCGTGCCGCGCAACATGGGCAACATCTCCAATCCGCCGATCATGTACTACCTGCCGGCCGAGACCGACCCGGACTTCCAGGGCAAGTACGACCGCCTGGCCGAGCAGGTCAGCAATGCCGCCCAGCGCGGCGTGACCTCCGGCAACATGGTGGCCTTCGGTTCGCCGGTCAGCGCCAAGATGGCCGACCTGATCGTGGCCTCCTTCGGCAAGGCCGCGGCCGGCTCGTTCAAGGGCGCGCGCGTGCTGTTCGTCGGCGCCGCCGCCGACAACGACCGCGTCAAGGCTGCGGTCGCCCCGACCGGCGCGGATTACGTGTTCGTCGAAGCGAAGTGATCCGACGACGCGGCCGTGCCTGGCACGGCCGCGGTTTTGGGTAGCGGAGGAGGCGATGCCTCCTCTTTTGCTTTTGGTGGGGCAGGGGTGCCGTCGTCGGCGCCAAAGCGCGCCTCCAGCGTTGCCTTTGCGGTTGTCCTGCGTGCTTGCGTTCGAGCGGGCCGCGATCTGAGCAACCCCCTCCCGGCCTCCCACTGCTGCGCAAGCGGAGGGGCGGAGCATGGCCAGCGTGTCGTCAGCGGGACGGTGCACCGCGGTCCGTGGCGCGGCCTGGGCGCGGACCTGGGGGATAATGCGGGTTCCCATCGCTCCGTGCCCGCCGCGCCCAACCGCCTTCCATGTCGCTGAAGATCAACTCCCTGTGCGTCAACTGCGACGTCTGCGAGCCGGCCTGTCCCAACCAGGCCATCGCGATGGGCGAGGAGATCTATGTCATCGACCCGGCGCGCTGTACCGAATGCGTGGGCCATTTCGACGAGCCGCAGTGCGTGGTGGTGTGCCCGGTGGAGTGCATCGATCCCGACCCGGCGTATCCTGAAAGCCGGGAGGACCTGCTGGCCAAGCTCCAGCGCCTGCAGGGTGAATGATCCGATTCCTCAACCCCTTGGAGAGCGCGTGAAACGTTCGAGCCTGTTCGCCGTCGCCCTGACGGTCCTGTTGCCGGTCGCTGCCAGTGCGCAGCAGGCCACCCATCCGCCCGGCGCGGCGATCGCCTCCGGCCACAAGCTGGCCACCGAGGCCGGCCTCGAGATCATCCGCCAGGGCGGCAACGCCTTCGACGCGGCGGTGGCGGTTTCCTCCACCCTGGGCGTGGTCGAGCCGATCAGCTCGGGGCTCGGCGGCGGCGGGTTCTTCCTGCTGCACGACGCGAGCACCGGCCAGGACACGATGATCGACGCGCGCGAGACCGCGCCCGAGTCGGCCTCGCCGGACAAGTATCTAGACAAGGACGGCAAGCTCGACCAGTCCAAGTCGATCAACGGTCCGTGGTCGGCCGGCATCCCCGGCCTGCCGGCGGCGCTGGTGGAACTGGCCGAGAAGCACGGCAAGCTGCCGCTCAGGCAGTCGCTGGCGCCGGCCATCCGCATCGCCACCGAAGGCTTCCCGGTCTACGACCGCATGGCCCGCGGCTATGCCCAGCGCGCCAAGGAGATGGAGAAGTATCCCGGCACGCGCGAGGTCTACCTGCGCGGCGGCAAGCCGATCCAGACCGGCGAGATCTTCAAGCAGCCCGAGCTGGCCCATACCCTGACCCTGCTGGCCGAGAAGGGCCGCGACGGCTTCTACAAGGGCGAGACGGCCAGGAAGCTGCTGGCCGGCGTCAAGGCCGCCGGCGGCCAGTGGACGGCGCAGGAGCTGGCCGGCTACCAGGTCAAGACGCGCGCGCCGATCCAGTTCGACTACAAGGGCTGGAAGATCACCACCGTGCCGCCGCCGTCCTCCGGTGGCATCGCGCTGGCCGAGATCCTGCAGATCGTCGAGGGCTACGACCTCAAGGCGATGGACCCGGCCCACCGCACCCACCTGGTGGTCGAGGCCATGCGCCGCGCCTACCGCGACCGCACCTTCTTCCTGGGCGATCCGGATTTCACCACCATTCCGCAGAAGGTCCTGCTGAGCAAGGACTACGCGCTGGGGCTGCGTTCGACCATCAACCCGGACAAGGCCACGCCCAGCGATCTGCTCTCGGGCAACCCGACGCCGCTGGAAGACGACGAGACCACGCACTTCTCGATCATCGACGGCCAGGGCAACCGCGTCGGCGCGACCCAGACGGTCAACCTGCTGTACGGCTCGGGCCTGATCCCCAAGGGCACCGGCGTGCTGCTCAACGACGAGATGGACGACTTCGCGCTCAAGCCCGGCACGCCCAACGCCTTCGGCGTGATGGGCTACGAGGCCAACGCGCCCAAGCCGGGCAAGCGCCCCTTGAGCTCGATGACGCCCACCTTCATGGAGAACGCCGACAAGACCATCGTGCTGGGCACGCCGGGCGGCAGCCGCATCATCACCATGGTGCTGCTGGGCATCCTGGGCTACGACGATGGGCTGAGCGCGCAGCAGGTCGCCGCGTTGCCGCGCTACCACCATCAGTGGCTGCCGGATGTCATCGACGCCGAGACCGGTACCTTCTCGGCGGAGACGATCAAGGCGCTGGAGGCGATGGGCCACAAGGTCGAACAGCCCGGAGACGAGGCCGCCGGCGGTCGCGGTTCCAGCCACGTCTGGGGCAACCTGCAGACGGTGGAATGGGATCGCAAGACCAACACCCTCAGCGGCGGCAGCGACCCGCGCAATCCGGTCGGCGCCGCGGAGATCCTGACCACGACGGCGCCCTGAAGATCGGCGACGTCGTGCGATGAGGAAGGCGACGCGGCTGCGTCGCCTTCTTCGCTTCCGGCGCGCGAGGCGCCGTGCAACACAGCCTTCGGGAGGAGGCAGGCATGAAACTCTGGTCGATCCTGGGCAATTCGCAGAAGCTCGATGGCGGGGCGATGTTCGGCAACGCGCCGCGCGCGCTGTGGGCGCGCTGGGTGGAGCCCGATGCGGGCAACCGCATCGCCCTGGCCTGTCGCGCGCTGCTGGTCGAGGACCTCGACGGCAGGACGGTGCTGTTCGAGACCGGCATCGGCGCGTTCTTCGAGCCGAAACTGCGTGAGCGCTATGGCGTGGTCGAACCGGAGCATGTGCTGCTCGACTCCCTGGCGCGCGCCGGCTTCTCGCACGAGGACATCGACGTGGTGGTGCTGAGCCACCTGCACTTCGACCATGCCGGCGGCCTGTTGGCGCCGTGGCAGGAAGGCCGGCCCCCTGCGCTGCTGTTCCCCAAGGCGACCTTCGTGGTCGGCGCGGCGCACTGGCAGCGGGCGCGGGCGCCGCATCCGCGCGACCGGGCCAGCTTCATCCCCGAGCTGCCCGGCCTGCTGGAGGCCAGCGGCCGGCTGGAGCTGGTGGAGGGCCCGCATGCGCGGGCGCTGGGCGAGGCGGTGCGCTTCACCTTCAGCGATGGCCACACGCCCGGGCTGATGCTGGCCGAGATCGTCGGCGCGCAGCGCGACGCGCAGGGACGGGCGCACGGCGGGGTGGCCTTCTGCGCCGACCTGATCCCGGGGCGCTTCTGGGTGCACGTGCCGATCACGATGGGCTACGACCGCAATGCCGAACTGCTGATCGACGAGAAGCGCGCCTTCCTGGACGATGCGCTGGCGCGCGGGGTGCGGCTGTTCTTCACCCACGACACCGACTGCGCCCTGGCCCAGGTCACCCGCGACGCGCAGGGCCGCTTCGGCACCGCGCACGAGGTGGCCGAACTCCACGCCAGGCCGCTGGCGGCCTGAGCCGCAAGTGGACGCTCCCGGTGGGAACCCGCTCGGGGCTGCACGGGCGGGTGCTGTTTGGTGGGAGCCGCCATGGCGACGATGAGGATTTACCGGTAAAGCCCATCGCCGCCATTGGCCAAAAAGGCCACAAGGGCGGCTCCCACACTTGTCTACCTTGTCCGCGCCGCCTGGGCGCGAATCACTAGCTCTTCTTGAGACAGCTGGACATGAAGGTCTTGCGCGCGTCGCCGGCGAGCTTCTTCGCCGAGGCGTCGGCGTTGCAGGACTTCATGCGCTCCTGCGGCGTGGCGGCGGCCGCGGCCGGCTTGGCGCTCAGGCAGGCCTTCTGCGCCGCCTTGTAGTCCTCGCCCTTCTTGCCCTTGTTCTGGGCCGAGCACTCGGCCATGCGGGTCTGGGAACTCGATTGCGCGGCAAGGGCATTGGCGCTCACGGCGCCGGCCAGCAGCGCGCAGGCCAGCAGGATCGAACGGGTCATGGCGTGGCTCTCCGAAAGGGAAGATGGGTGACGCGGGCGGATCCTACGCCCGGCCCCGGTGCCGATGTGTGGCAGCGCTGCGACATGGGGCAGGGAGGGCTGAGCGGCGTTCAGCCACCTGTTTCCTGCTCGGCGGGAGCCGCCCTTGTGGCCTTTTCGGCCAATGGCGGCGATGGGGCCTTCCCGGCAAAGCCCCATCGCCGCCGTGACGGCTCCCACGGGGCAGGTGCCCGGCCGGGCCGCCGGTCAGCCCACGCGCGTGCCGAAGATGCGGTCGCCGGCGTCGCCGAGGCCCGGCAGGATGTAGCCCTTCTCGTTGAGATGGTCGTCGATGGCGGCTGTGTAGACCTCCACGTCCGGGTGCGCGGCCTCCAGGGCCTTGAGGCCCTCGGGCGCGGCGACCAGGAAGATGCCCTTGATGCGGCGCGCGCCGGCGCGCTTGAGCATGTCGATGGTGGCGATCAGCGTGCCGCCGGTGGCCAGCATCGGGTCCAGGATCAGCGCGTCGCGCTCTTCCAGGCGGCCGGTCAGGCGCTCGAAGTAGGGCACCGGCTGCAGGGTCTCCTCGTCGCGCTGCAGGCCGACCACGCTCACGCGCGCGGCCGGGATCAGCGCCAGCACGCCGGGCAGCATGCCCAGCCCCGCGCGCAGGATCGGCACCAGGGTGATCTTGGCGCCGGCGATCTTCTGCACCTCCACCGGGCCGGCCCAGCCCTGCATGGTCTCGGTCTCGGTGTGCAGATCGGCGGTGGCCTCGTAGGCCAGCAGCGTGCCCAGTTCGGTGACCAGCTCGCGGAAGCCCTTGGTGCTCAGGGACGCATCGCGCAGCAGGCCGATCTTGTGGCGGACCAGGGGGTGGCGGACTTCGACGGTTTTCATGTGTGGCAGTGAGCGAAGGCGGGCGGGCCAGTGTGCCGCATCGCCCGCGTACTGGCCCAGTCGCGGGCGCGTCGGGGCCTCCCGGCGCTGCGCGCCGGAAGGTGACCGCCCCGTCACTTTGCCGCATGTGTCACGGTGCGGAAATCTGGTCGCAATACCGTGCCGCCCCATCTTTGTTCGTTGGGGAACGACACACCGTGTTGACGCGCCATCGCCTCGCCTGCGCCATCTCGCTCACCCTGTCCGCGCTGGTGGTCCCGCCCGTGCTGGCCGGTTCCGCCGCCGATGCTCCGGCCGCGTCCGCGCCTGCGGCCGAGGCCACCACGCTGGACCGGCTGGTGGTTCGCCCACAGCTTGAGGCGCAGGTCCGCGCGATCGACCTCAAGCGCGACAGCAACGCCATCCTCGACGCGGTCGCCGCGGACGATGTGGGCGACTACCCCGACCAGAACGTGGCCGAGTCGGTCTCGCGCCTGCCGGGCGTCAGCGTCACCCGCGACCAGGGCGAGGGCCGCTACGTGGTCGTGCGCGGCCTGGACGCGGCGCTCAACAGCGTCACCATCGACGGCATTGCCATCGGCACGACCGAGAGCGACAACCGCGCCACGCCGCTGGACCTGATCCCGTCCGATTCGACCGAACGCCTGAAGGTCGTCAAGTCGCCGACGCCTGACATGCCGGGCGATTCGATCGGCGGGGCGATCGAGGTCGAATCGGCCTCGGCCTTCGACCGCGAGGGCCGCAGCCTGCGCGGCAGGCTCGAGGCCGATCACCAGCAGCTCAGCGGGCATACCAGCCCGCGGGCCGCCTTCAACTACAGCGAGCGCTTCGCCGAGGACACCTTCGGCGTGGCGCTGGGCCTGAACTACCAGAACCGCAGGTTCGAGTCGGACAACACCGAAGGGGAGTACGACGCGCTGGACAACGGCGACTTGTTCATGGTCCAGCAGCAGCGCCGCAAGTACTCCATCGAGCGCAAGCGCTGGGGCGCCAACCTCAACCTGGACTGGCGCCCTGACACGGACAACCGCTATTACCTGCGCACGCTCTACAGCGACTACCAGGATGCCGAGACCCGGCAGAACACCGTCATCGACTTCGACCCGGACACCGTCGTGGCCCGGGGCGACGGCACCTACCTGGCGCCGGTGGACGACCTGAGCAAGCGCGTGCGCTTCCGCACCAAGAAGGAGAACACCGCCGCCGCCAGCTTCGGCGGCGAGAACCGGCTGAGCGGTGCGGTGCTGGACTACCAGCTTGGCTACACCAAGACCGAGGAGCGCGTGCCCGACGAGCAGGAGGCCCGCTTCAAGATCACCAAGGCTGCCAAGAAGGGGCTGACGGCCAGCATCGACCAGACCGACCGCCTGCCGGACATCGACTTCTCCAGCGAGCGCTGGGCCGACAACGCCAACTACGCCTTCAACAAGTGGGTGCTTTCGCCGGGCAGCACGGACGACAAGGAGGTCAGCGCCAAGATCAACGCGCGCTTCGACGGCGACCACGCCAGCTACAAGCTGGGCCTGCTCGGTCGTTTCCGCGACCGCGATGTGGACAAGAACGAGCCTGAGCTGTCCAAGGGCCCGGCCATCGACCCGACCACGTGGACGGTCGCCGCGCCGGAGCATCGCCACAACAGCCTGGGCCAGGCGCTGAGCTCCTCGGCCATGCGTGCGTACTGGGCGCAGAACGGCGCGCGCTACAGCGTTGCCGACGGCGATGTGGCCAGCAACGCGATCGCCGCGCTGGCCGAGGACTACACCTCCAAGGAAGACATCCTGGCCGCCTACGCCATGGGCACCTGGGACATCGGCGCGCTGCGCGTGATCGCCGGCGTGCGCGCGGAGAACACCAGCTTCACCGCCACCGGCAACCGCATCGAGATCCAGGACGACGGAACCTTCGCCACGTCGCTGAAGGCGCACCGCAGCTACACCAACGTGCTGCCGGGTCTGCACCTGCGCTGGGACGGCGGTGAGGGCTGGACGCTGCGCGCGGCGTTGAACAAGACCGTCTCGCGGCCCGGGTTCGGCCAGATCGCCCCGCACGCGACGATCAACCGCGACGACGAGGAGGTCGAGCTGGGCAATCCCGACCTCGATCCCTACGTGTCGACCAACCTGGACCTGTCGTTCGAGAAGTACCTGGGGCAGAGCGGCATCGTTTCGCTGGGGCTGTTCCGCAAGTGGATCGACGGCTATATCGTCGACACGGTCAGCAACAACGACCCGGCCTACGCCGGCTTCGACGTCACGCGCGCCATCAACGGCGACAACGCCAAGGTGCTGGGCGCCGAGTTCAACTACCAGCAGCAGCTCGACTTCCTGCCCGAGGGTTGGAACGGCCTGCTGGTCGGTGCCAGCGGCACCTGGCTGGATACCGACTTCGATCCTGGCGTGGCCACGCGCCAGGGCGAGGACTTCATGCTGCCGCGCGCCTCCCGTCATGTGTACAGCGGCTACCTGGGCTACGAGAAGTACGGTGTGTCCGCGCGCGTGTCGGCGGTGTACCGCAGCGCGTACCTGGACGAGCTCGGCGGCTCGGCGCCATACGATATCTACGTGGCCCCGAACACGCAGCTGGACTTCGGCCTGGACGTGCAGCTGAGCGACAGCGTGCAGCTGTTCTTCGATGCCTCCAATCTGCTGGACAAGCCGCTGGAGCGCTACCAGGGCGATCGCGCCCATACCCAGCAGTTCGAGGAATACGGCCGCAGCTTCGCGGTCGGCCTGAAGGTGAAGCTGTGATGGCCGCCGTCCGCCTGCCGCGCGGCGCGGCCGCGCTGGCGATCGCGTGCGCGCTGCTGTCGGCCTGCGACCCAGCGCCGGTCGCAGCGCCTGCCGCCTCCGCGCCGCCAACCACGTCCGCGACAAGCGACCGCGAACCCGACGAAGCCGGCACCGGCGATCCACTGCTGGCCACGGCCAACGTGCCGCACCAGGTGGTGACCGAGGCCTTCGTCACCGCCGCCACGCCGCAGGACAATCTGGATTCGCCGGCGGTGTGGGCCGCCCCGGATGGCGCGCGCTGGGTCATCACCACCGCCAAGAAGACCGGTGAGCTGGTGGTGTTCGACGGCGACACCGGCAAGCGTCTGCGCACCGTCGCCGCCAAGGGCGCCGCGCCGGGCCAGCTGGATCGGCCCAACGGGGTGTCGGTGGTGGGCGACCTGGCGCTGGTGGTCGAACGCGACAACCACCGCGTGCAGGCGTTCTCGCTGCCGGACTTCAAGTCGGTGGCGGTGTTCGGCAGCGAGGAGCTCAAGAAACCCTACGGCCTGTGGGCGCACCCCAAGGACGAAGGCATCGAGGTCATCGTCAGCGACAACTACATGCTGGGCGCCGACGAGGACACCGTGCCGCCGCTGGCGCAGCTGGGGCAGCGCTTCCGCCGCTACCAGCTCAGCCGCGAAGGCGGGCAGTGGCAGGCGACCCTGCGCCAGACCTTCGGCGACACCGCGCAGGAGGGCGCGATCCGCATCGCCGAGTCGGTCTATGGCGACGCGGACAACGACCGCCTGCTGCTGGCCGAGGAGGACGTGCCCACCGGCACGCGCCTGCGCGAGTACCGGCTCTCCGACGGCACCTACACCGGCCGCGACATCGGCGCGGGGCTGTACAAGGCGCAGGCCGAGGGCATCGCGCTGCTGGCCTGCGCGGATGGCGGCGGCTACTGGATCGGCACCGACCAGTTCAAGGACCGCAGCCTGTTCCATGTGTTCGATCGCAGGACGCTGCGGCACCTGGGCGCCTTCGCCGGGCAGGTCACGGCCAACACCGACGGGGTGTGGATGGACGCGCGCGGCGATGCGCGCTTCCCGCAGGGCGCGTTCTATGCGCTGCACGACGACCAGGCGGTGGCCGCGTTCGACTGGCGCGACATCGCCAAGGCGCTGGCGCTGCCGGCCTGCAAGTCCTAGCGTCCTGTCGTATCGGCTTTCTTCGAAAGGAGCAGCGGTCCAGCGGGCAGTGGCCGCTTGTCCCTCGATCGGGGCTGCCCTGATTCGGGCGCTCGGGGTCCGCCCGCCGGCCCGCTGCCGCGCGCGCCCTGCCTGGGGCGTCGGGTCGAACGTCGCAAGAAACCCCGATCCATCCGTCGAAGTGCCAGACAAGAAGGCCCGCTTGCGCGGGCCTTCCTGCTGCATCGGGCCTGGCGGATCAGGCCGCCTGCGCCTGCTGCTGGCGCGGCCCCTCGCGCAGGGCCTGGCCGACCATCGACACCAGTAGGTCCAGTTCGTCCGCATCCATCAGGAAATGCGGAGTGAAGCGCAGCGAGTTGGCGCCGCCGTGGATCACGTTGAGTCCGCGCATGCGCAGCCATTCCTCGGTCGAGCCGGCGCCGTAGCACTTGAACTGCGGCGCCAGTTCGCACGAGAACAGCAGGCCGGTGCCCTGCACGTTGGTGATCAGCCCGCCCAGTTCGGCCCGGAGCTGTTCAAGCTTGGCCACGGCCTGCGCGCCGCGCGTGCGGATGTTCTCGCGCACCTGCGGGGTGAGCAGGGCCAGCGTGGCGCAGGCGGTCTCCAGGGCGCGCGGATTGCTGGTCATGGTGTTGCCGTACACGCCCTTGCGGTACAGGCGCGCGGCGTGCTCGGTCACCGCCAGCACCGACAGCGGGTACTGGGCGGCGTTGAGCGCCTTGGAATAGGTCTCCATGTCCGGCGCTTCCAGGCCCTCGAAGCCCGGGTAGTCCACCACCGACAGCACGCCATGCGCGCGCAGGCCGGCCTGGATCGAGTCGACCAGCAGCAGGCTGCCGTGGGCGCGGGTGAGCTCACGCGCGGCGGCGTAGAAGGCCGGCGGCAGCGCGCGGCCCGGGTCGCCTTCGCCCATGACCGGCTCCAGGAACACCGCCTCGATGAACCAGCCGTTCGCCTGCGCATCGGCGAACACCTTGCGCAGGGCCGCCTCGTCGTAGGGCGGCACGGCGATCACCGAATCCTCGCCGCGATAGCTGGCCAGGTGCTGGGTATAGGCCTTGCGGCTGGAATCCGAGTACAGCCCGGGGCGGTCGGTGCGCCCGTGGAAACTGCCCTTGACCACCACGCGCTTGATGGTGGCGCCGGCGTGGCGCGCGCCCGGGTCGGTCATCAGCTTGGCGTTGATGTCGGCGATGCGCGCGGCCAGGCCGACCGACTCCGAACCCGAGTTCAGGCACAGGAACTTCGCGTACGGGCAGCCCTCGGCGCGGGTGTGGCCGATCTCGGCGCGCAGGGCCGCATCGAAGCGCAGCTGCGAGAGGCTGGGCGTCATGATGTTGGCCATCGCCTGCGGCTGGGCCATGGCCGCCAGCACCGCATCGGGCGTGTGGCCGAAGCCGATCATCCCGTAGCCGCCGGCGTCGTAGAGCACCGCACCCTTCAGCGTGACCACCCAAGGGCCGCACGCGGCCAGGGCGATATAGGGGTTCACCGCATCGTCGGCATAGAAGTTGACGTAGCCCGCCTGCACGCGCGCGACCTGGTCGGCCTCGTCCAGGTCCAGCAGCGCATCGAACGTGTCCTCCAGCGCGGCGAACTGCGCGGCGGCCGCGGCGATGGCGCGGCCCAGGTCCGGGTGGCCGGGCGCCAGTCGCGCCAGGGTGGCCTCGTCCAGGCCTTCGGTCTGGCGGGCGCCGGCACGGGCGCGCAGCGGGGCGAGGGGAGCGGTCACGGACATCGGCAGGTCTCCTTGGGCGAACGGACGGAATGACGCAGCGCAGCAGCGCGAAGCGCCAGGGGACACACGGGTATGGCTGCATTATTGGAGCAACGACCGTCGATTCGACAGGTATGATCCTGGCGAATCCACTGGTTTTTTCGTCGTATCGACGATGGGAGCTGCGCACAATGGCGATATCCGCCCCCGATCAGGCCCTGCTGGCCCTGCTGCGCGAGGACGCGCGCGCGCCGGTGGCCGAACTGGCCCGCCGCCTGGGCGTGTCGCGCACCACCGCGCAGAGCCGGCTGGAGAAACTGGAGCGCCAGGGCGTGATCGCCGGCTACACCGTGCGCCTGCGCGACGACGTGGAGCACGGCCATATCCGCGCCCACATCCTGATCACCGTGCGGCCCAAGCAGATGGTCGCCGTGACCAATGCGCTGCGGGCGATGGCCCAGGTGCGTGCCCTGCATTCGGTCAGCGGCCCGCACGACCTGATCGCCATCGGCATGGCGCCCACGGTGGGCGAGATGGACGAGCTGACCGACCGCATCGGCGCCATCGACGGCGTCGAGCGCACCACTTCCTCGATCGTGCTGTCGACCAAGTTCGAGCGCTGAGGCGTCCTGTCGCGCGACGCGCCGCACGGCTGGGGTCGCGCGGAAACCCCAGGCTGTCATCCCGCCTGATCATGTTCAGCACCTCCCCGTGCTGCGTCGCACCTCGATTTGACAGGCCCGCCCGCGGTAGGGACCATTCGCGCAAGGCTTGCCGATTCCCCCGTGGAAGGACCCCATGACGCGCACCCAGCCCCGCTTGTTTGCCGCGCCCGCGCTGTTGTTCGCCCTGGCGGCCTGTTCTCCTTCAGATTCAAGGACCGATATGAATGCTGTGACCTCCCCGACTGCCGATCACGGCGGCACCCTTGCGTCCGCGCGCAATCCCGCGCCCAAGGATGCCTACCGCATCACCATGACCATCAAGGATGCCCCGGGCCCCTTCGCCTGGATGAAGGCGCTGGCGCAGTACGACGTGGTCAACAAGGAGTGCCTGAGCCCACCCAAGGACAATCCCGGTGGCCGCACCGCCCCTGTGCCCACCGACGATGTCGAGATCCCGCTGCAGAAGGTCTCCGACACCGAGTATGTCGGAACGGTCTATGCCGACCAGATGCTCGACCAGGACTACACCGGGCGCGGCGTCTGCCACTGGAAGCTGATCCAGTTCCGGGTGCATATGAAAGCCACCGGTGCGCACGCCGAGACGTTGTTCATTCCGAGTATTCCCGACGACAAGCTGTTGGCCGGCTCGCCCGAGAACGTGTACTTCAACCGGGTTACGTACCCTGAAGCAGAGGGGGTCGAGGACTACCCCGATACGGGCGGTGGCCGATCGGACTATGGTCCGTCGGTTCAAGACCAGGATCTGTTCACGGTGACATTTACGCCAGTCAAGGATGACGCGAAATGAAGACGATGCAGAGCCAGCAGTACGCCGATCTCGCGGATTTCAGCTACGGCCGGGATCAGAAGGGTAATGAGAAGATCGATATCGCCTCGCTGGTGGGTAAGTCGGTCACCATGCCGGACGGGACGCATTACAAAATACTGGCCTATGTCGACAAGCCGTCTGGCTATCAAGGCACCATCTTCCAGCGGGAAGATACCCACGAAATCATCGTGGCCCATCGCGGAACCGAGTTCACGCGGGAGCCGCTCAGAGATGGCTTGCTAACTGACGGCGGCATGGTCTTCAGCCGGGCAAACCAGCAGGCTGCCGACGCGATCGCATTAACGGGCAGGGCGCTCGACCTCGCCGAGATGGATGCGAAGAAGCGCCATGAGAAGGTGCCCGAAGTCACCGTCACCGGCCACTCCCTCGGCGGCACGCTGGCGCAGATCACCGCGCACCACTTCGATCTGCGCGGCGAGGCCTTCAACCCCTATGGCGCCGCCAGCCTGGGACTGCGGATTCCCGAGGAAGCCACGCCGAAATTCATCAATCACGTCATGGCGGCCGACGTGGTCAGCTCGGCCAGCCCGCACTACGGGCAGGTCCGCATCTACGCCAAGGCTTCTGAGATCACGCAGCTGCGCGTGGCCGGCTATCGGGACGGCGTGATCGCCGACGCGCTGACACCGGATCATCCGATCGCGGCGTCGGTGAACACCTCGCACATGATGCACAACTTCCTCAACGTCGACGGCAACTACAAGCCCGACGTGTCGGCGCTGGGCGATCCGGCGGCGCGGACGCGGGCGCGCGAACACGAGCACATGATCGAAGGCTACCGGAGCGATATCCGGGCGATCCGCCGCGGCGCGAGCGCGTTGGGCGATGCAGGCGAGATCCTCCGAGGCCCCGGTCCTGCCGTCGACCGGATCCGCGAACTCATCGAGCCGTCCCTGCCCGCGGGCGAGCCCGCGCGCCGGGAGCAGCATCGCCAGCACGGCGCCTCGCTCGCGCCTGGCGCGGTGCCGCTGCCCGACATGCGCGACCCGGGTCACCCGGCCAACGGTCGCTACCAGCAGGCCTACGCCGGGGTCGTGCAGATCGACCAGGGCATGGGTCGCGCGCCCGACGGCAGCAGCGAGCGCCTGGCCGCGGCGCTGACCGCGGCCAGTCCGCACCTGTCCTCGATCGCGCAGGTGGGGTTGAGCCAGGACGGCAGCCGCGCGTTCGCCGTGGAGGCGTCCAACGGCCCGGCCGAGGCGCGCCAGCGGGCGCAGGTGGAAGTGGCCAGCGCCGTGCAGCGTCCGGTGGAGGCCAGTACCGCGCAATGGCAGCTGGCCGCCGATCAGCTGGCCCAGACCAATGCGCGCCAGCAGGCGCAGGAACGCGCCAATCCGGTCGTCCAGGGCCCGGTGATGGGCTGAGCCGACGGGCCAGGCTCGCCCCGTGAACGGGCGAGCCCTCCGCCCGGGCCCGGGGGTCGCGACGCAGGCCCGCTAGAATACGCGGCTGCCCCGAAGCCGGTTGCCCGCGTTGAAGAAGTCCGATTTCCACTACGACCTGCCGCCCGAGCTGATCGCCCAGGCGCCGCTCCCCGAGCGCTCCGCCAGCCGTCTGCTGGTGGTGCCGCCTGGCGATTCGCCGCTGGCCGACCTGCACGTACGCGACCTGCCGGGCCAGCTGCGCGCCGGCGACCTGCTGGTGTTCAACGACACCCGCGTCATTCCGGCGCGGCTGTTCGGACAGAAGGACACCGGCGGGCGGGTCGAGATCCTGATCGAGCGCCTGCTGCCGGACAACCGCGCCCATGCGCAGATCGGCGCCAGCAAGTCGCCCAAGCCGGGCGGCCGCATCGCGCTGGACGCCGGCGGCCACTGCGAGGTGCTGGGCCGCGAGGGCGAGTTCTACGAACTGCGCTTCGAGGTCGGCGACGCGCTGGACAGCTGGCTGCTCAGGGCCGGGCGCATGCCGCTGCCGCCATACATCACCCGTGAGCCGGGGCAGGACGACGACGAGCGCTACCAGACCGTGTTCGCGCGCGAGCTGGGCGCGGTGGCGGCGCCGACCGCGGGCCTGCATTTCGATGAGGCGCTGCTGGAGCGGCTGAAGGCCCAGGGCGTGCAGTTCGGCCACATCACCCTGCACGTGGGCGCCGGCACCTTCCAGGCGATGCGCGTGGACGACGTGCGCGAGCACCGCATGCACAGCGAGTGGCTCAACGTCGGCGCCGAGCTGGTGCAGCAGATCCGCCGCACCCGCGCCGCCGGCGGGCGGGTGGTCGCGGTCGGCACCACGGTCGTGCGCGCGCTGGAAAGCGCCACGCGCGAGGGCCAGCTGCAGCCCTTCGCCGGCGAGACGCGCATCTTCATCTTCCCCGGCTACCGCATCACCAGCGTCGATGCGCTGATCACCAACTTCCATCTGCCCGAGAGCACGCTGCTGATGCTGGTCTCGGCCTTCGCCGGCAAGGCGCGCATCCTGCAGGCCTACCGACATGCGGTGGAGCAGGGCTACCGGTTCTTCTCCTACGGCGACGCCATGCTGCTGTTCCCGCAGGCGCAGGAGGTGCCGGCATGAGCCGCATGGACTTCGCGCTCAAGGCCACCGACGGCAACGCCCGTCGTGGCCAGCTGAGCTTCCCGCGCGGCACCGTGCAGACGCCGGCGTTCATGCCGGTGGGCACCTATGGCTCGGTCAAGGGCGTGTTCCCCGAGCACATCAGGGACCTGGGTGCGGAAATCATCCTGGGCAACACCTTCCACCTCTACCTGCGCCCCGGCCTGGAGGTCATCGGCCAGCACGGCGGCCTGCATGGTTTCGCGCGCTGGGACAGGCCGATCCTGACCGACTCGGGCGGCTTCCAGGTGTTCTCGCTGGCGCACCGGCGCAAGATCACCGAGGCGGGGGTGACCTTCGCCTCGCCGACCGACGGCGCCAAGGTGTTCCTGGGCCCGGAGGAGAGCATGAAGATCCAGCGCGTGCTCGACTCGGACATCGTGATGATCTTCGACGAATGCCCGCCGGTGAACGTGGACGGCAAGCCGGTCGACAAGCGGGTGGTGCACAAGTCGATGGAGCTGTCCCTGCGCTGGGCGCGGCGCTCGCGCGAGGCGCACGACGCGCTGGGCAACGACGCGGCGCTGTTCGGCATCGTCCAGGGCGGCGTGCACGGCGATCTGCGCTCGCAGTCGGCCCAGGGCCTGCAGGACATCGGCTTCGACGGCTACGCCATCGGCGGCCTTGCCGTGGGCGAGACCGAAGACGAGCGCAACGCCATGCTCGACCACCTGCACCCGCAGCTGCCGGGCGACAAGCCGCGCTATCTGATGGGCGTGGGCCGGCCCGAGGACCTGGTCGAGGGCGTGGCGCGCGGCGTGGACATGTTCGACTGCGTCATGCCGACCCGCAACGCCCGCAACGGCCACTACTTCACCCGCTTTGGCACGGTGCGCATCCGCAACAGCAGGTACGAGCACGACCTGGACGTGATCGAGCCCGGCTGCGGCTGCTACGCCTGCCGCAACGGCTTCACCCGCAGCTATCTGCGCCACCTGGACCGCTGCAACGAGATGCTCGGGCCGATGCTCGGCACCCTGCACAACCTGTGGTACTACCAGTGGCTCATGGCGCAGATGCGCCAGGCCATCGAGCAGGGGCGGTTCCAGGCCTTCCGGGCGGACTTCTACGCGCAGCGCGGCGTGCCCGTGCCGGCGTGACCGGATTGTCACCGCGCACGTCCGGGAACCTTTGCCCGGTCGGCGCTGTCGGATCGCTGCACGATGCGGGGAGTTGGGCGAATCGCGCGTACGCCGGCCTTGCGGCCACGGCGTGGCGGCCACATGGCATAATTCCCGGCTGCTTTCGGCCCAACCATGGACCTTGTTGACATGAATCTGCTCGATTTCCTGATCCCCGCCGCCCACGCCCAGGCCGCCGGCGCGCCCGCCCCGCAGGGCGGTGGCCTGTCGATGCTGGTGTTCCCGATCGTCCTGATCGCGGTGATGTACTTCGTGATGATCCGCCCGCAGATGAAGCGCCAGAAGGAGCACAAGGCCCTGCTGGACAAGCTCTCGCGCGGCGATGAGGTCATCACCTCTGGCGGCATCGCCGGTACGGTGGCCGAGATCGGCGACAACTTCGTCACCGTTGAAGTCGCCGACGGGGTCAAGGTGCGGGTGCAGAAGGGCGCGGTCGGCAACGTGCTGCCCAAGGGCACCCTGAAGTCCGCCGTCTGAACCACCCGTTCCACCCGACGGACCGCCTGGCGCGGTCCGTCTTGCTGTCCAACGCCGTGCCGGCGGCCCCACGAACCGGGGCCGGTGTCCACAGGTTCGATCAACCAAGTGCGCGCCTGCTCGGCGCGGGTGCCAAGCAATGCTCGAGTTTCCCCGCTGGAAATACGTCCTGATCCTGGTGGTGCTGGTGGTGAGCGCGATCTACGCGCTGCCCAACATCTATCCCCAGGACCCTTCCGTGCAGATCACCGCCAGCCGTGGCGCGGCCATCGACGACGCCCTGCGCGCCAAGGTCGATGAGACGCTCAAGGCCGCGGGCGTCACGCCCAAGCAGATCGAGAAGCGCGACGGCGACCTGCTGGTGCGCCTGTCCACGCCCGAGGCCCAGGCCAAGGCCAACGATGCGCTGCGCGAGTCGCTGGGCGAGAACTACACCCCGGCGCTGAACCTGGCATCGACCGTGCCGGCCTGGCTGTCCGGGCTGCACGCCAAGCCGATGGTGCGCGGTCTGGACCTGCAGGGGGGCGTGCATTTCACCCTGCAGGTGGACCAGAAGGCCGCGCTGGACAAGCGCGTGGAGGCCTACGCCGAGGACGCCCGCGTCGCGCTGCGCGATGCCAAGATCCGCGTCGATTCGGTGCTGCGCGGCGCCAACAACACCATCGTGGTCAACGTCGCCGACGGCCAGAGCGCCACCGCCGCGCGCGATGCGCTGATGAAGGTGCTGGCGCCGGCCAACGCCACCGCCTCGGGCGCGCTGGTCGGCGCCTCGGCGCTGACCTACGACGTGCAGGGCCAGCGCATCGTCATCGGCCTGCCGGAGAGCGAGCTGACCCGGATCTCCGGCGATGCGATCCAGCAGAACATCGCCACCCTGCGCAATCGCGTCAACCAGCTCGGCGTGGCCGAGCCGGTGATCCAGCAGCAGGGCAGCGACCGCATCGTGGTCGAGCTGCCGGGCGTGCAGGACACCGCCGCGGCCAAGCGCATGATCGGCGCCACGGCCACCATCGAGTTCCGCGCCGTGGTCGAAGGCGATGCGCTGGAGGCCATGCGCACCGGCAACGTGCCGCCGGAGGCCAAGCTCTACCAGCTGCGCGACAACCGTGGCCCGGTGCTGCTCAACAAGCGCGTGCTGGCCTCGGGCGACCAGATGGTCAACGCCGTCTCCAACGTCGACCAGAACGGCCAGCCGGCGGTGGACATCACGCTCAACAGCGTCGCCGGCCAGCGCATGTTCGACTTCACCAGCGTCAACGTCGGCAAGCGCATGGCGGTGGTCTACATCGAGCGCATTCCGGAAGTGAAGGTGGTCGATGGCAAGGAAGTGCGCAGCGTGCGCGTGAGCGAGGAGGCGCTGCAGCCCTCGACCATCAACGGCGTGTTCAGCAACAAGTTCCAGACCACCGGCCTGACCAAGGACGAGGCCGACAACCTGGCCAAGCTGCTGCGCGCAGGGTCCCTGGCCGCGCCGATGAGCTTCGTCGAGGAATACGTCATCGGCCCCAGCCTGGGCGCCGAGAACGTCGAGCGCGGCATCAAGGCGGTGGTGTACTCGTTCCTGTTCACCCTGGTGTTCTTCACCATCTACTACCGCGTGTTCGGCGCGATCACCTCGGTGGCGCTGCTGTTCAACCTGCTGATCGTGGTGGCGGTGATGTCGATCTTCGGCGCGACCATGACCCTGCCGGGCTTCGCCGGTCTGGCGCTGTCGGTAGGCCTGTCGGTGGACGCCAACGTGCTGGTCAACGAGCGCATCCGCGAGGAACTGCGCCTGGGGGTGCCCGGCAAGAAGGCCATCGCCGAGGGCTACGAGCGCGCCAGCGGCACCATCCTGGACGCCAACCTGACCGGCCTGATCGTGGGCGTCGCGCTGTTCGCCTTCGGCACCGGCCCGCTGAAGGGCTTCGCGCTGACGATGATGATCGGCATCATCGCCTCG
The DNA here is from genome assembly GCF_020042665.1 of Pseudoxanthomonas sp. X-1. Lineage (NCBI taxonomy): Bacteria > Pseudomonadati > Pseudomonadota > Gammaproteobacteria > Lysobacterales > Lysobacteraceae > Pseudoxanthomonas > Pseudoxanthomonas sp. X-1. The sequence goes on from NZ_CP083376.1 coordinate 1,676,779, forward strand.
ATGTTCACCGCCATCACCGTTTCGCGCGCGCTGGCCACGCTGATCTACGGTCGCCGCAAGAAGCTCAACTCGGTCGCGATTTAAGGCGAGTCCCTCGCAAGAGCCCGCACCAGTACGCGCGTCCTGCGCAAAAGCCCGCACACCCGTGTGCGGACTTCTCAAGGAAAAACGTGGCATGAAACTGTTCCCGCTGCACATCGTCCCCAACGACACCAAGATCGACTTCATGCGCCCGCGCAAGCCGGTGCTGGTGCTGATGGTGGTGCTGCTGATCGCCTCGCTGGCCATCATCGGCCTGAAGGGCTTCAATTACGCGCTGGAGTTCACCGGCGGCACCGTGGTGCGCGCGCACTTCGAAAAGCCGGTCGACGTGGACCAGCTGCGCACGCTGCTGGACCAGAACGGCTTCGACAACGCCCAGGTGCAGAACGTGGGGGGCGCCAACGACGTGATGGTGCGCCTGCAGCCGCACGGCGAGCACAACAACGACGAGAACGCCGGTCGCGCCGTGGCCGAGTCGGTGCGCAAGGTCGTCACCAGCGATGCCAATCCGGCCACCGTGCAGCCGGGCGAGTTCGTCGGCCCGCAGGTGGGCAAGGATCTGGCCAAGAACGGTCTGTACGCGACCATCTTCATGCTGGCCGGCTTCCTGATCTACATCGCGTTCCGCTTCGAGTGGAAGTTCGCGGTGGTCGCCTCGCTCACCGCGTTCTTCGACCTGATCCTGACGGTGGCCTACATGTCGCTGCTGGGCCGCGAGTTCGACCTGACGGTGCTGGCCGGTCTGCTGTCGGTGATGGGCTTTGCGATCAACGACATCATCGTGGTCTTCGACCGTGTGCGCGAAAACTTCCGCAGCCTGCGCGTGGAGCCGCTGGAAGTGCTCAACCGTTCGATCAACCAGACGCTCTCGCGCACGGTGATCACGGCGGTGATGTTCTTCCTGTCGGCGCTGGCGCTGTACCTGTACGGCGGCCGTTCGATGGAGGGTCTGGCCGAGACGCACATGGTCGGTGCGGTGATCGTGGTGGTCTCCTCGGTGATCGTGGCGGTGCCGCTGCTGAGCATCGGGCCGTTCAAGGTCACCAAGCAGGATCTGCTGCCCAAGGCCAAGGACGTGGAGGCGTTGGCGCGCCGACCCTGAGCGCTGTTGCCGCTTTCGACTTTGGCAAAGGCCGCGCTTTCAGTGCGGCCTTTGTTTTTGGATTCTTTGCGCGATCGCTGTGGGAGGCGCTTTGGCTTCGGAGGGGCAGCGGTCCGGCGGGCGGTGGCCGCTTGTCCCTCAATCAGGGCATCCTGCCCTGATTCGGGCGCTCGGCGTCCTGCCTCGCTCGTCGCGGCCCCCGCCCGCCGGACCGCTGCCTCGCGCGTCATGTCATAGGGCTTCGGTTTGCGCTCACCCCTTTCGATGCGAGCGAAGGAGCGGGGGAGGGAACCGAGCGCGATCAGCGACGGAAAGGTGTCGACTTGGTGCTTCCTTCCTTGCGCGCAGCTCAGGGGAGGGAGGGGAATGGCGGGGTCGTGGCCTTCCCGGGCATGCCACCGTAGCAAGAGCAAAAGCATCCTCCCAGTCGCTAAGTCGCGACTTCGAGCTCCCCTTCGCCTACGGCGAGAGGGAGGAGGAGCGCTTTGGCAAACGCCTTCGGGTCGAAGGACCCCTGATCTTTTGAGGTTGGGGGCGAAGTGCGATCTCCGACCAGAGCCCATGTCGTCTGCAGGTTTCGTGTCCGCGTTCCGGCGAGGTGCCCTGTTGGTGGGCCGGCTTGTGCGTGCCGGGGCGGCTTTGCATCGCCGATGCGGTTGCGGGCCTACACTCGCCGGCATCCGAAACGAAAGGGAGGGGCAGGGCATGGGCAGATTCTCCGCAATGGTGCTGGTCGCCACGACGCTGCTGGCGGCCGCGCTGCCGGTGGCGGCCAGGGAGGTGGCCAGGCCGGTGCAGTGGAAGGTCGGCGATCAGGCGTTTTCCGGCGTGCTGGTCTACGACGACGCTGGCAAGGCCAAGCGGCCGGGCCTGGTGATGGTGCCGGACTGGATGGGGGTGACCGACGCGGCGGTCGACCGGGCGCGCGAGGTGGCCGGCGACGATTACGTGGTGCTGGTGGCCGATGTCTACGGCACCGGCGTGCGGCCGAAGAACGCCGAGGAGGCGGGCAAGCTGGCAGGCGGCCTCAAGAGCGATCGGCCGGCGCTGCGCGCGCGTGTGCGCAAGGCGGTGGAGGTGCTCAAGGCACAGGCCGGCGCGGCACCGCTGGATAGCGCGCGGATCGGCGCCTTCGGCTTCTGCTTCGGCGGCACCACGGTGCTGGAGCTGGTGCGCGGCGGCGATGCGCTGGCGGGCGTGGTGACCTTCCACGGCGGGCTCGAGCCGGGCAGCACGCCGGCCAAGCCGGGTTCGGCGAAGACGCCGGTGCTGGTGCTCAACGGGGCGGACGACCGCGGCGTGTCGGCGCAGAGCATCGCCGACTTCCGCAAGGAGATGGACGCGGCCGGCGCGGACTGGCAGTTCGTCGATTTCAGCGGCGCGGTGCACTGCTTCGCCATCCCCGGTGCGAACAGTCCGCCCGGCTGTGTCTACAACGCGCGCGCGGCCAAGCGCGCCTACCGGATGGCGCAGGACTTCTTCGAGGAAGTGTTTTCGAAGCGGGAGTGAGCGAAGAAGCGTGAGGCGTGATCGCGCGCGGACACGCGGCCGCTTTCGCTCACGCCTCGCTTCCTGGTCTCAGTGGCGCCGTTCGACCGCGTAACGGGCCAGGCCACGCAGTGCGGCCACGGCGTCGTTCTCCGGCAGGCCTTCCAGCGCGGCTTCCGCGGCGCTGGCGTACTCGGCGGCGCGGCGCTGGCTGTAGGCGATGCCGCCGGTGGCGTGGATCGCCGCCAGCACTTCGGGCATGGCGTCGGTCTGGCCGTCGGCCACGATCTGGCGCAGGCGCGCCTGGGTGGTCGCGTCGGAGTGGGCGATGGCGTGGATCAGCGGCAGGGTGGCCTTGCCCTCGGCCAGGTCGTCGCCCAGGTTCTTGCCCAGATCGCTTGCATCGGCGGTGTAGTCCAGCACATCGTCGGCGATCTGGAAGGCATAGCCCAGCTGCATGCCGTAGTCGTACAGGCGCTGCTGCAGGGCGGCGTCGGCGCCGGAGGCCAGCGCGCCCAGCTGGGTGCCGGCGGCGAACAGCACCGCGGTCTTGCGCTCGATCACGCGCAGGTAGGCGGCCTCGTCGGTGTCGGGGTTGTGCACGTGCAGCAGCTGCAGCACCTCGCCCTCGGCGATGCGGTTGGTGGTGTCGGCCAGGATGCGCATCACGGCCATGCGGTCCAGTTCGACCATCAGCTGGAAGCTGCGCGAATACAGGAAGTCCCCGACCAGCACGCTGGGCGCGTTGCCCCACAGCGCATTGGCGGTGCTGCGGCCGCGGCGCAGGTCCGATTCGTCCACCACGTCGTCGTGCAGCAGGGTCGAGGTGTGGATGAACTCGACGATGGCCGCCAACTGGTGGTGCTCCGGGCCGGCGTCCGCGCCGCAGGCGCGGCCGGCCAGGGCGACCAGCATCGGCCGCAGGCGCTTGCCGCCGGCGGAGATGATGTGGTCGGCGATCTGGTTGATCAGCACCACGTCCGAGGCCAGGCGACGGCGGATCAGGGCGTCGATGGCCGCCATGTCCGGCGCGGCGAGGGACTGGATCTGCGGCAGCGCCAGGGCGGCGGAGGGGAGCTGAACGGCGGACATGCGGCCTGGGAGTTCCAAGGAGAACGGCGATTATAGGTGGGCCGGGGTGAGTTCCGGTCGGCGATGTCCTACACGTGGGCGCGGGGTTTTCCGGTAGACCGGACGGGCCGGCTATAATCCACTGTCCGCAGCCCGCATTCGGCGGGCGCTTCGCAACCGGACGAATCCTCATGGCACGCGGCATCAACAAGGTCATCCTGGTGGGCAACCTGGGCAACGACCCGGACACCAAGTACACGCAGGGCGGCATGGCCGTCACCCGGATCAGCCTGGCGACCACCAGCGTGCGCAACGACCGTGAAGGCAACAAGCAGGAGCGCACCGAGTGGCACCGCGTGGTGTTCTTCGGCAAGCTCGGCGAGATCGCCGGCGAGTACCTGCGCAAGGGTTCGCAGGTCTACGTCGAAGGCGAGATCCGCTACGACAAGTACACCGGCCAGGACGGCGTGGAGAAGTACACCACCGACATCGTCGCCAACGAGATGCAGATGCTCGGCGGCCGCGGCGAAGGCGGCGGTGGCATGGGCGGCGGCGACCGTCCGCAGCGCGCGCCGCGCCAGGAGTACGGCGGCGGCGGTGGCGGCGGTGGTCAGCGCGGCGGCGGCGACAACTACGGTGGTGGCGGTGGTGGTGGCTACGGCGGCGGCCAGCAGCAGCCGCGTCGCCAGGCCCCGGCCCAGCAGCCGGCGCCGATGGACGACTTCGCCGACGACGACATCCCGTTCTAAGCCTTGCTCGTACGGCTGCATCGACAAGCGTCCCGGTAGGCCTGCGCGCCTTCCGGGATTTTTTTCGCCCTGACGCCGCGGACCGGCGACTTCGGGCCAGCGGCCGGCGCGTGGTTGGTTCCGCGCCTTCCCGCCTTGATCGTCCGCTCAGACCTTGAGCCAGCGCGCGGAGAGGGCGACGCCGATCAGAAGCGCGGCCACGCCCATGAAGGCGCCCGCCAGGCCGACGCCGTGCGCCGCGAATCCGATCAGCGCCGGACCGGCCAGGACGCCGGCGTAGCCGAGCGTGGTCACGGCGGTGATCGCGATGCTTTCCGGCATCCGCTCCTGGTTGCCGGCCAGGGAGAACAACGCCGGCGCGATGTTCGCGCAGCCCAGCCCCAGCAGGACGTGACCCACCAGGGACGCCTGCCAGGGCGTCACCCAGGTCAGGACGATGAAACCGAGACTGGCCAGCAGCGCGCCCACTGCGATGGCGCGAATGCGCCCCAGGCGCTCGACCACCGAATCCCCGAACAGGCGCGCCACGGTCATGGTCAGGGCGAAGGCGACATAGCCCAACCCCGCCATCGCCGGCTCGACCTGGCGGACGTCGGCCAGGAACACCGCGCTCCAGTCCAGCATCGCCCCTTCGGCCATGAAGACGACGAAGGCCAGGATGCCCAGGAACAGGACGATGCCCCTCGGCCAGGCGAGCAGGGGCCCGGCCTGCTGCAGGGCCTCGGTGCGCCAGTGCTTCAGCGACAGCGCCGCGATCGCCGCCGCCGCGACCACGCCGGCCACCGCGGCGGTGGCCGGGCCGATCTGCGCGGACAGCAGGACGGTCATCGCCGCGGCGCCGACGAAGCCGCCGATGCTGAAGAACGCGTGGAAGCCGGACATCATCGCGCGCCCCGCCTCGCGCTCCACGACCACGGCCTGCATGTTCATGGTGCAGTCCATCGCGCCCACGCCGGCGCCGAACACGAACAGGGCGCCGCCGAGCAGCCAGGGGTTGCTGGTGATGGCCAGCAGCGGAAGGCTGGCGCAGATGAGCGCCGTCGTGGCGATCATGACGCTGCGACAGCCCAGGCGCGCGGCCAGGGCGCCGGAGAGGGGCATGGCGATGAGCGAGCCGGCGCCCAGGCACAGCAGGATCAGGCCGAGCACGCCGTCGTCGACGCCGGTGCGCGCCTTGGCGAAGGGCACCAGCACCGCCCAGACGGCCATGGCGAATCCGGGAATGAAGAAGGCGGCGCGCGTGGCGTGCTGCTGCGCGCGGGCGCTGGAGGCGAGGACTGTGGACATGGCGCGGGCGCTCAGGAAGTGCGGAGGTTCAGCGGGTCAGCGCATGGACGCGGATGCCCGCGTCGGCGAAGGCCTGCAGATGCGTCTGCGCGGTGCCGGCGGCGATCACCAGGTCATCGACTTCGGTCGGCGCCGCCACGTGGTAACGGCCCTCGGTGCCGAGCTTCTCGGGCGAGGCGACCACGATGACGCGCGAACCGATGGCGATCATCGCGCGCTTCAGCGCGGCCTCCTCGGCGTCGGTGGCCCAGACCCCGGTGAGCGGATCCAGCGCGCAGGCGCCCGGCAGGCAGACATCCACGCGCAGGCGCTGCAGCTGCGCCAGGGCTTCGGCGCCTCTCACGCCGCCTGCGCCGGGGGAAAAGGCGCCGCCGATCAGCTGGACCTGGACACCGCCGCGTTCGCCGGCGGCGATGGCGATCTGCGGCGAGTTGGTGACGATCGTCAGATCGGTGTGCTCGGGCAGGCGCTGGGCGACGGCCAGGTTGGTGGTCCCGGCGTCGAGCAGCACGGTGCTGCCGGGCTGAAGCAGTGCGCACACGCCCCAGGCCAGCCCGGCCTTGTCGGAGGCTTCGTGCTGGAGGCGCTGGTCGAAGCGCAGCGCCTCCGGCGCCGTGCGCACGGCGCCACCGTACACGCGCTTGCACAGCCCCTGGCTGGCCAGTTCGCGCAGGTCGCGGCGGATGGAGTCCTCGGAGACGCCGAAGCGCGCGGCCAGGTCGCCGGAAGACACCCTGCCGTGCTCGCGCAGCAGATCCAGCACCGTCTGGGCGCGCTCGGCGGGGAATCGGGTGTCTTCGGACATGGAAAGCGTCTCGCGTCGGAGGCGCGGCATCATGCACTAACGAGAATAAATGTGCATGAACGTGCAAGTTCCGGCGCTGCAGCGGGGAGCGTGCGCTTTTCTGATCTCGAAGGACATCGATCCGGCGGGCGGCGGCCGGCTCTCCCTCGGCCAGGGCATCCTGCCCGGACTCGGGCGCTCGGCTCCTGCCACGCTTGTAGCGGCCATCGCCTGCCACCCCGCTGTCGCGCGCGTTGAGCTAAACGGCTTCGGGTGGGAGGAAGTCCGGTTCGCTCTGCCGCAGCACCTCGACCTGGGCCGGTGCGCGGAGCGCGGGCCATGGATGGCTCGCCGCGGCGAGCCCGGCGGGATGGCGGATCGAGCCGAGGCGCCGCGCCTGGCCGGTCGAGGCCAGGCCGCGAAGCGCTGCTCTGGCATCCCGCGCGACTCAGCAGGGTCGCGCGATCACGTTTCGGCGAAGAAATCGAAAAAGCCCCGCTTGCTGCGGGGCTCCCTCATTTCGTGGAGCGCCTGCCGCCGCCGTCAGCGATGCGGCCGCATCATCCACTTGAGCAGCGGGGCGGCGACCAGCGCGATCGCGCCGCAGCCCAGGCCGATCCACATCATCAGCCAGAACAGGTGCGCGTAGCGGGCCGAGGCCTCGACCAGGTCCATCGTCTGGCCCTGGGGCACCTCGATGGAGGCGAGCTTGCCGAACATGGCCGCCAGCATTTCCGAGAACGCGGTGGCCAGGAACCAGGTGCCCATCATCAGGCTGACCACGCGCGGCACGGCCAGCTGGGTGACCGCCGACAGGCCGACCGGCGAGAGGCACATCTCGCCCAGTTCCAGCACGAAGTAGGCGGCCACGATCCACCACACGCTGGCCATCTGCCCGGTGCTGCCCACGTGCTGCGCGGCCAGGGCCAGGGGGATGAACGAGGCGCCGGCCAGCAGCAGGCCCCAGGCCGACTTCACCGGCTTGGACGGGTCCAGCCCGCGCCGGTCCAGCCAGGCCCACAGCGCGGCGAAGATCGGCGCCAGCAGCACCAGGAACAGGGCGCCGAGGTAGGTCAGCGAGCCGGCGGTCTGCGGCAGCACCAGGCAGTCGCGCACCAGCAGCACCACGATGATCGCCGCGGCGACGGCGAACACCGTGCGCGGTGCCTTGGACTGCGGATGCCGGTCGGACAGCGAGGCCGCGGCCACGAACGCGATCGGCGCCAGCAGCAGCGAGACGATCGACCACGGCAACGGCGTGCCGTCGCGGATCACCAGCGCCGGCACGATGTCCTTGGTCAGCAGGCGGTCGTTGAAGGTCACCCACGAGCCGTAGGTCTGCTCGTACAGGGTGAAGAACACCAGGGCCATGAAGATCAGCGCCATCAGCGCCAGCATCTGCCGGCGCTGCTCGGGCGTGCACTGGGTGGCCAGGAACCAGGCGAACCACAGCAGCACCCCGCCCAGCACCACCAGCATCAGCAGCTGAGCCAGGGTGACCTCGCCGCCGAGCGCGAACGCGCCGTTGGCCGTGGCCCACATCAGCCAGGCGATCGGCAGCACGCCGACGATGGCCAGCAGGTAGATCAGCCATTCGCGCGGCAGGCCGGCCACGCGCTCGCGCAGCGAGGCCGGGTTGGCCGGTTCGGCATGGCCGTGCAGGTACTTCTGGCCCCACAGGAACATCGCCAGCCCGGCCAGCATGCCGATGCCGGCCGCGCCGAAGCCGTAGCGCCAGCCGTAGGCTTCGCCCAGATAGCCGCACACCAGCGAGGCGAACAGCGAGCCCAGGTTGATGCCGGCATAGAACAGCGAGAAGCCCGAGTCCCGGCGCGGGTCGTCGTCCGCATAGAGCCTGCCGACGATGGTGGAGATGTTGGGCTTGAGGAAGCCCACGCCCATGATGATCAGCGCCAGCGACAGGTAGGTGATGCGCAGGCTGCCCTCATCGCGCAGCACCTGGCCGCCGCTGACGGTGGCGGTGTGGCCCTCGAAAGCCATGCCCACATGGCCGGCCACCAGCAGCAGGCCGCCGAAGATCACCGCCTTGCGCATGCCCAGCCAGCGGTCGGCGAGCAGGCCGCCGATCACCGGGATGCAGTACACCAGCCCGCCGTAGGCGCCCAGCAGGTCGTAGCCGGCGTCGTCGCCGAACAGGTGGTGCTTGGTCAGGTACAGCAGCAGCAGCGCCTTCATGCCGTAGAAGGAGAAGCGCTCCCACATCTCGGTGAAGAAGCACACGTACACGCCCTTGGGATGGCCCAGGAAGTCCTCGCGGGCGGGCAGGGCGGCGGAGGTGGCGGACACGGACGACCTTGCGGCAATGACAGGCGCGCGAGTATGCCAGTGCGCCGCCCGGGCGGGGCCGGTGGCGCCCGACCGTGGCAATCGTCACTTGGCCCGGCTCGCCGGCTTGGAGTAGCGTTGCCGTTTTACGTCTTCCGCAGGGCCCCAAGACCATGCAGCAGCCCGTCGCCGCGCCGCGGCAGCTTACCTTCCGCGCCGTCGTGCTGGCCGTCGTGCTGGCGGTGGTGCTCTCCGCCGCCAATGCCTACCTGGGCCTGTTCGCCGGCCTGACCGTGGCCACGGCCATTCCCGCCGCCGTGGTCTCGATGGGCGTGCTGCGCCTGCTCGGCGGTGGCACGATCCTGGAGAACAACATCGTCCAGACCGGCGCCTCGGCTGGTTCGTCGATCGCCGCCGGCGTGATCTTCACCATCCCGGCGCTGATCCTGATGGGCTATTGGCCGGACTTCAAATACTGGTGGGTGCTGGGCATCGCGGGCCTGGGCGGCTTGCTGGGCGTGCTGTTCTCGGTGCCGCTGCGCCGCTCGATGATCGTCGAGGATCCGCTGCCGTTCCCCGAAGGCAAGGCCGCGGCCGAAGTGCTGAAGGCCGGCGAAAACCCCGGGCCGGGACTGAAGATTCTGGGCATTTCCGCCGCGATCGGCGGCGTGGTCAAGCTGGCGGCCGCCAACGGCCTGAAGGTCATTCCCGACAGCTGGGCGGTCGCCGGCTATTTCGCCAACAACAAGGTGATCGGCTATCTCGGCACCGGGCTGTCGCCGGCGCTGCTGGGCGTGGGCTACATCGTCGGCCTGAACGTCGGCATCGTGGTGCTGTCCGGCGCGATCCTGTCCTGGCACATCGCCATCCCGCTGTACCACGCTCTGTTCCTGGGCAGCGATCCGCAACTGGCCGCGGGCATCGCCGGCGCGCCGGCGGCCGACGCGGCCTTCGCCATCTGGTCGTCCAAGATCCGCTTCCTCGGTGTCGGCGCGATGCTGGTGGGCGGGGTGTGGACGCTGTTTTCGCTGCGCAAGTCGCTGTTGGCCGGCATCAGGAGCGGCTTCGCCGCCGCGCGCAAGAGCGCCGGCGCCACGCCGCTGGCCGAAACCGAGCGCGATCTGCCGATGAAGTGGATGCTGGTGGCGCTGGTGCTGTTCGTGATGCCGCTGCTGGCCCTGTACCAGGCCATCGTCGGCCAATGGCTGGTCAGCGTGCCGATGACGATCATCATGATCGTGGCCGGCTTCCTATTCGTCTCGGTGTCCGGCTACCTGGCGGGCCTCGTCGGCTCGTCCAACAACCCGGTCTCGGGCATCACCATCGCCACCATCCTGTTCGCCTCGGTGGTGCTGCTGATGCTGCTGGGCGAGGGCGGCAAGGTGCAGGTCGGCGGTGCGCCGCTGGGCGCCGTAGCCGCGATCATGATCGGCGCGGTGGTGTGCTGCGCGGCCGCGGTCGGTGGCGACAACCTGCAGGACCTCAAGACCGGTTATCTGGTCGGCGCCACCCCGTGGAAGCAGCAGCTGATGCTGGGCATCGGCGCGTTCTCCTGCGCGCTGATCATGGCGCCAGTACTGAACCTGCTGCAAAAAGCCTATGGCATCGGCTCCAAGACCCTGCCGGCGCCGCAGGCCAATCTGATGGCCTCGGTTGCCAAGGGACTGTTCGGCGGCGACCTGCCCTGGACCATGATCATCATCGGCGGCGTCATCGGCGCGGTGGTGATCGCCCTCGACAGCTGGCTGAAGAAGACCGGCAAGCGCTTCCGCGTGCCGGTGCTGGCCGCGGCCATCGGCATCTACCTGCCGCTGGAGCTGATGGTGCCGATCTTTCTCGGCGGCCTGCTGGCCCACTTGGTCGCACGCTTCCACAAGGTGCATCCTGACGACGAGGCCGGGCTGGACCGCGTGCACCGTCCCGGCGTCCTGTTTTCCGCCGGCCTGATCACTGGCGAGGCGCTGATGGGCATCGCCATCGCCCTGCCCATCGTCATTACCCAGAACCCGGACGTGCTGGCACTGCCGTTCAGCCTGGGCGCTGCGGCGCAGTGGGTCGGCCTGGCGATCCTGTTCCTGGTCGGCTGGCTGCTGTATCGCACCGGCAAGAAAGGCGAGCAGGCGGCGTAAGCGCCTGACCGGCTTGGCCTCGCGCAGCGTCCTCGCTCGCCGCGGCGAGGTCCCGCCTGGCTTGGCCGGACACAGGAAAGACCTTCCATGAATCCGCCTTCGCCCCCCGTGGCTGCCCGCAGGATCGTGCTTGTTTCGGGCGCTCCCGGGTCCGGAAAGACCACGCTGGCAGTACCGCTCGCCAAGTGCTTGGGGCTGCCGCTGTTCTCCAAGGACCTCATCAAGGAAACGCTCGCCGACGCGCTGGGCAGCGGCGATGGGGATCTGCAGGCGTCTCGCAAGCTGGGCGGGGCGTCCATGGAATTGCTCTGGATGCTCGCCCGTTGCGCGCCGGCGGCCGTACTGGAGGCCAATTTCAGGCCGCATAGCGAGTACGAACGAGACCGGATCGGAGCGCTGGACGCCCGGATCGTCGAGGTGCATTGCGATTGCGGTCTGCCCGAGGCCGCCAGGAGATTCGGTGAACGAGCCGCCAGGGCCGGCCATCATGCCGCGCATCCGCTGCGAACCCTCAACGCCGATGATCGTCCGAATACGACCGCCCGATCGGGATCGGCCAACTGATCGCCATCGACACCACGCATCCTGTCGATCCGGCCGCGCTCGCCGAACGGATCCTGCTGGCCTGGGCATGAGTCATCGGTTGCCGCGCCTGCTTTGCCTCAAGCGGTCCCAGCGGCCTACCATCGGCCACTTTTTGAAGTTTTCGGAGTCCGCGCAATGACGCTTCGTCCCGCCTTGCTGTCCCTGGCCCTGATCGCCGCGCTGCCGGCCGCCGCCGCCGAGCGCGGCTTCGACGTGCACGACCTGGTCAAGCTGGATCGCGTGTCCTCGCCCACGCTCTCGCCCGATGGCGGGCGGGTGGTGTTCGCCAAGCGCGTGATGAATGCCGAGGCGACCAAGGCCAGCACCGCGCTGTACCAGCGCGATCTGCGCACGCGCGACCTGCGTCCGCCGACCCAGATCACCCCCGAGGGGTGGAACGTCAATTCGCCGGCGTTCTCGCCCGATGGCCAGACGCTGTACTTCCTGAGCGCCAAGTCCGGCAGCCAGCAGCTGTACGCCATTCCCGCCACCGGCGGTGAACCGCGCCAGCTGACCGACTTCGCCGTGGACGTGGACGGCTACAAGCTCTCGCCAACCGGCGATCGCATCGTCTTCAGCGCCGGCGTCTTCCAGGACTGCGGCTCTGACCTGGCCTGCACCAAGGGCAAGCTCGAGGCGGCCGCCAAGTCCAAGGTGACCGGCAAGGTGTTCGACCAGCTGTTCGTGCGCCACTGGGACACCTGGAACGACGGTCGCCGCAACACCCTGTTCGTCGCGCCGCTGCCGGCGGCCGGCGCCAAGCCGGTGGTCGGAGCGTCGGCGATCAGCGCGACCATCGCCGGCGATGCGCCGTCCAAGCCGTTCGGCGGCATGGACGATATCGCCTGGTCGCCGGACGGCCGCTCGGTGGTGGCCAGCATCCGCGTGGCCGGGCGCGAGGAGCCTTGGTCGACCAACTTCGACCTCTATCAGCTCGACGCCGCCGGCCGTGCCGCGCCGAAGAACCTGACCGTGGCCAACAAGGCCTGGGACGCCGGCCCGGTGTTCAGCGCCGACGGCAAGACCCTGTACTACCGCGCGATGAAGCGCCCGGGCTTCGAGGCCGACCGCTTCGGCCTGATGGCGATGGACGTGAAGTCGGGCAAGACCCACGAGATCGCCGCGGACTGGGACCGCTCGGCCGGCGAGATCGTGCTGACCGCCGATGGCAAGTCGATCTACACCAGCGCCGATGACCTGGGCCAGCACCCGCTGTTCAAGGTCGACATCGCCAGTGGAAAGGTCAGCCAGCTGGTGGGCGAGGGCAGCGTCGGCTCGGCCAGCGTGGCCGGTCCCACGCTGGCCTTCACCCGCAACTCGCTCAAGAGCGGCGACCAGATCTTCGTGGCCGATCTGGAAGGCCAGAACCCGCGCGCGATCACCCCCAGCGCCGGCGAGGTGCTGCCGGAGGTGAAGTTCGGCGACTACGAGCAGTTCACCTTCAAGGGCTGGAACAACGACACCGTGCACGGCTACGTGGTCAAGCCCTGGAACTACCAGGAGGGCAAGCAGTATCCGGTGGCCTTCCTGATCCATGGCGGCCCGCAGGGCAGCTTCGGCAACGGCTGGAGCTACCGCTGGAATCCGCAGACCTACGCCGGCCAGGGCTATGCGGTGGTCATGATCGACTTCCACGGCTCCACCGGCTACGGCCAGGCCTTCACCGATGCGATCAGCCAGCACTGGGGCGATCGCCCGCTGGAGGACCTGCAGAAGGGCTGGGCCGCCGCGCAGCAGCAGTATGCCTTCCTCAACGGCGACAAGGCCTGCGCGCTGGGCGCCAGCTACGGCGGCTACATGACCTACTGGATCGCCGGCACCTGGAACCAGCCCTGGAAGTGCCTGGTCGACCACGACGGCGTGTTCGACAACCGCATGATGGGCTACAGCACCGAGGAGCTGTGGTTCTCCGAATGGGAGAACGGCGGCACGCCGTGGGACAACGCGGAGAAGTACGAGAAGTTCAACCCGGTCAACCACGTCGCCAACTGGCGCGTGCCGATCCTGGTGATCCACGGCCAGCAGGACTTCCGCATCCCGGTCGAGCAGGGCCTGGCGGCGTTCACCGCGGCCCAGCGTCGCGGCATCGAGTCCAAGTTCCTGTATTTCCCCGACGAGAACCACTGGGTGCTCAAGCCGCAGAACTCGATCCTGTGGCACGACACCGTCAACGCCTGGCTCAAGCAGCACATCGGCGAGTAACGCCGCCGCGCGGGGCCGGCATCGCCGGCCCCGCTTCGTTTCCGCCTCGCGCCCGGCGCGATGCTTCTGGTTCTTCACGAAGCCGCGGGCGCCGATGCCCGCGCATTCCACGGGGCGGCGCATCCGTTGGCGCCCAGCGCCATGCCGCGAGCGGGCGGACGTGGTGTTTGGCACCGGGGATCCCCCGGCCTGGCCGCTTAGGCCAGCCCGCAAGTGCCTGTGACTTGGGACATGGGCGCGCCGGCTTGGGCGCGCGCTAGCGTGGGCACGCGCGGCGGCACCCGCTCGCCGCCGTCCGCGGAGGATGCGACATGAAGTCCGTCATCGGCTGTCTGCTGTGCACCGCCCTGTTGCTCGCCGTCGCGCCGGCCGATGCGGGCGCCTTACCCAAGCCCGCGCAGATCGATGCGCAGGTCGCCAGGCTGATGCAGCGCACCGGCGCCCAGGGCCTGGCCGTCGCCGTCATCGACGGCGGCCAGCCGGTCTACGTCCAGGCCTACGGCAAGCGCAACGCCAAGGGCGACCCGCTCACCGTCGACACGGTGATGTACGGCGCCTCGCTCACCAAGACCGTGTTCGCCTACACCGTGATGCGCTGGGTCGGGCAGGATCGCATCGCGCTGGACACCTCCATCGCCGAGTACCTGCCGCAGCCGCTGCCGCAGTACACCGGCGCGGACATCGTCGCGCGCTACACCGACTGGAGCGCGCTGGACGAGCGCTGGCGCAAGCTCACCCCGCGCCTCCTGCTGCAGCATGCCAGCGGGTTCGCCAACTTCAACTTCCTGGAACCGGACGAGAAGCTCCACTTCCACTTCGATCCGGGCACGCGCTATGCGTATTCCGGCGATGGCCTGGCCACGCTGCAGTTCGTGCTCGAACAGGGCCGCGGCCTGGATGTGGGCAAAGGCACCGACGCGGTGTTCGCCGAACTGGGCATGACGCGCACCGCACTGAAGTGGCGCGAGGATTTCGCCGACAACCTGGCCGATGGCTGGGATGCCCAGGGCAAGCCGGAGCCGCACGACGACCGCTCCCGAGTGCGCGCGGCCGGCTCGATGGACACCACCATCGGCGATCTGGCCCGGTTCGCGGCCGCGCTGGTGGCCGGCCGCGGCATCGGCGCGCGCGAGCAGGCCGAGATGCTGCGCCCGCAGCTGGCGATCACCACCCGCAGCCAGTTCCCCACGCTGCAGCCGGAGCTGCCGCCGGCGCAGCGGCGCAAGGACCTTTCCGCCGGCCTGGGCGTGGTGACGTTCGACGGTCCGCAGGGCCCGGGCTTCTTCAAGGGCGGTCACAACGACACCACGGGCAACACCCTGGTGTGCCTGCGGCGGCAGCAACGCTGCCTGCTGGTGCTGGGCAACGACGTGCGCGCCGAGAAGGGCTTCGCCGAGCTGGTGGAGTTCGTGCTCGGCAAGACCGGGGTGCCCTACGACTGGGAACACGGCACGTCCTGAGCGTCGCTGTCGGCGGCGACGTCAAGGCGAGGTTCTACGTCGCCTCATCACCGCGGCAGCGGGATGGGATGCGAACCCGGCAGCCATCGTTGCCTGCAGGCGCTCCTCAGGCCTGCAGCGCGCGCCGGTGCGGTTCGTGCTGCGCCGCCTGGGCCAGCTGTGGGGATTCCTGCTGGCGCAGCTGCGCGGCGCTGTCGCGTGCCGGTTCGGCGCTGGCCTGCGCCAGGTCCACCGCGCTGCGCCGTTGCGTCGGATCGGCCAGTCCGCCCTGGACCGCGAACACCGCCTCGCCCTGCCGCCCGGGCAGTACGTGGTCGATGCGGTGCAGGCCTTCGCGGCGGGCGTCGGCCGCCAGGCTGGCGGCGGTGTTGAGGAAGGCCTCGTCGTCCTGCAGCCCCAGGCGTTGACGCTGCGGCGCCAGGGCGCGCACCGCATCGTCCAGCAGGCGGTTGGCGGTGGGCGCGTTTGCGCCCTCGGCGGTGCTGGCGCGCGCGCCGAGGCCGGCCTGGTCCTGCGCCTGCATGACCGCGTCGATGTAGTGCAGATCCAACTGGTGCATGAGCATCCGGCCGGGGACCAGCCGCTCGAAAACGCCCAGCGGCTCCGGATCGGGCAGGGTGATGCGGTGCCCCGGCGCGTCGGGCATGGCGTACTTGAGCGGGAAGCTGTCCTCCTGCAGATAGGTCAGCAGCTCGTTCTTGACGGCGTAGCTGCGGATCAGGCCTTCGGCCGCGTAGGCCTTGGCCTCCTTGGGATCCAGCCCCGCGCGCTCCAAGGTCTTGTTGTGCACGCCCGAGGCGTTGAAGGTCACCGCGGGCGTATCGGACGCCAGCGCCGCGGCCGCGGCAAGTCCGCCGCCCAGCGAATGCCCGGTGAGGATGAGGTCGTCGCCCAGCATGACCTTGGCCTTCTTGGCCAGTTCGATCGACTGCCGGTACTGCGGGTCGTCGAAGCCCAGGCCCTGGCCGAAGTTGTGCTTCCAGTCCTTGCCCTCGTCGGTGCCCGCGAAGGCCAGCACCACGTGGCCCTGTGGATCGCGGTAGAACGAGGCGTCGAAGCCGCTCTTGGCGTCGTGCTGCATGGCGGGATCGATGCCCAGCGCGCGCAGATCGTCGTCGCCCATCCGCGCCCAGCCGCCGGGGAGCGTGGGCGCCGGCCCCGACACGCCGCGGCGCAGGTCGGCCACGGCATAGTTGTCCTGGAGCAGGGTGGAGAGGTCGCGGTCGATCGGGCGCGGCTGCGTGCCCGACACCTGGGCAGCGAATCCATCGTCCTGCAGTGTGTTGCGATCATCCATTCGCCAATCCTTGCGTCTTGGTCGGGCCCACGGCCCGCGTCACCGGCGACGGAGCGCCGCCGACCGGTCTACTCGCGGGCGACCCCGTGCTGGGTCAGCCAGGCTTCGACGGCCGCGCGCTCCTGCTTGCCCTGCGCGTTGAGCAGCCGCTCCCGGGTCATGAAGAAGTAGCGCTGGAAGGTCACGCCCTGCGCGTTGACCGCGCGCGGGTCGACGCCGGCCTCGAGCAGGCGCAGCAGCGCGCTGCCGTTGTTCGCCGAGGCCGCTTCGTGCAGCAAGGTGTTGCCCATGCTGTCCTTGCGATTCAGATCCACCCCGGCCTCGATCAGCATCTCCAGCTGCGGGGCGCGGCCGGACTGCACCGCGGAGAACACCGGCGTGCGGCCGCCGCGCGGGCTGACGATGTCCACCGGCGCCTTGTGCGCGATCAGCACGCGCAGGTACTCGGGCGGCTGGACCATGGCCGCCATGTGGGCGACGGTCTCCTGGTCCATGCCCAGCAGGCGCGCGTCGGCGCCGGACTCGAGCAGCGCCGCCAGCGCCTTGGGCTGTTCGGTCCAGATGGCCCATTCGAGCAGGGTGACGTTGTCCTCGCCGTGCGCGGCCAGGTCGGTCGAGCCGGCAAGCGCGCGGATGCGGGCGATGTCGCCGTGCTGGATGGCCTGGGCCATCGGCACGATCGCCGGATCGTGGAAGGGGATGCGGGAGCTGTCCTTCATCGTTGCCGACATGCCGGTCTTCTCCTTCGCGCCGACCGGTCCGGCCGCGCATGAAGCCATGAGCAAGGAAGTCGCGAGGGCCGCCAGGGCCGGGACGTGCCTGCGCATTGCGGGGTTCCTTTCCGTCTGCGGGTGCGTCGGCCCGCCCTCGTGCCGGACCGCGTCCCGATACTAGCAAAGCGTTGCGTCACCCAGGCAAGCATCGCGACCGTGCATCCGTCACGGCATCGAGAGACAAGGCGGGGCTTCAAGACCTCTCTGGCCTGGTACGGGCGATGTCGCGGCGGTCTGCCGTGGCCGCGCTGGCGGAACACGCGGCAATGACGCCTGCGCGCGTCGCCGGGGCGGGGCCGTACGTCGTATCAGCCGCGGGGCAGCGGCGCCAGGTGCGGCGTCAGCAGCCCGGCCAGCCAGTCCATGAAGACCCGCACGCGCCGCGGCAGATGCCTGCGCTGCGCGTACAGCAGCGTGAGCGGCATCGGCTCGGCCACCAGCTGCGGCACCACCTCGACCAGCTCGCCACGCGCCAGTGCGTCGCGCACGCCCAGCAGGGGCACCTGGATGATGCCCAGGCCGGCCAGCGCCGCGACGTGGTAGGCCTCCACGTTGTTCACGGTGACCGCGCCGCCCATCGGCAGCAGGCGGTAGGTCGTGCCGTCGAAATACTCGAAGCCCGCAGCGCGTTGGCCGAGCACGCTGGCGTAGTGCACCAGCTCGTGCGTGGCCAGGTCCTCCAGCCCCGCAGGCACGCCGCGCCGGGCGAGGTAGGCCGGGCTGGCGCAGTTGACGATCTGCATCACGCCCAGCGGCCGGGCGACCAAGGCGCTGTCCTGCGGGGTGCCGCCGCGCAGCACGCAGTCGAAGCCCTCGCGGACCACGTCCACCAGCCGGTCGGTGGCGCTGAGTTCGATCTCCAGCTGCGGATGTTCGGCCAGGAACGCCGGAAGCTTCGGCAGCACCAGCAGCCGCGCCATGCCGCTGCTCATGTCCACCCGCAACCGGCCGCGCAGCTGCCGGCCCTCGGTGTGGAACATGCCCTGCAGTTCCTCCAGGTCGGCCAGCACGTCGCGGCTGCGCTGGTAGAACGCGCGGCCGTCGGCGGTGGGCTGCACGCGCCTTGTGGTGCGATGGAGCAGCTGGGTGCCCACGCGCGCTTCCAGCTGCTGCACGGCGATCGACACGCTGGCCTTGGGCAGTCCCAGCGATTCGGCGGCGCGGGTGAAGCCGCCCAGCTCGACCACGCGTTGGAAGGCTCGCAGGGACTGGCCGAAGTCCATGATTGTCTAATTGCTTTGAACAGTGCTCTCAGATTTGCGGGATTTATCGGCCGAGTCAAGCGCAATACCGTGGCGTCAGGGGCGCAATCCCGCGCCCGACAGGAGGCTTTCGATGAGCACTTCCCCCCGTATCACCCTGATCACCGGTGCCAACCGCGGCCTGGGCCGCAACGGTGCGCTGGCTGTGGCCAAGGCCGGCAGCGACGTGATCGTGACCTACCGCAGCCATGCCGACGAGGCGCTGGCGGTGGTGGCGCAGATCCAGGCGCTGGGCCAGCGCGCCGCGGCGTTGCAGTTCGATGTGGCCGACGCTTCGGCGCTGCCCGGTTTCATCGAGGCGCTGCGCGCGCAGCTCGGCCAGTGGCAGGCCACGCAGCTGCATGCGCTGGTGAACAACGCGGGCACCGCGCTGTACGCGCCGATCGCCGAGACCACGCCGGCGCAGTTCGAGGAGATGGTCGCCGTGCATCTGCGCGGGCCGTACTTCCTGACCCAGGCGCTGCTGCCGCTGATCGCCGACGGTGGGCGCATCCTCAACATCTCCAGCGGCCTGGCGCGTTTCGCGGCGCCGGGCAGCTCGGCCTACGCGATGATGAAGGGCGGGATCGAAGTGTTCACGCGTTACCTGGCCAAGGAACTGGGTGCGCGCGGCATCAGCGTCAACACACTGGCCCCGGGCGCCATCGAGACCGACTTCGGCGGTGGCCGCGTGCGCGACGACGCGCACGTCAACGCGATGGTGTCCTCGGTCACCGCACTCGGCCGCCCGGGCAAGCCGGACGACATCGGTCCGGTCATCGCCATGCTGCTCGACCCGGCCACGCAGTGGGTCAACGCGCAGCGCGTGGAGGCCTCGGGCGGCATGCTGATCTGAGCTTGCCGCACGCCCAGAGGCGGGGGCAAAGAAAGGGTTCTCGCTGAAGTGCGGAGCCGGGAGCGCCACTTCGCCGACCAGCCTCGACCCGGCCGGGCCTGGGCTTCTCGGCTCGGTCCGCATCCATGGCGGACTCGTCGCCGCGGGCCATCCTAAGGCCCGCTCTCCGCCAGACCCGGCCGGGTCGAGGCTCCGCGGCGGATCGATCCGGACTTCTTTTGACTTTCGACCCCGAAGTCTCCGGACGTGACGCGCGCGGCAGCGGTCCGGCGGGCGGTGGCCGCGACGAGCGAGGCAGGACGCCGAGCGCCCGAATCAGGGCAGGATGCCCTGATGAAGGGACAAGCGGCCACCGCACGCCGGGCCGCCGCCCTTCCGAAGCCACCATCCACACTGCGCCAAGATCCTTGCGTCCAGAGATGAGCCAAAAAAAAGGGCGGCCTCGAGGCCGCCCTTTCCAGTTCAGCAGCAGCGGAAGCCGCGCCCCCCGCCGAAGCGCGCTTCCTGGCGCTCGCGGAAGAAGGTCTTGTAGTCCATCGGCGTGCGGTCCGGGTGCTTCTCCAGCACGTGGCGCACGTAGTTGTCGTAGTCGGGGATGCCGCAGCACAGCCGCGCGGTCTGCACCAGGCGCCGCCATACGCGGCGGTGCACCTGGTACTGACCGACGGGAACCAGCGCGGTGCCCATCACAGGTCCGCCATCTGCGCCGGCGTCAGCGCCACGTACTCGGTTTCCCGATCGCTGCGCTGGGGGTTGCGGCGCGCGGCCAGGATCGCCTTGACCGAATACACCAGCACCATCGCCACCACCAGCAGGAACAGCGTGGTCAGCGCGGTGTTGACGTAGGCGTTGACCACCACCTTGTGCATCTCGGCCATCGACTTGGCCGGCGCCAACACCTCGCCGCGGCCGATCGCGTCCTGGAACTTGTGCGCCTGCGCCAGGAAGCCCTGGCCCGGATTGCTGTCGAACAGCTTGATCAGCCCGGCCGTGGTGGTGCATGCCAGCAGCCACAGCGCCGGGATGCCGCAGACCCAGGCGTAGCGATCGCGCTTGAGCTTGAACAGCACCACCGTGCCGAGCAGCAGCGCGATGCCGGCCAGCATCTGGTTGGAGATGCCGAACAGCGGCCACAGCGTCTTGATGCCGCCGAACGGATCGGTCACGCCCGAGTGCAGCAGATAGCCCCACAGCGCCACGCAGCCGCCGGTGGCGATGATGTTGGCCGTCCACGACTCGGTGCGCTTCATCGCCGGGACGAAGTTGCCGATCAGGTCCTGCAGCATGAAGCGGCCCGAGCGTGTGCCCGCATCGACCGCGGTCAGGATGAACAACGCCTCGAACAGGATCGCGAAGTGGTACCAGAAGCCCATCGAGTCGCCGGTGGGCAGCACGGCGTGCAGGATCTGGGCGATGCCCACCGCCAGCGTCGGCGCGCCGCCGGCGCGGTTGAGGATGGTGGTCTCGCCGATGTCCTTGGCGGTGGCGGTGAGCACGTCGGGGGTGATCACGAAGCCCATCTCGCTGACCTTGGCGGCCACGGCCACCACGTCGGTGCCGACCACGGCCGGCGGCGCGTTCATGGCGAAGTACACGCCCGGGTCGATGATGCAGGCCGCCACCAGCGCCATGATCGCCACGAAGGACTCCATCAGCATGCCGCCGTAGCCGATGTAGGGCATGTGCGCCTCATTGGCCAGCAGCTTGGGTGTGGTGCCCGAGGAGATCAGCGCATGGAAGCCGGACACCGCGCCGCAGGCGATGGTGATGAACAGGAACGGGAACAGCCCGCCGGTCCACACCGGGCCCTTGCCGGTATGCGCGTACTCGGTCAGCGCCGGCATCTTCAGGTCGGGCATCACGATCAGGATGCCGATGGCCAGCGCGATGATGGTGCCGATCTTGAGGAAGGTGGACAGGTAGTCGCGCGGGGCCAGCAGCAGCCACACCGGCAGCACCGAGGCCACGAAGCCGTAGCCGATCATCATCCAGGTGATCTGCACCTTGGTGAAGGTCAGCGCCGGGCCCCAGGTCGGGTCGGCGGCGACCTTGCCGCCCAGCCAGATCGCGGCCAGCAGCAGCACCAGGCCGACGACCGAGATCTCGCCGATCTTGCCCGGCCGGATGTAGCGCATGTACAGGCCCATCAGGATCGCGATGGGCATGGTGGCGAACACGGTGAAGGTGCCCCACGGGCTCTCGGCCAGGGCGTTGACCACCACCATTGCCAGCACGCCCAGGATGATGATCATGATCAGGAAGGCGCCGAACAGGGCGATGGTGCCGGGGATCTGGCCCATCTCCTCGCGCACCAGATCGCCCAGCGAACGCGCGTCGCGCCGGCTGGAAATGAACAGCACCATGAAGTCCTGCACCGCGCCGGCGAAGACCACGCCCAGCACCAGCCACAGCAGGCCGGGCAGGTAGCCCATCTGTGCGGCCAGCACCGGGCCGACCAGCGGGCCGGCGCCGGCGATGGCGGCGAAGTGGTGGCCGAACAGCACGTGCTTGTTGGTCGGCACGTAGTCCAGGCCGTCGTTGCGCAGTACCGCCGGCGTGGCCCGCGTGGCGTCCAGCCGCATCACCTTGTTGGCGATGAACAAGGCGTAGTAGCGGTAGGCGACCAGATACAGCGAGACGGCCGCCACCACGATCCACAACGCATTGACGGTTTCCCCGCGCCGCAGCGCCACCGTTCCGAGACAGAACGCCCCCAGCAGCGCGAGCAGCGCCCAGGCGACCTTGGATAACCCCTTCATGAAATGTCCCCGGCTGTAATGTGGCCGACAGGGTTCAACAAGCCCCGGCGGGGGTCAATCATCCATTGGGCTGGTTGCGGGTTCGACTTTGGTCTGACATGCGCTCGCCGCAGCCACTGCGGACAGCCCGGCCAGCAACGTCGACGTCAGCCGCTAAGATGCCGATGGCTGGTTGATCGATCAGGTGGTCTGCTGCATCCCTTGGAGTGGCTTTGACACGCTGGTGGGGGAGGAGCGCAGCCTGCTGCCTGACGACGGGTTCGAAGGGGTGAATTTAGTAAGTGAAATTGACCCCGTCAGCCGTTCATTGGGAAGCACGGCGTTGTAGATAAGGACGTGGGGCGGCAGCGACAGGTGTGTCCCATCGTGCTGGAGTGGACACCCTGCATCTGGCTGGACTAGCATCGACCTACCTCGCCGGATGCAGGACGCATGGGGAACTCGGCTCGCCGCCGCTGGATCGCTTGCCTCGCCGGCTTGTCGCTTGCCATCGCCTTGTCCCCCGCGTGTGCGGGTGCTCCCCTTGCTGAGCTCCGGGCTCAGTTCGCCCAGCCCGATGACCAGGTGGACTACGCCACCGCCAAGCTGGTGGTGGACCAGATCATCGATCCCGCCACCGACGTTAATGCCGTCCGACAGGAACTTGACCACTGGGAGCACGCCGTCCGCGCCAACGTGCCCGCCGGCGCCGATGGCCGGCGGACGCTTGATGCCTTGCTCAAGACCCTGTACGAGCCCGGCCCCTGGAACGATGGCCGGCCCTTTCGCTACGACCTGCACGACCCCCAGGGCAGGAATCCGGCCAACAAGCGACTGGCGGTCTACCTGGCGACCCGCAAGGGCAACTGCGTGTCCATGCCCATCCTCGTCGCGATCCTCGGTCGGCGTCTCGGCCTGACGATCACATTGGCTACGGTACCCAAGCACGTCCTGGCCAAGTTTGCTGACGACATCCAACAGGCCTGGATCAACGTCGAGGCGACCGGCGGCGGCTACAAGCGCGACGATAGCTATATCCGCGATACCGGAATCAGCCAGGCCGCCTTGGACCACGGCATCTACCTGCGCCCGCTGTACCCGCACGAAAGCCTGGGCGTCATTGCCAGCACTCTCATGGAGCATTACGCGAGGCTAGGCGATGGCGATGCCCTGATGGAAGTGGCCGACCTGGCGCTGGCGGCCAACCCCCGGGACACCGTGGCGATGATCTGGAAGGCCAACGCGATCTATCTGCAGATCCAGGTCCGCTACCAGCGCGTCTACCCAAGGGCCGCCGAGATTCCGCCCACAGAGGTGGCGGACTTCCATCGCCTCCAGCGGGAGAACCATGCATGGTTTGCCAAGGCCCACGCGCTGGGCTGGGCTGAAACGACGCAGGATCAGGATGCCCGCTATCTTCAATCCATCGAGCGCGAGAAAGCCCGAGGAAACCAATGATGCCCAAGACCATTCCAGTGATGCTGGCGGTTGTGCTGTGCGCCTTCGTGTGTGAGGCGTCGGCGCGCTTTGTCTCGACCGATCCGGCCCCGCCGGACCCCAAGGACAGTCAGACACTCAACCGTTACCACTACGCTGCCGGCAATCCGTACCGCTACACCGATCCGAATGGCCGGGAAATCCGGGTGAGCAATCCCGCCGACCGCTCGCGGATCGAGAAGTTGGTCAATGCCCTCGCCGTCGGGATGTACCGCTTCAATCAGTCGGGGCAGTTACAACAGGTACAGAGCAACGGCGACACGTCGCGTTTCTCTTCCTACTACGCCGGTCGTCTGAATCAGGCGATCGCCTCCGACAAGACCATCAACATTGCGATCGGCAGCACTTATACCGACGTTCACACCGGCCAATCCCTGACCGTCAACGGAGGACTGACCCAGGCATTGAGTGGTCCCGGGTTGTCCGACCAGAACGTCGTGGTGACCGGGCAGAGCTATACCGGCGACATCCAGACCTCGACCGGCGCGCCCTTGACCGAGACGCCTCCCGACATCCTCATGCACGAACTGGTCGGCCATGCCATCCCGGGCGCCGTTGGCTCAGATACGGGAAATGCTGTAGGCAACGAGAACAAAGTGCGCATCGAATTGCCGGATGCCGATCTCAGAAAGATGGACGACAGCCATGTCGAGTAAGTGGGGTGTCGCGCTGCTGGCGTTGACCCTCGGCGATGCCGGCGCTGTCGAACGGCCCCAGCCGCCGCTCGAGACCCGCGTCCGGGACGCGAACCTGGTCGCGGTGGTGGACGCCGTCGAGCGCCTGCCGGCAACGGCCAAGGAGTTCGACAAGTTCTATCGCGTGCGTGTCCGGGTGGCTGGCGTCCTCAAGGGCGACGCCAGGATCGGCGACCACATCGAGGTGGTCGTGAACGGCACCATCTCCGAGCAGCGCAACGATTGCTGTGTGCCGGGACGAACCTATGTCATGTTCCTCGCGCCCAAGGACGGGCGGTTCTATTTCGTTGGCAGCCCACTTGGGGCCGTGCCGGTCGATCTGCACGGGTCGCATTGAGTCGGTCCGAACAACGGTGTCCGGACAACCGGACAACGGGGTC
The DNA here is from genome assembly GCF_020042665.1 of Pseudoxanthomonas sp. X-1. NCBI lineage: Bacteria > Pseudomonadati > Pseudomonadota > Gammaproteobacteria > Lysobacterales > Lysobacteraceae > Pseudoxanthomonas > Pseudoxanthomonas sp. X-1. The sequence goes on from NZ_CP083376.1 coordinate 1,701,441, forward strand.
GGACAACGAGGTCAGGTTCGCTTGCCAAGCTGCTCAACCTACAGCCACCGCGCCCGCTTGAACAGCACGTACAGCACGCCGCAGGTCACCGCCACCGCGCCGATCAGCACCCAGTAGCCGAAGCGCGCGTGCAGCTCGGGCATGCCTTCGAAGTTCATGCCGTACCAGCTGGTCATCAGGGTCGGCGCCGCCAGCAGCGCGGCCCAGGCGCCCAGGCGCTTGACCGTCTCGCCCTGGCCCAGCGTCACCAGTGAGAGGTTGACGCTGAGCGCGGTGCCGAGCATCTCGCGCAGGGTGTCGATGCCGTCGTTGACCCGCAGCGCGTGGTCGTGGACGTCGCGCATGTACAGCCGGATCTCCTCGGGCACCAGCGGATTCTGGGTACGCACCAGCTGGGCCAGGACGTCCTGCAGCGGCCCGACCGCCACGCGCATCAGGGTCAGCTCGCGCTTGAGGTCGTACAGCCGGCGCACCACCGCGCCGCGGTAGGTCTCGGAGAAGATGTCGCGCTCCAGGGCGAACAGCGTGTCGCGCGATTCCTCGATGATCGGCAGGTAGTTGTCGACGATGAAGTCCAGCACGGTGTACAGGCAGTAAGCCGGACCCAGCTTGAGCAGCTCCGGCTCGCGCTCGATGCGCTCGCGCGCAGGGGTGTAGGACAGCGAGGCGCCGTGGCGCACGGTGATCAGGTAGCGCTGGCCGAGGAATGCCTGGGTCTCGCCGTAGCGGATGCGTTCGTCGATGACCTGGGCGGTATGCATGGCCAGGAACAGCGATTGCCCGTAGGCCTCGAGCTTGGGCCGCTGGTGCGCCTTGCCGGCGTCCTCGATGGCCAGCGGATGCAGGCCGAACTCCTCCTGCAGCTTCAGCAGCACGGCCTGCTCGGGTTCGTACAGGCCGACCCAGACGAACGCCCCGTCATCGCGGGCGAGCACGTCGCTGATCTCGTCCAGGGTGAGGTTGGTGCGCCTGCCCTGGCCATCGTAGGCCGCGCAGGTGATCACGCAGGTGGGATTGCCGGGAGCCGAGGGCGGTTGCGGGACGGGGGGCAGGTGATCGGTGCGAGGGAGCAGGGTCATGCGGCGCATCCTGCGCCCGGGCGGCTGAAGGCGGCAACACGGAGCGGAGAAACGAGGAACGGCGGGCAATCGTTCCAGCCACGGTCGCGCTTGCGTCCTCGTTCCTCCTCCCATGACGACCGGCACATTCACTAGTCCTAAGTTCGCACTAGTGTGGTGTTCAACCTAGCGGGGTCCGGGCCGATGGTCGATGTCGACAGCCAACTGAAGAAGTTCCAGAAGGAGCTCAGCGCCGGCACCGTCTCCCTGGCGCTGCTGGCGGTCCTGGCCCAAGCCGAGGAGCCGCTGTACGGCTACCTCATCGCCAAGCGCATGGAGCTGCTGGGCGAGGGCGTGCTGTCGGGCAAGCAGAGTGCGCTGTATCCGGTGCTGCGCAACCTGGAAGGCGCCGGCCTGCTGGACAGCCATGTCGAGCCGTCCGCGTCGGGGCCGCCGCGGCGCTACTACCGCATCACCGAGCCCGGGCGCGAAACCCTGGCGCAATGGGCCGCCGCCTGGCGCGCCACCCGAGATTCCGTCGATCTTGTCCTGAGGGGGACCACCGCATGAACGCACAAGGTTTGCCCACCACCATCCCCGAATACCTGGAGCAGCTGCGCGCGGCGCTGAAGGGCGCCGACCCGGCCATGATCCAGGACGCGCTCTACGACGCCGAGGAATATCTGCGCGCCGAACTGGCAGAGCAGCCCGGCAGGAGCGAGGCCGAGGTGATCGCCTCGGTCGCCGGCAGCTACGGCGCACCGGAGGAAGTGGCCGACATCTACCGCCAGACCGAGGTCACGGTGAGCCGCGCGCTGCGTCCGCCGCCGCCACCGCCGCGCCGCTCCTGGGTGGGACGCTTCTTCGGCGTGGCCGCCGACCCGCGCACCTATGGCGCGCTGTTCTACATGCTGCTGTCGATGATCACCGGCACGTTCTATTTCACCTGGCTGGTCACCGGCGTGTCGATCTCGCTGGGCACGCTGATCCTGATCATCGGACTGCCGCTGCTGGTGCTGTTCTTCGGTTCGATCCGGGTGCTGTCGCTGGTTGAGGGGCGCATCGTCGAAGCGCTGCTGGGCCAGCGCATGCCGCGCCGTCCGCTGTACACCAACCGCGACCGCCCCTGGCTGTCGCGCATCGGCGACATGTTCACCGACGGCCGCACCTGGAGCACCATGCTCTACCTGCTGCTGATGCTGCCGCTGGGCATCGTGTACTTCACCCTGGCCACGGTCCTGCTGTCGACCTCGCTGAGCATGCTGGCCTCGCCACTGCTGTACTTCTGGAACGAATCGCTGGTCTGGGTCGACGGCGTCCCGGTGACCATCAACTATGCCTGGGCGATCCCGCTGGTGGCCTTCGCCGGCCTGGTGCTGCTGTTCATCAGCCTGCACGTGGCGCGCGGAATCGGGCACTTCCATGGCTGGCTCGCCAAGCATCTGCTGGTGCATACACCGGTGGTGTAGGGGAGCGAGAAGCGAGTGAGGGCATCGCATCTCCGCCGCTCCTCGCTCCTGCGCACTCGCTCGTGTGTCCAAGAAACGCGCGCATGTCCGCATGGCCATGCACGCAACGGCGCTTCCGGCGGGGAAATGAATCCAAGAGGATGGATCACCATGATCAAGACGATCGGCACGATCGCGCTCTATTTCCTAGCCTTGGCCGTCGCCGCTTATGCGATCCTGGCCTACGCCCTGCTGCCGCTGGGGACGGGCGTCCATCCCGACATGCGGCTGACGTTTCATGCGCACCAGGTGGGCATCTACACCCACGTGTTCGCTTCGTCGCTTGCGCTGCTGACCGGCCCCTTCCAGTTCTCCTCCAGGCTCCGGCAGCGGTATCGGCAGGTGCATCGCTGGATGGGGCGCGTGTACCTGGGCATCGGCGTGGCCTTGGGCGGGCTCTCGGGCCTGTACATGGCCACGCTCGCCTTCGGCGGGCTCACGGCCAAGCTTGGATTCACGTGCCTGGCATTGGCCTGGCTTTACACGGGCCTGCGGGCGTTCCGGGCCATCCGCGCGGGCGATGTGGCGGCGCATCGCAGGTGGATGGTGCGCAACTTCGCGCTGACCTTCGCGGCCGTGACCCTGCGCCTCTACCTGCCGCTGTCGATCGCCAGCGGCATCCCGTTCGAGATCTGCTACCCCGTGGTCGCGTGGCTGTGCTGGATGCCGAACCTGCTGGTGGCCGAGCTGATGTTCAACCGGGCACGCGATCGGCGACCGATGCGAGAGGCGCGGGCGGAGACGTGAGGCGTAAGGGGGCGGCGATGCGTTTGCTCACGCCTCGCTCCTCCCCACTCCCTCGCCGCTTCAGTTGTACCTGGCGATGAACGCCTTGACGTCGGGATAGACCGACTCGCGCCAGCGGCGGCCGCTGAAGATGCCGTAGTGGCCGGCGCCCTCGACGGTGATGTGCTTGCGGCGGGTCTTGGGGATGCCGGTGCACAGCCCGTGCGCGGCCTTGGTCTGGCCGAGGCCGGCGATGTCGTCCAGTTCGCCCTCGATGCTCAGCAGCGCGGTGCCGGTGATCGCTGACGGATCGACCTTGACGCCGTCGATCGTCCACAGCCCGCGCGGCAGCAGGAACTCCTGAAAGACCACGCGGATGGTGTCCAGGTAGAACTCGGCCGGCATGTCCAGCACCGCGTTGTACTCGTCGTAGAAGCGACGGTGCGCATCGGCGTCCTCCAGGTCGCCCTTCACCAGGTCGGCGTAGAAGTCCCAGTGCGACTGGAAGTGGCGGCTGGGATTCATGGCGATGAAGCCGGCGTGCTGCAGGAAGCCCGGATACACGGCGCGGCCGTGGCCCGGGTAGTTCACCGGCACGGTGTGGATGACGTTCTGTTCGAACCAGGACAGCGGGTTGCGCGTGGCCAGGTCGTTGACCTGGGTCGGGCTGACGCGCGCGTCGATCGGCCCGCCCATCATCACCAGCGAGCGCGGCGTGGTCTCGCCCGCGCTGGCCATCAGCGAAACAGCGGCCAGCACCGGCACCGTGGGCTGGCACACGCTCATCACGTGCAGCTTGTCGGCGCCGATGTGGCGGATGAAGTCCTGGATGTAGGCGACATAGTCCTCCAGGCCGAAACCGCCTTGCTCGGCCGGCACCAGGCGCGCGTCGATCCACTCGGTCACATAGACCTTGTGGTCGCGCAGCAGCGTGCGCACCGTGTCGCGCAGCAGCGTGGCATGGTGGCCGGACAGCGGCGCGACCACCAGCACGGCGGGCTGGGCCTTGAGCCCGGCGATCACCGCCTGGTCGTCGGTGAAGCGCTTGAAGCGCAGCAGCCGGCAAAACGGCTTGGCGATGATCTCCTGCTCGATCACCGGCAGGGTGTGGCCGTCGACCTCGACCTCGCCGATGTCCCAGGCCGGCTTCTCGTAATCCTTGCCCAGCCGGTGCATCAGCTCGTTGTAGGCCGAGATGCGCTCGGCGCCCGGAAGGGTCGAGAGCCAGCTGTTTGGATCGGAGAAAATGCGCGAACTGGCGTCGGCCAGGTGGACCCACGGGGCCATCCACTGCCGGCCCATCTCATGCCACTGGTAAAGCATCATAGGTACGAAACCGTGCTGGATCAGGCGGTTGCCGCGGCGCAGGATAGCCCAACGGCGGTCCGGCCACATGAAATGGCCGCGGCGGCGCTCAGGGCGCGGTTTCCAGCGCGGCGGCCTCGCCGGCCAGGGATGGGCCGAGCCAGCAGTGCGAGCCGGCCGCGCGCAGTCCCACGCGCCTGAACTGGCGCCGATACCACGCCGCCGGGCGCGCCTGGAAGCCGACGTGATCGCCCTCGAAGGCGTCCTCCGCGGTGAAGGTCTCCAGGAACGCCACCCCACCGCACAGCTCGGCCAGCCCGGGCAGGCCGCGTCGCAGCTCGGCGTCGGGCAGGTAGTGCAGCACGTCCGAACACACCAGCAGGTCCACCGGCGCGCACGGGCGCAGCCACTGGAAATCGCCGAAGGCGGCCAGGTGCAGATTGCGGCGCGTGCCGAAGCGACGCACGGCGTAGTCGCTGCTGTCGAAGCCCAGGTACTGCGCCCTGGGCCGCAGCCTGAGCAGCGGCGCGCGCCAGGCGCCTTCGCCGCAGCCGATGTCCAGGACGGTGCGGATGGGACGTTCGAGCCAGTATTCGGCGCAGCTCACCGCCAAGGCGACCTTGCGCGCCAACCTTGCGCTGCCGCCGATGTCACCGCGGCGATACCAGTGCTGGAAATAGGCGGCGTCGTAGCGCTTGTCCAAGATGCGGGCCTGGCAGGGGATGGGCGACAATGATCGCCTCTTCGCAGCTGCGCGCGCCACGGAGCCGATTCGATGCAGGCTTATTTCTGGGTCAAGACCTTCCATCTGGTATTCGTGGTGGCCTGGATGGCGGCGGTGTTCTACCTGCCGCGCATCCTGGTCAACCTGGCCGAGAGCGCGGGCCAGCCCGAAGTGCAGGCGCGGCTGGTGCTGATGGGGCGGCGGCTGTACCGCTTCGGGCACATGATGTTCGGCATCGCGCTGGTGCTGGGCCTGGTGCTGTGGCTGGGGTACCGCGTCATCCCGGACTTCCCGACCATGGTCGGTCCCGGCAGCGGCTGGCTGCATGCCAAGCTGGCGCTGGTGGTGCTGGTGCTGGCGCACTACGTGGTGTCCGGACGCTGGCTCAAGCGCGTGGCGCGCGGCGGCGCGCTGCCGTCCGGGCGCGCGCTGCGCTGGTTCAACGAGTTGCCGGTGCTGGGGCTGGTGGTGATCGTCTATCTGGTGCTGGCCAAGCCGTTCTAGGCCGCCACCCGCCGCCGGTCTTCCCCAGGACCAATGGCCCATGACCTGACAGAGTTGCAAGGTAGGATTCGAGGCTCCCCTCGTCTGTCCGGATCCCGCCACGCCATGACCGCGTCCCGTCGCCGTGGGCTGCATGCCCTGGTCCTGCTGTCCTCCCTGCTGGCCTGCATGGCCGCGCAGGCCGCCGAACCCACCGCGCAGGATGCCGGCTTCAGGCCACTGGAGGCCTTCGCACCGCTGCAGCTGCCGACGCCGGCCACGGCCGTGCGCGGCGGCGCCGGCAAGCCCGGCCCGCTGTTCTGGCAGAACCGCGCCGACTACGCCCTCGAGGCCAGCATCGATCCGGCCAGCCACACGCTGAGCGGCGAGGCGACCATCACCTACAGCAACCACAGCCCCGACGCGCTGGACGTGCTGTGGCTGCAGCTGGACCAGAACATCTACCGGGCCGACTCGCGCGCGGCCAGCACCCGCACCGCGCGCCCCGGGCGCACCTCGCCCGGCAGCGACGGCATGACCATCGCCAGCGTCGAGGTCGAACAGGGCGGCAAGCGCGTGCCGGTGCGCTACCTGATCGACGACACGCGCATGCGCGTGGACCTGCCGAGCGACCTGGCCGCCAGGACCGGCGTGCTCAAGCTGCATATCGCCTACCGCTACGTGGTGCCGGGCGAATGGGGCGGGCGCACCGCCGTCACCCCGACCAAAAACGGCGACATCTTCGAGATCGCCCAGTGGTATCCGCGCATGGCCGTCTACGACGACGTGCGCGGCTGGGATACCCAGCCCTATCTGGGCTCGGAGTTCTACCTGGAGTACGGCGATTTCGATTACGCGGTGACCGTGCCGTGGGACTACATCGTCGCCGGCTCCGGCGCGCTGACCAATGGCGATGAGGTCCTCACCGCTACCCAGCGCGCGCGGCTCAAGCAGGCGCAGGCCAGCGACAAGACGGTGATGATCCGCACCCCGGAGGAAGTCACCGATCCGGCCAGCCGGCCCGTGCGCAGCGGCACCCGGACCTGGCGCTTCCACATGGACCACACCCGCGACGTGGCCTTCGCCGCCTCGCCGGCGTTCGTCTGGGATGCCGCGCGCATCAACCTGCCGGCGGGCAGGCAGGCGCTGGCCATGTCGGTCTACCCGGTGGAAGGCGCGGCCAACTGGGTGCGTTCGACCGAATACGTCAAGGGCGCCATCGAGCACTTCTCGGACAAGTGGTACGCCTATCCGTGGCCGGTGGCGGTCAACCTGGGCGGCCACGGCGCGGGCATGGAGTATCCGGGCATCGTGTTCGACGGCTACGAGGACAAGGACGACAAGCTGTTCTGGATCACCGCCCACGAGCTGGGCCACGGCTGGTTCCCGATGATCGTCGGCTCTAACGAGCGTCGCCATGCGTTCATGGACGAAGGCTTCAACACCTTCATCGACGTCTACGCCTCCGACGCCTTCAACCACGGCGAGTATGCGCCCAAGCGCGACGGCGAATACGCGCCCAAGGGCGGCAACCCGGTCGATGAGATCCTGCCGGTGCTGGCCGACAAGGACGCGCCCACGCTGATGGACCTGGCCGATGCGACCAGCGAGAAGTACCGCCATCCGGTGACCTACTTCAAGGGCGCGCTGGGCCTGGTGCTGCTGCGCGAGCAGATCCTGGGACCGGCGCGCTTCGATCCGGCGTTCCGCAAGTACATCGCCACCTGGGCCTACAAGCACCCCACGCCGTCGGACTTCTTCCGTTTCATGGAGAGCGAGGCGGGCGAGGACCTGTCGTGGTGGTGGCGCGGCTGGTACTTCAACAACTGGCAGCTGGACCTGGGCATCAGCGCGGCCAGGTACGTCGACGGCGATGCGGCCAAGGGCCTGACGGTGACCCTGGAGAACCGGCAGAAGCTGGTGATGCCGGCGACGCTGCGCATCGACTACGCCGATGGCACGCACGAGGACCGGCGCGTGCCGGTGGAGACCTGGATCCAGCGCGCCGCGCCGCAGCTGCTGCTGGCCACGCGCAAGCCGGTGTCGAAGGTGACCATCGACCCGGACCACGTGCTGCCCGACGCCGACCGCGCCAACAACAGCGCCGTTCCCGGCGCCTGAAGCCGTTGACGGGCAGCATCGCGGGCCGGCGCAGGCGATACCTGCGCCGGCCCGCGACGTGTTCCGGATCAGGCCCTCGCGCGCGGCCAGCGCAGGGCGATGACGGCGATGCTCAGCGACAGGACGATCTCGATCGCGCCCAGGACCAGGTAATACGGTCGCGCGCCGGGCAGGGTGAGCAGCATGATCGCGGTATAGGCCATGCCCAGCAGCACGTTGAGCCAGCGGCACAGGCGCGCCGGCAGCAGCAGCGCGCCGAGCACCATCAGGGCGGGTACCGCCATCATCAGCGAGACGCCGACCAGCGAGCCCTCGCTGTACGCGCCGAGCGGGCCTTCACCGGCGAGCATGCCCTTGAGCTTGCCCGGGGTGTACAGGCCGAAGTAGTCGCCATACAGATAGCAGAACATCAGCGCGCCCCAGGCCGCCGACAGGCGCTGGCGCACGGGCACAGGGGCGTCTTGCAGCGGACGGCTCATTCGGTGGTCTCGCGGGGGGAGGCGGTCGCGCGCATGCCGAACAGCAGCAGCCACAGGCACAGGCCGATCTCGCCGAAGGCGGCCGGCAGCGTCGCGTAGTTCGACACGGCGCTCTGGTCGTACCCCGGCAGCAGCAGTTCGCCGAACACGTTGCATACATAGCCAAGGCCGCCCAGCACCAGCGCGGCGCCGAGCACGCGCGGCAGCCGGCGCGAGCGGTAGACCAGGACGCCCAGGGGCAACAGCCACAGGCCCCAGAACAGGGTCGTCAGGAAGATCGCGTGGCGGTAGGCCATCATCGACTGCAGCGCCATCGCCTCACGCAGATTGCTCGAGACCGCGTCGAAGCCCGGATCGGTCAGGACGGCCAGCGCATCCAGCCGGTGGGCGGCGGCGACCAGTGCGATGGGGACCGCGATGACCGCCAGCACCACCATGGCGGCGGCCAGGGTGCGCTGTCCTTCGCGCAGCAGGCGATGGAGCAGGAACGGCAGCGCCAGGAAGGCCAGCTGCTCCAGCACGAAGGACGCGATGCCGGCCTCGAACAGCCGCTGCCGCGCCAGGATGTGGTCGAGCATGCCCGCCGGATCGCCCACCGCGCGCAGCTGGCCCGGCACGTAGGCCAGGCTGAACATGCCGGTGAGCACCATGACCAGGTAGACCGCCCCGGTCCATCGCGCGATCGAGCGTTGCGTCCTCACCGGCGGTCCCATGCCTGCGCATTTTGAAGGTGGGCGCACCGTACAGGCCAAGCTCGCGCCCGGTGACTGCCGGAAGTCATGCGTCGCGCGGCGCGGCGCCTTCAGCGGTGGGCGGACACGCGCTGGGCGAACATGCCGCTGGCGAAATAGGCCAGCAGTTCCGCCTCCTGATCGCCGGACGCGGCGGTCTCGAGCATGGCGCGCGCGGCGGCGGCCAGCTGCGCGGCTTCATCGGCGCCGACCCGTTCGATCGCGTCCCAGAGCAGCGCCTGTTGTTCGTCCACCGCCGCCGCGGCGGTGAGCAGCAGCGGCGAGGCGTCGTCGGCGAAGGGCTGCGAGGTCGGGTCGGGCAGCAGCGCGGCCAGCTCCAGCGCGTAGCGCAGGCTGCGCAGCGCGATGGCGGCCAGCGAGGCGTCGCGCCACGGCGTCAGCCCGGCCGGCAGCGCGTGCAGCGGCGTCGGCGCGCGGCCGGACATCAGCGCCACCCGCACCGGATCGGGCGCGTCTTCCACGGTGCCGGCGACCCGCAGCGGCCAGCCGCGCCGGGCGGCGCGCGCCAGGTCCACGCGCTGGGCTTCGGGCAAGCCGGCGACCGAGTCGGCCAGGCTGGCCAGGTAGAGGCTGGCACGGGCATGCGGCGAGGCCTGCGCATCCAGTGCGTCATTCGGCGGCAGCAACTGCTGGCTCTCCCACAGGCTGCGCGCGTAGTGGAGGACGCAATGGGCGAGCTGGTTCATCGAGGACTTCAGGCGGACGGCGAGCGTCGAGGGAACGGCGCAGACGCCGGCGGGGCGCGCATTCTAGGCGATGGCGGCATGCTGCTGGCTGAGCGGACGAGGCTGGAGATCGGGTGATGTCGCGGCAGTGCTGCTGATGGGCGATCGATCGCCATCGGCTGGCTGCACATGGAAGAACCCACGCAGTGCCCTGACGGGTTCTGGATGTGCGATGCGTTCGCCGGGCGCTGCTACGCGCGATACGAGCAGTCCGTCGAGTTCGCCCAGGCGGGCGCTGAAACAGGTGGGAGCCGCCACGGCGGCGATGAGGCTTCACCGGGAGCGCCCATCGCCGCCATGGCGGCTCCCACGCGGAAAGATCGGGAAAGAAGCGCTCGGGTGATGCGCGGCTTGGGTCGTCAGCCGCGTTTGCGCAGCGGGGTGTTGCCGAGTTTTTCGACCCGGCCGCCGGCGCGTTCGAAGGCGTCCAGGCGGTCCTGCAATTGGCGTTGCGCGGCGCGTTTGTCCTCGCGCGGGCGGGAGAATTCGATATCCGGCGGCATGGCCTTGGAACTACGCAGTGTCGTCATAAGCATCTCGTGGAACGTGCTGCATCAATGCCAGCGTGGTTGTCAGCCGTCCGTGAAGGGCACCGCGTCGCAGGCATCGAAACCACGCCGAGCCCACCGGCCACGGCGTAAGAGGGGATCAAGTTCGGGGCGCATCCCACCCAACGGGACAGGAACGCGCCTTGACGCAGTATCGTCCTGGGCGCTGTGGTTTGATGTCCGGGCGGCTGCAGGACTGCCTCGTGCCTGACGTTCCTGCGCCATCTTTCCTCCCCCTCTGCCGAGAAATCGTCTTCTGACGATCCCCACCGTCATGAAAAAGTTCCTCAAGGTCCTTCTGGGCGCCATCCTGCTGTTGCTGGTGGTCGGCCTCGTCTTCCTGTTCTGGCCGATCAAGAACGTGGCCGGCCCCAAACCGGACAACGACCAGTCGGTCGATGTGGTCCTGGTCGGTGGCGGCATCATGAGCGTCACCCTGGCCACCTATCTGCAGGAGTTGCAGCCGGACTGGAACGTGCAGCTGTTCGAGCGCCTGGATGGCGTGGCGCTGGAGAGCTCCAACGGCTGGAACAACGCCGGCACCGGGCACTCGGCGTTCGCCGAGCTCAACTACACGCCCGAGCTGCCCGACGGCTCGATCGAGACCAAGCGCGCGGTGGGCGTCGCCGAGCAGTTCGAGGTCTCGCGCCAGTTCTGGTCGCACCAGGTGCGCGAAGGCCGCCTGGGCACACCTTCGGACTTCATCAATCCCACGCCGCACATGAGCTTCGTCTGGGGTAATGACCGCATCGAGTACCTGCGCAAGCGCCACGACGCGCTGGTCAAGAACCCGCTGTTCTACGGCATGCAGTTCTCGACCGACCCGGCCCAGATCAAGGCCTGGGCGCCGCTGGTGATGGAAGGCCGCGACCCGGCGCAGAAGGTCGCCGCCACCTACATGCCGCTGGGCACCGACGTGAACTTCGGGGTGATCACCAACCAGCTCACCGCCGCGCTGCAGAAGAACCCGCACTTCCACCTCAACCTCCAGCACGAGGTGCAGGGCCTGCACCAGAACCAGGACAAGACCTGGAACGTCACCGTGCGCGACCTGAAGTCCGACCAGCTGCGCACGGTGCGCTCCCGCTTCGTCTTCATCGGCGCCGGCGGCGCGGCGCTGAAGCTGCTGCAGATGTCGGGCATCCCCGAGGCGAAGAACTACGCCGGCTTCCCGGTCGGCGGCCAGTTCCTGGCGTTCCAGTCACCGGCCATCGCCGGCCGCCACGACGTCAAGGTCTACGGCATGGCCGACACCGGTTCGCCGCCGATGTCGGTGCCGCATATCGACGCGCGCAAGCTGGACGGCAAGCCGGTGGTGCTGTTCGGGCCGTTCGCGCTGTACAGCACCAAGTTCCTCAAGGCCGGTTCGCAGTGGGACCTGTACTCCTCGGTCAACCAGCACAACGTGGCGGGCATGCTCAAGGTGGGCGAGGAGAACCTGGACCTGGTCAAGTACCTGCTGCAGCAGGCCGAACTGACCGATGCCGATCGCCAGGCCGAACTGGTCAAGTACTACCCCAACGCCAAGCGCGAGGACTGGAAGCTGGTCACCGCCGGCCAGCGCGTGCAGGTGATCAAGCGCGACCCGGCCACCGGCAAGACCAGCCTGCAGTTCGGCACCGAGATCGTCACCGACCAGGACGACACGATCGCTGCGCTGCTGGGTGCCTCGCCGGGCGCGTCGACCTCGCCGCCGATCATGCTCAAGCTGCTGGCCCAGGCCTTCCCCAGGCAGATGGAAGCCGGCTGGAAGCAGAAGCTGGAGCAGATCGTCCCCAGCTACGGCCAGGAGCTCAACAAGAGCGCGGCGCTGACCAACCGCATCCGCCGCATGACCAGCGACACCCTGCACCTGCCCTACATCGAGGTGCCGGACACCGCCGGTCTGCAGCCGGCACCGGCCGCCGAGCCGGCGGTGCAGTCGCAGCCGGAAGTGCCGGTCAAGTCCGAGGACAAGACCAACAAGGCGATGCAGGCGCTGTAGCGCCTCACGCTGGACGATCGCTGGATCGCACCGAAACGCCCGCGGCCTGGCCGCGGGCGTTTTCGTCTGCGCGCGCCCGCGCCGATGTGCTGGCCCCCCGGTCTCGGTTAGAGTGCGGCCGTGATTGGACAAGGAAGAGGCTTGGGGAATGGAGATTGCACAGAAGCGAAATTCGAACCGCATCCGCTACGTCTTCGAGGACGACAAGCTGCGCTACGCCATCGCCGACGGCTCGGGACGGCGGGAATTCTCGGTCCGCTACGACCAGATCTCCCGCGAGATGCAGTCGCTGGAGGAGCGCAGCACCTGGTTCCGCAACGCCGGGGCGCTCTGGCTGCTGCTGGGCCTGGTGCTCACGACCCTGGATTGGTCCAAGTTCGGCAGGCTGGACATGTCCATCTGGGTGCCGATCGGCGTGATCTGCCTGTCCATTTACTGGCTGCGGGTCACGCGGTTTCTGATCTTTCCCAGCGAGCAGGGCAATCTGCTGGTGATCGATAACGCCGACGGCAAACGCATCGTGGAAGAGCTCTTCCGGCGGCGCGCCGACTACCTGCGCCGCGAGTACGGCGTCGTGCGCGCTGGCGACACCCCCGACCACCTGCGCGGAAGGCTGCGCTGGCTGCACGAGGAAGGGGCGCTGGACGAGCGGCAGCTGAGCGAGCGGCTGGAAGAGGTCGAATCGCTGGAGGCGCGCCTGCAATCGGCCACGCCGCTGCCTCCGGCCGGCGGCGTCCTGCACTGACTCACTCGCGCGCCAGCGCCCAGCTGCGCAGCAGGCCGTCCACGCCGGCCTCGATCATGTCGAAGGCCTTCACGAAATCCTGCGGGCCGCCGTACCAGGGATCGGGCACGTCGACCGCGTGCTGGCCTGGCGCGTACTCCATCAGCAGGCCGATCCGGGCGCGGCCATCGGCCGGCGCCACGCGCTCGATGGCGCGGACATGCTGGGCGGTCATGCCCAGGATCAGATCGAAGTGGCGGTAGTCGCGCGCCTCGATCAGGCGTGCCCGGTGCGGCGGCATGGGCACTCCCCGGCGCTGCAGCTCCTGCAGGGCGCGGCGGTCGGGCGGATTGCCGACTTCCTCGTCGGTGACCGCAGCGCTGTCCGTGTCCACCTCGATGCCCTGCGCGGCCGCCTTGCGCAGCAGCAGGGCCTGCGCGGTCGGCGAGCGGCAGATGTTGCCGGTGCAGACGAACAGCACCGAGGGGGTGGTCTGGGACATGGCGATGGATCGCTGGGGAACGGGACGCCATCCTAGAGCGTGCGATGGAGTTTGCGGTCCGGGCGTGCGCTGAACTCTGCGATGCGAGCGCGGGTCGCCGACCATGTGCGGGGTCCTGGCGCTTGGCTTACTCCCTTTGGCCGCAGGCTTAGGGGAGAGCCGGGGAGGGAGCGCTGCGCGGGGAAGCCCGGAACACCCGGCGCCCGTGCCCGCTACGGCGGGCGATGCAGCTGGACCTGGTCGCGGCCCTGGTCCTTGGCCTGGTACAGCGCCAGGTCGGCGTCGTTGAACAGCCGCAGCGTGTCCTCATGCGTGCGGATCGTGGCCACGGCCACGCCGGCGCTGATGGTGATGTGCCAGGGCGCGTCCTGGCCGGGCACGTGCAACTCGCAGGCGGCCACGGCCCCGCGGATGCACTCGGCCACGTCTAGCGCGTGCCGCGCGTCGGTGGTCGGCAGGACGCAGGCGAATTCCTCGCCGCCGTGCCGGGCGACGGTGGCCTGTGCACCGGCGCAGCTGCGCATCGCCGATGCGACCTGGCGCAGGGCCTCGTCGCCGGCCAGGTGGCCGAAGCGGTCGTTGAAGCGCTTGAAGTGGTCCACGTCCAGCAGGATCAGCGCGCGCGGCAGCGGCTCCTGCGCGGGCGAGACCACTTCCAGCAGCCGGCGGCGGTTGTCCAGGCCGGTGAGTTCGTCGCGATAGGACAGCGCGCGCAGGCGTTCGTTGGCCTCGTGCAGTTCCGCGGTGCGCTCGCGCACGCGCTGCTCCAGCGCGCGGCGCTGCTCACGCAGGCGACGCGTGCGCCAGGCCGCCAGTCCGTAGCCGGCCAGCAGCACCGCCATCACCGCGGCTATCCGCGCGCCGCGGGTCTGCCACCACGCCGCCTGGATGGTGATCGGCACTTCCACCGGAAGGCTCGCGTTGCCGGCGTGGTCGCGGGCCTCCACGCGCAGGCGGTAATGGCCGGGCGGCAGCGCGTTGAAGCTGCGGAAGTTCTGTTCGGTCCAGGCGCCCGGCGTGGCGTCGTAGCCCAGCAGCTGGGTGCGGAAGCGCGAATCCGACTCGCGGAACCAGGACAGCAGGGCGTAGTCGACGCGGATCTCGCGCTTGCCCGGCGGCACCTGCAGCGAGGGGCCGGCCACGTCGTGGCCGTCGATCTTCAGGCCGGTCACGCGCAGCGGCTTGGGCTGGGTGTCGTGCAGTTCCCGCTTCGGGTCGTAGACGGCCAGGCCGCCCAGCGTGCCGGTCCAGAAGCGGTCGTGCGGGTCCAGGTACTGCACGTAGTTGCATTCCTGGTGCAGCAGGCCGTCGTGGCGCCCGAAGATGCGGCTGTCGAAGCCGTGCGCGTTCGGCGTGAGCAACTGCACGCCGTTGTTGGTGCACAGGTAGACCCGGCCCCGACTGTCCACCTGGGCGTTGTAGACGCTGGGATCGGGGGGCGGCGGCAGCGGCTCGCCCAGCAGCCTTGGGGCGCGCGGATCGCTCACGTCCACACGCGCCGCGCCGGCGCTTGCGGTGCCCAGCCACAGGACCTGCCGGCCGCTGGCGTCGGGGATCAGGCTCAGGCCGATGATGTTGCTGTCGGCCAGGCCCAGGTCCGCGCCTAGCGTGTCCCAGCGCGTGCCGTCGAAGCGCGCCAGGCCATGGTTGGTGGCCGCCCACAGCCAGGAGCGGCCCTGGCCATCGACCACCTCCAGCACGCGCAATGCGCGCCAGGGCGCGTTGCTCACCGGCGGCGGGAAGTGGGTCCAGGCGCCGTCGCGCAGGCGGTACAGGCCGGTCTCGCGGGTGGCGAACCACTGCTCGCGCCGGCCCTCATAGGTGCGCACCAGGGTGTCGTAGAGCAGCTCGCCCTCGGTGTGCTTCCACGGCGTGGCCATCGGCGCGAACCGCGACTGTCCCGGCAGCCGCCGCAGCACCACGCCGCCGCGCAGGCTCACCCAGTGGGTGCTGCGTCCGGCCTCGTCGCGGGTGGCGATCACCGAGCCGATGTTGGCGTCCGGCGGCACGCCTTCGTCCTGGCCGAAGTGATGCCATTGGCGCCCCTGGTAGAGCGACAGGCCTTCGCCCGAGGAGCTCACCCACAGCCGTTCGCCGCCCTGGCCATCGGGTTCGACCAGGAAGCCGAACACCCCCAGCGCATCGGAGCCCATCAGCGAGGCGATCACCCACGGGCTGGCGCCCAGCACGGTGCGGGTCACGCCCCAGTCGCTGGCCATCCACAGCACGTCCAGCCCGTCGGGGCTGCGCCAGGCCATCACGTCGCGGATCACGTCCGAGCGCAGGCCCTGGCGGCGATTGAACACCTGCAGCGTGTCCTCGTGCAGGCGCACCAGGCCGGCGCGGGTGGCGACCCAGATCGCGCGGTTGCCGTCCGGCAGCGCGGTGTTGGCCACGTTGTAGATCACGTTGCTGGGCAGGCCGTCGCGCTCGTGGCTCCAGTGGCGCAGGCCGTCGTCGCGCAGGCGCCACAGGCCACCGGTATAGGTGGCGATCCACAGCTCCTCGCGGCCGTGCTGCATGATCGGCATCAGGTCTTCGACCTGGGCCACGTCGAACTGATGGCCCTCCCAGCGTCGCCAGGCGACCTGGCCCGGGTCGCGATACCACAGGCCGCGCGCGTTGGTGCCCAGCCATTGCCGCCCGGGCGCGCCGAGCTGCCGGGTCTGGGCCATGGAGCGCAGTGGATCGGCCGGCAGCGAGGCGTTGCCGGGGTCCAGCTCCCAGCGTCGGTCGCGCAGGCGCATCAGGCCTCGGTCCCAGGTCAGCGCCCACAGCGTCGCCTGGCCGCTGGCGTCGGTGGTCTCGGCGAAATGCTTGATCTGGTTCGAGGGCAGTCCGGTCTCGGTGCTGGCCGCCTGCCAGCGGGTGCCGTCATAGACCGCCAGCCCGGTGTTGCGGAACGCCGCCCAGACCCGCCCGGCATGGTCGACGAACACGTGGGTGGCCGAGTGCCGCAGCGCCGGGTCCTCCACCGCCGTCCAGCGGCGCCCGTCGTACCGGTACACGCCGGCCGGGGTGGCGCCCCAGACGAAGCCGTCGCGGTCCACGCAGGTCGAGGACACCCCGGCGTCGGGCAGTCCCTCGTCCTGGCCGAAGTTGGTGAAGGCCGGCGCTTCCAGGTCGGTCAGGTCGAGCGGGCGCACCGCCGCGGGGGCGGTCGCACCGGCCGACGCCTGCGCGGCCGGTACGGCACAGCACAGCAGCACCCACAGGATGGTCCCAGCCCTGGACATGCGATGTTTCTCCCCCTGGCGCCGATTATGCCGACTCCCATGCAAGAAAAAGGCCCCGCGTGCGGGCGGGGCCAATTCAGCTTGCGAAGGGGGGCGAAACTCAGTGCCTGGTGTGTTCCAGCGCCTTCACCGCGTCCAGCGTTTCCTGCACGTGCTGCTTGGGGCTGCGGTCGGAATAGGCATGGGCCACCGTGCCCTGCGGGGTGATCACGTAGGAGGTCCGGTCGGACCAGCCGGGCTTCTCGGCCAGGGTGGCGTCGTACGTGGCGGCGATCTTCGCGCCCTCGTCGGCCGCGACCGGGAACTTGCCGCCGCAGGTCTCGGTGTTCTTGGAGAAGTCCGCCAGCTGGTCGGTATTGCCCGCGGTCACGCCGATCACCGTGGCGCCATGGGCCTTGAACTGGTCCACCGCCTCGGAGAACAGATGGGCCTCCAGGTTGCAGCCGGCGGTGTTGGCGGCCGGGAAGAAGTACACCACAACCGGGCCCTTCTTCAGCGCGTCGGCCAGGGTGAAGGTGAAGGGCTTGCCGGCCAGATAGGCCGGGGCACTGAAGGCCGGGGCGGGGGCGCCGGTCTTCAGTGCGGCCGAGGCGGTCGCGGCCAGGGTGAGCGCGACGGCCAGGCCGGCGGACTTGAGCAGGATCTTCATGAGCGATGGCTCCGGGAAAAGAGGCGTGGGTCGTTATACGCCAACGCTCTGGTGGTGTGCGTGGCCGATCGCGTCACGGGCGGCGCTGGTCGAACAGCCAGGCCCACATCGCCGGGTCGGCATAGGTGGCATCCCAGACATTGTGGTTGCCGTGCGGATACTCGGTGTAGCGCACCGGGTGGCCGGCGGCTTCGAAGGCGGCCGCCAGCCGGCGGTCGTCGGTGGGCGCGACGACGTCGTCCTGCCCGCCATGGAACATCCAGATCGGCGTCCCGCCCAGGCGCGTGGCGATGGCGACATAGGGATCGGCCACGCCGTCGACCTGGGTCACGCGCAGGCTGGGCCGCTGCGGACGGGGCGGATGCACCGCGCCGCACACCGGCGCCAGCGCGGCGAACCGTTCCGGCGCCAGCAACGCGACGTCCCAGGTGCCGTAGCCGCCCATCGAGATGCCGGTGAGATAGACGCGCGCGGGATCGGCCTTGAACTCGGCCAGCGTCGCCGCCTGCGCGGCCAGGGCGACGCGCGCGTTGGTGTCGGTCCATTCCTCCTCGTCGGGGACCTGCGGCAGCACCACCAGCGCGGGGAAGTCGCGCCGGTGCCGCTTGAGATACGGACCGAGCCCGGCATCGAGCTGCTTGCGGTTGTCGCTCCCACGCTCGCCCGAGCCATGCAGGAACAGCACCAGCGCCGGCGCGCCGCGGTAGGCCGCCTGCGAGGGCACGAACACCTGGTAACGATGCGTCGCCCCATCGACCTGCACGCTGCGTTCGACGAAGCGCCCGGGCATGGCTTCAGGCGAGCTGGCGCAGGCGGCCAGAATGAGACACAGGAGCAGCAGAAGAAGACGGTTCATGGCGATGGATGGTGACAGCGCCTGCCGCAGGATGCATGGAGCTGCGCAACATGGCGTCCCTCAGAGCAGCACGATCGTGGCCAGGCCCAGGAAGCTCATGAAGCCCATGACGTCGGTGAGCGTGGTCAGGATCACACTGCCGGCCAGCGCCGGGTCGAAGCCCATGCGCTTGAGCGCCAGCGGCACCGCCACGCCGCCGGCCGCGGCGGTCAGCAGGTTCAGCGTCAGCGCGGTGCCGATCACCAGCGACAGGCCGGGCTGGCGGAACCACACCAGCACGATCAGCCCCAGCATCGTGCCCAGGCCCAGCCCGTTGATCAGCGCCACGCCCAGTTCCTTGCGCAGCAGCACATAGACGTTGGAGGCGCCGATCTGTCCCAGCGCCAGGCCGCGCACCATCAGCGCCAGCACCTGGGTGCCGGCGTTGCCGCCCATGCCGGCCACGATCGGCATCAGCGCGGCCAGCGCGACGATCTTGGCGATGGTGCCCTCGAACTGGCTGACCACCGAGGAGGCGATGAAGGCGGTGCCCAGATTGATCGCCAGCCACAGCATGCGCCGGCGGAAGGCGCGCCGGATCGGCGAGAACAGGTCCTCGTCCTCGTCCAGGCCGGCCGCGCTCATGGCCTGGTGCTCGGCCTGGTCGCGGATGATGTCCACCACGTCGTCGATGGTGATGCGGCCCATCAGGATGTTGTTGTCGTCCACCACCGGCGCCGACACCCAGTCGTGGTCGGAGAACTTGCGCGCGACTTCCTCCGAGCGCTCCTCCACGTCGATGGCCGGCTGCTCGTCGTCGATCAGGCGGTTGATCGGCGTGGACGGCTCGTGGGTGACCAGCGCGGCCAGCGGCACGCGGCCCAGGTACTGGTGCTTCTTGCTGACCACGAACAGGTAGTCGGTGTGGTCGGGCAGTTCGCCGCGCAGGCGCAGGTAGCGCAGCACCACCTCGATGTTGACGTCGGCCCGCACCGTGACCACGTCGGGATTCATCAAGCGGCCGGCGCTGTCCTCGGGGTAGGACAGCACCTGCTCCAGGCGCTCGCGGTTCTCGCGGTCCATCGACTTGAGGACCTCGTCGATGACCGTGTCGGGCAGGTCCTCGACCAGGTCGGCCAGGTCGTCGATGTCCAGGTCCTCGACCGCCGCGACGATCTCGTCGGGGTCCATCTCGGCCAGCAGGCTTTCGCGCACCTCCTCGCCGACGTGGACCAGCACCTCGCCGTCGTCCTCCGGATCGACCAGGCCCCAGACCACCTCGCGCTTGCCCGGTGGCAGCGACTCGAGCAGGTTGCCGATCTCGGCGGGGGAGAGCGTGTTGACCAGGCGCCGCACCGGCCCCAGGCGACCGCTGTCCAGCGCATCGGAAAGCAGGCGCAACTGGCGTGCGGTCTTGTCGTGGCGGACGGCTTCTGCCATGCGCATGGCCCCCTGTGCGGTCGGTGGAAGCACCGCCTCGCCGATGGACGATGCGCTGCAGGTCAGGTGTTCATCGGGGCATTATCGCTTTTAAGCCATGAGCGCGTGAAGAGCATGGAGGCGTGGGCGAAGCACCGGCCTGTCCTCATCCCTCCTTGTTCGCTCCTGCCTTGGCGAGCCAGCGCTCGATGCCGCTGCGGTCGCGCGCCTTGAGCAGGGCCGGGGCGGCCTTGAGCAGCGCGCCGCGGTCATGGGCGCGGATGGTGCGGCGCAGTTCGAGCATGTGCGAGGGATGCAGGCTGAAATGCTCCAGCCCCAGGGCCAGCAGGATCGGGGCCATCGCCGGATCGCCGGCGACCTCGCCGCAGACCGCGACCTGCTTGCCGTGGCGGCGGCCGGCGCGCAGCACGCCGTCGAGCAGGTGCAGCAGGGCCGGGCGCAGCGGCGAGTACAGCTCGCCCAGCGCCTCGTTGTTGCGGTCGGCCGCCAGCAGGTACTGCACCAGGTCGTTGGTGCCGACGGAGAGGAAATCGACCAGGTCGATGAAGTGTTCGACGCAGATCGCCGCCGACGGGACCTCGATCATCGCCCCGAGCTGCACCTGCGCGGCGATCTCGTGGCCCTCCTTGAGCAGCTGCGCGGCCAGACGCTTGAGGCGCTTGCGCACGTCGAGCAGCTCCTCGCGGATGGCCACCATCGGCACCAGCACCCGCACCGGTCCATAGCCGGACGCGCGCAGGATCGCGCGCAGCTGGGTGTCGAACACCTCGCCGTGCGCGCGCGAGAGGCGCACGCCGCGCAGGCCCAGCGCCGGGTTGGCTTCGCCGCGCAGGGCCAGGCCGGTGCGGTCGGCCTTGTCCGCGCCCAGGTCCAGGGTGCGGATGGTCACCGGCCGCCCGCTCATGCCCAGCACCACGTCGCGATAGGCGTGGAACTGCTCTTCCTCGCCGGGCAGCTCGGCGCGCTGCAGGAACAGGAACTCGGTGCGGTACAGCCCGATCCCGGCCGCGCCCAGCGCATGCGCCTGGGCCACGTCCTCGCGCGATTCGGCATTGGCCTGCAGGGCGATGTCCACGCCATCGCGGGTGCGCGTGGGCTTGCTGCGCAGGCGGCCGAGTTCGCGCTGCTCGCGCTTGAGGTCCTTCAGGCGCTGGCGGAACCCGCGCAGGTCCGCGGCGGAGGGTTCGACCACCACCTCGCCGGTCTCGCCATCGACGATCAGCGCATCGCCGTCGTTGATCTTGGACAGCGCCACGCTGCAGCCCACCACCAGCGGCATGTGCAGGCTGCGCGCCAGGATCGCGCTATGCGAGAGCGGGCTGCCGGTGGAGGTGACCACCGCGACCACGCCCTGGGCCTGCAGCTGCGCCAGTTCGGAGGGGGCCACCGTATCGCTGACCAGGATCTCGCCGGCCAGGCCTTCCGGATCGATGGCGCGGCTGTGCAGGTGGGCATGGATGCGGCCGATCACATGGTCCAGATCGTCCATGCGGCTCTTCAGGTAGGCATCGTCCATGTCGCGGAACACCGCCGCCAGGCGGTCGCGCTGCAGGCGCAGCGCGTAGTCGGCGCCGTAGCGGCCCTTGCGGATCAGGTCGTCCAGGCCCTGCAGCAGCTCAGGGTCGTCCAGCAGCAGGGCGTGCAGGTCCAGGAACTCGCCGACCTCGCGCGCCAGCGCGCCGTGCAGGCGCGTGCGCAGCTCGCGCATCTCCGCCCGCGCCGCGTCGATCGCGCCGTGCAGGCGGGCCAGTTCCTCATCGACATCGCGCGCACGGATGCGCTGTTCGGCCACGTCCAGCGCGTGCGGCAGGCGCACGCGTGCGCGACCCAGGGCACTGCCGCGCGAAGCCCCATGGCCCGGCAGCAGTTTCCTCATCAGGTGTCCTCGTCGAAGCGCCGTTCGAACAGGTCGACGATGGCCTGCATGCACGCGGCCTCGTCCTCGCCGTCGGTGCGCACGGTGACCTGCGTGCCCTTGCCGGCGGCCAGCAGCATCACGCCCATGATGCTCTTGGCGTTGACCTGGCGGCCCTTGGCGGCCAGGGTCACGTGGCTGCGGAAGGGCGACACGGCCTGGACCAGCTTGGCGGTGGCCCGCGCATGCAGCCCCAGGGCGTTGGAGACGGTGAGTTCGCGCTCAAGCATCGTCGAGGATGGCTCCATTTCGTGAGCCGGCCGCCGCGGTGGCCGGGAGTTCGTCCAGTCCCTGTTCCGGATAGTTCATCACCCGCAGCAGCATCGGCAGGCTCAGCGCGGACACGCGCCGCACCGGCGTGCCCAGGCGCGCCACGCGCGCGGCCAGGTTGCTGGGCGAGCCGCCGTAGACGTCGGTCAGCACCAGCACGCCTTCGCCGCCATCCACCCGCCGCAGCGCGGCCGAGGCCTGCGGCAGCAGCGCGTCCAGGTCCGCGTCGAAGGGGACTTCGAACGCCTCGGCCTTCAGCGGCAGGTTGCGCAGCATGCCGCCGGCCACCGCCAGGAGCGAGGGGCCGATGCCGGGATGGGTGATGAGCAGGACGCCACAGGTCATGGTGACAACATTAACAGGCTGATGCGGCGCGCATCGACCTGCCGCGACGGTTTTCTTCGTCCCGCCACGCGCTGTCGCAGGCGCTGCCCCGCGCGCGGCGCGTCAGTCCAGCTCGCGATGGAAGGTGGCGACCTGGTCCCAGCCCTGGGTGCGGGCGTGTTCGGCCAGCCGCTCGGTGAGGTAGACCGAGCGGTGCTTGCCGCCGGTGCAGCCGAAGGCCACGGTCACGTAGCTGCGGGTTTCCCCGCGCAGCCGCGGCAGCCAGGTGTCGAGGAACTCGCTGACCTGCTGGACGTAGCGCCGCACGTCGTCCTGCGCGTCCAGATACTCGCGTACCGGCCCATCGCGGCCGGTCAGCGGGCGCAGCTCGGGCTGCCAGTGCGGATTGGGCAGCACCCGCGCGTCGAACACGAAGTCCGCATCGGCCGGCACGCCACGGCGGTAGGCGAAGGATTCGAACAGCAGCGAGGGCGCGTCGCGACTGTCGAAGGCGAACTCGCCGACCACGCGTCGGCGCAGCTGGTGCACGTTGAGCTGGCTGGTGTCGATGACCAGGTCCGCTTCCAGCCGCAGCGGCTGGGTGACCTGGCGCTCGCGCGCGATCGCCTCGGGCAGCGACAGGCCGGTATGGCTCAGCGGATGGCGCCGGCGCGTGTCCGAGTAGCGGCGCAGCAGCACCGCGTCCTCCGAATCGAAGAACACCAGCTTGGCGTCCAGCCCCAGCCGTCCCACCGCCGCACGCCACAGCGACAGCCTGGACAGGTCGCTGTGGCGGTTGCGCACGTCGATGCCCACGGCGACCTTCTGCGGCAGCACGTCCTCGCGCATCAGGCTGCGGATGAAGTCCGGCAGCAGCTCGATGGGCAGATTGTCCACGCAGTAGTAGTCCAGGTCCTCCAGCGTCTTGAGCGCCACCGACTTGCCCGAGCCGGACAGGCCGCTGACGATCAGCACGAACGGCGCCGCGCTCGCCTCGGCGGGCTGGCCGCCCTCGTTGTTCGAGGCCTCGCTCATGGCGTGCTGCGTTCCAGCAGGTTGCTGTGGCGGGCGATGAACATCGCCGCCGGGTCGATGCCCTTGGTGCGCAGGATGTGCAGGCGCGTGGCCGCCTCGGTCAGCACCGCCAGGTTGCGGCCGGGCATCACCGGCAGGGTGATCAGCGGCACATCCAGATCCAGCACGTGGCGCGTGCCCGAGTCGCCGGTCAGGCGGTCGTAGCCGTGCACGCCGGGCTCGGTCATCGGCCGGGTCAGGTGCACGATCAGGCGCAGGTACTTGTTCTTCTTCACCGAGGTGTCGCCGAACATGTCGCGCACGTTGAGCACGCCCAGCCCGCGCACCTCCAGCAGGTCCTGCAGCAGCTCCGGGCAGGTGCCGTCGAGCACGTCGGGGGCGATCTGGGTGAACTCGGGCGCATCGTCGGCCACCAGGCGGTGGCCGCGGGTGAGCAGTTCCAGCGCCAGCTCGCTCTTGCCCGAGCCGGCCTCGCCGGTGATCAGCACGCCGATGGAGTAGATCTCCATGAACACGCCGTGCAGCGTCACCCGCGGCGCCAGCGTGCGCGCCAGGTGGTAGGACAGGAAGTTGAGCAGCTCATGGCCGCGGCGCGGGGACACCCACAGCGGGGTCTCGGTTTCCTCGGCGGTGGCGCGCAGGTCCTCGGGGCAGGACTGGTTCTTGCTGATCACCAGCGCCAGGGGACGGTCGGCCATCATCTTCTCGATGGTCTCCCAGCGCCGGCGCGAATCCAGCCCGTCCAACCAGGTCAGTTCCTCGGTGCCCAGGATCTGCACCTTGTTGGGATAGATCGCATTGAGGTAGCCGGCCAGCGAGGGCCGGCGCTTGACCTTGCCGGCGGTGTCGATCTGGCGCTTGCCGCCGGCGCGCCCGGCGATCCAGCGCAGGCCCAGCTTGTCCTTCATCTGATCGAACAGCTCGCTGGCGGTGATGCTGGAATTCATGGCGTCGGGGAAAGCGGCATCGAAGCCCGATGATACGACGTGCCGGTGACACATCCACGCGCGCTGCCGCCCGGCGCGGCGCCATAACGCGGACGGCGGCCGAAGGGCCGCCGTCTGGTGAGGATGCATCGTGGCCGGGACAGGCTCAGTCGGCGTTCTCGCCGCGGCCGCGCTGGCGGTCGATCTGCTTGCGCTTGTGCTTGAGCACCAGCCGGTCCAGCTTGTCGGCCAGGATGTCGATCGCGGCGTACATGGTCTCCGCGCCGGCATCGGCGTGCAGGGTACGGCCGGAGAAGTTGATCGTGGCCTCGGCCACGTAGTCGGGCTTGGAGAACCCCAGTTGCGTGCGGCATTCGAGCGGCTGGTCGAAATGTCGTTCAAGGCGCTTGAGTTTCGTCTCGACGTAGTCACGCAGTGCCGGGGTGACTTCCATCGACTGGCCGTAGGTCTCGATTCGCATCGCATTGTCTCCTGCAGTGGTTGTTGCGTCGGTTGTTGGGACAAACCGGGCGGGTGTGGGGTTCCTTGCTGCTCCTCTCGCTGGCGGGGTTGGGTTCAAGTTCGCACCGGACGTTCCGGTGTTCAAGCTGGCAGGTGGCAGGTGAACCCGCCGCCAACCGGGTGGGCTATCCCATGCGCACGCGTTCGTGCGAGGACAGGATGTCCATGGCCTCACGATACTTGGCCACCGTGCGCCTGGCCACCGGCACGCCTGACGATTTCAACAGGTCGGCCAGCTTGGCGTCGGACAGCGGCTTGCGCGGGTTCTCGGTCTCGATCAGCTTGCGGATCATCGACTGGATGGCGGTGCTGGACGCCTCGCCGCCGCCCTCGGTGCTCACGCCCGAGGCGAAGAACGCGCGCAGGGGCAGGGTGCCGCGCGGGGTGCGCACGTACTTGCGGGCGATGGCGCGCGAGACGGTGGATTCGTGCAGGCCGACCTCGCTGGCGACCTCGCGCAGGGTCAGCGGACGCAGCGCGGCCTCGCCGAACTCCAGGAAGCCGGCCTGCTGGTGGATCAGGCAGCGGGTGACCTTGAGCAGGGTGTCGCCGCGCGCCTCCAGGCTCTTGAGCAGCCAGCGCGCCTCCTGCAGGTGGCCACGCAGGTAGCCGGCGTCGGATTCGCTGCACTGGCGGATCATCGATTCGTAGCCGCGGTGGATGGCCACCCGCGGCAGGTGCTGGCTGGCCAGGGCGGCGCGCCAGACGCCCTTGTGGCGCCAGACCACGCAGTCCGGCACCACATAGGTGTCCTGGCTGAGTTCGCCGATCTGCACCCCGGGCTTGGGATCGAGCGAGCGCAGCAGCGCCACGGCGTCCTCCACCTCGGCCTGGGAGCGCTTGAGCTCGCTGGCCAGCCCGGCCACCCCGCTGCGCGGCAGCTTCTCCAGCAGGGGCCCCTGGGCGATGGTCAGCGCCAGGGCGCGGCCGGGCGTGTCGGCCGGCAGCACGTCCAGCTGCAGGCACAGGCACTCGCCCAGCGAGCGTGCGCCGACCCCGACCGGATCGAAGCGCTGCAGCTGGCACAGCACGGCCTGGATCTCGTCCTCGCCGGCCACGACCTCAGGCCGCAGGGTCTGGGCGATCTCCGACAGGGCCGTGCGCAGGTAGCCGTCGTCGTCGATGGCGTCGATCACCGCCACGCCGATACGCCGGTCGCGCAGGGACAGCTGCGAGAGGTGCAGCTGCCACAGCAGGTGGTCCTGCAGGCTGTCGGTCTTGGCCACCCGTTCGGCCGCGCTGCCGGGATTGTCGTCGTCGTCGAACGAACCGCCCGAACCGCCGCCGCCCTCGTTGCTCCAGGGGTTCTCGTCGGCCTGCCAGTCCTCGCGCTCGGACTGGCGCTCGTCCGGCGGCTCGTCGGCCGGGGCCTGGTCGGCGTGGTCGGTGCCGGCGGCCTGCGGATCGGGGCCGTCCTCGGCCCAGTCCAGCAGGGGATTGGTCTCGACCGCCTCGGCGATCTCGGCTTCCAGTTCGGCCGCGGACATCTGCAACAGACGGATCGCCTGACGCAGCTGCGGCGTCATGACCAGTTGCTGGCCCAGCGATGTCTGGAGGCGTGGCTTCATTCCCGAACCGTAAGGTAGAGCGGACCGAACGCCTGTCGCGCCCGCCACGGTCGCATCACAGCCGGAAGGTCTCCCCCAGGTAGACGCGACGGACGTCCGCGTTGGCCAGCAGTTCGTCCGGAGCCCCCTGCGCCAGCACGCTGCCTTCGGCGAGGATATACGCCCGGTCGCAGATTCCCAAGGTTTCGCGGACGTTGTGGTCGGTGATCAGCACGCCGATCCCGCGGTCCTTCAGATGGGTGATGATGCGCTGGATCTCGCCCACGGAAATCGGATCGACGCCGGCGAAGGGCTCGTCCAGCAGCATCAGGCGCGGCTTGGCCGCCAGGGCGCGGGCGATCTCCACGCGCCGGCGTTCGCCGCCGGACAGGCTGGCGCCGTACTGGTCGGCGACATGGCTGACCTGCAGCTCGTCGAGCAGCGAGGCCAGTTCGCGTTCGGCGCCGTCGCCGTCCAGGTCCTCGCGCAGCTCCAGCACCAGGCGGATGTTGTCGGCCACGGTCAGCTTGCGGAACACCGAGGGTTCCTGCGGCAGGTAGCCCACGCCCAGCTTGGCGCGGCGGTACATCGGCTCGCCGGTGATGTCCTGGCCGTCCAGGACGATGCTGCCGGCATCGGCCGAAACCAGCCCCACGATCATGTAGAAGCAGGTCGTCTTGCCGGCGCCGTTCGGGCCGAGCAGGCCGACCACCTCGCCCTGCTCGAGGGTCAGGCCGAATTCGCGCACCACCTCGCGCTGCTTGTAGCGCTTGCGCAGTCCCTGGGCCGACAGCATTACTTGGTCCCCGGCTTGGCCGGCGCGGGCGCGGCACCGGCGGCGGGGGCCTTGTTCTTGGGCTGGATCACGGTGCGCACGCGGTTGCCGTCGCCGCCGCTCTGCATGTTGCCGGTCACCGTGTTGTAGACCATCTTCTCGCCCGCGTTGGTGCCCCGGGGCGAGGTGATCTTGTAGTTGCCGGTCAGGGTGACGGTGTTGTTGAGCACGTCGTAGTCGATGCGGTCGGCGGTGGCGTCGATCGGCGTGCCGTCGTCGTTGATCTGCTTCATGCGCGCCTGCTTGCCGGTGAAGATGCCGCGCGAGATCTCGCCGTCCTTGCGGAAGATCTGGCCGTTGTCGGCGTGCACTTCCAGCGTGCCCTGGATGATCACCACGTTGCCCGACAGATTGGTCACGCCGTCGTCGGCGAAGGTGCCGTCGCTGCTGGCCGATTCGATGCTCATCGGCTCGTTGCGGTCGGACTTCTTGGCCACGGCGCCCCCCGCCACAGCCAGCAGGCAGGCGGCCGCCAGTGCGGCCAGGCCGGTCTTATTGCGCGGATTTGGGGACATAGCGGGATTTCACCTTGGACTTGAACTTGTATTGTTGGGTCTGCGTGTTGATTTCGAAACCCGTGCCCTGCAGGGTGCTTCCGGGCTGGGTCAGGGTGACCGGCTGGTCGGTGCTGGCCACGTGCTGGTCGGGGAAGACGTCCAGCCGGCTGGTGGCGAAGGTCGAGCGCGTGGCCGCCTCGGGCGGGCTGTTGCCGAGCACATCGCCGGTCAGGACGGCCTTTTCGCCCTTGGCGGCCACCCAGGCGGTCTTGCTGCGCAGCTCCCAGTGCTGCCCGTTCTTGTCGGGCATCAGGAACAGCGGGGTGGTGATGCTGAAGGTCTCATCGCTGGCGGTGCGGTGCATCTCCGGGGCGCGCAGGGTCACGCCCTCGGTGCCGTCCTTGTTGAGGGTGACCATCTCGAAGTCGTGCATGATGTAGTCCGACTGCGCGGCCGGGCCGCTGCCGTGCGGCTTCTTGCGGTTGTCCCAGGCCGACCAGCCGAACAGCAGCAGGGCGATCAGCAGCGCCAGCCCCAGCCCCGAGCGCCAGTTCACGCCGCACCTTCCTGCAGCAGGCGCTCCACGTGGCCCTGGGCGGCGAGCACCAGGTCGCAGGCCTGACGCGCGGCGCCCTGGCCGCCGCCGGCGGTGGTCCTCCAGTGGGCGAGCGGCGCCACCCAGGGGTGCGCGTTGGCCGGCGCCACCGCCAGCCCGACCTGGCGCAGCGTGGTCAGGTCGGCCAGGTCATCGCCCATGAACAGCACCTGCTCCAGCGCCAGGCCGCGTTCGACGCACAGCCGCTCGACCAGGCCCAGCTTGTCCTTGACGCCCTGGTGGACGCCGATGCCCAGCTCGCGCGCGCGGTGCTCGACCACCTGGCCGCTGCGCGCCGTGACCAGCACCACCTCGACGCCATGGCGTCGCAGCAGCACCAGGCCCAGTCCGTCCTGCACGTTGAAGGTCTTGCCCTCACGGCCCTCGGCATCCAGGAACAGCCCGCCGTCGGTCAGCGTGCCGTCGACGTCGAAGCAGGCCAGGCGCACGCGCGCGGCGCGCTGCAGCAGGGCGTCGGTGACGGCGGGCAGGTGGGCATGGGCGGTCAAGGGGGGCGGTCCTTCATGAATAGGCGGGCGGCGTGGCTCTTACACCACGCGCGCGCGCAACAGGTCGTGAACATTGAGCGCGCCGATCACGCGCTGGTCGGCGTCGACCACGATCAGGCCGCTGCCGATGTTGCGCGTTTCCAGCAGGCGGGCGGCCTCGGTCGCCAGCGCCTGCGGCCCGATGGTGACCGGATGCCGGGTCATCAGGCGGGCGATCGGGGTGGTATGGATGTCCAGCCCGGCATTGTCCAGCGCGCGGCGCAGGTCGCCGTCGGTGAAGATGCCGCGCAGTACGCCCTGCGCATCGACCACCGCGGTCATGCCCAGCCGCTTGCGGCTCATCTCCACCAGCGCCTGGGCCAGGGTGGCGTCCTGGTCCACCACCGGCACGTCATCGCCGGTGTGCATGACATCGCTGATGTGCACCAGCAGGCGCCGGCCCAGGCTGCCGGCCGGATGCGACCGGGCGAAATCCTCGGAGGTGAAGCCGCGCGCCTCCAGCAGCGCCACGGCCAGCGCGTCGCCCATGGCCAGGGTGGCGGTGGTGCTGGAGGTCGGCGCCAGGTGCAGCGGGCAGGCCTCGGCCGGGACGCTGACGTCCAGGTGCAGGTCGGCCTGGCGGGCCAGGGTCGAGGCCGGGCGTCCGGTCATGGCGATCACCAGATTGCCCTGGCGGCGCAGCACCGGCAGCAGCATCAGGATCTCGTCGGATTCGCCCGAGTAGGAGATGGCCAGGACGATGTCGGCGTCGGTGATCATGCCCAGGTCGCCGTGGCCGGCCTCGCCCGGATGGACGAAGAAGGCTGGGGTGCCGGTGGAGGCCAGGGTCGCGGCGATCTTGCGCGCGATATGCCCGGACTTGCCCATGCCCATGGCCACCACGCGCCCGGCGCCGGCCAGCACCAGCCGGCAGGCGGCCGAGAACGGGCCGTCGATGCGCTGGGCCAGGGCGGTCAGCGCGTCGGCCTCGATCTGCACCGCGCGGCGGCCACTGGCGGCCAGGGCGGCATCGTCGACGGGAACGCTGTGCTGCGCGGTGGAAGGCATCGGCGGCGATGGCCTGGGCTTAGAATGGTCGGCCATTTTAGGAGGAAAGGCCGTTGGACGCCGAAACCATCCGTGAACTCATCCAGGCGGGCCTGCCCGGCGCCCAGGCGCGCGTGGAGGGCGATGACGGCGTGCATTTCGAGGCCACCGTGGTCTGCGAGGCGTTCAAGGGCAAGCTGCCGCTGGCGCGTCACCGCATGGTCTACGCCACCCTGGGCGACCTGATGGGCGGCGCGATCCACGCCCTGCAACTGAAGACCGTCACTCCCGACGAAGCCGCCTGAGGCGGCGCCGCTCCCTTTTCGGAAACTCCCAGCTCCATGCAGAAGATCATCGTCACCGGTGGCGCGCCGCTCAACGGCGAAGTCACCATCTCCGGCGCCAAGAACGCCGTGCTGCCCATCCTGTGCGCCACCCTGCTGGCCGATGCGCCGGTGGAGATCACCAACGTCCCCAACCTGCACGATGTGGCCACCACGGTGAAGCTGCTCGGCGGCATCGGCGCCGGGGTCGAGATCGATGAGGGCGGCGATGGCGCGGGGCGCCGCATCACCATCGACCCGACCACGGTGGACCGCTTCGTCGCCCCCTACGAGCTGGTGCGCACCATGCGCGCCTCGATCCTGGTGCTGGGCCCGCTGGTGGCCCGCCACGGCGCGGCGGTGGTCTCGCTGCCGGGCGGCTGCGCCATCGGCTCGCGCCCGGTCGACCAGCACATCAAGGGCCTGCAGGCGCTCGGCGCGCACATCACCGTCGAGAACGGCTACATCAAGGCGCGCGCCGCGCGGCTGAAGGGCACGCGCTTCGTGTTCGACATGGTCACCGTCACCGGCACCGAGAACGTCATGGCCGCCGCCACGCTGGCCGAGGGCACCACGGTGCTGGAGAACGCGGCGATGGAGCCGGAGGTCACCGACCTGGCCGACTGCCTCAATGCGCTGGGCGCGCGGATCGAAGGCGCGGGCACGTCGCGCATCGTCATCCACGGCGTCGAGCGCCTCGGCGGCGGCCGCCATGCGGTGGTGCCGGACCGCATCGAGACCGGCACCTTCCTGGTGGCCGCCGCGATGACCGGCGGGAAGATCACCGCGCGCAGTGCGCGTCCGGACACGCTGGAGGCGGTGCTGGACAAGCTCACCGAGGCTGGCGCGCACATCGAGACCACCGCCGACACCATCACCCTGGACATGCAGGGCAAGCGGCCCAGGGCGGTCGATTTGACCACCGCGCCGTACCCGGCGTTTCCCACCGACATGCAGGCGCAGTTCATGGCGCTCAACTGCGTGGCCGAGGGCGTGGGCGTGATCAACGAGACGATCTTCGAAAACCGCTTCATGCACGTCAACGAGCTGCTGCGCCTGGGCGCGGACATCCGCGTGGAAGGCCACACCGCCATCGTGCGCGGCGCCAGCCAGCTGTCCGGCGCGCCGGTGATGGCCACCGACCTGCGCGCCTCGGCCTCGCTGATCCTGGCCGGGCTGGTGGCCAGCGGCGAGACCACCATCGACCGCATCTACCACCTGGACCGCGGCTACGAGAACATCGAGGGCAAGCTCGGCGGACTGGGCGCGACCATCAGGCGCGCGTCATGACGGTCATCAAGCGCCGCACCGGAACGCCGCTGTTCTCACGTCGCCGCCGTGCGCTGTTGACGCTGGTGGCGATCGCGCTGCTGGCCGTGGCGTGGATGGGCTGGATCGGCGCCGCCGGCCTGAGCGGCATCTCCAGCAAGGACATGGACTGGGATGGCAACGGCCAGGTCACCGGTGAGGAGATCGCCCAGTCCTACTACGCGGTCATCGCGGAGAAGACCACCGAAGGCAACCGCAGCTGCACCACGTACAAGTGGCGCAGCAGCGGCACGCAGATCCGCGTCGAATGCCGCACCGAGCTGCATCCGGCCGAAGCGGGCGAGGCGAAGAAGTAGGTCGCGTGCGGCGGCATCGCGCAGATGCCGCCGGCTTGATTCAGTCCAAAAAGGTGTGGGAGCCGCCATCGCGGCGAGGGGCTTCACTGGAAGAGCCCATCGCCGCCATGGCGGCTCCCACCGGGATTCGCGAGGAACCGCGTCGCGGATCAGTTGAACGAGGTCAGGGTCAGATCGTAGGAATCCTGGCCGTTCTCCCGCTGCAGCATGCGCGCCGGAACCGGCATGTCCGGCACCACCCACACGATCATCTGCTTCTTGCCCTCGGTCTGGCTGACCTTGGTCGCGGTGACCTGCTTGCCGGCGATGGTGATGGTGTCCTTGCCGGTGACCTGATAGCTCATCGGCGTGGCCTTGCCGTTCTCCAGCATGCGGTAGTTGAGCGTCTGCTTGCCGGCATGCACGTCGCGCACGATGGCCAGGTTCACCAGCAGCGCGTCCATGTCGCCGGCCTGCAGCGGCACCGGGCCGCGGCGGTTTTCCTTGATGTCGCCGCTCCAGGTGGCCTGTTTGCTGGACCAGTCGTAGGCGGTCTTCACCTGCTTGCTCTTGACCAGTACCAGGGAGGCGTCGCTGGAGGACAGCGGGCGGAACTGGCCATCCTTCTCCTCGAAGGTGGTGGACTGGGTCAGGTTGACCAGCTGGTTGCGCACGTTCAGGTCGTACTTCCACTTGCCGGCGCCCTGCGCGGCCAGGGTCATCTGGCCGTTGCCCTGCATGCCCATGGCGCTGGCCTGATAGGTGGCGTTGAACGGCTGCAGGGCCAGGGCGGGCGCCGCGGCCAGGGCGAGCACGGCGATGGCGGCCAGCGCCTTGAGCGGGCGGATCGGGTTGGATGTCATGTCATTGCACTCCCTGGTAATCGGTGAGGCGCAGGTCGATGGCGTCCTCGCCATCGTCGCGTTGCAGCATGCGCACGGGGGTGGGCACGCCGGAGGCGACCCAGAAGATCTGCTCGCGGTCGCCGCCGTTGGTGCGGGCCACGCGCATGGCGTCGTAGCTGAGCTCGCCGACCTGGACGATCTCGGTCTGCGCCGCGACCGCGTACTGATACTGGCGCGCGCGGCCGTTGTCGACCACGCGGTAGTCCAGCGCCGCGCCCGGCCTGGCGTCGCGCATGATCGCCAGGTCCAGCAGCAGCGAGCTCATGTCGCCCGGCTTCAGCGCCACCGGCGCGCGGCGGTCCTTGTCGACCTTGCCTTCCCACTGCGCGGTGTTGCTGCGCCAGTCGTAGCTGCCGGTCTGCTGCTTGTCGCCGAACACCGCCTTGCGCACCGTGCTCTGGCTCAGCGGCCGCAGCAGGATGCCCGAGCCGGTGTCGGTGACGTCGAACACGGTGCTCTGCTGGATGTTGAGGCGCAGCAGGCTGGCCACGCCGCGCTCGCCGCGGATCTCCAGGTCCAGCCGCCACTGGTTGCCGTCTTTGTGCACCACCTGCAGGGTGGCGTCGCCGGCGCGCTTGCCCTTGTACCAGGCTTCGTAGGTGGCGGTGAACGGCGCCAGCGTCCACGGCTGGACCGCGTCCGGCGCGGCGCTCTCGGCGGTCTGGGGCGGGGGAGGCGTGGCGGGGGCCTGCTGGGCCTGGGTTGCGGGCACGGCACAGGCGAGCAGCAGGATGCCGGTCAGCAGGATGGTCTTCACGGGGTCGGGTCGGGGTCGGGCATGCGCCGTTTGAGGGAATCTAGTGTCAGCGGCGTAAATCGCGGCTGACCATCGACGAAGGTCGTGCCATCACGTTCAGACAGGCGCCCGGCGACGGCGAGCCGCAGCACCGCAGGGAGGAGCCGGTGTTCGAGCGCGAGCACGCGTGCGGCCAGGGTGTCGGGCGTGTCGTCGGGTGCGACGGGCAGGGACGCCTGCGCGACCAGGCTGCCCGCGTCGAGCTCGGGGATGACGAAATGGACGCTGCAGCCATGCTCGGCATCGCCGGCGGCCAGCGCCGCGGCATGGGTGTGCAGGCCGCGGTGGCGCGGCAGCAGGGAGGGGTGGATGTTGAGCATGCGCCCGGCGAAGCGCGCGATCAGCGCCGCGCCGAGGATGCGCATGTAGCCGGCGCACACGATCCAGTCCGCGCCCGAGGCGGCCAGGGCGTCGCCCAGCGCCTGCTCATAGGCCTGGCGGCTTTCGAAGCTGGACGGCCGGGCCGACCAGCGCAGTTCCGGCGCAACGCGCGCCAGCGCGCCCGCCTGCGGGCGGTCCGAGAACACCCCGACCAGGCGCGCGTCCAGGCGGCCGTCGGCGATCGCGTCGAGGATTGCCTGCAGGTTGCTGCCGCGCCCGGAGGCCAGCACCGCGATGCGGGGCAGGATCATCTGGGGCACCCGAAACGGGGGCAAGGCGAGCCGTCGCAGGCCGTCAGCCGATGTGCACGCGCTCGCCCGCGCCGGCGGTCACCACCTGGCCGATGCGCCAGTGGCCGATGCCGGCCTGGTCCAGGCTGGCTTCCAGCGCCGCGGCACGGGAAGCCTCGGCGATCAGCACGAAGCCGATGCCGCAGTTGAAGGTGCGCCACATCTCCGCGTCGGCCACCGCGCCGGCCTGCTGCAGCCACTGGAACAGCGGCGGCAGCGGCCAGGCGCTCGCATCGATGTCCAGGCCCAGGCCGTCTGGCACCACGCGGATGATGTTCTCGGTCAGGCCGCCGCCGGTGATGTGGGCCATGGCGTGGATCGGCTTGCCGGCGCCTGCGCCATGGGTGCGCAGCAGTTCGAGCACCGGCTTGACGTACAGCGTGGTCGGCGCCATCAGCGCATCGATCAGCGGCACGCCGCCGATGTCCAGCTCGGCCGGCCGGCCAGCGCGATCGTAGATGCGGCGGATCAGCGAATAGCCGTTGGAATGCGCGCCGGAGGAGGCCAGGCCGATCAGCACATCGCCTTCGCCCACCGCGCTGCCGTCGAGCATCTCGGCCTTCTCGACCGCGCCGACGGTGAAGCCGGCCAGGTCGTACTCGCCCGGGGCATACATGTCGGGCATCTCGGCGGTCTCGCCACCGATCAGCGCGCAGCCGGACAACTCGCAGCCCTTGGCGATGCCGCCGACCACGGCCACGGTGGTGTCCACGTCCAGCTTGCCGGTGGCGAAGTAGTCCAGGAAGAACAGCGGCTCGGCGCCCTGCACCAGCACGTCGTTGACGCACATGCCGACCAGGTCGATGCCGATGGTGTCGTGGCGGCCCAGCTCCTGGGCCAGCTTGAGCTTGGTGCCGACGCCGTCGGTGCCCGAGACCAGCACCGGCTCGCGGTACTTGCCGGATAGGTCGAACAGGGCGCCGAAGCCGCCCAGGCCGCCCATCACCTCGGGCCGGAAGCTGCGCTTGACCAGCGGCTTGATCCGTTCGACCACGGCGTTGCCGGCGTCGATGTCCACCCCCGCGTCGCGGTAGGTCATGGGCGTGGCGGGCGGGTTGGGCTGGGTCACAAGGCGGGCCGGAAGCTGAGGGAGGCGGGGCGCATTTTAAGGGAAGTGCGTCCCTCGGCGTGCGCGACGTGAACGGGGCGTGCTGGCGGTGACGGGCGGTTCGGGCAACAATCCGCACGATTCGCCGTTGACTCTAGGACGCTCGATGCGCCGTTTGCACGCCCTGGCCGCTGCCGCCGCCCTTCTCCTTTTCTGCGCGCTTCCCGCCGCCGCGCAGGACGGGCTGCGCACCGAGGGCGACGTCGCCAAGGCCCAAGGCCTGTACGAGGCCGAGGTGACGGTGCCCAGCCAGAGCGAGGGCGACCGCAACGGCGGCCTGGCGCGCGCGCTCGGGCAGGTGCTGGGCAAGGTCAGCGGCGACCGCAATGCCGCCGCCCGTCCGGGCGTGGCGGCCGAGCTGCGCAACGCCAGGAATTACCTGGACAGCTACGACTACCGCCAGGACCAGGGCACCTCGGCCACCGGCGCGCCGAGCTTCCGCACCACGCTGATCGCCCGCTTCGACCCGCAGAAGGTCGACGTGCTGGCCAGTGTGCTGGGCCTGCCGGTCTGGCCACAGCCGCGCGCCAAGCCGGTGCTGTGGCTGGCCATCGACGACGGTTCGGGCCCGCGCCTGGTCGGCGTGCAGCAGTCCGGCGCGGCGCGCTCGGTGCTGGACCGCGCCGTGGACCGCGGCTACCGCCTGGGCCTGCCGCAGGGCACCGCGGCCGAGGCCGCGCTGGCCGCGGCGATCTGGCGCGGCGACACGGCGGCGGTGGCCAGCGCCTCGGCCCGCTACGCCCCGCCGATGCAGCTGATCGGCAAGCTCTACCGCGGCAAGTCCGGCTGGGTCGCCGAGTGGACCTTCGTGGACGGCGGCAAGGTGCTGGCGACCTCGTCCAGCGACAACGCCGACGCCCGCCAGGCCATGGCCACCGGCGCCGACGTGGCCGCCGATGCGCTGGTCAAGCGCTACGCCAAGCAGGCCGTGGGCGGCCAGCCGGGCACCTACCGGATCCTCGTCAGCGGCATCCGCAGCGCCGAGGACTACGTGCGCCTGTCGGCGGCGCTGCAGCAGACCGCCGTGGTGCGCCGGATCGCGCCGGTGCGCGCGCAGGGCGACGTGCTGGAACTGGACCTGGACCTGCTCAGCGGCGTGGACGGGCTGCAGCGCATGCTCGGCCAGGACGGGCCGCTGGTCGGTGGCGACGGCGATCCCCCGCAGTTCTACCTCAAGTGATGCGGATCCGGACGGCCAGGAGGGCGCGCACATGATCATCGAAGACCCGCAACAGGTCATCGCCCAGTTCCTGCGCCGGCTGCAGTGGGCCGCATTGGCCGCCGCGCTGGTGTGGCTGCTGTGGATCCTCTCGCCGGTGCTGACCCCGTTCGCCTGCGCGGCGATCCTGGGCTGGATGGGCGACCCGCTGGTGGACCGGCTGGAGGCGCGCGGCTGGTCGCGCGGGATCTCGGTCACGGTGGTGTTCTGCGTGATGCTGCTGGCCATCACCGTGGTGCTGTTGCTGCTGGTGCCGACCATCCAGGACCAGATCGCCACCCTGGTGCGATCGCTGCCGCGCTACCAGCAGTGGTTCTACCAGGTGGCGCTGCCGTGGATCGAGGGCCGCTTCAACGTGCGCGTGGCCGAGTACCTGGACTTCACCCATATCTGGGAACTGCTGCGCAGCAACTGGGAGCGGGCCGGCGGGGTGGCTTACACCCTGTGGGGTTATGTGTCGCGATCGGGCTTCGCCCTGTTCGGCTGGATGGCCAACCTGGTGCTGATCCCGGTTATCGCCTTCTTCTTCCTGCGCGACTGGGACCTGATCGTCGGCCGCGTGGCGGCGATGGTGCCGCGCAACCACATCGGCGTGGTCAGCCGACTGGCGGGCGAGTCCAGCGAGGTACTGGGCGGCTTCCTCAAGGGGCAGCTGCTGGTGATGATCATCCTGGGCGTGCTGTACGGCGCGGGGCTGTGGGCGGTGGGGCTGGACCTGGGCATCCTGATCGGCCTGATCGCCGGCCTGCTGACCTTCGTGCCCTACCTGGGGCCGACCAGCGGCGTGGCGATGGGCCTGATCGCCGCGCTGATGCAGTACGGCGACGCCAAGCACCTGGTGCTGGTGTCGGTCGTGTTCGCGGTGGGGCAGGTGATCGAGAGCTATGTGCTGACGCCCAAGCTGGTCGGCGATCGCATCGGCCTGCATCCGGTGGCGGTGATCTTCGCCGTGCTGGCCTGCGGGCAGCTGTTCGGCTTCCTGGGCATGCTGCTGGCGCTGCCGATCGCTGCGGTGGCCAATGTGCTGCTGCGCTATGCGCACGAGCGCTATACCCACAGCCAACTCTATGCCGGCGGGCAGCCGACCATCCTGCTCGATCCGCAGCGCACGCCGGTCGAGGGCCTGCATCCACCGCAGGATCCCCACTCGCCATGAGCGTGCCGCAGTTGCCGCTGGCGCTGCGGACTCCGTCGGACCAGCGCTTCGAGAGCTTCATCGGGGCGCCGGCCGGCGCGTTGGCGCAGCTGCAGGCGCTGGCGCGCGCGCCGGAGGCGGACTGGCTCTACGTCGCGGCCGCCCATGGCGCCGGCAAGACCCACCTGGCCCTGGCCGCGTGCGCGGCGGCCGGCGAGAGCGGGCGCCAGGCCGCCTATCTGCCGCTGAAGGCCGCCGCGGGTC
Source organism: Pseudoxanthomonas sp. X-1 (assembly GCF_020042665.1). NCBI lineage: Bacteria > Pseudomonadati > Pseudomonadota > Gammaproteobacteria > Lysobacterales > Lysobacteraceae > Pseudoxanthomonas > Pseudoxanthomonas sp. X-1. The sequence goes on from NZ_CP083376.1 coordinate 1,739,266, forward strand.
ACCTGCAGCAGGCGCTCGATGGCCTGGAGCGCAACGCCCTGGTGGCGCTCGACGGGCTGGAGGCGATCGCCGGCGATCGCGCCGACGAGATCGCGCTGTTCGACTTCCACAACCGCGCGCGCGCTGCGGGCATCGGCGTGCTCTATACCGCCGCCGACGTGCCCGATGCGCTCGGCCTGGTGCTGCCCGATCTGCGCTCGCGCCTGGGGCAATGCGCGCGCATCGTGCTGCGCGCACTGGACGACGGCGGGCGCGCGGCGCTGCTGCGCGATCGCGCGGCCCGACGCGGACTGGTGCTGGAAGATGCGGCGGTGGACTGGATGCTCACCCGCACCGTGCGCGAACCGGCGCAGCTGGTCGATCTGATCGAACGCCTGGATCGCGCCTCGCTGGCGGCCAAGCGCCGCGTGACCGTGCCGTTCCTGCGTCAGGTGCTGGCGGACGAGTAGGGTCGGGGGCCGCTTGGCCTAGCGCACGCCCTCGGCGCGCAGCTGTGCGTCCAGTTCGGCCAGTCGCTGTGGTGTGCCTACGTCGGTCCAGCGACCGGCGTGGTGCTGGCCGGTGACGGCGCCGCGCGTCATCGCCGCGCGCAGCAGCGGCGCCAGCGGGAAGCGGGGCGGCTGTGCGTCCAGGCCGGGGCCGCCGGCGTCCGCGTCGAAGGCCGCGCGCCAGTCGCGCAGGATCGCGGGGCGATACACGCCGATGCCCGAATAGGTGTAGTTGCGCGCGTCGTCGCGGCGCGGCTGCAGACGGTCGCCGTCGCTGAAACGGAAATCGCCGCGCGGATGGTGCGGCGGGTTGTCGATCATCACCAGGTGCGCATCGCCGGCCGGCGTGCGCGGCAGCATGGCGAAGTCGAAGTCGGTCCACACATCGCCGTTGACCGCCAGGAACGGCGCCTCGCCCAGCAGCGACAGCGCGTGCAGCATGCCGCCGCCGGTCTCCAGCGGCACCGGGCCCTCGTGCGAATAGGCGATGCGCACGCCGAACGCGCTGCCGTCGCCCAGCGCCCGCGGGAACTGGTCCGCCAGCCAGCTGAGGTTGATGACGACCTCGCCGATGCCCATCGCCGCCAGCTTGCGCAGGTGCCAGACGATCAGCGGCGTCCCGCCCACCTCCAGCAGGGGCTTGGGCGTGTGGTCGGTGAGCGGACGCATGCGTTCGCCCAGCCCGGCGCAGAAGAGCAGGGCCTTCATGCGCCGTGCGCCTGCAGCGCGGGGCGGATGCGCTGGTCCAGCAGCTGCCGCAACGGCTGCAGCTGCGGATGGCGCGGCAACACTTCGTCCAGATAGACGACGAAGCGCGGCAGATCGGGCAGGTACTGCGACTTGCCGTCGCGGTAATGCAGGCGGCAGAAGATGCCCAGGATCTTCAGGTGTCGCTGGATCCCCATCCAGTCGGCGTCGCGCAGGAACGTCTGCGCCGAAGGCGGCACCGGGATGCCCGCCTGGCGCGCCTTGGCGTGATAGCGCAGCAGCCAGTCATCCACGCGCTCCAGCGGCCAGCTCAGGAAGGCGTCCTTGAACAGGCTCACCGCGTCGTAGGCCACCGGTCCGCGCACGCAGTCCTGGAAATCCAGCACCGCCGGGCCCGGCCGCACCGGCATGAGGTTGCGCGGCATGAAGTCGCGATGGGTCAGCACCTTGTGCTGGCCCAGGGCGTTGTCCATCAGCCGGCGCTGCACCAGCTCCAACGCGTCGCTGGCATCGCAGTCCAGGTCGATGCCCAGGTGCCGGCGCAGGAACCATTCTTCGAACAGCCCCGCATCGCGCTGCAGCAGCGCCTCGCCGAACACGCCCGTGCCTTCCGGCGGTGGGATCGCCTGCAGCGTCAGCAACTGGTCCATGGCCGCGTCGAACCAGGCATCGGCCTGCGCCGGCTCGCGCGCCAGCAGCTGCGCCAGGGTCGGCTGGCCGAGGTCTTCCAGCAGCAGGAAGCCGGAATCCACGTCACGCGCCAGGATGCGCGGCACGCGCACGCCGCCAGCCTCGAGCACGGCCTGCCAGGACAGCCACGGCCGCACATCCTCCAGCCCAGGGGGGGAGTCCATCACGATCAGCGACTCGGCCGCCCCCTCGGTGCGCCAGTAGCTGCGCTGGCCGGCATCCACGCTGGCCCGCTGCAGCGACAGATCGGGCACCGCCATTGTGAAGCGCGCCCAGAAAAGTCGCTGGTCCGCGCGGGCGTGTGCGCTCGAAGGCGAGGACGCCTCGTTCATGGAACGTGCCGCATTCAGGTCGGGGTGCGCAGGGTACACTGAGTCCAATATCCCCCACGGAAGAGACCCATGAGCAAACTGCAACCCGTCCTGTTGTCGGGCGGCTCCGGCACACGCCTGTGGCCCTTGTCGCGCGAAGCCTATCCCAAGCAGTTTCTGCCGCTGGGAGACGAGAAGACGATGGTGCAGGCGACCTGGCTGCGGATCGAGCCGCTGACCTCGCTGCCGCCGCTGGTGGTGGCCAACGAAGGGCACCGGTTCCTGGTGGCCGAACAGCTGCGCGAGATCCGCGCGCCGCAGCCGCGCATCCTGCTCGAGCCGGTTGCGCGCAATACCGCGCCGGCCATCGCCGCCGCGGCGCTGTGCGCGCTGGAGGACGGGGAGGACCCGCTGCTGCTGGTGCTGCCCTCCGATCACGTGATCACCAATCCCGAAGCCTTCCGCAACGCGGTCGAACAGGCCAGCCCGGCCGCCGAGGCTGGCGCGCTGGTGACCTTCGGCGTCGTGCCCAGCCATGCCGAGACCGGCTTCGGCTATATCCAGGCCGGCGGCGGTCAGGGCGTGCAGCCGGTGCTGCGCTTCGTCGAGAAGCCCGACGCGGACACTGCCGCCCGCTATCTGGCCGAGGGCGGATACTACTGGAACAGCGGCATGTTCCTGTTCAAGGCCAGCCGCTACGTCGAGGAGCTGCAGAAGTTCAACCCGCAGATGGTCTCGGCCGTGCGCGAGTCGCTGGCCAAGGCCAAGCGGGACGGCGACTTCATCCGCCTGGACAAGGACGCCTTCACCGCTTCGCCGTCCGATTCGATCGACTACGCGGTGATGGAGAAGACCGCCGACGCCCAGGTGCTGCCGCTGGACGTGGGCTGGAACGATGTCGGCTCGTGGTCCGCGCTGTGGGACGTGACCGAGAAGGACGCCAACGGCAACGCGGTCGAGGGCGACGTGATCACCGTGGACACGCGCAACAGCTACGTCTACGCCGAAAGCCTGGTCGCCTTGGTCGGCCTGGACGATGTGGTGGTGGTGGAGACCGACGATTCGATCCTGGTGGCCAAGAAAGACCGCGTGCAGGACGTCAAGAAGGTCGTGGCCCAGCTCAAGCACGACGAGCGCAGCCAGGCGGTCCTGCATCGCAAGGTCTACCGCCCCTGGGGAGCGTACGACTCGATCGACATGGGCGCGCGCTTCCAGGTCAAGCGCATCACCGTCAACCCGGGCGCGACGCTGAGCCTGCAGATGCACCATCACCGCGCCGAGCACTGGATCGTGGTGAGCGGCACGGCCGAGGTCACGCGCGGGGACGAGGTGATCCTGCTCACCGAGAACCAGAGCACCTACATCCCGCTGGGCGTGACCCATCGCCTGAAGAATCCCGGCCGCCTGCCGCTGGAGCTGATCGAAGTCCAGTCCGGCAGCTACCTGGGCGAGGACGACATCGTCCGCTTCGAGGACCAGTACGGCCGCACCTGAGCCGCCGCCCCGGCATAGCCAATAAGTCGAAGGCCCGCCCCACAGGCGGGCCTTCGGCGTTTATAACGTTCGACTGCCCTCGCGCTGCGCTCACGGCCCAGGTCGTCAGCATGGCGCAAGCCGTCCGGCGCCAAGGCGCGAAGGCCATCCACTCCCCCTCATCACAGCGAGGCCCGCATGAGCGTACCGACCGCCACCCCCGCCGATCCGATGGCGCAGAGCCATCACAGCCTGAAACGCTCGATCTCCAACACGCTCAAGGGCTCGGCCGGCAATCTCGTCGAGTGGTACGACGTCTACGTCTATTCGGTCTTCGCGACCTACTTCGAGTCCAAGTTCTTCTCCGCCGGCGACAAGAACGCCACGCTGTACGTCTGGGCGATCTTCGCGGTGACCTTCCTCATGCGCCCGATCGGCGCGTGGTTCTTCGGCCGCTTCGCCGACCGCCACGGCCGCCGCGCCTCACTGACCCTGTCGGTGACGCTGATGGCGATCTGCTCGTTCGGCATCGCCATCGTGCCCACGGCCGCGACCATCGGCGTGTGGGCCGCGGTGTTCCTGGTGCTGGCGCGCCTGCTGCAGGGCTTCGCCACCGGCGGTGAATACGGGGCCAGCGCCACCTACATGTCCGAGGCCGCCGTGCCGGGGCATCGCGGCCTGCTGTCCTCCTTCCACTATGTCACCCTGGTGGGCGGCCATGTGCTGGCGCAGCTGACGCTGTTCCTGCTGCTGACCTTCTTCACCCGTGAGCACGTGGTGGAGTGGGGCTGGCGCGTGGGCTTCGCCATCGGCGGCGTGTCGGCGATCGTGGTGTTCTGGCTGCGCCGCACAATGGACGAATCGCTGTCCAGCGCCGCCATCGAGGACGCCAAGTCCGGCGCGGCGCGCAAGTCCGGCTCGCTGCGTGAACTGTTCGTCAACCAGTGGCGCCCGCTGCTGCTGTGCTTCCTGATCACGGCCGGCGGCACGCTGGCCTTCTACACCTATTCGGTGACCGGCCCGAAGATGATCCAGACCGCCTTCGCCGGCGACGACATCATGAAGGGCACCACGCTCAACCTGGCGGCGCTGACGGTGCTGATGCTGCTGCAGCCGCTCGGCGGCTGGCTGTCCGACCGCATCGGTCGCAAGACCCTGCTGGTGTTCTTCGGTGTGGGCAGCGTCTGCTACACCTGGTACCTGATCACCGCGCTGCCGCAGCAGACCACCTTCGGCGCGGCCTTCGCCATCCTGGTGATCGGCTTCGTGATCCTCACCGGCTACACCTCGATCAACGCGGTGGTCAAGGCCGAACTGTTCCCCACCTACATCCGCGCCCTGGGCGTGGGCCTGGGCTATGCGCTGGCCAATTCGGTCTTCGGCGGCACCGCGCCGATGCTGTATCAGTGGGCCAAGGGCGCCAAGCAGATGGATGCCTTCATCATCTACGCCACGGTGGTGATGTTCATCTCGCTGCTGGTCTACATCTTCTTCCTGAAGAACAAGGGCGAGAACTGGCTCGACCACGAGCACGTGATGCACACGCGCCACGGCAAGCGCTGAACGCGTCAGGCTCAGAAGAAAGAAGGAAGGCCATCCGCGAGGATGGCCTTCCTGGTTTCCAGGACCTGTCGCGCCGTGGACTCAGCGGCGGGAGAACAGGCTGGTCAGCCCCAGGATCACCACCGCGCCGAGCAGGGCGCCGAAGAAGCCGGCCGGCTCGCCGGCGGCATACCAGCCCATCTTCCGGCCGAACCAGCCGGCCAGCACCGCCCCGACGATGCCCAGTCCGATGGTCAGCAGGCAGCCCATGCGCGCGTTGTGCGGCGTGATCAGCCGCGCCAGCAGGCCGACCACGAAGCCGACCAGGATGATGTAGAGCCAGCTGTCGCTTCCGAACAATCCGCTCATGCGCATGCCCTCGTGGATGATCGGCGCAGCCTAGCAGTTGCCGCTGGGAACGAGGGAGCAGCAACGAGGAACGAGAGGAAGGATGCGGAGGCGTGCCACCAAACCTCGTTGCTCATCACCCGTTCCTCGCCTCTCAGCAGCAGCCGTGCTCGCCGTGCGCTTCCCCGCCGGCCACCGCCGCGGTGCCGCTGGTCAGGCCGGCCACGCTGGCGGCGTGGTGCGCGGCGATCACGTGCGAGACGCAAGCGGTCACCCGCTTGCCCATCGGGATGTGCAGGAACTCGTTGGGCCCGTGCGCGTTGGAATGCGGCCCCAGCACGCCGGTGATCATGAACTGCGCGCCGGGGAACTTCTCGCCGAGCATGCCCATGAACGGGATGGTGCCGCCTTCGCCCATGTACATCGCCGGCTTGCCGAAGGCCGCCTGCGAGGCGTCCTCGATCGCCCGGGTCAGCCAGGGCGACTGAGCCGGCGCGTTCCAGCCGGTGGAGGACTTCTCCAGCTTCAGTTCGACGTGCGCGCCGTTGGGCGGATCGCGCAGCAGCACCTCGTCCAGGATCTCGCCGGCGCGCTTGCCGTCCAGCGTCGGTGGCAGGCGCAGGGAGATCTTCACCGAGGTCTGCGGCCGCAGTACGTTGCCGGCGGAGGCCAGCGGCGGCAGGCCGTCGGCGCCGGTGATCGACAGCGCCGGGCGCCAGGTGCGATTGAGCACCAGCTCGGTCAGGTCCTCGGACATCGGCGTCATGCCATCCAGGAACGGGAACTTGTCGTAGACCTCGGTGCCCATCACCTGGGCCACCCTGGCGGCCTGCTCCAGGCGCTCGGGCGGGATCTCCACGAACAGCTCCTCCACACGGACCCTGCCGGTGACCTCGTCCTCCAGCCGCGAGAGCAGCTGGCGCAGCAGGCGGAAGCTGGACGGCACGATCCCCGAAGCATCCCCCGAGTGCACGCCCTCGCTGAGCACCTTGACCGTGAAGTTGCCGCCGGCCATGCCGCGCAGCGAGGTCGTGCACCACAGCTGCTCGTAGTTGCCGCAGCCCGAGTCCAGGCACACCACCAGCGAGGGCTTGCCGATGCGCTCGGCCAGGTGGTCGACATAGGCGGGCAGGTCGTAGCTGCCCGATTCTTCGCAGGCCTCGATCAGGATCACGCAGCGCGCATGCGGCAGCCCCTGATCCTGCAGCGCCATGATCGCCGCCAGCGAGCCGTAGATCGCATAGCCATCGTCCGCGCCGCCGCGGCCGAAGAGCTTGTCGCCCTTCAGGACCGGCTTCCAGGGGCCCAGGTCCTCGTCCCAGCCGGTCATCTCCGGCTGCTTGTCCAGGTGGCCATACAACAGCACGCAGTCCTCGCCGGTCCCCTGGCCGCTGGCCGGGATGTCCAGGAAGATCAGCGGCGTGCGGCCTTCCAGCTGGACCACCTCCACCTGCAGGCCGGCGATGGGCTGCGCACGCGCCCACGTTTCCATCAGCGCCACGGCCTTGGCCATGTGGCCATTGGCGACCCAGTCGGCGTCGAACATCGGCGACTTGTTGGGGATGCGGATGTAGTCGATCAGCTGCGGGACGATCTGTGCGTCCCACAACTGCCCGACGAAACGGTCAAGGCGTGCGGTATCCATGGCGCTCCAGCTTCGAAATGAACGCACATGGTACCCCTGCCGCTACCGGCGACCGCATGACGGGGGCCTTCACGTAGGACTTTTCCTACACGGAAACGGGATGTTGCCCGGCAGCCGGCGGGGCGCTGCCCCGATATCGTGGCGGTGCGGGGAGGGAGGAGACTGGTTGCACCGGAGCAAAGGGAAACCGCCCGGCACAACCACCCTCATCGCACAAGGAGTGTCGCCATGAAACCCGTTTCGATCCTGATCAAGTCGCTGATCCTGTCGCTGGCCCTGGCCGCTGGCGCGTTCGCCGCCGAGACCCGCGTCAACATCAACACCGCCGACGCGGCCGCGCTGGACGCCGCGCTGGTGAACGTGGGCGCCAGCAAGGCCCAGGCCATCGTCGATTACCGCAAGACCAACGGCCCGTTCAAGAGCGCCGAGGAACTGGCGATGGTCAAGGGCATCGGTCTGAAGACGGTGGAGAAGAACCGCGATCGCATCGAAGTGGGCCGCTCGGCGGCCGCACCGAAGAAGCCTTCCGCCGCGGCTGCGCCGGCCAAGCCGGTCACCCGCCGCTAGAAGGCGCGCATGGTCACGGGGCGGGGCGGTGCCGGATGCACTGTCTCGGTCTGAAGGGCAGGACGCCGCGTGACAGGCATGGATGCCGACAAGGATGTAGCCCGTTGACGAGGGCAGGGCAGGACGCCAGCAAGCTGGGCATGATGCCGACAGGGATGTACCGCCGCCCGGGTGCGCCGCACGCATCCGGGCGGCTTCCTTTTGCGCAGCCAAATGGCTGGCGCCTGCACTCCAAAGCGCAGCGCGCGCTCTAGACTGGCGCCCCCTGTCCACGCTCCCTGCGGCCATGCCGACCAGTCGCGTCATTCCCGCCAACGAGTACCGTCGCGAACGCTGGCGCAACCAGCTCGGCTGGACCCGCCAGATCGCCAGCGGCGGACGCGACGCGCAGGACTGGGACTGGCGCCTGTCCATCGCCGAGATCGAGCGCGATGCGCCGTTCTCGCCGTTTCCCGGCATCGAGCGCGAGCTGGTACTGCTGCGCGGCCAGGGCCTGCGGCTGTGTTTCGACGATGGTGAGCAGATCGTCCTGCATCCGCCGCACGACCGGCTGCGCTTCAGCGGCGCGCGCGGGGTGCGCGGCGAACTGCTCGACGGGCCCACGCACGACTTCAACCTGATGTGGCGTCCGCAGGTGCTGGAGGCCGAGCTCCTGCTGCGCCCGCTGGTCGGGCCGATGCTGTTCTTCGCCGATGCGCGCACGCACTGGGCGATCCACCTGATCGGCGGGCAGGCGCGCTTCGACGCGGCCAGCGACCTGCCGCCGCTGTGGAGCGGCGACAGCGCGCTGCTGTATGGCGCGCCTGGCCGCACGCGCTATGCGCTGGAAGGCGGTGGTGAGCTGATCGCGGTGAAGTTCACCGCGCGCGATCCGTTCGAGCCCGGTCAGTAGACGTCGCGCCGGTAGCGGCCCTGCAGGCGCAGGCTTTCCACTGACGCATCGCCGAGCACCTCGCGCAGCACCGCGTCCACGCCCGGGGCCATGCCCTCCAGGCTGCCGCAGACGTAGAGCGCCGCACCGTCGCGCATCCAGGCCTGCAGTGGCTCGCCCGCGGCGCGCAGCGCGTCCTGCACGTAGTGGTGTCCGCCCGGGTCGCGCGAGAACGCCAGGTCCACGCGCTCGAGCCAGCCGGCGTCCTGCCAGGCCGCCAGATCCTCGCGGTAGTGCAGGTCGTGGGCGCGCTGGCGCTCGCCGAACAGCAGCCAGTTGCGGCGCGCGCCCTGCGCGATGCGGGCCTTGAGCAGCGCACGCAGGCCGGCGATGCCGGTGCCGTTGCCGACCAGGATCAGCGGCACGTCGGCGGCGGGCGGATGGAAGTTGGGATTGGCGCGCAGCCGCAGCGCGATCGGCGCGCCGACCGGCGCGTGTTCGCACAGCCAGCCGCTGGCCAGGCCGGGGCTGCCGTCGGGGCGGTGCATCCGGCGCAGCAGCAGATGCAGCGCGCCATCGCTCGGCAGCGAGGCGATGGAGTACTCGCGGTGCGGCAGCGGCGCCAGGGCGTCGATCAGCGCCTGCGGACCGGCCCCGGCCTCCACGCTGTCGGGAAGTTGGCGCGAGGCCAGGGCCCGGGCCAGGGAGATGTCCTGATCTTCCACACGCACCACCGCGTCTGCGTCCAGGCCGTGCGCTTGCAGCCAGGCGGCCACCGTGGCTGCTGCATGGCGCGGGCCGACCTCGACCAGGTCCCCGGCCTGCCAGTCGGGCAGCGTCTGTGGCGGCGTCAGCGCCAGGTGATAGACCGGGCCGCCGACGCTGCCGGGGTTGCGCAACGCGCGCTCGGCCAGGGTCCAGGCCTGGTAGCGCGGCACGCTCCAGTCGCCCAGGTCGGCATTGCCGGTCAGCAGCGAGAGGTGATGCTGCCAGTGGCGCAGCGCGGCCTCGTCGGCGTTGTCGACCTCGACCCGGTCGAACAGCGGCCGCGCGCCATGCGTGCGCAGCCAGGCATCCAGCTGCCGTCCGAACGCGCAGAACCGCGCATAGGTCGCATCGCCCAGCGCCAGCACCGCGTATCGCAGATCATCCAACGCGGCCGGCCGCGCCAGCACATCGCGCACGAAGCCCAGCGCCGGCTCCGGCGGATCGCCTTCGCCCGTGGTGCTGACCACGAACAGGGCGCGCCGGTAGTGCGCCAGCCGCGCGCCATTGAGCGCGGCCAGGTCGAGCAGGTGCGCCGGCGTGCCGGCCTGTTCCAGCGACTGCGCCGTGCGCTGCGCCAGCTGCAGGGCGAAGCCGGTCTGGCTGGCATGGGCGACCAGGACGGTATCGGCCTCGATGGCGCTTGCCGACGCGGGTGGCAAGCGGCGCGTGCGCCACAGGATCCAGCCGGTAAAGCCCACGTAGGCGACCAGCGCGGCGCCGGCCCAGATCCAGCGCGACGGGCGGGGCGGGCCCGGCCACCAGGTCCCCGGCTGCCAGACGAACAGCACCGCCGCCAGGGCCGCCAGCAGTGCCAGCGCCAGCGTGTTGCCCAGCGCCGCGCGCGGGGTCGAGAAACGCATCGACGCGCTCATGCCGCCAGCGCGGCCTCGAACTGCGGCGTCATGTGCTCGCCGGCGCCCTGCGCGCCACGCACCACGAAGCGCGCCGCCAGCCCATGCGCGCGCGCGAACGCCAGTCCCGCCTCCAGTCCCATCACCGTCAGCGCGGTGGCCCAGGCGTCGGCCTCCATCGCCGTGGCGGCCAGCACGCTGACCGCGGCAGTGGTCTGTTCGACCGGGCAGCCATGGCGCGGGTCGAGGGTATGCGAATAGCGCATGCCGTCCTGTTCGAAGCGATGCCAGCGATCGCCCGAGGTCGCCACCGCGCAGGCCTTGAGCGCCAGCACGCGCGGCGGCAGGCCGCCATCCTCGTCGGCACCGGTCTCCACCAGCACGCGCCAGGGCGTGCCGTCGGGCTTGCGGCCGCGGCCGGCCAGCTCGCCGCCGACTTCCACCAGCGCGTCGTGCAGGCCATGCGCGTGCAGCGTGTCCAGCAGCAGATCGACCGCATAGCCCTTGGCGATGGCCGACAGGTCCAGCTGCGCGCCGCCGGGCTGCAGCAGCTGCGCCCCCTGCGCGCGCCATTCCAGGTCGCGCCAGCCGGGGCGCTGGCGCACCTGCTGCAGGACATGATCGGCAGGGCGACCGCGCAGGTCCGCTCCGGCGCCGAACCCCCAGGCCTGGACCAGCGCGCCGCAGGCCGGATCGAAGGCGCCGTCGCTGTCGCGGGCGATGCGCAGGGCGGCCTCCATCACCGTGGCGAACTCGCTCGGCAGCGTGTGCCAGGTCCCGGCCGCGGCGCGGTTGAAGCGGCTCAGGTCCGAGCCCGCTTCCCAGGTGCTCATCTGCGCGACCACGCGGTCCAGCTGCGCCTGCAGCGCATCGTGCAGGCGATGCAGGCCGGTGCCCGCCGGGACCACGACCCGCGCCGACCAGGTCGTGCCCATGGTCTGCCCGCCCAGGCGGGCCAGTTCGAGGGGGGAGGCGACGGCGGGCACCATGGGAAGGAGAGGGCTTAAGACAGCCAGGCCGCAGGCGCATCGGCGCCATGCGCCCATCGTGCGTCGTGGCTTACTGCGGCATCACTTCCAGCGTGGCCACGTAGTTGAGGCGACGCTGCTTGGCCTGCGGCAGCGAGGTCTTGGCATCCTCGCTGCTGGCGTTGAGCCAGTACATGCCGGCGTCCGGCCAGGTCACGGAGAAGGCGCCCTGCGCATCGGTCCTGGCCTTGATCTCTTCCTGCGCGTTGCGGTAGCGGGTGCCGCCGCGAATGACGGTGACCTCCACGTTCGGCGCCGGCTTGCCGTCCAGCACCAGCTTGAAGCTGGCCGCCTCGCCGGCGACCAGGTCGCTGGGCGCGGTCACCGGCACCAGTTCCAGGCCGACGCCACTGGGCTTGAGCGTGGCCGCGGTAGGTGCGCCGTGGGTGACGAAGGTCTCCACGCGCGAGGCCGCCTGCGAGACCTGCAGGTTCTTGGCGTTCTTCGGCACCTCGGCGGCGAACCTGGCGGCGTCGCCGCGCCAGCGCTTGCGCTCGCCCTCGGCGGTCTCGTAGCTGGCGAACAGTCCGTTGCTGACCGAGGCGATGCGGTAGGTCCCTTCCTGCTTGAGCTCCACGTCGAACACGCTGCGGTACTTGCCGGTGGAGGCGTTCTCCGGCTTGACCGTCGAGCCGTCCGGCGCGGTGATCACCAGATCGTCCAGGCGCATCGGCACGTGTTCGAAGTAGAACAGGTCGTTGGACACCGCCGCATCCACGCTCACCCACGGATCGTTGCCCGAGAAGGTCGTGCCCGAGGGCAGCAGCCACTGCTTGTGCGCGGCGGCGGAGAAGGAGGTGACGGCGGCGGCCAGGGCCAGCGCCAGGGTCAGGGAACGCTTCATGCGGGATGCTCCGGTTGCGTGTGCGAAGAACGACGGCGGGATCAGGGCTTGATCGTCAGCGAGACCGCGCCCAGTTCGGAGGCGCCCTGCGCCTTGCCCGACTGCGCGGCGGTGGCCGGCCAGGTGAAGGGGACCTTGAGCAGCTCGCGGCCGCCGACCTCGCGCGCGGCCTCGACCACCAGGGTGTAGCTGCCCGGCGCGAGGCCGGACAGCTGCGGGCTGTTGCCGGCGAAGTCCAGCGTCTGCACGCCGGCCGGGCGGGTGGGGCCGGTCACGCCGTCAATCGGCAGGTCCAGGCTGCGGCCGGACTTGCGCCACCACTGGCGCAGGTCGGGCAGCCACTTGGTGCCGTGGCCCTCCTTGGTATCGGTGTTCTGGTACCAGACCGCCAGGTTGGTGGCGGCCTTGCCGTCCGGGCCTTCCACGTACACCGCCACATACGGGCGGTGGTATTCGGCGACGTTGAGCTTGGGGATCTCGACCTTGACCTGCATCGTGGCAGCGGACGCCGGCACGGTCAGCAGGCCGCTGAGCGCGAAGGTCAGGGTGATCGGGACGGTCTTGGTCATGGCGCGCAAGTCCTGTGGTGAGCGGTCTAGTGGATGAAGATCAGCGCCAGCAGCAGCGGCACCAGCAGCCCTAAGCCGACCATCGGCCAGGTCATGCGGCGCTGGCCGGCATGCAGTTGCAGCAGCAGCAGGCCGGTGATGCAGAACACCAGGCAGGCCACCGCGAACAGATCCAGGAACCAGCTCCAGGCCGTGCCTGCGTTGCGGCCCTTGTGCAGGTCGTTGAACAGCGAAATCCAGCCGCGGCTGGTCGATTCGTACTCGACCGCGCCGCTGGCCCGGTCCAGGCTGAGCCAGGCGTCGCCGCCGGGGCGCGGCAGGGAGACATAGACCTCCTCGGCCGACCACTCGCCCTCGCGGCCGGACAGGCTGATGTCCAGTTCGCCCTCGAGCCAGTCGCCCACCACCCGCGGCAGCGGCGCATCGCCGTCCTGCCGTGCGCCCAGCGCCTGGCGCAGCGCCGGCGGCAACGTGGTGGTGCGATGCACGACCTGCGGCCTGGCCTCGATGCTGGCCGCGTGGTTGAGCGTGATGCCGGTGGCCGCGAACAGCAGCATGCCGATCAGGCAGATCGCCGAACTGATCCAGTGCCACTGGTGCAGCGTACGCAGCCAGAAGCCGCGGCGTTGCTGGGTGGAGAGCGGGTCGGCGGCCTGGGCCAAGCGGGGATTTTCCGTTGCAGCGGGAGGCAAAATGCGTGCGGCATTACACCACGAATGAGAATCGGTCTCAATTAAATTCCGCGTTGCCTCGATGACCTTCCGGCCAGCGTGGGCCGCTTAGACCTCTGCCCAGCCGCGCAGCAGATTGTGATAGACGCCGGTCAGCTGCACGATCGCCTGCGCGTCGCCGCCGCTGGCGGTCAGCCGCTGGATGGCCGTGTCCATCTCCAGCAGCAGCCGGCGCCGGCCTTCGTCGCGCACCATGCTCTGCACCCAGAAGAACGAGGCCAGGCGCGCGCCGCGCGTGACGGGCGTGACCTTGTGCAGGCTGCTGGAGGGATACAGGATCAGGTCGCCGGCCGGCAGCTTGACCTCGTGCTCGCCGTAGGTGTCGCTGATGACCAGTTCGCCGCCGTCGTACTCGTCCGGCTCGCACAGGAACAGCGTGCACGACAGGTCCGAGCGCACCTGCTCGCGCGCGCGCCCCGGACGGTCGACGGCCATCACCGCGCCATCGATGTGGAAGCCGTATTCCCCGCCGCCGGTGTAGCGGTTGAAGCGCGGCGGCAGCGTGCGCAGCGGCAGGGCGGCGGCGAAGTACAGCGCATTGCGTTCCAGCGCGGCCAGCACCTGCTGGCCCAGCTGTTCGCGCAGCGGCGAGGCGTCGGGCAGCTGCTGGTTGCGCTTGACCTTGGCGCCCTGCGCGCCAACGGTCTCGCGTCCGTCGGTCCACTCGGCTGTTTCCAGGGCCTGGCGCATGCGCCGGACCTGGTCGGCATCGAGGATCTGGGGAATGTGCAGCAGCATGGGATGCGCCTCTACAACGACGCACGGGAAGGCGAGCCTTCCCGTGCTGGGGGTGCCGGTCGCCCGGCGGTTGGATGCCATCACGCCAACGGCATCAGACCTGGTCCGTCAGAAGCGGAAGTCCGCGCTGAGCAGGAAGGTGCGCGGCGTGCCCGGAGTGTAGCGGTAGCCGCTCTTGTTGATCGCCGCCACGTAGTCCTTGTCGAACAGGTTGTAGCCGTTCAGGCGCAGGCTGAAGTTGCGCGAGACGTCGTAGGACACCACCGCGTCGTAGACCGTGTAGGACTTGGCGTACTTGGGCGTGCCCACCGCGCCATCGCTGCCGCGATGCATCCGGCCGGAGTAGCGCACGCCGCCGCCGATGGTCAGGCCGAACGGGAAGCGGTAGCTGGTCCAGCTGGTGAAGGCGTCGTCCGGGGTATAGCTGAGGTTGGACGTGCCGTCGGCGCTGATCGACGGGCCCTCGGTGACCTTGGTCGACATGGAGGTGTAACCGGCCGAGAGGCTCCAGTTGTCGGTGATGTTGCCCACCGCCGACAGCTCCACGCCCTTGACCTTCTTCTCGCCGGTCTGGGTCGGGTTGCCGAAGTCGTCCAGCACGTTGGCGTTGATCTCGTTGGTCACGTTGGTCTGGAACAGCGCCAGGTTCAGCGCCAGGTTGTCCAGCACGGCCCACTTGGTGCCGACCTCGAAGGTCCTGGCCTTCTGCGGATCGGCGTTGATGCTGTTGGCCGCACCGTCGGCCGCGGCCAGGGCGAAGTTGGCCCCGCCCGGCGGCTGCTGCGACAGCGCCCAGTTGGCGTACAGGCTGACCGCCTCGCCGGCCTTGTAGACCGCGCCGAGCTTCCAGTTGAACAGGGTGTCGCTGGTGTCGGTGTCCACCGTGGTCACGCCGCTGCCGACCGGCGCGCCGTTGCACGGCACCGCGCCGCGGCCGGTGCCGTTGTTGCAGATCGCGCTGGCCTGGTACTCGGTCTTGTAGTGGTCCAGACGCACGCCGCCGGTCAGCAGGAAGTTCTCGCCGAACTTGAGCGTGTCGAAGGCGTACACCGAGGCGGTGTCGGTCTTGCCGTGGCTGCCGGTGCCGTTGTGGTACCAGGCCAGCGTGCCGACGGCGTTCCAGTCGGGGTTGTAGAGGTTGGCCGCCGGCAGGCTTCCGGTGGTGCCGAAGTTGCGGTTGAACTGCTCCTCGCGGGTCAGCTCCAGGCCGGTGCTCAGGGCGTGCTCGACCGCGCCGGTGGCGAAGTCCGCGCGCAGGTTGAGCTGGTCGGTGATGATCTTGTTGCGCTGGTCCTTGAAGGTCGGCAGGCTGCGCGCGACGGTGTAGGTGGACAGGTCGTTGGGATCGGTCCACTTGATGTTGCCGGCCTGGGGATTGGCCGCCGTGCCGCCGGTGGTCATGAACGCGCTGAGCAGATAATCCTGCGTCGTCTCGCCCCAGCGCGCGGTGTTGGTCAGCTTGAACGTGTCGGAAAAGTCGTGCTCGAGGATGAAGGTCGCCTGCTTGGCTTCCACATCGTCGTGGTCCAGGCGCGTGCCGTAGAAGTTCTCCGGATCGACCGGGTGGCCGGCCAGCTGCGCCAGCCCCGGCTGCGGTGTCCAGCCCGGCAGGCCGATGGTCGGCACGAAGCCGTCGGGCACGTTCTCCTGCTTGACGTAGTACAGGTTCAGCCAGGCGCGCGTGGCGCCGTCGAGGTTGAAGCCCAGCGAGGGCGCCAGGCCCCAGCGCTTGTTCTCCACATGGTCGCGGCCGGGCACGTCGCTGTCCTGCCACATCGCGTTCAGGCGCAGCGCCAGGCCGCCGGCCAGCGTCTGGCTCCAGTCGGCGGTGCCGCGGCGCTGGTCGTCCGTGCCGCCGGAGAGCGTGCCGGAGACGGCGTCGTGCAGGGTGGCGCGCTTGCTGACCATGTTGATCGCGCCGGTCGGCGCGCTGCGGCCGTTGTCGGTGCCCGCAGGCCCCTTCTCGACCTCGACCTGGTCGATGTTGAACAGGTCGCGCGAGATCGAACCCAGGTCGCGCACGCCGTCGACGAAGATGCTGCTGGAGCTGTCGAAGCCGCGCATGTAGATGGCGTCGCCGGTGCTGGTGTTGCCGTTCTCGCCGGCGTAGAACGCGCCCACGCCGGGCGAGTTGCGCAGCGCCTCGGTCAGGGTCGTGGCGCCCTGCTGGTTGAACAGGTCGCTGGTGATCACCTGGATGGTCTGCGGGGTGTCCTGCAGCGGCTGGGTGAACTTGGGCGAGGCCACCGCCCTGGCCTGGATGCGCGAGCCGTGCACGTCGATCTTGTCCAGGGTGCGTGCATCGCCGCGGTGATGGCGCTGGCCGTCGTGCTCGTCCCGGTCGTGGTCGCGCTGCTGATCGGCGGACGCGCCCGGCGCATCGATTCCGTCGGTCGCCAGGGCAGTGCCCGGCAGGGCGAGCGCCAGCGAGGTGGCCAGGGCGGCGGCGGTCAGCGGGCGTGCGCCCGGAAGGTGCTTGCGGGAACGGATGTGCGACATGTCGGCAGTGCTTCCAATGAAGTGAAGATTGGTTCCCCCATTGGCGACGGCTGACGGGAGTGCGGAGCCGCACGCGACCGGGCATCCCAGACCACTGGGGCGCGACGGCATCGCGTGGAGCGGAAGGCGGTCCGGACCAAGCCGGGCGCGCATTCCTTAACGGGTCGTGATTGTAATGAGAACGATTTGTATTCACAACCGTTCAGCTCGGCTTGTCGCGCGGTCGCTGCATCGCGCGCGCCGGACGGGCCATCGAAGTCGGACGGCAGCGCGGTTGCTCCGCCGCCTGGGCGATCCGCAGTTCCGAGGCGAGCAGTTCCAGCAGTTCCAGGATCGCGTGTGCCGTTGGCTGATGGGCTCTCGCGCGATCGGTCTGCTCGGCCACTGGCTGAGCGGGCGTCCGGTCGATCGCGGTCCGCTGGGCGCGACCGCGGCCTTCGCGCTGCTGCTCGGGCGTGGGCAGTGGCGGCCAGCGTGCCGGTGGCGGGCTCCCCGGGCTGCTGGCGGACGCGCTCGCGCTGTGGGGCATCGCCTACACCGCGCTGTTCCCGTCTGCCAGACGCGGGTGATGCAGTCCGCGTGGCATGCACAGGGCCGGCCGATACCCTGGACGTCTCGGCCGCCAACGGCGGGACCGGGCTGGGCGCGGTCATCGACGGCCTGGTGATCCCGCAATGGGGACCGGGCAGCACCGGCTAAGTCGCCACGGCATCGCCGTCGTGGCAATTCTGATGGTGGCGGTGGCCCCGCGTTTGCGGGCGCGGTGATCGGCTTCGGTGCAGGCCGGCGAAACGCGGAGCCAGCATCACGGTGGAATGAAAAAGCCGGCGCGTGGCCGGCCAGGTGCGGTGCGGAACCCTGGAGCGGTCAGTCGCGGTCGTCGCGTGACCACACGCCGCCGTGTTCGACCTTGACCGGGAACTTGGGCACCGGCGCATAGGCCGGCCCGCACAGCGGCACGCCTTCGCGGATATCGAAGCGCGCGCCGTGCAGCACGCACTCGATGCTGCCGGTCTCGGCGTCGAAGGTGCCCGCCGCCGACAGCTCGAATTCGGCATGGCTGCAGCGGTCCTCGAGCGCGTAGAGATCGCCGTCCAGGTTGAACACCACGATCGGCGTGCCGGTGACCTCGTCGAAGCCGCTGCGCATCTCGCCCGGCAGCAGCTCCTCGGTGGCGCAGATGAAGGTCCAGGTCTCGCTCACAACGCCTTCTCCAGCACCTCGAAGCGCAGGTCGTCGCGCAGCGGAGTGCCGAAGCGCGCATCGCCGTAGGGGAAGGGCTTGAAGGTGCCGGTACGCACGTAGCCGCGGCGTTCGTAGAAGGCGATCAGGCTTTCGCGCACATCGATCACCGTCATGCGCATCACCTCCACGCCCAGCTCTTCGCGGGCGATGCGCTCGGCCTCGACCATCACATCCTTGCCGATGCCGGCGCCCTGCAGGGTGGGGCGCACCGAGAACATGCCGAAGTAGCCGGCATCGCCCTCGCGCGCCACGTGCGCGCAGGCCACCAGCGTGTCGTCGCGATAGGCCAGCAGTACGCGGCTGTCGGCGCGGCTGAGGTCGTGGGCCAGCACGTCCCGGTCGATGCGCTGGCCGTCCAGCAGGTCGGCCTCGGTGGTCCAGCCGGCGCGGCTGGCCTGCCCGCGATAGGCCGAGGTCACCAGTGCGGTGATCGCCTCGATGTCGTCCAGGGTGGCGTTACGGAAGGTCAGCGTGGTCATCGGCCCATTGTAAAAGGCCGGCGGCTTCGTGGGAGCCGCCATGGCGGCGATGGGGCTCTACCGGTGAAGCCCCTCGCCGCCCTGGCGGCTCCCACCGTCAGCCCAGCAGCGTGCGGGCCTTCTTCAGCGCGGCCACGAAGGCTTCGATCTCTTCGTGGGTGTTGTAGAAGGCCAGCGAGGCGCGCAGCGTGGCCGCCACGCCGAAGTACTGCAGCAGCGGGTGGGCGCAGTGCTGGCCCGAGCGCACGGCGACGCCTTCCAGGTCCAGCAGCGTGGCCAGGTCGTGCGCGTGGGCGCCGTCGATCAGGAACGACACCACCGCGGCCTTGTCCGGCGCGGTGCCGAAGATGCGCAGGCCGTCGATGCGCTGCAGTTCCTCGGTCAGATGCGCCAGCAGCTGCGCCTCGCGCGCGCGGATCGCGGCCATGCCGACGCCGTCCAGGTAATCCAGCGCCGCGCCCAGGCCGACGAAGCCGGCGATGTTGGGCGTGCCGGCCTCGAACTTGTGCGGCACGTCGTTGAAGGTGGTCTTCTCGAAGCTGACCTCCTTGATCATTTCGCCGCCGCCGATGAAGGGCGGCATGGCTTCCAGCAGCTCCCGGCGCGCCCACAGCGCGCCGGTGCCGGTGGGACCGCAGATCTTGTGGCCGGTGACCGCATAGAAGTCGCAGCCGATCGAGGCCACGTCCAGCGGCATGTGCGGCGCGGCCTGCGAGCCATCCACCACCGTGACGATGCCGGCCTTGCGCGCGGCCCTGCAGATCTCGCGCACCGGGTTGACCGTGCCAAGCACGTTGGACACGTGGGCCACCGCCAGCAGCTTCACCTGCGGGGTCATGGCCTTGTAGAGCGCGTCCAGGTCCAGCTGTCCATCGGGCAGGATCTCGGCCACCTGGATCGTCGCGCCGGTGCGCTGGGCGATCAGCTGCCACGGCACGATGTTGGCGTGGTGCTCCATGCGCGAGACCAGGATCACATCGCCGGCCCTGAGCGTGGGCAGCGCCCAGGAGTACGCCACCAGGTTGAGGGCGAAGGTGGTGCCGCTGCACAGGATCAGCTCGTCGCCACGCACGCCCAGGAAGCGCGCCAGCGTCCTGCGTGCGCCCTCGTAGGCGTCGGTCGCCTCGGTGCCCAGCGCGTGCACCGCGCGGCTGACGTTGGCGTTCTGCCGGCGGTAGAAGCCGTCCACCGCGGCGATCACTTCCACCGGCTTCTGCGCGGTGTTGGCGTTGTCGAAATAGATCAGCGGCTTGTCGTTGACCGCTCGCGTCAGCAGCGGGAAGTCCATGCGGACGCGGTCCCAGTCCACGCCCTGAGCCTGGCCGGACTCTTCCGGACGCACGCCGGCGCTGCCGCTGTTCTCGTGCATGCTCATGCCGCGCCCGCCTGGCGCAGCGCCAGATCGAGGAGGCCGGTCAGCTGGCCGATCAGGGCATCGTCCTCGAGCACGGCCAGCGGCTCGCGGCAGAACGCGGCGGTCAGCAGGCGTTGCGCGTCGGCCTGCGGCAGGCCGCGCGAGCGCAGGTAGAACAGCGCATTGGCGTCGAGCCGGCCCACGGTGGCGCCATGCGCGGCCTGCACTTCGTCGGCATGGATCTCCAGCACCGGCTGGGTGTCGATCTCGGCGGTGTCGGACAGCAGCAGGTTCTTGTTGGACAGGCGTGCGTCAGTGCCGTCGGCGCCTTCGCGGATCAGGATGCCGCCATGGAAAACGGCCCGGCCGCGGCCGGCGCCCAGCCCGCGCCAGGTCAGGCCGCAGCTGGTATCGCGCGCGATGTGGTCGATGCCCAGCCGCGTATCGACGTGGCGGCGTCCGCCGGCGAGCAGCACGCCGTTGGCGTCCAGGCGCGCGTTGTCGCCTTCCAGGCGCACGTTGAGCTCGTGCCGCGACAGCGCGGCGCCCAGCTCCAGGTCCACGCGCGTGTAGCGCGCATCGCGCGCCAGGACCGCGTCGGTGCGCAGCAGGCTGGTGGCCTTGTCCGCTTCGTGCTGGGCACGGGCATGGACCAGCTGTGCGCCCTGCGCCAGATGGACATGGGTCAGCGCATTGGCCAGGTGCGCGTGTTCGCCGGCGGCCAGGTGGTGTTCGACCACGCGCAGGCGCGCGCCGGCGCGCAGTTCGATCAGGTTGCGCAGGTGCCAGGCGCGGTCGGCGTGCGCGTGACCCGCAGGCGCCCGCCCATCCGCGTGCGGACTGTCTGCGTCCGCCGCGCCGATGAAGACCAGCTGCAGCGCGGTGTCCGCCTGCACGCCGGCCTCGACGCGCAGCAGCACGCCTTCGCTGGCCAGCGCGGCGTTGAGCCGGGCGAAGACCTCGTCGTTGCGCTCGAAGCGGCGCGCCAGGAAGCGCGCGGCATCGCTGCCCTCGGCCAGCGCTTCGGACAGGCGCTGCGCGCTGACGCCTTCGTCCAGACCCGACAGATCGGACAGCGCCTGGGCATGGCGGCCGTTGACGAACACCAGGCGCGGGGCGGGAATGTGCGCCAGCAGCGCGGCATCGACCCGCGGCGCGGCGTCCACAGGCGCGAAGCTGCGGCGCTCCAGCGCCCGCAGCGAGGTGTACTTCCAGGCCTCGTCGCGCTGGCTCGGCAGGCCGGCGGCCAGGGCGTCGTCCAGCACCGCGCGGCGCGTGGCATCGCCCTCGAAGGCGGACGCCAGGGAGTCCAGCAGCGTGCTCATGCCGCCGCTTCCGGCGCCACGCGGTCCTTCAGCCAGGCGTAGCCGTGGGCTTCCAGCTCCAGCGCCAGCTCCGGCCCGCCGGTCTGCACGATCCTGCCGTCGGCCAGCACATGCACCACGTCGGGCTTGATGTAGTCCAGCAGGCGCTGGTAGTGGGTGATGACCAGGAACGAGCGCCCGGCGCTGCGCAGCGCGTTGACGCCCTCGGCCACGGCCTTGAGCGCGTCGATGTCCAGGCCCGAGTCGGTCTCGTCCAGGATCGCCAGCTTCGGCTCGAGCACTGCCAGCTGGAAGATCTCGTTGCGCTTCTTCTCACCGCCGGAGAAGCCCTCGTTGACGCCACGATGCAGCAGCTCGTCCTTCAGGTGCAGCACCGCCAGCTTCTCGCGCACCAGCTTGAGGAACTGCATGGAATCCAGCTCGGATTCGCCGCGCGCCTTGCGCTGGGCATTGAGCGCGGCGCGCAGGAAGTAGGTGTTGTTCACGCCCGGGATCTCGACCGGGTATTGGAAGGCCAGGAACACGCCGGCCGCGGCACGCTCCTCCGGTTCCAGCGCCAGCAGGTCGGCGCCCTCGAACTGCACGCTGCCTTCGGTGACCTCGTAGCCCTCGCGGCCGGCCAGGATGTTGCCCAGCGTGGACTTGCCCGCGCCGTTGGGGCCCATGATGGCGTGCACCTGGCCCGGCTTCACCTCCAGCGAGAGGCCTTTGAGGATGTCCTTGCCGGCGACGGCGGCGTGGAGGTTGTCGATCTTGAGCATGGGATTGGGGATTCGGGATTGGGGATTCGTAAATGCGGAAGGCAGGCGGAATGCGGGGGAGCGGGAGGCGATCGCCGATCCCGAATCTCCAATCCCGAATCCCGGCCCGACGAGCGTCAGCCCACCGAGCCTTCCAGCGACACTTCCAGCAGCTTCTTGGCTTCCACGGCGAACTCCATGGGCAGCTCGCGGAAGACCTGCTTGCAGAAGCCGTCGACGATCATCGACACGGCGTCTTCCTCGCTGATGCCGCGGGCGCGGCAATAGAACAGCTGGTCGTCGCTGATCTTGGAGGTGGTGGCCTCGTGCTCGACGGTGGCGCCGGGGTTCTTCACCTCGATGTAGGGGAAGGTGTGGGCGCCGCACTGCTTGCCGATCAGCAGGCTGTCGCACTGGGTGTAGTTGCGCGCGCCCTCGGCCGAGCGGTCCACGCGCACCAGGCCGCGGTAGGTGTTCTGGCCACGGCCGGCGCTGATGCCCTTGGAGACGATCTTGGACTTGGTGTTGCGGCCCACGTGGATCATCTTGGTGCCGGTGTCGGCCTGCTGGCGATGGTGGGTCAGCGCGACCGAATGGAACTCGCCCACCGAGTCGTCGCCCAGCAGCACGCAGGAGGGGTACTTCCAGGTGATGGCCGAACCGGTCTCCACCTGCGTCCAGGTCACCTTGCTGCGTGCGCCGCGGCACTCGGCGCGCTTGGTCACGAAGTTGTAGATGCCGCCGCGGCCCTGCTCGTCGCCCGGATACCAGTTCTGCACGGTCGAATACTTGATCTCCGCGTCTTCCAGCGCGACCAGCTCGACCACCGCGGCGTGCAGCTGGTTCTCATCGCGCATCGGCGCGGTGCAGCCTTCCAGATAGGAGACGTAGGCCTTGTCCTCGCACACGATCAGGGTGCGCTCGAACTGCCCGGTGTGCCCGGCGTTGATGCGGAAGTAGGTGCTCAGCTCCATCGGGCAGCGCACGCCCCTGGGAATGAACACGAAGCTGCCGTCGGAGAACACCGCCGAGTTCAGCGCGGCGAAGTAGTTGTCGCCGACCGGCACGACCGAGCCCAGGTACTGCTTGACCAGCTCCGGGTGCTCCTTGATGGCCTCGGACATCGAACAGAAGATGATGCCCTTCTCGGCCAGCTCCTTGCGGAAGGTGGTGCCGACCGAGACCGAGTCGAACACCGCGTCCACCGCCACGCCGGCCAGCTTGGCGCGCTCGTGCAGCGGCACGCCCAGCTTGTCGTAGGTGTCGAGCAGCTCCTGGGGCACCTCGTCCAGCGACTTGTACTTGGGGCCCTTGGGCGCGGAGTAGTAGCTCAGCGCCTGGAAGTCGATCGGGGCGATCTTCAGCTTGGCCCAATGCGGCACCGGCATGGTCAGCCAGTGGCGATAGGCGGCCAGCCGCCACTCGGTCATCCACTGCGGCTCGTCCTTCTTGGCCGACAGCGCGCGGACGATGTCCTCGCTCAGGCCGGGCGGCAGCGAGTCGGACTCGATCTCGGTGATGAAGCCGGCCTCGTAGCGGCGGCCGAGCTGTTCGACGATCTCGGCGTTGCGGGCGGGGGCGGGAACCTGGGTTGCTTCGGTGGCCATGGGGGCTGCCTACAGTTCAGTTGTCCACGCGCACGGCGATGGGGCGGCGGCGCGTATCGGGAGCGGGGGAGGGGGCGGCCGGCTGCAGCATCTGCGCCAGCGTCATGCCGCGCAGCGCGTCGGCCACCACGTCGTTGATCAGCCGCCAGTTGGCGCGCACGCCGCAACGCTGGGCGATGCCGCACTGGCTGTCGTGCTGGCTGCACTCGGTGATCGCCAGCGGCCCTTCCATGGCCTCGATGATCTGCACCAGGCTGATCTCGCTGGCCGCATGCGCCAGCCGGTAGCCGCCGTGCACCCCGCGCAGGCCTTCGACCAGCCCGGCCTGGGCCAGCGGCTTGAGCACCTTGCTGACGGTGGTGGCTTCCAGGCCCGAGGCCTCGGCCAGTTCTGTGGCGCTGAGCACTTCGCCGCTGCGGTTGGCCAGGACGGTCAACAGGACGGTGGCGTAATCGGTGAGCTTTGTGACGCGCAGCATGGTGGCGGGGCGCCCACGGAGGGGCGGCGGCTGAAATTGGACCGAAATTGTACGCTTTCCCGCCGTGCGACTCAAACCCCTTGAACGCGCGAGCCAATGGGCGCGTACAGCTAGGCTGCACCATGGCAACCGGGCGGTCCGGGGCCGCCGCCCCGTCAATGCCGGAGCCTCAGCGCCTGGCGGCGCTCCGCCCGCCCGCCCAGAGCGAGGCCTTGCGGCAGATGGATCAGGACGTGTTCCGACTCGAAGGCAGCGCGCCGCGCCTTGCCCTCTTCCTTTCGCCGCAGGGGGAAGGGGAGGGCCGGGGCGGGGTGCCCTTGTTCCTGCTTTGCTGGCTTGACCGGTAGAGCACCGACTCCTCTCCCGATCGCTCGCCGCGATTTCGAGCTCCCTGCGCTGCGCGCAGAGGGGTCTCAAGTCGATGACCTCCCGTCACAAATCGCTTTGTGCATAAGAGAAGGATTGGCACGACCCCGTAAACCGAAGTCCTGAGACCTGACGCGTGAGGCAGCGGGTCGGCGGGCAGTGGCCGCGCCAAGCGAGGCAGGAAGCCGAGCGCCCGACTCAGGGCAGGATGCCCTAATGGAGGGAAAAGCGGCCAGTGCCCGCCGGCCCGCTGCCTTCCCGAAGGAGCGCGCGCACTCACGCACCGTCTTGATCAGAAGAAGAACCAGTGCAACACCTTCGCCGTCTTGGCAAAGGGAGACACCTTCGTGTCCCGGGACGTCCGCACGAAAGTCGCTGGGTTCCGGCGGTCGCGGGAACGACGAGCGTGGGCTCGGCGGCGATGCTTGCAAGGGCGTCGTACTGGCGGGTGGAGGCCATCCCGATCAGCGCCGCTGTGCAGGCGCTCAACATGCAGTGGCACGAAGCGCGGCGCGAGGCCACAATGCGGGACGACCTTCTTCATGGATGCCTCGATGCCGCGCAAGATCGCCACCCGCAAGTCCGCCATCCATGGCAACGGCATGTTCGCCGTGGCCCCGATCAAGAAGGGAGAGCGGCTGATCGAGTACCGCGGCGAACTGCGCACGCACGCCCAGGTGGATGCCGACGAAGGCGGCGATGTCGAGAGCGGCCATACCTTCCTGTTCACGCTCAACGATGAATACGTCATCGACGGCGCCCGCCACGGCAACAGCGCCCGCTGGATCAACCACAGCTGCAATCCCAACTGCGAAGCCCTGATCGAAGAGGCCGAGGGCGATGACCGCACCAAGGACAAGGTGTTCATCGAGGCCATCCGCGCCATCAAGCCCGGCGAAGAGCTGACCTACAACTACGGCATCACCCTGGCCGAGCGGCACACGCCGCGGCTGAAGAAGATCTGGGCCTGCCGCTGCGGCTCGAAGAACTGCACCGGGACCATGCTCCAGCCCAAGCGCTGAGGCAATCCGCGCGGTCGCGAACGGCCGCGCGAGGCGGCGCCCGCGACGCGCCATGGCCGTGGATGCGCGCGGCGGACAAAAGGTTGCAATGACCAATGCCAGTCGGCACGCGCCGACAAGCTTCCCAACATACGCACCCGAAGGCGGCCATCGGCCCCCTCAGGCTCAGAAGGAAGCAGGACCATGCGTGGCTCGGTATTGGCGACAAGCGTGTCGATGGCGTTGGCGGTGCCCGCCGGCGCGGTGGAAGTTGACGGCCGGATCGATCCGGCCGAATGGGCCGGCGCCCAGCACATCACCGACTTCCGCCAGGTGCAGCCCCTGACCGGGGCACCGGGCAGCCAGCCCACCGAGGCCTGGATCCTGGCCACCCCCGAAGGCCTGGCGGTGGCGGTGCGCGCGGTGCAGCCGCCCGGCGTGCCGCGCACCCTGCAGAAGGTGCGGCGCGACTTCAAGGACCAGGTCGACCGGGTCAACCTGATGGTGGACTTCGACGGCGACGGGCGCACCGGCTACAACTTCGTTGTCTCCTCCACCGACGGCATCAACGACGCCGTGGTCACCAACGAGAACCACTTCAACACCGACTGGGACGGGCACTGGCAGCATGCGGTCAGCGCGGACGAGCAGGGCTGGTCGGTGGAGATGCTGATCCCCTGGTACATCGCGCCGATGCACAAGGCCAGCGGCGGCACCCGGCGCATGAAGCTGTACCTGGACCGCGTGATCGGCGCCACCGGCGAACGCGCCGCCTGGCCGGTGGCCAGCTTCGAGCGACCGCGCTTCCTGTCCGATTTCGCGGTGGTGGACGTCACCGACTACCAGCAGTCGCTGCTGGCCGTGACCCCATACGTCTCCGGCCTGTACGACAACGTGCACGGCGGCACCGAGGTGCAGGGCGGAGTGGACGTGTTCTGGAAGCCCAGCGGCCAGTTCCAGCTGACCGCCACCGTCAACCCGGACTTCGGCCAGGTCGAAAGCGACGACCTGGTGGTCAACTTCGACGCCACCGAGACCTACGTCAGCGACAAGCGCCCGTTCTTCACCGAGAACCAGGGGCTGTTCGAGTTCACCACGCCGTCCGATTTCAGCCAGCTGCTGTACACCCGGCGTATCGGCGGGCCTTCCGACGACGGGCGCGGCGCGGCCGACATCAACGCCGCGGTCAAGGTCAACGGCAGCCTGGGCGCGACCAAGTACGGCGTGTTCGTGGCCGAGGAGGACGGCGAGGCCGGGCGCAGCTTCCGCGCCTTGCGGCTGGTGCGCGACTTCAGCACGCAGAATCTGGGCCTGATGCTGACCCAGGTCGAGCGCCCGTGGCTGGACCGCGAAGCGACCGTGCTGGGCGTGGACCACAACTGGCGGCCCAACGAGCGCTGGAACGTGCGCACGCGCCTGCTCGGCAGCCAGATCCGGCAGGCCGGGCAGACCACGCGCGACAGCGGCGGCACGCTCTGGGCGGATTACGAGATGGACCATGGCTGGCGCCAGCAGTGGATCGCCATGCACTTCGGCAGCGAGCTGCAGCTCAACGACGCCGGCTACCTGTCGCAGAACAGCCTCAACTACGGTCACTGGGAGGTGCGCAAGCGCTTCCCCGAGCAGCCGGCGCAGTCGCGCTATGCCTCCAAGGACTGGCGCTGGCGCATCAGCCAGGTCAACAATGACCACGGCGAGATGCTCGACCGGCAGCTGCGCATCAGCCGTCAGGGCGAACTGCGCGACGGCAGCGAGGAGTTCATGCAGGTCAACTTCAACGATGCCGGCGTGGACGATCTGCTTACCCGCGGCCATGGCTCGGTGCGGCAACCGTTCAATACCCAGCTGGTCTACGAGTACAGCCGTCCGCGCAAGGGGCGCTGGGCGCACGAGGTGGAGCTGTGGGCGCGGCGAGGCAGCATCGGCGATGCCGGCGCGGTCAGCTACAGCGCGGAGTACACGGCGACCTATTTCGTCAACGATGATTTCAGCGTCTACCTGGGCGGCTATGCGGACCATTCGCCGGCATGGTCGATCTGGCAGCGCGACAACCTGGTCGGCCTGTACGACGGCCGCGAATGGCACCTCAACGCCGGCCTGACCTGGAACCTGGCCAACCGCCAGGAGCTGCGCGTGAAGCTGCAGGCGCTGGCCATCCAGGCCGACGCCGAGAGCGCCTACCGCGTGCTGGCCAGTACGCGGCCGCTGCGCACCGGCGAGGCGGTGCCGGACTTCAGCGTGCGCAACCTGGGCTTCCAGGTGCGCTACCGCTACGAGGTCGCGCCGATGTCGGACCTGTACGTGGTCTACGCGCGCGGCGGCTATCAGGAAACCGACCGCAGCGATCCGGTCGGCCGCCTGCTGGGCGATGCCCTGCGCCTGCGCGAGGACGAGCAGCTGCTAGTGAAGTTCAGCTACCGCTTCACCCTCTAGCCGCAAAGCGGGCCCGGACACATCGCCCTTTTCGACCCACGCTGAAGGCCCGCGCCTGCGGCACACTGGCGCCCCCCTTTCGCTGCGAGGATGCCCCGTGACCCAGTCCCTCCAAGGCCAGGTGGCCGTCATCACCGGCGCGGCCAGCGGCATCGGCAAGGCCCTAGCGCAGACTCTGGCCCAGGCCGGGGCCAGCGTCGCCATTGCCGATCTCGACCAGGCCGGCGCCGAGGCGACTGCCGCGCGGATCCAGGCCGATGGCGGTCGTGCGCTCGGGGTGGCGATGGATGTCACCGACGAGGCGGCGGTCAACGCCGGCATCGCCCACGTCGCGCAGGCCCTGGGACCGGTGGACATCCTGGTCGCCAACGCCGGCGTGCAGATCGTGCATCCGATCCAGGACTTCCCCTTCGCCGACTGGAAGAAGCTGCTGGCCATCCATCTGGACGGCGCCTTCCTGACCACCAAGGCGGTGCTGCCGGGCATGTATGCGCGCAAACGCGGCACGGTGATCTACATGGGCTCGGCCCACTCGCACGAGGCCTCGCCGCTGAAGTCGGCCTACGTCACCGCCAAGCATGGCCTGCTGGGCCTGTCGCGCACGCTGGCCAAGGAGGGCGGGCCGCACGGCGTGCGCAGCCATGTGATCTGCCCGGGCTTCGTGCGCACGCCGCTGGTCGAGAAGCAGATTCCGGAACAGGCCGCCAGCCTGGGCATCAGTGAGGAGGAAGTGATCAAGCGCGTGATGCTGGGCAATACCGTCGATGCCACCTTCACCACGGTCGAGGACGTGGCGGCGATGGTGAAGTTCCTGTGCGAGTATCCGAGCAATGCGCTGACCGGACAAAGCTTCCTGGTCAGTCATGGCTGGCACATGAGCTGAATGCGGCGCGTGTTCGCGTCGCGTCGAGACATCGCGACCGGGAGACGACGGGCCTCGAATGGCGCCGCGCAGAAGATGGGGCTTCTTTCTTCAACGGAGCCCCGCTCATGACCACGCTCACTGGCAAGACCATCGCCGTGCTGGCGACCGATGGATTCGAACAGTCCGAACTCACCGAGCCCAAGCGCCGCCTGGAGGAAATGGGCGCCAAGGTCGAGGTGATCTCGCTCAAGGGCAAGGACAGCATCCGCGGCTGGGACCAGAAGGACTGGGGGGATTCGGTCAAGGTCGACAAGCAGCTCGACCAGGCCAAGCCGGCCGACTACGACGCGCTGGTGCTGCCCGGTGGCGTGATCAATCCCGACACGCTGCGCCGCGAGTCGTCCGCGCTGGACTTCATCAAGGCCGTGGCCGCCGACGACAAGCCGGTGGCGGCGATCTGCCATGGCCCCTGGCTGCTGGCGGAGACCGGGCTTGCCAAGGGCCGCACGCTGACTTCGTGGAGTTCGCTCAAGACCGACCTGTCCAATGCCGGCGGCACCTGGGAAGACCGCGAGGTGGTGGTCGACGGCAACATCATCACCAGCCGCAATCCCGACGATATCCCCGCTTTCAGCAAGGCGATTGCGGAAGCGCTGGCAAGTTGACTTCGTTCGGCGTCAAGAGACATGGTGCGGCCTGCGAGCCGCATCCTGTGGGAGCCGTCATGGCGGCGATGAGGCTTTCCCGATAAAGCCCATCGCCGCCCTGGCGGCTCCCACGATTCACTTCGGTGCAGCCGATCAGCGCGTGGCCTCGGTGGCAGACGGCTCGTAGCCTTCCAGATCGGCCGAATCCAGGTGCCAGGCCCGATCCTTCGCTGGTGCACCATCCGCCATCACCGCACGCAAGGTGAAGCTGCCTTTGTAATGACGCGTACTGCCGTCGGCCTGCAATGCGGACAGGTCGACCGGCACCTGGATGTAGCGCGAGCCGGCCGCCCCTTCGGCATCGAAGGCCTGGCCGACACGCGCTTCGACATGGCGCGTCTTTGCATAGCCCTTGGCAAAGACGTCGAAGGGCTGCCGGCTGGCCGCACCGTCCCGGCCCCAGAGCGCGTAGGCTGCGGCGTAGTCGCCTGCGTTGATGGCCGCGTAATAGCGGCGCACCGTGTCCTGTGCACTTTCGGCCGTCGGCTCGGCGGGGATGGCGGCTTCCGCTGCCTGCATCGGTGGCGGTTCCGCCAGCGCGTCTTCGGTCTGCGAGTCGGCCGGCGCCAATGCCGGCGGCGTGGCGGGCGTCGGTGCGCTTGTCGCGGGAGACGCGTCGCCAGCGTGGGTCTGCTGATCTTGGCCTTGGCCGCAGGCCGCGAGCGTCGCCGCTCCCGCCGCGACCAGGCCGAACATCAGGATGCGGACACGTGTCGGGTCAGGGCGCATCGCTCAGGTCCGGCATGCCCACGGGCTGGTCGAACTGCACCACGATGCGGCCGTCGCGCACGCGAGCGGACTGCACGCGCACGTCGCCGAAGCTGGCCAGCAACTTGGGATCCAGCCGGTAAAGCGGCTCGCTGCGCGCATAGTCCTGCAGGAACAGGCTGACCAGCTGGCGATCGCGCTCGTGCAGTTCGCCGCCGTCGGTGGCGGCCACGCGATCCACGGTGGGCGCGTCCAGATACAGCGTCATCGCCTGCGGGTCATAGCGCAGGCCGCTGCTCAGCCACACCCGGCCCAGCGGATTGCCGCTGGCGCTGGCGTCGAACTGCATCTGGACCCGGTCGCTGCCCGGCGGGATGCGCAGCTGCGGATTGCTGGCGGTCATCGAGACCAGCCCGCCCAGCGCCTGGAAATCGCGCGGAAACTCGTGCGCAAGATAACCCTGCACCTGGTCGGCGCTGACCGACAGTTCGTTGGAGGGCGCCTGACTCGAGGACTGCGCCTGCGCCCAGGCCGCGGCGGTGACCGGTGCGATCACCAAGGCCGTGGCGACGAGGGCGGCGCGCATGCGGTGGGCGAGGAAAGCCTGCATGGAAACGTCCGTGAAGGAGGGCTGGACTGCAGCCACACCTTAAGCACGACGGGTGAACCTGGCCTCAATCGAGCTGGGGCCGCACCGAGGCGCTGGACAGCTCCCAGCCATCGTTGCCGACCTTGCGCCGCAGGCGATACCAGCCGCTCCAGGCCTGCACGTGGCCCTGTGCGTCGCTGGCCTGCAGGCGCACCGGGATCTCCAGGCTGCGCCAGGGATACTCGTTCGGGTCCAGCGGCTCGGGCGCCTCGGTGTTGATGCGCATGCTGTGCGGGCCGAGCGCGCGCAGCGCGGCATCGTCGGGTACCGGGGCGGGCCTGCCGCCCACCCACCGCGCGTTGGCCTGGTCCAGCCGGCCCGAGGCGAGATCGCCCAGGTAGGCGTGGAGCGCGCCGGCCGCTTCGAGCAGGCTGGCCTGTTGCTGCGCATCAAGCGCCTGGCGCCTGGCCAGCGCGGCCCGATCCTCCGTCTGTGCGCCACGCTCGCTGGCCGCGGGCAACGTCGCGGTTGCGCTTACATCGGCCTGCGGCTCGGGTTTGCGGCTGCACGAGCAGTTGCCCAGCAGCAGACACAGCAGCAGGAGCAGCGGCAGGCGCATGGCGGGTCGGCGTGTGGCGTTGGCGCGCAGTGTACGCGCGGACCCGGTGCGCTCGGGGCGGAGGATCGCGCCGGGAGGCGTGCGATGCCCCTGGCGCGCATCATCCCGTGGTGCGCCGCACTAGCGGTTGGGGTCGATCCCGGCGATGAAGCGGTCCAGCGCCGGCTCCAGCGGCGCGAAGGGATCCTCCTGTGCATCGCGGTGGCGATGGGCCAGGTCGCGCAGCACGCGGCTGGCCACCAGCGTGGCGGCGCGTTCGTCCGCACTGAGCTGGCGATGCCGCTGCGACTGGTGCATCAGTCGCAGCCAGTCCTGGCTGGCGCGGTGCTCGAACTCGATGCTGCAGCGGTCGCGACACGGATAGCCGTCGTCCTCGACAGGCGTGATGGTGATGCGATAGCGGTGCGGGCGGACGTCCTGCATGGCGGTCACGAGGCGAAGTACGAGCGTCCAAGGTAGGTATCCGTGCGCCCTCGCACGAGCCGGTGGGGCGCGACTCAGTGTTCCGGCGGGCGCCAGGCGCGCAACGCGGGCAGCGGATCGCGCGCGCCGTCGGCACCGTAGATGCCGTAGTGCAGGTGCGGCGGCGTGCCGCGCGCATTGCCGGTGGTGCCGACGAAACCGAGCAGGTCGCCGGGCAGGACGCTGCGTCCTTCGCGCAGTCCGGGGGCCCAGTCGTCCAGGTGGGCGTAGTAATAGCGCTCGCGCCCCGGCCCGAGCACCCACACCTGGCGTCCGCCCAGGCCGCCCTCGCGTACGGACACCACCACGCCCGGCGTGGCGCTGACCACCGGCGTGCCGCGCGCGGCGAAGATGTCCACGCCGGCATGGGTGCGGTCGCGGCCGCGCGGCGCGCCGACGGTGGCGGCGATGCGGCTGGCGCGCACGCCTTCGACCGGAACCGGCAGCGCCTGCGCCGGCGGCATGCGCGCGATGCGCCAGAGCATGCGCGGGGTCCGCATGAAAGGCTGGTTCCAGGCCCAGCCCGCGGTCCAGGCCAGCAGCGCCAGCGCGCCCAGCCAGAGCAGGGCACGGCGCAGGCGGCGGGCGGGCGTGGTGGAGGACGATGCGTGCATGCCGGTCAGCCTGGCGCGCCGTCGATGAGCCTGCGGTCAAGGCGTCTGCGATGCCGCGGCGCGTGGCGTCGGACGGTACGCCCGCGGAACCGCCGGGCCCGGAAACGACTCGGGACGGCCAAGGCCGTCCCGAGCGGTGCAACCGGTGGCGCGAAGAATCAGGCGGCCGCCGAATCCTTCAGCGTCTTCATGAAGGTGGCCTTGAGCTTGGTCGAAGCCGGCTTGGCGGCGAACCACTGCTCTTCCTTGGTGAAGGGGTTGATGCCCTTGCGCTTCGGCTTGGCCGGCACGCTGACGGTCTTGATCTTCAGCAGGCCCGGCAGGGTGAAGGTGCCTGCGCCCTTCTTGCTCACCGAGCCCTGGATGGCCGACTGCAGCGCAGCCATCACCGCGCGCACGTCCTTCGGGGCCACGCCACTGGATTCGGCGATGTGGGCGACCAGACCGGACTTGGTCAGGGCTTCCTTGATCGGCTTGGGAGCGGCCGGCTTGGCGGCGGTCTTGGCGGCCTTCTTCGGCGCTACCTTCTTGGTGGTCTTTGCCATTATGTGTCCTGTGTACCGTGTAGGTGGATGTACTGGCCGAACGGTCGGCCTGCGGAATGTAGGGCAAGGCGCGGGCGCAGCCAAGTGGAATCGGGGCTTTTTTCGCTGCTTTCCGCCGTTTTTTCGACCAAAGGTGCGTGCGCGACCGCTCGGCGAGGCATTTCGCGTTATCGGCTTCCACGATCGGGCAAAGCGGCCAGGAGCAGGGCCACCGCGTTTTGCCGCGTTGCGCGATGGCCGGTGCGCGGCGGCCGGCACGGTCCGCTTACATCGCAGGGCCTAGGCTGCCGGTTCCTTTCGACCACACAGGAGCACGCCTCATGGGTATCTCGCGTCCGGCCACCGCACACTGGGAAGGCGATCTGAAGTCCGGCAAGGGCAAGCTGTCCACGCCGCAGAGCGGACTGCTGTCCGACACGCCTTACGGTTTCAACAGTCGCTTCGGTGCCGAGAAGGGCACCAACCCCGAGGAACTGATCGCCGCCGCGCACGCCGGCTGTTTCACCATGGCCCTGTCCAATCTGCTGACCGAGGCCGGCTCGCCGCCGACGTCGCTGGACACGCGCGCCGAAGTGGACCTGTCCATGGAGGGCGGTCCGGCGCTCTCGCATATCCGCCTGAAGGTCAAGGGCGTGGTGCCGGGCATCGACGCGGCCAGGTTCAAGGAGATCGCCGAGACGGCCAAGGAGAACTGTCCGGTGTCCAAGGCGCTCAAGGCGGTGCCGATGAGCCTGGAAACCGAGTTCGCCGGCTGAGCGGGACGATCCATCGGCCCGCGGGCCTGTCGCGCGGTTGAACGTGCGCGGGCCCGCGGGCCGAGTTCAGGAAGGGCTCACCGCGACGGCCCAAGGATGCGCGCATGCGCCGATCCGGCGCCGGAGATCCTGCCATGATCCGCTCCACGCTCGGCCTGCTGTTGATCGGTGCAACCTGCATCGCCCCGGTGTCCGCCCAATCGCGCTACGCGGACTATTACGCGCAGCGCTATGGCGATGGCGACGCGTCCAACAGCCGCGATTACTACGATGGGCGCGACGGCGGCAACTACGACTATGCGCGGGTAGTGCGGGTCGACCCGATCATCGCCGCACCGCCGCCCCCGCGGCAGCAGTGCTATTACCGCGATGCCGACGACGCCTATGCGCGCGACGGCGATTACTACGACGGCAACGGCCAGCGCCAGGCCACCCCGGGCGGGCGCGTCGCGGCGACCATCGCCGGCGGTGTGCTCGGTGCGGTGGTGGGCAGCCGCTTCGGCGGCGGCACGGGCCGGGTGATCGGCACCGCCGTGGGCACCGCCGCCGGCACGGCGGCCGGCCAGTCGATCTACGACAACTCGCACACCGAGCGCGGCACGGTCCGCGTCTGCGAGCCGGTGTCCGACCAGCGTTACGAAGGCGACGTGGAGGGCTACAACGTCACCTACGAATACGCCGGCCGGACCTATCAGACCCGCACCGCGTACAACCCGGGCGATCGCATCCGCGTGCGGGTGGATGTGGTGGCTGCGCAGAACTGAAAGCCTGCCGGCGGTGGCAAGCCAAAGGGGCCGTGAGGCCCCTTTTTATTGGTTTGTTTCCCGATCGGGGAATGGGAATAGCGGCGCGTGGCGTTCTTTGGCTTCGGAGGGGCAGCGGTCCGGCGGGCGGTGTCCGCTTTTCCCTCCATCAGGGCATCCTCCCCTGAGTGGGGCGCTCGGCGTCCTGCCTCGCTGGTCGCCGCCACCGCCCGCCGGACCGCTGCCTCGCGCTTCATGTCACAGGGCTTCGGTTTGGGGGTGGGGTTCGAACCCCCTTCCTCGCGCACAACGCGATCAGTGACGGGAAATTATCGACTTCAGGCCCCTCCCTTGCGCGCAGCGCAGGGGAGGGATGGGGAGGGGGCGGGGCTTTCCCGGTCAAGCCAGCGAAGCAAGCGCAACAGCGCCCCGCCCATCGCTAGGTCGCGACTTCGAGCTCCCCTTCGCCTGCGGCGAAAGAGACGGGGCAGAGCGCTGCCCGATGCCTTCGGGTTGGAAGAAGTCCTGATCTTTACGCTCTCAGGGCCTCGACCCGGGCGGGCCCGCGGCGTCGGGTCCGCCACGGATGGCGTCCCGAGTGAGGAGCCGCGCCTGGCCGGGTCGAGGCTGGTGGGCGAAGTGGGGCTTACCGGCGCCACGCTGGTGACGTCAGCAGTTCCACCTCCCTCCGCACTCCGACGAATAACGCTGTCGTTGCGCACGCCTGACTGCGCGCGCTACTTCTCTGGCGTCGCCCGTTCGAGCAGGTAGAGGCCGGTTTGCGGGGCGTCGGCGCACGGCTCGGTGGCGTCTGGCCCGGCGGCGATCGTGATCGCCAGCTGTCGCCCGTCGCTGCCGCCCACCGCGACGCTGGTCGGCCACGCCAGGGGCAGCCCGACCACCTCCTGCATCATGCCGCCTTCGGCCGACACACGCGCCACCGCCCAGCCGCCGTGCAGGGCGACCCAGACATCGCCCTGCGCATCGGCGGCCAGGCCGCGCACTTCGCCCGAGGCCTTGGGCACCACCGCCAGGCGACGGATGCGCGCATCGCCCGGACGCATCTCGTACAGCGTGCCGGTGGTGGCGCTGGCGGCGAACAGGCGCGTGCCGGCCGGATTCCAGCACAGCGCGTCGATAGGGTCGTCGATGCGCCAGCCCGGCACGGCGATGCCGGTGTGCAGCCAGGTGGCGATGCGATAACCGCCGGCCGGGTCGGGCGTGACCTGCCATTCGCGGCCATCGGGCTGCACGCAGGCCGCGATCGGCGCGGGCTGGCCGCGCCGGTCCAGCTGGCGCGCGGCCGGCTGGCCTTCGAAATCCAGCCGCAGGATGCCTTCGCCATGCACGACCTCCAGGCCCATCGGCGTGGCATGCAGCCCGCGCGCGGCCACCGGCAGCGTGCCGATGATCTGGTCCTGGGCTTGGCTGGCGCGGTGCAGGGTGTCGGTGGCGGTGTCGATCCAGTACCAGGCATCGCGCGCGGCCGACCAGGTGGCGAAGTCGCCGCCGGCCGCGGGCGGGCCGGGCACGCGCGCGACCTGGTCGTCGTGGGTGACCTCGACCGCGCCGGCCAGGCGTTCGCCGATGCGCTGGGCGGCCTCGGTCAGCTCGGTGCCGAAGGCGGCCATGCGCTCGGGCGTGAAGCGCTCGGTCGCCCCGGACAGGCTCAGCGCGCCGCGCACCACGCCCTGCATGTCGCGGATCACCGCCGCCACGCAGCGCGCCCCCAGGCGGCTTTCCTCGTCGTCGATGGCGTAGCCGCGCTCCTTGACCGTGGCGATCATGGCGTTGACCTGCTCGCGGCTGGTGGCGCTGTTGGGTGTGAACGGGGTCATCGGCAGCCGCGCCAGCAGCGGGTTGCGCTCGCCGGTACGCATGGCCGCCAGCAGCGCCTTGCCGGCCGCGGTGACGTGCAGCAGCCGGCCCTGACCGACGTGGGTGTCGCCCTGGGAGC
Source organism: Pseudoxanthomonas sp. X-1 (assembly GCF_020042665.1). Classification (NCBI taxonomy): domain Bacteria; kingdom Pseudomonadati; phylum Pseudomonadota; class Gammaproteobacteria; order Lysobacterales; family Lysobacteraceae; genus Pseudoxanthomonas; species Pseudoxanthomonas sp. X-1. Next base: position 1,775,529 of record NZ_CP083376.1, read on the forward strand.
GGTGCGCGCCGCGCGCGCGCTCCAGCGCGATCACCTCCAGGCCGTCGCGCACCCACAGGCTGGTGGTCTCGCCGGTGATGGCGCGCAGATAGTTCAGCTCGATGTTGGCGGCCACGACCAGCTGCGGCGCCGGATGCGATTCGCGGCTCAGCTGCAGCGCGCCGAAGCCCAGCCGGTAGGCGCGGCGGGTGGACTCGCGCCGGACCAGGTTGCGCTCGATCAGGCCGCTGAGCATGCGGTAGGCGGTGGTACGCGGCAGCTGCACCTGCTGGGCGATCTCGGCGAAGGTCACGCCCTTGGGCGAGGTGCCGATCGCCTCGAGGACATCCAGCGCGCGTTCGATGGTGCCGGTCGCCTTGCGCGTGTTCTCACTCATGTCGCCGGTCATCCTGGCCCGCTGGCCGATGTGGGGCAGTGAAGATTGCCGCGGCCGGGGCGGGCCGCGCGCGGCGCATTGTCCGGCAAACCGGGCCGGGGCGGGGAGTGCGCCGGTGGATCGGTCCGTCCGCTGGGCAACCTGGGCCTCACCAGTCCAGCGTGCCGCGCACCACGGTCTGCACCTGGCCGCCGGACCAGACTTCGCCGCCGGCATCGACCATCAGCTCCAGCAGTGCGTCGAAGCCGACCTCGCGGCCCTGGCTGGCGACATAGCGCCCGCCGCTGCCGGGCAGGGCGCCGCACTGGTCCAGCCAGGCGGCCAGCACCGCGTTGGCCGCGCCGGAGGCGGCGTCCTCGAAGCGGCGGCCGTTGCCGACGAAGGCGCGCACCGCCAGCTGGTAGTCGGGCTGGCCGGCCGCGCGGGCGTAGGCGAACACGCCCATCGCGCCGGAGCCTTCCGCCAGCGCGGCGATCGCGTCCCAGTCCGGGGCCAGGCCGCGCAGCGCGGCCTCGTCGGCCAGTTCGACCACCCACCACTTGCGGCCGCCATCCATCAGCGCCGGCGGCAGCGCGCCCAGCGGCCAGCCGGCGATGGCCGGCGCCAGGCGCGCTTCAGCCGGGTCGACCACTTCGGCCACCGAGGCGCGCGGCACGCGGATGGCGATGCGCTGGCGCCCGTCGATGGTCTCCACGCGCAGCGGCAGGCGCCCGGCGATGCCATCCTGGACCAGCACGCCGTCGCGTGGCACGGCCAGGCCCGCGGCCAGCACCGCGTGCGCGGTGCCCACGCTGGGATGGCCGGCGAAGGGCACCTCCTTCTGCGGGGCGAACATGCGCAGCCGGTAGCTGGCGCCCTCGTCCTGCGCCGGGAACACGAAGGTCGTCTCCGGCAGCTTGGTCCAGCGCGCGATGGCCTGCATGGCGGCCTCGTCCAGCCCCTGCGCATCCAGCACCACCGCCAGCGGGTTGCCGTTGCCGGGGCGCGCGGAGAACACATCGACCTGCAGGAAACGACGCGATTGCATGGGCACCGGGGCGGCTGGGGGACGGGCGTGCAGGGTAGCAGCGCGCCGCGGTCTCACCAGCGCAGGGTGCCCTCGAGCACGCCCTGGACCTGCCCGCCGATCCAGACCTCGCCCTCGGCATCCACCTCCACCTCGACCAGGCCGTCGCGGCCGAGCTCACGGCCCTGGCTGGCGGTGTAGCGGCCGTGGCGGCCGGGCAGGGCCTGGCGCGCGTGCAGCCAGGCGGCGATCAGGCCATTGGCGCTGCCGGTGACCGGGTCTTCCGGCACGCCGCTGACCGGGGCGAAGGCGCGCACCGTCAGGTCATGGCGGCCGCCGTGGCTGCGCGCGAAGGCGGCCAGCTTGCCCTTGCCCGGCAGCAGGGCGATCTGCCCCAGATCCGGCTGCCAGGCGCGCAGCGCGGCCTCGTCGGCCAGTTCCAGCAGCCACCAGTCCGGGCCGTTGTTGTACAGCGCCGGCGGCAGCGGACCGCGGGCCGCGCCGAATACCTGCGGCGCCAGCAGCCAGGCCGGCGGCGGCACGTCGAAGCGGTGCACCGCGCGCGGGGTGCGCACCGAGATCCGGCGCGCGCCGTCGGCCTGGCGCACCCGCACCGGCAGCATCCCGGCGGCGCACTGCTGGATCAGGTCGACCTCGCCCGCCGCCTGCGCGTGCAGGTGCTCGGACCGCACCAGGCCCAGGGACAGGGCGGCCCAGGCGGCGCCCACGCTGGGGTGGCCCGCGAAGGGCAGCTCGCTTCTCGGCGAGAAGATGCGCACGTGGTAGTCGGCGCCGTAGCCGCCCAGGGGCTGGAAGAAGACCGTCTCGGACAGGTTCAGCCAGGCGGCCAGCGCCTGCATGGCCGCGGTGTCCAGCGCGTGGGCATCGACCACCACGCCCAGCGGATTGCCCGCGCCGGGGCGGTCGGCGAAGACGTCGAGCTGCAGGTAGCGGCGCTGGATCATGGTCGGGTCCTGGGGCCGCGGGGGCTTGGCTGGGCGTGTTCCATTAGAATTGCAGGTTCCGCCCGCGTGATCGGGTTTTTCCTCCCCATCGTAGACCGCAAAGCCCCCATGTCCGCTTCCCCCCCGAACGATCGCTGGATCGTGCTCAAGTTCGGCGGCACCTCGGTGTCGCGTCGTCATCGCTGGGACACCATCGGGAAGCTGGCCAAAAAACGCGCCGAGGAACACGACGCGCGCGTGCTGGTGGTGGTCTCGGCGCTGTCGGGCGTCACCAACGAACTGACCGCGATCGCCGACGGCGCCCACGACGCCGAGGCGCGCGTGGCCGCGCTGGAGCTGCGCCACCGCGAATTCCTGGCCGAACTGGAACTGGATGCCGAGGCCGTGCTGGGCCAGCGCCTGGCCGCGCTGCGTGCGCTCACCACCGATCCGCGCGCGGCCAGCCGCGCGCTGGACTGGCAGGCCGAGGTGCTGGGCCAGGGCGAGCTGCTGTCCTCGACCATCGGCGCGGCCTATCTGGCCGCCAACGGCCTGGACATCGGCTGGTGCGACGCGCGCGAGTGGCTCGATGCGATGACCATCCCCAACCAGAGCGCCTGGGCCCAGCGCCTGTCGGTGTCGTGCGATCCGCGCGGCAGCGACGACTGGCGCGCGCGCTTCCGCACCCAGCCCACGCGCGTGCTGATCAGCCAGGGCTTCATCGCCCGCCACGGCGACGGCGGCACCGCGATCCTGGGCCGCGGCGGCTCGGACACCTCGGCGGCGTACTTCGGCGCGCTGCTCAAGGCCCGGCGCGTGGAGATCTGGACCGACGTGCCCGGCATGTTCAGCGCCAATCCGAAGGAAGTGCCGGACGCGCGGCTGCTCACGCGCCTGGACTACTTCGAGGCGCAGGAAATCGCCACCACCGGCGCCAAGGTGCTGCACCCGCGTTCGATCAAGCCCTGCCGCGACGCCGGCGTGCCGATGGCGATCCTGGACACCGAGCGCCCCGAGCTGCCGGGCACCAGCATCGACGGCAACGCGGTCACCATCCCCGGGGTCAAGGCGATCAGCCGCCGCAACGGCATCGTGCTGGTGTCGATGGAAGGCATCGGCATGTGGCAGCAGGTCGGCTTCCTGGCCGATGTGTTCGCGCGCTTCAAGAAGCACGGCCTGTCGGTGGACCTGATCGGTTCGTCGGAGACCAACGTCACCGTGTCGCTGGATCCGTCGGAGAACCTGGTCAGCACCGACGTGCTGGCCGCGCTGTCCTCGGACCTGGCCGAGATCTGCCGGGTCAAGGTGATCGCGCCGTGCGCGGCCATCACCCTGGTCGGCCGCGGCATGCGTTCGCTGCTGCACAAGCTGTCGGACGTGTGGGCGACCTTCGGCAAGGAGCGCGTGCACCTGATCTCGCAGTCGTCCAACGATCTGAACCTGACCTTCGTCATCGACGAGGCCGATGCCGACGGCCTGCTGCCGATCCTGCACGGCGAACTGATCGATTCGGGCGCCATGCCGGTGGAGGAGACCAGCGTGTTCGGGCCGCGCTGGCGCGAACTCAACGGCGCGCTGCGCCCGCGCCCCGCGCCGTGGTGGCAGGCCCGCCGCACGCAGCTGCTGGACCTGGCCCAGGCCGGCACGCCGGTCTACGCCTACCACCTGCCGACCGTGCGCGAGCGCGCCCGCGCGCTGGCCGCGATCGCGCAGATCGACCAGCGCTTCTACGCGATCAAGGCCAACTCGCATCCGGCCATCCTGCGCACGCTGGTGGAGGAGGGCTTCGGCCTGGAATGCGTGTCGCTGGGCGAGCTGGAGCACGTCTTCGCCGCGCTGCCGCAGCTGGAGCCGCGCCGGGTGCTGTTCACCCCGAGCTTCGCGCCCCGGCACGAGTACGAGGCGGCGCTGGCGCTCGGCGTCAACGTCACCATCGACAGCGTCGAGGCGCTGCAGCGCTGGCCGGAGGTCTTCAAGGGCCGCAGCCTGTGGCTGCGCGTGGACCTGGGCCACGGCGATGGCCACCACGAGAAGGTCAACACCGGCGGCAAAGCGTCCAAGTTCGGCCTGTCGGCCGCGCGCGTGGACGAGTTCGTCGCGCTGGCGCGCAGCCTCAACATCACCCTGACCGGGCTGCATGCGCACCTGGGCAGCGGCGTGGAGGCCGAGGGCCACTGGCGTCTGATGTGCGACGAGCTGGCCGGCTTCGCCCGCCGCATCGGCACCATCGAGGTGATCGACATCGGCGGCGGTCTGCCCATCCCCTATCACGCCGACGACGAGCCCTTCGACCTGGACGCCTGGTCGCGCGGGCTGGAAGAGGTCAAGGCCGTGCATCCGGCCTTCCGCCTGGCCATCGAGCCGGGCCGCTACCTGGTGGCCGAGGCCGGCGTGCTGCTGGCCCACGCCACCCAGGTGATCGAGAAGGACGAGGTGCTGCGCGTGGGCCTGGATGCGGGCATGAACACCCTGATCCGCCCGGCGCTGTACGACGCCTGGCACGACATCGCCAACCTCAGCCGCCTGGACGACGCGGCCACGGCCAGCTTCGACGTGGTCGGGCCGATCTGCGAATCCTCCGACGTGTTCGGCCGCCGCCGCGCGCTGCCGGCGGCGACCGCGCCGGGCGACGTCATGCTCATCGCCGACGCCGGCGCCTACGGCTACAGCATGGCCAGCGCCTACAACCAGCGCGCGCTGCCCAAGGAGACGATTCTCGATGTCTGACTGGACGTTCCAGCGCGAGACGGTCAAGCAGTTCCGTTTCAGCGGCTGCGACTTCGACCCGACCACCGGCGTGGCGCGCCTGCGCTACGCCTTCGACCAGGGCCCGGAACTGGTGGAGACGGTGAGCTTCCCCGGCGCGCCGTTCGCACTGGATGCCGCGCGCGAACACGCGATGCGGCGTGCGCTGCGCCTGCTGCACCTGATCGCCGGCGTGAGCTACTACAAGGCGGCCGTGCCGCCCGAGCTGGTGATCGAGGGCGAGCCCATCGACGCGGACACCGCCGCACTGATGGAGGACCTCTACACCCACGGCCTGGGCGAGTTCGCCTATCGCAACGGCCTGGACTTGCACGGGCGCATCCGCTTCCCCGCCAGCGAGGCGGCCGATGCCGCGCCGGCGCCCACGCTGGGCCTGGCGCCGCACGCGCTGGTGGCCATCGGCGGCGGCAAGGATTCGCTGGTGTCCATCGAGGCGCTGCGCCAGGCCGGCGTGGCGCAGACGGTGAGCTGGATCGGCGGCTCGCAGCTGATCGCCGCCTGCGCGGCGCGCACCGGCCTGCCCACGCTCAACATCGGCCGCGCGCTGGCGCCGGCGCTGTTCGAACTCAACCGCCAGGGCGCCTACAACGGCCATATCCCGGTGACCGCGATCAACTCGGCCATCCTGGTGGTGGCCGCGCTGCTGCGCGGGGTGGACCAGGTGGTGTTCTCCAACGAGCGTTCGGCCAGCTACGGCAGCCTGATCCCCGGCACCGGCGAGGTGAACCACCAGTGGTCCAAGGGCTGGGCGTTCGAGTCGCTGTTCGGCGCGCACGTGCAGCGCTTCGTCGCCGCCGACCTGCACTATTACTCGCTGCTGCGGCCGCTGTCCGAACTGGCCGTGGCGCGGCAGTTCGCCAAGACCGACCACTACGACGCGCACTTTTCCAGCTGCAACCGCAACTTCCACATCCTGGGCGAGCGCCCGGTCAACCGCTGGTGCGGGCAGTGCCCCAAGTGCCACTTCGTGTTCCTGGCGCTGAGCAACTTCATGCCCAAACCGCGCCTGCTGAACATCTTCGGCCGCAACCTGCTGGACGACGCCGCACAGACCGCCGGCTTCGATGCGCTGCTGGAATACCAGGACCACAAGCCGTTCGAATGCGTGGGCGAGGGACGCGAATCGCGCGCGGCGATGGCCGCGCTGGGCCAGCGTCCAGAGTGGCGCGAGGACGCGCTGGTGGCGCGCTTCAACCGCGAGATCGCCCCGCAGCTGGACGCGGCCGACCTGCAGATCGCCCCGCTGCTGCAGCCCGAGGGCGAGCACCGCATCCCGCCGGCCCTGTGGGAGCAGCTGCGTGCGAATTTCGCAGCTTGAGGGCCGGCGCGTCGCGCTGTGGGGCTGGGGGCGCGAGGGGCGCGCCGCCCACGCCCTGCTGCGCAGCCGGCTGCCCGGTCAGGCGCTGACCCTGTTCTGCAGCCCGGCCGAGGCGGCGCAGGCCGCGGCGCTGGGCGACCCGCTGCTGTTCCCGCAAGTCGAGGTCACCGGTGAGGCGCTGGGCGGCTTCGACGTGGTCATCAAGTCGCCTGGCATCAGCCCGTATTCGCCCGAGGCGCTGGAAGCGCAGGCCGCTGGCGCGCGTCTGCTGGGGGGCACGGCGCTGTGGTTCGCCGAACATCCTGATGCGCGCACCGTGTGCGTGACCGGCACCAAGGGCAAGAGCACCACCACCGCGCTGCTGGCCCACCTGCTGCGCGCCGGCGGCCAGCGCACCGCGCTGGCCGGGAACATCGGCCTGCCGCTGCTGGAGGTGATGGACCCGCGGCCCGCGCCGGCACTGTGGGCGATCGAGCTGTCCAGCTACCAGACCGGCGCGGTCACCGACAGCGGCGTGCGCCCCGAGGTGGCGGTGGTGCTGAACCTGTTCCCCGAGCACCTGGACTGGCACGGCAGCGAGCAGCGCTACATCGAGGACAAGCTCGCGCTGGTCACGCGCGCCGCGCCGCGCACCGCCGTGCTCAACGCGCGCGATCCGGTGCTGTCGCAGCTGGTGCTGCCCGATAGCCGCATCGTCTGGTTCAACCGCGAGGACGGCTGGCACCTGCGCGGCGAGCTGCTGTATCGCGGCGATGCGCAGGTGTTCGACACGCGCGCGGTGCCGCTGCCCGGTCGCCACAACCGCGGCAACCTGTGCGCGGTGCTGGCGGCGATCGAGGCACTGGGCCTGGACGCGGCGCCGCTGGCGCCGGCCGCGCTCGACTTCCGTCCGCTGCCCAACCGCCTGCAGACCCTCGGCACGCGCGGCGGCCTGACCTACGTCAACGATTCGATCGCCACCACCCCGCACGCCACGCTGGCGGCGCTGGACTGCTTCGCCGGGCAGCGCATCGCGCTGCTGGTGGGTGGGCACGACCGGGGGCTGAACTGGCACGACTTCGCGCAGGCGATGCGCGAGCACGCGCCGGTGGGCATCGTGACCCTGGGCGCGAACGGCCCGCGCATCCATGCGCTACTGGAGGCGGTGGCGGGCGAGGGCGGCTTCCTGCTGGCCGCCGCGCCTGACCTGTCTTCGGCGGTGCACCAGGCCGAGGCGATGCTGGAGGGGCAGGGCGTCGTGCTGCTGTCGCCGGGCGCGCCGAGTTTCGGCATGTATCGCGACTACGTCGAACGCGGCAAGGATTTCGCGCGGATCGCGGGGTTTGATCCCGAGGCGATTGTGGCGATACCAGGTTTAGGGGTAGCTTGAGGGCTTGCGCGCGGTCGTGCGCGTGAGTTGGGGCGAGATCGCCGGGGCCTTTACGCTGTAAGCCGAGCGCTTTCGTGCCGCTCCGCGAAAAGATCTACTTTCTTGCTTGTACAAGAGATGCTTGCATGGCCGAACGCTTTTCAGGTTGGCCTTACGGTAGCGGCTCCTGCCTCTCCGCTTTGCTTTACAACGCGATTGAGAGCGACAGCAACCGCAACCGCAAAGAGCAAAGTCCCTGGATTCCCGCTTTCGCGGGAATGACGATCTGAGAGAGCTGCTTCGGCTGTTGTCGTTGCTACTGCTGTTGCCGTGGTCGTTGTTGTTGCCGTTGCTTTACCTGTCTGAGCCGTAAAGCGAGCCGAGCATCGCAGGAAGACGGGGCCGAAGAGGGGCCCTGTTTGAGCGAAGCGAGTTTGGGCCCCGTGCCCCGTCTTCCGAGAAGCGCAGGGGACCGCCGCGCAGCGGCGGCTCGCGTCCCGGCGAGAAGCGGTTTTGGCTACTTTTGACAAGACAAAAGTAGCTCGCGCCCGCAGGCGCGAAAGCTTTGCTCCTGCTTAAAAGCCTTGGCTTAAAAGCCTTGGATTTAGAGCTCTTGCTTCAAAGCGCCTGCTTGAAGCCTTGAAGCGCCAAGGCCGCAAGCCCCATCAAGCAAACGCCGCCGCATACCCCGACTGCGCCACCACCTTCTGCACCGCATCGGCCACCCGCAGGTTGCCGGCGATGACCTGGCGGCCCTCGGCCTTGGTGCCGTCGTCCATGCGCGCCAGCGCGGCGCCCTTGAAGTCGCTGGCCTTGCCGCCGGCCTCGCGCACCAGCAGCACGCCGGCGGCGATGTCCCAGGCCTTCACGCCGGCCTCGAAGTAGGCGTCGGCGCGGCCGCAGGCCACGTAGGCCAGGTCCAGCGCGGCCGAGCCGGTGCGCCGGATGTCCTCGGCGTGGTTGAGCAGTTCGCGCACGCATTCGAGCTGGGCGCCGACGCGGGCGCGCTCACGCGGCGGGAAGCCGGTGTGCAGCATCGCGCCGGTCAGTTCCTTGCGGTCCGACACGCGGATCTTGCGCTCGTTGAGCTGCGCACCGGCGCCGCGGCTGGCGGTGAACAGCTCGTTGCGCAGCGGATCGAAGATCACCGCGTCGCTGGGCTCGCCGTTGTCCACCAGGGCGATGGAGACGCAGAAGTGCGGGAAGCCGTGCAGGTAGTTGCTGGTGCCGTCCAGCGGATCGATGACCCAGTGGTAGCGCGGGTTCTTGCCAGGCAGCACGCCGCCTTCCTCGCCGATCACGCCGTACTCGGGGTAGGCGCGGCGCAGCTCCTTGATGATGGCCTTCTCGGCGTCGGCATCGACTTCGCTGGCGTAGTCCATGCGGTCCTTCTGGACCACGTTGAGGCTCTCGAGCTTGTTCATGCTCCGCAGCAGCACGTTGCCCCCGACGCGCGCGGCCTTGGTCATGACGGTGACGACGGGATTGAGCATGCGAAGCGACCTCGGTCAGGCGGGGCGTGTGTCACGCGGCAGGTGGAAAGAGCAGGCCGGCGCGGCGGCCGGACCGCGCATTCTAGCACTGCGCCCGTTGCCCGACTGGCCCGTGCCTCCGGCGAGGGCCAGGAACGAGCGCCGAGCAACGAAGAACGCGTGGGGGCGGGTCGGTCGCCACGGCCTGTCACCCGGTCCTCGTTCCTCTCCGCGCGTTCCCCGCTCCACTAGAATCCCCGCATGGACACCATCGATCCCAGCGCCGTCGCGCGCATCCGCTTCGTGCTGGTCGGCACCCAGCACCCCGGCAACATCGGCGCGGCCGCGCGCGCGCTCAAGACCATGGGCCTGGCCCAGCTGGTGCTGGTGCAGCCGGAGAAGTATCCGCACGAGGACGCCTTTCGCCGCGCCGCCGGCGCGGACGACCTGCTCGCCGACGCGCGGGTCACCGACGACCTGGCCGCCGCGCTGGCCGACTGCCAGCTGGTGCTGGGCTGCACCGCGCGCAGCCGCCGGGTGCAGTTGGAGGAGCACAGCCCGCGACAGGCCGCCGCGCGGCTGGCGCAGGTGGCGCAGCAGGCGCCGGTGGCGCTGCTGTTCGGCCGCGAGCGCACGGGGCTGACCAATGAGGAGCTGCAGCTGTGCCACGCGGCCGTGCACATCGACGCCAATCCCGACTACAGCTCACTCAACCTGGCCGCCGCGGTGCAGGTGCTGGCCTACGAGATGCGCCTGGCGCTGCGCGAGGCACGGGATGCCGGATCGCTGGCCGAAGCGGAGCAGAGCGATTCCGCGGTCGCGCCGGCCACCCATGCGCAGCTCGAAGGCTTCTTCGCCCAGCTGGCCCAGACGCTGGACCAGGTCGATTTCCACAAGGGCCGCGCGCCCGAATCGGCCATGCGCAAGCTGCGCCGTCTGTACCTGCGCGCCGGCCTGGACGAGAAGGAAGTCCGGCTGCTGCGCGGCATCCTGGCCGACTGCCAGCGCATGGCGCGGCTCGCCGGACAGCCCGGCGGCACGTGATTGTCCGGTGGCGGCAAAGTCAGCTAGGCTGACGCCTCTCCATCGCGGAAGTCTCCGTCTTGCGCTACTGGCTCCTTGGCGTGCTGCTGGTGTTGGCGGTGACGGCGATGCCCCTGCGGGCCGCCCCCGCGACCGGTGACGACGATCCGCACGTCCTGGTGCTGGGGCGCATCAGCGACAGCCCCAAGGACCATTACGCCCAGCTCAAGCCGCTGCTGGACTATGTGGTGGCGCGCATGGGCGATGTGGGCATCACCGGCGGTCGCATCCTGATGGCGCGCGATGCCCGGCAGATGAGCAGCTACCTGCGTCGAGGCCGGGTGGACTGGGTCACCGAGACCGCCGGCACCGGCATGGAGCTGCAGCGCCGCACCGGCGCACAGCCGCTGCTGCTGACCGAGCGCGGCGGCGCCAGCTTCTATCACACGCTGATCTTCGCCCGCGCCGATTCCGGCCTGACCTCGCTGGCCGACCTGCGCGGCCGCTCGATCGCGCTGCAGGGCGTGGGCTCGACCAGTTCCTACATCGTGCCGGCCTCGATGCTGCTCGAGGCGCATCTGCCGCTGGAGATCCTGCTCTCGCCGCGCGACCGGCCCGACGCGCAGTCGGTGGGCTATGTGTTCGCGCGGTCGGAATTCAACATCGCCGCCTGGGTCGACAAGGGGATGGTCGAGGCCGGTGCGCTGAACAACCTGGACTGGAAGGACGAGCGGCGCATGCCGACGGCGTTCCGCCGCAACATGCGCGTGCTGGCGCAGTCGCCCGACTTCCCGCGCGCGCTGGAGATGGTCCGGCCCGGGATGGCGCCGGCCGTGCGCGAGCGCCTGCGCCAGGTGCTGCTGCAGGCCTCGAAGGACCCGCAGGCGCGCGATGCGATGAAACGCTTCTTCGGCACCACCCGATTCCTGGAGCTGGATGGCGCGGCGCTCGACGCGCTCGAGCATGTGCGCCAGGCCGGCGCGCGCGTCCGCGAGCAGGTCGAGTGAACACCCAGGGCAGGACCCGCTTCGGCCTGCAGTCCCAGCTGTCGCTGGCGATGGGCGTGACGCTGTTGATGATCGTGCTGCTGCTGGCGGTGCTGCTGCAGCGCCAGCGGGCCATGCAGCAGGAGGTCGACGCGCTCGGCCGCCAGGCGGTGCAGTCGATGGCCGCCGAGGGGCTGACCCGACGCGGCAGCGCGATGGTCGCGCAGCTGGCCGATTCGCTGGCCAACCCGATGTACTACTCGGACCTGGACGCGATCGGCATGCTGGTGCGCGAGGCGAGCCGCCAGCCCGACGTGGCCTATGTGCTGGTGTTCGACGAGGCCGGCAACGTGGTCAACGACGGCTCGTGGGACATGGCCTCCTATGGCCAGCCGATGCGCGACCCGCTGGCCGCGCGCGCGCTGGCCAGCCGCGAGCAGCTGACCCAGTGGACCGAGCAGGTGGTGGAGATCTCCCAGGCCATCGAGGTGGGCGGGGCGCGCCTGGGCGGCGTGCGCCTGGGTTATTCGCTCGACTCGGTGCGCGCCAGCGAGGAACGCGCGTCCGAAGTGCTGCGCGAGCGGTTGCAGGCGCTGGGGCGCCGCCATGCCGGCTGGATCGTGCTGCTGCTGGGCGCGCTGCTGCTGGTCGGCGTGTGCATGACCTGGTACGTGCAGCGCACGGTGGTGCGACCGGTGCGCGCGCTGGCGCAGTCGGCGCGCGCCATCGGCGTGGGCGACTACGACGTGCCGCGCCCGGTCAGCGCGCGGGAGGACGAGGTCGGCGAACTGGTGCGCGCGTTCTCGGAGATGAGCGACAGCATCTCCCGCCACGACCGCGACGTGCGGCGCATGGCCTACACCGACGCGCTGACCGGGCTGGCCAACCGGCTGGCGTTCCGCGAGAGCCTGGACCAGCGCATGCTGCTGGTGCGCGGCGGCGGCCGCCAGCTGGCGCTGCTGTTCGCCGACATCGATGATTTCAAGCGGGTCAACGACTCGCTCGGCCACGAGGCCGGCGACGAGGTGCTGGTGCATTTCGCCACGCGCATCCGCGAGGTGGTCGAACGCCTGGGCGGCGACGAGGCGATGGTGGCGCGCTTCGGCGGCGACGAGTTCGTGATCCTGATCCAGCACGGCGACGTGCGCGCGGTGGCCGCCCGGCTGGCCGACGCGATGGTGCAGTCGCTGGGCGAACCGCTGCTGGTCCAGGGGCGGCAGGTGTTCCTGGGCACCTCGGTGGGCATCACCCTGTTCCCCGAGGATGCCGCCGGCGCCACCGCGCTGATGAAGAACGGCGATGTGGCCATGTACCAGGCCAAGATGGCCGGCAAGAACTGCTACCGCTTCTACAGCCGCGCGATGGACCAGGCGGTGGAGCGACGCGTGCGCATGGAGTCCGAACTGCGCGGCGCCTGGGACCGCGACGAGCTGCGGCTGGTCTACCAGCCGATCTACCGGCTGGCCGACAACCGCATCGTCGGCGCCGAGGCGCTGCTGCGCTGGCACCATCCCGAACTGGGCGCGGTCTCGCCGATGGTCTTCATCGACGTGGCCGAGCAGAGTGGGCTGATCGAGCAGATCGGTCCGCGCGTGCTGCGCGCGGCCTGCGCGGCGGCCGCGCGCTGGAAGGCGATCGCCAGCGGTGAGGCGCCGTTCGTGTCGGTCAACGTATCCCCGCGCCAGCTGCGCAGCGGCGACCTGCCCGAACTGGTGGCCGAGGCCCTGCGCGAGACCGGCCTGACGGCGGGCCGCCTGCACCTGGAGCTGACCGAGACCGCGGTGATCGGCGACGAGGCCCACGCCAGCAAGATGCTGGCCAAGCTGCATCGCGCCGGGGTCAAGGTGTGGCTGGACGATTTCGGCACCGGCTTCTCGGGCCTGAGCCATCTGCGCCGCGTGCCGGTGGACGGCGTCAAGATCGACCGCAGCTTCATCGCCGACCTGCAGCGCAACCACGACGATCTGGCGCTGACCAGCGCGATCATCGCCATGGCCCATTCGCTGGGCATCGCGGTGGTGGCCGAGGGCGTGGAGAAGCAGGGCCAGTTCGACCTGCTGCGCGAGCGCGGCTGCGACCTGGCGCAGGGCTACTGGCTGGGCTATCCGCTCAACGAGAGCGAGTTCGTCCAGCTGCTGGCCTGAAGGCCGGCGCCGCCGCGCGCCGACGGCCTAGAACAGCCGATGCACCTGGTGGATCACCATCTGCGCCAGATTGCCCGAGGCCACGCCGAACACCGCGATCGCCGCCGCGCCCAGCACCCAGGCCGCCAGCAGCAGCATGCCGTCGCGTTCGAGCAGGGCGAAGACGTACAGCAGCAGGAGCAGGCCGAACAGGTAGTTGGTGAACGGGATCGGCAGCGCCAGCAGCACGCCCAGCAGCAACAGCAGCAGGCCGGTGAAGGCGCTGGCCAGGCGGCTGTCGAGCATGCCCGGCCAGCGCGGGCGCACCACCTTCTCCAGCCAGCGCAGCGGTTTGGCCAGCGCATCGCGGAAGCGCACCACCGACTGCCGCATCGGGCCGCGGATGGCGATGAAGCGCGGCAGCCACGGCTTGCGCAGGCACAGCAGCAGCTGCGCGCCGACCAGCATCACCAGGGGCCCGCTCAGGCCGCCGGCCACGCCCGGGATGGGGATGAAGGAGGGCAGGACGCCGATGAACAGCAGCATCCCGAAGGCGCTCTGCCGCAGGTCGGCCAGCAGGTCCACCAGGCGCAGGCGCTCGGCCGGATCGCCCTGCGCCATGTCGTCCAGCAGACTGCGCGTGGTGGCGGCGCCGCGTGGCTCAGCCGACGATGTCGTCATCGTCGGCGTCGTCCAGCTTCTGCAGCAGCAGCTTGTCCACGCGCGCGCCATCCAGGTCCACCACCTCGATGCGCCAGCCGGCCCATTCGAAATGCTCGCCCACGTGCGGGATGCGGCCGAAGTGTTCGATGACCATGCCGGCGGCGGTGTAGTAGTCCTCTTCCTGCTCGTCGGGCAGGGCCACGCCGCCGAGCAGTTCGCGCAGGTCGTCGGTGGACAGCGAGCCGTCGATCAGCAGCGAGCCGTCGTCGCGGGTGGTGACCAGCGCCTTGGGATCGGGGTTCTCGGCCATCTGGTGGTGGCGGCCGACCACCGCGTTCATCAGGTCGCTCAGGGTCACCATGCCCTGGATCTCGCCGTACTCGTCCACCACCAGCGCCAGGGACTGCTGTTCCTCGCGCAGGATCTCCAGCAGCTTCATGGCATGGGTGGATTCGGACACGAACAGCGCCTTGCGCAGGTCGGTGAACAGCTCCGGCGAGTGATCGGCGATGCGGTCCAGCAGCGACTTGACCTCGAGCACGCCGACCACGTCCTGGTCGTTGTCGCGATAGACCGGGAAACGCGAGTACTGCGATTCGCGCATGGTCTGCAGGTTCTGCTCGTAGGGCGCGGCGATGTCCAGCCAGACGATGCGCTTGCGCGGCGTCATCAGGCTGTCGGCGGTGCGGTCGCCCAGGCGCAGCACGCGGTTGACCATGTTGCGCTCGTCGTCGTCGATCACGCCCTGCTCATGGCTCTCGGTCACCAGCATGCGGATCTCCTCCTCGGTGACCGCATGCCGGGCGTCGTCCTTGATGCCCAGCAGGCGCAGCACGGCGCGGTTGATCGCGCCCAGCAGCGCCACGATGGGCTTTGAGATGCGCAGCAGCACGGTCAGCGGCAGGGCCACCACCGCGGCGATCTTCTCCGGGTTGGTCAAGGCCAGGCGCTTGGGGATCAGCTCGCCGAAGATCACGTAACCCGCGGTGATCAGGGTGACCGCGGTGGCCACGCCGATGCGCGCGCTGTACTGCGCCAGGCCGGGGAACCAGCCATCCAGCCAGCCGGCGACGATCGCGCCGATGGCATCGCCGCCGAACACGCCGCCCAGGATGCCGATCAGGTTGATGCCGATCTGCACGGTGGACAGCAGGTTGTCGGGATGATCGGCCAGGGCCAGCGCCGCGCGCGCGCCGCGGCTTTCCAGCGCCATCTGCTTCAGGCGCAGCTTGCGCGAGGTCATCAGCGCCATCTCCGACAGGGCGAAGAAGGCGTTGAGCGCGATCAGGAACAGGACGGTCAGCAGCTCGAGCACGGCTTGCCCTCCACGTCAGGTGACAGGGCGGAACGTGTCCGGCGGGTGGCCGCGCGGGCGGCGGGGGGCTTGGGGTCGTCGTCCATAGGATGCGCCCCTGTTCAGGGCGCCGGCGCAGTCTAGCAAACCCGGCGTGAGCGCCAAGCGCGCCGCCAGGGCAGTCGGATCAACGACTTGCGGGGAAATGACAAGCTTGTTGCTGCCCAGCCGAAACGAAATTGTCATAATCGCGCCCCGATGGCCGTCCCTCCCGCGACGGTGGGTGCGAGCGACGCATGTTTTCCCTGCAGACGATCTTCGGCTCCGGCCAGCAGTTCTACACCCTGCTCGACGAGGCGGCCGACGCCGCCCACGAGAGCACCCAGGCGCTGCACGCGATGATGAAGAGCAGCGACCGCCAGCCGGCGCTCAACGCCTTCAAGCTGGCCCGCCAGCGCGAGCGCGCGGCCTCGGACAAGATCGGCCAGGCGCTGGTGGACAGCTTCATCACCCCGATCGAGCGCGAGGACATCGAGGCGCTGGGTTCGGCGCTGCACAAGATCCCCAAGCAGGTGGAGAAGTTCGCCGACCGCTATTCGCTGGCGGTCAAGCACCTGGAACAGATCGACTTCGCCCCGCGCGCGGCCATGCTCGAGCAGGCCGCCGGGGTGGTGAAGGAGATGGTCGACGTGCTGCCCAAGATGAACCTTGATCGCACCACGGCGCTGTACGAGAAGCTGCGCGCGCTGGAGAACGAGGCCGACCGCCTGATGCTGGAGCTGTACCGGGACATCTACTCGGGCCGGCTGGATTACCTGCAGATGTTCCTGCTCAAGGAGTTCTTCGAGATCCTGGAGAAGGCCATCGACCGCTGCCAGGAAGCCGGCGCGGTGGTCTACCAGATCGTGCTGAAGAACTCCTGAGCCCATGCGCGCCAACGCCATGAAGCCCGGCTCCGGGACCCCGCACGCCGGCCTTGGGTCCGGCCCGTGCCGCCATTCGCGTGCATCGGCAGGGGAGCGCGCGCCATGCTGACCCTGGTGCTGGTGGTGATCCTGGCCGCGCTGATCTTCGAGTTCATCAACGGCTTCCACGACACGGCCAACTCCATCGCCACGGTGGTCTCCACCAAGGTGCTGGCGCCGGGCTGGGCCGTGGCCCTGGCCGCGGTGACCAACCTGATCGGCGCGCTGACCGGCACCGCGGTGGCCGCCACCATCGCCACCGGCCTGATCGACACCAACGTGGTCGCCGCGTCCTCGCAGGTGATCCTGTGCGCGCTGCTGGGTGGCATCGTCTGGAACCTGATCACCTGGTGGAAGGGCCTGCCGTCCTCGTCCTCGCACGCGCTGATCGGCGGCCTGTGCGGTGCGGCGCTGGCCGCCGCGCACAACAACTGGGACGCGCTGATCTGGTCGGAGAGCGCCGGCACCTGGGTCAAGAACAAGGGTCTGCTCTGGAAGGTGTTCGTGCCGATGGTGACTTCGCCGATCGCCGGCTTCGTGCTGGGCGTGCTGGTGATGCTGCTGCTGTGGGCGATCATCGCCGGCATGGCGCGCGCCGGCGGCCCGCTGCGTCGCCTGGCGCGCCCGCGCTGGGTCAATGCGTTCTTCGGCAAGGCGCAGATCGCCTCGGCCGCGTACATGGGCTACGCCCATGGCCACAACGACGCGCAGAAGACCATGGGCATCATCGCCCTGACGCTGATGGGCGCCCAGCAGACCGGCGCGCTGGACGATCTGCCACCGTGGCTGGCCTTCCTGCATCCGCAGGCGGGCGCCGACAGCGCCGATGTGGCGCTGTGGATCGTGCTGACCTGTGCGGTGGTGATGGCCGCAGGCACCGCGTCGGGCGGTTGGAAGATCATCAAGACGCTCGGCCACAAGATGGTCAAGCTGCACCCGATCCACGGCTTCGCGGCCGAGACCAGTTCGGCCACGATCCTCACCGTGGCGGCGCATTTCGGCATGCCGGTCTCGACCACGCACAGCATCTCCACCGCGATCATGGGCGTGGGCTTCGCCAAGAATCCCAAGGCGCTGAAGATCGGGGTGATCGAGCGCATCGTGTGGGCCTGGATCCTGACCATCCCGGCCGCCGGGGCGATCGCCTATGGGCTGTTGTGGGGGTTGCAGCAGGTGGGTTGGGCGTAAGCCTGCTGGCCGCTTGTGACTGGAACGGGAAGCCTTGGGGCTTCCCGTTTTTGTTTGAGCGACGGCAAAGGCTTTCGTGCCGCTTCGCGGCCCGACCTACCTTTCTTTGCTTGTGCAAGGAAAGGTAGGCCAAAGAAAGCACACCCCGGCGGTCGGCTTTTCGCTGCGCGAAAAGTCCGCTCCGGCCGCCGGGAATTTTTGGAAGGGACATCCATGTCCCTTCCAAAAACGACGCGCGTCCTGCGCGTCGCCCTTCGGGTTTGACCCGTCCTCCTCCGCCCGACTTCAAGGGGGGAGGGAGAGCAACAGCAGAAGCAAGAACCAAAGCAAAAGCCAAAGCAAAAGCCAAAGCACTACGGCTTCGGCTGTTGCGGTTGCTTCTGCTTTGGACTTTCAGATCCCTGCGAGGCACGGCGGATGGGCGAGGACAAGACCCGCAGGGCGCCGCACAGGGATGTGCGGCGTTTTCCGAGAGGACAGGATGTCCCCTTGGAAAATCCCTCGCCCCGGAGCGGACCTGCGCGCAACGCAGGCGTGCCGCCTCGGGGCGTGTTGACCAGACATGCGTCTGTGGAAGAACGCTTCTTTGCCTACCTTTGCACGGGCAAAGAAAGTAGGTCGGGCCGCGAAGCGGCACGAAAGCCTTTGCTTCGATAACGCGACTTCCGAGATCAAACCAACCGAGGGGACAGGGCTAAACTCCAGCCCATGCCCCCCGACCTCTCCACCCCCGAAGCCCGCGCCACCGCCATCCTCAAGGCCATCCGCGCCGTCCCGGCGGGGCAGGTGGCGGGCTATGGCGAGATCGCGCGCCGGGCCGGGTTGCCGGGGCGGGCGCGGCTGGTCGCACAGGTGCTGCGCAAGCATGGCGCGCCGGACCTGCCCTGGCATCGCATCCTGCGTTCGGACGGCACCATCGCCTTCGAGGAGGGCAGCCGCGGCTGGCGCGAGCAGAGCCAGCGGCTGCGGGCCGAGGGCGTGCGTGTGGTCAAGGGCAGGGTGGTCGGGCAGAAAGCCGCGGCCAGCGTGGACGAGCAGATCTGGGGCATCGGCTGAGAGCCCCCGTGCCGCGGCCATTGTCCCGGCCACCGGCCGTCCCGGCTGACCTCGTGGCATCCGGCATGGCCACCGCGTGAAAGGACATGCGGCGCGCCTGGGCTGTCGCTGCGGACGGCGATGCTGCATGCGCGCGCTGGCGGCGACCTGACCGCCTGGCCAGGCTCGGGCGCCTCCAGGCTTGCGCGGACGCTCAGCCGGCCGCACGTATCATGCGTCCCGCTTTCCACTCGCTTCGAGGCCATCGATGTTCCCGCGACTGCAGCCTGCGACCCAGGCGCTCCTGATTGCCAACGTGGCGATGTTCCTGCTGCAGATGGTGATGCCCGAGGGCCTCATCGCGCGGCTGCTGCTGTGGCCGATCGGGGCGGGTCAGTTCTACGACGGCGCCGGCTTCATGCCCTGGCAGCTGGTCACCGCCGGCTTCATGCACGCCGGGCTGATGCATCTGTTCTTCAACATGCTGGCGCTGTGGATGTTCGGCTCGGCGCTGGAGATGGTCTGGGGACAGAAGCGCTTCTACACCTACTACCTGGTCAGCCTGGTCGGCGCCAACGTGCTGCAGGTGATCGTCGGCACGCTGCTGCTGGCGCAGGGCCAGGCCCCGGTGCCGGTGCTGGGCGCGTCGGGTGCGGTGTTCGCGCTGCTGCTGGGCTACGGGATGCTGTTCCCCAACCAGCGCATGATCGTGTTTCCCATCCCGATGGAGATCAAGGCGCGCACGCTGGTGATCATCTACGGTGCGATGGAACTGTTCTTCGCCTACACCGGACGCCAGCCGGGCGTGGCGCATTTCGTCCACCTGGGCGGCATGCTCTTCGGCTGGCTGCTGATCCGCTATTGGCGCGGGCAGCCGCCGTTCAAGCGCGGCGGCGGGCGCGGCGGCAATTCGCGCTTCCGCGTCGTGAGATAACGCCGGGCACAGGCCTAAAGAGAGTGCGGGCGCGAGCCAATCTGGTGACCGGGCGCTAGGCGACAGGACCGCTGTCCTTCCGAAGCAAAGAAGCGCCGATGCGCCGCCATCCCTCTATCGGGGAAAGAACAAAAAACGCGGCCCGAAGGCCGCGTTTTCTATTGCCGACCGTGCGCCCCGGTCAGCGCCAGATGCCGATCTGCTCGGCGTCGGGGCGTACCATCGGGTTGCCCGCCTTGCACTGGAAGGTCGCGCCGAAGGCCGGCTGGTTCTGCAGCGGCGCATCGCTGCGCACGGGGCCCGGCGCATGGGTATCGCTGGCCTGGCGCAGCGTGGCCTCCTGCGGGGCGACCTGCTGTGCCCACAGCTGCGACCAGCTGCGGAAGAAGGTCTGCTGGGCGCCCGGGTTGGCGGCCGGCTGGGCGGCGTTGAAGGCCTCCCATGCCAGCTCCACGCCGGACAGGTCGGCCAGGTCCTCGTCGCGGGTCAGCGTGCCGTTGACCTTGGTGGCGGTCAGGCCGGGGTAGGCATAGCCGTTGTACTGGCTGGTCACCCGCGCGCCCAGCGCATTCCAGGCGGTCACGTCGGCCGGGGTCCACCAGTCGCGCAGCTGGCCATTGGCGTCGATCATGCGGCCCTTGGCGTCGAAGCCGCGGGTCAGCTCGTGCCCGACCAGTGAGCCGAACGCGCCGTACAGCGCCGACACATCGCGCGTGGCGTCGAACACCGGCGGCTGCAGCACCGCGGCGGTGACGATCAGGCGGTTCTGGGCCAGGTCGTAGGCCAGCGCCGGCTGCTGCGGCAGCACGTTCCAGCGGCGTTCGGCGTTGCCGCGGCCGATGCGCTTCATTTCCTCGCGGTGGCGCCAGGTGCTGGCGATGAGCATGTTGCCGCCGAAGCTGCCGCGGCCCATCGGCTGCACGGTGTAGTCCAGGTCGCGCTTGGGCGCGCCGATCTCGATGTCCAGCTTGGCCAGCTTGGCCTTGGCCTCGGTCTTGGCCTGCGGGCTCATCCAGGCGTTGCGGTCCAGCGCGCGGTCCAGCGCGTCGCGCACGCCCTTGGCGATGGCCTCGGCCTGCTGGCGGGTGGTCTGCGGCAGGTAGCGCGCGGTGTACTCGCGGCCCAGCATCGGGCCGGCGGCGGTGTTGATCGCCTCCAGGACCGACACCCAGCGCTCGTCGGGCTGGGTCTTGCCTTCCAGCACGCGGCCGCGGAAGTTGTAGGACGCATCGCGCCAGGACTTGGCCAGGTATGGCGCCATCGCATCGCCCACGCGCCAGCGCAGGTAAGCCTTCCACTGCTCCGGCGGCAGGCTCTTGATCAGCGTGTCCAGCTGCGCGAACAGGTTGGGGTCGGCCAGCGAGACGGTGTCATCCTTCACGCCCTGGGCCTGGAGGAAGTCGGCCAGCTGCAATGCCTTGTACTGCTTCTTCAGGTCGGCGACCGGGACCGGCGCGTAGTTGTTGAACGGGTTGGCCAGCTGCTCCAGCGGACGCGAGGCGGTGGCCAGGCGGGTCTCCAGGTCGATGACCTGGGCGGACTGCGCGTCGAGCTGGTCGGCCGGCGTGCCGGTCAGGGCCAGGATCTGCTTGACGTAGGCGCGGTAGCGGCCCAGCAGTTCGCGCGTGGGCGCGTCGCCGCGGGTGTAGTAGGCCGGGTCGGGCAGGCCCAGGCCGCCCTGCATGAAGTAGCCGATGTGGCGGTCCAGCGCCTTCAGGTCCACGTCCGGGCTGAAGTTGAACGCCACCGGGATGCCGACCTGGTGCAGCGCGGCGATCGCGGCCGGCAGGTCCTTGTTCTTCTTGATGCCGTTGATGCGGTCCAGCAGCGGCGCGATCGGCTTGGCGCCGTCGGCCTCGATGGCCGCCTCGTCCAGGCCGCTGGCCCAGAAGTCGCCCAGCAGCTTCTGCACGTTGCCCTGCGGGGACTGCATGGCGCCGTCCAGCAGGGCCTTCTGCTGCTGCAGGCTGTAGTCACGCATGTTCCCCAGCGCGGAGATGGCGCCCACGCCGGCCGGCAGCGGGTTGGCCTTGAGCCAGTCGGCATTGGCCGCGGCGTAGAAATCGGTGCACTCGGCGGCGACCGGCGGGGCCTTCTTGGCCGGGGCCTTCTTCGACTTCTTCTGGGCGAAGGCATCGCCGCTGCCGAGTGCGACGAGCAGGGCCAGGGCGAGCAGGGAGGGCGTACGGGCGTGGCGCAGAGGCGTCATCTTTGGACTTCTAGGTGGTCGAAGGCGCGGATTCTAGCAATGCGCCGATGATCGCCGGTGCACGGAATGCACGCGCGTTCAGCGGTTCAGCTAGCTAGCGCCTGCCATCGTCCGGCGGCCGCGAGGATGGCCATGATCCAGGTCAACAGGCCGGCCACGGTGGTCGCGGTTTCGGACGGTTCGTGACGGGGACGCAGGACGCGCAGCACGCCGTCGCCGACGCCCTTGATCAGGAGCTCAAAACACCGGTTCGACCAGCATCCGTCCAAGGAGTCGGAAGATCCCGCCAAGCGCGCCGCCGGCCAGGTCATCGCGCGGCATGGGCATCCTTGTGTGGTTGATGTCTCCTGTCGCGATGGCGCCCGGAAAGCAGAAGGCCCGAGCGAGCCGGGCCTTCTGCACCACGCATGGATCGGGAAAGCGCGGGCGCTCGGCAGATCACCACTAGAGGCCGGGGACGGCGCATTCAGCCAGGGAGCACAGGCGAGGCTGAGGAGTGACCAGGTGCATGTCCGCGAGCCGGCGATCTCTGGTTGTCGCTTCCCCTGGAGGCGTTTTCTTCCCGGCTCTGTGTCGAATTCGCGTGCGCCCCTTCGTTGTACTGGTGAACGGCCCCTGCCGGGCCGCCGATCCCAGGAGAGCGCGATGAGAGCATTGAAGGTGGTCATGGCGATGTCGCTCGACGGTTTCGTCAGCGACATCGAGGGCTCCAACGGCTGGATGTTCACCGGCGATCAGGCCGCCATGGCCTGGAAGGTGGACGCCGTGTCGAACGCGGGCCTGCACATCATGGGCAGCCGCACGTTCCGGGCCATGGCCGGCTTCTGGCCCACGGCGATCTCGCCGTTCGCCGCGCCGATGAACCGCATTCCCAAGGCGGTGTTCACGCGGCAGGGGCCGGCCATCCTGCAGGCGGCCCCTGCCGCCAATGCACCGCAGACCAGCGCCACGGAAGCGCAAGTCGCCGCGCTACAGCCCGGCGGCGAAAGCTGGGCCGAGGCTTATGTCGCCGGCGGTGACCTCGCCGACGAGGTCGCTAGGCTCAAAGCCGATGATGGCCCGCCGATCGTCGCCCACGGCGGCGCTGCCTTCGTGCGCAGCCTGATCGCTCGGAATCTGGTCGACGAGTACGCGCTGCTGGTCTATCCACTCGCCCTGGGTCAGGGCCTTCCGATCTTTTCGGAGCTGACCGGGAAGCGCCATCTTGCCCTGGTCGACACGACCGCGTTTCCGAGCGGGGTCGTCGCGCAGACCTATCGGGCCGTGTAGGCGTCGTGCGGGCCAACGACTGCTCGACTCCGGCAGTGGGCAGGGCAACGTCAGCGCCCGGCTTCGCCCCGGTTGGCGCGTGGTCTCAGATCCCGCAGCTCATACGGTAGTAAAGCAGAAGGCCCGGACGGAGCCGGGCCTTCTGGGTGCTTCAGGCTCGCGGGCGTGCGCTTACCAGATCACCACGCGCTTGTCGTCCGGGCGGACCATCGCATCGCCGGCCTTGCACTGGAAGGCGCTGGCGAAGGCCGGCATGTTGGACGGGGCGGCGATGGCACGCAGGGACATCGGCGCGTGCGGATCGGCGTTGAGGTAGACGATCGCCTGCTTCTCGCGCACCGCGCCGCGCCACACGCGGGCCCAGTTGAGGAAGAAGCGCTGGTCCGGGGTGTAGCCGTCGATCTGCTTGCCGGCCTCTTCCGGGTGCTGCTTCAGCGCGGCCTGCAGCGCGTCGTAGGCCACGTTCACGCCGCCCAGGTCGGCGATGTTCTCGCCCAGGGTCAGCTGGCCGTTGACGTGCAGGTCCGGCTTGCCCTCGATCGGGGTGTAGGCGTTGAACTGGTCCACCAGCTTCTTGGTGCGCTCCTCGAACTTGCTGCGGTCTTCCTTGGTCCACCAGTTGACGTTGTTGCCGGCGCCATCGAACTGGCTGCCCTCGTCGTCGAAGCCGTGGCTGGCCTCGTGGCCGATCACCGCGCCGATGCCGCCGTAGTTGAGCGCGTCGTCGGCCTTGGCGTCGAAGAACGGCGGCTGCAGGATCGCGGCCGGGAAGTTGATCGTGTTATCGGTCGGGTTGTAGTACGCGTTGACCGTCTGCGGGGTCATGCCCCATTCCTTGCGGTCGGTCGGCTTGCCGATCTTGGCGATGTCGTACTGGTAGTTGAACTTCTGCGCGGCCTGCAGGTCGCCGTAGTAGTCACCGCCCTTGATCTGCAGCCCGGCCCAGTCGCGCCAGGTGTCCGGGTAGCCGATCTTGGGCAGGAAGGTGTCCCACTTGGCGATCGCCTTGGCCTTGGTCTCGGCGCTCATCCAGTCCAGGTTCTCGATGCGTGCCTTGAGGGCGTTGCGCACGTTGTCCACCAGCTCGGTGGCGCGGGCCTTGGCCTCCGGCGTGAAGACCTTCGCCACGTACAGCTGGCCCAGGCCCTCGCCCATGGCGTGATTGACCGAGCCCAGCACGCGCTTCCAGCGCGGCTTCTGCTGCGGCTGGCCGGACAGGGTCTTGCCCCAGAAGTCGAAGCTGGCGTCGGCGAAGGGCTTGCTCAGCGCGTTGGCGGCGCCGTCGATGGCGTGGAAGCGCAGGTAGGCCTGCCACTGCGCGGTCGGCGCGCTGACCAGCAGCTTGTCGAACTGGGCGAAGAACTTGGGCTGGGACAGCGAGAAGCCCTTGTCGATGCTCACGCCCTGGGCGTTGAAGAAGGTCTCCCAAGAGAAGTGCGGGGTGACCTTGTCGGCCTCGGCCACCGTGACGAAGTGGTACTGATTCTTCGGATCGCGCCCCTCCACCGGCGAGAGCGTGGCGGCAGCCAGCGACTTCTCCAGGTCGAACACCTGCTGGGCCTGCGCCTTGGCCGCATCGGCCGGCGTGCCGGTCAGCTCGAAGGACTTGGCGATGTAGGCCTGGTAGGCCTCGCGGATGTCGGCGTACTTGGGATCGGTGTAGTAGTCCTTGGTCGGCAGGCCCAGGCCGCCCTCGTTGGCGTAGGCGATCTGCATGTCGGCGTGCTGGAAGTCGGCGCCGGCGCCGAACTCGAACACCTGGCCATCGCCTTGGGCGTAACGGTCGACGATGTACTTGGCCACGTCCTGGTTGTTCTTCAGCCCGGCGATGGCGTCCAGCGTCGGCTGGATCGGGGTATAGCCCAGCTTGTCGATGGTGGCCTCGTCCATGCCTGCCGCGTACAGCGCGCCGACCTTGTGCTCGACGCTGTCGCTGGCGGCGCTGGTGTTCTTGGCCGCGGCCTCGACCAGCTCGTGCTGGGTGTTGAGGCTGGTCTCGGCCAGCGCGTTGAACGCGCCCCAGCTGGTGCGGTCGTCGGGGATCGGGTTGGCCTTGACCCACTTGGCGTTGACGAAGCCGTTGAAGTCGTTGCAGGCGTCGATGTTCTTGTCCAGTTCGGACACATCGAAGGACGGGGCGGCCGGCGCCGCGGCGGCGGCGGTGGCCGGCGGCGGCGTGGAGGCGGCCGGCTCGGCGGGCTTGTCCTGCTTGCAGGCGGACAGGGCCGTGGCGACGGCCAGGGACAGGGCGATCAGTTTCGGTGCGTTCACGTCGTTGGACTCATGGCCCGCAAGGGGCGTTGGAAGGTGCCGTTTGGGCACGAAGAGGGCGAAGGAGCGAGGCGCCGCGGCGCCGCGCCGGTGAGGGACGGGCTTACCAGATCACCACGCGGTGCGCGTCGTCGCGGACCATCGCATCGCCGGGCTTGCAGGCGAAGGCGGCGGCGTAGGCCGGCATGTTCGACGGCGCGCCGATGGCGCGGAACTGCGCCGGGGCATGCGGGTCGGTCTTCAGGCGCACGGCCAGCTCCTCGGGCTTGAAGTTGCGACGCCACACGGTGGCCCAGTTGAGGAAGAAGCGCTGGTCCTGGGTCAGGCCATCGATCTTGGGATCCTCCTTGCCGGCATTGGCCGCCTGCATCGCATCGAAGGCGGTGTTCAGGCCGCCCAGGTCGGCGATGTTCTCGCCCAGGGTCAGCTGGCCGCTGACCTTGCCCTGCGGCGTGGTGTAGCCGTCGAACTGGGCGATCAGCGCGGCGGCGCGCGCCTTGAAGGCCTGGAAGTCCTGCTGCGTCCACCAGCCCGGATCGTCGATGAAGTTGCCCGACGGCCCGAAGCGGCTGCCCTGGTCGTCGTAGCCGTGGGTCATCTCGTGGCCGATCACCGCGCCGATGCCGCCGTAGTTGAGCGCCGCGTCGGCCTTGGGATCGAAGAACGGCGGCTGCAGGATCGCGGCCGGGAACACGATCTCGTTCTGCTGCGGGTTGTAGTAGGCGTTGATCGTCTGCGGCGTCATGCCCCACTCGGTGCGGTCCACCGGCTTGCCGATCTTGGACAGCTCGTAGCGGTAGTTGAACGTCTGCGCGGCCAGCACGTTGCCGATGTAGCTGTCGCGGCTGGTGTGCAGGCCGGACCAGTCGCGCCACTTGTCCGGATAGCCGATCTTGGGGGTGAAGGTGTTCCACTTCTCGATGGCCTTGGCCTTGGTCGCCTCGCTCATCCAGTCCAGCTTCTCGATGCGCGCCTTCAGCGCGGTGCGCAGGTTGCCCACCAGCGTTTCCATCTGCGCCTTGGCCTCGGCCGGGAAGGCGGCCTTGACGTATAGCTGGCCCAGGGTTTCGCCGGCCTGGCGGTTGAGCGTGGACAGCACCCGCTTGGGCAGCGGGCGGATCTGCTGCTGGCCGCGCAGGGTCTTGTTCCAGAAGGCGAAGTGCTCATCGACGAAGGGCTGGCTCAGATACGGGCTCGCCTCGTCGATGGCGTGGAAGCGCAGGTAGGCCTGCCAGGTCGCCGGGGCGGTATCGCCCAGCATCGCCGAGACCTCCTTGTGGAAGGCCGGGATGGCCAGCGAGAACTGCGTCGGCGCGGCCACGCCCTGGGATTTGAAGAACGCGGTCCAGGACCAGTTGGGGGTGAGCTTGTCGGCCTGCTCCAGCGTGACTGGGTTGTAGGACAGCTTGGCGTCGCGCGAGAGCTCGGTGCTGGTCTTGGACACCTTGGCCAGGCGCGTCTCGAAGGCGATGACCTCGCCGGCCTGCGTGGCCGCGGCCTGCGCCGGGACGCCGGCCAGTTCCAGCGTGCGGGCGATGTGCGCCTGGTAGGCCTGCAGCTTGGCCTTGTTGTCGGCCTTGGTGTAGTACTCCGGATCGGGCAGGCCCAGACCGCCCTGGAAGGCGTAGGCGATGTTGACGCTGGAGTCCTTGAAGTCCGGGCTGGCGCCGAAGCCGAACAGCGGGTTGCGCCCGGCCGCCGCTTCGCTGCGCAGGTAGTCGGTGATCCGGGCGGTGTCGCTCAGCCCGTCGATGGCGGCCAGCGTGTCCTTGAGCGGGTCCAGGCCCTGGGCGTCGATCTTGGCCCGGTCCATGCCGGTGGCCCAGAAGTCGCCGACGATCTTGGTCACGCCCGTCGCGTCGGTGCCCGCGGCGGCCTGTTCGGCCAGCTGCTGCTGCACGGCCTCCGAGCGCTCGCTCAGCACCTCGAAGCTGCCCCAGCTGGTGCGATCGGCCGGCACCGGGTTGGCGGCCAGCCACTTGGCGTTGGCGTAGGCGTTGAGGTCCTTGCACGCCGCATCGGCCGGGCCGAGGTCGGTGGGCTGGAAGGCGTTGAACGCCGGCAGCCTGGAGACATCCACGGCCAACGCTGGCGGAGCGGCCGGCGTCGCTGCGACGGCGGGCGCGGCGGCCTCGGTGGCAGGCGCGGCGGACGGCGCCTTGTTGCAGCCGGCCAGGGCGGCGGCGATGGACAGGGACAGCAGGAGCGGGGTCTTCTGGGACAGGTTCACTGAGGCTTCCGTTCGGGACTGGCGATGCCTGCGGCCCCACGGGGGGCGGGCAAGGGGGCGACTGTAGCTCGCCGGTCGGGAAGGCGCGGGGTGTCGAAGGTCATGGCCCGCGCCGCGGCTTCAGCGGGGGAACGGCTCGCGCACGGCCACCAGGTCGCGGGTGGCGCGCAGCAGCAGGTCGGCGCCCTGCAGGTCCTCGGCCTGCAGGCTGGCCAGGCCCATGCGCAGGGCCTGGCCGGCGGTGGCCGGGCCGGGGCGGCCCGGGCGGCCTTCCAGGTCGGCCTGCAGCGCGGTGGCGACCAGCGCGGCCACGTGCGCCGGCGCGCCGCCCAGCAGCGCGGCGAAGCGCCCCGCGTCCAGGCGCGCGGCCAGATCCCGCGGTCCCTGCGCGCGCAGGCGCAGGGCGCTGGCCACGGCGGCCGCCAGTTCGCCGCTGTGCTGTGCCGCGGGCGACCCCGGGCGGATCTCGACCAGCAGCAGCGACAACGGCTGGCGCCGGCGGCGCGCCTGGCGTACATCGCGCTCCAGGCGCAGGTCGAAGCCGGCGCGGTTGGCCAGGCCGGTCTGCGCATCGGTGAGGCTGCGCCGGCGCGCGCGGCGCCAGGCGCGCGCACCGCCGGCGGCCAGGCCCAGGGCCAGCACCAGCAGCGCCGGCATCGGCGGGAACCAGGCCCCGGCCAGCAGCAGGGCCCAGCACAGCAGCACCGTCAGCCCGATAGCCACCAGCATCGGCGTCCACAGCCGGCGCAGCCCCGGCAGGCCCAGCAGCAGCAAGGGCAGGGTGACCAGCATGATCGACAGCAGCGTCTGCGCAGCCAGCGGCATCGGCCAGACGGCGCTGCCTTCCAGCAGCCGCGCCAGCGCGTTGGCCTGGATCTCCAGCGCGGGAAGGGTGCGACCACCGGGCGCGCGCAGGCGCTCGAACGGGGCGTCGGGCCGGCCGACCAGCGCCACGCGTCCGGCCAGCGCGTCGGCACCCACGCGCCCGTCCAGCACGCCGGCCGCCGCGACGCGGGCGATCCGAGTCTCCCGCGCCGGGTAGGGCAGCAGCACGATCCGATCGCGCACCCAGCGCGCCTGCGACGGTGGCGAGGCAGGCAGCGGCGCGGAGGCGGTCGGCGGTGGTGCGCCGTCCCTGGCGAGATCGGCGAGCACCTCCGCCATGGCGGGCCACCCTGCATTGCCCAGGCCGGCGCGCAGCGGCAGGCGCCGGGCCACGCCGTCGCGGTCCCCCATCACGTCCACATGGCCCAGCGCGGCGGCGGCCCGGGCCAGTCCGGGGTCCGGCAGCAGGGCGGTGGCCGGCTGCGGCGCCGCCGGCAGGTCGGGCACCACCGGCAGGACGACCGCGCCGTTGCGGGCGATCGCCTGGGCCAGCAGGGCGTCGCCATGCGGATCGAACAGGCTGGGCTGGGCCAGCAGCAACTGCAGCCCGACTGCGCGCGTGCCGGCGGCCGAGAGCCGGTCCAGCAGCGCGGCCAGCTCGCGCCGCGGCCACGGCCAGGGGCCGAACTGGCGCTCGCTGTCCGCATCGATGGCGACCACCACGACCCGGGCATCGGCCGGGCGCGCGCGCTGGGCGGCCAGGGTGTCGAACAGGGCGGCATCCAGCGGTGCGGTGATCTGCGAGACGGCCAGCAGGACCACCAGCGCAGCGGCGCCCAGCGCCGTCAGCAGGCGCGCGCCGATCCCGGCGCGACCGGCCAGCCACCGTCGCGTGCCACGGCTTGGGGCGGAGCGCGTGTTCAAGCTACGCTGGATCTTCCGTTGGGGATCGGCATGTCCGGGGTCCTGGGCGGTGTGTCCCACGATCGGCACGAGTGTATGCAGCCCAGCCGCAAACTGTACAAGCCGTCACGAAATCGCACCGGATGAGCCGGCCGCCCTGCGACGTGCTGCTGGTCGGCGGCGGCCACAACGGCCTGACCTGCGCGGCCTACCTGGCCCGCGCCGGTCTGCGGGTCACGGTGCTGGAGCGCCGCGGCGTGGTCGGCGGCGCGGCGGTGACCGAGGAGTTCCATCCGGGCTTCCGCAACTCGGTGGCGTCCTACACCGTCTCGCTGCTGCAGCCGCGGGTGATCGACGATCTCGACCTGTGCGGTCACGGGCTGCGCATCGTCCAGCGCCGCCATGGCAACTTCCTGCCGCTGCCCGATGGCCAGTACCTGCTCACCGGCGCCGGCCAGACGCAGGCGCAGGTGGCCAAGTTCTCCGCGCGCGATGCGCAGGCCCTGCCGGCCTACGAGGCGCGGCTGGAGGCCATCGCCGATGTGCTGCGCGCGCTGGCCCTGCAGCCGCCGCCCAACGTCTCCGACGCGGGCTGGTGGCAGGCGCTGCCCGAACTGCTGCGCGGCGCCAGGCTGGGGCGCCGGCTGATGGCGCTGGACATGACACTGCGCCAGGAACTGCTGGACCTGTTCACGCTCTCGGCCGCGGAGTATCTGGACCGCTGGTTCGAGAGCGCGCCGATCAAGGCGCTGTTCGGCTTCGACGGGGTGGTCGGCCATTACGCCAGCCCGTACACACCGGGCACGGCCTATGTGCTGCTGCATCACGTGTTCGGCGAGGTCGAAGGGGTCAAGGGCGCCTGGGGCCACGCCATCGGCGGCATGGGCGCCATCACCCAGGCCATGGCCGCCGCCGCGCGCGCGGCCGGCGCCACGATCCGCACCGACGCCGGCGTCGAGGAAGTGCTGGTCGAAGATGGCCGGGCGGTCGGCGTGCGGCTGCACACCGGCGAGGAACTGCGCGCGCGCTGCGTGGTCGCCAACGTCAATCCGAAGCTGCTCTACCAGCGCCTGCTGCGTCCCGGGCACGTGCCCGCCGCCACCGCGCAGCGCATGGAGCACTGGCGCTGCGGCTCGGGCACCTTCCGCATGAATGTCGCCCTCGCCGGACTGCCGTCCTTCAGCGCCCTGCCCGGCGAGGGCGACCATCTCACCGCCGGCATCATCCTGGCGCCGTCGCTGGACTACATGGAGCGCGCCTACATCGACGCGCGCGCGCACGGCTGGGCGCGCGCGCCCATTGTCGAACTCCTGATCCCCTCGACCCTGGACGATACGCTGGCGCCGCCCGGCCGACATGTGGCCAGCCTGTTCTGCCAGCACGTCGCCCCGCAGCTGCCGGACGGCCGCAGCTGGGACGACCATCGCGAGGAAGTGGCCGACCTGATGATCGCCACGGTCGAGCGCTACGCGCCGGGCTTCGGCGCCTCGGTCCTGGGCCGGCAGATCAAGAGTCCGCTGGATCTGGAGCGCGACTTCGGCCTGATCGGTGGCGACATCTTCCATGGCGCGCTGACGCTCAACCAGCTGTTCGCCGCGCGCCCCGCGCTCGGGCAGGCCGACTATCGCGGCGCGATCCCCGGCCTTTACCTGTGCGGTGCCGGCACCCATCCCGGCGGCGGCGTCACCGGCGCGCCGGGCCACAACGCGGCGCAGGTGGTCCTCGGCGACCTGCGCTGAGGCGAGGTAGGCGTTCCGCCGACCGATTGGCGACAGCGGCAGCGAGCGCTCGCGTTGTCCTGGTCCGGCCGCCGGCCGCGTTGTCGTTGGCAACCTGGGTGAGGAGAGGAGGCGAAGCAATGCGAGTGACAGGAATCGGCGCCGCGCTGGCGGCCTGGCTGGCCTTGGCCGCGACGGCCGCGGGCGCCGCGCCACACGGGGCGCACCCGATGCCGCCGCAGGGCTGCCGGCCGGTGGCCGAGCGCACCGGCGAGGTCGGGTGCTGGATCATCGGCGAACAGGGCGTCGCGCCGCTGCCGCAACCGGCTTACTGGCAGATCGATCGCTTCCCCGACCGGGCCAGCGCCGAGGCGGCGCGCTCGGCCAATGGTCTGGTGCTCGAATCGCTGGGCGAGGTCTGGCTGATGACCATCGCCGGCCAGGACTGGGCCACGCCCCCAGGCGCGACGCATCGCGCCAGCATCGGGCCGCTGCCCGTCGATCCGCGGCACGCTTACGCGGCGCAGTACATGGAGGCCGTGTTCACGCCGGGCATGGTCTCGCGCACCCATGTGCATTCCGGGCCGGAGGCCTGGTTCACACTCAGCGGCGAGACCTGCCTGGAAACGCCACAGGGCATCGTCCTGGACCGTCCCGGCGACACCGGCCGGATCATCCCCGGCGGCCCGCCGATGGCATTGATGGCCACCGGCGACCAGGTGCGTCGCGGCCTGGTGCTGATCCTGCACGATGCCACCCAGCCGGCCACGACCGTGGTCCAGGACTGGACGCCCAAGGGGCTATGCGAGGCGCGGCTCAAGCCCGCCTCCCGCTAGCGCGTGACGGCGGCCTCGCGTCTCGATTCGAGGCCCGCCGCCCGCATCAGCGTTCCGGCGGATCGGCGTCGATCACCTGCAGATGCACGCCGGTGGTGCGCGGCAAAACGCTGGCATCGGTGGCCACCAGCACGGTGCCTGGCTGCACCAGCGGCAGCACCTGCGCCTTGAAGGCCTCGGGGATCACCACCTGTCGGGCCAGGTCTTCGGGCAGCGGCGCGCCGGCGTCGTCCTCGCTGCCGGGCACGCCGATGCCGATCCATTCTGGCATCGGCGTCGCGGCCGTCACCTGGCCGGCGACCGGCGGCACGTAGCCGGCCTTGACCACGTAGGCGTGCGTGCCGGTGCGCAGGTCCGGGCCGCCCAGCTTGATGCGGGTGCGGCCGATCTCCACCCCGTCGCGATAGACGAACAGGATCCGGTCGGTGCGGCTGAGCACCACCGACAGCGGGCCCTTGCTCGCCCGCGACGGATCCCAGCGCCAGGGCTGGCCGTCTTCCAGCAGGGGCATGTCCACGTCCTTGCCGGTGGACGGGTCGATCGGGCTGAGCGCGCCGGGGTGGACCAGGTCGGCGGCCGAATGTCCCGCCTCGGCCACCACCACGACCATGCCCATGGTCGAGGCGTCGAACAGCTTCTGCGCGAAGCCGGTCGGCAGGTGCACGCAGCCGTGCGATTCGGGATAGCCGGGCAGGCCACCGGCGTGCAGTGCCACCCCGTCCCAGGTCAGCCGCTGCTGGTAGGGCATGGGGGCGCTGTTGTACTTGTTGGAGCGGTGGTCCTTGTCCTTCTGCAGGATGGTGAACACACCGGTCGGCGTCTCGTAGCCGGCCTTGCCGGTGCTCACCGTGCTCCACGCCATCAGGATGCCGTTGCGGTACACGTAGGCGCGCTGCTCGGTCAGGCTGACGATCACCGCCATCGGCCCGGCGCCCTTGTCGTCGCCGGCCCAGACCCATTGTCCCGGCTTGAGGTCGGCCGCGGCCGTATCGATCGGACGCGACTGTTTGTCGCCCCAGAACGGCGCCGCCGCCAGCGCCAGCAGCGGCACCAGCGCGATCAGGCCCAACACCTTGGCATAGCGCCGCATCGTGGCCTCCCGGTGGCCGTCCGAAGTGGCGACCAGCCTAGCGCGCGGCGATCGCGGTGCCGTGATCGGCCTTGGGCGCGCGCTGCAGGCGCGCCATCGCGCACTGGGCCAGCGACGAGCGGGTCAGCCACGCCTGCTGCGGGTAGTACGAGAACACGAACTGGCCGTCCTTCATCACATCGATGATCGGCTTGGCCATCGCCGCGCGCACCGCCGGGCAGCCCCAGCTGCGGCCCAGGCGGCCCATCTTCCTGCCGGCCTCGGCGCTGACGTAGGGCGCGCCGTGCATGACGATCGCGCGGCTCATGGCCGCATCGTTGAAGCCCGCGTCCAGGCCCTGCATGCGCAGGGAATAACCGTTCTTGCCCTGGTAGGTGTCGCGCGTGACGAACAGTCCCAGGCTGGAGGCGTGCGTGCCGTCGGCGTTGGAGAAGGTGGTCGGCACATCGCCGCCCGAGCCCTGGCCGTGTGCCACCAGCTCCTTGTACAGCAGCTTGTGCCTGGCCAGATCGAACACCCACAGCCGCGGCGTCAGCGAGGAACGGCTGTAGTCGATCACCGCCAGCCGCTGCGCATTCACCCCGGTGCCGTGGGCCTGGGCGCACTGCATCGCCGACAGGCCCAGCGCCAGCACCTGCGGATCGGCGTCCGGCGCCAGCGCGGCCAGCGAGGTTGTGGTGTCCGCCGCGGCAGGCGGCGCGAGCGCCGGCAGCGAGGGCGCGGACGCGCGGGGCGAGGCGATGGTGGGCGAATGCGCGGCACCGGGCAGCGCGGTGGCCAGGGCCACCAGCGCGGGGATCAGGACAGGCTTCATGCGGGCATTCTAGCGGGGCGGGACGGCGGCTTCCTGACTGGGGGCGCGGGACCCGGGCACAGCCGCGCGACGCGCCTTGCATGGCGAGGTCGGGGGGGCGGTTGCTCAGCAGCTCACAATCATGTGCTGGAGGGGGAGCGGGTAATCACGTTGCGAGGTCGCCTTGGCCCCTGTAACTCAGCACGTGACCATTGATGCGCTGGCCGAAGCCATAGGGGCGCTGACCTGCATGTATGCACGCCGTCAGGTGGACGACGATGTGGTCCATGCTCGGCGGAAGATGCGCGCCAAGAAGCCGGCGAAGTCCACGCGCGAGGTTCCGTCCATCATCAGTAAAGAACCCAAGAAAAAAACCGGCCCCTTGCGGGGCCGGTCCGTTACGTAGTGCTACGTTGACGCTGCCTGCTAACGATTAGAAATCGTAGCGGGCGGTGAAGCGCACCGCGCGGGGGGTGGTGTAGTACAGCACGCGCCCGTACTGCGGATTTACCGTCGTGCGGCTGCTAGCGGATCGCTCGTAGTACGCAGAGGCATCCTGCGTGTTGAACAGATTGAGCACATCAGCCTGCAGGGTCAGGCCTTCCAGCCAGCGCGGCGTGTAAGCCACGTTGACGTTGAAGCTGGACGTCCACGGCGTCTCGCCAGCCGCACCACGCGGCGAGAAGTAGTAGCTGTCGCTCATCGGCGCTGCGTTAGCGGGATTGTTCGAGGCCGACGTGGCACCTGGCACGCCGCAGTAAGCGTAATAGGCGTTGTTGTACAAGCCGGTCTTCGCGTAGGGCCAGTAGCTGGTGCAGCTCTTCGGACGGCCGCTCTGGATCACGATCGAGCCACCCGCGCTCCACTCGTCGTTGAAGCTGTACGAGCCGATCACCTTCAACTGGTGGGTGCGGTTGTTCGGCAGGCTGCCGTTCTTGCCGACCATCAGTTCCGGCAGGTCCCAGTCCTGCGTGACCGAGACGTCCGCCTGGCCACCGCTGCCGGTGTCAGTGGACGAGTTCAGCTGTCCTTCCGCGTTGCCCCAGTTGTGCGACAGGGTGTAGGTCAGACGGGCGAAATAGTTGTCACCCTGCCACTGGACGTAGGAATCCAGCGCGCCGTACTTGCGCTTGAGCTTCGGGAACGGCGTGCCGAACACCTCCACGAAATCGGTCTTCTGCTTGACCAGATTGCCCGTGCCGTCGTCCACGTAGAACGTGGCCGAATTGTCGCCGGCGTTGAAGATGTAGCAGGCATCGGGACAGATGTCGTCGATGGCGCTCTTCAGCTCGCGGTAGGTGCCCTTCAGGCCCCAAGAGAAAGTCTCATCTTCCTGGCGGTCAAAGCCGAGGATGTACTCGTCCTGGTAGTGCGCCTTCAGGCCCACTGCCGCGATGGTGCGCGGGTCCTTCTTCTCGCCGCATTCGACGTTGGAAGAAAAGCTGCCATCCGGGCAGTTGTACGGGCTGTTGGCGCGGGTGTACGGAATAGCCTGCAGACCCGTCGGCGTGCCATCGGCCGCGATCCCGGTGTAGGTGTAGTACTGGGTCGAGCTCAGCGAGGGGTTGGAGCCGCGCACGGAGACATTGTTCGGCACGGCCAGGTGGTAGCGGCCAGCGTTGCCGTAGATCTTGAACGTGGAGTCTCCGTTGACATCCCAGCTGAAGCCAATGCGCGGAGCCCAGTTGTTTTCCTGCTTCAGGTAAGCCTCGCCATCACCGTTGTAGTTGGTGAAACCATCGTTGCGCAGGCCCAGCGACAGCAGCAGGTTCTCGGTGACGTGCCAGCGGTCTTCCAGGTAGTAGGCCTTCTGCTTGACCGTCGTCTCGCCGCCATGAGCATAGTAGCTCTTGCCGACGTAGTAGCCGGTGGTGCCGAAACCGCCGCCGGAGGCCGGCGAGCCCACGTAGTGGCTGGCATCGATGGCGGCGGTCGGGTTGTTGGACCGGCTGTAGGTCCAGTAATAGCCGCTCGGGCCCACCACGTTGTCGCCACGGAACGAGACGGCTTCGAAGTAATCGTAGCCCGCACGCAGTTCGTGGTCGCCCAGCGTGTAGTTCAGGTCGAAACGATAGGCCTTGGTATCGTCCGCACCGACATAGTCGTAGGTCGGGCCATACTTCTGCGGGTTGGAAATCGAGCCGTACTGCGCGGGCACGACCGAGGACGACAGATCGGCGTAGATCACACTCGGATCGTAGCCAGCCATCGGATTGGGATAGATGTCGATGTGCTGCTCGCCATACATCGCCGACACGCTGAGGGCATCGGTGAGATAGCCGGTGTACTTGCCGACATACAGGCGGGTCTTGGTCTCCGGCTTGCTTGTGGCGTACAGCACGTCATCGTGCTGCAGCTTGTCGTAGTCATACCCGTAGTAGCTGGCGTCGGTCTTGCTGTTGTCCTGGACGCCGGTCAGCTCGAGGATGTGGTTGTCCGTGATGTTCCAGTCGATCTTGGTCACCCAGCGCGGATAGGTGTACTCGTACTCTCCCCAGCCCTGCGCGCGATTCGACGCGGAGATGGCGGAGGCCCCCGACGCCGTCTTGCCTTGCAGGTTGCCGGTGATGCGCGAAGACGCGCTGTCGATCTCGGTGCGCTCGGCGTCGGCATAGATGAACAGCCGATCCTTGATCAGCGGGCCGCCTGCCCAAATGCCGTAGGTGAAGTTGTTCGACGTGTTCTTGCTGTTGAGCTTATAGAGCTTGCCGTCGGTCCAGTTCTGCGGCGTGGTGTTGTACGCCGGGTAGTGGTTGTCCGCGCTCCAGTAGCCCGTGTTGGGATAGTAGATGTCCTTGGCCTTGGCGCGCAGGGACTGCGGCGTGTAGACGGCATAGACGCCGCCGTGCCATTCGTTGGTGCCGCGCTTGGTGATGATGCTGATCACGCCGCCGGTGCTGCGACCATATTCCGCACCATAGCCGCCGGTCAGTACCTGCTGCTGCGCGATGGCGTCGAACGGAAGCTGCGTCGAACCGATCGCCGTCAGCGGATTTGTGACCGGAAATCCGTTGATGTAATACGCGTTCTCCGACGCTGCGGCGCCGCCGAAGCTGCCCACGTTGGAGGACGTGCTGTTGTAGGAAGTCGAATTGATGACGCCCGGGGCCAGCAGTGCCACGCTGTTGATGTCACGGCCCACCGAGATGCGCTGCAGCTCCTGCGCGGTGAACACGGTGCGTGTGTCGGTCTGGGAGACGTCGATCTCGTTGATCGGGGCGCGCCCGACCACGGTCACCTTGTCCAGGTTCTGCGCTGCGGTGAAATCCACCTGTGCACCGGAGTTGACCTTGACAAGCACGTCGCGGGTCTGGCCGCCCGAGGTGACCTTATAGGCGCCCGCCGGAAGGGAGGCGATGGAGAAGCTGCCGTTTGCCTCGGCAGTGACGGTCCGGGTCAGACCGGTGTCGCTGACGATGGTGATGGTCTGACCGCTGTCGGCCTTGCCATAGATGCTGCCGCTCGTGCTCTGCGCCTGGACACCGCCGGCGACGCACATGCTCAGTGCAATGCTCAACGCGCTGCGCTTGATCGTCCGCGACAGCGGGCGAATTCCCCTAATGTTGCTCATCTGGCTCTCTCTGATGATCGTCTGAAGGAATGGCCGGCAAGTGTTCCCCCATGCACGGCCAAGCTGAACAGCTGCTTTCTGACGCAACTGTTAGGTGATCTTAACCGAAATTTCATGAAAGTGTGCAACGTCTGCAACAAATGTCAGAAGCCGAAATAATCGTTAGCTTTCAAACATTTACCGCCGTCGCATCCATCAAGCGCGCTGCTAGCCCCCGGCCGCTTCCAGTCGCAGGCGCTCTTCCAGGGCGTGGCCCAGGTAGGCCCGGATGGCGTGGCGCATCAGGTACAGCAGCGGGATCATCGCCACGGCGGCGAGCATCTTGTAGCCGTAGTTGACGGTGCTGATCGCCAGGAAGCGGGACATGGACCAGTGCTGGGGGCCCAGGACGAAGGCGATGTAGAGCACCACGAAGCTGTCCACCAGCTGCGAGACGGCGGTCGAGCCGGTGGCGCGCAGCCAGACGTACTTTTCGCCGGTGCGGCGGCGGATGTGGTGGAACACCGCCACGTCGATCACCTGGCCCAGCAGGAAGGCCACGATCGAGCCGCCGATCGACCACAGCCCCTGGCCGAAGATGGCGGCGAAGGCCGCCTGATAGTCCGGTACGCCCTGGGCCTGCGCGGCGCCTACCCACCAGCCGGCGGGCGCGACCTGGATGGCGGCGTAGGCGAACAGGAAGCCGTACACGATCAGCGCCACCGCCACCCACGAGACGAAGCGCACCCCGCGGGTGCCGAAGAACTCGTTGATGGTGTCGGTCAGCACGAACACGAACGGCCACAGCAGCGTGCCGACGGTGAAGCTCAGCGAGCCGGTCTGCCCGAACAGGTTCCACTGCAGCGGCGCGATGCCGAGCGTGTCCTCCAGCGCGAAAATCTTGACGCCGATGAACTCGGCCAGCACCGCGTTGACGCACAGGAACGCCGCCAGCCCGATGAACAGCCGCACCGCGCGGTCGTCCAGCGTGCGCGGCGGCGCACTCATGCCAGGCGATCGCCGCGCCGGGTGAACGGCATCGAGTCCGGCGCGATCGCGCCGCCGGAGATGATGAAGCTCATCGCCTGGTCCACCGTCCAGTCGGTCGGAGTGAGCTGGTCCACCGGCACGATCTCCAGGTAGCCGCCGGTGGGGTTGGGCGTGGTCGGCACGTAGACGGCCGCCAGTTCGCGCCCGGTGCCTTCTTCGCGCATGACGCGCGTCACCAGCCCCACGGTCTTCATGTCCCGGTGCGGGAAGTCGATCAGCACCACGCGCTGGGTGCTGCCCGGCTTGGTCTGCAGCATGTCCAGCAGCTGGCGCGCGCCGGTGTAGATGGTGCTGGCCAGCGGCACGCGCCGGATCAGCGCCTCGAACCACTGCAGCAGCTTCTGCCCCACCACGCGGCGGGTGAGCACGCCGACCAGCAGGATCAGCAGCACCGTGGCCACCAGGGCGATGACGGCCTGGACCCAGGCGCCGGTGAACCAGGGCGCGGCCACCGGGAAGTCGCTGGCGATGCGCTGGGCCAGCGGTTCGATGAGCGGCCGGCTGGCATCGGACAGCAGCACGAAGACGAACTTGATCACCACCCAGGTCAGCCAGATCGGCAGCAGGGTGAGCAGGCCGGTCAGGAACAGGCTCTGCAGGGAGGGGCGGGCGGCGGGGGTCGACATGGCGCGCATTGTAACGGTGCAGCGCCGCTTACCCCCCGCGGGTCGGGCGTTCGCGTCAGTCGGCAGCAGGGGCGGCGGGCGGACGTGCCGCCGGCTTGAGCCGCACATAGAGCTGCTTGCGCACGCGCGCCACGACCTCGCCTTCGGAATCGGTCACATCGACCTCGAACCAGGGCAGCGACTTCTGCCCGCCCGCAGTGTCCGCGCGCACCTGGGCCAGCGCCTCATCGGTGATGCGGAACTGCGCCGTGACCTTGCCGCGCCCCGGTTTGACGAACTCGATCTCCCCGGCCTTGTCCCACACGTAATAGTCGCGCCCCAGCGCATGCATCATCAGCAGCATCCAGAACGGGTCGGTCATCGCGAACAGGCTGCCGCCGAAATGGGAGCCGACGTAGTTGCGGTTCCACGGCCGCATGCGCAGCTCGACCCGCGCCTGGCGCCAGTCCGGCGCGATCTCGGCGACATGGATGCCGGTGAACAGGAACGGCGGCCACAGGTTCAGGCCATGGCGCAGCGTGGACGGTTTCATGACGGCCGGGCAGCGATATCGGGGCGGGAGGCGAGGCTAACATACGGATGGGTATGGAACGCAGCCCGACACAAGGCGAAGTTTGAAAGCCAAGGTGGGAGCGGCGATGAGGCTCTCCCGAGAAGCCCCATCGCCGCCATGGCGGCTCCCCGCCCGTTTGAACGCGGCCCCGGCGATCCGCCCAGGGCCGCTGCCGATCAGAACAGCAACGCCGACATCTTGCGGCGGTAGCGGCCGACCAGGTCCTCGTCCTCGATCACGCGGAAGGCGTCGATCAGCGACTTCTTCGCCAGCCCGTCCTCCCAGGCGCGGTCGCGGCGCAGCAGTTCGATGAACTGCTCCAGCGCGCCCTCGGCGTCGCCGGCCACCAGCCTGTGCACGCCCAGCAGATGGCGCGCGCGCAGATCGCCCTCGTCCTTGGCCAAGGCCGCTTCGAGCGCCTGCGGGGCCGGCGCGTCCTTGAGCTGGGCGGCGAAGCCCAGCCGCGCCCGCGCCTTGACCGCGCGCTCGTCGGTGGACAGGTTCGCCGGCAGCGCATCGAGCAGGGTCTCGGCCTCGGCGGCCTCGCCCGTGCCCAGCAGGGCCAGCGCCAGATCCAGCTTGAGCTCGTCCTTGTCCGGCTCGGCGGCGATCGCCTCGCGCAGCGCGGCGACCTGCTCGGCCGGCGGCAGCGGCGCCGCCTCGGCCGGCTCGGCGTCCTCGTTGGCGGCCGGCTGCACGCCGATCTGCTCGAGCACCTTGCGCAGCTCGCCCTCGGGCAGCGCGCCGGGGATGGCGCCCAGCACCTGGCCTTCCTTGAACACGACCATGGTCGGCACCGAGCGCACCTGGAACATCGCGGCCAGCTGCTGCTCCTGGTCGACATCGACCTTGGCCACCTTGAAGGCGCCGTTGTACTCGGCGGCGAGCTTTTCCAGGATCGGGCCCAGGGTCTTGCACGGGCCGCACCAGGTCGCCCAGAAGTCGACGATGATCGGTACCTGCAGCGACTGCTGCAGCACATCGGCCTCGAAGGTGTCGGTGGTGGCGTCGAAAACGTGCGGCTGGGCGGACATGGGGATTCCTTGCGACGGCAATGGGGGCACAGATGGAGCCGGGGCGGGGAGGATACAAGGCGCGGCCGGCCGCCATTGACAGGCGCGGCGCGGCCGCTAGCCTTGCGGCGCATGTCCGGACCTTCCCGCTTTCCTGCCGCCTTCGATGCGGCCAAGTGCGCCGCCGCGTGATCGCCCAGGTCCGGCGACGCTGGTGGCGCTGGTGCGTGCCGGCCGCGTCCGCGCTGTGGCTGGGCGCGTTGCTGGGCTTCGGCGCGGCGCTGCCTGGCTATGCGCAGTCGGTCCATCCGGTGGCGCTGCTGGGCGCGCAGGGGATTCCCGGCGCGGTGGCGTTCAACCTGTTCGGCTTCGTCCTGCCCGGCGCTCTGTGCGCGGCGGTCGCCGTCGCGCTGCGGTTGCGCCTGCCGCTGCACACCGGCTGGAGGCAGCGCATCGGCGCGCAGCTGATGTTCCTGTCCACGCTGGGCTTCGTGGCGATGGGCGTGTTCCGGCTCGACCCGGTACGCCTACAAGGCACCCAGACCCTGCTGCACGCCACCGCCTGGGGCCTGTGGTGGTCCACGGCGCTGGCCTCGGCGCTGCTGCTTGCGGGCGGATTGCGCGGCGATCCGGCCTGGCGCGGGCTGGTGCGCGTCGGCCCGCCGCTGGCCGCGCTCGCGGTGCTGTTCGCGCTGGTGCTCCCGGCGGTGTTGCCCGATGGGCTGTCCCAGCGCATGGCGATCGTGGCCTGGCTGGGCTGGTGCGGACTGGCCGCCACCAGCGGCCCGGATCGTCCGCTGACCGCGACATTGCGCGGCTGACCGCCGCGCCGCCGGGGTACCGCGCGGGTGCGCCGGGTGGTGCGCTGCGGTAGGCTTTGCGGCTTTGCAGCCGCTCGCGCCACGTTCCCGACCATGTCCGCCGTTCCCGAAACCCACGCCTACGACCCCAAGCAGGTCGAAACCTCCGCGCAACAGTTCTGGAATGCGACCAGGGCGTTCGAGGTCAACGAGACGTCCGACAAGCCCAAGTACTACTGCCTGTCCATGCTGCCGTATCCGTCCGGCGCGCTGCACATGGGCCACGTGCGCAACTACACCATCTCCGACGTCATCAGCCGCTACAAGCGCATGACCGGGCACAACGTGCTGCAGCCGATGGGCTGGGACGCGTTCGGCCTGCCGGCCGAGAACGCCGCGATCAAGAACAAGACGGCGCCGGCCAAGTGGACCTACGCCAACATCGCGCACATGCGCGAGCAGCTCAAGTCGCTGGGCTATGCCATCGACTGGACGCGCGAGTTCGCCACCTGCGCGCCGGACTACTACGTGCACGAGCAGCGCATGTTCACCCGCCTGCTGCGCAAGGGCCTGGCCTATCGCAAGGCCTCGGTGGTGAACTGGGATCCGGTGGACCAGACCGTGCTGGCCAACGAGCAGGTCATCGACGGCCGCGGCTGGCGCTCCGGCGCGCTGGTGGAGAAGCGCGAGATCCCGCAGTGGTTCCTGCGCATCACCGACTACGCCCAGGAGCTGCTGGACGGCCTGGACACGCTGGACGGCTGGCCCGAGTCGGTCAAGACGATGCAGCGCAACTGGATCGGGCGCTCGGAAGGCCTGGAGATCCAGTTCAACGTCGAGGGCGGCCATGAGCCGCTGACGGTGTTCACCACGCGACCGGACACGCTGATGGGCGTGACCTTCGTGTCCATCGCCGGCGAGCATCCGCTGGCGCTCAAGGCCGCGGCCGACAACCCCGAGCTGGCCGTGTTCCTGGAACAGCTCAAGCTGGGCGGCGTGTCCGAGGCCGAGCTGGAGACGCAGGAAAAGCGCGGCATGGACACCGGCCTGAAGGCGATCCATCCGATCACCGGCCAGGCCGTGCCGGTGTGGGTGGCCAACTTCGTGCTGATGGGCTACGGCACGGGCGCGGTGATGGCCGTGCCCGGCCACGACCAGCGCGATTTCGAGTTCGCCACCAAGTACGGCCTGCCGATCGTGCAGGTGATCGAGCTGAAGGAGCCGCGCAACGAGGCCGAGGCCAGCTACGACCCCACCGAATGGCGCGACTGGTACTCGGACAAGACCCGCGAGTTCCAGCTGATCAACTCGGCCGAGTTCGACGGCCTGGATTTCCGCGGCGCGTTCGAGGCGCTGGCCGAGCGCTTCGAGCGCAAGGGCCAGGGCCAGCGCCGGATCAACTACCGCCTGCGCGACTGGGGCGTGAGCCGCCAGCGCTACTGGGGCTGCCCGATCCCGGTGATCCACTGCCCGCGCTGCGGCGCGGTGCCCGTGCCCGACGACCAGCTGCCGGTGCTGCTGCCGGAGAACGTGACCCTGGATGGCGTGAAATCGCCGCTGAAGGCCGACCCGGAATGGCGCAAGACCACCTGCCCGGACTGCGGCGGGGCGGCCGAGCGCGAGACCGATACCTTCGACACCTTCATGGAGTCCAGCTGGTACGTGGCCCGCTACACCAGCCCGGGCGCGGCCACGATGGTGGACAAGCGCGCCAACTACTGGATGCCGGCGGACATGTACGTCGGCGGCATCGAGCACGCGATCCTGCACCTGATGTACTTCCGCTTCTATCACAAGCTCATGCGCGACGCGCGCATGGTGGACAGCGATGAGCCGGCGACCAACCTGCTGACCCAGGGCATGGTGATCGCCGAGACCTACTACCGCGAGAACGCCGACGGCTCGAAGGACTGGATCAACCCGGCCCTGGTGGACGTGCAGCGCGACGAGCGCGGCCGCATCGTCGGCGCCACCCTGAGCGCCGACGGCCTGCCGGTGCAGATCGGCGGCGTGGAGAAGATGTCCAAGTCGAAGAACAACGGCGTGGACCCGCAGGCGATGGTGGACCGGTTCGGCGCCGACACGGTGCGCCTGTTCTCCATGT
Organism: Pseudoxanthomonas sp. X-1; assembly: GCF_020042665.1. Taxonomy (NCBI): domain Bacteria; kingdom Pseudomonadati; phylum Pseudomonadota; class Gammaproteobacteria; order Lysobacterales; family Lysobacteraceae; genus Pseudoxanthomonas; species Pseudoxanthomonas sp. X-1. The sequence continues at coordinate 1,818,810 of NZ_CP083376.1, forward strand.
TCGCCGCCCCGCCCGAGCAGTCGCTGGAATGGAACGAGGCCGGCGTGGAAGGCATGTCGCGCTTCCTGCGCCGCCTGTGGACCCAGGTGCAGCGCCATGCCGACGCCGGCGCGGCGCCGGCGCTGGAGGTGGCCGCGCTGGGCGCCGAGCAGAAGGCGCTGCGCCGCAAGACCCACGAGACCATCGCCAAGGTCGGCGACGACTACGGCAAGCGCCACGGCTTCAACACCGCCATCGCCGCGGTGATGGAGCTGTCCAACGCCCTGTCCAGGTTCGACGATGCCAGCGACCAGGGCCGCGCCGTGCGCCAGGAGGCGCTGGAGGCCGCAGTGCTGCTGCTCAACCCGATCACCCCGCACTCCAGCCATGCGCTGTGGCAGCTGCTGGGCCATGGCGAGACCCTGCTGGAGGACATCGCCTTCCCGCAGGCCGATGCGGCGGCCATGGTGCGCGATTCGGTGACCCTGGCCGTGCAGGTCAACGGCAAGCTGCGCGGCACCATCGAGGTGGCCGCCGATGCGCCGCGCGACCAGATCGAGGCGCTGGCCAAGGCCGAGCCCAACACCGCCAAGTTCCTAGAGGGCGTCACCCTGCGCAAGGTGATCGTCGTGCCGGGCAAGATCGTCAACCTGGTGGTGGGATGAGGTCTCAAGCGCTGTTCACGCGCGATCGTGCAGGCTCGCCCGCCCGCTTGCCGCCCGCGCGCGCCTCGTCCAGACTTCCGTCCATGAATGTGACCCCGATGCTGCGCCTGCTGGCCCTGTCCCTGCTCGTCTCCGTGCTGAGCGCCTGTGGTTTCCACCTGCGCAGCAAGATCGCGCTGCCCGCCGACCTGGGCCCGGTGAAGGTCTCGGCCACCGACCAGTACAGCCCGCTGGCGCGCGACCTGTCGGTGGGCCTGAAGGCCGCCGGCGCCATCCCGGCCGACGATCCCAAGGCCAAGGTCGCCACCCTGGACATCATGTCCGAGCGCTGGGGCGACCGCCCGATCGCGCTGGACGAGCAGGGCCGCGCGCAGGAATACAGCCTGCGCTACGCGGTGGTGTTCCGCTTCCTGCGCGCCGACGGCAGCGAGCTGGTGCCGCAGCAGGTGGTCGAGCTCTCGCGCGACTACGTGGCCGAGGCGACCAACCTGACCGGCGCCACCTCCGAGCGCGAGATCCTCGCCGACGAACTGCGCCGCGACATGTCGGCCTCGATCCTGCGCCGCATCGACAGCGTGGTGCGCGGCGTCGGCCGTCCGGGCGGCGCCACGGTGCAGTCGCCGGTCCCGCCGCCCGCGCCCTGATGGAACTGGCGCCGGACCGGCTGGTTGCCCAGAGCGCCGATGGCGAACTGGCGCCGGCCTACCTGATCGCCGGCCCGGAAACCCTGCTGGTGCTGGAAGCCGCCGACGCCGTGCGCGTCCGCGCGCGCGCGCTGGGCATCGCCGAACGCGAAGTCTTCGACGTGGAGGGCCGCGACATCGACTGGGCCGGCCTGCAGGCCAGCTTCGACGCGCCCAGCCTGTTCAGCGCCCGCCGCATCGTCGAGGTGCGCCTGCCGACCGGCAAGCCGGGCAAGGAGGGCGCCGAGGTCATCAGCGCGTTCTGCGCGCGGCCGCCGGCCGATGTGATCCTGCTGGTCACCGCCGGCGAATGGAGCAAGGCCCACCGCGGCAAGTGGGCCGACGCGATCGAGCGCATCGGGGTGCTGTCGGTGGCCTGGGCGATCAAGCCGCACGAACTGTCCGGCTGGGTGCAGGCACGGCTGCGCGCGCGCGGCCTGCGCGCCGACCGCGACGCCGTCGCCCTGCTGGTCGAGCGCGTGGAAGGCAATCTGCTGGCCGCCGCCCAGGAGATCGACAAGCTCGCCCTGCTGGTCGCGGGGCGCACGCTGGACCTGGCGACGATGGAATCGCTGGTGGCCGACGCCGCGCGCTTCGACGTGTTCCGCCTGATCGAGACCACGCTCTCGGGCCATGCCGCCCAGGCCTCGCGCATGCTCGCCGGCCTGCGCGCCGAGGGCGAGGCGGTGGCGGCGTTGATGCCGATGATCATCCGCAACCTGCTCAGCACCGCGCAGCTGGCCAGGGTGGCCGAGCGCGGCGGCAACCTGGCCGCCGAGATGAAGGGGCAGGGCATCTGGGAAAGCCGGCAGGCGCCGTTCAAGCGCGCCCTGCAGCGCCACGCCAGCGCCGCGCGCTGGGAGCGCTTCGTCGCCCAGGCCTCGCGCATCGACCGCATCGCCAAGGGCCGCGGCGACGGCGACGCCTGGGTCGCCCTGGAGCGCCTGCTGCTGGCGATCGCCGACGCGGCCGCGGTGCGGTTGGTGGCGTGAAGCGGGCCGGGATTCGGGAGTCGGGATTCGGGATCCGTGGGGCGCTTGAATCTGCGGTGCCCGAAGCGTTGCCGGAAACGCGTGATCCTGGGGCCGCGCCCTCGGGATCAGATCAGCGGCAGCCCGCGAACGGCGCAGATGCGCTTGCTTCTCCCGAATCCCCAATCCCGAATCCCCAATCCCGGCTCCACGTCTACTACGGCGGCACTTTCGACCCCTTCCACAACGGCCACCTGGCGATCGCCCAGCTGGCCGCCGCCGCGCTGGCGGCGCCGGTGACCCTGGTGCCGGCGGCCGATCCGCCGCATCGCCCGCCGCCTGGCGCCGACGCGGGGCAGCGCCTGGCGATGCTGGAAGCGGCCGTGGCCGGCATGCCGGAACTGCGCGTGGACCGGCGCGAGCTGGATCGCCCCGGACATTCCTACACCGTGGACACCCTGCGCAGCCTCCGGGAGGAGCTGGGGCCGCAGGCGCCCCTGGTCCTGCTGCTCGGCGCCGACAGCTTCCTGGGATTGCCGGGCTGGCATCGCTGGCAGGACCTGTTCGCCCTGGCCCACCTGGCGGTCGCCGAACGCGCCGGCAGCAGACTGGGCGAGTTGCCGGCCGCGCTTGCGGCGCAGGTGGAGCCGCGCTGGATGCAGGACCCGGCGGCGCTGCACGGCGCGCCGGCCGGTCACGTCCTGCGCCTGCGCCAGCCGCTGCAGCTGGAGTCGGCCAGCGAGGTCCGGCGGCGGATCGCCGCAGGCGGCGACTGGCAGGCGCTGGTGCCGCCGCCCGTCGCCGCGTTCATCCGTGCCCACGGCCTGTACGGGGTGGCGGGGCTATAATCGCGGCCTGTCCGGCCCCTCCAAGTGCTTCTTTTGTCCAGCCAAGCCCAAGTCATCAAGACCCGCCTGCCCAGCCCGCCCCCGGCCCTGCCGGTGCTGCTCGCCACCGTCCACGATGCCGTCAACGAGCTCAAGGCCAAGGATGTCGTCGAGATCGACGTGCGTGGCAAGTCCAGCGTCGCCGACTTCCTGATCATCGCCTCCGGCACCTCGACCCGGCATGTGAAGTCGATCGCCGACGAAGTGGTGAAGTTCGCCAAGAAGCTCGACGTGATGCCGCTGGGCGTGGAAGGCGAGCGCGAGGCCGAGTGGGTGCTGGTGGACCTGGGCGACGTGATCGTCCACGTCATGCTGCCGCGCGTGCGCGAGTTCTACGCGCTGGAGCGCCTGTGGACGGTCGGCGATCAGCCGCCCGAGGAGCAGGAGTGAGTGGGAAGGAGTGAGGGGTGAGTAGGAACAAAGCACCCGCTCGGTCCATCCCGCTGTTTTCGCTCGCTTCTCTCTTCTCGCTCATCTCCGCGCGTTCCACGCCTGAAGCATGAAGGCCCGGCTGATCGCCACCGGTGAGCGCGCGCCCGGCTGGGTGGCGCAGGGGTTCGCCGAGTACCAGAAGCGGCTCTCGCACTGGCTGCCGTTCGACCTGGTCGAGGTCACGCCCGGCTTGCGCGGCAAGCATCGCGATGCGCAGCGCGCCATCGAGGACGAAGGCCAGCGCGTGCTGGCCGCCCTGCCAAAGGGCGCGCATATCGTCGCGCTGGAAGTGACGGGGAAACAGCATTCTTCCGAGCAGCTGGCCCAGCGCCTGGAGCACTGGCGCGGGCAGGGGCGTGATCTGGCCTTCCTGATCGGCGGTCCGGAAGGGCATTCGCCGGACGTGCTCGCCGCCGCGCACGAGACCTGGTCGCTCGGCCCGCTGACCCTGCCGCACATGCTGGCCCGGCTGCTCGTCGCCGAGCAGCTCTATCGCGCCGCGGCCATGCTGGCCAACCATCCCTACCACCGCGCCTGATCCTGTGTGCCGCGGGCGGGCCAACGGACGCCGGCGAAGATCGCCGGCGCCGTGGCATGCGGCGGATGCCGCACGGGTTCAGCGCAGGCTGAAGTCCACCGGCACCCGACCGTAGGCCTGGACCGCGCGGCCGTCCTGCATGGCCGGCTGGAACTTCCACGCCTTGAGCACCTGCGTCCGCGCGGCCCGGTCCAGGTCGCGATTGCCGCTGCTGGTCTCGATGGTCGCCTCCAGCGGCGTGCCGTCCACGTCGACCAGTACGCGCAGGATCACGGTGCCCTCCGCGTGGCTTGCGATCGCGCTGCGCGGGTAGGCCGGCGCCGGCGCATGCACGTAGGACAGCGAGGCCGAGGCCAGCGGGCCGGACGGCGCCTGGGCGGGGCCGGTCTCCACCGCGGTCGGCTCGGCCATCGTGGGCGGCGCGGGATCTGCCATGGTCTGCGTGGCCGCGACCGGGACATCGACCGGCCTTGCCACCGTGATCGGCGTCGGGGCTGGCGTGGTGCGCTGGGTCGGCGCAGGGCGTGCCGGCGTGGGCCTGGGCGGTGGCGCCACCGTGGCCTCCACGGGCTTATGGATCAACTCGAAATCCGTCTTCGCCTGGTCGTGCACAGGCGCCGCCAGCGGCGGCAGCGTGGCCGGGATCAGCAGCAGCATGAAGGCCAGCGCGTGCACCAGCATCGCCGCGGCGATGCCGCTGATGCGCGCCACATTGACTCGCCCTTCCGGGCCATAGGGGAGCGTACGAACCATGGACCACCTCCGTTGTCGGGACATGCTTCACAGCAAACGTGCGGGCGCTCGGATTGGGGTTGGATGGGAATTCCGCCACTCCGGCTGGTCAACAATGCGCCGCGTCCTACCTGTCCGGCAAGGGCTAGTGCCGAGCCAATGCGCTCGCCATGGGCTGGAGCATGGCCGCATAGGGCGCCCACTTGGGTGTTTCGCGCGCCTGGATGCCTTCGCGGACCTGCACCGCGCTCGCGGTAACCACGCCACGCTTGCGCGCGTCGAACTGCAGCATGCGGGGGTCATAACTCAAACCGCAGAACTCGCAGACCTCGCGCAGCACCTTTTCCGGCTCCCTCACCAAGCGGGCATAGTCCACGTCCATGATTCGGCCCGGAAAACGGCGATGCCAGTGTTCCATCAGACGTTGGTACTGCTGGTGATAGGCAGCGAGCTCAGATAGGTCGTAGCTGTAAGGATTTGCGTCAGAAAACAACTCCCGGAGATTGGAAAAGCAGGTTTCGACGGGATCGCGCACCATGTGAAGAATCTTGGCCTGCGGCAGCGCGGGAGCAATGAAGCCGAGGTTGAGAAAATTGGAAGGAAGTTTGTCGGTGAAGAATTGCTCGCCATTCAGTCGCCAGGCAATGCCTTGTAGGTAGCGGCGGCCGGCCGCCGCGAGATCGGCGCTTGCTGCGCGTCGCACCAAATGGATGTCGACAACTCCCCGGCAATGATAGTCGGTGGCGTCGCGCATGGCGCTGGTAAAGTCGTAAAGCTCGCCGATTCCGCGCACGTCAGGGGCGCCATCGAGCATCTGTTCGAGGAGCGTCGTTCCGGAGCGGTGCATGCCGACGATAAAGATCGGGACGGTGTCCGTGCGCCGCGCAGGGGGATGATCTGCGGGTGAGAACGCGATCAGCTCATCGAACAGAGCGCTTGTTTCCGCAGTCGAGTAGGAAAGGGTGGACCGTTTGGCGCGGCAGCCAAGCATCAAGGCGTTCCAGGCCTCCTCGGGCCTGCCCAGGTCGTCAAGCTCCTTGTGCAAGGCGAACGCAAGCAGGGCGATGTCCTCCGGTCGACGGTTGGGGCGATGAAGCTCGGCATTGATTGAATTGACGTGATGCGAACCGGCCTGCTGTCTGCGTAAAAATGCCTGCAACCACCAACCCTGCGCGATCTCCGGAGCGCGCTTGAGCGCATGCGAGACATCCTGCTCCGCTTCGCGGAACCGGCCCAGGTAGGTCAAGACCTGAGTGCGAGCCAGAAGCGTGGGGGGATAGTCAGGGTCGGCTCGGCGTGCCTCGTCGAGCAAACCGATCGCTTCGTCAGGCAAATTGGCGTAACTCAGATGAGCGGCAGCCTTGAGCAGGACCGGAATCGACATGCGCGATACCGGCATCATGCGTTGCACGCAATCCCGCATCGCCGGTATTTCATTGAAGGTCCGGAGGCGCGGTAACAGCTCCATGAGTGCTTTTGGCGAGTGGGTCCCGGTTGCCCATGCGTCCATCGCATATCGTCTTGCGCGGCGATACCGCCCACTCAATGAGTGGACATAAGAAAGCTGAAGCAGGGTCTGTGCATCGCCTGGTCGCAATGCCAAGGCCTGCTCGTAAAGCGTGATGGCCTCGGCGAATTGCCTCTGCGACGCAGCCTGTTCGGCCCTGGCAAGCAATGCGTCATACGAGTCCTGGCTCATGTCAGCCGTTGTCCATCATGGCTTTCAGTGGTGCGAGCTGCGATGCATAGCGCAGCCATGCACCTCTGCCCTTCTGGTTGATTTGATCGCGGACCTGACTGCTGCTCGCGGTGGCAACCGCGGAAGTATTGCTGCTGAGGTCAGTCAAGCCTGTGGCGGCAGGAAGTCCAAGGAAATCCAACGTTGCCGCGATCGTCTGCTCGGGTGCTTGCACGAGGGTTTCGTAGGAGATGACCCGAATGGCGTCCGGATTCTGATGACTCCATCCTTTGATCAGGCGTGAGACGCCGCTTACCCGCACTGCCAGCGACTGGAAGTCATAGCTGTAGGCGTAGGCGCCGCCTTGGAAGAGCTCTTTGAGATTCGAGAATGCGGCATCCATCGGATCGCGAACAAGCACGAGGATCTTCGCTTGCGGCATGGCCCGGATGATCAGTGGCAGGTTGAACAGGTTCTGAGGATTCTTGTCGATCGCATACGCTGTCGCTGAAGCGTGCTGACGCAGCCGCTGTTGGTATGCGTGACCCACTGCCTTGAGGTCGATGTCGAGAAACGCGGCGGGATCCTCCTCATCCAGTAACGTGCCGAAGAAATGGTTGGTCGCCTGGCTGACCGCTGCGGCGAAGTCGTTGCGTTCCCCCGCGCTGCTGACCCAGCCATGGTTGCCCAGGATGCGATCCAGCAGTGTGGTGCCCGTTCTGGGAAGGCCGACGATGAATATGGGACGAGGCTGGAACTGGTAAGTTGCCGCGTTTGCGCCCTGGGGCTCGCAGCCAAGCGACTGGAGTGCTCGGATCCGTTGCTTGTCCAGGGCGGGGTTGTGCTTGAGGCGCTGATGCATCAGTTCGGATCCGCGCGATAGCGCCTTCCAGGCCGCATCGAACTGTTCCAGGCGGTCAAGCTCATGGAACAGCGCATACAGTAGGTGGACCTGCTCCAGGCTATCGGCGGCGTAACGTGATTGCGACGCTTCGATGCGCGCTAGACGTTCGCTTGCGCCTTCTCGGCGCCCATGCGTAGCGAGCGCCCAATGCACATCCACAGTGTGGGGTTGCAGCGCCTGGGCGCGCAAGTAATGCGCGGTGGCGTCCTTCGCCCGCCCCAGATAGCGCAGTACGTTGCCCCGGGTGAATGAAAGCAGGGCGTTCTCCGCGACCTTGGACTGTACCGCGTCCAGAAAACGCAATGCATCGTGAAAACGACCCGCAAGCCACAGGTGCTGTGCAAGCGCGGGCGATTGCCGCAGCACTTCCGGATCAGTCCAGTCCGTCGCCAGGATCAGTGCCGCCACCTCGTTTTCCTCCGAGAAATCGAGCAGCCGCTGCGTCACGAATGCAAGTAAACGGGTGCTGGCGCCGGATCTGATCTGGTCGGCGGCCGTCAAGGCATGTTGTCGCGCCCCACGATAGTCATCATTGAACTGAGCGAAACGCGACAGCCGTAGCCGTGCCGGTATGTGGCGCGGCTCATGATCAAGAATGGCCTGATAGCTCGATTGCGCCGTCGCCAGGTCTCCCTTTGCCTCGAGCGCCTGTCCCGTGCGCCACAGGTGATCCAATGTCTGCTGCATGATCCGCCAGCGGTGGAGAGGTGCGCCAAGAATAGCGGTACGGCAGGAAAGAGGACGGCCGCCTTGTGGCGGCCGTCCGGTATGACTCCTGTTCCAGCATGAAATCAGAAGTCGTATTGCACCATGAAGCGCGCGCTACGCGGCGCCTGGTAGGCACGGGCCAGGCCATAGGTGTTCAGAGGAGTGCCATCCGTCTGATAGCCGTTCTCGGCGACTTCACTGACGGCAGTCACCTTCTGGTTATTGAAGACGTTGAACACGTCGATCTTGAACTGCAGCCCCGGCGCCCACAGCGGCGCGTACGCCACGTTCAGGTCAATCGAGTTGGTCCACGGCAGACGTCCAGCCTTGCCACGGGGCACCGCGCTCACTGGCCCGGAAGCGCCAATCTCCGTCGTGCCGCAGCGGAAGAAGCTGGAACCATACGGGTGAGGGCTGAAGTTGTCGGAGCCCGGAGCGGGATTCAGATCAAGGTCGCCCAGGCAGTTCTTCGGGCGCCCGGATTGAACGATCAAATTGGCGCCGACAGACCATTCGTCCGTGAATTGATAGTTGCCAAAGATCTTGACGCTGTGGCGACGGTCGTTGGGCAGGTAACCGTATGCGTCAACCATGAGCTCCTTGTAATCGAAGTCCTGTGTCACGCTGGTATCGGCCTGTCCGATATCCGATTTCACCCCGCCTTCGGTGTTGCCCTTGTTCCAGGCGATGGTCCAGGAAGCCTGGATGAAGAGGCGATCCCAGTACCCGTTCCAGAACAGGTCGAGCGCCTTGTACGTACGCTTGGCGTCGGGTGAGAGCAGGCTGCCATCGATCTTGTACTCGGTCAGCGTGCCGTTGTCCTCGATATCCGTCAGGTACACCGGATCCTTGCCGGGATTGAACATGCGGCAATAGGGGAAGCCTGCGCTCGGCAGTACCGGATCCAGCCCATCCTCGATGGCGCGGTTGTAGATGGGCGTGTAATCGCAGTTGTCGTCGATTGCCGCTTTCAGCTTGCGGTAGGTGCCCTTGGCGCCGATCGACTGGTGTTCGGTAAGCTGCTGCTCGAAACCAAGGATGTATTCGTCCTGATACATCGGATCAAGGTTCTTGGCCGCGATCGTTTCAGGATTCTTGGGTTCGCCCGTCTCTGCATTGACGTACGACAGCGCGCTACGCGGCGTGGGATTGACAGGTGCTCCCGTGACGGGGTCGACCTGGGTGAAGTTGAAGTTCTGCCTGGTGAACAGGGAGGCGCTCGCGCCGCGGACCGCCACGCTCGGCGTGAGGGGAAGCGCGTAACGACCCGCGTTGCCGTAGAACTTCAGGCTCGAATCGCCGTTGACGTCCCATGAGAAGCCCAGGCGGGGGCCGAACTGCTTGTCGATCTTGACGTAGGTGGCGCCGTCGCCGTTGAGATTCTCGAACGTGTCCCAGCGGGCGCCGATGTAGGCCAGGAAATTATCGGTGACGTTCCAGCTGTCTTCGACATAGAACGCCCATTGCTTCAGTTTGACGGTCGAGCCCTGCTGCACGATCTGCTCACGGACAATGTCGAAATCATCCGCGGTGTTGAGTTGACCGTCGGGGCCAACGTTCGTGGAATAGCGCCAAATGCGGCCACCCTCGTAGGCCTGGCCCGCCACCGACTCATAATCATCGCGGTCGTAACCGAACCGGATCAGATGGTCGCCCAACGCCCACTCTGCGTCGACGCGATACTGGTCACGGGTGTCCTTCGAATCCTTGCGGTCGATGGAGCCTCCCGTGATGTTGCAGGTACTGCCGTAAACGCCAGTCGCCGCCTTGCGCAGATCCGAGCGCGCATCGACGATGATGGGGCAGCCGGTAGCGGGCACATTCAGATCACCGCCGTACTCCACGAGATCGCCTGCGGCGGTGCGCAGGTAGGTCGAGCGGTCAAAGGTCCCGTGGCCGTAGAGGGCGGTCAGGGTGAAGTTGTCGGTCAGGTAGCCTGTGTACTTTCCGATGTAGTTCTCACCACCGTTCTCGCTGTGGGAGGTGCCGATGAGTGCGCCGCGATCCAGCTCGCCGGGTTCGTTGAGATAGGTCCTGCTCTTGGTCTTCTGCGTATCCTTGAACGCGGTGAACTCGAGCTTGTTGCTGTCGTTGATGTTCCAGTCCATCTTCAACACCCAGTTCGGATTGTCCACCGAATCTTTGGTGTTGTTGAAAGAGTCGACATTCCCCCACGCCTGGCTGTCCTTCTGGCTGTACTGCAGCAGGCCGTAGACGAACAGGTGATCCTTGACCAACGCGCCGCTGGCCCAGACCGCTCCCACCCACTCGTCCTCTTCGTCCTTGGAATTGTCTTCTTCAAGCTTGCCGAAGGAGTTCGGGGTCAGCGGGTTGGCGTAGTAGACATTCTTCGTCTTGGCGCGCAGCGAGTCCGGTGACCAGAACACATTGGCGCCAGCATGGAAGTCGTTTGTGCCCTGCTTGGTGATGATGTTGATCACGCCGCCGGTCGAGCGACCAAACTCCGCGCCATAACCGCCAGTCTTGACCTGCTGCTGAGCAATGGCTTCGAACGGGATCTTGGAAAAATTCAGGTTGCGAAACGTGTTCGTCACGTTGAAGCCGTTGACGTAGTACTGGTTTTCAGCGACCGATGAGCCACCAAACGAGGCGAGATTTCCAAACGCGTTGTCGCCACGCACGGTGCCTGGGGCCAGCAGCGCCACGGATGTGGTGTCGCGCGACACCGGAATCTTTGCAAGCTGTTCAGCGGTGAAGACGCTCGTCGATTCAACCGAGGAAACGTCGATCTGGCTCGCGATAGCGGTACCGCGCACAGTCACGGTATCGAGCGTCGCGGCCGAGCCGCCGGAAGTGGTGAAATTGACCGGCGTACCGCCGCCGATGCTGACGTAGACCCCTTCGCGGGAAGCGATTGCAGCGCCGCCGTCACCCTGGAGCGTCACGTTGTAGCTTCCTGGTGACAGGGCCGAGAACCTGTACGTACCGTCGGCGCCGACAGTGGTGGAGCGACTAAAGCCGGTGCTCGGATTGACGATCTGAACCGTCGATCCAGCGGTGGCCTGACCAAAGATCGCACCCTGCGTGTTCGATTGCGCAAAGGCGACGGTGCTGAAGCACATGCCCAGGGCGACGCTAAGGGCGGTGCGTTGCATGGCTTTCTTGGTGCGATTGACTGCCACAGTCTCTCTCCTGACTACGGAATGAATGCAAGTTCCCATGTGTCATCCATGGCATTAAAAGACACACGGTTAACTCGAATTTAGCGATCAGTGCCGTGAAAGTCACGAAAAATTAATTCTTTGCGCTGTGCGTCAAATTCCAGTTTTCTGTTCATGTTTGTCTGAGGGCCCGGCACGCTATGAAACGCGTGACATAAAAAAAGGCCGCGTTGCCGCGGCCTTTCGGGTCAAACAGGGAAAACGCGTTCGCTGAAGGCTAGCGCCCCAGCTCGAACACCACCTCGATGCTTACGCTGAGCGTGGTTTCGCCGGGCGAGACGGGCGTGGCGTCGGCCTTGGCGGCACGAGCCATCATCATCACCGGCCGGGGCGCGCCGCCGCTGCCGGACTCGGAGATGCTGACGATGCGGCGGACCTTCAGGCCCAGGCCCTTGGCGTAGGTCTCGGCGCGGGCCTGGGCCTTCTTCAGCGCGTCCAGGCGGGCCTGGTCGTAGACCGGGTCGGGCTGGTCGATCTCGAAGGTCGGGCCGTTGATCTCGTTGGCACCCTGGGCGGCCAGCGCGTCCAGCACCTGGCCCAGGTCGGCGATCTTGCGCACCTTCAGGCTGACCGTGTTGGTGGCCTGGTAGCCGGTGATCTTGGGTGCCTGGTTGTCGCGGTAGTCGTACTGCGGATTGAGCATCACGCCGCTGGTCTGGATGTCGCGCTCGGCGATGCCGGCCTTGCGGATGGCGGCCATGACCTGGGTCATCTGGGTGGCGTTCTGGCGCATGGCGGTGTTGCCGTCGGCGGCCTGGGTCACCACGCCGGCCGAGATCGTGGCGATGTCGGGCGCGCGGCTGGCTTCGGCCTGGGAGGAGATCGACAGCAGCGTGCCGTCGGCGGGCAGGGCATAGCCGGCGGCGGCGGTCTGCGCGGAAGCGGTCATGGCGGGGGCTCCAAGGGCGAAGGCCAGTGCGATCAGCAGCGGGCGGAGGCGGTGGGTGCGCATCGTTGTGGTTCCTCGATGGAAGTGGGTGGAGTGTCGTCGCGGGAAGATGAACGGGCCGTCGGCCGCCGCGGGGTTGCGCGTCTCCTGGTCGTGTGGCCTCCCGTTCAGTTTCGAGGCGCGGGTTATCCTTGGGCGATGCTGTTCCTTGCCTCCCAATCCCCGCGGCGCGCCGAGCTGCTGGCCCGCCTCGGCCTGGCGTTCGAGCCCTTGTCCCTGGAGATCCCCGAACAGCGCCGGCCCGACGAAGCCGCGCTGGACTACGTGCGTCGCGTGGCCCTGGAAAAGGCCCGGGCCGGCCTGGAACGGGTGCGTGAACGCGAGGATGCGGTGGTCCTGGGGGCGGATACCGAGGTGATCCTGGACGACGTGGTGTTCGGCAAGCCGGCCGATGCGGCGGATGCCGAGGCGATGCTGGCGCGGCTGTCCGGGCGCACCCACACGGTGGCCAGTGCGGTCGCGGTGGTCACGGCGCGGCGTCAGGCGCAGGTGCTGGACCTGTCGGAGGTCCGCTTCGCCACCCTGGGCGCGCAGGCCATCGCCGACTACGTGCGCAGCGGCGAGCCGATGGGCAAGGCCGGGGCCTATGCGATCCAGGGGCGCGGGGAGGCCTTCATCGCCCACCTTTCCGGCAGTCATTCGGGTGTAATGGGATTGCCGCTGCATGCGACGGCGAACCTGCTCACGCAATTCGGAGTGCTTTGATGTCGGAGGAGATCCTGGTCAACGTCACCCCGCGGGAAACGCGGGTGGCGGTGATCGAAAACGGGATGCTGCAGGAACTGCACATCGAGCGTGGCTGGCGCCGCGGCATCGTGGGCAACATCTACAAGGGCCAGATCCAGCGGGTGATGCCGGGCATGCAGGCCGCCTTCGTCGAGATCGGCCACGACCGCGCGGCCTTCCTGCACGCCAGCGACATCGTCCGCGCCGCGCCCCCGGCCGCGGTCGCGGCCGGCGAGGAGGTGCCGCTGCCGCCGTCCGCGCCGGCGTCGATCCATGAGCTGGTGCGCGACGGTCAGGACGTGGTGGTGCAGGTGGTCAAGGACCCGATCGGCACCAAGGGCGCGCGCCTGACCACGCAGATCTCCATCCCGTCGCGCTACCTGGTGCTGATGCCGCAGTCCAAGGTGATCGGGGTGTCGGCGCGGATCGAGGACGAGGCTGAGCGGGCCCGGCTCAAGGGCCTGGTGAGCGACCTGGCCGCCCAGCACGGCCACATGGGCTACATCGTGCGCACCAACGCCGAGGGCCAGCCGGCCGAGGCGCTGGCCGAGGACGTGGCCTATCTGTCGCGCGTGTGGAACGTGATCAATCGCCGCGTGGGCGAGATGGCGCCGCGCGCGCTGCTCTATGAAGACCTCAGCCTGCCGCTGCGTGCGGTCCGCGACCTGATCCGCAAGGACGTGGAGCGGGTCAAGGTGGATTCGCGCGAGACCTACGAGCGCCTGCAGGCGTTCGTGGCCAAGTACATGCCGCCGCTGGCCGAGAAGCTGGAGCTGTACTCGGGCGACCGGCCGATCTTCGACCTGTACGGGGTCGAGGACGAGATCGGCCGCGCCCTGGACAAGCAGGTACCGCTGAAGTCCGGCGGCTATCTGGTCATCGACCAGACCGAGGCGATGACCACCATCGACGTCAACACCGGCTCGTTCCTGGGCCAGCGCAACCTGGAGGAGACCGTCTACCGCACCAACCTGGAGGCGGCGCAGGCGGTGGCCCGGCAGCTGCGGCTGCGCAACCTTGGCGGCATCATCATCATCGACTTCATCGACATGTCCGATGCCGAGCACAAGCGCCAGGTGCTGCGCACGCTGGAGAAGGGCTTGGCGCGCGACCACGCCAAGACCACGGTGTACGACTTCTCGCCGCTGGGCCTGGTGGAGATGACGCGCAAGCGCACCGTCGACAGCCTGGCGCGCCAGCTGTCCGAGCCCTGCGGCGCCTGCGGCGGCCGCGGCATGGTCAAGACCGCCGAGACGGTGACCTACGAGATCTTCCGCGAGATCACCCGTGCCACGCGCCAGTTCGAGGCGGCGCGCCTGCTGGTGATCGCCTCGCCCAAGGTGGTCGCGCGGATCACCGACGAGGAGTCCCAGGCGGTGGCCGAGCTGGAGGAATTCCTGGGCAAGTCGATCCGCCTCCAGGCCGATGCCGAGTACCTGCAGGAACAGTTTGATGTCGTGCTGCTCTGAGGCCGTGACCCGGGATCGGGTCGCCGGAACCAGGCAGAGCAGGTTGGGCCAGAGGGTGTTGCGGGTTCGGCCGGCTTTCGGCATGGGCTCGCGGATTCGGGCGCGCGCGCGCTCCATCCTTCCGTTCGTGGGTACCGCGTCCCGGCGCATTTGTGGTTGCCTCCCGTCTTCCCTGATCCCGGCTTCCCCCTGATGCCGCTTGCCTTTCACCATCGCCTGCGCGTGCTGCGTCGGTTGGCGTGGTATGCACTGGCCGGTGGGCTGGTGGTGGTCGCGCTGGTGCTGGGCGTGCTCAGTCAGCTGCTGCCGCTGGCGCAGCGGCATCCCGACAAGGTGGCGGCCTGGCTGAGCCAGCAGGCGGGTCGGCCGATCAGTTTCGATGCCCTGCACACCGCCTGGACGCGGCGCGGCCCGCTGCTGCAGTTCGACGGCCTGCATGTGGGGCCCAAGGGGCCGGGCGAGGGCGTGGATATCGGCCAGGCCGAGGTGCTGGTCTCGCTCTATGCCGGCCTGCTGCCGGGCCGCGCCTTCACCGAGCTGCGCCTGCGCAACCTGGCGCTGGAGGCCGAGCGCGCCGACGACGGCAGCTGGTCGATCCGTGGCTTCCCCGGGCAGAAGACCCGCGGCGATCCGTTCGACGCGCTCAACGGCCTGGGCGAGCTGCAGGTGGTCGATGGCCGCCTGCGGGTGATCGCACCGTCGCTGGGCCTGGACCTGCAGCTGCCGCATGTGGACCTGCGCCTGCGGGTGCAGGGCCGTGACGTGCACGCCGGCGCCCGGCTGCGCGAGCGCGTGGGCGGCACCCCGATCGACCTGGCACTGCTGTTCGACCGCGAGCGCGGCGACGGCCGCGCCTATCTGGAAGCCCGGGCGTTGCGCCTGGCCGACTGGCCGGCGCTGTCCAGCCTGGCGGGCCTGCGCCTGCAGGGTGGGCAGGGCGACGTGCGCGCATGGGCGCGCCTGAGGGCCAAGCGCCTGCAGCAGGCGCAGGTCGACCTGGACCTGCGCCAAGTCCGGCTGGGCGCGAATGACGGGCGCGGTGAGGTGGCCTTCGACCAGGTGCGCGGCCTGGCCCGGGTGGAGGTGCAGCGCGACGGCTGGCGGCTGGACGTGCCGCAGCTCACGCTGGGTAAGGTCGGCACCGGACAGGGCGTGCGCGGGCTGACGCTGGCCGGGGGGGCGCGCTCGGCGCTGCTGGCCGACACGGTGCAGGCCGAGCCGTTGCTGCAGGTGCTGGCGCTGCACGACCGCGTCGCGCCCGGCCTGCGCGACTGGCTGCGCCAGGCCCGCCCGCAGGTCGGCCTGTCGCGGGTCAGCGCCGCCGGCACCCTGCAAGGGCCGCTGCGCCTGCAGGCGCGGGTCGATGGCCTGGCGTTCGCGCCGGTCGGACACGCGCCGGGGCTGTCGGGCCTGGGCGGCGAGCTCACCGGCGATGCGCAGGGCGTGGCGCTGGCGCTGGACCCGGCGCTGCCGTTCAAGTTCGACTGGCCGGCCGGCTTCGGCGTGGTCCATCCGGCCACGTTGCACGGCACGCTGGCGGCCTGGCGCGAGGGCGAGGGCTGGAAGGTCGGCACGCCGTCGCTGGTGGTGGACGGGCCGGACTTCGGCGTGACCGCGCGCGCCGACATGTGGTTCCAGAACGACGGCACCCGGCCGTGGCTCAACGTCGCCGCCCAGGTGCACGACACGCCGGTGCCGGCCGCGCGCGGCTTCTGGGTGCGCCACCTGATGTCCAAGCCGGCGCTGGAGTGGCTGGATCGGGCGATGCAGGGCGGCATGGTGCGCAACGGCACCGGCCTGGTCGGCGGCGATCTGGACGACTGGCCGTTCGTGCATCAGCAGGGGATCTTCGATGCGCAGGCCGACATCGAGCAGGGGCGCATCCGCTTCCAGCCCGACTGGCCGGACATGACCGAACTGGACGCGCACGTGCGCTTCCTCGGCAATGGCTTCTCGCTGGAAGGCAAGGGCCGGCTGGGCGAGGTGCCGGTGTCGCGCCTGCAGGCCGGCATCGCCGACTGGCACGAGACGCTCCTGAAGGTCGATGCCGAAGGCGGCGACGATGCCGCGCGCCTGCTGGCGCTGCTGCGCCAAAGTCCGCTGCAGCAGCGCTACGGCGCGGCGATGAAGGGGCTGAGCGTGTCCGGCCCGGCCAGGGTGCGGTTCGGCATGACCCTGCCGCTGCGCGGCGGCGCGCAGCCGGAGGTCAACGGCGAGGTGCTGCTGGACCGCGCGCAGCTGGCGGACAGCACCTACGACCTGGCCTTCACCGATGCGCGCGGCACGGCGACGTTCTCGCAGGGCGGGTTCGACGCGCCGCAGCTGGACGTGCTGCGTGCGGGAGCGCCGGCCCAGCTGGCCTTGCGTGCGGGCGACGCCGTGCAGGACGCCTCGCACGTGTTCGAGGCGCGCCTGGCCGCGCCATTGACCGCGGCCGAACTGCTGGCCCGCGTGCCCGACCTGAGCTGGTTGAACAACTATCTGCAGGGCCGCTCGCCCTGGACCATCGATGTCGGCGTGGGCGCGGTGCCGCAGGGCGGCGGCGATCCCCCCGTCACCGTCACCGCGCAGTCCGACCTGACCGGCACCACGCTCAAGCTGCCGGCGCCGCTGGACAAGCCGGCCGCGCGCGCGCTGCCGGCCACTGTGGCGATGCAGATGCCGCTGGAACAGGGCCGGGTGGACGTGAGCTTCGGCCGGCTGATGGCGCTGCGCGCGCAGCCGCGCGCGGGCGCCACCGGCGTGCGCGTGGACCTGGGCCGCGCGACGATTTCGCAGCCGGTCCCGGCCAGCGGCCTGAGCGTGGGCGGCACCGCGCCGGTGCTGGATGCGGCCGGCTGGATCGCGGTGGCGCGCGCCTCGGGCAGCGCGCCGGCCGACGATCCGCTGGTCAAGGCCGGCGCGGCCGCCGCGCCGCTGACCAGCCCGCAGGCCGGCGCGCCGCCACCGCCGCCCAACAGCCAGCCGCTGGCGCTGCGCGGGATCGACCTGACCGCGCAGAGGCTGCTGCTGATCGGCGCGGCCTTCCCCAACACCCGCGTGCAGCTCAGCCCGGCCCGCGCCGCGCTGGACGTCAGGCTCTCCGGCGATGCGCTGGCCGGCCACGTGCACGTGCCGGACGATGCCAACGCCACCATCGAAGGCCAGCTCGACCGGCTGTACTGGGCCTCGGCCACGCCCGCGGATCCGACCAACGCCGCGACCCGGCCGGCGACCTCGCCCGACGGCTCGACCCCGATCGAGGACGACCTGGACCCCACCGCGCTGCCGCCGCTGTCGCTGCAGGTCGGCGATCTGCGCTTCGGCGATGCCAAGCTGGGCCAGACCACGCTGCGCACCCGCAAGGTGCCCGGCGGCCTGCATATCGACACCCTGCAGATGCGCGCGCCGCAGCAGAAGATCGACGTCACCGGCGACTGGACCGGGCGCGGGCGCGGCGCGCGCACGCATCTGCAGGTGCAGGTGGACAGCGGCGATGTCGGCACGCTGATGGACGGGCTGGGATTCACCGGCCGGGTGCGCGGCGGCCACGGCAAGGTCGGCCTGGACCTGGCCTGGCCGTCGAGCCCGGCCGGCTTCACCCTGGCCGGGCTGGATGGCAGCGCACGCTTCGATATCCACGACGGCGCGCTGCTGGAAGTCGAACCCGGCGCCGGCCGCGTCCTGTCCTTGTTCAGCCTGACCCAGCTCCCCAAGCGGCTGATGCTGGATTTCCGCGATTTCTTCTCCAAGGGCCTGGCCTTCAACCAGGTCAAGGGCGAAGTGGACCTGGGCGGCGGCCAGGCCAGGACCGACGACACGGTCATCAACGGCTCGGCGGCCGAGATCCGCATCACCGGCAGCACCGACCTGAAGGCGCAGACCTTCGACCAGACCATCCACGTGCTGCCGCGCTCGGGCAACCTGCTCACCGTCGTCGGCGCCGTCGCCGGTGGCCCGGTCGGCGCGGCGGTGGGCGCGGCGGCCAACGCCGTCCTGCGCAAGCCGCTGAGCGAGGTGGGCGCCAAGACCTACCACGTCACCGGCCCCTGGAAGGACCCGGACGTGCAGGTCACCGAACACAACGAAGCCGCACCCGCGTCGGCGCCCGCGGCCACGCCACCGGCACCCACGCCAACGCCCACGCCGTAAGCGCGCGGCTTGCAATCGTCCCCCACACCCCGATCATTGCTGCCATGACCTCATCTGCCACCGCCCTCGCCGAATCGCGCCTGCTGCTGCCCGCAGGCCTGGACCAGACCGGACTGGACCGTGCCTTCGGCACGCTGCTCGGACCGGGCATCGATTTCGGCGACCTGTACTTCCAGCACACCCGGCGCGAGAGCTGGACGGTGGAGGACGGCATCGTCAAGGACGGTGCGCATTCGATCGAGCAGGGCGTCGGCGTGCGCGCGATCTCCGGCGAGAAGACCGGCTTCGCCTACTCGGACGACATCAACGCGGCCGCGCTGCTGACCGCCGCCGGCTCGGCGCGGGCGATCGCGCGCGACGGCGCCAGCCATGCTCCGCGCGCCCTGGTGCGCGGCACCGGCCGGGCGCTGTACGCGCCGGAGGATCCGGTCGATGCGATGGACAACGACGCCAAGGTCGCCGCGCTGCGTGCGGTCGACCGGCTGCTGCGCGCGGCCGATCCGCGCGTGCAGCAGGTCAGTGTGAGCCTGTCAGGCGGCGTGGACACCGTGCTGGTCGCGCGCAGCGACGGCGTGCTGGCCTCGGACGTGCGCCCGCTGGTGCGGCTGAACATCCAGGTGATCGTCGAGCAGAACGGCCGCCGCGAGTCGGGCTATGCCGGCTACGGCGGGCGCTATTCCTATGCGCAGCTGCTGGCCGACGGCAAGCCGGAGGAGTTCGCGCGCGAGGCGCTGCGCCAGGCGCTGGTCAACCTGGAGGCGGTCGACGCCCCGGCCGGGGTGATGCCGGTGGTGCTGGCCTCGGGCTGGCCGGGCGTGCTGCTGCACGAGGCCGTCGGCCACGGTCTTGAAGGCGACTTCAACCGCAAGGGCACCAGCGTCTACGCCGGCCGCATCGGCCAGCAGGTCGCCGCGCGTGGCGTGACCATCGTCGACGACGGCACGCTGGAAGGCCGGCGCGGCTCGCTCAACATCGACGACGAGGGCCAGCCGACCCAGTGCACCACGCTGATCGAGGACGGCGTGCTGGTCGGCTACATGCAGGACAGCCTCAACGCGCGCCTGATGGGCATGGCGCCGACCGGCAACGGTCGCCGCGAATCCTTCGCCCACCTGCCGATGCCGCGCATGACCAACACCTACATGCTCGCCGGCCAGCACGAGCCGGAGGAGATGATCCGCTCGGTCAAGAAGGGCTTGTATGCGGTCAACTTCGGCGGCGGCCAGGTCGACATCACCAGCGGCAAGTACGTGTTCTCGGCGACCGAGGCCTACCTGATCGAGGACGGCAAGGTCACCGCGCCGGTCAAGGGCGCCACGCTGATCGGCAACGGCCCGGAGACCATGCAGAAGGTGCGCATGGTCGGCAACGACCTGGCGCTGGACGCCGGCGTGGGCGTGTGCGGCAAGGACGGCCAGAGCGTGCCGGTGGGCGTGGGCCAGCCATCCCTGCTGATCGACGGGCTGACCGTGGGCGGCACGCAGGCGTGAGGGGAGCGGCTTGCTTCCCTTCTCTCACCGCGACGGTGTGCCGTCTGGGGAACAGGTGTCCGCAGCGCGGATGAGGGCGCGGGACGTGCTTCAGTCACTGTGCGCGTGCCGTGCCCTCACCCCGACCCCTCTCCCTGGGGGAGCGGGGCTAGTCGTCGAGCGCGTCGTCGCCGTTCGCGTCGGCTGCGTCGATCAGGCCGCGGATCTCGCGATACAGCTCGCGGTAGGACGCCGGCGGCTTGTTCTTCCTGCGCTCCTCGGCGACGTTGCGCACCAGCTGGCGCAGGCGCTGGCGGTCCGCGTCCGGGAAGGCGTCGACCAGCTGGGTCAGCGCCTCGGGGTCGTCCAGCAGGCGCTCGCGCCAGCTTTCGGCCTGGTGCATCAGGCCGGTCTCGCGGCGCGCGGCGTCGCCGCCAGCGTCCAGCGCGTCGCGGATCGCCTCCAGCGTCGCGTCGTCCTCCTTGCGCATCTGCTTGGCCAGGTACTGCAGCTGGCGCTTGTGCGCGATGTGCGAGGTGACCTTCTGCGTGTCGCGCACGTGCTCGGCCAGTTCCTCGCTCATCGGCAGCTGGGCCAGGCGCGCGGGCGGCAGCGCCACCAGCTGTTCGGCCAGGGCGCGAACCTCCAGCGCGTCCTGCCGCTGTTGGGTGCGGCTGGGGCCGTAGAACTCGCCGGTTTCCGGATCGCGTCCGCGCATCTCACACTTCTCCACGAGTCGGCGCGCGCAGCGCGCCGGATCAATCGAAATCGAATCAATAGGATAAGCCATTGAACGCCATCGCTTCCCCCGTGCATGACGACAGCAACGCGCGCCTGGACCATCTGACGCGCCTGTCCGAGCGCCTGCTGGACATGGCCCGCGCGCGCGGCGCCAGCCAGGCCGAGGTCAGCTGCAGCGAGGATCGCGGCCTCAACGTCAACGTGCGCCTGGGCGAGGTGGAGACGGTCGAATCCACCCAGGACCGCGCCATCGGGGTGACGGTCTACTTCGGCCAGCGCAAGGGCAGCGCCAGCACCGCCGACCTGCGCGAGGACAGCCTGGCCGCCACGGTCGAACAGGCCTGCGCCATCGCGCGCTACACCGAGGACGATGCGGCCGCCGGCCTGGCCGACGCCGCGCGCATGGCCACCGCCTTCCCGGACCTGGACACCTGGCATCCGTGGGAACTTGACGCCGACACCGCCATCGACCTGGCGCTGGCCTGCGAGGCGGCCGGACGCGAAGCCGATCCACGCATCAGCAACTCCGACGGCGCCTCGGTCGGCAGCGGCTACGGGCTGTCGGTGTACGCCAATTCGCACGGCTTCATCGGGCGCGAGCGCGGCACGCATCATTCGATCAGCTGCGCCCTGATCGCCGGCACCGGCGAAGGCATGCAGCGCGACGGCTGGTACACCACCGCGCTGGCGCGCGATCGGCTGCAGGCGCCGCAGGCCGTCGGCCTGCGCGCCGCGCAGCGCACCGTGGCGCGCCTGGCGCCGCGCGACCTGGCCACCGGCCAGTATCCGGTGCTGTACAGCGCCGAGGTCGCGCGCTCGCTGATCGGCCACCTGCTCGGCGCGGTCAGCGGCGGGGCGCTGTACCGCAGGGCCAGCTTCCTGCTCGATCGCGCCGGCACGCAGGTGTTCCCGGACTGGTTCTCGATCGAGGAGCGCCCGCTGCTGCGCGGCGGACTGCGCTCGGGCAGCTTCGATGCCGAAGGCGTGGCCACGGTCGATTCGGCGCTGGTCGCCAACGGGGTGCTGCAGCGTTACGTGCTGGGCAGCTATTCGGCGCGCAAGCTCGGCCTGAGCAGCACCGGCAACGCCGGCGGCGTGCACAACCTCATCGTGTCCAGCAATGCCGGCGACCTGCCCGCGATGCTGCGCGACATGGGCACCGGCCTGCTGGTCACCGAACTGATGGGGCAGGGCGTCAACGGCGTCACCGGCGACTACTCGCGCGGCGCGGGCGGGTTCTGGATCGAGAACGGCGAGATCGCCTATCCGGTGGACAACGTCACCGTAGCCGGCAACCTCAAGGACATCTTCGCCGCGATCGAGGCGGTCGGCAGCGATATCGACCCGCGCTCGCACATCGCCATGGGTTCGGTCCTGGTGGGCAAAATGACCGTGGCCGGGAGCCAGTAAGCCGCAAGCCGGTACGTGAACAGGGCGCCTGGAGCCGAGTGACCACAAATCACTTGCCCATCACATCACTGACGTGCAATGTCGCCAGCGCCGCAACGGCGTGACTGAGGCTCCGACCACACCGGGTCGGCCCGGACAGGGGACATCATGAAGCGACTTCTCTGCCTGCTGGCCTTGGGCTGGCTGCTCTGCCTTTCGACGACCGCCTTGGCGGCCGATGGCCACGTCGCGCTGGTCAAACACGTGGACGGCAGCGTCCGCGTGATCCGCGCCTCGGGCAGCCTCGGTGCCAGCGGGGGTACCCAGCTGCTGGTGTCCGACCGGCTCGTCGCCGGGCCCGGCGCATCGGCCTCGATCGTGTTCCGCGATGGCACCCTGCTCACGCTCGGCGCCGGCGCCGACGTGCTGCTGCGCGACTATCTGTTCGAGCCCAAGGACGACGCGTTCTCCTTCTCGCTGTATCTGAACAAGGGCGCGGCGATCTACGAGTCCGGCAAGATCGGCAAGCTCAAGCCCGAGGCGGTGAAGATCGATACACCGACCGCCACGGTCGGCGTGCGCGGCACGCGCCTGCTGATCGAGGCGGACTGAACGCCATGACGTGTTCGATGCGCAACGCCTGGATGCGGGTCGCCGTGCTGTGTGCCGCCCTCGGTCTGGGCGCCTGCGCGTCCACCCCGACCCGGGTGACGCTGCTGCCGGACCACGACGGCAAGGTCGGCGCGCTGGTGGTGTCCACCCCGCAGGGCCAGCAGCGCATCGACCAGGCCTACGCCACGGTCAGCGTCGGCGACGCCAAGGCCCGGCCCGGCGCGCCGCGCGG
Source organism: Pseudoxanthomonas sp. X-1 (assembly GCF_020042665.1). Taxonomy (NCBI): domain Bacteria; kingdom Pseudomonadati; phylum Pseudomonadota; class Gammaproteobacteria; order Lysobacterales; family Lysobacteraceae; genus Pseudoxanthomonas; species Pseudoxanthomonas sp. X-1. Next base: position 1,841,887 of record NZ_CP083376.1, read on the forward strand.
GCAGGACCAGGCGGCGTTCGAGCAGGCCCATCGCGCGCTGCTGGATGCCCAGCCCACGCCGCCACGCAGCTTCGTGCTGAACTTCCGGTTCGACAGCATGGAGCTGACGCCGGAGTCGAAGAAGCAGCTGCCCGGCGTGCTCGAGGTCGTGCGCGGACGCCTGCCGACCGAGGTCACGGTGTTCGGCTACGCCGATTCGTCCGGCACCGCCAAATACAACATGGACCTGTCCGAGCAGCGCGCCCGCGCCGTGGCCAGGCTGCTCAAGCAGATCGATCCGGACCTGCCGGTCGAGGTGCGCTGGTTCGGCGACAAGGTGCCGCTGGTGCCGACGCGGCCGGGCGTGCCGGAACAGCGCAACCGGCGCGCCGAGATCTTCGTTCTCTAGACGGGCGCCCGACGATGCAGCTCGCGCCCGCCCTGACCGGTTTCCCGCAGCGCCAACGGGTCGGGTTCCTGTTGCTGGCCGTCCTGCTGGCGGCGGCCATGGTCGCCACCAGCCTGTGGCAGGACGCGCCGGCGGCGCGGCTGGATCGCGCGCTGCTGGACCGGTTGCTGGTCCACGCCGCCTCCGGCGTGCAGGCGCCGGACGCGGTGGTGGTGGACATCGACGAGGTCAGCCTGGCCGCGGTCGGACAGTGGCCGTGGCCGCGTTACCGCCTGGCCACGCTGATCGAGCGCGTCGCGGCGCAGCACCCCGCGGCCATCGCGCTGGACGTGCTGCTGCCCGAAGCCGACCGCACCTCGCTGACCGACATCCAGCAGACCTTCAAGCGCGATTTCGACCTGGACGTGCGCTTCGCCGGCGTGCCGGCCGGACTGCTGGACAACGACGGCTATCTGGCCCAGGTGATGGCGCGGCACGAGGTGGTCGGCGCGCGCTACTTCTACTTCGACCACGCCACCGACGCCGCCGCGCCGGCGCGCCCGGGCGTGGGCTTCGACGGGCGCCTGGACCTGCTGCATCTGGCGCAGGCGCCCGGGGTGCTGGACAACGTGGCGCCGATCGCCGCGCGCACGCGCACCGCCGGCTTCGTCAACATCCGCGTCGACGACGATGGCCAGCTGCGCCGCGCGCCGCTGCTGATCGCCCACCGCGGGGTGCTGCACGCCAGCCTGGCGCTGGCCGCGACCATGCAGGCGCTGGGCGTGCGCGGCGGCCATGTCGAACGCGACCGCGACGGCCTGTCGCTGCGCATCGGCAGCCACCGCGTGCCGATCGATGCCTCGGGCAACGCCAGGCTGCGCTTCAACGGCGGGCCGGCGCAGTACGCCAGCCTGCCGGCGGTGGAGGTGCTGGCCGGGCGCGCGCGCGAGCAGGACCTGCGCGGCAAGATCGTGTTCATCGGCTCCTCCGCCGTGGGCCTCAACGACCTGCATCGCACCGCGCTGGACCGCGACTTCTCCGGCGTCAAGCTGCAGGCGGCGCTGGCGCAGAACCTGATGGACGGCAATGCGGTGCGTCTGCCGGCCTGGGGCCCGGGCGCGGCGCTGCTGACCAGCGTGCTGGGTGCGCTGCTGCTGGCCTGGATGTTTGCCGCCGGACGCGGGCTGGGCCTGCTGTCGGCGCTGGCCGTGCTGATGGCCGCGGGCCTGCTGGCGCTGACGGCGGCGGTGTTCGCGCGGACCGGGATGTTCCTGCCGACCGGCGCGCCGCTGCTGACCCTGGGTCTGCTGCTGGCGCTGTGCTTCATCCTGCGCATGGCGACCCAGCACCGCCGCGCCCAGCGTTGGCGCCGGGAGCTGGAGAACGCCCGCCAGGTCACCATCGAGTCGATGGCCGCGGTGGCCGAGACGCGCGATCCGGAGACCGGCGCGCACATCAAGCGCACCCAGCACTATGTGCGCGCCGTGGCCCGGCAGCTCCAGCGCAGCGGTCACCACACCGACATCCTCACGCGCGAGTACATCGACCTGCTGTTCCTGTCCGCGCCGCTGCACGACATCGGCAAGGTCGGCGTGCCGGACCACATCTTGCTCAAGCCTGGGGCCCTGACCGCCGAGGAACTGGTGATCATGCGCCGCCATGCCGAGTACGGCCGCCAGATCATCCTCAGCACGGCCGGGCGGATCGAGGGCGACAACTTCCTGCTGATCGCCGGCGACATCGCCGCGACGCACCACGAGAAGTGGGACGGCAGCGGCTACCCCGCCGGCCTCAAGGGCCAGGACATCCCGCTGGCCGGCCGCATCATGGCCGTGGCCGACATCTACGACGCGCTGATCAGCCGGCGCTGCTACAAGGATCCGTTCCCGCACGCGCGGGCCAAGGCCATGATGCTGGAGCTGCGCGGCACGACGTTCGACCCGGTGGTGCTGGACGCGTTCTTCCAGATCGAGGCCGAGGTGCTGCAGATCGCCGCGCGCTATCGTGACGAGGACGACGCGCCGGACGCGGACTGGGACGACACGCTGGACGGGCTGGATGACCGCAGCCGGCCCCAGGCCACGTAAGCTGTTCAGGAGCCGACCGGAACCGCCGGCCCGATCCTTCCACCCTGCACCTGCGAGAAACGCCCATGAACGAGTTCGAGAACGTCACCGCTCCGCCGCCACCGCCGGCGGGCGCTCCATCGGCCGAGGACCGGCAGTGGGCCATGTTCGCCCATCTCTCGGCGCTGCTCGGCGGGCTGTTGACCTCCGGCTGGCTGGCCAGCCTGGGCTGCGTGATCGGCCCGCTGATCATCTGGCAGATCAAGAAGGACACGCTGCCCTTCGCCGCCGACCAGGCCAAGGAGGCGCTGAACTTCAACATCACCGTGGCCATCATCATGCTGGTGCTGACCCTGATCGGCCTGGTCACGCTGGGCATCGGTTTCATCGTGACCGGCCCGCTGATGCTGCTGGTGGGCATCGCCGCGCTGGTGTTCATCATCATCGCCGCGATCAAGTCCAACAACGGCGAGGCCTACCGCTATCCGTTCGCGCTGCGCCTGATCAAGTAAGGTGCGATGAAAGAGCCCCGCCAATGCGGGGCTCTTTCGCGTTGCATCATCCGCTTCATTGAACGCCAACCATGGATTGCGGCATGCAGGACTTTGATGACTCCGGGCTCGCGCCGATAGCCGGCACGCCAAGCAAGGAGGCGCGCGTTCTGGCGGCATTGGGCCATGCCATCGCATTTTCTGGTTTGTTTACGTGGGGCGTCGGCAGCCTGCTTGGGCCGTTACTGGTATGGGCGGCCTATCGCGATGTGATGCCTTTCGTGGGTGGCCATGCCCGGGAAGCGCTCAACTTCAATCTCACCGTGTTGCTGGTCTGTGCGGTGCTCGCGGTGCCGGCGCTGGTGATCTTCGGCGCTGGCTTGCTGTTTGTGCCGCTGATCCTGATCGTCGTGTTCGGCTGGCTTGTACTGACATTCTTTGCCATGTTGAAAGCGGGTTTAGGGCTGGCATACCGCTATCCGTTCGCACTGCGCCTGATCAGGTAATCGCGCTTTTCGCAGGCGATGGACGACAGCAGCCCGGATCCGGCCAGGCCTTCTCATGTCCGTTACCGGGAGGGAGGCCGCGCTTTGGGCCTGCCCGCACCTGAATCCGTCGCACCCTCGGTCAACGGCGCGTGGGCCGCAGCCGTTTGCTTGGGTTGAATCCGCCCGAGACCTGCGCCCATGACCCGCCAGCATGCCGTCAGTGCCGCCAATCGCTTCGGCCTGGGTGCCCGCCCTGGCGAGCTGTCCGGGCTGGACGATCCCCAGAGCTGGCTGCTGGCCCAGCTACGCCCGGCGCCCGTGCCCGCCGCATTGGCCGCGCTGCCGGGCAGCCTGGATTACCTCCAGCAAGACATCGCCCTGCAGCAGGCCCGGCGCGAGGCCAAACGCGAGGGTCGCGAGCAGCCCAAGTCGCTGGCCAGGACGCTGCGCCAGGGTCAGCTGGGCGAACTCACCGCGCGCTACCGGGTGGCCGTGGACAGCCAGGCCAGCTTCGTCGAGCGGATGGTGCGGTTCTGGTCCAACCACTTCGCCGTGTCGGTGGACAAGCGCGTGGCCGCGCCCTACGCCGCGCCCATGGAGCGTGAGGCCATCCGCCCGCACGTCACCGGCCAGTTCGGGCAACTGCTCCTGGCGGTGGAGACGCATCCGGCGATGCTGCGCTTCCTGGACAATGCCCGGTCGGTCGGCGCGGATTCGATGCTGGCCCAACGGGTGCGCCGGCGCGACCCGGACAAGGCGCCCGGGCTCAACGAGAACCTGGCCCGCGAGATCCTCGAGCTGCACACCGTCGGTGCCAATGGCGGCTATACGCAGGCCGATGTGACCGAGTTCGCAAAGGCCATCACCGGCTGGGGCGTGCCGGGCCCGCAGGACTTCCGCCGCGGCGGCGTGGAAAGCGCTTTCGTGTTCCGCCCCGCCGCGCATGAGGAAGGCGCGCGCACGGTGATGGGCAGGCGCTATGCGCAGTCGGGCATGGCCCAGGGGCGCGCCATCCTGGCCGATCTGGCGGTGCATCCGGCCACGGCGCGGCATGTGTCCACCAAGATCGCGCGGCACCTGATCCGCGACACGCCGCCGCCGGCGGTGATCGAGGCGATGTGCCAGGCTTGGGCCAGGACCGATGGCGACCTGGCGGCCGTCTACACCGCGCTGATCCGCCACCCCGCCGCCTGGGACGCGCAGGCGCGCAAGTTCAAGACGCCCGACGACTACGTGGTCTCCGCGTTGCGCGCCGGCGGCGCGCTGGACGATCGCCGGCCGCAGGCGCTGGTCGCGCTGCTGGGGCGCATGGGGCAGCCGCCGTTCACGCCGCGCTCGCCGGCGGGCTTCGAGGACGATGCGGCCCAGTGGAGCGGCCCGGACGCGCTTTGGAAGCGCGTGCAGAGTGCGCAGGCGCTGGCCGAGGCCGTGCCCGAGGAACGGCTCGATCCACTGCGCACCGCGCAGATCGTCTTCGCCGACACGCTCGATGGCGACACCGCGACCATGCTCCGGCGCGCCGAGTCGCCGCGCGACGGTCTGGCGCTGCTGTTCGCCAGCCCTGCTTTCCAGTGGCGGGCCTAGGGCTGATCTCGCCCTTCGGTGTGTAGGCCTGAACTGTCTTCCGCGAAAGGTCCGATCGTCATTCCCGCGCAGGCGGGAATCCATGGACGTCGAGGTCGGACATGTCATCAACCCCAAGCACCACGATCCTGCTGAGAGGCCACGCATGAAACTCACCCGACGCGCCTTCCTTGGCGCCGCTGGCGCGATGACCACGCTGACGCTGTGGCCGTCCATGGGCCTGGCCGCGCAGCGTGTCGATGACACGCGTCTGCTGGTGGTGCTGCTGCGCGGCGGGCTGGACGGCCTGCATGCGCTGGTGCCCAGCGACGACCCCAGTTACCGCAGCCTGCGCCGGGACATGACGCCGGGCGATACGCTGAAGCTGGATGGCCAGTTCGGTCTGCATCCTTCGCTGGCCTTCGCGTACCAGCTCTACGGGCAGCGGCAGCTGCTGCCGGTGGTGGCGATCGCACCGCCTTACCAGCAGCGCTCGCACTTCGAGGCGCAGGACTGCCTGGAGAACGGCAGCGCCCGCCCCAGCGGCGCCAGCACCGGCTGGCTCAACCGCTGCGCCGGCGCGATGGCCGGCACCGAGGCGCTTTCGATCACCAGTGTGATGCCGCTGATCATGCGCGGCCCCGGCGATGCGTCCACCTGGTCGCCGCCGCTGCCCGAGGAGGTCAATCCCATCCTGCTGCAGCGGCTGCAGGACCTGTACGCGCGCGATCCCGCGCTGGCAAGCAGCTTCCAGCGCGCTGTGGCGACGCAGGGCGCTGGCGAGGGCGGTGGCGAAGGCGGTGGCGAAGGCGGCGGCAAGGGGCGCATGGCGGCGGCCACGGCCGCGGCGGCGCGCTTCATGTCCCAGCCCACCGGGCCGCGCATCGGCTTCGTCGAGGATTCCGGCTGGGACACCCACGCCGCCGAGGCGGCGATCCTGAAGAACAAGCTGACCGAACTGGACAACGGATTGCGCGCCTTCCACGACGGCGCACAGGACATCTGGGCCAGGACCGTCGTGGTGGTGGTGACCGAGTTCGGCCGCACCGCCAAGGTCAACGGCACCGGCGGCACCGATCATGGCACCGGCGGCCTGGCCCTGCTGGCCGGCGGCGCCGTGCGCGGCGGCCGCATTGCCGGCGACTGGCCCGGCCTGTCCCAAGGCGCTCTGAACGAAGGCCGCGACCTGCGCGTCACCACCGACATGCGCGCCCTGTTCAAGGCCGTGCTGGCCGGTCACCTGCGCGTGGACCAGGGCAAGCTGGAGACCGTGGTGTTCCCCGGCAGTGGCAGTGTGCGGGGGATGGAGGGATTGCTGGCCTGACGACACCCGTCTGGCCCGCGTGGGGACGGACGGTGGCGTGTCCTCAAGGAGGCCGGCTTAAAGACTCAATGCCCGCGCCGCACGGTCAGCTCGCCCAGCGCGGCCAGCGCGTTGGCGCGTTCGCCGAAGGGGGCAAGCAGGTCGCGCATCTGCACGGCCAGTTCGTCGAGCCGGGCCTTGGCGCCGTCCATGCCGAGCAGGGCGGGGTAGGTGGACTTGTCTTGGGCGGCGTCCTTGCCGGCGGTCTTGCCGAGGGTCTCGGAGCTGGCTTCGACATCGAGGATGTCGTCGCGCACCTGGAAGGCCAGGCCGAGCGCGTCGGCGAAGCGGTCCAGGCGCTGCAGCGTGTCCGCGTCCGCGCCGCCGGCCAGCGCGCCCAGCCGCACGCTGGCGCGGATCAGCGCGCCGGTCTTGAGCGCGTGCATGTGCTGCAGCGCGGACAGCGACTGCTGCTGGCCGGTGGCGTCGATGTCCAGCGCCTGGCCGCCGCACATGCCGGCCGCGCCGCTGGCGGTGGCCAGCGCGCGCAGCCAGGCCACGCGCAAGGCCGGATCGGCGTCGCTGTCGGCGAGCACTTCGAAGGCGCGCGTCTGCAGCGCATCGCCGGCCAGGATCGCGGTGGCTTCGTCGAAGGCCACGTGCACGGTCGGTCGGCCGCGGCGCATCGCGTCGTCGTCCATCGCCGGCAGGTCGTCGTGCACAAGCGAATAGGCGTGGATCAGTTCCACTGCCGCGGCCGGCGCATCGAGCGCGGCTTCATCGGCGCCGGTCAGCGTGCCGGCCGCGTAGACCAGCAGCGGGCGCATGCGCTTGCCGCCGCCGAGCACGGCGTGGCGCATCGCCGCATGCAGGCGCTGGGGCGCGAGGTCAGGAGCGGGCAGCGCCGCTTCCAGCGTCAGTTCGACGCGCCGTGCCCAGCGCGCGAATGCGGGCTCACTGCCCATCGGGCAGGGGCGCGAAGGGCTCGGCAGTCTCGGGGCGGTCCGGATCGGTGAGCAGGCGCACGCGCAGCTCGGCCTGCTCCAGCGCCGTGCGGCAGCTGCGGTACAGGCCGACGCCGCGCTCGTAGGCGGCCAGCGACTCTTCCAGGCTCAGGTCGCCCTGTTCCATGCGCGCGACCAGCTGTTCCAGCTCGTCCAGCGATTGCTCGAAATGCGCCACGGGCGAGGCGTCGGCGGTCGGTTTCTTGGCCATGGGCAAAGTGTGCGGGCCGCGTCGCGAAGGGTCAATCAAACGCCGTCCGGCGGCGTCCAGCGCAGCCGCGCATCGCGCGCGTCCAGCCAGGCCTGGAACGCGCCGGAGAGGATGCGCTCACCCATCGCCAGCACGCGGCCTTCGCCATCGCGCAGCAGCGGCAGCTGCGCACGCTGCCACGGCGGGATGCCTGCCTCCTGCAGCACGTGCTTGAGCGCATGCGAGTGCGTCCGCCCGGCCAGCTCGATGCGCTCGCCGCCCTGGCGCGCGCCGACCTGCACCGGGGCGTCGAACACCGCGCCGTGCAGCCCAAGCTCGCCGCCGCCGGGCAGCGCCAGCGGCGCATCGCCGCGCCAGAGCACCCGCCAGCCGCGTGGCAGCGGCACCGGCACGCGGCCGGCGTGCAGCAGGTCGCGCCAGCGCTGCAGGCGCGCATCGCCCCAGTCGAAACGCGCCTGCGCGTCGCCCCCGGCGCCCAGCAGGCTGGTCTCCAGCTGGGCGATGCCCTGCGCCGGCAGCGGCGGCAGGCCCAGCGAGGCGATCCAGCGACGCACGGCGCGCGCCCGCGCATCGGGCGTCAGCGCGCGCAGTGCGGGCACCGACAGCAGGTGCGTGTCATCGGTGCGCACGCGGTCCAGCGCCTCCTGGTCCAGCTGCTGCAGCAGCGCGTCGGCCTGCGCGCTCAGCGCGGCACTGCGCGCCAGCGCGGCGTCGGCGTGCGGCCAGCGCTCGCGCAGCAGGGGCAGCACGCGATGGCGCAGGAAGTTGCGGTCCAGCGCGGCGTCGGCGTTGCTGGGGTCCTCGATCCAGTGCAGGCCGTGGGCCTGCGCGTAGGCCAGGATCGCGCAGCGCGGCAGGTCGAGCCACGGCCGCCACAGCTGCCCCTGCGCGAACGGGCGCAGCGGCCGCATCGCCGCCAGGCCTTCGGGACCCGAGGCGCGCAGGGCCCGCAGCAGGAAAGTCTCGGCCTGGTCGTCGCGGTGATGGGCGGCGACGAGCAGCTCGCCCGGGCGCAGGACGCGGGCGAAGGCGGCGTGGCGTGCGCGGCGCGCGGCGGCTTCCAGTCCATCACCGGCGCGCTCGACGATGACGCGTTCGACCTGCAGCGGCAGCCGCAGCCGCGCGCACAGCGCCACGCAGTGCGCTTCCCAGGCGTCGGCGTCGGCCTGCAGGCCGTGGTGCACGTGCACGGCGCGCACGCGGCCGGGCCAGGCCGCGGCCAGTGCGTGCAGCAGGGCGGTGGAATCCAGCCCGCCGCTCAGCGCCACGCACAGCGACGTCGCCGGCTCGGAGGCGGGCAGGGCGGCGAGCAGATCGGTCGGTGAGGCCATCGGACGATGGTGCCACGCAGGCCACGGCGCGGCGACGCGCTTGAGCGGCCCTGCTGGACGCAGCGGAAGGGACACATGAAGCAGCGTGCCTCGATCTTCCGTTCGCGCATGTTCGTCGTGACGGTCGAGTGCCGTGTTCGATGGCAGCGGGCCACCTTGGCGCAAGCAATCCCGGGAGGCATCGGCGGATGACCGATGCCCGTATCCAGCATCCAGGTCCGGTCGTCGGCGCACGGGGCAGACGACATGGAAGTTCCCCCATCCGGCCCGCGTCGGTCTCGCCGCGCGAGACGCCGCCCCGCTACAGTGGCACCCGGTTTTCTCCAGGAACGCTTCATGGCCAAGGCCGCCCCCAAGGCCCGCACCGCCTACGTCTGCGGCGAATGCGGCGCCGAATACAGCAAGTGGCAAGGCCAGTGCACCGAATGCCATGCCTGGAACACCCTGAGCCAGATCGTGCTGGAGCCGGCCGCCACTGCCGCGCCGGCCGCCGCGCGCCGCACCGGCTGGGCCGGCAAGACCGAGGCGCCGAAGATCACCGCGCTCAAGGACGTGCGCAGCAGCGAGGAGGTGCGCGTGTCCACCGGCATCGGCGAGTTCGACCGCGTGCTGGGCGGCGGCCTGGTCGAAGGCGCGGTGGTGCTGGTCGGCGGCGATCCGGGCATCGGCAAGTCGACGCTGCTGCTGCAGGCCCTGGCGCGCATGGCCGCCACCCTGCCGGTGCTGTATGTCACCGGCGAGGAATCGCTGGCCCAGGTCGCCGGCCGCGCCCTGCGCCTGGACCTGCCGCTGGACGGTCTGCACGCGCTGGCCGAAACCGGGATCGAATCCATCCTCCAGCACGCCTCCACCGCGCGCCCGAAGCTGATCGTGGCCGACTCGGTGCAGACGCTGTGGACCGAGTCGCTGACCGCCGCGCCCGGTTCGGTCAGCCAGGTGCGCGAGAGCGCCGCGCGCCTGGTCCGCTACGCCAAGGAGACCGGCACGGCGGTGTTCCTGGTGGGCCACGTCACCAAGGAAGGCGGCATCGCCGGCCCGCGCGTGCTCGAGCACATGGTCGATGCGGTGCTGTACTTCGAGGGCGAGTCGGGCAGCCGCTTCCGCGTGCTGCGCGCGTTCAAGAACCGCTTCGGCGCGGTCAACGAGCTGGGCGTGTTCGCCATGGGCGACAAGGGCCTGAAGGAAGTGCCCAATCCGTCCGCGATCTTCCTGTCCGGCGGCAGTACCCGGCAGCCCGGCAGCTGCGTGATGGTCACCCGCGAGGGCACGCGTCCGCTGCTGGTGGAAGTGCAGGCTCTGGTCGATGCCTCGCCGCTGTCCAATCCGCGCCGCGTCGCCGTGGGCCTGGAAGGCAACCGCCTGGCGATGCTGCTGGCGGTACTGCATCGCCATGGCGGAGTGGTGGTCGGCGACCAGGACGTCTTCATCAACGTGGTCGGCGGCATCCGCGTGCAGGAGACCGCGGCCGACCTGCCGGCGCTGCTGGCGGTGCTGTCGTCCCTGCGCGACACGCCGCTGGCCGAGAAGACCATCGCCTTCGGCGAGGTCGGCCTGTCCGGCGAGATCCGCCCGGTGCCCAACGGCGAGGACCGCCTGCGCGAGGCCGCCACCCACGGCTTCAGGCGCGCCATCGTGCCCAAGGGCAACGCCCCCAAGGCCACGGCGATCAAGGGCATGGAAGTCGTCGCCGTCGAACGCCTCGCCGACGCCCTGGAAGCGGCATTCGGCTGAGTCTTCGCCTCGGCCGGAGCGCAGCGCAGGCAGTGCTTGCACAGTAGGCGTTCCGCCTGTCGAGCGCTTGGCTGTGGGAGCCTGCTTGGTGGGAGCCGCCATGGCGGCCATGAGGCTTTACCGGGAACGCCTCCATCGCCGCCAGGGCGGCTCCCATGGGCGCTGGAAAGCGAAAGGCCGCGGTATCCGCGGCCTTTCGTGTGTTGCTTGGGAGCGCGTGGCGATCAGGCCAGGCCGGCCTGCTTCATCACTTCGGCGGCGTAGTCTTCCACCACCTTCTCGATGCCTTCGCCCACGGCCAGACGCTTGAAGCCGACCACCTCGGCGCCGGCGGCCTTGAGGACCTGCTCGACGGTCTGGTTGGTGTCCAGCACGTAGGGCTGGCCGTACAGGGTCACTTCGCTGACGATCTTGTTGATCTTGCCGCTGATGATCTTTTCCAGGATCTCGGCCGGCTTGGACTTGTCCTTCTCGGACATCTTGGCCAGTTCGATTTCCTTTTCCTTGGCGACGAAGTCGGCCGGCACGTCAGCGGCCTTGTTGTACGGCGGGTTCATCGCGGCCACGTGCATGGCCAGGCCACGGGCCAGGTCGGCGTCGCCGCCCTTGACCTCGACCAGCACGCCGATCTTGCCGCCGTGGACGTAGGCGGCCACGTTGTTGGCGCTGTCGACGGCGACCAAGCGACGGATCTGCATGTTCTCGCCGAGCTTGGCGATGGCGGCGGCGCGGGCTTCCTCGACGGTCTCGCCGGACGGCAGCTTGGCCGACTTCAGCGCATCCACGTCGGCGGCGCCGGAGGCCAGGGCGGCCTGGGCGACGGCGTCAGTGAAGGCGACGAAGTTGCTGTCCTTGGCGACGAAGTCGGTCTCGGAGTTGATCTCCACCAGCACGGCCTTGCCGCCGTCCTGCGCCGCGGCGATGCGGCCTTCGGCGGTGACGCGGTCGGCCTTCTTGTCGGCCTTGGCCAGGCCGGACTTGCGCAGCCACTCGGCGGCGGTGTCGATGTTGCCTTCGTTCTCGGTGAGCGCCTTCTTGCACTCCATCATGCCGGCGCCGGTGCGCTCGCGCAGTTCCTTGACCAGGGAAGCAGTGATTTCCACGGTGATGACCTCAGTTGGGAATGGGGTGGACGGCGCAGGCGCCGATCCTTGAAGCGACAGCGGCGGAGCCTTGGCTCCGCCGCCCTGAGCCGGCGCACAGTGGCGCGCCGGCGTTGCACGGCCGTGACGCCTTAGGCGGCGGCTTCGTCGCTCTTGCGGCCACGACGGGCCGGCTTGGCCTCGGCGGCGTTGCCTTCGCTGAACTCTTCCTCGCGCACGGTGGCCGAGTTCGGGGAAGCGGCCTTGCCTTCCAGCACGGCGTCGGCGGCGGCGCGGGCGTACAGCTGCACGGCGCGGATGGCGTCGTCGTTGCCCGGGATGGCGTAGTCGACCAGGGCCGGGTCGTAGTTCGAGTCGACCACGGCGACCACCGGGATGCCGAGCTTCTTGGCTTCCTTGATGGCGATGTCCTCATGGCCGATGTCGATGACGAACAGGGCGTCGGGCAGACGGTTCATCTCCTTGATGCCGCCCAGCGAAGCCTGCAGCTTGTCGCGCTCGCGGCGCAGGCCCAGCACTTCGTGCTTGACCAGCTTCTCGAAGGTGCCGTCGGTCTCGGCCGCTTCCAGTTCCTTCAGGCGGGCGACCGACTTCTTCACGGTGGCGAAGTTGGTCAGCGAGCCTCCCAGCCAGCGCTGGGTCATGTACGGCATGCCGCAACGCTCGGCCTCTTCCTTGATGGCTTCGCGGGCCGAACGCTTGGTGCCGACGAACAGGATGGTGCCGCGCTTCTGGGCGATGGCGCTGATGAAGTTCATCGCGTCGACGAACAGCGGCAGGGTCTTTTCCAGGTTGATGATGTGGATCTTGCCGCGGGCGCCGAAAATGTACGGGGCCATCTTCGGGTTCCAGTAGCGGGTCTGGTGACCGAAGTGCACGCCGGCTTCCAGCATCTGGCGCATGGTGATCTGGGACATCGTGAAAAACTCCAAGGCAATGGAACCGGCCGCGCGCTTGGGATGCGGCACTGATGGTTCCGGGGTTGGGCCTCCCTGCGGCGTCCGTGGCCGAACCTTCAACGAAGGCACCCCGGCACGGGCTGTGGCAGCAGGTGTGTATTCGCCGGTGACGCCCGGCGTGGGCGGTGTCCGCAGGGCCAGGGGCCTCGCAGAGCCGGAGGATTATAGCCGGCGTGGGCGGCGTGGCGCAAACCGCGCCATCGCGGGTCAGGCGAGCAGCGGGCAGGCGGTGATCAGGATGACGAGCAGCAGCAGACGGCGGGAGGAGGACAGGCGCATGGGGGAATGTTCCGGCGGAAGGTGGACGGGGCGGGTTGCCCTGTCCGCCGGAGCCATGCAGGGCGCATGCCAACTCCAGCGCCGCCTGTGAAATGGCCACGTGGCGGGCCTCGCGGCCGTGCGCGCGCGGCTCGGACGGATCGGGGGCGTTCCCGGCCGCGGCTCAGGTCTGACCCTGCGCGTCAGTAGGTGATGGTCACGGTGATGGTGTCGCTGTAGCTTCCGGCGGCCGCGGTCTGCCCGGACGGTACCCGGCCGTAGACGGTGGTGGTCTGGGCGGCGCCCGTCCCGGTGCCCTGCAGGGTGTCGCTGTTCAGGCTGTTGCCCCAGCGCTGGCTGCGCGCGGGATCGAGGTACAGGTCGTAGGCGACGTACTGGGCGGTCGTGCCCAGGCGCATGCGCCGCTGGCCGAGCAGGGCGTTGCCGCCATTGTCCAGTCCCAGCTGCCAGGCCGTGCGCCGCGTGCAGGTCAGGCCGATGGCGGAGGTCTGGTCGATGTTGCCGGCGATGAAGCCCGAGACGCTGCCGAAGTCCAGATCGCTGGCGCTGTAGGCGTAGCACTGCCCCGGCACGTTGGCGGACACGACGAACGGGAAGGCGTCGTTGGTCGTCGTCGCGCCGCCGATGTTGCAGGCGGCGGGATAGCTCGCCGCCGCGCCCAGCAGGGGCGTGTTGGCCGCATAGGTGAGCACCGTGCTGGCGCCGGCGAAGGTGCTGCCATAGCTGCCGGCCGCCAGCGCCTGGTTGGCCGGAATGCGACCGTAGATGGTCACGGTCTGCGCCTGCGAGCCGCCGACCAGGACCGGAACCGCGTAGTCGAAGTCCAGCACCAGCACCGTGTTGACCGCATTGCCCAGCGCGCCCCAGATCTGGCTTCGGGCCGGATCCAGATAGAGCTGGTAGTTGAGCGTGTCGCCGTCGGCGTTGCGCAGCCGGCGCGGGGACAGCGAGGTGTCGACGCTGCCCGGGCCCAGGCCCACGCACAGCCGCACCTTGGTGTTGCTCAGCACAGCCAGCGCGGCGGTGTTGCAGGTGACGACGAACGAGGTGGCGGTATCGGTGGGCTGCGTGGTCGCGGCGTTGCCGAACGCCAGCACCGTCGGCGTCGTGGCGGTACACACGGTCGCCGCGCGTGCGCGCGGCGACCACGCCCAGAGCGCCAGCAGGGCCAGCAGCAGGCAGCACGGCAGACATCGGCTCATTGGCGGGTCTCCGGGGCGCAGGTCAGCGGACCGATGCGTGGGATCCGGGCAGGCGCGCCGTCGTCTGGATAATCGAAACTCACCACGCAGGCGCCCGATTCGGTATCGAGCCGCAGACGGTTCTTGAGCTGCAGGTTGTCCAGGTAGGTCTCGCCGTCATGACCGACGATGGCGACCGGCTCCTCTGCGCCGGCCGGTGTCACCGTCGTGCCCACCGCGAGCGGCCTGCCGGCCGGATCGTGCAGGACCAGCGTGGCGGCGCGGACCTTGGCGATGGCGAAGGGCACCTTCAGGCCGGCGCCCGCGCGCGGGGTGACCACGCGTTCCACCTCGTCCACGCGCAGGTCGGCGGGCAGGTCGAGGGTGTCGATCGATACCCGGTTGCGCTGCCAGGGTTGCAGCGGGGTGACCAGCAGCAGGCCGTCGTCGTTGGTCTGGCCGATCAGGCGGTTCTCCAGCCGTACCGGGATGTTCGGCCGCCCCGTGGAGACCACGCCGAAGGCGTTGTCGACCGAACGCGCGGCCAGCACGCCGCCGCCCAGCCAGGCCAGGCTGCCACTGGCGCTGGCATAGCCGTAAGTGGTGCCGCCCTGGCTGGCCGCGCCCAGGCCGTAGCGGCCGACGTCGTTCTGCCAGCCCAGCTCGGCCAGACCGCCGGTGCCGCCGGTCCCGCTGCGCGCCTGCACGCGCCAGCCCAGCCCGTTGGGGCCGCCATCGCCGGGCACGGCCTTGGACGCCTCGACCACGTGCGTGTTGAGGTTGCCGTTGCGCTGGGTCGAGACCGAGGCCCGGCGCAGCCCGTCCAGCGCCAGCGAGGCCGACAGGTAGAGGCTGCGGTCGGAGGCGTCGTCCAGGTTCTGGTTGACCGACAGGTTGGCCGACCAGTCATCGCCGAAGGTCTGCGACCAGAACAGGCCTGCGTAGCGCAGGCTGGGTTGGTCTTCGTTGCGCAGCCGCACGTAGCTGGCGCTGAGCGAACCGAAGCGGGGCAGGGAGACGCCGAAGATCGCGTGGTCGCTGGCGCTGACCGGGATGCTGCCCTGCAGGCTGCCGATATCGCGATACCGGCCATGCGTGCGCTGGGTGCCGATGGCCAGGTTGAAGGTGCGGTTGTTCCAGGTGTGCTCGATGGCGGTCTGGCTGCCTTCCTCATCGCCCCGGCGGCTGCGCGCGTAGGAGGCCGAGAGCACTCCGGCGCCGCCCAGCTGCCACAGTCCGCCCGCGCCGGCGTTGCTGACGTTGCCGCCGTGCTCGGCGTGGCCCTCCACGGTGAAGCCATCGCTGACGCCGTAGCGGAATGTCCCGGTGCCCACCAGCGTGTTGCCGTAGCGGAACGAGCGCAGGCCATAGTCCTCGCGCAGCACGCCCACCCCCACGCCGCCTTCGGACAGGCCCTTGGCCAGCAGTTCCTGGGTGCCGTAGAAGGAGAAATCCAGCGTGCGCACCTGGCCGAAGGCATCGGTGACCACTACCTGCGCGCTGCCGCTGCCGTTGATGCCGGGCAGGGTGGAGAGCTGGAACGGCCCGGCGGCGACCTGGCCGCTGTACTGGCGCAGGCCATCGACATACAGCTCCACCTGCGAGGGCACCGCGGCGTCGCCGAGGAAGGCCGGCAAGGGCGTGGTCACGCGATACGGCTGCAGGCCGTAGTTGCGCCCGAGCTGGACGCCGGCCATGCGGATGGAGCGCGTCCAGTCCAGGGCGTCGCTGTAGAAGTCTCCCAGCCGCAGGGTCAATGCCCGGTCCGGCAGGTCCAGCTGCCAGTGGGTGTCCAGGCGTGTCGGCTCGATCCGCCAGCCGTGGGTGCCCTGGCCCTCGTAGAGGCGCATGACGGAGGTGGTGCTGAGCACGCCCTCGCCGACGCCGAAGGCGCGCAGTTCGACGGTGGCGGCCAGATTGGTCTGGTCGGCAGTGCGATTGGCATACAGGTCGTAGTTGAGCAGCGCCCCCGGCGAGGAGGAGGCCTGCGGGGCGGCTTCCTGCTCGGGCGCGAGCACGGTGGTGTCCAGCTTCAGCGCGGACAGCGGCGCGTCGAAGAACAGGCGTTGGACGTCGGGCTCGTAGCGCACCGCGACGTCGGGCAGCGCGTCCAGGTCGAGCATCTCCTCGGGGGCGCGGCCGTCCAGTCGGAAGCCGATCGTGCGCAGGGTCTGCACGGACCCATGCAGGCGCCCGCGGCGCAGCTCGAAGCGCTCGATCTGGCCGGTGTCGCTCTGGTTGAGGCTCACCTGCAGGTACAGGACCTGGTCGTAGCGCGGATCGGCCATCGGTGCAGCGGGCGGTGAAGCAAGGTCGAAGGCCGCGACCGGCGGGGCGATCAGGGCGGTCAGCAGCGCTGCCCGCGCCAGCGCGGGACACCAGCGTTCAGCGGGAGGGCGGCGCGAGCGGCAGCGGGCGCTTCTCTGCTTCACCGTTGATCCTGGCTTTGAAATGCGCGCCGGCGTAGCGGCTGGCCGCGCCGGGGAGCGTCCAGCGCATCGCCTGACCCGGCAGCACGTAGCCCACCAGGCCCGGCAGCAGCACGGTGTCCGGCCCGGTCTCCCGGGCCATGACCAGGTCGGCCAGCTGCGCGTGGCCGGTGCCGGTGTTGCGCACCTCCAGCGCGCTGGCGCCATCGGCGGCGGTGACCAGGGTGGCGGCCAGGGTCGGCTTCGGCGCCGCATCGCTCGGCTGCACGAACACCGGCACCGAGTAGCGCAGCACCAGCTGCAGCCCCTGCCGCGCATTGCCGCTGGGCAACTCGTCGACGAGCACGCGGTAGCTCGCCTGACCGGCGACGGGCGAGCGGTCCGGGCGGATCAGCCGGACCAGCTGTCGTGCGCCCGGGGCGATGGTCTGCATCGGCGGGCTGGCGATCACCTCCTGGGTGGACTCCAGCGACTCAGCGCCGCCGGACTGGGTCCAGCGGAACACGCGCAGCTGGACATGGACCGGCTCGGCCCCGGTGTTGCTCAGCCACAGCGCATCGGCATTGCGTGCCGGGGTCAGGGTGATCGAGGTGGGAGAAACCTGCAGACTCGTGGCAAAGGCCGTGTTGCCCAGCGTGATGATCAACGCTATCCAGGTCCATCTGATTAGCCCTATCCGATGTGTTGCACGCGCATCCTGGGGTTTCCCCATATCGCTCCTTCAGTAGATGATCGTGGCGGTCACGGTGTCCTGATACGAACCGGTGGCGGGGTTGTTGGCCGCCAGGTTGTTGATCCGGCCGTAGACCGGATACACCTGGTTGATGCCCAGGCCGGTGCCGGCCAGCGTGTTGGTGCCGGTCGTGGCGCCCCACACGGTAGTGCGGGTCAGGTCGGAGTAGAGCTGGTAGCCCACGTAGTTGTTGGTGGTGACGGTGGCGTCGGTGTGCTTCATCCGGCGCGTGGTCACATCCCCGGCCGTGGCGGCGTTGGAGCCGGCGTTGAGCGCGATGGCGTACGGGGTCAGCGGGGTGCAGCGGACGGTCAGGCTGCCGGTGTTGTCCACGTTGGCGGCCACCGTGGAGGCCTGGGTGCCGAAGTCCACGTCGGTCGCGGCGGCGGCGGTGATGGTGCAGGACTTGGTCACCACCAGCTTGACGTTGAACGTCGTGGTGTCGGCCGCGTGGGCGATGCCGCAGGCGGCCAGCAGAGCGACAGCGAGGGCATTGGAAAGCAGATGGCGCATGGCGTCTCTCCCGGTCCTTGGGACCTCAATCACCGGCACCGTCGCCGGCTCAGGGTTGAAGAATTGACTTAAGAACAGTGCTGCCCCGCGCTGGATACAAGGAAATATTCATGCAAATCTGAGACTTGCGTCATGGTAATTTCCGATTGTGGCCCGCTGCTAACGGGCGCGCGCGCCTGGCGGCAGCGCATCCCTCGACCCGGGCACGCACGGCCGCGGGTGCTTGAGCGCCGGGTGGACGAGGGCTTCGCCTCACCGCGGCAGGGCGCCGCATCCCCGCAGTACGTGACCTGGCCGTTCAGATGGGGGCGCAATCGGCGATAATGGCGACATGAGCATCCAACTGAAATCCGCCGCCGACCTGGAGAAGATGCGCGTGGCCGGCCGCCTGGCCGCCGAAGTGCTGCAGGTGGTCACCCCGCACGTGAAGCCGGGCGTGACCACCGCCGAACTGGACCGCATCTGCCACGATCACATCGTCCACGTGCAGGGCGCGATCCCGGCCAATGTCGGCTATCGCGGCTTCCCGGCCACGGTGTGCACCTCGGTCAACAACGTGATCTGCCACGGCATTCCCAGCGAGGGCAAGGTCCTCAAGGACGGCGACATCGTCAACATCGACGTAACCGTCATCAAGGATGGCTGGCACGGCGACACCAGCCGCATGTACTACGTCGGCACCCCGTCGGTGATGGCCAGGCGCCTGGTCGAGACCACCCGCGAGGCGATGTTCCGCGGCATCCGCGCGGTCAAGCCGGGCGCGACGCTGGGCGATGTGGGCCACGCCATCCAGCAGTACGCCGAAGCCGAGCGCTTCAGCGTGGTGCGCGAGTACTGCGGCCATGGCATCGGGCAGGTCTACCACGACGAGCCGCAGGTGCTGCACTACGGTCGCCCCGGCGATGGCGTGGTGCTCAAGCCCGGCATGACCTTCACCATCGAGCCGATGATCAACGAGGGCACGCGCTACACCAAGACCCTGCCGGATGGCTGGACCGTGGTGACCAAGGACCGCAAGCTCTCGGCGCAGTGGGAGCACACCGTGGCGGTGACGGAGGACGGCGTGGAGATCCTCACCCGCCTGCCGGGCGACGACAACGACCTGTGACCGCGCCGCCGGTCGCCAGCGGGGGCGTGCGCGCGTCGGCGCCGGCCGATCCATCCGGCGACGGCGCCTGGTCGCAGCAGGCGCGTGCCGCGCTGGCGGCCACCGACGAGAAGCTGGCGCGCCGCTACGAGGATCTTGACCGCATCGATCATGTGCTGGCGCTGCGCGCGCGCGCGGTCGACCACCTGCTGCGCGAGGCCTGGCGGCGCTGCCTGCCGGCCGACAGCGGGCTGTCGCTGTTCGCGGTCGGCGGCTACGGACGCGGCGAACTGTTCCCGCAGTCGGATGTGGACGTCCTGATCCTGGGCGAACCGGAGGCCCAGCAGCAGCACCACGACGCGCTCGCCCGCTGCCTGGCGCTGGTCTGGGACACCGGGCTGAAGCTCAGCCACGCGGTGCGATCGCCGGCGCAGTGCAGCGAGGCGGCGCAGGACCAGACCGTGGCCACCGCGCTGATCGAGGCGCGCCCGCTGCTCGCCGACGAGGTCGCGCGCAAGGCCCTGGCCGAGGCGGTCTCGCCGCGGCAGGTGTGGCCGCCGCGCGAGTTCTTCGAGGTCAAGCGCGAGGAGATGGCGCGGCGCCATGCGCGCTTCGGCGACACCTCGGACAACCTGGAGCCGGACATCAAGGACGGCCCGGGCGGCCTGCGCGATCTGCACACGCTGGGCTGGATGGCGCTGCGCACCTTCGGCGTGCGCGACCTGGAAGCGCTGGTCGGCATGGACCAGCTGGGCCCCGACGAGGCCGCCGCCCTGGCGCGCGAGCGCCGCGTCCTGGGCCGGCTGCGCTATGGGCTGCACTTGGTCGCCGGCCGGCCCGAGGAGCGCCTGCGCTTCGACTACCAGAAGACGCTGGCCACGCGCCTGGGCTACCAGGACGCGCCCGGCAGCCTGGGCGTGGAGCAGATGATGCAGGCCTTCTACCGCAGCGCGGCGATCGTGCGGCGGATCGGCGATCGCCTGCTGCAGCGCTTCGAGGAACAGTTCGAAGGCGAGGGCACGCCGCAGGTGCTGGACGCGGACTTCGAGCTGCACCGCAATTACCTGGCCGCGCGCGATCCGCACTGGCCGGCCGATGTCGGCGCGGTCTTCGCGCTGTTCGCGGCCTGGGCCGCGCAGCCGCAGATCCGTGGCCTGCATTCGCAGACCGCCCGCGCGCTGGCCAAGGCGCTGCCCACGTTGCCGCCCTACGGGCAGGCCAGCGCCGAGCAGCGCGCGCGGTTCATGGCGTTGATGCGCGGCCCGCGCGCGGTCGACACGCTGGCGCGCATGGCCCGGCTGGGCGTGCTGGGGCAGTGGCTGCCGGCCTTCGCCCAGGTGTCCGGGCGCATGCAGTTCGACCTGTTCCATGTGTATACGGTCGATCAGCACACGCTGATGGTGCTGCGCAACCTGGCCGCGTTCGCCAATGGCCGCGCCGACGAGCGTTTCTCCATCGCCCACGAGGTCTGGCCGCGCCTGCGCAAGCCCGAGCTGCTGCTGCTGGCGGGGCTGTTCCACGACATCGCCAAGGGCCGCGGCGGTGATCATTCCGAGCTGGGCTCGACCGACGCGCTCGCGTTCTGCCAGGCGCACGGACTCAGCGCCGCCGACACCGCGCTGGTGGCCTGGCTGGTCGAGCAGCACCTGCGCATGTCGGTGACCGCGCAGAAGCAGGACATCGCCGATCCGGAGGTGATCCACCGCTTCGCCACGCTGGTGGGCGACCGCGAGCACCTGGACTACCTGTACCTGCTGACCTGCGCCGACATCGCCGGCACCAGCCCCAAGCT
Organism: Pseudoxanthomonas sp. X-1; assembly: GCF_020042665.1. Lineage (NCBI taxonomy): Bacteria > Pseudomonadati > Pseudomonadota > Gammaproteobacteria > Lysobacterales > Lysobacteraceae > Pseudoxanthomonas > Pseudoxanthomonas sp. X-1. Next base: position 1,862,518 of record NZ_CP083376.1, read on the forward strand.
GTGGAACGCGTGGAAGGACCGGCTGCTGGCCGACCTGTACTTCGCCACGCGCCGCGTCCTGCGCGAGGGCCTGGAACAGCCGATGGCCGTCAGCCAGCGCGTGGACGAGGGGCGCGAGGCCACGCGCGCGCTGCTGCTGGCCCAGGGCTTCGACGCCGACACCATCGCGCGCCAGTTCGCCGAGATGCCCGATGAGAGCTTCATGCGCTTCCGCCCCGAGCAGCTGGCCTGGCAGGCGGCGGCGCTGGTGGACGTGCGCCACGGCCAGACGCTGGTACAGGTGCGCCTGATCGACGACAACGCGCGGGCGATGGAGGTGTTCGTCCACTCGCCCGATCGCGACGGCCTGTTCGCCGCGATCCTGGTCACGCTGGACAAGCAGGGCTTCGCCATCCACCAGGCGCGCGTGCTGGTCGGGCCGCACGGCACGGTGTTCGACACCTTCGAAGTGCTGCCGGCCGATACCTACGCCAGCGACGATCCGGAACACCTGGCCGACGCGCTGCGCGGCGCCCTGGCCGGCCCGTTGGACCAGGTGCGCGCGGCCCGGCGCACCGTGCCGCGGCAGCTGCGCCATTTCCGCTTCCCGCCGCGCCTGGAGTTCGGCGCCACGCGCGATGGCCGCTACACCGTGCTGGACCTGGTCGCGCCCGACCGGCCTGGCCTGCTGGCCCAGGTCGCGCAGGTGCTGCGCGGCCAGCACCTGCGCGTGCACGATGCGCGCATCGCCACCTTCGGCGAGCGCGCCGAGGACCTGTTCCAGCTCAGTGACGAGGGCGACCAGCCGTTGACCGGCGACGAGTGCGAATCGCTGCGCCGGGCCCTGGCCGCCTGCCTGGAAGCGGCCGCCTGATCCTTTCTCCCCCTGTTTGCAGGAACCCCACGCCCCATGTCCGCAGTCGATCTCGAAACCCTCAAGTCCACCCTGGAAGACGCGTTCGCGCGCCGCGCCGAACTCACCGCCGACGAGATCCAGGCTCAGGTGCGCCCGGCCGTCTACGCGGCCATCGACGGCCTGGAATCCGGCGCCCTGCGCGTGGCGCAGCCGCTGGCCGAGGGCGGCTGGCAGGTCAACGAGTGGCTGAAGAAGGCGGTGCTGCTGTACTTCCGCGTCAACGACATGCGCGTGATCGAGGCCGAGCCGGCGCCGTTCTGGGACAAGGTCGAGGCGCGCTTCGCCGGCTACGACGCGGCGCAGTTCAAGGCCGGCGGCGTGCGCGTGGTGCCCGGCGCGGTGGCGCGGCGCGGCACCTACTTCGGCAAGGACGTGGTGCTGATGCCCAGCTTCACCAACATCGGCGCCTACGTGGGCGAGGGCACGATGGTGGATACCTGGGCCACGGTGGGCTCCTGCGCGCAGATCGGCAGGCACTGCCATCTGTCCGGCGGCGCCGGCATCGGCGGCGTGCTCGAGCCGCTGCAGGCCTCGCCGACCATCATCGAGGACCACTGCTTCATCGGCGCCCGTGCCGAGGTGGTCGAAGGCGTGGTGGTCGGCCACCACAGCGTGATCGGCATGGGCGTGTTCCTCAGCCAGTCCACCCGCATCTACAACCGCGCCACCGGCGAGGTGAGCTACGGCTACGTGCCGCCGGGCAGCGTGGTGGTCTCCGGTGCGCTGCCGGCCAAGGACGGCACGCACTCGCTGTACGCGGCGGTGATCGTCAAGCAGGTCGACGAGAAGACCCGCGCCAAGACCAGCGTCAACGACCTGCTGCGCGGACTGGCGGACTGAACGCCGCGGCGCCTGACCTGGCGCAGGCCGCGGCATACCGGCACCCGTCCGCCGCCTGGTACGGGCGCGCGCTGCCGCGTCTCCTGCACGCGCCGGCTTGGACCGGCTGGCGGCGTGCGCTGACGCGCCGCTGGCCGCTGCCGGCGCTGGTCAGCGACGTGCGCGAGGTGATCTACCTGAGCTGGTGGATCGATGTGCGCGCCGCGCCACCGGCGCCGCCCGGGCACGCCTATGTCGTCCATCAGGGGCGCACGCCTTACACCATCCTCAGCTATCGCCACGGCCATTTCGGGCCCGCGCTGGCCGGACCGCTGCGCACGCTGCTGCCCTCGCCGCTGCAGAGCAACTGGCGCTGGTACCTGCGCCGCGAAGGCGACCCGGCGGCGACGCCGGTGGTGCTGTTCGATCGCAACACGATGGACCACATCGCCTACGTCGCCGGTGCGCGCGCCTGGAGTGATGCCATGCAGCCGCACCTGGCCGCCCGCTTCGTCCATGCGCTGCAGGCCGATGGCGGCGGCAGCACACGGATCGATCCGGGGCAGGGCAGCGCCCCGGCGTTGCGGATGCAATGGCGGCCCGCCGATCACTGGGACGATGCCCCGTGGCAGCCGGCGTTCGGCACGCGCGAGGCGCTGCTGCGGTTTCTCACCTGCCAGGACGAGGCGATCGCCCGCACCTGCGACGGGCGCTGGGCCAGGACCCGCATCGTGCTGCCGGTGGATCCGGCTTCGCTGCAACCGCTGCGGCTGACCGGCACGCTGGCGTGCCCGCGGCTGCAGGACCTGGGCGTCAGGCTGGAGGAGGGGCTGGCGTTTCGGCTGCCGCGCGTGGCGTTCCGCGTGGTGTCCGAACGCCTGCTTTGAGCCCGCGCGGCCGGGCTTTGCCTCGCTGTGAGGCTGCTGAAGGATAACGCCAGGCCTGTCCGGGCGCCGGTGCGCGTTTGACTTTGGTCTTGTTTTGGATCGATCCAGTCGCGCCTAGACTCGGCTGTTCTATCGCGGCGGGAGCGGGGCATGCGGAGTCGGGGCTGGAAGGTGGCGGCGCTGGGCGTGGCGATGGTCGCCTGCGTGTTTGGGGCCTGGGCCGCGGAGCCGGGCGCTAAGGCGCGGGCCGGCAATCCCATCTTCCCGGGCTGGTACGCGGATCCCGAGGCGGCGGTCTTCGACGGGACCTACTGGATCTACCCGACCAGTTCGCTGCCGTATGCGCAGCAGACCTCCTTCGATGCGTTTTCCTCGCCCGACCTGGTGACCTGGACGCGGCATCCAGGGGTGCTGAAGAAGGATGCGGTGTCCTGGGCGCGCGAGGCGATGTGGGCGCCGGCCGTGGTGGAGAACCGCGGGCGCTATTACTTCTTCTTCGCCGCCAACGACATCAAAAGCGATGCCGAAGTCGGCGGCATCGGCGTGGCGGTGGCCGACGCGCCAGCGGGCCCGTACCGCGACCTGATCGGCAAGCCGCTCATCGGTGAGTTCCACAACGGCGCCCAGCCGATCGACCAGTTCGTGTTCAAGGACGACGACGGCACCTGGTACATGATCTACGGCGGCTGGAAGCACGCCAACATCGTCCGCCTGAAGGACGACTTCACCGGCGTGCGGCCGATGGACGACGGCACGGTGTTCAAGGAGATCACCCCGGCGCCGGAGTACGTCGAAGGGCCGCTGATGTTCAAGCGCGACGGCAAGTACTACTTCCTGTGGTCCGAGGGTGGCTGGACCGGGCCGGACTACGCGGTGGCCTATGCCATCGGCGATTCGCCGCTGGGGCCGTTCAAGCGCATCGGCAAGATCCTGCAGCAGGATCCGAAGATCGGCACCGGCGCGGGCCACAATTCCATCTTCCGCGGCCAGGACGACACCTGGTACATCGTCTACCATCGTCATCCGCTGGGCGACCACGATGGCAACCATCGTCAGGTCGCCATCGACCGCATGGTCTTCGATGCCCAGGGCCATATCCTGCCGGTGAAGATGACCAACGAGGGCGTCGCGCCGCATCCGCTGCGCTGACGCGGCGTCCTCGCAAGCCCCACGGACTTGTGAGACACGCCAGCATGACCACCACGCTCTACGGACTGAAGAACTGCGACACCTGCAAGAAGGCCAGCAAGTGGCTGGACCGCTTCGGGGTGGCCTACACCTTCGTCGACTATCGCGACCACAAGCCTTCGCCCGAGACGCTGGTGGAATGGGCGGGCAAGGCCGGCGGCTTCGACGCGCTGGTCAACAAGTCCTCGACCACCTGGCGGCAGCTGCCGGACAGCCGCAAGTCGCCCGGCAGCGAGGCCGAATGGAAGCTGCTGCTGCGCGAGCACCCGCAGCTGATCCGGCGGCCGGTGGTGATCACCGACGATGGCACGCTGAGCCAGGGCTTCTCCGACAACGGCTTCAAGGCGCGCTTCGGGATCGGCAAGTGAGCGAAGTCCTCGACCTGACCTGCGAACTGGTCGGGCGCGCCTCGGTCACGCCCGAGGACGCCGGCTGCCAGGCCCTGATCGCCGCGCGGCTGCAGGCGGCCGGCTTCGCCTGCGAGCACCTGCGCTTCGGTGCGGTCGACAACCTGTGGGCCACCCACGGCAGCGGCGCGCCGGTGCTGGTGCTGCTGGGCCATACCGACGTGGTACCGCCGGGCCCGCCGGAGGCTTGGACCAGCGATCCGTTCGCCCCGCAGGTGCGCGAAGGCAATCTGTACGGCCGGGGCACCGCCGACATGAAGGGCAGCGTGGCCGCGTTCGTGGTCGCCGCCGAGCAATACGTGGCCGCGTACCCGGACCATGCCGGCACGCTGGCCGTGCTGGTGACCAGCGACGAGGAGGGCGACGCCATCGACGGCGTGCGCCATGTCGCCCGGGTGTTCGCCGAGCGTGGGCAGCGCATCGACTGGTGCATCACCGGCGAGCCGTCCTCGACCGAGACCCTGGGCGACCTGCTGCGCGTGGGCCGTCGCGGCAGCCTGACCGGCACGCTGGTGGTGAAGGGCGTGCAGGGCCATGTCGCCTATCCGCACAAGGCGCGCAATCCCATCCACCAGGCCGCCGCCGCGCTGGCCGAGCTGACCGCGCGGCACTGGGACGATGGCTACGAGAGCTTCCCGCCGACCAGCCTGCAGGTCTCCAATCTGCACGCCGGCACCGGCGCCAGCAACGTGATCCCCGGCGAGCTGCAGGTGCAGTTCAACCTGCGCTACACCCCGCACTGGGATGCGCCCGGGCTGGAGGCCGAGATCACCGCGCTGCTGGACCGCCACGGCCTGGAGTACACGCTGAAGTGGCACCGCAGCGGCGAGCCGTTCTACACGCCCGAAGGGCGCTTGCGTCGGATCGCACGCGAGGTGCTGGGTGAGTTCGCCGGGGCGGCGCCGGAGGAAAGCACGGGCGGCGGCACCTCGGACGCGCGCTTCATCGCGCCGCTGGGCGCGCAGTGCATCGAGGTCGGTCCGGTCAACGCCACCATCCATCAGATCGACGAGCACGTGCGCGTGGCCGACCTGGAACGGCTGCCTGCGCTGTACCTGGCGCTGGTCGAGCGGCTGCTGGACGCGCAGGACTAGCCAGGCGCCGGGCTGGCCGCCGGGCGAGCCGGGCGTTGTGGGCGACGGATCGGGCCCCCCACGGGCGCCCGTCAGACGGGGTTTCGTTGCCGTTGAAAGGGTTGCGCCGCGCGCGGAAGCCGGGTTAACGTCGCCCCATGCCGTCCGTCCTGGCCAACGTCGCGAACAACAACAACCGCAATCTGCGCGCGAATAATCGTGCGCGACCGATGCGGGTCTGCGACTAGGCAAAGCAACAGCGACGAACGCCTAAGGAACCAGAAAACCCGCATCGGCCGATGCGGGTTTTTTTATGCGTGTGCAGCTCCCCCGCGATAAAGCCCTGCCATCCGTGGCCGGGGTCCAATTACCAGCGCCACTTACCCCACGTCACGTTCTTCAGGAGTTATCCCATGTGTTCGATCTTCGGCATCTTCGGTCTGCAACCCGGCGATGATCTGGGCGCGCTGCGCCGGCAAGCGCTGGAGTGCTCGCAGCGCCAGCGCCATCGCGGCCCGGACTGGAGCGGCGTCTACGTCGACGACGGCGCGATCCTGGTGCACGAGCGCCTGGCCATCGTCGATCCGGCCGGCGGCTCGCAGCCGCTGCTGAGCGAGGACGGCGAGCTGGCGCTGGCGGTCAACGGCGAGATCTACAACCACCGCGAACTCAAGGCCGAGCTCCAGCAGCCCTACGCCTTCCAGACCGGCTCGGACTGCGAGGTCATCAACGCCTTGTACCGCGAGGACGACGTCGAATCCTTCCTCAACCGCCTCAACGGCATCTTCGCCTTCGCGCTGTGGGACCGCGCCGCCGGCCGGGCGATCATCGCCCGCGACACCATCGGCGTGTGCCCGCTGTACTGGGGCCACGACAGCCAGGGCCGCCTGCGCGTGGCCTCGGAGATGAAGTCGCTGTCCGAGCAGTGCGCCGATGTGGCGCAGTTCCCGCCGGGCCACTGGTATGACAGCGCCACCGGCGAGCTGAAGCAGTACTACAAGCGCCCCTGGCGCGACTACGCTGCGGTGGAGGGCGTGGAGGTCACGCCGACCGAGCTGCGCGAGGCGTTCGAGCGCGCCGTGCATCGCCAGCTGATGACCGACGTGCCCTACGGCGTGCTGCTCTCCGGCGGCCTGGATTCCTCGCTGGTGGCCGCGGTGGCCGCGCGCTATGCCCGCCACCGCATCGAGGACGGCGACCGGACCGAGGCGTGGTGGCCGCGCCTGCATTCCTTCGCCATCGGCCTGAGCGGTTCGCCCGACCTGGCCGCGGCCAAGGTCGCGGCCGAATCGCTGGGCACGGTGCACCACGGCTTCGAATACACCTTCGAGGAGGGCCTGGACGCGCTGCCCGAGGTGATCCGCCACATCGAGACCTACGACGTCACCACCATCCGCGCGTCCACGCCGATGTTCCTGCTGGCGCGGCGAATCAAGGCGATGGGGGTGAAGATGGTGCTGTCGGGCGAGGGCAGCGACGAGATCTTCGGCGGCTATCTGTACTTCCACAAGGCGCCCAACGCGCGCGAGTTCCACGAGGAGCTGATCCGCAAGCTGGACGCGCTGTACAACTACGACTGCCTGCGCGCCAACAAGTCGATGATGGCCTGGGGCGTGGAGCCGCGCGTGCCGTTCCTGGATCGCGAATTCATGGACGTGGCCATGCGCATGGATGCCGCGCACAAGATGATCACGGTCGGCGCGGACGGCAAGAAGCGCATCGAGAAGGCGGTGCTGCGCGAGGCGTTCGCGGGCTACCTGCCCGATTCGATCCTGTGGCGGCAGAAGGAGCAGTTCAGCGACGGCGTGGGCTATGGCTGGATCGACGGCCTCAAGGCGCACGCCGAGGCCCAGGTCACCGACCGCGAGCTGGCCGCGGCCGACAAGCGCTTCCCGGTGAATCCGCCGCAGACCAAGGAGGCCTACTACTACCGCACGCTGTTCGAGCAGGCCTTCCCGTCCACCGCGGCGGCCGAGACCGTGCCCGGTGGCAAGTCGATCGCGTGCTCCTCGCCGGCGGCGATCGCCTGGGATGCGAGCTTCGCCGCGGCCGCCGACCCGTCCGGCCGCGCGATTGCGGGGGTGCATGCGCAGGCGCTGTGAGGTCGGCCGGTTGAGCCGCATGCGGTTGGTCTTCGGCCGCAGTTGAGGTGGTCCGACAAACCGTGGTTCCCGCGAAAGCGGGAACCCATGCACGTCGCCGGACCTGCAGGAAAGTCCCTGGATCCCGCGTTCGCGGGGATGACGGGTGGTGGGTTTGTGCCGAGAAGGCGGTGGCCGCTTCGGCGATACGACGCGCCTACGGCTCGTGCCGCACGCAGTAGCCGTAGCGCTGCGGATCCATGTCCACGCCCGAGGCGTTGGCCTGGTTGCTGGCCTTCCAGATGTTGGGCTTGAAGGTCGCGCTGGTGCAGTTGGCCGACTTGTCCACGCCGATGGTGTAGGTGAACGGGTCCTTGTCGAAGTGGTTGGCGTCGAAGACGTTGTCCTGGCTGACGCTGTTGTCCCAGCACTGGGTGCTGCCATCGGCGTTGCGGAAGCGGATGGCGCAGGTCAGGAACACGCCTGCGCCATGGTTGCCGCTGAAGGTGTTGCCAGCGAACAGGTTGCCCGAGGAATTGGACAGATAGGCGCCCTGACTGCCGTTGTTCGACAGCACGTTGTCGCGGATCTGGCTGTCGCGTAGTTCCTCGGCGGTGATGCCGGCGGCCACGTTGTCGTGCACGCGGTTGTCGGTCATGGTCACCCTGGAGGTGCTGTTGAACGACACGCCATCCCACACCGCGCCGGAGACATCGTTGTGGTCCAGGGTGATGTAGCGGCTGCCCCGCTCGGTCAGCAGGCAGGCGCTGCGGCACTGGCTGGCCTGCAGGCCGGACAGGCGCACGTCATGGCCGTTGCGCACCACCACCGCGCTGTTGCTCAGGTAGGGGTGTTCGGGCATGAACTCGTGTTCGACGCCCTTGGCGCCGATCAGGCGCATGTCGGCGATGGTGACGCCGGTGATCGCGCGGCGCGGCACCTGCTGCAGGTAGTCGCCCACGACCAGCAGCGGCTGCTGCACGTCCGGCGCCATGCGCAGGACCGTGGTCGGGCCCGCGCCGCGCAGGGTGAGGCGGTCGCGCTGGATCGAGACCAGGCCCTTGAGCGGATACTCGCCGGCGGCCAGGCACAGCGTCACCGGCGCATCGCCCGCGGGCAGGCGATCGATGGCCTGCTGTAGGTCGTCGCCGGGCTTGGCGCGTGCGGTGCAGGCATCGGCCTGGTCGGCCAGCGCCGGCAGGGCGATGGCGCCCAGCAGCAGCGCCGCGGCAACGCGCAACGGAGTCGAACATCGGGTCTTCATGGGGGGAGAAGGCAAAGGGATCGACCCCCAGAGCCTAAGCATCGCCGCTGAACGTCCGGCAGGCGGCGCTTCACCAGGCTGTCGCGACGGTCAGCATGGTCGAGGCGGCGTGTGCGCTGGCGGCCTGTCGCGTCCCGGTTTTGCGTATGCATGACGTGCACGACATGCACACGCGGTCTTGGCATCGGCCTCGCCATGATCCGCCCCGACAGCCACGATGCGGCGTGCGCCGCATGCAACCCAAAGAGGGCTCGACCGGATGGGCAGGCGCCTGCGAGTGCTGATGGTGGACGACAACGCCGAACTGCTGCGTGTGGTGCAGGACGGGCTGTCGCTGTACGAAGTGGACGTGGTGACCGCCGGCAGCGCCGGCGAGGCGCTGGACGTGCTGATCCGCGACGGACGCTTCGATGTGGTGATGAGCGACGTGCTGATGCCGCTGGGCATGTCCGGCGTGCAGCTGGTGGAAATGGTGGCGCGCGAGTACCCGCAGATCGCGGTGGTGCTGACCTCGGGCTATCCGCAGGCCAGCCTGCCGCAGATGCCGCGCGGCGTGCGCTTCCTGCCCAAGCCCTACCAGTTCAGCGGCCTGATGGCCGCGCTGAACGAGGAAGCCAGCCTGCACTGAGCGCGCTCATCGCGCCGGAACCAGGCGCAACGTGTGCCGCGCGGGACCCGGCAGGAAGGGGGTGGGCCGGCCGTGGACCCAGTCGGCATGGCCCGCGCCCCAGAACGGCGACAGCGGATGGCCGCTCTGCCCGCCGGGCATGTGCACCAGACCATCGCCCTCGTGGCCCGGCGAGACCACCATGCGCTCGGATGCGCCGAACGCGGGCGCCTGCACGCGCGGCATGTCGCCGGCGCCGGGCAGCGGGTCCGGCGGCATGCACAGCCAGGACCTGAACCGCGCGGGCAGCGCGGACGCCAGCGGATGGCAGATGGCCGCGGTGTTCTGCTCGCCCCAGGTGCGCTTGCGCAGGGGGCCGGATGCGGCGAGTTCGCGACGGGTTTCCTCGGCGGCGTCCTCCAGCAGGCGTGACCAGCCGGCGCCGTCGTCGCACGCCGGCCCGCGCGGACCGGTCGCGCAGGCGAACCGGCGCGGCAGCAGGTGGACGGGCCGCTGCTGCAGCAGTGGCCAGGTCACGCCTTCGAGCTGCGGGAACAGCGAGGCCGGCTTGTCGATCGCGATCCCGGCCGGCGCCACCAGGCCCTGGGCGATGCGGTCCTGCACCGCCAGCCGCCAGCGCCGCACGATGCGGAAGCTGACCGAATCCACGCTCGCCCGGCTGTTCAAGTGACCGGCCGCCTTGGCCAGCGCGGCCACCGCGGACGAAGCGGGCGCCTCGCGCGCCTCGTGCTGCAGTAGCGCCCACCAGCGCTGCAGGAAGATCGCGCGATCGTCCAGCTGCACGGCCAGCAGGCCGTGTTCGTCGGTGCGCTCGAGCCGCTGCAGGTCCTCGCGGATCTGCAGCGCGCGGGCGCCGAGTGCGTAACCGCCGTCGCCCAGGGTGGCCAGCAGCGGGCCATCGACGAGGCGGTTGTTGGCGGTCCACAGCCGGCCGTCGGCCGGATCGCTCAGCGGCGCCACCAACTGCGTGGAAATTCGCCAGGCCGGGCAGGGCGCGGCGGGTCGCTCCTGCGCATCGAAGGGCGCCGAGGCACTGGGCAGCACGCGCGCGCCGGCCTCGCAGCCGGCCGTGCGTTGCGGCAGCGGACCGAGCAGGCGCCAGGCGATGCGGCCGTTGGCATCGGCGATCAGCAGGTTCTGCGCCGGGACGGCGATGTGCGCGGCCATGCCCAGGGCGTCGTCCAGGTCGCGGGCGCGGGCGAAATCGTCCAGGCCCAGATTGAGCGCGCCCGGCAGGTGCGCGGTCCAGCGCAGCGCCAGCGCCTGGCCGCCGGGCAGGTCCTCGATCAGCGGACCATAGGCGCTTTCGCGCACCTCCAGCGTCTGTGCCGCGTCGCCGGCCACGGCGATCGTCTCGCGCTGGACGCGCACCGGCGCGCAGCCCGGCGCCGGCGTGGCCGCGCAGGGCGCGATGCGGAACAGGTCGGCCGTGTCGGCGTAGGCGTTGGTGAAGCCCCAGGCGACGTGGGTGTTGCTGCCGACGATGACCGCCGGCAGGCCGGGCAGGCTGAAGCCGGTCACATCCACGCGCCCGCCCGGGGCGCGCGGGTCGGCGTAGCGCAGGCGCACGCGGAACCAGAGGTTGGGCGCGCGCAGGGCCAGGTGCATGTCGTCGGCGACGATGGCGCGGCCATCGGCGGTGTGGGCGGCGGCGACGGCGAAGTTGTTGCTGCCCGGGGCCAGCGCCTCGTCGGCAGGCGCTGCGGTCGCGCGCGTCGGCAAGGTGCGCAGGTCCACGGCATCGGCGCCGGGCAGCCGCGCATCGCCCCGCGACGGGCCCAGCAGCGGCGCGTCCCAGACGCTGCCGTCATGGCCGAGCAGGGCGAACAGCGCCGGCGGCAGCCGCTGCTGCAGCTTCCACAGCGACAGGGCGCGGGCGTCGTCGGCGTCCTGCAGGTCGAAATACATCGCATCGCCGGTGAGCACGGCATCGGCCGCCGTCCAGGGCTGCGGCCGCTGGCGCAGCAGCAGGTAGGGCCAGGGCCGCACGCGCAGCGCGGCCAGGCCGGCGTTGACCCCGGCGGTGTAGGCGTCCAGTTCGGCGCGACGGTCGCCGGCGAAGGCGTCCAGCCCGGCCTCGGCGCGGGCGCGCATGCGGTGCAGGCGATGGCGCCGGTCCAGCGGCAGGGCGCGGGCGCCGAACAGCGCGGCCAGCTCGCCGGCCGAGGTCCGGCGCATCAGGTCCATCTCGAAATAGCGCTCCTGCGCGTGGACGTAGCCGAGCGCACGCGCCGCATCCACGGGGTCGCCGGCCTCGATGGTCACCGTGCCCAGCGCATCTCGGCTGATGCTCACCGGGCCCGACAGCCCGGCGATCTGGCGCTGTCCGTCCAGCGTGGCCAGGCTGCCGCGCAGCAGCAGCCACGCGCTCAGCGCCAGCAGCAGGCACAGCACCAGCAGGGACAGCAGGACACGACGCAGCCAGCGGATCATTTGGGGCGGTTCCGGCCAGCAGGGGGAGGCTGGCCCGCGTACAGCATGCCCGGATTGTGTGAAGCCGGGACGGCACCGGCGCGGGCTGCGAGTGAAAGTGATTCCGTTTAAAACATCGTCCGCGCCGATGCGCGACCATGGCGGCCGTTCCAGTCACGAGGTTCCGTCATGAAAGGCCATCCCGAGGTCATCGCCTGCCTGATCGACCTGCTGCGCGGCGAGCTCGCCGCCCGCGATCAGTACTTCCTGCATTCGCGCCGCTACGAGGACCAGGGCCTGCAGCGGCTATACGAGCGCATCGGCCATGAGATGCAGGAGGAGACCGAGCACGCCGACGCGATCCTGCGCCGCATCCTGTTCCTGGAAGGCGACCCGGACATGCGCCCGCATCCGTTCACCCCGGGCAAGACCGTGGTGGAGATGCTGGAGGCCGACCTGCAGACCGAGTACAAGGTGCGCGCCGACCTGGCCGCCGGCATGAAGCTGTGCGAGGAGAAGGGCGACTACGTCAGCCGCGACATGCTGCTGGCGCAGCTGCGCGATACCGAGGAAGACCACGCCTGGTGGCTGGAGCAGCAGCTGGGCCTGATCAAGCGCATCGGCCTGGAGCTGTACCAGACCTCCAAGATCGGCGACGGCAGCGCGACCGCGCAGCACTGAACGCCGCGCCCAGGGCCTGCCTGGGCGTGAGAGGCCCCCAAGGCCGCAACGCAAGACGCCGGGCAGTGCCCGGCGTCTTCATTTGCGTCGATCGTGCGGCGCGCGCCGCGGTGCTCAGGCCGCCTCGTAGGCGCCGTAGCCTCGCAGCCGCTCGTAACGCCGCTGCAGCAGGGTGTCCACCGGCACGTCGGCCAGCGCGTCCAGTTCGCCCAGCAGCACGGCCTTCAGGCGCGTGGCCATGGCGCGCGGGTTGCGGTGGGCGCCGCCGGTGGGCTCGCGCACGACCTTGTCCACCAGGCCCAGCTCGCGCAGGCGCCTGGCGGTCAGGCCCAACTGCTCGGCCGCGTCCTTGGCCTTGCCCGCGTCCTTCCACAGGATCGAGGCGCAGCCTTCCGGGGTGATGACCGAATAGGTGCTGTACTCCAGCATGATCGTGCGGTCGCCCACGCCGATGGCCAGCGCGCCGCCCGAGCCGCCCTCGCCGATCACGGTGCATACGATCGGCACCTTCAGCTCGGCCATTTCCATCAGGTTGCGGGCGATGGCCTCGGACTGGCCGCGCTCCTCGGCGTCGATGCCGGGCCAGGCGCCGGCGGTGTCGATCAGGGTGAGGACCGGCAGGCCGAAGCGCTCGGCCATCTTCATCAGGCGCAGCGCCTTGCGATATCCCTCCGGCTTGGGCATGCCGAAGTTGCGCATGATCTTTTCCTTGGTCGCGCGGCCCTTCTGGTGGCCGATCAGCATCACCGGGCGCCCGGCGATGCGGGCCAGGCCGCCGACGATGGCCTTGTCGTCGGCGAAGGCACGATCGCCGGCCAGCTCCTGGAACTCGTCGCAGAACACCTTGATGTAGTCCAGCGTGTAGGGCCGGGCCGGGTGGCGCGAGAGCTGGCTGACCTGCCACGGGGTCAGGTCGCGGAAGATCTGCGCGGTGCGCGTCCGCAGCTTGGTCTGCAGGGCGCGCACTTCGGCATCGACATTGACCGCCGGCCCGGCGCTGGCGCTGCGCAGCTCCTGGATCTTGGCTTCCAGATCGGCGATGGGCTGTTCGAAATCGAGGTAGTTGGGATTCATCGGCAAGCGGTGAGCCGTAAAGCGGGGGAGTTTAGCCGATGCGGGCACAAGGCCCCGTACCGGGGGGTGTGGTACGGCGCGCGGCCTAGTGCGCCCAGGGGCGGTGGCCGACGGCCATCTTCACGGTGCGCACGCCGGGCAGTTCGCGCAGGGTGCCCATCAGGTCGGCGTCGACGCTGACCGACTGGCTGCCGTTGATCTCGACCATGCCGGCCACGCCGCCGGGCAGCAGCAGGTCCAGGCGCAGCGAGGTGCGCCCCGGGCGATGCTGGTCGAGCAGGGCCTCGATGCGCTGCAGCACGCCGGGCACGCGCAGGTCCAGGCGCACCGACAGCTTCTGCGTGGCCTGGACCAGCTGGGCGTAATCCCACACCTGGCGCAGGCGCAGGCTGTAGCCGCCGTTGAACTCGTCCTCGCGCAGCTCGCCCTTGACCACCAGGATGCGGTCGCGGGTCAGCAGCTGGCCGAACTCGGCCATCGCATCGGAGAAGGCGCTGCACTCCAGGCGGCCGCGGCCGTCCTCCAGGGTGATGAAGCTCTGGCTGTCGCCCTTCTGCCGCACGGCGACCACCTTGCCGGCCAGCACCGCGACCACGCCGGGGCGCCACCGCCGCTCGCCGCCGTTGCCGCCGCCGCCGCCGCCGCCGGACTGGCTGGACCAGATCGCGTCCAGGCCGCCCAGATCGGTGCCGACCAGGGCGCGCAGGTCTTCGCGGTAGGGGTCCATCGGGTGGCCGGACAGGTAGAAGCCCAGCGTGTCGCGCTCGGCCGCCAGCTTGTGCGCCAGCGGCGCCTCGTCGCATTCGGGCAGCTCGATGTGGATGTCGTCGCCGCCGGCGCTGGAGCCGAACATGTCCACGATGCCGGCGTTGCGGTTGCGCGCCAGCTGGTCGATGGCCTTCATCACCTCGGGCACCTGCAGCATCAGCGAGGCGCGGTTCTTGCCCAGTTCGTCCAGCGCGCCGGCGTTGATCATGGCCTCCAGCGTGCGGCGGTTCAGGCGCGCGGCCTCGGTGCGCTTGCAGAAGTCCAGCAGGTCGCGGAACGGGCCGCCGCGCTGGCGCTCGGCCACGATCGCCTCGCACGCGCCCTGGCCGACGCCCTTGATCGCGCCCAGGCCGTACCGGATCGTGGTCGCGTTGGTGGCCACGAACATGAACTCGGAGTGGTTCACCTCCGGCGGCAGGATCTCCAGCGACAGCCCGCGCGCGTCGGCCAGGAAGCCCACCACCTTGTCGGTGTTGTCCATGTCCGAGGACAGCGTGGCGGCCATGAACTCGGCCGGGTAGTGCCGCTTGAGCCAGGCGGTCTGGTAACTGACCAGCGCATAGGCCGCCGCGTGCGACTTGTTGAAGCCGTAGCCGGCGAACTTCTCCATCAAGTCGAAGATCTCGTCGGCCTTGGCCTGGCCCACGCCGCCCTTGGCCGCGCCCTCGCGGAAGATCTCGCGGTGCTTGGCCATCTCGGCCGGCACCTTCTTGCCCATCGCGCGGCGCAGCAGGTCCGCGCCGCCCAGCGAGTAGCCGCCGACGATCTGCGCCATCTGCATGACCTGCTCCTGGTACACCATGATCCCGTAGGTGTCCTGCAGCATGTCCACCGTGCGCGGATCGGGGTACTCGAACTCCTGCTGGCCGTGCTTGCGCGCGATGAAGTCCGGGATCAGGTCCATCGGGCCGGGGCGGTACAGCGACACCAGCGCGATCAGGTCCTCGAAGCGGTCCGGCCGGGCGTCCTTGAGCATGCGCCGCATGCCCGAGGATTCGAACTGGAACACCGCGCCGGTGTTGGCCGCGGCGAAGATGTCGCGGTAGGTCGGCACGTCGTCCAGCGGCAGCGCGGCGATGTCCACCGGCTCGATCCCGGCGCGCGCGTGGCGCGCGTTGATCGCCTTGACCGCCCAGTCGATGATCGTCAGCGTGCGCAGGCCGAGGAAGTCGAACTTCACCAGGCCCACGGCTTCCACGTCGTTCTTGTCGAACTGGGTGACCGGGTTCTTGCCGCGCGTGCCCTCGTCGTGTTCGGCGAACAGCGGGCTGAAATCGCTCAAGGGCGAGGGCGCGATGACCACGCCGCCGGCGTGCTTGCCGGCGTTGCGGGTGAGGTCTTCCAGCTGGCGCGCCAGGTCGATCAGGTCGCGCACATCGTCTTCGCTGCCGTAGCGCTGGATCAGCTCGGCCGAGGCCATCTCGCTGTCCTTGCCTTCGCCCATCGCGTCCTTGAGCGTGATGCCCAGGATGTTGGGGATCAGCTTGGCCACGCTGTCGACGAAGCCGTACGGGAAGCCCAGCACGCGCCCACAGTCGCGCACCACCGCCTTGGCCGCCATGGTGCCGTAGGTGATGATCTGGCTGACGCGGTCGCGGCCGTACTTGCGCGCGACGTAGTCGATCACCTCATCGCGCCGGTCCATGCAGAAGTCGATGTCGAAGTCGGGCATCGACACGCGTTCGGGGTTGAGGAAGCGCTCGAACAGCAGGTTGTACGGCAGCGGGTCCAGATCGGTGATCTGCAGCGCCCACGCCACCAGCGAACCGGCGCCCGAACCGCGACCCGGACCGATCGGGATGCCCTGGCTCTTCCCCCACTGGATGAAGTCGGCCACGATCAGGAAGTAGCCGGGGAAGCCCATCTTGATGATGGTGTCCAGCTCGAACTCGAGCCGGTCCACGTAGTCCTGGCGCGTCTTGCCCGGCGCCAGCGGATTCTTCTCCAGGCGCGCGTCCAGGCCACGGCGCGACTCGCTGCGGATCCAGCTGTCCAGCGTTTCCTCGTCCGGCACCGGATAGGCGGGCAGGAAGTAGGTGCCGAGCTTGAGCTCGATGTTGCAGCGCTGCGCCAGCGCCCAGGTGTTGTCGATCGCGTCGGGCACGTCGGCGAACAGCTCGGCCATCTGCTCGGCGGACTTGAGGTACTGCTCGCGGCTGTACTCGCGCGGGCGCTTGGGATCGTCCAGCACGCGCCCGGAGGCGATGCACACGCGCGCCTCGTGCGCGTCGAAGCCCTCGGGCGTGAGGAAGCGCACGTCGTTGCTGGCGATCACCGGCAGGCCGCGGGCGGCGGCCGCGTGCAGGGCGAAGGCGTTGAACGCCTCCTCGCCCTCGCGCTGGGTGCGGGTCAGCTCCAGGTGCAGGCTGTCGTCGAAGGCGCGCTGCCAGTCGGCGATGTGCTGCTCGGCCAGGTCGTGGCGGCCGCTGGCGGCCAGGCGCCCGGCCTGGCTGTTGCGGCCGATGATGCCGAACAGGCCCGAGGTATCCTCGCGCAGCCAGGCCGGATCGATCGCCACCCCGTCGGTGCGATGACCCTCCAGCCAGGCGCGGGTGAGCAGGCGCGACAGGGTGAGGTAGCCACCGTGGTCGCGGCACAGCAGGGTGATCGGCCACGGCGTGCCGTCTTCCTCGATCACGCTGACGTCGGCGCCGGCGATGGCCTTCATGCCGACCTTTTCGCAGGCGTTGTAGAACTTCACCAGCGCGAACAGGTTGTTGCGGTCGGTGACCGCCAGCGCCGGGGCCTGCAGCTCGACCGCGCGGCTGACCAGGTTGGGCCGCTTGGCCTTGGACGGCAGGCCCTCGTCCGGTTTCTCGGGCACGCGGATGGTCGAATCCGCCAGTGAGAATTCGGTGTGCAGGTGCAGGTGGATGAAGCGGGAGGACATCGGGGTCAGTGTACGCAAGCCGGCCTGCGCGGGGCAGGCTTGACAGCCTCCCGGACCGGCGCGGGCCGGCCTTTACCCGTTCAGGCCGAAGCGCTCAGAACAGCGCGACCTGTCCCAGCCCGGCGCGGCGGGCGGCGGCCTCGCGCACCGGCGCGAAACTGTGGCGGTGCTGCGGGCAGGGACCGTGCGCGTCCAGCGCGGCCAGGTGCGCCGGCGTGCCGTAGCCCTTGTGCACGGCGAACCCGTATTCGGGATGGGTGTCGTGCAGCACGCGCATCATCCGGTCGCGGGTGACCTTGGCCAGGATCGAGGCGGCCATGATCGCCCGGTCGCGGCCGTCGCCGCCGATCAGCGCATGCCCGGGGCAGGGCAGGCCGGCGGGCACGCGGTTGCCGTCGATATGGGCCACGCCGGCCACATGCGCCACCGCTTCCACCGCCAGGCGCATGCCCAGCATCGTGGCCTGGTAGATGTTGAGCCGGTCGATGTCGGGCACCTCCAGCACCACCACGTGCCAGGCCAGCGCACGCTCGGTGATGCGGCCGTAGAACAGCTCGCGCTTGGCGGCGGTGAGCTGCTTGGAATCGTCCAGCCCGTTGATGCGCGGGCGCGCCGGGTCGAACACCACCGCCGCCACCGTCAGCGGCCCGGCCAGTGGCCCGCGCCCGGCCTCGTCGACGCCGGCGACCAGCAGGGGCCGCGGACCAGCGGCCGGAGGCAGGGGAGAAGGCTGGCAGCCGTGCATCGGGTCGTTCATGTCGACGTCGTGGCCCGGTCCTCGGCCCCTCGCGCTTGCACCCTGCTTTCCAGCAGCCCATCCACCGCGTCCGCCGCGCGCGCCGAGGCGTCCTGGCGCAGCAGGGCGTGCAGTTCCAGATAGCGTCCCTGCAGCGCGGCGACCGCTTCGGGATGCGAAAACCACTCCAGCACGGCCTCGGCCAGCCGCTCGGGCGTGCAGTCTTCCTGCATCAGCTCCGGCGCGAGGTCCTCGCCGGCCAGGATGTTGGGCAGGGCGAAGCGCTTGACCTTCAGCAGGCGCAGCGTGCGCGCCAGCCAGGCCGAGGCCGGCGCGACCTTGTAGCCCACCACCATCGGCCGCTTGGCCAGCATCGCCTCCAGCGTGGCCGTGCCCGAGGCCAGCAGCACCACGTCGCTGGCGACCATCGCCTCGCGCGCCTGGCCGTCGAGCAGGCGCGGACGCGGCGAAGGGAACGGCGTGGCGGCCAGCAGCGGCTCCAGCACGGCGCGCACGGCCGGATTGGCGGCCGGGATCAGCACCTGCAGCCCGGGCACCCGCTCGGCCACGCGCAGGGCGGCATCGATGAAATCCTGTCCGAGCCGGCCGACCTCGCCCATGCGGCTGCCGGGCAGCACCGCCAGCACCGGCCGCGCGCCCAGGCCCAGCGTCTCGCGCGCGGCCTCGCGATCGGGCTGCAGCGGCAGCGCGTCGGCCATCGGATGGCCGACGTAGCGCGCATCCACGCCGTGGCGCGCGTAGATCTCCGGCTCCATCGGGAACAGGCACAGCACCAGGTCGGCGCTGCGGCCGATCCGGTCGGCGCGCTTCTCGCGCCAGGCCCAGACCGAGGGGCTGACGTAGTGCACGGTGGGCACGCCGCGCTGCTTGAGCCAGCGTTCCATGCCCAGGTTGAAGTCCGGCGCATCGATGCCGATGAACACGTCCGGCTGCCAGTCCAGCAGCTGCTGGCGCAGCGACTTGCGCAGGCGCAGCAGGCGCGGCAGATGGCGCAGGACCTCGGTCAGGCCCATCACCGCCAGCTCGCTGGCGTCGAACCACGCGTCCAGCCCGGCCGCGCGCATGCCCGGACCGCCGATGCCGGCGAAGCGGGCGCCGGGATGGCGCTGGCGCAGCTGGGCGATCAGGCCTGCGCCGAGCGCATCGCCGGAGGCCTCGCCGGCCACCAGCGCGATGCGCGGCGCGCGGGCGCCGGGCTCACCTGCCATCAACTCGGCCAGGGTGCGCGAGGAGCCGGCCGTCGTAGGCATCAGGCGTGCACCGCTCAACGCACCAGTCGGCGCTCGCCGTGGGTGATGAAGTCGAGCATGGCCTGCACATCGCTGCTGTCCTTGGCCTGTTCGGCCAGCTGCGCCTGCGCCTCGGCCAGCGGCAGGCCGGCCACGTACAGCGTGCGGTAGGCGCGCTTGATGGCGGCGATGCGCTCGGCATCGAAGCCGCGGCGCTTGAGGCCTTCGCTGTTGATCCCGCGCGGGCGGCCATGGTCGTCGGCGGCGAACATGGTGAACGGGGCGACATCGCCGCCGACCAGCGCGCCCATGCCGATGAAGGCGTGCGCGCCGACGCGGCAGAACTGGTGCGCGCCGGAGAAGCCGCTGAAGATCACCCAGTCCTCGACCGTCACATGCCCGGCCAGGGTGGTGTTGTTGGAGAACACGCAGTGGTTGCCGACCTGGCAGTCGTGCGCCACGTGGGTGTAGGCCAGCATCCAGTTGTCATCGCCGATGCGGGTGACGGTATTGCCGGTGACGGTGCCGCGGTTGAGCGTGACGAACTCGCGGAACACGTTGCGATCGCCGATCACCAGCTCGGTGCGCTCGCCGGCGAACTTCTTGTCCTGCGGCGGCCCGCCCACGGCGACATGGCCGACGAAGTGGTTCTCGCGGCCGATGCGGGTCGGGCCGCTGATCGAGCAGTGCGGGCCGATGATGCTGCCATCGCCCACTTCCACATCGGCGCCGATCAGGCTGAACGCACCGACCTGCACGCCGACGCCGAGCCTGGCGCCCGGGTCGACCACGGCCGAAGGGTGGATCAGGGTCTGCGCCATCGGCTCAATCTCCCTTGCCCTTGTCGACCTCGGCGCACAGCATCTCGGCGCAGGCGACCTGCTTGCCGTCCACGCGCGCGATGCCTTCGTACACGGCCATGTTGCGGATCTTGCGCTTGATGGTGACCTCCATCTCCAGGCGATCGCCCGGCACCACCGGCGCGCTGAACTTCACGTTCTCCACCTTGACCAGGTAGAACAGCTTGCACGCGGCCGCCTCGCCGTTGGCGATCTGGGTGATCAGGCCGCCGGCCTGGGCCAGCGCCTCGATGATCAGCACGCCCGGCATCACCGAGCGCTCGGGGAAATGCCCCATGAAGAACGGCTCGTTGAAAGTGACGTTCTTGTAGGCCTTGATGCGCGTGTCCGGCTCGAGCTCGGTCACCCGGTCCACCAGCAGGAACGGATAGCGATGCGGCAGCAGGCGCTGGATGGTTTCGATGGTGAGCGGCAGTTCCAGGTTCATCGTCATGGTGCTTCTTGGGTGTCCTTGCCGGAGGGAATCCGGCGGGCGAGCGCATCGAGCTGGCGGAAACGCGCCGCGTTCCTGCGCCAGGTGCGGACATCGGTGATGGGAAGGGAAGAGGCGTAGGTGCCCGGCTCGGTGACCGGGCCCGCGACCATGGACATGGCCAGCACGGTGACCTTGTCGCCGATCTCCAGGTGGCCGGCCACGCCGACCTTGCCGGCCAGCATGCAGTACTGGCCGATCTTGGCGCTGCCTGCGATCCCCACCTGCGCGGCCATGGCGGTGTGCGCGCCGACCTGCACGTTGTGGGCGATCTGGATGAGGTTGTCCACCCGCACGTCCTCGGCCAGCACGGTGTCTTCCAGCGCGCCGCGGTCGATGCAGGTGTTGGCGCCGATCTCGCAATCGTCGCCGATCACCACCCCGCCCAGTTGCGGCACATTGAGCCAGCGCCCGGCCTCCATCGCCAGGCCGAAGCCCTGCGCGCCGAGCACGGCGCCGGGGTGCACGCGCACGCGCCGGCCCAGGCGCACGCGCACCACCAGGGTGACGCGGGCGATCAGTTCGCAGCCTTCCTCCAGCTGGCAGTCCTCGCCGATCACGCAGCCCGGGCCGACGATGCAGCGCTCGCCGACCACGCTGTTGGCGCCGATGCAGACATGCGGGCCGATGCTGGCGCTGGCGGCGATGCGCGCGGACGGATCGATCACCGCGCTGGGATGGATGCCGGCCGGCCGCGGATAGGTCGGCTCGAACAACTCGGACACCTTGGCGAAGGCGGCGTGCGGATCCTTGGCCACCAGCGCCACGCCGCGCACGCCCTCGACGTGGTCGCGGCCGACGATCACCACCGAGGCCTGCGTGGACGCCAGCAGGTCGGCATAGCGCGGATTGGCCAGGAAGGCCAGCTGCCCGGGCTGCGCGCCCGCCAGGGTCGCCACGCCGGTCACGACGGTCTGGCCGTCGCCATGCAGTTCCAGGCCGAAGCGCTCGGCCAGGGCGCCAGCCGTCTGGGAAGGAGGAGTGGTCATCGGCGGCATTTTACCCCGGACCCGCACCGCACAAGCGAAGGCCCGGTCGAGCCGGGCCTTCGCCTGAACCAGCGTCGGTCGTGAAGCGCCTTAGAAGGAACCGCCGAAGGTGAACTGCAGGCGTTCGATCTCGTCCCCGGGCTGGGTCTTGAGCGGGAAGGCGTAGCTGATCGAGATCGGTCCCACCGGCGCGCGCCACAGCAGCGCCACGCCCGTGGAGGCGCGCAGGTCGTTGGCGTGGAAGTTGTCGTAGCCGTTGAACACGTTGCCCACGTCGACGAAGGCCGAGATGCGCGCGGCGTTGGAGTCGAACAGCTTCGGGAAGATCAGCTCGAGCTGGCCGATGGTCTTGAGCGAACCACCCAGCGGCTGGCCGCGGTTGTAGTAGGCGGTGGGTTCCGAACGCGGGCCCAGCGTGTTGTCCTCGAAGCCGCGCACCGAGCGCACGCCGCCGGCGTAGAAGTTCTCGTAGAACGGCAGGCCGGAGGCGGTGAAGGTCTGCGCGACCGCGCCGGCGGTGCCGCAGGTCACGGCGACGTTAGTGGTCGGGTCCTTGCAGACCACGCGCGAGGTATCGCTGCCGTAGCTGTTGCCGTAGCCGATCTCACCGCCGGTGCGCAGGACGATGGAGGGAATGAGGCGCCAGTACTTGGAGAACTCGTAGTTGAGCTTGTAGTACTCCACGGTCGAACCGGGCAGGGTGATTTCGGCCGAGACGCGCTGGTAGGTGCCGGTCGTGGGCATCCAGTACTGGTCGCGCGTGTCGCGCGCCCAACCGACCTGGGTGCGCCAGGCATGGAAGGTGCGGCTGCCCAGCGCCTTGACGTAATCGACGATGGCCTGCGGGGTGTAGTTGTCGTAGGTGCTGACCTGGGTCGAGTCGAGGCCGAACATGACCGAGATGCTGTCGCTCTCGCTCAGCGGGATGCCCAGGATCGCCTGCGCGGCGACGTTGCGCGAGGAGTACGCGGCGGTGTTGTAGTCCGAGTAGTCCAGGTCGCTGTAGGACAGGTTGTAGCCCAGCGACACGCCGTCGTCGGTGAAGTACGGGTTGGTGAAGGAGAACGAATAGCGGCTCAGGTAGTCGCTGCGCGAGGCCTCGACCGACACGCGGTTGCCGCCGCCCAGGAAGTTGTTCTGCGACAGCTGCACCGAGGTGGTGATGCCCGACAGCTGCGAGTAGCCCAGGCCGAACACGAAGCTGCCCGAGGTGGTTTCCTTGACGTTGTAGATCACGTCCACCTGGTCGCGCGTGCCCGGCACCGGCTGGGTCTGCACGTCCACGGTCTCGAAATAGCCCAGGCGCTGCAGGCGGATCTTGGAGCGGTCGATCGCCGCCTGCGAGTACCACGCGCCCTCGAACTGGCGCATCTCGCGGCGCAGCACCTCGTCGGCGGTGCGGCTGTTGCCCTTGAACTCGATGCGGCGCACGTTGACGCGCGGGCCCGGCACGACCTGGAAGTTGATGCCGACCGTGCGCTTGTCGCGGTCGATGGTCGGGATCGGATTGACCTGGGCGAAGGCGTAGCCGATGTTGCCCAGCGTGGCGGTGATGCCGTCGGAGGTCATCTCCAGCAGGCGGCGCGAGAAGATCTGGCCCTTGCGCACCAGCACCATCCGCTCCACGCGCTCCTGCGGCAGGATCGTGTCGCCGCTGACCTTGACGTCCGAGACGGTGTACTGCTCGCCCTCGGTCACCCCGCCGGTGATGAACATGTCCTTCTTGTCGGGGCTGATCGCGACCTGGGTGGAGTCCAGGCTGAAATCCACGTAGCCGCGGTCCAGGTACCAGGAGTTGAGCTTCTCGATGTCGCCGGAGAGCTTTTCCTTGGAGTACTGGTCGTCGCGCTTGTACCAGGACAGCCAGTTGTGCTCCTGCGACTCCCAGCCCTCGCGGATGTCTTCCTGCGGGAACTTCTCGGTGCCGATCAGGTTGATGTGGCGGATCTTGGCCGCCTTGCCTTCCTTGATCGCGATGGTCACGTCGACGCGGTTGCGGTCCAGCGGGCTGACCGTCGGGGTGATCTGGACGTTGTACTTGCCGCGGTTGTTGTACTGGCGCACCAGTTCCTGGGTGACGCGGTCCAGCGCTAGGCGGTCGAAGGTGCCGCCCTCGGACAGGCCGATGTCGTTCAGGCCCTTGGTCAGGTCCTCGGTCTTGATGTCCTTGTTGCCGGTCAGCGTCAGCTTGTTGATCGCCGGACGCTCCTTCAGCGTGACCACCAGGATCGAGCCCTGGCGCGAGAGCTGCACGTCCTCGAAGAAGCCGGTCTTGTACAGGGCGCGGATCGCATCGCCGATCTTGGCCTGGGTCACCGTGTCGCCGCGCTCGATCGGCAGGTAGGTCAGCACCGTGCCGCTGGAGATGCGCTGCACGCCGTCCACGCGGATGTCGCTGGCGACGAAGTCCGAGGCCGAGGCCGGGGCGGCCGGCTGCGTACCGAAGGCCGGCGCGGACGGCTGCTGCTGCGAGCCGAACGGCGGCACCGTGCCGGTCGACTGGGCCCAGGCCGGTGCCGCGATGGCCGAAGCCAGGGCAAGGGCGAGCAGGCGGCGGGTCGGGAGTCGCGTCATCATCACATCCGTCGGAAAACTGGTTTTGGAGTGGCCCCGTGCGGGGACCGGCCGCGGCGCGGCCATGGGAGAGTCAGTGGAGGGCATCAGATCACCGGGCGCAGGATGTCGTTGTACAGCGCCAGCCCCATCAGGCCAGCCAGGAAGGCCAGGCCCACGAACTGGCCCGCAGCCATGGCCCGCTCGCTGAGCGGGCTGCCCTTGACCAACTCGATAAGGTAATACAGCAGGTGTCCGCCGTCCAAGACCGGGATCGGCAGCAGGTTGACGATGGCCAGGCTCAGCGAGAGCAGGGCCAGGAACTGGAGGAACCAGGTCAGGCCGCGCTCGGCCGAGGCGTTGGCGACCTTGGCGATGGTGATCGGCCCGGAAACCCCCTGCAGCGAGGCGTGGCCGGTCAGCATGCGCCGGATCATGCCCAGCGAATCGGACGCCAGCTGGCCGGTCTGGCGCAGGGCCACCGGAATGGCTTGCAGCGGCCCGTAGCGCTGCAGCGCGTCGTAGGCGGGGGCGGTGCCGCGGCCCAGCGAGATGCCTAAGCCCCAGTAATGCGCGCCGCTGGCCGGGTCGGTCATCTGCCGTGGCCGCAGCGGCAGGGCGAGGCGGCTGCCCTCGCGCTCGACCTCGACCATGACCTCGCCGCCGCGCGCGCCCAGGGCCTGCACCTTGGGGCGCAGCTCGCTGGCGTCCTGCACCGGTTCGCCGTCGATGGCGGTGATCAGATCGCCGACCTGCAGCACGCCGGCGGCGGGCGAATCGGCCGCGACCGTGCGCACTTCGGCCGGATCGACCAGGAACTGCCAGCGCAGCCCCAGCGTCCCGGCCACGTCCTGCTCGTCGAAGCCGGCCGGCACGCGCGAGGTGTGGACCGTGCGCTCCAGCGTGTTGCCCGCCGCGTCCTCGACCCGGGCGCGGGCGTCGCGCCCGTCCATCGCCGCGCCGGTCAGCTCGATGGTGGCCTCGGTCGCGGTCGGGGTGCTGCGCCCGTCCACGTCCAGGATGCGGTCGCCCGGGCGCAGGCCGGACTGCTGCGCGATGCCGGCGACCTGGCCGACCACCGGCGCGAAGTCCTCCTTGCCGATCACGAACATCAGCCACAGCAGGGCCACGCACAGGATCAGGTTGGCGATCGGCCCGGCCGCGACCACGGCGATGCGCTGGCCCACCGGCTTGCGGTTGAACGCCTCGTGCAGGCGCTCGGCGGGCACGTCGGCCTCGCGCTCG
The DNA here is from genome assembly GCF_020042665.1 of Pseudoxanthomonas sp. X-1. Lineage (NCBI taxonomy): Bacteria > Pseudomonadati > Pseudomonadota > Gammaproteobacteria > Lysobacterales > Lysobacteraceae > Pseudoxanthomonas > Pseudoxanthomonas sp. X-1. The sequence continues at coordinate 1,887,690 of NZ_CP083376.1, forward strand.
TCCAGCATCTTGACGTAGCCGCCCAGCGGGATGGGGGCGATGGCGAACTCGGTCCCATGGCGGTCGCGGCGCGACCACAGCGGCTTGCCGAACCCCACCGAAAAACGCAGCACGCCCACGCCGCAGCGGCGCGCGACCCAGTAGTGGCCGAATTCGTGAAAGGTGACCAGGACGCCGAGCGCGACGATCAGCCACCAGATGGAGCCTGCGATATCACTCATGCGGAAACGGCGTGGCCTGTGGTGCGGTGGATCCAGTCCTGGCTGAAGCGCCGCGCGAGGCCATCGGCCGCCAGCAGCGCCTCCAGCGTACCGTCCGGAGCGTGCGCATGGGCGGCGAGGGCGTCCTCGACCAATGCAGGGATCGCTAGGAAACCGATCCGGCCCTGAAGAAAGGCTGAAACGGCCGATTCGTTGGCCGCGTTGAGCACCGCCGGCGCCGCGCCGCCGGCCTCCAGGGCCTCCCAGGCCAGGCGCAGGCAGGGGAAGGCCTCCATGTCGGGCGCCTCGAACTCCAGCCGGCCGTGGCGCAGCAGGTCCAGCCCGCCCACGCCGGATTCCAGCCGCTGCGGCCAGCCCAGGCCGACCGACAGCGCGGTGCGCATGTCCGGCAGGCCAAGCTGGGCCAGGGTGGAGCCGTCGATGAACTCCACCAGCGAATGCACCAGGCTCTGCGGGTGCACCAGCACGTCCAGCCGCTCGCGGCCGACGTCGAACAGGTGCGCGGCCTCGATCAGCTCCAGGCCCTTGTTCATCAGGGTGGCCGAATCGACCGAGATCTTGGGCCCCATCGACCATTTCGGGTGGGCCACGGCCTGGGCCACGGTGACCGTTTCCAGCGAGGCGCGGCTGCGGCTGCGGAACGGCCCGCCCGAGGCGGTCAGCACGATCCGGCGCACCTGCGCCCCGGCCTGGCGTGAGCCCAGGCACTGGAAGATGGCGTTGTGTTCGCTGTCGATCGGCACGATGTCCGCGCCGGAGGCGTTGGCGGCGGCGATCACCAGCGCCCCGGCCAGCACCAGCGATTCCTTGTTGGCCAGCAGCAGGCGCTTGCCCGCGCCGGCGGCGGCCAGCGTCGAGGACAGCCCGGCGGCGCCGACGATGGCGGCCACCACGGTGTCGCAGGCATCGCTGGCCACCAGCGCGTCCAGCGCGGCGCTGCCGGCGTGCGCCTGGATGGCGGGCAGGCCGGCGGCGGCCAGCGCGTCGCGCAGGTCGTCGAAACGGGCCTCGTCGGCGATCACCGCATGCTCGGGACGGTGACTACGGCACAGCGCGACCAGCGCCTGGACGTTGCTGCCGGCGGCCAGCACGGTGGCGCGCAGGCGTTCGGGATGGCGGGCGATCACGTCCAGCGCCGAGCCGCCGATCGAGCCGGTGGCGCCGAGCACGGCCACGCGCCGCGGGAAGGGAAGGGGCGCGTCCATCGGGCTAGAACCCCAGCAGCTCGCGGCCGATCAGGAACACCGGCAGCGCGGCGATCACGCCGTCGATGCGGTCCAGCACGCCGCCGTGGCCGGGGATCAGGTGCCCGGAATCCTTGGCGCCGACATGCCGCTTGAGCAGGCTTTCGAACAGGTCGCCGGCCACCGAGAACAGCACGGTCACCACGCACACCAGGGCCAGCGACGGCATCTGCGCCAGCGTGACGCCCGCCAGCCAGCCGCCGAGCAGGCCGATGGCCACGCCGCCGGCCAGCCCGCCGATCAGGCCTTCGATGGTCTTGTTGGGGCTGATGCGCGGGGCCAGCTTGTGCTTGCCGAAGGCGCGGCCGGCGAAATAGGCGCCGCTGTCGGCGGCCCACACCAGCGCCAGGGCGGTCAGCAGCCACAGATGGCCGCTCATGCCGCCCTTCGGGTCGAAGCTGTCCGAGTGGATCAGGCACAGCGCGCACCAGGCCGGCACCACCGCCAGCGTGCCGGCGGCCAGCTTGAACAGCCGCGCCCAGGTCTGGTGGTCCGAGGCGAAGGTGTAGAAGCGCAGCCAGACCAGCGCCAGGACCCACCAGGCCGCGCCGACCAGCGAGATCAGCTGGAACAGCGCCGGCGAAAGCCCGCCGGGCGCGCGGCTGGCCCAGGTCAGCAGCACCATCAGCGCCAGGTTGAGCAGCACCAGCACGGTGCGCGCCAGGGTGTCGTCCACCTCGGCCAGCTTCAGCCATTCCCACAGGCCGATCAGGAACAGGGCGGCGGCCAGCGCCGCCAGCCACGGGGTGGGCAGCAGCACGATGGCGGCGATCGCCAGCGGCGCCATCACCAGCGCGGCGATCACGCGGACGCGGGTCATGCCAGGGCTCCCTGCGCGGCCACCTGCTCGCCGGTCAGGCCGAACCGGCGCTCACGCTGGGCGAAATCGTCCAGGGCGGCCTGCAGCACGCTGGCGTCCAGATCCGGCCACAGGGTCTCGGTGAACCACAGCTCGGTATAGGCCAGCTGCCACAGCAGGAAGTTGCTGATGCGGTGATCGCCGCCGGTGCGGATGAACAGGTCCGGCGGCGGCAGGTCGGCCAGCGCCACGTGGGCGTCCAGCCTGGCCTCGTCGATGTCCTCCGGACGCAGGCGGCCGGCGGCGACTTCCGCGGCCAGGGTACGCGCGGCGTCGGCCAGATCCTGGCGGCCGCCGTAGCTGGCGGCGATCACCAGGGTCAGCGCGGTGTTGCCGGCGGTCTGCGCCTCGGCCGCGGCCATGCGCGCGACGATGGCCGGGGCGAAGCGCTCGCGCTGGCCGATGAAGCGGATGCGCACGCCGCGGCGGTGCAGTTCATCCACCTCGCGCTCCAGCGCGCCCATGAACAGCTTCATCAGCGCGCTCACCTCGTCGGCCGGCCGGCCCCAGTTCTCGCTGGAGAAGGCGAACAGGGTCAGCGCCTGGATGCCGCGCTGCAGGCAGAAGTCGATGCACAGGTTGACCGCACGCGCGCCGGCGCGGTGGCCGATCATGCGCGGGCGATGGCGGCGCTGCGCCCAGCGGCCGTTGCCATCCATGATGATGGCCAGATGGCGCGGCTGGGCGGGCTGCAGGGCGGGCGGCATGGCGGTCATGAGGGCGGTGTGACCCGCTCAGACGGCCATCAGTTCCTGCTCCTTGGCCTTGACCACCTCGTCGACGTCCTTGATCGCCTTGTCGGTGAGCTTCTGGATCTCGTCCTCGCTGCGGCGCACGTCGTCCTCGGTGATCTGCTTGTCCTTGAGCAGGTCCTTGACCTGCTGGTTGGCGTCGCGGCGCACGTTGCGGATGGCGACCTTGGTGTCCTCGCCCTCGCTGTGCACGACCTTGGACAGGTCGCGGCGACGCTCCTCGGTCAGGGCCGGGATGTTGATGCGGATGACGGTGCCGGCGGTGTTGGGCGTCAGGCCCAGGTCGGAGGCCAGGATCGCCTTCTCCACGGCCGAGACCATCTGCTTCTCCCACGGGGTGATGGTCAGCGAGCGCGCGTCGGCCACCGACACGGTGGCTACCTGCGACAGCGGCATGTCCGAGCCGTAGTAGTTGACCTTCAGATGGTCCACCAGCGCCGGGGTGGCGCGACCCGTCCGCAGCTTGGTCAGGGCCTGGCGCAGCGACTCGACGCTCTTGTTCATGCGCGCCTGCGCGTCGTTCTTGATGTCGTTCAGCATCGTCGGGTCCTGGGATTCGTCAAACCCGGGATTATAGGTCAAAGCCGGCACTGGCCGGGCTTGGGCTCAGTGGTGGTGCGGTGGGGAGGTCGCGTCGCCGGTCGCGGGGCGACAGGGTTGCTGGCAGGCCTGGCCGCGTTCGAGCTGCAGGGTCGCATGGCCGATGCCGAAGCGCTCGGACAGGGCGCTGGCGGTGGCCTCGATGAAGGCATCCTCGTCCTGCGCATCGGGCCGCACCACGTGCGCGGTCAGCGCGGTCTGGCCGGCGCCCAGCGGCCAGATATGCAGATGGTGCACCGCCGCGACGCCGGGGCGCGAGGCCAGGAAGGCTTCCACCGCGCTCTGGTCGATGTGCTCGGGCACCGCATCCATGGCCGCGGCGAAGCTCTCGCGCAGCAGGCCGTAGGTGCCCACCGCGATCACCACGCTGATCACCAGGGCGGTGGTCGGGTCCAGCCATTCCCAGCCCAGCCACCACATGCCCAGGCCCGCCAGGACCGCGGCCAGCGACACCGCCGCATCGGCCACCAGGTGCAGCACCGCGCCGCGGCGGTTGAGGTCGCTGCCGCCGTGGCTGTGGCCATGCCCGCTGTGCAGCAGCCAGCCGGCGCCAAGATTGACGGCGATGCCGATCGCCGCGACCACCATCACCGGGAGGGCGGGGATCGAGGGCGGCTCGCTGAAGCGGCGGATCGCCTCCCAGGCCAGGCCGCCCGAGAACACCATCAGCACGATCGCATTGGCCAGCGGCGCCAGCAGCGTGGCCTTGCCCCAGCCATAGGTGTGGCTGGCGGTGGGCTGGCGACGCGCCATGGCCGCCGCCGCCCAGGCCAGGGCCAGGCCCAGGACATCACCGAGGTTGTGCAGCGCATCGCTCAGCAGCGCCAGCGAGTTGGTGTGGAAACCGTAGCCGGCCTCCAGCGCGGTATAGGCCAGGTTGACCAGCATCGCCACCGCGTAACCGCGGGTGCCGCTGTCGTGATCGTGCGCACCCCCGGCGCTGACGCGATGCGCGTGCCCCCCTGTCGCGCGATGCGCGTGGCCATGGTCGTGACCGTCGTGGTCGTGGCCGTGGTCTGCGTGATCGTGGGAGTGGGAGTGCGCCATGGGGCGGCAGGGTGAGGCCGGCGGGGCGCGGACACAATTACAGGGGCGAGGAGGAGCGCTCCGATCAGCCCCGGCCCTCGACCAGCGTGCCGATGTTCTCGCCGCGCAGGATGCCCATCAGGTTGCCCGGCACCGACAGGTCGTAGATGCGCAGCGGCACCGCACTGTCGCGGCACAGGGCGAAGGCGGCGGTGTCCATCACCTCCAGCCCGCGGCGGATCACCTCGTCGTAGGTCAGGGTGTCGAACCGCTTGGCGTCGGGGAACTTGCGCGGGTCCTTGTCGTAGACCCCGTCGACCTTGGTCGCCTTGAGCAGCAGGTCGGCCTCGATCTCGATCGCGCGCAGCGCCGCGCCCGAGTCGGTGGTGAAGAAGGGGTTGCCGGTGCCGGCGGCGAAGATCGCGATGCGGCCCTTCTCCAGGTGGCGCACGGCGCGGCGGCGGATGTAGTCCTCGCACACGTCGTTGATCTTCAGCGCGCTCATCACGCGCACCTTGGCGCCGAGCTTCTCCAGCGCGTCCTGCATTGCCAGCGCGTTGATGACCGTGGCCAGCATGCCCATCTGGTCGCCGGTGACCCGGTCCATGCCGCCGGCGGCCAGGCCGGCGCCGCGGAAGATGTTGCCGCCGCCGATCACCAGCGCCACCTCGGCGCCGGCATCGCGCGCCTCGATGATCTCGCGCGCGATGCGGCCGATGACCTTGGGGTCGATGCCGTAATCCTCGGATCCCATCAGCGCCTCCCCGGACAGTTTCAGCAGGATGCGGCGATAGGCGAGGGGGGCGGTCATCGGGAGGGGCCTCAGGGCGTGGGGGCAAACGCCGTCAAGTTTAGCCGACGCTGGCAGTGGCGTCAGGCACGGAGCCGGTCGCGGCGTGCACATCGATGTCGGCCGACTCCGAATGGCGCGCTGCAACGTGCGCTTAAGATCGTGGGTTCACTCACCGATCGGGGAATGGCCATGGCCATCCGCAGCCTGCACGAGTTCGTCGCCGCCTCCGCCGAGAAGGATCTCGGCATGGAGGCCTTCGAACTGGAAAGCCCGCACCTGCTGGAAGTGCGCGTCAATGGCCTGGTCTGGGCGAAGGCCGGGGCGATGGTCGCGCGCCTGGGAGGCATCAGGTTCACACGCCAGGGATTGCGCGAGCAGGGCCTGGGCACGCTGCTGAAGAAGATGGCCAGCGGCGAGGGCCTGCAGCTGATGAAGGTCGAGGGACAGGGACGGGTCTACCTGGCGGACAAGGGCAAGAAGATCACCCTGCTGCGCCTGGCGGGCGAGTCGATCTACGTCAACGGCAACGATGTGCTCGCGATCGAGTCCGGTATCGAGGCGCGCATCACCATGATGCGCAAGATCGCCGGGATGCTGTCGGGCGGGCTGTTCAACATGCGCCTGTCGGGGCACGGGGTCGTGGCGATCACCTCGCATTACGAACCCCTGACCCTGCGGGTGGACCGTCACAGCGGCCCGGTGTTCACCGATCCCAACGCCACCGTGGCCTGGTCCGGTGGATTGACGCCGGAGATCATCACCGACATCAGCCTGGGCACCTTGCTGGGACGCGGCTCGGGCGAAAGCGTGCAGCTGCGCTTCGCCGGCGAGGGCTGGGTGGTGGTGCAGCCGTACGAGGAAACCGCCCTGCGGCGCGCCAACTGAAGGCGCGCAGGCATGACATCGCCGCGGCGCACGCGGTGATGTCATCCGGATCATGCTGCCAGCGGCGCCAGGTCTGCCTTGCTTTCCAGCCGCGCCGCGCAGGCGCTGCCGGCCTGGCGCCGCCCGGGCCGTCGCGACGGCCGATGACAGGGGATCGCCAGGTCAGACCTCCAGCGATGCCAGGTCTCCCTTCGTCTCCAGCCATGCCTTGCGGTCGCCGGCCCGCTTCTTGGCCAGCAGCATGTCCATCAGGCCGGTGGTCTGCTCGGCGTCGTCCACGGTCAGCTGCACCAGGCGGCGGGTGTCGGGATGGATGGCCGATTCGCGCAGCTGTGAGGGGTTCATCTCGCCCAGGCCCTTGAAGCGGGTCACATTGACCTGGCCCTTGAGCTTCTCGCGCGCGATCTTCTCCAGCAGCAGGCGCTTCTCCTCCTCGTCCAGCGCGTAGAACACCTGCTTGCCCACGTCCACGCGGAACAGCGGCGGCATCGCCACGAACACATGGCCGGCGGCGACCAGCGCCGGGAAATGCTTGAGGAACAGCGCCGAGAGCAGGGTGGCGATGTGCAGGCCGTCGGAGTCGGCGTCGGCCAGGATCACCACCTTGCCGTAGCGCAGGCCGGTGATGTCGTCCTTGCCCGGGTCGCAGCCGATGGCGATGGCCAGGTTGTGCACTTCCTCGGAGGCCAGCACGCTGCCGGAGGCCACCTCCCAGGTGTTAAGGATCTTGCCGCGCAGCGGCATGATCGCCTGGAAGTCCTTGTCGCGCGCCTGCTTGGCGCTGCCGCCGGCCGAGTCGCCCTCCACTAGGAACAGCTCGGTGCGCGAGAGGTCCTGGCTGATGCAGTCGGCCAGCTTGCCGGGCAGGGCCGGGCCGGAGGTGACCTTCTTGCGGACGATCTGCTTCTCGGTCTTCAGCCGCGCGCTGGCGCGGTCGATGGCGATCTGGGCGATCTGCAGGCCGATGTCCACGTGCTGGTTGAGCCACAGGCTGAAGGCGTCGTGCGCGGCGCCCTCGATGAAGCCGGCGGCCTGGCGCGAGGACAGGCGCTCCTTGGTCTGGCCGGAGAACTGCGGGTCGGTCATCTTCAGGCTGAGCACGAAGGCGACCCGGTCCCACACGTCTTCCGGCGCCAGCTTGATCCCGCGCGGCAGCAGGTTGCGGAAGTCGCAGAACTCGCGCAGCGCATCGGTCAGGCCCGAGCGCAGGCCGTTGACGTGGGTGCCGTGCTGGGCGGTGGGGATCAGGTTGACGTAGCTCTCCTGCACCAGCTCGCCTTCCGGCACCCAGGCCACGGCCCAGTCCACCACCTCGGTGTCCTTCTTCAGGACGCCGACGAACAGTTCGGCCGGCAGCAGCTCGCGCCCGGCCAGCTCGCCCCTGAGGTAGTCGCGCAGGCCGTCCTCGTAGTGCCAGCTGTCCTGCTCGCCTGTGGCCTCGTCGATGAGCTTGACCGTCAGGCCTGGGCACAGCACGGCCTTGGCGCGCAGCAGGTGGCGCAGGGCGCGCACGTTGATCTTGGGCGTGTCGAAGTACTTCGGGTCGGGCCAGAAGCGCAGGCGCGTGCCGGTGTTCTTCTTGCCGACGGTGCCGACCACTTCCAGCGGGCTGGCGCGGTCGCCGTCGCGGAAGGTGATGCGGTGCTCGGCGCCTTCGCGCTTGATGTGGATCTCCACCAGCGTGGACAGCGCGTTGACCACGCTCACGCCCACGCCGTGCAGGCCGCCGGAGAAGGTGTAGTTCTTGTTGCTGAACTTGCCGCCGGCGTGCAGGCGGGTCAGGATCAGCTCGACGCCGGGGATCTTCTCCTCCGGGTGGATGTCCACCGGCATGCCGCGGCCGTCGTCGGCCACCTCGACGCTGCCGTCCTTGTACAGCGTGACCTCCACGGTCCTGGCATGGCCGCCCAGGGCCTCGTCCACCGAGTTGTCGATGACCTCCTGCGCCAGGTGATTGGGGCGCGAGGTGTCGGTGTACATGCCTGGCCGGCGCTTGACCGGGTCCAGGCCGGAGAGGACTTCGATGTCGGCAGCGTTGTAACGGGTATTCATTGAACTCGATCAGGTCGTGTGGGTGCCACGAAGGGCGGCAAGTGTGCGGTCTGGGGTCTGGATTTGCACGTTCGCGGCCCGCGGCCGTGGCCGCGGGCGCCGCGGGCGCGTGGACCGGCCACGCTTGCCGATACAATCGCCCGACAGCGGGTGCGACGCGCGCCATCGGTGAGGAGATTGTCAGTGGTGCAAGTCGCCGCCCGTGAGACAGCGGGCGCCCTCGGCCAGTCCGGGATCCAACAGCTGATCGCCGCCGACGTCGGCGGCACCTACGCCCGCCTGGGCCTGGTCGATCTGGCCCCCGGCGGTGCGCCGCGGCTGCGGTTGCACCGTCGCTATGCCGGCGCCGACTTCCCCAGCCTGGCCGCCGTGCTGCTGCGCTTCGCCGAGGACGTGCGGGCCGAGGGCCACGATTGCCCGGCCTGCGCCGTGGTCGCCATCGCCGGCCTGCTGCAGGGCGACGAGCTGCTCAACGCCAATCTGCCCTGGCCGGTGTCCCTGGCCGACACCCGGCGGCAGGCCGGCCTTGAGCGGCTGCACCTGATCAACGATTTCCAGGCCCTGGCCTGGGCGCTGCCGCACGTGGACGCCGACCAGTTCCGGCCGCTGGCGGGCGAGGCGGCCAGCAGCGTGCAGTTCCCTGCGCTGCTGCTGGGGCCCGGCACCGGGCTGGGCGCGGCGCTGGCGATGCAGGGGCCGGAGGGATTCCGCGTCTGGCCCAGTGAGGCCGGGCATGCGGCGCTGGCCGCGGCCACCGACCTGGAGCTGGACGTGGTGCGCGTGCTGCAGCGCCGTTTCGGCCACGTGGACAACGAGCGCGCGCTGTCGGGCACCGGCCTGATGCATCTGTACACCGCCCTGTGCGAACTGCGCGGCGCCACGCCGGTGTTCGCCACCGCCGCCGAGCTGGTGGCCGCGGCCGAAGACCAGCGCGACGGGCTGGCGGTCGAGTGCCTGGACCTGTTCTGCCAGTGGCTGGGCAGCCTGGCCGGCGATCTGGCCATCACTTTCTGCGCGCGCTCGGTCTATCTGGCCGGCGGCCTGGCCGGGCATCTGGGCCAGCACCTGGAGGCCGGCGGCTTCATGCGCCGCTTCCACGACAAGGGCGTGCTGTCCAGCGCCCTGCGGCAGGTGCCGGTGGCGTGCATCGCGCACGGCCAACTGGGCATCATCGGCGCGGCCGCCTGGTGCGCGGCCCAGCCCGACCTCTTCTGACCCCACCGCCCCCACGACGGAGCCCTGCCATGTCCACCCGCCGCACCTTCCTGCAGTCCTCGCTTCTGGTCGCCGGCGCGGCGGCGCTGCCGCGTGGCCTGGCCCAGGCCGGCGCCAGTGGCGCCAAGGTGGTCTCGACCTGGGACTTCGGCGTGCCGGCCAACCAGGCCGCCTGGGCGGTGCTGGGCAAGGGCGGCAGCGCGATCGACGCGGTCGAGGCCGGCGCGCGCTGGGCCGAGACCGGGCAGTGCAATTCCACGGTGGGGCGCTGCGGCTATCCGGACCGCGACGGCCACGTGACCCTGGACGCCAGCATCATGAAGGGCGACGGCAGCTGCGGCTCGGTCGCGGCGATCGAGGGCATCGACCACCCCATCTCGGTGGCGCGCCTGGTCATGGAGAAGACCCCGCACGTGATGCTGGTGGGCGCCGGTGCGCAGCAGTTCGCGGTCGAACAGGGCTTCACCATGCGTGACCTGCGCACGCCCGAGGCCGAGAAGGCCTGGAAGGAATGGCTCAAGACCTCCAGGTACGCGCCGGAGATCAACGTCGAACGCCGCGGCCTGCCCGGCAACAAGGAAAACCACGACACCATCGGCATGCTGGCCATCGACGCCAGCGGCAAGCTGGCCGGCGCCTGCACCACCAGCGGCATGGCCTGGAAGATGCGCGGCCGGGTCGGCGACAGCCCGATCATCGGTGCCGGCCTGTACGTGGACAACGACGTCGGCGGCGCCACCGCCTCGGGCGTGGGCGAGGAGATGATCCGCAACGCCGCCAGCTTCCTGGTGGTCGAACTGATGCGCCAGGGGCGCAGCCCGGCCGACGCCTGCCGCGAGGCCATCGAACGGGTGGTCGCCAAGCGCCCGGAGGCCAGCAAGACGCTGCAGGTGTGCTTCCTGGCGCTGAACAAGCACGGCGAGGTCGGCGCGTTCGCGCTGCACAAGGGCTTCGTCTACGCGGTCTGCGATGCCAGCAGGCAGGACGCGCTGCTGCCGTCGCCGTCGATCTACGCCACCGAGCAGACCTGAGCGGCATGGCCGAGCGGGTGAAGCTGGAGATCGCGGCCAACGCGCTGGAATCGGCCCTGGCCGCGCAGGCCGGCGGCGCGGACCGGGTCGAGCTGTGCGAGAACCTGGGCGAGGGCGGCTGCACGCCGTCCTACGGCACCCTGGCGCTGGCGCGCGAGCGGCTGTCGATCCCGCTGTACGCGCTGATCCGCCCGCGCGGCGGCGATTTCGTCTATTCGCCGGCCGAGTGGGAGGTGATGCGTCGCGACATCGCCCTGTGCGTGCGCCTGGGCTGCGACGGCGTGGTGATCGGCGCGCTGACCGCCGGGGGCGAGATCGACACGGAGGGCTGCGCCTCCCTGGTCGCCGCCGCCGGGCCACTGGGCGTGACCTTCCACCGCGCTTTCGACAGCGTGGGCGACCCCCAGAGCGCCCTGGAGCAGATCATCGCCCTGGGCTGCGAGCGCGTGCTGACCTCCGGCCAAGCCGCAGGCGCGCCGCAGGGCGCGGCGGCCATCGCCGCCGCCCGCGCGCAGGCGGCCGGGCGGCTGTCGGTAATGGCCGGGGCCGGCCTGACGCCGGACAACGTGGCCGAACTGGTGCGCCGCACCGGCGTGGCCGAGGTCCATGCCTCGGCTAAGGCCTTCCAGGCCGGGCAGCGCCATAGCGACCTGCCCGGGCTCGAGGGCGGCTACTGGCGGACCGACGCCGGCCAGGTGCGCGCCCTGCGCGCGCGCCTGGACGACATCGCCGCAAGCCGGGCCTGACCCGGCCCGCCCGCCGCATTCAGGCCTGGCTGAACAAGGCCGGCGTAGCCTTGTCGCGTCGTCCAGCTGCGCCTTCGCGCGGCGACGCACCCTGAAGGAACCTCACAGGAGGCCCCATGAAAACCCGCACCGTCCTGCTGCTCGCCGGCGCCGTCGCCGCGCTGTTCACCGCCGCCCTGGCGCTGGCCCAGTCCGCCGCGCCCCAGGTCGAGGGCAAGCCCGCCAGCGCGGCCAAGTCCGAGGACACCCGCAGCGAGGCCGAGAAGCGCGCCGCGCGCCGTGCCGCCAACGAGGCGCGCATGAAGGGCCAGGACCAGCACGCCCCGGCCCCGAGCGAAGAAGAGGAAGAGGAAGCCCGCAAGCACTGATCCGTCCCCTTCCGCCGTCCGCCCGCGCCCCGCTCGTCGGGGCGCGGGCGTTTTTGTAACCGCGCACGCGGAGCGGAAAGGCCTTTTTCGTTCACGACGTTTGGCCGTCCGGTTCGCTGCCGGTAGACTATGGCTTTCCTGGAGCCCTCAGATCCATGACTCCCCTGATTTTCGTGACCGGCGGCGTGGTGTCCTCGCTTGGCAAGGGCATCGCCGCCGCGTCGCTGGCGTCCATTCTCGAAGCGCGTGGCCTGAAGGTCACGATGATGAAACTGGACCCCTACATCAACGTCGACCCGGGCACGATGAGCCCGTTCCAGCACGGTGAGGTCTACGTCACCGACGACGGCGCCGAGACCGACCTGGACCTGGGCCACTACGAGCGCTTCGTGCGCACGCGCCTGAGCCGCAAGAACTCGGTCACCACCGGGCGCATCTACGAGAACGTCATCCGCAAGGAGCGCCGCGGCGACTACCTGGGCGCGACCGTGCAGGTCATCCCGCACATCACCGACGAGATCAAGCGCAGCATCGACGAGGCCGTGGCCGGCTTCGACGTGGGCCTGATCGAGATCGGCGGCACGGTGGGCGACATCGAGTCGCTGCCGTTCCTGGAGGCGATCCGCCAGATCCGCACCGAGCGTGGCCAGGAGAAGGCCGTCTTCATGCACCTGACCCTGGTGCCGTACATCGCCGCGGCCGGCGAACTGAAGACCAAGCCCACCCAGCACTCGGTCAAGGAGCTGCGTTCGATCGGTATCCAGCCCGACGTGCTGCTGTGCCGCTCCGAGCAGGAGATCCCGGACGGCGAGCGCCGCAAGATCGCGCTGTTCACCAACGTCTCCGAGCGCGCCGTGATCAGCCTGCGCGATGTCGATGTGCTCTACAAGATTCCGCTGGGGCTGAAGGAGCAGGGGCTGGACCAGTTCGTGGTCGACCGCCTGAAGCTGCCGGCCAGGCAGGAGGCCGACCTGCGCGAATGGGAGGCCGCGGTCGATGCCACGGTCAACCCGCTGGACGAGGTCACCATCGCGGTGGTCGGCAAGTACGTGGACCACAAGGACGCCTACAAGTCGGTCGGCGAAGCGCTCAAGCACGGCGGCCTGCGCCAGCGCACGCGCGTGAACCTCAAGTGGCTCGAATCGCAGGACATCGAGGCCGGCACCGCCGACCTGGAGGGCGTTGACGGCATCCTGGTGCCGGGCGGCTTCGGCGATCGCGGCTTCGAGGGCAAGGTGCTGACCGCGCAATACGCGCGCGAGCACGGCGTGCCGTACTTCGGCATCTGCTACGGCATGCAGGCGGCGGTGGTGGACTATGCGCGTCATGTCTGCGGCCTGGCCGGCGCCAACAGCACCGAGAACGACAAGCAGTCCCCGCATCCGGTGATCGGCCTGATCACCGAGTGGCGCACCGCCTCGGGCGATGTGGAAAAGCGCGACGAGCGCTCCGATCTGGGCGGCACCATGCGCCTGGGTCTGCAGGAGCAGCGCCTCAAGCCCGGCACGCTGGTGCGCGAGCTGTACGGCAGCGACGTGGTCGCCGAGCGTCATCGCCATCGCTACGAGTTCAACAACCGCTATCGCACCCAGCTCGAGGACGCCGGCCTGGTGATCAGCGCCAAGTCGATGGACGACACGCTGGTGGAAATGGTCGAGCTGCCGCGCGACACGCACCCGTGGTACCTGGCCTGCCAGGCGCACCCGGAGTTCCTGTCCACCCCGCGCGATGGCCATCCGCTGTTCGTCGGCTTCATCCGCGCCGCGCGCGAGCGCAAGGCCGGCGGCAAGCTGCTCAAAGAAGCCAGGGCGTGAAGGCAGGAACGGGCGGCCGGGAGCGAGGCACGAGCAGCAACTCGTTGCCCGGGCCCGTTTCCCGTTCCTCTCCGCGCGTTCCCGCTTCCTCTCACATCAAGCGAGATTCCCGATGAAACTCTGTGGATTTGAAGTCGGCCTGGACCAGCCGCTGTTCCTGATCGCCGGTCCCTGCGTGATCGAGTCGATGCAGCTGCAGCTGGACGTGGCCGGCAAGCTGAAGGAGATCACCGGCAAGCTGGGGATGAACTTCATCTTCAAGTCCAGCTTCGACAAGGCCAACCGCACCTCGGGCACGTCCTTCCGCGGCCCCGGCCTGGAAGAGGGACTCAAGGTGCTGGAGGCCGTGAAGCAGCAGATCGGCGTGCCGGTGCTGACCGACGTGCACGAGTACACGCCGATGAACGAAGTCGCCGCCGTCGTCGACGTGCTGCAGACCCCGGCCTTCCTGGTGCGCCAGACCGACTTCATCCGCAACGTCTGCGCCGCCGGCCGCCCGGTGAACATCAAGAAGGGCCAGTTCCTCTCGCCCTGGGACATGAAGCCGGTGGTGGAGAAGGCCAAGTCGACCGGCAACCAGGACATCCTGGTGTGCGAGCGCGGCGCCTCCTTCGGCTACAACAACCTGGTCAGCGACATGCGCTCGCTGTCGGTGATGCGCGATACCGGCTGCCCGGTGGTGTTCGACGCGACCCATTCGGTGCAGCTGCCGGGCGGGCAGGGCACCAGTTCGGGCGGCCAGCGCGAGTTCGTGCCGGTGCTGGCGCGCGCGGCGGTGGCCGTGGGCGTGGCCGGCCTGTTCGCCGAGACCCACCCCGACCCGGCCCATGCCCTGTCCGACGGCCCCAATGCCTGGCCACTGGACAAGATGGAAGCGCTGCTGGAGACGCTGCTGGCGCTGGATTCGATCACCAAGAAGAACGGCTTCCTGGAAGACGGCGTCAAGGCCTGATGCCGTCCGGTGCGCCCCCGTCGCGCGGATCCGCCGGCGCCGGCCGGTCGACCGGGGCGTGGCGGCTCGCCCCGTCGGCGGCACTCATCTCGCGCGCCGCCCCGACCTCCTACAATCGCCCCCCGCGCGAGCGCGCGTCGCCGGCTGGCCGACGCGCGCGTCCATGCCGGGTTTGCGGCCATCGGCCCAGGCCCGTCCCCTCGTCCCTCATCCGATCGCTAGAGTCCAACCAGATCCCATGACCAACATCGCCAAGATCCACGCCCGCGAAATCCTCGACTCCCGTGGCAATCCCACGCTGGAGGCGGAAGTCACGCTCACCGATGGTTCCTTTGGCCGTGCGGCCGTGCCCTCCGGCGCCTCGACCGGTGCCAAGGAGGCGGTGGAACTGCGCGACGGCGACAAGACCCGCTACCTGGGCAAGGGCGTGCGCAAGGCGGTCGAGCACGTCAATACCTCCATCGCCAACGCGCTGACCGGTTTCGACGCGGCCGACCAGGAAGGCCTGGACCGCCGCCTGATCGATCTGGACGGCACCGAGAACAAGGGCCGCCTGGGCGCCAATGCGCTGCTGGGCGTGTCGCTGGCCAATGCCCACGCCGTGGCCGCCTCGGAAGGCAAGCCGCTGTGGCGCCACCTGGCCGACACCAGCGAGCATCCGGCCGACTGGCAGCCGACCCTGCCGGTGCCGATGATGAACATCATCAACGGCGGTGCCCACGCCGACAACAACGTGGACTTCCAGGAGTTCATGGTGCTGCCCGTGGGCTTCGCCTCGTTTTCCGAGTCGCTGCGCGCCGGCACCGAGATCTTCCACGCGCTCAAGAGCGTGCTGAAGGGCCATGGCCTGAGCACCGCGGTGGGTGACGAGGGCGGCTTCGCCCCGGATTTCCGCAGCAACGTCGAGGCGCTGGACACCATCCTGGAGGCCATCGGCAAGGCCGGCTATACCGCCGGCGAGGACATCCTGCTGGGCCTGGACGTGGCCTCCAGCGAGTTCCACGACAACGGCAAGTACAACCTGGTGGGCGAGAACAAGCGCCTGACCTCCGAGCAGTTCGTCGATTTCCTCGCCGACTGGGCCGCGCAGTACCCGATCATCACCATCGAGGACGGCATGGCCGAGGACGACTGGACCGGCTGGAAGCAGCTGACCGAGCGCCTGGGCAAGACGGTGCAGCTGGTCGGCGACGACCTGTTCGTCACCAATCCGAAGATCTTCAAGGAAGGCATCGAGTCGCACACGGCCAACGCCATCCTGATCAAGGTCAACCAGATCGGCACGCTGACCGAGACGCTGGAAGCCATCGCCATGGCCCACCACGCCGGCTACGCGGCGATCGTCTCGCACCGTTCGGGCGAGACCGAGGACACCACCATCGCCGACATCGCTGTGGCCACCACCGCCACGCAGATCAAGACCGGCTCGCTGTGCCGCTCCGACCGCGTGGCCAAGTACAACCAGCTGCTGCGCATCGAGGAGGCGCTGGGCTCGGCCGCGCGCTACGCCGGCCGCGGCGCGTTCGTGTCGATCAAGCGCTGAGGTGCGCGTGATGGGCCGGCGCCGCTTCCACCCCACCTTCGGGGGCTGACATGGCCAAGTGGCGCTGGCTCTTGCTGGTGCTGGTGGGACTGCTGGCCTTCCTGCAGTACCACCTGTGGTTCGGCCGCGGCAGCTCGGGCGAGGTGATCGCCATGAGGGCGCAGGTGGCCAGCCAGACCCGCGAGAACGAAGGCCTGCGCCAGCGCAACGCGGCGCTGGCCGCCGAGGTCGAGGACCTGAAGTCCGGCGAGGCGGCCGTGGAGGAACGCGCGCGCAGCGAGCTGGGCATGATCAAGCCCGGCGAGAAGTTCTATCGCGTGGTCGACACCGCGCCGGCGCAGGGCGATGCGCCGCTGCCCGCGCCGCCGTCGGCCCCGGCCGCCAGCGAACCGGCGCCGATTTCCGAAGAAGACGCCGCGCAGGCGGAGGGCAATTGATGCGTGGGATCTGGGTGGTGATTCCCGCGGCCGGCCGCGGCACGCGCTTCGGCGGCGAGGTGCCCAAGCAGTATCTGGAGGTCGGCGGGCAGTCGGTGCTGGCCTGGACCCTGGCCGCGCTGCTGGGCCATCCGCTGATCGAAGGCGCGGTGGTGGCGCTGTCGGCCGACGATCCGTGGTGGCCTGGCTGGACCGCCTTCGGCGGCAAGCCGGTGCTGGCCTGCGTCGGCGGCGGCACGCGCGCGGCCTCGGTGCTGGCCGCGCTGCAGGCGCTGCCCGAGCACGTCCGTGCCGACGATTTCGTGCTGGTCCACGACGCGGCCCGGCCCAACCTGGCCGATGCCGATCTGGAGCGCCTGATCGAGCGCGGCCGCGAGGACCCGGTCGGCGCGCTGCTGGCCGCGCCGGTGCGCGACACGCTCAAGCGCGCCGGCGACGATGGCGGCGTGGATGCCACCGAGCCGCGCGAGCGGCTGTGGCGCGCGCTGACCCCGCAGATGTTCCGTCGCCTGCAGCTGACCCGCGCCCTGGACGAGGCCGCCGGCGCCGGCATCGAGGTCACCGACGAATCGATGGCCATGGAGCGCCAGGGGCTGCGCCCGTTGCTGGTCGAGGGCAACGAGACCAACTTCAAGATCACCACGCCCGGGGATCTGGACCGGTTCGCATACATCGTGAAGGCCGGAAGCGCCGGCGCCCCGATGCCGGATCTCCGGGACACCCCGGTACAGATGCCCAAGCAGCAACAGCAGGCATCGGACGTTGCACCGGCGCATCCCGCGCCCGAAGCGGGCGGTCTCGGCATCCGCATCGGACAGGGCTTCGACGTGCACGCCTTCGCGCCCGATGGCGATCACGTGATGCTGGGCGGCGTGCGCGTGGAGCACAGCCGCGGCGTGCTCGCGCACAGCGACGGCGATGTGGTGATCCATGCGCTGTGCGACGCCATCCTCGGCGCGCTGGCGCTGGGCGACATCGGCCGCCACTTCCCGCCGACCGACCCGCGCTGGGAAGGCGCCGACAGCACGCAGTTCCTCGAGCACTGCGCCGGCCTGGCGCGCGCGCGCGGCTGGCAGGTGGGCAATGCCGATGTGACCGTGATGTGCGAGCGGCCCAAGGTCGGCCCACACGCGCTGGCCATGTGCACGCATCTGGCGCAGGTGCTGGGCGTGGCCGCCGATGCGGTCAGCGTCAAGGCCACCACGACCGAAAAGCTGGGCTTCACCGGGCGTGGCGAAGGCATCGCCGCGCAGGCGGTGGTGCTGCTGGTGAGGGCATGAGCCGCTTGCGCCGTGCATCGCCGCCGCGGCCGTTCGCTGGACGGCGGCGGTCAGTCGCGCCCGGCCCGACGCGCGCCGCCGACGACAACGCATGAACGCGTCGGCGCTTCCGCTTGCCTTCGGCGAGCCGGTGCTGGAGGCCGTGTTCCGCACCCAGCCGGAGGATTTCCAGGTCGACGAACGCGATGCCTTCGTCGCGCACGGCGAGGGCGAGCACCTGCTGCTGACCCTGCGCAAGCGCGGCCTCAACACGGCCGAGGTGGCGCGCACGCTGGCGCGCTGGGCGGGCATCGGTGAGGTGGGCATCGGCTACGCCGGACTGAAGGACCGCCACGCCGTCACCACCCAGCGCTTCAGCGTGCACCTGCCCAAGCGCGTGGCGCCCGATCTGGCCGCGCTGGCCACGCCCAACCTGGAAGTCGTCGCCTCGGCCTGGCACAACCGCAAGCTGCCGCGCGGCGCGCTGGAGGGCAATCGCTTCGCCCTGGTGCTGCGCCAGGTGCGCGGCGAGCGCGAGGCGATCGAGCGGCGCCTGGGCGAAATCGCCGCGCGCGGGCTGCCCAACTGGTTCGGCGAGCAGCGCTTCGGGCGCGGCGGCGGCAACGTCGCCCAGGCCCTGGAGATGTTCGGGCATGCCGGTCCGGCGCAGGAATCCGCCGCTGCCGGCGCGCGCGCTCCGAAAAAGCACGTCAGGCGCGAGCAGCGCTCGCTGCTGCTGTCGGCGGCGCGCTCGGAACTGTTCAATCGCGTGCTGACCGCGCGCGTGCTCGATGGCAGCTGGGAGCGTGGCCTGGAGGGCGAGGTCTGGATGTTGGCGGGCAGCCGCAGCGTGTTCGGGCCGGAGCCGTGGAGCGCCGCGCTGGCCGAGCGCCTGGCGGCGTTCGATATTCATCCCAGCGGCCCGCTGTGGGGCGAGGGGACGCCGCGCGTGGAAGGCGCCTGCGCCGCGCTGGAAACGCAGGTGCTCGGCGAAGGCGACGGGCCCGCACTGCGGGCCGGCCTGGAGGGCGCGCGCCTGAAGCAGGAGCGTCGCGCCCTGCGCCAGCGTGCCGGCGACCTGCAGTGGCACTGGCACGATGCCGGGACCCTGGAGCTGCGCTTCGAGCTGGCGCCGGGCAGCTACGCCACCGCCGTGCTGCACGAGCTGGGCCCGGTGCGCGAGCCCAATCGCATCGTCTGAGCGCCGTGCGTCGTCTCCGCCGCATCAGGTCTGGCCCGGTGGCGCCTGGCTGGCCTGGGCGGAGGCGAGGGCCTCGGCCTGCTGCGCCTGCCGGAAGACCTCGGCCTGCGCCTCGAAGGCGCGTTGGAAAGCCGGCCGCGCGGTGCCACGCGCCAGGTATTCGACCAGGTTGGGATGCGCCTCCAGCAGCGGCGTGCCCTGCACCCGCAGCAGCACGCTGAGCATCAGCAGGTTGCCAGCGCTGAATTCGCCGTCGAGCCACGGGCTTTGGCCCAGATGAAGGGACAGCTCGCCCAGGCGCTGGCGTACGCGCTTGTCCAGCGTCTCCAGACGCTCGGCGAACCACGGCGTCCGCTGTTCCAGCACCACGCACAGCGCACGCTCGAACACCGGCGGCTCGATCGTGTTGAGCGCGGCGAACATCCACGACACCGCGCGCATCCTGGCGTCGGGAGCCCCGGGCAGCAGGCCCGGATGGGTCCGAGCGATGTGCAGCACGATCGCGCCGGACTCGAACAGCACCAGCCCGTCCTGTTCGTAAGTGGGGATCTGGCCGAAAGGATGGAGCGCCCGATGCGCCGGCTGCTGCATCGCCTCGAAGGACAGCAGGCGCACCGCGTAGGGCTGGCCGACTTCCTCCAGCGCCCAGCGCACGCGCATGTCGCGGGCCAGGCCACGCCCGCGGTCGGGCGAGCGTTCGAAGGCGGTGATCGTCGGATGCATGGGAGGTCCTCGGTTCGAGATGGGTTGGAACGCTGAGTCGTCGTTCCCGCGAGAGCGGGGAACCCAGCGACGCTCCGCAGGCGCTGGGTCGCGCTGCAGCGCGCCGGGGTGGCGATTCCGCCGGGCACGGGCCTTCGTTGCCGGTCCCATGCCCCCACGACGGGCGAGGAGGCCACAGATCGACACGCCGGAACAGTGGGAGCGAGGTCAGTTGAGCTGAATATACGATCCATATATGATGCGTATACTCCGAATCGAGCTAAGCCCATGGGCATCGTCAACATCGACGACGCGCTGCACGATCAGCTGCGCCGCGCCTGCGCCGTGACCAGCCGGTCCATCAATGCGCAGGCCAACTTCTGGATCAAGGTCGGCATGCTGTGCGAGATGCATCCGGACCTGAGCTTCCAGGAGATCGTCGCCAGGGAGCTGCGTGCCGCGGGCGTGCAGCCGCAGCCGTTGCGTTCGGGCCGGGCGTGATCAAAAGCGCCGCCGAGATCGCGCTGATGGCGCAGGCCGGTGCGCTGCTGGCCGACGTGTTCCATGCGCTGGGCCAGCTGAAGCTGGAAGGCAGGAGCACGATGGCGCTCAACGACCTGGTCGAGCGCATGATCGTCGACGACCTGCGGGCCAGGCCGGCGAGCAAGGGCCAGTACGGCTTTCCCTACGTGTTGAATGCCTCGATCGACGACGTGGTCTGCCATGGCATGCCTGCGGCCGAGGACGTGCTGCGCAGCGGTCAGATCGTCAACCTGGACATCACGCTGGAGAAGAACGGCTACATCGCCGACTCCAGCACCACCTTTCTCGTCGGCGAAGTGGCCTATCCGGCGAGGCGGCTGGTGTCGGCCACCTACAACGCGATGTGGAAGGGCATTGCGGCCGTGCGCCCCGGTGCGCGCCTGGGCGACGTCGGCCACGCCATCGCGCGCTACGCCCGCGCGCAGGGCTACAGCGTGGTCAAGGAATACTGCGGGCACGGGATCGGTCGCCAGATGCACGAAGATCCACAGGTCCTGCACTACGGCCGGCCGGGCACCGGCCTCGAACTCGAGGAAGGCATGGTGTTCACCATCGAGCCGATGCTCAACCAGGGCAAGGCCGCGATTCGTTCGGACCCGGAGCAGTGGCCGGTCTACACCCGCGACGGCAAGCTCTCGGCCCAGTTCGAACACACCGTCGCTGTCACCCGCACCGGGGTCAGGGTGCTGACGCTGCGGCCCGGTGAAACGCCGCAGTGCGCGGTCGGATGATGGCGTGACCGCTGCGCCGTAGGCGGGTGACCTCAGCGCTGCGCCGCCAGCAGCACCAGCACTGCGCCGGTGCCGCCCTGCGCGGGCGGCGCGGAATGGAAGGCCAGCACGTCGCTGCGCTGGCGCAGCACGCGGTCCACCACGTTCTTCAGCACCGGGATCTCCGCGTCCGAGCCCAGGCCCTTGCCATGGATGATGCGCACGCAGGCGCTGCCGCTGCGCTGGGCGTTGCGCAGGAACAGCCGCAGCGCCGTCTCGGCCTGGCCCGCGGTGGCGCCGTGCAGGTCCAGCTCGTCCTGGACGGAGAACTGGCCGCGCTTGAGCCGGTTGAACACGGTCACCGGCAGCGCCTCGACGCGATGCGCCAGCACGTCGCCCGCGCCGATCGGCATGGCCTCCAGCGCCTGGCGGAATTCGCTCATCGCCGCGCGCTCGTCGGCCTGGGCCATGCGCGCGGCCGGGCGCGGACGCGGCCCGCGCGGGGGCGTCGGCGCGTCGTCCAGGCGCCGCACCGGGCCGATGGCCGCCCGGAACAGGTCGCTGTCGTCGTCGTCGCGCGCATCGCTCATGCGGGCAAGGGTACGTGGCCGTGCGCGCGGCGCAAGGGCGAAGCCGTCGGATCGATCCGGTATCATCCGATGCGTCTCAAGAAGGAAGCCCATGCGCGTATTGGTCTCAAACGACGACGGTGTCGACGCCCCCGGAATCCGCATGCTGGCCGAGGGCCTGCGCGCCGCCGGCCATGAAGTCTGGGTGGTGGCGCCCGACCGCGACCGTTCCGGCGCCAGCAACTCGCTGACGCTGGACCTGCCCATCCGCGTGCGCCAGCTGGACGCGCGCACCTTCCGCGTCAACGGCACGCCCACCGACTGCGTGCACCTGGCGCTGACCGGCATGCTGGACTTCGATCCGGACATCGTCGTGTCGGGCATCAACAACGCCGCCAACCTGGGCGACGACGTGATCTATTCGGGCACCGTCTCGGCGGCGATGGAAGGGCGCTTCCTCGGCCTGCCGGCGGTGGCCGTCTCGCTGGTCACCCAGGACCACCAGCCCCGCCATTTCGAGACCGCCGCGCGCGCCGCGGTGGACATCGTGGCGCGGCTGGCGGCCGATCCGCTGCCGGCCAACACCATCCTCAACGTCAACGTGCCGGACCTGCCGTGGGAGCGCATCCGCGGCTACGAGGTCACGCGCCTGGGCAACCGCCACCGCTCGGAGGCCTGCCTGCCGCAGAACGACCCGCGCGGCGGCACGGTCTACTGGATCGGCCCGGCCGGCCCGGAACAGGACGCGGGCGTGGGCACCGACTTCCACGCCGTGCGCAGCGGCGCCATTTCGATCACGCCGATCCACGTCGACCTGACCCGCTACCAGGCCCTGGAGACCGTCTCCGGCTGGGTCAGTGGGCTCAGCGCGGGCCTGGAGCCGGCGGCATGACCCCACGCCTGCGCGTGCCGGCGGCCGAGGCGGCCGGGTCCGGCATGACCTCCCAGCGCGTGCGCGACCGTCTGGTGCAGCGCCTGCGCGAGGGCGGCATCGTCGACGAGCGCGTGCTCAACGCGATCCGGACCGTGCCGCGTCACCTGTTCGTCGACGAGGCGCTGGCCACGCGCGCCTACGAGGACACCGCGCTGCCCATCGGCCACAGCCAGACCATCTCCCAGCCCTGGGTGGTGGCGCGCATGACCGAGCTGCTGCTGACCGGGCGCAGCCCGAAGACCACCGTGCTCGAAGTCGGCACCGGTTCGGGCTACCAGGCCGCGGTGCTCGCCGCGCTGGGGCTGGAGGTCTACACCGTCGAGCGCATCGGCGACCTGCTGCGCCTGGCGCGCAAGCGCCTGCGCCAGCTCGGCATGAACGTGCGCAGCAAGCACGACGACGGCCGCATCGGCTGGCCCGAACACGGTCCCTTCGATGCGATCATCGTCACCGCCGCCGGCCCGGCGCTGGTGGATGCGCTGATCGATCAGCTGGCGCCCGGCGGCGTGCTCGTCGCCCCGGTCGGCGCCAGCGCCTCGCAGTCGCTGGTGCAGGTCACCCGCGAGCTGGATGGCCAGCTGCAGCAGGCCACCCTGGCGCCGGTGACCTTCGTTCCCCTGCTGTCTGGAACCCTCGACTGATGCAGCTGTTCGGCCCGCTCTACGCCCGCGCCATCGCCTGGTCGCGGCACCGGCACGCGCCGCGGCTGCTGTTCGGCCTGAGCTTCGTCGAGGCGATCATCTTCCCGGTGCCGCCCGAAGTGATGCTGGCGCCGATGTCGCTGGCCCAGCCTCGGCGCGCGTTCTCCTTCGCCGGGATCAGCCTGGCCGGCTCGCTGCTGGGCGCGCTGGTGGGCTACGCGCTGGGGCATTTCGCCTATGCGGCGGTGCAGCCGCTGATCGATGCGCTGGGCTGGCGCGCGGCGGTCGATGGCCAGGTCGCGCAGCTGCGCGAGCTGGTGGCGCAGTCGCCGTGGCGCGCGTTCTGGCTGCTGGTGCTGGCCGGGTTCACGCCGATTCCGCTGAAGATATTTACGTGGGCCTCAGGCATCGTCGGAGTGCCGCTGCTACCGTTCATTGCCAGCATGGTGGTCGGACGCGGCAAGCGCGTGTTCCTCATCGCCCTGGCGCTGCGTCTGGGCGGGGCACGGGCCGAAGCGGCCCTGCGTCGCTGGATCGAACCGGTCGGCTGGATCGCCAGCGTGCTGCTGCTCGGTGTCTTGGCTTGGCTGGCGTGGAGGGCAAAGAACGGATGAGATTTGGCATGGACATGGGGCTCGCCCTGACACGACGCCTGGCGCCCCCGGCGCTGCTGATCGGTACCGCGCTGGCGCTGGCCGCCTGCAGCAGCACCGTCACCCGCGCCTCCGGCCCGGCCTCGCGTGGCGGTGGCAGCAGCGCCGGCGCGCCGCGCGCGGTGGTGTCCAAGCCCCAGTACGGCAAGAGCGTCACCGTGCAGCGCGGCCAGACGCTGTACCGCATCGCGACCGACAACGGCATCGCGCCGGCCGATCTGGCTGCGTGGAATGGCCTGTCCGCGCCTTACACCATCTACCCGGGCCAGTCGCTGCGGCTGTTCCCGTCCAATGGGGCGCGTCCGGCCACCACCGTGGCCACCGGGCGTCCCGCCACGTCCGCGCCCGCCGGTGCCACGCCGACGCCAGTCGCCGCGCCGCCGCCGGTCAAGAGCGACATCGCCTGGCGCTGGCCGGCCGACGGCCAGATCGTCGGGCGCTTCGTGCCCGGCGATGCCTCCAACCAGGGCGTGGACATCGCCGGCAACGCGGGCGATGCGGTGCGGGCCACCGCCGATGGCGTGGTGGTGTACTCCGGCGCCGGCCTGGTCGGCTATGGCGAGCTGATCATCGTCAAGCACTCCGAGGCGTGGCTGTCGGCCTACGGCCACAACCGCAAGCGCCTGGTCAACGAGGGTCAGCGGGTGAAGTCCGGCCAGCAGATCGCCGAAATGGGCCGCAGCGGCGCCTCGCGCGACATGCTGCACTTCGAGATCCGCTACAACGGCAAGCCGGTCGACCCGTTGGGTTATCTGCCGCCCAAGTAACTGCGCGGTGCCGTATCGGGGCGGTGCCTTAAGGCGCTCGCTCCCTGCTGCGTGCTTACCGTGGGAGCCGCCATGGCGGCGATGAGGCTCTACCGGCAATGCCTGAGCAGCGATGAGGCTTTGCGGGGCAAGCGCCATCGCCGCCATGGCGGCTCCCACCCAGCATGAGGCGGAGTCTCAGTCCTGTCCGGTCAACGCTGAGGCAGGGAGGGCTGGTGAGCCTGGAAAAAGCGCCCGGCTGGTCGAAGCCAGCGGTCGAAGCGCGTTTATCGGCTTGTACGGATGATCGTCTCGTCCAGGGAGCGCACCTGTCACCGCCAGAAGTCGACGATCAGCGCGCCACGCCGTGAGCCGGTCCATGCCGCCGTACTCCGGCAAATGAGCAACAAAAAGGCCAGCATTGCCGGCCTTTTCAGTGTCCGCGCCGGGGCGCGCCTCAACCACCGAGGATGAACCCCGCCGCCACGCGCCGGCCTTCGCCGGCCAGGATGTGGTAGGTGCGCGCCGCGGCGGCGTTGGCCATGACTTCCAGGCCGATGCCGCGGGTCAGGCAGGCGGCCATGACCTCGGCCGAGGGGAAGACCTGCCGGCTGCCGGTGCCCAGCAGCACGATCTCCGGGTTCAGCGCCAGCAGCGGCTGCAGCGCGGCCACATCCAGCGTATTGGCATCGGCGACCGGCCAGTCGGCCTGCAGCGTGTCCGGGGTGAGGATGAAACTGGCCCGCAGCACCTGGTCGTTGACCGTGGCGCTGGCGCCGTCCGCGGCGCGCAGGCTGTAGGCGTAGTCGGGACGTTCGTGGCTGAGTTGCATGGCGGCTCCCGTCTGGGCTGGGCGCGGGACCGGCAGGGGCACCGCGCGCCGAAAGGCGTGTTCAGGCCCGCGGCAGGACGATCGTGCGCTTGTCGCGGCTGGGACGGTACAGCACGGCGACATGGCCGATGCGCTGGACCAGGGCGGCGCCGGTGCGCTGGACGACGCTGTCGATCATCGCGTCGCGCACCTCGCGGTCCGTGGTGGCGATCTTCACCTTGATCAGCTCGTGGCGTTCGAGCACCTCGTCCAGCTCGGCGTAGAACGCCTCGGTCAGCCCCTTCCCGCCGGTCTGCAGCAAGGCCTTCAGCCCATGCGCCTGCCCGCGCAGGAAACGGTTCTGGGCGGCGGTCAGGACAACGGACATGCAAGGCACTTGGGGGTGGTGGAGGGCGATCAGCGTATCATGGCCCCCTGTTTTCCATCCCGAGCACGCGGGCGAACGCGCGTCGCGCTTAACCCCGGTCCCATGGCCAAACGCAGTCAAAGCAGCCAGCGCTGGCTCAAGGAACACTTCTCCGACCCCTACGTCAAAAAGGCGCAGGCCGAGGGGCTGCGTTCACGCGCGGCCTACAAGCTGGAGGAGCTGATCGAACGCGACCGGCTGCTCAAGCCGGGCATGACCGTGGTCGACCTGGGCGCCGCGCCCGGCGGCTGGTCGCAGTACGTGCGCCAGGCCATGGGCGACAACGGCCGGGTGGTCGCCATGGACATCCTGGACATGCCCTCGCTGGCAGGGGTCGAGTTCCTTCACGGGGACTTCAGGGAGCAGGCCGTGTTATCCCAGCTAGAAGCCATGCTGGGCGGGGCGCAGGTGGACCTTGTGCTTTCCGACATGGCCCCCAATAAGAGCGGTGTGGATGCGGTGGACCAGCCGCGGGCGATGCATCTGGCGGAACTGGCGATGGATTTCGCCGACCACCATCTGCGCACCGGCGGGGCGTTCCTGATCAAGCTGTTCCAGGGCGTGGGTTTCGACGATTACATCCGCGACCTGCGCAAGCGCTATGACAAGGTCGTCATCCGCAAGCCGGACGCCTCGCGCAAGCGGTCGCCGGAAGTGTATGCACTGGGGCAGGGCAAGCGTGCCCAGCCCAAGTGAACCGGACAAGCGGGCCGGTCGGACAATTTCGCTTTAACGTGTAGTGCCAGAGGACCACCCAGGGCCATGAGGATGAACGACTTGACCAAGAATCTGCTGCTGTGGGTCGTAGTGGCGGTGGTGCTCATGGTGGTGTTCCAGAGCTTCTCCCCGCGCATGGGCGCGGGGCCGGGCAGCAACCAGCTCACCTATACCCAGTTCGTCAATGACGTGAACAACGGGCAGATCAGCTCGGTGGAGTTCACCAACAAGGGCGACCTGAAGACCAACGCGATCAGCTACAAGCGCACCGACGGCACCCAGGGCCTGGTGTTCGGCCCGACCGACGAGAGCCTGGTCAACGTGCTGATCGCCAAGGGCGTGAACATCAGCCAGCAGGAGCCGGACAGCGGCATCTCGCTGGCCGCGATCCTGCTCAACTTCCTGCCGGTGCTGCTGATCATCGGTTTCTGGATCTTCATCATGCGACAGATGCAGGGCGGTGGCGGCGGGGCCAAGGGCGCGATGTCCTTCGGCAAGTCGCGCGCCAAGCTGCAGGGCGAGGACCAGGTCAAGGTGACCTTCGCCGACGTCGCCGGCTGCGACGAGGCCAAGGAGGAAGTGGGCGAGCTGGTCGAGTTCCTGCGCGACCCGACCAAGTTCCAGAAGGTCGGCGGCAAGATCCCGCGCGGCGTGCTGATGGTCGGCCAGCCCGGTACCGGCAAGACGCTGCTGGCCAAGGCCATCGCCGGCGAGGCCAAGGTGCCGTTCTTCTCGATCTCCGGCTCCGACTTCGTGGAAATGTTCGTCGGCGTCGGCGCCAGCCGCGTGCGCGACATGTTCGAGCAGGCCAAGAAGCACGCCCCGTGCATCATCTTCATCGACGAGATCGACGCGGTCGGCCGCCATCGCGGCGCCGGCCTGGGCGGCGGTCACGACGAGCGCGAGCAGACCCTCAACCAGCTGCTGGTGGAGATGGACGGCTTCGAGGGCGGCGAGGGCGTGATCATCATCGCCGCGACCAACCGTCCCGACGTGCTGGACCCGGCGCTGCTGCGCCCGGGCCGCTTCGACCGCCAGGTCGTGGTCGGCCTGCCGGACGTCAAGGGCCGCGAGCAGATCCTCAAGGTCCATATGCGCAAGCTGCCGCTGGCCGACGATGTCGATCCGATGATCGTTGCGCGCGGCACGCCGGGCTTCTCCGGCGCGGACCTGGCCAACCTGTGCAACGAGGCGGCGCTGTTCGCCGCGCGCGGCAACGAGAAGGAGGTCCGCATGGACCACTTCGACCGCGCCCGCGACAAGATCCTGATGGGTGCCGAGCGCCGCTCGATGGCCATGAGCGAGGACGAGAAGACGCTGACCGCCTACCACGAGGCCGGCCACGCCATCGTCGGCCGCGTCGTGCCCGAGCACGATCCGGTCTACAAGGTCACCATCATCCCGCGCGGTCGCGCGCTGGGCGTGACCATGTACCTGCCCGAGGGCGACAAGTACAGCTACAACCGCACCGCGATCGAATCGCAGCTGTGCTCGCTGTACGGCGGCCGCGTCGCCGAGGAGCTGATCTTCGGCACCGACAAGGTCACCACCGGCGCGTCCAACGACATCGAGCGCGCCACCAAGATGGCCCGCAACATGGTCACCAAGTGGGGCCTGAGCGACGAGATGGGCCCGATCGCCTACGGCGAGGAGGAGGACGAGGTGTTCTTGGGTCGTTCGGTGACCCAGCACAAGAACGTTTCCGACGCCACGGCGCGCAAGATCGACGAGGTCGTCCGCGGGATCCTGGACAACGCCTACCAGCGCACCACCAGCATCCTCACCGACAACCTGGACAAGCTGCACACGATGGCCAAGCTGCTGCTGCAGTACGAGACCATCGATGCGCCGCAGATCGACGCGATCATGGAAGGCCGCGATCCGCCGCCGCCGGCGGGCTGGGGCAAGGCCAACAACGACAACAACGATCGCGGCGGCAGCAAGCGTCCCCTGCCGCCGATCGCCGGACCCGCCGCGCAGACCTGAAGTCCGGCGCAGGCGCCAGCGAAAGGCCGGGAGCAGTCCCGGCCTTTTGCTTTGCTCCAAACCGATCCCTCACGAGGTATGCGTGCGTTCGATCTTCGATAGCAGTGGATGGAGCCTGGGCGTGGGCATCGCCCTGGGCGTGGCCCTGGGCGCGGCCTTCGGGCTGGCCATGCACGACATCGGCGTGGGCCTGGCGGTCGGCGCCGGGCTGGGTGCGGTGCTGGGCGTGTTCATGAGCAGCCAGAAGAAGAAGCGTCGCGGCGGCTGACGCGTATCATGCGCGCTCGCCCAGACGCGCCGGAGCGCGCCCATGTTCGACACCTCGCCTCAGCTGGACTGCAACGGCCGCGTGCTGCGCCTGGACCGGCCGCGGGTGATGGGGATCGTTAACGTCACGCCGGACTCGTTCTCCGACGGCGGCGCGCACGACACGCTGGAGGCGGCGGTGGCCCACGGGCTGAAGCTGGCCGAGGAGGGCGCGGACATCCTTGACGTCGGCGGCGAATCCACGCGCCCTGGCGCGCAGGCCGTGCCGGTGGAGGAGGAGCTGCGCCGCGTGGTGCCGGTGATCGAGGCGCTGAGTCAGCGCACCACGCTGCCGATCAGCATCGACACCTTCAAGCCCGAGGTCATGCACGCGGCGGTGGCCGCGGGCGCGGGAATGATCAACGACATCCGTGCGCTGCGGGCCGAGGGCGCGCTTGAGGCCGCCGCGCAGCTGCGCGTGCCGGTCGTGCTGATGCACATGCTGGGCGAGCCGCAGTCGATGCAGGAGGCGCCGGAGTACGACGATGTGGTCGGGCAGGTGCATCGCTTCCTGGCCGAGCGCATCTTCGCCGCCGAGATGAGCGGCATCGACCGGCGCCAGCTGATCGTCGATCCCGGTTTCGGCTTCGGCAAGGCCACCGCGCACAACCTCGCGCTGCTGGCGCAGCTGCAGCGCTTCACCGAACTGGGCGTGCCGGTGCTAGCCGGGATGTCGCGCAAGCGCAGCATCGGCGAGCTGACCGGGCGCGAGGCGCCGGCGCAGCGCGCGGCGGGCTCGGTGGCCGCGCACCTGATCGCGGTGCAGCGTGGCGCGATGCTGGTGCGCGTGCACGACGTGGCCGCCACGGTGGATGCGCTCAAGGTGTGGGCAGCGGTCGATGCGGTGCCCGCGGTGCGTCAGGATGCGCCGAAGAAGCCTGAGATTCGCTGGCCCGAGGATTGAGTGATCAAGGCGGGCGAGGGGAGTTTGGTTTCCAGGGAAGCGGTGACCGGCCTCGTGCGTCGCGCTTGAAAGTCGCTGGGTTCCCGCTTTCGCGGGAGCGACGATAGGAAGATTCGCGCGCAGGTTCGCGGTGAACCTAACAGTCGTCATCCCCGCCAACGCGGGGATTCAGGGGCTTTCGGACAGCTCCCGCAACGCCCATGGGTTCCCGCTTCCGCGGGAATGAAGATAGGGAAGGGATGGGCCTCGCCGGTCAGTCCAATGCTTTCAGCTTGGCAAGCGCGTCGTCCACGGTGTGCGCGACCACCGCATCCGGCACCACGCGCACCGCGCGCTCGTCCGCGGCGGGCGGTTCGAGCATGTCGAGCTGGCTGCCGAGCAGGCTGGCGGGCATGAAGTGGCCGGGACGCTGGGCGATGCGCTGGTCGAGCTGCTGGCGCGCCACGTCCAGCCAGACGAACACGGCCTGCGCATCGCCATCGCGCAGCACGTCGCGATAGGCACGCTTGAGGGCCGAGCAGGCCACCACCACGCCCGCACCTTGCGCCCGCTGCTCGGCGATCCAGGCGGCGACACTGCGCAGCCAGGGCGCGCGGTCGGCATCGGTGAGCGCGATGCCCTGGCGCATCTTGTCGATGTTGGCCTGCGGGTGCAGGTCGTCTGCATCGAGCACGCGGTAGTCCAGCGCCAGGCCGAGCAGCCTGGACACGGTGGTCTTGCCGGAGGCGGACACGCCCATCACCACGAGCGTCTTGGGAACGGGCATGCCGGTGCGAGTCCTGGGAGAGATCGATTACCTGGCGTGGGCGATCGTACCAACGTCAGCGTGCCTTCTTCCGCGCCTGCGGCACGCGCTTTGCGGACGGTTTCGCCACCTTCTTGACCGCCTGCTTTGCCGCGTTGCTGCCGGCCCGCTCGGTGACAGGCTTCGCTGCCTTGGCGCCAGTGCGCTTGGTCGCCTTGGTGGCCTTGGGCGCGGGCGCTGATGCCTTCTTCGCGGCCCTGCCTTCGAGCTTGTCCGCGGCCTGCGCGCGGGCGCGCTGTGGCGGACGCGTGCGCCCGGGCGTCAGCGCGCGCCAGGTGCGTCCGCCGTCCAGCGCCAGCAGCGCATCCGCGGCGGTCGGCCCTTCGCTGCCGGCGACGTAGTTGGGGAACTCGGTCGCCGGCTGCCGGGCCCAGGCATCCAGCACCGGCTGCACGATGCGCCAGGCCGCATCGACCATCGCCGCGTCCTGGAACAGCGCTGCCTCGCCGCGCATGCAGTCGTGCAGCAGGCGCTCGTAGCCCACGGTGTTCTGCTGCGGGAACCAGTCGCGATAGCGGAAGTCCATCCGCACCGGCGCCAGGGCCACCGGATAGCCCGGGCGCTTGACGTCGAACTGCAGCGAGATGCCTTCGTCCGGCTGGATATGCAGGACCAGCCAGTCCGGCCCATAGCCGCCCACGGCCGTGTGCCGGAACGGCGCCAGCGGCGCGGGCTTGAAGCGGATCGCCACCTCGGTGGTGCGCGTGCGCAGGCGCTTGCCGGTGCGCAGGTAAAACGGCACGCCGGCCCAGCGCCAGGTGTCGATGGCCAGCTTCATCGCCACGTAGGTCTCGGTCTCGGAGGTGTCCGAGGTGGTGTCCTCCTCGCGGTAGCCGGGCACGTTGTCGCCAGTCACGCTGCCGGCGGCGTACTGGCCGCGCACCACATCCTCGGGCGCCAGTGGGCGCACGGCCTCGATGACCTCCGAGCGTCGCCGCAGCATCGCCCTGGGGGTGAAGTCGGACGGCGGTTCCATCGCCACCATCGCCAGCAGCTGGAACAGGTGGTTGGGCACCATGTCGCGCAGCGCGCCGGTGGGCTCGTAGAAGCTGCCGCGGCCCTCCACGCCGATGGTCTCGGCCGCGGTGATCTGCACATGGTCGATGCGGTCGCGGTTCCAGACCGGCTCGAACAGGCCATTGGCGAAGCGGAAGGCCAGGATGTTCTGCACCGTCTCCTTGCCCAGGAAGTGGTCGATGCGGAAGACTTGGTCCTCCTCCAGCACCTGGGCGATCTGCGCGTTGAGCGCGCGCGCGCTTTCCAGGTCGTGGCCGAAGGGCTTTTCGACGATCACCCGGCGCCAGGGGCCGCCCTCGGTCTGCTTGACCAGGCCGGCGCGGCCCAGCTCGGTCACCGCCGGGCCGAAGAAGCGCGGCGCGGTGGCCAGGTAGAACAGCACGTTGCCCTGCGTTTCGTGCCTGGGGTCGATCTCCTCCAGGCGCTTGCCCAGCAGCCGGTAGTCCTCGGCCGAGGTGAAGTCGCCGCGCTGGTAGAACATGCGCCGCGATAGCCAGCGCCAGGTGTCCTCATCGATGCTTTCGGCCTGGAACTCGCCGCCGCGCGAAGCCGCCTGCGCGCGCAGCGCATCGCCGATCTTGCGGCGCCAGGCCGCCTCGCTGATGTCGCCGTGGTCGAAGCCGAGGATGGCGAAGCGCTCGTCCAGCTGGCCGGCGCGCCTGAGGTTGTACAGCGCCGGCAGCACCAGGCGCTGGGCCAGGTCGCCACGCGCGCCGAACAGCACCAGGATGCAGGGCGGGGCCAGGGCGTCGGCGTTGCTGACCCCGGGGGAGGTGGTGTCGCTCATGCGTGGATCTCCGTGCTGGTGCGCTGGATGTCTTTGAGGTTGTTGAGGCGGTAGGCGGCATTGACCAGGGCCACGTGCGAGTAGCCCTGCGGGAAATTGCCGAGCATACGGCGGCCGCGCGGGTCGTATTCCTCCGCCAGCAGGCCCACGTCGTTGCACAGCGCGAGCAGCGCGGCGTAGCGCTCGCGTGCCTGGTCGATGCGGCCGATCATGGCCAGCGCCTCCACCAGCCAGAAACTGCAGGCCAGGAAGGTGCCCTCGCCATCGGGCAGGCCGTCGTTGGCTTCACTGGTGGCATAGCGCTGGACCAGGCCGTCGACGGTCAGGCGGTCGCGGATCGTCTCCACCGTGGTCACCATGCGCGGATCGTCCGGGGGCAGGAAGCCGGTCAGCGGCATCAGCAGCAGCGCCGCATCCAGCGCGTCGTCGCCGTAGCTCTGCACGAAGTAGCCATCCGGATGCAGGGCATTGGCCAGGATGTCGGCATGGACCTGGGTGGCCTGCTCGCGCCAGCGCGCGCGATCCTCCGCGCAGAAGCTGGCATCGTTCTCCGCGGCCAGGTCGAACGCGCGCCAGGCCATCAGCTTGGAATGGGTGAAGTGGCGCCGGCCCGAGCGCACCTCCCAGATGCCTTCGTCCGGGTCGTGCCAGCGCTGCTCCAGTTCGACCAGGAAGGCGCGCTCCAGCTCGATGCCGGACTCGCCGGACTCCATGCCGCGCAGGCGCGCGGCCTCGAGGATGCCGATCAGCTCGCCATAGACGTCCAGCTGGAACTGCTTGGCCGCGGCGTTGCCCAGGTTGACCGGACGCGAGCCCTCATAGCCGGGCAGCCAGTCGGCCACCCACTCGGGCAGGCGCCGCTCGCCGCCGACGCCGTAGAGCGCCTGCAGCTGGCCCGGGGTGCCGGCCACCGCGCGCTTGACCCAGTCGCTGAAGGCGGCGGCCTCTTCGCGATAGCCGGCGTTGGTCAGCGCCAGCAGGGTGAAGCTGCTGTCGCGCAGCCAGCAGTAGCGGTAGTCCCAGTTGCGCTCGCCGCCCAGGTGCTCGGGCAGCGAGGCGGTCGGCGCGGCCACGATGGCGCCGGTGGGCAGATAGCTCAGGCCCTTGAGCACCACCAGCGAGCGTTTCACCTGCGCGCTCCACGGACCGGCGTCGGCGCAGCGCGAGGACCAGTCCTCCCAGAATTTAAGCGTGGTGCGCAGCGCCTCCTCCACGTCCAGCGCCGGGGGCTGCTCCAGGTGCGAGGCGCCGTGGCTGAGCACGAACCACGTGCTCTGGCCCGGTTCCAGCGTGAACTCGGCCGTGGAGACCATGTCGTGGCTGTCGATGGTCAGCGGCGTGCGCAGCAGCAGCTGGTCGGGGCCGGCAACCGCGCGCAGGCCGTCGTCCTGCTGGGTCACCCACGGTACGATCAGGCCATAGCCGAATCGCATCACCAGCTCGGTGCGCATCGGCACCTTCCCGCGCAGCGCCTCTACCCGGCGCACCAGGTGGTTGTGCACCTCTCCGTTGTGGCTGGCGACCATGAAGTCGGTGACCAGCACCTCCCCGCTGTCGGTCTCGAAAATCGTGTCCAGCACCAGGCTGCCGTCGCGATAGCTGCGCTGGCTGCGCGCGGTCTCGTCGGTGGGGCAGAGCAGCCAGCGACCGTGCTCGGGCGTGCCGAGCAGGGCGGCGAAGACGGCGTCGGAGTCGAACCGCGGCAGACAGAGCCAATCGATCGAGCCGGAGCGGGTCACCAGGGCGGCGCTGCGGCAGTCGCCGAGCATGGCGTAGTCTTCGATGGGGGTCGACATCGGGCGGTTCCGGACTGAGCGGCGTACAAGTACCAGCGCGGCCGTGGGCGGTGCGTGGTCTGGAGACCGGGCGCGGGGGCAGTGTTCAGGTTTGCCGGCCCTTGTCATCGCGGCGCCTCGCCGCCATGACGCCCCTGTCAGCGGGCACCCCCGGGGCAAGCGGGTAGAATCGGCCGGCGCCGTGCCCGCGCTGCATCCGGGCCGCGGCGTCTCATCAATTCGGAGTTGGCATGGCCTGGAATACCCCTGGTAGCGGTTCGGGAAACAACGGAAGCGGCAGCGGGCCGGGCGGGGGGCGCAATTCCTGGAAGCCGGGACAGGGCGGCGGCCTGGACCAGATCCTGGCACGCCTGCGCGCGGTCTTCGGCGCCGGCGGCGGTGGCCCGCTGCGCTGGGTGCTGGTGTTCGTCGTGCTAGTGCTGGCCTTCAGCAGCTTCCAGCTGGTCGGCGAGCAGGAGCGCGGCGTGGTGCTGCGCTTCGGCCAGTTCGCGCGGATCATGCAGCCCGGCCCCAACTTCAAGTGGCCCTGGCCGATCGAAAGCGTGCGCAACGTGCAGGTGACCACCATCGGCACCTGGGGCCTGCAGGAAATGCCCGTGCTGACCAACGACGAGAACATCGTCAACGTCACCCTCAACGTGCAGTACCGCATCAACGACCCGCGCCAGTACCTCTACGGCACCCAGGACGCCGACCAGGTGCTGCAGCAGGCCGCGCAGAGCGCGGTGCGCGAGCAGGCCGGCCGCGCCTCGCTGGAGGACGTGCTCAACAAGCGCGGCCCGCTGGCCTCGGCCGCCAAGGAACGCCTGCAGGCGGCGCTGGATGCCTACCACACCGGCATGGTCGTGACCGACCTGACCCTGCCCAACGCGCGCCCGCCCAACGAGGTCAAGCCGGCCTTCGACGACGTCAACAGCGCCCAGCAGAGCCGCGAGCGCCTGGTCAACGAGGCCCAGGCCTACGCCGCGCGCGTGGTGCCCGAGGCCCGTGGCGAGGCCGCGCGCACCCGCACCGCCGCCGAAGGCTACAAGGAGGCCGCCATCGCCAACGCGCAGGGCGACGCCGACCGCTTCAGCCTGCTGCAGCAGCAGTACGCCGCCGCGCCGGAGACCACGCGCAAGCGCCTGTGGCTGGAGACGGTCGAACAGGTGCTGGGCCATAACCGCAAGGTGGTCGGCGGCGATGGCCGCCAGCTGATCTACGTGCCGATGGACGCCAACGCCCAGGCCAAGGCGCTGCCGCCGGCCTCGACCCTGCCGCGCCTGCCGACCGACACGCTGCTGCCGGCGGTGCAGAGCGCGGGCGGCAGCGACAGCGCCACGTCGACGCCAACCGACCCGCTGCGCCCGCCGCGACCCACCGGCCGCGAGGAGGGCCGCCCATGAAGACTTCCGTGACCGTGGCCGTGATCGTGGCCGCCCTGCTGGCGCTGATGGGCTCGGTGTTCGTCGTGCGCGAGGACCAGACCGCGATGGTGCTCAACCTGGGCCGCGTGGTGCGCGCCGACGTCAAGCCGGGCCTGCACTTCAAGCTGCCGCTGGTGGAGACCGCGCGCGTGTTCGACCGCCGCTTCCAGATCCTGGAGACCGCGCCGGAGCGCTACTTCACCTCCGAGCAGAAGGACGTGTCGGTGGACTTCTTCGCCATCGGCTACATCTCCGATGTGCGCGCCTACTACCGCGCCACCGGCGGCGACCAGCGCAACGCCAACGCCCGCCTGGCGCCGATCGTGACCAACTCGCTGCGCAACGAGATCAACTCGCGCACGCTGACCCAGCTGGTGTCCGGCGACCGCAGCGAGATCATCGCCAGGCAGCTGGTGTCGATCAACGCGGCGATCAAGAACCTGGGCATGCAGCTGGTGGACATCCGCCTCAAGCAGATCGACCTGCCGCAGGACAGCAAGGTGCTGGGCGAGGTCTACGACCGCATGCGCGCCCAGCGCCAGCAGGTCGCCAGCGCGCTGCGCGCCGAAGGCGAGGAGCAGGCCCGCACCATCCGCGCCGAGGCCGACCGCCAGGCCACGGTCATCGCGGCCGAGGCCGAGCGCGATGCCCAGCGCCTGCGCGGCGAGGGCGATGCCCAGGCCGCGCAGCTGTACGCCAAGGCGTCGGCGGCCGACCCGGGCTTCTACGCCTTCTACCGCAGCCTGGAGGCCTACCGGCACTCCTTCGCCGACGGCAACGCGGTGATCGTGCTGGATAAGAACGACCCCTTCCTGCAGTACATGAAGTCCGATCGCTGATCGGCCGATCGATGCGGAGTGGAGCGGGGCGCCTTCTAGGCGCCCCGTTTCGTTTTGCCTGTGCTTTCCGCAACAGCCGAAGCGTCACCTCCAGATCGTCATTCCCGCGAACGCGGGAATCCATGGACTTAGCTCCTCCGCTGATCCCCGCGCGCCCCAGCCTCGCAAATCTGAACACCCCAAGCCACCCCAAGGTGGCCCCCGTCCCCCAAAACCCGGATAATGCACAAAAGCCGGCCGGGCGCTTCCCACCAGAAGCACACCCTTCCGGCTTTTTCCGTGTCCTGGATGCGGTGATGCGCGTGCGGCCCGCCCCGATGGCGGCCGACAGACACGCGCCTCATGCGCCAGACCGCACGGCCCAAGTCCGCGGCCCCGATGGCCGCAACAAAACAGGAGTACCCGTCATGGGTCAGTCAGTGGTGGTGTTGGGCGCCCAGTGGGGCGATGAAGGCAAGGGCAAGATCGTCGATCTGCTCACCGAAGAGATCGGCGCCGTCGTGCGCTTCCAGGGCGGCCACAACGCCGGCCATACCCTGGTCATCAACGGCAAGAAGACCGTGCTGCACCTCATCCCGTCCGGCATCCTGCGCCAGGACGCGCTGTGCCTGATCGGCAACGGCGTGGTGATCAGCCCGGCCGCGCTGATCAAGGAGATCGACGAGCTGGAAACGGCCGGCGTGGAAGTGCGCAGCCGCCTGAAGATCTCGCCGGCCGCGCCGCTGATCATGCCGTACCACATCGCCCTGGATCAGGCCCGCGAGAAGGCCGCCGGCGGCAAGGCCATCGGCACCACCGGCCGCGGCATCGGCCCGGCCTACGAGGACAAGGTGGCGCGCCGCGGCATCCGCATCGCCGACCTGCATTACCCCAAGCAGCTGGAAGAACTGCTGCGCACCGCGCTGGACTACCACAACTTCGTGCTGACCAAGTACCTGGGCGTGGAAGCGGTCGACTTCCAGAAGACCTATGACGAGGCGCTGGCCTTCGGCGAGTACGTGCAGCCGATGAAGTCGGATGTGGCCGGCATCTGCCACGACCTGCGCAAGCAGGGCAAGCGCGTGCTGTTCGAGGGCGCGCAGGGCGCGCTGCTGGACATCGACCACGGCACCTATCCCTACGTCACCAGTTCCAACACCACCATCGGCGGCGCGCTGGCCGGCACCGGCGTGGGCGCGCAGGACATCGACTACGTGCTGGGCATCGCCAAGGCCTATGCCACGCGCGTGGGCGGCGGCCCGTTCCCGACCGAGCTGGACGACGAAGTGGGCCAGGGCATCCGCGACCGCGGTGCCGAGTACGGCGCCTCCACCGGCCGCCCGCGTCGCTGCGGCTGGATGGACATCGTCGCGCTCAAGCGCGCCGTGGCCATCAACGGCATCTCCGGCCTGTGCATCACCAAGCTGGACGTGCTGGACGGCATGGAGAAGCTGAAGGTCTGCATCGCGTACGAGTACAACGGCAAGCGCACCGAGTACGCCCCGCTGGACGCGCAGGGCTGGGAAGACTGCACCCCGGTCTACCTGGAGTTCCCGGGCTGGAACGAGACCACCCACGGCATCACCGAGTGGGACAAACTGCCCGCCGCCGCCCGCGCCTACCTGCGTGCGCTGGAGGAACTGGCCGGCTGCCCGATCAGCATCGTCTCCACCGGCCCGGACCGCGACCACACGATGGTGCTGCAGGATCCGTTTGCCTGATCGCACGTTGTGCCCCCTCTCCCGTGTGCGGGAGAGGGCGGGGGTGAGGGCCTTTCAGCGCCCTTGCCGATACCAAGCCCCGCGCAAGCGGGGTTTGGTGTTTCTGGGCGGTAGCGAATTCGCTATTCGTGAATAGCGAACTTCACCGGCGGGGCTTGAACGCCTGTGCATCCCCTGCGACCATGCATCGCAATTGCAACGCATGAGGTGTCGCATGAAAACCGCGTCGCTGCCGTCCCTGCGGGTCGAGCCCGAACTGCGCGAAGCCGCCGAGTCGGTCCTGCAGAAGGGCGAAAGTCTGTCCGCCCTGATGGAGCAGTCGCTGCGCGATGAGGTGCGGCGTCGCCGGCACCAGGCCGAGTTCATCGCCAGGGGGTTGGCTTCGCGCGAGCAGGCGCGCCAGACGGGGCGCTATATCGATGCACAGGATGTGTTGGGCGGACTGCAAGCGAGGTTGGACCGCGCACGAAAGGAATAGGCCGGGATGGCATGGACCATTCGCTTTACGGAAGAAGCGCAGCAGGACTTGGAGCGCCTGTACGACTGGCTGCTGCAGCATGCGGCAGGGGACTACGCGGTTGCCGAACGGGCCCTGCAGGCCATCCGCGAGGGCTTCGCCCTGCTCGAATTCGCACCGATGAGCTGTCGCAAGGCCACGGCGGATCCGTTCTTGCGAGAGCTTGTGATCGGCTTTGGCAGCGCTGGATACGTGCTGTTGTTCGAGATCGAAAACAGCACGACGGTGACCGTCCTGGCTGTCAGGCATCAGCGTGAAGACGACTATTATTAGGCGCTGCGCCAGTGGCGGCGCCTTACTACAGGGGACGTAGATGGCCAATATCAGCAGGCGGCGCACGGGTGAATTGACCCGGGCGCTGTTCCAGATCCTCAAGGCCCAGCCGGAAGGCATGCGCGCGGCCGATGCGCTGGCCGCGCTGGAGAAGCAGGTCGTGTTGACCGAGTACGAGGCGGGCGACTACGAAACTGGCGGCCGTCGCTTCGAGAAGATCGTGCGCTTCAGCACGGTCGCGCCGGTCAAGGCCGGCTGGCTGGTCAAAGACAAAGGCATCTGGACCCTCACGCCCGAGGGTGAAGCGGCCCTGGAGGCCTACCCGGATCCGGAGCAGTTCATCCGTGCGGTGGGGCAGCTGTACAAGAAGTGGAAGAGCACCCAGCCCGTCGTCGACGAAGTGGATGACCCCGAAGGCGAACTCACCGAGGAATCGGCCAGCATCACGCTGGAAGAAGCCGAGGAGATGGCCTGGGCCGAGATCGAAGCCTATCTGGCCGCGATGCCGCCCTATGATTTCCAGGAGCTTGTGGCCTCGCTGCTGCGCGCAATGGGCTACCACGTCGCCTGGGTCGCACCACCCGGCAAAGACGGCGGCATCGACATCATTGCCTACAACGACCCGCTCGGCACGCGTCCGCCGCGCATCAAAGTGCAGGTCAAGCGCAATGCCAACTCGCCGCGGATCGACGTCACTGGCCTGCGCAGCTTTATGGCGGTTCTGGGAGAAGGTGATGTCGGCTTGTATGTCGCGCTGTCCGGCTTCACAAAGGATGCGGACTACGAAGCGCGGCAGTCGCATCGGCGGATCAACCTGATCGATGCGCGGAACTTGGTGGAGCTCTGGACCGCGCACTATGCGCAGCTTAGTGACACTGCCCGCACGCAGTTGCCCTTGAAGCCGGTTTGGTTCCTTGCTGCTGACAGCTAAGGTGAGCTGATGATGGATACCGTTGTGCTGAGCGAGCGAGATATCTGTACAAAACGCATTGTTCCCGCGTTGCTACATGCAGGCTGGGAGCAAGGACAGTTCCGTGAAGAAGTGAAGCTCACGGATGGCCGAGTGATGGTGCGCGGCAAGCTCGCGTCTCGTATCCAGAATCCCGACGTAAAAGGTGGCCCAAAGCGTGCTGACCTCGTGCTCTACGCTCGCCCTAATGTGCCGATTGCCGTGGTGGAGGCTAAGCAGGCTAAATTCTCAGTCGCCCACGGCATGCAGCAGGCGTTGGCTTATGCGGAGATGTTGGACGCACCATTTGCTATCAGTAGCAACGGCGAGGGCTTCCTGCTGCACGATCGCACTGGCCTCACGCAGCCCACCTCGCGTGAGCTCTCGCTCACTGAATTTCCATCTTTGACTGAACTTTGGCCTCTCTACCAGCAGTGGAAGGGTTTGGTCGAAGCGCCTGCCGTGAAACTCATCGAGCAGCCTTTTTACTCTGACGGCAGCGGCAAAGAGCCGCGCTATTACCAGCGCGTCGCCGTCAATCGTGCCATCGAAGCCATCGCAAAAGGGCGACAACGTGTGCTGCTGGTCATGGCGACGGGTACAGGAAAAACTTACACCGCCTTCCAGATCATCTGGCGCTTGTGGAAAGCCAAAGCAAAGAAGCGCATATTGTTCCTGGCTGATCGCAACATCCTCGTCGATCAAACCATGCAGCAAGACTTCGCGCCATTTGGCGAGGTGATGCATAAGGTCACAAATCGTGAGGTGAAGAAGAACTACGAAATCTACCTGGCGCTCTATCAAGCCGTCACAGGTCGAGAGGAGTGGAAGCAGATCTACCGCCAGTTCCCAGCGGACTTCTTCGATTTGGTGGTCATCGATGAATGTCACCGTGGAAGCGCCGCTGATGATTCCGCCTGGCGTGATGTGCTGGACTATTTTAGTAATGCCACTCACCTGGGGCTGACCGCCACGCCTAAAGAAACAAAGGAGGCGAGTAATAGCACCTACTTCGGTGAGCAGGTCTATACGTACTCGCTCAAGCAGGGGATCGAAGATGGATTCCTCGCGCCCTACAAAGTGATTCGTATCGCCACCGATATAGATGCTGTTGGTTACATCCCTGAGAAGGGCAAGGTCGACAAGCTAGGGCGGGCGGTGGAACAGCGCCAGTACAACACCAAGGATTTTGATCGCAATCTGGTGTTGGAAAAGCGTACTAGGCTGGTGGCGAGCAAGGTGTGGGAGTACCTCAAGGCCACCGATCCAATGGCCAAGACCATTGTGTTCTGTGACGATCAGGATCACGCCGAGCGGATGCGACAGGAGCTGGTCAAGCTCATTCCCGCGGCCGCAAGCAACCGCCGCTACGTTATGCGCATTACCGGCGACGACAATGAAGGCAAGGCGCAGCTCTCCTATTTCATCGATAACGACGAGCCGTACCCGGTCATCGTCACCACCTCCAAGCTTTTGACCACCGGGGTGGATGCCAAAACATGCAAGCTCATCGTGCTGGATCAGAACATCAACTCGATGACTGAGTTCAAGCAGATCATCGGCCGTGGTACGCGGCTACGTGAGGACTACCAGAAGCTCTACTTCACCATCATGGATTTCAAAGGTGCCACGCGCCTTTTCGCAGACCCTGATTTCGATGGCGAGCCTGTAGTGATCTACGAGCCCAAGCCCGATGAACCCGGGGTGCCACCAGACGAAACAGCCACTCTAGGCGTTGGCGAACCGGAGCCGCCCTCCTACAGCCACCGCGATCCTGGCGATGATGAGGTCCCGCTAGGTGACAAAGCCGGCGGCACGGGAGGCGAAGGTCGCGTCAAATACGTGATCGACGACGTCAACGTGCGCGTTGCGGTAGAGCGTTCGCAGTACCTCGACGCTGACGGCAAGCTCATCACCGAGGACTATCGCGTCCTACTCAAGGATGACATCAAGAAGACGCTACGAGCCGAGTTCGGCAGCCTCACCGACTTCCTGCGCCGCTGGACCACGGCCGCTCGCAAGCAGGCCGTTGTGGAAGAACTGGCAGACCATGGAGTGCCGCTCGAAGTCCTGCAGCAGGCCGTTTCTAACGGAAGCGAATTGGATGTGTTTGATCTGGTTGCCCACGTGGCTTTCGACCAGAGGCCACTCACCCGCCGCGAGCGCGCCAACAACGTCAAAAAGCGCGATGTATTCGGAAAATATAGCCGGCAAGCCCGCGCCGTGCTCGAAGCCCTGCTCGAAAAGTTTGCAGACCACGGAGTGCAGGACATTGAAGACGCCAACGTGTTGGAACTGCCGCCCTTTGACCAGTTCGGAAGCAAGACCCAAATTCGCCGCGGGATTTTCGGCAGCGTCGAGCAATACACCCAAGCCGTGCAGGAGCTCGAACAGGCGCTCTACGGCCAGGACGAACTAAAACAGGCCTGACTGCCGTATCAGGTCAAGTGAATCGAGAATATGAAGATGAACATCAGTAGTACCATTAAGTCTATCCAGGACAGCATGCGCAAGGACGACGGCGTTGACGGTGACGCACAGCGCCTTGGGCAACTCACCTGGATGCTGTTCCTCAAGGTCTTCGACCAACGCGAAGAAGAGTGGGAAGACGACAACGCAAACTATAGATCTCCGATTCCTGGGCCCATGCGCTGGCGGAACTGGGCTGCCTACGTGGCAGATGAGGACGGAAAGAAGAAGCCTCAGATCGCGGCCAGCGAGATCATTGGTTTCGTCAATAATGAGCTGTTTCCCAAGCTGAAGGAGCTGGATGCCAACGCCAGCCCGCAGCACAAGGTGATCCGCAGCGTCTTCGAGGACGCCAACAACTACATGAAGAGCGGTACCCAGCTGCTGGCCGTGATCGAGAAGCTTGAAGAGGCCATCGACTTCAACGACTTCCAGACCCGCGCTAATCTGGGCGACGTCTACGAGCAGCTGTTGAACGATTTGCGCGGTGCCGGCAACGCCGGCGAGTTCTATACCCCGCGGGCCATCACCCAGTTCATGGCCGATCGGCTCAACCCGAGTCTGGCCAAGCGTGAGACGGTGATGGATCCCGCCTGTGGCACCGGCGGCTTCCTGACCGCCGTCATCGACCACTTCCGTCACCAGATCACCACAAAATCCAGCGCGGCAGACAACGCCGCTATCGAAGGCCTGATCCGCGGCATCGAGAAAAAGCAACTGCCCCACCTGCTGTGCACTACCAACATGCTGTTGCATGGCATCGACGTGCCCAGCCAGATCGAGCACCGAAACACTCTTGGCATCGGCTGGAACGAGTGGAGCGCCAACGATAAAGTCGATTGCGTCATCACCAATCCGCCGTTCGGCGGCTACGAAGACGATGGTGTGGGCAGCGACTACCCGGCCGATCTGCGTACGCGTGAAACCGCCGACATGTTCATGGCGCTCATCGTCAAGAAGCTGCTCAAGGAGAATGGGCGCGCCGCCGTGGTGCTGCCGGACGGCTTTCTGTTTGGCGATGGCATCAAGGGCACGCTTAAGCGCATGCTACTGCGTGACTGCAAGCTACACACCATCGTGCGCCTGCCCAAAGGCGTGTTCGCGCCATACACCACGATTAAGACCAACGTGCTGTTTTTCACCAAAGGCGTGCAGTTGGACGATGGCAACGAGCACTTCCACACCGACACCATCTGGTTCTACGAGCATCCCTACCCGCCGGGCTACAAGAGCTACAGCAAAACCAAGCCCATCCGGTTCGAAGAGTTCAAGGCCGAGCAGGACTGGTGGTGTAGCGAAGCAAACGGTTTTGCCGATCGGGAAGAAAACGAACGCGCGTGGAAGATCGATTTCAAAGCCAAACGCGAGCAGGCCGAAGCCGCTGCCCAGCCCCACTGGGCCCGCGCCGAACAGCTGAACAACCAGGCCAGCGCACTGGAAGGCGAGATGCGTGCCTTGCGCGAGTCCATCAGGGGCGTGACCGACCCCCAGCAGCGTAGAGCAGCTGAAGATGACATCGAAATGCTGCGTCCCCAGGCCGAGGGCCTGCGCCTGCAAGCGCGCGATGCCCAGGCCGCGGGCGACCGCATCTACTGGCCCATCTACAACCTGGACCTGAAGAACCCCAATGCGCCGGAAGAGGAATCCCACGACCCCGACCTGCTGCTGGAGAAATACAAGATTCTGCTTGGGCAGATTGAGGAAACCGAAAACCAGCTCAAGTCTGAACTGGCCGCCGCACTGGCGCACCACTTCAGCGCCGAGCACGCAGCGGAAGCAGACACTGAGGAGCGGCGGGCATGAGCGGAGAACCGCTTGAACCCACGCCGCAGCTGCTGCGCGACATCCGCCAGCTCATTGAACAAAGCCGCCAGCAACTGGCCAGCACGGTCAACAGCGCGCTCACCCAGTTCTATTGGCGCATCGGTCAGTGCGTCCGCACCGATGTGCTGCAAGGTCAGCGGGCCGGTTATGGCGAGTGCATAGTCTCCGCGCTGGCGAGACAATTGGAGGCCGAGCACGGGCGGGGCTTTTTCGAAAAGAACCTGCGCCACATGCTGCGCTTCGCCGAGGCCCTCCCCGACGAGCCAACCGTCTCCGCAGAGCGGAGACAGTTGAGCTGGACCCGCCGCAAGGCGCCGATCTACATCGGTGACCCGCTCATCCACGTGGCCGAGTACCTCACCGCCCTGCCTTCCAAGGAAGTGCTGCACGCCAAGCTGCACGAGGCCATCGCCCTGCCGCGCGCGCGTCTGAACAACCGCATTGGAGAAGAGGCCTGATGGACGCGCAGCAGTTTCTGGCCGA
Organism: Pseudoxanthomonas sp. X-1; assembly: GCF_020042665.1. Classification (NCBI taxonomy): domain Bacteria; kingdom Pseudomonadati; phylum Pseudomonadota; class Gammaproteobacteria; order Lysobacterales; family Lysobacteraceae; genus Pseudoxanthomonas; species Pseudoxanthomonas sp. X-1. The sequence continues at coordinate 1,932,202 of NZ_CP083376.1, forward strand.
GTTCGGCCACATCGCGAATGCGCCGCACGGTGTTCAAAAGCTCCGCGAATTGGTGCTGGTGCTTGCAATGCAGGGGCGATTGCTTCCACAAGCAACAAGTGAGTCTGCCATCTCATTGTTGGAGGCAGTTTCTGCAGAGAAGAAATCGCTCATCGCCACTGGTGCATTGCGTTCCCCAAAGCCATTTCCGGTGATAACTACCAAGGATAAGTTGCATGTAATCCCCGGCAACTGGTGTTGGGCCCGCTTTGGAGAAATTGCAGTCCACAACTCAGGCAAGACTCTTGATGCCGTCCGCAACAGTGGAAAGCTGCGTGACTATATCACCACATCCAATCTGTATTGGGGGCGGTTTGATCTGAGAAACGTCAGGAAGATGCCCATTCGTGATGAAGAACTTGAAAAATGCACGGCGCGTAAGGGAGACCTCTTGATTTGTGAGGGGGGCGAGGCGGGTAGAGCGGCTGTTTGGACAGACGATCGGGAGGTGTGCTTTCAGAACCACGTTCACCGGGCCCGCTTCTTTGGTGGAATCAATCCATTTTTTGTCTATCGCTTCTTCGAAAAGTTGAACCTAACGGGTGAGATCAATGCTCACCGCAAGGGAATTGGCATCTCAAACATGTCCAGCAAAGCGCTGGCGATGATTACGGTTCCACTGCCCCCGCTAGAAGAGCAATCCCGTATCGTCGCCAAGGTCGATGAACTAATGGCGCTTTGCGACCGGCTGGAGCAGCAGCAGCAAGACAGGCGCAAGCTGCAGAACGCCCTGCGCCAGTCCACCCTGCAGGCCCTCGCCAGCGCCGAAAGCCCGCACGAACTGCAGGAGAGCTGGCAACGCCTGCAAGCCAACTTCGGCCGACTGTTCAGTGAGCCGGCGGATGTGGAGACTCTGCGCGCATCCGTCCTGGACTTGGCTTTGGTCGGTCACCTCAGCCAGAGAGTGCCTGACGATGAATCTGTTGATGCGCATCTGGCCCGCACCCGAGACGCGAAAGCACTTCGACTGGCATCTGGCGAGATGAAGCGAAAAGTCGGTGCAGCAACCGACGTAGTCCAGCTAGACGTAGACATACCGGGCCACTGGTCAAAGGCCACTTTTGAAGAACTTTTTCAGTTCATCGACTACCGAGGGAAGACGCCGACCAAGACGGAAAGCGGCGTTGTTCTTGTGACGGCCAAGAATGTTCGACCAGGGCGTTTGGATCGCGGACCAGTGGAGTACATATCCGAAAGTTCGTATGCGGAGTGGATGACCCGTGGATTTCCGAAGAAGGGCGATCTCCTTTTCACAACGGAAGCGCCGCTCGGCAATGTCGCGCTGATTGAAGAGCCGCCAACCTTTGCACTGGCTCAGCGGGTTATCAACTTGCAGCCTTTTGCTGATCTAAACACGCGCTGCGCGATGTACTTTATGTTGTCACCTCGCTTCCAGAGCCTGCTCGACAAGAACTCCAGCGGGATGACAGCGAAGGGCATCAAGGCTGCGAAATTGAAGCAGCTTGAAATTCCCGTGCCTCCGGTTCCTGAGCAAGCACGCATTGTTTCCCGAGTTGAGCAACTCATGCGGATCTGTGACAGATTTGAGAAGGAGCTGCGCGACGGAAATAAGTCCGCAGAGCGGCTAGCAATTGCGTCGACTGCCCAACTCACAGGTGTCGCCATTGAACAAACAGAGGAAGCCGCTGTGAAAGCACCCCCAACCGAACTGGTCGCGCCGCTGCGTTTGGGTAGCTTGCCGGACGTCAAGGATCAGGCCCCGCTGGCTACCTTGCTCGCCCGACACAACGGCGAGATGTCAGCCCGCGACCTATGGCAGCGCTTCGGCGCCGACATTGATGCGTTTTACGCGCAGCTCAAGACCGAGGTGTCGCATGGCTGGATCACCGAGCCCTCGGTAGCCGAGGTGCACGCTAATACGGCTGAAGCGGGAGGGGGCTGAATATGCAGCTGCGGCATCTGGCGATCCCGAGTTTCCGCAACCTGCGTGGCCTGGTTATCGACTTTTCCACCTACCTCGAACCCCGACCCGGCGCGGGGGACACAGCGGCACTCAAGGCCATCCGCAGTCACGCGCTGATCGGCCAGAACGGCACCGGCAAGTCCAACCTGATCGAAGCGCTGATCACCATCTTCCGCGACGTGGACTTGGACCGCGACGCCGCGTTCGACTACACGCTGGAATACGAGATCCGCGGGCATGTGGTGCGCATTGAGGCCGAGTTGGCCAAACAGCGCCGGCCCTTTGTGTGGGTGGACGGCGACCGGGTCACCCAGGAGTACCTGAACAAGAACGATCCGCCCGATAAGACCCCACGCGACGAGCGCCGCGGCCCGCGCCTGCTTCCCTCGCACGTGTTCGCCTACTACTCGGGTCGCAACGAGCGCATCGAGCAGTTGTTCCAGGACCACCAGAAGCGCTTCAATCGACGGCAGGAAATCACCACCGACGAGGTGTTGCCGGAACAGCTTCTGTCGAATTTCAAGGGCACTGAAGCAGACATCCGCGCCATTGAGGAGGCCAAGCAACGCCGTGAGATGCGAATGAAACAAGCAGGCGACGACCGCCTGCGCCGCCTGTTCTATTGCCGGGGCGGGCACAGCCAGCTGGTGTTGCTGGCCTGTCTGCTGTCGGACGACCCGGTGTTCCAGAAGGTGCTGAAGAACCTGCACATCGAGTCACTGGAGTCGGCGCTGTTTGTGTTGAAGGAGCCATACCGGCTGCGCGAGAAGCGCCGCAATGGCAAGTTCGACGAAGTGGAGCTGAACGAGGGCGACCCTCGCTTCTGGTACGCCCGCGGGAGCGTGGTGAGCGAGTTTCTGGACAGCTTGTGGCAAGTGGCTTGGGCGCCCATTGAGCAAGAGGTGCCCCACCAGATCGACTTCCGTGGGCGCACCGAGAAGCAGCGCCAGCTGTATCTGTACGTGTCCAGTCAAGCCAAGCTGCAGGAGCTGGGCCGCATGGTCGGGGGCACGGACAGCTTCTTCCGCTACGCCGAGGGTGCCTACATCGGCGACCTGATCGAGGAGGTGCGCATCACCGTCAAGAAGCGCGACGAACATGGCGGCAAGGTCAGCTTTACCCAGCTGTCCGAAGGCGAGCTGCAGATGCTCACCGTGCTTGGCCTGATGCGCATCACCCACGAAGATCACTGCCTGTTCCTGCTCGATGAGCCAGACACGCACTTGAACCCGATCTGGAAACTGCGCTATTTCGACGACATCGAGGGCGTCTTGAATCTGGATGGGGAAAGCGTGATGCAAGGCGTCTCGCAGGTGCTGATCACCACGCACGACCCGATGATGATCGGCAGCCTTAAGCGCGAGCAGGTGCACATCCTGCGCCGGCAGCCTGATCGCACCGTGGTGGATACGCCGGACGAGCACCCGCAGGGCATGGGCGTGACGGGCTTGCTGAAGAGCGAGCTCTTTGGGCTGTCATCTACCTTGGACATTGAAACCGAGCGCCGCCTGTTCCGACGCAACGAGTTGTTTGTCAAGCAGCCGCGCACCGCCGAGGAAGATGCCGAGCTGACTCGCCTGTCGGCTGAGTTGGCTGACCTAGGCTTCTCAACGGCGGACTTTCGCGACCCGGACTACGCACTGTTCGTGCGTAAGATGGCGGAGCACCGGAAGTTTCGTAAGCCAGCGCTCAGTCCAGAAGAACAAGCGGAGCAGGACAAAGTGGCTGACGAGATCATCGACGAAATCCTTCGTGAGGACAACGAATGATTTTCATCGACTTGGAGCACAAACGGCCGACGGACCGCGATATTCCGGGTTGGACGCCTTGGACGCAGGCCGAGTGGGACGCTTGGCTGGCGAAGTCAGCGCAGCTGGTAACCGACATGGCTGCTTTGCAGGCTGCGGGGCGGTGCGACGATCGCAACGCATTGATTGATGCCAATAGCGCGCATTGGGGAGCGCTGAAGCAGTGGATGCTGGCGCTCTCGGGAGGCAAGTGTTGGTTCTCCGAGGTCCGAGACCTCTACTCGCATTACGACGTGGAGCACTTCCGCCCCAAGAAAGAGGCGAAAGCGTTGGACGGAACTGCACGTGACGGCTACTGGTGGCTGGCCTTCGACTACATGAACTTTCGGATCTGCGGCAACGTTGGCAATCGAAAGAAGGGCGGCTGGTTCCCCCTGCAACAGGGTTCGCTGTGCTCAACGTTCGGAGCGCGCTGCGAGGAATCCGAGGCCGCCTACCTGCTGGATCCGATCGACGATGATGACGTCTCACTCATCGCCTTCGACGAAGAAGGCAAGCTCATCCCGATGCCGGGGAGTTCCACGTGGGAGCAGGAGCGCGTCACCGAGACTGTGAAGCGCCTGAAGCTCAACGAGCATGTTCCACTGGCAGAAGCCCGCCGGAGAGTCTGGCAAAAGGTCGACGTACTCATTGAAGACTTTCTGTCTGCCAAGGCCAAGTGCGCCGGCGGCAAGAACCCGGCCGCGAAGGCCAAGCTCTTGGAGGTGCGGGCAAAGGTCCGCGAGTTGACGGATCGGTCGGCCGAACTGTCGTCGGTGGCTCGTTGGTGTCTGCAGGTGCGCAACGAGCCGCAGCTGCTGAGGTTGGTGGCTTGAGCAGAGTGGCTTCTGTCTTCTGCGCTATTTCATGGGTGCAGGTCGTTGAAGTGATCTAAATCGCTGCGGGGGGCACTGCGTGTGTCGCGACATGGGTTGTGGCTGCACTCACCAGCGTTCTGCGGGCGCTGCTAAATTTCCTGATGGCATGGGCGATAGTTGAATCTGGGGCGGGGCAATGCTGATCGAACTGAACGACCTGCTTGAGAAGACGGGTATCTCGCCGGCCGCGGTGATGGTGATGCGGCATCGCCCAACCGAACCGGAGTTGCGAGCCGTGCTTCCCTGGCTGGCAAGCGAGCAACACGAGCTCTACAACGCTTATCAGTCAAATCACGGCGAGGTGGTTGAGAAGGCGTTGACGAAGGCGCGCTACCTTGCATCCTTCATTGGGCGCGCGCCGGGGCGCGCCGTGTTTGTTGGCCTCTACGAGGTCGTAGGATTCTCGACAGTGACATCGGCTGAGTTCTGGTCGCTACCGGGTAACGCGCGATTGCGTGAGTTCGGAACCCGTGGACCCAAGAACGGGCGGGATTCGCTGGTGTTTGATCTCCGCTGCACCGAGCATATGGCGGAATGGAAAGGGAAGTTGATTCTTGAGTGGACCGGTATTGAGCGGTCGTGGTGGCGTTGGGCTGCAAGGAATCGCCTGCCCGTAGCCGCGATTTATGAAGAGAGCTTGCTGGTAAGAGCGATGCCGGGGTGGCAGGAACTAGCATTGGATTGGAAGCAGCTACAGTTGCTGCCGATGAGCTGGCGTCAAGCGTTGGCGCAGTGGCGGGGGATCTACTACATCTTTGATCGCTCGGCTTGCCTGGGCTACGTGGGGTCAGCGTACGGGAGCGACAACATTCTGGGGCGTTGGCTCAACTATGCTGCGACAGGCGATGGTGGTAACCGCTTGCTGCGCGGACGTGATCCAAACAATTTTGCCTTCAGTATCCTGCAGCGTGTTTCTCCTGACCTTCCCGCCGACGACGTCGTGGTACTTGAAGGGACTTGGAAGAAACGCCTGCATGCACGAACGCCATACGGCCTCAATGCTAATTGACGTGGTCTCCGGGGAGGGTGTGCTCTGTGCCTAAAGGATCACGGATCCCTCGCATTCGGTGATGCTTGACTCGCGTCCTAGCTAGTAGCACGATCACCCCACGGAGCCTCGAAACTCCCCGAACAGCGGTACCCACCTCCGAAAAACCGGTGGGTTTTTTGTGCCTGCATGTTTTTGCAGGCGCAACCGACGCGATGCCTGCGTCGGGAGGGCGGTGAATACAACACCCGCAAGGGGAATAAGCCCGCCGGCTGTTCGCGGTTTCGAGCCTCCCGACTTCCCGTCCGCCGTTCTCGGTTGGCGGTTCCCTTCATGGAACGAGGAGGCACCGATGTCGTACGCGCAGTTGGACGATGAAGACGGCCCCGGCTATTTCCTGCCGGTGGAGGGCCAAGTGCGGTTGGCGCGCCTGAGCGATCACGTCAGGTTTCTGGCGCGGCTGCTGGCGCCGCGCACGCAGGCGGAGGAGGACGCGGCCGGGCGTGGGATGCGCATGGGCGAGGTGGCGTTCTGCCTGGAGCTGTTGGCCGATCAGGTGGGGCAGGTGCTGGAGGTGTTGTCGTGGCCGGCGCAGCGCCCTGGGGATGTGGCTGATGGCCTGCCCGATCTCGATGGTGACGGAGCGACGGACGTAGAAGGCGCTGCCTTTCGCGTCACGCTGGCGCAGATCGACCGGCTCAATCTGCTGGTCGAGACTGCCTCGGCGCATGCGAGGGTGGTAGCGGTTGGCGATGCGAGCGGGCGGGCAGGGCGTGCGTTGCCTGAGGTGGGCGAGACGCTTTGCGCGGCGGTCGATGAGGTGCGTGCGTTGCTGGGGCAGGTCGAGCGTCAGCCGCTGCGTGCCGCGTCGTCGGCTCGGGTGCGCGAAGAACAGGCGGTCTATAGGGTGAGGCCGGTGGCACAGGCTGACGAACGCGGGCGGATGCACTGAGCTTCAAGGGGAATCGGGCAGGGCAGCAAGGCTCCGCTTTGATTGGGGTCGGTTGGAAAAGTCCCTGGATCCGCGCTTTCGCGGGGATGACGACGTGGGGGTTTGGGGAGGTGGCCATAGATGGCCCGAAGTGGGCCGAGATGGGCGCCTTGCATTGTGCTGTTTGACAGACAACGTCATGCAAAACAACGGGTTATGGTCAATGTTCCGTATTCCGGAATATGGAATGCGCCGCTCGCCTGATCCGATGGCCGAGCGCCTTCGCGACACGCGGTAGCGCGGTCTTCACGCTTGAGGGGCTACCTGACAAAACCGACATGACTTTCGGGGGGCGCCCGGTCCGGTGGGGGAGAGGATCATCGGCGGATTCGGCGCGGGGACGCGCCAGCTACCTGAGGAATCCGCATGCGCAAGACCCTGGTGACCGCCATCACGCTGGCCCTGGCCGGCACGAGCCTGGCGGCGTCGGCCCAGTCCACCCCGGCCACTCCCGCCCCGCAGGTCGCCGACCGCGCCGCGCAGGTGACCACGCAGCTGCCGCGCACGGCGCGCCCCAGCCACTACGCGGTGCAGATCACCCCGCACGCGGACAAGATGGCCTTCGACGGCAAGGTCAGGATCGACGTGCAGGTGCTGGAGCCGACCCAGACCCTGGTGCTGCAGGCGGCCAACCTGACTTTCGGCACCAGCACGCTGAGCGCGGGCAAGGGCAAGCCGCTCACGGCCAAGGTCAGCACCGATGCCGATGCGCAGACGGCGAGCTTCGCCTTCGACAAGACGCTGGCGCCGGGCAAGTACGTGCTGTCCATCGACTACAGCGGCATCATCAACACCCAGGCCAATGGCCTGTTCGCGCTGGATTACGCCACCGCCGACGGCCAGAAGCGTGCGCTGTACACGCAGTTCGAGAATTCCGATGCGCGCCGCTTCATCCCGTCCTGGGATGAGCCGAACTTCAAGGCGACCTTCGACCTCAGCGTGACCGTGCCGGCCGCGCAGATGGCGGTGAGCAACATGCCGATCGCCTCGTCCAAGGACGCCGGCAACGGCATGAAGCAGGTGGTGTTCGCCACCACGCCGAAGATGTCGACCTATCTGGTGTTCTTCGGCCTGGGCGACTTCGACCGCGCCACGCTGGCCGGGCCCAACGGCACCGAAATCGGCGTGATCGCGCAGAAGGGCAAGGTGGACCAGGCCAAGTTCGCGCTGGAGTCCGGGCGCGACGTGCTGAAGGAATACAACGCCTACTTCGGCGTGGACTATCCGCTGCCCAAGCTGGACAACATCGCCGCGCCGGGCCAGAGCCAGTTCTTCAGCGCGATGGAGAACTGGGGCGCGATCTTCACCTTCGAGTACTCGCTGCTGCTGGACCCGGCCGTGTCCAACGTCAACGATGAGCAGCGCGTGTTCACCACCGCCGCGCACGAGATCGCCCACCAGTGGTTCGGCGACCTGGTGACCATGGCGTGGTGGGACGACCTGTGGCTCAACGAGGGCTTCGCCACCTGGATGGAGGGCCGCACCACGGCCAAGCTGCATCCGGAATGGGACATCGACAAGACCGAGGCGGCCTACACCAGCCGCGGCGCGATGGGCCGTGACGCCTACGCCACCACCCATCCGGTGGTGCAGCACGTGGCCACGGTCGAGCAGGCCAGCCAGGCCTTCGACGGCATCACCTACGGCAAGGGCTCGGCGGTGATCGGCATGCTGGAGGACTACGTCGGCTCGGACAACTGGCGCGCCGGCGTGCGTAGCTACATCAAGGCCCACGCGCACGGCAACGCGGTCACTGACGAGCTGTGGCGCGAGGTCGACAAGGCCGCGCCGGGCAAGAACTTCACCCAGGTCGCGCACGACTTCACCCTGCAGCCGGGCGTGCCGCTGATCAAGGCAGACGCGGTCTGTGCCAACAACAGCACCACCGTCACCCTGGAGCAGGGCGAATTCACCCTGGACCGCCCCAACAAGACGCCGCTGCGCTGGAACGTGCCGGTGACCCTGCGCGGCGCCGACGGCAAGGAAACGCGCGTGCTGGTGCAGGACGGCAGCGCCCGCGTGACGCTGCCGGGCTGCCAGCAGCCGGTGGTGATCAACGCCGGGCAGAAGGGCTACTACCGCACGCTGTATGCGCCAGCGATGTTCCAGGCGCTCAGCGCCAAGTTCTCCACGCTGCCGGTGGTGGACCAGCTGGGCGTGATCATGGACGCCGGCGCGCTGTCCAGCGTCGGCCTGCAGCCGGTCGCCGACCAGCTGGACCTGACCGCCAAGGTGCCGCTGGATGCCTCGCCGGACCTGTGGCTGCAGGTGGCCGGCGTGCTGGGCGGCGTCGATGGGCTGTTCGATGGCGATGCCAAGCAGCAGGCGGCGTGGCGCAAGTACGCCATCGCGCGCCTGTCGCCCAAGTTCCAGCAGCTGGGCTGGGACAACCGCGAGGGCGATCCGGCGCGGGTCAAGCAGCTGCGTTCGAGCCTGATCGGCGTGCTCAGCAACATGGGCGATGCGCAGGTGATCGCCGAGGCGCGCCGCCGCTTCGCGGCCTTCCAGGCCGACCCGAAGTCGCTCTCGCCGGATCTGCGTCGCACCGTGCTGGGTATCGTTGCGCGCAACGCCGACGCGGCCACCTGGGACACGCTGCACGCGATGGCCAAGAAGGAGACCTCGTCCATGGTGCGCGACCAGTACTACTCGCTGCTGGCCTACGCCAAGGACCCGGCGCTGGCCCAGCGTGCGCTGGACATGGCGCTGACCGATGAGCCGGGGGCGACCAACGCCGCCAGCATGATCGGCGCGGTGTCCCAGGAGCATGCCGACCTGGCGTTCGACTTCGCCGTCAGCCATCGCGAGAAGGTCGACACGCTGGTCGATTCCACCTCGCGGGCGCGCTACTACCCGGGCCTGGGCAGCAGTGCGGACGATCTGAAGATGGTGGACAAGATCAAGGCCTATGCCGACAAGTACATCGCCCCGACCTCGCGCCGCGCGGCCGAAACGGTGATGACCAGCATCCAGACCCGGGTCAAGCTGCAGGCCGAACGCCGTCCGCAGGTGGTGGCGTGGCTGAAGCAGCAGAAGTAAGCGTCGCCTGAGGCATGCAAGAAGAAAGAAGCCCCGCAATGCGGGGCTTCTTTTTGTGGCGGCACCAAGTCCTTGGCGCGACGAAGGCTCGCGGACCGAGGTGCTGTGTTGCCGGATCGGCAAGATGGCGCCGGGTGGGGAGGCGGGCCGCGCTGGCTTCGCCCTGTTGGCGGCTGATTTACGCGCCATGGGAATCCCCGCCGGGTTAGCCTTGCGGCCTCGGCCGAGGAGGGCAGGGCATGATCCGGTTCGGAATGTGGAGCACGATCCTCGCGCTGACGAGCCTGCACGGGCTCGTGGTCGCGGTGCTGCTCACCCGGGTAAAGGCCAACCGCCAGGCCAACCGGATGCTGGCGGCGCTGATCGTCGTGATGGTCCTGGCGATGACGCCCTACACGCTGGGCTATGCCGGATGCTACGACGCCTGGCCGTGGCTGACCTTTGCGCCGTTCTTCTGGCAGTTGGCCCTGGGGCCCTTGCTCTGGCTCTATGTGGTGACGACGGCCACGGCGACGCTGCCGCCACGATGGCGGTGGCATCTGCTGCCCGCCGCGCTGCAGGGGCTGTACTACCTGGTGCTGTTCCTGCAGCCGCTGGACGTCAAGCACGCCTGGTATCTGGGCCCGCATGCCGCGGTGGTGGCGCCGCTGCAATGGACGCTGGTGGGCCTGTCGGTCACCGCGTACTGGACCGCCGCGGGGCGTGTCTTTCTGCGTTGGCAGCGCTGGTTGAAGGCGCACAGCGCGGCGGCGGAGGAGTACCGGCTGACATGGTTGCGCCGCTTTCTCTGCCTGACCGGCACGGTGATCGTCATCGGCATGGCCTTCGCGCTGTGGGACATCGCGGTGCGCCCGGTCTCGTACTTCGACGCATTCGGGCTCTATCTCAGCTTCGCCGCGCTGGTCTATGCCCTGGGCGTGGAAGGCTGGCGGCACGCGGGCGCCTCGCCACCCCGGATGCAGGACACCCCGGCGCCGGCCCCGCCGCCACCGTTGGTGGATTGGAGCGTCAGGGCACGGGCCTGGGCGGCGACCATCGAGCGCGAGGGCTGGTACCGCGAACCCGAGCTGACGCTCGCCACCGTCGCGCGGCGGCTGGGCACCAACACGGCCTACCTGTCGCGCGGGCTAAACGAGGGGCTCGGCGCCGGCTTCAGTCACGTCATCAACCGGATGCGGGTGGATGCCGCCTGTGTCGCGCTGGCCCGGGGCGGCGCGGTCCTGGGCACCGGCCTGGACGTGGGCTTCGGTTCGAAGGCGACATTCAACCGGGTGTTCCGCCAGCTGACCGGCTGCACGCCGTCCGCGTACCGCGCGCGGGCGGGAGAAGGTCTCATCGCTGAAATATCGACGGCGCATCGCGAACCTGGGACGCCCTGACGGGTCAGGTGCGCCAGGCTCGGCGCACCTACAGGAGATTTCGCCCATGCCGCTTCGCCTCATCGCACTGTTGTGCCTGCTCGCCAGCCCCTTCGCAGGGGCGTCGTCGCCCGCGGTACCGCCTGCGTCCATGCCCGACCGCGCCGGACTCCTGGCCGACGCCCGGCTGCTGGAGACCGTGTACGAGCAGTTGCACCCGGGCCTGTATCGCTACAACACCCCGGCGCAGATGCGCGGACGCTTCGCGCAACTGCGCCGGGACCTGGAGCGCGCGCCCTCGCTGCCGGCCGCGTATCTGGCCTTCGCCCGGCTCACCGCCGCCATCCGCTGCGGCCACACCTACCCGAACTTCTGGAACCAGTCCCCCGACGTCGCCGCGGTGGTGTTCGGCGGCGCCAACCGGGTGCCGTTCCACTTCCGCTGGCTGGACGGCCAGATGATCGTCGCCGACGACGCGATGCCCGGGCTCCCACGCGGCACGCGGGTCCTGGCCATCGATGGGGTGGAGGCGGCCCGGATCCTGGCTGCCCTCATGCCGCTGGTGCCCGCCGACGGGAGCAATGACGCCAAGCGCGTCGACGAGCTCGACGTGCTCGGTCGCGACCGGTACGAGGCCTTCGATGTGTTCTATCCGCTGGTCTTTCCGGTGCATGACGGTGAGTTACGGCTTCGCGTGCAGCGCCCGGCATCGGCGACACCGGACGAGGTGACGGTGAAAGCGCTGACGGATGCCGACCGGGCGCGGGCGCGGCCGCCGCGCGATCGCGACGATGCGGGCTGGATCCTGAGCTTTCCCGCCGCCGGGCAGGCCTTGCTCACGATGCCGAGCTGGGTCCGCTACGAAAGCCAGCGCGACTGGCACGCTGACCTGGACAAGGTCTTCGCCGAGCTCAATGCCCGGGGTGTGCGCCTGGTGGTGATCGACCTTCGCGACAACGGCGGTGGCTCCAATGTCGGCGACGATCTGCTGGCGCACCTGACCCGCACGCCGCTCGTCTTCACGGGGTACCGGGAGCTGCTCCGCTACCGGCGCGTGCCGGAGGCCATCCGACCGTACCTGCATACCTGGGACCGCGGGTTCTTCGACTGGGGCGACCAGGCCCGCGACTTCGACGGCAGGTTCTATAGGCGGATTCGCGCCGAAGACGCGGTCGACGACCGCATCATGCCGCGCGCACCGTTCTTCGCCGGACAGGTGAAGGTGCTGGTGGGGCCGACCAATAGTTCGGCCACCTTCGAGTTCGCCACGCGGGTGAAGGCCAGTGGCGTGGCCACGCTCGTGGGCCGCACGACCGGTGGCAACCGGCGGGGTATCAACGGCGGGGCGTTCTTCTTCCTGCGCTTGCCGCACTCGGGGATCGAGCTCGACGTGCCGCTGGTTGGGCAGTTCCCTGTGACGCCTCAGCCGGATGCGGGCGTGGTGCCGGACGTCCCGGTGCGATGGACGATCGCGGATATCGTGGCGGGGCGTGACCCGGACAAGGAGGCCGCGTTCGGCGCGACGCCTGCCGGCCAAGCCACGCCGTAGTTTCGCCTTCCGCGCGGCTCGCCAGTGTCCATCGCCTACGGGACAGATCGCGGCCCGTCACTGATCGCGGTCTGCGCGAGGCAGGGGTTCGAATGACCCCTCAATCCGAAGCCATGTGAGCTGAGGCGCGAGGCAGCGGGCCGGCGGGCGGTGGCCGCGATGAGCGAGGCAGAACGGAGCGCCCGAGTCAGGGCAGGATGCCCTGACTGAGGGAAAAGCGGCCACCGCCCGCCGGACCGCTGCCCCACCGAAGTGCCAGCTCTCAGACGCAGTAACCACTGAATCGGGCGAAGATCACTTTTCCTAGTGTGTCCGGATCCAGAGGTGTGTCCCGATCTGTCACCCATCCTCACGCAGATCAGCCTCCGCCGCCGATCCCGGACCCCCCTCATGGTCCCCATCCCGCACCGCCTGACCGGGCGGTCCAAAGGAGGCGCTGCCGTCGTCGTAGCGGATCAGGTCGCTCACGCCGACCACGCCTTCGATCTGGCGCACACAGGCCACGGCGCGCTGCTTCATGTCGCGCTCGGGCACGTTGCCGGTCAGCGTGACCTGGCCATCCTGGACCTCGGCCAGGATCTCGCCGGCCTCGATGTCCGGCTGCTGCGCCAGGGTGCGGACCACATCGTCGCCGATCAGCTGGTCGGAACGGGCAGGGGTGTTCATGGTGAAACTCCTCGGCAGGGTGAGGCGATGCTGCGCCCGCGCAAGTGAGCGCACCGCCAAGAGCGGGCGCGATGAAGGGTGCGCCCGCCGGGACGCGTATGCTTGCCGGGATTTCGATTCGCCTGGGAGGGCACGATGAAACAGACGATGCGGGTGTCGCTGATGGGCGCGCTGCTGGCGGCGGCCAGTGCGCAGGGGGCGGAGGTCACGAGCGCGGCCTACACGCCGAGCGGCGGCGCGGTGACGGTCTACACCTCGGCCTCGGGCGCGCCCGCGCAGATGGCGCGCAGCGAGGTGGCTGCCCTGCAGCCCGGCCACGCCCTCAACGAGCGCGAGAACTCGATCTTCGTCGACCCGACCCGGCGCTTCCAGACCGTGCTCGGCGTGGGCGGCGCGATCACCGATGCGGCCGCCGAGACCTACGCCAAGCTGAGCAAGGCCAAGCAGGCCGAATTCATGAAGGCCTACTACGACCCGAATGAAGGCATCGGCTACAGCTGGGCCCGCACCACCATCCACAGCTCGGACTTCTCCAGCGCCAGCTACACCTACATCAAGGACGGCGACAAGGACCTCAAGACCTTCTCCATCGCGCACGACCGCAAGTACCGCATCCCGATGATCAAGCAGGCGATCGCCGCGGCCGGCGGCACGCTGCCGATGTTCGCCAGCCCCTGGAGCGCGCCGGCCTTCATGAAGGACAACAAGAGCATGCTCAAGGGCGGCCACCTGCTGCCCGAGTATGCCGATGCCTGGGCCAACTACTACACGAAGTTCATCGCGGCCTACGAGAAGGAAGGCATCCCGATCTGGGGCATCAGCGTCCAGAACGAGCCGATGGCGGTCCAGATCTGGGAATCGATGCAGTTCTCGGCTGAGCAGGAGCGCGATTTCCTCAAGAACCACCTCGGCCCGACCATGGCCAAGGCGGGCTACGGCGACAAGAAGATCATCGTGTGGGACCACAACCGCGACATGATGGTCCACCGCGCCAACGTCCTGTTCGACGACCCGGAGGCGGCCAAGTACGCCTGGGGCATGGGCTTCCACTGGTACGAGACCTGGGCCGGGTTCGACCCGATGTACGACAACGTGGCCGCCGTCTCGCGCGCCTACCCGGACAAGCCGCTGCTGCTGACCGAGGCCTCGATCGAGAAGTTCGACTTTGACCGCATCCAGGACTGGGCCCACGGCGAGCGCTACGGCGCCTCCATGATCCACGACTTCAACGGCGGCGCGGTGGCCTGGACCGACTGGAACATCCTGCTGGACGAGCACGGCGGCCCCAACCATGTGGGCAACTACTGCTTCGCCCCGCTGCAGGCCGATACGCGCACCGGCGAGCTGATCTACACCCCGCCGTACTGGTACATCGGCCACTTCTCCAAGTTCATCCGCCCGCAGGCCCAGCGCGTGAGCGCCGCCAGCAGCCGCAGCAACCTGACGACCACCGCCTTCCTCAATGCCGACAACAAGCTGGCGACGGTGGTGATGAACGCCAGCGACCAGGCGATCACCTACAACTTCTATGTGGGTCAGGCCTCCACCCAGGTGGAAATCCCCGCGCACGCGATCCAGACGCTGGTGTACTGAGTTCGCGCGCGCCGGCGCTGCTGGGACGCCCCGCGATGGCGGGGCGTCCCTTTTGTGCGGATGGCCGAGCGCGTGGTGGGAGTCTGCATGCGCGGGTGAGGCGATGGAGACGACCGTCCAGGTCCGCCCAGGCAGGCCCATCGCCCACCGCGCCAAGATGGTAAAAAAGCAGCTTGCGCGCCGGTGGGCGCTGCCTGGACACCAAGCACTCAGATGGCATTGATCGATACCCGGCGTCACCAGATGTTCCCCGCGCTGGATGCGGCCCAGCTGGCCACGGCGCGGCGGTTCGCCAGTGGGCCGGCACGGCGGTTCGCGCCGGGGGAGGAGGTGTTCGCCGTGGGCGATCACCCGGCGCCGGTCTGGCTGGTGCTGGAGGGAAGCATCGTCGTGTCGCGCCGCGACGGGTTGGGCCACGAGGAACACATCCACGAGCACGGCGCGGGCAGCTTCACCGGCGAGGTCAGCCAGCTGGCCGGGCGCAGTTCGCTGGCCGGTGGCGTGGCTGGCGCGCAGGGGTGTACGGCGGTGCCCCTGGACGCGGTGCATCTGCGCGCCTTGCTGATCGGCGCGGCCGAGCTGGGCGAAATCGTGATGCGCGCGCTGATCCTGCGCCGCGTGGGCCTGATCGAAAGCGAGGCGGTCGGCTCGGTGCTGGTCGGCCAGCCGGGCGAGGCCGAGCTGGTGCGGCTGCAGGGCTTCCTCACCCGCAACGGCTATCCCAACACGCTGCTGGACGCGACCCAGGACGCGCAGGGCCAGGCCCTGGTCGAGCGCCTGGGCATCCACGCCGAAGAGCTGCCGCTGATGATCTGCCCCAACGGCACGGTGCTCAAGCGGCCGACCAACCTGGCCGCGGCCAGCTGCCTGGGCATGACGCCGGAGCTGGATCCGGGCGTGGTCCACGACGTGATCGTGGTCGGCGCCGGTCCCGCGGGACTGGCGACCGCGGTGTATGCGGCTTCCGAAGGGCTCTCGGTGCTGGTGCTGGAGCAGCGCGCCATCGGCGGGCAGGCCGGCGCGTCTTCGCGCATCGAGAACTATCTGGGCTTTCCCACCGGGATCTCCGGCCAGGCGCTGGCCGGGCGCGCCTACAACCAGGCACTGAAGTTCGGCGTGGAGCTGGCGCTGCCGCTCGAGGTGCGCACGCTGCAGTGCGAGGCCACCGCCGAAGACCCGCATGCGCCGCTGCAGCTCGCGCTGGACAACGGCCTGGTCGTGCAGGGGCGCACGGTGGTGGTCGCCTCCGGGGCGCGCTATCGCCGGCCGGAGGTGGCGCAGCTGGCGCGCTTCGAGGGCAGCGGCGTGTCCTACTGGGCCTCGCCGATCGAGGCGCGCATGTGCGCCGGCGAGGAGATCGCGCTGCTGGGCGGCGGCAACTCGGCCGGGCAGGCGGTGGTCTACCTGGCGCCGAAGGTGAAGAAGCTGCATCTGGTCATCCGCGGCCGGGGCCTGGAGGCCTCGATGTCCAACTACCTGATCGAGCGCATCAAGGCCTTGCCCAACGTGGAGCTGCACACCAACACCGAGCTGCTGTCGCTGGAGGCCGACGATCAGGGCGCGCTGTCCGGCGCGACCTATCGCGATCGCACGTCCGGCCAGTCGCACAGCTGCCAGCTGCGGCACCTGTTCCTGTTCATCGGCGCGGACCCCAACACCGACTGGCTCAAGGGCTGCGTGACGCTGGATCCGGCCGGCTTCGTGGTCACCGGCGCCAAGGGCGCGGCCCTGCTGGAGACCGACCGGCCCGGGGTGTTCGCCATCGGCGATGTGCGCGCCGGTTCGGTCAAGCGCGTGGCCGCCGCGGTGGGCGAGGGCGCGGCCGTGGTCGCGCAGATCCACCAGTACCTGGCGGCCCTCGAGCCGCGCCCCGTCGCTGAGGCCTGAAGGAGCCGTCATGTCCCGTTGTACGCATCTGGATGAAATCGCCGAGGTCACGCCCAGCGCCAAGGGCTGCGAGGAATGCCTGGCCATCGGCAGCCCGTGGGTGCATCTGCGCCTGTGCCGGATCTGCGGCCATGTGGGCTGCTGCGACGACTCGCCGCACCGCCACGCCAGCGCGCATTTCCACGCCACCGGCCATCCCATCATCGAAGGCTACGATCCGCCCGAAGGCTGGGGCTGGTGCTACGTGGACAGGACCGAGGTCGATCTGCCCGACCAGACGCCGCAGCTGGGGCCGATCCCGCGCTACGTGTAACGCGGCCACGGGCGGCGGTCGGGGATGCCAAGGCCGCCGGGTCCGGTACGATGCGGCCGACGCAGCCTGAAGGACCGTGCATGTCCAGCCCGAGCGTGGTGCCCGCTTCGCCGTGGCGTCGAAGGATCGTGCGTGGCGCGCTCTGGTTCGCGGCGATCGCGTGGGGCGTCCTGCTGGGGGCCAAGGTCTTCGACCTGGTAGTCCTGGCGGGCGCCTGGAGCGCGGCGCCGCCGGCCTCGTTGCGGCTGTTGCCCTATGGGGCCGCGTACCCGGTCAATACCGGTGACTTCTTCATTCCGCCCTCGGCCTTGCTGCTGGTCGCCACGTGGATCGCGGTCTTCGCCGGCTGGCGCACCCCGATGCGCTACCGCCGCTGGCTGCTGGCATCGGCGCTGACGATCCTGGTCGTGCTGGTCTTCACCGTGGCGTCGTTCTGGCCCATGAATGCCGCGCTCTGGGCCGTCGCCAAGGGCGCGCCCGGCGCGCTGCAGGATCAGGCAGGCATCGAGGCCCTGGTGCATGCCTGGCTGCGCAACGACTGGCTGCGCGTGATCGCCGCGACCGTGGGGTTTCTCAGCACCCTGCGTGCGATCAGCCTGCCGTTCCCCGCCGCACAGGTCATGACCGGCCCCGCATCGCTCGCCAGCAGGCTCGCGTATGCGGGCTGTGTCCTGTTGCTGCTGGCGTTCGTGGCCTACTTCGTGTCCGAGCTGCTTTAGCCGTCTCACGCGCTGAGATGGGCGCGTGGCAGGCTGGTGTGGTGAGGCAGGTTCCATGACCCGACGCGGCGGCAGCGCCGATCTCCCCCTGCATGGCGGGCGCGTGCCGGCGTGGCTGGGCCAGCGCATGACCCGGCTGGGTGCGGTGATGTGCCAGGCCATCGTGCACACCTATGGCCGCGACGAACTGCTGCGGCGGCTGGCGCATCCGTTCTGGTTCCAGTCCTTCGGCGCGGTGATGGGCATGGACTGGCACTCCTCCGGCATCACCACCAGCGTGATCGGCGCGCTCAAGCGCGGGCTGGCGCCGCTGTCCGCGGAGTTGGGCCTGCATGTGTGCGGCGGCCGCGGCCGGCATTCGCGCGCCACGCCCGACGAGCTGCTGGCGGTGGGCGAGCGCACCGGCGTGGACGGCGCGGCGCTGGCGCGCGCCAGCCGGCTGGTGGCCAAGGTGGACAGTGCGGCGGTGCAGGACGGGTTCGACCTGTACCTGCATGGCTTCATCGTCAGCGACGACGGCCAGTGGGTGGTGGTGCAGCAGGGCATGAACACCGCCAGCAGGCAGGCGCGTCGCTATCACTGGCTGTCCGAAGGGCTGAAGGACTTCGTCGATGCGCCGCACGCGGCCATCGAGGGCCCGCGCCAGGGCGCGATCGTCAACCTGGCCGATCGCCGCGCGGCCGGCGCGCGCGCGGCGCAGGTCTCGCTGCTGCAGACGCTGAGCCCGCAGGAGATCGCGCGCGAATACGGGCGCCTGGCGACACCGTCGGCGGAGGCACTGAAGCGGGCGGCGCGCGCTCGGGCCGATGCGGGCGCGCCCGTCACCGGCGACCTGTTCGCCGCGCCGGCCGTGGAGCCGGTCGATGCCCGCGCCTGGAATCCGGCGACCCAGCCGCACCTCTCGCTGCCGGACCACCACGATGTGCGCGCCCAGGACATCGTCCTGCGCCGGCTGCACGGCAGCCTGGCCGCGGCCGCCGAGCAGGGGCCGAAGGACTTCGCCGCGTTGTTGCAGGTGCCCGGCGTGGGCGCGCGCACCGTGCGCTCGCTGGCGATGGTGGCCGAGGTGCTGCACGGCACGCCGTGCCGCTTCAGCGATCCGGCGCGGTTCTCGCTGGCTCATGGCGGCAAGGACCGGCATCCCTTCCCGGTCCCGACCCGGGTGCTGGACCACACCATCGGCGTGCTCAAGACCGCGGTACGCCAGGCCAG
This sequence comes from Pseudoxanthomonas sp. X-1, assembly GCF_020042665.1. NCBI lineage: Bacteria > Pseudomonadati > Pseudomonadota > Gammaproteobacteria > Lysobacterales > Lysobacteraceae > Pseudoxanthomonas > Pseudoxanthomonas sp. X-1. The sequence continues at coordinate 1,951,145 of NZ_CP083376.1, forward strand.
GCTGGGCAACGAGGAAAAGCTCGAGGCGATCCGCCGCCTGGATGCGCAGGCGCGGCAGCTGGAGGCGCGGGCCGACGGTCCGTCGCTGGAGGCCTATCTGGAAGAGGAGCGTCGCCAGTCGCATCGCTACGGCGGGCGCAGCGTGTTCGGCTGGGAGCCGGCGCCTGACGAGGCGGCCGGAGCTCCTCCCGCGCCGGCCGCCCCGCAGCGCGCCGCATCATGAGCCGCGCCGCCGAGGCGGCGGTCCCGATCGACGGGCGCTGCTTCACCTATGTCTTTCCGTGCGCCTGGGAGGACTTCTGCAAGATCGGGTTCTCGCGCGATCCGTTGGGGCGGATCGGCGCGCTGCATCCGCGCTGGTTCGAGTTCTTCGACCTGCACGCTGGCGTGCTGATCGAGACCGAGACCGTCCGCGATGCCCGCGACCTGGAACTGCGGCTGCGCGGGCCGCTGCGCCCCCATCGCGCCCCGATGCCGCTGACCATCCGCGATGCGGCCGGCGGCCAGACCGAGTGGTTCCGCGGCGTGGCCGCACCCCTGGCCACGCATGTGGCCGAGCTGGCGCAGGGCGGCTATCGCGTGCTGCCGCTGCACGGCTGGCTGCAGGCGGCAGCCCTGTCGCGGATCGATCGGCTCTACGACTGGGCCGATGCCCAGCTCAGCGTCGAGGAGCTGGAGGGCCTGGTCGGTCCCACGCCGGCCGGGCGGGCGCTGGGCGATGTGCTGGACGGCTATCGCAGCCTGGAGATCGACCTCACCGATCGGCTCTCGCCGGCGATCGCGCGCTGGTACGGCAAGGTCTGAGGTCGGCGTGTGCCGGTCAGCGGGCCGGGCCGGGCCGCGGCTCACGCGCGAGCAAGGGCGTTTGAGCGAAAATCGCGACTCCCGCTGTCGCCCCATGGTCCATTGAAACCCGAACGCCTGCTGCCGCTGATCGTCGCCACGGCCTTGTTCATCGAGAACATGGACTCCACGGCGATCACCACCTCGCTGCCGGCCATCGCCACGGACTTGGGCGTGGAGCCGGTGGCGCTGAAGCTGGCGCTGACCACCTATCTGCTGGCGCTGGCGGTGTTCATCCCGATCAGCGGCTGGGTCGCCGACCGTTTCGGCGCGCGGCCGACCTTCATGACGGCCATCGCGGTGTTCCTGCTCGGCTCGTTGGGCTGCGCGGCCTCGACCTCGCTGGAATGGATGGTCGCCGCGCGCTTCATCCAGGGCATGGGCGGGGCGATGATGGTGCCGGTCGGGCGCCTGGTGCTGCTGCGCAGCGTGGCCAAGGCCGAGCTGGTGCGGGCGCTGAGCTGGCTGACCATTCCCGCGCTGCTGGGGCCGATCCTGGGCCCGCTGCTGGGCGGTCTGATCACCACCTACAGCCACTGGCGTTTCATCTTCCTGATCAACCTGCCGATCGGCGCGCTGGGCATGTGGCTGGCTTGGCGGCATATCCCGCTGCTCAAGGAGCCGGTGCAGCCGCTGGACTGGACCGGTTTCGCGCTGTCGGGCTTGGGCCTCGCGCTGTCGATGTTCGGACTGGCCACGCTGGGCCGGCACATGGTCAATGTCGGCCTGGCCCTGGGCTGCGTGGCGGTGGGCGTGGCGGTGATGGGTGTCTATCTGTGGCATGCGCGCCGGGTCGCGCATCCGCTGATCGACCTGAGCCTGCTGCAGCTGCCGACTTATCGCATCGGCGTGCTGGGCGGGTCGGTGTTCCGCATCGGTATCGGTGCGATCCCGTTCCTGCTGCCGCTGATGCTGCAGCTGGGCTTCGGCCTCAATCCGCTGCAGTCCGGTGCGATTACCTTCACCTCGGCGGCCGGGGCGATGTTCATGAAGACGCTGGCGGCGCGCATCCTCAAGCGCTACGGCTTCCGCAAGGTGATGGTGTTCAACGCGGTGGCGGCCTCGCTGATGCTGGCGACCTATGGCTTCTTCCGCCCCGGGACGCCTTACTTGTTGATGGTGACGCTGCTGCTGGTGGGGGGCTGTTTCCGCTCGCTGCAGTTCACCAGCCTCAACGCGATCATCTATTCGGAGGTGGATCAGGCGCGCATGGGTCAGGCGACCAGCCTGGCGGCGATGATCCAGCAGATCTCGCTGGCGTTGGGCGTGACGGTCGGCGGCTATGCGCTCAGCCTGGCCAGCCTGGCAACCGGTCAGCCGACCGGGGTGCCGATCAACTTCACCTTCGCCTTCCTCACCATCGGCCTGATCTCGGCCAGCTCGGTGATCGCCATGCGCAAGCTGGCGCCCGACGCCGGCGCGGAGATGGCCGGCCGCGCCAAGCCGGGCGAGGAAGTGCACGAGCCCAAGGTGGTGGCGCGGCCGGGGACTTGAGCCGGGGAATGTTTTTCCCCTGAGCCAGGGATCACGTTGCGATGGACCGTGGTGCGTGCGTGTTGTTGCTTCGGAAGGGCAGCGGTCCGGTGGGCGATGTCCGCTTTTCCCTCAGTCAGGGCATCCTGCCCTGATTCGGGCGCTCAGCGTCCTGCCTCGCTAGGCGCGGCCTCGGCCCGCCGGCCCGCTGCCTCGCGCGTTGAGCGCATGAGCTTCGGGTCGAAAGATGGACCGCGGCGGCGCGCGTGGTGCTCGCTGAGCGCCGACCGAATCCCTGTGGGAGCCCCCATGGCGGCGATGGGGCCTTCCTGGTCGAGCCTCATCGCCGCGATGGCGGCTCCCACCGAGCCGTGAGGCGCAAGCGAAGCACGAATGAAAAAGGGCGCCGGATGCGATCCGGCGCCCTTGCTTCATCTTCTCCGACGGAGCGGTCAGAACTTGTAGTTCACGCCCAGCACGATGGTGCGGCCCCACTCGATGTACTCCAGCGGGCGGTCCTTGCTGCCGGCATAGGTGCGGTACGGGGTGTTGGTGAGGTTGCTGGCCTGCAGCAGCAGGCTCAGGCCGTCCAGCCGGCCGCTGCCGAAGGTGTAGCTGACCTGGGCGTCGGTGATGTTCTCGCCGACCACGTAGCGCAGCGTGCGGTTGCCGTTGAAGTTGCCGATCTCGCCGATGAAGTCCGAGCGGCGGCGCTGGCTCACGCGCGCCTCGAAGCCGTTGCGCTCGAAGTAGGCGGTGAGGTTGTACACGCGGTCGGACAGGCCGGGCAGGCTGATCGCGCCGTCGCCGACGCTGGAGGCGCTCTCCGGATCCTTGATCTTGACGTCGCTGTCGTTGAACGTGGCGCTGGCCTGGATGCCGAAGCCCTCCAGCGGCGCGAACACCATATCCAGCGGCAACGAAGCGGTCAGCTCCAGGCCACGCAGCTTGCCGCCCTTGCCGTTGAACGGCGCGCTGAAGGTGCCTGTGGTCTGCACCGGCACGGTCATGCCGGGCGGACGCACGTAGCCGGCGACCAGGTCGCTGAAGTCGTAGTTGTCGCGGGTCTGGGTGTAGATGTAGCTCTTGAGGTCCTTGTAGAAGAACGCGGCGGCCACGTAAGCCTTTTCACCGAAGTACTTCTCGTAGGAGATGTCCAGCGCATTGGCGCGCCACGGATCGAGCATCGGATTGCCGCCGCTGGCGCCGGGCTTGCCGGTGGAGGTATCCACGCCGAACTCCAGCGAGGCGCGCATCTGGTCCACGCGCGGGCGCGCGACCTGCTTGGCCAGCGCGAAGCGCAGGGTCTGGTCGGCGGGGAACTGGAAGGCCAGGTTCAGGCTGGGCAGCCAGTCGTTATAGGTCTTGCCGTCGTCGATGGGGCGCACTTCGCTGCCCGCCGGCTGCGAGCCGTCCCAGTAGTTGGCCTGCGAGGACTGGTCGGTATGCTGTAGCTGCACGCCCAGGTTGCCGCGAACGCCCACCTCGCCCCACTGGGTGTCGATGTCCGCGCGCATCCAGGCCGTAGTGATCTTCTCCAGCACCGTCCAGGCCTTGGACACCAGGTAGGAGGCATCCTCGTTGGGGGCGAACTGCATGTAGCGGTCCACCGCGCCGGGCACGTTCCAGGCCGGGATGTAGCCGATGCCGGCGAAGCCCAGGTTGACCGGCGCGTACTGCAGGTCGGGGGCGATGGTGGTGTCGCCCTGCGGGCCCAGGTTGATGTTGCCTTCGGGCTGGTGCTTGGTCTTCTCGCGGCGCGCGTAGTTGACGCCCACGTCCAGGTCGGAGAACCAGCTCAGCGCGTCCGGCATGGGGAAGCTGGCCTGCAGGCGCGCGCCCTTCAGCTCGTCCTCCACCTGCGGCACCTTGCCGTAGCCCGAGCCGTAGATGGTGTTGGTGATGAACAGCGACTCGGGGTTGGAGTAGTCCAGCCCATGGGAGATCTGCGAGAAGTCGTTGTTGCGATAGGCCAGGCCGACCGTGTCCAGCTGCGGCATCGGCGTGAGCTGGAGATTGCTCTCCAGGTTGAGCTCCTTGCGCGTGGCCTTGGAGTAGTTGAGGTCGGCGTTGACCTTGACCGCGCCGACGTTGAAGGCGTTGTTCCAGCCGAAGGCGTCGATCTTGTCCTTGCGCTTGTTGTACATACCGCGCACCAGCGGATAGACGCCGCTGGCGGTGCCGCCGGTGAAGGTGTCGTTGCCGTTGACCTGCGGGTTGGCGATATTCAGGCCCGGGGTGTAGCCGCCGTTGTAGTTGCTGAGGTTGACCTCGAACTGGTTGGCGGTGTCGACCTGCTCGGCCTCGGTGTGGAAGGCGTCCAGCGTGCTGGTCCAGGCGTTGGACGGGCGGTACTGCAGGGTCGCCATCACGCCGTCGCGCTTGGAGTTGCCGGTGCGGCGCAGGGCCTTGATGCCGTCGGAGAAATAGGTGCCCGGCGCCACGCCAGGGCGGTTGCCACTGTCGGTGTTCTGCGTGCTCCACGGCTCGTACAGGCCGACCTGGTTCTCCTGGATCGGCGTGTCGGTGTGCGCATAGCCGATCGACAGGCCCAGGGTCTTGTCGAAGAACTGATCGATGTAGCTGGCGCTGAAGCGGTTGCCGTAAGGGTCGACGTTGGCTGCCTTGCCCAGCGAGTTGCGCTGGTAGCGGCCACCGAGCGCGATCACGCGCTCGCCGAAGCTCAGCGGGCGCACGGTCTGCATGTCCACCGTGCCCGACAGGCCCTGACCGACCAGGCCGGCGTCGGGCGTCTTGTACACGGTCACGCCGTTGACCAGCTCGGACGGGTACTGGTCGAACTCCACGCTGCGGTTGTCGCCGGTGCTCACCACCTCGCGGCCGTTGAGCAGCGTGGTGGAGAAGTCGGGCGAGAGGCCGCGCACGCTGATCACCTGCGCGCGTCCGGCCACGCGCTGGGCGGCCAGGCCGGGCAGGCGGGCCAGCGACTCGGCGATGCTCACGTCAGGCAGCTTGCCGATGTCCTCGGCCGAGATCGCCTCGACGATCGAGGTGGCGTCCTTCTTGACCGAGATCGCGCCCTCGATGCCGCGGCGGATGCCGGTGACCTTGACCCGGTCCAGGTCGGTGGCGTCGGTCTTGACCGCGGCCGGGTCGGCCTGGGTGTCGGTCGGTGTGCTCTGGGCCCAGGCCTGGGCGGTGGCCATGCTCATGGCCGCGGCGATGGACAGGCACAGCAGGTTGCGCTTGGGAGTCAACATTTTCCCCTCCAGTCAATGTTGGTACTGCATTCGAGTTGATCCGGCGTCCCCCTCGACACCGGCGATTCGCGAAGGCCAAAACGGCGCCTTGCTTGAATGGGCGGCCATGGTAGTGCGCGTTCCCGGATGTGTATGGGCCTGCATACGTATTCATGGCGGTGCGCTTGCATCGGTGTCATCGCAAGGCCGATGCGGCGGCCCGCGCCTCCGGCGGAACGACCGGAAACGGCTTGGAAACAGGGATTTCTTTGTGCGTTTCCCGGGTTGTGCTGCAGCGCGGGAGCGGTTCCGCGCAGGCCGTCGCCCGGCGCCTCGATCACGCCAGCGCGCCGAACCAGCTGCCGCGGCCGGGCAGGGCCAGCGTGTCCGCGTTCAGCGTGGCGCCCGTCAGGCCGTGGCCCTCCAGGGCCGTGGCCACCATGCCTTCGGGCAGTGTCCATCGCCGCGGTTCGGCCGACAGGTTGAACACCACCAGCACGCGCTGGCCATCGTGTTCGCGCAGGAAGGCCAGCACGGGTTCGTCGGTGTGCAGGAAGTCGATCGTGCCCTGGACCAGCGCCGGAGATGTGCGCCGCCAATGCAGAAAGCGCCGCACGTGTTGCAGCACCGAATCCGCATCGGCCTGCTGCGCGGCGATGCTGCGCGCGCGGTGCTCGGCCGGCACCGGCAGCCACGGCTGGCCGATGGTGAAGCCGCCGGCGTCGGCGTCGCGCCACGGCAGCGGCGTGCGGCACCCATCGCGACCCTTGAAGTTGGGCCAGAAGGCCTTGCCGTAGGGGTCCTGCAGCAGCTCGAACGGCACCTGCGCCTCGCTCAGGCCCAGTTCCTCGCCCTGGTACAGGCAGACCGAGCCGCGCAGCGAACACACCAGCGCCACCAACTGCGCGGCGAAGGCGTCGTCGCCGGCGCCGCCCCAGCGCGAGACCGCGCGCGGCACATCGTGGTTGGAGATCGCCCAGCACGGCCAGCCATCGTCCATCGCCGCTTCCAGCCGCGCGACGGTGTCGCGGATGTAGCCGGCGCTGAAGTCGTCGACCAGCAGCTCGAAGCTGTAGCCCATGTGCAGGCGGCGGTGGCCGGTGTACTCGGCCGTGGTCGCCAGCGAATCCTCCGAGGAGATCTCGCCCAGCGCGGCCACGTCCGGATAGCGGTCCATCAGCGCGCGCAGCCGCTCCAGGAAGGGGAGCATCTCCGGGCGGGTGTTGTTGTAGTAGTGGTACTGGTAGGCGTAAGGATTATCCGGGCTGAAGCCGCGGCCGACGCGCTTGTCCTTGGGCTTGGGCGGGTTGTCGCGCAGCTGCGCGTCGTGGAAGCAGAAGTTGATCGCGTCCAGGCGCATGCCGTCCACGCCGCGGTCCAGCCAGAACTGCACATTGTCCAGCGTCGCCTGCTGCACGGCCGGGTTGTGGAAGTTCAGGTCCGGCTGCGCGCCGAGGAAGTTGTGCAGGTAGTACTGCTCGCGCCGCGGCTCCCAGCGCCAGGCCACGCCGCCGAACAGCGACATCCAGTTGTTCGGCGGCGTGCCATCCTCCTTCGGATCGGCCCAGACGTACCAGTCGGCCTTGGCGTTGTCGCGGCTCAGCCGGCTTTCCTGGAACCAGGCGTGCTGGTCCGAGCAGTGGCTGAGCACCTGGTCGATCATCACCTTCAGGCCCAGCGCATGCGCCTTGGCCAACAGGGCGTCGAAGTCGGCCAGCGTGCCGAACAGCGGATCAACATCGCGGTAGTCGGCGATGTCATAGCCGAAGTCGGCCATGGGCGACTTGAAGAACGGCGAGATCCAGATCGCGTCCACGCCCAGGCTGGCGATGTAGTCCAGGCCCTCGACGATGCCGGGCAGATCGCCCACGCCATCGCCATTGGTGTCCTTGAAGCTGCGCGGATAGACCTGGTAGATCACCGCGCCGCGCCACCAGTTGTTCATTGCCGTTCCCCGAAGTAATCCGGCCCGGGCGCCGCGAGCGGCCCTGGGCGAAGCGGGCGCCACTATTCCACGCATGACCCGGCGCGTCCTCGCGCAACGACGGGGCGATGCCATGAATACGTATGCAGCGCGCTGCGATGTGTGAGTCGAAGAAGGGGCTTCGCGCAGGGTGCATCGATCACGCGGCGCATCGCTGAAACCGCTTGAAAACAGGCGTTTCGAACGTATCGCCTGCATTCGCTGGCCGCGACTTTGACATCGCAGCGTATGCACACACTTGGTTGCACTGCAGCATGGAAAGCGCGACGGCAACGGTCACCATGTCGCCCGGCGAACCGCGGCCGTGATTCGACACGGCCGCGCGGTGTCGCAAGGGGATCGATCGCGCGTGATGAGCCAAACCCGCACCCTGTCGTTCTGGCAGATCTGGAACATGTGCTTCGGCTTTCTGGGCATCCAGTTCGGCTTCGCCCTGCAGAACGCCAACGTCAGCCGCATCTTCCACACCCTGGGCGCCTCGGTGGACGAGATCCCGGTGCTGTGGATGGCCGCACCGCTGACCGGGCTGATCGTGCAGCCCATCGTCGGCTATCTGTCCGACCGCACCTGGACGCGGCTGGGCAGGCGTCGCCCGTATTTCCTCATCGGTGCGGTGCTGGCCACGCTGGCGCTGCTGGCGATGCCGCACTCGCCCGCGCTGTGGATCGCGGCTGGCCTGCTGTGGGTGCTGGACGCCTCGATCAACATCTCGATGGAGCCGTTCCGCGCCTTCGTCGGCGACCTGCTGCCCACGCGCCAGCGCGCCTCGGGCTATGCGATGCAGAGCTTCTTCATCGGCATCGGCTCGGTGGTGGCCAGCCTGCTGCCCTGGCTGCTGGCGCAGGCCGGCGTGGCCAATACCGCCGGTGCGGGGGAGGTGCCGGACACGGTGCGCTATGCGTTCTATTTCGGCGGCGCCGTGCTGCTGCTGACCATCCTGTGGACCGTGCTCACCACGCGCGAGGATCCGCCGGGCCAGCTGGCCGGCGAGCGCGAAGCGCCGGAGGCGGAGGTCGCGCCGGCGCCATCGGCATCCCCGCCCGCGCTGCGTCTGCGCCTGGGCATCGCTGCGCTGGTGCTGGGCCTGATCGGCTGTGCGTTGGTGGCGCTGTTGGGCCTGGACAAGCAGCTGTACGTGCTGGGCGGCGGTGCGGCGGCGTTCGGCGCCCTGCTGCTGGGGCGCGGCCGCGTGTGCGGCGGCATGTATGCAGCCATCGTCGACGATCTGCTGGACATGCCGCCGACCATGCGCCGGCTGGCGGTGGTGCAGTTCTTCTCCTGGTTCGCCCTGTTCGCGATGTGGATCTACACCACCGATGCGGTCACCGCCACGCACTTCGGCACGCGCGACACCACCTCGGCCGCCTACAACGACGGGGCCAACTGGGTGGGCGTGCTGTTCGCCGCCTATAACGGTTTCGCCGCGCTGGCCGCGATCGTGATCCCGCAGATGGTGCGGGTGCTGGGGCTGCGCTGGAGCCATCTGCTCAATCTGTGCCTGGGCGGAGCGGGGTTCCTGTCGTTCCTGCTGATCCGCGATCCGCACTGGCTGCTGCTGTCGATGGTGGGCGTGGGCTTCGCCTGGGCCTCGATCCTGTCGCTGCCCTATGCGCTGCTGTCCGACAGCGTGCCGGCGCGCAAGATGGGCCTGTACATGGGCATCTTCAATTTCTTCATCGTCATCCCGCAGCTGGTGGCCGCCTCGATCCTGGGCCTGCTGGTCAAGACCGTGCTGGGCGGCGCGCCGATCAACGCGCTGGCCGTCGGTGGCCTGAGCCTGCTGGTGGCCGGCCTGTGCACGCTGCGCGTGCGGGATGCCCGTCCGGAAGCCCACGCATGAGAACGTTCTGTCTTTCGCTGCTGGCCCTGTCCCTGGCCGTGCCGGCCCGCGCCGACGAGCTGTATGGCACGCTGGAACCCTTCGCCAGCAAGGCGATCTACTTCGTGATGACCGACCGCTTCGTCAACGGCGATCCGTCCAACGATCATCGCGACCAGGGCGGCCGGCACCGCACCTTCGACCTGCCCACGCCGGGCGCGCCGGCCGGGCAGAGCGACAACATCGGCTACCTCGGCGGCGACTTCAAAGGCATCGTCGACAACGCCGGCTACATCCACGACATGGGCTTCGGCGCGGTATGGGTGACGCCGATCGTGGACAATCCCGATGAGGCCTTCACCGGCGGCGAGCCCGTCCGTTGGGGCAGTGCGATGACCGATCGGGGCAAGACCGGTTACCACGGCTACTGGGGCGTGAACTTCTACAAGCTCGACGAACACCTGCCCAGCAAGGGCCTGGACTTCGCCGGCTTCACCCGCGCCATGAAGGGCCGGCAGCTGGACGTGGTGCTGGACATCGTGGCCAACCACGGCTCGCCAGCGTATTCGATGCCCAAGGCGCAGCCCAAGTTCGGCCAGATCTTCGACAAGGACGGCCGCAAGCTGGCCGACCACCAGAACCTGGACCCGGCCAAGCTCGACCCGAAGCACAACCCCATGCACGCCTTCTACAACACCGGCGGCGGCCTGGCCCAGCTCTCGGACTTGGCCGAGGACAACCCGGCGGTGCTGGACTATCTGGCCGGCGCCTACGAGCAGTGGATCGAGCAGGGCGCGGCGGCGTTTCGCGTGGACACGATCGGCTGGATGCCGCATCGCTTCTGGAAACAGTTCGCAGACCGCATCCGCGCCAGGCATCCGGGCTTCTTCATGTTCGGCGAGGCCTTCGACTACGACGCGGCCTTCATCGCTGCCCACACGCTGGAGCGCAACGGCCACTACAGCGTGCTGGACTTCCCGCAGCGGGCGAAGCTGTCCAAGGTGTTCGGCAAGGAGGGCGGTGGCTACGAGGACCTGGAGCGCACGCTGTACCTGGAGGACGGCCCGTACGCCAACCCCTACGACCTGGTCACCTTCTACGACAACCACGACATGGCGCGGCTGGATGCCAGCGATGCGGGCTTCATCGACGCCAACAACTGGCTGTTCACCGCGCGCGGCATCCCGGCGATCTACTACGGCTCGGAGACCGGCTTCATGCGCGGCGCGGCCGAGCACGCCGGCAACCGCAACTACTACGGCCAGCAGCGCATCGATGCCGCGGGCGACAGCGCGATCTACCGCAACCTCAAGCGCATCGCCAACCTGCGACGCGACTCGATCGCCCTGCAGCGCGGGCTCCAGCTCAACCTGACGCTGAAGGGCGATACCGGTGCCTTCTACCGCGTCTACGAACACGACGGGCAGGCGCAGACCGCGCTGGTGCTGCTCAACAAGGCCGAGACTGCCTCGACCCTGCGGCTGGAGACGCTGCTGCAGGCCGGCACCTGGCGCGATGGCTTCGACGGCAGCCAGGTGCGGATCGATGACCGCCTCGCGCTGGAGGTGCCGGCGCATGGCGTCCGGGTGCTGTTCTACGACGGCGCGCTGACCAACGCCGACCTGCGCAAGCGCCTGGCCGAAGACATGGGCCACCGGCTGCGCGATTGAATAAGGCGCGCATGCGCGCCTCGACCTGCGGTGACGCCTGCGCGGCGCTTCAGCCGCAGTGGGTGGAGCCGCGCAGCGCCAGTGTGACAGGGATGGTCTGGCTCTCCACGGGCTGGCCGTGCAGCTGCTGCAGCAGGGCATCCACCAGCAGCATGCCGGCCTGGCGCGTGTCCTGCTGCACGGTCGACAGGGCAGGGGTGACGAAGCCTGCCAGCGGGATGTCGTCGAAGCCGGCCACGGCCACCTGCTCGGGGATGCGCAGGCCGGCCTCGCGCAGCGCCTTCATCGCGCCGATGGCGATCAGGTCGCTGGCGCCGAACACCGCGTCGAAGGCGACGCCGCGCGCCAGCAGCGTGCGCGCCGCGTCGTAGCCGGACTGCTCGCTGGTCTCCGCATCCACCTGCAGGGCCGCCTCGTGCTGGAGTCCCGCCTGATCGAGGGCGGCGCAGACGCCACGATGGCGCTCCTGGAATTCGGGGTAGTGCGCCGAGGCATGGCCGAGGAAAGCGATGCGCCGCCGCCCCTGGGCGATCAGGTGCGCGGCCATGTCGTGCCCGCCCTGGAAGTTGTCGCAGCCGATCGATACGCCCGGCTGGCCGGGCAGCGCCGCGCCCCAGCGCACGAAGCGGATGCCCTGCTGCTGCAGCTTCTCCAGCCGCACGCGCGATTGCAGGTAGTCGCCATAGCCGAGCAGGATCAGCCCGTCGGCCTTCTTGCTGTCGGCGTAGTCGGCCTGCCAGTCGGTGGACAGGTTCTGGAAGGAGATCAGCAGGTCGTAGCCGTGCAGCGCGCAGGCGCGGGTGATCGAGCCCAGCATCGACAGGAAGAACGGATTGATCGCCGACTCGTCCGGCGTGGGGTCCTCGAAGAACAGCAGTGCCAGCGTGCCGGTGTGCTGGGTGCGCAGGTTGGAGGCGTTCTTGTCGACCTTGTAGTGCAACTGCTCGGCGATGGCCAGGATGCGCCGGCGGGTGTCCTCGTTGACCATGGGACTGCCGCGCAGCGCGCGCGAGACCGTGGGCTGGGAGACGCCGGCCAGGTGCGCGATATCGAGCGAAGTCGCCTTGCCCTTGATCGAATGCTGCACGTCGAACCACGCGGATGTTGCGGTGCGCGGGATCATGCCACGCGGCCCCGGCAACGCCGTGCTGCGGTGCGGCATTCGGCAGGCGCGCGGGGACGGAGCGCGGAAGGTGAGCGGTCGCGGCCGTGAACCCGCGCGATCGCGATCGGGGGCTAGACCGCCTGACCCGCGGCGTGTCCGCTGGCCCAGGCCCACTGGAAGTTGTAGCCGCCCAGCCAGCCGGTGACGTCGAGCACTTCGCCGATGAAGTGCAGGCCCGGCGCGCGTTTGGATTCGAACGTGGCCTGCGACACCTCGCGCGTGTCCACGCCGCCCAGGGTGACCTCGGCGGTGCGATAGCCCTCGGTGCCGCTGGCCACCAGCGGCCAGGCGCGCAGCAGCTCGGCGGCCTGGCGCAGCTGGGGGTCGTTGAACTGCCTCATCGGCCGGTTGGGCAGCCAGTGTTCGCACAGGCGCTGGGCGAAGCGGCGTGGCAGCAGGTCGCCCAGCACGGTCTTCAGCTCGGCCGCCGGGCGCGCAGCCCGCTGCGCCTGCAGCACCGCCAGGGCATCCTGGCCGGGCAGCAGATCCAGGTGCAGCGGCTGGCCGGGCTGCCAGTACGAGGAGATCTGCAGGATCGCCGGGCCGCTGATGCCGCGGTGGGTGACCAGCATCGCGTTGTCGAAGGCGACCTTGCCGGCCGTCGCGCGCACCGGCAGCGACACGCCGGCCAGGTCGGCCAGCTGTTCCTGCGGGCGGCCGCTCAGCGTCAGCGGCACCAGCCCCGCGCGCGTGGGCAGCACCGTGTGGCCGAACTGCCGCGCCAGCGCGTAGCCGAAGCCGCTGGCGCCCATGGAGGGAATCGACAGTCCGCCGCTGGCCACCACCAGCGAAGGCGCGGCGAACACGCCCTGCGCGGTGTGCACCGCATAGCCGCCGCCCTCGCGCGCGGCCACGCGCTCCACGCCGCAGCCGGTGGCGATGCGCACGCCCGCCGCTTCGCACTCGGCGACCAGCATGGCCACGATCTGCTTGGACGAGTCGTCGCAGAACAGCTGGCCCAGTTCCTTCTCGTGATAGGCGATGCGGTGCCGCTCGACCAGCGCGATGAAGTCGCGCGGCGTGTAGCGCGCCAGCGCCGAGCGGCAGAAGTGCGGGTTGTCCGACAGATAGTTGGCCGGCGAGGCGCCTGTATTGGTGAAGTTGCAGCGCCCGCCACCGGACATCAGGATCTTCTTGCCCACGCGATTGGCGTGCTCGATCACCAGCACCGAGCGCCCGCGCGCGCCGGCGGTGGCCGCGCACATCAGCCCGGCGGCGCCGCCGCCGATGATCAGCACCTCGTGGGTGAAGCCGGATGGCACCTTCAGTCCTGCGGCGCGTGGCGGACGATCGGGACCACCACCAGCTGCAGGTCGTCGCCCATCAGCTGGACTTCGCCGTCCTGGATCAGGACGTCCAGGCGCAGGGTGCGCACGAGCCTGGCCGCCAGTTCCCGGATCGCGTCCTGTGGCAGGTCGATCACGGTCAGCTGCTTCATGCGCCGCAGCGAGGCGGCGTGCTTGTGCCACCACACATCGCCGGCATGGCCGGCGTAGCCGACCACCACCACCTCGCGCGCGCGGCCGGCGGCCTTGCGCAGGCGGCTCTCGTCGGGTTGGCCCAGTTCGATCCACTGTTCGATCTGGCCGCTGTAGTCGCGGCGCCACAGGTCGGGCTCGTCCTCGGTGCTGAGGCCGCGGCCGAAGGCCAGGCGCTCGTCGGCATACAGGACGAAGGCCAGCACCCGCGCCACCAGGCGTTCGTCGGTTTCGGAAGGATGCTGGGCCAGGGTCAGGCTGTGGCTGGCGTAGTGGTTGCGGTCGAGGTCGCTGATCTGCAGCTCGACCTTGCGGATCGTGGCGGAAAGGGCCATGGCATTGCACGAAAGAGAAGTGAGACCAAGCGCACCACCCGTGCAGGCATGCGGGGCGGGCGATAAGCGAAGAAGGGCCAGGAAGGTTCCGCGCAGGACGGGGCCATCCTAGGCCCGGAACCGGCCCGGATGCCCGCTGCACTGCTGCAACGCAACATCCGCCGACACCGCCGGCGATGGCTTCAGACCTCGCCTTGTGACGTATGCTACCGGCTAGCTGCTTGTTTTGAAAGGGAATTGTTCAGGCAGAACCCTATGCGGCGCACGGCTGTCAAGGGCCAGCGGGCAAATTTCCCGGATCGGCCCGCGATTGTGTTGGCTTTTTCACCGCAACCTGCGTATCGTGCGGCCCACTGTGCTTGCCAGGGTCACCGTGGTTCGTGAGCCTGATGCGGTAGATCGACAGATCGGCTACATCGTTTGCGTTTTTCCTACGCCTGCAAACCCAGTCTCGGCCCGGAATCCCGGCGCCGCGATTACCCATCATGTTTCCAGGAGTAGTAAAAATGAGCGAACGTCAGACCGGTACCGTCAAGTGGTTCAACGATGCCAAGGGCTTCGGCTTCATCACCCCGCAGAGCGGCCCGGACCTGTTCGTGCACTTCCGCGCGATCCAGGGCAACGGCTTCAAGTCGCTGAAGGAAGGCCAGCAGGTCACCTTCGTGGCCGTGCAGGGTCAGAAGGGCATGCAGGCCGACCAGGTGCAGGCGCTGTAATCCAGCCCCCACCGCGTCAACACGCATGAAGAACGCCGGGCTTGTCCCGGCGTTTTTTTTTGGCTTTTTCCCCGCCGAGGGGATATTGGCGGCGGTTGGCGCTGAGGCTTCGAAGAGAGGTGCGTTTTCCGCTGCGAGCGGGGTATGTGCCTTCCGCTTTCGGAGAGGCGCGCGCTTTCTCACTTTGGAGAGGCGTGTGTTTTTTGACTTCGTAGAGACGTGTGCTTTCTTGCTTCGAAGGGGCAACGGTCCGGCGGCCGGTGTCCGCTATTCCTTCGATCAGGGCATCCTGCCCTGACTTAAGGCGCTCGGCGTCCTGCCTCGCTCGTCGCGGCCACCGGTCGTCGGCCCGCTGCCGCGCGCGTTGGGTCAAGGGACTTCGGGTCGAAAGTCCTAACAAGTCCTGATCCTTCCGCCCCGAGGTTTCGAACCGGTCGGGCGCTGCGGGGGAGCAGGTCAGGATGTTCTGCGGCCGCGCGCGTGTGCGATCGGTCCTTGCGGGACACCAGACCAAGCCGTGGGAGCCGCCATGGCGGCGATGAGGCTCTACCAGCAATGCCTGTGTCGCGATGAGGCTTCACCGGGAAAGCCTCATCGCCGCCATGGCGGCTCCCACAAAAGCATGAGTGGCTCGCAGCGAAACTCGAGGCGCACTCAGCCTTTTCCCCTCCAGAATGAGCCAGGTGGGCTGATGGGCCGAGGAGCTGCGCCTGGTCGAGTCGAGGCGAGGCGAGGCGGTGGGCCAGGGACGTTCACCGTCACTGCACTCCGCGAAACCTTTTTTATGCCAGCGCCGGCGCCATATCAGCAGGCACACGGCGCAGACGCGAGGCGGGCTCCATGCAGTTGAACTTCGACAACCGATTCATCGCCGAGCTGCCGGGCGATCCGGTCGTGGGACCGCAGGCGCGCCAGGTCGAAGGGGCGCTGTGGTCTTCGGTGGCGCCGACGCCGGTGGCCGCGCCGCGCGTGCTGGCCTGGTCGCAGGAGGTCGCCGCGCTGCTGGGCCTGCGGGCCGAGGACATCGCCGAGCCGCGCTTCGCGCAGGTGTTCGGCGGCAATGCGCTGGCGCCGGGCATGGCGCCGTTCGCCACCAACTATGGCGGGCACCAGTTCGGCCATTGGGCCGGGCAGTTGGGCGACGGGCGGGCGATCTCGCTGGGCGAGGCCATCGCCGTGGACGGCAGCCGCCAGGAGCTCCAGCTCAAGGGCGCGGGGCCGACGCCGTACTCGCGCTTCGCGGACGGTCGCGCGGTGCTGCGCTCGTCGATCCGCGAATTCCTGTGCAGCGAGGCCATGGCGCACCTGGGTGTGCCGACCACACGCGCGCTGTGCCTGGTCGGCACCGGCGATGCGGTGGTCCGTGACATGTTCTACGACGGTCATGCCGCGCCGGAGCCGGCGGCGATCGTGTGCCGGGTGGCGCCGTCGTTCCTGCGCTTCGGGCATTTCGAGCTGCCGGCCGCGCGCGGCGATGTGGCGCTGCTGCGCCGGCTGGTGGACTTCACCATCGCGCGCGACTTTCCCGAGCTCGACGGCCCGGCCGGCGAGGCGCGCGATGCGGCCTGGTTTGCGCAGGTGTGCACGCGCACGGCCGAACTGATGGCGCACTGGATGCGGGTGGGCTTCGTCCATGGGGTGATGAACACCGACAACCTGTCGATCCTGGGGCTGACCATCGATTACGGCCCTTACGGCTGGATCGACGATTTCGATCCGGACTGGACGCCCAACACCACCGACCGCCAGGGCCGGCGCTATCGCTACGGCTGGCAGCCGCAGGTGGCGTTCTGGAACCTGAGCCGGCTGGCCGGCGCGCTGTCGCCGCTGTTCGCCGATCCTGCGCCGCTGCAGGCCGGGCTGCAGGACTATGTGGATGTGTTCGCCGCGTGCGAGCGCCGCGATACGGCGGCCAAGCTGGGCCTGGCGCAGGACACGCCCGCCGACGCCGCGCTGATGGCCGATCTGCGCGCGCTGCTGCATGCGGCCGAGGTGGACATGACGCTGTTCTTCCGCGAGCTGGGCGAGCACGCTCCCGGCCCGCAGGCGCTGGAGGCGCTGCGCGAGGCCTTCTACGACGCGGAAAAGTTCGAGCTGCACGCGACCGCGTTCACCGACTGGTTGACGCGCTACGCCGCGCGTTGCGCGCAGGATGGCGACGAAGGTGCGCGGCGTGCGCGCATGCGCCGTGTCAATCCCCGCTATGTGCTGCGCAACTATCTGGCGCAGGAGGCGATCGACCGCGCGCACGACGGCGACCTGGGTGGCATCCACACGCTGATGGATGTTTTGCGCCGTCCCTACGAGGATCAGCCTGGGCGCGAGGTCTTCGCCCGCAAGCGCCCGGACTGGGCGCGCGACCGGGCCGGCTGCTCGATGCTGTCCTGCAGTTCCTGAGCACGGCAGCGTGCGGCGCGGTGCAGTAGCATCGCGCTTTACCCAGGACCACGAGCGTGTCGATGTCCGTGCAAACCGAATGGGCCGCGCTGATCCGCGATGTGCCCGACTTCCCCAAGTCTGGCGTGCTGTTCAAGGACATCACGCCGGTGCTGGCCGATGCGGCGGCGTTCGCCGCCGCCACGGCCGCGCTGGCCGATCCCTGGCGCGAGGCCGGCGTGCAGGCGGTGCTGGGCATCGAGTCGCGCGGGTTCATCCTCGGCGCGGCGCTGGCGCGTGCGCTCAAGTGCGGGTTTGTGCCGGTGCGCAAGCCTGGCAAGCTGCCGGCTTCTGTGCTCAGCGTCGAATACGGCCTTGAGTACGGCAAGGACACCTTGCAGATGCATCGCGACGCGCTGCCGCCCGGCACGCGCGTGCTGATCGTGGACGACGTGCTGGCCTCGGGCGGCACGCTGCACGCGGCGCTGTCGCTGGCGCGGCAGCAGGGCTGCGACGTGCTGGGCGCGGCGGTGCTGATCGAGCTGCAGGCGCTGGGCGGGCGCGGGCGCTGGCAGGCGGATCTGCCGCTGACTGCGGTGCTGCGGTTTCCGTGAGGGCCACAAGCGCCGGCGGAACCGGCGTCCTGTGGCATCTCCGGTCTTCGACATGCGGGAACGATGTGTGATGCGGCGGGTGCTTTTGGCGTCTGAGTCAGCGTTTCCCGCGACCTGATTCGACCTCTCCCGGCCACCCCCTGCTGCGCAAGGGGCAGGGAGTAGCGCTGCCGGAGTGGACGTTCGCCACGCTTGCGTCAGCGCAGATTCCGTCATCCCCGCGAACGCGGGGCTCCATGGACGTCAGCGGGACACCGCGAAAAGCAGACCGTGCCCCGCGCGCGATCTCCCGCTTCAGCCCGTCGCCCTGATCACATCGGCCAGCACGCTGAAGATCCGGTCGATGTGCGGCTTCTCGACGATCAACGGCGGCGACAGCGCGATCACATCGCCCGTCACGCGGGTCAGCATCTGGCCGTCCTCGAAGGCGCGGCGGAACACCTCGAAGCCGCGCGCGCCCGGCGCGCCCTCGCGCGGAGCGAACTCGATCGCGCCGATCAGGCCGAAGTTGCGCAGGTCGATCACATGGGGCAGGCCCTTGAGCGAATGCAGGCCCTGCTGCCAGTAGTCGCCCAGTTCGATCGCCTTCTCGAACAGGTGTTCCTCCGCGTAGGTATCCAGCGTGGCCAGCGCGGCGGCACAGGCCAGGGGATGGCCCGAGTAGGTATAGCCATGGAACAGGTCGATGGCGCTGTCCGGGCCCTGGTCGAAGGCCTCGAAGATGTCCTCGGACACGAACACCGCGCCCATCGGCACGCAGCCGTTGGTGATGCCCTTGGCGGCGGTGATGATGTCCGGCGTGACGCCGAAGCGCTGCGAGGCGAAGGCCTTGCCGACGCGGCCGAAGCCGGTGATCACCTCGTCGAAGATCAGCACGATGCCATGCCGCGTGCAGATCTCGCGGATGCGCTTGAGATAGCCCTCCGGCGGCAGGATCACGCCGGCGCTGCCGGAGATCGGTTCGATGATCACCGCGGCGATGGTGGACGGATCGTGCAGCGCGATCACGCGCTCCAGCTCCTCGGCCCATTCCAGTCCATGCGGCGGCAGGCCCTGCGAGAAGCCGTTGCGCGCGATGTCCAGCGTGTGCCTCAGGTGGTCCACGCCCGGCAGGCCGGGGCCGAACCACTTGCGGTTGTTGGGCAGCCCGCCCACCGAGATGCCGCCGAAGCCGACGCCGTGGTAGGCCTTCTCGCGACCGATCAGGCGCGTGCGCTGGCCTTCGCCGCGCGCGCGCTGGTAGGCCAGGGCGATCTTCAGCGCCGTGTCCACCGACTCGGAGCCCGAGTTGGTGAAGAAGACGTGGTTGAGGTCGCCCGGCGTCAGCGCGGCCAGACGCTCGGCCAGCACGAACGGCAGCGGCGAGGACATCGAGAAGTTGGGCGCGAAGTCCAGTGTGCCTATCTGCTGGCGCACGGCCTCGACGATGCGCGGCCGCGCGTGGCCGGCGTTGACGCACCACAGCCCGGCGCAGGCGTCCAGGATCTGCCGCCCGTCGATGTCGGTGTAGTGCATGTCCTTGGCGCTGGCCAGCAGGCGCGGCTTGGCCTTGAAGGCGCGATTGGCCGTGAACGGCATCCAGAACGCGTCCAGCGAATCGGGCTGGCGCGCCCCCAGTTCGGCGTAGTGGGCGGCGTAGCCGTCGCGCGGGGTGAGGGAATCGGCGCTCATGCGGGCCTCGGACGGAGAAGGGATGTTCTTAGCCTAGCGCGTTGAAGAAACTTTACAACGTGAGGCAGAAACAGGCTCAATGCCGCCCTGGGTGTCAAGAATCCGCAACACAGGGGCCAGAAGCCAGCATGGACATCGGAGCGCGGCTGCAGCAGGTGCGTACCGCCAAGCAGCTCAGCCAGCGCGAGCTGGCCAAGCGTGTAGGCGTGACCAACAGCACGATCTCGCTGATCGAGCAGAACAAGGTCAGCCCATCGGTCGGGTCGCTGAAGAAGGTGCTGGACGGCATCCCGATCTCGCTGGCTGATTTCTTCACCCTGGACCTGGAGCCCGGCCCGCCCGACAGCCCGTTCTACAGCGCCGCAGAGACGCCCGACGTGGGCAGCGACGGCGTGCACTACTTCCTGGTGGGACAGCGGGTGGCGCGGCGGCAGATGTGCATCCTGCGCGAGGTGATGCCGCCGGGCACCGACACCGGCCCGACCCTGCTGGTCCACGCTGGCGAAGAGGGCGGGGTAGTCGTGGCGGGCGAGGTGGAAGTCACCGTCGGCGAGCAGGTGCGGGTGCTGCGCGCAGGCGAGGGCTACTACTTCGAAAGCCGGGTGCCGCATCGCTTCCGCAACCTGGGCGAGAGCGAGGCGGTGATCGTCAGCGCGAATACGCCGCCGACGTTCTGAGAACGAGGTCGCCGTCGCACCCGGCGAGCGATGGGCTGCGAAGCGTTCAAGGCATCGCAGCCCATCGAGACGGCCGCTGTTTAGCGCGTTAAGCAGCAGCCGGATCAGACGCTGGAAAGTCTTACGGCGGGCTCAGCCCCGCCGCGCCGCATCGATCGCGGCCACATCGATCCTGCCCATCGTCATCATCGCCTCGAACACGCGCTTGGCCACGGCGGGATCCGGATCGGCCATGCCTTCGGTCAGCGTGCGCGGCGTGATCTGCCAGGACAGGCCCCACTTGTCCTTGCACCAGCCGCAGGCGCTCTCCTGCCCGCCGTTGCCGACGATGGCATCCCACAGGCGGTCGGTCTCGGCCTGGTCGTCGGTGGCGATCTGGAACGAGAACGCCTCGCTGTGCTTGAACGCCGGCCCGCCGTTGAGCCCCATGCACGGCACGCCGCACACGGTGAACTCCACGACCAGCACGTCCCCGGCCTTGCCGGAGGGGAAATCGGACGGCGCGCGGCGCACGGCGCCGACCCGGCTGTCGGGAAAGGTCTTCGCGTAGAACTGCGCGGCCTCCAGCGCGGTGCCGTCGTACCAAAGGCAGAGGGTGTTTTTGGGGATCATGGCGCGTTTCCTCCTGGCGGTGATCGACGCGGCGGGACTGCCGCGTCCTTATACGGCCTCGACGCGCGAGGGCGATGAAGATCGACACGCACGCCAGCGCGTTGCTGAGCGTAATGGTTGCAGGCGACACCGCTCGCGGCGCGCCCGCGACCGCGCCATGACGCTTAGAATCGGCGGCTCCCTCCACTTCATCCCGCAAAGCCCTGCCTTCATGACCACTTCCCACGCCCCCCTGCGCGGCAGCATCGTCGCGCTCGTCACCCCGATGCACCAGGACGGCAGCGTCGACTACGCCGCCCTGCGCAAACTGGTGGACTGGCACGTGGCCGAAGGCACCGATTGCATCGGCGTGGTCGGCACCACCGGCGAGTCGCCCACGGTCGACGTGGAGGAGCACTGCGAGATCATCCGCGTGGCGGTCGAGCAGGCCGCCGGCCGCGTGCCGGTGATGGCCGGCTGCGGCGCCAATTCCACCGCCGAGGCGATCGCGCTGGCCAGGTTCGCGCGCGAGGTCGGCGCCGACAGCCAGCTGCAGGTGGTGCCTTACTACAACAAGCCCGGCCAGGAAGGGCAGTACCGCCATTTCGCGGCCATCGCCGAGGCCACCGGCGACCTGCCGATCGTGCTGTACAACGTGCCCGGCCGCACTGCGGCCGACCTGGCGCACGACACGGTGCTGCGCCTGGCGCAGCTGCCGGGCATCGTCGGCATCAAGGAGGCCACCGGCAACATCGAGCGCGCGCAGTGGCTGATCCGCGAGGCGCCGGAAGGCTTTTCCATTTACTCCGGCGACGACGCCACGGCCGTGGCGCTGATGCTGTGCGGCGGCCACGGCAACGTCAGCGTCACCGCCAATGTCGCCCCGCGGCTGATGCGCGAGCTGTGCGCGGCGGCGCTGGCCGGCGATGTCGCCACCGCAGTGGCGATCCAGCGACGCCTGCTGCCGCTGCACAAGCAGCTGTTCGTCGAGGCCAACCCGATCCCGGTCAAGTGGGCGGTGTCGCGCCTGGGGCACTGCGGCGGCGCGCTGCGCCTGCCGATGACCGAACTCGAACCGGCCAACCAGGCCAAGGTCGAGGCGGCGCTGCGCGAAGCCGGCCTGCTGGCCTGACGCCGATGTCGCCGGCACCGCGCACAGGTCGTGCAGCCACGCGCCGGATGGCAGGCGTGGGGCCTTGAGCGATCCGACGCGGCCGGCTTCGACCGAAGACGCCGGCAGCGTGCGGCGCGAGATGGTGCGCGTGCGTGGCGAGAGCGCGGAGGCACGCGTGGACGAGATCGCCGAGGAAGTGCCGGTGGCCTTCGTCTACAACGACGCGCCGTTCGCGGTGATGATGGCCACGCCGTGCGACCTGGCCGATTTCGCCCAGGGCTTCGCGCTCAGCGAGGGCATCGTCGAGGCGATCGACGATGCGCGCGTCGAATCGATCGAACACCTGCTCGAAGGCGTGGAGGTGCGCGTGCGCATCCCGCCGCAACGCGAGCAGGCGCTGCAGCGCCGCCGCCGCAGCATGAGCGGACGCAGCGGCTGCGGCGTGTGCGGCAGCGAACTGCTGGAGGCGGCCCTGCGCGATCCCGCACCGGTCGGTCCCGGGATCGTCGTGACGCCTGCTGCCCTGCAGCGCGCCCTGCGCGCGCTGCGCGCCGCCCAGCCGCTGGGCGCCCGCACCGGCGCCACCCATGCCGCCGGCTGGGCGCTGGCCGATGGCGAGATCGCGCTGGTGCGCGAGGACGTGGGCCGGCACAACGCCCTGGACAAGCTGATCGGCGCGATGCACCGCGCCGGGTTCGATCCCCAGGCCGGCTTCCTGGTCGTCACCAGCCGGGCCAGCTACGAAATGGCGATGAAGGCCGCCAGCGCCGGCATCGCCTTTCTGGCCGCCATCTCCGCCCCGACCGCCCTGGCCCTGTCGCTGGCCCAGCGCACCGGCCTGACCCTGCTGGGCTTCGCCCGCGACGATGGCTATGCTGTTTATACCCATCCCCAGCGGCTGGACGGATAAGGCGCTGAAGATTGGGGCGTTGGCGCAGCGGTGGGCCACGCTACACCGAGCCCTTCTCAGTGGCTGGGCTCTCGGTAGTGAGAACGAGTGCTTGAACGCAACGCTATGGTGCGGGCGCGCACTGGAAGGGAGAAGGGATGAAGAGCGTGGCCAAGATTGCCTTGATATTGGTTTTGATGGGGACTGCGTGCGGTATCGGATTTTATTTTGGGATCAAGCAAGGGGCGGATACGATGGCCACCCTGGCCGGTCAGAATGAGGTCTCCCAGGCGCTGGGGCGTATCCGACTGTCGGCCGCTGCGACAGAACGCCATGATCTTTCCTATTCTGTGGCGTTGCACGAGAGGGATATCGGTCAGGCGTTATTCGATCTTGGCGTGTACGCGCGCGCGGTGCCGTATTGGAGCTGCCGCGAGAAAGATCGAGAAGCCATCAAGGCCGCGAAGACATATATAGCTGCGCATCCAAGTATGGGTGGTCTTCCTCCCAAGAATATTCTTGATCGGGCGCTTGGAATTTGTGGAGGGAATCCGCACTGATGGATGAAGCGTCAGAGGCGGAAAGACCTGGAATCCTTTGAAATGGAGTGGATACCGCCAAGCGCGGACGGCTTGTGGAGAAAGTTAGTGCGAGGGCCTGAGGGCGGAGGAAGTTGGCTAATCCATTAAACAGTGGGGCTCGCCGTGAGTGCTAATAGGTTAATCCTGTCTGCCATTTGGATAGCAATAAAACTCTTTGGAATTACTGTTTTTGTCTTTTCAACGAGGGATTGGCTTATTAATAGACATCCAGCCTATCTGGATTTAATTTCGATGTCCGCTATCTTTATCTACTCTCCCCTGGTCGTATATCTTGTTTTGGCTCCGGCATTTAGAATCCTGGAAGTGCTTGGGCTGTATCCGCGAGGTAAGTGATCCATTTAATTTTCTGGTTATTTATGGTCTCGACTAAGTCACAACAGGGTTTTATAGCATCTCCGATGCGCTGGGCTGGAAGTACGACAATTTGTGGCAAGTCCGGGCAGACGGCGCTGGGCAGCCTGGGCTGTGGCTAAGACGGCAGCGGCCAGCTGGTGGCCCAGACCGGCACGCACGCCCCGCAGTCGCTTCCTGCGGCCAGTACCAACAGACAACAACCGCCGGACCAAGGCTAACAACGTCGCCCTCGGCTACAACAGCAACGGCAACCTGATCAGCGACGGCAGCCGAACCTACATCTGTGACGATCGCGACCGGCTGATCCAGATCAAGTCCGGCAGCACGGTCATCGCCAGTTTCAGCTATGACGCATTGGGACGGCGCATCGCCAAAACCGAGGGTGGGGCCACCACCAATCACCTCTACGACGGGCTGGACGTGGTCCAGGAGACGCAGGGCACCACGGTTAATCCGATCCTGGCGGGGGCCGGCATCGACCAGCGTCATGCGCGCAGCGGTCGTGCCTATTTCTTGAGCGACTTGCTGGGCAGCACACGTCTGCTGACCGATTTCTCAGGCACTGTAATACAACGTTATGACCGTGACTCCTACGGCGTCACGACCCAGATGGCATTTGCTCTGACGGGGCATGCATATCAAACAACACGCGTGCTCAAGTGTGTTGCTTCGCACATGATGTCTGCTACGAGCAGAACAAGTGCAAATGCCTCATCTTGGAGCGGCAAACTAAGTAATCCGGAGGTTGCGTGCGCCCAACGTAACATTGCCGCGGTATCCTGCATCTCCACTATGCTCTCAACGGCGGGGCGCTATCAGGCGTGGGCGCCAGATCCGAATACTATCTCTAAGCACGAAAAAATGAAGTCCTACGTGTCAAATCGTAAATTGGGCCAGATCGCCGTAATTTGTGCTTGCGTAGCGAATTTCTGTGCTTGTGGAAGGCTTTATGATGCGAATTTTCAACTTAGATCCGGATGTCGAGCCCCTCACTTCCTGCCGCCAGGGGAGGAATTAAGGTCAGATATACACATGAGTACCTACATCACTGATAATGGAGCTTTTGCAGACTTTGAGTGGTTAAGTGTCGGCGGTAATAAGACTGGCCTGGTAACTGCGAAATCTCTTACACAGGATGCTATAAAGATCGCAAGTGAGAGTGGTGGCGGGGCTCCTGGGATATTTCAGCTGTTGCGTGCTAATGGGATAATCGACGTAGTGCGCTATGATTATTCTGGGGGCACCGTTAAGTTCTGTCCTGTTGACGATCTGAAATTAATAGCTGAAGTCAGAAAAAGAACTGAGTCCGGCTTGCAACAGTAGCGAATGGGTGTTGAATGATGTGCTGCCATGTTGCTTGACTGGGCTTTATTAACCTGATCTGGTCGGCACCTAAGGCCATATTGATTAAATGATTCGCTACGCGTAGCTGAATGGCCGCCCGCGAAGTGCTAACAGGTCAAGAAAAGGATGCCTATGACACAGTCGGCGCCATATTCTTGGGCCGTAGCATTTCCTATGACCATGAGATTAGGGAAGACTTG
The DNA here is from genome assembly GCF_020042665.1 of Pseudoxanthomonas sp. X-1. Classification (NCBI taxonomy): domain Bacteria; kingdom Pseudomonadati; phylum Pseudomonadota; class Gammaproteobacteria; order Lysobacterales; family Lysobacteraceae; genus Pseudoxanthomonas; species Pseudoxanthomonas sp. X-1. The sequence continues at coordinate 1,976,260 of NZ_CP083376.1, forward strand.
GGCAATCCATAACATTTGGCTCATCTCGTCCTCGCGAATCGTCTCAGGCGCAACCGTCTCCACCGACCCTCGGTCAAACATGACAGAATCCGCCGGCTTTTGTTCCGGAACGCGACCTGAAGATGTCCTCGACCACCGCCGCCCCGCCCGTCAACTCTCCGGCCCGCGTCCTGCTGGCCAGCCTGATGGGCACCACGATCGAATTCTTCGATTTCTACATCTACGCCACCGCCGCGGTGCTGGTGTTCCCCACGCTGTTCTTCCCGCAGGGCGATCAGTCCGCTGCGCGGCTGGCGTCGCTGGCGACCTTTGCGGTGGCGTTCGTGGCGCGGCCGTTCGGCTCGGCGCTGTTCGGCCATTTCGGCGACCGCATCGGCCGCAAGGCCACGCTGGTGGCGGCGCTGCTGACCATGGGCATCTCCACGGTGGTGATCGGCCTGCTGCCCAGCTACCACAGCGTCGGCCTGCTGGCGCCGGTGCTGCTGACGCTGTGCCGCTTCGGCCAGGGCATCGGCCTGGGCGGCGAGTGGGGCGGGGCGGTACTGCTGGCCACCGAGAACGCGCCGCCGGGCAAGCGCGGCTGGTACGGGATGTTCCCGCAGCTGGGCGCGCCGCTGGGCTTCCTGCTGTCGGCCTCGACCTTCCTGATCATGGGCGCGCTGCTGTCGCCGGAGCAGTTCCTGGCCTGGGGCTGGCGCGTGCCGTTCCTGGCCTCGGCGCTGCTGGTGCTGATCGGCCTGTGGGTGCGCCTGTCGATCCGCGAGACGCCGGCCTTCCAGCAGGCGATCGAGCGCAACGAGCGTCTGCGCGTGCCGTTCCGTGCGGTGTTCTCCAAGCATCTGGGGCCGTTGGTGCTGGGCACGCTGGGGGCGCTGGCGACCTTCGTGTTGTTCTATCTGATGACCGTGTTCGCGCTGGGCTACGGTACCGTCACGCTGGGGTATTCCAAGCAGGAGTTTCTGCTGATGCAGATGGTGGGCATGCTGTTCTTCGCCGCGGGCATCCCGATCTCGGCCAAGTTCGGCGACCGCACCTCGGCGCGCCACGCGATGATGGTGGCCAGCGTGGGCATCCTGCTGTTCGGGCTGGTGTTCCCGGCGCTGTTCACCGCCGGGCACCCGGCCTTCGTCCTGGTGTTCCTGTGCCTGGGCCTGTTCGTGATGGGCTGGACCTACGGCCCGGTCGGCACGCTGCTGTCGGAGGTCTATCCGACCGAGGTGCGCTATACGGGCTCGTCGCTGTCCTTCAACCTGGCCAGCGTGCTGGGCGCCGCGCCGGCGCCGTACGTGGCGACCTGGCTGGCCGGCAAGTACGGCGTGCAGTCGGTGGGCTTCTACCTCAGTGGCGCGGCGCTGATCACCATCCTGGCCCTGCTGGCGGTCCGCCGCCACGCCAGCGTCACGCTGTAGGCCGTCAGCGGAACAGGCGCGTCACCGTGCGCGCCAGCCAGCCGCCCTGCTGGTGGTGGCGGCTGAACTGGTCCAGGTGCCGGCGCACGGTCTCCGAATAGGCCTTGTCGTCGCTGCGGATGTGGTTGAACAGCCAGCGCGCCAGCATCTGCTTGAGTTCCTCGGTCACGTCCTCGCCCGCCTCGAAGCGCAGGCGGTACTCGCTGACCCGGCGGGTGAACACCTCGTGCACCCGCTTGTGCGCGGCGCAGAAGGGATAGCCGGCTTCCTCCATCAGCTCCTCTTCGAAGGCGAAGTGCGAGAGGGTGTAATCCACCAGTTCGGCGATCACCTCGCCCACGGCCAGCCGCTGGCCTTGCTGTTGGGTCTGGTGCAGGGTGTTGATCATCTCGACGATGCGTCGGTGCTGCTGGTCGATCACCCCGATGCCGGTGTCCAGATCGTCCTGCCAGATCAGAAGTGCCATCGCGTGCCCCATGCGGTTGCGGGCCTCAAGGCCCCATGCCCGCAGGCTCGCACCGGCCGCCCAGGGCGGCATTGATCGCAGTCAATGTCGGGCGGTCACCACAGCGCGTCGCGCAGCTTGTACCAGCTCATCGCCGCCACCAGCAGCGGCGTGCGCAGCGCCTGGCCGCCGGGGAAGGGCGCGTGCCGGATTTTGGCGAACAGGTCCAGGCGGGCGGACTGGCCGGCGATGGCCTCGGCGATCAGCCTGCCGGCCAGGCCGGTGGCGACCACGCCGTGGCCGGAGAAGCCCTGCGCGAAGTACAGGTTGGGCTGCAGGCGGCCCCAGTGCGGGGCGCGGTTGCGCGAGATGTCCACCAGGCCGCCCCAGACGTGGTCCAGTGCCACTTCGCCCAGCTGCGGGAACACCCCGGCGATGCGCCGACACATGATCGCCGTGAGATCGCGCGGGGGGCGCCCGGAGTAACTGGCGCGTCCGCCGAACAGCAGGCGGTGGTCGTGGCTGAGGCGATAGTAGTCCAGCGCCCAGGCGGTGTCGGCCACGGCCATGTCGTTGCCGATCAGCGCGCGGGCGCGTTCCTCGCCCAGCGGGGCGGTGGCGGCGATGTAGGTGCCGACCGGCATGATCCGCGCCTCGAGTTCCGGGGCGATGCCGTGCAGCAGGGCGTTGCCGGCGAGCACGCCGAAGTCGCAGTGCACCTGCCCGCGCGCGGTCTCGAATACCGGTCGCGCGCCGCGCCGCAGGCGAATCACCGCGCTGGTCTCGAAGATGCGCACGCCAGCGTCCAGGGCCGCGCGCCCCAGGCCCAGCGCATAGGCCAGCGGATGCAGGTGACCGCTGATCGGATCGTAGAGCGCGCCCAGGTAGCGCTCGCTGGCCAGGGTGTCGCGCAGGCGGTTGCGGTCCCACCACTGCACCGGATGGTCGTAGTGGGTGTGGAAGCGCTCGACCATGGCCCGCACCTCGCGTTGCTGGCGGGCTTTCAGCGGCACGGTCGCATGGCCGGGACGCCAGTGCGCCTGGATGCCGTGCCGGTCCAGGCGCGCGTGCAGCCAGGCCAGGCCTTCGCGCGACAGATCGAACATGCGCCGCGCATCCTCCAGGCCCACCAGTGCCTCGAGCTTCTCCTCGCCGCAGCCGAACCCGACGATGGCCTGGCCGCCGTTGCGGCCCGAGGCGCCCCAGCCGATCCGCTGCGCCTCCAGCACCACGACGCGATGGCCGGCCTCGGCCAGCTCCAGCGCGGCGGCCAGGCCGGTGTAGCCGGCGCCGAGGATGCAGACATCGCAGTCCACGCGCCCTTCGAGCGCGGGCTGGGCGGGCAGGGGCGTGGTGCTGGCCGCGTACCAGCTGTCGGGGGAGGCGCCGGGCGTGCCGGGCTCAGACCGCACGCAGGTACCAGGCGTAGTCCAGGTCGGTGACCTGGGTGTCGAAGCTGCGCTGCTCCTTGCGTTTCTGCTGGCCGTAGATGTGGCGGAAGCGTTCGCCGAAATGTTCGGCGATGAAGGCGCTGCCCAGGAAATCCTCGATCGAACCCCGCCAGTGCGGGCTGTGCTGCTCGGTCTGGGCATAGGCATTGCCGACGATCGGCGGGCCGGGATCGAGCCGCTGGTCCAGCCCGTGCAGCATCCCGGCCAGCACCGCGGCGCAGGCTAGGTAGACATTGGCGTCGGCGCCGGCGATGCGGTGCTCGATGCGCGTGTTGGCCGCATCGCTGTGCGGGATGCGCATGGCCACGGTGCGGTTGTTGTAGCCCCAGCTGCGGCCCAGCGGGACGAAGGCGTTGGGCACGTAGCGGCGGTAGCTGTTGGCGTGCGGGGCGAACAGCAGCATGGTGTCGGCCGCGCTGGCCTGCAGGCCGCCGATGGCGTGCAGCAGGGCCGCGGCCGGCGCCTGCGCGGTGCCGGCGAAGGCATTACGCCCCTGCGCGTCGAGCAGGCTCACGTGCACGTGCAGGCCGCTGCCGGCCTGGTCGACCAAGGGCTTGGCCATGAAGCTGGCCTGCAGGCCTCGGGCCTGGGCCACGGCCTTGATCGCGCGCTTGAGCATCACCGCGTCGTCGCAGGCCTGCAGCGCATCGGCGCGATGCTTGAGGTTGATCTCGAACTGGCCCGGCGCGTACTCGGCCACGGCCGTGTCGGCGGGGATGTCCTGTGCGCGGCACACGGCCGCCACCGCGTCGATGAAATCGCGGTTGTCGTCCAGGTCCTCCATCGAATAGACCTGCGTGCTCGTGTTGCGTGCGCCGGTGTTGGGGTTGACCGCCGGCTGCGGGCGGCCGTGGACATCGGGCAGGCGATCGAACAGGTAGAACTCCAGCTCGATGGCCACCACCGGGGTCAGGCCGAGGTTGGCGAAGCGCTGCGCCACCCGGCCCAGCACCTGCCGCGGATTGGCCTCGAACAGGCCGCCGGCGCCGTCTTCCATCGCCAGCAGCAGCTGCGCGGTGGGGCGCGGCGTCCACGGCACCGGCCGCAGGGAGCCGGGCACGGGCCGGCAGATGCGGTCCTCGTCGCCGATGTCGTAGCCCAGGCCGGTTTCCTCGACGGTGTTGCCGGTGATGTCGGTGGCGATCAGCGACATCGGCAGGCAGATGCCATCGGCGAACACCTTGTCCAGCGCCTGGCGCGTGACACGCTTGCCGCGCAGCAGGCCGTTCATGTCCGGCAGCAGCAGGTCGATGGCCTCCAGGTCCGGCAGGGCGGCCAGGGTGGCGGCGTCGCGGGCGTCGGACAGGGCGGTCATGGTGGACTCGTTGCGGCGTTGCAGACAGCCTATCAGGCGTCCGCGCTGTCAAGAATACTCAACGCCCCGTTCGCCGACGGGCATGGATCGGGCCTGCACGAGCGCTGAGATGCCCGGTGCGCAGGGTGCGTGTTGTAAAAATAAAACGGTCACGCTACGTTGCCCCCACGCCAAAGGAGCCTGTCCTGCATGGCCAGACCGCCGCGGGTCGGTGTGCCGACCGACCGCAGACCGATCGGATCGCATCCCTCGCTGACGGTGGGCGAGAAGTATCTGCGGGCGGTGGTCGATGGCGCCGGCTGCGTGCCGCTGCTGTGGCCCTCGCTGGTGCCGGCGCTGCCGGTGGAGGTGCTGCTGGATACCGTCGACGGCCTGCTGCTGACCGGCGCGGTCAGCAACATCGAGCCGCATCACTATTCCGATGAGCCCAGCTGGGAAGGCAACCCGCACGACGCGGCACGCGACGGCACCACGCTGCCGCTGGTGCGTGCGGCGCTGGCGGCCGGCGTGCCGGTGCTGGCGATCTGCCGCGGCTTCCAGGAGGTCAATGTCGCCCTGGGCGGCACACTGCACCAGCAGGTGCACGCGGTGCCGGGGCTGATGGACCATCGCGAGGACACGACTGCGCCACTGGACGCGCAGTACGGCCCGGCCCATCCGGTGACGCTGGCGCCGGGCGGGCTGCTGGCGTCCTTCGGCGAGGACGCGCCGTGGGTCAACTCACTGCACGGCCAGGGCGTGCGCCGGCTGGCCGAGGGCCTGGTGGTCGAGGCGACCGCGCCCGATGGCCTGATCGAGGCCTTCCGCCACCAGGGCGAGAGCTTCCTGCTCGGCGTGCAGTGGCATCCGGAGTGGCGGGTCACCGAGCACCCGTTCTACGCCGCCATCTTCCGCACCTTCGGCCATGCCTGCCGCGCCCGTGCCGCCCGCCGCCAGGAGGCGGCCTTCGCATGAGCCGCCGCCAGACCCGATCCGATCCGCCGGCCGAGCCGGCCGACAACTCGCTGCGCCGCTGGCTCAAGGAGCGGCGCATCACCGAGGTCGAGTGCCTGGTGCCGGACATCACCGGCATCGCGCGCGGCAAGATCATCCCGGCCGACAAGTTCAGCCACGACTACGGCACGCGCCTGCCCGAGGGCATCTTCGCCACCACCGTCACCGGCGACTATCCGGACGACTATTACGAACTGACCAGTCCCTCGGACTCGGACATGTTCCTGCGCCCGGACCCGGGCACGGTGCGCATGGTGCCGTGGGCGGCCGATCCCACCGCGCAGGTCATCCACGACTGCTGGACCAAGGACGGCGAGCCGCACGACCTGGCCCCGCGCAACGTGCTGCGGCGCGTGCTCAAGGCCTACGAGGAGGCCGGCCTGCAGCCGGTGGTGGCGCCGGAGCTGGAGTTCTTCCTGGTGCAGAAGAACACCGACCCGGACTTCCCGCTGCTGCCGCCGGCCGGGCGCTCGGGCCGGCCGGAGACCGCGCGCCAGTCGTATTCGATCGATGCGGTCAATGAATTCGACCCGATCCTGGACCTGATGTACGACTACTGCGACGCGATGGAGCTGGACGTGGACACGCTGATCCACGAATCCGGCGCGGCGCAGCTGGAGGTCAACTTCACCCACGCCGACGCGCTCAGCCGCGCCGATCAGGTCTTCCTGTTCAAGCGCACCATGCGCGAGGCCGCGCTGCGCCATGGGATCTACGCCACCTTCCTGGCCAAGCCGATGGAGAACGAGCCCGGCAGCGCCATGCACATCCACCAGAGCCTGCTGGATCGCAGGACCGGCGCCAACGTGTTCGCCGGCAAAGAGGTGGGCAAGGAGCGCAAGACCTTCCTGCATTACATGGGCGGGTTGCAGAAATACGCGCCGATGACCATGGCCTTCTTCGCGCCCAACGTGAATTCCTACCGGCGCCTGGCCATCGGCCAGGTCGCGCCGATCAACGTGCAGTGGGGCTACGACAACCGCACCTGCGGCCTGCGCGTGCCCAAGGACAGCCTGGAGAACACCCGCGTGGAGAGCCGCTTCGCCGGCTCCGACGCCAATCCGTACCTGGCGATGGCCGCGACCCTGGCCTGCGGCCTGCTGGGGCTGCAGGAGAAGCTGCAGCCGACCAGACCGCTGGCCAGCAGCGCGCAGGACATCGGCTTCGAGCTGCCGCGCTCGCTGGGCGAGGCGCTGGACGAACTGGAGGGCTGTGCGCCGCTGCGCGCGCTGCTGGGCGAGCGCTTCGTGCGCGCCTACATCTCGGTCAAGCGCAAGGAGTACGAGACCTTCTTCCGGGTGATCAGTTCGTGGGAGCGGGAGTTCCTGCTGTTGAATGTTTAGGCACTTGTTGTGCAACGGCGCTGTGGACCGGTCCTTCGAGCGCCGCTGGCAATCCTTTTATCGTCGGTCCCGCGAACGCGGGAAACGGCGGAGCCTGTAGCCATCGAAAGCCGAGAACAGAAGCGAAAGCAAGGGCAGCAACCAACGCGCAACAAGCGAGAGACAAGCACCGATGGACCCCCATGACACCCGCCTCCTGCAGGACCTCGATGCCGCCCACCACCTGCATCCGTTCAACGACAACGCCGCGCTGGCCGCCAGGGGCACGCGCATCCTGACCCGGGGCGAGGGCTGCTATGTCTGGGATGCGCAGGGCAACAAGCTGCTCGACGCCTTCGCCGGGCTGTGGTGCGTCAACATCGGCTATGGCCGCGCCGAGCTGGGCCGGGCCGCCGCGCGGCAGATGGAGCAGCTGGCCTACTACAACAGCTTCTTCCAGTGCACCACCGAGCCGACCATCCGCTTGGCCGCCAAGCTGGCCGAGCTGACGCCGCACGACCTGGACCACGCCTTCTTCGTCAACTCCGGCTCCGAGGCCAACGACACCATCCTGCGCCTGGTGCGGCACTTCTGGGCGGTGCAGGACCAGCCGCGCAAGACCATCTTCATCGGCCGCCACGACGGCTACCACGGCACCACCGTGGCCGGCGCCAGCCTGGGCGGGATGAAGGGCATGCACGGGCAGGGTGGCCTGCCGATCCCGGACATCGTCCACATCGATCCGCCGTTCTGGTTCTTCGATGGCGGCGAGCTGTCCGAGGACGAGTACGGCCTGCTCGCCGCGCGCCGGCTGGAGGACAAGATCCTCGAGCTGGGGCCCGAGCGCGTGGCGGCCTTCATCGGCGAGCCGGTGATGGGCGCGATCGGCGTGTACATCCCGCCGCGCACCTACTGGCCGGAAATCGAGCGCATCTGCCGTCAGTACGACGTGTTGCTGGTGGCCGACGAGGTGATCTGCGGTTTCGGCCGCACCGGGGAATGGTTCGGCGCGCAGACCTTCGGCTTCCGTCCCGACGTGATGACCATCGCCAAGGGCATCACCTCCGGCTACATCCCGCTGGGCGCGGCCATGTTCGGCGACCGCGTGGCCGGCGTGCTCAAGGCGCAGGGCGGCGAGCTGGCGCACGGGGCCACCTACTCGGGCCATCCGGTGTGCGCGGCGGTGGCCCTGGAGAACCTGCGCATCCTGCAGGAGGAACGGATCGTCGAGACCGCGCGCGACGAGATCGCGCCGTATCTGGCCCAGCGCTGGGCGCAGCTGGGCGAGCACCGGCTGGTCGGCCAGGCGCGCATCGTGGGCCTGATGGGCGCCCTCGAGCTGGTCCCGCACAAGGGCAGGCGCACAAGGTTCGACGAGCGCGGTAGAGTGGGGGCGCTGTGTCGCGACAACGCGTTGCGCCATGGGCTCATCCTGCGCGCCACCCATGATGCGATGCTGCTTTCTCCGCCGCTGGTGATCGACCGCGCGCAGGTGGACGAGCTGTTCGACAAGGCCTGGAAGGCATTGGAGGACACCGCCACGGCGCTTGGCATCTGAGCAGGGCGCACGCCCGCCGCGCAGGCGCCGGCGGGCGCCCGCGGCACGCGACCATGCAGTGCACTTCCCGACCCACGACCGCCCCGGCGGACCAGCCTGGAGAGATGCGATGAAGTTGAGAATGTTCGGAGTGACGATGGCGGTGGCCAGCCTGGCCGCGTGCGGTGGGGGCGGCGACGCGGCGCCGTCGGGTGAGGCCGGCGCCAAGTCCAAGAACGTCAACGTCTACAACTGGTCCGACTACATCGCCCCGGATACCAACGCCAACTTCGAGAAGGCCACCGGCATCTCGGTGACCTACGACGTGTTCGACGGCAACGAGGTGCTGGAGGCCAAGCTGCTGGCCGGTTCCAGCGGCTACGACGTGGTAGTGCCCACGCTCAACTTCCTCGGGCGCCAGATCCAGGCCGGCGTGTTCCAGCCGCTGGACAAGGCCAGGATCCCGAACCTGGCCAATCTCGATCCGCAGATGATGCAGAAGATCGCCAAGCAGGATCCCGGCAACCAGTACGCCGTGCCCTACATGTGGGGCACCACCGGCATCGGCTACAACGTGGACAAGGTCAAGGCCATCTTCGGTACCACCGATGTCACCAACAGCTGGGACCTGGTGTTCAAGCCGGAGAACATCGCCAAGCTCAAGGACTGCGGCGTGACCTTCCTGGATACGCCGTCCGAGCTGGTCCCCATCGCCCTCAACTACCTGGGGCAGGACCCCAACAGCACCGACCCGCAGGTCATCGACAAGGCTGGCGCGCTGCTCAGGACCATCCGCCCGTACATCGGCCAGTTCCATTCCTCTTCGTACATCGATGCGCTGGCCAATGGCGATACCTGCCTGGTGGTGGGCTGGTCGGGCGATGTGATCCAGGCGCGCGACCGCGCGGCCGAGGCCGGCAACAACGTCCACATCGCCTATTCGATCCCCAAGGAAGGCGCGCCGCTGTGGTTCGACATGCTGGCCATTCCCAAGGACGCCAGGAATGTCGACAACGCCTACGCCTACATCAACTACCTGCTCGATCCGAAGGTGATGGCGGCCAACTCGGACTTCATCAGCTATCCCAACGCCGTACCCAAGGCCAAGGCGCTGATGGACAAGGCCATCACCTCCGATCCGACGATCTATCCGCCGCCGGAGGTGGAGGCCAAGCTGTTCACCTTCGCCATCATCCCGCCGGACGTGGACAAGCAGTACACCCGGCTCTGGACCGAACTGAAGAGCGGCAGATAGGCGGCGGTGCCGGCGGCCCGTCGGACCGCCCGCGTCCGCGCCGGCTGCGTGCAAGGCAGCGAACGCCCGCACCATCCACCTCGGCGCCCGCGTCATGCAGGCGCCGACAGCGACGAAAGGGAGCGACATGGCGGCAGGGGAACGGCAGGCGGCGGCGCAGGGGCCCGGTCCGGGACCGGGCGCGGAGGGGTATCTGCGCCTGGAGGGCGTGCGCAAGACCTTCGACGGCGTGGTGGCCGTGGACGACATCGACCTGTCCATCCGCCAAGGCGAGATCTTCGCCCTGCTGGGCGGCTCGGGTAGCGGCAAGTCCACGCTGCTGCGCTGCCTGGGGGGATTCGAGACGCCGACCGCCGGCAGGATCTTCCTCGACGGACAGGAACTCGGCGCGCTGCCGCCCTACGAGCGGCCGATCAACATGATGTTCCAGTCCTATGCCCTGTTCCCGCACATGACGGTGGAGCAGAACATCGCCTTCGGGCTCAAGCAGGACCGCAGGCCGCGGGCCGAGATCGCCAGGCGCGTGGAGGAGATGCTGGCGCTGGTGCAGTTGAACGGGCTGGCCGGGCGCAAGCCGCATCAGCTCTCCGGCGGTCAGCAGCAGCGCGTGGCGCTGGCCCGCTGTCTGGCCAAGGGGCCCAAGCTGCTGCTGCTGGACGAGCCGATGGGCGCGCTGGACAAAAAATTGCGCACCCAGATGCAGCTGGAGCTGGTGTCGATCATCGAGAAGACCGGCGTGACCTGCGTGATGGTGACCCACGACCAGGAAGAGGCCATGACCATGGCCACGCGCATCGCGCTGATGGAGGCCGGCCGCATCCGCCAGGTCGGCACGCCCGACGAGATCTACGAGCAGCCCGCCAGCCGCTTCGCCGCCGGCTTCATCGGTTCGGTCAACATGATCGAGGCGGTGATCGACCAGGACCAGGCCGAGTTCGTGACCCTGCGCACGCCGCAGCTGGACACCGACATTTATGTCGGCCACGGCATCTCCGGTTTCGAAGGGCAGCAGGTGTGCTTCGCCGTGCGGCCGGAGAAGCTGGGCATCGCCAAGGAGGCGCCGGCGCAGCCCTACAACAAGGCCCAGGGCGTGATCGAGGACATCGCCTACTTCGGCAGCCATTCGGTCTACCACGTCCGGCTGCCCAGCGGCCTGGTGGTCATGGCCAACTTCGCCAACGTGCAGCGCTGGGCCAGCGAGGGCCTGACCTGGGGCGACACGGTATGGGTCTGGTGGGGCGACAACGACGGCGTGGTGCTGACCCAATGAGCGCGCCGGCCTGGTTGACGCGGCTGCGCGAACTGACGCCCGGACCACGCTGGGGCGTGATCGGCCTGCCGTACCTGTGGATGCTGGTGTTCTTCGCCGTCCCGTTCCTGATCGTGCTGAAGATCTCCTTCGCGCGGCTGGCCATCGCCATGCCGCCGTATACGCCGATCCTGGACATGGACGGCGCGCAGGTCGCGCTCACGCTCAACCTGTCCAACTACCTGCAGCTGGGCGCCTTGCAGAACGGCTATATCGCTGCTTATCTCAGTTCGCTGAAGATCGCCGCCATCGCCACGCTGCTGACGCTGCTGGTGGGCTACCCGATGGCCCATGCCATCGCGCGACTGCCGCCGGCCGCGCGCCACGTCGCCATGATGCTGGTGGTGCTGCCGTCGTGGACCTCGTTCCTGATCCGCGTCTACGCCTGGATCGGCCTGCTCAAGAGCAGCGGGCCGGTCGGGCGGCTGCTGGAGAGGCTCGGCGTGATCGATGCGCTGCAGGCGATGGGCTGGATCGAGGGCCGGCAGATCCTGTACACGCCGCTGGCGGCCTACATCGGCATCGTCTACTGCTATCTGCCGTTCATGGTGCTGCCGCTGTACACCAACCTGGTCAAGCACGACCCACGCCTGCTCGAAGCGGCCTACGACCTCGGCGCGCGGCCGTGGAAGGCGTTCCTGCGCATCACCCTGCCGCTGTCGCGCGCCGGCATCGTCGCCGGCTGCATGCTGGTGATGATCCCGGCGGTGGGCGAGTTCGTGATTCCCGAACTGCTCGGCGGCCCGGACACGCTGATGATCGGCCGGGTGCTGTGGAACGAGTTCTTCGCCAACCGCGACTGGCCGCTGGCCTCGGCGGTGGCCATTGCGATGCTGGTGCTGCTGATGATCCCGATTCTGATCTTCAACCGGGTCCAGCAGCGGCAGATCGAAGGCAGGCTGACGTGAGCGCGGTCGGCCGCCCGCGCTGGCCCACGTGGGTCGTGCTCGGCGCCGGCTTCGCGTTCCTCTATCTGCCGGTGCTGCTGCTGATGCTGTGGAGCTTCAACAGTTCGCGCCTGGCCACGGTCTGGGCGGGGTTCTCGTTCAAGTGGTATGGCGAACTGCTGCGCGACGATTCGATCCTGGACGCGGCGTGGGTGAGCCTGCGCATCGCTTTCTGGACGGCCACCGCCTCGGTGGTGCTGGGCACGCTGGCCGCGTTGGCGATGACGCGCCTGCGCCGCTTCCCGGGCAGGACGCTGTTCGGCGGGCTGATCACCGCGCCGCTGGTGATGCCCGATGTGATCATCGGCCTGTCGATGCTGCTGATGTTCGTCTCGCTGGGCGAGGTGCTCCAGGTCCAGCCCAAGGGCATGGCCTCGATCTGGATCGCGCACACCACCTTCTCGCTGGCCTTCGTCACCGTGGTGGTGTCCTCGCGCATGGCCGAACTGGATCGGTCGCTGGAAGAGGCGGCGATGGACCTGGGCGCCAACCGGGTCAAGGTGTTCTTCCTGATCACCCTGCCGATCATCGCCCCGGCGCTGGTCTCGGGCTGGCTGCTGGCCTTCACCCTGTCGCTGGACGATGTGGTGATCGCCAGTTTCGTCTCCGGGCCCAGTTCGACCACGCTGCCGATGAAGGTGTTCTCCTCGGTGCGGCTGGGCCTGAGCCCCAAGATCAACGCGCTGGCCACGTTGATGATCGTGGCCGTGTCGGTCTGCGCCTTCCTCGGCTGGTGGCTGATGTCGCGCAGCGAGCGGCGGCGCAGGCGCGAACTGCAGATGGCCCGGCAGGCGTAGGGCGGCCAGGTGGAGTTGACACTAAGTGGAACTGGGGGTTTCATTTTCACGGCGCCGTGAGGCTAGGCTGATCTAGCCTCCACGCCGTACGTGCACCGCCTCCGGGCCGTCGCCTCGCAGTTCGTGGGCGCGGTCGGCAGGGCATGGCCCCCACCTTCGCGCGCAGGAACCCGCCTTGAGCCAACACGACGATCCCGACCACGGCCAGGACGGCCGTGGGCAGCCTTCCGCCGACGGCGACGGCGCGCAGGAGCGGCAGGACCCGCCCAAGCCTTCGCCGCTGAAGAATCCCAAGGTGCGCTGGACGCTGATCGTGATCGGCGCGGTGGTGCTGATCGCGCTGATCGCCTGGCTGGTCTACCACCTGCTGGTCGGGCGCTATCTGCAGGAGACCAACGACGCCTATCTGCAGGCCGACGCGGTGGCCGTGGCGCCGCGCGTCAACGGTTACGTCACCCGGGTACTGGTCGAGGACCACGCCTGGGTCAAGGCCGGGCAGCCGCTGATCGAGATCGATGGCCGCACCTACACCGCGCAGCTGGAGCAGGCGCAGGCCGCGGTGGCCGTGCGCCAGGCCGACATCGCCGCCGCGCAGGCGGCCATCGAGGGCCATCGTGCGCAGCTGGTGCAGGCACGCAGCCAGGCCGCCTCGGCCCAGGTGCAGCTGAAGTTCGCCAAGGCCGAGGTGGCGCGCTTCGCGCCGCTGGCCGCCTCCGGCGCCGACACCCACGAGCACGTGGAGAGCCTGCGCCAGCAGCGCGACCAGGCCCAGGCCCAGTTCGATGCCGCCCAGGCGCAGATCGTCGGCGCGCAGAGCCAGATCGCCGCGGGCGAGGCGCAGCTGGAGCAGGCCAGGGCCGGGCTGCAGCAGGCCCAGGCCAACGTCGACCAGGCCAACGTGGCCGTGGACGACACCCACCTGAAGGCACCCATCGACGGCCGTGTGGGTGACAAGACCGTGCAGGTGGGCCAGTTCCTGGCCGCCGGCACGCGCACGATGACCATCGTGCCGGTGGCGTCGCTGTACCTGACGGCCAACTTCAAGGAGACCCAGGTCGGGCTGATGCGCCCGGGCCAGCCGGTCGAGATCGAGGTCGATGCGCTGTCGGGGGTGACCCTGCACGGTCACGTGGAGAGCCTGTCGCCCGGCACCGGCTCGCAGTTCGCGCTGCTGCCGCCGGAGAACGCCACCGGCAACTTCACCAAGGTCGTCCAGCGCGTGCCGGTGCGCATCCGCGTGGATGCGGGTGAGCAGGCGCGCAAGGTGCTGGTGCCGGGCATGTCGGTGATCGCCACGGTCGATACGCGTTCGGCCAAGGACGCCAAGGACCAGACCCAGGACGAGGCCGACCGCCTCGACGCGCGGGACGCTTCCAGGCCGTGAGCGCGACCGGCGCCAGCGCGGACGCCGGAGCGGCCGGTGCGCGCAAGGCCGACGCCGGCGCGTGGCTGGCGGTGGCCGCGGGCACCATCGGCTCGTTCATGGCGACCCTGGACATCTCCATCGTCAATGCGGCCCTGCCCACCATCCAGGGCGAGGTCGGCGCCAGCGGCACCGAGGGCACCTGGATCTCCACGGCCTACCTGGTCAGCGAGATCGTCATGATCCCGCTGACCGGCTGGTTCGTGCGCACGCTGGGGCTGCGCAACTTCCTGTTGATCTGCGCGCTGCTGTTCACCGCGTTCTCGATCATGTGCGGACTGTCGACCTCGCTGCCGATGATGATCGTCGGCCGCGTCGGCCAGGGCTTCGCCGGTGGCGCATTGATCCCCACCGCGCTGACCATCGTCGCCACGCGCCTGCCGCCCTCGCAGCAGACCATGGGCACGGCGCTGTTCGGCATGACAGTGATCATGGGGCCGGTGATCGGCCCGCTGCTGGGCGGCTGGCTGACCGAGAACGTGAGCTGGCACTACGCCTTCTTCCTCAACGTGCCGGTGTGCGCGGGCCTGGTGGCACTGCTGCTGCTCGGGCTGCAGCACGAGCAGGCGCGCTGGGCCGGCCTGCTGGAGGCCGACTGGCTGGGCATCTTCGGCCTGACCGCCGGCCTGGGCGGGCTGACGGTGGTGCTGGAAGAGGGGCAGCGCGAGCGCTGGTTCGAATCGGAATTCATCCTGTGGCTGTCGGCGCTGTCGCTGGTGGGCTTCGCCGCGCTGCTGGCGACCCAGTTCCTGCGCCACGAGCCGGTGATCCAGCTCAAGGTGCTGCTCAACCGCAGCTTCAGCGCCGTGTTCGTGATGATGCTCGCGGTGGGCATGATCCTGTTCGGCGTGATGTACATGATCCCGCAGTTCCTAGCCATGGTGTCCGGCTACAACACCGAGCAGTCCGGCTACGTGCTGCTGCTGGGCGGCGTGCCCACGGTGATCCTGATGCCGTTCATGCCCAAGCTGCTGGGCACGGTGGACGTGCGCGTGCTGGTGATCGGTGGACTGCTGTGCTTTGCCGCGGCGTGCTTCATCAACATCGACCTGACCTCCTACAGCGTGGGCAAGACCTTCGTCGCCGGCCAGCTGCTGCAGGGCTGCGGGCTGGCGCTGGCGATGATGGCGCTCAACCAGGCGGCGATCAGTTCGGTGCCCAAGGACCTGGCCGGCGATGCCTCGGGCCTGTTCAATGCCGCGCGCAACCTGGGCGGCTCGATCGGCCTGGCGCTGATCTCCACCTTCCAGGAGCGGCGCATGACCTACCACACCCAGGTGCTGGGCAGCTCGGTCACGGCCAACTCGCCGGCCGGCCAGGACTATGTGCACCAGCTCACCGGCGCCTTCCACGCCGGCGGCGGCGATGCGCCGATGCAGGCCATCGGCGCCCTGGCGCGGATGGTGCAGCTGCAGGCGCTGGTGATGACCTACAACGACCTGTTCTGGATCTTCGGCGTCATCGTGGTGTGCTCCATCCCGCTGGCCTTCCTGCTCAAACCGCTGCCCAA
Organism: Pseudoxanthomonas sp. X-1; assembly: GCF_020042665.1. Classification (NCBI taxonomy): domain Bacteria; kingdom Pseudomonadati; phylum Pseudomonadota; class Gammaproteobacteria; order Lysobacterales; family Lysobacteraceae; genus Pseudoxanthomonas; species Pseudoxanthomonas sp. X-1. The sequence continues at coordinate 1,991,973 of NZ_CP083376.1, forward strand.
GGGGACGCAACTTGCGATGCATTGACGCCCGCCGCGCCGCGCGCGCATCCCTGGCCGTGCTGGTGCCGGCCCTGCTGGCCGGCTGCGTGCTCGGCCCCGACTACGTGCGCCCGGAGGTGGCGCCGGAGGCCGTGCAGGCGCCGCGCCTGCATCGCGCCGACGCGGCCGAGGTGGTCAGCGCGCCGCCGCCCAGCCAGTGGTGGCGCGAACTGCGCGATCCGCAGCTGGATTGGCTGATCGACACCGCACTGCGCCAGAGCCCCAACCTGCGCGCGGCCGACGCCCGGGTGCAGGCCTCGCGCGGGCTGTTCGCCCAGCGTCGCGCAGAGCGCCTGCCCCAGGTCGGTGCGATGGGCGCCTATGCCCACGTCAAGGCGCCGGATTCGATCAAGCACGACATCCGCGACGGGGCCGCCGGCATCGCCCAGGCCACCGACCCGGCCACCGGCGCGGCGGTCGAACAGGCCGCGCGCGACCTCGATCTGGACAGCGATCTGTACCTGGCCGGCTTCGACGCCAGCTGGGAGCTGGACTTCTTCGGCCGCCGCCGTCGCGCCGCCGAAGGTGCCGCGGCGCAGGCGGAGGCCGCGCAGGCGCAGCTGGCCGATGCGCAGGTGCGCCTGGCCGCCGAGATCGCGCAGGTCTATCTCAACTACCGCGGCCTGCAGGCGCGCATCGCCCTGGGCCAGGACGCCGTGCGCGATGCGCAGCAGGCGCTGGACCTCACCACGCAGCGCCGCGCGCATGGCGCGGACTCGGACCTGCAGGTGGAACGCGCGCGCGGCCAGCTGCAGCAGGACCAGGCGCGGCTGCTGCCGCTGCAGGCCCAGCGCAGCGAGGCGCTGGACCAGCTGGCGCTGATGCTGGGGCAGGTGCCCGGTTCGCTCGATGCGCGCCTAGCGCCGGTCGTGCCGCTGCCGTCGCTGCCCGCCCAGGTGAAGGTAGACGATCCGGCCGCGGTGATCCGCCGTCGTCCGGACGTACGCCAGGCCGAGCGTGAGCTGGCCGGCGCCAACGCGCAGATCGGCGAGGCCCTGTCGGGCTACTTCCCGCAGGTCACGCTGATGGGCAACCTGGCCGCGGTGGCGACCAAGCCCAGCGAGCTGAACGCCGATTCGGCGGCCACGCTGGTGGCGCCGTTCCTGCGCTGGTCGATCTTCGATTTCGGCCGCATCAAGGCCCAGGTCGCCCAGGCCCGGGCCGGCACCGAAGGCCGCGCCGCCGCCTACGAGAATGCCGTGCTGGCCGCGCTGCAGGATGCCAACACCGCGCTGTCCAACTTCGGCTCGGCCCGCCAGCAGCTGCTGGTGGCGGTGCAGGCGCAGGCCTCGGCCGACCGTGCCGCGGCGTTGATGCAGCAGCGCCGCGGTGCGGGCGCGTCCTCGCAGATCGATCTGCTGGACGTGCAGCGCCAGCAGCGCAGCGCCCGCGACAGCGCGGCCCAGGCGCAGGTGCAGCTGCTGGTGGACTATGTGGCGCTGCAGAAGAGCCTGGGGCTGGGCTGGCAGGATGCGCCGCAGCCCGGCATCGCGGCGCGCTGAGTTGCGGGGATCCTGGGTGGGAGCCGCCATGGCGGCGATGGGGCTCTGCCGGGAAAGCCCCATCGCCGCCATGGCGGCTCCCACCAGGAGCGGAGCAAAGCAGCGGCGACGGCTGGGTAACGCGCATCGGCGGATCATGGCGCGCTGTCTTGATGCTTCGCGGAGTCGCGCATGTCTACTGAAGTCCCCAATCCCTACACCGGCCAGGTCGAGCACCGTCAGACGCTGATGGGCTCCAACACCGTGGAGGCGGCGCTGCACGCGGCCCAGGCCGCGTTCCCCGAATGGGCCCAGCGCTCCATCGAGGCGCGGGCGGACGTCCTGCATGCGGTCGCCACGGCGTTGCGCGAGCGACGCGAGACCTTCCAGGCACTGATGACCGCCGAGATGGGCAAGCTGAAGAAGGAGGCCCTGGCCGAGGTCGACAAGTGCGCCGACGCCTGCGACTACTACGCCGACCACGCCGCGCAGTACCTGCGGCCCGAGCCGATCCAGACCGAGGCGCGCTCCAGCTACGTGCGCTACGAACCCATCGGCTGCGTGTTCGCGGTGATGCCGTGGAACTTCCCCATCTGGCAGGTGTTCCGCTTCCTGGCGCCGACGCTGATGGTGGGCAATACCGCCCTGCTCAAGCACGCCACCAACGTGCCGCGCTGCGCCGACGCCATCGCCGATGCGCTGCGCACTGCCGGCGTGCCCGAGGGCGTGTTCGGCGTGCTGCACATCGACAACGAGCAGGCCGCCCAGGTCATCAAGGATCCGCGCGTGGCCGCGGTGACGCTGACCGGCTCGGAGCGCGCGGGCCGGTCCATCGCCGCCACCGCCGGCAGCGTGCTGAAGAAGTGCGTGATGGAACTGGGCGGCAGCGATGCCTTCGTGGTGCTCGACGATGCCGACCTGGACAAGACCGTCGCCGCGGCGGTGAAGGGCCGCTTCGACAACGCCGGCCAGACCTGCATCGCGGCCAAGCGTTTCATCGTGGTCGATGCGATCGCCGAGCGCTTCGTGCAGCGCTTCGTCGAGGCCGCCGGCCAGCTGCGCACCGGCGATCCCAACAACGAAGCCACCACGCTGGCGCCGATGGCGCGCCAGGATCTGCGCGATGAGCTGCACCGGCAGGTCGCCACCAGCGTCGCCAATGGCGCCACCGTGCTGCTCGGCGGCCAGCCCGGGCCCGGCCATGCCGAGTACCCGGCGACCATCCTGGATCACGTCAAGGCTGGCATGCCGGCCTATTCGGAGGAGTTGTTCGGCCCGGTCGCCAGCATCCTGCGGGTGCACGACGAGGCCGAGGCCGTGCGCGTGGCCAACGACACCAGCTTCGGCCTGGGCGGCAGCGTATGGACGGCCGATGCCGCGCGCGGCGAGCGCGTGGCCCAGCAGCTGCAGTGCGGGGCGGCCTTCGTCAATGCCATCGTCAAGTCCGATGTGCGTCTGCCGTTCGGCGGGACCAAGCGCTCGGGTTTCGGTCGCGAACTGGCGAACCACGGCATGCATGAGTTCACCAACATCAAGAGCATCTACGTGAGCTGATCCGGCGCGGTGCCCGCATGCGATGATCGCGGGCACCAAGCACGTCGGGAAAGCGGGGCATGCCAGGGAACAGGCACCAGATCGCGGTAATCGGCTACGGCACCGCCGGCCAGGCGGCTGCTGCACTGCTGGCCGCAGACGGGCATCAGGTCCACGTTTTCGAACAGGCGCCGGTGCTGGGGCCGGTGGGTGCCGGCTTCCTGCTGCAGCCCACGGGGCTGCAGGTGCTATGGGAGATGGGCCTGTTGCCGCAGGCCCTGGCGCACGGGCGCCGCATCGATCGTCTGTACGGCGAGACGCCGGCGGGGCGCGCGGTCATGGACATGCGCTATGCGCATCTGGATCGGCGGCTGTTCGGGCTGGGCATGCAGCGCGGGGCGCTGTTCGCGCTGCTGGCGCAGGCGTGGGACGGCTACGGTGGCGTGCACTGCGGCACGCGCATCGTCGAGATCAGCCAGGACACGCGCCGTGTGCGCGAGGCCTCGGGCCAGTGGCATGGGCCGTTCGATCTGGTGATCGCCGCCGATGGCGCGGGCTCGGCGCTGCGCCGGCACACGCAGGGCGTGCGCTCGGAGGCGCCGTATCCGTGGGGCGCGCTGTGGTGCCTGGTGCCGCAGGAGGACTGGGCCTGGCCGCACGAGCTGCGCCAGCGCTATGTGGCCGCGCGCAAGATGATCGGCATGCTGCCGGTCGGGACGCGCCCGGGCGATGACACGCCACGCCTGAGCTTCTTCTGGAGTCTGCCCGCCGATGGATTCGCGGCCTGGGAACAGGCGGGCATGCCGGCCTTCCGGCAGGAGGTCGCGGCGCTGTGGCCGCAGGCCGATGCGCGCCTGCATCCGCTCGAGGCCTGCGGCCAGCTGGCGCGCGCCGGCTATCGCGATGCGGTGGTCCACACCTGGCATCGGGACCGTCTGCTGCTGATGGGCGATGCGGCGCATGCGATGAGCCCGCAGCTGGGGCAGGGCGTCAACATGGCGCTGATGGACGCCGCTGCTTTACGCGATGCCCTGCGCGCCGAAGTCGACCTTCCCGCTGCGCTGGCCCGCTATCAGCAGCGCCGGCGCGCCCACGTGGGCCTCTATCAGTTCTGGAGCCGCTGGCTGACGCCGCTGTTCCAGTCCGATCGCGACCGGGTGGCCAGGCTGCGCGATCTCGCCTTCCTCCGGCTGGGCCGGATGCCGGGCGGGCGCGGCCATATGCTGCGCGTGCTCAGCGGCCTGCAGCATGGCCTGTTCGGGAAGCTGGCCTTGCCCGATGCCTTTCTGCTGGCGCTGGCGGGCGATGGATTGCAGGTGCTACCGGAAGCGCCCTCTGGCTTGGAACTGGCCGACGGCGGCTGAGTTCCGCTGAAAACTCCCTGCCGTCATTCCCGCGAAGGCGGCGGGAATCCAGTGGCTTTCTCGCGTACGGCTGAAGACGTTGGATTTCCTGGCGCTCTCAGCGCGTGGGCGTTACTGGCTTCGGAAGGGCAGCGGTCCGGCGGGCGGTATACGGTTTTCCCTCGGTCAAAGCATCCTGCCCTGCCTTAAGGCGCTCGGTTCCTGCCTCGCTCGTCGCGGCCACCGCCCGCCGGCGCGCTGCCTCGTGCGTGGCGTCGGAAGACTTCGGGTCGAAAGTCAAAGAATTCCCGATCCATTCTTCGCGGAGCCTCGCCCCGGCCGGGTACTGCGTGGTCATCAACCGCCGTAACGCGCCTCAGGCTCGTGGAGCTGGCTGCCGGGCTTGGGCGTCAGGTGCTTGCGGATCCAGTCGGCGAAGGCGGCTTCGGCCAGGGTGCCATCGGCTAGGCCGAGCATGGCGATGTACTTGTCTTCGTCGCGGGCCTGCAGCTCCACACCGTTGAGGACCAGGAACACGCGGTAGCAGAGATGAGCGGTGCGCTTGTTGCCGTCCACGAACGGATGGTTGCGGGCCAGCCCGAACGCCAGGCTGGCGGCCAGCGCGGCCAGGTCCGGAGGTGGATCGCCGTAGCCGAACAGCTGCTGGGGGCGGGCCAGGGTCGCATCGAGCAGGGCTTCGTCGCGCACACCGCCGCTGCCGCCGTGCTCGGCCAGTTGGCGGTCGTGGATGGCCAGCACCAGGGCCCGGGTCATCCAGACGATCATGTCACTGCGCCAGTTTGTGCAGCACCGTGCGGTCCTCGCGCATGATCCGCTCGGCCACTTCCATCTGTGCGGCCAGGGTCGGGTCGAAGACGGTGAGCTTGATGCCGTCCGGAGTTTCCAGGGCGTAGAGCGTGTCGCCCTTTTCCAGTCGCAGGCGGGCCAGCAGGTCCTTGGGCAGGATGACGCCCGCCGAATTGCCGACGGTGGTGATCTTGAGCTTCATGGTTGTGCGCTCGAGGTTATAACGATGGTTATATTCCGATAGGTTTGGATAGAAAGGCAAGGCCAAGCGAGAACTTTGCCGTATCTCGCCCCGTGCGACGCGACAGGTGTACAAATGTCCACCCATGGACCCCCTGACTCCTCAACGCGCCGCCGTCCTGGCCTATCTGAAGGCCCAGGCACTCCGCGGCCACGCGCCCAGCCTGGCGGAGATCGCCGCTGAATTCGGTTTTGCCTCGCGCAATGCCGCCCAGAAGCACGTCCAGGCCCTGGCCGAGGCCGGCCTGATCCAGCTGCGCCCGGGCCAGAAGCGCGGCATCCGCATGCCGGAGGCCGTGCGCCGTGATGCGCTGCTGGCGCTGCCGGTGCTGGGCCGGGTCGCCGCCGGCGTGCCGATCGGCGCGGATATCGGCCTGGACGAGCAGCTACTGCTGGATGCCGGCGTGTTCTCGCTGCGGCCGGACTATCTGCTGCGCGTGCAGGGCGATTCGATGATCGACGACGGCATCCTCGACGGGGATCTGGTCGGCGTGCATCGCAGCGCCGAGGCGCGCGACGGGCAGATCGTGGTGGCGCGCATCGAGGGCGAGTTGACCATCAAGCGCCTGGAGCGGGGCCGGCACCAGCTGCGCCTGCTGCCACGCAATCCGGCGCATGCGCCGATCGAGGTGCCGGCCGGGGCGGACTTCGCCATCGAAGGCCTGTACTGCGGCCTGGTACGCAGGGGTTGAGGCCGTGGCCGAGGTGCCACGTCGTGCGCTGTCGGCGGTGCCGGCCCCGGGCCTGCCGCTGGACGAGCTGCTGGCCGCGCGCACGGTCTGGCGGGCCGGGCGCGGCGGCGCGCCGCGCCATGACGGCGAGCCCACCGGCCATGCCGCGCTGGACGCACTGCTGCCCACCGCCGGCTGGCCGCGCAAGGCCTTGACCGAACTGCTGCTGCCGGCCGACGGCATCGGCGAGATCGCCCTGCTGCTGCCCACGCTGGCGCGCCTGACCCGCGCCGGCGAGCGCGTGGCGCTGATCGCCCCGCCGTACATTCCCTACGCACCGGCCTGGCAAGGCCGCGGGGTGGATCTGGCGCAGTTGGAGGTCGTCGACGCCGCGCCGCGCGATGCGCTGTGGGCCTTCGAGCAGTGCCTGCGCAGCGGTGCCTGTGCGGCCGTGCTGGGCTGGCCGCAGGCGGCCGACGAACGCGCGCTGCGCCGCCTGCAGGTGGCCGCCGACAGCGGCGACTGCTGCGGCTTCGCCCTGCGCGAGGCGCGCCATGCGGTCAACGCCTCGCCGGCCGCGCTGCGCCTGGAATACCGCAGCGAGGAGGGCGCCTGGCGCGTGCGCAAGTGTCGCGGCGGCCAGGTGCCGGCCCAGCCGCTGCGGCTGGTGCATTGAGGCGTGGCCATGCCATCGCATCGACCGCTGCCGTGGAATCCGGCTCCCCGACCCGACGCTGACGCGACGCCCTGCGCGCGGGCGGTGCGCTGATGCTGTGGGCCTGCATCCTGCTGCCGCACCTGGCCATGGATACGGTGCTGCGGCGCCTGCCCGAGGACGAACGCGCCGCGCCGCTGGCACTGGTCGAAGGCCCGGCGCAGCTGCGCCGGCTGCATTCGGTCAACGCCGCCGCCGCCCAGGCCGGGCTGACGCCGGGCATGCGGCTGTCGGCCGCGCACGCGCTGCTGGCGCAGGTGCGTACGGTGGATTTCGACGCGCAGGACCAGGCGCGCAGCCAGCGCTTCCTGGCCAGCTGGGCCTATCGCCACAGTTCGCTGGTCAGCCAGCAGTGGCCGCATGCGATCGTGCTGGAGGCGCGCGCCAGCTTCCGCCTGTTCGGGCCGTGGCCGCGCTTCGCCCGGCGCCTGCGCCAGGAGCTGGAGACGCTGGGCTTCCGCCACCGGCTGGCACTGGCGCCCACGCCGCGCGCGGCGCAGGTGCTAGCCGGGCGCGAGGACGGCCTGGCCATTGCGCGCCCCGAGCGCCTGCAGCAGGTCCTCGACGCGGTGCCTGTGCGCGCCGCGCACCTGCCCGATGACAGCGGCGAGCGCCTGCACCGCATGGGCCTGCACACGCTGGCCGCGCTGCGCGCGCTGCCGCGCGACGGCCTGCGGCGGCGGTTCGGTCTGGCCCTGCTCGAACACCTGGATCGCCTGTACGGGCAGGCCGACGACCCGCTGGACTGGTACACGCCGCCGGACCACTTCGACGCGCGCGTGGAGATGGGCTACGAGGTGGAGAACCACATGGCGCTGCTGTTCCCGCTGCGGCGCCTGGTCGGCGATCTGTGCACCTATCTGTCGATCCGCGACGGCGGCGTGCAGCGTTTCGTGCTGCGGCTGGAGCACGAGCAGGGCCACAGCGACGTGGAGGTCGGCCTGCTGGCGCCCGAGCGCAACCAGGCGCTGCTGTTCGAACTGGCGCGCAACCGCCTGGAGCGCGTGGCCATCGACCGGCCGGTGGTGGGCCTGCGCCTGCTGGCGCGGCAGCTGCCGCCGTTCGTGCCGGCGGTGCGCGACCTGTTCGACACCCGCCCGCAGCAGGCGCTGGACTGGCCACAGCTGCGCGAGCGCCTGCGCGCGCGGCTGGGCGATGCGGCCGTCTACCGGGTCGAACCGGCCGGCGATCCGCGCCCGGAAAAGGCCTGGCGCCGCGCGCTGGGCGATGCGCCGGCGCGCGGCGTGGAGACCGCCCCCGCGCGTCCGCCGCGCCCGGCCTGGCTGCTGCCGCAGCCGGTGGCCCTGCATGGCCCGGCGCGGATCATCTCCGGCCCCGAACGCCTGGAAAGCGGCTGGTGGGACCAGGGCGATGCGCGGCGCGACTACTACGTGGTGGAAACCGCGCGCGGCCAGCGTGCCTGGGCGTTCCAGCCGGCCGGTGTGCGCGATGCGCCGTGGATGCTGCATGGGTGGTTCGGATGAGGCGGGGCGTGAGGGGAAAGCTGCGGGAGAGAGGGCAATGAGTTGGGATGACGCGGTCGATGGGGTGGATCGGGACACGCCGGGCGGGCGCATGCCGCGCGCCTGGCGCACGGCCCAGCGCCTGCGCCCGGCGGCCAACGACGATGCGCCGAAGGACGCAGGCGCGGACGGCCTGCCGGCCTATGCCGAGCTGCACTGCCTGTCGGATTTCTCGTTCCTGCGCGGGGCCTCGGATGCCACGGCGCTGTTCGAACGCGCCAAGGCCTGCGGCTACAGCGCGCTGGCGATCACCGACGAATGCTCGCTGGCCGGCATCGTGCGCGGCTGGGAAGGCGCACGGGCCACCGGCGTCAGCCTGATCGTCGGCAGCGAGTTCGCGCTGGTCGATGGCACCCGGTTCGTGCTGCTGGTGGAGACGCGCGCCGGCTACACCCAGCTGTGCGCGCTGATCACCACCGCACGGCGCGCGGCCAGCAAGGGCCGTTACACCTTGACGCGCGCCGACGTGGAGGCGCAGTTCCATGCCGAAGCGCCCGAACTGTTCGCCCTGTGGCTGCCCGGCGCGCAGCCGCAGGCGCATGACGGGCGCTGGCTGCAGCAGGTGTTCGGCGAGCGCGCCTATCTGGCCGTGGAACTGCTGCGCGACGGCGACGACGATGCGCGGCTGGCCACGCTGCTGGCGCTGTCCCGGCAGTTGGGCATGACGCCCCTGGCCAGCGGCGATGTGCACATGGCCACCCGCCGCGAGCGCGTGCTGCAGGACACGATCACCGCGATCCGCCACACCGTGCCGCTGGCCGAGGCCGGCGCGCTGCTGTTCCGCAACGGCGAGCGCCACCTGCGCTCGCGCCGCGCGCTCGGCAACATCTATCCGGCGGCGCTGCTGGAGGCGACGGTGGACCTCGCCCGGCGCTGCAGCGGCTTCGATCTCAAGCGCGATGTGAAGTACGACTACCCGGCCGAGCTGGTGCCGGCCGGGCATACCGCCACCAGCTATCTGCGCGAACTGACCGAGGCCGGGATCCGCACGCGCTGGGCCGAGCGCGGCCTGACGATCTCCGACAAGGTGCGGGGCGATATCGAGCAGGAGCTGGCGCTGATCGAGGAGCTGGGGTACGAGGCCTTCTTCCTGACCGTGCATGACGTGGTGCGCTTCGCCAGGTCGCAGGGAATCCTGTGCCAGGGGCGCGGCTCCTCGGCCAATTCCGCCGTGTGCTATGCGCTGGGCATCACCGCGGTGGACCCGGACGAGAATCGCCTGCTGATCTCCCGCTTCCTGTCCAAGGCGCGCAACGAGCCGCCCGACATCGACGTCGATTTCGAGCACGAGCGGCGCGAGGAGGTCATCCAGTACGTCTACCGCAAGTACGGCCGCGCGCGTGCGGCGCTGGCGGCCACGGTCATCAGCTACCGCGGCAAGAGCGCGGTGCGCGAGGTGGCCAAGGCCTTCGGCCTGCCGCCGGACCAGATCGCGCTGCTGGCCAACTGTTTCGGCTGGGGCAATGGCGACACGCCGATGCAGCAGCGGCTGGAGGAGGCCGGCTTCGACACCGCCAACCCGCTGATCGTGAGGATCCTGGCGCTCACCGGCATGCTCGAAGGCAAGCCGCGCCACCTGTCCCAGCACGTCGGCGGCTTCGTCATCGCCGAGCAGACCCTGTCCACCGTGGTGCCGGTGGAGAACGCGGCCATGGCCGACCGCACCATCATCCAGTGGGAGAAGGACGACCTGGAGACCATGGGCATGCTCAAGGTCGACTGCCTGGCGCTGGGCATGCTGACCTGCATCCGCAAGACGCTGGACCTGATCCGCGTGCACCGCGGGCGCGATCACGACATCGCCAGCATTCCGTCCAACGACAAGCCCACCTACGAGATGATCCAGCTGGCCGATACGGTCGGGGTGTTCCAGATCGAATCGCGCGCGCAGATGGCCATGCTGCCGCGGCTCAAGCCCGCCAAGTTCTACGACCTGGTGATCGAGGTGGCGATCGTGCGGCCCGGGCCGATCCAGGGCGACATGGTCCATCCCTACCTGCGCCGGCGCCAGGGGCTGGAGCGGCCCACCTATCCGTCCGAGGGGGTCGAGGAGATCCTCGGGCCGACGCTGGGCGTGCCGCTATTCCAGGAGCAGGTGATGGAGCTGGTGATCCACGCCGGCTACAAGCCGGACGAGGCCGACGGCCTGCGCCGCTCGATGGCCGCCTGGCGGCGCGGCGGCGACATGGAGCCGCACCGCATGCGCATCCGCCAGCTGATGGAGGACAAGGGCTACGCCTCTGAGTTCATCGACCAGATCTTCGACCAGATCAAGGGCTTCGGCTCGTACGGCTTCCCGCAGAGCCACGCGGCCTCGTTCGCCAAGCTGGTCTACGCCAGCTGCTGGCTCAAGCGGCATGAGCCGGCGGCCTTCGCCTGCGGCCTGCTGAACGCACAGCCGATGGGGTTCTATTCGCCCAGCCAGATCGTGCAGGACGCGCGCCGCGGCAAGGCCGGGCGCCAGGCCGTCACCGTGCTGCCGGTGGACGTGCTGTACAGCGACTGGGACAACACCCTGGTCGGCGGGCGGCCGTGGCGCAGCGCGGACGATCCAGGTGAGCAGCCGGACATCCGTCTGGGCTTCCGCCAGGTGGCTGGCCTGTCCGAGGCCACTGGCCAGGCGATCATGGCCGCGCGTGCGCAGCGCGCCTTCGCCGACCTGGAGGACCTGTGCCTGCGCGCCGGCCTGGACGAGAAGGCCCGCACCGCCCTGGCCGAAGCCGGTGCGCTGCGCTCGTTGGTCGGCCACCGCAACGCCGCGCGCTGGGCGGTGGCCGGGGTCGAGCGTCGCCGTCCGCTGCTGCCCGGCAGCCCGCGCGAGCAGGCCATCGCGCTGCCGGCGCCGCGCATCGGCCAGGACATCACCGCCGACTACCGCAGCGTCGGCCTGAGCCTGGAGGCGCACCCGATGGCGCTGCTGCGCGCACGCATGCGCGCCCAGCGCATCCTCGGCCTGCGCGAGCTGCGGGACCGGCCCAGCGGCAGCGGCGTGCACGTGGCCGGGCTGGTCACCCAGCGCCAGCGCCCGGCCACGGCCAAGGGCACCATCTTCGTCACGCTCGAGGACGAGCAGGGCATGATCAACGTGATCGTCTGGCCGCACCTGGCCATGCGCCGGCGGCGCGCGCTGCTGGAGTCGCGGCTGCTGGCCGTGCGCGGGCGCTGGGAGCGCGTGGACGGGGTCGAACACCTCATCGCCGGCGACCTGCGCGACCTGAGCGATCTGCTGGGCGAGCTGGCGCTGCCCTCGCGGGACTTCCATTGAACGCGCGGTCCGCCCACCCGTCTGTCGGCGACCTGTTCGCGCCCACGCCGCTGACGGTGTTCGACGACGCCGAGGGCGGCATGCGCTACTGGCCGGACGTGGTCGATGCGGCCACGGCGCAGCGCTGGTTCGATGCGTTGCGCGAGCATGCGCACTGGAAGCACGAGCGCCGCCCCATGTACGACCGCATCGTCGACGTGCCGCGCCTGCGCGCCGGCTACCGGCTGGACGCGCTGCCGCCGCAGCTGCCGCTGGCCGACATGCTGGCCCTGGTGCAGGCGCGCGTGCCCGCGCCGTACACCGGCGTGGGCATGAACTTCTATCGCGATGGCCGCGACAGCGTGGCCATGCACCACGACAAGCTGCACATGCTGGTGCCCGGCCAGCCGATCGCGCTGGTCTCGCTGGGCGGCACCCGGCGCATGCACATCCGCGCCATGCACGGCCGCCGCCAGACCTTCGCCCTCGACCTGGCCCCGGGCAGCCTGCTGGTGATGAGCCATGCCAGCCAGCTCACCCACGAACACGGCATCCCCAAGACGGCCGCGGCGGTGGCGCCGCGCATGAGCGTCGTGTTCCGCGCACGCCCGGACTGAGGGACACGTCATGCGGTCTTCGTGCGTGGCGTTGTTCCTGCGCTTTCAACGAAGGTCGCGGACAGCATCAAAAACGCGGCAGGCGTGGCGCAGGCCAGCGCGGTCGGGAATGGGTCATGAGCTGGAGCCCGTCGTGGAGAGCGCTTGCGCGCCTGTTTCGCCCGTCCAGACAGGGCCGAATGACCGTGCCACCGCTGGCGCCTGGCGCTGGCCGCGCGACGGCAGACCTCGCGCTTCCGGCGCGCGATGGCATGACGTCCACGCCTGTGCGTGCAGTCTGTCGCGGCCAGCCCTCCGGAGCGCCGTATGCCGACCCTGCCCAACGAACCCATCCCGCCGTCCGACATGGACCCGCGCGTGGACGATCCGCCGCCGTTGCCCGCACCGTCGCGGCATGACGGCCAGGAAGAGGGCGACCCCGCCGTCGACGAACCACTGGCGCCCGGTCATCCGCACGGCGCTTGAGGCCGTTCACAACGACGAAGGGCGGGTCCTGCGACCCGCCCTTCGTCTTGCCTCGACCTGGGGGACTTACTGCGAGGACATCGAGTAGGGCAGCTTGCCCAGGTCGGTGGCCCAGGTCGTGTTCGGCTGGGCCTGCATGGTGAAGCGCAGTTCGCCGCCGGCCATGAGCTCGGCGTGGGTGAGGTAGGCGCGATCGAGCGGCTTGCCGTTCAAGCGCACGCTGCCGACGTACGTGTGTGCGGCATCCAGTCCGTCGGCGATCACGGTGAAGCGCTTGCCGCCTTCCAGGTTGAGCGTGGCGCGCGGCAGGAAGGGCCGGCCGATGATGTACTGATTGCTGCCCGGCGTGACCGGGTAGAAGCCCAGCGCGGTGAACACGTACCAGGCCGACATCTGGCCCAGATCGTCGTTGCCGGCCAGCCCGTCGGGTGTGGCCTTGTACTGGGTGTCCATGATCTGCTTCAGCCGCTGCTGCGTGCGCCAGGGCTGGCCGGCGTAGGCATAGAGATAGGCCACGTGGTGGCCGGGTTCGTTGCCGTGCGCGTACCAGCCGATCAGGCCGGTGATGTCCTCCATGTGTTCGAACACCTTGGGGTCCACCTTCGCATCGAAGGCCGCATCCAGCTTGCCCAGCAGCGCATCGGCGCTGCCGTGCGCCTTGACCAGCCCGGCTACGTCCTGGGGCACGTACCACGAGTACTGCCAGGCGTTGCCTTCGGTGTAGTCGGTGCCGTAGCCGCTGGCGGTGGGATCGAACGGCTCGCGGAACGCCCCGTCGCGCTTGCGCGCGCGCATGAAGCCGGTGGCGGGGTCGTAGGCGTGCTTCCAGTTGCCCGCGCGCTTGTCGAACTCGGCGGTGATGGAGGCGTCGCCCATGTCGCGTGCGACCTGCGCGATGGTCCAGTCGTCGAAGGCGTATTCGAGGGTCTTCGAGGCCGCTTCGCCTTCCTCGTCGATCGGCACATAGCCCAGCTCGCGGTACTGGGCGATGCCGTCGTAGGGGCCGTAGTTCGCGCTGGCGACCATCGCGTCCAGCGCCTGGCGCGTGTCGTAGCCGCGGATGCCCTTCATGTAGGCGTCGGCGATCACCGGCACGGCGTGGTAACCGATCATGCACCAGGTCTCCAGGCCGTTGAACGCCCAGATCGGCAGGATCCCGTACGGGCTCTCGCGCCGCGCGGCCAGCAGCGAGTTGACGATGTCGTTGGTGTGCTGGGCGGGCTGGACGATGGTCAGCAGCGGATGCAGCGCGCGGTAGGTGTCCCACAGCGAGAAGGTGGAGTAGTTGGTCCAGCCCTTGGCCTGGTGCACGGCGTTGTCCGGTCCGCGGTAGCGGCCATCGACGTCCATGAACAGCGTTGGCCCCAGGAAGGTGTGGTACAGCGCGGTATAGAACTGCGTGCGCTGGACCGGCGTGCCCTGCGCCTGCACCGCGGCCAGCGCGGTGGCCCAGGTCTGCCGGGCCGCGTCGCGCACGCCGTCGAAGTCCCAGCCCGGCACCTCGGCATCCAGGTTGGCGATGGCGTTGTCCTCGCTGACCGGCGAGATCGCCAGTTTCACCAGCAGCGGGCCGCCCGCATCGCCGACATCGAAGCTGGCGACCAGCTGGCGGCCTTCGATCTGCGCGCGCTGGCCCGGATCCTTGTCGGCCGGCGGGGCGAAGCCCTTGTAGATCACGTCCTGCTCGGTGTCGTTGAGCGTGTGGCCGGTCAGGGGCCTGGAAAACCGCATGGCGAAGTACAGCTGGCGGCCGGGCGCCCAGCCGCGCGTCTCGCGGAAGCCGGTGACCGTGCCGTCCGCGCGCAGCCGCACGCGCGACCACAGCACCTTGCCGGGGTAGTCGTACATGCTGGTGCGCATGTCCAGGATCACGTGCCCGGGCTTGCCCTTGGGAAAGGTGTAGCGGTGCACGCCCACGCGCGCGGTGGCGGTCAGCTCGGCGCGCACCCCGGCATCGTCCAGGGTCACCGCGTAGTAGCCAGGCTGGGCGGTCTCGGTCTGATGGCGGAAGCGCGAGGTGAAGCCGCTGCCGGGCTTGTCGATCTCGCCGCGCTCCAGCTTGACCTCGCCGGTGGCCGGCATCAGCAGGAAATCGCCCAGGTCCGAATGCCCGGAGCCGGAGAAATGCGTATGCGAGAAGCCCACGATGGTGCTGTCGCTGTGGCGGTAGCCGGCCGCCCAGCCATAGCCGTCCTTGCGCGACTTGATCTGGGTGTCGGGCGAGAGCTGCACCATGCCGAAGGGCAGGGTGGCGCCGGGGAAGGTATGCCCCTCGCCGCCGCTGCCGATGAAGGGGTCGACCGCATCGAAGGCCTGCTGCTGTTCCGGCGTCAGCCGCTGCGCGGCATGGCCCAGCGGCGGCAGCGCCGCCAGCAGGCCCGCCAGCCCCAGGACGCCGACGCGCCGCACCAGCGCCCCGCGCTTGATGTGCAGATTCCGCATTGCTCGTATACCCCGTCGCGATGATGGGCACGGACCCTAGCACGGAGGGCGCCGCTTTCCTGCTCGACCTTGGTCCTGTCGGGACGTGGTGCCGGCCGATACCCACGCGGTGTTGACGCGCGCCGCACTATAGGTAGGCCTTCTGACGCATCGGGAGCCTTCCATGCCCAGCAAGAAGACCGCACACAAGGCCGCGCAGGACGACAAGCGCGCCGGCAAGTCCAGCAGCACGCAGGCCGGCGAGTACGTGCGCGAGGAGATCGAGGAACTCCAGGCCGGCGAAGGGCCGGCCAAGAGCCGGAAGCAGGCCATCGCGATCGGCCTGTCGCGAGCGCGCCGCGATGGCGTCGCGGCCAGGCCCGGCAAGCGCGCCTCCAGCAAGGTGAAGCGCAAGGCTGGCCAGGATCTGGCGGCGGGCCGCGGCCACGCCGCCAAGAAGACGGCCAAGAAGGCCACGAAAAAGGCCACCAAGAAGACGGCAAAGAAGGCGGCCAAGAAAGCGACCAAGAAAACGGCCAAGAAAGCCGCGAAGAAAGCGACGAAGAAAGCCGCGAAGAAGACGACCAGCAGGGGCGCGAAGAAGGCCGCGAAGAAGACGGCAGGGAAAGCCACGAAAAGGACGACCAAGAGCGCCAAAAAGTCGAGCGGCGGAAAGTCTCGCTAGCGCCCGCGTTCCCGCTCGCCTGCCGTTCCTGCAAAGGCGGTATCAGTAGCGCTCGCGCGAAAGCGCCAGACGCGAAGAGGTTCCATGTCCGTGCGACTGCGAGACGGTTAGCACCGCTGAGCAGCCCGGACATGGACGCGAGCTGCACCTAAGCGCGCCGATTCAGGCTTCGTGGACCGCAACTCCGTTCACACATCAGCGCATGTGCAGTCGCTAGCCTGCGGGACAGACCAAGGGGATATGCGATGCCGTACACCACGCCGGGGCCCGACGGGGCGCCGCTGCCGGAGGCGTTCGAGAGCGCCGGTCCGGGCGCGCAGCGCACCGAAGGCGTGCTCTACCAGGCGCCGGCGCTGCCGGCGTCGGAGCGCCGCGCGCCCGATGATGACGACGCGCGCGCGCTGCTGGGACTGAAGGCCTCCGAGCACGGCTGGTGGCTGGCGCTGGTCGATGTCGACGTGGAAGGCGCGTGCCGCGAGTACGACGCCTTCCTCGCAGGCGACGCGCCGTTGGACATCGAGTATCGCGTGCGCCTGCCCGGCGGCGACGAGCGCTGGTTGCGCGATCGCGCGCGCGTGGCCGCCCGCGATGCGCAGGGACGGCCGAGCCAGCTGGTCGGCGTGCTGGACGATGTCACCGGGCGCAACTCGCTGCGGCGCCGCGCGCGCGAGGCGGCCGAGAAGTACCGGTCGCTGTTCGACTCGATCGACGCCGGCTTCTGCGTGATCGAGATGATCTTCGACGCGGAGGGCCAGCCGCAGGACTACCGGTTTCTCGAGGTCAACGCCGCCTTCGCGCGGCAGACCGGTATCCAGGATGCACCGGGCCGGCGCATGCGCGAGATCGCGCCGGCGCATGAGGCCGACTGGTTCCAGACCTATGGGCGCATCGCTCGCAGCGGCGTGCCCGAGCGCTTCGAACAGTCGGCCGCGCAGCTGGGCTTCCACTACGACGTCTATGCCTTCCGCTTCGGCGACCCGGCGCGGCAGCAGGTGGCGGTGCTGTTCAACGACATCTCCGACCGCAAGCGGATGGAGGATGCGCTGCGCGAGGACGGTCGGCGCAAGACCGAATTCATCGCCATGCTCGCGCACGAACTGCGCAATCCGCTGGCGACCATCACCAGCGGCCTGCAGGCGATGAAGCTGGGCAGCCACGGCGTGGCCATGCATCCGGCCGCGCCGATGATGGAGCGCCAGATCGTGCAGATGAGCCAGCTGCTGGACGACCTGCTGGACATCAACCGCATCGCCCTGGGCAAGGTGGTGCTGCGCAGGGAGCGCCGCGATCTGGGCCAGCTGGCCGCGCACGTGGCCGAGGCCTTCCGCGCCCATTACCTGGAACGCGACGTCCGCCTGGAGCTGGTCCTGCCGCAGGCCCCGGTCTGGGTGCGGGCCGATGCCACGCGCATGGCGCAGGTGCTGGGCAACCTGCTCAGCAACGCGGCCAAGTTCAGCCATCCGGGTGGCGAGGTGCGGCTGCGCGTGAGCGAGCAGGACGGCCAGGCGGTGGCCGAGGTGCGCGATACGGGCATCGGCATCGAGCCGCACAAGCTGCAGCACATCTTCGAACTCTTCGCCCAGGTCGACGACAACCGGCACGCGTCCTTCGGCGGACTGGGCGTGGGCATCGCCCTGGCGCGCGAACTAGTCGGCCGTCACGACGGCACCCTCGAGGCGCACAGCGACGGCCTGGGCCAGGGCAGCACCTTCATCGTGCGCCTGCCGCTGGATGCGCCGGCGCCGGTCCTCGCGCCCGGGACCGAGGACAAGCCGGCCCGCGACGGTGCGCTGCAGCTGCTGCTGATCGACGACAACCGCGACGCGGCCGATTCGATCTCGATGGTGCTCGCGCTGCTCGGCCACCAGGTGACCACCCGCTACAACGGCCCCGACGGCCTGGCCGCGGCCGAGCAGGCCAGGCCGGACGTGGTCATCACCGACATCGGCATGCCCGGCATGGACGGGCACGAAGTGTGCCGCCGCCTGCGCGCGCGGCCCGACGGCGCCGACCTGCGCATCGTGGCGCTGACCGGCTGGGGCACGCGCGAAGACCGCGAGCTGACCCGCCAGGCCGGCTTTGACCACCACCTGGTCAAGCCGGTGACCGCGGCCAAGCTGCGCGATGCGCTGGCGGCGGTGACCGCGCGCCCATGAGGTCCAGGCGTCGTTCGGCGGCCGAGCCAGCGCCAGAATGACGTCGCAAACGAAAAGCCCCGCCGGGAAGGCGGGGCTTTTCGCTGCCGCGACCGGGGCCTGCGATCAGGCCTCGGCGTCTTCCTTGTAGGCATCGACCGGGATGCAGGCGCACATGATGTGCTTGTCGCCGTAGACGTTGTCCACGCGCGCCACCGGCGGCCAGTACTTGGCCTGGCGCAGCGAGGGCAGCGGAAACGCCGCCAGTTCGCGCGGGTAGGCGTGGGTCCACTCGCTGCCGGAGACCTGCACGGCGGTGTGCGGGGCGTGCTTGAGCGGGTTGTCCTCGCGTTCCAGGCGCCCGTCCTCGACCGCGCGGATCTCCTCGCGGATCTGGATCATCGCGTCGATGAAGCGGTCCAGCTCGTGCTGGGATTCGCTCTCGGTCGGCTCGACCATCAGCGTGCCGGCCACCGGGAAGCTCAGGGTCGGGGCGTGGAAGCCGAAGTCGATCAGGCGCTTGGCGATGTCCTCGGCGCTGATGCCGGTGGTCTTCTCCAGCGGACGCACATCGAGGATGCACTCGTGCGCGACCAGGCCGTTACGGCCGGTGTAGAGCGTCTTGTAGTGCGGCGCCAGGCGCTTGGCGATGTAGTTGGCGTTGAGCAGCGCCACCTGGGTCGCCTTGCGCAGCCCGGCACTGCCCATCATGGTGATGTACATCCAGCTGATCGGCAGGATCGAGGCCGAGCCGAAGCTGGCCGCCGAGACCATGCCCACCTCGCCCTGTCCGCCCAGCGTGCGCGGCAGGAACGGGGCCAGGTGCGACTTGACCGCGCACGGCCCCACGCCCGGGCCGCCGCCGCCGTGGGGGATGCAGAAGGTCTTGTGCAGGTTGAGGTGGCTCACGTCCGAGCCCCACTTGCCCGGCTTGGCCACGCCGACCAGGGCGTTCATGTTGGCGCCGTCGGTGTAGACCTGGCCGCCGTGCGCGTGCACGGCCTCGCAGATGGCCACGATGTCTTCCTCGAACACGCCATGCGTGGACGGGTAGGTGATCATCAGCGCGGCCAGGCGGTCGGAATACTTCTCGGCCTGCACGCGGATGTCCTCGACATCGACGTTGCCGTTGGCATCGCACTTGGTGACCACGACCTTCATGCCGCACATCTGCGCCGAGGCCGGATTGGTGCCATGCGCCGACTCGGGGATCAGACAGATGTCGCGATGGCCCTCGCCGCGCGCGCGGTGGTAGGCGCGGATCGCCAGCAGGCCGGCGTACTCGCCCTGCGCGCCGGAGTTGGGCTGCAGGCTGACCGTGTCGTAGCCGGTGCACTCGACCAGCATGGCCTCCAGCTCGTCGATCAGCTGGCGGTAGCCGGCCCACTGCGCGGCCGGGGCCAGCGGATGGATCGCGGAGAACTCGGGCCAGGTCACCGGGATCATCTCGGCGGTGGCGTTGAGCTTCATGGTGCAGCTGCCCAGCGGGATCATGGTGCGATCCATCGCCAGGTCCTTGTCGGCCAGGGCGCGCATGTAGCGCAGCAGCTCGTGCTCGCTGTGGTGGGTGTTGAATACCGGGTGCTGCAGGAACGCGCTGGTACGCACCAGGCCCTGCGGCAGCGCATCGGCGCTGGCCGCGTCCAGCGCGTCCACGTCGATCTCCACGCCGAACAGCCTGCCCAGGGCGACGATGTCGGCGCGGGTGGTGGTCTCGTCCAGGCTGATGCCCAGCGCCTCGCTGTCGATCACGCGCAGGTTGATGCCGGCCTGCAGCGCACGGGCGTGCAGCGCGTCGGCATCGACGGCCTTGACGTGCAGGGTGTCGAAGAAGTGCTCGCCGACCTGCACGCCCGCGCCGCGCAGCGCGGCGGCCAGGATCGCCGCCAGGCGATGGGTGCGGCGGGCGATGCGGGTCAGGCCCTCGGGGCCGTGGTAGACCGCGTACATCGAGGCCATCACCGCCAGCAGCACCTGCGCGGTGCAGATGTTGGAGGTGGCCTTCTCGCGGCGGATGTGCTGCTCGCGGGTCTGCAGGGTCAGGCGGTAGGCCGGGTTGCCCTCGGCATCGATCGACACGCCGATCAGGCGGCCGGGCATCGAGCGCTTGAAGGCATCGCGGCAGGCCATGAATGCCGCATGCGGGCCGCCGAAGCCGAACGGCACGCCGAAGCGCTGCGAATTGCCGACCACGATGTCCGCGCCCCATTCGCCGGGCGCGGCGATCAGGGTCAGCGCCAGCAGGTCGGTGGCCACGGCCACCAGGCCCTGGCGCGCATGCACCGCGTCGGTCAGCGCCTGGTAGCCAGCGAGGGTGTCGAACGAGAGCTGGCCGAAGGTGTCCGGGTACTGCAGCAGCACGCCGAAGGCATCGGCCTCCATCGCCTGCGCCGGGGTGCCCAGCTCCAGCACGATGCCCAGCGGCTCGGCGCGCGTGCGCAGCAGCTCCAGGGTCTGCGGATGCACCGCGTCATGGACGAAGAAGACATTGGACTTGGACTTGGCCGAACGCTTGGCCAGGGTCATCGCCTCGGCGGCGGCCGTGGCCTCGTCCAGCAGCGAGGCGTTGGCGATTTCCATGCCGGTCAGGTCGGCGCACAGGGTCTGGAAGTTGATCAGCGCTTCCATGCGGCCCTGCGAGATCTCGGCCTGGTAGGGCGTGTAGGCGGTGTACCAGGCGGGGTTTTCCAGGATGTTGCGAAGGATCACCTTGGGTGTGTGGGTGCCGTAGTAGCCCTGGCCGATGAAGCTCTTGAACACCTGGTTCTTCTGCGCGATGGCGCGGATCTTGGCCAGCGCCTCCTCTTCGGTGATCGCCTCGGGCAGGGCCAGGGCGGCGGGCGACTTGATCTTGCCCGGGACGATGGCGTCGGTCATCGCGTCCAGGCTGGGGTGGCCGACCGCCTCGAGCATCTGCGCGATCTCGGTGTCGTTGGGGCCGATATGGCGTTCGACGAACGCGGCGTGGTGTTCGAGGTCGCGCAGGGACGGGGAGGGCTGGGACATGGCAGGGCATCCGAAGAAGGGGGCACGCGGGATGGAACGGACGTTCCCTCCCGGCTGCGTCACCCCGCGCGAAGCGGAGATCCGGCGCCTGCCTTCGGCCTGGCCGCGGGCAACGTCGCCGGGTTCCCGCTTGCGCGGGAACGACGAGCGGATGGAAGCATCCTCTCGCGCCCCTCTGTCCTTCTGCCTGAGAGTTTGGAGGCGCGCTGGACTGCGCCTCGTGCCCCTTCGGCGCCGGCGCCGACCCTCGCGGGCGGCCGGTCTCTCCAGAGTGTGTGCTGCCTGCGGTGGTATCGGGCCTGAGCGATTACGGGCGTTGCGCCTTCGGCAGCGGTGCGGGCCTGGCATGGCCCCGCGCCGCTTCTCCCACCTGTGTTGCCCCGGCGATTATACGGGCCGGGCAGGGGCGCGTATCGCCGGGGACGCCACGAACCGTGCGAGGCCCTGTTCAGTGCCGCGCGGCAAGACGCTGCGCGCAGCGCCTATCATGGGCGGCAACCCACCTTCCTTCCCCGCCACGCCGCGCCCCGCGCGCGGCGCGCGCCCGCCGTGCCGTCCGCACGGCAGGCTCCCGCTTCCCCGGACCCCCGCATGCCGTTGCCCGCCACCTCGACCCGCCGTCTCGCCCTGCTGCTGGCGGGGCTGGCGATGTTCGGCCCGTTCTCCATCGACACCATCTTCCCGGCCTTCCCGCAGCTGGCCCAGCGCCTGGGGGTGGACCAGACGGCGGTGCAGCAGACCGTCAGCGTCTATCTGCTGGCCTACGGCGTGATGAGCCTGGCCCATGGCGCGCTGTCCGACGCGTTCGGCCGGCGGCGGGTGATCCTGGCCGGCCTGTGCGTGTTCGTGGCCGCCTCGGCCGGTTGCGCGCTGTCGCGCGATCTGGGCACGCTGCTGCTGTTCCGCGCGCTGCAGGGCTTCTCGGCGGGCGCCGGCATGATTGTCGGCCGCGCGGTGATCCGCGACCTCTACGCCGGCCCGCTGGCGCAGAAGCTGATGAGTCAGGTGTCGATGATCTTCGGCATCGCCCCGGCCATCGCGCCGATCATGGGCGGCTGGATCCTGGGCACCGGCCAGGGCTGGCCGATGATCTTCTGGTTCCTGATGGTCTTCGGCCTGCTGCTGTTGCTGGCCACCGCGGCCTGGCTGCCCGAGACCCTGCCCGTGGACGCGCGCACGCCGCTGTCGCCGCGCGGGCTGGCGCGGCGCTATGCCTCGATCGGCCTGGACCGGCGCTTCCAGCGGCTGGCCGCGTCCGGCGCGCTGGCCTTCGGCGGGGTCTTCCTCTACATCGCCTCGGCGCCGGTGTTCGTGCTCGAACTGCTGGGCAAGACCGAGCAGGAGTTCGCCTGGCTGTTCCTGCCCACCATCGGCGGCATGACCCTGGGCGCGTGGCTGTCCGGGCGCATGGCCGGCAGGATGAAGCCGGCCACCCAGGCGCGGCTGGGCTTCATCTGCTGCGGCGTGTCCGGCTTGGCCAGCATCGTCTACGCGCTGCTGGCGCCGCGCCTGGAGGTGCCATGGGCGGTGCTGCCGATCTTCGTGGCCGGCACCGGCATGGGCCTGGTGTTCCCGATCCTGGCGCTGGCGGTGCTGGACCTGTATCCGCATCAGCGTGGGCTGGCGTCCTCGCTGCAGGCCTTCGTGCAGCTGATGGTCAGCGCGCTGGTCGCCGGCGTGGTCTCGCCGCTGGTGGCGCACCACCCGGTCAAGCTGGCGCTGGCCGCCAGTGCCTTCTTCGTGGCCGGCTGGCTGTGCTGGAAGGCCGACCGCCGCGCCGGCCGCCGCCTGCCGCGCCAGGACGCGATCACCCCGCGCCTGGAGCCGCAGGACAACATCTAAACGCTGGCGTCGCCGGTCAGGCCGGCGGCAGCGCGATCGCCTGGCCCTCGACGCAGGCGATCAGCCGCTCGCCCGGGGCCAGGTCCGGCACCACGCCGGCGGTGAACTGCGAGAACGCCGGCAGCACCGTCATCTCCTGGCGCAGCAGGAACGCCGGCCAGCGCACGGTGGTGCCCGGCGCCTTGAACACCGGATGCAGATGGCCGCACAGCACGTGCCGCTGCGGGTCGGGCTGAGGGTGGTGGCGCAGCACGAACGGCCCGTCCTCGACGCTGTCCGGAAACACCTCGAAGCCCAGGTCGGCGGCGGCGTCCAGGTCGCGGTCGTGGTTGCCGGCCAGCGCGATCACGCGCAGGTGATGGTGCTGGCGCCGCCACCGGTCCACATGCGCGCGCCAGCTCGCCTGCGGTGCCGGGCCGTGCAGCACGTCGCCCAGCACCCACAGTTCGTGCGCGCCGGTGTGTTCGACCAGCGCCGCCAGCCGGGCCAGGTCGTGGCGGGTCCCGCCGCTGGGCAGGGCGATGCCGGCGCGGCGGAAGATGTCGCCCTTGCCCAGGTGCAGGTCGGCGATCAGCAGGCGCCGGCGCGCGGGCCAGTACAGCGCCCGGTCGCCCAGGGCGCGCATCGGTTCACCGGCCAGCGTCAGGTCCAGCTCAACGGCCATGCTTGCGTTCCAGCTGCTGCGCGGCGCGCTGCACGCGCGTACTCCAGTCCTCGGTGCTGAGCTGCCCGCGCAGGCTCTCGGCCCACAGCGGGAAGGACAGCGGCGTCAGGCTGGCCGGGGCGCACAGCCGCAGCCCGCGCCGGGCGCAATCGTGCAGGGTGTCGGTGAGGCGGTCCAGTTCCAGCACGCCGCTGAACAGCTCGCGCTGGGCCTGGTGCAGCAGCAGGTGGTCGGGGTCGTGGCGGGTCAGCACGTCGAACAGCAGCCCGCTGGAGGCCTGCAGCTGGCGCATGCTGCGCGGCGTCTTGCCGGGCAGGGACGGCGGCAGCAGGCCGGCCACGCGTGCGATCTCGCGGAACTGGCGGCGCGCCAGTTCGCCCAGGTTGAGGCTGGCGGTGAGGTCCTCCAGCAGGCGCTCGGGCGCGAGCAGGGCGCGCAGCGTGTCCTCGCCCAGTTCGACCGCATTGGCGGGCGAGAGCACCAGCCCGTAGTCGTTGGCGGCGAAGGCGAAGGTGTTGGCGTGCAGCCGGCCCCAGCGCAGCGCCAGCAGCGCGGCCAGGCCCTCGTGCACCTGGCGGCCGGCGAAGGGATACAGGAACACGTGCAGGCCATCGCGCGCCTTGACCCGCTCGCACAGCAGGCTGCCCGGCGCGGGCAGGGCGGACAGGCGCGCCTGCAGGGACAGCAGCGGGGCGATCGCGCGCAACTCGGGCGCGCTGTGGTCGCCGCCGAAGACGGCCTCGACCTCGTGCCCCAGCTCGGAGGACAGCGGCATGCGCCCGCCCATCCACTTGGGCACGGTGCCGTCGCCGCGCTTGGCCACGCGCACGTAGGCGGTCATGTCCTCCAGGCGCACCAGTTCCAGCGTGCGGCCGGCGAACTGGAAGCGGTCGCCGCGCCGCAGGCGGCCGACGAACTGTTCCTCGATCGAGCCCAGCCCGCCGCCGCGCAGGAACTTCACCTGCACCGCGCCGTCGCTGGTGATGGTGCCGATGGACAGCCGGTGGCGCAGGGCGACCTTGCGGTCGTGCACGCGGTAGACGCCGTCCTCGTCGCGCACCACCTTGTGGAAATCCGGGTAGCGGTCCAGCGCGCTGCCGCCGCGTTCGATGAAGTCCAGCACCGCGCGCCAGGTGACCTGGTCCAGCGCGGCGAAGGCCTGGGTGGTGCGCACCTCGGCCAGCAGCACGTCCGCCTCGAAACCGCCGCCCAGCGCCAGGGTGACGCAGTGCTGGGCCAGCACGTCCAGCGACAGGCGCGGGGCGTGGCGCGGCTCGATCGCGTTGCGGGCGATGGCCTGGCGCGCGGCGGCGTATTCGACCAGCTCCAGCGCGTGCGTGGGTACGCACACCACATGGCCGGCTTCGCCGGGGCGATGGCGCGCGCGGCCGGCGCGCTGCAGCAGGCGCGCGATGCCCTTGGGGCTGCCGACCTGCAGCACCTGGTCCACCGCCGGGAAGTCCACGCCCAGGTCCAGACTCGAAGTGGCCACCACGCAGCGCAGCGCGCCGGCGCGCAGGCCGGCCTCGGCCTGCGCGCGCAGCTTGGGGTCGAGCGAGCCGTGGTGCAGCGCCAAGGTCTCCAGCGCCTCGGGCCAGACCGAGGCCAGCGCCTGGTGCCACAGCTCGGCCTGCGCGCGGGTATTGGTGAACACCAGGCTGGTGCGCACCGACATCAGCTTGTCCAGCACGCGCGCCAGCTGCGCCAGCCCCAGGTGGCCCGACCACGGGAAGCGCTCGCCGGCCTTCGGCCGCAGGGTGTCGATCACCAGGGTGCGGGGGCGGACGCCGGCGACGAGGGCGAAGGCGGGGTCAGGGGCCAGAGGCCCGGGGCCAGCGGATGAAGCAGGCGCATTGGCCTGCTCGGTGGCCGTCACGTTCGCGGCGAGCGCTTTTTCTGGCCCTTGTTCCTTGGCCTCCGGGCTCCCTTCCATCACCGGCATCAGCGCGCCCGCAGCCTCCTCCAGATTCCCCAGCGTCGCCGACAGTCCCCAGGTCCTCATGCGCGGCGAAAGCGACCGCAGGCGGGCCAGCGCCAGCTGCAGCAGCACGCCGCGCTTGTTGGGCAGCAGCTCGTGCCATTCGTCGACGATGACCGCGCGGATCTGGCGCAGCTGGGGCGCGGTGTCGGGATAGGACAGCAGCAGGGCCAGCGACTCGGGCGTGGTCACCAGCACGTCCAGCTTGCCGGCGCGCGCCAGGCGCTTGTCGCGCGCGCTGGCGTCGCCGGTGCGCTGGCCGACCTGCCAGTCCAGGCCGACGCCGGCGATGGCCTCGCCCAGCGCGCGCGTGGTGTCGGCGGCGAGCGCCTTGAGCGGGGTGATCCACAGCACCTGCAGGGGGCGGACGCGGTTGTGCTTCTTTCCGGGAGACGGGGCGGGCTTCGCGCCCTCGCTGTCGGAAGAAGAGCCCTTGGGCGCCGCCGCTGCCTGGAGCGCCAGTCCAGCAGGCAGATCCTGTGCGGTTGCGCTTCTTGTGTTCGGACGCACCCTCACCCCAACTCCTCTCCCGGGGGGAGACGGGCGCAAGGCGGCTTCTCGCAGGGCTTCGAGCAATGGGCCGCCGAAGGCGGCCAGGGTCTTGCCGCTGCCGGTCGGGGTGTGCAGCAGGCCGGAGCGGCCGGCCAGGTAGTGCTGCCAGACCTCGCGCTGGAACGGCAGCGGCTTCCAGCCGCGCGTGCCCAGCCAGGCCTGCAGCGGCGCGTCGAAGGCGCGTGCGCGTGGCGGGCGCGCCGCTTTCGGCTGCGCCTTGGCGGGGCTGCCGGTCGCCGCGGTCTTGCGGGGCGTCACCGCGCCAGCGCCTTGAGGTCTTCCAGCCGGTCGGCCTGCGCCATCGGCTTGTCGTGGCGCCAGCGCAGGATGCGCGGGAAGCGCGTGGCCACGCCGGACTTGTGCCGCTTGCTCAGGTTGACCGCCTCGAAGCCCAGCTCGAACACATGGTGCGGCGTGACCGCGCGCACCGGCCCGAAGCGCTCGGTGGTGTGGGCGCGGATCCAGCTGTCCAGCTTGAGGATCTCCGCATCGTCCAGCCCCGAATACGCCTTGGCCACCGGCACCAGCGTGTCGCCATCCCACAGGCCGAAGGTGTAGTCGGTGTACAGCGTGCTGCGCCGGCCGTGGCCGGCCTGGGCGTAGAGCAGCACCGCATCGATGGTCAGCGGATCGATCTTCCACTTCCACCAGTCGCCGCGCCGGCGGCCGCCCTGGTAGGCGGAACTGCCGCGCTTGAGCATCAGCCCTTCCACGCCGCGGGTGCGCGAATCCTCGCGCAGCTGCGCGGCCGCTTCCCAGTCGGCGGCGTGGACCTGTGGGGACAGGACGATGCGCGGATCCCCGTGCGCGGCCAGCAGCTGTTCCAGCAGGGCGCGGCGCTGGTCCAGCGGCTGCTCGCGCAGGTCCTCGCCGTCCAGTTCCAGCAGGTCGTAGGCCTGCACGCGCGCGGGCGTGTCGGCCAGCGTCTTGGCGCCGGGCTTGCGGCGCTGGATGCGCGTCTGCAGTGCGGTGAACGGCATGGGCGCGTCCTCGCCGGCGCGCCAGGCCAGCAGCTCGCCATCGATCACGCAGTCGCGCGGCAGCGTGGCCGCGGCCGCCTCGATCTCCGGAAAGCGCCCGTCCAGGCGCTCCTCGCCGCGCGACCACAGCGCCACCTCGCCGTGGCGGCGGATCAGCTGCAGGCGGATGCCGTCCCACTTCCATTCCAGGCGCCAGTCGCCGATCTCGCCCAGCGACTGCACCTCGGCCTCCAGCGGCGAGGCGAGGAAGAACGGATAGGGCTGCTGGCGATCGCCGGGAAGCTCCTCCTCGGAGAGCAGATCCTGCAGGAACTGCGGCGTCGGCGCCCAGGTCCCGAGCATGCGCTGGGCGATGCGTGCGATGTCGATGCCGCTCATCTCGGCCAGCGCCTGCTGCACCAGCCGCTGCGAGACGCCCACGCGCAGCGCGCCGGTCAGCAGCTTGTTGAACACCAGCCGCTGCGCATAGGGCAGGGCATGCCAGGCCTCGACGATGACCGCGCGGCGCACGGCTTCGTCCTGGTTGGCCACCGGCAGCAGGCGTTCCTCGATCCATTCGGCCAGGCCCACGTCCGGCGGCGGGGCGGCCGGGTCGTCCAGCAGCAGCGCCAGGGTCTCGGCGAGATCGCCGACATGGTCGTAGCTGTCGTCCACCAGCCAGTCCGGCGTGGCCGACTCCTGCGCGATCCACGCACGCAGCTCACCGGTGCCGGCGATCTTCTGCCGCGGGCCGGTGATCTTGCCGCCGGCCAGCAGATACAGCGCCCACACTGCATCGCGCGGCGGCGCATCGCGGAAGTAGGCGATCAGCGCCGCGCGCTTGTCCAGCGTGGCGGTGCTCTCGTCCAGCGCCTTGTACAGCTCGGCAAAACGCTTCATGCCGAACTCCCATTCCTAACGTCATTCCCCCGCACGCGGGAATCCAGGGACTTCGCTTTCACTCCCACGGCACAGCAGCGCGATGAGGACGAGAACGCGCCTGCGCAGGCAGCAAGGCAAGCGCGCGAAGCCGACCACACGGCCCGCTTCACTCCTCGCTCCCGTAATCGGTGCGGAAGGCCTCGGCCGCGATACCGGCCTCGTTCATCGCGCGGATGATGGCGTCGGTATTGCCGTGCGTGGCGATCACCCGACGCGCACCGGTCTCGCGCACGGTGCGCAGCAGATCCGGCCAATCGGCGTGGTCGGAGACCACGAAGCCGCGATCGTAATTGCGCCGACGACGGTTGCCGCGCACCCGCATCCAGCCCGAGGCGAAGCCCTGCTGCGCCTTGCGGAAGCGCCGGATCCACGGGCTGCCCGCCGCCGACGGCGGCGCCAGGATCAGCTGGCCGGCGTAGTCGCTGCCCTTGGCCGTCTCCGACACCGGCAAGGTGTCGAGCATGGCGATGCCCGCGCCGCGATAGACCTCCACGCCGGCCTGGATCGCGCCGTGCAACAGCGCCGGCTGATCGTCCAGGTCGCGCAGCTCGGCCAGCAGCCGCTGCGCCTTGCCCAGCGCATAGCAGTACAGGATCGCCGCCTCGCCGCGCTGCGCGCAGTGTCGGCGCCAGGCGACGATCTCGCGCGCGACCTCGCGCGTGTCCGGCCAGCGGTAGATGGGCAGGCCGAAGGTCGCCTCGGTGATGAAGGTGTCACACTGCACCACCTCGAACGGCGCGCAGGTCGGATCCGGCTGGCGCTTGTAGTCGCCCGAAGCGACCCAGACCCGGTCGCCCATTTCCACCCGCACCTGCGCCGAGCCCAGCACATGGCCGGCCGAGTGCAGCGACAGGCGCGCATCGCCGATCCGGAAGGCCTCGCCGTAGTCGTGGATGGCGTAGTCCTGCTCGCCCAGCCGCCACTGCAGGATCGGCAGGCTTTGGCGCGTGGCCCAGTACCGGCCCATGCCGGTGCGCGCGTGGTCGCCGTGCCCGTGCGTGATCACCGCACGCGGCACCGGCCGCCAGGGATCGATATGGAAATCGCCGGCCGGGCAGTACAGCCCTTCGGGACGCAGGACGATCAGGTCGTTTGAGGCTTGGGCCATGGTCGGGAGGGTGCGGATTGGGATGTGCACAGGCCGCCAACGTTGGGATGGGCCGTCTCAGAACCTGAGATCGAACCCGAACCGCAGCTGACGCATCGGGCTTACGCCACCACAACACCCGCACCGGCACCCTGCAGGCAAGCAGATCCCGGGAGGACTCATGAAAACAACGCTGCGACCCATGCTGCTGATTGCGCTGGCCGCCTGCGCACCCGAGGCGCCGCAGGCCGACGCACCGGCTGCCTCAGCGCCCGCGGCCTCCACGACACCACTGGCATCCGCGCCGGCCTCAGCACCGCCTGCCTCAGCGACTCCCGCCACGCAGGAAACGTCGGCCAAGGACGCCGAGGTCGATGCCCGCATCGATCGGGTGCTGGGCGACCACGCGGCCTATCGCAGCGTGCTGGAGCGGCTGCAGGCGGCGGTCAAGGCGGACGACCGGCCCGCGGTGGCGGCGCTGGTGCGCTATCCCTTCGAGGCGCGCTTGGCCGATGGCAAGCGGCGCATCGACAACGCACAGGATTTCCTCGCGCAGTACGACCAGATCCTGACGCCTGCCATTGCACAGGTGATCACTGCCCAGCGCTATGGCGAGCTCCAGGTGAACCAGAACGGCGTGATGCTGGGCAGCGGGCAGGTGTGGATCAACGGCGTATGCAACGACGGGGCCTGCAAGGACGTCGACGTCAAGGTCGTCGCACTGCAGCAGGGCGGCTGACCGTCGCTGCGGCACAATCGACGCGGGAGGACACCGATGATGGAACACCGCGCCACGCCCGCCTTCGAGACCCACACGGTCGACAACCAGCCACCGGAGTTCGCACCGCGCGATCTCTGGGCCGATGACGTGGTGCTGCGCGAGGGCTGCACGCGTGAGGGCGCTGGCAGCTTCGCCGCTGCGCTGCAGGCCTACGGCGCGCAGGTGGGCGGCGACCTTTACGCCCTGGGCTTCGACGCCAACCGCGACAAGCCGCGGCTGAAGACGCACGACCGCTTTGGCCATCGCATCGATCTGGTCGAATTCCACCCCGCCTATCACCAGCTGCTGCACGCGGCCAAGGCCGGCGGCGTCGCCGGGCTGTCCTGGCACACGCCCCGGCCGGGCGCGCATGTCGCCCGGGCCGCGCTCAGCTATCTGCATCACCAGGCCGAGGCCGGTACAAGTTGCCCGCTGACCATGACCCATGCCGCGGTGCCGGTACTGCGGCGCGAGCCCGCCTTGCTCGAATGGGCCGACAAGGCGGCCGCCCCGCATTACGACCCGCGCGATGTCCCCATCGCCGACAAGCCCGGCATCACCTTGGGGATGGGCATGACCGAGAAGCAGGGCGGCTCGGACGTGCGCAGCAATGCCACGCGCGCCACGCCGCTGGCGGGCGAGGGCGAGTACGCGCTGGTCGGCCACAAATGGTTCTTCTCCGCGCCCATGTCCGACGGCTGGCTGGTCCTGGCCCAGGCGCCGGGGGGCTTGAGCTGCTTCCTGATGCCGCGGCGCCTGCCCGATGGCGAGAAGAACGCCTTCCGGCTGATGCGGCTCAAGGACAAGCTGGGCGACTGGGCCAACGCGTCCAGCGAGGTCGAATTCACCGGCGCCTGGGCGCGGCGCATCGGCGAGGAAGGGCGCGGCGTGGCCACCATCCTGCAGATGGTCATGCTCACCCGGCTGGACTGCATGCTCGGCGCGACCGCCGAGATGCGCATGGCCCTGGCCCACGCGGTGCACCACGCGCGCCATCGCACCAGCTTCGGCCAGCCGCTGGCCGCGCACGCGCTGATGCGCAACGTGCTGGCCGACCTGGCCCTGGAATGGGAGGCCGCCCTGGCGCTGGCCCTGCGCGTGGCTGGCGCGGTCGACCGCGCCGCGCACGACCCGCGCGAGGCCGCGCTGGCGCGCGTGACCACCGCCATCGGCAAGTATTGGGTCTGTCGCCGCGCGCCGGCCTTCGTCAACGAGGCGCAGGAGTGCCTGGGTGGGGCCGGCTATGTCGAGGAATCGATCCTGCCGCGCCTGTTCCGGCAATCGCCGCTCAACGGCATCTGGGAAGGCAGCGGCAACATCCAGTGCCTGGACGTGCTGCGCGCCTTGGGCCGGGAGCCAGACTGCGGGCAGGCGCTGCTGGACGAGCTGAACGCCGCGCGTGGATCGAACGATGACTACGACCGCCAGTTGGACCTCGTCGCCGCGCAGCTGGCCGGCCGCGCGCTGGTCGAATCCGGCGCGCGCCTGCTGGTCGAGCGCCTGGCGCTGCTGCTGCAGGCCGGCGTGCTGCTGCGCACGGGCAGCCCCGTGGCCGAACCGTTCTGCCGCTCGCGCCTGGGCGGCGCGCACGGACTGGCGATGGGCACGCTGCCGGCGCAAACGGACTTCGCGCTGCTGATCGCGCGTGCCTTGCCCTAGGCGCGAATCAATCGTCCAGACCGAGGCCGGCCATGATCCGCGGAAGGCTTTTCTCGACCCGCGCCTGGCGGGTCTTGGACTGCTTGGCCGACGAGAAATGCAGCAGATAACCGCGCTGGCGCCCCGGCGTCAGGCCTTGGAAGGCGGCCCTTAGCGCCGCGTCTTCCTCCAGCCGTGAGCGGAACTCGTCCGCCACGGGGAAGTCGGCGGTCTTCCTGGGGGCGACCTTGAGCCCGGCCTGTTCGACCGCGATGGCCGCCTCGACATAGGCCTTCAGCGTCGCGGCCTTGCCTGTGATCTGATCGAGGGCGGTGAAGCGGATCTGCCGCGCCGATCGCACGTGCTCGGTCTGCTGGACCAGCAGGCCGTCCGGGTCCGGCATCAGGGCGCCCTTCATGAACAGCAGGGCGCAATACTCCTTGAAGCCGTGCATCAGCACGACGTTCGCCCTGCCCAGCGCATAGCAGGGCTGGCCCCACTTCAGGTCCTCGGTCAGCGGCGTCTGGCGCAGGATCGAGCGCAGCGCCTCGAACTCGGCCCGCCAGCGCTCGGCCCGCGCCATGAATGCGTCCACCTTGGGATTTGCCGCCGCTGCCGTCATCGCGCTTCTCCTTCCGCGTTGTTGGCCGGACCCGGGGAGCAAGCGTCAGCGATCGACGCCCACGCCCTTGGCCATCGCGCGCGAGCCGGTCAGGATCATGCGCAGCATGGTCGAAAGCTGGCCGATCAGCTCCGGATCGCGTTCGCGCGGCAGGTCCATGGCGCTGGCGCCGGCGGCGAACACCAGGCGGGTGATCGCCTTGGAGACCAGGGCCGGCTGGTGCAGGGTGGCGCCCTCGGACGCCGCCAGGCGCACCAGGTCCACCTGCAGTTCGTCCTCGAAATAGGTCAGCTCGCGCTCGACCGCCGCCTTGAACGCGTCCGAGCCGACCATGCCCTCGCGCAGCATCACGTGCAGCAGCTTGTCGTCGGCGCGTAACTGCTCCATGAAAGTCTCCACCGACAAGCGGATCACGCTGCGGTCGGTCGAGGCCGCGCGCTGGCGGGCCTGGCCGATGATCTGGCGCAGCGAGCGGCCGGCCAGGTCGATCAGGGCCACGGCCAGCTCGTCCATGTCGCGGAACTGGCGGTAGAAGCTGTTCGGCGCGATCCCGGCCTCGCGGGCGACCTCGCGCAGGCTCAGCGAGGACAGGCTGCGGTGCGGGCCGACCAGGCGCAGGGCGGCCGCCAGCAGGTCCTGGCGCGAAATCGCGGCGCGGCGGCCGCTACTGGCGTCGTCGGAGCTGGGGTCGATGGCGGCGGACTCGGTAGCGGGCACTGCGGATCCTGGTCCGTGCGGGGCGCCGCCATCATAGCCCCTCATGTGAATATACAAGTGTATAGACATGCGTTCTCACGCCTGTATAGTGCATGGCCATGAATGCGATCCGTCGTCCTCGTTCCAGCTCCCCGGTCCAGCGCGTCGCCCGTCGCCTGGTCGAGCCGGCGGTCTTCGACTTCTGGGCCAGCCGGGTCCACCCGCTGTGGAGCTGGGAGCGCCCGCTGGCGCGCCTGCGCGAGCGCCGCCAGGCCGCCGAAGGCGCGGTCACGCTGGTGCTGCAGACCAACCGCCATTTCGCCGGGCTGCGCGCCGGCCAGCACATCAACCTGGGCGTGGAGCTGGACGGCGCCCGGATCACCCGCAGCTACAGCCCCAGCCGGGTCGCCGGCAACCGGATCGAGGTCACCGTGCGCGAGGTCGAAGGCGGGCGGGTCAGCCAGCACCTGTGCCGACACGCGCGCATCGGCGAGGTGTTCGCGCTGGGCGCGGCCTTCGGCACCATGACCCTGCCGGCCGCGGTGCACGGCCCCTGGCTGTTCCTGGCCGCCGGCAGCGGCATCACGCCGCTGATGGCGATGCTGCGCGAGCTGGACGCGGCCGGCATGCCGGTCGAGCTGGACCTGGTCTACTGGGCGCGCACCCGCGCCGAGGTCTGCTTCGCCGACGAGCTTGCCGCGCTGGCCGCGCGCCATCGCGGCCTGCGCGTCCACCTGCGGCTGACCCGGCAGGCCGATGGCCCCGCGCCGCGCATCGACGACACCGACCTGGCCGCGCTGGTGCCCGAGCTGGGCCATCGCCAGGTGTTCGCCTGCGGCCCGCACGGCTTCGTCCAGAGCGCGCGCGCGCGGCTGGAAGGGCGCGTGGTGCGGTTCGAGGCCGAGGCCTTCACCCCGCCGCGCGCGCTGCCGGGCGAGGGCGGCAGCGTGGCTCTCACCCTGTCACGCAGCGGGCGCACGCTGACCGTGCCGCGCGATGCGTCGCTGCTGGAGGCGCTGGAGGCGCAGGGCCTGCGCCCGGCCTCGGGCTGCCGCATGGGCATCTGCAACACCTGCGCCTGCACCCGGCGCGAGGGCATCACCCGCGACACCCAGACCAATGCGCGTTCGGGCGAGCCCGACGCCACCGTGCGCCTGTGCATCAGCGCCGCGGCCACCGACCTGACGCTGGACCTTTGATGAGCAAGCACAACCGCCCCCTGTCCCAGGACGAGCTGCAGCGCTTCGGCGCCGAGCTGGACGCCCTGCGCGCCCGCACCGTGGCCACGCTCGGCGCGCGCGATGCGCGCTACATCCGCCGCGCGGTCGCGGCGGTGCGCTGGAGCGGCGCGCTGGGCCGCATCGCGCTGTTCGCCGGCGCGGTGGGCGGGGCCTTCGCGCCGGCGCTGCTGTGGCCGCTGTGCGTGCTCGGCACCGCGCTGCTGGCGCTGTCCAAGATCCTGGAGAACATGACCGTCGGCCACAACGTGATCCACGGCCAGTACGACTGGATGGGCGATCCGCAGCTGCACAGCCGCAGCTACGAGTGGGACATCGTGGCCACCAGCGAGAACTGGAAGAAGACCCACAACTTCCGCCACCACACCTACACCAACGTGCGCGGGCTGGACGACGACATCGGCTACGGGCTGCTGCGCATCTTCCCCGAGCAGCGCTGGAAGCCGTTCTACCTGCTGCAGCCGCCGATCGCGGTGGTGTTCTGCCTGCTGTTCGAGTGGGGCGTGGCGATCCAGGACCTGCGCCTGGGCCGCTGGCTGGCGGGCAAGATGAGCTTCAGGCAGCTGCGCGCGCAGTTCGCGCCGGTCGGCCGCAAGATGGGCCGCCAGGTGCTGAAGGACTACGTGCTGTTCCCGGCGCTGGCGGGGCCGTGGTTCCTGCCGGTGCTGCTGGGCAATCTGGCGGCGAACATGCTGCGCAGCATCTGGACCTACGTGGTGATCTTCTGCGGTCACTTCACCGCCGATGCGGAGACCTTCCCCAAGGACTGCGTGCGCAACGAGAGCCGCGGCCACTGGTACCTGCGCCAGCTGCGCGGGTCGTCCAACATCTCCGGCGGTGCGCTGGTGGACGTGCTCACCGGCGATCTGAGCCACCAGATCGAGCATCACTTCTTCCCCGACATCCCGGCCAACCGCTACAGCGAGATGGCGGCCGAGGTGCGCGAGATCTGTGCGCGCTATGGGCAGCACTACAACACCGGCTCGCTGTTCAAACAGTTCAGCCAGGTGGCCTGGCGCATCGTGCGCCATGCGTTCCCGAGCCGGCCGCGCCGGGTGCGCGCGCTGGTCGAGGCGCCCGCGGCGGGCTGAACCGCGCCGCGGGCGCGGAGCGGGCTTCACCGCGCAGCCAGCGGCATCGCGCTAGCGTGGCCGGACACTCACACAAAGGAGTTCGGTCATGCTCAACCGGACCGTCATCCTGTCGATCGCGGCGCTGCCGATCCTGGCCGCCGCGCCGCTGGCGCAGGCGCAGCAGCTCAACCAGCCGCAGCCGGTGCAGATTCCCAATGCGCGCGATGCCTCCGGTACGTCTCCCCAGCGCAGCACCGGGGTGCGCTCGGACGCGGGCCAGCGCGCGATCACGCCGCCGGTCAGCCCCAAGGGGCCTGCGACGGATGCGCAGCGGCCCACGCAGCCCAGCAGCGTCACGCCCACTGCGCCGGCGACGCCCACGCGCGTGATCGATGCGCAGGGCCGGCTGGTGCCGGGCGCGGTGCAGGTTGGTAACAACCAGGTGCTGGACCCGAAGACCGGGCGGATCTATCCGGTGACGCCGGCGGGTGACGGGCTGCGTATTGCGACGCCGCCCAAGCCCTGAGTGCTTTAGGGCTTTTAAGAGAAGCTACGTCAGAAAAGCCCGGTGCAAGCCGGGCTTTTTTTGCGCGTTGTGGCTCTTTGCCTGATCAGTGGCGAGAGGGGGAGGGCGCTGACTCCGGAGGGGCAGCGGTCCGGCGGGCGGCGCCCGCTTATCCCTCGATCAGGGCATCCTGCCCTGACTCGGGCGCTCGGCGTCCTGCCTCGCTAGTCGCGGACACCGCCCGCCGGCCCGCTGCCGTGCGCGTCATGGATGGGGCTTCGGTTCGAAAAAAATCCTGATCTATTCGCCACAAAGCCTCGATCCTGCCGCGCGTGGTACAGAGCGGACAGAATGAATCGCGGCGGCGTGCTTGGTGATCGCGGAGCGCCAACCGAATCCCACCTGTAGAGCGGAGCTTGCTCCGCTGCGTTTCGTTCGGTTTGTGGGGGAAGGCCCCAGCGGAGCAAGCTCCGCTCTACAGGCAGGCCGCTGCGAGATTCGAGGGGACAGTTGCTCCCGCCCAGCCATGAGGCGCGGTCAATCTTTTCCCATTCAAGCGTCGGCCATCGAGGGGCAGCCGAGCCGAGGGCCGCGCTCGGCCTGGTCGAGGCTAGTGGGCGCAATGCGCTCACCGTCTCGCACTCATCCCGTCGACAGATTCGCGTCACCGCAATGCGGCGACGCGGCTTGCCTGCTGCTCGGAAGCCCTCACTCCGCCTTCGCGTCCAGTCCGCGCTTTTCGAGCAGAGGCTCGATCTGCGGCGCGTGCCCGGTGAAGTCGACGAACAGCTTCATCGCGTCCTGGCTGCCGCCCTGCGAGAGCAGCGTCTTGCGGAAGCGGTCGCCGTTGGCGCGGGTCAGGCCGCCATGCTGCTTGAACCACTGCTGGGTGTTCGCGTCCAGCACCTCGGACCAGATGTAGGCGTAGTAGCCGGCCGAGTAGCCGCCCATGATGTGGCTGAAGTAGGGCGTGCGGTAGCGCGGCGGCACCGGCGCGTAGGCGATGCCGTCGGCCGCCAGCGCCCTGGCTTCGAAGTCCACCACGCCGGACGCGGCCGGGACCTGGTCCTCGGTGATCTGGTGCCAGCGCTGGTCCAGCATCGCCGCGCCCAGGTACTCGGTGGTGGCGAACCCCTGGTTGAACTTGGCCGCGGCCACGACCTTGTCGAGCAGGGCCTGCGGCATCGGCGCGCCGGTCTGGTGGTGCTTGGCGTAGTGCCGCAGGATCGCCGGATCGTCGGCCCACATCTCGTTGACCTGCGAGGGGAACTCGACGAAGTCGCGCGGCACGCTGGTGCCGGAGAAGTAGGGATACTTCACGTCGGAGAACATGCCATGCAGGGCATGGCCGAACTCGTGGAACGCGGTGGTGACTTCGTCCCAGGTCAGCAGCGTCGGCTGGCCCGCCGGCGGCTCGGGGATGTTGAGGTGGTTGGCCACCACCGGCTTGTCGCCGGTCAGCGCGGACTGCGACACGTAGGAATTCATCCACGCGCCGCCGCGCTTGGACGCGCGTGCGTACGGGTCGAAGATGAAGATCGCCAGCTGCGAGCCGTCGGCGTCGAACACGTCGTAGACGAAGGTGTCGGCGTGGTACTTGGGCAGGTCGTGGCGCTCCTTGAAGCTCAGGCCGAACTCCTGGTTGGCGGCGTAGAACACGCCGTTTTCCAGCACGTTGCGCATCTCCAGGTAGGGCTTGAGCTGGGACTCGTCGAACTCGTACTTGGCCTGGCGCACCTTCTCGCTGTAGAACGCCCAGTCCCAGGCTGCGAGTTCGAAGCTCGGCTTGCCGGCGGCCTTCTGCTCGGCGTCGATCATCGCCTGCAGGTCGGCCGCCTCGCGCTTGGCGTTGGCCACGGCGGCGGGAGCCAACTTGCCCAGCATCGCGTTGACGGCCTCGGGCGTCTTGGCGGTCTGGTTCTCCAGCGAATAGGCGGCGTAGTTGGGATAGCCGAGCATCTTCGCCTTCTGCGCGCGCAGGGTCATGATCCGCGCGACGATGGCTGTGTTGTCGTAGGCGTTGCCGCGGCTGCCGCGGTTCACCGAGGCCTTGAACAGCCGCTCGCGCGTGGCGCGGTCGGTCAGATGGGTCAGCGGCGGCTGGCCGGTGGTGTTGAGCAGGGTCAGCACGTACTTGCCGGGCAGCTTGCGCGCCTTGGCTTCATCGGCCGCGGCGGCGATCTCCGCCGCGCTCAGGCCGTCGAGCTGCCTGGCATCGTCCAGCACCAGGGCCGAGTCGTTGACCTCGGCCAGCACGTTCTGGCTGAACTTGGTCGACAGGGTGGCCAGCTCGGCGTTCATCGCCTTCAGGCGCGTCTTGTCCGCGTCGGAGAGCTTGGCGCCGGCACGCACGAAGTCGTTGTGGACCTTCTCGACCAGGCGCAGGCTCTGCGGATCCAGGCCCAGGCTGGCGCGGCGGTCGTAGACGGCCTGGATGCGCGCGAACAGCTTGCCGTCGAGGTTGATCGCATCGCGGTGGGCGGCGAACTTGCCGGCATAGTCGGCCTGCAGCTGCTTGCGCGTGTCGTTGGTGTCGGTGCCGACCAGATTGAAGAACACCGAGGTCGCGCGATCCAGCAGCTGGCCGCTCTTCTCCAGCGCCACGAAGGTGTTGTCGAAGCTCGGCTTGGCCGGGTTGTCGGCGATCGCCGCGATCTCCTTGAGCTGCTGCGCCATGCCGGCATCGAAGGCCGGCGCGAAATCCGCGTCGGTGATCCTGTCGAACTGCGGATAGTGCAGGGGCAGCGGGCTCTGGACGAAGAACGGATTGCTGGCCTGGCTGGCGGCGGGCGTCGCGGAGGTCTGGGCGTGGGCGGGCATGGCGGTTCCAAGGGCGAGGGCGAGCGCCAGGGCGAGGCGATGGGTCATGGGCTTCCGGATCGAGGTGGTGGAGATCGACCACCGAGGCTAACCGCGCCATCGCGCACCAGCCCATGACGGAAGGCATGTCATGACGCAATCGTCAGCCGCAACCGGCCATCCGAGGTGCCTCAAATTTGTGACGTAACGCACATAACACTAGGTGCACATCGCCGGTGTGCCTATCATGGCGCCGCCAGGGAGAAACGGAGGGTGGGCATGCGGGGGGTTTTCGAATACACGGCGCTGGACATCAATGGCCATGCGCAGCCGCTGGCCGACTGGGCCGGCTCGGTCCTGCTGATCGTCAACGTCGCTTCCAGGTGCGGGTTCACTCCCCAGTACGGCGGGCTGGAGCTGCTGTGGCAGCAGTACCGCGATCGCGGGCTGGTGGTGTTGGGCTTCCCCTGCGACCAGTTCGGCCACCAGGAGCCGGGCGACGAGGCGCAGATCCGCGACTTCTGCAGCCTCAACTACGCGGTGACCTTCCCGATGTTCGCCAAGGTCGAGGTCAACGGCCCCAATGCGCATCCGCTGTGGCAGCGGCTCAAGCACGACCGGCCCGGTGTGCTGGGCACCGAGCGCATCAAGTGGAACTTCACCAAGTTCCTGGTCGGCCGCAATGGCCAGGTCCTGCGCCGCTACGGGTCGCGCAACACGCCTGCGTCGTTGGCGCGGGACATCGAGGATGCGCTGGGCTGAGCGCGATCCCTGCCGGCTGTTGTGGGAGCCGCCATGGCGGCGATGGGCTTTACCGGTAGAGCCCCATCGCCGCCATGGCGGCTCCCACAGGGGAAGCTCCCACAAGGAGGAGGTCCCACCGGGCTGGCCGGCTACTTCTCGACGAAGGCGCGTTCGAACACGTAGTGCCCGGCGCTGCCGATGCGCGGCGAGGCCTCGAAGCCGCGGCTGTCCAGCAGCGCGCGCAGGTCGGCCAGCATCTGCGGGCTGCCGCAGATCATGAAGCGATCGCGCGCCGGATCGATCGGCGGCAGGCCCAGCGTCTCGGCCATGCGGCCGCTGCCCAGCAGCTCGGTCAGCCGGCCCTGGTTGCGGAACGGCTCGCGCGTCACCGCCGGGTAGTACAGCAGCCGCTCGCGCAGCAGCTCGCCCAGGAGCTCGTGCTGCGGCAGCTCGCGCTCGAAGTAGTCGCGGTAGGCCAGGTCCTGCTCGTAGCGCACGCCGTGGGTGAGGATCACCTTGTCGAAGCGCTCGTAGGTCTCCGGGTCCTTGACGATGCTCAGCCACGGCGCCATGCCGGTGCCGGTGCCCAGCAGGTACAGGTGGCGGCCGGGATGCAGGTCGGAGATCAGCAGGGTGCCGGTGGGCTTGCGCCCGACCAGCACGCTGTCGCCCGGCCGGATGTGCTGCAGGCGCGAGGTCAGCGGGCCATTGGGGACCTTGATGCTGAAGAACTCCAGCTGTTCCTCCCAGTTGGCGCTGGCGATGGAGTAGGCGCGCAGCAGCGGGCGGGTCTCGCCCTCCAGGCCGATCATCACGAACTGGCCGTTCTCGAAGCGGAAGGCCTCGCTGCGGGTGGTGGTGAAGCTGAAGTAGTCGTCGGTCCAGTGACGGACCTCAAGCACCGTTTCGGCGCCGTAAGCGGAAGACATGGGCGGATCGTGTTGGGCAGGGGGGAGGAGCGCGTTCCAGTATAGCCGCGAAGATGAGATTGGTTCTCATATCGCGGCCATGTGGGCCGAGGGGCTCGACCCGCGAAACGCGCCGGATCGCGCGTTCGCGGGCTGGCTCAGCCCTGGCCGCCGCCGCGCGGGCCACGGCCCCGCGGCGCGCCGCCGGGCCGGCCGCCCGGGCCGCGGTTGCCGCCCGGACGCGGACCATTGCCGCCCGGGCGGTTGCCGCCGCCGGGGCGACCGCCCGGACGGGCCTGGCGCTGGCCATAGGGATGATGGCTGCCGGGCGTGGCGTGATCGGAGGGGAAGCTGGGCGCGTTGCCCGGATGCCCGTACGGCTTGGCCTTGCGCTGCTGGCCCTGGCCGGCGCCCTGGCCGCGCGGACCGCGCTCGTCGCCGAAGCCGCCGCCATAGGGGCTGTTGCCGCCGCCACCGCCCGGACCGCGGCGCTGGCCGCCGGCCGGCTTGCCGCCGAAGGGCTTCTTCGGGCCGGCGTTGCGGTGACCGCTGGGACCGGTGTCCACGCCGTCGGGCACGTACCAGCTGCGGAACGCGGCCGGGTTGCCTTCCGGCAGCGGCTTGGGGCCCTTCTCCTTGCGCTGCTTGAACGGCTTCTGCGACTGCTTGGCCGCCGCTTCGCCGCTGACGGTCAGCCCGCCCTTGAAGCCGCCGCCCTTGCCGCGGCCACGGCCGCGGTCCTCGCGCACGTGGTCGAAGCGGCGCAGCTCGCGGCCCTCGTCGGCGGTGCTGTGGCCGTTGACGTAGGCATTGCCGGCGCCGCGGGCATTGATCTGCAGCGTGGCCTTGGCCGCCTTGCGCTGGCCGATCACCGGCTGCAGGGTCAGCGCGGCCGGGGCGCCGTCCTCCAGGCCCAGCTGCTTGCGCAGCGCCTGGACCTGGGCGTCGGGCAGCTCCTGCGACTGGCCGCGCAGCAGCGGCTGCGGCAGTTCGATGGCGCCGTAGCGGATGCGCTTGAGGCGGCTGACCTGGCAACCCTGCGATTCCCACAGGCGGCGCACCTCGCGGTTGCGGCCCTCGCTCAGGGTCACGCGGTACCAGTCGTGCGAGTCGGTGCCGCCGATGCGCTCGATCTCGTCGAACTTGGCCGGGCCGTCCTCCAGCGCCACGCCGCGGCGCAGGCGATCGACCAGGTTGTCCGGCACGGTGTCCTGGCCTTCCGGGGCGCGCACGCGCACCACGTACTCGCGGCTGACCTCGAAGGAGGGGTGCATCATCGCGTTGGCCAGCTCGCCGTCGGTGGTCAGCAGCAGCAGGCCGGTGGTGTTGATGTCCAGGCGGCCGATGGCGATCCAGCGCGCGCCCTTGAGCGCGGGCAGGGACTCGAACACGGTCGGGCGGCCCTCGGGATCCTCGCGCGTGGTCACCTCGCCCTCGGGCTTGTTGTAGATCAGCACGCGGGTCGGCTCGGTCAGCGCGCTGGCCACGAAGCT
This sequence comes from Pseudoxanthomonas sp. X-1, assembly GCF_020042665.1. NCBI lineage: Bacteria > Pseudomonadati > Pseudomonadota > Gammaproteobacteria > Lysobacterales > Lysobacteraceae > Pseudoxanthomonas > Pseudoxanthomonas sp. X-1. The sequence continues at coordinate 2,033,398 of NZ_CP083376.1, forward strand.
GCGGCCGTCCAGCTCGACGCGGTCGCCGCTGCCGATGGACATGCCGATCTGCGCGGTCTGGCCGTTGACCTTGACCAGGCCATCGGCGATGCGCTGCTCCAGCGCGCGGCGCGAGCCCAGGCCGGCCTGGGCCAGCACCTTGTGCAGGCGCTCCTCCAGGCGGACCTCGGGGGCTGCGGCGGCGTCGCGCTTCAGCGAGAGCTTGCTGCGGGGGGTGTCACTCATGTTTGTGCTCCGACGAGACCGCATCGGCGTCGTCTTCTTGGTGGGTGGTGGAAGCCGACGCGTCCGTCTGCGGTGCGTCGGTGGGGTCGGCCGCGTCCACGGGGGGCGCGTCGAGGTCGGGGGCGTCCTGCGTGGCCGGCGGCGAAGTGCCGTCGTCGGTCTCCGGCGCGTCCTGCGCAGGCGTGGAATCGTGGGAGGCCGGCTGTTCGCCGTCGTCGTCGCCGGTGGCGGCGTCATCGGCCGGCGCGGCCTCCGCATCCGCATCCGCGTCGGGCTGGCCCTCGGCGGCGGCGCGCGCCGGCAGCGGGGCGCCGGGCAGCGGCAGCTGCGGGTCGAGCTCGGCGATGTCCTTCAGCTCGGACAGCGGCGGCAGTTCGTCCAGGCGCTTGAGCCCGAAGTAGTCCAGGAACGCGCGGGTGGTGCCGAACAGCGCCGGCCTGCCCGGCACGTCGCGGTGGCCGACCACGCGGATCCACTCGCGCTCCTCGAGCGCCTGGATGATGTTGCTGCTGACCGCCACACCGCGCACCTGCTCGATCTCGCCGCGGGTGATGGGCTGGCGGTAGGCGATCAGCGCCAGGGTCTCCAGGGTGGCGCGGGTGTAGCGGGTCTTGCGCTCGGTCCACATGCGGCTGACCCAGGCATGCACGTCCTGCTTGACCTGGTAGCGCCAGCCGCTGGCGACCTCGACCAGCTCCACGCCGCGCTCGGCGCAGGCCCGCGCGAGCTGTTCCAGCGCCAGGTCCAGGCTGCCTTCCGGCGCCGGGCGGTCCTCCGGGAACAGCTCGGCCAGCTGCGCCAGGCTCATCGGCTGGGCCGAGGCCAGCAGCGCGGCCTCGACGATGCGGTTGATCAGGCCCTGGTCCGCCTGGGCGACCGGTGCGGCCGCGGTCTCGGTATCGAAAGCGTCGTCTTCGTGCATGCGAGGGTCTTGGCCGCGCCGTCAGCGCGTGCGGGGGGTGGTGGCCGGCGCGCTCATGCGTCGTTGGCCGCGTCGGTGTCGTCGAACTCGCTGGAGAACTGCAGCGGCTCGTTGGTGTTGTTCAGCGCCAGGGACTTGATGTAGATCGGCGCCAGCGGCGCCTCCTGGACGATGTCCAGCAGCTGCTCCTTGGCCAGTTCCAGCATCGCCAGGAAGGTCACCAGCACGCCGAGCCGGCCCTCGGCCACGGTGAACATGGCCTCGAAGCGGTGGAACTTGCCGTCCTCCAGCCGCGAGAGCACCTCGCCCATGCGCTGGCGCACGCTCAGCGCCTCGCGCTTGATCGCGTGGCCGGAGAACAGCTCGGCGCGCTTGAGCACATCGTGCAGCGCCAGCAGCATCTCCTTCAGGTCCACTTCCGGCGGCACCTTGATGGCGGTGCGGTCCGGGACATGGGCGTGGGCCACGGCGGTGTCGCGGTCCTGGCGGGGCAGGGCGTCGATGTCCTCGGCGGCCTGCTTGAAGCGCTCGTACTCCTGCAGGCGGCGCACCAGGTCGGCGCGCGGGTCGCCTTCCTCGCCGTCCTCGGCCTGCGGCCGCGGCAGCAGCATGCGCGACTTGATCTCGGCCAGGATCGCGGCCATCACCAGGTACTCGGCCGCCAGTTCGAACCGCAGCTCCTGCATGACGTTGATGTAATCCACGTACTGGCGGGTGATCTCCAGCACCGGGATGTCCAGGATGTCCAGGTTCTGCCGGCGGATCAGGTACAGCAGCAGGTCCAGCGGGCCTTCGAACGCATCGAGGATCACCTCCAGCGCGTCCGGCGGGATGTACAGGTCCTGCGGGATCTGCAGCACCGGCTGGCCATGCACCATCGCCAGCGGCATCTCGTGCTGCTGCGGGTTGTGCGGCTTGTCGGTGGAAGCGGTCGCGTCGGGCGCGGATTGCGATGTCATCGAAGGTCGAAAGCGGGTCGCGTCAACACTGCGGTCCGGACCGGATGGCGTGGGGGAACGCCACGGCCGGCCCTGCGATTGCCAGGGGGCACGCGCTTCCCGCGAGGGGACGCGCCGGGGTACTGCAGGTGGTCAAGCCTTGCGTGGGCCATCACGGCGCGCACGTAAGCCAATGCGGCACGCGCCTGTGGGGAGGGCGGCGGGCAACGGGAGACAAGGTGGTCTGGCTTTCAGGACGCGCTTGGCAGCGGTGTGGGTCGCGGACAGGTCCAAGGGAGCCTGGGCGATGGCCGCTGCGGGTCGTGCCGTGCCAATCGGGTTCAAAGAGTACGGTCTGGCCGCGCGCCTGTCCAGCGCGGCAATCATCCGTACAATCGGGCGCCCTCCCAAGCCCAGCGGTTCTCACGCCATGTGGTACGCCATCGAAGGTCACGACGTCCCCGATTCCCTGCCGCTGCGCCAGCCGGCGCGCCCGGCGCATCTGGCGCGTCTGCAGGCCCTGCTCGATGCCGGCCGGCTGCTGGTCTGTGGCCCGTGCCCGGCGATCGATTCGCCCGACCCGGGCCCGGCCGGCTTCAGCGGCAGCATCGTGATCGCGCAGTTCGACTCGCTGGAGGACGCACGCGCCTGGGCCGTCGCCGATCCGTACGCGCTCGCCGGCGTCTATGCGCGGGTGGACGTGCGACCGTTCCTGAAGGCGTTGCCATGAGTGGAGCGACGACCCGGATCGAGCGCATCCGCCAGGCGCTGGACGCCGGCCTGGCGCCGACGCTGCTGGAGCTGGAGGACGAGAGTCACCGTCATGCGGGTCACGCCGGCGCGCGCGACGGGCGCGGGCACTACAGGGTGCGCGTCGTCAGCGAGGCCTTCGCCGGCAAGCTGCCGCTGGCGCGGCACCGGCTGGTGTATGCCGCACTGGGCCCGATGATGCAGACCGACATCCACGCCATGAGCATCATCGCCCAGACCCCGGGCGAGGCGGCCCGCGCCTGAGCCGGCCGGATGCACCGGCCTGGCGGGGCGCCGCGCGGAGTCCGCAGGGGCGGGGTTTCGCGGGCTTTTGATGCGTCATCGCCCTAGCATCGGCCGAACGTCGCATTTACCACGCGGCTTGGAACCGATTACAGTCCGGGCTCGAACACGTCAGGCAGATCGCGGAGGGCGGATGTCGCGAAGCGGAACCATCACCATCCGGGATGTGGCGCGCGAGGCGCAGGTCTCGGTGGCGACCGTCTCGCGGGCCCTCAATGGCCACGCCAACGTCGCCGCGGAGGTGCGCAAGCTGGTCCTGGAGACCGCCCGGCGCCTGCGCTACCAGCCGCACGCGGCCGCGCGCAGCCTGAGCAGCCGCAGCACCCAGACCATCGGCGTGGTCCTGCCGGACCTGTACGGCGACTTCTTCTCCGAACTGATCCGCGGCATCGATGGCGTGGCGCGCGAGCATCGCCGCCATCTGCTGGTGTCCAGCTACCACGGCGCGCAGGAGGCCCAGGGTGCGGCGTTGCGCGCGATGCGCGGGCGCGTGGATGGACTGCTGGTGCTCTCGCCTTATGCCGACCAGCCGGGCTTCCTCACCGACAACCTGCCCGACGGCCTGCCGGTGGTGCTGATCAACACCCAGCTGCCCGAAGGCGACTATCCGGTCCTGAACATCGACAACCACGGCGGCGCGGTGACGATGATGCGCCACCTGGTGGCCAGCGGTCGCCGGCGCATCGCCTTCATTGCCGGGCCCGAAGGCAACTTCGACGCGGCCCAGCGCCTGCGCGGCTATCGCGACGCGCTGGCCGAACTGCTGCCCGGCGTGCCCGAACAGGTGCTGCCGGGGCGTTTCGACGAGGCCTCGGGAATGGAAGCCGGCACCGCGCTGCTGGCCGCCGAGCACAGGCCCGATGCGGTCTTCGCCGCCAACGACACGATGGCGCTGGGCTGTCTGTTCGCCTTCAACCAGGCCGGCCTGCGGGTGCCGCGGGACATCGCCCTGGCCGGCTTCGACGACGTGCCGGTGGCGCGCTTCGTCCATCCCCCTCTGACCACCATGCGCATCAGCATCGCCGAACTGGGCGCCAACGCCCTGCGGCGGCTGCTCCAGGACATCCAGGCAAAGGCGCCGCTGGCGCTGCCCGATCCACCACCCCTGATCCCCGAACTGGTCGTGCGCGCATCCGCACCGGCCGGACAGGGGTAATTCCGCCGCGCCCCTTGCGCGGCGGCTTTCCTCCGTCGCAGCACCTGCGTCGTTCTTGACCACCCAAGCAGCGTTTGGGTATGCCCCGGGAGGGCCAACATGAAGCACGTCCAAGCAAACCGATCCCACCGTTTCCGTCCCACGCGCCGGCTGCTCAGCTGCGCGCTCACCGGCTGCCTGGCGCTCGGCGCCGTGCCGCTGGCGTCGGCCCAGTCCACCTCGGCGACCCTGCGCGGCCAGGTCAGCGGTGCGGGCGAGGGCGCCACGGTGACCGTCACCAACACCAGCACGGGCCTGAGCCGTGCGGCGCGCGTGGGCGCCGATGGCAGCTACATCGTCGGCGGCCTGCCGCCTGGTCCGTACAAGGTCGACGTGGTCGCCGATGGCGCGGCCACCAGCAAGGAACTCACCCTGCAGGTCGGGCAGACCGCCACGCTGAACCTGGAAGGCGCCGCCAGCGCGGCGGTCACGCCGGGCGGCCAGGCCAAGGACCTGGACGCGGTCAAGGTCACCGCGCCGCCGGTGATCGCCGAGACCAAGACCTCCGAGGTCGCCACCTACGTCAGCCAGGCACAGATCCAGGCCTTGCCGCAGGCGTCGCGCAACTTCCTGGCCTTCGCCGACACGGTGCCGGGCATGATCTTCGAGCAGTCCTCGGACGGCTCGGCCAGGCTACGCAGCGGCGCGCAGAGCAGCACCGGCACCAACGTGTTCATCGATGGCGTGGGGCAGAAGAACTACGTGCTGCCCGGCGGGGTCAGCGGCCAGGACTCCTCCAGCGGCAACCCGTTCCCGCAGCTGGCCATCGGCGAGTACAAGGTCATCACCTCGAACTACAAGGCCGAGTACGACCAGGTCTCCAGCGCGGCGGTGACCGCGTTGACCAAGTCGGGCACGAACGCATTCGAAGGGCACTTCTTCCGAGACTACACCACCGGCGACTGGCGCGCGCCGACCTACGCCGAGTCGCAGCCGGGCCAGGAGAAGGTCGATTCGAGCGAGGAGCAGTACGGTGCGTCCTTCGGCGGCCCGATCGTGCGCGACAAGCTGTTCTTCTTCGCCACCTACGAGGCCAAGCGCATCGATCGCCCGCGCACTGTGCGGGTCGGCGACAGCGCCTTCGACCCGGCCGATCTCACGCCGGAACTGGCCGACTACCTGGGCCCGGCGACCGTGCCGTTCAAGCAGGACAACTACTTCGGCAAGCTGACCTGGCAGGCCAACGAGAACAACCTGGTCGAGCTGTCGGCCAAGATCCGCGACGAATCCGAGCTGACCAACGTCGGCGACGGCCCGAACGTCTACAGCTACGGCAGCGACAAGACCAACGATTCCAAGCGCTTCGACCTGCGCTGGCAGTTCAGCAACGAGAACTGGCTCAACGACCTGCACCTGACGCGCGAGGACGATGCCTGGAGCCCGCGTCCGATCGGCGCCGGGCCCGGGTACGAGATCCGCAACAACCGCGTCAACAACACCGACGGCGAAGCCATCCTCAACCTCGGTGGCGGCCCGGACTACCAGGACAAGCGCCAGAAGGGCAACGGCCTGCAGAACGATCTGACCTTCTTCGGCTGGGAGGGCCATACCCTCAAGGGCGGGGTGAAGTACAAGGACGTGGAAGTCGGCTCGCTGCAGCGCAATCCGGCCAACCCGCAGTACCGCGTGGATTACTACGAGAACCTGGCCGAAGGCCGCACGACGCTGGCGGATTTCGTCCCTTACCGGGTGAGCTTCCAGTCCTCGCTGCCGGGGCGCAGCGACGAGGCGGTGACGTCGAAGAACAAGCAGTTCGGCATCTATCTGCAGGACGACTGGCAGGTCACCGACAAGCTCGAACTGAACCTCGGCGTGCGCTACGACTACGAGAAGACGCCGGCCTACCAGGACTTCGTCACTCCGGCCGGCCTGGTCACCGCGCTGCGAGGGTGGAGCAACATCGCCAACACCGACTACGACATCAACGACTACATTTCCACCGGCTCCAACCGCAAGGCCGACAAGAACAACTGGGCGCCGCGCTTCGGGTTCTCCTATGACCTGGCGGGGGACCAGCGGCACGTGATCTTCGGTGGCGCCGGGCGTTCGTTCGACCGCAACCTGTTCGACTACCTGGCGCTGGAACAGCTGTCGACCTCCTTCGCGCCCTACACCTACAACTTCGACACCGCCGCGCATCCGTGCACGGTCGGGCAGGACACCTGCCTGGCCTGGGACCCGAGCTATTTCGATCCGGCCCGGCTCGACGCGCTGGCCGCGGCCAATCCGAACCTGGGCTCGGAGGTGACGCTGCTCAACAACCACCTCAAGACGCCGTATTCGGACCAGTTCAGCATCGGCATGCGCAACATCGTCGACCTGGGCGGCGTGGCGTGGAACACCTCGGTGGCCATCGCCCACGTGCGCAGCTACGACGGGCTGCTGTTCACCGGCGGCAACCGCTATCCGGACGGCTCCTTCCATGGCGATGGCGCGCAGTGGGCCAACTACGCCGGCAACGAGCCCATTCCCGGCTACGGCAACCTGATCCTGGTGGACAACGGCATCGACACCAAGCTCAACCAGCTGCTGCTGTCGGCCGACAAGCCGTACAGCGAGGAATCGCCCTGGGGCGTGACCATCGCCTACACCTTCAGCGATGCCAAGGAGAACCGGCTGAGCTCGGCCGATACCGGCGAGCATTACCTGTTCGACCTGCCCAACCTGGACGGCCAGCCGTTCCTGCGTTCGGCCGGCGTGCCGCGCCAGCGCCTGGTGGTGACCGGGATGACCGGCTTCTGGGGCATCAACCTGTCCAGCAAGCTGACCCTGGCCACCCCCGAGCCCCTGGCCGCGGTGGACTGCCGGGCCGGGACGGGCGACTGCCGGTTCGCCTCCTACACGCCGGACCACACGCTGGGCTTCAAGCAGCTCGATCTGGCGCTGGAGAAGGTGTTCGATACGGGGACCGACATCAAGATGCGCATCCGTGGCGATGTGTTCAACGTGTTCAACTGGAAGAACTTCACCCAGTACAACACCGACTACACCAGCGCCCTGCTGGGCACGCGCAACGGCACCGAGACGCAGTGGCCGCCGCGCATGTTCAAGCTCTCCTTCGGCCTGGACTGGTAACCTTGCGCCACCCCGGCCGGTTCGCCGACCGGCCGGGGGACTCCCCGCACCGCTTTCGTTTTGCGCCGGACTTTGTTTGCAGGTGTAAACGTTTACATGGATTCTGAGCCTTGAAGACGCGCCGACGCCTCACCTCGCTGCTGCCGATGACCGCATCGGCCCTGGCCGTGCTGCTGGCGGCATGCCAGCAGCAGCCCGAACCCACGCCCGTCAAGCCGGTCAAGGTGACCGGGCGTCCGCCCGTCGAGCTTCCCGTGGAAGACAAGAAACCCGAGCTGTCCCCGCTGTTCCGCGACATCGAGCGCCGGACCTTCCAGTTCTTCTGGGACACCACCAACGAAAGCAACGGCATGACGCCGGACCGCTATCCTTCGCGGCCGTTCGCCTCGGTGGCCTCGGTGGGCTTTGCCCTGACCGCCTATCCGATCGGCATCGAGAACGGCTGGGTCAGCCGCAGCCAGGCGGTGGACCGCACGCTGACCACGCTGAAGTTCCTCTACGAGCTCAAGCAGGGCAAGCAGCCCACCGGCACGGCCGGGTACAAGGGCTTCTACTACCACTTCCTGGACATGCAGACCGGGCAGCGCTTCTCCAGCTGGGTGGAGCTGTCCACGGTGGACACCTCGCTGCTGCTGATGGGCGTGCTGTTCGCCCAGTCCTATTACGACGGCGACGACCCGCGCGAGAAGCAGATCCGCGACCTGGCCGAACAGATCTACCGGCGCGTGGACTGGACCTGGATCCAGCCGCGCTCGCCGCTGATCTCCATGGGCTGGTTCCCCGAGAGCGGCTTCATCAACCACGACTGGACCGGCTACAGCGAAGGCATGATGGTCTACATCCTGGCGCTGGGTTCGCCCACCCATGCGGTGGAGCCCGACGCCTGGCAGGTGTGGACGCGGAGCTACAACGAGATCTGGGGCGTCTACCAGGGCCAGGAGTACCTGTCCTACGGCCCGCTGTTCACCCACCAGTACACGCACGTGTGGGTGGACTTCCGCGGCATCCAGGACGACTACATGCGCGAGCACGGCATGGACTACTTCGAGAACAGCCGTCGCGCCGCCTACGCCCATCGCCAGTACGCCATCTCCAACCCGATGAAGTGGAAGGACTACGGCGAGAACGTGTGGGGCCTGACCGCCTCGGACGGTCCGCAGCAGACCCTGCAGGAGTACCGCGGCGAGCAGCGCGAGTTCCGCCACTACTCGGCGCGCGGCGCCGGCCTGCGCGACAACTTCGACGATGGCACCATCGCCCCGACCGCGGCCATCGCCTCGCTGCCGTTCGCGCCGGAGATCGTGATCCCGGCCACCGAGGAGATGCACAAGCGCTTCGGCGACTACATCTATTCCAGCTATGGCTTCCTGGACGCGTTCAACCGCAGCTTCACCTACGACATTCCGATCAAGACCGGCCGCGTGGTCCCGGACAACGGCTGGGTGGGCAGCGACTACATCGGCATCGACCAGGGCCCGATCCTGACGATGATCGCCAACTACCGCGACGATTTCGTCTGGAACGTGATGAAGAAGAACCCGCACATCCGCAAGGGTCTGGAGCGGGCGGGCTTCACCGGCGGCTGGCTGGCCGGCGATGAGAAGGACAAGGACGACAAGGACAAGAACGCGCAGGCCGAGGCCGCCAAGCCGGCCCAGGCGCCGGGCCAGATGGACGCGGCCACCGCACGCGCGCTGGGCACGGCCGAATCGCGCGTCCCCAATTCGCAGTCCGAGCCGCCGCAGCAGCAGCGCCCGCAGCAGCCCAAGTAGGCGACATGAGCGAGCCACGCCGTTTTCCCGCGCCCGCCGCACGCGCCCGCCGCCTGCGCGGTGCGCTGGCGCTGTTGCTGCTGGCGGGCATCGCCGCGCTGGCGGCCTGCGCGCCGCGCGATGCCCAGCGCACCACCGTGCGCTTCTGGGCGATCGGCCGCGAGGGCGAGGTGCTCGGCACGCTGCTGCCCGAGTTCGAGGCCGCCCATCCCGACATCCGCGTGGACCTGCAGCAGATCCCCAGCACCGCCGCGCACGAGAAGCTGCTGACCGCCTTCGCCGCCGACACGCTGCCGGACGTGTGCCAGCTGGGCAACACCTGGATCGCCGAGTTCGCCACGCTCAAGGCGCTGACGCCGCTGGAGCCCTACGTGCAGCGCTCGGCGGTGGTCAAGCAGGACGATTACTTCCCCGGGATCTGGCAGACCAACATGATCGACGGGCAGCTGGTGGGCATCCCGTGGTATGTGGACACGCGCCTGCTGTTCTATCGCAAGGACATCCTGCGCGAGGCGGGCGTGGCGCTGCCGATCACCACCTGGGACCAGTGGAACGCGGCGATGGCGCGGATCAAGGCGCACGTCGGGCCGGACCGCTACGCCATCCTGATGCCGCTCAATGAGTTCGAGCAGCAGCTCTCGCTGGCCCTGCAGCAGGACGATCCGCTGCTGCGCGACCACGACAACCGCGGCAACTTCGAGAGCCCCGGCTTCCGCGCGGCGCTGGCGTTCTACGCCAACACCTTCGAGCAGGGCTGGGCGCCGAAGATGTCCGAGACCCAGGTCTCCAACGTCTGGGACGAGTTCTTCCGCGGCACCTATTCGTTCTACCTGTCCGGCCCCTGGAACATCCGCGAGTTCCGCATCCGCGCGCCCGAGGCGCTGAAGGATCAGTGGGGCACGATGGCGCTGCCGGGGCCGCACGGACTGGGCGCGGGCATCGCCGGCGGCTCGAGCCTGGTGATCTTCCAGCGCTCGCGCAACAAGGACGCGGCATGGCAGCTGATCGAGTTCCTTTCGCGTCCCGACATCCAGCAGCGCTTCCACGCGCTGATCGGCGACCTGCCGCCGCGCCGCTCCACCTGGCATACGCCGCAGCTGGAAGGCGATCCGCTGGCGCGCGCCTTCGCCGACCAGCTCGAGCGGGTCAAGCCCACGCCCAAGGTGCTGGAATGGGAGCGCATCGTGCAGGAAATGCGGCTGGTGACCGAGCGTGTGGTGCGCGGTGGCGAACGCCAGGACGCGGCGGTGGCCGACCTGGACCAGCGCGTGGACAAGATCCTGGCCAAGCGCCGCTGGATCTATGAGCGCGACGACCATCCCGGCGCCGCCACCGCTGCCGAGACGGAGACCGCCCGATGAACCGTTCGCTCGCCGGATGGGTGTTTACCGCGCCGGCGCTGATCGTGCTGGGCGTGTTCTTCGGCCTGCCGGTGCTGGCCGCGCTGGCGCTGAGCGTCACCGACTTCGATCTCTACGCGCTGGCCGACCCGCACAACCTGCGCTTCATCGGGCTGGACAACTACCTCGACCTGCTGCGCACGCCGATGTTCTGGAAGGCGCTGTGGAACACGACCTACTTCGTGCTGGTGGGCGTGCCGCTGTCCATCGCCGCCTCGCTGGGCGCCGCGCTGCTGCTCAACGCGCCGGCCGCGCGCTTCAAGGCCGTGTTCCGCACCGCGCTGTTCGCCCCGGTGGTGACCACGCTGGTGGCGGTGGCGGTGATCTGGCGCTATCTGTTCAACACCCAGTACGGGCTGGTCAATTACGTGCTGGTGCACCTGGGGCTGCCGGCGCCGGACTGGCTGGGCGACCCGCACTGGGCCATGCCGATGATCATGCTGTTCGCGGTGTGGAAGAACTTCGGCTACAACATGGTGATCTTCCTGGCCGGCCTGCAGGCGATCCCGCAGGACCTCTACGAGGCCGCGCGCATCGACGGCGCCAACCGCTGGAAGCAGTTCTGGCACATCACCCTGCCGATGCTGGGCCCGGTGCTGCTGGTGGTGGGCGTGATCACCATCTCCGGCTATTTCCAGCTGTTCGCCGAGCCCTATGTGATGACCCGCGGCGATCCGCTGCAGAGCACGGTGAGCGTGCTGTATTTCATGTTCGAGGAAGGCTTCAAGTGGTGGAACCTGGGCCGCGCCTCGGCGGTGGCGTTCCTGCTGTTCCTGATCATCCTGGCGGTGACCACCGTGATGCTGCGCCTGGGCCGCAGGAAGGGGTTGGTATGAGGAGCTTGCGCACGTGCGCCCGGTGCGCGGGAGGCCTGGCATGAGCCGCGAAGTCGGAGGCTCGCGCTGGAACGCGGTCCTGGTCAACGGCGGCCTGCTGGCGCTGGCGATCGTCAGCCTGGCGCCGCTGGCATGGATGGTGTCGGTGTCGTTCATGCCGGCCGGCGAGGCCAGCCGGTTCCCGCCGCCGATGCTGCCCAGCGCCTCGACGCTGGCCAACTACCATCAGCTGTTCGAACGCACCGGCATGGCCGCCAACTTCGTCAACAGCCTGATCGTGTCGCTGGCCATCACCCTGGGCTCGCTACTGTTCAACACCCTGGCCGGCTACGCCTTCGCCAAGCTGCGCTTCACCGGGCGCGAGCGGGTGTTCCAGGTGCTGCTGGCCGCGCTGGTGATCCCGGCGCAGGTGGCGATGCTGCCGCTGTTCCTGCTGATGAAGCAGCTGCACCTGGTCAACAGCTTCGGCGGGGTGATCGTGCCGGCGCTGGCCACGGTGTTCGGCATCTTCCTGGTGCGACAGTACGCGCGCAGCATTCCCGATGAGCTGCTGGAGGCCGCGCGCATCGACGGCGCCGGCGAGCTGCGGATCTTCTTCCAGATCGTGCTGCCGATGCTCAAGCCGGTGCTGGTGACGCTGTCGATCTTCACCTTCATGGCGGCCTGGAACGACTTCATGTGGCCGCTGATCGTGCTGACCGACCAGGACCACTACACGCTGCCGGTGGCGCTGGCCTCGCTCTCGCGCGAGCACGTGATGGACGTGGAACTGATGATGGCCGGCGCGGTGGTGACGGTGGTGCCGGTGCTGCTGCTGTTCCTGCTGTTGCAGCGGTACTACATCCAGGGGCTGCTGCTGGGGAGTGTTAAGGGGTGAGGCGCCACGCTTGCGCGCCACTGGCGCGCGTGGCGCCGAACGCCCGGCCAGGGATGGCCGGGCCGGACGTTCCGAAGTCGGATCGTCTCGCCATGGAGGGCCGAGCAACGTTTCCTGTTCGGCGGGCACGGGGATTGCGCAGCGGCTTGCCTACACAAGCAAAGGCTTTCGTGCGGCTTCGCCGCCCGACCTACTTTTCTTTGCTCGTGCAAAGAAAAGTAGGCAAAAGAAGCGCTCCTCCACAGACGAATGTCTGGTCAAACACGCCCCGGGCGGCGCGCCTGCGCTGCGCGCAGGTCCGCTGCGGGCCGAGGGATTTTCCGAAGGGACATCCTGTCCACTCGGAAAACGTCGCACATCCATGTGCGACGCCCTTACGGGTCTTGTCCTCGGCCCTCCGCCGCGCCTTAAGGGGTAAGTTGCAAGCCAGAGCAACAGCCAGAGCAACAGCCAGAGCAACAGCCAGAGCAACAGCTAGAGCAACAGCTAGAGCAACAGCTAGAGCAACAGCTAGAGCAACAGCTAGAGCAACAGCTAGAGCAACAGCCCAGGCCGCTGGTTCTCTGGCAACCTTCTATGAACTTCTCGATGGCTACTGACATGTCCCGTTGCCGCCCGCTTGTCGCTTTCTTGATCGCGCTTGGCCTGCCTGCGTCTGCGCAAGCGCAGACGCGCGTACTCGATGCGTTCGACGATCCTTCCACCTGGAAGGTGGTGACCTCCAACCAGGTCACCGCGAACCTGCGCACGATGACCGGGGCCGACGGCGGAAAGGCGCTGTGCCTGGACTACGACTACCACGGGGTGTCGGGTTACGCGGGCCTGCAGCGCCAGGTGGCGCTGGACTATCCGGACAACTACCGCTTCGACTTCCAGCTGCGCGGGGCCTCGCCGGCCAACGATCTGCAGTTCAAGCTCACCGATGCCTCGGGCGACAACGTGTGGTGGGTCAATCGGCCGGCCTACGACTTCCCCGGCGAGTGGACCCCGGTGACCTATCGCAAGCGCCAGATCGACAAGGCCTGGGGGCCGGACCCGGACAAGACGCTGCGCCACAGCGCCAAGCTGGAGTACACGATCTACAACAACGCCGGCGGCAAGGGCTCGGTGTGCTTCGACGCGCTCACCTTCACCCCGCTGCCGCCGGAGGACACCAGCCCGCTGCGCGGCGCGGTCAGCGCCTCGACCGCCAACGGCGGCAGCAGCGCTGCGCTGGCGGTGGACGGCAATCCGGACACGGCCTGGTATGCGGACTTCGATGCGGCGACGCCGCCGCAGCTGACCCTGGACCTGCGCAGCGTGCGTGAGTTCGGCGGCCTCAAGCTGGTGTGGAAGCCGGGCGAGGAGGCCAGTGATTACCTGGTGCAGCTGTCCGACGACGGTGTGCAGTGGCGCGATGCGCGCGCGGTGGTCGATGGCGACGGCGGTACCGACTGGATCGCGCTGCCGGAAACCCAGGCGCGTTACGTACGCGTGCTGCCGTCGGAAGGGCCGCACAATTCCTTCGGCCTGGCCGAGCTTCAGGTCCTGCCGCTGGCTTTCTCGGCCACGCCCAACGAGGTGGTCAAGGCGATCGCGGCCGCCTCGCCCAAGGGCTGGTATCCGCGCGGCTTCAGCGGCCAGCAGCCCTACTGGACCATCCTCGGCCTGGATGGCGGCACCGAACAGGGGCTGATCGGCGAGGACGGCGCGGTCGAGGTCGCGCGCGGGGGCTTCAGCGTGGAGCCGTTCGTGGTGACCGACGGGCGGCTGCTGAGCTGGGCCGACGTCAAGGCGCAGCAGCGCCTGCAGGACGGCTATCTGCCCATTCCCAGCGTGGAATGGAGCCACCCGTCGCTGACGCTGACCACCACGGCCTTCGCCGACGGCACGCCGGCCGACGCGCAGCTGGTGGTGCGCTACACGCTGCGCAATCCCGACAGTCGCGCGCATGCCTATCGCCTGGCATTGGCGCTGCGGCCGTTCCAGGTCAACCCGCCGACGCAGTTCCTGAGCGTGCAGGGCGGCGTGAGCCGGATCGAATCGCTGGCCTTCGACGGGCGCACCGCGCGCGTCAACGGCGCGCCGCGGGTGTTCGCCTCACAGGCGCCCGATGCGACCTTCGCCACCAGCTTCGATGGCGGTATGGCGGTCTCGCATCTGCTGGATGCCACGCTCCCGCAGCGCGCCGGGGTCGACGACGACACCGGCCTGGCCTCGGGGGCCTACGTCTACGAGGTGGAACTGGAACCGGGCCAGTCGCGCCAGTTCGACCTGCGCATTCCGATGACCGGCAAACCGCGCTGTTCGAGCAGCGTCGCCGCCGCCGACTGCGGCGCGCAGGCGCGCCAGGACGCGGTGGCGGCGATGTGGCGCGACAAGCTGGACCGCGTGCGCTTCACCGTGCCGGCCGCCGGCCAGCCGCTGGTCGATACGCTGCGCACCGCCACCGCGCACATGCTGATCTCGCGCGTGGGGCCGCGCCTGCAGCCGGGCACGCGCTCGTACAACCGCAGCTGGATCCGCGACGGCGCCATGATCTCCGAAGGCCTGCTGCGCATGGGCCGCCCGCAGGTGGTGCGCGATTACATCGCCTGGTATGCGCCGTTCCAGTTCAAGGACGGCATGGTGCCGTGCTGCGTGGACCGCCGCGGCAGCGACCCGGTGCCGGAGAACGACAGCCATGGCGAGCTGATCTTCGCCATCGCCGACTACTGGCGCTACACCGGCGACACCGCCTTCGTGCAGCGCATGTGGCCGCACGTGGAGGGCGCCTACCGCTACATGGAACAGCTGCGCCTGTCCGAGCGCACCGAGCAGAACCGCGCCGTGGACCCGGCGTTCTACGGGATGATGCCGGTGTCGATCAGCCACGAGGGCTATTCGGCCAAGCCGGTGCATTCGTACTGGGACAACTTCTGGGCACTGCGCGGCTACAAGGACGCGGTCGAACTGGCCCAGGTCCTGGGCAGGACCGAGGATGCCAAGCGCATGGCCGCCTCGCGCGATCAGTTCCGCGCCGACCTGATGGCGTCGCTGCAGGCGGCGGCCCGCGGACACGGCATCGATTTCCTGCCGGGCTCGGCCGAACTGGGCGACTTCGATTCCACCTCGACCACCATCGCCCTGGCGCCGGGCGGCGAGCAGGGCCAGCTGCCGCAGCCGCTGCTGGACAACACCTTCCAGCGCTACTGGACCGAATTCGAGCGCCGCGCCGACGGCCAGCGCGCGTGGAAGGACTACACGCCCTACGAGTGGCGCAACGTGGCCGCGTTCGTGCGGCTGGGCTGGCGCACGCGCGCCAACCGCGCGGTGGACTTCTTCTTCGCCCATCGCACCCCCCAGCCGTGGAACCAGTGGGCCGAGGTGGTCTCGCACACGCCGCGGGTGCCGTTCTTCCTGGGCGATCTGCCGCATGCCTGGGTCGGGTCGGACTTCGTGCGTACCGCGCTGGACATGTTCGCCTACACGCGCGAGCTGGACGACAGCCTGGTGCTGGCCGCGGGCATCCCGCCGGCGTGGCTGGACGGGCAGGGCATCGCCATCGCCGGCCTGCGCACGCCCGACGGCCCGCTGAGCTACACGCTCAGGCGCGCCGATGGCCAGCTGCAGCTCGACGTGCCCGCCGGCCTCAAGCTGCCCAAGGGCGGCCTGGTCCTGCCCTGGCCGTACGCGGGCACGCCGGGCCAGGCGACCATCGACGGCAAGGCGGCGCAGTGGCAGGACGGCGCACTGCGCATCACCCGGCTGCCGGCGACGGTGCGGATCGCCGCGCCGTGAGGGCGCGGTTGACGACCAGACCCCGCTGAGACCCGGTGTGGGAGCCGCCATGGCGGCGATGAGGCTCTCCCGGGAAAGCCCATCGTCGCCATGGCGGCTCCCACTTTTCAGAACCAAGGCGACCACCACATTCACAGGCAGGGATGCCGGGATGCGGGACCATGCGGCGCTTCGATGGACCAGTGGAGGTGGTGCCGTGCGCGCGTTCGGATTCCTGAGCTTCGGCCATTACGGGCACAGCCCGGGCTCGATGGCGCGCACCTCGGCCGAGATGATCCGCCAGGCGGTGGAGATCGGCGTCGGCGCCGATGCCCTGGGCGTCAACGGCGCCTATTTCCGCGTGCATCACTTCGCGCGCCAGCAGGCCGCGCCGATGCCGCTGCTGGCGGCCATCGCCGCCCGCACCCAGCGCATCGAGGTGGGTACCGGCGTGATCGACATGCGCTACGAGAACCCGCTGTACCTGGCCGAGGAAGCCGCGGCGCTGGATGCCATCGCCCAGGGTCGCATCGCGCTGGGCATCAGCCGCGGCTCGCCCGAGCCGGCGCTGCGCGGCTACGAGGCCTTCGGCTACACCGGCGCCGCGGATCCGCGCGGCGGCGATCTGGCGCGCGAGAAGTTCGCGCTGTTCCTGCGCGCGATCAGGGGCGAACCGATCGCGCCCGGCGATCCGCAGATGGTCGGCGCCGGGCAGCGTCTGGCCATCGAGCCGCGCGCGCCCGAGCTGGTCAAGCGCATCTGGTGGGGCTCGGGCACGCGCGAGACCGCCGAGTGGGTAGGGCGCCAGGGCCTGAACCTGATGTCCTCCACGCTGCTCACCGAGGATGGCGGCAAGCCCTTCCACGCCCTGCAGGCCGAGCAGATCGCGCGCTTCCGCCAGGCCTACCGCGAGGCAGGGCACAGCGGCACCCCGCGCGTGTCGGTCAGCCGCAGCGTGTTCCCCATCGTCAACGCACTGGACGCGCGCTACTTCGGCCAGCGCGGCGAAGGGTCGAGCGACACGGTGGGCATCATCGACGGCTTCCGCTCGACCTTCGGCAAGACCTATGCCGATACGCCGGACAGGCTGATCGACCAGCTCAAGGCCGACAGCGCGGTGATGGCTGCCGACACGCTGATGCTGACCATTCCCAGCCAGCTGGGGCCGGACTACAACCTGCACGTGCTGGAGTCCTTCGCCCGACACGTCGCGCCGGCGCTTGGCTGGAAGCCGAACAGCGAAGGGCCGGTGGTCGGCGATCCGGTCGGGCCGGCCGAGGCATAGGGCGCGCGGCTCGCGCGACGCCGCAGGGCAGGGGTTACTCGAGCTGGCGCGTGGGCAGCTGCGGCAGCAGCGCGCTTTCGCTGACGTACTGCGCCAGGATGCCGCGCAGTTCCTCATCGCCGACGCGTTCCAGCGCGATCGCCTCGGGCGGCAGGAACACGCCGTGCGCGCAGGTACCGCGGCCCAGTTCGCAGCGGTAGACGATGCGGCGGGTGTGGCCGTGGCCGCACACCGCATAGACGAAACCGACCACCACCGGCAGGCCGGTCGCCTCGCGCAGGCGGCTGGCCAGCGTCGCGTCCTCGCCCTGCGGGATGTCGAACGCGGGCAGGCGCAGCTGGCCGTCGGCGTCCTCGAACAGCAGCACCTGGTCATCGCGCGTGGCGATCGCCACCGCGCGTGCCTGCGGTTCGGCGCTGGCGGTGCGGGTGGCCTCCTCGGCCAGGCGCGGGGTGAAGTAGCTGCCGCGCACATAGCCCAGCCCGTTGGCGGCACCGTGGTCGAAGGCCTGCACGCGCCCCAGCAGGATCGCGTGGTCGCCGGCATCGATCACCCGCTCCAGCGTGCAGTCGAACCAGGCCGCCACCGCCTCGATCACCGGCGCGCCGTGCGGACCGGCCCGCCAGGCGACGCCGGCGAAGCGGTCCTGCGTGTGCGTGGCGAAGCGGTTGGAGAGCTCCTTCTGGTCTTCGGCCAGCACGTTGACCGCGAAGCCGTGGCCGCCGGTGAAGGCCGCGAAGTTGCGCGAACGGCGCGCCAGACAGACCAGCAGCAGCGGCGGTTCGAGCGAGACGCTGGTGAAGGAGTTGGCGGTGAAGCCGATCGGCCGCCCCTGCGCGTCCAGCGCCGTCACCACCGTCACACCGGTCATGAAGGCGCCGAAGGCATCGCGCAGCGCGCGGGGATCGTGGGTGGCGGACATTTTGCGGAACTTGCGGCGACGGCGGGGGAGCGCAGCCTACCAACTCGCGTGGCGAGACGGGTCCGGTCGCATCGCACACCGCGTTGCGGCGTTGCCGTTCGCACGGTGGGAGCCGCCACGGTGGCTCCCACCAGAAGCGCTTTCACGCATCGTCAGCGCGAACTCACCCGCCACACCGTATCGCCCACGTCGTCGGCGATCAGCAACGCGCCGCTGGCGTCCTGCGCCAGACCCACCGGCGCGCCGAACAGCTGCTTCTCATCCTCGGAGTGGAAGCCGCTGACCACCGTCTGCGGCGGCCCCGCCGGCATGCCCTGCCGGAACGGCACATACACCACCGCGTAGCCGCTCAGCGGCGAGCGGTCCCAGCTGCCATGCTCGGCCACGAAGGCGCCGCCGTGGTACTTCGCCGGCAGCGCGTTGTCCTGCGAGAACCACAGGCCCAGCGCGGCCACGTGCGAGCCCAGCGCGTAATCGGGCTTGATCGCCTTGGCCACCAGGTCCTCCCGCTGCTGCTTGACGCGCGTGTCCACGTGCTGGCCGTAGTAGCTGTAGGGCCAGCCATAGAAGCCGCCTTCCTGCACCGAGGTCAGGTAGTCAGGGACCAGGTCGGCGCCGATCTCGTCGCGCTCGTTGGCGATGGCCCAGAGCTTGCCGGTAGTCGGCTCCCACTGCAGCCCGGTGGGGTTGCGGATGCCCGAGGCGTAGATGCGGCTGCCGGCCGAGGCCACGTCCACTTCCAGCACCACCGCGCGGCGGTACTCCTGCTCCAGCCCGTTCTCGCCGATGTTGCTGTTGGAGCCCACGCCGACGTACAGCTTGCGGCCGTCCGGGCTGGCCAGCAGCGCCTTGGTCCAGTGATGGTTGATGGTGCCCGGCAGGTCGGTGAACTCCACGCCCGGCGCCTCGATGCGGGTCTGGCCGGCGACATAGGGGAACTTCATGATCGCATCGGCATTGGCCACGTAGAGATCGTTGCCGATCAGCTGCACGCCGAAGGGCGAATGCAGGTGTTCCAGGAACACGTGCTTCTCCCAGCGGCCATCGGCGCCGGCGCGCAGCAGGGTGATGCGGTTGCCGCCCTTGCCACTCTTGCCCGACTGGCCCTTGATCTTGTTGGCGATCAGCTGCTTGGGCGTGGTCACCGGTTCGGCGCCGGGGCCGTTGGCCTCGACCACCAGCACGTCGTGATTGGGCAGCACGTAGAGCTGGCGGGGATGCATCAGGCCGTCGGCGATCTTCTCGATCTTCAGGCCGTCGGCGACCTTGGGCGTCTGGCCGTCCTTCCAGCCCACGCCGTCGGGCACCTGCATCGGCGGCACCAGGAAATTGCGCGCGGCCGGCAGCGGCGGCGCGTGGCCGGACTGCTGGGCCGGTTGCAGCTCGGCCTTGCCACCGCAGGCGGCCAGCAGGAGCGCGCAGGCCAGGCCCAGGGTGGTGCGGGCGATGGAATCAGTCATGGACGTAGCCTCCGATGCGGGCATCGCGCACGGCGATCAGCACATTGCCGATGGCCAGCAGCAGCACGGTCAGCGCCGACAGCCACACGCCGGCGGGGATCACGGCATAGGCGTCGCGGCTGTGCACGAAGGCATTGAAGATCGCCGCGACGATGGCCAGCAGGTTGAGCCAGAAGGCCAGCCGGTCCGCGCCGAGCGCGCTGCGGCGCCCCGTGATCCACACCTGGGCCAGGTTGACCAGGCGCGGGATGATGGCCGCGACCAGGCCCAGCACGATCAGCCACGCGGCGCTCTTCATCCACAGGATCACGCCGGTGTTGGCGTAGGTGATGTCGAAGATCAGCGCGGCGACGAAGCAGCCGAACGGGATCGGATTGAGCAGCCCGTAGAGCGCGGCGGCGACGGCCGAGCGTCGCGGTGCGGTGAGCGATGTCATGACGAGGTCTCGAAGCGGGGACAGGCGTCCCGCGCGGCGATCGACGCAGGACGCCGGTCACTGTCCTCGCCCGGATGTGGAAGTGGCGTGGTGGCCGCTACCGCGCGACGGTGCGTCCAGTCGCGCGTGGGCGCTGCCACCGCTGGCGCTGCCTTGTCACTCCCGCGAATGCGGAAATCCAGTGGCTTTCATGCGCAAGCTCCAAAGGCCCTGGATTCCCGCTTTCGCGGGGATGACGATGGGATGCGTTGTTGCCACCTCAGGGAGGCGTGCTCCTAGCCCCAAGGCGGCGCGGAGCGCTTCCTGCGCAACCAGGTCGGTGAATTCAGATGCAGGTGCGGCAGGTGCAGGACACGCAGGTGCTCGCAGCGCCTGCACGGGCGACACTCAGCCGCCACGCGCCTGCCTGACGATCTGTGCGGCGCGCGCGGCGGTCTCGCGGACCGAGGTCCAGTCGCCCGCGGCGATCCACTGCTTGGGCACCATCCACGAACCGCCGATGCACACCACGTTGGGCTGGGCCAGGTATTCGGCGGCGGTGGCCTCGGTGATGCCGCCGGTGGGGCACAGCTTGAGCTGCGGGACCGGCCCGTGCAGGCCCTTGATCATCGCCAGCCCGCCCACCGCGTTGGCGGGGAACAGCTTGCACACGTGGAAGCCCAGTTGCAGCAGGGTCAGCAGTTCGGTCGGCGTGGCCGCGCCGGGAATGACCGGGATGGGCGCGGCAGCCAGGGCTTCGGCCATGTGCGCCGGCGTGCCGGGGGTGACGATGAAGTCCGCGCCGGCGCCCACGCACTGGCCGATCTGGTCGATGGTCAGCACCGTGCCCGCGCCGATGGCGAACTGCGGCAGCTCGCGCTTGAGCGTGGCCAGCGCGTCCATCGCCACCGGCGTGCGCAGGGTCAGCTCGATCACGGGCAGGCCGCCTTCCAGCAGCGCATGGGCCACGCCGCGGGCCTGGTCCAGCGTGTCCACCGCGACCACCGGCAGGATGCCGGCGCGGCGGAGCAGGTCTTCGGTCTGTTGCTGGCGCTTGGAGATGATCATGGTCGTGCCTTGCGTGCGTGGAAGGGGATGGGGCAGGGCGCCGCTCAGGCGTCCTTGGCCTCGTGCGGGGCCGCGGCGGCCTGTTCGGTCTCGCCCAGCTCGTATTCGGCATCGACTTCCCAGCCGTGCTCGGGCGTGGGCGGGCCGCAGGAAATGGACACCGCGCCCTGGTCGGCCGGCGAGACCTGCGCGCGATTGAGCGCGAACAGGTTGCGGCCCAGGTCGTGCGACGGCCGCGCGGTGTCGGGCGCCAGCGTGCGCAGCTTCCATTCCTCGGCATCGACCTGCGCCTCGAGCACGCCGGCCTCGGCGTCGAGCAGGATCATGTCGCCCTCGCGCAGGCGCGCCAGCGGGCCGCCGGCGGCGGCCTCGGGCGTGATGTGGATCGCGGCCGGGATCTTGCCCGAGGCGCCGGACAGGCGGCCGTCGGTGACCAGCGCCACGCGCCGGCCCTGGTTCTGCAGCAGGCCCAGCAGCGGCGCCAGCGAATGCAGCTCGGGCATGCCGTTGGCGCGCGGGCCCTGGTAGCGCACCACCGCGACGAAGTCCTGCGGCAGGGCGCCGGCCGCGTGCAGCTTGTTGAGGCTGCGCGGGTCGTCCACCACCACCGCCGGCGCGTGGATGCGGCGGTACTCGGGCTTGACCGCCGAGGTCTTGATCAGCGAGCGCCCCAGGTTGCCGCGCAGCAGGCGCAGGCCGCCCTGGGCCTCGAACGGCGCCGACACCGGCCGCACCACCTTCTCGTCGGCGCTGGTGGCGATGCCGGGGCTGTAGGCCAGCTGGCCCTCGACCAGGCGTGGCTCGTCACAGTAGGCGCGCATGCCGCCGGCGACGATGGTCGGGATGTCGTGCATCAGCCCGGCATCGAGCAGCTCGCGGAACACGAACTGGGTGCCGCCGGCGGCGGCGAAGCGGTTCACGTCGGCCTCGCCGTTGGGATACACGTGGGCCAGCAGCGGCACCACCTGCGAGATCTCGTCGATGTCGTCCCAGGTCAGCACGATGCCGGCCGCGCGCGCCACCGCCACCCAGTGGATGGTGTGGTTGGTCGAGCCGCCGGTGGCCATCAGCGCGGCGATCGCGTTGACGATCGCGCGCTCGTCCACCAGCTGGCCGATCGGGCGATAGTCCTCGCCCAGCGCGGTGATCCGCAGCGCGCGCTCGGCGGCCGCGCGGGTCAGCACGTCGCGCAGCGGCAGGTCCGGGTTGACGAAGCTGGTGCCCGGCAGTTGCAGGCCCATGGCCTCGAGCAGGGTCTGGTTGGAGTTGGCGGTGCCGTAGAAGGTGCAGGTGCCGGCGCCGTGGTAGCTGGCCGATTCGGCCTCCAGCAGCTCTTCGCGCGTGGCCTCGCCGGCGGCGTAGCGCTCGCGCACGGCGGCCTTTTCCTTGTTGGGGATGCCCGGGGTCATCGGCCCGGCCGGCACGAACACCGCGGGCAGATGGCCGAAGGCCAGCGCCCCCATCAGCAGGCCCGGCACGATCTTGTCGCACACGCCCAGGTAGAGCGCCGCGTCGAACATGTCGTGACTCAGCGAGATCGCCGTGGCCTGGGCGATGACATCGCGCGAGAACAGCGACAGCTCCATGCCCGGCCGGCCCTGGGTCACGCCGTCGCACATCGCCGGCACGCCGCCGGCCACCTGCGCGGTGGCGCCCAGCTCGCGCGCCAGCTGGCGGATCATCTCGGGGTAGTGCTCGAAGGGCTGATGCGCCGAGAGCATGTCGTTGTAGGCGGTGACGATGCCCAGGTTGGGCGTCACGTCCGCGCGCAGCCGGCCCTTGTCGGTCGGCCCGCATGCGGCGAAGGCGTGGGCCAGGTTGCCGCAGCTCAGGCGGGTGCGCTGCGGGCCCTCGCGGAGCACCGCGTCGATGCCTTCCAGGTAGGCCTGGCGCGGCTGCGCGCTGCGGCGGCGGATGCGGTCGGTAACGGCTTCGATGCGCGGGTGCAGGGTCATGGCAGGCGGCTGTGACAGGCGGGAAGGAGGACGCGTCGCACACCGGGCTGAACAAGACCACTGGCAATACCAGTGGCGTCCTGTATTCCGCTGCGGTGGTCAGCAGGCCCTAAGTCTAGCGCGATCGCACGACACCTGGGCACGCAGCGGAGATACCAATGTAATTCCAGTCAGGCGACAGGAGGGGCGGGCGCGTGCTTGTTGGGCGGCCCGAATACCTCCACCGCCATGGCGGCGGCGCCCAGCAGGCCCGGCTGCTTGTGCAGGTTGGCCAGCACCGGGATCTTGCCCATCGCCGGCGAGAAGCGGCCCTTGTGCTCGAAGCGCTGGCGAAAACCCGAGCGCTGCAGCTGCGGCAGCAGGCGCGGGACCAGGCCGCCGCACAGGAACACGCCGTCCCAGGCGCCCAGGGTCAGCACCAGGTCGCCGGCGATCGCGCCGAACACGGCGAAGAACACGTCCAGCGCATGCAGGCAGCGGGCATCGCCCTCGGCCGCGCGCGCGGTCACGTCCGAGGGCTGCATCGGGCCCGGATCCTCGCCGGCCATCTCGCTCAGCGCGCGATGGATGTTGACCAGGCCCGGCCCGCAGATCAGCCGCTCGTTGGACACCCGGCCGAACTGGCGCGAGAGCCGCTCCAGGATCTCGATCTCCTCCGGATTGCCCGGCGGGAAGCTGACATGGCCACCCTCGGTCTCCAGCGCATAGCGCTTGCCGTCGCGCACCAGCAGGCCGCCGGCGCCCAGGCCGGTGCCCGGGCCGATCACCGCGTAGGTCAGGTTGCGCGTCAGCGGCACCGGCTTCCACGGCGCCGGGCCGACCTGGGCCACATCGTCCGGGCCCAGCAGGGAGGCGGCCATGGCCTGGGCGGCGAAGTCGTTCATCAGCTTCACGCCTTCGAAGCCGAGCATCTTCTTCAGCCGCGGCACCCGGATCACCCAGGGGTGGTTGGTGACGCGGACCTCGTCGCCATCGACCCGGCCGGCGGCGGCGAACACGCCGTTGCGCGCGGTGGTCCCGGTCTGGTCCATGTAGTGCTTGGCCGCATCGGCCAGCGAGGGGAAGTCGGCCACGACGTATTCGCGCGTGCTGTCCAGCAGCAGCGGGTTGTCGGCGGCGGTGTCGGCCAGCGCGAAGCGCACGTTGGTGCCGCCGATATCGGCCAGCAGGACGCACTGCGCGGGGTCGGGAGAGCTCATGCGGGATTCCTGGAACGAGGAAGAAGGATTGGGCGCCGGCCGCGTCGACGGGCCGGGGCGCGAGGCGCGACGGATGGTAGCGCGGGGCCTGACCAGGCCATACGGCGCATACGAATGCGGGGGAGCTCGCGACATCGCCCCCTCCGGCAAGTCGACTGATGGGATCGGCGTGGTGAAAACGCTTACATGGCAGAATACCGCGTCGCGCCTGCGCTCGTCACCGGGTCGGGCGTAGCCTTCGCCGCAGCGCGCGCCCAGCGCGATGCCGTGTGCGGTGCAGCAACGAAACTAGGGAGACACGATGGCGAGTGTGCAGCTGGATCAGGTCCGCAAGGTGTACGACAACGGCCAGGTGGCCGTGCACGGCGCCAGTTTCGAGGTCGCCGACGGCGAGCTGATGGTGCTGGTGGGGCCCTCGGGCTGCGGCAAGTCCACCCTGCTGCGCATGATCGCCGGGCTGGAGGAGATCAGCGGCGGCACGCTGAAGATCGGCCCGCGCGTGGTCAACGACGTGGCGCCCAAGGACCGCGACATCGCCATGGTGTTCCAGTCCTACGCCCTGTACCCGCACATGACGGTGGCCGAGAACCTGGCCTTCGGCCTGAAGCTGCGCAAGCACGACAAGGCCACCATCGACGCGCGCATCAAGGCCGCGGCCGAGACGCTGGGGCTGACCTCGATGCTGGACAAGCTGCCCAAGGCCATGTCCGGCGGCCAGCGCCAGCGCGTGGCGCTCGGCCGGGCGCTGGTGCGCGAGCCGGCGGTGTTCCTGCTGGACGAGCCGCTGTCCAACCTGGACGCCAAGCTGCGCAATTCGGTGCGTGGCGAGATCGCCCGCCTGCACCGGCAGCTGGGCACGACCATGATCTACGTCACCCACGACCAGGTCGAGGCCATGACCCTGGGCCAGCGCATCGTGGTGCTCAAGGACGGGCAGATCCAGCAGATCGACACGCCGATGGCGCTGTACGACCGGCCGGCCAACCTGTTCGTGGCCGGCTTCCTGGGCAGCCCGGCGATGAACGTGCTGCGCGGCACCGCCCAGGCCGAGGGCCTGCGGCTGGACGACGGCACCCTGGTGCCCTGGCACGGCGCCGGCCCGGCGCCGGCCACGCCCGGCCGGGCGCTGATCGTGGGCGTCCGCCCGGAGGACCTGCACCTGGTGCCCGCCGGAGAACCGGGCAGCTTCGCGGCCACCGTGGAGAACGTCGAGCCGGTCGGCAACGAGATCTTCGTGCACCTCAAGGCCGGCGCGCTG
This sequence comes from Pseudoxanthomonas sp. X-1, assembly GCF_020042665.1. Lineage (NCBI taxonomy): Bacteria > Pseudomonadati > Pseudomonadota > Gammaproteobacteria > Lysobacterales > Lysobacteraceae > Pseudoxanthomonas > Pseudoxanthomonas sp. X-1. The sequence goes on from NZ_CP083376.1 coordinate 2,058,991, forward strand.
GCGCTGGTGGCGCGCGTGGCCCCGCGCGCGCTGCCCGCGCCGGGCGAGCCGATCGGCCTGCGGCTGGACGCCGCGCGCCTGCACTGCTTCGACCCGACCGACGAGCGCCGCCTGGACGCCTAGGGCCTGTCATCAGCGCCTGGGTGGGTCGCGTTGGCGCTGCAGGGCCGTCAGGTTTGCGTCGCGTGGCGCAGGCTTGACTGGCCGCCAGGCCAAGCCGCGCGGCGCGAAGATGGTGGCCTTGCAGCGCCGACCCGAAGGGCCGCCCTTGCGCGCACCCGGGACAGCGTCATTGCTCGGTCGTGGACGGACGTCCACTCCCTCCCGCTTCCTTGCCCCGGGCACGCGCAAGGGCGGCGCGACCCACCCAGGAACTGATGACAGGCCCTGGGGCCGGACCGGGCCGGCGGGGCGCCGGTATACTCCGGTGTCCGCCGACGGCCCTGCCGCGCCGGGCCCCGCAGGCCCGCGCGAAGCGCCGCCGGACTCCATCACCCCGGCCGCGCGGCTTTCTACCCCCTTGAGAGGGTCCGCGCGCCGCCAACGCGACGCGACGCATGCGCCTGTCCACGATCAAGCTGTCCGGCTTCAAATCCTTCGTCGATCCCACCACGCTGCACCTGCCGACCAACATGACCGGCGTGGTCGGGCCGAACGGCTGTGGCAAGTCCAACATCATCGACGCGGTGCGCTGGGTGATGGGCGAGAGCTCGGCCAGCCGCCTGCGTGGCGATTCGCTGACCGACGTGATCTTCTCCGGCTCGGCGGCGCGCAAGCCGGTGGCGCAGGCCACGGTCGAGCTGATCTTCGACAATTCGGACCACACGATCTCCGGCGAATTCGCCGCGTTCAACGAGATCTCGGTCAAGCGCACCGTCAGCCGCGACGGGCAGAGCAACTACTACCTCAACGGCACCAAGTGCCGCCGGCGCGACATCACCGACCTGTTCCTGGGCACCGGCCTGGGGCCGCGCAGCTACTCGATCATCGAGCAGGGCATGATCAGCCAGATCATCGAGGCCCGCCCCGAGGACCTGCGCGTCTACCTGGAGGAGGCCGCCGGCATCTCCAAGTACAAGGAGCGCCGCAAGGAGACCGAGACCCGCATCCGCCACACCCGCGAGAACCTGGAGCGCCTGTCCGACCTGCGTGAGGAAGTGGACAAGCAGCTTGAGCACCTCAAGCGCCAGGCGCGCCAGGCCGAGCAGTACCAGGCCTACCAGGAAGAGCGCCGGGTCAAGGACGCGCAGTGGAAGGCGCTGGAATACCGCGGCCTGGACGGCCAGCTGCGCAGCCTGCGCGAGGGCCTCTCGGTCGAGGAGACCCGCCTGCAGCAGCTGATCGCCGAGCAGCGCGAGGCCGAGGCCCAGATCGAGGGCGACCGCGTGCGCCGCGACGAGGCGGTCGAGGCGCTGGGCCGCGTCCAGGCCGACGTCTACCAGGTCGGCAGCACGCTGGCCCGCATCGAACAGCAGATCCAGCATCAGCGCGACCTGTCCACGCGCCTGGTCAAGGCCCAGGCCGAGGCCCAGGCGCAGCTGGCCGAGCTGGGCACGCACATCGAGAGCGACAGCGCGCGCCTGGACGTGCTGCGCGAGGCAGTGGAAGAGGCCGAGCCGCAGCTGGAGCAGCTGCGCGAGGACGACGTCATGCGCCAGGACGCCCTGCGCGAGGCCGAGGCAAAGCTGGCCGACTGGCAGCAGCGCTGGGAGGCCCACAACCGCGCCACCGCCGAGTCCTCGCGGGCCGGCGAGGTCGAGCGCACCCGCGTGGACTACCTGGACCGACAGTCGCTGGAGTCCGAGCGCCGGCGCGAGGCGCTCACCGCCGAGCGCGCCGGGCTGGACCTGGAGGCGCTGTCGGCCGCCTACGAGGCCCTGTTCGAACAGTACGAGGTCAAGAAGGCCTCGCTGGACGAGCTCAACGAGACCGTCGAGCAGCACAAGCAGGCCGTCTCCGGCGTGGCCGAGCGCCAGCAGGCGCTGCAGGCGCAGCTGGCGCAGGTGCGCAAGGACGCCCAGGCCGCGCGCGGCCGCCTGTCCTCGCTGGAGACCCTGCAGCAGGCGGCGCTGGGCCAGGAGCAGGGCGCCGCGCTGGCCTGGCTGCGGGCGCGCGGCCTGGATTCGGCCACCCGCGTGGGCGAATCGCTGACCGTCGAGGCCGGCTGGGAAAACGCCGTGGAAGGCGCGCTGGGGCGGCTGATCGAAGGCGTGCTGGTGCAGTCGCCCGAGTCGCTGGTCGAGGCGCTGGCCGACCTGGACGAAGGCCGCATCGCGCTGGTCTCGCCGCAGGAGGGCGATGAGACCTTCGCGCCCACCTCGCTCGCGGCCAAGGTGCGCGGCCCGCTGGCCGTGCGCCGCCTGCTGGCCCGCCTGCACGCCGCCGAGGACCTGGCCGCGGCGCGCGCGCTGCTGCCGACCCTGCCGGCCGGCGATGCCATCGTCACCCGCGGCGGCGAGCGCCTGGGCCAGGGCTGGGTGCACGTGCAGCGCTCCAGCGCGTCCAGGCAGGGCGCCCTACTGCGCGAGCGCGAGATCCAGACCCTGCGCGAGCAGATCGATCAGCTGCAGGCGCAGGAGGCGCAGGCCGAGCAGGACCTGGCCGAGCTGCGCGAGGTCGCCCTGGCCGGCGAACAGGCCCGCGAAGAGGCCCAGCGCAGCCTCTACCAGGCCCACCGCGCCGTGTCCGAACTGGCCGGCCAGCTGCAGGGCCAGCAGGGCCGGCTGGACGCCGCGCGCACCCGCATCGAGCGCATCGATGGCGAACTGGCGCAGCTGGCCGATGCACTGGAGCAGGCCCGCGACCAGGCCGCCGAGGCCCGCGCCCGCCTGGAGGACGCGGTCACCCGCATGGCCGACCAGGAGGACGCGCGCCAGCAGCTGGACGCCGAGCGCCGCGCGCTGACCGCCGCGCGCGATGCCGCCCGCGAAGCGGCCCGCACCACCCGCGAGGCGACACACGCGCTGGCCCTGACCCTGGAATCCCAGCGCACCCAGATCGCCTCGCTGACCCAGGCGCTGGAGCGCATGGGCGGCCAGCGCGGCCAGCTCGATTCGCGCCTGGGCGAGATCACCGCCCAGCTCAACGGCGGCGAGGACCCGGTGTCCGAGCTGGAGGCCCAGCGCGAGAACGCCCTGCACGAGCGCGTGCGCGTCGAGCGCGTGCTGGCCGAGGCGCGCACCGCGCTGGACGGCATCGACAACGGCCTGCGCCAGTACGAGCAGACCCGGCAGAAGCGCGACGAACAGGCCCTGGCCCAGCGCGAGGCCATCGCCCAGCGCCGCCTGGACCAGCAGGCGCTGGTGCTCAAGGCCGAACAGCTGTCCACCGCGGTGGAGCAGGCCGGCTTCGTGCTGCAGGCGGTGATCGAGACGCTGCCCGAGATCGCCGACCCGGCCGAGTGGGAAGCGGCCGTGCAGCAGCTGGACTACAAGATGCGCCGCCTGGAGCCGGTCAACCTGGCCGCCATCCACGAGTACGGCGAGGCCAGCACCCGCAGCGAGTATCTCGAATCGCAGAACGCCGACCTCACCGCCGCGCTGGAGACGCTGGAGGAGGCCATCCGCAAGATCGACCGCGAGACCCGCGGCCGCTTCAAGGAGACCTTCGACCGCGTCAACTCGGGCGTGCAGGCGCTGTATCCGCGCCTGTTCGGCGGCGGCCACGCCTATCTGGAGCTGACCGGCGACGATCTGCTCGACACCGGCGTGTCGATCATGGCGCGCCCGCCGGGCAAGCGCGTGTCCAGCATCTCGCTGCTGTCCGGCGGTGAGAAGGCGATGACCGCCGTGGCGCTGGTGTTCGCCATCTTCCAGCTCAATCCCGCGCCGTTCTGCCTGCTCGACGAGGTCGACGCGCCGCTGGACGAGGCCAACGTCGGCCGCCTGGCCAACATGGTCAAGGAGATGAGCGAGAAGGTGCAGTTCCTGTTCGTCAGCCACAACAAGGCGACGATGGAAGCGGCCAACCAGCTCTCCGGCGTCACCATGCGCGAGCCGGGCGTCTCGCGCCTGGTGTCGGTCGATCTGGCCGAAGCGTCGCGTCTGGCGGGCGCGGCCTGAAGGCCGAAGCGGGAGATGACGAACGAGAAACGCGTGAGGTCAGGCACCGCGTGCCGTGGCGCTGACGCGTTCCTCGTTGCTCTCCACGCGTTCCTCGCTGGATGCCGCGTCCCAAGCGTGGCACCATCCGGCCAGTTTTTCAGAAGGAGCCCCAGCCCATGTCGGACGTGATGATGCTGCGGATCGGCATTGCCGTGGTGGGCGTGATCCTCATCATCGCGATGGTGATCTTCGGCCGACCCAAGAAGGCGCCGCAGGGCCGTCGTGTGGAATCCGGCGAGCGTGGCGAGGCGGCGCGGGTCGAGCCGAGCCTGGGCGGCGATCCGGCCGATCCGGACTACAGCGGCGAGGGCGTCAGCCAGCCCGACCTGGGCCTGGCCGATCCCGGCGCCGGCGACAGCGATCTGGGCAAGCGTCCGGGTTCGGACTTCGACAAGATCATCTCGCTGTACGTGGCGGCCAGATCGGGCCAGATGCTGCGCGGCGAGGACATCGTGGTGGCCGCGGAGAAGACCGGCCTGACCTTCGGCCACATGAACGTGTTCCACCGCCTGATCGAGCATCACCCCGAGCGCGGCCCGGTGTTCAGCATGGCCAACATCATGCAGCCCGGCAGCTTCGACATGGCCGCCATCCGCGAGCTGGAGACGCCGGCCATCGCCTTCTTCCTGACCCTGCCGGCGCCGATGACCGCGCTGGATGCCTGGGAGATGATGCTGCCCAACGTGCAGCGCATGGCCGAACTGCTCGACGGCGTGGTCCTGGACGACAGCCGCAACGCGCTGGGCCGCCAGCGCATCCAGCACATCCGGGAGGAGCTGCGCGGCTACGACCGCCAGCACGAGGCCCCGCCGCTGAGCAAGGCGCCGCGCTGGTAGGTGTTCGGCCTTCGCGAAAGGGGCGAGTCGGCGGCCGTGTCAGGCGGCGTGTGCCGACGCCATCGAAATGCCTTCGCCAGCGCTCATGCCCGCAAGCAGCGCCCGGCACGCGCTCTGCAAGCCGCTGGCCAGCCGGTCGGCCGGACACCAGGCCTCGCCGCGGATCCAGGCCAGCACCGGTGACAACACCGCATCGGCCAGCGCGCAGGCCGCCAGGGGCTGCGGCAGATGCAGCGGCGTTCCCGCGAGCGCGATCCGCGCCGCCATGCGCAGGATCAGCGCGCGCCTGAACCTGCGCAGCGCGACGCCCTGGAACAGCGCGCCCGCCCGGCCACGCATCGCCCACAGATGTTCCAGCCACAGCGTGGCCCCGGGCAGGCCGTCCGCATCGAACGGGAGGGCGGACAGGCAGGCGAGCGCGGGTTCCATGCAGCTGATCAGCAGAGCGTCCTTGTCCCTGAAATGCTCGTAGAACGTGGACCGGCCGATGCCGGCGACGCGCAGGACATCGTCCAGCCGGATCTCGGCATAGCGTCGTTCCATGGTCAGCGCGATCAGGGCGCCGCGCAGCGCGTCGCGGGTTCGTTCCGGGCGCGGGTCCGCGCGGTCGCTGGCCGGATGCATGCGATGTCCCTCCAAGGGTCTGTGCCGGACATCTGCGGCGAACTGTCCGGAAAGGCGAGCGTGGGCGTTGTGAGCAAGCGTGTCCAGCCGCATGCTCCGTGCCCCGTCCACGCTGGAACCGCCCATGCCGCCCAAGGCCACCGATCTGCGCCCCTTCGTGCCCTGCATCGATTTCGCACTGTGCAAGGACTTCTATGCGAGCCTGGGGTGGGAAACGCATGAGGTGTCCAACGGGCTGGCGCTGGTGCGCCTGGGCGACGCCCAGCATTTCTACCTGCAGGATTACTATCTGCGGGAGGTCGCGGAGAACTGCATGCTCCACGTCACCGTCGAGGATGCGATGGGCTGGTACCGGCACGCCGCGACCGTCGTGCGCGAGCGTCGGTTCCAGGCCGCACGGGTCCAGCCGCCGCAGCACCAGCCCTATGGCGCCCTGGTCACGTTCCTGCACGATCCCAGTGGCGTGCTGCTGCACCTGTGCCAGTGGGCCTAGCGACCCTTCCCGATCCCGAGCGATCGCGTGGACGCCTCACCGCGCCGGCGCGGGCTGGGTGGTGCGCGGGCGCGACACGCGCCGGCGCCAGGCCAGGTAGCGGGAGAAGCCCCACAGCACCGCGGCCAGGCAGGCCAGGGTGAGGAAGTAGCCGGCGGTGCCCAGGTCCAGCCTGCCCACCAGCAGCGCCGCGGCGTAGGTGAGCAGGATGCCGGCGGTGAAGACCTCCAGCGAATGGCGTCCCATCGAGGCGAACACCTCGTGCAGCGCCTGCGCCGGGCGCGGCATCCGCCGATCGCGCAGCGCGGCGGACAGCCAGAAGTACGCGGCCAGCACCAGCGCCGCATGCGGCAGGCGCAGCAGGCCCAGCTGATGCTTGTCCCACCACCAGGCATCGCTCAGGCCGAGCTTGCGGTCGGCGACGAAGACCACCGTCGCCAGCGCCAGCGCGCCGAGCACCGCGACGGCGGCCGCGGGATGCTGCATCCAGCGCTCGAGCCGGTCCAGGACGCCCAGCCGCCCACACAGCAGGCCGCCCATGAAGCACAGCTGCCAGGCGAAGGGATTGAGCCCGTAGCCCTCGCCGTGCAGGCCCAGCGCCGCGCGCGCGGCCGGCAGCTGGCACAGCAGGTACAGGCCCAGGGTCACGGCGAAGGCCAGCGGCGCGGCGCGCTGGGCCAGCGGCACGAACAGGATCGCCACCAGCAGGTAGGCCACGTACAGCGACAGGATGTCCAGCAGCGGCGGGCTGTTGGCCAGCAGCAGGAAGGACAGGGCCGAGTCGTCCGGGCGCTGCACATGGTTGCTCAGGCCGAGGGCCTCCAGGCTGGAGGGCAGCATGATCGAGCAGATCGCCAGCAGCGCGACGAAGGCCAGCGCGTTGTACAGGTACAGGTGCCCGGCCCGGTGCGAGAGGCGCACGAAGCGCTGGGCGAAGGTCACGCCCGGGCGCGTATGCAGGATCCCGATCAGCGCGCCGGAGACGAACAGGAACAGCTCGGCTGCCGAGGAATACCCCAGCATCGTCGGCGTGAACCATTCGCGCCCGGCATAGCCCAGCTTGCGCGCGAAGCTGGAGGTGTGGTCGAAGGCGATCACCAGCAGGCAGATGCCGCGGACGAAATCCAGTGCCTCGATCCGGCTGCCCGTGCGCGGGGCGACCGGCGCGCTCAAACCCGAGGCTCCGATGCGTCGGGCCAGACGCGCGGGCAGCCGTCATGGCGCCTGGGGCTGAACGGCTGGCAGCAAGGCAGGAGGGAACTCAACAGAAGCGAGGCCGACGGACGGCCGTGTGCGGACGTGGGGGTTCGCATGGGCAGGGGCAGCGGCGGGGGAGATCCGACCCTAACGCCTGTCATGTTCAGCATTCGTAAGTCGCCACACTTCGCCTGGGTGGACATCGCAGGCTGTGACACGCCGCTCGCGTAAGATTTGCCGATGAGCCCGGCCAAGACCCCCCAGGCGCGCGTGACCGAATTGCGCCAGCAGCTGGATGACGCCAGCTACCGCTATCACGTGCTCGATGAGCCCAACATCCCCGACGCGGAGTACGACCGCCTGCTGCGCGAGCTGGACGAGCTTGAGGCCGCGCATCCCGAGCTGGTGACGCCCGATTCGCCCACCCAGCGCGTCGGTGCGGTGGCCGCGGGCCGCTTCGCCGAGGTCCGCCACGCGCTGCCGATGCTGTCGCTGGGCAACGCCTTCGACGACGCCGAGGTGGAGGACTTCGTGCGCCGCATCGCCGAGCGGCTGGGCCGGCGCACTTTGAAGTTCTCGGCCGAGCCCAAGCTCGATGGCCTGGCGATCAGCCTGCGCTACGAGCAGGGCGTGTTCGTGCAGGGCGCCACCCGCGGCGACGGCACCACCGGTGAGGACGTCACGGCCAATTTGCGTACGGTCAGGGCCATTCCGCTGCGGTTGCGTGTGGCGGGAATGGGGAGTGGGGAATCGGGAATCGGGAAAGGCAAGAGCGGGGCGGCTTCCATTCCCGATTCTCCATTCCCCATTCCCCGCGTCCTGGAAGTCCGTGGCGAGGTGTATATGCCGCGGGCGGCGTTCGAGGCCTACAACGAGCAGGCGCGCCTGCACGGTGGGAAGGTGCTGGCCAATCCGCGCAACGGTGCGGCCGGCTCGCTGCGCCAGCTCGATGCGCGCATCACCGCGCAGCGGCCGCTGGCGTTCTATGCCTACGGCGTCGGCGAGGTGGAGGACGGCGCGCTGCCGGACACGCACTCGGGCACGCTGCAGCGCCTGCGCGAATGGGGCTTCCCGGTCAGCGACCTGTCGCGGGTGGTCGAAGGCGCCGAGGGCCTGCTGCGCTATTACCGGGAGATTGGGCAAAAGCGCGATTCGCTGCCGTTCGACATCGACGGGGTGGTCTACAAGCTGGACGACGTGGCCGGCCAGCGCGAGATGGGCTTCGTCTCGCGCGCGCCGCGCTGGGCGCTCGCGCACAAGTACCCGGCGCAGGAACAGGCCACCACGGTGGAGGGCATCGAGATTCAGATCGGCCGCACCGGCGCGGCCACGCCGGTCGCGCGGCTGGCGCCGGTGCAGGTGGCAGGGGTCACCGTCACCAACGCCACCCTGCACAACGCCGACCAGATCGCGCGTCTGGACGTGCGCGTGGGCGATGCGGTGATCGTGCGCCGCGCCGGCGACGTGATCCCCGAGGTGGTCAGCGTGATCCTCGAGCGCCGGCCCGCCGGCACGGCGCCCTGGCAGATGCCGGCGCAGTGCCCGGTGTGCGGCTCGGACATCGTGCGCGAGGAGGGCGCGGCGGTGTGGCGCTGTTCGGGCGAGCTGAGCTGCCCGGCCCAGCGCAAGGAGGCCATCCGCCATTTCGTCTCGCGCCGGGCGATGGACGTGGACGGCCTGGGCGAGAAGTTCATCGAGGTGCTGGTCGATGCCGGCGTGGTCCAGGGCGTGGCCGACCTCTACACCCTCGACCTGGATCAGCTGCTGCAGCTGCGCCTGGTCACCGGTGCCGAGACGCCGGAGGGCTTCCTGCGCGAGGCGCGCGAACACCTGGCCAGCGGCGCCTACGCGAAGCTGGAAGCCACGCTCGCGCGCGTGCGCGGCGATGCCGAGGCGGCGCCGGAGACCTGGCAGGCCGACCTGCTGCGCGCCGGCCTGCCGGCCTTCGACTGGAACCGCAAGAAGATCGCGACCAAGTGGGCCGAGAACCTGGTCGCCGCGTTGGAAGCCAGCAAGCACACCACCCTGGAGCGCTTCCTGTTCGCGCTGGGCATCGAGCATGTCGGCGAGAGCACGGCCAAGGCGCTGGCGGCCTGGTTCGGCGACCTGGAACTGGTGCGCAGGCTGCCTTGGCCCCTGTTCAAGCGCGTGCCGGACATCGGCGGCGAGGTGGCGCGCGCACTGGGGCGCTTCTTCGAACAGTCCGGCAACCAGCAGGCCATCGACGACCTGCTGGCGCGCGGGGTCGAGATCGTCGACGCCCATCCGCCCAGCGCGCTGCTGCGCGAGGGCCTGGAGTGGGCCACGCTGCTGGCCGACCTGGAGATCCCCAGGCTGACCAAGATCCGCGCCAGCGCGCTGGCCGCGGCGATGCCGAAGGTGGCCGATATCGTCGCGGCCGATCCGGACGCGCTGGTCGCCGCCGGCCTGCCCAAGGACACCGCCGCCGCGCTGGTGCAGTGGCGCGACGAAGGCGATCACGCGCAGCTGCTGCAGGCCACCGGTGCGGCGCTGGCGGAGCTGGACGCGATCACGCCGCGATCCGCGGCGCTGCCGGCCGGCCCGCTGACCGGCCAGACCGTGGTGCTCACCGGCAGCCTGGAATCGATGACCCGCGACGAGGCCGGCGCCCGGCTCGAGGCGCTGGGTGCCAAGGTCGCCGGCAGCGTGTCGAAGAAGACCGCCTTCGTGGTCGCCGGCAGCGAGGCCGGCTCCAAGCTCGCCAAGGCGCAGGACCTGGGGATCGACGTCTGGGATGAGGCGCGGCTGATCGCCTTCCTGGATCAGCAAGGGTGAGCTGGCAGCCAAGCGCCTCGTTCGAGGTCCTGCGCCTGCGTGCCAGGCTCAACGCGCGGGTGCGCGCGTTCTTCGCCGAGCGCGACGTGCTGGAGGTGGAGACGCCGGTGCTGTCGCAGGCCGGCAACACCGAGCCCAACATCGACAGCTTCACCACCGCCTTCAGCGGCCATGTCAGCGCCGGCGCGCGCACGCGCTGGCTGCGCACCTCGCCCGAGTACCCGCTCAAGCGCCTGCTCGCCGCCGGCATCGGCGACTGCTACGAACTGGGCCGCGTGTTCCGCAACGGCGAGGCCGGCGGCCGCCACAACCCCGAGTTCACCATGCTCGAGTGGTACCGGGTGGGCTGGGACCACCGGCGCCTGGCGCAGGAAACGGTCGACCTGGTGCGCCAAGCGCTCGCGCTGGTGGGCCGACAGGCGCGGGTGGACGAGCTCACCTACCGCGACCTGTTCCTGCGCGGCCTGCGGCTGGACCCGTTCAGCGCCACGCTGGAGCAGCTGCAGGCGCCGCTGGCGTCCGCGCGCATCGACGGCCAGGGCCTCACCCGCGATGACTGGCTGGACCTGCTGATCACCCATCACCTGCAGCCGGCGTTCGCGCCGGACTGCCTCACCATCGTCCACGACTGGCCGGCCAGCCAGGCCGCGCTGGCCAGGCTGCGTCCGGGCGATCCGCCGGTGGCCGAGCGCTTCGAGCTGTACCTGGGCGCGGTCGAACTGGCCAACGGCTACCACGAGCTGCGCGATGCGGACGAGCAGGGCGCACGCTTCGCGCGCGACCAGCAGCGCCGGGCTGAACGTGGCCTGGTTCAGCCACCGCAGGATCGCCACTTGCTGGATGCCCTGCCGCTCATGCCACACTGCGCCGGCGTGGCGGTAGGCATCGACCGGTTGCTGATGGCGATGCTGGGGACGGCGAGCATCGCCGACGTGCTGGCCTTCGATTTCGCGCGGGCCTGACACACCAAAGGCATACACGGATCGTAAACAGGTCACTATGCTGGCATGCAGTGCTCGCAGGGAGTCGAAGCTTGCGTATCGCTCAGGGGAATGTCGTGTCCATCCGTCGTGTGCTGCAGGCCGGGCTTCCGGGAACCGCCGCGTTGATGCTGTCCGCCTGCGGCAGCGTGGGCTGGCTGTTCGGCGGCCATGACACCCCGCCGGGCGAGGTCCCGGTGGAGCACTTCAGCTGCGAGTCCAAGGATCAGAGCCTGAAGTACTGCGACGTGGACACCTCCGCCGGCGTGCGCCTGACCCGGCAGGTGTCCAACATGCCTTGCATCAAGGGGCGTACCTGGGATTACGGCCGCTTCGGCGTGTGGGTCGACCACGGCTGCCGCGGCGAATTCATCAGCGGCACCGGCGATGACGACGGCGGCGCCTTCGACCTCAAGCACAAGGTCCTGCGCTGCGAATCGCAGGACCAGCAGCGCCGCCGCTGCGACGGCCGGGTCACCAGCCCGCCGGCCACGTTGCTGCGCCAGCTCTCCGACACCCAGTGCGTGGAAGGCAGCACCTGGGGCTGGGACGAGCAGGGCGTGTGGGTCGACGGCGGCTGCCGCGGGCTGTTCCGCATCCGTTGAACGCGCGCGGCGGGCTGCCACATCGGCGCGGGTAAAATGCGCCGATGAACGAGACCTTCGATTACGCCCGCTACGACCGCATCCGTCCGCTGCTGTGGACCGGCGATGCCCTGCAACTGCTCGACCAGCGCAAGCTGCCCTTCGTGGTCGAACACCTGACCTGCGCCACCAGCGACGAGGTCGCCGCCGCGATCCACGCCCTGGCCGTGCGCGGCGCGCCGGCGATCGGCATCGCCGCGGCCTGGGGCACGGTGCTGGCCGGGCGCGCCATCGAGGCCGCCGACGGCGCCGAGGCCGCGCTGAAGCTCGAACCGGCCCTGCAGCGCCTCAACGCCGCCCGCCCCACCGCGGTCAACCTGGCTTGGGCGCTGGCGCGCATGCGCCGCGCGCTGCAGCCGGCCGGCGCCGACTGGCGCGACGTGCTGGAGCGCGAGGCGCAGGCCATCGCCAGCGAGGACCTGGCCGCCAACCGCCACATGGGCGAGCTGGGCGCGGCGCTGATCGGCGAGGGCAGCGGCGTGCTGACCCACTGCAACACCGGCTCGCTGGCCACCGCCGGCTTCGGCACCGCGCTGGGCGTGATCCGCGCAGGCGTGGCGCAGGGCCGCATCGGCAAGGTCTTCGCCGACGAGACCCGGCCCTGGCAGCAGGGCGCGCGCCTGACGGTGTGGGAGCTGCAGCAGGACGGCATCGACGCCACGCTGATCGCCGACTCGGCCGCCTCGCACCTGATGAAGACCGGCGCGGTGCAATGGGTGGTGGTCGGCGCCGACCGCATCTGCGCCAACGGCGATACCGCCAACAAGATCGGCACCTACCAGCTGGCCATCGCCGCGCGCCACCATGGCCTGAAGTTCATGGTGGTCGCGCCGTCCTCGACGGTCGACATGGACACGGCCAGCGGCGAGTTGATCGAGATCGAGGAACGCGATCCGGGCGAGCTGCACGGCATCGGCGGCGTGCGCACCGTGGCCGAGGGCATCAAGGCCTGGAACCCCGTGTTCGACGTCACCCCGGGCAGCCTGATCGATGCCATCGTCACCGAGAAGGGCGTGGTCGAGCAGCCCACCCCCGAGAAGATGCGCGCGGCCTTCGGCTGAAGGCCCGGGGCAGGCGCGCCGCGCCCTGCTGTGCATCGTTTGCGGCCACGCCGCCGCAGGCCTTGCGCGGGGCCTTGTTCCACGCGCAAGTGATTGATTCTTGGCGCTTCCCGGCGCCCATCGCGGGCCGGGTGCGTGGTACAATTTCGCGGTTGAAAACCCCTCCGAAACCCGCTTGCCGCGCTCCTGGCGGCCAGGCCCGTTTCGGCCCGATGTAGCGAACACAAGCACGGACCTCGAATGGCTGATCTCGCCAAGGAAATCATCCCCGTCAACCTCGAAGACGAGATGCGCAAGAGCTACCTCGATTACGCCATGAGCGTGATCGTGGGCCGCGCCCTCCCGGACGTCCGGGACGGCCTGAAGCCGGTGCATCGCCGCGTGTTGTACGCGATGAACGAACTGGGCGCGCACAGCAACAAGCCTTACTACAAGTCCGCGCGCATCGTCGGCGACGTGATCGGTAAGTACCACCCGCACGGCGACCAGTCGGTGTACGACACGCTGGTGCGCATGGCCCAGCCGTTCTCGCTGCGCTACCTGCTGGTGGACGGGCAGGGCAACTTCGGTTCGGTCGACGGCGACTCGGCCGCGGCGATGCGTTACACCGAGGCGCGCATGTCGCGCCTGACCCACGAGCTGATGGCCGACATCGACAAGGAAACCGTCGATTTCGTGCCCAACTACGATGAGAAGGAGCTGGAGCCGTCGGTGATGCCGACGCGCTTTCCGAACCTGCTGGTCAACGGCTCGGCCGGCATCGCGGTGGGCATGGCGACCAACATCCCGCCGCACAACCTGTCCGAGGTGGTCGATGGCCTGATCGCGCTGATCGACAACCCGCTGATCGACATCGATGCGCTGATGGACTACATCCCCGGGCCGGACTTCCCGACCGCGGGCATCATCAACGGCACCGCCGGCATCATCGCCGGCTACCGCACCGGCCGCGGCCGCGTGCGCATGCGCGCCAAGGCCGAGGTCGAGGTCGACGACCGCACCGGGCGCGAGGCGATCATCGTCACCGAGATCCCCTACCAGGTGAACAAGGCGCGGCTGATCGAGAAGATCGCCGAACTGGTCAAGGAGAAGAAGCTCGAGGGCATCAGCGAGCTGCGCGACGAGTCCGACAAGGACGGCATGCGCATCTACATCGAGGTCAAGCGCGGCGAATCGGCCGAGGTGGTCCTCAACAACCTGTATTCGCAGACGCCGATGGAATCGGTGTTCGGCATCAACATGGTCGCCCTGGTCGACGGCCGCCCGCAGCTGCTGAACCTCAAGCAGATGCTGGAAGCCTTCGTGCGCCATCGCCGCGAGGTGGTGACCCGCCGCACGATCTTCGAGCTGCGCAAGGCCCGCGCCCGTGCCCACATCCTCGAAGGCCTGACCGTCGCGCTGGCCAACATCGATGAGATGATCGAGCTGATCAAGACCTCGGCCAACCCGACCGAGGCGCGCGAACGCATGCTCGCCAAGACCTGGGAGCCGGGCCTGGTGGGCTCGCTGCTGGCCGCCTCCGGCGCCGAGGCCTCGCGTCCGGAAGACCTGCCCAGGGGCGTGGGCTTCATCGACGACCGTTACCAGCTGACCGAGGTCCAGGCCACGCAGATCCTGGAGATGCGCCTGCACCGCCTGACCGGGCTGGAGCAGGAAAAGCTCACCGAGGAGTACCGCCAGCTGCTGGACACCATCGCCGGGCTGATCCGCATCCTGGAAAACCCCGATGTGCTCAAGGAAGTCATCCGCGAGGAGCTGCTGAACGTCAAGGCCGAGTTCGGCGATGCGCGCCGCAGCGAGATCCGCCAGAGCGAGGAAGACCTGGACATCCTGGATCTGATCGCCCCGGAAGACATGGTGGTCACCCTGAGCCACGCCGGCTACGCCAAGCGCCAGCCGGCCAGCAGCTACCGCGCGCAGAAGCGCGGCGGCCGCGGCCGCAACGCGGCCACGACCAAGGACGAGGACTTCATCGACCAGCTGTGGCTGGTCAACACCCACGACACGCTGCTGACCTTCACCAGCAAGGGCCGCGTGTTCTGGCTGGCCGTGCACCAGCTGCCCGAGGCCGGGCCGAACGCGCGCGGCCGCCCGATCATCAACTGGATTCCGCTGGAAGGCGATGAGAAGGTGCAGGCGGTGCTGCCGGTGCGCGAGTACGCGCAGGGTCGCTACGTGTTCTTCGCCACCCGCAACGGCACGGTCAAGAAGACCCCGCTGACCGAGTTCGCCTTCCGCCTGGCGCGCGGCAAGATCGCCATCAACCTGGACGAGGGCGATGCGCTGGTCGGCGTGGCGCTGACCGACGGCGAGCGTGACGTGCTGCTGTTCGCCTCCAACGGCAAGGCCGTGCGCTTCGGCGAGGAGGCGGTGCGCTCCATGGGCCGGACCGCCACCGGCGTGCGCGGCATCAGGCTGGCCAAGGGCGAGGACGTGGTCAGCCTGATCGTGGCCGAGCGTGCGGCCGGCGCCGGCGCCGAGTCCGAGGACGAAGCCGCCGACGACGTGGCCGAGTCGGGCGATGAGGCCGTGCTGGAGACCGTGCAGGACGAGTCGGGCTGCTACATCCTCACCGCCACCGAGAACGGCTACGGCAAGCGCACTCCGCTGGCCGACTATCCGCGCAAGGGCCGCGGCACCCAGGGCGTGATCGGCATCCAGACCAACGAGCGCAACGGCAGGCTGGTCGGCGCGTTGCTGCTGGGCAATACCGACGAGGTGATGCTGATCTCCGACGGCGGCACGCTGGTGCGCACGCGCTCGACCGAGATCTCGTGCGTGGGCCGCAACACCCAGGGCGTGACCCTGATCCGCCTGTCCAAGGGCGAGAAGCTGCAGGCGATCGAACGCCTGGATGCCTCGCTGGAAGAGGAGGAGGACGCGGCGGCGGCCGACGCTAGCGCCGAGGTGCCGCCTCCGTCTCCCGCGGGCTGAGCGGGCGGAGCCGGTGACCAGGTCGCCGGCTCGCTGGTCCGCCAGCATGGACATCGCGAGCGGCCGCGCCCTGCACGGGCGTGGCCGTTTTCGTTCTGTGGGAGCTGGCTTCCATGGCGTCCCGGGGGCAATGACGATGTGCGGTGTCGGTAGAGCTCCATCGCCGCCATGGCGGCTCCCAGCTGCATCTTTGCCACCGGCATGTGTCCTCGGGCGGCGCGATGGGCATCCTGCAGCGCGATGGCCCTGTGCGCGCAGGATGCACCGCACAAGCACCGCCGCCCTCGCTCCTGGCCTGGTGGGAGCCGCCATGGCGGCGATGAGGCTTTCCCCGTAGCCCTTCCTCCCCATTGCCCGGAAAGCCCGCAGCGGCCCTCCAGCCTCCATCCGCGCCCTCTATACTCCCGCGCAAAACCGGTTGAGGAGAGTGGCGTTTCATGGAGAGCATCCAGGATCAGGGCGCGCTGTCGCCACACCGCGCCACCGCGCAGGACGCGCCTTCCTCGACCCGCACGCGGCCCGCGCGCCCCGCCTGGCGCGCGGCCCTGCTGGCCGGTGCGCTGGCGCTGCTGGCCCTGACCGGCTGCGATCGCAACAAGACCGGCGACCTGCCGGCCGTCTCCGGCGAAGCGGTGCAGGCGCAGAAGGCCAAGTCCGTCGCCGGCTTCGGCCTGGTCAACGCCTATCCCGACCAGCACGAGGGCCAGGTCGCCATCGCCCTGGAATTCAGCCAGCCGCTGGTCGAGTCGCAGGACTTCGACCGGCTCCTCCACGTCAGCGACGACAAGGGCGCCGTGGTCAGCGGCAGCTGGGTGCTGGACAAGGAGGCCAGCATCCTGCGCTTCCCCTCGGTGGAAGCCGCGCGCGACTACACGGTCAAGGTCGATGCGGGCCTGCTGGCCGCGGCCGGCGGCCGCCTGGGCAAGGCGGTCGAGCAGGTCGTGCACACCGGCCAGATCGAACCGGCCGTGGCCTTCGCCTCGCAGGGCAGCGTGCTGCCGGCCAAGGACACCCGCGGCCTGCCGGTGGTGTCGATCAACGTGCCGGAAGTGGACGTGGAGTTCCTGCGCGTGCGCGAGTCCGAGCTGCCGCGCTTCTTCGCCCAGTACCAGCGCGGCGGCAGCCGCGGCGCCTGGGCGCTGGACGAGGACTACAGCGAGAACAAGCCGCTGGGCGAACTGGCCGACTCGGTCTACCTCAACCGCTTCGTGCTGGGCGGCAAGCCCAACGAGCGCATGGTCAGCTACCTGCCGGTCCAGGACATCAAGCAGCTGCAGGAGCCGGGCCTCTATTTCGCCGTGATGAAGCGCGTCGGGCGCTATTCGGACCAGCTGCAGACCGCGTTCTTCAGCGTCAGCGACCTGGGGCTGCACGCGCGCGCCTACAAGGACACGCTGTTCGTCCATACCGCCTCGCTGGCCGACGGCGGCGCCGTCGGTGGCGCCCAGCTGCGGGTGCTCAACGCCAAGGGCGAGACCGTGCTCAAGGGCGAGACCGACGGCAACGGCAACGCGCTGCTCAAGTACACCCTCGACGCCGGCCAGGTGCTGGTGGCCAGCCGCGGCAAGGACGTCACTCTGCTGCCGTTCAACCAGCCGGCACTGGACCTGTCCGAGTTCGCGGTGGCCGGGCGCGAGCAGGCCTGGTTCGACGTGTTCGCCTGGTCCGGCCGCGACCTCTATCGCCCCGGCGAGATGGTGCGCGTGTCGGCGCTGCTGCGCGACTTCGACGGCAAGCCGGTCAAGGCCGGGCAGCCGCTGTACCTGCGTCTGAAGCAGCCCGACGGCAAGATCTTCCGCGAGACCCGGCTGACGCCGGGCGAGCAGGGCTATTTCGCCTTCGAGCAGGCCATCCCGGTGGAGGCGCCGACCGGGCGCTGGCAGGTGGAGTTCCGTACCGATCCGGCCAGCCAGCAGGCGGTGCAGGGCATGACCCTGCGCATCGAGGAGTTCCTGCCCGAGCGCATGAAGCTGGACCTGTCCGCGCCGGAGATCCTCAAGCCCGGCCAGGGCCTGGACCTGAAGGCCGACGCCGCCTACCTGTACGGCGCACCGGCCGACGGCAACCGCTTCACCGCCAAGCTGGCCGTGGCGGTGGAGCAGCATCCGCTGGAGAAGCTGCCGGGGTGGTTCTTCGGTGACGCCACGGTGCAGCTGCCCAAGGAGGCCAAGGATGTGGTCGATGCCACGTTCGACGCCAAGGGCCATTACGAGGAGACGCTGTCGTTGCCCGATGAGGTCAAGCCGGTCACGCCGGTGGCGGCCATCGTCACCGGCAGCGTGTACGAAACCGGCGGGCGCACGGTCAACCGCTCGCTCAAGCGCGTGCTGTGGCCGGCCGAGGTGCTGGTCGGCGTGCGGCCGCTGTTCGACGACAAGGAGGGCTCGGCCGCCAACGGCACGGCGGGCTTCGAGATCGCCCGCTTCAACGCCGCCGGCGCGCGCCAGCCCGGCAAGGGCCTGAAGGTCACCCTGGTGCGCGAGCGCCGCGACTACCACTGGACCCACAACGAGGACACCGGCTGGTCGTTCGACTACACCCAGCGCTTCGAGAATGTCGACACCAAGACCGTCGATGCCGGCGGCGACGCCGTGCGCGTGGATTTCCCGGTGGAGTGGGGTGGCTACCGGCTGGAGGTGTTCGACCCGGCCACCGGGCTGACTGCGCGCTATCCGTTCACCGCCGGCTGGAGCTGGAGCGACGACAACCGCGGCCTGGACGCGCGCCCGGACAAGGTCAAGCTGTCGCTGGACAAGACCGGCTACCGCGCCGGCGACACGCTGAAGGTCACCGTGACCCCGCCGCACGCCGGCAAGGGCGTGCTGATGGTCGAGTCCGACCACATGCTCTACGTCAAGGACATCGAGGTGAAGGCCGGCAGCGTGTTCGAGATCCCGGTCACCCAGGACTGGGAGCGGCACGACGTCTACGTCACCGCGCTGGTGTTCCGCGGCGGCAGCGCGCCGTCCAAGATCACGCCCGCGCGTGCGGTGGGTGTGGCGCACGTGCCGATGGATCGCGGCGCAAGGCGCGTGGCCGTGGGCCTGAAGGCGCCCGAGCAGATGAAGCCCGGCCAGGACCTGGCGGTGACCGTCAGCGTGCCGCAGCTGGCCGGCAAGGACGCGCACGTCACGGTCTCGGCGGTGGACGTGGGCATCCTCAACATCACCCGCTACCCGGTGCCCGACGCCACCACGCACTTCTTCGCCCAGCGCCGCCTGGGCGTGGACAGCTACGACGTCTACGGCCGCGTGATCGAGAGCTACGAGGGCGACACGGCCAAGCTGCGCTTCGGTGGCGACATGGCCCTGGGCGCCTTGCCGCAGGCGCGGCGTCCGACCGCCAAGGTACAGACCGTGGACCTGTTCGCCGGCCCGGTGAAGCTGGACGCCAAGGGCAACGCGCGCGTGCTGCTGAAGGTGCCGGACTTCAACGGCACCCTGCGCGTGTCGGCGCTGGTGTATTCGGACAGCCAGTACGGCAGCCGCGACACCCAGACCCTGGTGCGCGCGCCGGTGGTGGCCGAGGCCAGCATGCCGCGCGTGCTGGCGCCGGGTGACCGCAGCATGGTCACCCTGGACGTGCAGAACTTCACCGGCAGGCCGGGCACGTTCAAGGTGCAGGTGGACGGCAACGGGCCGCTGGCCATCGGCGAGGGCAGCCGCAGCGTGTCGCTGGCCGATGGCGCCAAGACCACGCTGAGCTTCCCGCTGCAGGCGCGCGAGGGCTATACGACCGCGCAGGTGCGCGTGCGCGTGGACGGCGCGGCCGACGGCTTCAAGGTCGACCGCAGCTTCGACCTGCCGGTGCGCGCAGGCTGGCCCGGCGTGACCCGCACCGAGAGCCGGGTGATCGATCCGCTGGCGCCGGTGACGATGGGCGCGGGCTTCGCCGATGGGCTGATGCCCGATTCGGTGCGCGCGCGCATGGTGGTCAGCGCGCTGCCGCCGATTCCCTTCGCCGCCGCGCTGGAGGACCTGCTCAAGTATCCCTACGGCTGCATCGAGCAGACCACCAGCAAGGGCTACGCCGCCCTGGTGATGGACCAGGCCACGGCCGACCTGCTGGGCACCAAGGGGCTGGACCCGGTCAAGCGCCGTGAGCGCATGGAGGGCGCCTTCGCCCGCATCGCCTCGATGCAGGTGGCCAACGGCAACTTCTCGATGTGGGGCGACGACGGCGACGTGGTGCCGTATATCACGCCCTACGTGGCCGACTTCCTGCTCGACGCGCGCGAGGGCGGCTTCGCCGTGCCCGACACGGTGCTGCAGAAGGCGTTGAACCGCCTCAGCGAGGACCTGCTGTCCGGCGGCAACCAGTTCTATGGCTCCAACTTCCGCGACCACCTGCGCTTCGCCAACCAGGCCTATGCCGGCTACGTGCTGGCGCGCGTGGGCCGCGCGCCGCTGGGCACGCTGCGGGCGCTGTACGACAACGACCGGGGCAAGTCGATGACCGGCCTGCCGCTGGTCCAGCTGGGGCTGGCGCTGTCGCTGCAGGGCGACACCAAGCGCGGCGCGCGCGCCATCGCGCTGGGCTTCGACAAGACCGGCGATCGGCCGGAGTGGCTGGGCGACTACGGCACCCGGCTGCGCGACGACGCCCTGATGCTGGCGCTGGTGCGCGAGCGCAAGCTGTCCAGACCCGAGTACGACGCGCGCGTGATCTCGCTGGGCCGCGAGCTGGACGAGCGTCGCAAGGCGCGCTGGTTCTACCTGAGCACGCAGGAACAGGTCGCCATCGCGCGGCTGGGCAAGTCGCTGCTGGGCGATGCCCAGGCCAAGACGCTCGGCGGCACCTGGTCGGCCGATGGCGCCAGCGAGACGGTGCAGGACCTGCGCCTGTTCGCGCGCACGTTCGACATGGCCACCCTGGCCAAGGGCGTGAGCTTCGCCCCGCAGGGCCAGCCGCCGCTGTACGCCAGCCTGGAGATCGCCGGCGTACCGCGCACCGCGCCGGCCGAGGACAAGTCGAAGATCGGCGTCACCCGGCGCTACTACGCCACCGATGGCAGCGAGTGGAAGGGCGGCACGCTGAAGGAGGGCGAGGCGCTGATCGTGGGCCTGCGCATCACCGCCGACACCGAAGTGCCCGACGCGCTGCTCACCGACCTGCTGCCGGCGGGGCTGGAGATCGAGAACTTCAACCTGTCCGACGCCAAGCAGTGGGCCGACGTGGTGGTCGATGGCATCACCCTCACCGAGCGCGGCGATGCGGCCGAGGTCAAGCACGAGGAGTTCCGCGACGACCGCTACGTGGCCGCCTTGCGCCTGGGGCGCGGCGGCAGCGGCGCCAAGGTGTTCTACCTGGTCCGCGCCGTCACGCCCGGCACCTACACCGTGCCGCCGCCGCTGGTGGAGGACATGTACCGCCCCGACATCCGCGGCGTCGGCACCTCCACTCCGACCACGATCACGGTGGTGCAGCCGTGACCGCCGTCGGCTAGGAAAAAAATATGCCGGGTGTCCGGAGATGCACTGTGAGATGGCGTGGCCGAGTCCTTTGGGTGGGCGTGGCGATTACTGCGCTTGCGAGTGCCATTTCCGTTGCCACAGCGACGGTCGGTGTTGGAACTGTCGTTGCCACTGCTTCGGAGTCCGAACTTAGCGAGATGCAGTGCCTTGAAGTCGCGCGTCAGTACGCGGTACGAGAAATGGGCTATGAAATAGGGGCCTTCGAACTCGACTACATGGGCATAAGTGCTGGTCGTGCAGTGATCTGGATATGGAAGCCGAGCAAGAAGGCTCCGCCGTTTGTCGATGGTGACGGTAGCCGCCAAGTGCAGATCAATTTGAAAACCGGGGTCATCGAACGCGTCCTGTATGGCCAGTAGATGGGACGCGCAATGTCGTTGTGTCCCTGCGCTCCATAAGCCCTATTGTTGTTTTCGATGAAGCGCTTAAAGAGCGGGTCCCTTTCGTTGCAACGCTTTGCAGTCCTGTTGCGCTGGGGTCTGGTGCTACTGCTCGTGGCGCTGCTGGTCCTGGACTTCGCCTTCCCGCCGCCGCTGCCGAAGGCGCGCGAGACCAGCACGCTGGTGGTGGCCCGCGACGGCACCCCGCTGCGGGCCTTCGCCGATCGCGACGGGGTATGGCGCTACCCGGCCTCGCCCGAAGGGGTCTCGCCGCTGTACCTGCAGGCGCTGCTGACCTACGAGGACCGCTGGTTCTGGCGGCATCCGGGCGTCAATCCGTGGGCGCTGCTGCGTGCGGGCGGGCAGATGTTGCGGCGCGGGCGGATCGTCTCGGGCGGCTCGACGCTGACCATGCAGGTCGCGCGCATCCTCGACCCGCACACGCGCACGCCCTGGGGCAAGGCCAAGCAGCTGCTGCGCGCCCTGCAGCTGGAGGCGCACCTGAGCAAGCGGCAGATCCTGGACCTGTACCTGGAGCGCGCGCCGTTCGGCGGCACCATCGAGGGCGTGGAGGCCGCCAGCTGGGCCTACCTGGGCAAGCCGGCCGCGCGGCTGTCGCATGCCGAGGCCGCGCTGCTGGCGGTGCTGCCGCAGTCGCCCAGCCGGCTGCGACCGGACCGCAATCCGCAGGCGGCGCGGGTGGCGCGCGACAAGGTGCTGGCACGCATGGTCGCCCTCGGCGTGTGGACCCAGGCGCAGGTGGACGATGCGCGTATCGAACCGGTGGTCGCACGCGCGCTGCAGCCGCCGCTGAGCGCCGCGTTGCTGGCCGAACGGCTGCACCAGCAGCAGCCGCGCGCCGCGCGCATCGTCTCCACCCTGGACGCCGACCTGCAGCGCACGCTGGAACAGCGCGTCACCGCCTATTTCTCCAACCTGCCCGAACGCACCTCGGCGGCGCTGCTGGTGGTGGACAACACGACGATGGAGGCACGCGCCTACGTCGGCTCGGTGCAGTTCGGCGATGCCAGGCGTCTGGGCCATGTGGACATGGTGCAGGCCTGGCGCTCGCCGGGCTCGACGCTCAAGCCCTTCCTGTACGGATTGGCGCTGGACGACGGGCTGATCCATTCGGAGACCCTACTGATCGATGCGCCGCAGGGCTTCGGCGGCTACCGGCCGGGGAACTTCGATGCCGCCTTCAACGGGCCGGTCGGGGCCGCAGAGGCGCTGCGCCTGTCGCTCAACGTGCCGGCGGTGGACGTGCTGGACCACGTCGGCCCGGCACGCTTCGCCGCGCGGCTGGCCAACGGCGGCATCGCGCTGCGCTTTCCGCGCGGCACCGCCCCCAACCTGGCGATGATCCTGGGCGGCACCGGCGCACGGCTGGAGGATCTGGTCGGCGCCTTCGCCGCGTTCAACCGCGACGGGCTGGCAGGACGCGTGCGCTACCGGCCGGAGGACCCGGTCTCCGATCGCCGGCTGCTCTCGCCCGGCGCGGCCTGGATCATCCGCCAGGTGCTGCAGGACAACCCGCGGCCCGGCGAGAGCGTGGGCACCTTCGACACCGGCGGCCGCCCGCGGGTGGCCTGGAAGACCGGCACCAGCTACGGCTACCGCGACGCCTGGGCGATCGGCGGCACGCGCCGCTACACCGTCGGCGTGTGGGTCGGCCGGCCGGACGGCACGCCGCTGCCCGGCCAGTACGGAGCGGTGACCGCGCTGCCGCTGATGTTCGAGGTGATCGACAGCCTGCCCCGCGCGCGCGGCGAGGCGATGGCGATCCCGCCCCCGGCCAGCGTGGCCCAGGCCGAGGTGTGCTGGCCGCTGGGCCTGCCGCCCGACCCGCAGGCGCCGCAGCTGTGCCAGCGCCGGATGCAGGCCTGGACGCTGGACGGCAACGTGCCGCCGACCTTCGCCGAACGCGATGCGCGGCTGTGGCGCGCGGGGCGGGAGACCTTCCAGCGCGATGCCGGCAGCGGCCAGCGGCTGTCGGCCGACTGCACGCGGCCGCACCTCGCGCAGGACGCGAGCCTGGCGCGCTGGCCCGCGCTGGCCTCGCCCTGGCTGAGCGTGGCCGAGCGCCGCGCCGCGCAGCTGCCGCCGCTGGCGCCGGACTGCGCGCCGGATGGGCGCGAGGCCAGCGCCGCGCTGCGCATCGAGGGCCTCAACGACGGCGCCACCCTGGCGCGGGCGCCTGGCAGCGACAAGCCGGCCAGCGTGCACCTGCGCGCCCTGGGCACCGAGACCGAGGTGCAATGGCTGCTGGACGGCCGCTGGATCGGCCTGACCCGCGGCACGCGCGGTTTCGAGCACGGCTTCGAGCAGCCGGGCGAGCACACGCTGACCGCGCTGGCCGACAGCGGCGCGTGGAGCACGCTGCGGTTCCGTGTGCTGCGGTAGGGAAGCAGGGGCAGGGGTCAGGGCCGGCGCTGGTCGACCGGGCGCGCATACCGGGATTGAGGCATGTCCTAAAGAAAACGCCGGGCGATGCCCGGCGTCTGTGTGCGAAATCGATTGCCTTGCAGGAGCTGCTTATTGAAACAAGCGTCGGCGATACCCCTGGCCCCGGCCTTACTTCCCGATCCACCCTTCCAGCATGTCGGCGAATTCGTCGGCGTGCTCCTCTTCCTGCTCCAGGATGCGCTCGAGGATGCGCTTGGTGGTGGTGTCCTTGTCGCCGATGTAGTTGATCATCTGGCGGTAGCTGTCGATGGCGATGCGCTCGGCGATCAGGTTCTCCTTGACCATATCGCGCAGGTCGCTGCCTTCCTTGTACTCGGCATGCGAACGCGCGGTCAGGGTGTCCGGGTTGAGGTCCGGTTCGCCGCCGAGCTGGACGATGCGCTCGGCCAGCATGCCGGCGTGGTCCTGCTCCTGCTTGGCGTGCTCCAGGAACTCGGCCTTGACCGAGTCGGCCAGCATGCCCTTGGCCATGAAGTAGTGGCGGTAGTAGCGCAGCACGCACACGTACTCGGTCGCCAGCGCCTCGTTGAGCAGCTTGATCACTTCCTTGCGGTCGGCGGTGTAGGAGTCGGTGACCGCGCCGTCCTCGATCTTCTGGCGCGCGTTGGCGCGCAGGGTCTCGCGGTCGGCCAGGTCGGCGGCCGAGGTGTGGTTGAACTTGGTGGCTGATGTCTTGGACATTGGCTTGCCTCGCTTGATGGATGTGCGGTGGGAGGGATCAGTCGGGAAGGTGCTGCAGCACGTAGTCGGCGGAGGAGACCTCGAACTCGCCCGGGTTCTCCACCCAGAGCTGCCTGACCACGCCGTCCTCGGCATAGAGCGCGTAGCGCTTGGAGCGCAGGCCCATGCCCTGCGCGGCCAGGTCCAGTTCCAGGCCCAGCGCGCGGGCGAAATCGCCGCTGCCATCGGCCAGCAGCTGCAGTCCTTCGGGCACGTGCTGCGACTCGCCCCAGGCCTTCATCACGAAGGCATCGTTGACCGACACGCAGTACACCTCGATCCCGCGCTTGCGGAACTCTTCGAAGCGCTCGACGAAGCCGGGCAGGTGGCGCGCCGAGCAGGTCGGGGTGAAGGCGCCCGGCACCGCGAACAGCACCACCTTGTGCGCGCCGAACAGCGTCGGGGTATCGACCTTCTCCACGCCCTGGCGGATGCGGGTCAGGATGACTTCGGGAATGGGATCGCCGATCTGGATCGTCATGGGAGCCTGGAGGCGCGGGAGGGCGGCCGCGTGAACGGTACCGTAGGCAGGGCCGTGGGAAGGCGGCGTCAAAACCCTTGAAAAGCCGCGTGCGGCGCTTATCTGTTGGTCACGGAGGCCACGGGCCCCTGCCGCGCGCACTTCGCGTTCGCGGCCATCCAATCGGAGACATTCATGATGAATTTCGTGCGCTATCAAGGCTGGCCCGTCCGCCCCGGCCAGCTGGAACTGGGGCGTGTGCTGGACCGTTTCGCCCAGGCGGGTCAGTCCGCCGCCGACGGCAGCGTGGGCTGGGTCCCGCGCGTGGACGTGAAGGAAGAAGCCAACCGCTTCGTGATCTTCGCCGACCTGCCGGGCGTGGACCTGGACGCGATCGAGGTCCAGATGGACAAGAACGTGCTGAGCATCCGTGGCGAGCGTGCCGCCCCGGAGGCGGGCGAGGAAGCCCGCTTCACCCGCCAGGAGCGCCGCCACGGCGCGTTCGCGCGCAGCTTCACCCTGCCGGAGACCGCCGATGCCGAGGGCATCGTGGCCACCGCTCGCAACGGTGTGCTGGAAGTGGTGATTCCCAAGCGTCCCGAAGCCGCGCCGCGCCGCATCCAGGTCGGGTCGATCCAGTAACCTTGTGCCCCGGCCCGCGCCTTGCGCGGGCTCCATGAGCCGGCCGCGATGCGCTGTTCACCGCGTCGCGGCCAGGATCGGGCCCGCGGCTGCGAAGCCGCGGGCTTTCTTGCGGAGGTGCGATGGAATTCAAGGACTACTACCAGACACTGGGCGTGGAACCCACGGCCGGCGAGGCGGAGATCAAGACCGCGTACCGCCGCCTGGCGCGCAAGTACCACCCCGACGTCAGCAAGGAGGCCGATGCCGAGGAGCGTTTCAAGGCGGTCAACGAGGCCTACGAGGCCCTGCGCGATCCGGAGAAGCGCGCGGCCTACGACCAACTGCGCGCGCGCGGCTACCAGCCCGGGCAGGAGTACCAGCCGCAGGATTTCGGCGGCGGCTACGGCGGCCAGGGCTTCGATTTCGAGGAAGTCTTCGGCAGCGCCGGGGGCGGCGGTGCCGGCTTCAGCGACTTCTTCGAGAACCTGTTCGGCCAGCG
This sequence comes from Pseudoxanthomonas sp. X-1, assembly GCF_020042665.1. Lineage (NCBI taxonomy): Bacteria > Pseudomonadati > Pseudomonadota > Gammaproteobacteria > Lysobacterales > Lysobacteraceae > Pseudoxanthomonas > Pseudoxanthomonas sp. X-1. The sequence goes on from NZ_CP083376.1 coordinate 2,085,282, forward strand.
CGCGCGCGGCGGCCCGGGCTTCCGTGGCGGCCAGCCGCCGCGCGGCGACACCCGCGCCAAGCTGTCGGTGCCGCTCAAGGCGGTCTACGAAGGCAGCAGCATCCGCGTGACCGTCAACGGCAAGCAGCTGGACGTGCGCGTGCCCAAGGGCATCAAGCCCGGTCAGGCGATCCGCCTGGGCGGGCAGGGCAGCGGCGGCGGCAACCTGCTGCTGGAGATCGAGTACGCGGCCGACCCGCAGTTCGAGGTGGACGGCCGCAACATCATCCACGTCCTGCAGGTCACGCCCTGGCAGGCGGCGCTGGGCGCCACGGTGAGCGTGCCGACGCTGGGCGGCCCGGTCGATCTGAAGATCCCGCCGGACTCCGACGCCGGGCGCAAGCTGCGCCTGCGCGGCCGCGGCCTGCCGGGCTCGCCCGACGGCGACCAGATCGTGGAACTGGAGATCACCGCGCCGCGTGCGGCCACCGAGGCCCAGCGCAAGGCCTACGAGAAGCTGGCCAAGGCCTTCGCCGACAGCTGACCTGCGTCCATGTCGAGGCAAGAACGCAAAACGGGCGCCTCTGGGCGCCCGTTTCGCGTTCCGCCGCCGGCTCCGGCCGGCGCGTCAGGCGGCCGACGTCGGCGACTGGCGCGCGGCGCTGAGGATGCGCTCGATGACCTCGGACAGCTCGTCCTCGGAGAAGGGCTTGGTCAGGTAGGCCTTGGCCCCCTGGCGCATGCCCCACATGCGGTCGGTGTCCTGGTCCTTGGTGGTCACCAGGACCACCGGGATGTGCTTGGTGGTCGCCTCGCGGCTGAGCTGGCGGGTGGCCTGGAAACCGTTGAGGTTGGGCATCACCACGTCCATCAGGACCATGTCGGGCAGCTCGCGCTTGGCCACCTCCACCCCCTGCACGCCGTCCTCGGCGGTGATCCACGTGTGGCCCAGCTTTTCCACGATGCGCTGGATGCCCAGCAGCTGCGACGGTGAATCGTCGACGATGAGAATGCGCGCCATGCCTTTGTCCTGACTGTCCCCTGTTGGGAATTGTAGAGGCCTTTGCCCGCCCTGCGTAAGCGGCGCATGCCGTCAGTCCGCGCGCCTTCTGCCGTCCATCCGCGGACGCCACCGGCAGCGTGATCGCGCTCACGGAATCAAAGGCCGCGCTGGCGGTGTTCCAGACCCGGTCGCCTGCGCGGCGGCCGCGCTCGCAGCGGGAGAGCCAGCCGCTCCCTCAACGGGCTTAGCGCAGCGCCTCGCGGCGCTTCCCGTTGATCCGCGCCGCGAAGTCCTTGGGCGCCAGTCCGATCGAGACGCGCCTGTCGGCTTACCGCAGCGCGTCGCGGCGTTTCTCGTCGATCCACTTGCTCGCCTGCGCCGGCGTATACGCGCGCATCCAGGCCAGCAGCGCATCGATATCCTCGCCGTGCCACAGGTCGGCGCGCTGGGCCGCGTGCAGGAAGCGCTGCTCGACCATGCGGTCGATCATCGCGATCAGCGGCTGGTAGAAGCCGTCGATGTCCAGGAAGGCGCAGGGCTTGTTGCCGATGCCCAGCTGGCGCCAGGTCAGCATCTCGAAGATCTCTTCCATCGTGCCGAAGCCGCCGGGCAGGGTGATGAAGCCATCGGCCAGGTCGAACATGCGCGCCTTGCGCTCGTGCATGGAGCCGACGATCTCCAGCTGGGTCAGGCCGCGATGGGCCACCTCCCAGTCCACCAATTGCTGCGGAATCACGCCGACCACCTCGCCGCCGGCGGCCAGCACCGCGTCGGCCACCGCGCCCATCAGGCCGACCTTGCCGCCGCCGTAGACCAGACGCAGGCCTTCGGCGGCCAGCCGCTGGCCGAGTTCGGTGGCGCGCTGAACGTAGAGGGGTTTGGCGCCGGCGTTGGAGCCGCAGTAGACGCAGATGCTTTTCATCGGGAATGGGGAGTTGGGAATGGGGAATGGGAAAATCAAAAGCCGGAACGCATGACGCCGGACACAGGTCCGGCGTCATGCGGTGAGAGTGGTGACGGGAGCGCGCTTGCTATTCCCGATTCTCCACTCCCGATTCCCGGCTCTAATTCGCCTTATGGATCGCGCGCTTGCCCACCGCCATGGCGGCGTCGTGCACCACCTCGGACAGCGAGGGATGGGCGTGGCAGATGCGCGCCAGGTCGTCGGCCGAGCCACTGAACTCCATGGTCAGCACGCCTTCGTGCACCAGCTCGGAGACGTTGACGCCCACCAGGTGCATGCCCAGCACGCGGTCGGTCTCGGCGTGGGCCAGGACCTTGACGAAGCCGGCCGGCTCGGCCATCGCCACGGCGCGGCCGTTGGCGGCGAACGGGAAGCTGCCGGCCTTGTACGGCACGCCCTCGGCCTTGAGCTGCTGCTCGGTCTTGCCGACCCAGGCGATCTCCGGCTCGGTATAGATGACCCACGGGATGGTGTCGAAGTTGACGTGGCCCGGCAGGCCGGCGATCAGCTCGGCCACGGCGATGCCTTCCTCGAAGCCCTTGTGCGCCAGCATCGGGCCGCGCACGCAGTCGCCGATGGCCCACACGCCGTCCACGCCGGTATGGCAGTGCTCGTCGACCACGATCTGGCCGCGCTCGTTGAGCTGCACGCCGGTACCCTCGGCCAGCACGCCCTTGGTCGCGGCGCGACGGCCCACGGCCACCAGCAGCTTGTCCACGGTCAGGGTCTGCTCGCCGGAGGCGTCGGTGTAGGTGACCACGACCTCCTTCTTCTTGCCCTTGCCGGTGACCTCGGTCGCGCTGACCTTGGCGCCGAGCTTGATGTCCAGGCCCTGCTTCTTGAATTCCTTGGCGGCGGCCTTGGCCACTTCGGCATCGGCGGCGGCCAGGAAGTCCGGCAGCGCCTCCAGGATGGTGACCTCGGCGCCCAGGCGCTTCCACACGCTGCCCAGCTCCAGGCCGATCACGCCCGCGCCGATCACCGCCAGGCGCTTGGGCACCTCGGTGAAGTCCAGCGCGCCGACGTTGTCGACGATGTTCTCGCCGTCGAACTTGGCGAACGGCAGCTCGATCGAATCCGAACCCGGCGCCAGGATCACGTTGGTGCCCTGCAGTTCGACCTCGCTGCCGTCGTGCTGCTTGACCTTGACCAGGTTGCCCGGCTGCAGCTGGGCGAAGCCGTAGTACGGAGTCACCTTGTTGGCCTTGAACAGCATCCCGATGCCGCCGGTGAACTGCTTCACGATCTTGTCCTTGCGGCCGACCATGGTGGCCACATCGATCTTGGCGTCCTTGAAGCTGATGCCGTGCTCGCCGAACAGGTGGCCCATGTTCCAGAACTGGCGCGAGGAGTCGAGCATCGCCTTGGAGGGGATGCAGCCCACGCGCAGACAGGTGCCGCCCAGGGCCGGCTTGCCGTCCTTGCCCAGCGCCGCATCGATGCAGGCGACCTTCATGCCCAGCTGGGCGGCGCGGATGGCCGCGTGATAGCCGGCCGGACCGGCACCGATGACGACGACGTCGTATTGCTGTGTTTCGCTCATTTCATTCGCTCACGGGAATGGGGAATAGGGAATGGGGAATGGCAAGGGCGTACGCGCGTGCCGTTTCCCATCCAGGTCCAGGCGGGAATGGGGGGGAAAGGATGCGCATCCGATTCCCGATTCTCCATTCCCGATTCCCGGCCTCACAGACCGAACAACATCCGGCCCGGGTTCTCCAGCTGGTTCTTGATGTCCACCAGGAACTGCACCGAATCCTTGCCGTCGATGATGCGGTGGTCGTAGGACAGGGCGATGTACATCATCGGCGCGATCACGACCTGGCCGTTCTCGGCGATCGGGCGCTCCTTGATGGCGTGCATGCCCAGGATGGCGCTCTGCGGCGGGTTGACGATCGGAGTGGACAGCAGCGAGCCGAAGGTGCCGCCGTTGGTGATGGTGAAGGTGCCGCCCTGCAGGTCGTCCAGGCCCAGCTTGCCGGCGCGCGCCTTGGCGGCGTAGTCGGCGATACCCTGTTCGACCTCGGCGAAGGACTGGCGCTCGACGTTGCGCAGCACCGGGGTGACCAGGCCCTTGTCGGTGGACACGGCGATGGAGATGTCGCTGTAGCCGTGATAGACGATGTCATCGCCGTCGATCGAGGCGTTGACCAGCGGGAAGCGCTGCAGCGCGTTGGCGGCGGCCTTGACGAAGAAGCTCATGAAGCCGAGCTTGATGCCGTGGGCCTTCTGGAACTCGTCCTGCAGTTCCTTGCGCGCCGCGCTGACCTTGGCCAGGTTGACCTCGTTGAACGTGGTCAGCATCGCGGTGGAGTTCTTCGAATCCATCAGGCGCTTGGCGATGGTCTTGCGGATGCGCGTCATCGGCACGCGCTCCTCGGGACGGGCACCGGCGGCCTTGCCCACGCCACCACCGGCGGCGAACTTGACGATGTCTTCCTTGGTCACCGCGCCGCGGCGGCCGGTGCCTTCGACCTGGGCCGGATCCACGCCCTCGGTGATCGCGGTGAAGCGCGCGCCCGGGGGCAGGTTGTCGGTGCCGGCGGCGGCCTTCGGTGCCTCGGCCTTGGCCGGGGCGGGGGCCTGCGCCTTGGCCGGGGCCTCGGGCTTGGCGGCCGGCTTGACCTCTTCCTCGGCCGGCTTGGCCGGGGCGGCCTGCGCGGTGGCGCCTTCCTCGATGATCGCCAGGACCTGCGAGGAGGTCACCGTGTCGCCCTCGGCGAACTTGATTTCCTTGAGCACGCCGTCCACCGGCGAGGGCACCTCCAGCACGACCTTGTCGGTCTCGAGGTCGACCAGATTCTCGTCGCGCTTGACGGCCTCACCGGCCTTCTTGTGCCAGCTGGCGATGGTGGCGTCGGAAACGGATTCGGGAAGGACCGGAACTTTGACTTCGGTGGCCATGCGGGAGCGTCCTAGGGATTTCTGGAGTGTTGATCGAAAGGGTGAGAGCTTATTCGGCGACGAGGTCGTTGCCGAAGGTGTTGACCAGCGCGTCGGCGACCAGCTGCTGCTGCTCGGCCACGTGCTCGGCCATGTGGCCGGCGGCCGGGGAGGGCGAACGGGCGCGGCCGGCGTAGTGCAGCGACTGGCCCTGCGCCAGGCAGGCCTGCAGATGGTGCTTGATCTGATACCAGGCACCCTGGTTCTGCGGTTCTTCCTGGCACCACACCACGTCGGTGGCGTTGGCGTACTTCTTCAGCTCGGCCGCCAGCAGCTCGCGCGGGAACGGATAGAGCTGCTCCACGCGCAGGATCGCCACGTCGTCCTGGCCGCGCTTGGTCGCATCCTCCAGCAGGTCGTAATAGACCTTGCCCGAGCAGGCCACCACGCGCTTGACCTTCTTCGCGTCGGCCTTGGCGTCGGGGATCAGGTGCTGGAACTCGCCGTCGGCCAGCTCCTCGAGCGTGGACACGGCCAGCTTGTGGCGCAGCAGCGACTTGGGCGTCATCACGATCAGCGGCTTGCGCGTGGTCATGCGCATCTGCCGGCGGATCATGTGGAAGCACTGGGCCGGGGTGGTCGGCACGCACACCAGCATGTTCTCCAGCGCGCACAGCTGCAGGAAGCGCTCCAGGCGCGCCGAGCTGTGCTCGGGGCCCTGGCCTTCGTAGCCGTGCGGCAGGAACAGTGCCAGGCCGGTGATGCGGCCCCACTTGGCCTCGCCGGCGGCGATGAACTGGTCGATCACCACCTGCGCGCCGTTGGCGAAGTCGCCGAACTGGCCTTCCCAGATGCACAGCGCATTGGGATCGGTGGTCGAGTAGCCGTACTCGAACGCCATCACCGCTTCCTCGCTGAGCAGCGAGTCGATCACGGTGGCGTCCTGCGGGTCGTCCACCAGCTGACGCAGCGGCAGGTAATAGCTGTCGGTCTTCTGGTCGTGCAGGATCGCGTGGCGATGGAAGAAGGTGCCGCGGCCCGAGTCCTGGCCGACCAGGCGCAGGGTGTTGCCCTCGGACAGCAGGGTGGCGTAGGCCAGGTTCTCGGCGAAGCCCCAGTCGCCCGGCAGCTCGCCCTCGGTCATCTTGGCGCGGTCCTCGTAGATCTTGGCCACGCGCGGATGCAGGCTCACCCCTTCGGGGATGGTGTTGATGACCTTGGCCAGCTGCTTGAGCTTGTCCAGCTTGACCGTGGTGTCGACCGGATCGGACAGCTTGCCCGACAGGTACTTGGACCAGTCGATGGCCAGCGGATCGCGCTCGGGCTTGGCCAGCTCGGTGGTGTAGGCACCCGAGTCCAGCTTGTCGCGATAGGCGTCGACCATGGCCTTGGCGTCGGCGGCGCTGATCACGCCGTCCTTCTCCAGCCGCTCGGCGTAGAGCTCGCGGGTGGTCTTGTGCTTGCGGATGATCTGGTACATCACCGGCTGGGTCGCGGCCGGCTCGTCGGCCTCGTTGTGGCCCCAGCGGCGGTAGCAGACCAGGTCGATGACCACGTCCTTCTTGAACACCTGGCGGAACTCGTAGGCCAGGTTGGCCGCGAACACCACCGCGTCCGGGTCATCGCCGTTCACGTGCAGCACCGGGGCGCCGACCATCTTGGCCACGTCGGTGCAGTACAGGGTCGAGCGCGCGTCGTCGCGGGCGCTGGTGGTGAAGCCGACCTGGTTGTTGATGACGATGTGCACGGTGCCGCCGATGGCGAAACCGCGCGCCTGCGACATCTGGAACAGCTCCATCACCACGCCCTGGCCGGCGAAGGCCGCATCGCCGTGGATCAGCACCGGCAGCACGTGGCTGCGCTCGGTGTCGTGGTAGCGCTCCTGGCGCGAACGCACCGAGCCTGCGACCACCGGGTCGACGATTTCCAGGTGCGAGGGGTTGAAGGCCAGCGCCAGGTGCACCGGGCCGCCGGGCGTGGCCACGTCGGCCGAGAAGCCCATGTGGTACTTCACGTCGCCGGTATGGGCGCGGTCGTCGTGGGCGTGCTCGAACTTGCCTTCGAACTCGTCGAACAGCTTGCGCGGGTTCTTGCCCAGGGTATTGACCAGCACGTTGAGGCGGCCGCGGTGGGCCATGCCCACGGCGATGTCGCGCATGCCGTCGCCGCCGCTGCGGCGCAGCACCACGTCCAGCATCGGGATCAGCGAGTCGCCGCCTTCCAGCGAGAAGCGCTTCTGGCCGACGTACTTGGTATGCAGGTAGCGCTCCAGGCCCTCGGCGGCGGTCAGCCGCTCCAGCGTGCGCTTGCGGGTGTCCGCGTCCAGGCCGTACTGGCCGCCGGCGGTCTCCAGGCGCTCGTACAGCCAACGGCGCTGCTCGAAGTCCGGGATGTGCATGAACTCGGCCCCGATCGAGCCGGTGTAGGTCGCCTTCAGCCGCGCCACGAGGTCGCGCAGGACCATGCGCGGCTGGCCGCCGACGCCGCCGGTGCTGAACTCGCTGTCCAGGTCGCGCTCGGACAGGTTGTGCCAGTCCAGGGTCAGGTCGGGCGGGTTGACCGGCTCGGTCAGGTTCAGCGGATCGACGTGCGCGTTCAGATGGCCGCGCGAGCGGTAGGCGGTGATCAGGCGGCCGACGTGGCGCTCGCGCTCGTCGGAGGGTGCCGCGCCATTGGCGGCGTTGGCGGCCTGCTTGGCGGCCTGGGTGATGTGCGAGATGGCGGCCGAATGCGGCACATCGCCGGCCTCGCGGCCCTTGAACCCGTCGAAATAGGCGCGCCACTTGGGATCCACGCTGTCCGGCGAGACCAGGTACTGCTCATAGAGGTCTTCGACGTAGGCGGCGCTGCCGCCGTTGAGCTGGGAGGACTGCACGAACTGCTTGAGAAGATTGTCCACGATGGTGGCCTTGAGGCGTCGTTTTGTGGGTTGGAAAGGCGGGCGCGGCGGTCGCGTCGCCCGCGTTCGCGGGTCCGACGCGCACCAATGCGGCGCAACCATCAAAGTATAGGCGTGGGCCTGAATCTCACCGGCGCGTGTCCGGCGCCATCGGCGCGGCATGGCGGCAATGACCCACTATGCGGGACATTGCCGTGGGGCTTACCTCGCGGCCCTGCACCGGCGCTTCACAGGCCAAGCGCGCGCAGCTCGGTGCAGGCGCGGGCGCGCTCCCAGTAGCGGGCGAAGGCCTCGCGCAGCTGGCGGCTGCGGCCGGGCGCAGCGGGTTCGAACTCGCCCTCGATGCGATGGCCGAGCGGGCGGAAGTAATGGCCGCCGGTGTCGTTGACGGCGAAGGCGGCGGCATAGACCCGGTCCACCGGCTCGGTCACCAGGCGCAGCTGGAAGCTGGTCGGCAGGCGCTGGGCCAGCGGGATCAGGGCCGAACCGGCGTGCTGCGGCGCTTCCACGTCCTGCATCAGGATGCGGATCTCCGCGCCGCGCTGGCGCACGGCCAGCGTGCGCAGGGCCTCCAGGACGGGTGGGGCGTCGAGCAGCCCGGGGTCGAGTTCCCGGCTGTAGCAGCACAGCAGGCTGCGGGTGGTGGCGGCCAGGGCGACCAGGGCCTCGACCGCCTCGGCTTGGCGCTCGACCAGCACGGCGCGTCAGTCGCGCAGCTTCAGGCGCATGAACTGGTGCGGGATGCCGACATCGTCGAAGGGCTCGCCGATGGAGACGAAGCCATGCCGGGTGTAGAAGCCCTCGTTGGCGACCTGCGCGTACAGGGTCAGGTCCTTCCAGCCGTTGGCGCGGGCCTTGTCGATCATGGCCTTGAGCAGGGCCTCGCCGACGCCGCGGCCGCGCCAGGGCTTGAGCACCGCCAGGCGGCTGAAGCGGCCGTCCGGGGTCAGGCGGGCGGTGCCGATCGGCGCGCCGGTCGGGCTGATCGCCAGCAGGTGGTCGCCGGCCGGGTCCAGCGAGTCCCACTCGGTATCCGGCGGGATGTGCTGTTCGGCGACGAAGACCTCCTCGCGCACCCAGCGCAGCGCCTCGCGGTCGGCGACGAACGAGGCCGGTCGCAGGGTGAAATCAGTCGGTGTCGAAGTCGTGGTCATCCTCATCGTTCCCTGGCAGCACGTAATGGCCGGAACTTACCAGAACCGCGGTCGCCGCACGGCCGGCTTCGCCCAAGGTCTGATACGCCGCCTGGTCCAGGACCTCGGCGGCGGCCAGCAGGCGGGCCTCGCGCAGCGGCATCGGCAGCGCCTGGCCGCTGGCGAACAGCACCGCGCCCTTGCGCGCCCGGCGCCAGGCCATGCGCGTCATCGGATGGCGCTGCAGCACCGCGCCCTGGGCCAGGGCCGCCTCGACCTCGGCCCGGTCCGGCGCCTGCTCGGGCACGGCCGCGGTGCCCGCGCTGCGGTAGGTGGTGATGAAGCGGCCGAACCATTCGCCAAGCCGATCCGGGTCGTTCATGCGCAGGGCGTTGAGCGCCTCGACCACCCGGCCCATCGCCGCCGCGTCGATCTCGAACGGATCGGCTGGCACGGTGAGATCGCCGTCCTGGTAGCGGATGCCCTCGTCGGCGTCGGCCACCAGGGTGTCCAGGTAGTCGCCGATCAGTTCGGCGGCCGAGGGCGCGCGCATGCCGACCGAGAAGGTCAGGCACGCATCCTCGGCCACGCCGTTGTGCGGCACGCCCGGCGGCAGGTAGAGCATGTCGCCCGGCGCCAGCACCCAGTCGTGGCTGGCGGTGAAGCGGCGCAGCAGCTTGAGGTCGACATTGTCGCGGAAGGCCAGCGGCGGATTGGGCGAGGCATCGATCTGCCAGCGGCGATGGCCGTGGGCCTGCAGCAGGAACACGTCGTACTGGTCCACGTGCGCGCCGACCGAGCCGCCGGGCGCGGCGAAGCTGACCATGATGTCGTCGATGCGCCAGCGCGGCAGGAAGTCGAACGCCTCCAGCAGCGCGGCGATGTCCGGATCCCACTTGTCCACGTCCTGCACCAGCAGGGTCCAGTCGCGGTCGGGCATGGCCGGGAATTCGGCCTCCTCGAACGGGCCGCTGCGCACCTGCCAGCCGTCGCGGGCGCGGTCGTGCTGGATCAGGCGCGACAGCGCGGCCTCCTCGCAGGCAAGCCCGGCCAGATCGCCCGGTTCGATCGGCGAGACGAAGCCCGGGAAGGCATTGCGCACCAGCAGCGGGCGCTTCTGCCAGTAGTCGCGCAGGAAGGCCTGCGGCGACATGCCCAGCAGGGAGCGGCCGCCGGCGTCGACTTCGATGGGCAGGGCGCGGGGGGCGCGCTTGGGAGCGGTGGTGCGTCTGGACATGGTGGGGTCGGATCGGATCAGGAGGTCGGAACGGCGGCATCCAGCGTGCGCTGGCGCAGATAGAGGTAGAGCGGCAGCCCGGAGGACACGCCGATGCAGCAGGTGGCCAGCGCCGCCAGCCAGGCACGCCGGACCGGCAGGCGCCGGTGCTCCAGCTGCATCCAGACCAGCAGGGCCACGGCCGCGCACAGCACGTCTAGCCCGAAGAAGCCGCCCACGCGCGTGGAGAACAGCTCGCGCGCCAGCGCCGCCAGGTCCAGGCCGTGGGCGTTCAGCCAGGGCCAGAACCACAGCAGCGGCACGGCGCTGCCGATCACGAACAGTGTCAGGTACAGCGCGCGGGCGAGCGGGGAAGCAGGCGAGGGCATGGCGGCGGGCCTGGGCGTGCTGACGGGCAGCGGGAGACGCGCATTGTCCCGCGATTGCCCGGCGCTGACAGCACCTTCGGGCACGGGATGGGCTCAGCGTGCGATGGCCGCGTAGCCCTGCGCGCTGAACTGGATCAGGCACCAGCCGTGCCCGAACGGATCGTGCAGGGTGGCAATGCGGCCCCAGTCGGCCTGCCGCACCTGGCCTTCGCGCACCAGGCCGGCCGCTTCGGCGCGGGCCAGGGCCTCGGCCAGGTCGTCGACCACCACGTCCAGGTGCAGCGGGGTCCAGTGGCGCGCGTAGTCGCGCGGCCGGTCGGCCGCCGCCGGCGTGCCGGCCAGCGCCTGCAGCAGGTAGATCGGCACGGCCGCGCCGAGCAGTTCCAGCGCACCTTCGCCCAGGCGCCGCCCAGGGCGCAGGCCGAAGGCGGCGCCGTACAGCGCCTGCGCGCGGTCCAGGTCCGGCACGTCGATATTGATCAGCAGCCGCATGGCGCGGGCGCCCGATCGCGAAGGTGGCGCGGCCTCGGCCACCGCGGCGGGGTCAGATCTGGCGGGCCAGGGTCGCGGCCAGGCCGGTGTAGCGGCCCGGGGTCAGCGCGCGCAGCTGGTCCTTGTCCTGCGCCGGCAGGTCCAGGGTCTCGACGAAGGCGCGCATCGATTCGGCGGTGATGCCCTGGCCACGGGTCAGGGCCTTGAGCTGCTCGTACGGGTTGGGCAGGCCATGACGGCGCATGACCGTCTGCACGGCCTCGGCCAACACTTCCCAGGCCGCATCCAGGTCGGCCTCCAGGCGCTCGGGGGCGACGGTCAGCTTGCCCAGGCCCTTGGTCAGCGAGTCCAGCGCCACCTGGGTGTGGCCAAAGGCGGTGCCCAGGGCGCGCAGCACGGTCGAGTCGGTCAGGTCGCGCTGCCAGCGGCTGATCGGCAGCTTGGCGCTGAAATGCTCGAACAGCGCGTTGGCCACGCCGAAGTTGCCTTCGGCATTCTCGAAATCGATCGGGTTGACCTTGTGCGGCATGGTCGAGGAGCCGATCTCGCCCTCTTTGAGCTTCTGCTTGAAGTAGCCCAGCGAGATATAGCCCCAGACATCGCGCGAGAAGTCGATCAGGATGGTGTTGGCGCGGCGCGCGGCATCGCCCAGTTCGGCCACGTTGTCGTGCGGCTCGATCTGGGTGGTGTAGGGGTTGAACACCAGTCCCAGGCGCTCGACGAAGCCCTTGGCGAAGGCCGGCCAGTCCACCTCCGGGTAGCTGATGGCGTGGGCGTTGTAGTTGCCGACCGCGCCGTTGATCTTGGCGGTCAGCTCGACCGCGCCGATCTGGCGGATCTGGCGCTCCAGGCGCGCCACCACGTTGGCGACTTCCTTGCCCAGCGTGGTCGGCGACGCGGTCTGGCCGTGGGTGCGCGAGAGCATGGGCTGGTCGGCCTGGGCGTGGGCCAGCGCGCGCAGCGTGGCGGCGATGCCTTCCAGCGCCGGCAGCAGCACCTGCTGGCGGGCCTGGTGCAGCATCAGGCCGTAGGACAGGTTGTTGATGTCCTCGCTGGTGCAGGCGAAGTGCACGAATTCCAGCGCCGGGCCCAGCTCGGCATCGCCGGCCAGCTGCTCCTTGATGAAGTACTCCACGGCCTTGACGTCGTGGTTGGTGGTGCGCTCGATCTCCTTGACCCGCGCGGCCTGCTCGACGCTGAAGTCCTCGGCCAGCGCGCGCAGCCGGGCGATGGCTTCTGCGGAGAAGGGCGCCAGTTCGACGATGCCCGGTTCGGCGGCCAGGGCCAGCAGCCATTCCACCTCGACCTTGATGCGGGCGCGGATCAGGCCGTACTCGGAGAAGATCGGGCGCAGGGCGTCGACCTTGGTGGCGTAGCGGCCGTCGAGCGGGGACAGGGCGAGCAGGGAGGCGTGGGTCATTGCGGGAGGCTGGCGAAGGAAGAAGCGGGGGCGGACGCCGGTGCGCGCAGGCCAGGCGTGGCGGGTTGGGCCGCACAGTTTACCCGTCCCGTCCGGGTCACGCCCCGGGGCGTATCCTTCGCCGCGTCCAGCCAGCCGCCGCGGAACACGCGCGTGCCAGCCGTAGCCCTCGAAACAGAAGGAAACACGCTGATGTCGAATAAGGTCCGTCTAGAACACGACAGCATGGGCGAGCTGCAGGTGCCCGCCGAGGCCCTGTGGGGTGCGCAGACCCAGCGCGCCGTGCAGAACTTCCCCATCTCCGGCCGGCCGATGCCGCGCGGCTTCATCCGCGCCCTGGGGCTGATCAAGGCCGCCGCCGCGGAGGTCAATGCCGAGCTGGGCCTGCTGCCCAAGGCCACCGCCAAGGCGGTGCGCAAGGCCGCGCTGGAGGTGGCCGACGGCGCCTACGATGCGCACTTCCCGATCGACATCTACCAGACCGGCTCGGGCACCTCGTCCAACATGAACGCCAACGAGGTCATCGCCAACCTGGCCTCGCGCGCGGGCGGCAAGGGCGAGGGGGCGAAGAAGGCGGCGCAGGCCGTGCATCCCAACGACCACGTCAACCTGGGGCAGAGTTCCAACGACGTGGTGCCCACCGCGATCCGGGTCAGCGCGCAGCTGGCGGTGGTCGAGGACCTGCTGCCGGCGCTCAAGCACCTGCGCAAGACCATCATCGCGCGCGGCAACGCGGCCGGCGGGATCGTCAAGACCGGCCGCACCCATCTGATGGACGCCATGCCGCTGACCTTCGCCCAGGAGTTCGGCGCCTGGGCCGCGCAGCTGGCCTCGGCCGAGGACCGCATCGCCGATGCGCTCAAGCGCCTGCGCCGGCTGCCGCTGGGCGGCACCGCCATCGGCACCGGCATCAACGCCGATCCGCGCTTCGGCAAGCAGGTGGCCAAGGTGCTGAGCGAGCAGACCGGGGTCAAGTTCGAGAGCGCCGCCAACAAGTTCGAGGGCCTGGCCGCGCAGGACGACGCAGTCGAACTCTCCGGCCAGTTCAATGCGCTGGCCGTGGCGCTGATCAAGATCGCCAACGACCTGCGCTGGATGAACTCCGGCCCGCTGGCCGGCCTGGGCGAGATCGAACTGCCCGCCCTGCAGCCGGGCAGCTCGATCATGCCGGGCAAGGTCAATCCGGTGATCCCCGAGGCCACGGTGATGGTCTGCGCGCAGGTGATCGGCCACCACACCGCGATCACCGTGGCCGGGCAGACCGGCAACTTCCAGCTCAACGTGGCCCTGCCGCTGATCGCCGCCAACCTGCTCGAATCGGTGCAGCTGCTGAGCAACGTCTCGCGCCTGCTGGCCGACTCGGCCATCGCCGGGCTGACGGTGCGCGAGGACAACGTGCGCGCCGCGCTGGAGCGCAATCCCATCCTGGTCACCGCGCTCAACCCGGTCATCGGCTATGAGAAGGGCGCGGCCATCGCCAAGCAGGCCTACAAGCAGAACCGGCCGGTGATGGAAGTGGCGATCGAGGTCACGGGGATGAGCGAGGCCCAGCTCAGGCCGCTGCTCGATCCGGCGGCCCTGGCCAAGGGCGGCATCCATGGCAAGCCGGGCGGTGGCGGCGGCTGAGGTCGCGTCTTCCGTGCGCGATTCGCCCTGCGTCTCGCGCACGATGAAAGAAGCCGGCGTATTTGCCGGCTTTTTTCTTGTTCTTCGCAGGATCAAGATCACGGTGGATAAGCGTTGCGGATTCGGACGGGCCGCGGTCCGGCGGGCGGTGTCCGCTTTGTCCTCGATCAGGGCATTCAATCCGTTGCGAACGACAGGCCCGGCGACTTCGCGATGCAATCCAGGTCCAACGCCGCGCTGGGGTCATGCAGAAACGCCAGGGTCAGCTGCCCGCCGCAGCGGTTGAACATGGCGCCGTGCGCCTGGCCGGGGACCATGACGAATCGCGCGTTGGGCAGGGTCCGCAGCAGGCGACGCCCCCAGTCCGGCGGCGTGACGGGATCGAATTCGCCGGCCAGGATGAGGGTGGGCACATCGCTGCGGGCCGGTGCGTTGGCTTGGGCGTCCGCGGCCGCGACATGCCAGGCGGCGCACATCTCGGGCGTGGCGGTGCGCGCGTCGAAGCCGCCCAGGCCGAGCGCGGGCGAGACCTGGGCGGCCATGCGCTGCGGCGACTCGAACGGCAGCTCCTCGCTGCACCAGATCGACAGGCGCAGGCCCCAGTTGAAGCGCGAGGGCGTCGGATCGCGCAACGCCAGCAATGCCTGCGGACGGCCCTCCGCCGCCTCGGAGATCAGGCGCGGGAGCGTCGGAAGCTTCGCAGGCTGCTGAAGCGCGCTGGCGACGGCGTCCACCATCTCGCGCCCGTGCTGCACCCGACCGTCGGGCCCCGCGATTCCCTGGCGGTCGGCGTGCGCGACCAGTGATGCGAAACGGTCGCGCAGCTGCGGATAGCGCGCATCGCAGGCCGGTTCGCCGGCGCAGCCATCGAACACCAGATCGAGCGCGCGCTGCAGCGCGGCCGTCGCCATTTCGTCGTAGTTGACCTCGATCGGCAGCACCGAATCCAGGATCGCGCTGCGAACCCCTTGCGGATGGAGCGCCAGCACGGTCTGCACCAGGCGCGTGCCGGAGGAATAGCCGATCAGATTCCATTGCCGGATGCCCAGCAGCCGGCGCAGGTCGTCCAGATCATCGGCGGTCTGCGCGTAGGTGTAGCCGTCCAGGTCGATGCCTGCCGCGATCAGGCCCGCACGGCAGCGCGCCGTGGCCGCGGTCTGCGCCGCGGGCGGCGCATCGGCGGCGCGCAGCTGGTTGAGCTCGGGGCAGGCCAGCGATGGTTCGGCATGGGCGTTTCCGCGGCCTTCGAGCACGATCTGATCGCGTTCGGCGAGAAACGGATTGCCCTTGCCCGAGACCCGACCTTCCACGCTGCTCAGGCCAGGCCCGCCCGGCAGGTAGACCACGGGGTCCGGCGCGGGCGCGGACGCGCTGCTGCGGAAGATCATGACCGGCAGCCGGATCGGCCGGGTCCGGCGGGCCAGGCGGTTCTCGGGAACGATCAGCACGCCGCAGTCGATGCGTTCGTCCCTGGCGACCGTCGCGGGACAGGCGGCAGGTTCGAAGCGTGCGGCAACGGGACGGTCGGCCGGCACTGCGCCGGCGGCGGACATGGCGGCGGCCAGACAGGCGGCCAGGGCCGGGAAACGGCAAACCTTGAGCATCGCGCTCTCCTCGATCGGGAACGTGTGGCGGGCCTTGCGTGGGGCTTGTGTACTGACGACGCCAAAGCGGCACGGGCGTCTTGTGCGCTCACACCTGCCAGCGCGCCGGCGGGTCCTGGATCAGGAGCCCGTCACCGTTCGAGAGACCGCGACGATCAGCGGGCTTCGAGCCGGATGGTCTCCATGCTGGCCGAGTAGGCGCGCAGTTCCGGGAAATCCTGCAGGAGCTGCTGCTGCAGGGACCGGATCTGCGCGTCGGGCGCGATCGTGACCGGCTTGCCGCCGCCGGCCTGCAGCTGATCGAGCACCTGCTGGCGCCGCATCTGCAGCTGGCCGAAGTACTGCTGCAGCTCGGCCATCTTCTCGGGCGACTGCGGCAGCACCACGTCGTCCAGCTTCAGCGTCCCGTCCGGGCCGATGCCCACCGGCGCGCCCGGCGCCTGGCGCAGGGTCACTTCCAGCGTGGTCACCGAGGTGGCGGGCTTCATGCGCTCGGCGCGGGCCGAAGGCTGTCCGCCGTTGCCGCAGGCGGACAGGACGAGCGCGGCCAGGGCCGCGAGCAGGGGCAGGCGAAGGAGACGGGGCATGGCGCGCATTGTAAGCGCCAGGCTCTGTAAGGACTTCGCCCGCCACGGCCGCGTTGTCGTCAAAAGTTCCAGTCCTGCTTGTTCATGCAGTCCTTGACGTCGCTCTCGTCCATGGTGGCGTAGGGCCGGAACTCCGGCTGCGCCGCCGCCCACGCCCGCTGCGCCTGCAGCAGGGCCGGCAGGCGCGCGCACAGCTGTTCGACCCGCGGCTTGATCTTCTGCTTGACCGTGGCTTCGGCCTGCTGGCTGATCTCATCGTCCGATTTCCCGGCCAGCACGCCCTTGAGTGCGCTGGCGGCGGCATCGATGCCCAGCTTGGCGCCTTCCATGCCGATGGCGATGCCATCGCTGGCCACGCCCTGCATCTGCGTGCGGTAGGCGAGGCCGAGCGTCTTCTGCTCGGCGCTCATGGCCACCGGCTTGCCTTCGATCAGCAGTTGGCCGTCCGGGGTGAGTTCGGCCTTGGGCAGGCGGCTGTCGTCGTCCTTCAGGGAGAAGTTCTCGGTGACCAGCTTCTTCTGGGCCTCGACCAGCTCGCCCTTGGCGCTGTCCATCTGCGCCGAGGCTTTCTCCAGGCCCTGCTGGGCCTGGGCCAGGCCATTGCCGACCGGCTGGCAGGCGGCCAGCGCCACCGCGCCGGCGCACAACATCACACGCAACGGGGAAATGTTCATGGGTCACGGTTCCTTGCGGGAATTGGGAAGGAGGAGGTCAGCGATCCTCGGGAACGCTGACCGTGCCGCTGACGCGTTCGGTGTCGATGTCGCCGCTGCCGCGGCTGTGCACGGTGAGATCGCCGCGCACGTCGTCGGCGACCAGGCTGCCCGAGCCGATCGAGCCCACCTGGACGTTCCCCGATACGCCGTGCAGGCCGACATCGCCCGAGCCGATCGACTTCACCGTCACCGCGCCGGTCTGGCGCAGGGACAGATCGCCGGAGCCGACACCGCCGACCTCGACCGGCCCGCCGATGCGCTCGCCTTCGACATCGCCCGAGGCGACTTCCAGCAGCCGGAGACTGCCGGCCCCGCGCAGCTTCAGGTCGCCGGAACCGACCTTGGCGGTCACCGGACCGGCGATGTCGCGCAGGTCCGCGTCGCCCGAGCCGACATCGGCGCTGGCCGCGCCGGCGCCTTCCAGCGTGGCATCGCCCGAACCGACGTCCAGCTGCACCAGCACGTCGGCGGGCAGGGTGCCGGCGATGTCCAGGTAGGTATAGCTGTCGCCGAAGGAGAGGCGCAGCGGCCGGTCCTCGGCCAGGCTGACCACCAGCTTGTCGCCCTGGCGCTGCTGGGTCAGGGTCAGATCCTTCAGACGGTGCTGCTTGGCCGCGCACGCGCGCCCGGAGAGCGCGCCGGGCGCGCCCGCCGACGCCTTGAGCTTGAGGGTGTTGGAGCCGACCTTGAACAGCACCGACTTGGCGCCGGCCAGGTCCAGATCGAGCTTGCGCGGCTCGGAGAACCTGCAGTGCGCCTCGTCGGCGGCATGGGCCAGCAGCGGCGTGGCGCCGGACACGGCCAGGGCGGTGAACAGCACGCAGCGGGTGAGCGTTTGCATCGTGGGATCCTTGCAGGGATGAGGTGGGGCGGATCAGGCGTCGTCGCGGCGGCGGCGGATGACCACCGCCAGGGCGATCATCGCGATGCCGACCGCCGCGCCGATCCACAGGTCCGCGCTGGCGTAGATGGACGGGTCGGTCAGGTTGTGCAGGCCCATCTGCAGGCTGTCGGACGGATTCCTGGCGGCATTGAGCGCGCTTTCGGCCGTTTCGTTGTGGGCCATGCGCGCCGGCTGCCACATGCCGGGGATCACGCTCAGCAGGCCGCGGTACATCACCGTGTACCAGACCGGACCCAGCGGCAGGCGCACGCCCGGCATCGCCGACATGATGCTCACCACCAGGCACAGCAGCAGCGGCACCAGCACCGCCCACAGGAAGGGCACGCGACGGGCCCAGGCCGAGCACAGCATCAGCCAGCCGATCGCCGGCAGCGACCACAGCACATAGATCGGCAGGGTGGCCAGCATCGCGCCGATGATGCGGAACGGGTGCGAGGCGGTGAAGATCGCGCCGGCGCCGGGCAGCCCGGCCGCCGAGGACGCGACCGCGATGATCACCCACAGGCCCAGCCCGACCAGCAGGCCCACCACCAGCGACACCACCTGCGTCAGCAGCAGCGCCCAGGTCAGCTTGGAACCCACGGTCATCGTGTCCGACACCGGCAGCGACTTCCAGAACAGCACGCTGCGGTCGTGGCGATCGTTGTACAGGCTGCCCAGGCAGTAGAAGAACACCACGAAGGCGACCACCACGCTGGCGATGACGAAACCGGCCAGCAGCGCGATGTCTCCCACCACGCCATAGCCGGTGGCCAGGCTGTTGAAGTCGTTGCCGACGGTGTCGCCCGCCATGTGGCTGCGCATCTGGATCGCGCCGATCACCGCACCCAGCGCGGCGAAGAACAGCACGATGCCGCCGGTGATCACCTGGGCCCACAGGAAGCCGCCGCGGTTTTCCCAGTATTCGCGGCGCAGCAGCCAGGCGAACACGCCGGGCTTGGTCAACGTACGGGCAGGGGCGTTCATGCGTAGGTTCCTTTCATGATGGCCACGAACAGATCGGCCAGGCCGGGATTGCGGGTTTCGCCCAGCGCGTCGAGCTGCGCGCGTGGCACGCCGTCGAACAGCATCACCGTCTTGCCGAAGGGCAGGGCGCGCTGGTCGATGGGACGCAGGCTGCGCGCCTGCTCGACGCTGGCTTCGGACACCAGCAGTTCGGTGTAGCGCGAGCCGACCTCGTCCATGCTCGCGGTCAGGGCGATCTTGCCGTCGCGGATGAACATCACATCGGTGAGGATGTGCTCGATCTCCTCCACCTGGTGGGTGGTGACGATGATGGTCTTGTCCTCGTCGAAGTAGTCCTCCAGCAGGCGCTGGTAGAACTGCTTGCGGTAGAGGATGTCCAGGCCCAGGGTCGGCTCGTCCAGCACCAGCAGCCGCGCGTCGATGGCCATCACCAGCGCCAGGTGCAGCTGCACGATCATGCCCTTGGACATCTCGCGCACCCGCAGGTTGGGCTTGAGCTGGGTGCCTTCCAGGAAGCGCAGGCACTTGGCCCGATCGAAGCGAGGATGCACGCCGCCGACGAAGTCGATCGCCTCGGACACCTTCATCCAGCGCGGCAGCACGGCGACGTCGGCGATGAAGCAGACCTCGCGCATCAGCGCATCGCGGCTGTGGCGCGGGTCCATGCCCAGCACCTTCAGTTCGCCCTCGAACGGGGTCAGGCCCAGGATCGCCTTGAGCGCGGTGGTCTTGCCGGCGCCGTTGGGGCCGATCAGGCCGACGATGCGGCCGGACTCGATCAGGAAGCTGGCGCCGTCCAGCGCGGCCTTGCTGCGGTAGGTCTTGCGCAGGTCGCTGGCCTGCACGACCGGGGTGGTCACGGCGTTCATGGATTGCCTCCCTTGGGCAATTCGTCGAGGGTCAGGCCCAGGCGGGCGATGCGTTCGGCCACGGCCGGCCATTCGTCCTTGAGGAAGCGCTCGCGCTCGCTGGCCAGCAGTTTCCTGGCGGCCTCCTCGGTGACGAACATCCCCAGGCCGCGACGCTTCTCGACCAGGGCCTCGTCGGCCAGCTCCTGGTAGGCGCGCGAGACGGTGATGGGGTTGAGCTGGTATTCGGCGGCCACCTGGCGCACCGAGGGCAGGGCGTCGCCGGGCTTGAGTTCACCATCGAGCATCATGGCGATGACCTTTTCCTTGAGTTGGCGGTAGATGGGAGCGCCGTCGCTCCACTGGATGGGTGTCATGGGTCAGCTCCCGGGTCGCAGCAGTCGGGCAAAGGAGAAGTAGGGCATCGACAGCGAGTGCCGTCGTGCATGGGTGCCGTCCTGGGCGGGCGAAGAAGTGGTGGAGGGGGTCCCGTCCAGCACCTGCGGCAGGACGGGGCCGGCGGCCGCCGGCAGCGACATGGCCGCGGCGGCGTGCAGGTGGCCGAACAGGCCGACGGTGCCCATGGCCAGCAGCAGGAGCGTGAAGGCCACGACGTGGGAGTTCCTGAGGCGGTTGTCCATCGCTTCCTCTGCTTTGGGTTAGTGGTGTTGTAGGTGACTATAACACCAAAACAAGCCGCGTCAAGCGCCGCCTGGCGCTTTTCCACCCAACCAATGGCAGGGGTGCGCGCCACGTGCTGCAAAGCGTCAGCGCCGCCGTGCGTGCCACAATGTGCGTCTGTCGCGCCGGGAGCCCCGGTGCTTTTTGTCGCATGAGGAATGCACTGGATGAAATCGATTGGCACTTGGGTGGCCGGCCTCGGCCTGGCGTCGGCCCTGATCGCGAGCAACGCGATGGCGCAGGACAAGACCACGCTGGAGACCCCGCGTGACAAGGTGAGTTACGCGATCGGCATGGACATCGGCCGCTCGTTCGCGCCGATCGCCGAGTACATCGACCCGGCCTCGCTGCAGCAGGCGCTGCAGGGCGCGATGAAGGGCGACAAGCCCACCCTGAGCGAGGCCGATGCCCAGGCCACCGACACCGCCCTGCGTGCCAACATGGCCGCCAAGGCCGGCCAGACCCCGCCGGGCCAGCCGCCGGGCGCCCAGCCGCCGGCGGTGAACAAGCAGCACGTCGGCCAGCTGATCGGCAGCTACATGGTCGGCCCCAAGCTGGCCTCGCTGAAGGACGAGGTCGAGCTGCCGGTGCTCATGCAGGCGGTGCGCACCGTGCTGGCCAAGGGCAACACCCTGCTCACCGAGGACCAGGCCAAGCAGACCGTGCAGGCCTACGCCAGCGAGCGCCAGGCCGGCCTGTCCCAGCGCAATCGCGATGAGGGCGCGGCCTTCCTGAGCAAGAACAAGGACGTCAAGGGCGTGGTCACCACGCCGTCGGGCCTGCAGTACATGGTGCTGCGCCAGGGCAGTGGCGAGCGTCCGACCGCCGCCAGCACCGTGCGCGTGAACTACGAAGGCAAGCTGCTGGACGGCACCGTGTTCGACAGCTCCTACCAGCGCGGCGAGCCGGCGACCTTCCCGCTGGCCAATGTCGTGCCGGGCTGGACCGAAGGCCTGCAGCTGATGCCGGTGGGCTCCAAGTACCGCTTCTGGATCCCGGCCAGCCTGGGCTACGGCGATGCCGGCGCGCCGGGCGGCGGCATCGGCCCGAACGCGACGCTGACCTTCGACGTGGAACTGCTCGGCATCGCCAAGTAATGTCCGCGCCGTCCGACCCCCTGCCGGACAGCCTGGAACGGCGTTTCGTCGAACTGGAGATGCGCCTGGCCTTCCAGGAGCACGCGCTGGCCGAGCTGAGCGAGGCCCTGGCCGACGCCAGGGCCGAGGGCAGCCGCAACGCCGAACTGGTCCGCCACCTGCTGGCGGACCTGAAGAAAGTCCGTTCCGAGCTGTATTCCGACCCGGGCGACGAACCGCCGCCCCCGCACTACTGATCCATCGATGACCGATTCACTGCGAGACCAGCTGCTGGGCCTGGGCTTCAAGCCCGCGCCCAAGCCCGAGCGCCCGGCCGAGCGCAAGCCCGGCGGCAAGCCGTCGCACGGCCACAAGCCGCAGGGCGCGCGTCCGGGCGGCGGCAAGGGCGAGGGACGTCCGCACGCGCGCGCCGGCGGCAAGCCGGGCGGACAGCCGAACGACCGCGGCGCGCAGCCGCAGGGCGGCCGTCCCGGCGGCCAGCCGCAGCGCCCGGGCAAGCCGCGCTCGCGCGAGGACATCGACCTGGCCAAGGCCTATGCGATCCGTGCGCAGAAGGAAAAGGACGAGCGCATCGAGGCCGAACGCCTGAAGCAGGAAGAGGCCCGCCTGCGCCGCGAGGCGCGGGCCAAGGTCGACGCCATGCTCGTCGGCAAGGCGCTCAACGATCCGGCCGCCGAGGTCGTGCGCCACTTCCCCTACGGCGGCAAGATCAAGCGCATCCATGTCACCGCCGACCAACTCAAGGCGCTCAACGCCGGCGAGCTCGGCGTGGTCCAGCAGGCCGGGCGTTACCTGCTGGTCGAGGCCACGCTGCTGGCGCAGGTCGAGGCGGTCTTCCCGCAGGCCATCGCGCTCAAGGTCGATCCCGACGCGCCGGCCGAGGACGACCCCTACGCCGACCCGAAGTACCAGGTGCCGGACGACCTGATCTGGTGAGGTCCGCGCCGCCGCGACGAAGTGCGCGGCTGGCGGACGCGGCCTCGCGCTATTGCAGGTCCTTGATCGCCAGGCCCCGCAGCCTGGGGGCCTTGAGCGCGGTGATGCCGACCACGCACAGCGTCACGCAGCCGCCCAGCACCACCGCTGGCACCAGGCCGAGCAGGCGCGCCATCACTCCGTCGTAGAACGCGCCCAGCTCGTTGGACGAGCTGATGAAGATGCTGTTGATCGACGACACGCGGCCGCGCATCTCATCGGGCGTGGCCAGCTGCATGATCGTCCCGCGCAGGACCATCGACACGCCATCGCACAGGCCATAGACGACCAGGATCGCGGCCGAGAGCCAGAAATGCCGCGACAGCCCGAAGGCGATCGTGCACAGGCCGAAGGCGGCCACCGCGATCATCAGGATGCGGCCGGCGTTCCTGTCGATGGGATGACGCGCGATCCACAGGCCGGCGGCGACCGCGCCCAGCGACGGGCAGGCGCGCAGGATGCCCAGACCCTCCGGACCGTAGTGCAGGATGTCGTGGATGAAGGCCGGCAGCATCGAGACCGCGCCGCCCAGCAGCACCGAGAACATGTCCAGCGCCATCGCGCCGAGCATGATCTGGTTGGAGAACACGAAGCGCATGCCCTCGGCGATGCTGCTGAACACCGGCGCGCGCGGCCCGGTGGCGACCGGCTCTTCGACCTTCAACGGCACCAGCACGCCGATGGCGACCGCCGCCAGCACCGCGGCGACCGAATAGGCCAGCGTGGTGCCGCCCCAGGCCACCAGGCCGCCACCCAGCGCCGGGCCGAGCACCAGTCCGGTCTGGAAGAACACGTTGGCGATGCTGGTGCCGCGCGCGTACTGGCGGCGTTGCAGCACCCGCGCGAACAGCGCGTTGTACACCGGGGTCAGGAAGCAGCGGACCATGCCGGTCAGGCACACCGCCGCGTACATCGGCCACACGCCCTGGGCCGGCAGCCAGCCGCGGGTGACGCACAGCAGGATCAGCGGGGTGAGCAGCAGGCCGAAGGAGGCGGCCATGCCCAGCTTGCGCCGCGGCAGGTGGTCCACCAGATAGCCGGCGAACGGCGCGGTGCACACGAACGGCAACACCTCGGCCAGGCCGATCAGGCCCAGCGCCAGCGGATTGCCGGTGAGCTGGTAGATGTGCCAGCCGACCGCGACCGAGACGACCTGGTAGGACAGGATGGCGCCGATGCGGTAGGCGAGGGTGCGGATGAAGCCCGGCTGGGCCAGCACTTCGCGGACGCTGACCTCCGCTTCCTCGGCCGGCGGCGGCACGCTCATGCCGCCTGCGCCTTGGCGGTCTCGCGGATGAAGGCCAGCAGCGCGGCCAGGCCGTTGCTGCGGGTCGGTGAGAGGTGCTTGGCCAGGCCGATGTCGGCGATGTAGCCGGGCTCGGTGGCCAGGATCTCGGTGGCCGGGCGGCCCGAGTACACGCGCAGCGCCAGATAGATCAGGCCCGAGACGATGGCCGAATCGCTGGCCGCCTGGAAGTCCAGCCGCTGCGCGCTGCCCTGCGGCACGATCCACACCATCGACTGGCAGCCGAGCAGGCGGTGCTCCTCGGTCTTCCATTCATCGGGGAAGGGGGGCAGCTTGCGGCCCAGGTCGATCAGGTACTGATAGCGCTCGGCCCAGTCGGAGAAGAACGCGAACTCCTCCTTGATCGCCGCCTGGGCGTCGGCGGCGGTGGGTTCGAGCGGGAATACGGTGTCTGTCATCGGTCTTCCATCGTGCAAGGATCAGCCCCTCTTCCTCAGGAGGAGGGGTTTGGGGGACGGCGCGGCGGAGCAGGGATGCTCGGCACGATGCGGCCTTCGCTCCGGCCTCGGCCGCAGGCCTGTGGCGTGGAGACTCGCGCCTCCGGGGCACCTTCCGCCGAAGGACGCTTCGCGTTGGCGGTGGAAGGCGACAGCCCAATCAACCGCGCTTCCAGCGCACACCCTGCGGCGTGTCCTCCAGCACGATGTTCTCGCTGGCCAGCTGGTCGCGGATCGCATCGGCGCGGGCGAAGTCGCGGGCCTGCTTGGCCGCCGCGCGCGCGTCGATCAGCGCCTGGATGCGGGCATCGTCATCGCCGCTGGTCCCGCGGCTGAACCACTCGGACGGCGCCTGCTGCAGCAGGCCCAGCGCCAGGCCGGCGCCGAGCAGCTGCGCCTTCAGCGCGGCCTTGTCTTCCTCGCCTTCGGCCTTGCGCGCCTCGGCGGCGATGCGCGCCAGCTCGGCCAGCGCCAGCGGCGTGTTGAGGTCGTCGTCCAGCGCCGCCTCGATGCTGTCGGGAATCCGGGCGGTGGCCGCGACCTCGCCCAGATCGCGCAGCGTGCCGTACAGCCGGTCCAGCGTGCGCACCGACTGCTCGATCAGCGCATCGGACCAGTCCAGCGGCTGGCGGTAGTGCGCCGAGAGCAGGGCGTAGCGCAGTGCCTCGGGCGGGTGCTGCTGCAGCAGGTCGTGCACGCGCTCGATGTTGCCCAGCGACTTGCTCATCTTGGCGCCGCCGAAGTTGAGCATGCCGTTGTGCAGCCAGAAGCGCGCGAAGGTCGCCCCGCCGTGCGCGCACTCGCTCTGCGCGACCTCGTTCTCGTGGTGCGGGAACTGCAGGTCCACGCCGCCGGCGTGGATGTCGATGGTGGTGCCCAGGTGGGCGGCGGCCATGGCCGAGCACTCGATGTGCCAGCCCGGCCGGCCGCGGCCCCAGGGCGAGTCCCAGCCGGGCAGCTCGTCGCTGGAGGGCTTCCACAGCACGAAGTCGCCGGCGTCGCGCTTGTACGGCGCCACGTCCACGCGCGCGCCGGCCAGCAGTTCGTCCGGGTCGCGGCGCGAGAGCTGGCCGTAGCGGGCGAACGAGCCGACCGAGAACAGCACGTGCCCGTCGGCGGCATAGGCGTGGCCGCCGGCGATGAGCTGCTCGATCATGGCGATGATCTGCGGGATGTGCGCGGTGGCCTCCGGCTCGATGTCCGGCGGCACCACGCCCAGGGCCGCCATGTCGGCGCGGTAGGCCGCGGCGAACTTGTCGGTGATGGCACTGATCGGCACGCCCTGTTCGGCCGCGGCGGCGTTGATCTTGTCGTCCACGTCGGTGATGTTGCGCGCGTAGCGCAGGCCGCCATAGCGCCGGCGCAGCAGCTGCGCCAGCACGCCGAACACCACCGGGCCGCGCGCGTTGCCGATATGCACGTAGTTGTAGACGGTGGGGCCGCACACGTACATGGTCGGGCTGGCCGGGTCCAGCGGCGCGAACGGCTGCACGCTGCGCGTGAGGGTGTTGAACAACTGCAGGGGCATGGAGGCGGGGGCGCGGAAGCAGGTCAGCGATTCTACCCCGGACCGCAGGCGACAGCCCGGATTCAGCGTGGGTGTGGGACCGCTGCCTACACTGTGGAGTCGTTGCTCGCTCATTTCCCCCGCGCTGCATGCCTCCAGCTTCCCGTGCCCTCCTGATCGCGTGCCTGTCCGTATGCCTGCCGGCGGCCGCGCAGCAGGTCAGCGTCGTGCCGGTGGAGAACGTGCGCATCGACTATGCCCAGGTCATGGCGGTCGAGCCGGTCTACCAGACCCTGCGCGCCACCCGCAGCGAGCCGCAGTGCGACGACGCACCGGCCGCCGGCGAGGCCGACGACGCGCCCAAGGCCGAAGGCCGCATCGCGCGCCTGGTCGATTCGGTCAAGGGTGTCTTCAGCAGCGACGAGAAGAATCCCAAGCCCGAGCCGGCGCCCGCCAAGCCGCCCGCGTCGGGCCAGAACTGCCGCATGGTCACCGTCGAGCGCGAGTTCCGCCGGCCGATCGCCTACGACGTGGACTACGTCTACAAGGGCACCAAGTACCGCTCGCGCCTGCCCGAGGACCCGGGCAACCGCCTGCGCATCCGGGTGTCGGTCACGCCCTATGCGCCGGGCCAGCAGCGCGCCGGCAATCCCTGAGCGCCGCGGCGGCCTTGCGCCGCAGCAATGCGCGTGCGAGGATGCGCGCCCGATGAAGACCTCTTCGCACCTGTACGCAAGCGCCGCCCGGATGGCCTCGGGCATGACCTCGCGTGCTCGCCGACCGGAATCCGCACACTAGCTGGGTCCCCGGAGGTCTTGTCCTGCACACCGGAAAAACCCAGCCCCCAGGCTGGGTTTTTTCGTTTTTCCATGACGCCAAGGTTTCAACCGCAACCGCGCGCCCCGCGCCCCGACCTCTCGCAAAGGATGATCCGATGCCGCTGAAGCACTTCTTGAACACGCAGGACTGGAGCCGTCCGGAGCTGGACGCCCTGCTGACCCAGGCCGCGCTGTTCAAACGCAACAAGCTGGGCAGCGAGCTGAAGGGCAAGTCGGTGGCGCTGGTGTTCTTCAACCCGTCCATGCGCACGCGCACCAGCTTCGAGCTGGGCACCTTCCAGCTGGGCGGCCATGCCGTGGTGCTGCAGCCCGGCAAGGACGCGTGGCCGATCGAGTTCGACTTCGGCAAGGTGATGGACGGCGAGGCCGAGGAGCACATCGCCGAGGTGGCGCAGGTGCTGGGCCGCTACGCCGACCTGGTGGCCGTGCGCGCGTTCCCGAAGTTCGTCGACTGGGCCACCGACCGCGAGGACCGCGTGCTGAAGAGCTTCGCCAAGTACAGCCCGGTGCCGGTGATCAACATGGAGACCATCACCCATCCCTGCCAGGAGCTGGCGCACATCATGGCGCTGCAGGAGCACTTCGGCACCAGCGACCTGCGCGGCAAGAAGTACGTGCTGACCTGGACCTACCACCCCAAGCCGCTCAACACCGCGGTGGCCAACTCGGCCCTGACCATCGCCACGCGCATGGGCATGGACGTGACCCTGCTGTGCCCGACGCCCGAGTACGTGCTGGACCAGCGCTACATGGGCTGGGCCGAGGCCAACGTCGCCGAGAGCGGCGGCTCGCTCAAGGTCAGCCACGACATCGACAGCGCCTATGCCGGCGCCGACGTGGTCTACGCCAAGAGCTGGGGCGCGCTGCCGTACTTCGGCAACTGGGGTCCGGAGAAGCCGATCCGCGACGCGCACAAGCACTTCATCGTCGACGAAGCCAAGATGGCGCTGACCAACAACGGCGTGTTCTCGCACTGCCTGCCGCTGCGCCGCAACGTCAA
The DNA here is from genome assembly GCF_020042665.1 of Pseudoxanthomonas sp. X-1. Taxonomy (NCBI): domain Bacteria; kingdom Pseudomonadati; phylum Pseudomonadota; class Gammaproteobacteria; order Lysobacterales; family Lysobacteraceae; genus Pseudoxanthomonas; species Pseudoxanthomonas sp. X-1. The sequence goes on from NZ_CP083376.1 coordinate 2,112,753, forward strand.
GGCCACCGACGCGGTCATGGATTCGCCCCAGTGCATCGCCATCAACGAGGCCGAGAACCGGCTGCATGTGCAGAAGGCGATCATGGCTGCCCTGGTGGGCCAGGGCAGCCGGGATTCGTGATTCGGGATCGGGGATTCGCACAGGCGCACCCCGCTTCCGCTCCTACTTAGTCAACCGCAGAGAGACACCCCCATGTCGCAGCAAACCGCTTCCACGAATCCCGACTCCCCAATCCCGAATCCCGGCTCCAAGGACATCGTGCTGGCCTTCTCCGGCGGCCTGGATACCAGCTTCTGCATTCCCTATCTGCAGGAGAAGGGCTACGCCGTGCATACCGTGTTCGCCGATACCGGCGGTGTGGATGCCGAGGAGCGCGAGTTCATCGAGAAGCGCGCCGCCGAGCTGGGCGCGGCCAGCCACGTCACCGTCGATGGCGGCCCGGCGATCTGGAACGGCTTCGTCAAGCCCTTCGTCTGGGCCGGCGAGGGCTACCAGGGCCAGTACCCGCTGCTGGTCTCCGACCGCTACCTGATCGTCGATGCCGCGCTCAAGCGCGCCGCCGAGCTGGGCACCAAGGTGATCGCGCACGGCTGCACCGGCATGGGCAACGACCAGGTGCGCTTCGACCTGGCGGTGAAGGCGCTGGGCGATTACGAGATCGTCGCCCCGATCCGCGAGATCCAGAAGGAACACACCCAGACCCGCGCCTATGAGCAGAAGTACCTGGAGGAGCGCGGCTTCGGCGTGCGCGCCAAGCAGCAGGCCTACACCATCAACGAGAACCTGCTGGGCCTGACCATGTCCGGCGGCGAGATCGATCGCTGGGAAGCCCCGGGCGAGGGCGCGCGTGGCTGGTGCGCGCCGCGCGCCGAGTGGCCGCAGGCCCCGCTGTCGGTGACGCTGACCTTCGTCGAGGGCGAGGCCGTCGCGCTGGATGGCGAAAAGCTGGCCGGCGAGAAGATCCTGGCCAAGCTCAACAAGCTCTTCGCCCCCTACGGCGTGGGCCGCGGCGTGTACACCGGCGACACCGTGATCGGCCTGAAGGGCCGCATCGTGTTCGAGGCGCCGGGCCTGGTGTCGCTGCTGGCCGCGCACCGTGCGCTGGAGGATGCGGTGCTGACCAAGCAGCAGAACCGCTTCAAGCCGGAAGTGGCGCGCAAGTGGGTGGAGCTGGTGTACGAGGGCTTCTACCACGACCCGCTCAAGACCGACATCGAGGCCTTCCTGAAGTCCTCGCAGGCCAAGGTCAACGGCGAGGTGGTGCTGCGCACCGACGGCGGCCGGGTCGAGGCCGTGGCGGTCAAGTCGCCGCACATCCTCAACGCCAAGGGCGCGACCTATGCGCAGTCGGCCGACTGGGGCGTGGAGGAGGCCGAAGGCTTCATCAAGCTGTTCGGCATGAGCTCGACGTTGTACGCGCAGGTCAACGGCGAAGGTTGATCCGAAGCCCCGCTCCCATCGGGAGAGGGGTTGCGGTGAAGGTCCGGGGCGAAGCCGTTGCGATGTCGTTGCGCGAGGCGTCGCTCGGACTTCAGCCGCAGGCTCGCGGCTTCGATGTTCACCCCGGGGTGAAGGAACAACGGCAGTCAAGGCAGCGCCTCAAGGCAATGACCACACTCGACATCTCCACCGACAAGACCCGCCTGGACCTGGATGTCATCCACGGCTTCCTGCGCCAGGCCTACTGGTCGCGCGACATCCCGCGCCAGACGGTGCTGCGCGCCATCGACGGCTCGCTGTGCTTCGGCGGCTATGTGGACGGCGTGGGGCAGGTGGCGTTCGCGCGGGTCATCACCGACGGCGCCACCTTCGCCTACCTGGCCGATGTGTTCGTGCTGGAAGACCAGCGCGGCAAGGGCTACAGCAAGCAGCTGATGCAGGCCGTCATGGCCCATCCGCGGCTGCAGGGCCTGCGCCGCTTCATGCTGGCGACCTGGGATGCGCACGGCCTGTACGCGCAGTTCGGCTTCCAGCCGGCCGCACGCCCGGACCGGCTGATGGAAAAGCTGGACATGGACGTCTACACCCGCAACGCCGCCGCGCCGATGCCCTGAAATGAAAGCATGAGCCCCGCGTCCCCTCGCTTTCGCCCACTCACCACTCGATCACCAACCACGCCTCGCCCCATGACCTCCCTGCTCGAAACCACGCTGACGCATCTGGAGAAGCTGGTGTCCTTCGACACCCGCAACCCGCCGCGTGCGCTGACCACCGGCGGCATCTTCGACTACCTGCGCCAGCAGCTGCCGGGCTTCAACGTCGAGGTGATCGATCACGGCGCCGGCGCGATCAGCTTCTACGCCGTGCGCGGCACGCCGAAGTACCTGTTCAACGTGCACCTGGACACGGTGCCGGATTCGCCGCACTGGAGCGCCGATCCGCACGTGATGCGGCGCCAGTCCGATCGCGTGATCGGTCTGGGCGTGTGCGACATCAAGGGCGCGGCCGCCGCGCTGGTGGCCGCGGCCAATGCCGGCGACGGGGATGCGGCCTTCCTGTTCTCCTCCGACGAGGAGGCCAACGACCCGCGCTGCATCGCCGCGTTCCTGGCCCGCCAGCTGCCCTACGAGGCGGTGCTGGTGGCCGAGCCGACCATGGGCGAGGCCGTGCTGGCCCATCGCGGCATCAGCTCGGTGCTGATGAAGTTCAGCGGCCGCGCCGGCCATGCCTCGGGCAAGCAGGATCCGTCGGCCAGCGCGCTGCACCAGGCCATGCGCTGGGGCGGCAAGGCGCTGGACCATGTCGAGTCACTGGCCCATGCCCGCTTCGGCGGGCTGACCGGCCTGCGCTTCAACATCGGCCGGGTCGAGGGCGGCATCAAGGCCAACATGATCGCGCCGAGCGCCGAGCTGCGCTTCGGCTTCCGGCCGCTGCCCTCGATGGACATCGACGATCTGCTGGCCACCTTCGCCGGCTTCGCCGAGCCGGCCGCGGCGCACTTCGAGGAGACCTTCCGCGGCCCGAGCCTGCCCTCCGGCGATATCGCCCGCGCCGAGGAACGCCGCCTGGCCGCGCGCGATGTCGCCGACGAGCTCGGCCTGCCGATCGGCAACGCGGTGGACTTCTGGACCGAGGCCTCGCTGTTCTCCGCCGGCGGCTACACCGCGTTGGTCTTTGGCCCGGGCGACATCGCCCAGGCGCACACCGCCGATGAGTTCGTGACGCTGGAACAGCTCGAGCGCTACGTGCACGCCGTCGATCGCATCATCAACGGCCGCTGAGCCGCGTTTCGCCCCTCCTTCCCAGACTTGCGCACACCGTGAACATCCCCGTCGCCAACGCCCAGACCCGCCAGACCATCGTGCGCCTGCTCTCCAGCATGGCCAGCGCGAAGGAGATCAGCCAGTACCTCAAGCGCTTCTCGCAGCTGGACGCCAAGCGCTTCGCGGTGGTGAAGGTGGGCGGCGCGGTGTTGCGCGACGAGCTGGAGGACCTGACCTCCTCGCTGACCTTCCTGCAGGAGGTCGGCCTGACCCCGATCGTGCTGCATGGCGCCGGCCCGCAGCTGGATGCCGAGCTCTCGGCCGCGGGGATCGAGAAGCACACCATCAACGGCCTGCGCGTGACCTCGCCGGAAGGGCTGGCGATCGTGCGCCGTGTGTTCCAGGCCTCCAACCTCAAGCTGGTCGAGGCGCTGCAGGCCGCCGGCGCGCGGGCGACGTCGATCACCGGCGGCGTGTTCGAGGCCGATTACCTGGACCAGGCCACCTACGGCCTGGTGGGCGAGGTCAAGGCGGTGAACCTGGCGCCGATCGAGGCCAGCCTGCAGGCCGGCTCGATCCCGGTCATCACCAGCCTGGGCGAGACCCCGGCGGGGCAGATCCTCAACATCAACGCCGACTTCGCCGCCAACGAACTGGTGCGCGAGCTGCAGCCGTACAAGATCATCTTCCTCACCGGCACCGGCGGGCTGCTGGACGCGCAGGGCAAGGTGATCGATTCGATCAACTTGTCCACCGAGTACGACCACCTGATCCAGCAGCCGTGGATCCACGGCGGCATGAAGGTCAAGATCGAGCAGATCAAGGACCTGCTGGACAAGCTGCCGCTGGAGTCCTCGGTGTCGATCACCCGGCCGGCGGACCTGGCCAAGGAACTGTTCACGCACAAGGGTTCTGGCACGCTGGTGCGCCGCGGCGAGCGCGTGCTCAAGGCCACCGGCTGGGACGAACTGGACCTGCCGCGGCTGACCGCGCTGATCGAGTCCAGCTTCGGCCGCAGGCTGGTGCCGGACTATTACCGGAACACGCCGCTGCTGCGCGCCTACGTCAGCGAGAACTACCGCACCGCCATCCTGCTCACCGAAGGCGACGGCATGGTCTACCTGGACAAGTTCGCCGTGTCCGACGATGCGCAGGGCGAGGGCCTGGGCCGCGCGGTGTGGAATGTCATGCGCGAGGAGACCCCGCAGCTGTTCTGGCGCTCGCGCCACAACAACCAGGTCAACATCTTCTACTACGCCGAGTCCGACGGCTGCTTCAAGCAGGAGAAGTGGAAGGTGTTCTGGTACGGCATGGACGACTTCGCCCAGATCCAGCGTTGCGTGGCCCACTGCGCCACGCGCCGGCCGACGCTGGAAGGCTGACGGTGATGCAGGCCGCGGCCAGCCCCTGGCGGAGCGTGCCCACGCTGCGCGGCGAGCATGTCGCGCTGGAGCCGCTGTCGAGCGCGCATGCCGAGGGCCTGCGCGCGATCGTGGCCGACGGCGTGCTGCCGGCGCTGTGGTACACCGGCGTGCCCAAGGTCGAGGCGGTGGAGAGATACATCGCCGACGCGCTGGAACAGCAGGCGCGCGGGGCGATGCTGTGCTTCGCCGTGCTGGACGCCCAGGGCCGGGTCGCCGGCAGCACGCGCTTCTACGATCTGGAGCCGGGCGTGCCGCGGCTGAGCATCGGCTACACCTGGTACGCGCCGCGCGTGCAGCGCACCGGCCTGAACACGCAGGCCAAGCAGCTGCTGCTGGGGCATGCCTTCGATACGCTGGGCTGCGCCTCGGTGGTGTTCGAGACCAGCTGGTTCAACCATGCCTCGCGCGCGGCCATCGCGCGGCTGGGCGCGCGCCAGGACGGCGTGCTGCGCAACCACAAGCGTCACGCCGACGGCACCCTGCGCGATACGGTGATCTTCTCCATCCTCGACCGCGAATGGCCCGCGGTCAGGGCTCATCTGCAGTTCCAGCTGGAAAAACACGCATGACTTCCCCTGTCTTCACCGTCGGCATCGTCGGCGCCCGTGGCCACACCGGGACCGAGCTGATCAAGCTGATCGCCGCCCATCCGCAGCTGCAACTGGCCTTCGTGTCCTCGCGCGAACTGGACGGCCAGCCGGTGCGCGAGCACAACGCCGCCTATGCCGGCGCGCTGCGCTTCGAGAACCTGGACGCCGACGCGGTCGCCGCCAAGGGTGCCGATGCGGTCATCCTCGCGCTGCCCAACGGCAAGGCGCAGGCCTACGCCGATGCGGTCGCCGCGGCGCGTCCCGAGACGGTGCTGGTGGACCTGTCGGCCGACTACCGCTTCGAGCCGAGCTGGTATTACGGCCTGCCCGAGCTGACCCGCGGCGCCTACGCCGGCCAGAAGCACATCAGCAATCCGGGCTGCTACGCCACGGCGATGCAGCTGGCGATCGCGCCGCTGCTGGACCAGCTGGCCGGCCCGCCGCAGTGCTTCGGCGTGTCCGGCTACTCCGGCGCCGGCACCACGCCGTCGGACAAGAACAACCCGGCGCTGCTGGCCGACAATCTGATGCCGTACTCGCTGACCGACCACATGCACGAGCGCGAGGTGTCCGCGCACCTGGGCGTGCCGGTGGAGTTCATGCCGCATGTGGCGCCACACTTCCGCGGCATCACCATGACGGTGAACCTGTGGTTGCAGCAGCCGATGACACGCGAGGCGATCAAGGCCCGTTACCAGGCGCGCTACGCCGGGGAACCGCTGATCGAAGTGGTCGATGACGCGCCCTGGGTCAGCCGCATCGCGGGCCGGCATGGCGTGCAGATCGGTGGCTTCACCCTGGCGCCGGGCGGCAAGCGCGTGGTGGTGGTGTCCACCCTGGACAACCTGCTCAAGGGCGCGGCCACCCAGGCGATGCAGAACCTCAACCTGGCGCTCGGCCTGCCCGAGCTGACCTCGATTCCTCATTGATCCTGTGGGAGCCGCCCTTGTGGCCTTTTCGGCCAATGGGGCGATGAGGCTTTACCAGCAATGCCCCCGCCGTTGGCCGAAGTGGCCACAAGGGCGGCTCCCACACCAGCAAGCGCATCCATGCCGGCCTCGTCCGGCATCGCAGGAGAAAAAATCATGGCAAACCTGTTGTGGGCCAAGCCCGGCGTCGAAGTCGATGCCCGGATCCAGGCCTTCCTCGCCGGCGACGACGTGCTGCTGGACCGCGAGTTCTTCCTGCACGACATTGCCGCCAGCACGGCGCACGCCGAAGGCCTGCAGCACATCGGCATCCTCTCGGCCCAGGAACTGGAGGGACTCAAGCGTGAGCTGGCCGTCCTGGCCGACGACTTCCGCAGCGGCGCCTTCGTGCTGGACGCGCAGTACGAGGACGGGCACTCGGCCATCGAGGCGCGCCTGACCGAGCGCCTGGGCGATGCCGGCCGCCGCATCCACACCGGCCGCAGCCGCAACGACCAGATCCTGGTCGCCACGCGCCTGTGGCTGAAGGACAAGCTCGGCGCGCTGGCGCAGCTGAGCCGGCAGGTCGCTGGCGTCGCCCTGGAGCGCGCGCAGGCCGAGCAGGGCCTGCCGATCCCCGGCTATACCCACATCCAGCGCGCCGTGGTGTCCTCGGCGGGCATGTGGTGGGCTGGCTGGGCGGAGGCCTTCATCGACGATGCGGTGCGCGCGGCCGATACGCTGGAGCTGATCGACGCCAACCCGCTGGGCACCGCCGCCGGCTATGGCGTCAACCTGCCGCTGGATCGCGCGCATACCACCGCCGCGCTGGGCTTCGCCCGCCTGCAGGTCTCGCCGATCTATGCGCAGCTCTCGCGCGGCAAGTTCGAACTGGCCGCGCTGGAGGCCTTGGGCAGCGCCACGCTGGACCTGCGCCGCATCGCCTGGGACCTGTCGCTGTTCACCAGCGGCGAGTTCGGCTTCGTCGCGCTGCCGGCGCAGTACACCACCGGCAGCTCGATCATGCCCAACAAGCGCAACCCGGACGTGATCGAGCTGATGCGCGCCACCCACGCCAGCGTCGCCGCGGCCCGCACCGAGATCGAGCAGCTGCTGTCGCTGCCCTCGGGCTACCACCGCGACCTGCAGGCCTCCAAGGGCGCGATCTTCCACGGCTTCGGCCGCGGCCTGGCCGCGCTGGAGCTGCTGCCGGCGCTGCTGGCCAACCTGGAATGGCGCGAGGACCGCCTCCGCGCCGCGATCGATTCGGGCATGTACGCCACCGACGTGGCGGTGGAAGCCGCCGTGGCCGGCATGCCGTTCCGCGAGGCCTACAAGGCCGCGGCGGCCAGCGCCGACACGGCCGGGCAGGGCCGCACGCCGGAAGGCAGCCTGGCCGCGCGCGTCTCGCCCGGCGCGGCGGCGGACCTGCAGCTGGAGGTGCTGCGCCAGCGCTGGGAGGCGTTGCGCGTTTGAAGAGCCGTCGCTTTTCCTGAAGAGGAGAGCGGCGTTGGGGGGTCGCGACACGATCCGGCGATTGGATCGCGTTTCGATCACGAAGGGCGTCATCCCCGCGCAGGCGGGCATCCAGTGGCTTTCGCAGCGCACCCATCGCGCCCGGCCACGCAACGACAAGCAGGAGCTGCATCGATGAAGCTGTATCTGGTGATGGCCATCCGCAAGGCCGACTTTCCCGCCGACGTGGTCGGCCCGCACAAGGACTGGCTGATCAATCTGAAGGTCGAAGGGCAGCTGCACATGGCCGGCGGCTTTACCGACGGCAGCGGCGGCGCCTACATCCTGAAGAACCTCGACAGCCTGGAGCAGGCCAGGGCCCTGGTCGCGACCGATCCGCTGGCGCTGCGCAACGCGTCCGAGCTGACCGTGTACGAGTGGAATACGCCCTAGCGCTTGCGAAGGATCCTGGGATGCGAGCGGCCACCAGAATCCGACGTTCCCGCGAAAGCGGGAATCCAGGGACGTTGGCCCCCGCTCGCGAGGCCCCTGGATTCCCGCCTCCGCGGGAATGACGATAGAGCGGGCGCCGCCGCCTTCGCACCCCTTGCAAGATCCAACACGCGCTCCAGTCCCTTCCATCCCCGAACCCCATGAACGACGCCGCCACGACCACCGCCACCGCGTTCGCCGAGCAGACCGTGCCGCCGTGGCGGCGCGCGGTGCTCAAGGTGGGCAGCAGCCTGCTGGCCGCCGATGGCGGCGGCCTGTCGCCGAAGTTCGCACTGGGCCTGGCGCAGTTCGTCTCGGCCAACGTGCTGGCCGGGCGCGAGGTGGTGATCGTGTCTTCCGGCGCGGTCGCGGCCGGGCGCGCGATCGTGCCGAAGGCGGCCGAGGCCGGCGCCGGCATCGCCGCCCGCCAGGCGCTGGCCGCGCTGGGCCAGGCGCAGCTGATCGGGCTGTGGCAGCGCTTCTTCGAGCGCCCGGTGGCGCAGGTGCTGCTGACCCACGACGACCTGCGCAACCGCCGCCGCTACCTCAACGCCCGCGCCACGCTGCTGGAGTTGCTGGCGCTGGGCACGCTGCCGGTGGTCAACGAGAACGACACCGTCTCCATCGACGAACTCAAGCTCGGCGACAACGACAACCTGGCCGCGGTGGTGGCCGCGCTGGTCGATGCCGATGCCTTGTTCATCGCCACCGACATCGATGGCCTGTATACCGCCGATCCGCGCGACAACCCGGCCGCGCGCCCGCTGGACGAGGTCACCGCGCTGACGCCGGAGGTGTTCGCCATGGCCGGCGGCAGCGGCAGCAGCGTCGGCACCGGCGGCATGCGCACCAAGCTGGAGGCGGCGGCCAAGGCCGGCGCGGCCGGCGTGGAGACGTACCTGTTCAACGGCCGCAGCGCCGAGGTCGTGCGCGGGCTGGCGCAGGACCGCCTGCGCGGCACGCGCCTGCATGCGGCGCAGACGCGCATCGCCGCGCGCAAGGGCTGGCTGCGCCACGCGCCGGTCGAGCCCGGCGCGATCCTGGTCGATGCCGGCGCGGCCGGCGCCCTGGTCGAGCGCGGTGCCTCGCTGCTGCCCGGCGGCGTGATCGGTGCCGAAGGCGACTTCCGTCGTGGCGACATGGTCGAGGTGCAGCTGCGGGGCGAGGACGGCCAGCGCCGCCTGGCGCGCGGCATCGCCCAGTACTCGGCCGCCGACATCCGCCGCATCGCCCGCCGGCACTCGCGCGACATCGAGGCCGTGCTGGGGTATAGCTACGGCGAGAACGTGATCCACCGCGACGACCTGGTGCTGCTGTGACCCCCGCTTTTGGTGGGAGCCACCGTGGTGGCGATGGGGCCTTCCCGGTAAAGCCCCATCGCCGCCATTGGCCAAAGGCCACAAGGGCGGCTCCCATCAGTCACCCCTACATTCGAGCCGAGCGTTTGCCATGACCGATGACATCAAGACCCAGGCGCTGGCCTGCCGCGACGCCGCCCAGGTGCTGGCGCAGCTGTCCAGCGCGGACAAGGCCGCGCTGCTGGAGGCCATGGCCCAGGGCCTGCTGGACCACGCGCCGGAGATCCTGGAAGCCAACGTCAAGGATCTCGACGCCGCGCGCGCCAAGGGCATCGGCAGCGCCATGCTCGACCGGCTCACGCTCAACCCCGAACGCATCGCCGGTATCGCCGCGGCGGTGCGCGAGGTGGCGGCGCTGCCCGATCCGGTCGGCCAGGTCACCCGCACCGACACGCGCCCCAACGGCATCCGCGTCAGCAAGGTGCGCGTGCCGCTGGGCGTGATCGCGATGATCTACGAGGCACGGCCCAACGTGACCGCCGACGCGGCCGCGCTGTGCATCAAGGCCGGCAACGGCGTAATCCTGCGCGGCGGTTCGGAGGCCATTCACTCCAACACCGCCATCGCCACCGTGCTGCAGGCCGCGCTGGAGGCCGCGCACGTGCCGGCCGCCGCGCTGACCCTGGTCACCGACCTGCGCCGCGAGACCATGCTGGCGCTGCTGCAGCTAAGCGACATCGTCGACCTGGCCATTCCGCGCGGCGGCGAAGGCCTGATCCGCTTCGTCGCCGAACACGCGCGCGTGCCGGTGATCAAGCACTACAAGGGCGTGTGCCACCTGTTCGTCGACGACAGCGCCGACCTGGACCTGGCACTGAAGCTGCTGGTGGACGGCAAGGTCTCGCGCCCCAGTGCCTGCAACGCGCTGGAGACGCTGCTGGTCCACCGCGGCATCGCCGAGGCCTTCCTGCCCGCCGCGGCCAAGGCGCTGCTCGCCCGCGGTGTGGAACTGCGCGGCGACGAGGCCACGCGCGTCCTGGTCGCCGAGGCCAAGCCGGCCTCGGACGAGGACTACGCCGCCGAGTTCCTCGACCTGGTGCTGGCCGTGCGCGTGGTCGACGGGCTGGAGCCGGCCATCGCCCATATCCGCCACTACGGCTCGGACCACACCGAGGTCATCGCCACCGGCGATGAGGCGCATGCAGCCGCCTTCGTCGCGGCGCTGCGCGCGGCGGTCGTGATGGTCAATGCGTCCTCGCGCTTCTCCGACGGCGGCGAGCTGGGCCTGGGGGCGGAGATCGGCATCTCGACCACGCGCCTGCACTCCTATGGCCCGATGGGCCTGGAGGCGCTGACGGTGGAGCGTTTCGTGGTGCAGGGGGAGGGGCAGACGCGGGTGCCGATCAGGCTGGACTGAACTGTCGCACCGTGTCGCCCCTGGGGCAGGGCGATCCGCGGCGGTGCGCCGCGTGCTATATAATTGTGACTAAAATCACGTTTATGCATCCGCCGAACCTGCTCCGCCGCTCACGTTGGCCTGGTATGGAAGTTGCGTAAGCGGGTGTCTCCCTTCGACGACCCAGCACATGCAACCGTCCTCCGAACTCTCCGGGCCCGGTCCGGATTCCGCCGTGGCCGCGGCATACGCGCCGACGCCCGTCTGGAAGCAGCGCTTCTACGTTCCGGTCCCGGCCAAGTTCACCCTGGTCCTGGTGTGCTCGGTGCTGTGGACGGCGCTCAGCGTGCTGCTGTCCATGCGCTGGCTGCACGAGCTGTCGCAGGTCGTGGGCGTCGCGCTGGCCCTGCTGATCATCGCGTTCGTCGCCTATGTGCCCGGATTCATGAACGCGTTCCTGATCGGTTCGGTCCTGCTGGACCGGCGCCCGCCGCGGCGCGATGCGACCGCCCGGCCTGATCTCACCGTGCTGGTGGCCTGCTACAACGAAGGCGGCAACATCGCTGAGACCCTGGCCAGCTTCGCTCGGCAGGATTACGCCGGCGACGTGGAAGTGGTCGTGATCGACGATGGGTCCACCGACGACAGCCTGGCCATCGCCCGCGCCGCCGCGCTCGTCCATGCGCGGCCCGGCCTGCGCATCCGGGTGCTGGCCCAGCCGCGCAACGGCGGGAAATCCAGGGCGCTGAACCGTGGGCTGGCGGAGACCACGCGCGAACTGGTGATCACCGTCGATGGCGACTGCTGCCTGCGTGAGGACGCGCTGCGCAAGCTGGTCGGCCGTTACCTGTCCGACCCACCCGGCACCGTCGCCGTGGCGGGCGCGGTCCTGGTGCGCAATTCCCGCGAGAATCTGCTGACCCGTGCGCAGGAGTGGGATTACTTCCACGGCATCGCGGCGGTCAAGCGTATCCAGAGCATGTACCACGGCACGCTGGTGGCCCAGGGCGCGTTCTCGCTGTACACGCGGCGCGCCCTGCACCAGGTGGGTGGCTGGCCCGAGTGCGTGGGCGAGGACATCGTGCTGTCCTGGGCGCTGCTGAAGACCGGCGCGCGCATCGGCTATTGCGAGGACGCCTGCCTGTTCACCAAGGTGCCCGCCACGGTGCATCAGTTCTCGCGCCAGCGCCAGCGCTGGTCGCGCGGACTGATGGAAGCCTTCGCCCGCCACGCCGGCCTGTTGTTCAAGCCGCGCCTGAGCACGCTGTTCATCTGGTGGAACCTGCTGTTCCTGCCGCTGGACCTGGTCTATACGCTGGCCTTCATCCCCGGCCTGGTGCTGGCACTGTTCGGCGTGTACTGGATCGCCGGGCCGATGACGCTGCTGGTGCTGCCGCTGGCGATGATCTGGAACCTGATCATCTTCCGCGTGCAGGCGATGATGTTCCGCAGCCAGAATCTGAAGGTGCGCCGCAATTTCGCCGGCTTCCTGTTCTACAGCCTGGCCTACACGATGATCCTGCAGCCGGTGTGCGTGCTGGGCTACGCCAAGGAGGCCCTGGGCCTGCGCAAGACCTGGGGGACCAAATGAGTCGCGCGTTGATGACACTGGCCGTGCTGTGTGCGCTGGCGCCCGCGGCCCTGGCGCAGGAGCGGGGGCAGGCGCGGCAGGCCGTGACGTCCGAGGTGATGGCCAGTTCCGACTCGGACGGCAACCACACCACCAAGGTCAGCCTGGGCTGGGACTGGCGCTATGCGGCGCCCGACCAGTGGAGCGGGGTGCAGGTCCAGGACGCGGACTTCCGCGGCGACGGCTGGCGCAAGCGCGAGCAGCGCGTGTACCTGGCCGGCGCGGGCGCCGCGGGCAGCTGGCGCTGGGAGGGCAAGCTGGGCAGCAACGGCGACCGCTTGCTGGGCAGCGGCTCGATCCACAGCCAGGATCCGTATCGCAAGGAACTCTTCGTCGAGCGCGACGTGCTCGAAACCCGCCAGGGCGTGCGCCATGGCTGGGTCCAGACCTATGCCGGCGCCGCGCTGGACGTGCCGTTCTCCGATCGCTGGAGCGGCACCGTGCTCGGCGGGCTGCAGAACTTCGGCGTCGGCGACAATCTGCGCGTGCACCTGCGTGCCTACCTGATCTACGCACTGCTGCCGCAGCAGGGCCTCAGCCTGCAGCTGCGCACGCGCTACTACCACGACAGCCATACCGGCGAGGCCGACTACTACACGCCCGGCGAGTACCGCCAGGCGCTGGGCGTGCTGGCCTGGCGCCGCAACGTGGGCGGCTACCAGTGGTACGCCCGCGCGGGCCTGGGCAGGCAGCGCAGCGGCAGCGACGCCTGGCGGCAGGCGCGCCTGCTGGAGTTCGGGCTGGACACGCCGCAATGGAAACAGGCCTGGCTGCGGCTGGACGCGGGTTACAGCGACATGCCCGCCATCAACGGCAGCGCGGACAGCGGCTACGACTACCGCTACGCCCAGCTGCAGCTGCGCTACGCGTTCTGACGCCGGCCCACGGCGCGCCGGCCCACGGCGCGTCCGGGGGGCGCATGGGTGGGATGACGGGGTGCCATCAGTCACGGTGCCTGGTGGGGCAGGGCGCCCATAGACTGTCCGTTCAGTCACCCCCGCCTGGAGCCCCCACGATGCGCATCGCCGCGTTGCGTCCGACCCTGCTGTCCCTGCTCATGGCCGCCGCGCTGCCCGCGCTGGCCCAGACCTCGCCGATGACGCCCGACATCACCGGCAAGCCCTTCGTCGCACCGGACGCGGCCAACGACTACATCAAGCGCGTCGTGGAGATCCCCATGCGCGACGGGGTCAAGCTGCACACCGTCATCGTCATCCCCAAGGGCGCGCACAACGCGCCGATGCTACTGACGCGCACACCGTACAACGCCGACGGCCGCACTTCGCGCCTGGACTCGCCGCACATGCGCGATCTGCTGGGGCAGGGCGACGAGGTGTTCGTCGATGCCGGCTACATCCGCGTGATCCAGGACGTGCGCGGCAAGTACGGCTCGGAAGGCGACTACGTGATGACCCGGCCGCTGCGCGGCCCGCTCAACGACACCGCCGTGGACCACGCCACCGACGCCTGGGACACCATCGACTGGCTGGTCAAGAACGTGCACGAGTCCAACGGCAAGGTCGGCATGCTCGGCTCCTCCTACGAGGGCTTCACCGTGGTCATGGCGCTGACCAACCCGCATCCGGCGCTGAAAGTGGCCAACCCGATGAGCCCGATGGTCGATGGCTGGATGGGCGATGACTGGTTCAGCTATGGCGCGTTCCGCCAGGTCAACTTCGATTACTTCACCGGCCAGCTGAGCAAGCGCGGCAAGGGCAGCGCGATCGCGCGCGAAGGCTTCGACGACTACAGCAACTTCCTGCGCGCCGGCTCGGCCGGCGACTACGCCAGGGCCGCCGGCGTGGACCAGCTGCCGTGGTGGCACAAGCTGACCGAGCATGCGGCCTACGACGCCTTCTGGCAGGAGCAGGCGCTGGACAAGGTCATGGCCAGGACCCCGATCAAGGTGCCGACCATGTGGCTGCAGGGCCTGTGGGACCAGGAGGACATGTGGGGCGCCAACCACAGCTATGCGGCGATGGAGGCCCGCGACACCGGCAACGACAAGAACTACCTGGTGATGGGCCCGTGGCGCCACAGCCAGGTCAACTACGACGGCAGCAGCCTGGGCGCGCTGCAGTGGGACGGCGACACCGCGCTGCAGTTCCGCCGCGACGTGCTGCTGCCGTTCTTCAACCAGTACCTCAAGGACGGCGCGCCCAAGGCTGACACCCCGCCGGTGCTGGTCTACGACACCGGCGCCAACCACTGGGACCGCTACAAGGCCTGGCCGCAGGTGTGCGACCAGGGCTGCAAGGCCAAGCCGAAGGCGCTGTACCTGCTGCCCGGCGGCAAGCTCGGCTTCCAGGCGCCGGCCGCGGACGGCGCGCAGTACGACGAGTACGTATCCGATCCGGCCAAGCCGGTGCCCTTCGTGCCGCGCCCGGTGGATTTCTCCGATCGCCAGATGTGGACCACCTGGCTGGTGCAGGACCAGCGCTTCGTCGACGGTCGTCCGGACGTGCTGACCTATGTCTCCGAACCGCTGACCGAGCCGCTGACCATCGCCGGCCGCCCGCAGGTCAAGCTGCAGGCCTCCACCAGCGGCAGCGACAGCGACTGGGTGGTCAAGCTGATCGACGTGCAGCCCGACGAGGTGGCTTCCAACCCGAAGATGGGTGGCTACGAGCTGCCGGTGGGCCTGACCATCTTCCGCGGTCGCTATCGCGAGAGTTTCGAGCATCCCAAGGCGATCGTGCCCAACCAGGCGCTGGCCTACGACTTCGACCTGCCCAACGCCAACCACACCTTCGGCAAGGGCCACCGGATCATGGTGCAGGTGCAGTCCACGCTGTTCCCGCTGTACGACCGCAACCCGCAGACGTACGTGGACAACATCTTCTTCGCCAAGCCCGGCGACTACCAGAAGGCCACCCAGCGTGTGTGGCACACGCCGCAGCAGCCGAGCCTCATCAGCCTGCCGGTGCAGTAGGGCGCGCGTAAAAAACCCGCGGGCGGCGAACGCCCGCGGGCCTCGTTGAAGGCCTAGGCCCACGCCGGCCTAGGGCCGGTCAGCGGATCCTCCATCGTCGTCCCCGCGAACGCGGAAACCCGGCGGCTTTCTCATGGCAAGGCCAAGAGCCCTGAGGCCCCGCTTTGGCCGGAACGACGGTGTGCCGGGCGCCTTTTACTGCGGCGAGAACTCCACCGGCACGCGCACCAGCTGGGCCACGGCCCGGCCATCGCGCATGGCGGGGGTAAAGCGCCAGTCGCTGGCGGCCTTCAGCGCGGCGCGGTCGAGGTCGCGGTTGCCACTGCGCTGGGCGATGGTGATCTGCGACGGCTCGCCGCGCGCATCCACCTGCACGTTCAGCAGCACCGTGCCGCCCTCACCGGCGCGCAGCGCAGACGGCGGGTACTTCGGCTGGGCGTTGCCGGCCAGCAGCGCAGGCGCGCGATCGGGGACGGCCTTCTTCGCCGGCGTGGCGCGCGCGGCTTCGCTGCGCTTGGCAACCACCGCCTGGTTCGGGCGGTCGGCGGCTGTGGAATCGGCGTTGGACTGGGCGGCAGGCACCGTACGGTCGGCCGGCGCTGCCAGCTCGGCGCGGCGGTCGCCGCTCAGCCACCACGCGCCCGCCGCCAGCACGACCAGCAACAGCAACCACAGCAACGGCCGCGCCGGACGACGCTGCGCCTCGGGCTGCGCATCGCGCTGGGCCTGGGCATTGAATTCGGTCTGGGTCTGCGACATGTCAGGACTCCTTGCTAGGCGCCGTTGGCGGCGCGTAGGGGAGTGTCTGCAGCCATTCGTTGCTCACACGTGAGAGGCCGGTAAAGGCCGGCCATGCTGCACCTGCGCGGTTCAGCGATGCGAAACGCGTGTCGTGGGCGCTCAGCGCTCCAGGTTGAACTCCACCGGAATGTCCACCGTGCCGGCCACCGGCTGGCCATCGTCGATCGCCGGCTGGAACTTCCACTTGCGCACCGCCTCCATCGCCGCGCGGTCCAGTTCGCGCGAACCGCTGCGCTGGATCAGCGCCACGCCACCGGGATTGCCCTGCGCATCGACCTGGATGCGCACCATCACCGTGCCGGTCTCGCCCTTGCGCAGCGCCGCCGGCGGATAGGTCGGCGGCGGGCTCTGGCCGTCGATCGGCAGCGGGGTGGCGCGGTTCTGCGGCGGCGCGGCGACGGGCGCGGTCGTCGCAGGCGCGCTGGCGACGTCCGTGGACTTGGCGGGCGTCTCCTCCACGACCGGCGCCGGGAACGCGCTGGCGCCGCTGGTGCCCGCGTCGGCCTGCGCCTGCGCGTCGGCGGACGGCGCCTGCATGCCGCTGGCGCCCTGGTTGGCGGCCGCCGGCTCGGGCAGCGGCGCGGTGGCCGCCTCGGTGCCGCTCTGGTCGGCCGGCTGCACCGAATAGAAGTTCTCGTCGCCGCGGTTGGACAGCCACACGATGCCGAACAGCAACAACCCGGCCACGAACGCCCCCAGGGCGATCCACAGCGCCTTGTGTGGCAGGCGGAAGGTGAAGGCACGATCGCGGGAGGTGGACATGGTGCGGGCGGGGCGTCAGGAGCAGGCCGCGATTCTTGCACAGGCCGGCCGCGCGCTCCCGACTGCGCGCTGGCTGGCGGCGGGCGTGGCCCTCCGGAAAAGGCGATAATCCCTGCCTTTCCACCTCACCGCCGCACGACCGCCACGATGCTCGATCCCGCACTGCTCCGCACCCAGCCCGCCGAACTCGCCCAGCGCCTGCGCCAGACCCGCGGCTTCGACCTGGACGTGTCCGCGCTGGAATCCCTGGAGGCGCGCCGCAAGCAGCTGCAGGTGCGCACGCAGGAGCTGCAGAACCTGCGCAACACCCGCTCCAAGGCGATCGGCCAGGCCAAGGCCAAGGGCGAGGACGTCGCGCCGCTGATGGCCGAAGTCGCCGGCTTCGGCGAAGAGCTCAAGGCCTCCGAGGTCGAACTGGACCAGCTGCGCGCGCAGATCGAGGCGATCGCGCTTGGCATTCCCAACCTGCCGCAGGCCAGCGTGCCGCCGGGCAGCGACGAGTCGGGCAATGTCGAGCAGCACCGCTGGGGCACGCCGCGCGCGTTCGACTTCGCGGTCAAGGACCATGTCGAGCTGGGTGCGCGCAACGGCTGGCTCGACGGCGACACCGCGGCCAAGCTCTCCGGCGCGCGCTTCACCGTCCTGCGCGGGCCGATCGCGCGCCTGCATCGCGCCCTGGCGCAGTTCATGCTGGACCTGCACACCGGCGCGCACGGCTACCAGGAGACCAATGTCCCGGTGATCGTCAACGCCGAGAGCCTGATCGGCACCGGCCAGCTGCCCAAGTTCGAGGAAGACATGTTCGCCACCCAGCTGGGCGAGCACCGTCGCTACCTGATCTCCACCGCCGAGATCTCGCTGACCAACATCGTGCGCGACAGCATCGTCGAGGACGCCGCGCTGCCGATGCGCATGACCGCTCATTCGCTGTGCTTCCGCTCCGAGGCCGGCAGCGGCGGGCGCGACGTGCGCGGCATGATCCGCCAGCATCAGTTCGAGAAGGTCGAGCTGGTCGCCATCGCCCGCCCGCAGGACAGCGAGGAGGAACACGAGCGCATGGCCCGCTGCGCCGAGGTGGTGCTGGAGACCCTGGGCCTGCCGTACCGGCGCATGCTGCTGTGCTCGGGCGACATGGGCTTCTCCGCGTCCAAGACCTACGACCTGGAGGTCTGGCTGCCCTCGCAGGACACCTATCGCGAGATCTCCTCGGTCTCCAACTGCGAGGCCTTCCAGGCGCGCCGCATGCAGGCGCGCTGGCGCAACCCGGCCACCGGCAAGCCGGAGAGCGTGCACACGCTCAACGGCTCGGGCGTAGCCATCGGCCGCTGCCTGATCGCGGTGATGGAGAACTACCAGAATGCCGACGGCAGCATCGACGTGCCACAGGCCCTGCGCCCGTACATGGGCGGCCTGGAACGCATCGCCTGAGCCCACCGCGGCGGCCATGTCCGCGTGCGCGCCGCCATGTGCGGCCGCGCGCCAAGCTGTGTCAGCGCCGGCACGTGTGAACCCCCGGCAAGCGCCCGCCGCGTGCGGGCTTGCCTGACATTTCCGACAGGATTATCAAGCGCGGGCGTCCCCGGCCGCGCTCGATCCGAGCGCCTCGCCGCCGGCGCTTTCGTCCTCAATCGGAAGGTCATCGCATGAACACCAAGCAGCTGCTGCAGATCGCGACCCTCGGCGCCGCCCTGGCGCTGGGCACCACCGCCTTCGCCAAGACCCATACCGGCACCGCGCAGACCCATCACTGCAAGCTGGCCGACGGCAGCACCGACACCAGCAAGACCCACAAGCAGTGCACCGCGGCCAAGGGCACCTGGGCCCGGGACGCCGCCGCGCCCGCCGCCACGCCGGCACCGGCAGAGGCCACGCCCGCGCCCACCACGAACTGATCCCGACCGGCCACGCCCCGCACAACGCGGGCGCGTGGCCAGGGGGCAGGGCCGATTGGCCCACCGGCGGGGTGAAGAATCCCGCCCGATTTGGTCTGTTTTCGTTGCACGGGCGAAGGTGCGGGTGTTAAATAGCCTGAATCGTTCCAGATTCGGGATGGCGCCATGCAGGACCTCAACGACCTCTACTACTTCGCCATGGTCGTCGACCACGGCGGTTTCGCCGCCGCCGAGCGCGCGCTCGGCATCCCCAAGTCGCGTCTGAGCCGGCGCATCAGCCAGCTGGAGACCGACATGGGCGTGCGCCTGCTGCAGCGCTCCACCCGCCGCTTCGCGGTGACCGACGTGGGCATGAGCGTGCACCGTCACGCCCAGACCATGCTGGCCGAGGCCCAGGCCGCGCGTGAGGTGGTCGACCGCCTCTCGGCCGAGCCGCGCGGCGTGGTCCGCGTCAGCGTGCCGGTGGCAGTGGCGCAGATGCAGCTACCCAAGATCCTGCCGGCCTTCCTGGACAAGTACCCCAAGGTGCGCCTGCAGCTGCACGTCAACAACCGCCGCGTGGACATCATCAACGAGGGCTACGACGTCGCCCTGCGCGTGCGCGCCAAGCTCGACGACGACGGCAGCCTGGTGATGCGCAGCTTCGGCCAGATCCAGGAACTGCTGGTGGCCAGCCCCAAGTACCTGCAGCGCGCCGGTCGCCCGCAGGCGCCGGAAGACCTGGCCCAGCACGTGACCATGTCGATGAGCGAGGACGAGGCGCGCCAGCGCTGGGAGCTGCACGGCCCCAACGGCGAGGTGCGCAAGATCGAGCTGCAGCCGCGCCTGGCCGGCTTCGACTTCCCGCTGCTCAAGGCGCTGGCCAAGGACGGCTACGGCATCACCATGCTGCCCGAGACCGTCTGCGCCGACGCGGTGCGCAGCGGCGAGCTGGAAGTGGTGCTGCCGGAATGGTCGCTGCCGCAGGGCATCTGCCACGCCGTGTTCGCCTCGCGCCGCGGCCTGCTGCCGGCCGTGCGCGTGTTCATCGACTACCTGGCCGAACACCTGCCGCAGCAGATCGAGGAATCGCGCCTGGACTGCGGCGGCAAGTGCACCGAGCGCCTGGTCGAACTGGGCCTGCGCAAGGCCTCCTGACCCGCACGCCGCGCGCGGCTACACCTGCGCCCGCGCCCCATGCGAGAATGCGACGCCCGGCCACCACGCCGGGCGTTCTGCTGTCGGGCCAGGCCCCGACACGCACCCGGAGAGATGGCCGAGCGGTTTAAGGCACCGGTCTTGAAAACCGGCGAAGGGTCAAACCTTCCGTGGGTTCGAATCCCACTCTCTCCGCCATATATCATATAAATCAATGAATTACATTTGATTTTGGCGAGGAATTGAGGTCTGGGGCAGGACACAAATCGGGACACATCTCCCGATGCACATTCCCCATCACCTCGTTCGGTCGGTCCTCCTCCGGCTACTGGTCCTTCCGTCAACGTGTTCCCATCGATCTGCAAACGGTCTTGGGCCGGAAGATCATCAAGCACACCCTTCATACGCCAAAGCCCTTCCTGTTTGAAGACACAGAAGCCTTGGCGAACGCTGTGAGGCGTTATGCGCATGCCGTGACCGGGCCTCATCGTGCACGGCTTAGAGTGTTTAGGGCAGAAGCGAAACTCTCGGAGCATGATCATCTTCCAACACGCAAGCGGCGCACCGCGCACGACGGCGCGTGGCGCGCGCGAAGATGCATGTATCTCCTCGGATCCAGGCCATCCAGCGATGGCGGTTAGACAAGGCGCGTCAAGAGATGACGCAGGCCTGCGAAGCGTTGGAGAAGAACTTCAAGATGGAGCTACAAGAGGGCATCGCGTCAACGAGTGCTATGACTTCGAACGTGGAAGCTGGGGCTGGCCAACAGTCCGGGCATTGGGAACTGAAATTCCGCCGCGCAAAGCCATCGATGCAAGAAGGAATGGTGCGATTGTCCTCTTCAAAAAGAGAAGGGCAGTCGCGGTAGGTAATTTATAGTGGCCCAACTTGTTAGCGGAACTTGCTGTCCAGATACTGGAAAACGGTTCTCGCCGCGTTGATCGCGAGCATGGCCTCGTCCTTGCCCAAAAGTTCTTCATTAGCGTGTGCCAAACTCGCATTGTTGCGCACGGGATTGAGACAGTCGATGACATTGCTCAGCGAGGAAAGGATTCGGCCCATGGTTTCCGCCTGACTTCCTAGGTCGCACAAGCGAGGATGCTCTGCGCGCAGCTGCTTGAACAAGCTGGTGATCGTGGCGCTTGGTGAAGACTCGATGCCATGACCGGCGCACACGGCTTTGAGATACGCGTGAAGAGCTGTGTGGACTCGATCCACCGCGTGCGTAGGTCCGGAGCTTTGGATAAGCATGTTCGCGTCAGCAAGTGCACGCTTCAAGACATCGCTGGTGATGGCTGGACTGCTGTCCTGGACCGAGAGCCCATCGGCACAACGCTTGGCCAGCTCTAAAAGCTTTTGGTAGGCCGGTGACGTCCGGAAGTGCTCCCCACCTTGCGGATACTTCTTGGCGATGCCTCGAAGAATTGCCGCTTGTTGGTGTCCTTCCACACCACTCAGTACGGCGAGAAACCGCTCGCGCGTGGTGTTGCCACCGAAGGCGTCAAGATCTAAGTCGAGGTCGCAGAATGCTGAATAGAACTCCCGGTGGGTCCGGTAGGAGAAATCGCCCAAGTAGCCGCCTTCTACGCCGATGTATTGGTGGACCACCCAATGAATCTCACTGCTGCGCAACTCGCTCACAGATCCCCCTAATTGGCTGGAACACGCGTCACTTTGGGAGCATTATAGGCAGACGCGTTGGGGCAGCGGATGGGGGCGTTCGGACGCCTGGCCATGCTCCGTAATAGGGGACAGTCAATGGATCAGACGGCGCTAGCACAGGCGAGTGAAGCTTCTTCTTCGCTCCGGGGGGCAGGTGATCTCAAAAGCAAGATCGAAAAAGCCCGCTTGGAGCTTTTGGATCTGTCCACGCGCAATCGACTGCTTCATACCCCAAGAGGCGGGCGCGCGAAGACCGTGGAGGTCGTCCATGAGCTGGCAAAGGCCATGTATCAGACTTTGGTCATCGACGGGAAACGCTTCACCTTTGTAGCGGGAAAAGAAGACCCGAAGCAAGGCGGGGCGCTTCCTGAGCTTGATGACGACGACGAAACGGTTTTGCTGGACGAGGCGCCGGAAGATCCTGAGCTGATCGCACAGCCCGATTTCGAGCTGGATGAGAATGGGCGCGTTAAGGCGCACTGGGACGCGCAGCTGACTACGCGTTTGACCCCAACGGGCTTGCAAAAGCGCTTGCTGGATCTTTACACCGATGCGCGCACGCTCCAAGAAGAGCAAGGCGTTAATGTCCTTTACCTAGCAGTCGGCTATCTGCGCTGGCGCGCTACTTCCACCCCGCAAACGGATCGCTTCGCGCCGTTGGTGCTCATCCCCGTTCAATTGGAGCGAAGCACAGCGGGCGAGAAGTTCCACCTCAAATGGACCGGCGACGATATCCAAGCCAACTTGTCGTTGCAGTTGTTCTTGCAGCGCGAGTTTGGGCTGCGCTTGCCCAACATCGAGGAGTTCGAAACGCTCGATGTTGATGCTTACTTGGCGTCGGTTGAGGTGATGCTGGAAGGCAAAGACACCTGGGGTGTGCTTCGCGATGACGCCATCCTGGGTCTGTTCTCGTTCGCCAAGTTCATGATGTATCGGGACCTAGACCCCCAGGGCTGGGAGGCTCTGGGCGGGATGGAGGCCATCCCGACGCTTCGGGGCGTCGTTCAGGACGGCTTCCCCGGTGCAAATCTCACGGATGAGGCGATCAATCTGGACCGCATCATCCCGCCCGAGAAGATGCGCCATGTCGTTGACTGCGATTCGTCGCAGGCCTTGGTCGTGCACGACGTGCTCCAAGGTAACAACATCCTGGTGCAAGGGCCGCCTGGAACGGGCAAGTCTCAAACCATCGCGAACATCATCTCAGCCGCTGTGGTTGAGGGTAAGCGCGTGTTGTTTGTGGCGGAGAAGATGGCCGCGCTCGAAGTGGTCAAACGCCGTTTGGATCAGGTCGGTGTGGGGGTGGCCTGCCTGGAACTCCATAGCAACAAAGCCAACAAGCGCTCATTACTGGAAGAACTTCGCCACACGCTGAACTTAGGCGAGCCGAAGCGAAGCAGCTCTGCGCCCATCATCGAGCAGCTCACCGAACGACGTGACACGCTCAACGCCCATGTGGCACGGCTTCACGAAGCTCACCAGCCGTCTGGACTGACGCCTTACCAAGTCTTCGGACATATGGTGCGCCTGCGTCGCTTGGGCTACACGACCCAGAGTTTGCCTCTGGACGCCCCGACCTCCTGGGCGTCCCATCAAAAAGAGGAGCGGGAATCGCTCCTGCGCGAACTGATCGAGCGAGTTGAAGAAATCGGCGTTCCAGATGAGCACGCTTGGACCGGCGTTCAGAACGATGGTCTCTTGCCGAGTGAACGCGACCGGTTGCTCATTTTGGTCGCAGGATTGTCCCAGCGGCTGGGGGACTGGGAAGCGTCAAGCACTTCGCTCCATCACACACTGGACCTTGCCCCTCCGGCGCGCTTTGATGATGCGGGCATTGCGGTTCAGCGCGTGAAGGCGCTCCTAGAAGCGCCAAAGCTTGGCTCCAACGCGCTCCAAAGCGAGGTTTGGGACGAGCCTGGTCGTGCTTCGACAGTCATCGATGCGCTGGAAAGCGCTCAGAAGGCCAGGGCGGCGGTCGAAGCCAAGATCAAGGTGTACGCGTTGGCGGACGCGTTGGCGCAAGACTGGGACGCCACTAAGGCCACCCTGGGTGCCTTGCCAAGCAGTTTCGTCTTGGGGAAAGAGCTTGCAACGCTCGGTGGGGCACACGGCGCGCTGGTCCGGCTTCTGCCAGACCTCACTCGCTTGACGCAGCTTCTGGCTGAGAAGTCACCGCTGACGTTGGATCTCGCCCTCCGCCTCGTTGCGATC
Organism: Pseudoxanthomonas sp. X-1; assembly: GCF_020042665.1. NCBI lineage: Bacteria > Pseudomonadati > Pseudomonadota > Gammaproteobacteria > Lysobacterales > Lysobacteraceae > Pseudoxanthomonas > Pseudoxanthomonas sp. X-1. The sequence goes on from NZ_CP083376.1 coordinate 2,136,547, forward strand.
GCTGAGCGGGCCACGAGCATTCCGGAACTCGATCGCGATGCGCTGGTGGCTCACATTTGGGACCGAGGGGTTGATGCGGTCGAAGAGATCGTCGTGGCCGTTGAAAGCGTCCAGCAGGCCAAAGCAAGCCTCTCAACGGTCTTCCGGGACAGCGCCTGGAACAAAGACCCTGCGGAACTTGAAGCGGCGCGTGGGCAGTTGGCCATGCGCGGCACGAGCCTGTTTCGCTTTCTCAGTGGCGATTGGCGTCGAGCCAACCAAGCCATCCGCACCTTGCTGTCCAACCCGAAGCTTCCCGCTTCGGACATGCTGGGCTCATTGGATGTGCTGCTCGATGCCAAGGCGGCACAGCGCAAGATCGCCGAGCACGATGCCCAAGGCCAAGAAGCCTTTGGCTCAAACTGGCAGCGTGAGCGCTCCAACCCCTCATTCCTGAGGGGAGTTGTGGCTTGGATGCGCACACTTCGCCCATTGGGCAACGGGGTGCGCGAGCGCTTGGCTGACATCGGTGATCGGGTGCTGGCAACCGAGATTGCCAAGCGCGTGAAGCCAGTTCTGGAAGAACTCGGTCGTAATCTTTCGCCCGTGCACGAAGCATTGCTTGCGGCTGAGCGCAATCCTTGGGGCGAGGAGACCGTCTTAAAGCGTGTTGCACTTTCTGATCTCACCGAAAGGTCTGCGTTATGGCAGGGGGCGTCTGAGCAGAGCGCACTCTTGCTCAGTGCAGAGGAGCTGACCGTCGAGCAGGCGCTCGCGGCGATAGGGGAGATCCAGCAGGCACAAACGGCCCAGGCTGCTTATAAGGCCGTGGCAGAGGATGGGGTCGATGCGTTTGGCCCGTTTTGGCTGGCGCTCGACAGTAAGCCAGGCGAGCTTCGTCCAATCGTGTCTTGGATTGAGCAAAATCCCGAGCTTCGGCCCTTGGCCGCACGCATCAGTGAGCCTCAACCGCTGCTGGACCAAGCCGAACGAGCGTCGTCAGCTGCGGGCATCTTGGCAGGCGAAGTGATGGATCTTCTGGTTGGCTTGCAGTTTGAAGGCAATGCTGAGATCACGCGTGACCCAAGCCAAACACCCTTGTCAACGCTCAAAGCACAGCTGGCGAGCTGGCAAGCCGACCCCGAAGGGCTCAGGACTTGGGTGGCGTATCTGGCCATCGCCAATGAGGCCAAGCGCAAAGGCCTTGGCGCGGTGGTCGATGCGCTTGCCGAAGGGGACTTAGCAGTTGCCGACGCTGTGGGCGTGTTCGAGCTGTCTTACTACGAGGCGGTGCTTCAAGCACAGGTGCAGCGCGATCGAGCGCTGGCAAGCTTTGACGGGCAGCGTCAATCGCAAGTGGTGGCAAGCTTTGCAAGCCTCGATCAAGAGCGCATGCAGCTCGCGCGCTATGAAGTCGTCAAGGCGCACCACAGCAAGATCCCACGCCAAGGTGGAGCAACAGGCCCGACCGCTGTCTTGATTGGCGAGATGGCGAGGAAGAAGGGGCATCTGCCGATCAGGCAACTGATGCAACGGTGTGCCCCTGCGATCCAGGCGCTCAAACCCGTCTTCATGATGAGCCCGTTGTCGGTGGCGCAGTTCCTGCCGGCAGGCGCGCTGGACTTTGACATGCTGGTCATTGACGAGGCGAGCCAGGTGCAGCCGATCGATGCGCTCGGTGCGATTGCGCGCGCCAAACAGTTGGTCATTGTCGGTGACGAGCGGCAGCTCCCACCCACGCGCTTCTTCTCCAAAGCGCTTGGCGACGGGAGTGATCGGGAAGACGACGAGGGTGGGGCACAGGCGTCGGATGTGGAGAGCATCTTGGGCCTTTGCCGTGCGCGAGGGTTGCCTGAGCGCATGCTGCGTTGGCATTACCGGAGCCGGCATCAGTCGTTGATCGCTGTTTCCAACCAACAGTTTTACGAAGGCAAGCTCTTCATCGTTCCAAGCCCATACACCAGTGAAGCAGGTGTGGGCTTGCGACTGCACCATTTGCCCGAAGCCATCTATGACCGAGGGAACACGCGCACCAATCCCAAGGAGGCCAAGGCAGTGGCGTTGGCAGTGCTTGCCCATGCGCAGAGCACGCCGCAGCTCACGCTTGGTGTAGCGACCTTCTCAACGGCTCAGCGCCGCGCCATTCTCGATGAACTAGAACTCTTGCGCCGCCAGCACCCTGAGACGGAAGGATTCTTCGCCGATCATCCGGCTGAGCCGTTCTTCGTCAAAAGTCTGGAAAACATCCAGGGCGACGAGCGCGATGTCATCTTCATCTCGGTGGGCTATGGCCGTGATGCGCAGCGTCACATGACGATGAATTTCGGTCCCGTGAGCAGCGATGGGGGCGAACGACGCTTGAATGTGCTCATCAGTCGCGCCAAGTCGCGTTGCGAGGTCTTCACTTCGATCACCGATGAGGACATCGACACCGATCGCGCTAAGGGCAAGGGCACCTTCGCGTTGAAGCTATTTTTGAACTATGCACGCACCGGTCGACTCAATCTGAGCACTCAGGAGCGGGACACGAAAGCAACCGTGTTCGAGCAAGAGGTGGCCCAAGCGCTTCGCGCGCGGGGCTACGATCTGCACACCGATGTGGGCCTGGCAGGCTTCTTCGTCGACATCGCGATTGCCAATCCGGACGAACCTGGACGCTACATCTTAGGGATTGAGTGCGACGGGCAGTCGTATCGGGACGCCCGAAGCGCGCGTGATCGGGACCGTTTGCGTGCGAGTGTGCTGCGCGACAAGGGCTGGCAGGTCTACCGAATTTGGAGTTCAGACTGGTTCCATCGGCCTGAGGCGGAGTTTGAAAAGCTTGTCGCCGCTATTGAACGGGCGAAGTCCGAATCAGTGAACTCAGAGCCCAGTCCCAAGCCTTCGCACCGTGCGGTGCCGGTGGAGATCCTGACAGTCGATCGCGGTGAAGTGACCGAGATGGGGCTCATCGAGGCGCAAAGTCCTCCGGACACCGAGCCTTACATCGAAGCGTCCTTCGCTGTGCCAAGCAATCAATTTGAATTGCATCTGGTCCCAACAGGACAACTCGCGACCATCGTGCGGCAGATCGTGGAGGTGGAAAGCCCAATTCATCGCAGCGAGGTCGTCACGCGTGCTCGGACGCTTTGGGGCTTGCAGCGCGCAGGTTCGCGCATCCAGCAAGCTGTTGAGGACGCGATTGGGTCGGTGGTGTCGATGGGTGGTGTGCAGATCGTCGACAAGGACTTCTTGGCCATTCCGAGGAAAGAGGTCCGCGTGCGGGACCGTTCTATGGTCGAGTCACTGACCCTGCGCCGCCCCGAATTCTTGCCTCCTTCCGAAATCGATTCGGCTCTGATGAAGGTCGTGCAGGAAAATTTGGGCGCGAAGGCTGAGGAGCTGGTGACGATGGTCTCGCGGCAGCTCGGCTACAAGAGCACGAGTCCACAACTTCGCCGGGTCATTCTTGATCGCTGTGAGGCCCTCGTCAGGGCGGGGCGATTGGTGTTAAAGGGAGATCTTTTGGTGGTGCCCTGATCTACCACTGAGGTTTTCGCGCTTGCCGCTGATCTTCGACGACTCTAAACTTGTCAGACACACTAGGGCACAGTCCGGCTTGTTTTGCTTACAGATCAGAGGGTTAGTGGGCGTTACTTCGAATCCCACTCTCTCCGCTAACTGTTATTAACAAAAGTTATTTTTGGCTGTCTGCATAGTATAAAATCAAAAAAACACGGAGGTTTTATTGAATGAAAAATATTGGCCTGATAGGTAAGATTGGCGGTCTTTTCATTGTGGCTGAGGGACTGACCATTGTTGCGCTAGGTCTCGCAAGAGCGTCCACGGATGTCGCTTTACTAGGTTCATTAGTGACGGTAAGTGGGGCTATCATTGCTTGGCTAATCGGTTGGGGCAGTAGCGCCCCTTCATCTTAATGGGCCGAGCATTGCCCAGTAGGGCGGTAACGGATAACTTCAGCGCGGATCTTCGTGCATTGCTACAGCGGTCCGTCAACTTAATAAATGTGAATTAATTTTTACATACTCTCCTCTCGAAATGCCCCTTACATGAGCGGGTGGTTCCGCGCGTGCAGTTTTCGGGATTAAAAGTCATTCAAAATTGGTTTTTTAGCGTACATCTCGTATTATGAGGAAGGGGATATGAGTAAAGTGCGGCGGCGCGTCGGCGTCGGACTGAAGCATGGAAAACTTAGTTCAGAATGTAGTTCCTGAGAAGGCAGTTCTAACGAAGGCAGGGGGAACTGCACCCTGACTTGGGTTTTCGTAAGAACCTCCGCTTCGTGGCAAGACTGGCGCAACCGAGCATGGCTGAAACGCAGGGGAGCGGCACTCGTAAACCGACTGCTGGATGACGACGAAGGTATTGATGCGCTGTGATCGGCATGGTGGCGCAGTGTGAATAATTGAGCAGGAATGTTGGCGAAATCGGTGCGTTCGCGCACCGCGCGTTCAACGGTCATAACGCGTCGAACGGCCGGCCTGGGCCATCACAGTGTCGACCGGGTTTTTTAGTTGCGGTAAGTGTGCGAGCTCCTAACTCTGCTCGGCCTGCGGAATGATTATGGGCCTGGCCGGCCATCGCGCTGAGCCCACCGACCTGCCAGAAACGCCACTGGTGGACCTCTACACGATGCCGCTTGCCGCTTGGATAGAAGCGCCGGACTTGCGGCCCAAGTACTGCAGGATGGCGCCAGACTCGAAGATCGGGCGTTCGGCCCTTGAGAATCGACCAGCGCCGGAATGCGGGTGTTGGGCGAGATCCCCGGGAACGTGCGCGAACTGCTCGCCCTTGGTCGCGAAGCCGCTTCCATCGCGATGCCGAGGCACGCGCTCGATAGGTTGGAACGCGGCCGCAGAAACAACAAAGCCCTTGGCGGCCAAGGGCTTTGTCCTCGCCTGAACAGGCTTGCGAGCCCGATCCGACCCGCCACGCGCGGTGCTTGGCGGGCCGGTCCGTACGTTACGGATTCTGCGTCGGCGGCGTTGGCGGTGCCGGCGGCGGCGGTGCCATCTCGGGCGGCGGCGGGGGCGGCTGCCGGTCGCCGTGCGCGTGCGGCGGGGGCGGCGGCGGGCCGTCGGGGCGGGGATGGGGAGCGCAGGCGGCCAGCGCGAGACACGCGGCGGCCATGAACACGGACGAGCGAACGAGGCGCATATCGACTCCTTGGGTGGTCGGGCGCATCGACCCTATCGGCGGTTCCGTGTACACGGGGTCAGCAGGGTTTGCCGGGCTGTGTCAGGCCGCATGCCGCCTGGCTTTCAGGAAAGTGCCTCGGTTCCACGCGATGGGCCGATCGCCTGGCGCACCTGGGCCGGGGTTCTGCCGCAGACGCGCTTGATCGCGCAGATGAAGCCGGCATAGCTGCTGAAGCCTGCCGCGTCGGCCACCTGCACCAGCGTCGCGTTGCTGTCGTGCAACAGGGCGAGCGCGCATTGCGCGCGGGCGCGCAGCACGTACTGCCAGATCGAGCAGCCGAGCGCGGCGCGGAAGGCGCGGTTGAGGTAGTAGGGGCTGGTGGCGGCCGCATCGGCGATCTGCGCGATGTCCAGTTCCTCGCCCAGGTGCGCATGGATGAAGGCCAGGGCCGTGCGCACGCGCCAGGGCTCGCCGCCACGGCTGGCATGCGCGGGGCGCGCGGCCCGGGGCACCAGCTGGGCGGCCACGGCGAGGAAGATGGCGTCACCGATCAGGGTGCCGTGCGGCTGGCCGGCCAAGGCGTCGGCCAGCAGGGCGCGCAGCAGCCGCGCCATGCCGGGCGCGCGATAGTGCAACCGGCTGCGGATCGCCTGGCGGACGCGTTCGGGCGCCACGCCCAGCGCGCCGGCCATGGCCCCGTCGGTGAAGTAGAGACAGGCCGATTCCATCGGCGCATCCCAGCGCGCCGATCCGGTCACGCCGGCCTGGATCATGGTCAGCGTCTCGGGCGGGGCGCGCCCGTGTTCATGGCCGCTGTCCACCTTCAGGACCACGTGCGGACGCGTCGGGCCCAGCGGCAGGGCGAGGTGATGGAAGGCCCAGCCCGGTTCCTCCAGCTCGATCGCGGGGATCAGCGAGTGCTCCATGGCGCAGGACGACCACTGGCCGCGTGCGCGCAGCAGGTCGGGGCGGTCGTCGGGGAGCTTGCGCAGCAGCGTCACGGGCGGGTCGGACGTCATGGCGGTCCCTTGGCAGGCCAGGAGGGCACGAATTCGCAATACGCCGGATCCTCGGCGCTCCAGGATGCGTTTTCAAGCGGTATCCCACACCACACGGAGGCACCATGGTCCCTTTGCTGCTTGCGCTCGCGTTGTCGTCCGCGCCCACGTGCGTGGCCGGCGTCGAGCCGGTCATCGACATCCACATCCACAGCTACGAGCGCGATGGGCGCTTCGAGGCGCGCGTGCCCAACCCCGGCGATGGCCAGCCCATGCGGGTGTTCAACGGTGCGGACCACGCCCGGGCCACCGCTGCGGCCCTGCGCGAGGCCGGGGTGGTGCGGGCGATCGTGGGCGGCGCCAGCACGGCCACGGACGACCGCATCATCGCCCTCGATCCGGCGCGCCTGCGCGGCGGGTTCGAGATCGACGACATCCCCGACGCCGCCATGCTCGACCAGATCCGGGCGCGGCATGCGGCGGGCAAGCTGGCGATGATCGGCGAGGTCGAATACCAATACCACGGCATCGCCCATGACGACCCGCGCCTGGAGCCGCTATGGGCCCTGGCCGAAGCGCTGGACGTCCCGATCGCGGTGCACTCGGGCGCCGGGCCGGCGGGCATCGTCTACCGCGGCCAGCCGCTGCATCGCGAGCGCCTGGGCAACCCGTCCTCGTTCGAGGAGGTGCTGGTGCGTCACCCGCGCATGAAGCTGATCATCCTGCATGCCGGCTGGCCCTTTCTCGACGACACGGTGGCGCTGCTGCATGCCTATCCGCAGGTCTACGTCGACCTGGGGGCGATCGACTGGGCCGAGCCGCGTCCGTTGATGGATCATTATCTGCAGCAGCTCATGATCTACGGCTTCGGCAAGCGCATCCTGTTCGGCTCGGACCAGATGGTATGGCCCGAGGCCACGGCGCAGGCGATCGCGCGGTTCCGCACGGCGCCTTACCTCTCCGATGCGCAACGCCGCGACATCCTCTTCAACAACGCCGTGCGGCTGTTCGGCTGGACGGATCTGGCCGATTGCGGCAAGGCGGGCGGGTGAGTTGCGCTTGCCCGCGCTGCGAACGGGCCACGCAGCGCGCTGCATCGAGCGCGTCGGCATGACAGACCGCACGGCTTGGCGTTAACAAAGATTGACGCTGGAGCGCACCGGCGGTGCTACTGCGCTAACGGCACGGCGAGGAGGGTGGAAGGCCCGACTCACCGGAGATCCGAAGATGAAAGCGTTGACCTACCACGGTTCCAAGGACGTGCGCGTCGAGACCGTTCCCGATCCGACGCTGGTGGAGGCCGACGACATCCTGCTGCGGGTGACGGCCACCGCGATCTGCGGCTCGGACCTGCATCTGTTCCACGGCAAGATCCCGGAGACTCGGCACGGCGACATCTTCGGCCATGAGTTCATGGGCGTGGTGGAAGACGCAGGCTCGGCGGTGACCGAGGTGAGCGTGGGCGACCGCGTGGTCATTCCGTTCGTGATCGCCTGCGGCAAGTGCTTCTTCTGCGAGAACGAGTTGTTTTCGGCCTGCGAGACGACCAATCCCGACCAGGGCGCCAGCGTGCGCAAGCGCGCGAAGATGACGCCGCCGGCCGCGCTGTTCGGCTATTCGCACCTCTACGGCGGCGTGCCGGGCGGGCAGGCCGAGTACGTGCGCGTGCCCAAGGCCAACGTCGGGCCGTTCGCCGTGCCTGGCAGCCTGGCCGACGAGAAGGTGCTGTTCCTGTCGGACATCCTGCCCACCGGCTACCAGGCCGTGCTCAACGCGAAGATCGGGCCCGGGTCCACCGTGGCGATCTTCGGCGCCGGCCCGGTCGGCCTGATGGCGGCCGCGTGCGCGCGCATGCTGGGCGCCGAGCAGATCTTCATGGTGGATTCGGAGCGGTACCGCCTGGACTTCGCGGTGGGCGCCTACGGCGTGATCCCGATCGATTTCAGCGAAGGCGACGCATCGGAGCGGATCCTGGAACTGACCAACGGAAGAGGCGTCTCCGCGTCTATCGATGCGGTGGGCTTCGAGGCCAAGGGCAGCACCACCGAGACCGTGCTGAGCACGCTGAAGATCGAAACCAGCTCCGGCGAGGTGATCCGCCAGTGCATCTCGGCCACGCAGCGCGGCGGCGTGGTGAGCATCCCCGGCGTCTATGCCGGCTTCATCCATGGCTTCCTCATCGGCGACGCGTTCGACAAGGGGCTGTCCTTCGCCATGGGCCAGACCCATGTGCATAAGTACCTGCCCGAACTGCTCGGCTTCATCGAGGACGGCGATCTGGACCCGGACATCATCATCTCGCACCGCATGAAGCTGGCCGACGCGGCGCAGGGCTACAAGATCTTCGACGAGAAGCAGGAGAACTGCCGCAAGGTCGTGATGACGCCGTAGCGGGGGCAGTGTGCGCCACTCGCGAGCGGTGCGTTTGCAAACCGCGCGGCGGCAACGCACGTGATCCGCAGCGACGCGCTGATCGAGGCGCTCAAGGAAGCAAGGTGGCACCTTGCTTCCTTCTTCATTTGCACGACTGGATCGCAGCCCTAGCGCGCCAGCCAGCCGAACATCCGCCGCGCCAGCCCCGTCCATGGCGGGCCGAGCCGCTGGAAGACATTGACCGGGCCGACCTTGAACACCGCGCGCGCGTGGCTGAAGCGCTTGAAGCCCTCGTGTCCGTGATAGGCACCCATGCCGCTGGGCCCGATGCCGCCGAAAGGCAGGCTGTCCTGGGCGATGTGCAGCAGTGTCCCGTTGAGGGTGACGCCGCCGGAAGTCACGCCGTCCAGCACGCGCCGATGCACGGCGCGGTCGCCGCTGAAGCAGTACAGCGCCAGCGGGCGCTCGCGCGCGGCGGCGAAGGCGATGGCTTCCTCGAGGTGGTCGTAACCGACCAGCGGCAGCACCGGGCCGAAGATCTCCTCGCGCATCAGCAGGCTGTCCAGCGGCGGGTCGAGCACCAGCGTCGGGGCGATCTTCTCCGGCGCGCCGTCCGCCTCGAGCGCCTGCACGCGCGCGCCGGCGGCGCGTGCTTCGTCCAGCGCCGATGCCAGCCGCTGCCGATGGCGTGGCGTGATCACCGCCGAATAGTCCGCGTTGCCCGCCACCGTCGGATAGCGGCGTCGCGCCGCGTCCAGCACGGCGGCGGCGAAGTCGTCCATCCTGGCGCGCGGCACCAGCACGTAGTCCGGTGCGATGCAGGTCTGTCCGGCGTTGAGGAACTTGCCGAAGGCGATCGCGTCGGCGGCCTTGGCCAGTGGGTAGTCCGCCGCGACGAAGGCCGGCGACTTGCCGCCCAGTTCCAGCGTCACCGGCGTGAGGTGCTCCGCCGCGGCGCGCATGACCTGGCGACCGACGGCGGTCGAGCCGGTGAACAGCAGATGGTCGAAGGGCAGGGACGAGAACGCCCTGGCCGTCTCCACCCCGCCGGTGGCCACGGCCACCAGATCGGACGGGAAGTGGCGCGCGACCAGCTGCGCGAGCAGTTCGGAGAAGCGTGGCGTCAGCTCGGAAGGCTTGAGCATCGCGCGGTTGCCGGCGGCCAGCGCATCGGCCAGCGGGCCGATGGAGAGCAGCAGCGGATAGTTCCAGGGCGCGATGATGCCGATCACGCCCAGGGGCTCGTAGCGCAGCCACGCGCTGGCCGGCTGGAAGACCACGTCCACCGGCCGCCGCACCTGGCGCATCCAGCGCCGCACATGGCGCTGGGCATGGCGGATGCCGCGCAGCGCCGGCAGCACCTCCAGCATGCGCGTCTCGTCGTGCGAGCGTCCGCCGAAATCCGCATCGATGGCCTCGGCGATCCGTTCGACGTTCTCGCGCACCAGCGTCGCGAGCGTCTCCAGCCGCGCGCGCCGGGTGTCGGCATCGCCGGCGGGCGCGGCCCGCGAGGCCTGGCGCAGCGGCGCGAACATGGCGTGCAGCGCTTCCTGGTTCATGCGGCACTCCTGCCGAGGATGAGGTCGGCGGCCTTCTCGCCGATCATGGCCGAAGGCGCCTGGGTATTGCCGCTGATCAGCGTCGGCATGATCGAGGCATCGGCCACGCGCAGGCCCTGCAGGCCGTGCACGGTCAGGTCCGGGGCGACCACCGCGCCGGCGTCGCGGCCCATGCGGCAAGTGCCGACCGGATGGTAGATGGTGTCCGCGTGCGCGCGGATCAGGCGCAGCAGTTCCGCGTCGTCCGGGTGCGGACTGCTGTAGAGCAGCTTGCCGCCGTAGCGCGCCAGCGGTTCGGCGTCGAGGATGCGGTGCACCGCGCGTGCGCCTCTGAGCGTCAGTTCCACATCGTCCGGCGCGGAGAGGAAGTTCGGGTCGATCAACGGCGCCTGCGCCGGGTCGGCAGAGGCCAGGCGGATCCAGCCGCGGCTCTGCGGGCGCAGCGCGCACACGTGCAGGGTCACGCCGCGCACCAGGTGCGTATGCCGGGCGTGGTCGTCGACCAGCGCCGCGCAGAAGTGGAACTGCAGGTCGGGCCGGTCCACTTCCGGCGCGCTGCGGATGAAGCCGCCGGCCTCGGCCAGGTTGCTGGTGAGCATCCCATGGCCGCGCCGCCACGCCGGGAACGCCGCCGCGCCGCGCAGCAGCGTGTCCGGGCCGAAGCCGAGCAGGCCCGGGCCTTTCATGCGCTTGAGGCCGACATAGTCCAGGTGATCCTGCAGGTTGGCGCCCACGCCGGCGGCATCATGGATCATCGGGATGCCATGCTCGGCAAGATGCGCGCCCGGGCCGATGCCGGAGAGCATCAGCAGCTGCGGCGAGCCGATCGCGCCGGCCGAGAGGATCACCTCGCGCCTGGCGCGGATCGTCTCGCGTCCGTGCCGGGTCAGCACCTCAACGCCGGTGGCGCGGCGGTCCTCGCAGACCACACGGTCGGCGCGGGTGTCGCTGAGGATGCGCAGGTGCGGCCAGCGCGCCGCATCGCCCAGGTAGGCCGAGCCGGCATCCAGCCGCGCGCCGTTGCGCTGGAACACCTGGTACAGGCCGATGCCTTCCTGGCAGGGCCCGTTGAAATCCCCGTTCGCGGCATAGCCCGACTGCAGCGCGGCGTCGATGAAGGCCTGCGACACCGGGCTGGGCGAGGCCAGGTCGGACACCACCAGCGGCCCGCGGTCGCCATGCAGCGCATCGGCGCCGCGCTGGTTGGCCTCCGACCGTCGGAACAGCGGCAGCACGTCCTGCCAGCCCCAGCCCGGGCAGCCGGCGGCGGCCCAGCCGTCGTAGTCCTGCGGCTGGCCGCGCATGTAGATCATCGCGTTGATCAGGCTCGAACCGCCCACGCCGCGCCCGCGCGGCACGTAGCCGCGGCGCCCACCCAGCTCGGCCTGGGGCACGGTCTGGAAGGCGTAGTTGCGCGCCGACCTGAAGGGCACCAGCGCGGCGATGCCGGCCGGGATGCGCGAGAGCAGGGACGGGCCCGGCGGGCCCGCCTCGATCAGGATGACGCTCGGCTTCTTGGCCGCGGCCGCCAGCCGCGCGGCCAAGGCGCAGCCGGCCGGTCCCGCCCCGACGATGACGTAGTCCGCTTCGCGCATGGTGTGATCCTCCCAGCGCGGAGCATGGACATACTTGAGGAAGTCGTCAAATTTGTTGCGCTGCAGCCAGGCTGCCGATCCCGCCGATCCCGCCGATCACCAGCCGCGTCATCAGCCCGGCGATCTCATCCACGTCGATGCGGTCGCGGCCCTCGAGCAGCAGCAGCGTCTCGATGCCGTTGGACACGATCAGGCTGGCGACCAACGAGACCTGCCATGGCGCCAGCGACAGCCCGGGCACGCCGCGCACCACGTCGCGGCGGATGTCGCCGAGCAGCGAATCGATGCCTTCCAGCTCGTACAGGCGGGTGCGGATGTGGTGCTGGTTGCGCGCGATGAAGGGCAGCGCCTCCTCGATCCCCAGGATCAGCACCAGCAGGTCGCGATAGGACAGCTGCAGCATGGTCTCCAGGTCGTCGGCGCGGGCGCGCGCCTGGGCGGTGACCGTGCGCACCTGCGCCAGCAGGTCGGTCAGCAGTTCGTCGAACACCGCCTGCTTGGTGCGGTAGTCGTTGTAGAAGCTGCCGGTCGAGGCGCCGCTGGCGGCCACGATCTGCGAGATCGTCGCCGCGTCCAGGCCGTGCCGGGCGAACACCGACCAGGCGGCCTCCCGGATGCGCTGGCGGCGCGCCTCGGAGGTCGCCTCGCGGCGCTTGGAAGGCTTGTAGCGGCGCGGGGCGGTCATGAGAATCGATGCTTCGGGCGGGCAGAGACGGGCGAGGGCACGGGGGTCAGCATAGCCAGCGGCCTTGCGAGATCGCATGCGGGAGCAGGCGTCTCATGTCGCGATCGCCGTCTTCAACAACGGCTCGATCCACTCGGCGAACACCTGCACGCGTCGCGACAGGTGCTGGCGATGCGGATACAGCAGGGTCATCGGCAGCGACGCGGCGCGGTGCTGGGGCATCACCTCCACCAGCGTGCCGCTGCGCAGCGCCTCGCGCACGTCGTAGGCCGGGATCTGGATCAGGCCCAGGCCGGCCAGGCAGCAGGCGATGGAGGCCTCGGCGCTGTTGACCGTGACCCGGCCTGGCATGTGCAGGGTCCTGAGCGTCTCGCCTTCCATCCATTCCCACGGCTCGACCCGGCCGCTGGACGGCGAGGCATAGTGGATCGCCCAGTGGCTGGCCAGGTCCGCCGGCGACCGCGGTGTGCCATGCCGGGCCAGGTAGGCGGGGCTGGCGACGTTGATCAGCGGCAGCGTGCCGAGCGCACGCGCGATCAGCCCCGAATCGCCCAGCGGCCCGACCCGCACCACGCAGTCCAGGCTTTCCCCGACCAGGTCGACCGTGCGGTCGGTGACGCCCAGGCTGACGTCGATCTCCGGATACTCGTCCAGGAAGCCGGCCAGGGCCGGGGCGATGATCAGCCGGCCGATGCGCCCGGGCACGTCCACGCGCAGCTTGCCCGAAGGCTTGGTCTTGCCCTGGCGGAACAGCGCCTCGGTTTCCTCGACATCGGCGATCACCCGCAGGCAGCGCTCGTAGAACGCGGTCCCGTCCTGGGTCGGGGCGACCCTGCGCGTGGTCCGGTGCAGCAGGCGCACGCCGATGCGTCCTTCCAGCTCGGCCACCGCGGCCGAGACCGAGGAGCGCGGCATGCCCAGCGTGTCGGCCGCGCGGGTGAAGCTGGCCACCTCCACCACGCGGACGAAGATGCGGAACAGGTCGATCCGGTCCATGCCGCTGCGCTCCTTGATTGGTCAGGATCCACGACATGTGAAGTCACACATGCGGGCTTTATGTTCTTGGGCTGGATTATATGGTGTGAGGCGCGCTCGCAAGCGGGGGAGGCGGCCTTCGTGTTGCGTTCCTCCGGCGCGGGCCGACATGGTCCCCGTTTCCCACAGCCAAGGATCCTCCAATGACCGACCATTCCCTGCAGGGCAAGACCGTCCTCATCGCCGGCGGCGCCAAGAATCTCGGCGGCCTGCTCGCCACCGACCTGGCCAAGCACGGGGCCAAGGCCGTGGCGATCCACTACAACAGCGCCTCCACCAAGGCCGGCGCCGACAAGACCGTGGCGGAGATCGAGGCCACGGGCGCCAAGGCGTTCGCCTTCCAGGCCGATCTCACCACCGCCGCGGCGATGGAGAAGCTGTTCGCCGATGCCAAGGCCGCGATGGGATCGATCGACATCGCGGTCAACACCGTCGGCAAGGTGCTGAAGAAGCCGATGGCCGAGATCAGCGAGGCCGAGTTCGACCAGATGAGCGCGGTCAACTCCAAGTCGGCGTTCTTCTTCATCAAGGAGGCAGGCAAGGCCCTGAGCGACAACGGCAAGATCTGCACGCTGGTGACCTCGCTGCTGGGCGCCTACACGCCGTTCTACGCCAGCTATGCCGGCACCAAGGCGCCGGTGGAGCACTACACCCGCGCCGCCTCGAAGGAGCTGGGCGACCGCGGCATCTCGGTGACCGCGATCGGCCCGGGCCCGATGGACACGCCGTTCTTCTATCCCGCCGAGGGCGCCGATGCGGTGGCCTACCACAAGACCGCCGCCGCGCTGTCGCCTTCGTCCAAGACCGGCCTGACCGACATCGAGGACATCGTGCCGTGGATCCGCTTCCTGGTGAGCGACGGCTGGTGGATGACCGGCCAGACGATCCTGGTCAATGGTGGCTACACCACCAAGTAAGCGGTGCGCTGCGGCCGGCTTTCGCCGGCCGCGCGCTTGTGCGGTCGCCCGCTCGGCGCTGTCTGATCGGCGCCACCCGAACCTCCTACCGTCATTCCCGCGAACGCGGGAATCCATGGACGTTCGCGCGCAAAAGCCAAAGTCCCTGGATTCCCGCATTCGCGGGACTGACAGGGGATGGGGCAGAAGTGATGGGGATCGGGCCGCGCTGCAGAGCGGCAGGGTCGTTGGCCGTTCTCACTTCGGGTCGCTCACACCCGCTGCGAAGTCCTTGGCATTCCCGAACCCGGCTGTCGCCATGCAGCCGCTTTCTCGCCTACAGCTGTGCCCCACGCGACTTGCCCAGTTTCACCCGCCGCGAGTAGGCTGATCGTGGGAGCGGCATATGCCTACAAGGGGATGGCAAGGATGACGATCCGGGTATTTCTGGTGGACGACCATGCGCTGGTGCGGACCGGCTTGAAGCTGATCCTCGCCGGCCAGGTGGATATCGAGGTGGTCGGCGAGGCCGAGAGCGGCGAGGAAGCGCTGCCGGCCATCCGCAAGCTCAAGCCGGATGTGGTGCTGTGCGATCTGCACCTGCCCGGGCTCAGCGGCTTCGACGTGACCGAGCGCATCGTGCGCGGCGACTACGGCAGCCGCGTGATCATCGTCTCGGTGCTGGAGGATGGCCCGCTGCCCAAGCGGCTGCTCGAAGCCGGTGCGTCGGGCTATGTCGGCAAGGGCGGCAATGCGGCCGAGCTGCTGCGCGCGGTGCGCGATGTCTCGCGCGGCAAGCGCTACCTGGGCAGCAACGTGGCGCAGAACCTGGCGCTGTCGAGCATGAGCGAAGAGGCCTCGCCGTTCGACGACCTCAGCGCGCGCGAGCTGGAGGTGGTGATGATGCTGGTCCAGGGCCTTCGCCAGAGCGAGATCGCCAAGCGTCTCAACCTCAGCCCCAAGACCGTCAGCACGCACAAGACACGCCTGCTGGAAAAGGTGCAGGTGCACGACACGATGGCGCTGGCGCGCCTGGCCGCGCAGTACGGGCTGATCGATCCTTCGAAGAGCGTCTGATCGTTCGCCGTCACCAGGCGCCAGCGTGCAACGACGGCGCCGCCAGCGGGACCACGATCGTCATTCCCGCGAACGCAGGAATCTAGGGACTTTGAGGCTTGCGCGCGAGCATCCATGAACTCCTGTGTTGGCGGCAATGACGGCGTGTGGGCCGCGCGGACGGACCGTCGGCCATTCATGGGGACACACAACGCGTCACTCGGAAGGTCATGCAAAAGCAGAACGGGCGCCTGATGGCGCCCGTTCCGTTTCATCCCGTCGCCGGGCCTGGCGATGGAGCCGGGCCCGGCCTGCGTCGCTGGCTCAGGCGCTGCGCTCGCTGTCGGTCGTGCCGCCGTGGCTGTCGTTCTGCGCGGGCGCCTGCTCGTCGGACACGCGCGGGGCGGGCGACGGTTCGAACAGATGGCGTGTCACCGAACGCGGCGTCTGCGCGTCGGCGGCGAAGAACAGCGAGCCGGTGGCCGCCGCGGGCTTGGGCGCGGCCGGCGCGTCGGCCTGCGTCTCGGCCTCCGCGGCCTGTTCCGCGACCGGGGCTTCGGCGACGGCCGCAGCGGGTTCCGCCTGTGCCGGAAGGTCGCGCTGTGCGTCTTCGCTGACCGCGGTGGCCGCCACGGGCGATGGCGCCTCGGCGACCGGCGCGATGGCGGGCACCGGCGCGGGTTCGGGCTCGATCTCGGTCACCGCCGGGGACGGCTCGGGCTGCACTTCGACGCTGACGTGGACTTCCGGACCCTGGGCGGCGGGCGGCGCCGCGGGTAGCGGGTCGGCGGCGACCGGTTCGATCGCGGGCTCGGCCGAGGCCTGCGGCCTGGCGGCTTCCACGAGCGGGCCCGCGGCCGTAGCCGCCGGCGCTTCGGTCGACGTCTCGACCTGGTCGACAGGCGTCGACGGCTTGCTGTCCGGCGCGACGGCCGCGACCACGGCGGTCGCGCTGGCCGCGGCCACCGCGGCGGTGGCCGCCTCGGCGCGCACGCGCGGCCGGGCCGCCGGCTCCGCCGGGGCCGGCGCCTCGGCGTCGTCGAAGTCGAACTCCGGCTGCGAGGCGGACGGCACGACCACCGGCTCTTCTTCGCCGGCGTCCTGGTCGAGCTGTTCGCCGGCGGCCTGTTCGCCATTGCCGCGACGACGACGGCGACCGCCGCGACGGCCGCGGCGACGGCGGGGCGTGCCGTTCTCGTCGACGGCATCGGCGCCATCGGCATGCGCTTCGTCCTGCTCGTCCTGGCCGCCATCCTCGCTCGCGGCGGCCTCGATGGCCGACGGCGCGACCGGCGCGTCCTTGGACGGCTCGGCGACCGGCTCGGGCTTGGGCGCGGGCACCGGCTGGGGCGTCTCGGCGCTCAAACCGGCGGTCACGGCCGTGGCCGCCAGCAGCTCGGGCGTGGGCTCGATCGGCTTGGCCGGCTCACGCGGCGGCCTGGGCGCGCGCGGCTGCGCGGGCTGGGCCTGCTGCGCCGGCGCTTCGGGCTGCGGCTTGTCCTGCTGCGGCTTGGGCTGCCTGGGCGGGTTCTGGTTCTGCGCGGCCTTGGGCTGCTGGGCCTGCTTGTTCTGCTGTCCCTCACCCTTGTTGCGCGGCGCCTGGCCGTTGCCGGCCTGCGCCTGGCCACCGTCGCGATTGCCGCGCGCGTCGCGGTTGTCGCGGCGCTGCTGGCCGTTCTGCTGGCCGCCGCGGACATTGTTGCCGCCCTGGCCGCGATTGCCTTCGTTGCCGTTGCGACGCTGCTGACCGTTGTTGTTGCCGCGCTCGTTGCGGGCCGGACGCGCCTCACGGGCCGGCTGCGGCTGCGAGGCCGCCGGCGCCGGGGCGCTGGCCGCGCCGAACACGCGCTTGAGCCAGCCGACCACGCCACCGGTCGCGGCGGCGACCGGCTGCGGCGCCGGGGCGACGGGGACGGCCGCCGCGGGCTCGACCGGCGCCGGGGTCTCGCGCTCCTGGCGCACCGGAGCGGGCTGGGCGTGCTTGACCGTGGTCACCGCCGGGGCGGCGGGGATGTTGAGCTGGGCCTTGGTCAGCGCATGCACCGGCAGCTTGCGCGGGGTGCCGCGCTGGTAGCTGGGCTTGCTCGACTCTTCGCCCAGCTCGTTCTCGCGCAGGCGGGTGACCTCGTAGTGCGGGGTGTGCAGCTGCTCGTCGGCGACGATGATGATCGGCGCATCGTGGCGCTGTTCGATCTCGCGCAGCGCGTTGCGCTTCTCGTTGAGCAGGTAGTTGGCGATCTCCAGCGGCGCCTGCACCAGGACCTGCCCGGTGTTGTCCTTCATCGCGTGCTCTTCGGCCACGCGGATGATCGACAGCGACAGCGACTCGACGCTGCGCATGCGGCCATGGCCGTCGCAGCGCGGACACACGATCTGGCTGGATTCGCCCAGGCTCGGGCGCAGGCGCTGGCGGCTCATTTCCATCAGGCCGAAGCGCGAGATGCGGCCCAGCTGGACGCGGGCGCGGTCGTACTTGAGCGCGTTCTGCAGGCGGTTCTCGACCTCACGCTGGTGCTTGGAGGAGGACATGTCGATGAAGTCGATCACCACCAGGCCGCCCAGGTCGCGCAGGCGCAGCTGGCGGGCCACTTCCTCGGCCGCTTCGCAGTTGGTGTGGAACGCGGTCTCCTCGATGTCGCCACCCTTGGTGGCGCGCGCCGAGTTGACGTCGATGGCGGTCAGCGCCTCGGTCTGGTCGACCACGATCGAACCGCCCGAAGGCAGGCGCACGTTGCGCTCGTAGGCGGCCTCGATCTGCGACTCGATCTGGAAGCGGTTGAACAGCGGGATGTCGTCGGTGTAGTGCTTGAGCTTGCGCAGGTTGTGCGGCATGACCTGCTGCATGAACTCCTTGGCCGTCTCGTAGAGCTCGGCGGTGTCGACCAGGATCTCGCCCACGTCCGAGCGCAGGTAGTCGCGCAGGGCGCGCACGATCAGGCGCGACTCCTGGTAGATCAGGAACGGCGCCGGCTTGGCCAGCGCGGCCTCGGCCACGGCCTTCCACACGCTCAGCAGGTAATCCAGGTCCCACTGCAGCTCTTCGGCATCGCGGCCCACGCCGGCGGTGCGGATGATCACGCCCATGTCGTCGGGGATGGTCAGCGCGTCCATGGCCGCCTTCAGCGCGGCGCGGTCGTCGCCCTCGATCCGGCGCGAGACGCCGCCGGCGGTGGGCGAGTTGGGCATGAGCACCATGTAGCGGCCGGCCAGGGAGATGAACGTGGTCAGGGCCGCGCCCTTGTTGCCGCGCTCGTCCTTGTCGACCTGGACCACGACCTCCTGGCCCTCGCGCAGCAGTTCGCGTAGGCCGGCCTTGTGGTGATCGACCCCGGACTGGAAGTAGTCGCGGGAAATTTCCTTCAGCGGCAGAAAGCCATGGCGTTCTGCGCCGTAGTCGACGAAGGCCGCCTCCAGGGAGGGCTCGAGCCGGGTGATGCGGCCCTTGTAGATGTTGGACTTCTTCTGTTCCTTGGACGGCTGCTCGATATCGATGTCGTACAGCGTCTGCCCATCCACGATCGCCACGCGCAGTTCTTCTGCCTGCGTGGCGTTGATCAACATGCGTTTCATTGTTGCGTTCCTCGCGCTGCTACCGCGCGGGGCGCCATGGCGTTTTTTGCCTCTGGAACGTTCGGCCGCCCCTCGCGCACAGCGCGGGTGGGGCGGGTTGGAGCTTCCAGCGCTTCGACACCACGGCGGGCCGCGGGAGCGCTTTGTCTTTGTCGGTGTTGCGGGACCGTCGGTGGCCGGCCGGGGGGCCGTTACCGCGCGGGACGTGTTCAGCTTCGGATGTCTGACGCATCCGGCGGGTGTCGGGGCCTGCCGGCGAGCCGCTAACATGGCCGCCCCGGGGGCGGTGGTCGCGCACTGTGCCGGGCTTTCGCGAGGGAAGCTGGGCTTCTGGCCCGTGTAGAACTTTCCTGCGAAATCAAACCCTTATCTCGCATCGCCGAGTGTAACAGAGAAGCTGCCGGAAATGACCGCACCACCACGCCCCGATCCGCCACCCGCCCGCAGCGCCGTGCGCACCGTGGTGGTGCCCGCCGACCGCGACGGCCAGCGACTGGACAATTTCCTGCTCGGCCAGCTCAAGGGCGCGCCGCGCAGCCTGGTCTACAAGCTGGTGCGCAGCGGCCAGGTCCGCGTGAACGGCGGCCGGGCCAAGGCCGAGCGCAAGCTGGCCGCCGGCGACGAAGTGCGGGTGCCGCCGGTCAGCCTGGAGGAGGCAGGGCCGAAATCGGCGCCGCCGGCGGGCTTCCTGGCGCGGATGGAGGCGGCGATCGTGTTCGAGGACGCGCGCCTGCTGGTCATCAACAAGCCCAGCGGGGTGGCCAGCCACGGCGGCAGCGGCATCAGCCACGGTGCCATCGAGACCATGCGCGCCCTGCGCCCCGACCAGCCGCTGGAGCTGGTCCACCGCCTGGACCGGGACACCTCCGGCCTGCTGGTGCTGGCCAAGAAGCGTTCGGCCCTGACCGAGCTGCAGGCGCTGCTGCGCGAGGACGCCGGCCCGGCCAAGGGCATCCGCAAGCGCTACCTGACCCTGCTGACCGGGCGCCTGCCCGACGGCACCCTGACCGTGGACGCGCCGCTGCTGGTCGGCCTGCGCCAGGGCGGCGAGCGCCATGTCCAGGTCAACGACGGCGGCAAGCCCAGCGTCAGCCACTTCAAGGTGCTCGAGCGGCGCGGCGGCCAGTCCTACTGCGAGGTGCTGATCGAGACCGGCCGCACCCACCAGATCCGCGTCCACGCCCAGCACCTCGGCCACCCGGTCGCCGGCGACGACAAGTACGGCGATCCGGAGGCGAACAAGCGCCTGCGCGAGCAGATCGGCCTCAAGCGCCTGTTCCTGCACGCCGCCTCGCTGGAGTTCTCCCTCGACGGCGGCCGCACCCCGTACCTGCTCAACGCCCCGCTGGCCGACGACCTGGCCGCGGCGCTGGACGCATTGGGCTAGCGAGGGCCGGATTCAGTGGGCGAAGCCGATCGGTCGGCTGTTGCCCGGTTTCAGCGCCTGCTCTTCGTCCAGCCAGGCCAGCAGATCGCTCTGGCCCGCCTGACCGTCTGCCGCTTCCAGCCGGCGCCGGACCGCCGTGAAGTCGCCCGGGGTCAGCCGATCCAGGCGCTGCAGCCGGCGCGTGCGATCTGCCTCGTCCAGGTCAGGATGCAGACGATGCTGGGCCACGTGGCGCTCGAACAGCTGCAGGCGCTGGCGCGGATCCAGATAGTCGAAGCGCAGCTTGAAGTCGAACCGACGCAGCGCGGCGGCGTCCAGGGCGCCCATCAGATTGGTCGAGGCCACGAACACGCCCTCGAAGTCCTCCAGCCAGGTCAGCAGCTCATTGACCTGCGTGACCTCCCAGGCGGCCCGCGCACTCTGGCGGTCGCGCAGGAAGCTGTCGGCCTCGTCCAGGCAGAGCAGGGCGCCATCGCGCGTGGCCTGCTCGAACATGGCGGCGATCCGGGCCTCGGTCTGGCCCACCCAACTGCCCAGCAGGTCCGAGGCGCGTTTGCGGTGCAGGGGCATGTCCAGGCGCTGGGCCAGGGGCGCGGCCAGCGCGGTCTTGCCGGTGCCTGGAGGGCCGTACAGGCAGATGCGCGCCTGTGGACGGCGTTCCAGCAACGACAGTATCGGCGCCAGCGGTGGGGTGCTGCGGACCAGCTCGGGATCGAACGTGGTCTGCGGCCCGTCCTCTTGCAGCGGCGGCTCGCCGGCGATGCGCAGAAGCGCGTTCAGCGAGTCGCGCAGGATGCCTGCTCGCGCCTCGGGCGCCGGCGCAAGGCGCCGCATCAGGCGCGCGACCCGCGTGAAGTGCGCGGGCGCGAAGGCCTCCCGTTCGGCGATGCACTCCAGCAGCGACGCAGGAACCGGGGTGGCATCCAGCGCCCGTTCCAGCAGGGCGCGGCGGGCGCTGCGCGGCGGCGGCACCACTTCCAGCACGATGTCGAACCGGCGCAGCTGCGAGTCGTCCAGCCCGTCGATGCGGTTGCCGATCCAGACACACGGCAGGGTCATGCTTTCCAGGCGCCGGTTGACCCAGCTCTTGTAGCTGACCTTGGGACTGTCGGCGCCGTTGCCGTGGCGGAAGACGTCCTCGATCTCATCGAACAGCAGCAAGGCCCGCGGGTTGTGCGCCAAGGCACGTTGGGCAGTCTCGAAGGCGCGCAGCCGCGCCAGCGCGTCGATCGGCTCGCCATCGCTGTCGGCGCTGCGCACGAGATAAAGCTCCATGCCCAGTGTGTTCGCCAGGGCGCGAGTGAGCTCGCTCTTGCCGGTGCCTGGCGGGCCGTGCAGCAGCACGTTGGCGCCCGATCCGTCTCGGCGCGCGGCGCGCAGCAGGTCGGCGATGCGTTGAACCGCCGCCTGCAGATGCCCGTAGTCGGCCAGCTTGAGCGTCCCGGGTTCGGCACGCTCGAACAGGCGGCCGAGGAAGCGTTCGTCCAGCACCCCATCCTCGAACAGCTGGCTGGTGTGGTCGGCCGGTTCCAGGCACTCGGACGCATCGCTGCAGTGCACGAAGCTGGCGTACAGCAGTCCGCTGGACAGCAACGCGCCACGTGGCCGGATGGTGTCGCGCAGCCGGGCCGGCGGGAGTTCCAGCGTATCGCCGAGCAGGCGCAGAAGGCCGCCGCGGGTGCCGGGCCAGCGCTTGGCGCCCGCCTCGACCGCGTCGATCAGCGGACGGTGGTCGTGCAGGATGCAGACGAACCACACCACGCGCAGCTGGTCGCGCGAGAGGCCGAAGATGCTGGCCAGTTCCTTGATGAAGGGCAGGGCGAGCGGCGTGGCCACGGCGCGCGGGCGCGCCAGCAACTGTTCGACCTTGGCGCGCGCGGCCGCCGTGTCGGCAGGTGCCTGGCGCACGCCGAGCGACAGCAGGCCCTGCGCGACGGTCGGCAGGATGTCGTCTTGTTTGATTGAGGAATTGAGCAGCTGGCGGTACAGGCGCAGCTGCCACACGCGCGCCGATGCGGCACGCAGGGAACGCAGTTTGGTGTGCATCTCGTTTCACCGGCGCAATGCGCCAACAGGTCACGGTTCCGCCTGGGCCTCATGCCCATGCGGGGGCGTCGCGATTACGACGCTGTGAGATTTCCTGGGTGAAAGGCGGCACGCATGACGGCGGTCCGGAAGGATGCGAAAAGAGGCGGCGATCCTACAGGCGTCGTGGCCGGTGGGCAAGCGGTCGCGCCGCTCGCCGGGCTTTCAGTCTTGTTGTTGCTGCAGCCGCCGTAGACGGGGTGTGGCCATGGGGATCGAGAGCATGGTGCTCATCACCGCCATCAGCAGCAGGGCGGTGAAGGTGGCGCTGGTGATGATCGCCTTGTCCAGCAGGATGTTGGCGAAGATGATCATGATCAGGGCCTTGGTCTGCAGCAGCCAGCCGATCAGGCTGGCCTCGCCGGGCTTCCACTTCAGCAGGCGGCCGGCCAGGTGCACGCCGGCCAGCTTGCCGGTGACGGCGGCCACCAGCAGCACCAGCGCCGCCAGGAAGACGGTGACGCCGCCGACGTTCCATTCGGTGCGCAGACCGGTGCTCAGGAAGAACACCGGCATCATCACCAGCAGCACGTTGTGGCGCAGGCGGTCCATGTCGGCCTGGTCGAACCAGTGCGCGTCGATGACCACGCCGGCCAGGAACGCGCCGACCATGAAGTGCAGGCCCGACCAGTCCGCGCCGAACGCGCACAGCGCCAGCCAGATCAGCATCACGTACCAGCGGTCGCGTTCGCCGATCGCGCGCATCAGCTTGCGGAACAGCACGCAGGCCACCGCGAAGCCGACCAGGAAGCCGACCTGGCGGCCGATCCGCTCCCAGTCCAGCAGGACCAGGGCCAGCACGCCCCAGATGGCGATGTCGTCCAGGCTGGCGTAGCGCAGGATGCGCTGGCCGATGGGCTGGCGCAGGATCTCCAGCTTCTCCATCAGCAGGATCAGGATCGGCAGCGCGGTCACCGCGCAGGCCATGCCGACGCCGGTGACGAACTGCCAGGCCTGGCCCTGCGCGCCGATCCAGCCGGGCAGGCGCAGCAGGCCCAGCGCGGCCAGGCCGCCGAACAGCAGCGGCACGCCCAGCGCCAGGCCGGCCGTGATGCCGCTCTCGCGGCGGTTGGCCCAGGCCTGGCTGAGGTCCAGCTCGATCCCGGCGATCAGCACGAACAGCATCACCGCCCAGCCGCCCAGCCCGGTCAGGATCTGCACCACCTGCGGGGTGAACACGAACTGGTAGTAGCCCGGCAGGGCGGCGCCCAGGATGCCCGGCCCCAGCAGGATGCCGGTGAGGATCTGCACCACCACCAGCGGCGCGAAATACTCGGTGCGGCCCAGCCGCCAGATCAGGAACGGGATGCAGAAGATGATCGCCATGGCGATCAGGAACACTTCCATGGTGCTGACCGGATGCATCGGCGCTGTCGTCCCTTGGGCAGGAGCCGCGGTGGCGCGGCGGTGCGCGACTGTAGGGCGAGCCCGGTCGTCGCGACAAGCCCGGGCGCGGGCCGCCCCCCACGAAGCGCGATCGGATCTTCAACACCGCCCGGCCCGGGGATGCGACACTGGCCCGCCCCGCAACGGACCTGCGACGCAAGTCCCTGGCATGACGCGATGAAGACTCCCCCCGGCCTGCTGGCCTTGATCGACGATGGTGTGATCGACGAGGTGCTGCGACCGCTCAAGAGCGGCAAGGAAGCCTCGGTGTACGTGGTGCGTGCCGGCGACGAGGTGCGCTGCGCCAAGGTCTACAAGGACATGGCCCAGCGCAGCTTCCAGCAGCGCGTGCAGTACCAGGAAGGGCGCAAGGTGCGCGGCAGCCGCGAGGCCCGCGCCATGGGCAAGGCGACCAAGTACGGCCGCAAGCAGGCCGAGGTGGCCTGGAAGAACACCGAGGTCGATGCGCTCTACCAGCTGCGCGACGCCGGCGTGCGTGTGCCCGAGCCCTTCGGCTACTTCCACGGCGTGCTGGTGATGGAACTGGTGACCGACGCGGAGGGCTTCAGCGCACCGCGCCTGGGCGAGGTCGAGCTGGAGGCCGGACAGGCGCGCGCGTTCCACGCGGTGCTGATGCGCCAGGTGGTGCGCATGCTGTGCTGCGGCCTGATCCACGGCGATCTGTCCGAGTACAACGTGCTAGTCGGTCCCGACGGCCCGGTGGTGATCGATTTCCCGCAGGTGGTCAGCGCCGGCGGCAACAACGCGGCGCGGCGCATGCTGCTGCGCGACGTCAACAATCTCACCGCCAGCCTGGGGCGCTGGGCGCCGGAACTGCTGGACACCTGGTACGGCGAGGAGATGTGGGCGCTGTTCGAGGCCGGCGCGCTGCAGCCGGACACGGTGCTGACCGGCAGGTTCACGCCCGATACGCGCACGGCCGATCTGGACAGCGTGCGCGAGGCGATCAACGAGGCGAGGATCGAGGCCATGATCCGCCAGCAGGGGCGCGAGGCCGCGGCCGCGGACGATTGAGCCGGGCATCCCGGCGGGCATGACTTCGGATGGATGCGGCGGCGGCGGTTTGCTGGCACGCTGCGCCGGTTTCCCTTTCCGCCAGGCCTGCCATGTCCCGTTCCCGTCTGCTCGTCTCCACCCTGGCGCTTGCGCTGGCCTGCGCGTCCCAGGCGCAGGGCGCCGAGCTCAGTCCCGTGACCAAGCAGACCGGCCTGCCGCGCACGCCGGAGCAGCTGGCGGTGAGCTTCGAGCACGCCGACCTGGGCTTCAAGGTGATTCCGGACCAGCGCCGGATCGAGGGCGATGCGACGCTGACCTTCAAGGCGGTCTCGCCGTTGCAGGCGCTGGTCGTCGATCTGGACCCGGAGTACGCGGTCAGCCGGGTCGAGGTGGACGGCAAGCCGGTGGCCCGCGAGGCCTGGCAGAACCCCGAGGGCCGCATGCGCGTGGCCCTGCCGCGGCAGGTGCCGGCCGGAGCCAGCGTGAAGCTGCGCGTGGTCTATGCCGGGCAACCGCACGTGGCCAAGCGCGCGCCGTGGGACGGCGGCTTCGTCTGGGCGACCGCGCCCACTGGTGAGCCGTGGGTGGCCTCGGCCATCCAGGGCGAGGGCTGCGACCTGCTGTGGCCGTGCATCGACCACCCCCAGGGCGAGCCGGCGCTGGTGGACGAGCACATCACCGTGCCCGCGCCGCTGGTGGCGCCGGGCAACGGCGTGTTCGTCGGCATGAAGGAAAGCAAGGGCTGGCGTACCTACCACTGGCGCGCCAAGAACCCGGACACCTACGCCATCGCCCTGGACGTGGGCCCGTACGAACAGCTCAGCGGCACCTACAATAGCCGCTACGGCAACACCATCCCGCTGGCCTACTGGTATGTGAAGGGCGACAAGGACGCGCAGGCCAAGGCGCTGTTCGACGAACTGCCCAAGATGCTGGACTTCTTCGAGAGCCAGATCGGGCCTTATCCCTTCGGCGACGAGAAGGTGGGCGTGGTGCAGACCCCGCATCTGGGCATGGAGCACCAGACCATCAACGCCTACGGCAACGACTACAAGAAGGACAAGTACGGCTACGACTGGCTGATGCAGCACGAGTTCTCGCACGAGTGGTTCGGCAACCAGCTGACCAACGCCGACTGGGACGACATGTGGCTGCACGAAGGCTTCGGCAGCTACATGCAGCCGCTGTACCTGCAGTACCTGCGCGGCGAGATGGAGTATCACGCCGCGCTGCTGGACCAGCGCGCCGCGGTGAGCAACCGCGTGCCGATCGTCAGCGGCAAGTCGCAGACCGAGGAGGCCGTCTACAACCGCGAGCACGGTGCGGGCCTGGACATCTATTACAAGGGCTCGCTGATGCTGCACACGCTGCGCTCGCTGATCGGCGACGAGGCGTTCTTCACCTCGATCCGCCTGGCGGTGTACGGCAGCGCGCATCCGCGCCCGGGCCACTTCAAGCCGCGCTATGTCTCGACCAGGGATTACATCGACATCGTCAACAAGGTCACGGGCAAGGACTACGGCTGGTTCTTCGACGTGTACCTGTACCGCGCCGCGCTGCCGGAGCTGGTCGCCCAGCGCGATGCCAGTGGCCTGTCGCTGCGCTGGAAGACCCAGGACGACCTGCCGTTCCCGATGCCGGTGGACGTGCGCATCGGTCCCAACAGCGGGCGCACCGTCACCGTGGCGATGACCGGCGGCCAGGGTCACGTCGATCTGCAGGACAACGACGTCTACACGCTGGACCCGCAGTCCAAGCTGCTGCGCGAGGAGCCGCGCTTCGCCGCGGCGGTCAAGGACGCGGCCGAGCGCAAGGCGGCAGCGGACAAGGCCGCGGCCGACAAGCCGGCGGACAAGCCCAAGCCCTGAGCGGGACGTCCCGGCGCGAGGCGATAGACTGATGGGCATGCCAAGCCTGGGAGGGCCATCATGCTCAAGTGTTCATGGCCGCGCGTCGGCCTGCCGGTGCTGCTGTTGATCGCCGCGACAGCCGGCGATGCCGCCGCGCAGACGCCCAGCGCCGAGCAGGTGCAGGCGATGCAACGGCAGCTGGCCGACTGGCCGCAGCTGGCGCGCTATCGCGACGAAAACGCGGCGCTGGCCGCGCCGGCGCCTGGACAGCGACGCGTGGTGTTCTTCGGCGATTCGATCACCGAGGGCTGGGGAAAGACAGGTAGCGAGACGTTCTTCCCGGGCAAGCCATACGTGAACCGCGGCATCTCCGGGCAGACCACGCCGCAGATGCTGGTGCGCTTCCGCCAGGACGTGATCGATCTCAAGCCCGCCGTGGTGGTGATCCTGGCCGGGACCAACGATCTGGCCGGCAATACCGGTCCGGCCACACCCCAGATGATCCAGGACAATCTGGCCTCGATGGCGCAGCTGGCCAGGGCCAACGGCATCGCCGTCGTACTGGCCTCGGTGCTGCCGGCCAGCGACTATCCGTGGAAGACAGGCCTTCAGCCGGCGCCGAAGATCCGCGCGCTCAACGACTGGATCAGGCAGTACGCCCAGCGCACCGGCGCGGTGTATCTGGACTACTACGGCGCGCTGGACAATGGGCAGGGCGGCCTGGATGCGAAGGTCTCCGGCGACGGCGTGCATCCCAACGCGGCCGGCTATGCGGTAATGGCGCCGCTGGCGCTGGCGGCCGTGGAGCGGGCGTTGCGGCAAGCGCGGTAACACCGGGGCCGGCGCGGCTTCGCGGCGGCTCGCGCGACCTGTTTCGGGTCGTCATCCCCGCGAAGACGAGGATGCGGCGGTCGCTGTTGGGTTTGCTTTGCATCTCTGGGGTGAGGCGAGCCGTGACTTGAGCCAACTCCTCGCAGCCCTCCACTGCACAAGGGAAGCGCGGAAAGCCGCGCGCGGCAGGTGCGCGCGCGGCGTCCGACGCAGGTCGCGGCCTGGCGGGCTCAGGTGTAGGCGATCATCCGGCCGGCGACCAGGACGGTCGGCCATGCCAGCAGCGAGACCGCGGCCATCGCGCGTCCCAGTGGCGGCGGGTGATGGCGCCAGGCGTGCAGCCGGCCGCCGAAGCGCAGGCGGAACGCGAGCGCGTTGAGCACCGCCACGGCGATGGCGAGCAGCTTGACCTGCATCATGCGATTGCCGAGCAGGGCGGTGGCGTCGGCGCTGAACAGCATCACGCCGGTCGCCAGCAGCACCATCAGGCCGACGACGCCCAGCGGGGTCAGCAGGCGCGAGACCTGTTCGACCTCCAGCCTCCGGCTGAAGCCCAGCAGGCGCAGGTCGAGCAGGCCGATGCTGCCGAGCAGCAGCACCAGCCCGCCCAGATGCAGCACGTTGGCGAAGGGATAACCCCAGCCGGCACGCATCCATTGGCCCAGCGCGGAGTCCTCCAGCTGCTGGGCCCAGGTCATGACGTCCATGGCGGTGCCGCGAGATCAGCGCAGTTCGATGGTCTTGCCGTCCACGGTGATGCGTTCGGCGCGCAGTTCGGCGGTGCCGTCCAGGCGCGGATAGCCTTCGATCGTGACGGTCTTGCCGACGACCAGGGCGCCGTCCGGCAGGCCGCGCGAGGCCATGCGGCTGATCGGCGCCAGCACCGCGTTCCAGCGCTTGTCCTGGTAATCGACCGCGACCTCGGCGTGCGGATTGCGGTACTGCACCTGGGTGAGTGGTGCGGTGATCTTCAAGGCCTTGTTGGCGTCGTAACTGCTCCAGCCATGGTGGGCCAGGGCGGGCAGGGCGATGAGCGCGGCGAGCAGCACGGGCAGACGACGCATGGCGGGCCTCCGAACATGTCAGGTGTCCGCCGGTGATAGCACGCGCGGCCTTGGGTTCCCGGCAAATGCCGGGCGCGCGGGTATGACAATCGCGTCAGGCCGCGCGCGTGTGCTCAGGCGTCCGGCGCGGCGTGCAGGGCGACGTTGAGCTGGTCGACCACCACCGCCCAGTCGGCATCGTCCAGGCGCTCCTCGCGCAGCAGCTGCGCCTGCGCCGGCGACCAGAATGGCGCTTCCTCCAGGCGCATTGCGTCGGGCAGCGGCGCATGCTCGGCGATGAAGGCGCGGATGCTGCGCTCGTCCGAGGCCAGGCCGAGCTGGGCGAACAGCTCCGAGAAGGGGTGGACCGTCTGTTCCATCGTGAAGCTCCGCAAGGTGAAGGGGAAGGGTGAGGGCGTCGGCGTCAACGCGGGATCACAGGGGCCGACCTACAGCGACTTGGCGATGCGCTGGCGCAAGGCCGTCAGAGCCTCGGCGTCGAGCGGCCCGAGCACGCCGCGCCTGGCCTCCGGGATATGCGCGGCGGGATCTTCGTCGCCGAACACGTAGTGCTCCAGCAGGGCGCGCCAGGCCTGGCGCTCGTGCTTCGGCAGGCCGGCGAACGCCAGGCGCGCGTGCAGCAGCGCGACGATGCCGGGACTGGGCACGCGGCCATCGGCCAGGGTCGGCTGCCACCAGAAGTTCACCAGCGCGTTCAGGCGTTCCAGCGAGGCCACGTGGTGCCACCACAGCGGCGGCAGGTACAGCGCATCGCCGGGCGCGAGGTCGGCGACGAGCGCGTGCTCGCGTGCGTCGGCCAGGCGCGGAAACTGCGGCGCGTCGGCGTGCAGGTCGGCCAGGCTGATCGCCGCGCCGGTGGGCGCGAAATCCAGCGGGCCGATGTAGAGGTTACGCACCTGTTCCGGCGCGAACACGCTGAAGCGCCGCCGCCCGCAGGCCACCACGGCGATGTTGTGGAAGGCATCGAAATGCGCCGGCGTGGTGACCCGGTTGCCCAGCCACAGCCGCGGCGCGACGCTGGCCGGTAGACCTTCGATCCCGTGGTCGGCCAGCAGGCCGGGCAGGCAGGCGGCGATCGGCGCGCTCTGCAGCGCCACGCCATGGACCGGACCCTCGCGCCGGCTGTACTGCGCCAGCCGCGTCAGCACATCGGTGACCGAGACCTTGAAGTGCTGGTAGTTGAAGCCCGCCAGCGTGTCGTCGTAGCCGACCAGGCCGTTGGCCTCCGGCGGCATCATCAGGGTGTCGACCGCCGCGCCGCTGTCGTGCGCGGCCAGCAGCTTGGCGAACTCGGTCTCCGAGCGCTGCGCCGCCCGCACCATCGGCCAGTGGGCGCACAGGCCGCGCAGGACCAGCGGCGTGCCGCGGTCGACCAGCGCGGCGGGATCGACGGCACCGGCGTTGCGGACTTCTTCGATGGCGGCTGGCATGCGCGGGCGACCCGACGGCGGCGGAAGCCGTGCATGCTAGCGAAACCGCACCGATCCGGGCCGGTGTCGGCGCGCGTCGGGAAGAATCGCCGCGGATTCATGCGGACCGGCGTAGGGTCGGAGCCTCATCCACCTCCAGGAGGCTGCCATGGCCACCGGTTGGGCCAACGATGGCGCGGTGCAGGACCAGATCGATGCGACGGTGAAGGACGCGATCCAGCGCGCCCGCAGCCAGTTGCCCAGCGGTCCAGGACTGACCCATTGCGAAGAATGCGATGCCGCGATCCCGCAGGCGCGACGCGACGCGATCCCGGGCGTGCGCCTGTGCGTGCAATGCCAGGCCGCGCACGACGCCGAGCAAAAGTCCGCCAGCGGCTACAACCGCCGCGGCAGCAAGGACAGCCAGCTGCGCTGAGTCAGGCGCCGGCCGGGCGCTGCGCGTCGCGCCAGCGTCGGATGCTGCGCTGGAAGAACCAGTTGTTGGGCACCTGCACGGAAGTCGCCGGCGCGCCGTCGCCGGCGGGCTCCTCCTGCAGCGTGGTGTAGAGCAGATTGACGTCGACCACCTTGCCCTTGACGCCGGGTTTCTCGCCGTTCTCCAGCAGTTCGACCGTCTCGTACAGGCGGAAGGGCCGCACGATGAAGATCAGGAACGTGCAGAAGATGTTGGACAGCACGCTCCACGCGGCGAAGAACGCCACGGCGCCCACGGTGGCGAAGCCGGTGAACGCGGTCCACAGCACCATGCCCGAGACGCCCAGCCGCTCGAGCACCAGCAGCGTGGCGGCCATCAGCAGCACCGTGTTGAGCACGCGGCGCACGCCCATGGCCAGCTCGGGCGGCAGGTCGTAACGTGCGGCGGCGC
Organism: Pseudoxanthomonas sp. X-1; assembly: GCF_020042665.1. Lineage (NCBI taxonomy): Bacteria > Pseudomonadati > Pseudomonadota > Gammaproteobacteria > Lysobacterales > Lysobacteraceae > Pseudoxanthomonas > Pseudoxanthomonas sp. X-1. The sequence continues at coordinate 2,167,347 of NZ_CP083376.1, forward strand.
GGCCGATCAGGCGCTTGAGCAGCAACTGCAGCAGGCGGGTCAGCAGCAGGATCAGCACCACCTGCGCGGCGGGCAGCAGCACGCCCAGCCAGTTCTGCAGCAGCGGGGGAAACAGGGTCTTCATCGCGGGCACATCGGGTCGCACGAACGGCGGGCCATCATGCCAACCCTGCGCAGACGCCGCAAAATCGAGGTCCCGAAGACGCATCGCGCCCGGCGCGACGTCGCGCCGGGCGTGGGACGGGGCTCACTCGGTGATCGGTGTGCCGACCGGGCCGAGATAGTCCAGCTTGCCAACCGGCACGCCGTGGTGGCGCAGGATGTCGTAGGCGGTGACGATGTGGAAGTAGAAGTTCGGCAGGCCGAACTGCAGCAGATACTCCACGCCTTCGAAGCGCGTGCCCAGCTTGCCGAACTTCAGCGTGATCTCGCGCGAGGCGCCGCCATCGACCTGCTCGGGCGTCAGCGAGGCCAGATAGTCGGCGGTGGCGCGGATGCGCGCCTGCAGTTCCTCGAAAGTCTGTTCGGTGTCGGCCAGCTTGGGCGAGGGCACGCCGGACAGGCGCTCCCCCGTGCCCTTGGCGGTGTCGCTGACACGCTGCACCTGTGCCGCCAGCGGCAGCATGTCCGGCGCCAGCCGGCCCTGGATCAGGGTGGCCGGGTCCAGGCCCGTGTCGGCGGCGTGGCGCGCGCCGCGTTCCAGCACATGCGAGAGCTGACGCAGGCCGCGCTGCAGGGACGGGATGGCGACTTGGTAAAGGGACAGCGACATGGGGCGTTCCGGGCTGAAGGTGAGCGCGCAGCCTAGCGCCGTCCGGACCCACACGCAGCGCCCATCACGAAGACAGGGCGTTGCAGGCCGATGGCCTTGTGTGAACGCAAGGCCGACCCGCGCTGCAGCCAGGCCCGGCGACGGGCACAATCGGACGATGCGCCACGTGCTCCCCCTGTTCTGCAACGCCCTGGCCCTGCTGCTGTTCGGCATCGGCTTGACCGGGCCGCTGGTGCCCAAGGGCGGCACGCCGGGCATGTGGCCGCTGCTGTGCTTCGGCGCGGCGCCGATCGCGCTGCTGTTCGTCTGCGGCTATGCCGCGCGCGGCTGGCCGGCGCGGATCGCCTTCGTGCTGCAGGGCGCCGTGCTGCTGGCGATGCTGCTGGCGATCCTGTCCCTCCAGGCTGGCGCGCTGGGGCTGCCGCCGCCGCGCTGACGGCGGCGCGCGCCTTATGGCATCTGCGGCTGCAGGCCCACGCCTAGCCGGTTCCAGGCGTTGATGGTGGCAATGGCCATGGTCAAGGTGGCGATGGCTTCGTCGTCGAAGTGCGCCCGCAGCGCCTGGTAGACGGCCTCGTCCGGTTCGCCCGAGGGCAGGGTGGTCAGCCCTTCGGCCCAGGCCAGCGCGGCGCGCTCGCGGGCGTCGAACACGCGGCTGTCGCGCCAGGCGGCGACGGTGTCGAGCTTGCGCGGCGCCGCGCCGGCCTTGCGCAGCGCGGTGGCGTGCATGTCCAGGCAGTAGGCGCAGCCGTTGAGCTGGGAGACGCGCAGGAACACCAGTTCGATCAGCGTGTGTTCGAGCACGCCGCCATGCACCTGCTGGCTGAGCGCGAGCAGCGCCTGGGTGGCCTTGGGCAGGTGCCGGGTGTAGTCGATGCGGGCGAATGCAGTGGTGGTCATCGGGAAGATCCTTTCAGCGTGGCGACCGACGGGGCCGCCTTCACCGCAAGGACGCTTGGGCAACCGGCCGCGTGACAGCCATCGGCCTCATTCGACCGGCTCGGTGTCGACTACGAGGCGCTGGCGGATCTTCCATCGTCGTGTCCGCAAAGGCGGCAACCCAGCGACTTTCGCAATGCGAGGCAAAGGCCCTCGGCCTGCGTTAGCGGAATGGACAGGCTTGTCAGCAGCGCTCGGATCGCAATGCTCACGGCGCTCGTATCCGTCAGATCCGGGTCGTAGACGCCCGGTCTTGCGCTAGGAGTGCCGGGCGAGGACCGGGCCGATGAACGCGGCCAGCTTGTCCGGATTCATCAGCGTCAGGATGTCGCTGATGCGCTCGCCGTCGCTGACGAGCATGGTCAGCGAATGCAGCCGGCCGTCGACCAATCGCAGGATCGCCGGCTCGGCATCGACCCAGCCCACGCGTGCCTCCACCTGCGCGCCACGCCGGGCGATGGCCCAGTACAGCCGTGCGATGCGCTCCGCGCCCAGCAGCGGGCGCAGCGCGGCGGTGACCTTGCCCCCGCCGTCGGACACCAGTCGCGCGTCGGTGCGCAGCAGGGCGGTGATGGCGGCCTGGTCGCCCGACTGCGAGGCGGCCATGAAGCGTTCCAGCAGGCGGCGATGCCGTTCGGGCGCCACCTCGAACCGCGCATGCCCGGCCTGCAGGCGTGCGCGGGCGCGGTGCACCAGCTGTCGGCAGTTGGCCTCGCTGTGGCCGAGCAGCGGCGCGATCGCCTCGTAGCCGTAGTCGAACACCTCCCGGAGCAGGAAGGCCGCGCGTTCGTCCGGCCCCAGCCGCTCCAGCAGCGCCATCAGGGCCCAGGACACCGATTCGGCCCGTTCGGCGAGCTCGGTCGGCTCCGGCGCCAGGGTGACCTGCAGCGGCTCTGGCAGCCAGGGCCCGACGTAGTCCGTACGGGCGTTGCGTACCGCGCGCAGCCGGTCCAGCGCCAGGCGCGTGGTGGCGGTGACCAGCCAGGCCTCGTCGTCGCGGATCTCCCCGTGCGCGGCACCGTTCCAGCGCAGCCAGGCGTCCTGGACCACGTCCTCGGCCTCGGCGCGGCTGCCCAGCAGGCGGTGGGCCAGCGCGAGCAGGCGGGGACGGTGTGTTTCGAAACGGGCTGCAGTGCTCATGAGTCCCAGGACGCGGGAGCGCGCGACGATGTGACAGCCGGGCCGGCGCGGCAGTTTGGCCTAAAATGTCCGGATTCCTCACTCCCCACCGCTAGCGTCGAGCCAGCCATGAACCTCCACACCCATGCCGCCCCGCCGGCGTCCACCGCGCCGGTGTCGATCCGGCAGGAAGACCTGATCCAGTCCGTGGCCGATGCGCTGCAGTACATCAGCTACTACCACCCGGTGGACTACATCAAGAACCTCGCCGCCGCCTACGAGCGCGAGGAATCGCCGGCCGCCAAGGACGCCATCGCCCAGATCCTGATCAACTCGCGCATGTGCGCCGAGGGCCACCGCCCGATCTGCCAGGACACCGGCATCGTCACGGTGTTCCTGGAGATCGGCATGAACGTGCGCTGGGACGACGCCACGATGGGCGTGGAGGACATGGTCCACGAAGGCGTGCGCCGCGCCTACAACGATCCGGACAACAAGCTGCGCGCCAGCGTGCTGGCCGATCCGGCGGGCAAGCGCGTCAACACCCGCGACAACACGCCGGGCGTCGTCAACGTCAAGGTCGTGCCGGGCAACACGGTGGACGTGATCGTCGCGGCCAAGGGCGGCGGCTCGGAGGCCAAGTCCAAGTTCGCCATGCTTAACCCCTCCGACTCGATCGTGGACTGGGTGCTCAAGACCGTGCCGACCATGGGCGCCGGCTGGTGTCCCCCGGGCATGCTGGGCATCGGCATCGGCGGCACCGCCGAGAAGGCGATGCTGCTGGCCAAGGAAGCGCTGATGGAGCCGATCGACATCGTCGACCTGCAGGCCCGCGGCGCCTCCAACCGCGCCGAGGAGCTGCGCCTGGAGCTGTACGAGAAGGTCAACGCGCTGGGCATCGGCGCCCAGGGCCTGGGCGGCTTGACCACGGTGCTGGACATCAAGGTCAAGGACTATCCGACCCACGCCGCCAACCTGCCGGTGGCCTTGATCCCCAACTGCGCCGCCACCCGCCACGCGCACTTCACCCTGGACGGCAGCGGCCCGGTGATGCTCGACCCGCCCTCGCTGGAGGACTGGCCGACGCTGACCTACAACCCGCAGGGTGCGCGCCGCGTGGACCTGGACACCATCACCGCCGAGGAGGTCACCACCTTCAAGCCGGGTGAGGTGCTGCTGCTCAACGGCAAGCTGCTCACCGGCCGCGACGCGGCGCACAAGCGCATGGTGGACATGCTCAACCGCGGCGAGACGCTGCCGGTGGACCTCAAGGGCCGCTTCATCTACTACGTCGGGCCGGTCGATCCGGTGCGCGACGAGGTGGTCGGCCCGGCCGGCCCGACCACGGCCACGCGCATGGACAAGTTCACCCGGCAGATGCTCGAGCAGACCGGCCTGCTGGGCATGGTCGGCAAGGCCGAGCGCGGTCCGGCGGCGATCGAGGCCATCCGCGACAACAAGGCGGTCTACCTGATGGCGGTCGGCGGTTCGGCCTACCTGGTGTCCAAGGCGATCAAGGCCGCGCGCGTGCTGGCCTTCGAGGACCTGGGCATGGAGGCGATCTACGAATTCGAGGTCAAGGACATGCCGGTGACCGTGGCGGTGGATGCGACCGGGGAGTCGGTGCACAAGACCGGCCCGCGTCAGTGGCAGGCGCGGATCGGCAAGATCCCGGTGGTGGTCGAACCGGCGTAAGCGTTCGACGCCAACGCGTGCAGCAGCGCAGGGCCGGCGTGCATACTCCGGCCCTGTTCGTTTGTGGCAGGAGGGGCGATGAAGACATGGATCCTGGCAGCGTGCCTGCCGCTGTTGGCCGCCTGCGCCAGCGCCGATCCCGGCCCGTGGGAGACCACGCTGCTGCGCCCGGCCACCCCGCAAGGCCAGGCCTGCGCGCGCCAGTGCGACACGCTGCGCGCGGCCTGCACCGGTGCACCGATCCGCAGCGCGCCGGCCACGCTCGGCAGCCAGCCCGATCCCAAGCCCACCGCGGCCTCCTGCGCGACCACGTACCGCGACTGCGTGCTGGATTGCGGCGGGCGCCTGGTCGGCGACTGAAACCCCAACAAGGCCGCGCTCATGACCGACACCATCCTCTACTACAGCCCCAGCACCGCCAGCCTGGTCGTGCACTGGCTGCTGATCGAACTGGATATCCCGCACCGCCTGGAACTGGTCGACTTCGACACCGGCGCGCAGCGCTCGCCCGAATACCTCAGGCTCAATCCGCAGGGACGCGTGCCCACGCTGGTGCTGGACGGGCAGGTGCTGACCGAGTCGGCCGCGATCGCCATGCACCTGGCCGATCTGCATCCGCGGGCCGGCCTGGCCCCGGCCATCGGCACCCCGGAGCGCGCCGCCTACTACCGTTGGCTGTTCTTCTGCGCCTACACGCTGATGCCGGCGTATCGCAGCTGGTTCTACCCCGACGAACCGGCGGGCGAGGCCAATATCGAACCGGTCAAGGCCGCCGCGCGCGCATCGCTGGAATACGCCTGGCAGCAGGTGGCCGATCACCTGGAAGCCAACGGCCCCTACCTGCTGGGCGAGCGGCGCAGCGCGGCCGACTTCGTGCTGACCATGCTGATGCGCTGGTCGCGCTACATGCCCCGGCCCACCGACGACTGGCCCGTGCTCGAGGCCTTCGCCGCGCGGATGAAGGCGCTGCCGTCCTTCCACGAGGCCTACCGCCGCGAAGGCATTACCGACTGGCAGTAGCCGGTCGACGCCAGGGAGCGTGATGATGAAAAAAGGACTGTTGATCCACGCCGCGGCGATCCTGCTGTGCGCCGCGGCGCTGAGCGGCTGCCTGGCCGACAAGGTGCATCGGCCGGCCAGTGCGGCCGGCGCCATCTGCGCCGAGCAGTGCGACCAGCAGCGCCTGCAGTGCAACGACGCGGCCGAGTCCTCGGCGCTGAGCGCGCGGGGCAGTTGCCAGGCGCGGCGGGATCACGTCGAGCAGCGGTGCTCGCCCTGGGTCAAGGATGCCGACAAGCAGCGCTGCCAGCTGGCGAACAATCCGGACGGCCCGACATGCAGCGATCCCAGTCCCGATTACGGCAGCTGTACCGCGACCTGGCGCACCTGCATCACCTCATGTGGCGGCTGGTTCGAATAGCCTTCAGTCCGCCAGCAGTTCCAGCACCTGCTCCGGCGGCCGACACAGCCGCGTGCCACGCGCGGTGATCACGATCGGCCGGTTGATCAGCACCGGCTTGCGCAGCATCGCTTCGATCAGCGCCGCATCGTCGATGCCCGGATCATCTAGGCCCAGCTGCGCGTACTCGGGCTCCTTGCGGCGCATGAGTTCGCGCAATGGCTGGCCGGTGGCCGCCAGCGTCGCGACCAGCGTGGCGCGATCCGGCGGATCGTTGAGGTAGTCGACGATGTGCGGCTCGATGCCGGCCTGGCGGATCAGCTCCAGCGTCCCGCGCGAGGTGCCGCAGCGGGGGTTGTGCCAGATCACCACGGTCTGCGGAGCAAGGCCCGGCGTGTGGCTCATCGGGCGTCACCTTCGTGCTGTGGGGCGCGCGGGGGCTCGGTGCCGAGATCGTGCATCGTGGAGTTCCTTGAGAAAGGCTGGGACGGCCGGCCATTCTACGTGCCGCCAAGGACAGGTTAGCGGCCGAGCCCGCGCGCCAAGGCCGGCATTCCTGACATCCTGTTCGCGGGCGCTGGGCGACAGTGGGCCACATCCCATCGGCAGGAGCGCTGCCATGTCCACCACGGACAGTCCCGAAGCCATTCTCCCGGCCGGTACCCAGGCGCCGGATTTCAGTCTCAACGCCACACCCGACCAGGCGCTCGCCTTGCATGAGCTGCGCGGCCGGCCGGTCGTCCTGGTGTTCTATCCGGCGGACTGGAGCGCGGTGTGCGGCGACGAGCTGGCGCTGTTCAACACCGCGCTGCCCATGATCGCCAGGTCCAAGGCCACGGTGCTCGGTATCTCGGTGGACAGCGTCTGGTGCCACCAGGCCTTCATCGCCGACCGCAAGCTGGGATTCGAGCTGCTGTCGGACTTCGAACCCAAGGGGGCCGTGGCGCGACGCTACGGCGCCTACGATGCCGAGCATGGCTACTGCAAGCGCGCCCTGTTCGTGATCGACGCGCAGGGCACGATCGCCTGGAGCTATCTCTCGCCCACCGCGATCAATCCCGGCGTGGACGGCGTCCTCGACGCGCTCGACGCGTTGCCCAAAGGCTGAAGGCCGATCCGGCCGCATCAGGAGAATCCCATGTCCACGCTTCGCATCCCGGTCGGCGCCGACGACCATGCCCATGGTCCGGCCGATGCGCCGGTCACGCTGGTCGAATACGCCGATTACCAGTGTCCTTACTGCGCCCAGGCCTTTCCGGTCGTGCGCGAGCTGAAGGCCCGCTTCGGCGACGACCTGCGGCTGGTATTCCGCAACTTCCCGCTGGCCGACGCGCATCCCCAGGCGCTCCCCGCTGCGCTGGTGGCCGAGTTCGCCGGCCAGCACGGCAAGTTCTGGCCGGCCCACGATGCGCTGTACGAAAACCAGGAGCGGCTCGGCGAATCGCTGTACGCCGAACTCCTGGAAAATCTGGGCCTGGGGGCCGACGCGCTTGAGTCGGCGCTGCAGTCGCGGACGCTGCTCGAGCGCGTCCAGGCCGATCTGGACGGCGGCCTGCGCAGTGGCGTGAACGGCACGCCGGCGTTCTTCATCAACGGTCAGCGCTACGACGTGCGCAGTGGCTTCGATGAACTGGCGGCGCCGATCGAGGCGCTGATCGCCCAATCGACCGGCTGAGGCGCGCTGGCGCGCCGCGGCGCGCCAGCCCCGGAACTCAGTACCACTCCAGCAGCGAGATACCCAGGCCGATGTAGGTGGCCTTGTGGTTGTAGTCGATCAGGCTCTCGCCGTAACCGTGGAAGATCTCGATATGGCCGCGCAGGTTGCGGTCGATCGGGAAGCCCCACGAAGCCTGCAGCGCGCCGTGCGATTCGTCGCCGCCGCGCAGCGAATGCCGGCCCATCAGCGAGAACTCGTGGCCATCGTGGCTGTAGGTCAGCGTGGCGTCGCCACGGCCCATGTAGTTCTCGATGTCCGGATTGTCGTCGTCGTGGCCCTCCGGGATGCGGTACCACGGCCGCACCACCAGCGCCCAGTTGTCGCGGTCGAAGCCGATCATGCCGATCACCCGGTTCCAGCTGCGCGAGAGCGGGTCGCCACGGCCATTGGACTGGTGGTTGAGGCTCAGCCCGGCCAGGCGCCCGTGCCAGTCGCCGAGCGTGTAGTTGGTGCGGAACACCATCATCACCTCCGGCTCGTAGTTGGTCTCGCGGAACGGGCGCGAGGCCTCGCTGTTGTAGGTCTGCCAGCGCGAGCTCTGCGTATAGCCGCCCCAGATGTCGCCGTTGTCGCCGAACAGGTTCTCCACGAACTTGGTCTTGAAGCTCAGCTGGAACTTGGTCTCGACGCTCTGCAGGTCCTGCGCCACGGTCACCGTGTTGTCCGGGTTGGGCGAGGAGGGCATCTCGTTCTTCTTCGACGTCCAGAACGCCGGCAGCAGGTAGACCGGCTTGTAGGCGCGCATCTGGAACACGCCCAGCTTGGAGTTGGCGGCCAGCTCCCAGCGCGAATCCAGCAGCGATCCCTTGCCGGCGTTGGCCAGCGCCGCGTCGTAGTCGTCGTTGGCGTACATCGAACCGCCTTGCCGCCTGGCCTTGGCGTTGCTGGCGTCCAGCTCCTTCTGCTCCTTGGCGATGCTGGCCGCCGCATCGGCCTGCGCGGTGCTGGGTGCGACCCGCTTGATCGCCGTGTCGTAACAGGCCAGGCGCTGGGCGTCGACGGTGATCAGACCGCAGGCCTCGACCGAGGCCGGGGTGATGGTGGTGGTGCCGTCCTGGGCAGCCGCGACGCCGGGCGCGGCGGCAACGCACAGCAGGGACAAGAGTCGGGGCAGGGGGTGCGGGCGGCTCATAGCTGTGACCTGATGGGAAGAATGAGGGTTTCGAACAGTTTCTCCCGCAGCGGCCGTGCGCGCCAGCGCTGCAGGGAGTAGGGCGTGGCCTGGGCGAGATCGGCCTCGAACAGGGTGGTCATGCGTTCGGCCAGCGCCGGATCGTAGACGTTGAGGCTGGCCTCGTCGTTGAGCCGGAACGAGCGGATGTCGAAGTTGGTCGATCCCACCGACACCAGCAGGCCATCGACGATCAGCAGCTTGGTGTGCAGCATCGTCGGCTGGTACTCGCTGATCTGGATACCGGCCTCCAGCAGTGGCCCCCAGCTGGCCCTCGACGCCAGCCGGACCGAGGCCGAGTCGATGTGCGGACCGGGCAGCAGCACGCGGACCTCCACGCCGCGCGAGCGCGCCGCCAACAGCGCTTCGGTGATCAACGCATCGGGCACGAAGTAGGCCGCGGCCAGGTCGATCCTGCGCGTGGCCGCGGCGATGGCCAGCAGGTACATCAGGTGCATGCTCTCGCTGCCGCCGGCTGGCGACGCCAGGAACAGCTGCGCCGGGCTCTCGCCCACCGGGTCCAACTGCGGATAGAACGCCTCGCCGTCGAGCACACGGCCGGTGGACTTGATCCAGTTGTCGTTGAAGGCGGTCTGCACCTGCGCCACGACCGGCCCTTCGATGCGGTAATGCGTATCGCGCCAGTGCGCCGGGTCCTGCGCGTGCCCCAGCCACTGGTCGGCCACGCCGACGCCGCCGGTGAAGCCGACACGGCCATCGATCACCAGCAGCTTGCGGTGGGTGCGGTTGTTGATCCGGTGCAGGTTGTACCAGGCCAGCGGGCGGTAGCGATGCACCTCGACGCCGGCCTGTTCCATCTCCTCGACCAGGCGAGGGTCCATCTTCAGGCTGCCCCCCCAGTCGATGGTCACCTTGACCTGCACGCCGTGGCGGGCGCGCTCGGCCAGCGCCTGGCTGAACTCTCGACCGATCCGGCCGGACCAGTAGATGTAGGTCTCGAAGGTGATGGTCCGCTGCGCGGCGCCAATGGCGTCCAGCATCGCCGGGAAGATCTCATCCCCGTCGTTGAGCACCTCGATGCGGTTGCCTTGGGTGATGGCCGGGCCCAGCAGCACCGACATCTCGCGCATGAACTGCGGATCCTCCACGCCATGGCGGTGCGGCGGCACGTGCCCGAGCTTTTTCTCCGGCGTGGCGAAGTTCAACGCGAGCAGCACCACCACCAGCGTCAGCACCACGGCCGCCGCGATCATCCACGCCATGCGCACCACATCCCCGATCCCCGTAGGCCGCCGCGGGCCCAATGCGACAGGATTCTGGCAAAGCCACCTTCACGTCGCGCGTGAAGGCCCCGGCGCAAACCCGCCCGCGCTTCGTATGCCCCTGCCGCGGCGGTTGCGAATCCCGGAGCGCCTTTCCCGCGACGCTACCCTCGTTCCCGCGGACGCGCGAACGCATCGGCGTTCATGCGGGCCACCAGCGACCCGTGCTGCCCGCCCCGCGCTAGTAGAACCAGGCCACCAGAAACACCGCCAGCATCGCCAGCGCCAGTCCCACCTTCAGCACCACGCCCACCACCAGGCCGATCCAGGTCGCCAGCCCCACCTTGCTGGCCTGGCGCAATTCGCGCCCGTGCATCAGCTCGCCGACCAGGGCGCCGGCGAAGGGCCCGACCAGCAGGCCCAACGGCATGAAGAACATGCCCAGCACGGTGCCGATGACCGAGCCGACAATGGCCAGGCGGCTGGCGCCGACCCGCTGCGCGCCCATGGCGGTGGACAGCACGTCCACCGCCAGCGACAGCGCGGTGAGCAGCCCCAGCACGGTCAGCGTGACCCAGCCGACCTGCTCGAATCCGCCGGCCCATGCCGCCAGCAACATGCCGGCGAAGGCCAGCGGAAGTCCCGGAAGTACCGGCAGCACCACCCCCAGCACCCCGGCGAGGATCATCAGCGCCGCCAATCCGTACATCAGCGTCTGTAATGGCACTTCTTTTTCCTTTGCGAACAGTGGGTTATGGATTACTGAACCTGCGTTGAAGGGCGTTGCTTTTTCATTTTGGCCGCGCTACTGTCAAACCGCTGCGTTTGCCAAGGTCACCGTGAATCGTGGCCTGATGCGGTAGATCCAAAGATCCGCTACATCGTCGTACCTCGGCTCCTCCTTGCAACCAGCCGCCCGACCCGGCGTAACCAACCCCTGTTCCAAGGAGATCCGTAATGGCAGAGCGCGAAACCGGAACCGTGAAATGGTTCAACGATGCGAAGGGCTTTGGCTTCATCAGCCGTGAGAACGGCGAAGACGTATTCGTGCACTTCCGTGCCATCCAGACCCAGGGCTTCAAGAGCCTCAAGGAAGGCCAGAAGGTGACCTTTACCGTGGTCCAGGGCCAGAAGGGTCTGCAGGCCGACGCCGTACAGCCGGTCTGACCGCGCGGGTCGTTCCCCCGCGGCCAGCTCGAACGAAAAAGCCCGGCGAGCGCCGGGCTTTTTCATGCCTGCCATCCTGGCCGATGGCGATCAGCGGATGACGACTCGGCCGTTGACCACGCGCACGTACGTGTTCTCGGTCACGCCGCCCAGGTCGCGCTGGTTGATCACGATGGTGCGGCCATCGTCCATGCGCACGGTGACGTCATAGGTATCGCCGGTGACGCGGTCTTGGATGGCGTTGCCGGCCAGCGCGCCGCCGACCGCACCGGCGACGGCCGCCACGTTCTTGTTGCCCTTGCTGCCGCCGGTCTCCTTGGAGATTTGACGGCCGGCCACTGCGCCGACGATGCCGCCCAGCACCGCACCGGTGCCGGTGGGCGCGCTGCGGTTGGAGGACACCGGATCGATGCGGGTGACGATGCCGCAGTCGGCGCAGTAGCGCGACGAGGCGGACGGATAGGAGGAGCCGCGGTAGTCGTCGCGATACCCGTAGTTCGGGCTGGTGGTGGCGCAGCCCGCCAGGGTCAGCGCGCCAGCGCTCATCAGGACGAGAGTTTTGAACTGCATCGGATGACTCCTTCGCCCCGTGGGCGTGCCAGGTGGGATGCGGCCAGCGCCGCGTGCCCGGCATCGTGTTGTCATCGCCATGAACGCGGCATCAACTGAAACCGCTTGCGACGCGCCCGATCGGAGACCACATCAGACGCCGTTCATCCTCCGCCGCCGATCAGCGCGCGAAGTCGTCGTGGCAGGCCTTGCAGGCATCGCCGATGCGCGCGGCCACGGCCTTGGTGTCCGGGCAGCCGACCGGCGGTGCCGACAGCGCGCCGTCCAGCGTCGCCCGCAGCTGGCCGGCGTGGGTGACGAAACGCGCGTCCTCGGCCAGGTCGGGGAACGCCGTCTCCAGGTCGTTGCTGACCGCGCGCAGCGTCTGCAGCCGGGGCAGGGCGTCGCTGGCCGTGCAGCGGTTGGCCGCCAGGTTCGCCTTGAGCACGTCGGTCTGCTTGGCCATTACATGCATCACGCTGTCCGGGAACGGATCCTGCCGCGCCTGCAGTGCGCGCATGGCCATCACCGTGGCCACGCCGCCAACCAGCAGGCCGAGCAGGAACAGGAACAGGAAACGGGATGCTTGGCTGGCCATGGGGGCGTGCTCCTTGGGACGGTGTGATCGATGGTACGACGGCCGCAGCCGCGCTCCTACAATAGCGGCATGAACGCCGCCGCCTCGCCAACTGTCAGCCCTGTCACCACGCTCTGGAAAGAACGCTTCGCAGGCGTGGATCGCCTCTACGGCGTCGGCGCAGTCGAACGCCTGTCCCAGCGCGCGGTCGCGGTGATCGGCATGGGCGGCGTCGGATCGTGGGTGGTGGAAGCCCTGGCGCGCAGCGGCGTGGGCAGGCTGGTGCTGATCGACGCCGACGACATCTGCCTGTCCAACACCAACCGTCAGCTGCCGGCGCTGGACGGGCAGTACGGCCGCAACAAGGTCGTGGTGATGGCCGAACGCTGTCGCGCGATCAATCCGGAGATCCAGCTGGACGTCGTCGAGGCATTCCTGACCTCGTCCAACCTGGAAGCGCTGCTGGGTCAGCCGCTGGACCTGGTGATCGACGCCTGCGACAGCTTCCGCACCAAGGTCGAGGCCATCGCCTGGTGCCGGCGCCGAAAGCTGCCGATGATCACCGTCGGCTCGGCCGGCGGGCGCACCGACGCTACCCAGGTCCGCGTGCGCGACCTCTCGCGCACCGAACATGATGCGATGCTGGCGCTGGTGCGCAAGAAGCTGCGCGCCGAGTTCAACTTTCCTCGCAACCCGCAGCGCTACTTCGGCGTGTCGGCGATCTATTCGCTGCAGAACGTGCAGTACCCGCAGGCCGACGGCAGCGTGTGCGGACTGCGGCCGGTGCTGGGTGCCGAGGCGGCGCTGAAGCTGGACTGCGGCGCGGGGCTGGGCGCGGCCACGCACGTCACCGGCACCTTCGCCTTCGCCGCGGCGGGACGGGCGCTGGAACTGTTGCTCAAGCCGCGCAGGGAAGATGCGCCGTCGATGGCGTAGGTCGCCGGCGTTCGCCATCCGCGAAGAGCCCGGGCGTCGTACCCCAGCTCAGGCCGAGCGCGCTGCGGTGCCGGTGTTCACTCCGGAAGCCCGAACAGCCGCGTCGCGTTCTCGGACGTGACGCGCGCGATGTCCTCGTAGGGCTGGTCGCGCAGTTCGGCGATGACCTCGCACACGCGCGTGAGGCGCGCCGGTTCGTTGCGCTGGCCGCGATGGTCGGCATCGGGCTGATCCGGCGCATCGGTCTCCAGCAGCAGATGCTCCAGCGGCATGGTCGCGGCCAGGCGGCGCAGGCGCTGGGCGCGTGCATAGGTCACCGGTCCCCCCAGGCCGATCATGAAGCCGTTGTCCCACAGTTGCCGGGCCTGCTCCTCGCTGCCGGCGTAGCTGTGCACCACGCCACGCAGGCCACCGACCTTGCGGATCGCCACGATCACCGCCTCCACCGCGCGTCGTGCATGCACGATCAGCGGCAGGTCGAACTCGCGCGCCAGCGCCAGCTGGCCCTGGAAGTAGGTCTGCTGCGTGTCCGGATCCAGCGTCTCGACGAAGAAGTCCAGCCCGCACTCGCCGATGGCCACCGGGCGTTCGCGTTCGATCCACTCGCGCAGCAGCGTCAGGTGGGCCGGCGCGTGCGCGTCCAGGAACATCGGATGCAGGCCATAGGCCGGGTACAGCCCCGCCTCGTCCTTGCACAGCGCGCGCAGCGCCGGCCAGCCCGCGGCATCGATCGCCGGGACGACCTGGCGCCGGACCCCGGCCGCCCGCGCGCGGGCGATCACCGCCTCGCGGTCGCCGTCGAACTCCCCGGCGTCGAGATGGCAGTGGCTGTCGGTCAGCACGCGATCAGCGCGCCGAACGTGGCCGCGCGTCCAGCGAAGGCGAGGCGCGGCGATCCTTCCAGTTGGCCAGCAGCAGCGTTCCCAGGCCCAGCAGGATCTCGTCCACGAACGGAATCACGTCCGGTACCACCAGGTCTACCGCGAACAGCAGCGCGGTGAGCTTGAACAGGGTGGGATGGCGCAGCCGGCGCGCCCAGCGCAGCAGCGGGGAAACAAGGGGACTCGGCATGGCGAGCCTCGCGGTGAGGTGGACAGGGAAACGCTATCACGCCGCTGCGCAGGCGCGCGTTTAGCGGAAAGCGGGTTTCGGCGATGTCGTTCGATGCCTTGTTCAGCTTCGTGCGACAACAATCCGCCCCAACACAGTGCGGGCACGGCCCGTGATGGAGAGCGTCATGAAGAACACCACCACCCTGATCCTGGTTGGCGCTGGGGCGCTGCTGTTCGGCGGCGTTGCTACAGCGGCCTATATGAACCATCGCACCTCGGCGCAGACCTTCGCCACCACCCCCGAGGGGGAGATGGCGGCGACCACGCCGCTGGAAAACGGCGACGCCATGCCCGTCAGCGCGGTGCCGACCGGCACGCAGGTCGATTACGCCGACATCGTCAACGTCGTGCCGATCACGCAACGCGGCACGCTGTACGCCACGGTGATCGGCACCGACCCGGTGCGTGAGACCACCACCACCACGACCCCGCGCGAGGTCTGCCAGGATGTGGTGGTCAACGAGCGTCTGCCCGAGCGCGACGGCAACGTCGGCGGCACGGTGGCCGGCGCGCTGATCGGCGGCCTGGTCGGCCATCAGATCGGCGGCGGCAACGGCCGCGACCTGGCCACGGCCGCGGGCGCGGTCGCCGGCGGCTTCGCCGGCAACCGCATCGATCGCAACCACGTCGGTGGCCGCGTCGTGCAGCGCACCGAGCGCCAGTGCCACACCGAGAACGCCACCTCCGAATCCTCGCGCGTGACCGGCTACAACGTGACCTACCGCAATCCGGATGGCACCACCGGCACCATGCGCATGGACGAGAAGCCCGGCAGCCGCATCGCCATGGGCAAGTCCAGCGAAGTCACCGGCTACAACGTGACCTACCGCTACGACGGCACTGAGAAGACCGTGCGCCTGGACCGCAAGCCGGACTCGGATCGCCTGCCGGTCATCGACGGCCGCGTGGTCACCCAGACCGCGGCACTGGATTCCAGCCCGCGCGGCTGATCGCCCGCAGCAACTGGTGCGACAGGAAGGGCCGGCTCGAAAGAGCCGGCCCTTTTCGCATGCGAGGCGGATCGTCGGCGCCCCCGCGTCCTACAATGGGGCGCGCGCCGCCCGGACGATGCCTCGACATCGATGGTCCGGCGGCGAACGGGGCGCAGCAACAGGAACCGCCCGCCAGCAGGCGGGCCATGGGGAAGGGATGATTGGCAGGGTTGGGTTTTGCATGGCGCTGTGGCTGGCGGTCGCGGCGATGGCAGGGGCGCGGGATCGTCCGGACATGGCGGCCACGCCGGCCTGGGTCGCCGACGAGCCGGCGCAAGCCGGCCGTCCTGCATCGGTAGCCGGCAATCTTCGGTACGAGGTCGTTTCCGACCAGGTCGACCTGACCGGTGCCAAGCCGGTCTGGTACCGGCATATCGGGTTCACCGTGCTGCGCGAGCAGGGGCTGACCAACGGCGGAAACTTCAGCGTCGATTACCAGCCGGACTACCAGCGCCTGGTGTTGACCCGGCTGGAGGTGCTGCGCGACGGTCGCCGCGTCGACATGCGGGACCGTGCCAGCTATGCCCGCCTGCGCCGGGAGCAGCAGCTCGACTCGGGACTGCTGGACGGGCAGGTCACGCTGAACGTCACGGTGCCCGACCTGCGGGTCGGCGACCGGCTCGACTACAGCTTCATGGTGATCGGGCAGAACCCGATCTTCGGATCCGCCTACTACGACGCCTTCGATGCGCGCTACGGCGTGCCGATCGGCTGGCGGCGTGTCCGGGTGCGCTATCCGCAGGGTCGCCCCGTGCTTGCGCAGGTGAGCGTTACGGGATTCGCGATCTCAAGGACCCGCTCCGGCGATGTCGAGACGCTGGATATCACCGCGCGGGACCTGCCGTCGGTGATCGAGCCGGAAGATACGCCGGCCGGTTACGACAGCTTCGGGACCGTCAGCCTGTCCACGGCCAGGAGCTGGGCCGACATCGTGGACTGGGCCGCGCCGCTGTATCCGCGCGCCTTCCGGGATCCCGCCGTGGCGTCTGCGATGGCCTCGCAGCTCAAGCTGGATCCGGCCCAGCCGGAGGCGTCGTTGCAGCGCGCCACGGCCTTCGTGCAGGGCCAGATCCGTTACACCGGCCTGGATATGGGCGTCAATTCGCATGCGCCGCACGCGCCGGAGGCCACGCTCGCCGACCGGCTGGGCGACTGCAAGGACAAGGCAACCCTGCTGGTCGCGCTGCTTGGGCTCGCCGGTGTGCGCGCCGAGCCTGTCCTGGTCAACACCCGGCCCGGGAAGGAACTGCGCCAGGCGCAGCCGTCGGCCAACCTGTTCGATCATGTCGTCGTGCGCGCCCACCTGCCTGGTGGCGCGGTGTGGATCGATGCCACCCGCGACCGCGAGTTCGGTCCCCTGAACGAGCGCCTGGCGCTGCCTTATCGCGTCGGCTTGCCGCTGGTGGCGGGGGGCGGTGCACTGGTCGATATCCCATACCCGTTGCCGGCCAAGCCGCAGGTCGAGGTGTCCGAGCGTGTGCAGGTCCGCTCCACGGATGCCGGTTACGAGACCACGTTCGATCTGACCACCCGCTACCGGCAGGGCGAGGGCGAGTCGGTCGCGTCCGCATACCTGCGCAACGGTGCTCAGGCCACGGGCGAGCGCTATCTCAAGTACATGCGGGATTTCTACGACGGTCTCTCCGCCCTGGGCAAACCCGTCATGCAGGAGGCCGGCGAGGGCGTCGTCGAGATGCACGAGCGGTATCGCCTGACGTGGAAACGCGTCGACGGGAGCGTGCTCAATCTCTGGCTGTTCCAGCTCAACGACTGGATGACCAAGCTGCCCGATCAGGCGCGCGGCACGCCGCACGCGCTGCGCGGGCCGCGTTTCGCGGTGCAGACCATGAAAGTGCAGGCCGGGGACGGCTTCCGCATCCCGGATGAGCGCGAGGTTGTCGAAAACCCGTGGTTCCGCTTCGTGCGCAGTACGCACGTGGAAGGCGGGACACTGCGCATCACGGGAGAGTGGACGCGCCTGGCCACCCAGATTCCGGCGAGCGGCATGGAACGCGCGGCGCGGGACATGGCCCAGGCCCGCGAGCTGCTGGTCTTCCCGCTGGAGCTGGACGCACGGCAGGCGCTTTGGGGAAGTTGGCGAGACTGGCGCTGGCCGTTCGCCGGCCTGCTGGTGACCGGCCTGCTGGTCCTGGCGTGCTATCCGTTCCGCCGCGGCGGCCTGCCGATGTCGGCCTTGTTCGCGCCGCGGCATGCCGCCCTGGCGGTCCCGGCAAGACCCTGGAGCATGGCCTGTGCCTGGATGGCGTACTTCGGCGTGACCTATTTCGACATGGCCGCCGACCGGCTTGCGGGCGGCACGAAAGTGCCGATCCAGCTGGTCGCGCTTGGCCTGGTCTTCGCCGCCGTCATCGGTGGCTGGCTGCGGGTCGCCGTCGGCGCAGGTCTGCTACGGATGGCATTCGGTTGGTTGCGATGCAAGGCCGCGACATTCGACGGCATTCGACAGGCGCTGGTGGTCGCGGCCTTTTCCATGCTGCCCTTCACGTTGGGTGCGGTGGTGGCCTTGCAGGGCCACGTAACCTGGCTGAACAGCTCGGAAGCGTTCGACAGCGCTCGATTCCCCGGCCAGCTGATGGCGGGCCTGCTCATGCTGTGCGGATTGGGATGGTGGCTGGTCTCGACCATCCATGCGCTCGCGGCGAGCGCGGCGACATCGCGGCGGCGTGCGCTGGCGGGGATCGCGATCGTCGTTGGCGTGGTGCTGCTGGTGCTCGGGGTGGTGGTGGGCATCGTGAGGCTGGCCCGCTGAGGGCGAGCGAGCCGGCGCGCAGTGCCGCCGCACGGCGGGGCTGGGAAGCCGCGGGTTACCCGCGTCGCTGGCTGCGCCGACGCGGCGGGAAGACGGCGGTCACCTGGGCCGTGGCGCCCGCTCCGGGCCCGTGCGCCTGACCATGTGAGGCCTTGTCGGACTGCGTGGTCGGCGTCGCTCAGTGCGCCGACGACACCCAGGCCCGAGGATGGAGCCTGCACAATAGTTCGTGGCCAAGGCACGGGTGGAGCGGCGATGACGATCAAGGTGTATGGCATGTCCTCCTCGGGCAATTGCCACAAGGTGCGCATGGCGCTGTCGCTGCTGCAGCGTCCGTGCAAGTGGGTCGAGGTGGACAGCGCGGCGGGGCAGACGCGCACGCCGGACTTCCTGGCCAGGAATCCCAATGGCCGCGTGCCGATCCTCGAGCGCGAGGACGGGCAGGTGCTGGCCGAATCCAACGCGATCCTGTGCTGGCTGGCCGAAGGCAGCGCCCTGGTGCCGGCCGATCCCTGGCAGCGGGCGCAGGTGCTGGCGTGGATGTTCTTCGAGCAGTACAGCCACGAGCCGTATGTCGCCGTGGCGCGCTTCATCCGCGGCTGGCTGCCGCCGGATTCGCCGCGGCACGCGGATCTGCCGCGCCTGCGCGAACGTGCCGCCGAAGCGCTGGCGGTGATGGAGCGTCATCTGGAAGCGCACGACTGGTTCGGTGCGCAGACGCTGTCGATCGCCGACCTGGCGCTGTTCGCCTACACCCACTGCGCCGACGATGGCGGCGTATCGCTGGAGGCCTTCCCGAAGGTCCGGGCCTGGCTGACCCGGATGCTCGCCATCGACGGGATCGCCCCGATGCCCAAGCCGCCGCGCCTGCTGCGCGCCTGAGCGGGGCGCCGGGTCAGCGCGCCAGGCCGTCGAGCAGGGTGCGCTGGCGAAGGGGCTGGTCGCCGCTGTGCAGGACGGTCGTCGGGTGGTCCAGCGGCAGGACCGCCAGCACCGGGCCCGGCGCGCGATGGCTGGCACCAACCACCTGGCCGACCTCGCGCTCGGTGTCGGACACCGGCGCGCCTGGCTGCAGCAGGGCATCGCTTTCCAGCAGGGCGAGGCCGCGCTTGGCCTTGCCGAGGAAGTGCGTCCGGGCCACGATTTCCTGACCGGGGTAGCAGCCCTTCTTGACGCTGAAGGCGCGCAGACGATCCAGCGATAGCTGCTGCGGGGTCCATTGCTCGCGCTGGCTGGCTTCCAGGCGCGGCAGGCCGTGCGCCAGGTCCAGGTCGCGCCAGCGCTCCAGCGCGGCGACATCGGCATCGCCGGAACTCCTGCCCAGCAGGAGCGTGCGCGGCTGGTGGGCGCTGCCGACATCCATGGCGATCCCGGCCTCGTCCGGGGCGAGCAGGGCGCCCTGCGCAGTCGTCGACGCGGCGAACAGGCCCAGGGGATGCAGGTCGGCCGCGACGGCCACGACCACCTTCCGGCGGAACACGAAGCGCTTGAGCGCCGTGGCCAGTTCGATGGCCGGCACATCCGGGACGACCAGCACCAGTCGGTCGGCGGCCAGGCGCAGTGCCGCGAACAGCGCGATTACCCGTCCCTTGGGCGTCAGCCAGGCGTTCCACTGCCAGCGGCCATCCTCCAGCGCATGCAGGTCGTTGGCGAACTGCGCCTGCGCGAACGCCACCGCATCCGCACCCTCCAGAGTGACCACGCCGTGGTCGGGGAGGGCAAAGGCCCGTTCACTGGGATTTGCGTGGTTGTCAGTCAAGATCGTGAGGATTAACATTTTGTGCGTTGCGAGACTCACATGATAGGCCAAACCCCTCCCACCCCCGTCCCCGAGCCTGAAACGCAGAAGCCCGAACAGGCTCCGGCGCAGAAGGAGATCGGCGGCCGCGACGGCCCCGAGCCGACCCGTTACGGGGACTGGGAAAAGAACGGGCGCTGCATCGACTTCTGAAAGTCGAATCCACGGCGCCTTCCAGCCAACGCGGCCTCTCCCGACCGCCCAGCCGAGACTAAGAGCCAATCCAATGGCGACACGTCAACGTCCGCTTTCCCCGCACCTGCAGGTGTATCGCTGGCAGATCCAGATGGCCACGTCCATCCTGCATCGCGCCACCGGCATCATCCTGTCCCTCGGCGCTCTGCTGATCGCCGCAGCACTGGTCTCGCTGGCTTCCGGCCCCGACGCGTGGGCCTGGATCTCGGCCCAGGCGGGCAGCTGGTACGGGCTGGTCTTCCTGTTCCTGTGGACCTGGGCCTTCACCTATCACCTGCTCAACGGCATCCGCCACCTGGCGCAGGACGGCGGCCTGGGCTATGCGGTCGCGGCGTTCGTGCGCAACGGCTGGCTGGTCAGCGCCGGTAGCCTGGTCCTGGCGGTGCTGATCTGGGGCGGTGTGCTGGCCAAGGGAGGTGTGGCATGAGTTTCCGCAACCCGCTCAAGCAGGCCAAGGGCCTGGGCTCGGCGCACGCGGGCCTGCACCACTGGGTGGTGCAGCGCTATACCGCGGTGGCCCTGATCTTCCTAGGGCTGTGGTTCGTCTATTTCGTGATCGGCCTGATCCACGCCGACTACCTGGCCGCCACCGACGCCATCGCCCGGCCGTGGAACGCCACGCTCATGGTGGCCTTCCTGATCGCGACGTTCTGGCACGCGCAGCTGGGCCTCCAGGTGATC
Organism: Pseudoxanthomonas sp. X-1; assembly: GCF_020042665.1. Taxonomy (NCBI): domain Bacteria; kingdom Pseudomonadati; phylum Pseudomonadota; class Gammaproteobacteria; order Lysobacterales; family Lysobacteraceae; genus Pseudoxanthomonas; species Pseudoxanthomonas sp. X-1. The sequence continues at coordinate 2,188,159 of NZ_CP083376.1, forward strand.
CTGGAGGATTACGTGCATACCCCGCTGACGGCCTTCGTGTCGCAGCTGCTGGTCCGTTTCGTCTGCTTCCTCGGTGCGCTGGCCAGCGTGTTCGCCGTGGTCCGCATCGCTCTGGGGAACTAACGCCGCCATGTCTTCCGCATACAAGATCACCGAACACAAATACGACATGGTCGTGGTCGGCGCCGGCGGCGCGGGCCTGCGCGCCACCTTCGGCCTGGCCGCCAAGGGCCTGTCCACGGTCTGCCTGACCAAGGTGTTCCCGACCCGTTCGCACACCGTGGCCGCGCAGGGCGGCATCTCCGCCGCGCTCGGCAACATGGGCGAGGACGATTGGCGCTACCACTTCTACGACACCATCAAGGGCTCGGACTGGCTGGGCGACCAGGACGCCATCGAGTACATGGTGCGCGAGGCGATTCCGGCGATCATCGAGCTGGAGCACTACGGCGTGCCGTTCTCGCGCACCGAGGCGGGCAAGATCTACCAGCGCCCGTTCGGCGGCATGACCACCAAGTACGGCGAGGGCCCGGCGGCGCAGCGCACCTGCGCGGCGGCCGACCGCACCGGCCATGCCATGCTGCACACGCTGTACCAGCAGTCGCTGGCGCACAACGCGCGCTTCATGATCGAGTACTTCGCGCTCGACCTGATCTTCGACGAGGAGGGCGTGTGCCGCGGTGTGCTGGCCCTGGACATGGCCGAAGGCACGCTGCACCTGTTCCGCGCCCATGGCGTGGTGCTGGCCACCGGCGGCTACGGCCGCGCCTACTTCAGCGCCACCTCGGCCCATACCTGCACCGGTGACGGCGGCGGTCTGGCCATGCGCGCCGGCCTGCCGATGCAGGACATGGAGTTCGTGCAGTTCCATCCGACCGGCATCTACGGCGCGGGCTGCCTGATCACCGAGGGCGTGCGCGGCGAAGGCGGCATCCTGCGCAACTCCAGCGGCGAGCGCTTCATGGAGCGCTACGCGCCGCACTACAAGGACCTGGCCTCGCGCGACGTCGTGGCGCGCTCGATGACCATCGAGATCCGCGAGGGCCGCGGCGTGGGCGAGCACAAGGACCACATCCTGCTCGACCTGACCCACCTGGGCCCGGAAGTCATCCACGAGAAGCTGCCCGGCATCGCCGAGAGCGCGCGCATCTTCGCCGGTGTGGACGTGTCCAAGGAGCCGATCCCGGTGCTGCCGACCGTGCACTACAACATGGGCGGCATCCCGACCAACTACCACGGCGAAGTGGTGCGCAAGGTCGGCGACGACCCGGACGCGGTGGTGCCCGGCCTGTACGCCATCGGCGAGGCGGCCTGCGTGTCGGTGCATGGCGCCAACCGCCTGGGTTCCAACTCGCTGCTGGACCTGGTGGTGTTCGGTCGCGCGGTGGCCAACCGCTGCGCCGAGACGATCCGGCCCAACCAGTCGCACAAGACCCTGCCGTCGGACGCCTGCGATAAGGCGCTGGGCCTGCTGGACAAGCTGCGCCACGCCAATGGCGACACGCCGACCTCGGTCATCCGCGACAACATGCAGCGCACGATGCAGGCCGACGCGGCCGTGTTCCGCACCAGCAAGACGCTGGCCGAGGGCTGCGAGAAGATGGCCAAGGTGTTCGACAGCTTCCAGGACGTGAAGGTCTCCGACCGTTCGCTGGTGTGGAACTCGGACCTGATCGAGACCTACGAGCTCAACAACCTGCTGCTCAATGCGGTGGCCACGATCAACTCGGCCGAACAGCGCCACGAGAGCCGCGGCGCGCATGCGCACGAGGACTACCCCGAGCGCGACGACGTCAACTGGCAGAAGCACACGCTGGTCAATGTCGACGAGCAGGGCAAGTGCAGCTTCGACTACCGTCCGGTGCACATGTACACGCTCACCAAGGACGTGGACGTGGTCCCGCCGAAGCCGCGCGTTTACTGACCAGAGCCGGGATTGGGGATTGGTGATACGGGATTCGAAAACGTTTCGCTTCCTGCTCTCAACCCCCCCCCCAATCCCTAATCCCCATTCCCGGATTTTAAAGCCATGGCTGAGTTCGCACTCCCCAAGAATTCCAAGATCGGCAAGGGCAAGCATTTCCCCGCCAAGGGCGCCAAGAACACGCGCACCTTCAAGATCTACCGCTGGAGTCCGGACGACGACCAGAACCCGCGCACCGACACCTACGAGGTGGACCTGGACAAGTGCGGCCCGATGGTCCTGGACGCGCTGATCAAGATCAAGAACGAGATCGACCCGACCCTGACCTTCCGCCGCTCCTGCCGCGAGGGCATCTGCGGCTCGTGCGCGATGAACATCAGCGGCACCAATACGCTGGCCTGCACCAAGGCCATCGAGGACTGCGGCCGCGGCGAGGTGCCGATCTATCCGCTGCCGCACATGGACGTGGTCAAGGACCTGGTGCCGGACCTGACCCATTTCTATGCGCAGTACGCCTCGATCAAGCCGTGGCTGCGCACGCAGAGCCCGGCGCCGGACCGCGAGCGCCTGCAGTCGCCCGAGGACCGCAAGAAGATCGACGGCCTGTACGAATGCATCCTGTGTGCGTGCTGCTCGACCAGCTGCCCGAGCTACTGGTGGAACGGCGAGCGCTACCTGGGCCCGGCGATCCTGCTGCAGGCCTACCGCTGGATCATCGACTCGCGCGATGAGGACACCGGTGCGCGCCTGGACGATCTGGAAGACCCGTTCAAGCTCTACCGCTGCCACACCATCATGAACTGCGCGCGCACCTGCCCGAAGGGCCTGAACCCGGCCAAGGCGATCGCCGAAATCAAGAAGCTGATGCTGGCCCGCGCGGCCTGATCGCTCCGACCGCAGCACGCACGGCGCCCTCCGATGGAGGGCGTTTTGCTTTCAACGAACTGGATACGCCCATGAGCGACGCCTCCGACCCCGCTTTCGACCCGGTGATCAAGCGCCTGCGCTGGCGCAGCCGGCGGGGCATGCGAGAGCTGGATCAGCTGTTCGAGCGCTACCTGGACCACGCCTGGCAGGACGATTCCGAACAACAGCGGGCGGTTTTCCTAGCGCTGCTCGAATGCGAGGACGATAAGCTCTGGCGCTGGTTCATGGGCTATGAGGAATGCCCCGATGCCGCGCTCGCCCAGCTCATGGAACGCATCCGCCAGCTGCCGGCTTGAGTGGCGCCCCTCGCGCCTGCTCGGCGCGATGCTGGCGATCATCGGCCTGCTCGCGGTCTGCGCGGTGCTGGCCAGCGGCCTGCCGGGCTGGGCGATCGCGCTGCTTGCGCCCTGCGCCGCGGCCCAGACCATCCTGTCGTTGCGGCGCTACCTGCGCCTGCCGCGGCGGCGGCTGGTCATTCCCGCCGGTGAAGGGGCACCGACGCTGGAAGGGGTGGTGCTGACAGGATGCGAGGTCCAGTGGCGCGGCCCGCTGGCGTTCCTGGCGTGGCGTGATGCCGCCGGCCGGCACGGTCACCTGGCCTGGTGGCCGGACACGCTGGATACGCGCGCACGACGTGAACTGCGTCTGGCCGCCGAGGGGCTGGCCGTTTCCGCGCGCGGCGCGGCGATGGCACCATAGCGCACCGCCAGGCCCGCGACGGCCTGGTCCACCTCACCGCAGGCCGCAATGTTCAAACCCATCCCGGTCGCCATCGGCCTGCGCTACCTGCGCGCCAAGCGACGCAACGGCTTCATCTCCTTCATCTCGATGGCCTCGATCATCGGCATCGCGCTCGGCGTGATGGTGCTGATCACCACGCTGTCGGTGATGAGCGGGTTCCAGCGCGAGATCCGCGACCGTCTGCTGCAGATGACCGCGCACGCCACCGTGTCCTCGACCGGCGAGCCGATGCAGCAGTGGCAGACGGCCGTGAGGCTGGCGATGGAGGACCCGCGCGTGGCGGGGGCGGCGCCCTACGTGGATGGCGAGGGCCTGATCGCCGGCAACGCCACCCAGAACATGCCGGCGGTGGTGCGCGGCATCGTGCCCGATCAGGAAGCGCACGTCTCCGTCCTGGCCAGGAAGATGGACCAGGGCTCGGTCGATTCGCTGCAGCCCGGCAAGTTCAACATCCTTCTGGGCAGCGAGCTGGCGCAATGGTTGAACGTGCGCGTGGGCGACAAGGTCAACGTGCTGACCAGCGACGTGCAGAGCACGATCGTCGGCGCTTTGCCGCAGACCAAGCGCTTCACCGTCACCGGCATCTTCACCGTGGGCTACAACGACATCGACAAGGGCATGGCCTTCGTCGACATGCAGGACCTGCAGCGGCTCAAGCGCATGGGCGAGGGCGTCACGGGCGTGCGCCTGATGCTGCACGACATGGACCAGGCTTACGACGTCGCGCGCGACCTGGCCCGGCGCCTGCAGGAGGTCAGCCCCTATCCGTACCGCATTAGCGACTGGACTAGCGACAACGCCAACCTCTACCAGTCGTTGAAGATGGAGAAGACGGTGATGGGCGTACTGCTGTCGCTGATCATCCTCATGGGCGCCTTTACCCTGGTCAATTCTCAGGTGATGCTGGTGACCGACAAACAGGCCGACATCGCCATCCTGCGCACGCTGGGCCTGACCCCGCGCGGGGTGATGCAGGTCTTCATGGTGCAGGGCTCGCTGATCGGCGTGATCGGCACCGTGGTCGGCGTGATCAGCGGCATCGTGCTGACCATGAACCTGGAGCGCATCCTGGAGCTGATCGAACACACCTTCCACGTGGTCCTGCTGCCGTCGGACGTGTACTACATCACCGGCCTGCCGTACGTGCTCAACCCGCACGAGATCGTGGTGATCGCCCTGGTCGCGCTGAGCATGAGTTTCCTGGCCACGCTGTATCCGGCCTGGCGCGCGGCGCGCACCGACCCGGCCGAGGCCCTGCGCTATGAGTAAGCCGATGCAAGACAGCAGCGTGATCCGCGCGCAGGCGCTGGCCAAGACCTATGCCGAGGGCAGGATGAAGACGCCGGTCTTCGACGGCCTGGATCTGGACGTGCAGGCCGGCGAGACCGTGGCCATCGTCGGTGCCTCCGGCGCCGGCAAGAGCACGCTGCTGCATCTGCTGGGCGGCCTGGACACGCCGACTTCGGGTGAGGTCTTCGTCGCCGGGCAGAAGATGTCGGGCCTGTCCAACGCGGCGCGCGGCAAGCTGCGCAACCGGGCGCTGGGCTTCGTCTACCAGTTCCATCACCTGCTGCCCGAGTTCACCGCGCTGGAGAACGTGATGATGCCGGTGGCGCTGGGTGGCGGCGACCTGGGCGAGGCGCGCCAGCGCGCGACCACGCTGCTCGAGCACGTCGGCCTGGGCCATCGCCTGGAACACAAGCCGGGCGAGCTCTCCGGCGGTGAGCGCCAGCGTGCGGCCGTGGCCCGGGCGCTGGTCAACAACCCCGGCTGCGTGCTGGGCGACGAGCCCACCGGCAACCTGGACGACAAGACCGCCGAGACCGTGTTCTCGCTGATGCTGGACCTCAACCGCGCCCAGCGCACCAGTCTGGTCCTGGTGACCCACGACCGCGGCCTGGCCGCCCGCCTGGACCGCACGCTGGAACTGCATCAGGGCAAGCTGCGCCCGATCGCGCTCTGAGCCCGGAACCCGCGCAACGAAAAAGCCCGCCGATGGCGGGCTTTTTCTTGAAACTTGGTGGAGCCAGGGAGGATCGAACTCCCGACCTCGTCATTGCGAACGACGCGCTCTCCCAGCTGAGCTATGGCCCCAAGGGGAGCGCCATTCTAGCGATGCGCCTGCGGATTGCCAACCGGTCCGCGTGCGATCGCCGGGCGACGGCGCGGAAGGCGTCCTTGCGCGGGCCGAACGCGCGCCAAGCCGGCGCTCAGCTGTCCCGTGGCAGGTCCAGGGCGGGCAGGGGCCGCTCGCCCGGGGCGCGGATGGCCTTGGTGACCACGTAGGTGGAGTAGCGCGCGATGCCCAGGTCCTCGCCCAGCAGCTGCTCCATGAAGGCCTGGTACTGGGCGATGTCGCTGCACTCGATCATGGCGATGTAGTCGATGCCGCCGCCGGTGGCGTAGCAGAACGCCACTTCCGGGGCGTCGGCCATGCGCTGGGCGAAGGTGCGCATCGAGGTGGCGGTGTGCTGGCCCAGCACGATCTGCACCAGCACCTGGCTGGTCTTGAACAGGCGCTGCCAGTCGATCACCGCGCGGTAGCCGCGGATCAGGCCGGCGGCCTCCAGCTTGCGCACGCGCTCCCAGGTGGGCGTGATCGACAGGCCGATCTCGCTGGCCAGGGTGGACTTGGTCACGCGCGCCTGGCGCGAGAGGATCTGCAGGATCCTCAGGTCGTCCTGGTCCAGGCGCAGGCCCGGATCGATGCGCAGCGGCCGGGCGGCCGTCTCGGGCGGAACATCGGAAGACATGCGGCAGATGCTAGCGTCGGCGTGCGCCAGGGCAAGGCGGCGTCGAACCGACGCCGCCTCGCGGCTCACTTGATGCCGCTGACCACCGGCAACAGCACGGCGCTGGCCTGATCGCCGCCCAGCTTCACGCTGACGGTGGCCTCGCGGTAGTCCTTGGGCTGGGCCAGGAAGATGTTGGGCACGAAGGTCTGCGGATTGAGGTCGTACAGGGGGAACCAGCTCGACTGCACCTGCACCATGATCCGGTGACCGGGCAGGAAGGTGTGGTTGGCCACGGGCAGGTCGAAGCGGATCGGCACGGTCGTGTTGGACGGGATCGCGCTGGGATGTTCCAGGCTCTCGCGGTAGCGCCCGCGCAGGATGTCGGCCGAGACCATCAGCTGGTAGCCGCCCAGCTTCGGATCGTCCGGCACCACGTCGGGGTAGACGTCGACCAGCTTGACCACGAAATCGCCGTCGCTGCCGGTGGTGGACAGGCGCAGGTCCACCTTCGGCGTGCCGCTGATGCGCAGCGGCGCGTCCAGCGCATCGGTGACGAAGGTCAGCACGTCCGGGCGCGCCGCGGCCAGGCGCTGGTCGCTGACCAGCCAGCTCGGCCAGGGATTGTCGTCATAGCCGGTGGCCGGCAGCGGCCTGGGCAGGAACGGCACCGGGTTGGACGGATCGGACACGTACTCGTCGCTGCCGGCCGCGGCCTGCGCGGTGAACCCGGCCGTGCCCTCGTCCTTCAGGTACAGCGGCTGTTCGCTGATGCGGCAGCCCGAGGCGCAGCCCTGTGGCCAGGACTTCAGGTGCTCCCAGCGGTTCTCGCCGGTGCGATAGATGGTGACCGGCGAGACCTGCATCGGCGGCGCGTCGTCCATCAGGTAGTGATCCAGGAACGGGCGCAGCACCTCGCGGCGGAAGGTCGCCGCGGTGTCGGTACCGAACTTGATCTCGCCCAGATGGGTGCCGTCCTCGCGCTGGCCACCGTGGTTCCAGGGGCCCATCACCAGGAACACCTTGTCGTTGCGCGTGTCCTTGGGTTCCAGCGCTGCGTACACGGCCATGTCGCCGTAGATGTCCTCCTGGTCCCACAGGCCATGCACCAGCATCACCGGCACGGTCAGCGGCTCCTTCGCGAGCAGCTTGTCCACCGCCTGCTCCTGCCAGAAGGCATCGTAGGCCGGATGCGCCAGCAGCTTGCGGAAGAAGCCGAGCTGGTCCATGCCGCGCCGCTTGCCGATCAGGCCGGCGGCGCCGCCCTTGAGGTAGAAGTCGTAGTCGTCGGCATCGGACTGGATCCAGTGGATCGTGTTGCCGCGGGTGGCCACCTGTTCGTAGATGTAGGGCAGGTTGGTCTGGCGGAAGGCGCCGTTGTGGAACCAGTCGTCGCCGCGCCAGCCGTCGACCATCGGGTTCATCGGGATGGCCACCTTCAGCGCCGGATGCGGATGGAACAGCGCCATCAGGCTGGTGAAGCCGTCGTAGGAGATGCCCAGGATGCCGACCTTGCCGTTGGACTCGGGCACGTTCTTGGACAGCCAGTCGATGGTGTCCCAGGTGTCGGTGGAATGGTCGACGTCGCTGTCGTTGAGCGGGCCGATCTGCGGCCGGTTCATGACGTAGTCGCCTTCCGAACCGTACTTGCCGCGGATGTCCTGGACCACGCGGATGTAGCCGTGCTTGTTGAACAGCTCGGGGAAGTTGTCGTAGCCCTGCAGCACGGCGGCCAGGCGATCGCTCTTGGCCAGCGTGGTCATGCCGTCGGCGTCGTAGGGCGTGCGCGTGAGCAGCATCGGCGCGCGGTGGGCGCCCTTGGGGACCAGGATGACGGTGTGCAGCTTGACGCCGTCGCGCATCGGGATCTCGACCACGCGGCGGATGAAGTCCGCATCGGGATCCTCGGGGACGACGAAATGGGCGGGGCGATCCGGTTCGGGCTTCTGCTGGGCCAGCAGCAGGGGCGTGGCCAGCAGGGTGGACAGCAGCAGCGCGGCGCTGGCGAACAGGGCAGGACGGTGCAACCGGGACATCAGCTTCTCCGAGACGGGCGACTGGGGAATGTCCCGCGCCGTGCCCGCATTCGCGCCACGAAGCCGCGCGGGCGATGAACCGGTCTGGAGACGTCGTAGCCTAGCGTTTCCCCTGCCGTCGCGATAGCGGCGACCTAAGGCCTGGCGTCAGGCGCGGGGCGCGGCCAGCAGCGGTGCCAGCACCGGTTCGAGCTGGGCCCGGCGCCAGCCTTCCAGGGCGGCCGGCCACTGGCCGTGCTCCATGAGCATCTCCAGCCAGCGGCGCGAGGCGAGGATGCCATCGGGCAGACCGAGCGCGGCCGAATGCGCGGCCACCGCGTCCTGCAACTTCTTCAGGCGCTGCTTGTCCTGGTCGCCGTTTTTGGCAAGCGGGGCGTCGGCCTCGTCCGGCAGCGGCGTGGACAGGGCCTGCCAGAGCGTGTCGGCGAGCTTGCGCGGCGACTTGGGCTGGCGCTCGAGCCAGTCGACCAGCGCCTCGCGCGAGGCCATCGGCGTGCGCGCCAGGGTGACGGCCAGTTCGTTGTCCAGGATCCAGCTCTTGGGGCGGTCGCTGGCGCGGGCCTGCGCCTCGCGCCAGCGCAGCAGGCGCAGCAGGCGGTGCTGTGCGGGGGCATCGAGGAACTGCGCGCTGCGCAGCGCCAGATGCGGCCAGCGTTCGCCGCCATCGTCCTCGCCCTGGGCGACGAGCCGCGCGCCGTCGGCCTGCAGCCAGTCCAGCCGGCCCAGCGCCTGCAGCTTGTCGGTCAGCGCCGCATACAGCGCGCCCAGGTGGACCACGTCGTCGGCGGCGTACTCCAGCTGCGCGGCGCTGAGCGGACGCTTGAGCCAGTCCGAACGCGTCTCGCCCTTGGCCAGCGTCACCCCGGTGATCTGCGCCACCAGCTTCTGGTAGCCCATGCCGCCGCCGATGCCTGCCAGCGCCGCGGCGATCTGCGTGTCGAACAGCGGCGAGGGCAGCACGCCGCAGGCGCAGCGCAGCGCGATCAGGTCTTCGCTGGCGCTGTGCATCACCTTGACCACGCGCGCGTCGGTCAGCAGCGGCGCCAGGGCCTGCGGCATGCCGGGCACCAGCGGATCGACCAGCAGGATGGTGTCGCCGATAGCGATCTGGACCAGGGCCAGCTGCGGCCAGAAGGTCTTCTCGCGGATGAATTCGGTGTCCAGGCCCACCCAGGCGGGCAGCTGCTGCAGGTGCGCTCGCAGCGCGTCGGGGGTGTCGATCCAGAGGGGCACGCGGGTCTCGAGGTTGGGAACCAGGGGGCGCCCCGTCGCGCGCTTGCACACGCCTTGGCGCGCTTGGGGCGACAATAGCCTAACGTCCCCGGCCATCGGCCGCCTTTGGATCATGACGGGAGGAACCTTGCGGCGATTCGCCCCGGCGCTGCTGGCGCTGCTGCTGACAGCTTGCGCGCGCGCGCCCGAGCCCGCGGCGCGGCCGGCCACGCCCGTGGCCAGCCCGGCGCCCGCGGCCGACCAGGCGCCGGCGCGCACGCCCAGCGTCACCATCAGCGACAGCAGCGGCGATGCCGCGCTGAACTGGTCGCCGCCCGCGCTGGCGCTGGAACCGGACCGGGTGCGCCAGGCGCGCCGGGATGCCGCTGCCGCGCTGCGCGCCGGCGATCTGTTCGAACAGCCGCGCGACGCCATCCCGCTGTACCTGGCGCTGCTGCGCCTGGATCCCGACGACGCCGTCGCCAGGCGCGGCCTGGCCAACGCCGGCACCGCGCTGCTGGCGCAGGGCCGGCGCGCGGTGGCCGCGGCCCAGGACGATCCCGACGCGCTGGCGAGCGCGGTGCGCATCGCCGCGGTGGTGCGCACGGTGCTGGCGCACGATCCGCGCGCCGAACCCTATCTGGAGCAGGTCGATCTGGCCGAGCAGCTGGCCCGGCTCAACGCCACCGGCGAGAGCCAGCTGCGCCAGGGCCTGCTGGGAGAAGAGGGCAAGGACGGCGCGCTGACCACCTTCCGCGCCGTGCTGGCGCAGGCGCCGGACCAGCCCCGCGCCCTGCAGGGCATGGCGGCGACGGAGAGCGCCTTCATCCGCCGCGCCGAGGACGCCGCGCGCGCCGGCGACTTCGACGGCGCAGCCCGCTGGATGGGCTTCGCCAACGGCCTGCGCGACGAGGCGCAGACGGTCAAGGACGGCTACGCGCGCATCGAAGGCGAGCGCACCCGGCAGATCGCCGCGCTGCGCGATGCCGGCGTGGACGACCTGGTCTCGCCGCTGGGCCTGAAGGACGCGCGGCAGAAGCTGGAGGCGGCCCTGCGCATCGCCCGCCCGGGCGATCCGGTGGCCGCCGACCTGCGCCAGCGCATCGACCTGGCCACGCACTACGGCCTGTTCCGGCCTGGCCAGACCTTCACCGACGCCATGTCCGGCGGCGGCCGCACGCCGGTGATGGTGGTGGTGCCGCACGGTGCCTTCCGCATGGGCGCGGACGAGGACGAGCCGGGCGCGTCCGATGCCGAGCAGCCGGCGCATTACGTGCGCTTCGACCGCGGCTTCGCCGTCTCGCGCACGGCGGTGACGGTGGGCCAGTACCGGCGATTCGTGCAGGCGACCCAGTACCGGCCGCGGGCGACGCGGCGCGGGCATTCAATCGTCTACGACGAGCGCAGCGGCAACTTCGTGCGCCGCAGCGGCGTGGACTGGCAGTCCGACTACGCCGGGGCCAAGGCGGCCGACGACATGCCCGTGCTGCACGTCAGCGTGCGCGATGCCGAGGCCTACGCCGACTGGCTGGCCGAGCAGACCGGGCATGCCTACCGCCTGGCCTCGGAGGCCGAGTTCGAGTACATCCTGCGCGCCGGCAGCCAGGGGCGCTATCCGTGGGGCAGTTCGACGCCGCCGCCCGCGGGCGTGGGCAACCTGACCGGCGGTAACGACGTCTCGCCCAGCGGGCGCCATTGGGGCAACGCCTTCGTCGGCTACGGCGATGGCTGGTGGGGGCCGGCGCCGGTGGCCACGTTCAAGCCCAATGCCTGGGGCCTGTACGACGTCGGCAGCAACATCGGCGAATGGGTCGCAGACTGCTGGCATGCCAGCTTCCGGCGCGCGCCGGGCGACGGTGCGGCGTGGTTCAATCCCGGCTGCCGGGCGCGGGTGGTGCGGGGCGGAGGATGGGCCTCGTCGCCGCAGCAGGCAAGGGCGGCGTGGCGCTCCTCGCAGGACTCGGACATGACCAGTGCGCGGGTAGGCTTCCGCGTGGTGCGTGGCATCTGACAAGGATCAAGGCATGAATGCGGCTTACGACAATGGGGGCATGCAGCGGCGGCGCGGATTCGGGATCCGCTGGTGGATCCTGCTGCTGTTCGCCGGCTACGCGGCGTTCCAGTGGTTCTCCAGCCGCCAGACCGATCCCTACACCGGTGAGGACGCGCACTACGGCGCCACGCCCAGCGAGGAATCCGAGCTGGGCGTGCAGGCCTACCAGCAGGTGCTGGGCGAGGCGCGCCAGCAGGGGGCGCTGCTGCCGGCCAGCGACCCGACCAGCCAGGAGGTCGCGAACATCGCCCAGCGCCTGATCGCGCGCGTGCCACAGGTGGCCCAAGACCTGGCCAAGCAGCACAACCAGCCGGTCCCGGACCTGTCCGGCTACGACTGGCAGGTCAGCGTGCTGCGCTCGGACGAGGCCAATGCGTTCTGCCTGCCGGGCGGCAAGATCGCGGTCTACACCGGCCTGTTCCCGATCGCGCAGACCCGCGATGCGCTGGCGGTGGTGATGGGCCACGAGATCGCCCACGCGCTGCTGCGCCACAGCTCCCAGCGCATGGCCCAGCAGAAGCTGGTGCAGATGGGGCAGGTCGCGGCCGGCATGTCGGGCATGGACCAGCAGACCATGGCCGCGCTGGGCGCCGGCGTGCAGTACGGCGTGGTACTGCCGTACGGCCGCAACCACGAATCGCAGGCCGACGAGGTCGGGCTGATGCTGGCCGCGGCGGCCTGCTACGACCCGCAGCAGGCCATTCCGCTGTGGGAGCGCATGTCGCAGCTGGGCGGCGGCCAGCGTCCGCCGGAGTTCGCCTCCACCCACCCGGACCCGTCCAACCGCATCGCCCGCCTGCAGCAGCTGATGCCCGAGGCCGAGCAGTTCCGCGCCCGCTACTGCGGCGGCCAGCCGGCGAGCGACCAGCCGCTGTAGCGCGCCGGCGTCAGAAACTCATGTACAGGCCGCCGTTGACCGGCAGGTTGGCGCCGGTGATGTAACCGGCCGCATCCTCGGCCAGGAAGCGCACCGCGCGGGCGATGTCCTCCGGCTCGCCCAGCCGGCCGACCGGCACCTGGGCCGAGGTGCGCTGCAGGACCTCGGCCGGCATGGCGGCGGTCATCGGCGTGCGCACGTAGCCGGGAGACACGCTGTTGACCGTGACGCCCTTGGCCGCGACCTCGCGCGCCAGCGACATGGTCAGCCCGTGCAGGCCGGCCTTGGCCGCCGCGTAGTTGGCCTGGCCGAAGTTCCCGGTCTGGCCGCTGACCGAGCTGATGTTGACGATGCGGCCGTGGCCGCGCTCGACCATGCCGGCGATGGCGTGGTGGCACAGCTGGAAGGCGCTGGTCAGGTTGACCTGCAGGACCGCGTTCCACTGCGCCCGGTCCATCTTGCGCAGGGTCGCATCGCGGGTGATGCCGGCGTTGTTGACCAGGATGTCCAGCGCGCCGTGCGTGGCCTGGACGCGGGCGATCAGCTGCGCGCACTGCGCGTCGTCACCGACGTCGGCCGGTTCGAAGGCCACGCGGCCGCCGGTGGCGGCCCGGAAGGCCTCGAGGCGCGCCGGCTCGGCCGGCAGGTCGGTGGCGACGACGGTGTGGCCGGCCTCGGACAGGGCGCGGCAGATCGCCGTGCCCAGGCCGCCGATGCCGCCGGTCACCAGTGCGATGCGGTGCGTCATGGAGATGCGGTGGTTGCGGTACAGGGGCGCAAGGATACTCCCCGCGCCTGCGGCCAGGTCCGCGTCGCGCCCGCCCTTGCGGCCGGTGGCTTGCGGGGAAATCCGTCAGGACACGCGTGCTTGGGCTCGTCGGACAGCGGCGTACCGCTCTGGAGGGCGCCTTTGCTGCGCAGCATGCGTTGTGTGCACGATCGATGCTGCGGTCGCTTGGGCCGGCGGCGTCGCGCTGGCCCACGCGATGGCACGGTCGCCGCGCTCAGCGGCGGGTCGACTTGCTTGCGGTCTCGCGCGTCGGCGCTTCCTTGCCGGTGCCCGTGCCGGACGTGGAGGTGGGACGCGGGGCGGGGCCGCGGGTCAGGCCGCTGGTGAGGTTGCGCTGGAAGTCCTGCCAGATCTCCAGGTTGCGCTCGGTGAGCTGGTTCATCATCGCCCACGGCGTCTGCCCCAGCAGGTTGCCCATCTGCTGGCGGAACTGCGCCTGCTGGTCCATGAACATCTGCATCGAGCGCTCCAGGTAGTTGCCCATGAAGCCCTGCAGCGAGTCGCCGTAGAAACGGATGATCTGGCTCAGCAGCTGGGTCGACAGCAGCGGCTCGCCGTCCTGCTCCTGGTCGCTGATGATCTGCAGCAGCACCAGGCGGGTCAGGTCCTCGCCGCTCTTGGCGTCGCGCACCTCGAACTCCTCGCCGTCGACGATGAGCTGGCGCACGTCCTCGATGGTGATGTAGCTGGAGATTTCGGTGTCGTAGAGACGACGGTTGGGGTACTTCTTGATGATCCGGATCGCAGCCATGGAGCAGTCACCTCAATCAATGTGCGCGGAGCATGCGCCCGGGTTTTTTGCGGCGCAACCATACTTTGGGAGCGTTTCGGGTCTGGACCGGCAGGATCTGCACAGCTGTGCATGCCCCCGCGCAGACGCGCGTCAGCGCGGCTTACCAGCCCATGTACTGACCACCGTTGGCCGAGAGATTGGCGCCGGTGATCCAGGCCGCCTCCTCGGCCACGAAGAAGGCCACCGCGTAGGCGATGTCCTCGGGTGAGCCCAGGCGCCCGGTCGGGATCTGGGCCACGATCTTGTTGCGGATCTCCTCGGGCACGGCCATCACCATCTCGGTGGCGATGTAGCCCGGCGAGACGGTATTGACGGTGATGCCGAACTGCGCGTTCTCCTGCGCCAGGGAGATGGTGAAGCCGTGCATGCCGGCCTTGGCCGCGGCGTAGTTGGCCTGGCCGTACTGGCCCTTCTGGCCGTTGATCGAGCTGATCTGCACGATCCGCCCCCAGCGCCGCGTGCGCATGCCGCCGATCACCGGACGGGTCATGTTGAACACCGAGGACAGATTGGTGTCGATCACCTCGTTCCACTGCGCTGCGTCCATCTTGTGGAAGGTGGTGTCGCGGGTGATGCCGGCGTTGTTGATCAGGATGTCGATCGGGCCCAGCGTGGCGGCGACCTCGTCCACCATGGCCTGGGCCTGCCCCGGATAGCGCACGTCGCCCTGCACCAGGGCGATGTCCACGCCTTCGGCGGCCATGCGCTGCTGCCAGTCGCGGGCGCGCACCGGATCGCGATAGTTGGTGGCCACCCGATGGCCCAGACCCGCGAGCTTGCGGCAGATGGCCGTGCCGATGCCGCCGGTACCGCCGGTGACCAGTGCAACGCGAGGAGTCATGGAGGAGCGCATCGAAGGAGGCGAGGGCTGGCGATTCTAGTCAGCACCTGCAGCATTTTTGTTGTGCGGTGCAGCATGAATTCCAGGCGCGGCCGGCAGCCGCGCCGGGTCGAAGCCATGCTGCGCCGCATGCAGCAGCGTGTCCACCGTATCGGCGCCGTCCAGCAGGTGCGCCGGCTGGCCCAGCTGGGCCCAGGCCGAGCGTAGGGCGGCCAGACCGTCGTCGGCATCCAGCGGCTGCGCGCCGTCCGACTTGGACAGCTTGCGCCCCTGCGCATCCAGCAGCACGGGCAGGTGCAGATAGCGCGGCGTGGGCAGGCCGAGCGCACGCTGCAGCAGGATCTGGCGCGGCGTGGAGTCGAGCAGGTCGGCGCCGCGCACGACATCGGTCATGCCCTGGTCGGCATCGTCCACCACCACGGCCAACTGGTAGGCCCAGGGGCCATCGGCGCGGCGCAGGACGAAGTCGCCCACCACGCGTCCGACCTCCTGGCGCTGCGGGCCCTGCAGGCCGTCCTCGAAGGTGACAATGCAGTCACCGGGTACGCGCAGGCGGATGGCCGGATCCGGCCGCCGCGCGCGTGCCACGCACCGGTGGTGGACCCCGCCGCTGGCCGCCAGGTCGGCGCGGCTGCAGTGGCATTCGAAGGCCAGCCCGCGCGCCAGCAGGTGCTCGAGCGCGGCCGCGTATGCCTGGCCGCGGGTGTGCTGCCAGCGCACCGGCCCATCGCTGCGCAGGCCGAGTTTTTCCAGCAGTTCCAGCTGTGCCTGCGCCGCGCCGGCGACTTCGCGCGGCGGGTCGAGATCCTCGATCCGCACCCACCACGCACCGCCGGCATGGCGGGCCAGCAGCCAGCTGCCGAATGCCGCCAGCAGCGAGCCGGCATGCAGCGGGCCGGTGGGCGAGGGCGCAAAGCGGCCGCGGTAGGGGCTTGATGACATTGACGAAATCGACGCGCAATCGCTGAACAACCAGTCAGCCGGCAGCTTGAAGTCAAACCGGGGCGTCCACAAGATTCGCCTCGTTCCCCCTCTCTCTTTTTGCCCTGGAGTCGACCGTGTTCACCCGCATCGCATTGTTCCTGCTGACCAACCTGGCCGTGCTGGCCCTGGCCAGCGTTGTGATGTCCCTGCTCGGGGTCAATTCGGCCAGCATGGCCGGCCTGCTGGTGATGGCCGCGCTGTTCGGCTTCGGCGGCTCGATTGTCTCGCTGCTGATGTCCAAGTGGATAGCCAAGCGCACCACCGGCGCGATGGTGATCGAGACCCCGCGCAACGAGGCCGAGCAGTGGCTGCTGGAGACCGTGCGTCGCCAGGCCCAGGCCGCGGGCATCGGCATGCCCGAGGTGGCGGTGTACGAGGCGCCTGAGATCAACGCCTTCGCCACCGGCGCCAACCGCAACAACGCGCTCGTGGCCGTGTCCACGGGGCTGCTGCGGCAGATGAGCCGCGACGAGGCCGAGGCCGTGCTCGGCCACGAGGTCAGCCACGTCGCCAACGGTGACATGGTGACCATGGCCCTGCTGCAGGGCGTGCTCAACACCTTCGTGATCGTGCTGGCGCGCGTGGTCGGCGGCGTGATCGACAGCTACCTGTCGGGCAACCGCGAGGGCAACAGCCGCGGCTTCGCCTACTACATCATCGTGTTCGTGCTGGAGATGGTGCTGGGCCTGTTCGCCACGATGATCGCGATGTGGTTCTCGCGTCGCCGCGAGTTCCGCGCCGACCACGGCGGCGCCACGTTGGCCGGACGGCAGAAGATGATCGCCGCGCTGGAGCGCCTGCAGGCCAACCACGGCACCAGCACGCTGCCGGCGCAGGTGGAGGCCTTCGGCATCGCCGGCGGCATGGGGCAGGGCCTGAAGAAGCTGTTCCTCAGCCACCCGCCGCTGCCCGAGCGCATCGCCGCGCTGCGTGCCGCCCAGGTCCAGCAGCGCGCCAGCACGGTGATGTAAGGCGGTCGGTCGCGACGCGCTCCAACGAAAAGCCCGCCATGAAGGCGGGCTTTTCGCATCCGGCGGTCCGGGAACGCGCTAGGCGTTGAAGTCGAAGTTCATCTCCGGCATGGCATTGGCGATGAAGGAGCCTTCCACGTAGTCCAGGCCGGCGCCGAACAGCAGCGACATCGTTGCCGGGTCCTGCACGTGCTCGGCGATGGTGGTGATGCCGTCGCGCTGCGCGTGCGCGGTGATCTCGCGGATCTTGTCCTGGCTCTCGGCCACGCGCGCATGATCCTGGGTGAAGCTCCGGTCCAGCTTGAGGAACGCCGGGGTGAAGTGGGCCAGCAGCTGGAACGAGTCCAGCCCCGTGCCGAACTGTTCCAGCCCGACCTTGCAGCCCAGCCGCGCGGCCGACTGCAGCAGTTCCTGCGCCGCGCGCAGGTGGGTGAAGACCTTGGCCTCGGTGGTCTCCAGCCAGAGCCGTTCGCCCGGCAGCCCGGTGGCGGCCAGCTCGCGGGCGATGGTGTCCACCAGGCGAGTATCGCCAAAGGAGGCCTGGCTGATCTTGACCATCATGCGGGTGGGGCGTCCGGCGCGTTCGCGTTCGGCCAGCGCGGCGATGGCGGCGGTCACCACCCAGCGGTCGATGTCGGCCAGCAGGCCGGCCTCCTCGGCGATGGCCAGGAAGGTCACCGGCTTGATCCGCTCGCCGCTGCCGTTGTCCAGCCGCAGGAAGCCTTCGTAGAAATCGCCCGGCTCCCCCAACAGCGGGATGATCGGTTGGTAGTGCAGGACGAAGCCGCTGCCGGCCAGCGCCTCGCGCACCAGGTCCAGTACGCGCTGGGCGTACTCGGCCTCCGCGCGATCCACCGCGGCCGGGTCGAAGATCAGCACGCCGTTGCCGCCGACGCCGGCGACCGACTGCAGGTTCTCGCTGGCGCGCCCCAGCACCTGGCTGACGCTGGCGATCTTCTCGCCGATCTGCACGCCGCCCACGCTCAGGGTGGCGGTCACGGCGCGGTTGCCGATCTCGAACACGTGCGCGGCGAAGCCCGCGCGCAGGCGCTCGGCCAGGACGGCGGTGTCGGCATGGCTGCACTGGCACAGCACGGCGAACCCGTGTTCGCTGAAGCGGGCGGCGGTCATGCCTTCGCCGATCAGGCTGGAAAAGCGCGTGGCCATCGCCGCGATCAGCGCGTCGGCCGAATCCAGGCCGATGTCCGGCAGCAGCCGCGCGTAGTGGTCCGGCTCGACCAGGAGCAGGCCGTACTGCTGCTCGCCTTGCCCGACCTGGGCCACGGCGTCCTCGAGCGCGTGCAGGAAGGTGGGACGGTTGAGCAGGCCGGTGACCACGTCGCGCTGGCGCAGGTCCTCGACCTCGCGCGCCAGCTCGGTGTCCAGCTCGCGGCGGCGGAACACCACCTGCACGCAGGCCTCGCCCTCGTAGGTGGCCGTGGCGAACTCCATCACCGCCGGGAAGGCCTCGCCGTCGAGCGAGCGCGCCTCGCATTCGTAGCGCGGGGGCGGCGGCTCGCCCTTGCCGATGCGCTTGAGCAGCCGCTTGAAGTCCTCCACGTCCTTGGGCGCGATCAGGTCCAGCAGCGACAGCCCCTCGATGTCCTCGAAGGATGCGAACCCGAACATCTCCAGGTAGGCATCGTTGGCACGGATGTGCATGCCCTCGTGCACATAGGCGATCGGATCGCGCGAGGAGGCGATCAGGGCGTCGCAGCGGCGCTCGGTCTCGCGCAGCTGGGCTTCCAGGCGGCGCAGGCCGCGGCGGGCCTCCAGGTCCTCCCACTCGGCGCGCAGCACGCTGATCAGGTGGTCCGGGCGCGAGCGCACGGCCACCGCGCTGGCGCCGTTGATCAGGTCGTCCACCACCGAGGGCGTGCTCGAGGCGTCGATCATCACCACCACCGGGATGTCCTTGCCGCCGGCGGCGACATGGGCCAGCACCGTGGACACCGGGATCGTCTGCGCGGTCTTGGCCACCAGGATCAGGTCCACCGGCTGGCTGGCCAGCTGCTGGACCAGTTCCTCCGGGTCCAGCGGCCGCAGCGGCCGTACGGCGATGCCGTCGTTGCGGAAGGTGCTGACCACGCCCTCGGCCGCCTCGCCGCTGTCGTCGATGATCATCAGCCGCACGGGCGTGTCTTTGCCGATCTGCATGACGCTTCGGGCCTGGAGCGGGGGACGGCGTTTAATACAGCATGGTCACACCAGCGTCCATCCTGGTCCCCGGGTCGGCTTGCGGATTCGTGAAACCCGTCCTCCGCGCCGGGACGGCCCTCAGCGCAGGGGGCGCTTGCCGGTATCGCCGGGGATCTCGCGCACCAGGCGCGGCACCAGGTAGCCGGACAGGCGCGCGGCCAGGCCGGCGTGCAGCGTCAGCGCGCGGGCGTCGTCCACCTCGAAGTGGGCCACGCCCTGCACGCGGTCGAGCTGGTGCAGGTAGTAGGGCAGCACGCCGGCGGAGAAACCGCGCTCGGACAGCGCCGCCAGCGCGTCCACACTGTCGTTGACCCCGCGCAGCAGCACCGCCTGGTTGAGCAGGGTCGCGCCGCTGGCGCGCAGCGCGGCCAGGGCCGCATCGACGCCGGCATCGAACTCGTTGGCGTGGTTGGCATGCAGGACGAAGGCCACCGGCCAGGGCAGGGCGCCCAGCCACTGCAGCAGGGCGGCATCGACCCGTTCGGGCAGGACCACCGGCAGGCGGCTGTGGATGCGCAGGCGCTTGAGGTGCGGCACCTGGCGCAGCGCGTCGGTCAGTTCGGCCAGCTTGGCGGTGGACAGCGACAGCGGATCGCCGCCGGACAGGATCACCTCGTCGATGCTCGCATCCTCGCGCGCCCGGGCGATCGCCTCGGCCCAGTGGTGGCGCGCGGCGGTCTCCTCGCCGTACGGGAAATGCCGGCGGAAGCAGTAGCGGCAGTGGATCGCGCAGCTGCCGGTGGCCACCATCAGGGCACGGCCCTGGTACTTCTGGATCACGCCGGTGGCCGAGCGCGCGGCGGCGTCGCCGACCGCGTCCAGGCCGAAGCCGGGCAGCAGGCGCAGTTCCTCGTCCAGCGGCAGGACCTGGCGCAGCAGCGGATCGTGCGGATCGCCGTGGCGCATGCGGGCCACGAAGCCTTCCGGCACCAGCAGCGGGAACTGCGCCGCCGCCTGCGGCGACACCCCCAGCGCGGCCTCGCCCAGGCCCAGCCGCGCCAGCAGCTCGGCCGGATCGCGCACGGCCTGGCGCAGCGCCTGCTGCCAGCCGGTGGGCTGCAGGGACGCGGCGCCGGCAGGGGCCGGCTGTCTGGGAAGAGGTGCTGCAGGTATCATGAGCGTTTGAAGAAAGCATGCGCCCGCCGTTGCGGAGGGCGTCCCCATTGTATCCGGCCGGTCGCGCGTGGCGGCGGGTTGTCTTATTTCCAGGAGTTTGCCCATGGCCACCTACGGCATGAACGACGTCAAGAACGGGATGAAGATCCTGGTCAACAACGAACCCGCCATCATCACCGAGACCGACTACGTCAAGCCCGGCAAGGGCCAGGCCTTCACCCGCATGCGCTTCCGCCTGATCCGCTCGGGCCGCGTGCAGGAGCTGACCCTCAAGAGCACCGACGCGATCGAGGCCGCCGACGTGGTCGATACCGACATGCAGTACCTCTACAACGACGGCGAGTACTGGCACTTCATGCAGCAGGAGACCTTCGAGCAGGTGCAGGCCGACGAGGCCGGCGTGGGCGACGCCAAGAAGTGGCTCAAGGGCGAGGAAGCCTGCGTGGTGACCCTGTTCAACGGCAACCCGATCCAGGTCACGCCGCCGAACTTCGTCGAGCTGAAGATCACCGAGACCGACCCGGGCGTGAAGGGCGACACCGCCGGCACCGGCGGTAAGCCGGCCACCCTGGAGACCGGGGCGGTGGTGCGCGTGCCGCTGTTCGTGGGCACCGACGAGGTCATCAAGGTCGACACCCGCACCGGCGAGTACGTCAGCCGGGTGAAGTAATCCCACCGTCACGCAGGGAGCGCCGCATGCAGGATCTTGGCTTGGTGCAGGAGCAGCAGGAGGAAGGCGTGGGGCGTGCGGACGTGTTCCCGCACGACCGGGTGGTGTTCTTCAGCGATGCGGTCTTCGCCATCGCCATCACCCTGCTGGCCATCGAACTCAAGCTGCCCGACGCCGAAATGGTCGAGCGCATGGGCGAGGGTGCGGCGAACGGCCATACCCTGGCGCTGTTCATCGCCTACTTCGTCAGCTTCCTGGTCACGGCCACCTTCTGGATGGGCCACATGCAGACCTGGCGCCACGTGCGCCACGTCAGCGGCCGGCTGGTGTGGGGGACGGTGTGGCAGCTGATGTTCGTGGCGCTGATGCCGTTCGCCACCCGCGAGTATTCCGAGTCGGTCACCAGCGCCTCGCCCGGGCGCTTCGCCTTCTATGCGGTGGTGCTGGCGACCATCTCTTTCTTCGGCCTGCTCACCCGCGTATGGGTGGCCCGGCAGGAGTCGCTGGCCACGCGGCTGGGCGCGGCGCAGGCGCGCTGGTTCCTGGTGCGCAACACGATCTCGATGGCGGTGTTCCTGCTGGCGATCCCGGTGGCCTATCTGTGGCCCAATCCGTACTCGGCGTTCTTCTTCGCGCTGATCTGGCCCGCCTCGTTCCTGGGCCGGCGCCTGGTCCTGGGCAGGGCCGGCTGATCTTCTTTCCCCCGACCAAGGCATTCAGTGAATCCATCCGACGTTGAACCCTGCGATCTGTTGATCGAAGCCGGCTACGTGGTGCCGGTCGAGCCGCACGCGGTCGTGTTCGAACAGCACGCCGTGGCCATCACCGACGGGGCGATCGTGGCGATCCTGCCGATCGCGCAGGCCCGCACCCGCTTCGCGGCCAGACAGGTCGTGCAGCGGCCGGAAAGCGCGCTGATCCCGGGCCTGGTCAACGCCCACACCCACAACCCAATGACGCTGCTGCGCGGCATCGCCGACGACCTGCCGCTCAAGGTCTGGCTGCAGCAGCACATCTGGCCGGTGGAAGGCGCGGTGATGGGGCCGGAGTTCATCGCCGACGGCATCACCCTGGCCATCGCCGAGATGCTGCGCGGGGGCACCACCTGCGTCAACGAGAACTACTTCTTCCCCGACGTGCAGGCGGCCACCTACAAGCACCACGGCTTCCGCGCGCGCATCGGCCTGCCGGTGATCGACTTTCCCACCGCCTGGGCCAGCAGCGACGACGAGTACTTCGACCGCGCCGGTCAGGTCCACGACCAGTGGCGCGACGATCCGCTGATCGCCACCGCCTTCGCGCCGCATGCGCCCTACACGGTCAACGACGCCAACTTCGAGCGCGTGCGCATGCTGTCCGACCAGCTCGACGTGCCGGTGCACCTGCACCTGCACGAGACCGCGCAGGAGGTGGAACAGTCGCTCAAGGACTATGGCCAGCGCCCGATCGCGCGCCTGGACCGCATGGGCCTGATCAACGACCGCCTGATCGCCGTGCACATGACCCAGCTGACGGAAGGCGAGATCCACCTGTGCGCCGAACGCGGCGTGTCGGTGGTGCACTGCCCGGAATCCAACCTCAAGCTCGCCTCCGGCTTCTGCCCGGCCTGCGCGCTGGCCCGCGCCGGGGTGAACCTGGCGATCGGCACCGACGGCTGCGCCTCCAACAACGACCTGGACATGTTCGGCGAGACCCGCACCGCGGCGATCCTGTCCAAGGCGGTGGCCCAGGATGCGGTGGCGCTGGACGCCTTCGCCGCCCTGCGCGCGGCCACGCTGGGCGGGGCCAGGGCGATCGGCTTCGACCACCTGGTCGGCACGCTGGAAGTGGGCAAGCAGGCCGACATCGCCTGCGTGGACCTGTCCGCGCTGGAGACCCAGCCGCTGCACCACGTCGTCTCCCAGCTGGTCTACGCCACCGGCCGCCACCAGGTCACCGACGTGTGGATCGCCGGGCGCGAACGCCTGGTCGACCGCCAGCCGGTCGGGATCGACATGGCCGGCGTGGTCGCCAACGCGCGCCAGTGGCGCCAGCGCATCGCCGGCCTGCATCCGGCCTGACCCCTCACGCTCCCTGATGCGGCCCTTGCGCATGCTGGCCGCTGTTTCCCGCGGCCCCACGGCCGCGAGGCCTTCGAAAAGGAACGCGCCATGACCCCCGCATCCAACGCCAATTTCCACCAGGCCGAACTGGACAAGTTCGGCGCCCTGGCCACCCGCTGGTGGGACCCGGACGGCCCGCAGAAGGCGCTGCATGCGCTCAACCCGGTGCGCCTGCAGTACGTCGCCAGCCGCCTGCCGCTGGCCGGCAAGCGCGTGCTGGACGTGGGCTGCGGCGGTGGCCTGCTGAGCGAGGCGCTGGCCGCCGCCGGCGCCCAGGTGGTCGCCATCGACCTGGCGCCGGAGCTGCTGAAAGTCGCGCGCCTGCACAAGCTCGAATCCGGCGTGGAGGTGGACTACCGGCAGATCGCCGTCGAGGCGCTGGCCGAGCAGGAGCCGGAAAGCTTCGATGCCATCACCTGCATGGAGATGCTCGAGCACGTGCCCGACCCGGGCGCGGTGATCGACGCCTGCGCGCGCCTGCTCAAGCCCGGCGGCCAGCTGTTCCTGTCCACGCTCAACCGCACCCCGGCCGCCTTCGCGCTGGCGGTGGTCGGTGCCGAGTACATCGCCAAGCTGCTGCCCAAGGGCACGCATCGCTATGCCGATTTCATCAAGCCGGCCGAACTGGCCGCCTGGGTGCGCGCCAGCGGCCTGCAGATGCGCGATGTCAGCGGCCTGGTCTACGAGCCCTGGCGCAGCGCCGCCCGCCTGAGCCGGCGCACCGAAGTGAACTACCTGGCGTGCGCGGCGAAGGCATGAGCGTAGCGGGCGAGGGGGCCGGCGGCGCGGGTCAGGACGGCATCGAAGGCGCTTCCAGCGACGCTCGGCAGGCCGCCGGGCCGCGCTTCCCGCCCGTAGCCCTGTTCGACCTCGATGGCACGCTGCTGGACAGCGCGCCGGACATGCTGGCCACGGTCAACCGGATGCTGGCCGTGCGCGGCCGGGCGCCGATGGTGCTGGCCGACATCCGGCCGCATGTGTCCAAGGGCGCGCGGGCGATGTGCGGGGCCGCGTTCCCGGAGCTGTCGTTCCAGGCGCGCGATGCGCTGGTGCCCGAGTTCCTCCAGGTCTATGCCGAGGAACTGGGCCGGCACGGCGCCCCGTTCGACGGCATCGAGGCGATGCTGGCCGCGCTGGAGGCCCACGGCAGCCGCTGGGGCATCGTCACCAACAAACCCGAGGGCCTGGCCCGTGACCTGATGCCGCTGCTGGGCTGGCAGGCGCGCTGCGCCGTGCTGATCGGCGGCGACACGCTGGCCGAGCGCAAGCCGCATCCGCTGCCGCTGCAGGAGGCCGCGCGCCTGCTCGACGCGCGCATCGCCGACTGCGTCTACGTGGGCGACGACGCGCGCGACGTCCAGTCCGCGCGCGCGGCCGGCATGGCCTCGATCGCCGCGCTGTGGGGCTATCGCCTGGACGACGACGATCCGCTCAGCTGGCAGGCCGAGGTGATGCTCCAACAGTCCGGTCAGCTGCTGGACCCGGGCAACTGGCCGCAGCGCGGAGCGCGCTGATGTCCACCGCGCTGGACAGCTTCCTGGACAAGTGGCGCGCCCGCTGGCCCGAGTGGCCGCTGGTGCAGGCTTTCGTGCCCGCCTCGCAACGACCGCTGGCCGAGGCCTGGTTCGCGCTGCTGCAGGAGCTGTTCGATGCGATGAACATCGCCGGCGATCCGCTGCCGGCCGATGCCAAGCTGGCCTGGTGGGGCGAGGAGCTGCGCGACTGGTCGCGCCGGCGTTCGCGCCATCCGCTCGGCCGCGTGCTCGAGCCGGTGCAGGCGCCGTGGGAAGTGCTGGCCGACGCCTTGCCGGGGCTGACCCTGATGCGCTCGCTGCCCGAGTCGCCCGATGCCGCGCTGCCGCTGGTGATGCCGCTGGCCGGCGCGATCCAGCGGGTCGAGGCGGCGCTGTTTCCCGGCGCACGCGCGCCTGCGCGGCTGGAGCCGCTGGCCGTGCAGCTGCTGTTCCTGCGCTGGATGGAGGTCCCCCCGCACGCCGACACTTTCGGTTGGCGCGACGCGCTGCTGGCGCGCTGGCCCGCGCGCGTGGGCGGCCCGCGCCCGCGCCGCCTGATCGCCGCGCTGCTGCGCCTGCGCCTGGCCGGGCTGCATGCCGATGCGCAGGGCAGCACGCCGGCCAGGCCCGCCAGACTGGTGTGGACCGCGTGGCGCGCTGCGAGTGGTGGTCACTGAGGCAGCGGCTGCAGGGCTCGTCGCCGCGCAGCGCTCAGCGCGTCGGGGCGATCAAGAAGCGGCGCGTCAGCGCGAGCAAGAAAGTTCGACCGTCGTTCCCGCGAAGGCGGGAACCCAGTGTCTCGGCTCCAGCGTGCGAAAGTCCCTGGATTCCCGCGTTCGCGGGAATGACGGGCTTGGGGGGGGGCTCGCTGTGTAGATCCATCGCTCGATGGACGAGGGGGAGGTCTGAGATCGAGCGGCACACGCTCCAAAGCCAGTATCGCGAACGATCAACGCAGGGCCCGTCACTTCCGCGAACGCGGAGTCCATGGACGTCGCACCCCGGTACGTCGACGCCCAGGCCTTCCCCGCAACGCCGCGGGCCCAGGCGCCACAGTCGCCTCAATCTGTTTCCGGCAACAGGAAGTTGCCCGGTCGCGGTCCATCTCCCTCCAGCAGCGCCGGGGCCTGCGCCTCGTCCTTGAGCTGCACGCCGGAGAGCCGGCGGCGCATCGCCTCGCCCATCAGATAGGCCAGCTTGTGCATGGCCGTGTCATAGGACAGGCCGGCGGCGCGGATGTTGGAGATGCAGTTGCGTGCCGCGTCGGTCAGGCCCACGCGCGGGGCGAAGGTCAGGTAGGCGCCCAGGCTGTCGGGCGAGCTCAGCCCCGGGCGCTCGCCGATCAGCATCACGCACAGGCGCGCGCCGAGCAGTTCGGCGATCTCGTCACCCACCGCCACGCGCCCCTGTTCGACCACGCACACCGGTGCCAGCGACCAGTCCAGCGCGCGGGCATGGTCGCGCAGGCGCTGCAGCATCGGCGCGGCATGGCTGTGCACGGCCAGGGCGGACAGGCCGTCGGCGACGACGAGGCAGACATCGCAGCGGCGCGCCTTCAACGCCGCGTGGGCGCGCAGAGCCTCGGCCGAGGCGTCGTCGAGGCGACGGCCCAGGTCCGGGCGCTGCAGATACGCATCCCGGTCGGCGGCCGCGCTGTGCAGCGGCAGCACGTCCAGCCCCAGCGCGCCGATGGCCTGGGCCAGCGACGGGCCGTCCAGCGGCAGGTGCACCGCATCGCGCGCCTGCGCATGGGCGAACTGGAACTCCAGCTGCGCGCGCGTCGGCAGGCTGGTGCCGGCACGACCGAGCGCGATGCGCGCCGGGGTCAGGCGACGCAGCGCGGCCCAGGCGTCCGGCGCGGTCGGCGGCCGTGGATCGTCCTGGTCGCTCACAGCTGCGCCAGCGCCTTGCGGAACGGCGCCGGCACCTCGCGCCCGAGTTCGAAACGCCCCTCGCGCAGCCGCAGGATCTGCATCTTCTCCAGCCAGGCCTCGAACTCCGGCGCCGGGCGCAGGCCCAGCACCTGGCGCGCGTAGAGCGCATCGTGGAACGAGGTGGTCTGGTAGTTGAGCATCACATCGTCGCTGCCGGGGATGCCCATGATGAAGTTGATCCCGGCCGCGCCCAGCAGGGTCAGCAGCACGTCCATGTCGTCCTGGTCGGCCTGCGCATGGTTGGTGTAGCAGATGTCGCAGCCCATCGGCACGCCGAGCAGCTTGCCGCAGAAGTGGTCCTCCAGGCCGGCGCGGATGATCTGCTTGCCATCGAACAGGTACTCGGGCCCGATGAACCCGACCACGGTGTTGACCAGCAGCGGCTTGAACCGGCGCGCGACCGCGTAGGCGCGCACCTCGCAGGTCTGCTGGTCCACCCCGACGTGCGCATCGGCCGACAGGGCGCTGCCTTGCCCGGTCTCGAAATACATCACGTTGTCGCCCACGCTGCCGCGGCCCAGCGCCAGGCCGGCCTCGTAGCCCTCCTGCAGCAGCGCCAGGTTGACGCCGAAGCTGGCGTTGGCGCCCTCGGTGCCGGCGATCGACTGGAATACCAGATCCACCGGCGCGCCGCGTTCGATCGCCTCCAGCGTGGTGGTGACGTGGGACAGCACGCAGGACTGGGTCGGGATCTCGTAGCCGCGGATCACCCCGTCGAGCATCTTCAGCAGTTCGACGATGTCGCCGGTGCTGTCGCTGGCCGGATTGATGCCGATCACCGCGTCGCCGTTGCCGTACAGCAGGCCGTCCAGCACGCTGGCGGCGATGCCGGCCGCATCGTCGGTGGGATGGTTGGGCTGCAGGCGCGTGGACAGCCGTCCGCGCAGGCCCAGCGTGTTGCGGAAGGCCGTTCGCACGCGCGTCTTGGCCGCCACCAGCACCAGGTCCTGCACGCGCATCAGCTTGGACACCGCGGCGACCATCTCCGGCGTCAGCCCCGGCGCCAGCGCGGCCAGGCTGGCCTCGGTCGCGGCCTCGTCCAGCAGCCAGTCGCGGAAGTCGCCGACGGTCAGGTGCGACACCGGCGCGAACGCGGCCGCGTCGTGGCTGTCCATGATCAGCCGGGTGACCTCGTCGTCCTCGTAGGGGATCACCGCCTCATCCAGGAAGTGCCGCAGCGGCAGGTCGGCCAGCGCCATCTGCGCCGCCACGCGCTCGCGATCGGTCGGCGCCGCCAGGCCGGCCAGGCGATCGCCGGACCGTGCCGGCGTCGCCCGCGCCAACAGGGTCTTGAGATCGGCGAAGCGCCATTGCGCCCCGCCCACGCTGTGGACGAATCCGCTCATGCACGCAGCATGCCGGTGGGCGGATTCAGACCGCGTCGACCGCGTGGTCGGGCTGCGGACCGCCGCGGCGCAGGCTCAGCCAGCACAGGCCCATGCCCAGCGCCATCAGCGCTACGAACACGCCGGCGATCTGCGGGTTGAACCACACCATCGCCACCAGGCACACCGCCGCCAGCGCCAGCGCGAGGCCCGGCACCAGCGGATAGCCCGGCGCGAGGAAACTGCGCGCCAGCCCCGGCGCGCTGCGGCGCAGCTTGAACAGGCTGAGCATGCTCATGATGTACATCACCACCGCGCCGAACACCGACATGGTGATCATCGCCGCGGTCAGGCTCATGCCCTGCAGGCTGACCAGCCCGTCGCTGTAGATGGCCGCCACGCCGATCAGGCCGCCGGCGAGGATGGCCCGGTGCGGGGTCTGGAAGCGCGACAGCTTCGCCAGCCCGTGCGGCAGGAAGCCGGCCCGCGCCAGGGCGAAGAACTGGCGCGAATAGCCCAGGATGATGCCGTGGAAGCTGGCGACCAGGCCGAACAGGCCGATCCACACCAGCATGTGCAGCCAGGTCGAGCTGTTGCCGACCACCGCCTTCATCGCCTGCGGCAGCGGATCGTTGATGTTGCTCAGCGCCCGCCAGTCGCCCACGCCGCCGGCGAAGAGCATCACGCCGAACGCCAGCACCACCAGGGTGAGGATGCCGGCGATGTAGGCGCGCGGGATGGTGCGCTTCGGATCCCTGGCTTCCTCGGCGGCCATGGCCGCGCCCTCGATCGCCAGGAAGAACCAGATCGCGAACGGGATCGCCGCGAAGATGCCGGCCACCGCCGTGCCGCTGAAGGTGTCCGAGCCCGCCCAGCCGCCGGCGACGAAGTTGGCGAAGGAGAAGCCGGGGGCGACCACACCCATGAACACCAGCAGCTCCAGCACCGCCAGCACGGTGACCACGAGCTCGAAGGTGGCCGCGATGCGCACCCCCACGATGTTCAAGCCCATGAACACCCCATACGTGCCGACCGCGGCCAGCTTGGGATCCAGGGCGGGGAACTGCACGTTGAGGTAGGCGCCGATGGCCATCGAGATCGAAGGCGGCGCGAACACGAACTCGATCAGCGTGGCGATGCCGGCGACCATGCCGCCGACCGGCCCGAACGCCCGCCAGCTGTAGGCGAACGGCCCACCGGCGTGCGGGATGGCGGTGGTGAGTTCGGTGAAGCTGAAGATGAAGCAGGTGTACATCGCGGCCACCAGCAGCGTGGTCACCAGGAAGCCCAGCGTGCCGGCCACGCCCCAGCCGTAGCTCCAGCCGAAGTACTCGCCGGAAATGACCAAGCCCACGGCGATGCCCCACAGGTGCAGGGTGCCCAGGGTGGGTTTGAGTTGCGCGTTGGACATCAGGCATCTCCGTGGATGGGGAAGGGCCGCCGCGGACGCGCGTCGTGGGGGTCGGACGGCAGGGGCGCAGGCGTGCCGCCCGCGCTCAGCGGCCCAGAGCGACGCCGCCAGGGCGCGGACGCAGGACGCTGACGGTTCGGTTATACCGGCAATGCCGGCCGGACGGCCGGCGGCGAAGGGTAGGGGGTAGGTCTGCCGGTCGCGCGCTTGCGCGGCCTGGGCGGTGCGCGATGCGCTGCCGCTTCCCTCGCTCAGGCACGAGCGGCGGATCGATGCGCACACATCGATCCGCACCGCGGGATCCTTCCGCCAGAATCAAGAGCGAACGCGCGCCCGCGCGCGTCCGCGGTACGACAGGCTTCTACTTGCCGCGCTCGAGCACCAGCAGCGGGTCGATGCGCACGTCGAACCAGTTCATTCCCCAATGCAGATGCGGCCCGGTCGCGCGCCCGGTGGCGCCGACCGCGGCGATCACCTGTCCCTGGCGCACCACATCGCCCACCTTCACGTCGATGCGCGAGAGGTGCAGGAAGTTGGAACTCACCCCGAAGCCGTGGTCCAGCACCAGCGTGCCGCCGGTGAGGTACAGGTCGGGCGCGGCGAAGGTCACCACGCCGCCGGCCGGCGCCTTGACCGGCGTGCCGGTCGGTACGGCGATATCCATGCCCGAATGCCCGGCGGGCGAGGGTTGGCCGTTATAGACGCGCGCATTGCCGAAGCGCCCGCTGATCCGTCCCTGCACCGGCCACACGAACGGGGCGGCGAAGTCGGTGCGGTCGTCGTCGCGCGTGCGCACCGCCGTCACCGCCGCCTGCTCGCGCTCGATGCGCGCGGCGATCTCCGGCGGCGGGTTGACGGACTTGGGCGGAACGCCGTCGACGCGCTCGGTAGGCCAGTCGCGCGGCGTCACCGCGATCTCGACGGTCCGCGCCGCCGCGCCGGGCGGCGCCACCTGCACCCGCAGCGGTCCGGTCTCGTTTCGGCCCACGCCGAACACCACCGTGCCGTAGCCGCTCACCCGCAGCGTGCGTCCCGCATAGCGCACCACGCTGCCCGGCGCGACCTTGCCGAACACCAGTGCGCCCTGCGACACCGAAGCGGGGAAGGTCACCTCGGCTGCCTGCTGGGCCTGCGCGCTCGACATGGATCCGGCGAAACCCGCAGCGCCGCCGACCAGCGCCAGCAGCGCGGCCAACCACAGCGGCCTCAACGCTCGAACTCCAGGCGCATGCCGCGCGGCGTGCCGACCAGCTGCTCGCCGTTCCACACCATGCGGCCGTTGACCCAGGTCGCGTCGATCTTATGGTGGAAGGTCGTGCCCTCGAACGGCGACCACTCGCACTTGGACAGCACGTCCTCGCGCCGGACGGTGAAGTCCTCGTCCTCCACCAGCACCAGGTCGGCCCAGTAGCCCTCGCGCAGGAAGCCGCGCTCCTTGATGTCGAACAGCTGTGCCGGCGCATGGGCGAACTTCTGCACCACCTGGGCAATGCTGAGCTTCTTCTCGTGCACCAGCTCCAGCGCGGCCACCAGCGCGTACTGCACCAGCGGCAGTCCGCCGGGCGCCTTGGTGTAGTCGGTCTGCGACTTCTCGTCCAGGGTGTGCGGGGCGTGGTCGGTGGCCAGCACGTCGATGACGTTGTCGGCCAGGGCCTTGATCAGGGCGATGCGGTCGGCCGGGTCCTTGATCGCCGGATTGCACTTGATCAGGTTGCCCAGGCGCGCGTAGTCGTTGCGGTCGAAGCGCAGGAAGTGGATGCAGGTTTCGGCGGTGATCTGCTTCAGGCGCTTGCCGGCCTTGTCCACCAGCGGCCCGGCGTTGAACAGCGCCAGCTCGTCGGCGGTGGACAGGTGCAGCACGTGCAGGCGCGTGCCGTGGCGCTTGGCCAGCGACAGCGCCAGGCGCGTGGAGGCGATACAGGCCTGGCGCGAGCGGATGTCGGGATGGAACTCCACCGGGATCTCATCGCCGTACTGCGCGCGGTAGCGCGCCAGGTTGGCGTTGATGGTCGGGGTGTCCTCGCAGTGGGTGATGATCGGCACCGGCGCGTCGCGGAAGATCGCGTCCAGCGTGGCCGGATCATCCACCAGCATGTTGCCGGTGGAGGCGCCCATGAACACCTTCACCCCGGGCGTGGCGCGCGGATCGACGCGCTGGATCTGCGCCAGGTTGTCGTTGCTGGCGCCCATGTAAAAGCCGTGGTTGCCCCAGGCCCGCCCCTTGGCCAGCGCGTACTTGGCCTCCAGCGCCTCGGCGGTGAGCGTGGGCGGGTTGGTATTGGGCATGTCCATGAAGCTGGTCAGCCCGCCGGCCACGGCCGCGGCCGATTCGGTGGCCAGATCGCCCTTGTGGGTCAGGCCCGGCTCGCGGAAATGCACCTGGTCGTCGATCATGCCCGGCAGCAGCCAGCGGCCGCCGGCCTCGATCACCGTCTGGCCGGCATTGATCGCGATCTGCGGCGCGATGCGCGTGATGCGGCCGTTTTCGAAGCTGAGGTCACCTGTGGTCTCGCGCCCCTCGTTGACCATGCGGGCGTTGACGATCACGGTGGCGGGCATCGGCAGGATCCTGAATGCGGGTGGTGGGAATGCGGCGCGGGCGGCACCGGGTCGTCGCCGCCCGGGTGCAGCGGATGGCAGCGGCCGATCCGGCGCAGCGCCATCCAACCGCCGCGCAGGGGGCCGAAGCGCTCGATCGCCTGCATGGCGTACACCGAGCAGGTCGGCTCAAAACGGCACCGTGGACCCAGCAGTGGGCTGATGAAGCGCTTGTAGCCGCGCAACAGGGCAATGAGTCCGCGCTGGAGCATGGCCCGATGATAAGCCATCGTTCCCGCGCCCGTGCCTGGCGTGGTTGCCGCACCTGTCCGGGTAGGCTATAAAGGCCCGCTTTTCCCGGCCCGGGAATGATTCAAGGACGCTGTTCGTGGCAGCCAAGAAACCCGCAAAGAAGGCCGTCAAGGCCGCCAAGACCGCCGCCGTCGCCAAGAAGGCGCCCGCCAAGGCACCGGCCAAGAGCGCGGTGGCCAAGAAGGCCGCGCCCGCCGCCAAGAAAGCGGCAGGCAAGACCGCGCCCGTGAAGAAGGCCACGAACACCAGCACCACCGCCAAGACCGTGGCGGCGAAGAAGCCGGCGCCCGCGCCGGCCAAGAAGGCCGCGACAGGGAAGGCCGCGCCGAAGACCGTTCCGCAGCCGGCTGCCAAGCCCGCTCCGGCTAAATCCGCTCCCGCCAAGGCAACCAGCCCCAGCAAGGCCCCCGCAGTGAAGACCGCCGCGACACCGGCCCCTGTAGCGTCGGCTGCCAAGGCTGCTCCCGCAAAGAACACAGTGCCCGCTTCCAAGACCCCTTCGAAAACCGAAAAATCCACCGTCCAGGCCAAGCCTGCCGTCGCCCGCGTGACCGGCAAGATCGCCGTCGCCGTCACCGGCCGCACCCCGGAACCCGCGCCCAAGGGCAAGGTCCGCAAGGTCGAGTACACCGTCGACGAGGCCACCGGCCGCCCCGTGCTGCCGGCCGGCTACAAGCCCAAGGCCGACGAGGAGTACATGAGCCCGCTGCAGCTGGAGTACTTCCGCCAGCGCCTGCTGCAGTGGCGCGCCGATCTGGTGGAGGAATCCAAGCAGACCATCGAGAACCTCAAGGACGAAGTGCGCGACGTCGGCGACGAGGCCGAGCGCGCCACGCGCGAGACCGAGAACTCGCTGGAACTGCGCACGCGCGATCGCTACCGCAAGCTGATCGGCAAGATCGACAGCACGCTCAAGCGCCTGGACGCCGGCGACTACGGCTACTGCGTCGACACCGGCGAGGAAATCGGCCTGGAGCGCCTGGAGGCGCGCCTGACCGCCGAGCGCACCCTCGATGCGCAGGAACGCTGGGAACACCTGCAGAAACAGCAGGGTGATTGACGCCTGACCCGATTGTCATAAAGAAGAGCCCCGCTGACGCGGGGCTTTTTTTGGGCCCTTCCCAAACCACGGACCGCGGCGCACGGATGTCCATTGCTTCAGAGGAGCGGCGGCCCTTCTCTTCGGCGAAGACCTTTCTCGCTCGCTGAAGAGCAAAACGCGGTGTTCCGCGGGAGCAGACATGGCGGCGATGGAGCTTTGCATAACGAGGCGGGGGCCGCTTGGTCAACGAGAAGTGGCTGCTTGCCATCTTCCTTCTTGCGGCCATGCGCCTGGTGATCGGTCATGGCGGAATTTTCGGAGCCTGGGCGCCGGCACGCTGCGTGGTCACCAGGCGCATGAAGGTCTCATGCTGGTAACGACTCATACGCAGTTGCTGGCCGTTGTCCATCGTGACCACATGGTGGCCGTTGAACCAGGGATCGATTGTCTTGATGCGCTGAATGTTGACGATCGCCGAGCGGTGGACACGCGCGAAGCGTTGCGGGTCAAGGCGCGCCTGCAGCGTCGTCATGGTCTCGCGCAGCTCGTGCACGCGGCCGGGCACGTGAATCTGCACATTGTTGCGGTTTGAGCGGATCCAGATGATGTCCTCGACATCGACGAAAGCCACACGCTCGCCTTCGCGCACCGGGATGCGCACCAGGTAGTCCTCGCGCCGGCGCAGCATATCCAGTGCTTGCATGATCCGCGCGGCGGCCTCGCCGTCGGAGCCCTGCGCCGCCGCCAGCCGTAGCTTGACCCGGCGAAGCGCATCGGCGAAACGTTCGCGGCCGAATGGCTTGACCAGATAGTCGACGGCGTTGGCATCGAAGGCGCGCACCGCGAACTGTTCGTAGGCGGTCACGAAGACGGTCGCCGGCATGCGCGAAGCGCCGATCGTCGCCACCACGTCGAGACCGGTGATGCCGGGCATCTGGATGTCCAGGAACACCAGATCGGGCGAACTCTCGCGGATCCTTTCGACGGCGGATACGCCATCGCCGCACTCGCCGACCAGTTCGACCTCAGGGTCATCGCGCAACAGCCGAACGATCGCAAGCCGCGCGATTGGCTCGTCGTCGATGACCAGCGCGGTGATGCTCATGCGCGCGGCACTTCGGGGTCGTCATCTTCGTTGAACAGGCCGGCGTCGCGCCTGTTGGCGGCTACTCCCTGGCTGTCGCGTCCGAATGTTTCGGCCGTGGGCTCTTCGAATTTGCGGAACGGCAACTGGATGCGGCAGACGACGCCCTGCGGCCAGGTGATATCCAGGCGCACCCGCGCGGCATCGCCATACAGCTCCTTCAGCCGCAGGCGGGTGTTGGACAGGCCGATGCCGTGACTAGGGGCCTGCCTGGTATCGCAGGCGAGCCGGTCGGCGCGAGTGCTAGCACCTTGATTGTCGATGTCGCTGTTACGGTTGCGCACGTCCAGGTAAAGCGTATCGCCTTCGCGGCGGCTCTCGATCTCGATGCTGTCCGCGCCCACGCGCTTGCCGATGCCGTGGTGGATCGCGTTCTCGACGATCGGCTGCAGGATCAGGCTCGGCACCGCGCAGTCCAGCGTGTCAGGAGCGATGTAGATCCGTGTGGTCAGGCGGTCCTTGAAGCGCGTGCGCTGGATTCCAAGATAAAGCTCCAACAACACCAGTTCCTGGCGCAGGCTGATTTCCTGGCCATCGTAGTCCTCCAGAAACGCACGCAGCAGTTCGCTTAGGCGCAGCAGCATGTCCTCGGCCGAGGCGCTGTCCTCTTCGAGCAGGGTGATGATGGCGTGCAGCGTGTTGAACAGGAAATGCGGCTGCAGCTGCGACCTGAGTACGAGCAGCCGCGATTGTGCTAGGTCGGTGGCCAGCTGGCTGGCCTCCAGCTCACGTCGCGCCTTCTCGGCGTGGAAGTGGATGGCCTGTTGGATGGCGAACAACATCCAATAGGTCAGCAGGCCTATCGCGTAGTGTTGCTGCAGGAAGTACCTGAGCTGTTCGTCGAAGCCGCTGGGTTCGAACAGCGTGGACACCATCGCGCCGATCATCATCGCGATGAACGTCATGCACAGGCTGATCAGAAGCTGCCTGCCCAATCCGTGGAAGATCAGCGTATCGCGTACCGGGTAGCGCTCGGCCAGCCGGAACACGGTGGGTGCGAGGGCCGCCCATGTGTACCACTGGATCAACGACCAACGGAGCATGTCCCAGAGCGGCCAGTTGGTGGCGGGCATTCCGTGGTTGAGCTTGTTCTGCAGAGCGAATATCAGCGCGACCGCTGTCCACAGCGCCATGTAGGCGAACAGGCCGATCTTGAGACTGCCCAGGCGGATCTTCATGCTGCTCCGGTGTCGACGTGCTTGCGGATGGTGGCGTGCGGATCAGGGCGACGGCGTCTTGCCCTCCGGCGTTCAGTGAGGGCGGCCGCATCGTAGGCGCATTTGCATGCCGTCGGAAGCGATTCCGGCGGCCGGCTACGATTGGGGGGCGCACTACTACGATTGGTCCCGAATTGCTTCCCAGCACCACGACGCCACGGCCTGATGGCGGTGCCGGGGCGTGGGTCACTCGCCTCCGGCTCCTTCCCGTGCCGGAGCCACTGCAATGTCCATCGTGCATCACCTCGCCCTGGTCGCGCTGCTTGCGACTGCGTCTCATGCTGCCAACGCTCACACCGACGGAAGCCACACACGCTATTTCAAGCTGATCAATACCAGCTACGACAGCGTGGTGTCGGTT
Organism: Pseudoxanthomonas sp. X-1; assembly: GCF_020042665.1. NCBI lineage: Bacteria > Pseudomonadati > Pseudomonadota > Gammaproteobacteria > Lysobacterales > Lysobacteraceae > Pseudoxanthomonas > Pseudoxanthomonas sp. X-1. The sequence goes on from NZ_CP083376.1 coordinate 2,223,925, forward strand.
TCGGTGGCACCCGCCGGCGACGGCAATTTTGTACCGATCACGATCGCGCCACTGCTTGGAGGCTTCAACGTGGCGATAATCGAAGTCTCCGGCGCGCATTGCTTGCAAGACTTCCGCATTGGTTTTCGTGGCGGCCGCACATTGCTCTACAGTGATATCAACGTGTGCCGCAGCAGTGGGCTGTACCTGAGGACGATCGATGGCAGGCGCACGGATGTCGATGCAAGGGCCCCGAATACCACGCGCCTGCGCAGCCCTCTCATGCGCGGCTGGTAAGCGGGCTGAGTCTCGAGGCAGGCGCTGGAGGCGTCGCTATTCCGGGTCGTAATCCAGATTCGAGGCCAGCCAGCGTTCGGCCTGGGCCAGGTCCACGCCCTTGCGACGCGCGTAGTCGGCGACCTGTTCCTTGGTGACGCGGCCGACGACGAAGTACTGCGAACCGGGATGGCTGAAGTAGTAGCCGCTCACCGCCGCGGTCGGCAGCATGGCGAAGCTCTCGGTCAGGGTCATGCCGGCGTTGGTCGGCGCATCCAGCAGTTCGAACAGCAGACCCTTCTCGCTGTGTTCGGGGCAGGCCGGATAGCCGGGGGCAGGGCGGATGCCACGGTACTTCTCGGCGATCAGCGCGGCGTTGTCGAGCGCTTCGTCGGCCGCATAGCCCCAGAACTCGGTGCGCACGCGCTGGTGCAGGCGTTCGGCCAGGGCCTCGGCCAGGCGGTCGGCCAGGGCCTTGAGCAGGATCGCGTTGTAGTCGTCGTGCGCGGCCTCGAAGCGCGCCACGTGCGGCTCGATGCCGATGCCCGCGGTCACCGCGAACGCACCGATCCAGTCCTGCTTGCCGCTGTCCTTGGGCGCGATGAAGTCGGCCAGGCAGAAGTCCGGGCGATCGGCCGGCTTGTCGACCTGCTGGCGCAGGAAGCGCAGGAAGTGCCGGGATTGGGGATTCGGGATTGGGGATGGTCGCTGCGAATCCCCAATCTCCAATCCCGAATCCCGGTGGTCCATCAGGACCACCTCCACATCGTCACCCACGCTATTGGCCGGCCACAGGCCGAACACGGCCTTGGCGGTCAGCCATTTCTCCTCGACGATCTGCCTGAGCATCGCCTGCGCATCGCGGAACAGTTCGCTGGCCTGGGCGCCGACCACGGCGTCGGTCAGGATGGCCGGATACTTGCCGAACAGCTCCCAGGCGTTGAAGAACGGCGTCCAGTCGATGCAGTCCACCAGCTCGGCCAGCGGATAGTCGTCCAGCACGGTGACGCCCAGGCGCCTGGGCGCCGGCGGGGTGTAGTGGTCCCAGCCGCCGTCGAACTTCTGCCCGCGCGCCTTGGCCAACGTGACCAGGCGTTTGGCGTCGCCGCGATTCTTGTGGCGCTCGCGGATCTCGGCGTAGTCGGCATCGTTGGCGGCGACGAAGGCGCTGCGCATGTCGCGCGAGATCAGCGACTGCGCCACACCCACCGCGCGCGAGGCGTCCTTGACCCAGATCGTCGGCGCGCTGTAGTGCGGGTCGATCTTCAGCGCGGTGTGCGCGCGCGAGGTGGTGGCGCCGCCGATCATCAGCGGCATCTCGAAGCCCTGGCGCTGCATCTCGCGCGCCACGTGGGTCATCTCCTCCAGCGAGGGCGTGATCAGGCCGGACAGGCCGATGATGTCGGCGTTCTCGGCACGGGCGCGGTCCAGGATGGTCTGGGTCGGCACCATCACGCCCAGGTCGACCACGTCGAAGTTGTTGCAGGCCAGGACCACGCCGACGATGTTCTTGCCGATGTCGTGCACGTCGCCCTTGACCGTGGCCATGATGATCTTGCCGTTGGACTTGCCCACATCGCCGGTGCGCAGCTTCTCCTCCTCGATGAAGGGCAGCAGATAGGCCACCGCCTTTTTCATCACCCGCGCGGACTTCACCACCTGCGGCAGGAACATCTTGCCGGCGCCGAACAGGTCGCCGACCACGTTCATGCCGTCCATCAGCGGGCCTTCGATCACGTCCAGCGGACGCGCGGCCTGGGTGCGCGCCTCCTCGGTGTCGGCCTCGACGTAGGCATCGATACCGTTGACCAGCGCGTGGGCGAGGCGGTCGCGCACCGACTTCTCGCGCCAGGCCAGGTCCTCGACCCGCTTCTCGCCTTTCTTGCCCTTGTAGCGTTCGGCGATCTCCAGCAGGCGCTCGGTGCCGTCCTTGCGGCGGTTGAGGATCACGTCCTCCACGCGCTCGCGCAGCTCCGGGTCCAGGTCGTCGTAGATCGGCAGGGCGCCGGCGTTGACGATGCCCATGTCCATGCCGGCCTTGATGGCGTGGTACAGGAACACCGAGTGGATCGCCGCGCGCACCGTCTCGTTGCCGCGGAAGGAGAAGGACACGTTGGACACGCCGCCGGACACGTGGCAGTGCGGCAGGGAGTCCTTGATGATGCGCGTGGCCTCGATGAAGTCCACCGCGTAGTTGTCGTGCTCCTCGATGCCGGTGGCCACGGCGAAGATGTTGGGATCGAAGATGATGTCCTCGGGCGGGAAGCCGACCCGCTCGGTGAGGATGCGGTAGGCGCGCGTGCAGATCTCGACCTTGCGCGCGCAGGTGTCGGCCTGGCCGGTCTCGTCGAAGGCCATCACCACCGCGGCGGCGCCGTAGCGCAGCACCTTGCGCGCGTGTTCGATGAAGGCGTCCTCGCCCTCCTTCAGCGAGATCGAGTTGACCACGCCCTTGCCCTGCAGGCACTGCAGGCCGGCCTCGATCACGCTCCACTTGGAGCTGTCCACCATCACCGGGATGCGGGCGATGTCCGGCTCGGAGGCGATCAGGTTGAGAAAGCGCACCATCGCCTTCTCCGAGTCGATCAGGCCCTCGTCCATGTTGACGTCGAGGATCTGCGCGCCGTTCTCCACCTGCTGGCGGGCGACCTCCACCGCCTCTTCGTAGCGCTCCTCCTTGATCATCTTGCGGAACTGCGCGCTGCCGGTGACGTTGGTGCGTTCGCCGACATTGACGAACAGCAGTTGCGGTGTGATGACCAGCGGTTCCAGGCCGGACAGGCGGGTGTAGCGGGGCGAGGGTGCAGCAGTGGACATCACCAGACCTTGAAAATCTGTCCGGTCTGCACGCCCTCGATGCTGCGCTGGAAGGCCAGCGCCGCGCGGGCGGCGGGGACCGGTTCGAAACCGGGGAAGAAATCGGCGTAGGCGTCCCACGCCTCGGCCAGGACCGTGGGGCTGACCGCGTTGATGCGCAGGCCGCGCGGCAGTTCGCAGGCCGCCGCGCGCACGAAGCCTTCTACCGCCGCGTTCACCGCGGTGGCGTTGACGCCCTGGGCGATCGGCTGTTCGGCCAGGATGCCGGTGGTCAGCGTGATCGAGCCGCCGTCGTTGAGCTGCCCCTGGCCCAGCAGCGCCAGGCGCACCTGGCCGAGCAGCTTGTCCTGCAGGCCGCTGTCGAACTGGGCCGCGGTCATCTGCGCCAGCGGGCCGAAGTGCACGTTGCCGGTGGTGGAGACGATGGCGTCGAGGCGGCCCACGCGTTCGAACAGCGCCAACACGCTGGACTCGTCGCGCAGGTCGACCGGGTGGCGGGCGTCATGGCGCGAGGCGGCGATCACCTCGTAGCGCGGCGCGAGCAGGGTCTGCACGGCACGCCCGAGCGTGCCGCTGGCCCCGATGAGCAGGATCTTCTTCATGCCCACCTCAGGCCGCCTGCGCCAGGCGCTGCGGCAGCTGGCGCGGCGCGAGGCCGGCCACGGCCTCGGCGATGGCGCGGATATGGTCCGGCGAGGTGCCACAGCAGCCGCCGACCAGGTTCAGCAGGCCGGCGGTGGCGAATTCGTGCAGCGTTTCGGCCATTTCCTCCGGCGTCTCGTCGTACTCGCCGAAGGCATTGGGCAGGCCGGCGTTGGGATGCGCGCTGACGTAGCAGTCGGCCACGGTCGCCAGCGTCTCCACGTGCGGGCGCAGGTCCTTGGCGCCCAGCGCGCAGTTCAGGCCGATCGACAGCGGGCGGGCGTGCATCAGCGAGGTGTAGAACGCTTCGGCCGTCTGCCCGGACAGGGTGCGGCCGGAGGCATCGGTGATGGTGCCGGAGATCATCACCGGCAGCCGTGCGCCGCGGTCGTCGAAGGCCTCCTCGATGGCGAACAGCGCGGCCTTGGCATTGAGCGTGTCGAAGATGGTCTCGACCATGAGCGTGTCGGCGCCGCCGTCGATCAGGCCTTCCACCGCCTCGCGATAGGTCAGGCGCAGGGCCTCGAAGCTGGTGTTGCGGAAGCCCGGGTCGTTGACGTCCGGGCTGATCGAGGCGGTGCGGCTGGTGGGGCCCAGCACGCCGATCACGAAGCGTGGCTTGTCCGGCGTGGTGGCCTCGATGGCGTCGCAGCACTGGCGGGCCACGCGTGCGCCCTCCTTGTTCAATTCGTAGACCAGGTGCTCCAGGTGGTAGTCGGCCTGGCTGACAGCGGTGGCGTTGAAGGTGTTGGTCTCCAGCAGGTCGGCGCCGGCCTCCAGGTAGGCCGTGTGCACGCCGGCGATGACCTGCGGATTGCTGAGCAGCAACAGGTCGTTGTTGCCCTTGAGGTCGTGGCCGTGGTCGCAACCCGGGCCGTGCACATGATCCTGCGCCTGAAGGCTGTCGAAGCCGCCGGCGAAGCGCTCGCCGCGATAGTCGGCTTCCTCCAGTCTGTGGCGCTGGATCATGGTGCCCATCGCGCCATCGATGATCAGGATGCGGCTGGCCAGCGCGTCCAGCAGCAGCTGGGTGCGGGCCGGGTTGAGCCAGGGCAGGGATCGGGTCGTGCTCATGCGGCGCTCCTCACGGCTTGATGCCGGTCAGCGAGATGACTTCGAAATGCGGCGGACGGCGCTCGCGCGTGACCACCTGCAGGCTGGCCACCTGCAGCCCGCTCTTCTCGGCGAACCGGCGCAGCTCGGCCTCGGTGAAGCCCAGGTTGACGTGGCCATAGGCGTTGACCACCGACTGGTGCTCGTGCCGGCCCAGGCTGGAGAGCAGCAGCTTGCCGCCCGGGCGCAGCACGCGCGCGGCCTCGGCCACGGCCTTGGCCGGGCGCTGCGAATAGGTCAGCGCATGCATCAGCACCACCAGGTCGAAGGTGCCGGCCTCGAACGGCAGCGCATGCATGTCACCTTCGCGCACCTCGACATTGGGGAAGCGGCGCAGGCGCTCGCCCGCGGCGGCGACCACGCGCGCACTGGTGTCCACGCAGACGTAGCGGTGTGAATGCGGCGAGAGCAGTTCGGCCAGCACGCCATCGCCGGAGGCGATGTCGAGCACGTCACCGGTGTGCAGCAGCGGCAGGGCGGTGCGCGCCAGCGCTTCCCAGGTGCGGCCGGGCGAGTAGTGCCGCTCCATGTCGCCGGCCACGCTGTCGGCCCAGTTCTGGGTGGCGGCGCGTGCGGCCAGCACCTCGGCCACCCGCTCGGCGTCCTGGCGCAGCAGCGGGTCGTCGCTGCCGGCGCGCAGGCTGCGCCACAGCTCGCGCTGGGCCGGATCCAGGTTGTCCTCGTCGAAGCGGTAGTAGGCCGACACGCCGGCGCGGCGGTCGCGCACCAGGCCCGAATCCTTGAGCCTGGCCAGATGCGTGGACACCCGCGGCTGGGCCAGCCGGGTGATGGCCGACAGCTCGGCCACGGTCAGCTCCTCGCCGGCCAGCAGGGCCAGCAGACGCACGCGGGTGGCGTCGGCGAAGACCTTCAGGCGCGCCGACCAAGCTTCCAGATCCATATTTATCTCTATATCAAGATATGGAGATATTTTGCCGGCGATGCCGGGTCCGGTCAATTCCATACGCAACCGCATGGTGGTTCGCTACAATCCTCGCCATCACCCAATGGGAGGGGAACGACCGTGGATTTCGGATACACCGACGAGCAGCTGATGATCCAGGATGTGGCCCGCCGCATCGCCCAGGAAAAGATCGCGCCCAGCGCCGAGCACTTCGACAAGACCGGCGAGTTCCCGCTGGAGAACATCCAGCTGCTGGGCGAGAACGGCCTGATGGGCATCGAGGTGCCCGACGAGTACGGCGGCGCGGGCATGGACCCGATCAGCTACGTATTGGCGATGATCGAGGTGGCCGCCGGCGACGGCGCGCATTCGACCATCATGTCGGTCAACAACTCGCTGTACTGCACGGGCCTCTTGAAGTTCGGCAACGAGGAACAGAAGCAGACCTACGTGCGCGCCATCGCCGATGGCAGCCAGATCGGCGCCTTCGCCCTGACCGAACCGCAGTCCGGCTCCGACGCCACGGCCATGCGCTGCCGTGCGGTGAAGCAGGCCGACGGCAGCTTCGTGATCAACGGCAAGAAGAGCTGGATCACCTCGGGCCCCGTGGCCAAGTACATCGTGCTGTTTGCCATGACCGATCCGGACAAGGGCGCACGCGGCATCACCGCCTTCATCGTCGACACCGACCGTCCGGGCTTCCATCGCGGCAAGACCGAACCCAAGCTGGGCATCCGCGCCTCGGCCACCTGCGAGATCGAGTTCGCCGACTACGTGGCCCAGCCGGCCGAGGTGATCGGCGAGGAAGGGCAGGGCTTCAAGATCGCCATGGGCGTGCTGGACGCCGGCCGCATCGGCATCGCCTCGCAGGCCATCGGCATCGCCCGCGCCGCCTACGAGAAGACGGTCGAATACGTGAAGGAGCGCAAGGCCTTCGGCGCGCCGATCGGCACCTTCCAGATGACCCAGGCCAAGATCGCAGACATGAAGTGCAAGCTGGACGCGTCGTTGCTGCTGACCCTGCGCGCCGCCTGGCTCAAGGGCCAGGGCAAGCCCTTCAGCAGCGAGGCGGCCATCGCCAAGCTCACCGCCTCGGAGGCGGCGATGTGGATCACCCACCAGGCCGTGCAGATCCATGGCGGCATGGGCTATTCCAAGGAAATGCCGCTGGAGCGCTACTTCCGCGATGCCAAGATCACCGAGATCTACGAAGGCACCAGCGAGATCCAGCGCCTGGTGATCGCGCGCGCGGAGACCGGACTGCGCTGAAAACCGCGCCGGGCGCCGGGCGACCCTGGCGTGCCGGCGACTTTGCATTTGCGGTCGGCACCAAAGCCCCGACCGTCGTTCCCGCGCGCGCGGGAACCCAGGGACGTTCGCCCGGGCAAGCACAAGGCGATGGATTCCCGCGTTCGCGGGAATGAGGGTCTGGTTGGTGCTTGCTGATTTGAAACTTTGGCGTCATGTGCGGCGCCTCTTCACGAGATAAGCCGGCCGCTTAACGCCACCGTGGAAGCCGCCGTGGCGGCGATGAGGCTTTATCGGTAAAGCCCATCGCCGCCATGGCGGCTCCCACCAAGCAAGACCTGTGCAGGACCTCCCCAAGCAACACCGAGCCCCAAAACAGGAAGCCCCGGCATGGCCGGGGCTTCCTGCGTTTCACGACCTCAGGTCAGGCGGTCAGTGACCGCCATGCCCCTGCGGGGTGTCCTGGCGCGGCGGCTGGCCGTCCTGCCCGCCATCCTGGTGCGAGGCCAGGTACTCCTTGGAGGGCTCGTCCATCTTGTCGCCCAGCAGGCGCCGCACCACGATGAAGAACATCGGGATCAGCAGCAGGCCCAGCACCGTGGCGAACACCATGCCGCCGATCACGCCGGTGGAGATCGCGTGGCGGGCATTGGCGCCGGCGCCGGTGGAGATGGCCATCGGCACCACGCCCATGATGAAGGCGAAGGAGGTCATCAGGATCGGGCGCATGCGCAGGTGCGCGGCGTTGACGATGGCATCGTGCAGCGTGCGGCCCTGCGCGCGCTCCATCACCGCGAACTCGACGATCAGGATCGCGTTCTTCGCCGCCAGGCCGATGACCGTGATCAGGCCGATCTGGAAGAAGATGTCGTTGGACAGGCCACGCAGCATGGTGAAGGCCAGCGCGCCCAGGGCGCCCAGCGGCACCACCAGCAGCACCGACACCGGGATCGACCAGCTCTCGTACAGCGCCGCCAGGCACAGGAAGACCACGACCAGCGACAGCACCAGCAGCAGGGTCTGGCTGTTGCCGGCCAGGATTTCCTGGTAGCTCATGCCCGACCAGTCGAAGCCGAAGCCGGGCGGCAGCTTGTCGTGGACGATGCCTTCCATGGTGTTCATGGCCTGGCCGGAGGAGCTGCCCGGCGCCGGCGAGCCATTGATGTTGACCGCCGAATAGCCGTTGTAGCGCGCCAGCGACGGCGGCAGCGAGGCCCAGCTGGTCGACACCACGTTGGACAGCGGGATCATCGACGGATTGCCCTGCGCATCGCTCTGGGTGCTGCTGGGGACGTAGAACTGCTCCAGCGACTCGGGCCCGGTGCGGAACGGCGCGTCGGCGCGCATGTTCACGCGCTTGATGCGGCCGCCGTAGAAGAAGTCGTTGACGTAGACCGGCGCCAGCATCAGCTGGATGGAGTTGTAGATGTCGCTGACCGACAGGCCCATCGACTGCGCCTGCACGCGGTCGACCTTCAGCTGCAGCTGCGGAGCGTTCTCCAGCGTGTTGGGACGCACCTGCATCAGCGACTTGTCCTGCGAGGCGATGCCCAGCAGCTGGTTGCGCGCCGCCATCAGCGCATCCTGGCCGGCGCCGGTGCGGTCCTGCAGCCACATGTCGAAGCCGCCGAACTGGCCCAGGCCCTGGATCGTGGGCAGGTTGACCACGAAGATCTGCGCACCCTTGATGCCCTGCAGCGCGCCGTTGGCCTGGCCGATGAACTGGGTGGCGCCCGGACGTTCATCCCAGGGCTTGAGGCGGATGAAGGCCATGCCCACGTTCTCGCCCTGGCCCAGGAAGCTGAAGCCGGTGATCTGCATCATGCCTTCGAAGCCGTCCAGCTTGCCCAGCGTGCCGCGGATCTGGTCCATGACCTTGTTGGTCTGCTGCATCGGCGTGCCCGGCGGGGCCTGCACGATCGCCAGCGCGTAGCCCTGGTCCTCTTCGGGGATGAAGCTGGTGGGGATACGGGTGAAGAGGAAGCCGGTCAGCACCACCAGCACGGCGAACAGCAGCATCCAGCGCGGCGCGTGCCTCACCTGGCGGCCGATCATGCCGACGTAGCTCTTCTCGGTCTTGCCGTAGTACTTCTCGAAGGTCCGGAAGACGATGTTCTTCTTCTCGTGGCTGTTCTCCTCATGCTGCTTGAGGAAGCTGGCGCACAGCGAGGGCGTGAAGCCCAGCGCCAAGAAGGCCGAGAAGCCCATCGAGATGGCGATGGTCAGCGCGAACTGCTTGTAGATCTCGCCCGAGGCGCCGCCCTGCAGGGCCGAGGGGATGAACACCGCCGCCAGCACCACGGTGATGGCCACCACCGCGCCGGTGATCTGCTCCATCGCCTTGATCGTGGCCTCGCGCGGCGGCAGCTTCTCCTCGGCCATGATGCGCTCGACGTTCTCGATCACCACGATCGCATCGTCCACCACGATGCCGATCGCCAGCACCATCGCGAACATGGTCAGCTGGTTGATGGTGAAGCCGATGATGTCCAGGCCGCAGAAGGTGCCCAGCAGCGCCACCGGGATCACCAGGGTGGGGATGACCGTGGCGCGGAAGTTCTGCAGGAAGATCAGCATCACCAGGAACACCAGGATGATGGCCTCGATCAGCGTGTGGACCACTTCCTCGATGGAGATCTTGACGAAGGTGGTGGTCTCGTACGGCGTGAACCAGGTGACGCCCGGCGGGAAGCTGGCCGACAGGTCGTTCATCTTGGCGGTGACCGCGTCGTACACGTTCAGCGCGTTGGCGCCCGGCAGCAGCTGGATGGCGAAGGCGCCGACCGGCTTGCCGTTGTACTTGGTGTCGAAGCCGTAGTTCTGCGCGCCGAAGCCGATCCGCGCCACGTCCTTCAGGCGCACCGTCGCGCCGTCGCTGTCAGCGCGCAGGATGATGTTCTCGAACTGCGCCGGATCGGTGAAGCGTCCTTCGGCCGAGACGGTGACCTGGAAGGCCTGGCCCTCAGGCGCCGGGGCCGAGCCCATCGCGCCGGCGGCGAACTGCACGTTCTGCGCCTGGACCGCCGCCATCACCTGGCTGGCCGACATGTTGTAGCCCTGCAGCTTCAGCGGGTCCAGCCAGATGTTCATGGCGTACTCGGAACCGAAGTGCTGGGTGCTGCCCACGCCCGGCACGCGCGCGATCTGGTCGAGCACGCGCGAGGCGATGATGTCGTTGAGGTGGTTGCGGTCGATCGAGGCGTTGTCCGACTGCACGCCGACCACCATCAGGAAGCCGGCGTTGGCCTTGGCCACCACCACGCCCTGCGCGGTGACCTCGGTGGGCAGGCGCGGCTGGGCCAGCGAGACCTTGTTCTGCACCTGCACCTGGGCGATGTCCGCGTTGGTGCCGGTCTGGAAGGTCAGGGTGATCGTCGCGCGGCCGGACGAGCTGGAGGTCGAGCTGAAGTACAGCAGGTTGTCGATGCCGGTCAGCTGCTGCTCGATCACCTGGGTGACCGAACGCTCGGTGGTGTCCGCGCTGGCGCCGGGATAGGTCGCCTGCACCGTGATCTGCGGCGGCGCGACGTTGGGGTAGGACTCGATACCCATATTGAGGATCGAGATCACGCCGGCCAGCGCGATCAGGATCGCGACGACCCAGGCGAAGACCGGGTGATTGATGAAGAACTTGGGCATGGCAGCGAATCCTTACTTGGCCTGGTCTTGCGCAGGCTTCTGGGCGTCGCCCTGCTTGGCATCGGCGCCCGCGGCGGGCGGCTGCTGACCCTGACCGGCGGCGCCCTGCTGGGCGGCGGCCTTGGCCTGCTCGTACGGCACGGCCTTGACCTGGCCGCCTTCCTTGGCCTTCTGCAGGCCGATGCCGATCACCCGGTCACCGGTCTTGAGGCCGTCGGTGACGACCCACTTGCGGTCCACCGGCGCGGTTTCCATCTGCACGTCCTTGCGCGCGACCTTGCCGTCGGCGCCGACGACCATGGCATAGGCGCCGTTGGTATCGCGCTGGATGGCTTCCTGCGGCACCAGGAACACGCCGCTGCGGGTGCCGAGGTCGGCATCGACGGTCACGAAGCTGCCCGGCAGCAGGGCCTTGTCGGGATTGGGCACCGTGGCGCGCAGCGAGACCGCGCCGGTGGCCTGGTCGACCACCACGTCGGAGAAGTCGAGCGTGCCGACCTGGTCGTAGACCTGGCCGGTGGGCAGCTTGATCTTGACCTTGGTGTCCCGGGTGTCCGACAGGCTGACGCTGCCCTGGCCCTGGGCCTGGCGCAGCGACTGCAGCTCGGAGGAGCTCATGGTGAAGTTGACGTAGAGCGGATCGATCTGGTCCACGGTGGTCAGCAGGGTCACGCCCTCGGCGCCGACCAGCGCGCCCTCGGTGACCTGCTGCTTGCCGGCGCGGCCGGAGATCGGGGCGGTGACGTTGGCGTAGCCCAGGTTGATCTGGGCGTTGGTCACCGCGGCCTTGGCCTGCTGCAGGGCGGCCGCGGCGCTGCGCTCGGCCGCTTCGGCATCGTCCAAGTCGGACTGGGACACGTACTGCTGCGGCGCCAGCTTGCGCGCGCGCTGGGCGGCGATGTGGGCGTTGGTGTAGGTGGCCTGGGCCGAGGCCTGCTGGCCCTGGGCCGAGCTGAGATCGGCCTGCAGCGGGGCCGGGTCGATCTTGAACAGGACCTGGCCTTCCTTGACGTCGGTGCCTTCCTCGTAGACGCGCTTGAGCAGCACGCCGGGCACGCGGGCGCGGACGTCGGCGCTGCGCACCGGCGCCAGGCGGCCGCTGAGCGCGCGGGTCAGCGGCACGCTGGTCGGCTGCATGTCGATCACGCCCACTTCCGGCGGCGGCGGAGCCTGCTGCTCCTCCTTCTTGCAGGCGGCCAGGGCCAGCACGAGGGCGAAGCTGAGCAGGAGCGGGCGGGTTGGGGCGGTCATGGGAGAGGGCTCCGGGAAAACGATAGGGTGGTGAAGTCGTTGGAATCAGCGGCGGCGCTAGCAGCGGGCGGTGGACGTCTCGGGCCCGAAGGCTCGCAGGAAGGCGTCGACCGCCTGGTGCGCCCAGGCGCGTCGCGCGGCGGCCCGGCGCTGGGGCATGGCGAAGCGCAGGCGCTCCAGGTCCAGGCCCAGCAGCATGCCAAACAGCAGCTCGGCCGACGCGTGCGGATCGTCATGCCGCAGCAGACCGGCCTGCATGGCCTGGGACAGCCATTTGGCCAGATGCTGGTGCAGGCGTTCGCCGCCATCGCGCCAGATGCCGCGCGCCTCTTCGGGGAACTGCGGAGACTCCGCGCCAAAGAGCAGGAAGGCGGCGACCACGTCGGGTTCCGCCAACTGCTCCAGGTACTCCTCGGCGAAGGCCAGCAGCGGCGCGCGCACGCCGCCGGCGAAACTGCCCAGCCGCGCGGTGGTCAGCTGCAGCTGGTCGTGCATCAGATCCTGCAGCAGGGCGTGCTTGCTGCCGAACTGCGAGTACAGCGTCTGCTTGGAACACCCCGCACGCTGCGCGACGGCTTCCATGCTCACCCGGAAGCCCTGCTCGGCCATCAGCGAGCGCATGGCGTCGAAGACCCGCTGGCGGCGCTCGGCAGCGGTCGAAGGGGCGTGGGGCTGGCTCATCGGGGCTGGACTATACCGTCCAGTTCAGAATTTGAACACCCCGAAAACGCAGTTGCCATGCGGCTTGTGCGGGGTTGTGAAAACGAGGTGATGAAGCGGTGACGGGATGGACAGATGACGACCGTTTATCCGCGCGATGCGACGGCGCGTCATCCGCCGACACGACGGCCTGGCGCTTGCAAACGCCCACAAACCATGCACACACGGCATGGGTCGGCACCATCGATCATGATGCCGCGCAACACGAAGGTTTAAGCAGGCAGGCCTACAATGCGCGATTAACTTCCTTCGATGTAAGCGACTGTATGAGCACCACCGGCAGCAGGCTCCGCAACAAATCCGCTTCCACCTCCAAGGCCCCCCCGGCCAGCGCTTCCAGCAAGTCCCGCAGCAAGCCCGCCAAGGCCGTCGCGCCGTCGGTCAAGCCCGCCTCCGCAGCCGCGTCCAGGACGCGCCCCGCCAAGCCGGGTGCGCCGTCCGCGGCGTTCTCGCTGCAGCCGATCCATGACGCCCTGAAGACGCTGGTGCCCGGTGCGAAGCGCGAGCAGGCCCAGGTCTTCGCCGATGCCTTCTACCGGCGCATGGAGCAGGACGAGTTCCCGCATCACAGCGCACAGGGCTGGGCCGCGATGGCGGTGGACATGCTGGAGTTCGCGCGCGTGCGCAAGCCCGGTACCGCCAACGTGCGCGTGTTCAACGCCAGCGCCAAGGCCAACGGCTGGGAGTCCTCGCACTCGGTGCTGCAGATCGTCAACGACGACATGCCCTTCCTGGTCGATTCGGTGAGCATGGCCCTGGCCGCGATGGGCGTGGGCGTGCACGTGCTGGGCCATCCGGTGGTGCGCTTCGAGCGCGACAAGTCGGGCAAGGCCACGGCCGTGGGCGAGGGCAAGGCCGAGTCGCTGATGATGCTGGAGATCGACCGCCAGCCGGCCGAGGCGATGCCGCGCATCGAGGCCGAGATCCGCCGCGTGCTGGCCGAGGTGCGGCAGATCGTCGGCGACTGGGGCGCGATGCGCGAGAAGATGCTGGCCGTGGCCGAGGACCTTGCCACGCGCCGCATGCCGGTCTCCGATGGCATGCGCCGGGAGACGCAGGAGTTCCTGCAGTGGGCGGCCAACGATCACTTCACCTTCTTCGGCTATCGCGAGTACCGCGTGCAGAAGCAGGGCGGCGAGGACGTGCTGGTGCCGCAGGAGGACACCAGCCTGGGCCTGATGCGCGGCCACGCCTCGGGCAAGCCGCGCGCGGTGCGCTCGCTGGCGGCCAACCTGCTCAACGAGGCCGGCGAAGCCGAGGCGATGATCCTGACCAAGACCAACGCGCGCGCCACGGTGCACCGCAAGGGCTACATGGACTACATCGGCGTGCTGTCCTTCGACGCCAGCGGCCGCATCACCGGCGAACAGCGCTTCCTGGGCCTGTTCACCTCCAGCGCCTACAACCGCCGGCCGTGGGAGATCCCGCTGGTGCGCGAGCGCCACGAGCACGTCATGCGCCAGTCCGGCCTGTCGCCCAACAGCCACAGCGGCAAGGCGCTGCGCCACATCCTGGAGACGCTGCCGCGCGAGGAACTGTTCCAGTCGCGCCAGGACGAGCTGGCGCGCACCGCGATGGGCATCCTGGGCCTGCAGGAGCGGGTCCGCAGCAAGCTGTTCCTGCGCCGCGACCGCTACGGGCGCTTCTGGTCGGCGCTGGTGTACGTGCCGCGCGACCGCTTCAACACCCAACTGCGCCTGCGCATCGAGACGCTGATGAAGGAGGCCCTGCACGGCGACGCGGTGGACACCACCGTGCAACTGGGCGAATCGCCGCTGGCGCAGCTGCACCTGACCGTGCGCCCGCGCCCGGGCGAGGAGGTCAGCGTCGATGCGGCCGAGCTGGAGGCGCGCCTGTCGCACCTGCTGCGCAACTGGCAGGACGACCTGCGCGAACTGCTGATCCAGCGCCACGGCGAGGCGCGCGGGCTGGCGCTGGCGTCGAACTTCGGCCGCGCCCTGCCGCAGTACTACATCGAGAACGTCTCGGCCGAACTGGCCGCCGACGACGTCGAGCGCCTGGCCCAGCTCAAGGACGCGCAGGACCTGAGCCTGAGCCTGTACCGCTCGCCGCGGCACCGCGACGGCGAGGGCGCGCTGCGCCTGAACCTCTATCACCTGGGCATCGACATCCCGCTGTCCGACGCGCTGCCGCTGATGGAGAACATGGGCCTGCGCGTGATCTCCGAGCATCCCTTCCGCCTGGAGCTGGACGGGCGGGTGGCTTACATCCAGGAGTTCGAGGTCGAACCGGCCGTCGGCGACATCGACGTGGCCGCGCGCGCGGAGGACTTCGACGAGGCCTTCGCCCGGGTCTGGCGCGGCGATGCCGAGAACGATCGCTTCAACCGCCTGGTGCTGCGCGCCGGCCTGACCTGGCGCCAGGTCGCGGTGCTGCGCGGCTACACCAAGTACCTGCTGCAGACCGGGGTGCCGTTCACCCAGGCCTCGGTCGAGGACACGCTGGGCCGCTATCCGCTGCTGGCCGCGCTGCTGGTGCGGCTGTTCGAAGTGCGCTTCGACCCGACGCTGGACGGCAAGGCCAAGGCCCGTGACGGCAAGCGCGCCGAAGCGGCGGCGCAGGCGCTGCTGGCCCTGGCCGACGCCGCCGACGAAGACACGCACAAGGCGCTGCAGGCGCTGGCGCAGGCCGTCACCCAGTCGCGCGCCGCGCAGACCGAGGCCGTGCATGCGGCCATGCTCAAGCTGCTGGATGGCGTCTCCAGCCTGGACGACGACCGCATCCTGCGCAGCCTGATGGGCACCATCGAGGCCACGCTGCGCACCAGCTACTACCAGGTCGGCAAGGACGGCGCGCCGGCGCACACGATCAGCTTCAAGTTCGATTCGGCCAAGGTGCCGGACCTGCCCAAGCCGCGCCCGTACCGCGAGATCTTCGTCTGCGGCCCGCGCGTGGAAGGCGTGCACCTGCGCTTCGGCGCGGTGGCGCGTGGCGGCCTGCGCTGGTCGGACCGCCGCGACGATTTCCGCACCGAGGTGCTGGGCCTGGTCAAGGCGCAGATGGTCAAGAACACGGTGATCGTGCCCGTGGGCGCCAAGGGCGGCTTCTACGTCAAGCAGTCGCCGGCCAGCGGCGAGCGCGATGCGGTCATGGCCGAGGGCATCGCCTGCTACAAGATGTTCATCCAGGGCCTGCTGGACATCACCGACAACATCGTCGGCGGCAAGATCGTGCCGCCGGTGGACGTGGTGCGCCACGACGGCGACGACCCCTACCTGGTGGTGGCCGCCGACAAGGGCACGGCGACCTTCTCCGACATCGCCAACGGCCTGGCCATCGACCACGGCTTCTGGCTGGGCGATGCCTTCGCCTCGGGCGGTTCGGTCGGCTATGACCACAAGGGCATGGGCATCACCGCCAAGGGCGCGTGGGAGTCGGTCAAGCGCCACTTCCGTGCCCTGGGCCGCGACTGCCAACGCCAGGACTTCACCGTGGTCGGCATCGGCGACATGTCCGGCGACGTGTTCGGCAACGGCATGCTGCTGTCCGAACACATCCGCCTGGTGGCCGCATTCGACCATCGCCACATCTTCCTGGATCCCAATCCGGATGCGGCCAGGTCCTTCGCCGAGCGCGCGCGCATGTTCAAGCTGCCGCGCTCGTCCTGGGCCGACTACGACACCAAACTGATCTCCGCCGGCGGCGGCGTGTTCCCGCGCTCGCTCAAGACCATCCCGCTGAGCCCGCAGGTCAAGCAGGCGCTGGGGCTGGACGCGGGCATCGCGGCGCTGTCGCCGACCGAGCTGCTCAGCGCCATCCTCAAGGCGCCGGTAGACCTGCTGTGGAACGGCGGCATCGGCACCTACGTCAAGTCCGCACAGGAGACCAATGCCGACGTCGGCGACCGCGCCAACAACGCGCTGAGGGTCAACGGCGGCCAGCTGCGCTGCAAGGTGGTGGGCGAAGGCGGCAACCTGGGGCTGACCCAGCTGGGCCGCATCGAGGCGGCGCAGAACGGCGTCTTGCTCAACACCGACTTCATAGACAACTCCGCCGGCGTGGACACCTCCGACCACGAGGTCAACATCAAGATCCTGCTCGACGGCGTGGTGCGGCAGAAGAAGCTCACCGAAGCGGCGCGCAACGCCCTGCTGGCGAGCATGACCGACGAGGTCGGCCAGCTGGTGCTGACCGACAACTACCGCCAGAACCAGGCGCTGAGCCTGATGGAACGCATGAGCGTCTCGCGCCTGGGCTCCAAGCAGCACTTCGTGCAGGTGCTGGAGGCGCGCGGCCTGCTGGACCGGCAGATCGAATACCTGCCCAGCGACGCCGAGTTCGCCGACCGCAAGGCACGCGGACTGGGCCTGACCCGGCCGGAGCTGTCGGTGCTGCTGTCCTACGCCAAGCTGGTGGCCTTCGCCGAGCTGCTGCACACCGACATCCCCGAGGACCCTTACCTGTCCAAGGAGCTGCAGCGCTACTTCCCGCATCCGCTGCAGAAGAAGTACGCCGCGCAGATGGAGCAGCACCGCCTCAAGCGCGAGATCATCGCCACCGCGGTGACCAACTCGACCATCAACCGCATGGGGGCCACCTTCCTGCTGCGCATGCAGGAGGACACCGGCCGCGACATCGGCGAGGTCGCCAAGGCCTACACCATCACCCGCGAGACGCTGGACGCGCGGGCGCTGTGGGCGCAGATCGACGCGCTGGACGGCAAGGTGGCCGAGGCGGTGCAGATCGACGCCCTGCAGGTGATCTGGAAGCTGCAGCGCAACTTCACCCGCTGGCTGCTGGGCCGCCCGGGACCGATCCCGGCCATCGCCACCGCGGTGGAGCGCTACCACGCCGGCTTCAACGACATCCGCGCGGCCGATGGCGTGCTGCCCGATTCGCTGCGTCCGGCCTACGAGGCCGCGCTGGCCGACTGGAAGGCCAAGGGTCTGCCCGATGCGCTGGCCGGCCAGCTGGCGGCGCTGCCGTACCTGGAACCGTCGGCGGACATCATCGAACTGGCACGCGCGCACAAGCTCTCGGCCGTGGCCGTGTCCAAGGTGTACTACCGCCTGGGCGACGCGCTGCACCTGCCGTGGCTGTTCGCGCAGATCGACGCGCTGCAGGTCGATGGCCGCTGGCATGCGGTGGCCCGTGGCGTGCTGCGCGACGAGCTGTCCGCCCATCTGCGCGCGATGACCGCCCAGGTGCTGGCCCTGCCGGGCGACAGCGCCGAGGCCAAGGTGGCGCGCTGGATACAGCGCGACGATCCCACGCTGCGCTTCACCCGCTCCATGCTCGACGACATCGCCGCCCAGCGCACGCTGGACTACCCGACCGCCTCGGTCGCGGTGCAACGCCTGTCGCAGCTGACCTGACCCAGGTCGGCTAGACACCCACGCGGGGCCGGGTGGCGACATCCGGCCCCGCGTGTTTCGACGCCATTGGAAGACGCCACACGCGCCGCGGGCGGGCGCCGGGTATCCTTCACCGCATGACCGCGCCGCGCCTTGCCTTTCTCGCCAGCCATACCGAAGCCGCACAGCAGGCCCTGGCCCAGCTGAGCCAGCGCTACGGCCAGCACGCCCCGGACCAGGCCGACATCCTGGTGCCGCTGGGCGGCGATGGCTTCATGCTGCAGACCCTCCATCGCCACGGCCTGCTCGGCAAGCCGGTGTTCGGCATGAAGCTGGGCACCGTGGGCTTCCTGATGAACCATCATCGCGACGACGACGATCTGCCCGCGCGCATCGCTGCGGCCGAGCCGACCAAGCTGCGCCCGCTGGAGATGCGCGCGCAGACCGAGTCGGGCATCGAAGTGACCTCGCTGGCCTACAACGAGGTCTCGTTGCTGCGCCAGACCCGCCAGGCGGCGCAGCTGCGCGTGGATCTCAACGGCCAGACCCGCATCGAGGAGATGACCGGCGACGGCGTGCTGGTGGCCACGCCGGCCGGCAGCACCGCCTACAACTACTCCGCGCATGGCCCGATCCTGCCGCTGGGCAGCCACACCATCGCCCTGACCCCGATCGCGCCGTACCGCCCGCGCCGCTGGCGCGGCGCCATCCTCAAGGCCGACACCGAGGTGCGCATCGAGGTGCTGGATCCCTACAAGCGCCCGGTCAGCGCCACCGCCGATTCGCACGAGTTCCGCAATGTCACCGAGGTGACCATCCACGAATCGCGCACGCAGACCGTGACCCTGCTGTTCGACCCGGAGCACAACCTGGAAGAGCGGATCCTGAGCGAGCAGTTTCTGGTCTGAGGCGTGGCCAGAGGCATGGGCCCAGAGGCCAGAGCCCGCAAAAGCATCACGACGACTGGCAACTCGACCATTCGCAGCACCAACGAAATCCTTCTGATCCCGAATCCCGAATCCCTGCTAGATGCCCGACAACAGCCCCCGCCTGCTCACCGTCGCGGTCACCTCGCGCGCCCTGTTCGACCTGGAGGAAAGCCACGCGCTGTGGCAGGCCGAAGGGCTGGACGCGTACGCCGCCTACCAGCGTGCGCACGAGGATGACGTGCTGGGACCGGGCGTGGCCTTCACCGTGGTGCGCAAGCTGCTGGCGCTCAACCAGGGCGCGCCGGCCGACACGCCTCGGGTCGAGGTGATCCTGCTGTCGCGCAACTCGGCCGACACGGGCCTGCGCATCTTCAATTCGATCCAGCACTACGGCCTGGGCATCGTGCGGGCCACCTTTACCGCCGGCGAGCCGACCTGGCCTTACGTCAAGCCCTTCGGCACCGACCTGTTCCTCTCGGCCAACCCCGATTCGGTGCGCAGCGCGCTCAGCCACGGCATCGCCGCGGCGACCATCCTGCCCAAGCCGCCGGGCGAACGCGCCGAGGAGGCGGCCGCCGCCGCCGGCGAGCTGCCCGCGGGGCGGCTCTCCAACCAGCTGCGCATCGCCTTCGACGGCGATGCGGTGATCTTCGGCGACGAGAGCGAGCGCATCTCGCGCGAGCAGGGCGTGGAAGCGTTCGGCCGCCACGAGCAGGAGAAGGCGCGCGAGCTGCTCTCCGGCGGGCCGTTCCGTGGCTTCCTCGCCGCGCTGCATCAGCTGCAGGCCGCGTTCCCGCCCGGCGAGCACGCGCCGATCCGCACGGCCCTGGTCACCGCGCGCTCGGCGCCGGCGCACGAGCGCGTGATCCGCACTCTGCGCGAATGGGGCGTGCGCCTGGACGAGGCGCTGTTCCTGGGCGGCCGCCACAAGGGCCCGTTCCTGGCCGCCTTCGGCGCGGACATCTTCTTCGACGACTCCCAGCACAACATCGACAGCGCGCACCCGCATACCGCGGCGGGGCATGTGCCGCATGGCGTGGCGAACGAGAAGTAGCGTGGAGGAGTGAGTAAGAGCGGCGGCGCTCCGCTCACTCTTTTCCGCTCGATCCTGGCCTCAAAGAGGCAACCGGATATCCGTCAACTTCCACACCAGGCCCTGGCGCTCGAACACGAAGGTGATCGGCGCGCCGCTGTCGGTGCGGGTGGTGGCGGTAAAGCGTGATAAGGATTCGTAGTGGTGTTCGGCGCCCTTGAGCGGTTCGGCGGGCGCGGGTGGGCCGTAGGTGTCGCCGTTGGCGGTGTCGCCAAGGGCGCGCTTCCACACCGAACGCCCCTGCAGGATCGCGGCGATGCCGGTCGGAGTGACCATCGCATCGACGCCCACGCCGGCCGCGCCGCCGGCCAGCGAGAGCGCCAGCGCGCCGAGGAAGCTCGACTGCGCATCGACGCCGGCCGCGCGGACCATGCGGTCCTGCACCTGCGCATGCAGATTGAGGCGCAGGGCAGGGAAGTCGACGTAGCGGTCCAGCCTGGCCGTGTCCTGCGCGGCTAGCGCGTCGCGGATGCCGTGGATGGCGATGTACGGCCCCGCCGCGACGAAGCACGCCAGCAGCAGCAAGGCCAGGGGCGGAATCGCCCAGATCCACTTCCGCATCGACGCTCCTCAGGTTTTCGATCGTCCCGAAGCGTACAGACTACCGCCGCCGTCATCGTCAAGGCCGCCATTGGTCATGCTTGTGGTCGCGCGCCGCGGGTGAAACCATGGGGCACGTTCATGCGAACCCGGGGGATCTGCATGTCGAAGGCGTGGTGGGGACTGATGCTGGCGTTGTCCTGCATCGGATCGGGGACGGCGGCCGTGCCGCAGGCGCCGCAGATCGAGGTGGTCGATCGCGATGTCGCGCTGTTCTGGCAGGCCTATGATCGGGTCAAGGCGGTGCCGGACCGGGCGCAGCAGATCCAGCTGCTGCAGACGACCTATCTGGATCGGGGCAGTCCCGGGCTGGCCACATTTGCGCTGGCCAAGCAGTACGACGCGGCGACCTACGTCGATGCGATCCGCGCCTATCCAGGCTACTGGGACTCGGTGCGGCCGCGCACTGCGCTGGCCCGCCCTGCGCTGGACAAGGTCCAGCGACACCTGCGGCGGTTCGCGAGCCTGTACCCGGCGCTGAAGCCGGCCGGCATCTACTTCGAGGTCGGCGCGCTGCGCTCGGCCGGCACCACGCAGGGCGACAAGGTCCTGATCGGCGTGGAGATGGCCACGGGCGATGAGAGCGTCGACCTGTCGCAGATGCCCGAACGCCTGCAGCGCTTCTTCCGCGCCTACTTCGCCAGCCGACCGCTGGAGAACCTGAACCTGCTGGTGATCCACGAGACCGTGCACACCCAGCAGCGCGGCGAACGCGGCAGCCTGCTGGCCCAGGCGGTCTACGAAGGCGTCGCCGACTTCGTGGCCGAGCAGGTCACCGGCCGGCTGCCGGATCTGCCCTACGTCCATTACGGTCCGGCGCACGACGCGGCCATCCGTGCGGCGTTCCGCAAGGACATGGCCGGCAACGACTACAGCGGCTGGCTCTACAACAACACCGACAACGCCTTCGGCACCCGCGACCTGGGGTATTACGTCGGCTACGCCATCTGCCAGGCCTACTATCAACGCAGCGCGGACAAGATCCAGGCGCTGGCCGGGATGATCGAGCTGGACTACGCGGACGCCGCCGCCGTGCAGCGCTTGGTCGATGCCTCGGGCTACTTCGCCCCGGAGGAGTAGAGCCTCAGGTCCTTCAGAACTCCAGGTCCAGCGCCGCGCACAGGTAGTCCACGAAGGGCCCCAGCGCGGCCAGGTCCGCGGCCAGGGTCTGGCGCAGCCGCGGCCCGGTCATCGTCGCATCGTCCAGCGAGCGCCAGAACACGAAGTTCTTGTGCTTGAGATCGTCGATGAACGCGAACTCGGCCGGAAACCCGCGCGGTGCGCGGCTCAGCATCTCCGATTCCTCGAACTCGAAGCGCCTGCGGAAGGCCGGCGCATGCGCGGCGGCCTTCCACGTCATCGGGTTGTCGAAGATGAACTGCCGCAGCTTGCGCAGGGTGTCGGCTTCCGGATGCCACAGGCCGGCACCGACGAAGCTCTCGCCCGGCTGCAGGTGGATGTAGAACGAAGGCGCGGGCACCTGCTTGCGGCGCTCGTGATAGAGCCGCGCGCCCTGCCACAGCTTGTAGGGCGACTTGTCGTTGGAGAAGCGCGCATCGCGATAGATGCGGAACAGCGAGCCGCCGACCGTCTTCGGGTCGGAGCGGAACTTGTCGCTGACCGCAGCCAGGTCCGGCTGCAGGTCGGTCAGCAGGCGCAGGAACGGCTGGCGCACGTGATCCTCGTACTGCTGCTTGTGCGCGTTGAACCAGGGCTTGTCGTTGTGGCGCGCCAGCGCCTTGAGGAACTTGAAGCTGGCGTCGGAGAAATAGGTGCTCATGCAGCGAACGGGTCCCGAATCAGGTCGACAGCGTGGCGGTGGGGCGGCTAAGGCGGCGTGCAGAGGTCACAGTCCGATCCGCAGCTCGCGTCCCCACAGCTCCAGGCGATCCAGCAGCACCTGCTTGCCGCCCTCCATGGCGGGGTCGGCGCGCAGCTGGGCGATCTGCGCGAAGTAGTCGGGCAGGCTCTGCTCGGACAGCACGGTGCCCGGCGCCAGGCGCGTGCGCCGGTACTCGTCCCAGCGCGCGCGCTCGTCGGCATCGAGCGCCTCGGGCCAGTTGCGCGCGCGGTAGCGGAACAGCAGCGCGTCCAGTCGCGCGTCCTTGAATCCAAACGCGCGCGTGCCCAGCTGCGCCGGCGGGGTGCCACGCACTTCGGCCAGCTTGCGCCGGTCGCCCTCGGCCAGGAAGCCGTGGTACAGCGACGCGTCGGCGTCGGGCGTCTCCTGCGCGCGTTCGCTGGCGAACACCTGGCGCACCTTCTCGGCCACCGCCGGCGCATGCGCGCGCAGCAGCTCGGCCTGGGCCTGCACGGCCTCGGGGACGATGCCCAGGCGCGCGAAATCGTCGCCGCGCAGGTACTGCCAGGGCACCAGCGCGGGGCAGCGGTTGAGGTGGACTTCCTTCAGCGGCACGCGGCGCACGTCGTCGGGCAGGTCGGCGCGCGGGGTGTAGAGCCGGTCGGCGATCTCCTGCGCGTCCAGGTCCAGCAGCGCCTGCGCGTCGCCGTCCAGGTCCAGCACGATGACGCGGCTGTCGATGCGCGGATGGCGCGCCACCGGCAGCACCGGCGCGGCGCACAGGCGCTGGGCGGGGTAGCGCTGGGAGACGTGCAGCACCGGCGTCATCGCCACGGTATCCAGCAGGCCGGCGACGAAGCGCTTGTTGCGCAGCTGCAGCGCGTAGTCCCACAGGCGCGGTTGCGCCCGGCGCATGGCGCGGGCGATGCCGAGCGTGGCGCGCACGTCGGACATGGCCTCGTGCGCCTCGCCGGTGCGCACGTCGTTGGCCAGGGCCAGGTGTTCGAGCTTGAACGAGGTGCCCTTGCCGTCCTCGCGCTGCGGCCAGTGCACACCCTCCGGGCGCAGGGCATGGAACAGCCGGGCCACGTCCAGCAGGTCCCAGCGGCAGTTGCCGCCGCGCCATTCGCGCTCGTAGGGATCGAAGAAGTTGCGGAACAGGCCGTGACGCACGAACTCGTCGTCGAAGCGCAGCGTGTTCCAGCCCAGCGTGCAGGTCTCCGGCCGCGCCATCTCGTCGAAGATGCGCGCCATCGCCTCGCATTCGCGCACGCCCTCGGCCAGGGCCTGCTGCGGGGTGATGCCGGTGATCAGGGTGGCGATGGGCGAGGGCAGTAGGTCGTCGGCCGGCTGCACGTAGAAGGTGACCGGGTCCTCGATCGGGTTCAGCGCCACATCGGTGCGCTGGGCGGCGAACTGGGCGATGCGCGTGCGGCGCGGGTCCTGGCCGAAGGTCTCCAGGTCGTAGAAGAGGAAGCTTTCAGCCATCGGGACATGACGCGACGAACGGCCGCACAGTATGCCGCCGACATGCGCCGGCGGCCGAGCGACGACGCTAGAGGCTGAGATCGAACCGCAGTCCCGCGACCCAGGCGTTGGGCAGATCCCGCAGGCGGCCCGGCGCGTTGAACTGGTCCGGATGCATCACGTAGTGCAGGCTGGGGGCGATGCGCAGGTGCGGATTGATCGCGAAGCCATAGCTCAGTTCCATCATCGTCTGGCCGCTTTGCGGGGTACCGGCGCCGCCGGCCGCGGCCCGGGCCAGGCGCAGGTTTTCCAGCGCGTCGTCGCTGTATTGCTGGCGGGTGACCACCAGCGCGATATCGTCCTGCGGGCGGCTGGCGAAGGTGCCCTTGTGCACCAGGCCGGCCTGGGCGAACCAGTCCTCGATCAGCTGGCCCGAGGTGCCCTTGAGCACGGCGCCGAACAGCGTCAGTCCGTGCGTGGCGTCCGGCCCGCTGACCTGCTGTTCGAAGCGGGCGTACACGCCGGAGCGGCCATGCCGGCTGGCGTAGTCCTGGCCGCTGAGCACCGCCGGCGTGCCGGCGGCGTCGTCCAGCGGATCGCGGTAGGGGGCGTTGTCCTGCCAGCCGCCAAGCTCGTACATCGCCTTGTGGCGTGCGTCGGCCGGGCTCTGCCAGCCGACCGCGTAAGGCACGATCCAGCCGGTCGCCTCGCGCGTGCTCCAGCGCAGGCCGTGCTCGCCGTCCTCGGCCTGGCTGGGGTCCACCTGATAGGCGCCGACGTGCACGTAGACCTGCGGCGTCACCCAGGCCTTGGCATCGGCCATCCAGCTGGAGACCGGCCACCAGGTGAAGCTGCTGGTGCGGAACACATAGGTCGGGTTGCCGCAGGCCGAGTTCCCCTGGAAGTACTGGCACAGCTCCGAACCGAGGAAGTGGATGTTGGCCACGCTGCGCCCGGCCTCGAGCACCAGGCGGCCGTCGAGCAGCTTCTGTTCCAGCGTCAGGTTGGCCAGACGCGTGCCCTGGCCGCCGTAGATCTCCTGCACCGAGGTGCTGTTGCCCAGGCTGCTGTTGACCAGGTTGGTGCCGTGCCGGTTGATGACATAGGCCTTGAGCGTGGCCCCGGACCAGCCGAAGGCCTTGTCCAGGTCGACGTCGACGCCGGCCATGGCCTGGCCCGCGTAGGCACTGCCCGACCCCTGGCCGCCGCCGAGCATCGCGGCGGCCTCGCCGGTGTAGGACAGCTTGGGCGTCACCGCATCCTGGGCATGGGCCATAGGAGCGAGAGCCAGGGTGAGCGCGGCCGGCAGCACGCGATGGAGGAGGGTGGACATGCGTCGGGTTCCTGATCAGGAGAACGGCGTGGGTGAGGACGCGCGGCTGCGGCGCCGCGCGAGGCAGTCGGAGCGAAGCGGCTAGGCCCGAACGGGTCAGCCCTTGGCCACGACCGGCTTCTTGAACAGGCGCAGGGCCACCGCCGTGACGACCACGCCCACGACCAGGGCCAGCAGATAGGTGCCCAGGTGGGTCACTGCGTTCGGGATCGGCAGGACGAACACCCCGCCGTGCGGCACCTTCAGCTCGGCGCCGGCCGCCATCGAGATCGCGCCGGCCACGGCCGAGCCCAGCACCAGCGCGGGGATGGTGCGCAGCGGATCGCGCGCGGCGTAGGGGATGGCGCCCTCGGTGACGAAGGCCAGGCCGAGCACGCCGGCCGCACCGGCGGTGCCGCGCTCCTCGGCAGTGAAGCGATTGCGGAACAGCCAGGTCGCCAGCGCGATGCCCAGCGGCGGGGTCATGCCGCCGATCATGGTCGCGGCCATCGGCGTATAGACCTGGCTGGAGATCAGCGCGGTCGAGAACGCATAGGAGGCCTTGTTGACCGGCCCGCCCATGTCCACCGCCATCATCCCGCCCAGCAGCAGGCCCAGCAGGATCGCGCTGGTGCCCTGCATGCTGCGCAGCCATTCGGTCAGCCAGGTCAGCAGGTGCGCCACCGGCGTGCCGATCACGTACATCATCAGCAGGCCGACCAGCAGCGTGCCCAGCACCGGCAGGATCAGGACCGGCTTGAGGCCCTGCAGGCTGCGCGGCAGGCGCAGCACGCGGTTGATCCAGGCCACGCCGTAGCCGGCGACGAAGCCGGCCAGGATGCCGCCGATAAAGCCGGCGCCCATGTTCGCCGCGACCACGCCGCCGATCATGCCCGGCGCGATGCCCGGCCGGTCGGCGATGGAGTAGGCGATATAGCCGGCCAGCGCCGGCACCATCAGCAGAAAGCCGCCCTTGGCCCCGATCTGCAGCAGGCTCCAGGCCAGCGTGCCGCGATGGGCGTCGTCGCCGGCGTAGATGCCACCGATGGCGAAGGCCAGCGCGATCAGCAGGCCGCCGGCGGTGACGAAGGGCAGCATGAACGACACGCCCGTCATCAGGTGCTTGTACGGGCCGGCGCTCTTGGTCTTCTCGCTCGGCGCGGCCTGCGCGGCGCTGCCGGCCTGCACGCTGGCCTCGGCCAGCGCCTTGCGGATCAGCGCCTGGCCATCGTTGATGGCCGGCTTGGTGCCGCTCTTGAACACCCGCTTGCCGCCGAAGCGCGACAGCTCCACCTCGCGGTCGGCGGCGATCAGGACCACGTCGGCCTGAGCGATCTCCTCCGCGCTGAGCGTGTCCTGCGCGCCGACCGAGCCCTGGGTCTCCACGCGCAGGTGGTGGCCCAGCGCCGCGGCGGCCTGCTGCAGGCCCTCGGCGGCCATGAAGGTGTGCGCGATGCCGGTCGGGCAGGAGGTGATGGCGACGATGCGCTTGCCGCCCTGGGCGGCCGGCGCGGCGGCGGCCGCGCCGACCCAGCCGGCCAGCACGCCTTCGGGGTCGTCCAGCACGGCATCCAGGCTCACCTCGGTGAGCGCGGCCTGGCCGAAGCGCGCGCGCTCGGCATCGCCGTTGCCGACCAGCAGCACGGCGCCGGCGCCCGCGCACTGCCCGGGCTGCAGCGCCCCGGTGATGCCCTGGTCGCTGCGGATCTCCACGGCCGGCTCCAGGCCGCGCTGACGCGCCGCCCGGCGCAGCGCCTCGGCGGCGAGGACCGCCTCGGTACTGCGCGCGCCGGCGGCGATGACCACGATGGAAGCTTGCATGGGAGAACTCCTGGAAATCTGGGATGTGCCGGGCCGCTGACGGTCAGGCGATGCGTTCGATCCGGACCTCGCCGGCCCAGGCGCGGACCTGGGCCGGATCGAGCCGGCGGGCATCGCCGCTGTGCAGGCGGCTCATGGAAAAGGCGGTGGCCCGCTGCGCGCAGCCGGCCAGGTCGAAGGAGGGCTCCAGCAGCGATGCGGCGATGCCGGCCACCATCGCGTCGCCCGCGCCGACGGTGCTGCCATCGGCCAGGCGCGGCGGCCGGGCGAGCAGGGCGCCGCTGGCATCGAGGAACAGCGCACCGTCGCCGCCCATGGACACGACGACCAGCGACACCCCGCGCGCCAGCAGCGCGCGGCCGGCGTCCAGCACCGCCGCGCTATCGTCCAGGGCGTGGCCGGTCCAGGCCTCCAACTCGTGGCGGTTGGGCTTGACCGCGAACGGCACCGATCCGCCGTCCAGCGCGGCCACCAGGGCGGGGCCGCTGCTGTCCAGCAGCACGCGCGCGCCGGCCGCCTGCACCTGGGCCTGCAGCTGCGCCCAGGCAGTGAGCGGCAGGCCGGCCGGCAGGCTGCCGGACAGGACCACCGGCATCTGCGGGGTCAGCAGCGCCGCCAGGCGCTGGCCGACGGCGTTCAGGTGGCCGGCGTCCAGGCACAGGCCGGGCAGGTTGATGTCGGTGGTGCGACCGTCGCGCTCGACCAGCTTGATGTTGGTGCGGGTCAGCCCCGGCACGCGCAGGCAGGCATCGGCGATGCCGCGCAGCTCGAACAGGCCGCGGAACACCGCCTCGTTGTCCACGCCGATCACGCCCAGCGCCGTGGTCGGCACGCCCCAGTCGGCCAGGCAGGCGGCCACGTTGATGCCCTTGCCGCCGGCGTCGTCCCGGCTGCGTCCGGCACGGTGCACGTGGCCGGGCTCCAGCGTCTCCAGCCGCACGGTCTGGTCGATCGCGGGGTTCAGGGTGACGGTCAGCACGCGTGGACTCATGCGCTTGCTCCCTCGAGCGCGCGGACCTGGGTGGCGTCGGCGCAGGCCAGGGCCTGCCGCGCCAGCGCCTGCAGATCGGCCAGCGCCGCGCCGCGCAGGCGCGCCTTGACCGCGGGGATGTCGTTGGGCGTCATTGACAGCTCGTCCACGCCCAGGCCGGCCAACAGGCAGGCGCCGAACGGATCGCCGGCCAGGCCGCCGCACACGCCGACCCAGCGCCCGTGCGCGCGGGCGCCTTCGACCGTGCTGTGGATGGCGCGCAGCACGGCCGGATGCAGGCTGTCGGCCTCGGCCGCCAGTTCCGGGTTCTGGCGGTCGATCGCCAGCACGTACTGGGTCAGGTCGTTGGTGCCGATGGAGAAGAAGTCGGCATGCTGGGCCAGCAGATCGGCCTGGGCGGCCGCGGCGGGCACCTCGATCATGATGCCGATCGGTACCTGCGGGGCGCCCACTTCGCTGCGCAGCCGTTCGCAGATCTCGCGCAGGGCGATCAGCTCGGGCACCGAGGTGATCATCGGGAACATGATCGACAGGCGCGCGCCCTGGGCGGCGGCGCGGTACAGCGCACGCAGCTGCGGTTCGAGCAGGTCGGGCCGGCGCAGCAGCAGGCGCGCGCCGCGCACGCCCAGGAACGGATTCGCCTCGTGCGGCAGCTCCAGGTGCGCCACCTGCTTGTCGCCGCCGATGTCCAGCGCACGCACGATCAGCGCGCGTCCGTCCAGCGCGGCGGCCATGGCCACATAGGTCTGGAACTGCTCTTCCTCGTCCGGCGTGCTGCTGCGCTCCAGGAACAGGAACTCGGTGCGCATCAGGCCCACGCCCTCGGCGCCCTGTTCCAGCGCCAGCGGCACCTGGTCGGGCAGATTGACGTTGGCGCCGATGTCGATGCGATGGCCGTCGGTGGTCTGCGCCGGTTGCGCCCGCTGCTGGGCCTCGCGCTCGCGCACCTGGCGCTGCTCGTCGATCCAGGCGCGCGCGGCGGCCAGGTCGTTGGCCGAGGGCGACAGGTACAGGCGCCCGCTGTTGCCGTCGAGGATGGCCTCGGTGCCCGGCGCCACGGCCAGTAGGTCGGCGCCGCCGGCCACCAGCGCCGGCACGCCGAGCGTGCGCGAGAGGATGGCGGTATGCGAGGTGGGGCCGCCCTGCGCGGTGGCCAGGCCGAGCACGCGTTGCGGATCCAGGTTGGCCGTGTCCGACGGCGACAGGTCGGCCGCCAGCAGGATGCAGGGATGGTCGGGTAGCTCGGCCAAGCCGCCGCCGGCGGCGCTAGGATCGAGCTGGGCCAGCACGCGCCGGCCGACGTCGCGCAGGTCCGCGGCGCGTCCGGCCAGCACCGGATTGCCCAGCGCCGCCAGGCCCGAGGCGGTCTGTTCGATGGCCTGGTGCCAGGACCAGGCCACGCCGTGGCCTTCGACCATCAACTGGCAGGCGCGGGTGATCAGATCGGTGTCGTCCAGCAGCGCGCCCTGGGCCTTGAAGATCGCCGCGTCCGCCGCGCCCAGCCGGCGCTGGGTGTCGTCCTCCAGCGCCCGCAACTGCTGGCGGGTGCGGCTGAGGGCCTGATGCAGCTGCGCGCCGCCTTCGCCCAGCGGCGTGGGGCGGTCGGCCACCTCGGTCTGCGCGCCGGCCAGCACGTGCACCGGCGCGATCGCCAGGCCCGGGCTGGCGCCGATGCCGACGATGGCCGCCTGCGCCTCGGGCGGGGTCCAGCCGTTGACCGGCGCGGCGCGGCGCTGGGCGGCGCGTTCGGCGTCGGCCTTCTCCTGCAGGATCAGCCCGTCCATCGCCTTGCGCAGGGCGGCCAGGGCCGGCTCGGCGTCCTGGCCCTCGGCCGAGACCACGATCGCGTCGCCCTGGTGCAGGCCCAGCTGCAGCAGCGCCACCAGGCTCTTGGCGTCGGCCGCCTGGTCGCCGGCGCGAACCTGCAAGCGCGCCACGAAGTGGCGCGCGGCCTCGGCCCAGCGCGTGGCGGGGCGCGCATGCAGCCCGTTGGGGTAGGCGATGGTCCAGTCGAATCGATGCTCGAGGTCGGTAGCCGGCGCGGCCGGCTGGGCAGCGGTGTCGCCGGAAAGCGCGGCGACGATCTGCTCCGCTTCCGTGGTGGCGAACAGGCGCTGCAGCGTCGCCTCGTCCTGGATCAGCCGCGTCAGCCGACGCAGCAGGGTGATGTGCGTGTCGGACTGGGCGGCGATGCCGACCACCAGACGGGTGATCTGGCCCGGATTCCATTCCACGCCCTGCGGCAGCTGCAGCACGGCGATGCCATCGCGGCGCACCAGGTGACGGTCCTCGCCCAGGCCGTGGGGAATGGCCACGCCGTGCCCGAGGAAGGTGTTCGCCAGCTCCTCGCGGCGGGACATGCTGGCCTGGTAGCCCTCGGCCACGCAGCCGCCCGCGGTGAGCAGCTGGGCGACCTGGGCGATGGCATCGGCCTTGTCGCGGGCCTGGGCATTGAGGCGAACGAGTTCCAGCGCGACCGGCGCGGGGGAGGGTTGTGGCGACACGAGGAACTCCAGGCAGATCTCTTGAGATGTAATTGGGAACGTTCCCAATCAAAATTTCAATGTGCACTGCACAAAAGCCAAAAGGATTGGCCGCGCTACGCTGTGACCGGGTCACGGCAGCCGGCGCCGGCGAGGAAGCGAGGGAAACGATCCCAGTGAGCATCAGCATCAACGACGTGGCCCGCGTGGCGGGCGTGTCCAAGTCCACGGTCTCGCGCGTGATCGGCGGCGGCGCGGTCAGCGCCGAGGTGCGCGCGCGGGTGGAGGCGGCCATCGCCCAGACCGGCTACCGGCTCAACCTGCAGGCCCGGCGCCTGCGCTCGCGCCACAGCGGCATCATCGGGGTGATCGTGGCCGACATCCGCAATCCCTTCTTCACCGCGCTGATCCGCGCGGTGGAGGCGGTGGCCTATCAGCAGGGGCTGCGCGTCATGCTGTGCAACACCGACGAGGATCCATCGCGCGAGGCGCTGTATCTGCAGATGATGCAGGAAGAGCGCATCAGCGGCCTGATCTTCGCGCCCACCCGTACCACCGTGGGCCGGCTGGAGCGCATGCAGTGGGACTATCCCACCGTGCTGGTCGACCGCGCGCCGGCCAGCGGACGGCACGACAGCGTGGTGATCGACAACGCCGCGGCCATGACCGAGCTGGTCGGGCATCTGCTGGCGCAGGGCTATCGCCGCATCGGTGGCCTGTTCGGCAGCACCAGCACCACCGCGACCGAGCGCCGCGACGGCTATCTGGCCGCGATGCAGGCCCACGGCCTGGCGCCGGACTATCGCGAGATCGAGCCCACGGCGGAGGCCGCCATCGCCACGGTCGGCCCGTGGCTGGCGCAGCCGGACCGGCCGCGTGCGCTGGTGACCAGCAACAATCTGCTGCTGATGGGCGCGCTGCGCGCCGCGCGTGCGGCGACGCTGTCCATTCCCGATCAGCTGGCCCTGGCCGGCTTCGACAACGAGCGCTGGACCGAGCTGGTCGAGCCCGGCATCAGCGTGGTCGAACAACCCGTCGAGGAGATGGGCCGGGCCGCCATGTCGCTGCTGCTGGAGCGGATGAAGTCGCCCGAGCTGCCCGTGCGCCGGCTGGTGATGGCCACACGCTGCGTGCTGCGCGGTTCGACCTGCGCCATGCAGCCCTGACGCGACGTGGCGGCTTGGAACCGCTCGGACGTGCGCCATCGGCCATGTGGATGGGGGCTCTAAACCCGCGCGCGCTTTCCCGCATCCAAGCGGCAGTCATCGAAACCCAAAGGTCCATGGATGCGCCGTTTCAGCTTTGCTTTCGCCCGGAAAGGCAATCGGGTCTGGCTCGGCATGCCGCCCTTCATGGCAGCGCTCCTGGTGCTGCTGGCCGGCCTCTCGGGACAGGCCATGGCCCAGGTCCGACCCGCCGAGCTGAAGCAGCTGGTCGACAGCTACGCCACGAACCGTGGCTTCAATGGCGTCGTGCTGGTCGCCCAGCATGGACGCGTCGTGTACCGCGCCGCCTACGGGCTGGCCAACCGCGAATGGCAGGTGCCGAACGCGGCCGACGCGGTGTTTCGGATCGGCTCCTTGAGCAAGCCGATCACCGCCATCCTGGTCCTGCAACTGGTGCAGGAGCACAAGCTGCGGCTGGACGGAACGCTTGGCGAGTATCTGCCCGCGCTCTATGGCGACACGCCCGCGGCCGCGGTCACGGTGGCGCAACTGCTCAACCATACCTCGGGCATCGTCGATGTCCCCAGCAGCTACGACGATCCATGGTGGCAGACCCAGGCGCGACAATCGTTCGCGCCCCAAGACTTCGCCAAGGCGTGGATCACGGGAACACTGCAGAGCGCCCCGGGCACGGTGTGGCGTTACAACAACTCCGGCTACTTCCTGCTCGGCCTGCTCATCGAGCAGGTGACCGGCGCCAGCTATGAAGCGAACCTGCGGAGCCGGATTCTCGACAAGGCCGGCATGAAGCACAGCGGGCTGTACCACGCCAGCGAGGTCATCCCACGCCTGGCCGAGGGCTATCAGACCAAACCCGATCTCAGCCTGGCACGGCCCATGCCGATCGATCCGACGGTCTCGTTTTCGGCTGCCGGTCTGTATGCCACGGTCGACGATCTGTTCCGCCTGGATCGCGCCCTCTATGGAAACGCGCTCCTGGACGAGCGCTGGCGGCAGGCCATGTGGACCGACTACCGCTCCGAGTACGGCTATGGCTGGGGAGTGGAGCAGTGGCATACGCCGTCGGGCGGCACGTACAAGGTGGTGTCGCACACGGGCAGCGTGCCGGGTTACCAGAGCTTCTGGCTCCGCTCCGAACAGGATGAATCGATGGTGGTCATCCTGGACAACTACTGGCAGGGCGAGACCGTGGCGACCCTGGGCAGGGACTTGATGGACGTGCTGCACGGCAAGCCGGTAACGCTGGCCAGGAAGAACCTGGGCGACCTGCTGATTCCCTTGGCCCTGTCACAGGGCGTGGAGGGCATGCGCAAGGCCTACGAGGCGCTGGGCGCGAACGCCAGCCAGTACGACACGTCCGAGCGAGCGCTGAACACGCTCGGCTATCGCCTGTTGAGAATGCAGCGCGTGCCGGAGGCCATCGTGGTCTTCCAGTGGAACGCCGGAGCGCATCCGGCATCGGCCAATGTGCATGACAGCCTGGGCGAAGCCTATCGCGCCAACGGACAGCGTGAGCAGGCGATCCGCAGCTACCGGAAGGCCTCGGAACTCGCCCCTGACGATGCCCGCCTGCGCGGCATCCTGAAGGAACTGGGAAGCGAGTGAACCGGCGCGCGGCGTCGCCGGCGCCCAGGGTGCTGGCGCTTCAGGCGGGCGAAAGAAGCGCTGGCAGGGTCTCCTGGATGCGCCGGTCCAGCAGGTCCCAGTCGATCTGCGACAGGTCCGCATGGCCGGCGGTCGCCTCCCGCAGCAACTGGCGCTGGAGCTCGCTGCGTTCCAGCGCCACCGCGTAGGGAATGCGCATGAAGGTGACCATCGTGTAGTGCGGCACGAAGCGGTTCGGGTGGCGCTGCTGCAGCGCCTGTTCGAGCTGGCGCTGGAGCAGGAAGTCGGCATCGTCCACGCGGTCGCGCATCTCGATGTAGTTCTCCAGGGCCATGGCCTGGATCGCCGCGGCATTGGGCTTGCGCTGGGCCTCGAAGGCCGCGTAGGCCTGCGCCAGTGAATCGGCCCGGTCCAGCTGCTCGGCCAGCGCCACGCAGTCCTCGAAGGCGCAGTTCATGCCCTGGCCGTGGAAGGGCACCATCGCGTGCGCCGCATCGCCCAGCAGGACCGCGCGCCCGCCAAGGTGCCAGCGGTCCAAGTAGAGCGTGCCCAACAGGCCGGGCGGATGCGCCTCCCAGTCGTGAACCAGCTCGGGGATCAGGGGCAGGGCGTCGGGAAAGTCGCGTTCGAACAGGGCGCGGGCCTGCGCGCCGCTGGCGACCGTGGCGAAGCTGGTCGGCCCCTCGTTGGGCAGGAACAGGGTGACGGTGAAGGTGCCCTCGTCGTTGGGCAGGGCGATGCACATGTAGTCGCCGCGCGGCCAGATGTGCAGCGCGTTGGGCTCGATGCGGAAGCCGCCGCCCTCGGCCGGCGGGATCTCCAGTTCCTTGTAGGAATGCCCCAGGAACTCGGTGCGCGCGCCCAGCGGGCAGGCGCGGTCCATCGCCGCGCGCAGCGCCGAGCCGGCGCCGTCGGCACCGATCAGCGTGTCGAAGCGGATGTCGTGCGGCGAATCGTCGCGGTCATCGATGAAGCGCGCAT
Source organism: Pseudoxanthomonas sp. X-1 (assembly GCF_020042665.1). NCBI lineage: Bacteria > Pseudomonadati > Pseudomonadota > Gammaproteobacteria > Lysobacterales > Lysobacteraceae > Pseudoxanthomonas > Pseudoxanthomonas sp. X-1. The sequence goes on from NZ_CP083376.1 coordinate 2,258,099, forward strand.
AGCCGGCCGGGAAATCCACGGTGTGCAGGCGGCGGTAGAACTGGATCTTCGTCCCGGCCGCCTCGGCAAGGTCGAGCAGGGCGATGTTGAGGTCGGCGCGGTGGATGGACCAGATCACCTCGCTGTCGTTACGGCCATAGCGCTGCAGCTGCGGCGCTTCGCCGAGCGCATGCACCATGCGCCCGCGCATCATCACCGCGCGGGCCATCACCGCGTCCTCGGCGCCGGCCTGGCGCAGGGCGTGGCGGCCGCGCTCGGCCAGGGCCAGGTTGATCGAGCGGCCCGATTCGTAGCCCTTGATGCGCGGATCGCCGCGGCGCTCGAACAGGGTCACCTGCCAGCCGCGCTGCGACAGCAGGATCGCCAGCAGGCTGCCGGCCAGGCCGGCGCCGATCAGGGTGATGGGGCGTGCCGAGACGTTCAACGCAGCGCGCCCGCTGTGGCGGCCCGGCTCATACGCCGCGCCACAGTTCCACTTCCTCGACGAAGCGGTAGACGTCCTTGAAGCTGTTGTAGAGCGGCACCGGCGAGATGCGGATCACATCCGGCTCGCGCCAGTCGCCCAGCACGCCCACCGAGGCCAGGTAGTCGAACAGCTCACGGCCGCGCTCGCGCCCGCCGGCCACGCGCAGCGACAGCTGGCAGCCGCGGCGCTCGGGCTCGGCCGGCGTGATGATCTCCAGCGTGTCCAGCACGCGGGCCTCGATCAGTTCCTCCAGGAAGCCGGTCAGCTGCTCGGACTTCTCGCGCAGCGCCGCCATGCCGCCGGCGCGATCGACCAGCGCCAGCGAGGCCAGCAGCGGGGCCATCGCCAGCACCGGCGGGTTGCTCAGCTGCCAGCCTTCCGCGCCCGGCGTCGGCGTGAACTCCGGCGCCATCAGGAAGCGGGTCTGCTTCTCGTGCCCCCACCAGCCGGCGAAGCGCGGCCGGTCGGTCTGCGCGTGGCGCGCATGCACGAAGGCACCGGCCACCGCGCCTGGTCCGGCGTTGAGGTACTTGTAATGGCACCACACGGCGAAGTCCGCGTCCGCATCGTGCAGTGCCAGCGGCAGATTGCCGACCGCATGGGCCAGGTCGAAGCCGACCACCGCGCCGGCCGCATGCGCCAGCCGCGCCACCTCGGCCAGGTCGAAGGCCTGCCCGGTGCGGTACTGGATGCCGGGCCACAGCACCAGCGCCAGGCGCGGGCCGTGCGTGGCGATCGCCGCCTCCAGCGCGGCCATCGAGATGGTGCCTTCGGGCTCGTCCGGTTCCAGCTCGATCAGGTCGGTGGCCGGGTCCAAGCCATGGAAGCGGATCTGCGATTCGACCGCGTGCCGGTCGGAAGGAAACGCCCCGCCCTCGATCAGGATCGCCGGACGCTCGCGCGTGGGCCGGTAGAAGCTGACCATCATGAAGTGCAGATTGGCGGTGAGGGTGTTCATCGCCACCACCTCGCTGGGCAGCGCGCCGACCACCCGCGCCAGCGGCTCGCGCACCTGCTCGTGGTAGGTCATCCACTGACCCTGGCCGCGGAAGTGCCCTTCCACCGCCTCGTGCGCCCACTTGTCCAGCACCTGTTCGACCGCCTTGCGCGCGCCCTTGGGCTGCAGGCCCAGCGAGTTGCCGCAGAAGTACACCTGTTCGGTCTGCCTGTGCCGGGGGATCAGGAATTCCTGGCGGAAGTCGCGCAGCGGATCTGCGGCGTCCAGGGCGATGGCATGCGTGCGGGCGTCGGACATGGAAACTCGGGAACTTGAGCGAATCGAAAGAAGCACCGGCGCCGGCGGCCTCGACCACGCGGCGAAGCCTCGAAGTCTACCCGGGCGCACCGCCCGCCGCCGCGACCGGGGCCGCGGAGGACCGGGCATGGCGGCGGCGCAGCAGGTGGGTGACGGTATCGACGCTGTCGGCGATGCGGTCGGCCGCATCGAGCAGGGCGAAGGCGGTCTCCTGCGCGTGCGGCACGGCCTCGGCCAGGCGGCGTTCGTCGGGCCGCAGGGTGGGAATCTCGGAGAACTTGCCGGTCTGGCGCAGGTAGCGCACCTGGGCACCCAGGGCCGCGTCCAGCGCCTGGGCGAAGGCGCCTAGCTCGGGCAGATCGGGCAGCGAGGCGCCCTCGCGCAGCTGGGCCTCCAGCGTCAGCGGCGCCCGCATCAGCCGCGTGGCGTTGGCCAGCAGCGATTCGGCCAGCTGCGCCTCGTCGCGGTTGCCGTGGCGGCGCGGCTCGGCGCGCAGCCGGTCGATCGAGGCCTGGACGTTGGTACGCGCCGCGCGCGCGGCCACGCGCGTATCGTCCAGCACGTCGACGCGCCCGGCCAGCAGGGCACTCAGGTGTCGCTGGTCGGCCTCCAGCAGGGTCGCCAGCGCGGTGCGGGTGCGCTTGCCTTCCCAGGTGGGCCACAGCGCATAGGTCAGCATCGCCAGTGCGCTGCCGATCAGCGTGGCGACCACGCGCGCGCTCAGCGCCTCGCCCGGCGCATAGCCCTCGAAGGACAGCAGCATCACCAGCATGCCGGTCAGCAGGGCCACGCCCAGGCCATAGTTCATCTGCGTGGTCAGGCGGAAGCCGAAGCAGAACAGCCACAGCAGCAGCAGGCGCACCACCGTGCCGTCCATCGCGTAGTGGATCAGCGCGGTGCCGACCACCAGCCCGGCCAGGGTGCCGACCACGCGCCCGGCGCCGAAGCTCAGGGTGCCGCCGAAATCGGGCTTGAGCACGATCGCGGTGGTCATCGGGATCCAGGTCCCGTGCGGCAGCTTCAGCGTCTTCTCCAGCACCAGCGCGACCATCAGCGCCGTGGCGCAGCGCAGGGCATGGCGGAATGCGGCCGAGGACAGCGTCAGGTTGGCGCGCAGCGTGACCCAGGGCGAATTGGGCCGCATCGACGGCGGCAGCCGCGCCTCGACCTGCTGGGCGTTGATCTGGCCCTGGCTGCTGGCCCAGTAACCGTTGCGCACCAGCGCACGCAGCTGTCCGGCCAGTCCCGCGGCGCGACCGCTGGCCAGGCGCAGCAGGCGCTGATCGCGGCTGCCGGTGGCGCTCTTGCGCGCGGCCTCGACCGCCGGCACCAGCGCCTGCAGCCGGGCCACGTCACCCTCTGCGCGCTGCGGCGAGGCGGCCTCGCGCAGCGCCGCGGCCAGATGGTCGAGCACCAGCGCGGCCTGCTTGAGCACGGTCTCCAGCAGTTCGCGCGCCTTGGCGTCCTCCAGGCGCGCGTGCACGTCGGCCAGCGCCAGCAGGTCGATGCGGGTGCGCTCGCACAGCTCGGCCATGATGCGGAACGACTGCAGCGCCACCCCGCGCGTATGGTGCTGGCCGTGCAGCAACAGCAGCGTGTCCTGCGCCGCCTGCAGGGTGGGCGAGGGCTGGCTGGCGTCGGGACGGGTGCGCGCGGTGATGGCCAGCTGCTGCAGGATGGTCGCCAGGGCGAAGCGCTCGGGCCGGTAGCGCTGCAGCGGCCAGGCGGCCACCGCCATCACCATCTGCAGCAGACCGCCGGCGAAGATCAGCAAGGCCACGCCCGGCGCCTGCGCGGGCGACAGGCCCATGTTGGCGCAGACCATCAGCAGGATCATGCTGGCCAGACCGTTGCGCGCGGCCAGCGGCCCCAGCGCCACCACCAGGCCGCCGGCGAAGCCCACCGCGAACACCGCCACCGCCAGCAGCGCCAGGTGTTGGCCGACCAGGATGCCGACCGCGGCCGACAGGCCGGCGATCGAGGCGGTCATCAGCATGCGCCGCATGCGCAGCCCATAGGCGCCGGGCTGATCGGCGAACATGGTCTGCAGTGCGCCGATCGCCATCCCTAGGCCGATCGCCGGCTCGCCCGCCCACACCCCGCCCGCCAGCGAGGCGAACACGGCAAAGGAGTTGCGCAGCGCGACCCGCACCGGGATATCGCGGGGTTTGAGGCGGATCAGGCTGCGCAGGAACGGGGACATGGGAAAGAAGTGGGCGAAGCGGGGCGAGGCGTGAGCAAGCGCGGAGGCGAGGCCGGCCTGGACTCAGCCGCCATCGCTCACGCCTCGTCCCACCACGCGCGCCTGCTCACGTATCCGGCATCACATAGCGCGTCGGCGCCGGGTTGAGGTGACCGCAGGCCTGGCAGGTGCGGTGCTCGCGCGAGGCGTAGAAGCGGTCGAACACCGGCGGGAAGTCGGTCTCGATGTTGCGCAGGGGGAAGTACTCTTCGTACAGCTTGTGGTTGCAGCGCTCGCAGAACCACAGCAGCCCGTCCTGCTCGTGTGGCAGGCGACGGCGTTCGATCACCAGCCCGACCGAGTGCTCCATGCGCTGCGGCGAGTGCGGCACGCGCGGCGGCAGCAGGAAGATCTCGCCGGCGCCGATCGGGATATCGCGTGGCGCGCCGTCCTCCTGGATGCGGAGCACCATCTGCCCCTCCAGCTGGTAGAACCACTCCGGCCCTTCGTCGTAGTGGTAATCGGTGCGCGCGTTCGGCCCGCCGACCACCATGACGATGAAGTCGCCGGCGTAGATCACCTTGTTGCCGACCGGCGGCTTGAGCAGGTGGCGGTGTTCCTCGATCCAGGCCTGCAGGTTGAGCGGGGCGGGCAGCATGGCAGGCTCCTGGGAACGGGGCGGGGCAACGCGGCTAAGCGTCGCGCTTGCCGGTGGTCGGCATCGCCGCCAGGGCGCGCGCGTAGGCCGGCTGCAAATCGTCGGGGCCGGCCACGTCCATGCCCAGCTCGCGCACGCGGCCGTCGGACAGGCTGTAGCACCAGCCGTGCACGGCCACCTGCTGGCCGCGCGCCCAGGCGTCCTGCAGGATCGTGGTGTGGCACAGGTTGGCGACCTGCTCGATCACGTTGAGCTCGCACAGGCGCGCATGCCGCAGGGCTTCGTTCTCGACCCGTTCCAGCCGCGCCGCGTGCTTGCCGGCCACGTCGCCCACGTGCCTCAGCCAGTTGTCCACCAGTCCCAGGCGCATGCCGGTCATGCTGGCATGCACGCCGCCGCAGCCGTAGTGGCCGACGATCAGGATGTGCTCGACCTTGAGCACATCGACCGAGAACTGCACCGCCGAGAGGCAGTTGAGGTCACTGTGCACCACCACGTTGGCCACGTTGCGGTGCACGAACACCTCGCCCGGGTCCAGGCCCAGGATCTGGTTGGCGGGCACGCGCGAATCGGAGCAGCCGATCCACAGATAGCGCGGCGACTGCTGCTTGGACAGGCGTTCGAAGAAGCCCGGATCGTCCTTGCGGACCTTGTCGGCCCAGTCCAGGTTGTTGCGCAGCAGGTCGTTGAGATCGGTCATGCCGCCGATTATCGCAGAAGCCCCCGCGAAGGCGGTATGGAAGCCCTGGCCCAGCGCGTGGTGGGGAGACAGGTGGGAGCTTGGTGGGAGCCGCCATGGCGGCGATGGGCCTTCCCAGCAAGGCCCGATCGCCGCCGTGGCGACTCCCACCCAGAACGCACTACTACCGCTGGCAATGCGCGCAGTCGTACAGCCGCCGCCCCGCCAGCTCACGGCGACGGATCAGCGTGCCGCAATCCAGACATGGCTCCCCGGCCCGGTCGAAGACCTTGAAGGCGAAGCCATCGGGCGTATCGGTCAGGTAGTCGGCGCGCATGCCCGCCGCCTTGCGGATGCCGCGGCTGCGATAGCTGCGGCGCGGCACGTCCAGCAGCGCCCTGGCCAGCAGCCGGCGCTCGTCCGGGTTCAAGCCCGCCGCATCGCGCGTGGGCGCGATGCCGGCCTCGAACAGCACCTCCGAGCGCAGGTAGTTGCCCATCCCGGCCAGGAAGCCCTGGTCCAGCAGCAGCGCCGCCAGCGACATGCGCATGAAGCGCGGCTCCTGCAGGCGCTTTTCCACCGCAGCGGCGGTCAGGCGCTTGTCCAGCACGTCCGGTCCGAGCTTGGACAGGAAGGGATGGCTGGCCAGCTCCGCGTTCTTCCACAGCGCGATGTCCGAGGCCGAGTACAGCAGGATGGCCTTGTCGGCCGTCTCCAGCGCCACGCGCAGGCTGCGGCTGGTCTCCGGTCGCTCGCCGGCCTCGGCGATCCGCCATACCCCATAGAGCTGGTTGTGGGTGTAGAGCGTGGTGCCGTTGTCGAAGCGCGTCAGCATCGCCTTGCCATGCGTGTCGATGGCGGTGATGCGCGCGCCGATCAGCCCGCGCTGCTTGGACTTCAGCGAGGGTGGGTAGAACCACACCTGCTCCAGGGGCTGGTTGCCGACCGCCTCGAACAGGCGATCGGCGGCGCGACGGATCTCGGGACCTTCAGGCATGGGCGGATTCGATCAGGGAAAGAGTCGCGGCCGCGTGCAGGCGTCAGATCGACTGCAGGCGGCCGCCGTCCACGGCCAGGCTGACGCCGGTGATGTAGCCGGCGGCGGGGCTGGCGAGGAAGGCGATGGCCGCGGCGATGTCGGCCGCTTCGCCGATGCGGCGCACCGGCACGCCCTGGGCGATGCCGTCGATGACCTGTTCGGCGCTCTGGCCGCTGGCCTGCATCCGGTCCTGGACGATGTGGTCCATGCGCGCGGTGCGGGTGAAGCCGGGCAGCACGTTGTTGATGGTGATGCCGTCGGGCCCCAGCTCGCGCGACAAGGTCTTGGCCCAGCCGGCCACCGAAGCGCGGATGGTGTTGGACACGCCCAGGTTGGGGATCGGCTCGTAGACCGAGGTCGAGACCACGTTGACGATGCGGCCCCAGCCCGCGGCGCGCATGCCGGGCAGCACCGCCTGCACGCGCACATGGTTGGCCAGGGTGTGGTGACGGAACGCGGTCAGGTACGCCTCCAGGTCCGCATCGATGGCGCGTCCGCCCGGGGGGCCGCCGCCGTTGTTGACCAGGATCTGGACCGGCTTGCGCGCGGCCAGTGCGCCGACATCGGTGGCGAGCATGTCGCTCTTGCCATCGTCGCCGACCAGCCAGCCATGCGCCTGGCCCTCGTGCACGCGTGGCAGTTCCGCCACGACCTGCTGCAGCCTGGCCTGGCGCCTGGCCAGCACGGTGACATCGCAGCCCAGCAGCGCCAGCTCGACCGCCGCCGCCTGGCCGATGCCCTCCGAGGCGCCGCAGACCAGCGCATGGCGGCCGGAAAGGTTCAGGTCCATCGCAATGCTCCCACTCAGATGCAGGGCCCCACTGTGCCGCCGCGCAGGTGACGGCGTCGAGTTGCCGTGCTGTTTGTGGGAGCCGCCATGGCGGCGATGGGGCTTTCCCGGTAAAGCCGGTCGCCGCCATGGCGGCTCCCACGGGGCGCCCTGCGTCAGTCCGCTGTATCGATCGAGCCGCGCATCAGCGCGGCCACCTCATGCGCCGCGGAATCCGCGCGCGTGGAAAGGTCGTCGATCACGGCCTGCTGGTTGACGCGCGGATGGTTCTGGCTGAGCTTGAACTTCAGCTCGATCCGCTCGACCACCAGGCGAAAGCCCACGATGCCGGCCAGCTGCCGGACCAGACGCGGATCCTCGTACTCGAAGCGCCAGTCGCGGCCCACGCTGGCCTCGAAGTGCGCGCTGAGCCGGTCGACCAGGTCGGCCAGGGCATCGGTGTCCTCGATGCGCTCGAGCACTCCGTGCAGATGGGCCACGGCATAGTTCCAGGTCGGTACCCGCGCGGCCTGCGCCTTGTCCGGATAGGCCGAAGGCGAAACATAGGCATGCGGGCCGTGGACGATGGCCAATGCTTTTCCGCTGTGACGCGCCTGCGGGTTGGGCCTGGCCCAGTGGCCTTCCAGCACGATGCGCGCGCCGTCGCGGGCGTAGCGCACGGGCAGATGGCTGACCTCGGGCGTGCCGTCGTCGCGCCCGGTGATCAGGGTGACGAAGGCGTCGCGCGCGATCAGCGCGTCCAGCCGCGCCAGGTCGGTTTCGGCGAAGGCGCGCGGCGTATACACCGCCCAGGCTCAGGCGTGCCCGCCGGCCAGCCGCTGCACCATCAGCGGCTTGAGCGCGGCATCGTCGTCGGCGTGCGGCGGGATGACCTCGTGCAGCGAGAAGCCGCGCAGCAACGCATCCTCCTCATCCAGCCCGTCGTAGGCGACGAACTCGGCGTCGAACAGCGCCGCGCGGGCGCTGTCCTCGCTGTCGTAGGCCAGCGTGTTGCCGTCGCTGTCCAGCACCTCGGCGGTGCCGGCCTCCTTGATCCGCAGCCGGGCCCAGATCAGGGTCTGGCCCAGCGTGGCCAGCCACCACTGGACGCGTGTCGTGTCGCTCATTTCACCACCTCGTAGGCCAGCCACAGCAGCCCGGCCATGGCCAGGCCGCAGACGATCACCAGCGCGGCGATGCGCGCCGGCGTGGCCAGGCCGTTCAATGCACCGTCCTGGCGCTGCAGATAGGTACCGCGCAGCAGCCAGGCCAGCGCGGCGGGTTTCATGAAGGCGCCGGCCCCCAGTTCCGCGGCGACCTGGGGATGGCGGTCGCGCACGTGGATCAGGGTCAGCGGCCAGAAGATCACGAACGCGCAGAACCCGGCGATCGCCGTGGCCACGAACAGCAGGGCGAAGAACAGGATCACGACAGCACCAGGCCCGCCAGCGAGGGCAGGGCGACAGAGCACACCGCCAGCACCGTGGCCCAGATAAGCGGCGCGCGCAGGCCCTGCATCGCCGCGCGCACCTGCGGATCGGCCTTGGTGGCGCGCAGGTCCAGCCCCTGTTCCTGCTTGGCCATCAGCAGCTTCTGCAGGCGCAGGCTGCGGGTGATGCCGACCAGGCCCAGGCCGAAGGCCGCGAATCCGGCGATGAACGTCGCCACCTGCACCCAGAGCTGCGCGTGCATGTGCTCAGAACTCCGCGTTGCCCGGCGCGCGCGGATAGGGGATCGCGTCGCGGATGTTGGACAGGCCGCAGACGTAGACCACCAGGCGCTCGAAGCCCAGGCCGAAGCCGGCGTGCGGCACCGTGCCGTAGCGGCGGAAGTCGCGGTACCAGCCGTAATGCGACGGATCCAGGCCGAACTGCGCCATGCGCGCGTCCAGCACGTCCAGGCGCTCCTCGCGCTGGCTGCCGCCGATGATCTCGCCGATGCCGGGCGCCAGCACGTCCATCGCCGCCACGGTGCGGCCATCGTCGTTCAGGCGCATGTAGAAGGCCTTGATGTGCTCGGGGTAGTTGGTCACCACCACTGGGCGGCCGACGTGTTCCTCGGTCAGCCAGCGCTCGTGCTCGGTCTGCAGGTCCAGGCCCCATTCGACCGGGAAGTCGAACTTCTTGCCGGACTTGCGCAGCAGCTCGATGGCATCGGTGTAGTCGATGCGCTCGAACGGCGCGTTGATGAACGCCTCCAGCTTGCTGATCGCGGTCTTGTCCACGCGCTCGGCGATGAAGCTCAGATCGTCCATGCGCTCGTCGAGCACGGCCTTGAACAGGTACTTGAGGAACTCCTCGGCCAGGCGCGCGTCCTCGGCCAGGTCGGCGAAGGCGATCTCCGGCTCGATCATCCAGAACTCGGCCAGGTGCCGGGTGGTGTTGGAGTTCTCGGCGCGGAAGGTCGGGCCGAAGGTGTAGACCTTGCTCAGGGCCAGGCAGTAGGCCTCGACGTTGAGCTGGCCCGACACGGTCAGGAAGGTCTCCTTGCCGAAGAAGTCGCGGCCGAAGTCCACCTCGCCGGCGGCGTTGCGCGGCAGGTTGGCAAGGTCCAGCGTGGAGACGCGGAACATCTGCCCGGCGCCCTCGGCGTCGGAGGTGGTGATGATCGGCGTGGAGATCCAGTTGAAGCCGTTCTCGTGGAAGAAGCGGTGCACCGCCTGGGCCAGGCAGTTGCGGATGCGGGTGACCGCGCCGAACAGGTTGGTGCGCGGGCGCAGGTGCGCCACCTCGCGCAGGAATTCCAGCGAGTGCGCCTTGGGCTGGATCGGGTAGGTCTCCGGATCCTCGACCCAGCCGACCACCTCGACCGACTCGGCCTGGATCTCGAAGCGCTGGCCCTGGCCCTGCGAGGCCACCAGGGTGCCGGTGGCGATCACCGCGCAGCCGGCGGTCAGGTGCTTCACCTCGGATTCGTAGTTGGGCAGGGTGTTGGGCGCCACGACCTGAATGGGGGCGAAGCACGAACCGTCGCTGACGTTGACGAAGGACAGGCCGGCCTTGGAGTCGCGCCGCGTGCGCACCCAACCGCGTACCGTCACCTCGCCGCCGGCCGGGAGCTTGCCCGCCAGCGCATGTTCGACGCTCACCACCGTCATGTCTTGAATCCCGGCCCGTTCGGCTCGATCTGAATGAACGGGCAAGTCTACCGTTTGCCGCACGCGCCGGGCACGCTCCGTTCGCTCCTTGGCGCGTTCGGCGCCGCAGGCACCGCCTTATAATTCCAGTCCGCAGCATCGCAGGCATCGCCATGGCCATCACCCTCACGCCTCTTGCCCACCAGCGCATCCAGCGCTTCGTCCAGTCCACGCCCGGCGCGCTGGGGCTGCGTTTCGGCGTGACCCGCACCGGCTGCTCCGGCTGGGGCCATGTGACCGACCTGGCCCGCGAGCAGCGCGAGGGCGACACCGTGTTCGAGCAGGACGGCGTGCGGATCTATGTCGATGCGGACAGCCTGCCGCTGGTGGACGGCACCCGGATCGACTTCGGCAAGCGCGGGCTGGGCGAGGAATTCCTGTTCGCCAACCCCAATGCGACGGCCGAATGCGGCTGCGGCGAGAGCTTCACCACCGACGCCAACGCGGCCTGAGGCATCAGGGAGCGCCAGGCGGGGCAGGGGGCAAACGCGTCGCTGACGCTACCTGCGCAGTCCTGGTGCCGGACTCAGGGTGCCGGGCAGGCGGCCGCCCGAATCGCACCCCATCTCCGCACGATTGCGCGCAACCCCTTGACCTGACATAATTTCCTGCTCCCTGCCGGCCGCCAGGCCGTCGGGGCTCTTGCTCCACCGCATCCGCGGGGGGCTGTCCGGCCGGCGGCACGCGCCTTCGGCCATCATCCGAAAGGGAACGACAATGCGTTTTTACGAAATCGTGTTCCTGGTCCACCCGGACCAGAGCGAGCAGGTGCCGGCCATGGTCGAGCGCTACAAGGGCATCATCGAGAACGGCAACGGCAAGATCGTGCGCCTGGAAGACTGGGGCCGCCGCCAGCTGGCCTATCCGATCCAGAACCTGGTCAAGGCCCACTACGTGCTGATGAACGTCGAAGTCGACCAGGCCACCCTGGCCGAGCTGACCGAGACCTTCCGCTTCAATGACGCCATCCTGCGTCACCTGATCATGAAGCGCGACGGCGACGTGGCCGACACCGAGATGTCGATCATCATGAAGAGCAAGGACGAGAAGGGCGACAAGCCCGAGCGCGGCGAGCGCCGCCGTCGCGACGACGATGGCGACAACGCCAAGTCCGACGACGATTCCGACTCCGCCGAAGCCGCCTAAGGAACCCTGACCATGTCCAAGTTCTTCCGTCGCCGCAAGTTCTGCAAGTTCACGGCCGAAGGTGTCAAGGAGATCGACTACAAGGATCTCAACACCCTGCGCCAGTACCTGACCGAGACCGGCAAGATCGTCCCCAGCCGCGTCACCGGCACCAAGGCGCGCTACCAGCGCCAGCTGCAGACGGCCGTCAAGCGCGCCCGTTTCCTGGCCCTGATCCCGTACACCGACAACCACGACGTCTGAGTGCGGAAGTGAGTGGCGGCTAGCGCCGCAAGATGGTGCGAAGTGAGAGAAGCCTCGGCTGTCGCTCACTTCTCACTCCTCTCCACTCACTCCTGCTTCAACGACACCCGTCCTATTCGGACAGCAACCGTTGCGGCGCTCCTGCGCCGCTAACGAATAACGGAGCAAAGAAATGGATCTGATCCTCCTGCAGAAAGTGACCAACCTGGGCGTCCTGGGCGACAAGGTCAGCGTCAAGCCGGGCTACGGCCGCAACTACCTGGTGCCGCAGGGCAAGGCCGTGCCGGCGACCGCCGCCAACGTGGCCGAGTTCGAGGCCAAGCGCGCCGAGTACGAAGCCAAGGCCAAGGCCATCCACGACGAGGCTTCCGGCCGCGCCGGCAAGTTCGAAGGCGCCAGCGTGACCGTCAAGGCCAACGCCTCGACCGAAGGCAAGCTGTTCGGCTCGGTCGGCCCGCGCGACATCGCCGAGGCCTTCACCGCCGCCGGCCTGCCGCTGGAGAAGAGCGAAGTGGTCATGGGCGAAGGCCCGCTGCGCAACATCGGCGAGTACGACGTGCTGCTGAAGCTGCACGCCGACGTGGAAACCACCGTCAAGGTGGTGGTCGAAGCCGAAGCCTGATCGCTCAGGCAACGCGGTTCGATAAGACGGGCGCCGCGAGGCGCCCGTTTTGTTTTGCGTTCTCTCACGAGCGAAGAATGCGACCCCTAGTCGTTGCGGGCTCCGGAAGGGCAGCGGTCCGGCGGCCACTGCCTGCCGAAGCGATGCCGCCCGAAGCCAGAACGCGCGCTCGCAGCCGCTGAGACGCGCAACGCACATCTTCTCCACCACTTGTCCACAGCCTTATGCATATCCGTCCCGCGGCTGGCTGACTAACATGGCCGTGCGCGTCGGCGCGTTCGTTCTTCGAGACCTGAAACCCCATGGCTGCACCCCGTCGCGATCGCGAGTTCCGTAACGATCCCACCGATGCGCGCATCGAACAGCTGCGCATGCCGCCGCACTCGATCGAGGCCGAGCAGGCGGTCCTGGGCGGGCTGATGCTGGTACCCGAGGCCTATGACCGGGTCAACGACAAGCTCACCCCGAACGACTTCTACCGCCGCGACCACCAGCTGATCTATCGCGCCATCAGCGAGCTGGCCGAGCGCAGCCGCCCGTTCGACGCGGTGACCCTGGGCGAATGGTTCGAAGGGCAGGGCCAGTCGGACCTGATCGCCGGCGGCGCCTACCTGATCGAACTGGCCAGCTCCACGCCCTCGGCCGCCAACATCACCGCCTACGCCGAGATCGTCCGCGACAAGGCGGTGATGCGCCAGCTGATCGACGTGGGCACCGAGATCGTCAACAACGGCTTCCAGCCCGAAGGCCGCGAGAGCGCCGAGCTGCTGGCCGCGGCCGAGCAGAAGGTGTTCGCCATCGCCGAGGCCGGCGCGCGCGGGCGCAGCGACTTCGTGGCCATGCCCAACGCGTTGAAGGACGCGTTCTCGGTGCTGCAGGACCGCTACAACAACGGCGGCACCATCACCGGCCTGCCCACCGGCTATACCGAGTTCGACGGCATGACCGCCGGCCTGCAGCCGACCGACCTGATCATCCTGGCCGCGCGTCCGGCCATGGGCAAGACCACCTTCGCGCTGAACATCGCCGAATACGCGGCGATCAAGTCGAAGAAGGCCGTGGCCGTGTTCTCGATGGAAATGTCCTCGGCGCAGCTGGCCTTGCGCCTGATCTCCTCCAACGGGCGCATCAACGCCCAGCGCCTGCGCAACGGCCAGCTGGAGGACGAGGACTGGAGCCGGGTCACCGCGGCCATCCGCATGCTCAAGGAGACCAAGATCTTCATCGACGACACCCCGGGCCTGTCGCCCGAGGTGCTGCGCTCCAAGTGCCGCCGGCTCAAGCGCGAGCACGAGCTGGGCCTGATCGTGATCGACTACCTGCAGCTGATGAGCGTGCCGGGCAACAGCGAGAACCGCGCCACCGAGATCTCCGAGATCAGCCGCTCGCTCAAGGGCCTGGCCAAGGAACTCAACGTGCCGGTGATCGCCCTGTCCCAGCTCAACCGCTCGCTGGAAACGCGCACCGACAAGCGTCCGGTGATGGCCGACCTGCGCGAATCCGGCGCCATCGAGCAGGACGCGGACATGATCGTGTTCATCTACCGCGACGACTACTACAACAAGGAAAATTCGCCGGACAAGGGCCTGGCCGAGATCATCATCGGCAAGCACCGCGGCGGCCCGACCGGCTCGTGCAAGCTGAAGTTCTTCGGCGAGTACACCCGCTTCGACAACCTCGCGCACGACTCGGTGGGCAGCTTCGAGTAACACCGTCGGCGCGCGGCTTCACCGCCCCGCGCCGGCCGGGTGTGCACCATCGCGGCCTTCTCCTTCCGCCCCAAGGCCCGCATGCCCGCCGCACTGGTCTGGTTCCGCAACGATCTGCGCCTGGCCGACAATCCAGCCCTGCACATGGCGCTGGAGGCCGGCTTCGATCCGGTTCCGGTCTACATCCACGCCCCGCACGAGGAAGGCCGCTGGGCGCCCGGCGCGGCGTCCAATGCCTGGCGCCACCGCTCGCTCAAGGCGTTGAGCGCCGATCTGCACGCACGCGGCTCGCGCCTGGTCGTGCGCCAGGGCGACAGCAGCCGGGTGCTGGAGGCGCTGATCGCGCAGAGCGGGGCGCAGGCGCTGTTCTGGAACCGCAAGTACGAGCCGGTCACCCAGCCACGCGATGCGGCGATCAAGCAGGCATTGAAGGATCAGGGCTTCGATGCGCGCAGCTGCAACGCCGCGCTGCTGGCCGAGCCCTGGGACGTGACCACCAAGAGCGGCGGGCCGTACAAGGTGTTCACCCCTTACTACCGCAGCGTGCTGGCCGCGCTGCCGCGGCGTGCGCTGCAGGACGCGCCGCGCACGCTGCCGCCGGTGCCCGCCGCCATCGGCAGCGAAGGCGTCGACGCGCTCGGCCTCAAGCCGCGGCTGGGCTGGGATGCGGGCTTCTGGGCGCAGCACCAGCCCGGCGAAGCCGGCGCGCACGAGGCACTGGAGGTCTTCGTCGACGGGGCGCTGTCGGGCTATCTCGACCAGCGCGACCTGCCGGACCGGACCGGCACCTCGCAGCTGTCGCCGCACCTGCACTTCGGCGAGATCGCGCCCTGGCGGGTGGTCGCGCGGCTGGAGCAGGTGCGCAGCGCCAGGCTGGAGCGCGACATCGAGGGCTTCATCCGCCAGCTGGTGTGGCGCGAGTTCGCCTACCACCTGATGCACCACTTCCCGCACACGATCGAGGACAACCTCAATCCGCGCTTCGACGGCTTCCGCTGGGCCAGGGTCGATGCCAGCCGCATGCAGGCCTGGCAGCGCGGCCGCACCGGCGTGCCCATCGTCGATGCCGGCATGCGCCAGCTGTGGCAGACCGGCGTGATGCACAACCGCGTGCGCCTGCTCGTGGCCAGCTATCTGACCAAGCACCTGCGCGTGCACTGGCTGGAAGGGGCGCGCTGGTTCTGGGACACGCTGATCGATGCGGACCTGGCCAACAACACGCTGGGCTGGCAATGGGTGGCGGGCACCGGCGCCGACGCCTCGCCGTACTTCCGCATCTTCAATCCGGTGACCCAGGCGCAGAAGTTCGACCCGAAGGCGCGCTACATCACCCGCTGGGTGCCGGAACTCGAAGCGCTGCCGCTGCAGGCGCGTTTCGCCCCGTGGGAATCGCCCGACCTGCTCGAACGCCTGGCACCGGACTATCCGCGCCAGCCGCTCGTCGACCTGTCCGAAGGGCGCGAGGCCGCGCTGGCGGCCTATGCGGCGACGCGTTGAACCTGACAGGAATTTCGCGCCGCTGAACCGGTCCGGGCTCACCGGCGTGCGATTCATCGGAGTTTGTCGCCGTTGGCGTTAGCGTGCGCACACCGCAACAACCCGGACCACCCCCGGAAAGGCCTCTTACCGTGAACACTTCCAAGCTGCTGTCCCGCACGCTGCTGTGCGGCGTCCTGTCCGCCACCGTGCTGACGGGCTGCGCCACCTACACCGGCCAGACCAGCGATCCCAACGATCCCAACCGCACCCGCAACAACGCGCTGATCGGCGCCGGCATCGGCGCGGCGGTGGGCCTGCTCAGCGGCCACGACGCGACCTCGCGCCGCCAGCACGCGTTGATCGGCGCCGGCGTCGGCGGCCTGACCGGTGGCGCGATCGGCGTCTACCAGGATCGCCAGGAAGCCGAGCTGCGGCGCCAGACCGCCGGCACCGGCATCGACGTCAGCCGCAACGGGGATGTCATCAAGCTCAACCTGCCGGACGGGGTGACCTTCGACTTCGGCAAGTCCGCGCTCAAGCCGCAGTTCTATCCGGCGCTGAACAATGTCGCCGCCACGCTGAAGGAGTTCAACCAGACCATCGTGGAGGTCAGCGGGCACACCGACAGCGTGGGCAGCGATGCGGTCAACCAGACCCTGTCCGAGGCGCGCGCCAATTCGGTCGCCGACTACCTGATCGGCCAGGGCCTGATGCGTCAGCGCTTCGAGGTGATCGGCATGGGCAAGCGCTATCCGATCGCCAGCAACGATACCGACGCCGGTCGCGCGCAGAACCGTCGCGTCGAGATCCGCGTGCTGCCGGTCGAGCAGGGCGGCTGACGCGCGAACTTCCGCACGCATTGCTGGACACAACGGGCCGCGCACGCGGCCCGTTGTGCTTTGGATGCCGCGGCCGCCGGCGCTTTTGGTGGCGCCATCCACGCGATGGAAAACAGCGTGCGACCAGTTCGATGTTGCGGCGCGTCATAATGCACGGCCTTCCGCATCCGCCCAGGCATCTCCATGGCCTCCACGCCCAGGCCCGGCGCCGCGCCGGCCGCGCCCGTGTCCCGCCGCGTCTACGTGCTGATCCTCTTCGCCCTGTCGATGGGCGGCTTTGCGATCGGCGTGGGCGAGTTCGCCTCGATGGGCCTGATGCCGCATATCGCCCGCGGCCTGTCGATCAGCGAGCCGCAGGTCGGCCATCTGATCAGCGCCTATGCGCTGGGCGTGGTGGTGGGCGCGCCGGTGCTGGCGATCCTGGGGGCGCGCCTGCCGCGACGCACGCTGCTGCTGCTTCTGATGGGGTTCTACGCCTTGGGCAACCTGGCCAGCGCGCTGGCGCCGAACTATGGCGTGGGGCTGGTGTTCCGCTTCATCGCCGGGCTGCCGCATGGCGCCTACTTCGGCGTGGCGGCGCTGGTGGCCGCCTCGATGAGCCCGGCCGACCGTCGCGCGGCCGCGGTCAGCCGGGTCATGCTCGGCCTGTCGGTGGCGATGCTGGTCGGCAACCCGCTGGCGACCTGGCTGGGCCAAGTGCTGAGCTGGCGCTACGCCTATGGGCTGGTGGGCGCGCTCGCGTTGCTGACCGTGGCGCTGGTCGCGGCCCTGCTCAAGCCGGATCCGAACGAACCGCGGCAGGACCCGCTGCGCGAGCTGCGCGATTTCCATCGTCCGCAGGTCTGGTACGCACTGGCGATCGGGGCGATCGGCTTCGCCGGCATGTTCTGCGTGTTCTCCTACTTGGCGCCGACGCTGCTCGAGGTGACCCGCCTGGACGAGCGCTGGGTGCCGGTGGCAATGATGGCCTTCGGCGTCGGTGGCATCCTCGGCAACGTCGGCGGCGGCTGGCTGTTCGACCGGCTGCAGTTCCGCGCCACGCCGGTGGTGCTGGCCTGGTCGACGGCGGTGCTGCTGCTGTTCCCGGCCAGCGCGCATTCGGTCTGGACGCTGCTGCCGGCGGTGGTCGCCGTCGGCACGATGGTCAGCCTGGCGCCCGTGCTGCAGACCCGGCTGATGGACGTGGCCTCCAGCGCGCAGACCCTGGCGGCCGCGTCCAACCACGCCGCCTTCAACGTCGCCAACGCGCTGGGGCCGTGGCTGGGCGGCCTGGCGATCGGCGCCGGGCTGGGCTGGACGGTGACCGGTTACGTCGGCGCGGCGACCGCGGCCGCCGGCCTGGTGCTCTACGGGCTGGCGCGCCGGTCCGAGCGGCGTGAGGCGGGCGGGGCGACGGCGGACATGCCGTGCTGAGGCCTGCGCAGCCGACCCTGCGCCACCGCAACGCCGCAGCACGCGCGTCCGAAACGACCGCGGTGCTGCGCTGCGGGATGCAATCCGTCATCCGGTATGCGAAATTTCAATCGATCTAAATCGGTTGAACAGGGCCAGATGGCGATTCAGAACCATGTCCTCGGCGGCAGCGCGCACATCCGTGCCGCAACCTGCGCGCCGCTTGCGCCGCCGACGCGCACGGCCATCATGAAAGCCCGTATCGTGCCGTCTCCTTCCGCGGACCACCCGCATGCCGCATGACGTCCCACCCGGCCGCCCGGCCGCGCTTGTCTGCTTCGGTGAAGTGCTGATCGACCTGCTGGCCCAGCCGCCGGTCGAAGGCCAGCCCCGTGCCTTCGAACAGTACGCCGGCGGCGCACCCGCGAACGTGGCCGTCGCCGCGGCGCGTCTGGGCGCGGACAGCCAGTTCGTGGGCATGCTCGGACAGGACATGTTCGGCGATTTCCTGCACGAGGCGCTGGCGGGCTTCGGCGTGGGCGTGGCGCACACCGTGCGCACCGCACAGGCCAAGACCGCGCTGGCCTTCGTGGCGCTGGACGAATCCGGCGAACGCAGCTTCAGCTTCTACCGCCCGCCGGCGGCGGACCTGCTGTTCCGCGCCGAGCACTTCGACGCCGGCTGCCTGGCGCGCGCCGATGTCTTCCACTTCTGTTCCAACAGCCTTACCGATGAGGACTGCGCGCAGGCCACCTTCGCCGGCGCGCGGCGCGCGGGCGAGGCCGGCGCAGTGGTGAGCTTCGATCTCAACCTGCGTCCGGCTCTGTGGCCGGAGGCGGTCGATCCGACACCCACGCTGTGGGAAGGCCTCGCGCTGGCGCAGGTCGTCAAGCTCTCGCGCGAGGAGCTGCAGTTCCTCGCCGGCCACGATGCGCAGGCCGAAACCGGCGTCATCCAGCGCCTGCTGGCCGGGCGCACCGAGCTGCTGGTGATCACCGACGGCCCGGGCGAGGTGGTGTGGACCACGCGCCATGCGCAGGGCCGGGTGTCCGGTTTCACCGTGCAGGTGCGCGACACCACCGCCGCCGGCGACGCCTTCGTCGGCGGGCTGCTGGTGCGGCTGGTCGAACTGGGCGGAGCGGGGGAGGGCTTCACCGCGTTCTGCGCCGACCCGACGCGCGTGGAGGAAGCCGTGCGCTTCGGCACCGCCACCGGCGCGCTGGCGGTCACGCGCAAGGGCGCGTTCGCGGCCATGCCCACGCGCGCCGAAGTCCTGTCTTTGCTGTGAGGAATCCGATGGACGCTGCCCCCGTACCCGACTTCCGCTCCACCGAATTCCTGCGCGGCCACATCGCGCAGACGATGGCCTTCTACCACCCGCGCGCGATCGATCCGGCCGGCGGCTTCTTCCAGTACTTCAAGGACGACGGCACCGTCTACGACGCCGGCCATCGCCACCTGGTCAGCAGCACGCGCTTCGTCTTCAACTACGCCATGGCCTGGCGCGAGTTCGAGCTTCCCGAGTACCGCGAGGCGATGCTGCACGGCCTGCGCTACCTGCGCCAGGTGCACCGCAACCCGGCCAACGGCGGCTATGTCTGGACCCTGCGCGACGGCGTGCCGGAGGACACCACCAACCACTGCTACGGCGTGGCCTTCGTGCTGCTGGCCTACGCCTGCGGGCTGAAGGCCGGCGTGGAAGAGGCGCGTGGCTGGATGGACGAGACCTGGGACCTGCTCGAGCAGCGCTTCTGGGAGGCCGGCCCCGGCCTGTACCGCGACGAGGCCGACGCCGACTGGAACTTCAGCCCATACCGCGGCCAGAACGCCAACATGCACATGTGCGAGGCCATGCTCGCCGCCTGGCAGGCCAGCGGCGAGCGCCGCTACCTAGACCGCGCCCTGCTGCTGGCCGACCACATGACCCGCCGCCAGGCGGCCAAGGCCGGCGGCCTGGTGTGGGAGCACTACGACACCGACTGGAACGTGGACTGGGAATACAACAAGGACAATCCCAAGCACCTGTTCCGCCCCTGGGGCTTCCAGCCCGGCCACCAGACCGAATGGGCCAAGCTGCTGCTGATCCTGGACCGCGAGCTGGACGGCGGCATCGACTGGCTGGTGCCGACCGCGCGCCACCTGTTCGACACCGCCGTGGCGCGCAGCTGGGACGATAAGCGCGGTGGGCTGTACTACGGCTTCGCGCCCCTGGTGACGCCGCTGCCCGCCGACAGCGGCGACATCGCACAGCAACCCACCCAGGTCTGCGACGACGACAAGTACTTCTGGGTGCAGGCCGAAAGCCTGGCCGCCGCCGCCCTGATCGCCCTGCGCACGGGCGATGCGAGCTACTGGGACTGGTACGACCGCCTGTGGCGGTTCTCGTGGGCGCACATGATCGACCATGCCTATGGCGCCTGGTACCGCATCCTGGATGCGGACAACCGCAAGTACAGCGACGAGAAGAGCCCGGCCGGCAAGACCGACTACCACACCATGGGCGCCTGCTACGAAGTCATGGACCAGCTGCGCACCCACGGCGCCGGCTGATCCGCGGCCGGGTCGCTTCCCTAGCGCTCGCAGAAGCCGGTCGGATGCCAGGCGCCGCCCGGGACGATGGCCGGCGCACCTTGCGGCGCCAGAATGAGGACCAGGTTGCGGCGTCCATGTGGCATGGCCTGCAGATGCGGGCCCGCGGTCACGATGTAGGTCTGCCCCGCAGCGAGCACCCGTCGATCAGTCGGCGTTTCAATGCGATGGCCCGGAAACGAAGAAGGCCGCCCTCGCAGGCGGCCCGACTCGTTGAATCCTTCAAGTGTTTGGTGGAGGTGGGGGGAATTGAACCCCCGTCCGAAGGCACTCCATGCCCGGTACTACATGCTTAGCTCACCGTTGGATCTCGCCCCGGAGCAGCACGGCGTGCGAAGCGCACCCCAGGACCAGCCTGTTTTGGTTAAGCGATGACTGACAGGCAGCCGTCAACGCCGGTTCCGTGATAATGACCCTACATCCACGAGCACGGGCACAAGTGGGTTCGGGGCTTACGCCTTAAGCGGCGAGAGCGTAGTTGTCGTCGTTGGCAACTATGATTTTGCCGCTGGATTTACGAGGAAAGCTGCCCCCTCGGCATGCACCAGACAATTTCGCAACCCCCGTCGAAGCCAGTGCACCCCCGGTTCGAACTGGGTCGGAAGATCGTTCCGATGCATCCAGTGTAGGGGCGCAGGACACCGGTCACAAGGCGTGCGACGCGGCCCGGTTAGCCTGCGGTGGCCTGACCGCACCGGCCCAGCGCCGGCGTTGGCATGGAAATCCCCGGCAGGAGACGCGCATGGCCCGCAAGCCCCCGGCCCGCAAGGCCGCCCCGTCCACGTCCTCGACCCGGCGCAAGGGCGCCGCCGCCAGCAAGGCCGCGGCCGCCCCGCCGGAGACGCCGCTGGCGCGCAGCGGCTACATGGCCGGCGCCCAGGGCAAGGCGATGACCGTGGTCTACATCCACGGCATCGGCAACAAGCCGCCGGCCGAGGTGCTGCGCTGCCAGTGGGACCAGGCCCTGTTCGGCCGGGCGATGGGCGAGCGCACGCGCATGGCCTACTGGGTGGACCGCAAGCGCTATCCGGTGCCCGAGGCCGGCACCTGCAGCGATCGCGACGAGGGCCCGACCATCAGCCAGGCCGAGCAGCGCGTGCTGTCCGCCTTCGGCCTGCCGCCGGCCGGGGGCGATCTGCATGCGCTGGTCGATGCGCTGGCGCAGACCCCGCAGCAGCGCGCCCAGCTGGAAGCGGTGCTGGACCAGGTCCAGGACGGTGCGGCGCTCGAGGCCACCGCCGGTCCCGGCGCGCGCGGCCTGTGGTCGGGGCTGAACGAGATCCTGCTGCGGCTGGTCTCGGCCGCGCTGCTGCAGGATGTGCACGATTTCTTCTTCGTCCCGGCGCGGCGCGCGGCGATGGAGGACAGCCTGCGCGAGCGGCTGCTGTCCGGCGGCGGGCCGTTCGTCGTGGTGGCCCACAGCCAGGGCTCGATGATCGCCTACGAGGTGCTGCGCAAGCTCAAGGCCAGCCAGTGCGATGTCGCGCTGCTGCTGACCATCGGCTCGCCGCTGGGGCTGCCGGCGGTGCGCAGCATGTTCAAGCAGGACATCAAGCAGAAGAAGCTGCCGTTCCCGCCGTGCGTGCGCGCCTGGTTCAATGTCGCCGACCGCCGCGATCCGGTCGCGCTGGATGCCGACCTGTCCGACGACATCGCCGGCGCCGACGGCCGCTTCAGCAACTACGCCGCGCCGGGCATCAACCCGGACGGGCCGCGCAATCCGCATTCGGGCTCTGGCTACCTGTCCATCGCGCAGGTGCGCAGCCGGGTCCGCGACGTGGTGGGGGCCGGCTTCGACCAGCCGGTGACCAGCACCGTGGTGCTCAAGGACCTGTCCGACCGGATGGAGGCGAGGGGTGGGGCGACGCGGCACGAGGTGCTGATCGAACTGGACCAGCTGCCCTCCGGCCTGCGCCCGGCCGAGGTCAAGGCGGACCTGGTGGCGCGGATCCGGGCGCTCGCCGGCCCGCAGACCGGGCTGTCGGGGGAGGCACTGGACGAGAAGCTCGTGCTGGAGGACACGCTCGACCGCTTCGTGTCGGCGCAGCTGACGCGTTTCGAGATCGAATCGCTGCGCAACGACTTCAAGGCGCTGAGCTTCAAGCGGCTATGGCGCGACGCGGGCAAGCGGGCGCTGCTGGACCGCTCGCGCAGCGTGATCCAGGCCGACGCCGCGCAGAGCGCCTATCACGCGCTGGGGCAAGGCATCGGCTGGGCGGTGCTGGACACCGGGATCGCCGCCGGCCATCCGCACTTCTACCAGGCCGGCAAGCGCGACCTGGTGCCGGCGCAGTGGGACTGCACGGTGCGCGGCGCGCCGAAGCTGTTGCGGCGCGCGGACGGACGCGCCTTCACCCACATGGACCGCAGCGGGCACGGCACGCATGTGGCCGGCATCATCGCCGGGCAGTGCAGCGCGCCGTATCCGGGGCAGGACGGTGGAGCGAAGGTCGCGTTCACCGCGATCGCGCCGCAGGCGCAGCTGTACGGCTTCAAGGTGCTCGACGATGAAGGACGCGGGCGCGATTCGTGGATCATCAAGGCGATCCAGCAGGTCGCCAGGATCAACGACGAGGCCGGGCAGCTGGTGATCCACGGCGTCAACCTGAGCCTGGGCGGCTGGTTCGATGCAGAAAGCTATGGCTGCGGCTTCACCCCGCTGTGCAACGAGCTGCGCCGGCTGTGGCGGCAGGGCGTGGTGGTGGTGCTGGCGGCCGGCAACGAGGGCCTGGCCTGGCTGGTCCAGCAGGACGGCGTGCCGCTGGCGGCCAACATGGACATGACCATCGGCGACCCGGCCAACCTGCAGGAGGCCATCGCGGTGGGATCGGTGCACAAGACCAATCCGCACAGCTACGGCGTGTCGTACTTCTCCTCCAAGGGCCCGACGGCCGACGGGCGCTGCAAGCCGGACGTGGTGGCCCCGGGCGAGAAGATCATCTCGGCGCACTACGACTACCGCCTGCGCGAGCCGTCCACCTGGATGCTGGAAATGAGCGGCACCAGCATGGCCGCCCCGCACGTGTCCGGGCTGGTGGCCGGCTTCCTGTCGGTGCGGCGCGAGTTCATCGGCGCGCCCGACCGGGTCAAGGCGCTGCTGATGGCGCACTGCACCGACCTCGGACGCGATCGCTACATGCAGGGCTGCGGCGTGCCCAACCTGGTCAAGATGCTGGCGGCGACCTAGGCTGCCGGAAGCGCTCGCTTGGCGAAAAGAGCGGGGCGGAACACCGCCCCCGGCTGCCGGGCCTCAGGCGTCGCGGTTGTGCCGGCGCATCACGCGCTGCTTGTCGCGCGCCCACTCGCGGTCCTTCTCCGAGGCGCGCTTGTCGTGGGTCTGCTTGCCCTTGGCCAGCGCCAGCTCCAGCTTGACCTTGTTGCCCTTCCAGTACATCGCGGTGGGGATCAGGGTGTAGCCGTCGCGCTCGACCTTGCCGATCAGCGAATCGATCTCGCGCCGATGCAGCAGCAGCTTGCGGGTGCGGCGGTCGTCGGCGACGACGTGGGTGGAGGCCTGGATCAGCGGGGTGAACTGCGCGCCGAACAGGAACAGCTCGCCTTGACGCACCACCGCGTAGCTTTCGCCGATGTTGGCGCGGCCGGCGCGGATCGATTTCAGCTCCCAGCCCTGCAGCGACAATCCGGCCTCCATGCGCTGTTCGAGGTGGTACTCGTGGCGCGCGCGCTTGTTCAGCGCGATGGTGCCCGTGCTGTTTGCTTTATCCTTGTCCGACTTCTTTGCCATCCGTCCATTGTCGCCGATGGAGCCGGTCGGGGCGAGCCCGCCCCGTTCTCCGCTCCTCGCACCCCCTACACGATGCCCACCATCCGCCGCAGCGCCCTGGTCGAACATCCGGCCGAGTACATGTTCGATCTGGTCAACGACGTCCGCGCGTATCCGCGCCGCTTCAGCTGGTGCGACCGGGCCGAGGTGATTTCCGCCGACGAGGACCACATGGTGGCGCGGCTGGACCTGGGCCTGGGCGCGCTGCGCACCTGGTTCACCACCGAGAACACGCTCGAGCGCCCGCGGCGCATCGACATGCAGCTCAAGGATGGTCCGTTCCGCAGGCTGCACGGGCTGTGGGAGTTCCAGGCGCTGGGCGAGGGCACCAGCAAGGTCAGCCTGACGCTGGAGTTCGAACCGTCCAGCCGCCTGCTGGGGCCGGCGTTCACGCTGGGGTTCCAGAGCCTGGCCGATCGCATGGTGGACGATTTCGTGCGCACCGCCGACCGCGGCGATTGAGGCGATGAAGATCGAGGTGGTGCTGGCCTGGCCGCGGCATTACCGCGCCGCGACGCTGGACCTGCCCGAGGGCGCCTGCGTGGCCGATGCGCTGCGCGAGGCCCGGCTACAAGGCCAGGACCAGGCCACGGGCGTGGCGGTGTTCGGCGTGCAGGCCACGCCGCAGACGCCATTGCACGCGGGCGATCGGGTGGAGCTGCTGCGCCCGCTGCAGGTCGATCCGAAGGACGCCCGCCGGCGCCGCGCGGCGACGCCCTAGGGCGATGCGCTCAGGCGCGGATCAGCCGCCGCCTTTCTTCTTCTTGTCCTTGGCCAGGTTGGGGCCGAACTGGCGCATGCTGTTGCGGGCCAGTTCCTCGTCCTGGTTGGGGAAGTAGTCGCCTTCCCACTTGCTGACCGCATCGCCATCGAAGAACACGGTGAAGTTCTTCATCTGGGTGCGGCCCAGGCGGTCGGTGCGCTCGGTGGCGGTGTAGTCCCAGCGCTGGGCATGGAAGGGGTCGGCCACCGACGGGGTGCCCAGCAGGGCCAGGACCTGCTGCTTGCTCTGGCCCACGGCCAGCTTGTCCACGTCCTGCTGGCGCAGCAGGTTGCCCTGGTAGATCGGCTGCTTGTAGATGATGCCGCAACCGGAAGTGGCCAGGCCAAGGGCGGCGATAAGCAGGAATTTGCGCATGAAGGACGGGTCTGCGAAGGTCGGGAACAAGCACGCCGATGATACACTGCGCCGCATCGCCGCGACCCAACCGCAAGGCAGCTGGCGTTAAACCGCCAATGAATGGGAGCCCTACGATGGAATCGCTCGATCTGCGCAAGGTCGGCCTGAAGGTCACGCATCCGCGCCTGCGCATCCTGGCGCTGCTGGAAGAAGCCAAGCCGCGCCACATGACCGCCGAGGACATCTACCGCGCGCTGATGGGCGTGGGCGATGAGATCGGCCTGGCCACGGTCTACCGGGTGCTGACCCAGTTCGAGGCCGCCGGCCTGGTGCTGAAGCACAACTTCGAGGGCGGCCAGGCCGTCTACGAGCTGGACCGCGGCGAACACCACGACCACATGGTCGACATCGATACCGGCAAGGTCATCGAGTTCTCCAGCGACGAGATCGAGGCGCTGCAGGAGAAGATCGCCGCCGAGCACGGTTACGAGATCGAGGAACACTCGCTGGTGCTGTACGTGCGCAAGAAGCGCAAGTAAGCCGCCTGCGGGATGGGTTTGAAGGCCGGGGCATCCCGGCCTTTTTTTTGGTCGTTCTCGATTGGGGGCGCCTCTCCCGGGCGCTGCGGCCTCGGAAGGGCAGCGGTCCGGCGGGCGGCGTCCGTTTTTCCCTCCATCAGGGCATCCTGACCCGATTAGGGCGCTCGGCGTCCTGTCTCGCTCGTCACGGTCACCGCCTGCCGGCCCGCTGCCGCGCACTTCATGTCGGGGACTTCGGGTCGAACCCCGAACGGAGTCCTGCTTCGTCAGCCGCTGGCCTCGGCCTGGCCGGTTAGGTCGAGCGCGAGCCTGGACGGTGCGCGTGCCGCGTCAGGTGCAATCAGTCCTTGCGGAATGCCGACCCCATTCTCCCGGGGGAGCCGCCATGGCGGCGATGGGCTCTACCGGGAAGGCCTCATCGCCGCCATAGGGGCTCCCACCGAAGCATGAGGTGCGGTCAAGCCGCTTCCAGCCCGGAGCCAGCCGTAGGTGGGGACCTGGCCGAGACGCCGCGCCCGGCGGGGGGCGACTGGTCGGCGGAGTCGGCTTTTCGCCACGCCGGCTCATCGCGTCGATCAGCCCGCGCCCTCACTTAAGGCGAAGAACCCACTTTTCCTGGCCGCATCCAGGGGCGCGTCAGTCGACCGCTTCGAGCAGCTTGCCGGCGGCGGCGCGCGCCTCGGCGCTGACCTGGACGCCGCCGAGCATGCGGGCGAGCTCTTCGCGGCGCGCGTCGGCGTCGAGGGACTCAACCGAGGACTGGGTCATGCCGTCCACCGGCGCCTTGCTGACGCGGTAGTGGGCGTGGCCCTGGGCGGCGACCTGCGGCTGGTGGGTCACGCACAGCACCTGGCGCGCGCGGCCCAGGTCGCGCAGCTTCTTGCCGACGATGTCGGCCACCGCGCCGCCGATGCCCGAGTCGACCTCGTCGAACACCATGGTCGGCACCGCGTCGGAGCCCAGCGCGGCCACCTCGATGGCCAGCGAGATGCGCGAGAGCTCGCCGCCGGAGGCCACCTTGCGCAGCGGCCGCGGCGGCTGGCCGGCGTTGGCCGCCACCAGCAGTTCGACCCGCTCGGCGCCCTGGGCGTCGGGGCGCTCGGCGTCGACGGGTTCGAGCTGGACCTCCAGCTTGCCGCCGCCCATGCCCAGTTCGCCGATCAGGGCGCTGGCCTGCCTGGCCAGGCTGGCCGCGGCCTTGGTGCGGACCTTGGTCAAGGCCGCGGCGGCGGCCTTCCAGGCCTGGCGGGCGGCTTCGATCTCGGCGTTCAGGCCGGCCAGGCGCTCGCCGGCGCCGCGCAGGCCGTCCAGTTCCTGTTCGATGCGGGTGGCGACCTCGTCGAGCTGTTCGGGCGCGACGCGGTGCTTGCGGGCCAGGTCGTGCAAACGGCCCAGGCGGCGCTCGGCGCGCTCGAACTGGACCGGGTCCACGTCCAGGTCGTCGCGGACCTGGTTGAGCAGGGCGAGGGCTTCCTGCAGCTGGATCTGGGCGCTGTCCAGCAGGCTGTCGACCTCGCCCAGGCGCGGTTCGTGGCTGAGCACGCGCGCCAGTTCGGCGCGGGTCTGCAGCAGCAGGCGGCTGGCCGAGGGGCCCTCGTCGCCCGACAGCCGTGCCAGGCCGTCCTCGCAGGCCTGGATCAGGCTGGAGGCGTGGGCCTGGCGGCGGTGCTGCTGGGACAGGGCCTCGATGGCCTCCAGGCCGAGGTCCTCGGCGCGCAGCTCGTCGAGCTGGTGCTGCAGGTAGTTGAGCCGGTCGGAGACATCGCCCTGCGCGGTCAGCCGCTCGCGCTCGGCCAGCAGCGCCGACCAGGCGGCCGCGGCCTGGCGCACCTTGGCCAGCTGCGGCGCGCTGCCGGCGAAGGCGTCCAGCAGGTCCAGCTGGCGCGGCTTGGACAGCAGCGCCTGGTGCTCGTGCTGGCCGTGGATCTCCACCAGCAGGCCGGCCAGTTCGGCCAGCTGCGAGACCGGCACCGCGCGGCCGTTGATCCAGGCGCGCGAGCCGCCGTCGGCGCGCAGGACCCGGCGCAGCTGGCAGGCGCCGGCCTCGTCCAGGGCGTGCTCGGCCAGCCAGTGCAGGGCAGGGGCGGCCGGCGCCAGGTCGAACTCGGCCGACAGCTCGGCGCGCTGGGCGCCGTGGCGGACCACGCCGGCGTCGGCGCGCGCGCCGGACAGGAAGCCCAGCGCGTCGACCAGCAGCGACTTGCCGGCGCCGGTCTCGCCGGAGATCACCGTCATGCCGGGGCCGAATTCCAGGTCCGTGGCGCGCACCACGGCGAAGTCCTTGATGGTCAGGTGTCGGAGCATAGTGACCGGCATTGTAGGGGCAGCCGGCGCACCGGTTGAGACGCGCGCGCGCCGGTTGCAAGGCAGGCGGCGGGGCGCTATCTAACGCCTCATGAAGCCCTCAAGTCCGGACCTCGATGCGCGCTCGCGGCAGCTGCTGCGCACCCTGATCGCCCGCTACATCCAGGATGGCGAGCCGGTCGGCTCGCGCACGCTGGCCCAGCACGCCGGGCTGGACGTCAGCCCGGCCACGATCCGCAACATCCTGGCCGACCTGGAGGACGCCGGGCTGCTGGCCTCGCCGCATACCTCGGCCGGGCGCATTCCCACCCCGCAGGGCTACCGGGTGTTCGTCGACAGCCTGGTGCAGATGCAGCCGCTGGCCGAGCGCGAGGTCGCGCGCCTGCGGGCCGAGCTGCCGGCCGGCACCGGGACCCAGGCGCTGCTGGGCAACGCCTCCGAGCTGCTGTCGGCCATGACCCGCTTCGTCGGCGTGGTCGGGGCGCCGCGGCGCGAGCAGTTCGCCTTCCGCCACATCGACTTCGTGCCGCTGGACGGGCGCCGGGTGCTGGCGATCGTGGTGTTCGCCGACAGCGAGGTGCAGAACCGGGTGATCGAGCCGCGGCGCAGCTTCGACCCGTCCGAGCTGGAGCGCGCGGCCAACTACCTCAACCACCATTTCGCCGGCCGCCCGATCGCCGACATCCGCGCCACGCTGCTGCGCGAACTGCGCGCGGCGCGCTCGGAGATGGAGGGCCTGCTGGCCCACGCGGTCGAGCTGGCCGACCATGCGCTGACCCCTTCCGACGACGACATGGTGCTGGCCGGGCAGACCCGGCTGATGGGCGTGCAGGACCTGTCCGACCTGGACCGCCTGCGCGAGCTGTTCGAAGCCTTCGCCCGCAAGCGCGAGATCCTGCAGCTGCTGGAGCGCACCATGAACGCGCCGGGCGTGCGCATCTTCATCGGCGAGGAGACCGGCCTGGCGCCGCTGGATGGCATGTCGCTGGTGGCCGCCCCGTACCGGGCCCAGGCCAGCGGCCAGGTGCTGGGCGTGCTGGGCGTGATCGGGCCCTCGCGCATGGCCTACCAGACCGTGATTCCGGTGGTGCAGGCGGCGGCCGATGCGCTCGGCGCGGCAATGCTGCGTCCCGGCGATGACTTGAATCCGTCCGCGCCGACCCCATAGGTGGGGCTTGCGGCGGACATGCGACCGCCAGGACGGAAAACGAGAGACATGACTTCCAACGAACATCCGGGCGGCGACCAGGCCGCCGCGCACCCCGACGCCCAGGCTTCCACCGAGGAGCTGCTGCAGGCCGAACTGCAGACCCTGCGCAACGAACTGGACCAGCTGCGCGCTTCGGTCCTGCTTGAGCGCGCGGACCTTGAGAACCAGCGCAAGCGCGTGGCCCGCGACGTCGACAACGCCCGCAAGTTCGCCAACGAGAAGCTGCTGAACCAGCTGCTGCCCGTGTTCGACAGCCTGGACGCCGGCCTGACCGCCGCAGGCACCGAGCCCAGCCCGCTGCGCGACGGCCTGGAGCTGACCCAGAAGCAGCTGCTCAAGGTCGCCGACGACAACGGCCTGACCGTCCTCGACCCGGTCGGCAAGCCCTTCGATCCCGAGCACCACCAGGCCATCAGCCAGGCCGATGCCAACGGCGCCGCGCCGGGCAGCGTGCTGCAGGTGTTCCAGAAGGGCTACCTGCTCGGCGGCCGCCTGCTGCGCCCGGCCCTGGTGGTCGTGGCGCGCCACGACTGACCCCGTCCGGCCCTGTCCGGATCGAGATTTTGTGTTCCATGGGCGCTTGAAGCCCACCATCACATCCCTATATCGGGTTCATCGGCAGGCGCGATCCGCCCGCCACACCCCGACAACCACGCTTCCTAACGGAGTCACATCATGGGCAAGATCATCGGCATCGACCTCGGCACGACCAACTCGTGCGTGGCGATCATGGAGGGCGGCAAGGCCCGCGTCATCGAGAATTCCGAGGGCGACCGCACCACGCCTTCGATCGTGGCCTACACCAAGGACGGCGAAGTCCTGGTCGGCGCCTCGGCCAAGCGCCAGGCGGTCACCAATCCCAAGAACACCTTCTACGCGGTCAAGCGCCTGATCGGCCGCAAGTTCACCGACGCCGAAGTCAAGAAGGACCTAGACCTGGTGCCGTACACCATCCTGGCCCACGACAACGGCGATGCCTGGGTGGCCACCGCCGACGGCAAGAAGATGGCCCCGCAGGAGATCTCCGCCCGCGTGCTGGAGAAGATGAAGAAGACCGCCGAGGACTTCCTGGGCGAGAAGGTCACCGAGGCGGTCATCACCGTGCCGGCCTACTTCAACGACAGCCAGCGCCAGGCGACCAAGGACGCCGGCCGCATCGCCGGGCTGGACGTCAAGCGCATCATCAACGAGCCCACCGCCGCGGCCCTGGCCTACGGCCTGGACAAGGGCGACACCAAGGACCGCAAGGTTGCCGTGTACGACCTGGGCGGCGGCACCTTCGACGTGTCGATCATCGAGATCGCCAACGTCGACGGTGAGAAGCAGTTCGAAGTGCTGGCCACCAACGGCGACACCTTCCTGGGTGGCGAGGACTTCGACGCGCGCGTCATCGACTATCTGGTGGACGAGTTCAACAAGGACCAGGGCATCGACCTGCGCAAGGACCCGCTGGCTCTGCAGCGTCTGAAGGACGCCGCCGAGCGCGCCAAGATCGAGCTGTCCTCCTCGCAGCAGACCGAGGTCAACCTGCCGTACGTCACCGCCGATGCCTCCGGTCCCAAGCACCTGAACATCAAGCTGACCCGCGCTAAGCTGGAGGCCCTGGTCGACGACCTGATCAAGAAGTCGATCGAGCCGTGCCGCACCGCGCTCAACGACGCCGGCCTGCGTGCCAGCGACATCAGCGAGGTGATCCTGGTCGGCGGCCAGACCCGCATGCCCAAGGTGCAGTCGGCCGTGGCCGAGTTCTTCGGCAAGGAGCCGCGCAAGGACGTCAACCCCGACGAGGCCGTGGCGCTGGGCGCCGCGATCCAGGGCGGCGTGCTGGCCGGCGACGTCAAGGACGTGCTGCTGCTGGACGTGACCCCGCTGTCGCTGGGCATCGAGACCCTGGGCGGCGTGTTCACCAAGATCATCGAGAAGAACACCACCATCCCGACCAAGGCCTCGCAGACCTTCTCCACCGCCGAGGACAACCAGTCGGCCGTGACCGTGCACGTGCTGCAGGGTGAGCGCGAGCAGGCCCGCTTCAACAAGTCGCTGGCCCGCTTCGACCTGTCCGGCATCGAGCCGGCCCCGCGCGGCCTGCCGCAGGTGGAGGTGTCCTTCGACATCGACGCCAACGGCATCCTGCACGTGTCGGCCAAGGACAAGAAGACCAACAAGGAGCAGAAGGTCGAGATCAAGGCCGGTTCGGGCCTGTCCGACGAGGAGATCCAGCGCATGGTCGCCGATGCCGAGGCGCATCGCGACGAGGACAAGAAGTTCCAGGAGCTGGTCGGCGCCCGCAACCAGGCCGACGCGCTGATCCACGCGACCCGCACGGCGATCACCGAGCACGGTGCCAAGGTCGGCGGCGATGTGATCGGCAAGGTCGAGGCCGCGCTGGCCGACCTGGAAACGGCGATGAAGGGCGACGACAAGGCCCAGATCGAGGCGCGCTCCAAGGCGCTGGAAGAGGCCGGGCAGTCGCTGTACGCCGCCGCCGCGGCGGGCGAGCAGGGTGCTCCGGGTTCGGACGCCGGTGCCCAGCAGGCCCGCGGTGCGGCCGACGACGTGGTCGACGCCGAGTTCACCGAGGTCAAGGACGACAAGAAGTAAGCCGGGATTCGGGATTGGGGATTGGGGATTCGCAAAGGCCTTGGCCTGCGGATCCCCGCCTGCCGATCCTTGTCCCATCTGCGGTGCATAAAAGCGGAAGAGACAGGATCTCTCCGCTTTTGCCTTTAACGAATCCCGATTCCCGAATCCCCGATCCCCGCCTATGAGTAAGCGTGACTATTACGAAGTCCTGGGCGTGGCCCGCAACGCCAGCGACGAGGAACTGAAGAAGGCCTATCGCCGCTGCGCGATGAAGTACCACCCCGACCGCAATCCCGGCGACCACACCGCCGAGGTGATGTTCA
Source organism: Pseudoxanthomonas sp. X-1 (assembly GCF_020042665.1). NCBI lineage: Bacteria > Pseudomonadati > Pseudomonadota > Gammaproteobacteria > Lysobacterales > Lysobacteraceae > Pseudoxanthomonas > Pseudoxanthomonas sp. X-1. The sequence continues at coordinate 2,290,165 of NZ_CP083376.1, forward strand.
AGGAGTGCAAGGAGGCCTACGAGGTGCTGTCCGACGGCGGCAAGCGCCGCCTGTACGACCAGCATGGCCATGCGGCCTTCGAGCATGGCATGGGCGGCGGCGGTGCCGGCTTCGGCGGGCCGGACATGGGCGATATCTTCGGCGACATCTTCGGCAACATCTTCGGTGGCGCCGGCGGCGCGCGGCAGGCCCGTCGCGGCGCCGACATCGGCTATGTGATGGAGCTGGACCTGGAAGAGGCCGTGGCCGGGGTCGAGAAGCGCATCGAGATCCCGACCATGGCCGTGTGCGAGCCCTGCCACGGCAGCGGTTCGGAAGACGGCAAGGTCGAGACCTGCACCACCTGCGGCGGCCGCGGCCAGGTGCGCATGCAGCGCGGCATCTTCACCATGCAGCAGGCCTGCCCGCACTGCGACGGCCGCGGCCAGATCATCCGCAACCCCTGCCGCGTCTGCCATGGCGCCGGGCGCGTGGAGGAGGAGCGCGTGCTGTCGGTCAAGATCCCGGCCGGCGTGGACACCGGCGATCGCATCCGCCTGGCCGGCGAGGGCGAGGCCGGCCCGACCGGCACCCCGCCGGGCGACCTGTACGTGGAGGTGCGCGTGCGCGAGCACGCCATCTTCCAGCGCGACGGCGACGATCTGCACTGCGACGTGCCGATCCGCATCTCGCAGGCCGCGCTGGGCGACACCGTGCGCGTGCCGACCCTGGGCGGCGAGGCCGAAATCCGCGTCCCGGCCGAGACCCAGACCGGCAAGCTGTTCCGCCTGCGCGGCAAGGGCGTCAAGTCGGTGCGCAGCCGCGCCACCGGCGATCTGTTCTGCAAGGTCGTGGTCGAGACCCCGGTCAACCTGACCGCGCGGCAGCGCGAGCTGCTCGAGCAGTTCGAGGCCACCTTCGTCGGCGAGGACGCGCGCAAGCATTCGCCCAAGTCGGCGACGTTCCTGGACGGCGTCAGAGGGTTCTGGGACCGGATGACGTCCTGAGCCTGGAGTCCTGAGTCGGCTCGCCGACGCAGCGCTTCCGCGCCATCCCTGCATCCATCGGAACCCGCAAAGCGCCCTGATCCGCCCCCCTCCTTGCGCGCAGCGCAGGGGAGGGCCGGGGAGGGGTGCTTTTGCTTTTGCCTTTCCGCAAAAGCACAGGCGACAGCGAAAGCACCCCCCCCCTCAAGCGCTAGTCGCGCGCTCGAGCTCCCCTGCGCTGCGCGCAAGGGAGGGAGCAGGAGCTGGCGATGCGTGGGGGACGCTTCAATCCCGAATCCCGAATCCCGAATCCCCACCCCACCACCCACTTACAATGCGCGCATGACCCAGAACACGCGCGAAAGCCACCTGGTCCACGGCCGCCGCCAGCGCCCGGAAGGGCCGGCGCCGGTCGATGTCCTGACCGTGCAGTCACAGCTGGTCTACGGCCATGCCGGCAACAGCGCCGCCGCGCCGCCGCTGCGCGCGCTCGGCCTGCGGGTGGCCGAGGTGCCGACCACGCTGCTCAGCAACACGCCCTTCTATCCGACCCTGCGCGGCCACATACTGCCGGCGCAGTGGTTAACCGATCTGCTGCTCGGCGCCAGCGAGCGCGGCCTGCCGCAGCGCGCCCGCGCCCTGGTGTCGGGCTACTTCGGCAGCCTGGCCAACGGTGTGGTCTTCGCCGATTGGTTGGAGCGCACGCAGGCGCAGGCCCCGGCGCTGCGCTACGTGCTCGATCCGGTGATCGGCGACACCCATACCGGCCCTTATGTCGAACCGGCGCTGGAGACGGTCTTCGTCGAACGCCTGCTGCCACGCGCATGGCTGGTCACGCCCAACGCGTTCGAGCTGGGCCGCCTGACCGGGCTGCCCAGCCTGGCGCAGGACGATGCGCTGGCCGCTGCGCGCCAGCTGCTGGCGCGCGGGCCGCAATGGGCGCTGGTGCACAGTGTCGAGGGCGCGCCGGGCGAGCTGGTCACGCTGTTGGTCGGGCGCGAGGCGGTGTATCGCTGGGCCACGCCGTGGCTGCCGGTGGACGTGGCCGGCACCGGCGATGTGCTGGTCGCGCTGACCCTGGGCCTGCATCTGCGCGGCGAGCCGCTCGAGCACGCGATCGGCAGCGCGCTGGCCGGCGTGCATGCCGCGCTGGAGGCCACCCTGGCCGCGGGCGTGGAGGAACTGGACGTGCACGTCGCCGCGCCCGCGGCGCTGGCCACCCCGGCGCGCTTCCCCGCGCAGCGGCTGGCATGAGCGCGGTGTCCTGCGTCGGCATCGTCGGCAGCGCCGGCGCCTACGGCCGCTGGCTCGGCGCCTTCCTCGAGCGGCACCTGGGCGTGCGCGTCATCGGCCAGGATCCGGCCGATCCCGCCTCGCACACGCCGCAGGCGCTGATCGAACAGGCCCAGGTGCTGGTGTTCAGCGCGCCGATCCGCATCACCGAGCAGGTCATCGGCGACTACGTGCGCCTGGCGGGCGGGCGCGAGGCCGGGCAGCTGTGGATCGACCTGACCTCGATCAAGACCGGCCCGGTCGCCGCGATGCTCGCCTCGCGGGCCGAGGTCGTCGGCCTGCACCCGATGACCGCGCCGCCCAAGTCGCCCACGCTCAAGGGGCGGTCGATGGTGGTGTGCGAGGCGCGCCTGCAAGCCTGGCGGCCCTGGCTGCAGCGGCTGCTCGACGCGCTGCAGGCCCAGTGCGTGCGCACCACGCCCGAGCACCACGATCAGGTCATGGCGCTGGTGCAGGCGCTCGTCCACGCCACCCACCTGGCCCAGGCCGGCGTGCTGCGCCGCCATGCCGAACACGTGGGGTCGCTGGCCGACCTGTTCCCGTATCGCTCGGCGTCCTTCGAGATGGACGGCGCGATGATCGCGCGCATCCTGGCGCTCAATCCGGCCATCTACGAGGACATCCAGTTCGGCAACCCCCACGTGCCGCAGGTGCTGGACACGCTGGTCGAGGAGGTCACGCGGTTGCGCGATCTGGTCGGGCAGGGCGATGAGGCCGCGCGCGGCGGGTTCCGCCAGGACGTGCTGGCCGCCAACAAGGCCGCCATCGGCGCCACGGCGCTGGCCGAGGGCAACTACCGCTTCGAGCGCATCGGCTATCTGCTGGCCGACCTGGCCGAGGCGCGCAGCCTGTCGGTGCATCTGCCGCTGGACCAGCCCGGCTCGCTGCGGGCGCTGCTGCACGTGTTCGAGCGCCACGGGGTGAGCATCGCCTCGCTGCATTCGCTGCGCAATCCGGCGGGCGAACTGCACTTCCGGCTCGGCTTCGACGCGGACGTCGACCTGGGCGCGCTGGCGCGGGCGGCGGCCGAGGTCGATGCCAGCGGCATCGGCCGCGTGCTCGACGCGGCGTCGTCGATCCCGGCGCTGTCGCCGGCGCGGCGCCTGGCCGCCTCGCTGCAGCGGCGCGCGGCCACGCCGGACGACGTGCCGGCGCTGCTGGCCCTGCGCGAGGCGACCATGCGCGAGCACATGCGGGCCTCCGGCGCGGACACCTCGCCCGGCAGCATGCTGGCCCGCCTGTTGAATGGCTACCAGCATGCGCAGGTGCTGCTGCGCGAGGGGCGCCTCGTCGGCCTGCTCAAGCTCGATCGCAGCGGGCCGGACTATGTGGTGATGCAGATCCAGCTCGCGCCCCAACTGCAGGGGCAGGGCCTGGGCCGGGCGCTGCTGGAGGAGTACATCGAGCAGGCGCGCGCCGCCGGCAAGGACGTCACCCTGCATGTGCTCAAGGCCAATCCGGCGCGCGGCCTGTACGAACGGCTGGGCTTCGTGGTCGAGGGTGAGGACGCGCACGAGTTCCACATGCGCCTGCCGCACGGCTGAGGTTTTCCACATCGCCTGTGGATGACCGGCGGCACAACCCTGTGGACAACTGGCGCCCAGGCGCGCCGCGCAAGGCGCGCTCCCGCATTGGCGGATTTTTCGCCAGCCTGAAGGCCCGCGCCCGCCAGCGCCTTCCCGCGCCGCAGCGGGATGCGGCGGTGGCGCGCGCGGTATCCTTGGCGGCATGAGCACCCAGATCACCCTGTCCAAGCGCGCCCTGGCCCTGACCAGCTCGGCGATCCGCGAAATCCTCAAAGTGACCGAGCGCCCGGAGGTCATCTCCTTCGCCGGCGGGCTGCCGGCAGCGTCGACCTTCCCGGTCGAGCGCATGCGCGCGGCCACAGACAAGGTGCTCACCGAGGCGCCGCAGGCCGCGCTGCAATACGGCCCGACCGAGGGCTACGGACCGCTGCGCGAGTGGGTGGCGCAGCGCCTGGCCGCCGCCGGCGCGCCGGTACCGGCCAGCCGCGTGCTGATCGTCACCGGCTCGCAGCAGGGCCTGGACCTGCTCGGCAAGACACTGATCGACGAGGGCAGCAAGGTGCTGGTGGAAACGCCCAGCTACCTGGGCGCGCTGCAGTCCTTCTCGCTGTTTGCCCCGGCCTTCGCCGGCATGCCGTCGGACGAGGACGGCATCGATGTCGACGCGCTCACGCCCGCGCTGCTGGACGGCGCGCGCTTCATGTACTGCCTGCCCAACTTCCAGAACCCCACCGGCAAGCGCCTGCCGCTGGCCCGGCGCAAGGCGCTGGTCGCCACCGCGCTGGCCGCCGGCGTGCCGGTGGTCGAGGACGATCCCTACGGCGAGCTGAGCTACGGCGGCGAGCACCTGCCCAGCCTGCTTTCGCTCAACCCCGAGGGCGGGATCTACATGGGCTCGTTCTCCAAGGTGCTGGCCCCGGGCCTGCGCCTGGGCTATGTGGTAGCGCCCGAGCCGCTGTTCGCCAAGCTGGTCCAGGCCAAGCAGGCCGCCGACCTGCACACGCCGTCCTTCAGCCAGCGCATCGTCTATGAGACCGTCCGCGATGGCTTCCTGGACGAGCACATCCCGACCATCCGCGACCTCTACGCGCGCCAGTGCCAGCTGATGCTCGATGCGCTCGATCGCTACTTCCCGGCGCAGGCGCACTGGACGCGGCCGCAGGGCGGCATGTTCGTCTGGGTGACCCTGCCGCACGGCATCGACACCACCGCGCTGCTGGCCAAGGCGATCGCGCGCAACGTCGCCTTCGTGCCGGGCGCGCCGTTCTACGCCACCGATCCGCAGATCAACACGCTGCGCCTGTCGTTCGTGACTGTCCCGGGCGAGAAGATCGAGGCCGGCATGAAGATCCTGGGCGAACTGGTGTCCGAGGCCATCGCCGCGCTGCCGGCCGCCGCGGCGGCATGACGGTGAAGGGCGATCGCACGAGCCCGCCGCTGCGGGTGCTGATCCACGGTGCGTCGGGCCGCATGGGCCAGGCGCTGCTGCGGCTGGCTGCCGGCGAGCCCGCGCTGCAGGTCGTGGCCGCGGTGACCCATCGCCCGCCGACCACGCGCGTGGTCGACGGCGTGGCGTACTTCGCCGCCAGCGAGCTGTCCGGCACGCCGGTGTTCGACGTGGCCATCGACTTCAGCCTGCCGGAAGGGTTCGACCCGATCCTGGCGCTGTGCGTGGAGCGCAGGGCGGCGCTGGTTTCGGGCACCACCGGGCTGTCCGAGGGCCAGCGCGCCGCGCTGCAGCAGGCCGCCGGCGTCATCCCCGCGGTGTGGGCCTCCAACTTCAGCCTGGGCGTGGCCGTGCTGGCCGAACTGGTCGAACGCGCCGCCGCCGCGCTGCCCGGCTGGGACTGCGACATCGTCGAGTCCCACCACATCCACAAGCAGGACGCCCCGTCCGGCACCGCGCTGACCCTGGGGCAGGGCGCCGAACTGGCCGGCGCCACGCCGCGCTACGCCAGCCTGCGCGCCGGCGACATCGTCGGCGAGCACCTGGTCCAGTTCACCGGCCTGGGCGAGCGGGTGGAACTGACCCATCGCGCCACCAACCGCGACATCTTCGCCCGCGGCGCGCTGCATGCCGCGCAGCGGCTCAACGACCGGCCGCCGGGGCTGTATCGCGTGCGCGATCTGCTGGACTGAAGCGGTGCCGCGGCCGCCGCGTCGCTCAGTTGCTCATCGCGATCATGCCGAAGCACGCCGCCGCCAGCAGGATCGTCAGGCCGCCGATCGTGGCCAGGATGCCGATGATGACCTTGGCCCAGATCGGCAGCCCGCCGCGCTGCGGCTCGGGTACGGGCGGAAGTTCAGGCGGTCGTGCCTGCGAGGGGGAGGTGTCGTCTTGGTCCGCGGTGTTCATGCCGTTGCGTCCTTGAGCGGGGTGCCGTCGACCCAGGCGCGCAGCGCTTGCAGCTGCTGACGCCGGTCGTCACGGTAGAACAGGTTGAAGGTGTCGAACGGCACGATCGTGCCATCGGGCTGGGCGATATGGACGCAACTCTTCTTCACCGAGCGCAGGTCGAAGCCCTCGGCGTCGATGAAGGCCATGATCAGCACGCGGAAGACGTTGCGGTAGTCCAGCCCCTGGGGGGCCTGCACCTGCGGCAGACAGCACAGCAGGTCGGACAGTGAGCAGGCCTGCGACTGCGGCGAATGGTTGGTGGCGAACAGCTTGAACACGGCCTCGCGCAGCTGGTCGTCCTTCTCCACCACGATGCTGTTGCGGCCGCCCTCGATCAGCACCTCCGGCGGGATCAGGCCGGTCAGTGGCACCACGCGGTCCTCCAGCTTCAGCGCGTACGCCATCGCCAGCGCATCGGGATGGCAGGGAACCGGGATCAGGTCCTCGGGCCGGAACAGCGTGCTCTGCTCGAGGATGCCGCGGCGCACCTCGGTCAGCGTCAAACGGTCGCGCGCCGGGTCATAGCCCTGGGTACGGCCTGCGTGCTGGATCGGCTGGAAGGTGACCCCGCGCACGCAGGGCTGGCGGCGGGCGAAGTCGATGATCTCGCCCAGCTCGCCGTCGTTGAGTCCCTTCTTGACCGTGACCACCAGCGTGGTCGAGATGCCGAGCCGATTGAGCGCCTCCAGCGCCCGGCGCCGGACCTCCGCCAGGCGCGCGCCGCGCAGCTCCTGGTGGACCTCGTCGCGCAAGGAATCGAACTGCAGGTACAGCTCGAAGCCGGGCATGTAGCCGGCCAGGCGCTCGACGAACGCCGGGTCCTTCGCGATCCGCAGCCCGTTGGTGTTGACCATCAGGTGACGGATCGGACGGGCCTTGGCCGCATCGAGGATCTCGAAGAACTGCGGGTGCAGGGTCGGCTCGCCGCCGGAGATCTGCACCACGTCCGGTTCGCCCTCGTTGGCGACCACCGCATCGAGCATGCGCTCGATCGTGGCCAGGTCGCGAAAGCCGGGGCGATGCGGGCCAGAATCGGCGTAGCAGATCGGGCAGCGCAGGTTGCAGTGATCGGTGACCTCGATCAGGGTCAGGCAGCTGTGCTGCATGTGTTCCGGGCACAGCCCGCAGTCGTAGGGGCAGCCCCAGCGGCGCTCGGTGTTGAAGCGCTGCGGCAATTCGGGTGGCTTGATGAAGCGCTCGCGGCACAGGCGGTAATACGCGATGTCGTCGGCCATCAGCACGCGCTCGCGGCCATGCTGCGGGCACCACTTCTCCAGGTAGACGCCGCCGTCCTTGAACAGGATGGTCGCCTCCACCCGCCGCAGGCAGGTCGAGCACACCGACACCGCGGTGTCGTAGAACAGGTAGGGCCTTACTTTTGCCGCCATGCAGGGGTCCATGCGATGCGTGGAAGGTCGCGCACATGGTAGGCCACGCCCAGGACGCACAGCAGCTGCAGGCCGGACAGCAGGCCGAAGTAGTACAGCGGGATCGGCCGGATCGACTCGACGGCCAGCCGGTAGAGCAGGTAGCCGACCAGGAACAGCTTGAAGCGATCGCCCGAACGCGGCAGGCGGTTGCCATAGCGGGTCAACAGCCCGCCCCACAGCGCGACGAAGGCGATCTCGTAGAGCTGGGTCGGGTGGCGCGCGATGCCATCGCCGAAGTCCACACCCCAGGGCAGGGTGGTGGGATTGCCGTAGGTATGGTCCGCCAGCCCGCCCAGGAAACAGCCGATGCGCCCGATGATCATGCCCACCGTCAGCGGCAGGACGAAGGCATCGCCGGTCGAGCCGCGGATCCCCGCCAGGCGCTTGGCGAGCTCGACGCCGGCCCAGCCACCCAGCAGCCCACCGATGATGGACTTGCCCTCCAGCAGGCGACGGAACGAGGGGAAGTCGGCGAAGGCGTAGGCAGGATCGTAGAGCCAGTAGGCGATCTTGCTGCCGACGGCCGCGCCCAGCACGGTGCCGGCGACCAGCAGCAGCGCCTGGACCCGGTCGGTCTGCCCGGGGTAGGGCAGGCGGCGGCGCTCGCGCAGATAGAGCTGGAAGCCCACCGAATAGGCGGCCGCCTCCATGAGGGTGTGAAGCCAGTAGGCGTTCAGCGTCATCAAGGCCAGTGTAGCCGTCGGCGCGGCGTGCCGAGCTCCCGATCGCCGCGCGAATCACGCCACCTCCCGCGGCCTTGCGGGGCAGGCGAGGGGGCTGCCCGCCCTGCCGCAACGTTGAGCGAATTTCGTCAGGCCTGGAGGCGGGTGGGAAAAAGCGGCTGGCGCGGGGGGCGCCGGGTCCGTACAATTCGCACTCGCCTGTTAACCCACATCGCCTCGGACCGGAGAAGCGCCGCGTCCGCGGTTTCTTGCAGCCGCAAGTTGGACGTGGGCGCAGGGTTCCTCCCATCCCCAAGGCGAACCTGCAGTGACCCAACCCGCAATCCTGGTCCTCGAAGACGGCACCGTATTCGAGGGTGAATCGGTCGGCGCGAACGGCCTGTCCGTCGGCGAAGTGGTGTTCAACACCGCCATGACCGGCTATCAGGAGATCGTCACCGATCCGTCCTACGCCCGTCAGCTCGTCACGCTGACCTATCCCCATATCGGCAACACCGGCTGCACCGACCAGGACGACGAGGCCGCCAAGGTCTGGTCGGCCGGCCTGATCGTGCGCGACGTGCCGCGCCGTCCCAGCAACTGGCGCAGCCAGGTCTCGCTGCAGGACTGGCTGGCCGCGCGCGGCGTGGTCGCCATCGCCGGCATCGACACCCGCAAGCTCACGCGCATCCTGCGCGAGAAGGGCGCGCAGAACGGCGCGCTGATGGCCGGGCAGATCGATGTCGAGCAGGCGCTGGAAGCCGCGCGCAAGTTCCCGGGCCTCAAGGGCATGGACCTGGCCAAGGTGGTGTCCACCGACAAGACCTACGCATGGACCGATGGCCAGCTGGACCTCGACACCGGCAAGCCGGTCCAGGCCGCCGCCAAGTTCAAGGTCGTGGCCTACGACTACGGCGTGAAGCTCAACATCCTGCGCATGCTGGTCGAACGCGGCTGCGAGGTGACCGTGGTGCCGGCGCAGACGCCAGCGGCCCAGGTGCTGGCGCTCAATCCGGATGGCGTGTTCCTGTCCAACGGCCCGGGCGATCCGGAGCCGTGCGACTACGCCATCGAAGCGATCAAGGAATTCGTCGCAAAGAAGGTGCCGACCTTCGGCATCTGCCTGGGCCACCAGCTGCTGGCGCTGGCCGCCGGGGCGAAGACGGTGAAGATGGGGCACGGCCACCACGGCGCCAACCATCCGGTCATCGACCTGGACTCGGGCCGGGTGATGATCACCTCGCAGAACCACGGCTTCGCGGTCGACGAGGCCAGCGTGCCGGCCAATGTGCGCGTGACCCATCGCTCGTTGTTCGACGGCACCAACCAGGGCATCGCGCTGACCGATGCGCCGGCGTTCTCCTTCCAGGGCCACCCGGAAGCCTCGCCCGGCCCGCACGACGTCTCGCCGCTGTTCGACCGGTTCGTCGAGCTGATGGAAACCCAGGCGCGCGGCTGAGTCCGCGCACCTGACCGCCTTGTCGGCATGGTCGCGGCCATGCCTTCCGATTCCAGCGTCGCCGCCGCCTGCGCGACGCCAACACGAGTAGCGAAATGCCAAAGCGCACCGACCTCAAGACCATCCTCATCATCGGCGCCGGCCCGATCGTCATCGGCCAGGCCTGCGAGTTCGACTACTCCGGCGCACAGGCCTGCAAGGCGCTGCGCGACGAGGGCTACCGCGTGGTGCTGGTCAACTCCAACCCGGCCACGATCATGACCGACCCGGAGATGGCCGACGCGGTCTACATCGAGCCGATCAACTGGCAGACGGTCGAGAAGATCATCGCCAAGGAGCGCCCAGACGCGCTGCTGCCGACCATGGGTGGCCAGACCGCGCTCAACTGCGCGCTGGACCTGGCCGACCAGGGCGTGCTGGAGAAGTACGGCGTCGAGCTGATCGGCGCCAAGCGCGATGCGATCCGCATGGCCGAGGACCGCGAGCTGTTCCGCGTGGCCATGGGCGAGATCGGCCTGGAATGCCCCAAGGCCGAGGTGGCGCGCAGCTTCGAGCAGGCCGTCGAGATCCAGGCCAAGGTCGGCTACCCGACCATCATCCGCCCGTCCTTCACCCTGGGTGGCAGTGGTGGTGGCATCGCCTACAACAAGGAAGAGTTCGAGGAGATCATCAAGCGCGGCCTGGAACTCTCGCCGGTGCACGAAGTGCTGGTGGAAGAGTCGGTGCTGGGCTGGAAGGAGTTCGAGATGGAAGTGGTCCGCGACACCGCGGACAACTGCATCATCGTCTGCTCGATCGAGAACCTGGACCCGATGGGCGTGCACACCGGCGACTCGATCACCGTCGCCCCGGCCCAGACCCTGACCGACAAGGAATACCAGCGCCTGCGCGATGCCTCCATCGCGGTGCTGCGCAAGATCGGCGTGGACACCGGCGGTTCGAACGTGCAGTTCGGCATCAGCCCGACCACCGGCCGGGTGGTGGTGATCGAGATGAACCCGCGCGTGTCGCGCTCCTCGGCGCTGGCCTCCAAGGCCACCGGCTTCCCGATCGCCAAGGTCGCCGCCAAGCTGGCGGTGGGCTACACGCTGGACGAGCTGAAGAACGAGATCACCGGCGGCCTGACCCCGGCCTCGTTCGAGCCCTCGATCGACTACGTGGTCACCAAGATCCCGCGCTTCGCCTTCGAGAAGTTCCCGCAGGCCGATGCGCGGCTGACCACGCAGATGAAGTCGGTGGGCGAGGTGATGGCCATGGGCCGCACCTTCCAGGAATCGGTGCAGAAGGCGCTGCGCGGCCTGGAGACCGGCAAGGTCGGCTTCGACCCCACCGGCCTGGACCTGACCAGCGAGGACGACCTGGCCACGCTGCGCCGCGAGCTGAAGGCGCCGGGCCCCGAGCGCCTGTTCTACGTCGGCGATGCGTTCCGCGCCGGCATGAGCGTGGACGACATCTACGCGCTGTCCTTCATCGATCCGTGGTTCCTGGACCAGATCGAGGAGATCATCGCCGAGGAACAGCGTGTGGCCGCCGAAGGCCTGGGCTCGCTGGACAAGGCGCGCATGCGCAAGCTCAAGCGCACCGGTTTCTCCGATGCGCGCCTGGCCCAGCTGGCCGGCACCGACGAGGGCGCCGTGCGCGTGCTGCGCAAGGCGCTGGGCGTCAAGCCGGTCTACAAGCGCGTGGACTCGTGCGCGGCCGAATTCGCCACCAGCACCGCCTACCTGTACTCGACCTACGAGGACGAGTGCGAGGCGCAGCCGACCCAGCGCGACAAGATCATGATCCTGGGCGGCGGCCCCAACCGCATCGGCCAGGGCATCGAGTTCGACTACTGCTGCGTGCACGCGGCGCTGGCGCTGCGCGAGGACGGGTTCGAGACCATCATGGTCAACTGCAACCCGGAGACCGTCTCGACCGACTACGACACCTCCGATCGCCTGTACTTCGAGCCGCTGACGCTGGAAGACGTGCTGGCCATCGTCGAGCTGGAGCAGCCCAAGGGCGTGATCGTCCAGTACGGCGGCCAGACCCCGCTGAAGCTGGCGCGTGCGCTGGAAGCCAACGGCGTGCCGGTGATCGGCACCTCGCCCGATTCGATCGACCTGGCCGAAGACCGCGAGCGTTTCCAGCAGCTGGTCGACAAGCTCGGCCTGAAGCAGCCGCCCAACCGCATCGCCCGCAACGACCAGGAAGCGCTGCTGCTGGCGCGCGAGATCGGCTATCCGCTGGTGGTGCGCCCGAGCTACGTGCTCGGCGGCCGCGCCATGGAGATCGTCTATGGCGAGTCGGACCTGGCGCGCTATGTGCGCGATGCGGTCAAGGTGTCCAACGATTCGCCGGTGCTGCTGGACCGCTTCCTGGACAACGCGGTCGAGTGCGACGTGGACATCATCGCCGACAAGGACGGCCAGGTCCTGATCGGCGGCGTGATGGAGCACATCGAGGAGGCCGGCGTGCACTCGGGCGACTCCTCGTGCTCGCTGCCGCCGTACTCGCTCTCCGCCCAGACCCAGGCCGAGCTGCGCCGCCAGGTGGTGGAGCTGGCCAAGGCCCTGAACGTGGTGGGCCTGATGAACACCCAGTTCGCCATCCAGACCGGCGACGACGGCCAGGACGTGGTCTACCTGCTGGAAGTCAATCCGCGCGCCTCGCGCACGGTGCCGTTCGTGTCCAAGGCCACCGGCGTGGCGCTGGCCAAGATCGCCGCGCGCTGCATGGCCGGCAAGACGCTGGCCGAGCAGGGCGCCACGGTGGAAGTCGTGCCGGACTACTACTCGGTGAAGGAGGCGATCTTCCCGTTCGCCAAGTTCCAGGGCGTCGATCCGATCCTGGGGCCGGAGATGCGTTCGACCGGCGAGGTGATGGGCGTGGGCCGCAGCTTCGGCGCGGCGATGGCGCGCGCGCAGGAGGCCGGCGGCATCAAGGCCCCGCAGCCGGGCAAGGCCTTCGTCTCGGTGCGCGACCCCGACAAGCAGCGCGTGCTGCCGGTGGCGCAGGCGCTGGTCGAGCGTGGGTTCACGCTGGTGGCCACGGTCGGTACGGCACAATGGCTGCGCGAGCACGGCTTCGAATGCGCGCAGGTCAACAAGGTGACCGACGGCCGCCCGCACATCGTGGACCTGATCAAGAATGGCGAGATCGTCTACATCGTCAACACGACCGAAGGCCGCCGCGCGATTTCCGACTCGTTCTCCATCCGTCGTGAGGCGCTGCAGCAGCGCGTCACTTATTCGACCACCATCGCCGGCGCGCGCGCGCTGGTGAATTCGCTGGAGTTCCGCGGCACCGGCCCCGTGCTGGCGCTGCAGGAGCTGCACAAGGAGTTGCAAGCATGAGAGCCCCCATCACCAAGCAGGGCGCCCAGCGCCTGCGTGACGAGCTCGACCACCTCAAGTCGGTCAAGCGTCCGGAAGTGATCGCCGCCATCGCCGAGGCGCGTGCGCATGGCGACCTGAAGGAGAACGCCGAGTACCACGCCGCCCGCGAGCAGCAGGGCTTCATCGAAGGCCGCATCAACCAGCTGGAGAGCGAGCTGTCCACCGCCGAGGTGATCGACGTGGCCGCGCTCAACGCCGGGACGCGCGTGGTGTTCGGCGCCACCGTGGTGCTGGCCGACGTCGACACCGACGAGGAGAAGAAGTACCAGATCGTCGGCGACCTGGAGGCGGACATCAAGCAGTCGCTGATCGCCATTTCCTCGCCGATCGCACGCGCGCTGATCGGCAAGAACGAAGGCGACAGCGTCACCATCCAGGCGCCCGCGGGCGAGCACGAGTACGAGATCGTCAGCGTCTCCTACGGCGCCTGAGCGCGTGGGCCTGCGGATGCGCGCCATCGATCGCCGGCCGTGCGCAGGCGCGATCGCGCGCGACGGCTTCGGCCGGGCGCTGAAGCACGCCGGGCATCGTCGCGCGCCGCGTCACGCGCGCCTCGGCCCTGGTCCGTCGCACTAGCATGGCGTCGGCGACCTTGCTGCTGCCGGCGCGCGCCCAGCTCGCCGGCGAACTGCCGGAACCGGCCGGCAAGGCCCTGGCGCGTGCCGACCGCGACCAGGGCGAGGCGGGCGAGCGCGCCCAGCTGCGCCGCCATTTCCGCCTGGTCCCCGATCACTGGCCGGTCGCGGCGCTCACCCGGCAGCTCGACGCCGGCGATGCCGCCCAGGCGCGCTGGCTGCGCGCCGACCCCGCCTTTCTGGCCCCCGACATGACCGGCGCACGGCTGCTGGCGCACGGGCCTGCGCTGGGCCTGGAACAGGCCGATGTCGATGCACTGCTGCCGGCGCTCAAGCCGCTGTTCGGCGATGCCGGTTTCCTGCTGGACGCGCCGACGCCGGCGCGCTGGTATCTGCGCCTGCTGAGCGACACGCCGCTGCCGGAGTTCGCCGCGCCCGAGCAGGTGCTGGGCGACGACCTGTTCGGCCATCTGCCGCATGGCGATGCCGGGCGCCGCTGGCGCGCCCTGTTCACCGAGGCCCAGGTGCTGCTGCACCAGCATCCCTGGAACGCGCAGCGCATCGCCCAGGGCAAGCCGGCGGTCAACGCGCTGTGGTTCTGGGGCCCGGGCGTGCTGCCGCAGACGGTGAGCACCTCGTACCGTCAGGTCCGCAGCCGTGACGAACTGCTGCAGGCGCTGGCACGCCAGGCAGGCGTGGCCGAGGCGATCGAACAGGGCGTCGATGCGCTGGTCGACCTGCGCCACCTCAAGTCGCCGGCGATGTTCACCGAGCAGGTGCTGGCGCCACTGCTGGCCGAACTGCGCCGCGGCGAGCTGGCGCGCGTGGTGCTGGATTTCCAGGACGGGGCGCGCTTCACGCTGACCGCCGCGCAGCGCTGGCGCCTGCTGCGCCGTGCCTTGAAGCGCCTGGACGCATGAGGCCGGCCACCCGCATCACCCGCCGCAGCCTCGTCGAGGGCGGACCGTGGTCCAGCGCGGTGCCGCCGCTGCTGCAGCGGATCTACGCCGGGCGCGGCGCCGGCGACGAGGCAGGCGCGCGCCCGCGCCTGGCGCAGCTGCATCCGCCGCACCTGCTCAGCGGCATGGACGCGGCGGTGACGCTGCTGGCCGAGGCCATCGCGCAGGACCGGCACATCGTCGTGGTCGGCGACTTCGACTGCGATGGCGCCACCGCCTGCGCGGTCGCCGTGCGCGGGCTGATCCTGCTCGGCGCGCGCCACGTCACCCCCGCGGTGCCCAACCGCGTGACCCACGGCTACGGACTATCGCCTTCGCTGGTGTCCGAACTGGCCGCGCTCAAACCGGACCTGCTGGTCACCGTCGACCACGGCATCGCCTGCCATGCCGGCATCGCACAGGCGCGCGCGCTGGGCTGGCAGGTGCTGGTCACCGATCACCATCTGCCCGGCGCCGCGCTGCCGCCCGCGCACGCCATCGTCAATCCCAACCTGGCCGGCGACGGCTTCCCGAGCAAGGCACTGGCCGGGGTCGGGGTGATGTTCTACGTGCTGCTGGCGCTGCGCCGCAGGCTTTATGGCGATCATCCTTCGAGCGAGTCGAGGGCAGGCGCTGATCGCGAGCATCAGACGGCGGACCTCCATGGCCGCGGTCCTCCGAAAAACCGGCCCGATCTGACTGCACTGCTCGACCTGGTCGCCGTCGGCACCATCGCCGACCTGGTGCCTCTGGATGCCAACAACCGTGCGCTGGTCGCCGCCGGCCTGCGCCGGCTGCGGGCGGGGCAGGGCTGCGCCGGCCTGCGGGCGCTGATCGAGGTCTGCGGCCGCCGCGCCGAGACGCTCAGCGCCGCTGATGTCGGCTTCGCCGTCGCACCGCGTCTGAACGCCGCCGGCCGGCTGGAGGACATGGCGCTGGGCATCGCCTGTTTGCTGTGCGACGAGGACGGCCCGGCGCGCGAGATGGCCGGCGTGCTGCACGCGATCAACGCCGAACGCCGCGGCGTGCAGCAGCAGATGACCGATGCGGCCGAGGCCGCGCTGTCCAAGGTCGCCACACTCGATGGCGAGGTGCCGATCGCGGTGTGCCTGTTCGATGCCGACTGGCATCCGGGCGTGGTCGGCCTGGTCGCCTCGAAGATGAAGGATCGCGTACATCGCCCGGTGATCGCCTTCGCCCCGGCCGAGCCCGGCAGCGACGCGCTACGCGGGTCGGCGCGCTCGATCCCCGGCTTCCATATCCGCGATGCGCTGGCCGCGGTCGATGCCCGGCAGCCGGGACTGATCCAGAAGTTCGGCGGTCACGCGATGGCCGCCGGCCTGAGCCTCGAACGGGCCCAGCTGCCCGCGTTCGAGGCCGCCTTCCGCGCGCATGCCGCCGCCACGCTGGACGCCGCGCTGCTGCAGGCCGAACTGCTCAGCGACGGCGAACTGCTGCCGCACGAGTTCGACCGCGCCCACGCCGAGGCCCTGCGGGACGGCGGGCCCTGGGGGCAGGGCTTCGCCGAGCCGCTGTTCGACGGTGTGTTCGAGGTGATCGACTGGCGCCCGATCGGTGAGCGCCATCGCAAGCTGGTGCTGCGCTGCCCGCAGCGTCCCAGGCCGCTGGACGCCATCCACTTCAACGGCCTTACCCCCGAACCGCCCGCGCCCCGGCTGCACATCGCCTACCGCCTGGCGCCCGACGACTACCGCGGCGGCGACGCGATCCAGCTGATCGTCGAGCACTGCGTTCCGGCCTGAACCAAGCCGGACGCCTGCCTCGGCGGTGTTGCCCCGTTCGATTGGCGCCGGCCATTCGTGCGCACGGTCCGCATGTGCCTGAGGATGCGATCACTGGGGTGTCTGGCGCGTCGATCCGCCACCGTCACGCCTGTGGATCGCCTATCGGCATGCCGGACGCCTATCGCGGCGTCTCGGCGATTCAACCGATCATCGAGCACGTCGAAGCCGCTCGGACAGCGTTCCCCGCTGAGGTTTGACGTTGGTCACGATGGTCGGCATTTCCCACGCGCCGCCAGCGGCGACCAGTCGGCACAGGCCGTTGCTGGCCTCGCTGGTCTTCACGAATGCGTCGCCGTTCCAGCCCCAGGAAGCGGTCGACCAGCAATCGCCCAGCCCGCGGTCCTTCAGGGCTGAACGGATCGTGCGGCCGTCTTCATCGTCCGTTCCGAGGGTGGTGACCAAGGTGGGCTCGTAGGGCGCGCGATCATGGATCACCCAGTAGCCGAAACCTTCGTTGTAGGCCGCGCGCCAGCAAAGCGTCGATACCAGCAGCTTGTCCTGGTTGAGCCGGGTCACCCGCAGCGCCTGCCGTTCGTCGCCAAGCATCGGGCTTGGCTCCGGACTGAGCGCGTCGCAGTCGTCTGCACCGGACGCCGCTTGCAGCGCGGTGCGCAAGGCCGGCGATTTCGCCAGCGCGATGTCGCCGGACTTCGTTGGCGGCAGGGGCGCCAGCACCACGGTCGGCATCGGCACGGGCGGCAGCACACGGCTTTCGCTGCGATCGCCCTTGCGGACCAGTGCGCCGGGCGTGCCCAGTCGACCCTGGAACTCGTCCATCTTCAACAGGATCGCGGATGCGCCCTGATCGGACAGCGTCCAGCGCTTTCCGTTGTCGCCCACGGCGACGATGTCGCTGTCGCGTCGCAGCGCCGCGAGCAAGGCGCTGGTCTGGGAGGCCGAGAGCGTGGCGCTGCCACCGTCCAGCGGAAGCGCGCCCAGGTCGGTGCCGTCGATCCGCAGACGCAGGTGGCGCGGCAGGTCGGCATCGCCATCGTATTGTCCCAGCATCAGCTGCGCATCGACCCGCGTGCCGGCGCCGGCCTTGCGCGTCAGCAGCACCGACACCGGTAGGCGGTCGCCCTGGTCGGCCTGATAGCCGGCGGCACGACAGGTGCGGGTGTTGTCGCAGGCAAGCATCCAGTCCTGATGCTCGAAGCTGATTCCGCCTGGCACCTCTGCGGCCAAGGTGCCTGCGGCGATCGCCAGGAGGATCGTCAAAGACCAGAAACGCATGGGCAGCCCTGCCTACTCCCTGAAAGGGCGTCCATGATCCCGTGGCCTCCGTGCTACGCCAAGGCCTCCGTCTTGCTTGGAAGCTCAGGCAGCCTCCGCGGGTGTCGGTGGCGCTCAACCGAAGCGAGGCTTGCTGCCCCAGATCTGCGGCCAGATCGGTGGGATGTCGCGGCAGACGAAGATCGCGTAATCGTTCGCCGATTCCTCGTTGGCCACCCCCTCGCGGTTGCGGAAGACGCCGTGCGAGGTGCACCTGGCGACGCTGCCGCGCTGGTCCTCGGCAGTGTTGCCCAGTTCGATGATCACGCCAGGCGGCGGATTGCCATAGCCGCGATACCAGGCCGAGTTGGTCCGGCTGATCACCGGCGGCAGGCCGAGCGCCGGACCGTACAGCGCCATGGCGCCGGCTTCGCCGTAGTTGTTGGCCAGGATGGCGGTGCGGGCCCGCTCGGCCTCGGGCAAGGCGTGGTAGATCGAGGCCACGCGCTGGGCGAGCTCCTGCCAGCCCACCTGCTCGGCGTAGTCGCCGTGCAGGCGCTGGTTCAGATGCCAGAGCGGCGAGTTGATCGGCGCGATCGGCAGGTGCAGCGCCGCGCCCAGCGGCAGGCCGACCGCCAGCAGCGCACCCACCGCGATGCGAAGTCCGCGCGCGCGGCCCGCCGGCATGGAGGCGCACCAGCGCTCGATGGCCACATAGCCGGCCGCCAGCAGCATGGGGTAGCCGGGCGCCATGTAGTAGCCACGCCCACGCGAGAGCGCGAACAGCAGCAGCGGCACCGCATACATCCAGGCCAGCACGCGGTAACGGCGCATCGAACCGGCCAGCGTCACGAACCCCAGTCCCGCCAGCCAGACCGGCAGGGTCAGCAGGCTCGCATTGGCGTACAGCTGCTCGGGGAAGAACAGGTCCGTGCGGCCGATGGCCACATCGCGCGCATGGATATGAGCGACGAAGTCCAGATAGATGAAGTCGTGCCGCACCTGCCAGACCAGGTTGGGCAGGAAGATCGCGAACGCCACGCCCACCCCCAGCCAGGGCCAGCGCGTGCGCAGCTGCGCGCGCATCGGTCCGGCCAGCACGCCCGCGGCCAGGCCGATGGCCCAGTACACGATGGTGTAGCGCGTCATCAGGCCGAGGCCGAAGACCGCGCCGAGCGCCAGCCACAGGCGCAGATCGCCGCCCTTGGCCAGCCGCAGCACCAGCCACGCGGCCGCCACCGCCCACAGCAGGTCAGGACCGCAGTACATGAGGATGCTGCTGTTGACCAGGCCGAAGGGCATGCACGCGGTGGCGAGCGCGGCGCAGACCTGGGCGAAGCGCCGGCCGCCGAGCTCCCGGGCGATCATCCCGGCCAGCACCATGGCGCCGCACTGGGACAGCGCGGCGACCACGCGGAAGCCGGGGAGCCATGTCCCGAACACGGCCAGCTCCAGCCGCGCCAGCCATGGCACCAGCGGCGGGTAGGGCACATAGCCCCAATCCAGATGCCGGGCGTCGTCCAGCACCTGCAGTTCGTCCCGATGGAAGCCGTAGGCGCCGTTGAGCCACAGATGGACGAGGAAGCGCACGAGCGCCAGGGCGAGCAGCAGGGCCATGCCGGAGCGGTCGCTCCGTGCGCTGGCCGGGGCGGCGGTGTCGGAGAAGGGCGCAGACAGGGACGTGGTCATGGCGGAGCGTCGGCCGGGATTCCGCGCAGTGTTCCCGCTGTGCCGCGCCCGGACCAGCCGAAAGTGACCACTCCACGCAAGTCTGGGACCAGCCGCGGGCCCGCAGGGACATAAGCGGTCATGCACGTGCAGCGCCTGGCGCCGCGATGGGGCGGCGCGGCCGGGCAGCCCGTAGAATTGGCCGATGCCTGCACCCGCACCGACCGCCTACGAACGCTTCCTGCCGTGGAAGCGCTGGTTCGAGATCGGCTTCTGGGGACTCAACGCGGTGGTGGGCGCGATCTTCAGCAGCGTCACCGTGGTCATGGACATCCACAAGGTCGGGCTGCATTTCGCCGACTGGGAGCCGGTGGTCTGGGAGTGCTCGAGCCATCTGATGTGGCTGGCGATGGTCTGGCCGATCGCCTGGTTCACCCGCCGCTATCCGTTCCACTGGGACACCTGGCGCCGGCAGCTGCCGCGGCATCTGCTGTTCAGCGTGGCGGTCTCGGTCATGCACGTGTCGGGCATGGTCGGCCTGCGCATGCTGGCCTACCGCTGGATGGGGAGCCACTACGATTTCGGCGACTGGCCCAAGGGCCTGTTCTACGAGTACCTCAAGGACGTGCGCGGCTACTTCTGGTGCGTCCTGCTGATCGAGCTCTACCGCCTGGCCATGCGCCGCCTGCAGGGCGAGGCCAGCCTGCTGGCCCCGCCCGACGAGGGCCAGCCGCTGGAGTCGGTGGACCGGCCGGAGCGCTTCCTGGTGCGCAAGCTCGGGCGCGACTTCCTGGTCGCCACCGATGAGGTCGAATGGATCCGCGCGGCGGGCAACTACGTCAACCTGCGCGTGCGCGGCCACGACTACCCGCTGCGCAGCACCATGACCGAGATCGCCGCCAGGCTGGACCCGGACCGCTTCGCGCGCATCCAGCGCAGCTATATCGTCAACCTGGCCCAGGTGGCCTCGATCGAACCCATCGACGGGGGCGAGGCCCGCATCCACCTGAAGGACGGCACCACGCTGCCGTGCAGCCGTACCTATCGCGCCGCGCTGCGCGAGAAGCTGGGCGTGGGCGAGGCCTGAGCAGGCGCCCCGGCGGCGCGGCGCCGGGGCGCGCGCTTCGTTGTGGGTGCGGCCGGGGTGGGGCGCATCTCCGGAAGGCGAGGGCGCCCGCGGCCGGCTTCAGCCGTGCCGCTTGCGCGCCGCCTCGAACGCGGCCAGCTGCTCGGCGGTGGCCTCGGGCTGGTGCCGGGCCTTCCACTCGGCGAAGGGCATGCCGTAGACCGCCTCGCGGGCCTGGTCCTTGCTCATCGGCGTGCCGGCGGCCTCGGCCGCTTCGCGGTACCAGTCCGACAGGCAGTTGCGGCAGAAGCCGGCCAGGATCATCAGATCGATGTTCTGCACGTCCGGCCGTTCGACGTTGAGATGCTGCAGCAGGCGTCGGAAGGCGGCGGCCTCGAGGTGCGTGGTGTCGGTCATGGTGCCAATCGGGGACAATAGGGGGCCTGCACTCTATACCGCGCCTTCGATGACCGCTTCCGCCCCCGCCCGCATCCTCGACGGCCGTCGCATCGCCGAGGACCTCCTGGACCAGCTCAAGCAGCGGGTCGATGCGCGCGTGGCGGCCGGCAAGGGCGCCCCCGGCCTGGCCGTCGTGCTGGTGGGCGGCGACCCGGCCAGCACGGTCTACGTGCGCAACAAGCGCCGCGCCGCCGAGAAGGTCGGCATCGTCGCCCACGACTACGACCTGCCGGCCGGCACCACGGAAGGCCAGCTGCTGGCCCTGATCGACCAGCTCAACGCCGACCCACAGATCCACGGCATTCTGGTGCAGCTGCCGCTGCCGGGCATCCCCGACGCGCGCCGGTTGATCCACCGCATCGACCCGCGCAAGGACGTGGACGGCTTCCACCCGGAGAACGTGGGCCACCTGGCCCTGCGCGAGTTCGGCCTGCGCCCGTGCACGCCGCGCGGCATCGTCACCCTGCTGGGCCACACCGACCAGCCGGTGCGCGGGCGCAACGCCACCATCGTCGGCGTGTCCAACCACGTGGGCCGGCCGATGGCGCTGGAACTGCTGATCGCAGGCTGCACGGTGACCTGCTGCCACAAGTTCACCCCGGCCGACGTCCTGGAGGCCAGCGTGCGCAACGCCGACATCCTGGTGGTCGCGGTCGGTCGCCCGCAGCTGATCCCGGGCGAGTGGGTCAAGCCCGGCGCGGTGGTGATCGACGTGGGCATCAACCGCCTGGACGATGGCCGCCTCACCGGCGATGTGGGCTTCGAGGCGGCCGCCCAGCGCGCCAGCTGGATCACCCCGGTGCCCGGCGGCGTGGGCCCGATGACCGTGGCCACGCTGATGCAGAACACGATCGAGGCTGCTGATGCGGCGGGGATTGGGGATTCGGGATTCGGGATTGGCTAAAAGCAACGGCAAAGGGCATGTGTCGGCCGATGCCTCTACGTCGGAGATTGGCCGGCAGCGGGACGCTTTGTTGTGGCCAATCCCCAATCCCGAATCCCCAATCCCCGCCCCAAATACGTTAAAATGTCGCGCTTCCCTAGAACCGGTTAGGTGAGCCGATGCTCCGCATCCTGGCTGAAGCACTGACGTACGACGACGTTTCCCTGGTCCCCGCGCACTCGACCGTCCTGCCCAAGGACGTGAACCTGGAAACGCGCCTGACCCGCGATCTCAAGCTCAAGCTGCCGCTGCTGTCGGCGGCGATGGACACGGTGACCGAGCATCGCCTGGCCGTGACCATGGCCCAGCTGGGCGGCATCGGCATCATCCACAAGAATCTCACCGTAGAGGCCCAGGCCGCCGAAGTGGCCAAGGTCAAGACCTTCGAGGCCGGCGTGATCACCGAGCCGTTCACCGTCGGTCCGGACACCACCATCGCCGAGGTGCTCAAGCTCACCCGCGCGCGCAACATCTCCGGCGTGCCGGTGGTGGATGGCCACCAGCTGGTGGGCATCGTCACCAGCCGCGACATGCGCTTCGAGAAGAAGCTCGACGATCCGGTCCGCCACATCATGACCAAGCGCGAGCGCCTGGTCACCGTGCGCGAGGGCGCCAGCGACGAGGAAGTGCTCGAGCTGCTGCACAAGCACCGCATCGAGAAGGTCCTGGTGGTCAACGACGCCTTCGCCCTGCGCGGGCTGATCACCGTCAAGGACATCCAGAAGAAGTCCGACAGCCCCAACGCCGCCAAGGACCGCGACAGCCGCCTGCTGGTGGGCGCCGCGGTCGGCGTCGGCGGCGACACCGAACAGCGCGTCGAAGCGCTGGCCGCCGCCGGCGTGGACGTGATCATCGTCGACACCGCGCACGGCCACTCGCAGGGCGTGCTGGACCGCGTGGCCTGGGTCAAGAAGACCTATCCGCAGCTGCAGGTGATCGGCGGCAACATCGTCACCGGCGACGCCGCGCTGGCGCTGATGGACGCCGGCGCCGACGCGGTCAAGGTCGGCGTGGGCCCGGGTTCGATCTGCACCACGCGCGTGGTCGCGGGCGTGGGCGTGCCGCAGATCACCGCGGTCAACATGGTCGCCGAGGCGCTGCAGGACCGCATCCCGCTGATCGCCGACGGCGGCATCCGCTATTCGGGCGACATCGGCAAGGCGCTGGCCGCTGGCGCTTCCACGGTGATGGCCGGCGGCCTGTTCGCCGGCACCGAGGAAGCCCCGGGCGAGGTCGAGCTGTTCCAGGGCCGCAGCTACAAGAGCTACCGCGGCATGGGCTCGCTGGGTGCGATGGAGAAGGGTTCCAAGGATCGCTACTTCCAGGACGCCTCCGACGCCGACAAGCTGGTGCCCGAGGGCATCGAGGGCCGCGTGCCGTACCGCGGCCCGCTGAGCGCGATCATCCACCAGCTGGTCGGCGGCCTGCGCGCCACCATGGGCTACGTGGGCTGCGCGACCATCGAGGAGATGCGCACCAAGCCGCAGTTCGTGCACATCACCGGCGCCGGCCAGCGCGAGAGCCACGTCCACGACGTGCAGATCACCAAGGAACCGCCGAACTACCGCGCAGGCTGATGGCCGTCCGGGAATGGGGAATCGGGAGTCGGGAATCGATGAACCAGCGCCTTCACTGCTTTGCCCATTCCCGATTCCCCGTTCCCGATTCCCGGCCCCGATGACCAACATCCACACCGACAAGATCCTGATCCTCGATTTCGGCGCGCAGTACACCCAGCTGATCGCCCGCCGCATCCGCGAGATCGGCGTGTACTGCGAGATCTGGGCCTGGGACCACGATCCGGCCGAGATCGCCGCCTTCCAGCCCAAGGGCATCATCCTCTCCGGTGGTCCGGAATCGACCACGCTGCCGGGCGCGCCGGCGGCACCGCAGGAAGTGTTCGACTCGGGGCTGCCGATCTTCGGCATCTGCTACGGCATGCAGACGCTGGCCGCGCAGCTGGGCGGGGCGACCGAAGCCGCCGACCAGCGCGAGTTCGGCCATGCCGAAGTCAACGTGATCCACCCCGATGCGCTGTTCAAGGGCCTGAGCGACCACGGCGGCGCGCCGCGCCTGAATGTCTGGATGAGCCACGGCGACCACGTCTCCGTCGCGCCGCCGGGTTTCACCATCACCGCCACCACCGACCGCATCCCCGTGGCCGCCATGGCCAACGAGGACAAGCGCTGGTACGGCGTGCAGTTCCATCCCGAGGTGACCCACACCCTGCAGGGCCAGACCCTGCTGCGCCGCTTCGTGGTCGACATCTGCGGCTGCCAGACCCTGTGGACCGCGGCCAACATCATCGAGGACCAGATCGCCCGCGTGCGCGCCCAGGTGGGCGAGGACGAGGTGATCCTGGGCCTGTCCGGCGGCGTGGATTCGTCTGTGGTCGCCGCGCTGCTGCACAAGGCAATCGGCGACAAGCTGACCTGCGTGTTCGTCGATACCGGCCTGCTGCGCTGGCAGGAAGGCGACCAGGTGATGGCGATGTTCGCCGAGCACATGGGCGTCAAGGTGATCCGCGTCAACGCGGCCGACCGCTACTTCAAGGCGCTGGCCGGCGTCAGCGACCCGGAAGCCAAGCGCAAGATCATCGGCAACCTGTTCGTGGAGATCTTCGACGAGGAGTCGAACAAGCTCAGCAACGCCAGGTGGCTGGCGCAGGGCACCATCTACCCGGACGTGATCGAGTCGGCCGGCAGCAAGACCGGCAAGGCCCACGTCATCAAGAGCCACCACAACGTCGGCGGCCTGCCCGAGCACATGAAGCTGGGCCTGGTCGAGCCGCTGCGCGAGCTGTTCAAGGACGAGGTGCGCCGCCTGGGCGTCGAGCTCGGCCTGCCGCGCACCATGGTCTACCGCCATCCGTTCCCCGGCCCCGGCCTGGGCGTGCGCATCCTGGGCGAGGTCAAGCCCGAGTACGCCGAACTGCTGGCCAGGGCCGATGCGATCTTCATCGACGAGCTGCGCAAGGCCGACCTGTACGACAGGACCAGCCAGGCCTTCGCCGTGTTCCTGCCCGTCAAGTCGGTCGGCGTGGTCGGCGACGCCCGCGCCTACGAATGGGTGATCGCGCTACGCGCAGTGGAGACCATCGACTTCATGACCGCGCACTGGGCGCACCTGCCGTACGACTTCCTCGGCACCGTCAGCAACCGCATCATCAACGAACTGCGCGGCGTCTCGCGCGTGGTCTACGACATCTCCGGCAAGCCGCCGGCGACGATCGAGTGGGAGTGATCGCGGGTCTCTTGGAGATCAGCGCCAGCGATCGAACAAGCAGCGCGATGTAGCCACGGGCGGCCGGAACGGGAACAGGCGAGCGGCTGTGCCGCCAGCGTTCCGGTCGACTCAGGTTCCCGGATGGCCGGCCGGGCTGTGAACGCGCCTTCCGCGCGGCGATTCGCCCGAGAAGCGCCGGAAGACGCGCCGGAATGCCGCCGGATCGGCATAGCCGACACGCGCCGCGATGTCGTCGACCCGGAGATCGCTGGTTTCTAGAAGGTGTGTGGCGTAGGAAATGCGCAACCGCTGCACCCATTCGTTCGGGGTCATGCCGAGTCCGGCATGCAGGCGCCTGGCGAGCGTGCGTGGAGAAACGGCGGCGACGTCGGCCAACTCCTTCAGCAGGATCTGCCGGTCCAGGTTGTCGATGATGAAGCGCTCGACCTTCTCGAACGCCGGATCGGCCACGCGCAGGTGTTCCATCACCATGTAGCGGGACTGCGAGGACCGGCTATCGAGCACCAGATAGCGGGCGACCCACTGCGCCAAGGTGGGGCCGGCGATGCGCGAGACGACGGCCAGCATCAGGTCGGCGTGCGCGAATGCCGAGCCTGCCGTGAGCACGCCTGGCGCCTCGACCACCATGCGGTCCGCCGCCAGGGAAACCGCGGGGAAGCGGCGAGCGAAAGCCGCCGCGAGCCACCAGGTCGTCGTCGCCCGCTGCCCGTCCAAGACGCCCGTTCCGGCCAGCAGGAACGTCGCCGAGCAGGACGCGCAGAGCAGGGCGCCTTGGGCGGCCGCGCGCTCCAGCGCCAGGATTCCACGTTGGGCCTGGTCTCTGGACAGCAACTGCTCGATCGAGGCCTCGGTGGCGGAGAACCAGCCGGGCACCACCAGCACATCCGACGCGCCCATGCCGCGCAGGTCGAAGGCGCCATCGACGGCGATGGCGCGTCCCGCCCCCGATCGCACAGGTTGGCCGTCGACGGACACCACGCGTTGGCTCAACCGCCGGGTCGCGTGCGGCACATCGACCAGGCCTCGGCCGGCCAGGCGCGCAGCCGCGCCCACGATGTCGATCCCCACGCCCAATGAACTTTCCGCGACGCCTTCCAGGATGAGATGGGTAATCATCCTGGCTATTCTGGACCGAATAAAGTCAATCATGCCACTTCTAGGTGTGCGGACCGCGCCCTAGGCTGGGTGCATGACGACCTTTGCTGCCAATGCGCCCATCGCCCGGATCCACGAGGCCTGCGCGCCCGGCGTGCAGCTGGAGCTGGACGCTTCGTGGTGGGGATTCGGCGGCCTCCATGGGGGACTGGCACTGAGCCTGTTGACCGCCGCGATGTGCAAGCAACTCCCCGGGCTGGTCATGCAGCAGGTGTCGGCGCAGTACCGGCGTGCCCTGCGCAAGCCCTTCACCTTGGACGTGTCGGCCTCTACCGCCGGCAGGACGGTGTCTTGGCTGGACGCGCGCGCGGTCGAGGACGGGCGCGTGGCCCTCTCGGCCAGCGCGCTGTTCACCAATCCAGGCCAGGAGAGCGGACCTGTCATCTCGCCACCCAGACCCGCCGCGCCGCCGCCATCGCAGTGCCCGGTGTTCACGATTCCCACGGAATTCGTGCCGTTCGCCCACCGGACCGAGATCCGGCCCGTGGGAAAGGTGCGTCCCTTCAGCGGTGCCGCCGAGCCCGAACTCATCGCCTGGCTGCGCCTGGTCGAGGACGACCTGCCGCCCGATAGCGCCCGGCTGATCGTGCTGATGGATGCACTCGCGCCGTCCTACTCGGCGGTGCTCCACACGCCCGTGGCGCTACCCACCGTCACATTCACGGTCACGCCGGGCAGCGGCCTGGCCCAGGCAAGTTCGCCCTGGGTACTGCTGCGCGCGCGCACCGACAGCCGCCGGCGGGATGGCTGGCTGCTGGAACGCCTGGATGCATGGACGCCGGAAGGGGCGCATCTGGGATCGGCCGAGCAGATGCGCGTGGCCGTATCGCGGGACTGAGGGCGCGCGGAATCCACGGCAGGCCATCGGCATCCGCTCCGCACGCATGGCCCGGCCTTGGAATACCGTCACCCTTTGGACGACAGAAGATCGATCAGTTGCTTCACCCGATAGGGCTTGGGAAGGAAGCTGATGCGCTTGGGCAGCGGCGGGAAATGCGAGAGCGGGTGGCCCGACGTCAGGATGACGCGAACGGCGGGATGGCGTTCCGCCACCTCGCGCGCGACATCGATACCGGAGGCGCTGCCTGGCATGGCGATGTCCGAGATCACGATGTCGAACGGGGGCTCCCGGCGGAGAATCTCGATCGCCTTCTCTCCCGTCTGCGCTTCGGTGACGGCCATGCCATGGAGATCCAGGGCTTCCGACACCATCGCCAGCAGATCGGCCTCGTCTTCGACCAGGAGAATCCTAGTCACGGTGTTCCGCTCTCATCGGCAGGCAGATGAGCACGGAAGTCCCTTGACCGGGGGTGCTCTTGAGTGATGCCTGCCCACCCGACTGCTTTGCGAAACCGAAGATCTGGCTCAGTCCGAGACCGCTGCCCTTGCCGACCCCTTTGGTGGTGAAGAAGGGCTCGAAGACCCGTTCCTGGATCTCCAGGGGAATGCCCGGCCCGTTATCGGCGATACACACGCACACCATTTCCTTCGCCGGCGCGTGGGGATCTGTCGCATCCAGGACATGCTGCAGGGACGTGGTGATGGAGATGTCGCCACCCTCAGGCATGGCGTCGCGGCTGTTGACCACCGCATTCAGGACCGCCGCCTCGAACTGCGGTTTGTCCACCTCGACCTCGGGCAGGTCCGCGGCGAGGTCGAAGTTCAGGCGGATGTTATCCGAGCAGCTCCGGCGAATGAGATCCTGGATATCCCGGATGGACTGATTGACGTCCAGGCGCTGGGGAACGAGGTTCTGGCCCCGTCCGAAGGTGAGCAGCTGCCGGGTCAGCAGCGCTCCCCGCTCCGCGGCCCGCAGCGCCGCTTCCACGTTGCGGGTCGCGCGCGGGTCGTCCGTGACGCGGATGGCGATGAGATCCAGTGCATTGATGACCACCGCCAGCAGGTTGTTGAAGTCGTGGGCCAAGCCCAACGTCAGTCTGCCGACCGCCTCCAGCTTCTGGGCCTGCAGCAGAGATGTCTGCGCGTCCTCCAGGCGGCGCTGCGATTCGAAGCGCTCGGTGATATCGCGCGTGACCTTGGCGTAGCCGATGAGCTCGCCCTCGGCCCAGATCGGATCAATGACCACGCTGGCGAAGAAACGGCTGCCGTCCTTGCGGATACGCCAGCCCTCGGCGGAAAAACGTCCTTGCTCGCGTGCGATGTTCAAGCTCCGCTGGGGCGCGCCTGCCGCCACGTCTTCGGGCGTGTAGAACCTCGAGAAATGCGAGCCGACGATCTCGTCCCGGCTGTATCCCTTGATGCGCTCTCCGCCCTGGTTCCAGGTCTTGACCCGCCCGTCGGGATCCAGCAGGTAGATGGCGTAGTCCGTTACACCGTTCAGCAGAAGCCGGAACTGCTGCGCCTCATCCAGGAGATCGTTGCCCTTGTCGTGATCCGCCTGTTCCGTAACGTGCATGACACCTCCCCACAGCGGCCGAAAACCTAATGGACAAGATGTCAAGAATTTGTTTGTTCGAGATGAAGTTACAGCGGAGCAAGTGACCTCCCACTTTCCCACCGAAAGGCCGCAAGGGCAGGGGATCGCGAGGATTCCAGGCGCGGAACGAGCTTCGCCCATATGACTTCGAAAGCATGGCAGGCCGGGCCGGCTGGTCTAGCGGCCGGACTTGGCCCATCCGCAAGGCGGCACAGGCCATCCGCTGATGGCGCTCCCGTTCGCGGTCGCTTCAAGCTCCTCGCTGGCGAGCGGGACGGTCATGGCGCTACGCTGGCCAGGCACTGGGACATCGACCCACAACTGGCGAGGCCGCTCAAGGTGAGCTATGACCTGCTTACACTCGACCTCGACGATCGCACTGGGCCGGCAAAGGTCACCGCTGGGTTGACGCCCATCGGCGTTCGTTGTGCCATGTCATCGGATCGACGCGGGCGCCTCACCAAAGTTTGAGAGGTCTCTCATGCCGGTAGATCGCCGCACCCTCGTCAAATCCGCTGCCCTGACCCTTGGCGCCGCCGTCTACGGCCCGTCGGTGGCGGGCCAGCAGGCCAGCATCGCCGACCGGCCCGCTGCGTCCGCGCCGCCCCCGGTGACGCGGATCCTGGCGGAATGGATCCTGGGTTCGTCCTACGAAAGCCTGCCGGAGAATGTCCGCCGCGAAGGCGTGCGCAGTTTTCTCAACTGGGTGGGCGTGGCGATCGGCGGTTCGCAGCATGAGACCGTGGGGATCGCCGTCTCGGCCCTGCAGCCGTTCTCGGGGCCGCCGCAGGCCGGCCTGTTCGGTCGCGCCGAGCGGTTCGACATCATGAACGCAGCCTTCCTCAACGGTGTCGCGAGCCACATCTTCGACTTCGACGATACCCACCTGAAGACCGTCATCCATCCTGCCGCGCCGGTCGCCTCGGCGATCCTCGCCTATGCCGCAATGAAGCCTGTCAGCGGTCGAGACTTCCTCGATGCGCTGGTGGTGGGGATCGAAACCGAGTGCCGGATCGGCAATGCCGTCTACCCGGACCACTACGATGCCGGCTGGCACATCACGGGCACCTGCGGACCATTTGGCGCTGCCGCGGCCGCGGGCAAGCTGATGGGTCTTTCCCAACAGCAGAT
This sequence comes from Pseudoxanthomonas sp. X-1, assembly GCF_020042665.1. NCBI lineage: Bacteria > Pseudomonadati > Pseudomonadota > Gammaproteobacteria > Lysobacterales > Lysobacteraceae > Pseudoxanthomonas > Pseudoxanthomonas sp. X-1. Next base: position 2,319,913 of record NZ_CP083376.1, read on the forward strand.
GGTGTACGCGCTTGGACTGGCCGCTTCGCAGCCGGTAGGCCTGCGCGAGTCCTTCGGCTCGATGAACAAGAGCTTCAACCCGGGCCGGGCGGCCTCCAACGGCCTGTTCGCAGCGATCCTGGCGGCGAAGAGCTATACCTCGTCGGAGCAGATGATCGAGGCCAAGCGCGGCTGGGCCAACACGATCTCCACCAAGCAGGACTGGTCGCAGATCGTCGACGGCCTGGGCAACCGCTACGAGTCGCTGCTCAACACCTACAAGCCCTTCGCCTGTGGCATCGTCATGCATCCCACGATCGATGCCGCCATCCAGATCCGCGACGAGGACCATGTCAGGCCAGAGGACATCAGACGCGTGGACCTCAAGGTCCATCCCCTGGTGCTGGAACTGACCGGCAAGACCGCGCCGAAGACGGGGCTGGAGGGCAAGTTCAGCATCTACCACGCCGCCGCCGTCGCCCTGGTGGAAGGGGCGGGCGGCGAGAAGCAGTTCAGCGACCGGGCGGTGGACGACCCGCGTGTGGTGGCGCTGCGACAGAAGGTCGTGCCAGTGGTGACGCCGGGCATCGAGGCTGCGCAGGTCGACATGACCGTGACGCTGAAGGACGGTCGCAGCTTCCACCGCTTCATCGAGCACGCCATCGGAAGCATCGAGAAGCCGATGTCAGACGCGCAGCTGCAGGCCAAGTTCGCCGATCTCGCCACCGGCGTGCTGCCCAGGTCGCAGGCCGATCAAGTGATGCAGCTGTGCCGGTCGCTGCCCGAACTGAAGGATGCGGGAGACGTGCTGCGGGCGGGTGCGCGGAAGGGCTGAGTTGAACAGGATCGCGAAATCGCGAAGTGGCCGCCTAGGTTGAGGACCGGCTCAATGCCCCCGCGCCGTAGAGCTGGAACGCGCTGAAGACGGCCTCGCGTGGTGCCTTCTTCTTGCTTGGGTGGGAGCGTCAGGCGCTTGCGCGGTCATTCACCATGTTTCAGGTGGAGCAGCGGGTAGGGCCTGCCTTGCCCGTCGAGCGGCGAACGGCCGGTGGCGGTGAATCCCATTTTCTTGTAGAAGCCCACGGCTTGGCCGTTCTGTTCGTTGACGTCTGTCGTCATGTGGGGATGAAGCGCCAGGCCGTGGCGTACCAGCGCGGCGCCGACTCCCGTTCCCCGACACTCGGGATCGACGAACAGCGCCTCCATGTGGCCATCGTCGATCAGCATGAAGGCCAGCGGATGGTCATCGGCATCGACGGCAAGCCAAAGCGGCGCTTGCGGTAGAAAGCCGCATACCAGCTCCTCGATGGCCAGGCGATCCTCCGGCGAAAGAAAGTCATGTGTCGCATCGACAGCGCCACGCCAGATCTCGACCACGCGATCGCCGTCGTCCGTACGCGAACGTCTGATCGTCACCACTGCAACCTCACTCTGTTCTTCAATGACCGAGCACTGCCGTACCGAAGCGTCAGGCCGATCCTCCAACGCGTCTCCTCCCAGTATAAGGCGGCGGACCTGAGGTCAGTCTTTCGCGCCTGTGGCGCGGAACGCGAGACCCGGCATCCGGCTGGACTTCTCCGCCGACGGCGGGCGGGATGCGCCACCGACTGGACAACAGCACCAGCACGTCGTCCGCCAGGTTGCAGGGGGCAACTCGCCAGACCTTTTGCGAGCCGCGGTGAGCGTTCCGACAGCGGCCACCGCACGGGCTTCAGTGCCAACGCCAAGATCCCGCGGCCGGAGCAGTAGGCCAGCCAGCGGGGGAAACGCGGCAGGATGCTTCCGGCTTGCGGCAAGCTGGAGCTCCGCTCGATGTTGCCCGCCCGAGGAAGTCCCGCCGACCTTCGCTATTGAAACGCCTCCCAGCGCAGGCCGCCGGCATAGCGCCGCGCCATTCGGCCGGCGTCGTCCAAGGCGAACAGATGCAGCCAGCGATTGTCGAACAGCGCGCGGACCTGCGGGCGACGTTCGAGGACGCCGGCGATCGCCTCCGGCGGCGCCTCGATCAGGACGGACAGGCGCAGCGGTTCGTGGATCAGCCGTTCGCCGTCGTGCACCGACTGCCAGGGCAGGCCGCCGCGCAGCAGGCCGCCGTTGCCCTCGACCACGCCGATGCCGCCGGTCACGTTGTGCAGCAGCTTGTTGCCCGCGCCGAAGACCTCGGGCGCGACGGTCGATCCGTAGTACTGCAGGCTGATCCAGCTGGCGACGACCACCGGCGCGGTCAGGATCAGCTCCAGCACGCCGAAGCCGTCGTCGCGCCGCCAGTCGTAGTCGTGGAGAAAGGTCCGTCCGGCCAGGTCGCGTCCCGCGGTGCGGGTCCGCGGCGCCGCGATGAAGGCCTGGCAGCCTGCCAGCCCCCACTCGGGGCGAAGCTCGGCCCAGTCGCGGGCGCGACGGGCGATGTCCTCACTGCGATGGGCGCGTGGCAGGCGCAGGGCCCGCTCGCTCCGCGCCAGCACGCCCGCCGATTGCAGCCAACGCTCCGCCTGCTCGACCTCGGCTGCGTGGTCGGGCGAGGGCGGGTCGGCGGGGTAGAGCCTGACCGCGTCGGTGGTGGTGTCGTGCAGCGCCGCCAGGAACACGGTGTCGGCGGGAATCGCGATGCCGCGCTCGGCAAGACCGGTCCGCACCTCGCCATCGTTGAGCAGGCCGACCAGCAGCCGCGCGTTCACCTCGCCCGGGTAGCCGCCGCAGGCGCCGCAGTGCAGCGCGCCGGCATGCGGGTTGTTGACCACCTTGGCGCCATGGCCTGCGAGCACCACCAGCCTAGCGAAGCCGGTGGTGAGCGACATCGCCCCGAGGACGCGCGCGGCCAGCGCCAGCCGCGTCTCGAGGTCGAGCGGATCGACCGGACGCGGCGCGGGATCGGCCGGCGTGCGACGCCGCGTCAGCCCCAGCCCGTCGCGCAGAAGCTTGGCGGCGTAGACCGGGCCCGTGGCCTCGACGAAGGCGAACGAGGAGATCGCGGCCAGCTTGAAGCGCCCCCAGGCGCGCTTCGCACGGGCCGCGATGCGTGCGCGCAGGTCCAGCGCGGTCACCGAGGGCGTCGCCTCTCCCGAGCGCGTGAAAAGCGCCGGCGCCAGCAGCACGGGAAGGCGTGCCTCGACCACGTCCGAGGCGAAACGCCGATGACCGAGGCCCAGCCCGAAAAATCCCGCGAAGCCCAGCGTCTGGATTCCCGGATCGAGGCTTTCCAGGGCGCGCCGGAACACTTCGGAGCGCACGTCGATGCAGAAGGCCATCTGCAGCGTCGGACGGGTGGGCGCGACCTGGGCCGGAGAGCCTCCGGCAAGCACGGCGTCGAGCCGCCGCTGCGCCGCATGTTCCGCAGCCTCCTGGAGCAGGCCGTCGACGATGTCTTCCGACGTCGCGGCGATCGGCGCGGCGTGGGCTGCGATCGCCGCCTTCCAACGCGGTGCGAACGCGGAACCGAACCTGTGCAGCAACGCCGCCTCCCAGGTCATGCCGATGGCGAGCAGGCCGATGACGCAGGTATCGGTGCCACCGCCCAACTCCGCCTGCCAGAGCCGGTACCGGGCGAGCTGACTCCAGCCGCCGAGCGTCACCAGCAACCGGTGGAAGTAGCCGTCCAGCGCGTCCCGGGAAAGCCCCAGGTGGGCGACGCACGCGACGATCGCCTCCTCGGCGTCCGCCGGTGCATCCGCCACCCGCTGCGCGAAACCGGACAGGCCGGCGATGTCCGGCGTCAGATCGTGGGTTGCCACGATCCGCCACGCGGCGTAGGCGCTGTCCGCCGATGCGCTGGCCCAGAGCGCCTGGCCCTGGTCGAAGTAACTCGACGCCCAATGGCCGATGCGCTGGCTCACGATGCCCGGCCAGTCGATCGCGGTGGCATCGCAAGCCAGTTCGGCGACGGTCGGGATCGCCCGCGGGGCAGGGCGTGCGGTCTGGACCGCCTGCCTGAGCGCGGACAGGCTCGCCGGCCGTAACGCCGCAGGGGCGCGCTGGAACGCGGCCTGCAGGTCCTCCTCGGCGATCTCGCCGGCACGCAGCCGCTCCGCGTACCAGCTCCGCGGCATCGTCAGCGCGATGCCGGCCACGCGGCGCAGGCGCGCCGCCGCCGTCGCCAGCGGCTCGCCGGTCTGGCCCAGGAAAGGATTGACCGCCACGCTCGAGGCCAGCGGCCAGAGCGGGGGAACGGCGCGTACCGCGCGCTGGGCCGCCTCGAGAATCGCGTCACGGGACAGCGGTGGCGATGGTGGGCTGGTCATCGGCATGGGGGTTGTCCTGACGCGGGTTGATGGAAGGCGTCCTGGGCACCGACCAGCCGCCGAGCAGGCGGTCGATCGCGGCGTTGACGTACAGACCGTTGGAGAGATGGACGCGAAGTCCGGCGGCCGCGGGGTGCGAGGCCCAGCGCGGGAACAGCGCCTGCGCCACCGCCACCAGGCCGAAACTCGGCACCGCCAGCGCCATGAGCGTCCACTCCAGCCGTCCGGGCGCCGGCGTCGGCGGCAGCACGCCGGCGGTCAGCCATTCGGCCGCGGTCTGCAGCGCGAAGTAGCCGATCGCCGCGGCGCAGGCGTAGCTGACCGTCCTGCGCGTGAGCGGGCGGGGCGCCGCATCGGCCAGCCCCTGGGCCAGCAGATAGGCGACGCCGAAGATCAGGATCGCGCCCAGCGCCAGCGCCTGCGGCGACTTGTGCCCGAAGCCGAACGCCAACCCGAAGGCGGCGCCGGTCCCGGCATAGATCGCCAGGGCGATCAGAAAGGCGCGGCCGACCGCCGCCCCGCCGGGAACGGCGACCGGCCCGGGCCGGCGGATGGCCGCCACCTGCTCGACGGCGCCGCCGGAGGCGAGGAACGCGTGCGCCTTGTAGAGCGAGTGCGCGACGATGTGCAGCAGCGCCAGCGGGAACAGGGCAAGGCCGCACTGGAGGATCATGAAGCCCATCTGCGCCACCGTGGACCAGGCCAGCGAGGTCTTGACCGCCGGCTGGGTCAACATCACCAGCGCGCCGAACAGGGCGGTGAATCCGCCCAGCATCGCCAGCACGGCCAGCACCCCAGGGGCGGCCAGCATCAGGTCGGCGAAGCGGATCAGCAGGAAACCGCCGCCATTGATCACCCCGGCATGCAGCAGCGCCGAGACCGGCGTGGGCGCCTCCATCACCTCAGTCAGCCAGCCCTGGGTCGGGAACTGCGCCGACTTCAGCACCGCGGCCAGCGCGAGCAGGGCCGCCGCCGCGACCAGCAGCCAGGAGCGCTCGCCCGCTCGGACCATCGCGTTGATCGTGGCGATGTCGGTCGTGCCCAGGCGCATCCAGACCAGCACGGCCGCGCCGCCCAACGCGAGCGTGCCGATCGTCGAGAACAACCGCTTCTTGCGTGCGGCGCGTTGCGCGGCCACGCGCTCGGGATAGAACAGCAGCAGGCGATGCAGCGCGACGCTGGTCGCGACCCAGGCGAGCACCAACTGGAGCAGATTGCCTGACTGCACCAGCAGCAGCACCGCCGCAAGCGCCGTGCAGAGCCCGCCGGTGAAGCGGCCCTGCCGCGCCTCGCCGTCCAGCGCGGTGCGCGTGTAGCGCAGCACGATCCAGCCGACGAAGGCCACCAGCAGCAGCATCGTCGCGCTCACCGCGTCCAGCCGTACCGACAGGCCCAGGCCGCCCCATCCGATCAGCACGCTGGTGCCCGCGCCCCGGGAGATCAGCAGCGCGAGCGAGGCCGTTGCGACGACCAGCGCCCCGAAGGCGGCCCCTTCGGCGAACACCGGCAGCACGGGAGGGCGCCGGCCGCGGCGCGCGGCGCCGAGCAGGGCCGCGGCAAGCAGGAGAAGGGGGGCGGACAGCGGCAGCAGATAGAGCGGCAAGGTGGTCCCCTGGATCGAGCGCGGCGGCGAGCGGAAGCCACCTTAGGGAGCGACGGGACCGAATAAAAATTCATTGTCTTGGCAACAACGTTCGTTAATATCGAACGATATGGCCGCCTTGAACTACAACCACCTGCGCTACTTCTGGGCCGTTGCGCACGATGGCAACCTCACCCGGACCGCGGAACGGCTACACCTCACCCAGTCGGCCCTGTCGGTGCAGATCCGCAAGCTCGAGGAGCGTCTGGGACATGCGTTGTTCGAGCGGCGAGGGCGGCAGCTGCACCTGACCGAGGCCGGGCAGATCGTCCTCGACCACGCCGATGCGATCTTCGCCACCGGTGATGAACTGCTGGGCACGCTGCGGCAGACCGGTGCGGCCCGGCAGGCGCTGCGCGTGGGCTCGCTGGCCACGCTGTCGCGCAACTTCCAGATGGAGTTCCTGCGCCCGGTGCTGGGCCGCACCGACATCGACCTGATTCTTCGCTCGGGCAGCGCGGGCGAACTGCTGCGGGCGCTGGAGGTGCTCAACCTGGACGTCGTGCTGCTCAACCAGGCGCCGCCCGGCGACGCGCTGACCCCGTTCGTCACCCATCGGCTCGCGCAGCGCCCGGTCAGCCTGGTCGGCACGCCGGACCGGCTGGGCCATGCCGCGCGTCTCGCCGACCGCCTGCGCCGCCACCCGATCATCCTGCCGACGCTGGACAGCAGCGTGCGCACCGGCTTCGACGCCCTGGCCGATCGCCTCGGCGTGCGGCCGCAGATCGTGGCCGAAGTGGAGGACATGGCGATGATGCGCCTGCTCGCGCGCGAGGACATCGGCCTGGCCGTGCTCCCCCCGATCGTGGTCAAGGACGAGATCGCCACCGGCGTGCTGGTGGAAGGCGATCAGCTCCCCGACATCGTGGAGACCTTCCACGCCGTCACCATGTCGCGGCGCTTCCCCAATCCGCTGGTGCGGCTGTTGCTCCAGCCCTCTGCCGCAGCCACGGAGCCGTAGCGCCGCTTCGTGACGCCGGCAGCGCGGCGGCGGACATCGCGACCGTTCGCCCCGCCGCGGTCGGTCGCCAGCGCCGGGCCTGATGCCTTTGCTGCGGTCGGCGGGACGCGCTCGCCGGCGCGAGCGACACCATCGGCGCGGCTACGACGCGTAACGCGCCCGGTCGAGATCGGCGATCAGCGTCGGCCCCTTCGGACGCCAGTCCAGCCGCGTCTGCGTGAGGGTGCTGGAGGCCGGCATGTCCATGCCGGCGAAATGGATCAGCCATCCGAAGTAGGCCGGCGCTTCTTCCTGCGCGATCGACCTCACCGGCAGTTTCAGCCCGCGGCCGAGGGCTTCGGCGATCTCGCGGCTGCTGACGCCTTCCTCGCCGACCGCGTGATAGCGCGCGCCGCGCGCGGCCGCCTCCACGGCCAGCCGATACAGGCGCACGGCATCGTAGAGGTGCCCGGCCGCCCACCGGTTGCGGCCATCGCCGACATAGGCCACGAAGCCCTTCTCGCGGGCAACGGCGATGAGCGGTGAGATCAGGCCCTGCTTGAGCGGCGTGTGGACCTGCGGCAGCCGCACCACCGAGACGTTCACCCCCGCCTCCAGCAGGGCGTGGCCGGCCAGTTCGGACGCGATGCGCGGATTGGGATGATCGGCATTGAAGACCTCCTCGCTCGCCGGTTCACCGGGCCGGGCGATGCCGATGCCTGTCCCCGAGGTGATGACCAGGGGCCGGTCGGAACCCGCAAGCGCCGCGCCCAGCGCCGCGATGACGCGCCCGTCCTTCTCGCAGTTCTCGACGAAGCGGGAGAAATCGTGGTCGAAGGCGGTGTGGATCACGGCGTCGGCCTGGGCGGCACCGGCACGCAGGCCGTCCGGGTCCTCGAGCGTGCCGCGATGAACGTCGGCGCCCGCGTCGAGGAGCGCCTGCGCGCCCGCGTCGGAGCGGCTGACGCCGATGACCTGGTGGCCCGCGCCGACGAGTTCGGGAACGAGGGCCGAACCGATGAAGCCCGTCGCGCCGGTCAGGAAGATGCGCATGATGAAAGGTCCGTAGGAAGCGGTCCCGGCACTATCTGCGCATTCGCCATACCGTTAAATTAGTGAGCTCATCCTAGTAAAGCCACTAACAGGCTCACCATGTCCCTCACCGCGGCCAAGTCGCTCGGCGAGTTCCTAAGAAGCCGCCGCACACGCCTGGATCCGGCCAGCTTCGGGTTCACCGGTCGCAGGCGGACACCCGGGCTGCGCCGGGAAGAGGTGGCGCAGCGCGCCCACATCAGCCCGACCTGGTACACCTGGCTCGAGCAGGGCCGCGGCGGCGCGCCCTCGGCCGAGGTCCTGGACCGCGTGGCCGGCGCGCTGATGCTCACCGAGGCCGAGCGCGAACATCTGTTCATGCTCGGACTGGGGCGGCCGCCCGAGGTCCGCTACAAGGCGGTGGACAGCGTCAGCCCCCGGCTGCAACGGCTGCTCGACCTGCTCGATGCGAGCCCGGCGATCATCCGCACGGCCACCTGGGAAATCGTGGCCTGGAACCGGGCCGCGGCGGTCGTGCTGACCGACTACGGCGCACTGCCGGTGGGCCAGCGCAACATCCTCTACTTCCTGTTCCGCGATCCGGCCGCGCGCGCCAAGCAGCACGACTGGGACAGCGTGGCCCGCTTCGTGGTGGGCGGCTTCCGCGCCGACGTGGCGCGTGCCGGCCTGGCCTCCGAAGTCGGCGAGCTGGTGGACGAACTCAGCCGCCTCAGCCCGGAGTTCGAAGCGCTGTGGCGCGACAACGAGGTGCTCGACGCCGGCGGCGGCGAACACCTCAAGCGCCTGCTGCACCCAAAGCTGGGCCCCATCGAACTGGAGTACTCGGCGTTCGCGGTCGATGGCCGGCCGGACCTGAGCATGATCGTCTACAACCCGACCGATCCCGGAGTCGCGCAGCGCATCAGGACGCTGGCCACCGCGTCCGGCTGACGCCGACCGAGGACCAGATCAGTCCGGCTGTCCCGTTGTCCGGAAGCTGCGCGACGGTTCCCTGCACGCTTTCCAGACACGGCCGATTCCTAGGATGGAGCCCCCCACACCTTTGGATCACCGCCATGGCCGAACCGGTCGCGGAGCTGGACAACGTCCGCGAGGAAGAGCTCGAGGAACGCGCGCCGTCCAAGGCGGCCGCGGTGCACGAGCGCATCAGCCGGCAGGGCGAGAAGGAACTGGCGCGCGAGTTCTTCGCGCTGTTCTGGTCGGCCATCGCCGCGGGCATGACGATGAGCATGTCCTTCCTTGGCCGGGCGCTGCTGCAGGCCTATCTGCCGGACGCGCCGGCCGCGTTCCTGATCGAGGCCGCCGGCTATGCGCTGGGCTTCGTGTTCGTCATCAGCGCCGGGCAGCAGCTGTTCACCGAGAACACCATCACCCCGGTCCTGCCGGTGATGCGCAACTTCAGCCTGTACAGCCTGGGCCGGCTGCTGCGGCTGTGGGGCATCGTGCTGCTGGGCAATCTGGTGGGCGGCTTCATCGCCGCGGCCGTATTCGCCTGGCTGCCGATGTTCACGCCCGAGGTGGACAAGGCGCTGCTGGAGATCGGCCTGCACCTGGGCCAGGTGCCGCTGTCCACCACCTTCGGCACCGCGGTGCTGGCCGGCTGGCTGATCGCCACGCTGGTGTGGATGCTGCATGCGATCGAGCAGAACAAGCTGGCGATGATCGTGATCGTGACCTGGCTGATGGGCGTGGCCGGCGTGGCCCACGTCGTGGTGGGCACCATCGAGGTGATGTACGTGATCCTGCTCGGTCAGGCGCAGGTCTGGCCTTCGCTCGTCGGCGTGGTGCTGCCGGCCCTGATCGGCAACGTGCTCGGCGGCACCTTCATCTTCGCGCTGATGAGCCACGCGCAGGTCAAGGCGGACGTGGAGTAGCAAGCCGCCTGGCGGGTGCGGGGCGCGACCGGGCTGCGTCACACACCACGCGATGCGAGCGGCGGGCGGGCCATCACGGCGCGCCCACCTCGAGGACTCAGCCCTGCCTGGCGGCCTGGTAGCGACGCGCGACCTCGTCCCAGTCGACCACCTTGTAGAAGGCCTCGATGTACTCGGGCCGGCGGTTCTGGTACTTGAGGTAGTAGGCGTGTTCCCACACGTCCAGGCCCAGGATGGGCGTCAGGCCCTGCATCAGCGGGCTGTCCTGGTTGGCGCTGTTCTCCACGCTGAGCCTGCCGGCTTTGTCCACGCACAGCCAGGCCCAGCCGCTGCCGAAGCGCGTGATCGCCGCCTGGGTGAAGGCCTTCTTGAACGCGTCGAAGCCGCCCAGTTCGGCCTCGATCGCCGCGGCCAGCTCGCCACTGGGCTCGCCGCCGCCCTGCGGCGACATCACCGTCCAGAACAGCGAATGGTTGGCATGGCCGCCGCCATGATTGGTGACCGGGCCCTTGAGCTTGTCGGGCAGTTCGCCGATACGCGCCACCAGTTCCTCGACCGGCAGCTCCGCCCACGGTGTGCCTTCCACCGCTGCGTTGAGCGAGTTGACGTAGGTCTGGTGATGCTTGCTGTGATGGATCTCCATCGTCTTGGCGTCGATGTTGGGCTCCAGCGCGTCGTAGGCGTAGGGCAGATCGGGCAGGGTGTAGGTCATGGTGCCTCCGTTGGGTGGATGGTCGGGAAGGCAGGCCGGATCGAGCGGACCGGCCGAGGCCACGTTGCCGCGCATTGGCCAGGCCAAAGGCGGATGCCCGGCATGCCGGGGTCAACGAGGTGGAGGACATGAGCTGCTCGATCATGACGCTGCGCTATGGGGCCGCGCGTGGGCGGCGTTCGCGTTGCGTCTGCGGCGGGCCGTTGCCCGGGACCGCACGTCAGCGTGTGGGTACAGGCCCGATTGTCGCCGCTTCCCGGTAGGCTGGCGTGAACGCTGCAAAGGCCGCGCGTAGAATCGCGCGCTGGTTCCCTCAGGAGGCTGCGTTGCCATGGATCCCGCCGCCGAGGCCGTCGCCCGCGCGCCCGACGCCCAGGACGAAGCCTGGATGCGTCAGGCCTTCGCCGTGGCCGATCGCGCCCAGCACGAGCTGGACGAGATCCCGGTCGGCGCGCTGCTGGTCGACGCGCAGGGCCATTGCATCGGCCAGGGCGGCAACCGCAACCGCTGCGATCACGACCCGACCGCGCATGCCGAGATCGTCGCCATGCGCCAGGGCGGGGCGCATCTGCGCAACCATCGGCTGGTGGGCTGCACGCTCTACGTCACGCTCGAACCCTGCGCGATGTGCGCCATGGCCATGGTCCACGCCCGTCTGGCGCGCGTGGTCTATGCGGCGTCCGACCCCAAGACCGGCGCGGCCGGCAGCGTGTTCGATCTGCTCGCCGACCCGCGCCACAACCACCGCGTGCAGGTCACCGGCGGCGTGCTGGGAGAGGAGGCCGGTCGGCGACTGACCAACTACTTCCGCGCCAAGCGCGGCCGTCCGCTGCTGGAGTGAGGTTGCCGGCCGCCGTGATGAGGGCAGCGCGCGGGGCGCCATGTTCGTCACGGCTGCAGGAGGACAGGTTCCGCCTGCGCGACGCCGTGAGGTAAGCCGATCCGTGACATCGCACGACCGCGCCGATACGCCGGAACGCGGTCGGCGACGGCCGCGCCGGAGCGCTGCGTTATGATGAACGACTGTTCCGCTCTGCCGCTCGCCATGACCAAAAGCCTCAACGCCAGCCATTTGATCTGGATCGACCTGGAAATGACGGGTCTGGACACCGACCGCGATTCGATCCTGGAAATCGCCACGGTCGTGACCGATTCCCAGCTCAATGTGCTGGCCGAAGGCCCCGAGTTCGCCATCGGCCATCCGCTCGACGCGCTGCAGCGCATGGACGAATGGAACCGCAACCAGCACCGGCGCTCCGGGCTGTGGGACCGCGTGGTGGCCAGCACCGTGACCCTGGGGCAGGCCGAAGCGGCGACGGTGGAGTTCCTGGCGCAGTGGGTGCCGGCCAACGCCTCGCCGATGTGCGGCAACTCGATCTGCCAGGACCGCCGCTTCCTGCACCGGCTGATGCCGCGCCTGGAGCGCTATTTCCATTACCGCAACCTGGACGTGAGCACGCTCAAGGAACTGGCGCGACGCTGGGCGCCGCAGGTGCTGGAGGGCGTCAAGAAGCAGTCCTCGCACACCGCGCTCAGCGACGTGCACGACTCGATCGCCGAACTGCGCCATTACCGCCGCTACCTGGCGCAGCTGGCGCTGCCGCAGCAGGGCTGAGCACGCTGCGATCTCGCGGCGAACTTGGCTCGGTGGAAGCCGCCATGGCGGCTCCCACCGAGCTACAGACAGCAAGAAGGCGGCCTTGGGCCGCCTTTCTGCTGTTCAACTCATGCGATGAGGCCGCGCGCTAGTTGCCCTTGGCCGCACCAGGGCCTGCGCCGGTATCGCCATCGTCGGTCACCGCCTTGGTCAGCAGCTCGGCCAGCGGACGACCGTCGGCATCATGGTGGTAGACGTGCAGATCGCGCTGCGGGTAGGGGATGGACAGGCCCTGCTCCAGCAGCTGGTTGCGGATGGCCTCGATCACGGTGCTCTTGGCGTTGCCGAAGTCGCCGTTGGTGGCGTAGGCGAACAGCATCAGGTCCACGCTGCTCTCGCCCAGATTGGTGACCTGCACGAACGGCTTGGGCTCCTTGAGCACCAGGGGATTCTGCTCGGCGATCTCCAGCAGGATGCGCTGGGCCTGCTTGAGGTCGTCGTCGTACCCCACGCCCACGGTGATCTCCAGCCGGCGCGTGGGCAGGGTGGAGTAGTTGATGATCGGCGCGGTGGTGATGGTGCTGTTGGGCAGGGTGATGATGCGCTGGTCGAAGGCGCGGATGCGGGTCTGGAACACGCGGATCTCATCGACGATGCCTTCCTGCCCGGCGGCGACCACATGGTCGCCGTCGCGCATCGGCCGCAGCACGATCAGCATCACGCCCGAGGCGATGTTGGACAGCGAATCCTTCAGTGCCAGGCCCACGGCCAGGCCGGCCGCGCCCAGCACGGTGGCCAGCGAGGTCGCCGGCACGCCGATCTTGGTCAGCGCGCTGACGAACACCAGCACCAGCAGCACCGCATAGGACACGTTGCGCAGGAAGCTGCTGAGCGTGCTCTCGACGCGGGCGCGGGTCAGGGCACGCTCCAGCGCCAGGCTCAGGCGCTTGGACAGCCACATGCCCACCACCACGATGACCAGCGCGATCCCCCAGTTGAGGAGGATCCCGGCCCAGTCCACGGTGCTCCAGTCGAACGCCGGCGCGCTGGCGGGCTTGGCCGGCGCGGCGGCGCTGGTCGTGGCGGCCGCCAGCAGGTTGGGCGAACCCATCACGCGGCCTTGGTCTTGGCCAGCGCCAGCCACGTGTCGACGACGGTGTCGGGGTTGAGCGAGACCGACTCGATGCCTTCCTTCATCAGCCACTCGGCCAGGTCCGGATGGTCGGAGGGGCCCTGGCCGCAGATGCCCACGTACTTGCCCTTGGCCCGCGCGGCCTTGATCGCCATCGACAGCAGCTTCTTGACGGCCGGATTCCGCTCGTCGAACAGGTGCGCCACGATCGACGAATCGCGGTCCAGGCCCAGCGTGAGCTGGGTGAGGTCGTTGGAGCCGATCGAGAAACCGTCGAAGATTTCCAGGAACTCCTCGGCCAGCAGCGCGTTGGAGGGCACCTCGCACATCATGATGATCTTCAGGCCGTTCTCGCCCTGCTTGAGGCCATTGGCCTCCAGCACCTCGACCACCTTGCGGCCTTCCTCCAGCGTGCGCACGAACGGGATCATGACCCAGAGGTTCTCCAGGCCCATCTCGTTGCGCACCTTCAGCACCGCCTTGCACTCCAGCGCGAACGCATCGGTGAAGGAGGGATCGACATAGCGGCTGGCGCCGCGGAAGCCGATCATCGGGTTCTCTTCCTCCGGCTCATAGCGCGTGCCGCCGATCAGATTGGCATACTCGTTGGACTTGAAGTCCGACAGGCGCACGATCACCGGATTGGGCGCGACCGAGGCGGTCAGCGTGGCGATGCCCTCGGCCAGGCGGTTGACGTAGAAGTCCACCGGCGCGCCGTAGCCGGCGATCTTGGCGTCGATCTTCTTCTTGGTCGCCGCATCTTGCTGGTCGTACTCGAGCAGCGCCTTGGGATGGATGCCGATGTGGCTGGCGATGATCATCTCCAGGCGCGCCAGGCCGATGCCGGCGTTGGGCAGCTGGCCGAAATCGAACGCGCGCTCGGGATTGGCGACGTTCATCATGATCTTCAGCGGCGCCGGCGGCATGTTGCCCAGGTCCGTGGTGGTGCGCTCGAACTCCAGCACGCCGTCGTAGATGAAGCCGGTGTCGCCCTCGGCGCAGCTGACGGTGACTTCCTGGCCGTCCTGGACCAATTCGGTCGCATTGCCCGAGCCGACCACCGCCGGCACGCCGAGCTCGCGCGCGATGATCGCGGCATGGCAGGTGCGGCCACCGCGGTTGGTGACGATCGCGCTGGCGCGCTTCATCACCGGCTCCCAGTCCGGATCGGTCATGTCGGCGAACAGCACGTCGCCCGGCTGCACGCGGTCCATGTCCTCCAGCGAGCGCACCACGCGCGCCACGCCGGCGCCGATCTTGGCGCCCACGGCCCGGCCTTCGGCCAGCACCTTGGCACCCTTGGCCGACAGCGCGAAGCGCTCGATCTGGGTCGCATGGCTGCGCGACTTCACCGTCTCCGGGCGCGCCTGGACGATGAACAGCTTGCCGCTGACCCCGTCCTTGGCCCATTCGATGTCCATCGGGCGCTGGTAGTGCTTCTCGATGGTCAGCGCCTGCTTGGCCAACTCCTGCACATCCTCATCGCTGATGGAGAAGGTGTTGCGCAGCTCGGCGGGCGTGTCCTCGATGCGCACGCGTTCGCCCGGCACGTCCGAATAGACCATGCGCACCTGCTTGCTGCCCAGCGAGCGGCGCAGGATCGCCGGCTTGCCCGCACTCAGCGTGGGCTTGTACACGTAGAACTCGTCGGGGTTGACCGCGCCCTGCACGACCATTTCGCCCAGGCCGAAGGAGGAGGTGACGAACACCACGTCGCGGAAGCCGGACTCGGTGTCCAGGGTGAACAGCACGCCCGAGGCGCCCACGTCCGAGCGCACCATCAGCTGCACGCCGGCCGAGAGGAACACGTCCTCGTGCTTGAAGCCGTGATGCACGCGGTAGGCGATCGCACGGTCGTTGTAGAGCGAGGCGAAGACCTCCTTAACCTTGTGCACGACATCGTCGGCGCCGGTGACGTTGAGGAAGGTCTCCTGCTGGCCGGCGAAGGACGCATCGGGCAGGTCCTCTGCGGTGGCCGACGAACGCACCGCGACAGCCACATCGCCGCCGCCGTTCTCGGCCGACAGCTGCGCATACGCACTGCGGATGTCCTGGTCCAGTTCGGGCTGCAGCGGAGCATCGATGACCCAGCCGCGGATCTCCTTGCCGGCCGCCGTCAGCGCGCCGACGTCCTCGACATCGAGCGTCTCGAGCTTGTCGAAGATGCGCTTGGACAGATCGTTGTGCGCGATGAAGTCCTTGAACGCCTCCGCCGTGGTGGCGTAGCCGCCGGGCACCGAGACGCCCAGCTGGGCCAGGTTGCCGATCATCTCGCCCAGCGAGGAATTCTTGCCGCCAACGCGGGCCAGGTCCGACAAGCCAAGCTCATGCAGCCACAGGATGTTCTGGTTCAAGCGCTACGCTCCGATAGCAGCCGTTGCCACACCCGGTGGGGTTGCAGCGTCGGGCCGCGTCCTAGGGGGAAAGGCGGTTATGATGCAGTGCCAAAACAAGCATCACAAGCTTGAATTGGCGGGGTTTTCAGTTTCAGCAGACAGGATGAAGGCAATGTCGAGTGTCCGGCCGGTGTTCTATGTCTCGGATGGAACCGGTATCACCGTTGAAACCATTGGGCATAGCCTGCTCACCCAGTTCTCCGGGTTCTCCTTCATCACCGACCGGATCCCGTTCGTCGACGATCCGGAAAAGGCCAGCGACGCGATCGAGCGCATCCGCGAATCGGGCCTGCGCCACGATGCGCGCCCGATCGTGATCCACTCGATCGTCGATCCGTCCATCGCCCAGGCGTTGGCCTCAAGCGGCGCGCTGATGCTCGATGTGTTCGCGCCCTTCATCGATCCGATGGAACGCGAACTGGGCGCGGTGCGCCAGTCGCGCGTGGGCCAGGCGCATGGCATCGTCAACTTCGAGGCCTATCACCGGCGCATCAACGCGATGAACTTCGCGCTGACCCACGATGATGGCGTGGCGATCAACTATGACGAGGCCGACCTGATCCTGGTCGCGGTGTCGCGCGCCGGCAAGACGCCCACGTGCGTGTATCTGGCGCTGCATTACGGAGTCAAGGCGGCCAACTATCCGCTGACCGATCAGGATCTGGAGAGCGACCGGCTGCCCGCGCGCCTGCGTCCGTACCGCAAGAAGCTGTTCGGCCTGACCATCGACCCGGACAGGCTGTGCCAGATCCGCCAGGAGCGCCGGCCCAACTCGAGTTACGCCAAGTTCGAGACCTGCAAACGCGAGGTCGCCGCGGCGGAGGACATGTTCCGCACCGAGCGCCTGCCCACGCTGAGCACCACGCACACCTCGATCGAGGAAATCGCCAGCAAGGTGATGTCCACCCTGGGCCTGCAGCGCGAAATGCTCTGAAGCCGCAGGCATCTGCCCGGCTTCAAGGCGCTGGAAACGATGCCGGCCTGGCGCTTGGAAAAGCGCAGGCGGACCTCCACGTTAGGTGCACAACCCACCGGGCGTCAATGCTGCCGCATGCGCCTGCCAGCGTGTAGGATCCCCCCATGGCATTGACGCTCTCCCGCGCCGCGCACCTCCCCAAGCTGGGCCGCTTCGGCTGGCTGATGGGGCTGTACGCGGAAAACTACGGCCGGTTGGCGCGGCTGTTCGCTCCGATCGACCTGGAGCCAGGCCAGTACGTGTCCAGCATCGGCGATGGCCTGGATCTGCGCGTGGATGTCATCGAGACCCACCGCTACACGGTCGAGCTGCGCCTGACCTATGGCCTGATCGATCCGCAGACCGGCGAGCCGGATCCTTCGGCGTTCGTGCGGGTGTACCGCGATGCGCGCCAGGCCGAGGCCACGCACTGCTACGTGGGCCGGCGCTGGCAGGATGTGATCGGGCTGTTCCCGCCGCCGGCCGAGCTGATCAGCCACCGCATGCGCATGAACACCTTCCTGGGCAAGTGGCTGGAGTATCTGTCCGAACGCGGCCATGGCGTGGCCACGCTGCGTCGTGTCGATGCGGTCGATGCCGAGGCGTCCGCGCTCGCCTGAAGCGGGCGCTTACCAGAACTCGGGCAGGGGACGCTTGATGATGGCGTCGGTGCAGTCGATCTGCGATTCCACGTGCATGCGCGCCAGCGCCAGATAATTGGCCTTCGGGCCGCTGCCACTGCCGGCCACCTCTCCCAGGTACTCGCTGCCCGCCCACACGCGGCCGATCCACTCGGCCTTGTCCTCGCCGATGGTCATGGTGATGGTGTAACGCAGCCGTCGCCCGCGCTTGTCGGTGCACATGTACACCGTGGGGAACTGCATGGCGAACTGGTTCTCGGTGCTGAGCTTGCTCAGGAACGCCCGCGTCTGCTCCACCAGTTCCGCACGCTGCTGGGGATCCAGGTGCTCGGTCTCGCCCTTGAAGTAGGGCGAGTCGTTCAAGAAGTGCTCGACAGCCTCCGCGGGCGCATAGCCGTTGCGCCGGATCCAGCTGGCGAAAGCGGTTTCATGGCGGGCGAACAGGGCAGTGGCTGGCTTCGACATCGAGACTCCTGGGGATCGGCAGGCGGAACGCGGGGCGGCATCGCATTGCACGGCGTTGCGCCTGTTTATTTTGATGAAGCCCGGGTGGCGTGAGCATGAAGATGCAGACGCTTTCTTCTTCATGTGGGGCTAATGCTTGCCGCCCTTCGCGCGCTTGCGACTTGCAGGTTGACCTTGCGTCCCGTGCTTCTGCGATGAGCGCGATGGCCTCGAAGATGGGCGCTATGGCTTCGGAGGGGCAGCGGCCTGATGGGCGGCGTCCGATTTCCCCAGGAGTCCTGATCCGTTCGCCGCGGCGCCTCGACCGGTCGGGCGTGCGGAAAGCGGGCCAGGGAAGGCTCGGCGGCGAGTCCGCCAGAGAGATGGACCGAGCCGAGGAGCCACGTCCGGCCAGGTCGAGGTTGGTTGGCGAAGTGAGCGCTTCGATCCGCTCAGGGACCGACAGGCCTAAGCCAAACCCTCGACAAACAAAAAAGCGCAGCGGGTGAGCGCTGCGCTTCTCGTAAAACCTGGCGTCCCCACGGGGATTCGAACCCCGGTCGCTACCGTGAAAGGGTAATGTCCTAGGCCTCTAGACGATGGGGACGCGTCTGGAACATCTGACGCGAACGGGTCGGTCTTCGGACCCGCGCATCCTGGATGCGGCGATGAAGTGGTGGAGCCAGGCGGGATCGAACCGCCGACCTCCTGCATGCCATGCAGGCGCTCTCCCAGCTGAGCTATGGCCCCGAACTTCAAGAAAAAGCGCAGCCGGACAACGCTGCGCTCTTCGTACAACTTGGCGTCCCCACGGGGATTCGAACCCCGGTCGCTACCGTGAAAGGGTAATGTCCTAGGCCTCTAGACGATGGGGACGCGGTGAAACCTGTGTTGCCTCGCGGACGGGCCTAACGTCTGCGATTGAAACGTGGTGGAGCCAGGCGGGATCGAACCGCCGACCTCCTGCATGCCATGCAGGCGCTCTCCCAGCTGAGCTATGGCCCCGGTGTCTTGGGAGCCCGGCATTCTAATGACGCTCCGGGCCTTCCGCAAGCATCACGCGAAGGGAATCGTGCGGGCAGTGTCGGGTCTGGCGAGCGTTGCTTCGAGGCCGCGATGCGTCCGCCGGCGCGGGTAGGCACTCGACGGGCCAAGCGCCGCCCGACGGGGTGTCGCGAGGATCGGGAGCGCGTCGCACCCGGGCCGCGCGGGTTGAAGGGGATGGCGAAGGCGCGGGGCAGGGAGTCGACGCGCACCCCATAAGGCGCGGCCGCATGGGGCGCCGATCCGGGAGACTCCCCGCGCCAAGCGCGCAGGATCGGATGAGATGTCTCCAAGGTCGTCGCGCCAGACGAGGAGAACGGCTCCATAGACATTCAGCATCACGCTGAGAAATCGCACTGCGCAACGCCGGGGCTGCGCACTGTGCGAGCGCGCTCGCAGGCGCGTTAGACGAGCGCCCAACGAGCGCCGTCGCGCCATGTCTCGCGAAAACGATCAGGCCGCCGAAGCGGACACGTTCCAGCGCAGGATCACCGGCACGTTCGCGTGGCGGGCGTCCAGATCGAGCACGCACAGCGTGGCCGGATCCAGGATCAGATGCTGACCCAGGTCGACCGGCCGCTGCAGCCAGCGCGCGGTCAGCACACGCCCGAAGTGGCCGTGGCTGAAGACCGCCACGTCGCCCGGCAGCGTCAGCAGGCGCGAGACCAGCCGGTCGGCGCGCGCGGACACGGCCGCCGGCGACTCGCCGCCGGGACAGCCGTCGCGCCAGATGTCCCAGTCGGGTCGCGCGGCCAGGATCTCGGTCGAGCGCAGGCCTTCGTAGTCGCCGTAATCCCATTCGGCCAGATCCGGCTCGATCTGCGCGGCGTGCCCAAGGCCGGCGAGCCGGCAGGTGTCCTGCGCGCGCTGGCGCGGGCTGACCAGCACGCTGGCGAAGCGCACGCCGGCCAGCAACGGCGCAAGCGCGCCTGCCATCTGCGCGCCGTGTTCGGTCAGCGGGATATCGGTGCTGCCGGTATGGCGGCCGGACCGCGACCATTCGGTCTCGCCATGCCGGATGAGATGGATCGCCAAGGCCGTCTTTCCTGGAAGTGGGGACGGCATCGTAGACAGTTCCGCGCGAGGCGTGCACGCCTCGGCAACGCCCTGTCTCCTAGCCGCCAGCCGCGGATGCGGACAGGGCAGGGTAGTCGGTCAGGCCATGCGCCCCGCCGCCGAACAGCGTGGCGGGATCGTGCGCGTTGAGCGGCGCGCCGATGCGCAGACGCTCGGGAAGATCGGGGTTGGCCACGAAGGGCCGACCGAAGGCGATCAGATCGGCCCAGCCTTCCTCCAGCGCGGCACGCGCACGCTCGGCGGTGTACTTGCCGGCGTAGATGAGCGCGCCGGGGAAGGCGGCACGCAGCTGCTGCTTGAACTCGAGCGGCATGTGCGGCGCATCGTCCCAGTCGGCCTCGGCGATATGGAGGTAGGCCACGCCGATCTCACCCAGCCGCCTGGCAGCGGCCAGGTAGGTGACCTGCGGCTGCGCGTCCGAGCAGCCATTGAGCGTGGTCAGCGGGGCCAGGCGGATGCCGACGCGGCGCCTGTCCCCGGTGCCTTCGACCAGCGCCGTGGTCACTTCCTCGAGGAAGCGCAGCCGGTTCTCCAGCGAGCCGCCGTAGGCATCGGTGCGGTCGTTGGCGTTGGAGTCGATGAACTGGTTGACCAGATAGCCGTTGGCCGCATGCAGCTCGACGCCATCGAAGCCGGCAGCCATGGCATGGCGCGCGGCCTGGCGGAACTCGTCCACGATGCCGGAGATTTCCCCGGTGGCCAGCGCACGCGGCATCGAGGCCTGGACGAAGCCGGGCGTGCCGTCGCGCTCGGCCACGAATACGTTGACGCCTTCGGCCTGGAGGGCCGAGGACGACACCGGCGATCGCCCGTCGAGCAGGCTGGTGTGGCTGAGCCGGCCGACGTGCCAGAGCTGGGCGAAGATCCGCCCGCCGGCGGCATGCACGGCCTCGGTCACCTGGCGCCAGCCTTCCACTTGCGCGGGACTGTGGATGCCGGGCGTCCACGCGTAGCCCTTGCCCAGCGGAGCGATCCAGGTGCCTTCGCTGACGATCAGCCCGGCGCTGGCGCGCTGGGCGTAGTAGGCGGCCATCAGCGCGTTCGGCACATCGCCGGGCTGGCTGGCACGCGAGCGCGTCATCGGCGGCATGACGATACGGTTGGGCAATTCGAGCTCGCCCAGGACATAGGGCTGGGTGAGAGGATCTTGGATGTTGGACATCATGGGTCTCCTTGGCGGGCAGGCGAACGCCGGCCATGCGGGAAAGTGGGGGAGAAAGGACTCGGCCAAGCCGGTTGCGCATGCGCGGCGACGTGTCAGTCCCAGGCCGGCGCCAAACCGGTGGGATCGACCTCGCGGCCATTGCGCTCGAGCGTGGCGATCTGGGCCATGTCGTCCGCATCCAGCCGCAGGTCGCGCGCGAGCAGGTTGCTGGCCAGGTTCTCGCGCCGGGTCGAGGAGGGGATCACCGCATGGCCCAGCTGCAGGGCCCACGCCAGCGCGACCTGGGCCACGGTGGCCTGGTGCTTGTCCGCGATCCGCATCAGCACCGGGTCCTTGAGCACCTTGCCGTAGGCCAAGGTCATGTACGAGGTGACTGCGATGCCCTGCTCCTGCAGGAAGGCGGTTAGCTTGCGACCCTGCAGATACGGGCTCAACTCGATCTGGTTGGTGGCGATCTCGCCTTCGCCCACCACGGCAATGGCCTGGCGGGTGAGGGCGATATTGAAGTTGGACACGCCGATCTGGCGGGTCAGGCCCAGCGCCTTGGCCTCGGCCAGTGCCGTCATGAACTCGGCGAGCGCCACGCCGTTGCCGGGCGCCGGCCAGTGGATCAGGGTCAGGTCCACGCGGTCGGTGCGCAGCTTGTCCAGGCTCTGGCGCAGGCTGGGGATCAGCTTGTCCCGGGCGTAGTGATCGACCCAGATCTTGGTGGTCAGGAACAGCGCATCGCGCGCGACGCCGCTCTCGGCGATGGCCTGGCCGACTTCGGCCTCGTTGCCGTAGACCTGCGCGGTGTCGATGTGGCGATAGCCCAGTTCCAGCGCGTTGCGCACCGAATCGATGGCGGTCTGGCCGGTCAGACGGAAGGTGCCGACACCAAAGGAAGGAATGCTCATGGAAAACGCTCCGATTGCGTGGAGAGAAAGGCGAGGGGAGATCAGGCCGCGTGGGCCAGGGACGCGGCGTTGCGACGATCCAGCCGGCCTGAGAGGACAGTCAGGCCCAGGGCGCCCAGCGTCACCAGCGCCGCGATCCAGGGCGTGTGGGCGAGCCCCAGGTGCGCGACCACCTGCGCACCGGCCCAGGAACCGCCCGCCACACCCAGGTTGAAGGCCGAGATGTTGAAACCGGCGGCGACATCGGTCGCATCGGGCGCCACCTGTTCGGCCTGCCTCACCACATAGACCTGCAGGGCGGGCACATTGCCGAAGGCCACCGCGCCCCAGGCGAGCACCGTCAGCACGACCAGCCACGGCGAGGAGGCGGTGAAGGTCAGCACCAGCAGCACCAGCGCCAGCAGGCCGAAGATGACTTTCAGCGCACCAACCGGCCCGCGGCGATCGGCCAGGCGACCGCCCCAGACGTTGCCGATGGCCACCGACACGCCATAGGCCAGCAGCACCAGGCTCACTATCTGCGGCCGGAAGCCCGAGATGTCTTCAAGGATGGGCGCGAGGAAGGTGAAGGCGATCAGCGAGCCGCCATAGCCGACCGCGGTCATCGCGTAGACCAGCAGCAGGCGCGGCTGCAGCAGCACGCGCAGCTGGCGGCGCAGCGGCGCCGGCGTGGCGTGCGCGATGTTTCGCGGCACCAGCGACTGCGCGCCGATCATTGCCACCAGACCGAACACCGCCACCGCCAGGAACGTGGTGCGCCAGCCGAAGTGCTGGCCGATGAACGTGCCCAGCGGGATGCCGGTGACGAAGGCCACGGTCATGCCGCTGAACATCGTGGCGATGGCGCTGGCCGCCTTCTCCCGTGGCACCAGGCTGGTGGCGACGATGGAGCCGACCGAGAAGAACACGCCGTGGGCCAGGCCCGTCAGCAGGCGGGCGACGATCAGCGTGGCGTAGCCCGGCGCCAGCCAGGCCACTAGGTTGCCGACGGTGAACAGCGCCATCAGCCCGACCAGCAGCGGCTTGCGCGGCACCCGGCCGGTGATGGCCGTGAGGATGGGCGCGCCGATGGCGACGCCCAGCGCATACAGGCTGACCAGCAGGCCGGCGGAGGGCAGGGTGACACCCAGATCCGTCGCGATGGTGGGGATCAGGCCGACGATGACGAATTCGGTGGTACCGATGGCGAAGGCCGCCAGGGTCAGGGCGAGGAGGGCAAGCGGCATGGTGGACTCACGTCAGGGCGCTTCTGGTATGAAGCGATGGCGCGCAGTCTGGGCGCTTTACATTTCCGGGAAAACACCCTAATAGGTCATATACTTTTGATCCGGCGTCAACAATGAAGATCACCCTCGACGAACTGCAGGCCTTCATCGCCGTGGTGGACGCCGGTTCGATCACCGCGGCCGCCGAGCACCTGGAGCAGACTGTGTCCGGGATCAGCCGCACCCTGGCCCGGCTGGAAACCAAGCTGGACACCACGCTGCTGCGCCGGACCACGCGGCGGCTGGAGCTGACCGAGGAGGGCGCCGCCTTCCTGGCCCGCGCCCGCGCCATCCTGGATTCGGTCGAGGCGGCCGAGGAGCAGATGGCCGCGCGGCGACAGCAGCCCGTGGGGCGCCTGCGCGTGGATGCGGCGACGCCGTTCATGCTGCACGTCATCGTGCCGCGGGTGGCGGGCTTCCGCGCGCGGTTTCCCAAGGTGGAGCTGGAGCTCGCCAGCAACGAGGGCATCACCGACCTGCTGGAAAAGCGCACCGACGTGGCGTTCCGCATCGGGCCATTGAAGGACTCGACCCTGCATGCGCGACCGGTCGCCACCAGCCGGCTGCGCGTGCTGGCGAGCTCGGCCTATCTGGCGCGCGCCGGAACGCCCAGGCGCGTCCCTGACCTGAAGGCGCACTCGCTGCTGGGCTTCACCCAGCCGGAGTCGTTGAACCGATGGCCGCTACACGACGCCGACGGCCAGCCCCTGCAGATCCGCCCCGACGTGGCGTCCTCCAGCGGCGAGATCCTGCGCCAGCTGGCGCTCGCAGGCGAGGGCATCGCCTGCCTGTCCGACTTCATGACCGCGGCCGACCGCCAGCGCGGCGACCTGGTCCAGCTTTTGCCCAAAGCCACCCTCGACGTCCGTCAATCGATCAACGCCGTCTACTACCGCAACACCACGCTTGCCTCACGCATTACCTGCTTCATCGACTACATGATCGATGCGCTGGCGCCGGGGAAGTTTGAGGCTTGAGGACGCTGGGGCGCCGTCTGGTTTGCAGGATCTGCAGCCGATGCGAGAGGCAGATGGCTAGATCGCAGAGCCAGACTAGTTCGCATGCGTCCGGCGCCATTCGTAGAGGCAAAGCCTCCAGACGGGCTCAGCAAGGCTCATAGGGCAGGTCCTGCCAGCCGTTCGGGAGTCGCTTGAGCCGACGGCCGCCAATGCAGCGTTCGTCCTCTGCCAACGGACGCTTGGTCCTTGCCTGCGGCGGCGTGAAGCCTGGCGTGGGCGGCACCGCAGACTGCGCCTGCCGCGTGGCCTGCTGCAGCTGCCGGCTGAGCTGCTTCGCCGCATCTTCCGCCTGACTGGCCGCGAAGCTGGCCAGGACAAGGAATGCGACGCCCGCCACAGCCGCGCTCATCAGCTGGCCGACAAAGACGCCGAGCGCGATCTGCCACCACAATCCGTCGTGCGGCCCGCGCGTGGGCTGGTAGCGATAGTTCATTGGCCTGTCCCTGGTCGAAGTCCTGGAGCATAACGGGAGGCAGGCGTCCGCCTCCAAAGCGTATGGCAGCTTGACGAGGAGCGGTGCTAAGGGGAGCGCCAAACCCGCTTACAGCCAAACATTACTTCGCATAATGTATATTATGTAATATCTACTCACTGGGGCTCTCGCGGCATCTCGCGATCCAGTAGCTGCCTGCCAATGCCCTTGCCCCACGCCTGATCGACAGGATGAGCCAACGCTGGTGCGCACGGTTCCCACCCAGGTCTTCGGCATCGAGCGCGATGGAGCCGACGATTTGGCCGTCGACGATCGCGGTGCCAGACCCGGTTCCCCGAATTGTCCAGGCGATGGCAAAACGCGCAGCCAACCCGGTGACCACGACCGATTCAAAGGCCTAGCCGAGGCTTGACCCCGAGGATCATCAGGCCGAGCGCGCAATGGGTCCATCGCGGTCCGTGCAAGTATCGAGACCGGCCTAATGCTGGAGCCGCACGGCAAGCTCGGTGTCGCGCATCGGGAACGACCTCCGTCATTGATGGCGATCTCCCACCAGCCTGTTCGTGTTGAAGCGGCTTATCAGCCATCCCCAGGGCTCCTATCTTGTACTGGACCTCATGGGAAACCACCGATGAAGACATGGTTGATCGCTGATGTGCCATCCGGTTCTGGCGGTGCCGCGGACAGGAAGCTGTTACCGGGGCGACCCGACCGGATGGCGGCGTGCGTGCGACCGGAAGCGCGCCTGCGAAGGGAGGACAGGGCATGAAGTGGTCGCTCGCACTCCTGCTTGCGGCGACGTCCATTGCCGCCAAAGCCGGCGAACCCGTGCCCGTCCCTGCCCGGCCCAATCTGGTTGCAGGCACATGGCGCATGGCGGCTGCCACCCTGGAGACCGCGGGCACCACCCAGCGGCCTTATGGCGAGCATCCGCAAGGCATGCTCGTCTTCACCATCGACATGCATTTCGTCGAAGTGCTGACCGATGGCGACACCCCGCGCTTCGCGTCAGATGCCCGCGGCGGGGGCACCGACGATGAGAACAGACGCGCCATGGCATCCAGCATCGGCTTCTTCGGCACTTACTCGGTAGACGAGCACGGTCGTTTCGCCGGCAACCGCGTCGAGGGCGCCACTTTTCCGAACTGGGTGGGCAGCGTGCGGACCAGGCGGGACCTGCAGCTGACCGTCGAGGGGGACCGGATGTACGAGACGTTCACTCGCCCGGACGGAGGACGGGTGAGCGCGGAGTTCGTGCGGGTGCGCTAGTCCGCATGGGGCGTCGGGAAGAATTCATGGCACGAGGTCCCCCGACGGTACCGCCAATGCCGGACCAGCCTTCAGGCGCTTCCCCCATCCTGCGCAACCTCCCTGCGTCCTTGGCGGGAGGCATGCCGAACATACGGGCATAGTCGCGACTGAATTGCGAGGGACTCTCGTAGCCGACGCGATATCCGGCGCTCGCCGCGTCCATGGCCTCGACCACCATGAGCCTGCGTGCCTGCTGCAATCGCAACTGGCTACGGAACTCCAGCGGACTCATCGACGTGACGGCCTTGAAGTGCAGATGGAAAGCGGAACGGCTCATGCCGGCGATATCCGCGATCTCTTCGATCCGGCATGCTTCGCTGTAATGCTGCCTGATCCAGTCGATGGCTCTTGCGATCTGGTTCAAACGGCTGTCCGCGGTCGCCATCTGCCGGACGATGCCGCTGCCTGAGTCGGTGAGCAGACGATAGAGGATCTCCCGGACCACCAGCGGGGCCAACGCTTCGATGTCGCTCGGCTGGTCGAGCAACGCCGCAAGCCGTGCCGCCGCGTCCAACAGCTCGGGCGTGGCACTGTTGAGGACAAGGCCGGCGGACGGCAGGGGGTCCTGCGCATGCGGTGCGGGATGACGCAGGGCGAGATCGCTCAGCTCGGCCATGTCCAGATCGAGCACCAGGCACAGGTACGGGACAGCCTCGCTGGCCTCGATGACCGAGCCGGTAACCGGCAGATCGACCGATGCGAGCAGGTACCTGGTCGGGTCGTACACATAGGCGTGCGTCCCCAGCATCACCCGCTTCCGCCCCTGCGCGACGAGGCAGAGCGTCGGCTCGTACACCACGGGCATTGGCATGGTGGGCGCGCGCGAGCACACCAGGCGCACGCCCGGAATGGGCGTGTCGTGCATGCCATCGTCCCGCGCATGACGACCCAGGATATCGGCGAGCTTTGTCAGCGAGTCCATGATCACGTCCTCAGTGGGCCGGCGCGCCAGCAAGCGAGAAAGCACTCGCTGGACGATCGTACAAGAACGCCGGACGATCCCGCTACAGGCCTGCGGCGTGTCGACAGCAGACTGCGTCCATGCAAGTTAGTCCTGCCCAACGACGCAATGCGCGCTCGAATCGAAGCTGGCCTGTGCACCCCATCGGCGCATGGCGGTCGACGCAGGATGTTGTGTCCACTCATGCCGAAGGAGAGCCGTGATGCGGATCATGCCGGTCGCCCTGGTGCTGGCCGCGATGGCGGGCACCCCGCTTCAGACCGCCGCGAAGACAGGAATCGAACCGCGGCCGGAGACGTGCGCCGCCAGCGGTCCGGGGAGCCCCGGCGCGCTTCATCGCGAATGGATCATGGTGGGATGGGAAAAGCGTCGCGGCGATCCTCCGTTCGACTTCCGCCAGAGGCTGGGACACCTCTATCACTGGACCTCCAGCGACGTCCGGCTCTACGACGATTTCGATCCTCAGCACCGTGTGGCGCGCAGCGCGGGCGAATGGGCCTCGATCTGGACAGCACCTTTCACCGCGCTGAGGTCGGCCCGGCACAACATCACCGATGGTCCGGATGTCGTGGACGGCGATGCCCTGTCCGCCTCCACCCTCGAATTCGCTGCGCGCCTCGAAACGGCACAGGGGGAGATCGTCGGCATCAGGGCGCGTTCCTCGCTGGTCTGGCAGTGCACGTCCACTGGCTGGAGGATCGTGCGTGAGCACACCTCCACCCGCCGGGTGTCGCGCCAGGACATCGACGCGATCGTCCCTGCCCGCGATTGAGTTCGCGGCGGCAGAAAGGCGGTACTGATGGCCCCACCCCACGCACACCGTCATCTCCGGGAGCACACGACATGAGCAAACCAGGATCCATCAAGGCTGCGGCACTGGCGCTGGCCATGCTGATCAGCGCTTGCGCGCTGGCCCGGCCCGTCGATTCGACAGCCGAGCGAAATCGCCAATTCGTCGCGCAGGCGTTCGAGAAGTGGGCCGCAGGCGGCGGGACGTTCTTCCAGGACGTCCTGGCGGACGACGTGGTGTGGACCATCAAGGGAACGAGCCCGGCAGCCGGGAGCTACGAGGGACGGGACATGTTCCTGAAACAGGCGGTCGCCCCCTTCGCGGCGCGCCTGTCCTCGCCGGTCCGGCCCACGGTAAAGGGCATCTGGGCGCAGGGCGACCACGTCATCGTGCATTGGGACGGTGACGCCATGGCGGCCGACGGAAGGCGTTACAGCAACAGTTATGTGTGGATTCTCCGGATGGCGAATCTGCGCGCAAGCAAGGTCACCGCGTTTCTCGACCTGGTGCCCTACGACGATGTCATCAGGCGAATTCCGATCGAGCGACAGGGAGACAATCAAATGCACAAGCATCCTTACATCGGCATGTGGGTGACCGCCGACGGGCGCATTCGTCAGGCGCTTCTCGCGAGCGGCCGCTACGACGAGGCGCGCGGCAGCCGGGAAAGCGCCTATCAGGGTCGTTACGAGGTGAAAGGAAACCGGATCGATTACTGGGACGACTCCGGATTCACAGCGGATGGCATCTTCGTCGACGAGAACACGCTCCATCACGGCGGGATGATCTTTCGTCGCCAGTAACCCCTGCTTTTTGCGGCGCTTTCAACTGTTGGCGCGAGGCTGCGTCGTGCCGCTCGCGCCCGCAACGCCCTCCCTTGCGCCGGAGGCCGAACCATAGGGAAGGACCCCCGCCCTCCCCTATGGCCGCGCGCTGCACCTCGCCCGGCTCGGAAGATTGACTGCTCGTCTTCTTCGCAATGGCCGCATTCGCGCCCGAGCGGATCGCGCTTGCGATGCCATAACGCACACCGTCTTGCCGCCGTCCCGATCACCTGATCGCTGGGCCGCCCTGGACACATCGCTTCGCAAATCCAGGCGATTGCATCGTTGGCCACACGCCCGCCGTCGCTGACCGATGGTCATGTGATGACGCACCGCCTGGTCGAGGCCGACGGCGGTCGGTCCACGACGATGCTGCGGCTTCAGCTGCGTCCCCGAAGCATTAATCGCTTCTTAAAGTCGGCGCCCCAGATTGGGAGTGCCTGCTCTCCCGTACGCAGGCCATCGCCTCCGCCCTCCTCCGCGCTCCATGAGCGCTGAGGAACGAGCACTCCCATGGCTGTCCAGGAGACTTCCCCGTGAACAAGAGCGCCATGCCAACGTCGGGCCGATTTCGGCCGCTCCATCGCCTGTTCAATCTTCATCACGAGGAGACCTGGCCGGTCCTGATCGCCGCGCTGTTCTTCTTCTGCGTGCTGACAGCGCTGATGCTGCTGCGGCCAGCGCGGGACGCCCTCGGCATGGAACGCGGCATCGAGAGCATCCGCTGGCTGTTCGTCGGCACCGCGTTGGCGACGCTGGCGGTCAATCCGGTGTTCGGTTGGCTGGTCTCACGTTTGCGACGGCTGCAGTTCGTCGGTGCGACCTACGGCTTCTTCGTGCTGAGCCTGGTGGGATTCTGGGCGCTGCTGGTGTTCGCGCCGGGCGCCGTGGGCCAGCGAAGCGGGCAGGTGTTCTATGTCTGGTTCAGCGTATTCAACCTGTTCGTGACCATGGTGTTCTGGGCGCTGCTGGCGGATCGTTTCACGAGTGATCAGGGCAAGCGCTTGTTCGCGCTGATCTCCGTCGGCGGCACGCTGGGCGCGATCTTCGGCCCCTGGCTCACCTCGCGCCTGGCCGAGCCGCTCGGCACCCCGGGCCTGCTGCTGGTGGCGGGCGGGTTCCTGCTTGCGTCACTGACCCTCGCATGGCTGCTCATGCGCGTGAGGCCGGACAGCAGCGCCGCCAGCCAGCGGCTTTCTGTGACGCGTCACGAGGCGGCGGACCCGCGCATCGGCGGCGGCGCGTGGGCCGGCCTGGCCGCGGTGTTCCGCTCGCGCTACCTGACCGCCATCGCCGGCTACGTCGTGCTGATGACCGTGCTCGCGACCTTCATCTACTTCACGCGTCTGCAGATGGTCGCCGCGGTCACCGACGACACGGATGCGCGTGCGGCCATCCTGGGTAACATCGACATGTGGACACAGGTGGCCGTGCTTGCGCTGCAGGTCACGCTGACCGGCAAGCTCATCCAGCGGTTCGGTCTGGGCGTGGCGCTGGCGATCCTGCCCGCCGCTATGGCGCTGGGCTTCATCGGGCTGGCGATCTATGGCTCGTTCGTTGTGCTGGTGCTGCTGGAGGCCAGCAACCGTGCCGTGCAGCGCGGCATCACCCGGCCGGCGCGCGAGGCGCTGTTCACCGTGGTCAGCCGCGAGGACAAGTACAAGGCCAAGGCCTTCGTCGACACCTTCATGTACCGCGCGGGAGACGTCGTCGGAGCGCAGGCCGAGGGCGTCCTCGGCCGGCTCGGGCTGGCCCTCGGCGGCCTGGCCAGCATCGTCGTGCCACTGGCCGTCGCCTGGGCCGCCATCGGCCTGTGGCTGGGCCGCGCGCAGGCCCGACATGCCGCCTCCGCGGCGCCGACGTCCGATTCCACCTTACGCAAAGCATCCGCGCAGGATCGCCCGCGCTCGCCGCATGCGTCCCCCGCCGCAGATGAGGCTTGACGACACCCGCACCGACAGTCCGCTGCCCGAACGGTATGGCGACGGCCCTGGCGGCGTCACGCCAGGCCGCAAACGCCGCTTCCTGTGCTCACGCAACACCCACTCCCATCCCTCGCGAGGACTCGCCCATGCTCAACGAACCCATCCCTTCCCGCACGCCGCGCTCTTCCCGCTGGCGCCGCTGGCTCGCCGCCCTTGGTCTGCTGCTGGGCAGCGTGTCCACCGTCGGCGCGACCGCGCAGACCCCGCCACCGCCCGCCTGGAGCACGGCCGACATGCCCTCGCAGAAGGGGCGCATCTTCCTGGTCACAGGCGGAACCAGCGGCATGGGATTCGAGGATGCCAAGGCCCTGGCGGCGGCAGGCGCCCGCGTGATCATCGCCGCGCGCAACGCGGAGCGCGGACAGGAGGCGATCGACAGGATCCGGCAGGACATTCCGGCGGCGCAGGTGCAGTTTGAAAGGCTGGACCTTTCCAGCCTGTCCTCGGTTCGGGACCTCGGCAGGCGCCTGGGCGCTTCCCTCCCCAGGCTGGATGGCTTGATCAACAACGCGGCCATCATGGCGACGCCCGAGCGCGCGACGTCGGTGGATGGCCTGGAAATGCAGTTCGCCACCAACTACGCCGGCCACTTCGTCCTCACCGCCGAGCTGCTGCCCCTGCTGCGCAAGAGCGACGCGCCACGCGTGGTGACCTTGTCCAGCGTCGCGGTGCATCGCGGCACGCTGAACCTCGACGACCTGCAGTCGTCCGGCGCCTATGAGCCCATGACGACGTACGCGCAGTCGAAGCTGGCCTGCCTGATGTTCGCCTTCGAGCTGCAGCGTCGCAGCGATGCCGCGGGATGGGGCATCCAGAGCATGGCCGCGCATCCCGGCGTGGCGGTCACGGAGCTGGTGGCGCGCGGCCCGGGCCTGGACAGCCCACAGGGACGCCAATGGGCCAGCCACCGGGAGCACTACCAGACCGCGGCGCAGGGCGCCATTCCCACGCTGTACGCGGCGACCGCGCCTACGGCGCAGGGCGGCGTCTACTACGGGCCGACCGGGCCCAATGAAATCTCCGGACCGCTGGGTCTGGCCACTGTTCCCGCCATCGCCCGCGACACGGCGGCGGCCGCCAGACTGTGGGAGTTGAGCGAGGAGATCACCGGCGCACGTTTCCCGCAGCCCGTCCCCACCCGCACGCGATGACGTGACGTCGATCGCGATGTTCGCCCCGGCATGCGGCGGCTCGCCCGCCGCCTCGCCGACCCAGGCAGGCCGCGGGACGTCGCAGGCCGTCCCACACCCGGGAGCGGGCCAGCTCTTTGTCCACCTGCCGGACCGGCGGCGCCGTCTTCACCGCATGCATCGCGATTTTCTTCGGAGATACGGCCACCGGACGGACGCCCATGATCGATGCGCGTCCGCCCTGCCCGCTGCCTGCAGGCCCGCCTTCCCTTCCACGGATGAAATGGCTCCGTTGAGGAGCCACATGGGGCCGTGACCTCAGCCCGCGAGGCTTGGGCAGCTAGGCTCGGCCCCGTGTCCAGTCGAAGAGCGCATCGAACACCGGCCCGAGCCGCCGCGCTTCCTCGGTGATTTCGTATTCCACCCTGGGCGGGACTTCGGGATAGAGCGTCCTGCGCACCAGGCCATCCTTCTCGAGTTCCCGAAGCTGCATGGTGAGCATGTGCTGGGTCACCCCCGGCACGGCGCGACGCAGCTCGTTGAAGCGATGCGTCCCGTGGCTGAGCACCCACAAGATCTCAAGCTTCCATTTGCCGCCGAACACCGCAATCGCTTCACGAATCTGGGCATGGAGCGCGGCAGCGTGTTCCTCGCTGGGACACGAATCAACAGTATGGTCAGGCATACCAGGTCTGCAAGATGATCCTTCTTGTCCAGAAAACTATACGCGCTTAGTTTGCTGCGGGCACCGACCGCTTGGCCTGTGCAGACCCCGCTCACGCATAGACTCGGACATGAAAATTCTGCACATCGATTCCAGCATTCAAGGCGACAGTTCCATCAGCCGCCGCCTGTCGGCCGCCATCGTCAGCCGGCTCCTGGCCGTAGCGCCGGACAGCAGGGTGACGTACCGGGATCTGGCGATGGAGCCGCTCCCGCAGTTCTCGCCCGAAGTCGTGGCCGCCATGCAGGACAACGATGGACACGGGAAAAGCGCCGAAGTCATGGCGCGCCTGCGCGAAGCATTGGATGAGCTGCTCGCGGCCGACACGATCGTCGTCGGCGCGCCGATGTACAACTTCAG
Organism: Pseudoxanthomonas sp. X-1; assembly: GCF_020042665.1. NCBI lineage: Bacteria > Pseudomonadati > Pseudomonadota > Gammaproteobacteria > Lysobacterales > Lysobacteraceae > Pseudoxanthomonas > Pseudoxanthomonas sp. X-1. The sequence goes on from NZ_CP083376.1 coordinate 2,352,497, forward strand.
CATCCCCACCCAGCTCAAGTCCTGGCTGGACGCGATCGCCGTGCCCGGGAAGACCTTCAGCTATGGCGCCGAAGGCGTGACGGGGCTGCTCGGGGACAAGCGCGTCATCGTCGCCTCGGCCCGCGGCGGCCTCTACGAACAGGGCTCGCCTGCCGCTGCCGCCGAACATCATGAGACCTACCTGCGCGCCTTCTTCGGCTTTCTCGGCGTCACGCGGTTCGAGGTCGTTCGCGCCGAAGGCGTTCGCCTGGATCCGCAGATCGCCGCGCAGGCTGTGAGCGACGCGCTGGCCCAGGCCTCGCAGCTGCTGCCGGCATGACGCCCGCCGGCGAGGCCGACCGGAACCGCAGTCAACCGGATTAATGTCCGCCCCGCCGGCCGGCTGCCAGGATGGCATGCCAGCTCGACCGACCGCCGCGCAGGACGCCCGGCTGCGGAACAACGACTATCGATCACGCATGGCGCCGGCCGGTCGAACGCGGCGCCGAGGTGCAGGCATCCACCGCGGCGTCATCCGGGCGGCGGAGCGCCGAAACGATCCTCGTACAACCGCGCCACCCAGTCGATGAAGACTCTCACGCGGGGTGACAACTGGCGATGCAACGGGTACATCGCGGACACCGGCAGCCCTGTGCTCGACCAATCTCCCAGCACCTGCACGAGACGACCATCGCGCAGCTCGTCCTCGACGTGGAAGCGCGGCAGCTGAATCAGGCCGCAGCCCTGCAGCGCGCATGTCACGTAGCTTTCCGCGTCGTTGACCGCGATCCACCCGCCCAGCTCGAACGCCCTGACCTGCCCATCGACGATGAGTTCGAACGGGTAGTTGCGGTCATGGCTGCTGGCGAAGAAGCCCACGGCCTGATGCGAGGACAACGCATCGGGATCTCGAGGCGTGCCGAAGTTCCGCAGGTAGTCCGGGCTTGCACAGATGACCTCCGGCATCACGGCCAGGCGCCGCGCGACCAGTGACGAGTCCTTGGGCGTGCCGGCACGCACGACGCAGTCGATTCCCTCACGGACAAGATCCACCAGGCGATCGCCGCTGCTGATGACCAGATCCATCCTCGGATAGAGGCGGCGGAACTCATCGATGCGCGGCAGCACGATCCGCGTCGCGTGGGTGCCATGCAGGTCCAGACGCAGGATGCCACGCGGGTCCGCGACATTCGTGCGCAGTGAGGACTCGGCGTCGTCCAGGTCTGCCAGCAGTTGCACGCAGCGCTCATAGAACGCTTGGCCATCCAGGGTCGGGCGCACCTGACGGGTCGTGCGCTCGAGCAGGCGCGTGCCCAGCCTCGCCTCCAGTTCCTTCATCGCATGGGTGGCGGTGGCGCGCGGGATCCCGAGCGCACCGGCGGCCCGGGTGAAGCTGCCCAGTTCGACGATTCGGGTGAGCAGCCGGAAAGAGTCGAAACGATCCATCTCCTATTGTTGTCGATTTTTGAATGTAATTGCCAACATTCGATTGTTTATCCAGAAGCCGACAACGATCAGCATGGACGCCGTCCCCACCCGCCTCGCGGGCGCCCCATGGAGTACGAAATGAGCGCGATCCATCACCGCAGTCCCCAGTCCGCCCTCCCCGGCCCTCCGCTACGGGTCGCCATCGTCGCCGGTGGTTCGCGTGGCATCGGCCGCGCGATCGTGCGTCGCCTGGCGGCCGATGGTTTCGCCGTGGTCATCAACTACACCGGCAACGCGTCCGCGGCGGAATCGGTCGCGCAGGAGGTGCGCGCGGGCGGCGGCGACGCGGTCGTCGTCCAGGCGGATGTCTGCCGCCCGGAAGATGTGGCGCGCCTGTTCGCGGCCGCGCAGGACGCCTTCGGCCAGACCGATGTGGTCGTCAACAGCGCCGGCATCATGCCCATGGCGCCCATCGAAGAATCCAGCCTTGCCGACTTCGACCGCGTCATCGCCGTCAACCTGCGCGGCAGCTTCCTGATGCTGGCGCAGGCCGCGCACCACTTGCGCGAAGGCGGTCGGATCATCGCCCTGTCCACCAGCGTGATCGCCAAATCCTTTCCCGGCTACGGGCCCTACATCGCCTCCAAGGCCGGGGTCGAGGGCCTGGTGCCTGTGCTGGCCAACGAACTGCGCGGCCGGGGCATCACCGTCAACGCGATCGCCCCGGGGCCGGTGGGCACCGAGCTGTTCTTCGCCGGCAAGACGGCCGAGCAGATCGCGCACATCAGCCAGCTCGCCCCGCTCGGGCGCCTCGGCACGCCGGAGGACATCGCGGCCGCGGTCGCCTTCCTGGCCGGACCGGAGGGAGGCTGGGTCAATGCCCAGGTCCTGCGCGTCAACGGCGGCTACGCCTGATCACGATTCCCACCGCACGACGCAAGCGCGTCCTGGAGACTTTCCATGAAGGCTCATCCGAAGCACGTCATCCTCGTCACCGGCGCCTCCAGCGGCTTCGGCGCCCTGTCGGCGCGAGCGCTCGCACGGGCGGGCCATATCGTCTATGCGAGCATGCGCGAGACCGCGGGCCGCAACGCTGCGCAGGTGCAGGCCGCACGCGACGATGCGGACAAGCAGCGCATCGATCTGCGCACGATCGAACTGGATGTCCAGTCGCAGGCCTCCGCCGATCGGGCGATCGCACGCATCGTTGGCGAGACTGGCCGACTCGACGTGGTGATGCATAACGCGGGGCACATGGCGTTCGGCCCGGCCGAGGCCTTCACGCCCGAGCAGTATGCCCAGCTCTACGACATCAACGTTCTCGGCGCGCAGCGCGTCAACCGCGCGGCAGTGCCGCACCTACGCCAACAGGGACGTGGCCTGGTGTTGTGGATCGGCAGCAGCAGCCATCGCGGTGGCACCCCACCCTATCTCGCGCCGTACTTCGCGGCGAAGGCCGCGATGGACGCGCTCGCGGTCAGCTACGCCGCAGAACTCACGCGGTGGGGGATCGAATCCTCGATCGTGGTACCCGGCGCGTTCACCAAGGGCACCCAGCACTTCGCCCACCCTGCCGTGCCGGCCGATACCGACCGTCTCGCCGAATACGATGCGGGCCCAACTCAGGGCCTCGCCCAGGAAATCCTCAGCGGGCTCGCCGCTTGCGAGCCACCGGACGCGGACGTGGCGGCCGTGGCACAGGCCGTGGTCGACGTCGTCGATTCGCCGTTCGGGAAACGGCCCTTCCGCATCCACGTCGATCCCTCCAGCGACGGTTGCGAGGTGGTGAACGTGGTGGCCGACCGGATCCGCGCCGAGTTCCTGCGCCGCATCCGGCTCGGCGATCTGCTGACACCGCGGGACGCTGCCCCAGCCGAGGGGGTGTCCCATGGCGCATGATGCCGGCGTCGCCAGGGAGTTCAAGATCACACTGGGCGAATCGGTCATCGCCACGTGCGCGGCCACGATCAGTGCGCTGGTGCTGGAGGTCCCGGTGTGGGCGATGTTCGTCGGATGGATCTCCTACTTCACGCGCGGGGTCAATCTCCGCCAAGGGCTGGTCAATCTGGTCTGCGTGTTCATCGGACTCGGCCTGGGAATCGCGGCGGGCGCGGCGACCCACGCCCTCACGCCTCATCTCGGTCCGGTGGCCCTCACGGCCGTCGTGTTCGCCATGTCGCTCGTGGTGCTGTCGCTACGGCATCTGCCGGTGTTCAACAACCTGCTCGGCTTCTTTCTCGGACTGGTCGCCTTCTTCGCTTCGCACCAGCCGCCCTCGTGGGTCGCATTCGCGGACCTGGCCATGGCCGCGGCGGTCGGCACGACGGCCGCCTGGATCGCCGTCCTGCTTCAACGGCGAGCACTGCGCGCAGACGCCCGGGCCTGACACGCCTGGCATTCCCCGGTCGATCGCTCCCACGGCATCGCGCAGGCCGCAACGACGTCACAGCTCGCCGGCGCGATCGCAAACCATTCCTTGCCGGTGGGGTCGGCGCCATCCATCCCACAAAAAACGCGGCCGCCCCGGCCGTTGCCCTCCTGGAGGACACGATGCAGCTTCCTACTCCGCCCGATACCGCCCACCCTGCCGCCGCGGGGCCGCCGCTGATCTTTCCTCATCTGAGCGGCCTGTACGCGCGTGCCGAGCCCGCCGCCTATGCGCTGTTGCGTGGCGTGTTCGGCGTGGTGCTGATGACCCATGGCCTGCCCAAGCTGCTGCGGACTTCGCATGGCTCGATGGCCGACCCGATGGCAGGCTCGATCCAGCTGATCGAGAACGTCCTGCGTCTGCCGGCGGCACCCGCGCTGGCCTTGTTCGTCGCCCTGCTCGAAGGCGTGGGTGGCGCGCTGCTTGCCATCGGCCTCGGCACGCACGCCATCGCGGCCATGGTGACTGTGCAGATGCTCGCGATCTGCGTGGCACTGGGCCCGACGTGGCCCTGGATCGATCGCGGTATCGAGTTTCCATTCCTGATGATGTTCCTCGCGATCTTCATGGCCTTCAAGGGGAGCGGCCCCTGGTCGCTGGACCGTGCTCTCGGCCGCGAGCTTTGAGGCCACGCTCGACCCGCCGCCGCCGAACGGCCCCACGGGTCGGCGGCCAACCGCGCGGTCGGTGCGCGTTGAAGACGCCACAGGTCACGATGCGCTACAGCATGTGATTCCGTCCAAGGATGTGACTTCCGGCGCGTGACACCGGTACCAGGGTCTTCTCCAATTACATCCTCCAGGGGCAATGGCAAGGATTCGGACATGAAGATTGCCAGGCGCACAGCTGCCGTGTTGTTCCTGCTCGCCGCGGCGACAGCAGGCGCGAAGGAGAATGCGGATGGGCAGGTCCGCAGCGCGGATGCAAGGTTCTGGCAGGCGTACAACACCTGCGACATGAAGGCGATGGGCGATCTGCTGACCGCCGACGTCGAGTTCTATCACGACAAGACCGGACTGACGGTCTCCCGCGAAGCGGTCGTTGAATCATTGCATAAAGGCCCCTGCGGAACTCCCGGAATGCGGCTGCGGCGTGAAGCGGTGGCTGGAAGCCTGGAATTCCATCCGCTCGCCGGTGGCTATGCCATCCTCTCCGGCAGGCACCGCTTCTATGTCGAGGAGGCAGGCAAACCCGAGCGCCTCGATGGGCAAGCCGACTTCACCAGCGTATGGAAACGCGACGATGGCCAATGGCGCATGCACCGCGTGCTGAGCTATGACCATGGTCCCGTCCCCTACACGCCGCCCCGCGTCACGATGGCGCTTCCGTCTTCGACGCTCGCGACCTACGCCGGCCGCTATCGTTCGCCCCGTATCGGCGACATTCTCGTCTCCGTCGAGGGCGACCATCTCAAGCTCACCGCCGGCAGTTTTGTCGCCACGCTCTATCCGGAGACGCCAACGCGCTTCTTCGCCATGGAGCGCGACCTGCGCTTCGATTTCGAAAGCGGCGGGGATGGCGACGTGCGGGCGCTGGCCGTCTATGAGAACGGCAAGGTGAGCGAACGTGCCGCGCGCGCCGGATCGAACTAGACGCGGGTGTTGGCCACTAATCGACAGGAAGGCAGCATGGGATTGTCGACCGGATCATCGGTTCGGTCGCGTCTCCGGCGACATGCCTGACCCTCACATCGCCGGCCGCGTCGCCGGAGGCCTCGGGTCAGGTGACCGCTAGCGGCCTTGGCCGGCGCGGGAATCGGCCCCCGGAACGGCGGGGATCCGGATCTCGACGCCAAAACCGCGGCCGTCGAGTCCAACGCCGCAATGCAGCCGCCCGCCATGCGAGGCGACCACGCGCTCGACCAGGGACAGCCCCATGCCGATGCCCTGCGCACGATGCCCGGTGCCGGCACGATAGAACCGCTCGAAGACCCGCTCGCGCTCGCCTTCGGCGATGCCCGGACCGTCGTCGGCGACGCGCAGGACGGCCGTCCGCGCGGGCCCCTCGCCGTCGACCCCGGTGTGCAGCCGCACGCGGGTGCCGGGCCCGCCGTGTCGCAGCGCGTTGTCGAGCAGGTTCCTGACCAGGATTCCCAGATCGTCGATGTCGCCATGCACCGGCGCGTGCCCGCCTTCGATCTCGATCGACTGGCCGGTGCGCAGCGCGAACAGTTCGAATTCGTCGGCGACCATTCCCACCACCAGCGCCAGATCCACATCGGTCGCGCGCGAAGCGCCACCGCCGCCCTCCACCCGCGCGGCGTCGAGCAACTGCTGGGCCAACCGCGAGGTGCGCTCGATCCCGGCGACCAGGTGGTCGAGCGCCTCGCGCGCCTCCTCGCGATCGCCGGCGTGCTGCAGCACCTGCGCCTGGGCCAGCAACGCCGCAAGCGGCGTGCGCAGTTCGTGCGCGGCCTCGTCGAGGAACTGACGCTCGTGCCGCAGCGCCTGCGCCAGCCGCGCCATCAACTGGTTGAACGAGCGCACCAGCGGCGTGAACTCGTCCGGAAGTCCGCGTTCGGGCAGCGGCGCCAGATCCAGCGGCGCACGCCTGGCGAGCGATTCGCTCACCCGCACCACGGGCCGCAGCGACCAGCGGATCACCAGCCAGACCGCGATGGCGATGAACAACAGCAGCAGCAGCGCGGTACCGAGGCTGACGCCGAACCATCGCCGCAGCTCCGCCCGCAGCGCGGCCCGCGGCAGACCGACCTGCACCTGGACCCGCGCGCCGGCGTCGCTGAGCGAGAACACGCGCCAGGGCGCGCCGGCGATGTTCACCTCCGCGAAACCGTCCGCGAAGTCCGGCCTCATCGCGTGCGCCGGCGCCGGCCGCGAGGACATGAGGCGCCGGCCGGTGCCGCGCTCCCAGACCTGGAAACCAAGCGCGGCGAACTTGCCGCTGCCCTGCCTGGCTTCGCCACCGAGCACGAACTGCCGCTGCTGGCCCGCGGTCGCGATGTCCGTCGGCAGCGAATACAGGATCTGTTCGGCGACGTTGCGCAGCATGCCATCGACCTCGCCGTCCTGCCGCGATGTCATCTCCAGGAACTGCATCAGAAACCAACCGCCCCACGCCGCCAGCAGCACCGCCGCCAGCGCGACCAGCAACCGCGTCCGCAGCGCGCGCATCAGTCCTCGCTCCCGGCGCGGTAGCCGAAGCCGAGTTCCGTCAGGACCACCTCGTCGCCGAGCTTGCGCCGCAGCTGGTGCACGTACACCGCGACCGTATTGCTGCCGATCTCCGCGTCGCCGCCGTAGAGCCGGTCTCGCAGCTGGTCACGGCTGAGCACCCGGCCGCGCGCCTGCAGCAGGGCCACCAGGATGTTGTACTCGCTCGCACTCAGGCTCACCCGCTTGCCGCCACGGGTCACCGTCCTGGCCGCCGGATCGACCTCGACATCGCGCCAGCGCAGCAGCGGCGTCACCTCGCCGCGACTGCGCCGCAGCACCGCGCGCAGCCGGGCGAGCATCTCATCGCGCTGGAACGGCTTGACGATGTAGTCGTCGGCGCCGGCGTCCAGCCCACGAACGCGGTCGCTGAGCTGGTCGCGGGCGGTGATGATCAGCACGGGCGTCGGGTCATAGCGGCTGCGCATCATCGTCAGCACTTCCAGTCCCGAGCCCCCGGGCAGCCCCAGGTCGAGCAGCACCGCGGCGAAAGCATGGTCGACCAGGGCGGCCCGTGCCGAAGCCGCGTCCTCACAGTGGGCAACGCGCCAACCCTCCTGGCCGAGCGCGGCCGTCAGCGCACGCCCGAGCATGTGGTCGTCTTCGATGAGGAGCAGTTCTTCCATGGCGGCGCAGGCTGAAGAGAAGCGGTCGGCGATGTTCCGATGCCGGCATTAATACCGGATTAAACGCCGCGCTCAAAACCCGTTGGACCGACCGCCGCGACGGGGCTCACCGCACGCGCGCCCACGCCATCGCCTTAAACGCAAATTAATCGCGCCCGCCGAACTTGGCCGCGTCCGCAACCGTTCCTCCTTCCCCAAACCCCGCGAGGCACCGCCATGGGCCCCTGGACCGCGACCGGCATTCCCCATCGACGCACACGCGCCGCGCCCAGCGCGGGCTTGCAGGCCCAGCCCAGTCCCGATCCGGCTCGGGCCGCCATGTCCTCTCGCACACCGCGCCACCCGCACGCGTCCCTCCAGCCCGCATCGAACCAGGATTCCCACTCATGACTCCCGCCGCGAGACCGACGCCGTCCCGTCCGCGCCCGTTACAGGCGCTCTTCAATCTCCGCCGCGAAGAGGTCGGGCCGGTCCTCATCGCATCCCTGTTCTTCTTCTGCGTGCTGACGGCGCTGATGCTGCTGCGTCCGGCTCGTGACGCGATGGGCATGGAGCATGGCATCGAGGGCATCCGCTGGCTGTTCGTCGGCACCGCGGTGGCGACGCTGGCGGCGAACCCGCTGTTCGGCTGGCTGGTCAGCCGGCTGCGGCGGCTTCAGTTCATCGCTGCCACCTACGGATTCTTCGTGTTGAGTCTGCTGGGCTTCGGGGCGCTGCTGTCCTTCGCGCCCGGGGCGATCGGGCAGCGCAGCGGGCAGGTGTTCTACGTCTGGTTCAGCGTGTTCAACCTGTTCGTGACCATGGTGTTCTGGGCGCTGCTGACCGACCGCTTCACCCCCGATCAGGGCAAGCGCTTCTTCGCCCTGATCTCGGTCGGCGGCACCCTCGGTGCGATCTTCGGACCCTGGCTGACCTCGCGGCTGGCCGAACCGCTCGGGACGCCGAGCCTGCTGCTGGTCGCGGGCGGGTTCCTGCTGCTGGCCCTCGTGATGGCCTGGCTGCTGGTGCGGGTGGTGCCCGACAACGCTGCCGACAAGGGGCCGGGCGACGGGACCGGGCCAGCGGAGGCGGCGGGCTCCATCGGCGGCAGCGCCTGGGCGGGCCTGCGCGCGGTCTTCCGGTCGCGCTATCTGACTCTCATCGCCGGCTACATCGTGCTGATGACCGCGCTGGCGACCTGCATCTACTTCACCCGCCTGCAGATGGTCGCGGGCGCGGCGGATGGGCTGGATGCGCGTGCGGCCCTCATGGGCAGCATCGACATGTGGACGCAGGTCGCCGTGCTGGCGCTGCAGTTCACTTTGACCGGGAAGATCATCCAGCGCTTCGGCCTGGGCGTGGCCCTGGCGATCCTGCCCGTGGCCACCGCGCTGGGCTTCGTCGGGCTGGCGCTCTATGGCTCGTTCCTGGCGCTGATCCTGCTGGAGGCCGCCAACCGCGCCGTGCAGCGCGGCATCACCGGCCCGGCGCGCGAAGCCTTGTTCACCGTGGTCGGCCGCGAGGACAAATACAAGGCCAAGGCCTTCGTCGACACCTTCATGTACCGCGTCGGCGACGTGGTCGGCGCACAGGCCGAAGGCGTGCTCGGGCGGCTGGGCCTGACCATGGGCGGACTGGTCGGCGCGGTGGTCCCGCTGGCGCTGGCGTGGGCCGCGCTGGGCATCTGGCTGGGCCGTGCGCAACTGCGACACAGCGCGCCGGCGGCTCCCGGCAGCGCGCACCAGGCTCCGCAGCCGCTCCTTCCGGTGCAGACCCCTGCTCCTACCACGCGCTAACGCGACATCGACCCAGCCCCCTTCACCCACCACGGCAGCCACGGAATGAACAAGACAGCCCGCAATCTCGTCAAGCTCGCGCTTCTCGCGCTTCCCGCGACCGCGCTCGGCCAGCAGCCCTCCTCCACCTCCGACACATGGTCGCTCGGCGTCGGTGCCGCGGCCATCGACAGTCCCTATGCCGGCGAAGGGACGCGGGTGCGGCCCTTTCCGCTGATCGGCTATGAAGGAGAGCGCGTGTTCCTGCGCGGCGTCTCCGGCGGCGTGCACCTCTACGAGTCGGGCCAATTCACCCTCGATGCACTGCTGTCCGTCCGGCTCGACGGATTCGACATCAGCGATCTTGGACGGACCGAGCTTCTCGCCAATGGCGTGGACCCTGCCCTGCTGAGCGACCGCGACGACGGCATCGATGCCGGCTTCCGCGCGGGCATCAGCTCGACCTGGGGTGCGATCGCCCTCGAGGCGGTTCATGACATCTCCGATACCAGCGACGGCTATCAGATCTCCCTGGACTATCGATACACATGGCTGCTCGATCGCAGCAGACTCACGACCAACGTGGGCGCGAGCTGGATGTCGTCGGCCCTGGCCGACTATTACTTCGGAATACTCGACGAGGAAGTCGCGCGCGGCGTCGCCGCATATGCACCGGGATCGGCCCTGGTCCCGCGCCTTGGGCTGACACTGACGCAGCCGATCGGGAAGAGCAAGTGGCAGTTGCTGGGCTCGATCGAGTATCGCTTCCTGCCAGGCGAGCTCAGCGACAGCCCGCTCCTGGAGCCGGGAAGCGAGGGCGTCGGGCGCGTATTGCTTGGACTGAGCCGGCGCTTTTGAGCCCGACAGTCGGGGCGGGGACGCGTCTCGGCGGAATCGACCGAGATGCGCCGCTCGGCGGATTCGGTCGATCCGGAAGCCGCTCGCTCCACCAATTCCCAAGATGAGCCACCACCATGCACAAGTACCTCCTCTATTCCGCCTATGGATGGCTCGCCCTGAGCGGGGCGCTGCATTTCGTCGTCGACGTGGCGTCCCAGTATTTCCGCGGGAAACGCGAGCCAGGCCTTGAAACCACGCTGTACTACGGACTGAATACCGCCTTTTCGCTTGGGCAGGTGGCCTTCGGTCTGTTCGGGGTTCTCCTGGCCTGGCGGGCTAGAGGCCTGCTGAGCGCGACGCCGGTCCAGATCCTGTCCATCGCCGCCGCGCTCGGATGGCTCGCCATCACTTTCATGTTCATGGAGTACTGGGAACCCAAGCTCAACGCGGGCATTTTCCTCGCGCTCGTCGTCGCCGCCATCATCACCCGATGATCGCACTGCATGAGGCGCCTGGCGGCCACGCAAACGGGGGCCGATGGCGTCTGCCTTCCGGGGGTCTTCGTGGCAGCGGTGTTCGCCCCGCCTTTGATGCGAACGATGGCGCGTCCCTCGACACCCGCACCGCGTCCAGCGGCAGCTTGGATCGATGATGATTTCCGGCACCGCCTGTCCGCAGCCTCGCCTCGACGCGCGCATGCGCAGGAGCACGCGCATCGGCCTGGACGTTCATTCCACTCCCTCTTACCCAGGCAAAACAGGAGGTCACCGCATGAAGTACGGCATTGTCCGCCAGATCGCCAATCTCGCCTTTCAACTCGACGACAACCCCGAGCATGTCTATCGCTGGATCACCGACGAACACGTTCCCGCCCTCGGTGATCGAAGGCCGATAGAGCTCATCTGGGAAGATCAGGGCGAACTGGTGCTTTCCTTTCTGTCTGATCTCATCGGCAGGAACGCGCCCTCGACTGCCTCGCCGGGCGGGTGCGATCATTCGAAGCGGGTTTCGTCGCCGGACATCCCGCAGACGCAAAGGGCTCCCTCACTCGCCTGAGCTCCCCACCAGACTCCAGGCCAGCGACCATCCCATGGCCTGCCCGGTCCCGTTTCTCCTACAGGCGATGGTCCCTCACCCGCCAGGGTTGGCGAACTCCATACATGAGTGTCCGCCACAGCCACTCCATGGGGCCGAACCGGAACCGCTTCAGCCACCAATGGCTGATGAGAACCTGCGCGATATAAACCGCGATGCCCAGCAGCATCGCCTGCGATGCGCCCAGGCGGCCGAACAGGCCCAGTCCATATCCGAAGAAGATCCAGCCGAACACCAGCGACTGGGCCAGGTAGTTGCTGAAGGCCATGCGGCCCAGCGGGCCGAGCAACCCCAGCAAGCAGTTGAGCCTGGTGAACGTATACAGGGCGACGCAGGTGGCGCCGTAGCCGATGGCAAGCACGACCGGGGCCAGTGTCGTCAGCGCCGAGACGAGTGGCGCCAAGATCCGCAAGGAAGACCCTGGGCCAGGCAGCGTCAGCAGACGCATCCCCAACCCAAGGACGAGGCCCACCACGGCGATACCGATGAGTAGGCGGCGGTACCTTTCGGGGTCGCGCAGCAGGCCGGTGCGCCACACGAGCACGCCAAGCAGGAACAACGCGAACGTCCGCGGGGCCACCAACACATGCAGCGGCACGAGGCGGGGTATCTCGGCGATGTTGAAGCGGACGACCTCGCTCCAGGTGCCCGTTGCGTAGACCGATGTCGCGACGCGGATGTACTGTCGAAGCCCTGCCTCGTCGGGCCCGAAGAAGCTGTCCGGGAGCCAGGACGGCATCGCCGCATAAAGCAGCAGCGCCGCCGCACAGAAGACGATGAGCGCCCTGCTGGGAAGATAAAGGAACGGCAGGGCGAGCAACCCGATCAGCGCGTACTCCGTGAGGATGTCGCCATTCCAGATCAGGCACAGGTGCAGGATGCCGAACCCCAGCAGGACCAGCAGTCGCCTGACCAGCAGCGACAGGCGCTGTGGCTTGGAGGCGAGCCTCTCGAACTGGATGGCAAGGCCAACGCCGAACAACAGGGAGAACAGGGCAAACGCCTTCAACTCCATGCCGATGCTCACAACCGCATCGACCAGTCGATCCAGACGGCCCCCCGCCATGGTCGGCTGGAGAAACTGCTGAAACACCGAGACCCGGAACTCGGTGATCAGGTTGACGGAGAGCACGCCGAAGAGCGCCACGCCCCGCAGCACATCGATGACCGCGACGCGACGGCCGGGAGCGACAGGGAGCGCAGCATGCTGTTCAAGGAAGTTGCCTGCTTCTGAAACGCCGTTCATCGCAGCCTCTGGGCCGTGCGCTGGTTCGCAAAGCATGTCCGCTTCGTCGCGGCGCAGACGGCCGCCCCGCCCTGGATCACCCCACCATGACCTCGGGATCGAACCCGGAAGACAGGCGAAGGTGATCGCGTTGGTTCTCTTCCGGAGACATCCTGCCGTCCTGCCATCCCGATCTCATCGAGCCGATCGTCGCTACGCCAGCGACCACTCGACCCCCTCCCCCGCCCGCATCGGCACCACCACCGAATCGGCCAGCGGATAGGTGTCGGGCACGGTCCAAGCCTTGCGCTCCAGCACGATCCGCTCCTGGTTGCGCGGCAGCCGGTAGAAGTCCGGGCCGTGGAAGCTGGCGAAGGCCTCCAGCTGCTCCAGCTTGCCGGCCTGGTCGAAGGCCTCGGCGTACAGCTCGATCGCGGCATGGGCGGTGTAGAGGCCGGCGCAGCCGCAGGCGGTTTCCTTGGCGCCGCGGGGGTGCGGGGCGCTGTCGGTGCCGAGGAAGAAGTGCGCATCGCCGCTGGTGGCGGCCTGCAGCAGGGCCTGGCGGTGGGTCTCGCGCTTGAGGATGGGGGCGCAGTAGTTGTGCGGGCGGATGCCGCCTTCGAACAGGACGTTGCGGTTGAGCAGCAGGTGATGGGCGGTGATGGTGGCGCCGACGTTGGCCGGGGCGCCGGTGACGAAGTCCACCGCGTCCTTGGTGGTGATGTGCTCGAGCACCATGCGCAGGCCGGGGAAGCGGGCCTGCAGCGGCAGCAGGTGGCGCTCGATGAACACGCGTTCGCGGTCGAAGATGTCCACGGCCGGGTCGGTCACCTCGCCGTGCAGCAGCAGCGGCAGTTCGTGCTTCTCCATCGCCTCCAGCACCGCGTTCACGCGCGCCAGGTCGCGCACGCCGGACTGCGAGTTGGTGGTCGCGCCGGCCGGGTAGTACTTGACGGCAAACACGTGCTCGCTGGCCTTGGCGCGGGCGATCTCCTCCGGCGCGGTGTCCTCGGTCAGGTACAGGGTCATCAGCGGCTGGAAGCCGGACCCGGCCGGCAGGCAGGCCAGGATGCGCTCGCGATAGCTTTCGGCCTGGGCCACGGTGGCCACCGGTGGCTTGAGGTTGGGCATGACGATGGCGCGCGCGAAGCGCCGCGCGGTATGCCTCACCACCGAGGTCAGGGCCTGTCCGTCGCGCAGGTGCAGGTGCCAGTCGTCGGGGCGGATGAGTTCAAGGCGCGTGGCGGTCATGGCGCGGTCGTCTTCAAGGTCGGATTGCGGGGCGCGGCATGGTAGCGCACGCCCTCGGCACTGCCCTGCCCTGCCCGGCCCTCCCTCGCCGCCCTTTAAAGCGCGACGCCCGCGGCGGACGCGGGCGTCGGGTTGCAGCAATGGGGGCGTCCGCCTGGGCGGCTCAGCCCGGATAGGCCGGGAACTTGTCCTTCGGGTGACGCGCCTTCCACTCGTTGTAGGCGGCGGTGCCTTCCCAGGCGGCGAAGGCCTTGGGGGTGCGGCCTCGGCCGGTCCAGGTCTCGCCGGTGTGCGGCAGCCAGTACTTGGGCGCCACGGTGGTGCCGCGGGTGCTGGAGCCGGCGGACTTCCGCGCGCGCGGCTCGCCGGCGCCGGTCAGCGCGGCGATCTCCGCCTTCTGCTTGGCGTTGAAGTGGCTGCCGTAGGTCTGCAGCAGCTTGATCACGTTGGAAAACGCGTCCGTGGCCTCCTGCTGGCGCAGCTCGACTTCCTGCGCCTCGAGCTTGCGCAGTTCTTCGGCCAGCTTGGCCTTGGCTTGGGCGATGGCGTCCAGGTTCAGCGTGTTCTTTTCGGTCATGGGTTCGTGTCGGAAGGGATGGAAGGCAGGGCATGCCCGCCGCGCATTATGCCTGTCCGCGCGTGCAAGCCTTGGGCTGTCGCGCCGTCGCATGCGACACTGGGTCACATGTTCGAGCCATTCAAAGCGGGCGGCGCGCTGGCGCCGCTGTGGTCGCGGGAGCGCTGGATGCGGCGCGTGGCCTTGTGGGGCGGCGCCGTCGCGGTGGCGGTGGTGGCGCTGATCTTCGCCCGGGCGGCCGATGCGGCCTTCGGGCTGTTCTCGCGGGTCATCCACCACTCGGTGTGGTGGGCGCTGCTGCTGACGCCGACGGTGTTCGCCGCGCTGGCCTGGCTCACCAACGGGGCGCTCAAGCCGACCCGCGGCTCGGGCATCCCGCAGGTGATCGCCGCGCTGCAGCTGCCCGATCGCGATTTCCGCAAGCGCAACCTGTCGCTGGGGGTGTCGGCCGGCAAGCTGGCGCTGACCGTGCTGGCGCTGTTCGGCGGCGCCTCGGTCGGCCGCGAGGGGCCGACGGTGCACGTGGGCGCCAGCCTGATGTATGTGATCGGGCGGGCGCTGGGCTTCAAGGATCCGCGCGACGCCACGCACTTCCTGCTGGCCGGCGGCGCGGCCGGCATCGCGGCGGCGTTCAACACCCCGCTGGCCGGCGTGGTGTTCGCGATCGAGGAACTGTCGGGCCGCTTCGAGCACACCTTCTCCGGCACGCTGCTGACGGCGGTGATCGTCGGCGGCGTGGTCTCGCTGGGCCTGCTGGGCAACTACACCTACTTCGGCACGGTGCAGGCCGCCCTGCCGCTGGGGCTGGGCTGGCTGGCGGTGCTGCTGTGCGGGGCCGTGGCCGGGCTGCTGGGCGGCCTCTTCAGCCGCACGATCCTGGCGGCGATGGACGGCCGGCCGCGCTGGCTGGGACGGATGCGCGCGGCCAATCCGGTGCTGTTCGCCGGCGGCTGCGGCCTGGTGCTGGCGCTGCTGGGCATCGTCTTCGGCGCGGGCGCGTTCGGCACCGGCTACGAGCAGGCGCGCAGCCTGGTGCAGGACCACGCGGTGGTCGGGCATGAGTTCGGGCTGATGAAGTTCGCCGCCAACCTGGTGTCCTACGTGGCCGGCATCCCCGGCGGCCTGTTCTCGCCGGCGCTGGCGGTCGGCGCGGGCCTGGGCCACAACCTGGCGGTGCTGCTGCCGGGCGTGGATCCGTCCTCGATGGTGCTGCTGGGCATGTGCGCCTACCTGACCGGCGTGACCCAGGCGCCGCTGACCTCGTCGATCATCTGCCTGGAGCTGACCGACAACAGCGACATGATGCTGCCGATCCTGGCCACCGCCCTGCTCGCCCGCGGCGCCTCGGCGCTGGTCTGCCGCAAGCCGGTGTACAAGGCGCTGGCCGACCGCCTGCTGGCCGCCATGCCCGAGCCCGCGCCCGTGGCGCCGGACGCGCACGACGACGATGCCGACGGGCCACGTCCGGCGCATACCTGACCGATCCTCGTCCGCCGGACCTGGCGCGGCGCGCGCACCGTGCACCAGGCGTCAGGCGGCGCTTTCCGAGGCGGCGCGCAGCAGCGCCTTGCCGACCCGGCGCCGGTCGAGCGAGAACACCTCGGCCAGGACGTCCCCCACCACGACGCGGTCCCCGGGCGCGGGCAACCGGTCCAACTGGTGCAGGAACAGCCCCGACAGGGTCTGGTAGCGGCTCGAACGCGGCAGCACCAGCCCGGTCAGGCGCTCGATCTCGTCCAGATGCATGGCGCCGTCGATCTCCCAGACGCCGGTCTCGCGTTCGAGCGCGCCGTAGTCCGCGTCCTGGGTATCGGCCAGGTCGCCGGCGATGGCGGCCAGCAGATCGTTGGCGGTGACCAGGCCCTCGATGCTGCCGTACTCGTCCACCACGATCGCCAGCGGCAGCGGGTGCTCGCGGATCCGGTCCAGGGCGCGCAGCGCCGTGGTCGTCTCGGGCAGCACCAGCGGCTCGCGCGTGCAGCCGACCAGGTCCAGCGGCGCGCCGCCGAGCGCGTTGGCCAGCAGGTCGCGGCTCTGCACCACGCCCTGCAGGCGATCGAGTTCGCCGTCGCACACCAGCATCCGGGTATGCGGCGAGGCGGCCAGGCGCTGGGCGATGTCCTGCGCATCGGCCCGGGAATCCAGCCATTCCAGGTCGGCGCGCACGGTCATTAGCGCGGTCACCGGACGCTCGGCCAGCGTCAGCACGCTGCGGATCATGTGCTGCTCCGACGGCTCCAGGCGTTCCTCGTCAGCCGCGTCCGCAACATCGCGCTGGTCCTGTGCGTCGCGCCGGCCGCGCGCGCCCAGCAGGCGCAGCACGGCCTCGGCGGTGCGCTGGCGGAAGGGCAGCCGGCGCTGGCGGCGCTCGCGGTTGAAGCGCGACCACTGGTTGAAGCCTTCGATCAGGATCGAGAACGCGATCGCCGCGTACAGATAGCCCTTCGGGATCTTGAAGCCCAGGCCTTCGGCCAGCAGGCTGAAACCGATCATCAGCAGGAAGCCCAGGCACAGGATGACCACCGTCGGATGGCGGCCGACGAACCGGGTCAGCGGCCGGCTGGCCAGCATCATGATGGCCATGGCGATGACCACCGCGGCGATCATCACGCCCAGTTCGTCGACCATGCCGACCGCGGTGATCACCGAGTCCAGCGAGAACACCGCATCCAGCACCACGATCTGGGCAATCACCAGGGCGAAGCTGGGAAAGGCCTTGGCGCCGTCCTGGTGCGCATCGGCGCCTTCCAGGCGTTCGTGCAGTTCCATGGTCGCCTTGAACAGCAGGAACGCGCCGCCGGCCAGCAGGATGAGGTCGCGTCCGGAAAAGGACTGCCCGCCCAGGGCGAACAGCGGATCGGTCAGCCGCATGATCCACGACAGCGTGGCCAGCAGCACCAGGCGCATCAGCAGCGCCAGGCTCAGTCCGATGAGGCGGGCCCTGTCGCGCTGCTCCGGCGGCAGCTTGTCCGCCAGGATCGCGATGAAGACCAGATTGTCGATGCCCAGGATGATCTCGAGGATCACCAAGGTCGCCAGGCCCATCCAGATCGATGGGTCGGACAGCCATTCCATAGGAAGTTCAGCGTGGGACGGCCCCGGATCTTCGCACGCGCGGTCGCCCGGCCAGCCGAATCCGCACCGAAATGACCACGCCGTCACTCGGCGGCCGGCACGACGCCGCGCGCATTTTCCTTCCGCGCGCCACCGGCGATCCGTCAGGTGGCTCGCGACGACGTGTCGCCGCGTTGCAGCAAAACCGAGGGGGCTCTACTATTGATGAGAACAATTCGCGTTCTCATAACATCCCCCTCGATGCCCCTGCCCCGCCCCGTTTCCCTGTGCGCGTGCCTGCTGACCTGCGCGCCGTTCGCCCTGCATGCGCAGCCCGGCGACGAGACCACCGCGGCCGCCCCCATGCCCCAGACCCGGGAACTGGATACCGTGCGCGTCACCGGCACGGCGAGTGGCTTCCACAGCCAGGGGCCGGCCCAGGTCGGCAAATCGGGGCTGGCGCCGGAGGCGTCACCGCAATCGGTCAGCGTGGTCACGCGCGACCTGCTCGATGCGCAGCAGGCCCAGAGCCTGGCCGATGCCCTGCACAACGTCCCCGGCGTGGTCAGCAACACCTTCGGCCGACGCGGCTGGGACGACCTGATCATCCGCGGCCAGGTCGCCTCCGACTCGCTGTTCGTCGATGGCCTGCGCACGGCC
This sequence comes from Pseudoxanthomonas sp. X-1, assembly GCF_020042665.1. NCBI lineage: Bacteria > Pseudomonadati > Pseudomonadota > Gammaproteobacteria > Lysobacterales > Lysobacteraceae > Pseudoxanthomonas > Pseudoxanthomonas sp. X-1. Next base: position 2,370,584 of record NZ_CP083376.1, read on the forward strand.
GCGTCCAGTCGGGTGGCCGAGCAGCTGTTCGGCTACGAGCAGGTCGAAGTGCTCAAGGGCCCGGCCTCGCTGATGTACGGGCTGGTGCTGCCGGGCGGACTGGTGAACATGGTCAGCAAGCGTCCGCAGGCCGACCCTTTCGGCCGCGTCGACGCCACGGTCGGCAGCCACGGATGGGTCCAGGGCACGTTCGATCTCAACACGCCGCTGTCGGCCGATCGCAGGGCCGCGCTGCGCCTCAACGGCCTGGCCATGAACAGCGACGACGCCACCGACCATGTCTGGTTCCGGGCGCGCCACATCGCGCCGGCGCTGTCGCTGGAGCTGGGCCCGGACACCGACCTGACCCTGCTGGCCAGCTATCAGACGCGCGAATACCTGCGCCAGCAGGGCCTGCCGCTGGTGGGGTCGATCCTGCCCAGCCGCAATGGGCCGATCCCGCGCGACACCTTCACCGGCGAGCCAGGACAGGATCCCTACCGCGCGCGCCAGTCGCGCATCGGCTACGCCTTCAGCCACCGCTTCGGCAACGGCTGGACGCTCAACCAGAACCTGCGCGTGCAGGACTTCGAGGTCACCGGGCAGTTGGTCAGCAATACGGCGATGAACGCCGACCAGCGCACCCTGCGCCGCGGCGCGCAGGACCAGGCCTACGATGGCCATACCCTGTCGGTCGATACGCATGCATGGAAGCAGGTCGCCACCGGCGCCTTGCGCCACGACCTGACCTTCGGCGTGGATTCCCTGGAGACGCGCGAAGACGTGCTGTCCTACACCTGCAGCGTCGCCGCGCTGAACGTCTACGCGCCGGTCTACGGCAGTCCGATCCGTTGCCCTGCCACGCCCCGCACTAACACCCGCGTGCGGCTCGAGATGCTGGGCCTGTATGCGCGCGACCAGTTGCACATCGGCGAGCGCTGGCTGGTCAGCGCCGGGCTGCGCCGGGATTTCACCACCACCCGGACCACCAACCGCGCCAACGGCCGCGTCGAACGCGATCCGGCCGACGCCACCACCGGTGCGCTGGCGGTGATGTACGACCTCACGCCGGCCGTGCGGCCCTACCTGAGCTACGCCACCTCGTTCTATCCCAACACCGGCACCGATGTGGACGGCCGCGGGTTCGAGCCCGAGGAAGGCCGGCAGTGGGAAGCGGGCCTGAAGATCGACCTGGCGCAGGGCCGCGCGACGCTGACCACGGCGCTGTTCGACCTGCGTCGGCAGCACGTGCTGCAGGGCGATCCGCTCAACGACGGCTTCAGCATCGCCATCGGCGAGCAGCGCACGCGCGGCGTCGAACTGGGCATCGCCGCGGATTTCGGGAATGGCCTGAGCCTCAACGCCGGCTATGCCTACACCGACGCGGTGATCACCGACGACGGCGGCCAGGCGGCGTCGACGGTCGGCAACCGCCTCAACAACGTGCCACGGCACAGCGCCACGGCCTTCGCGCGCTACCAACTGCCCGGCGCCTGGTCGCGCTGGTCGGTCAACGGCGGCCTGCGCGGGGAAAGCGATCGCTTCGCTTACAGCTACGTGCTGCCGGGCTATGTGGTCGCCGATGCGGGCGTGGCGTATGACGCGCCGCGCTGGCACGCTGCCTTCAGCCTGAAGAACATCTTCGACACCCATTACTACAGCGGCGGCCTGGCCGCGGCGGTGGCGATGGGCGACGACCGCACCGCGCTGTTCAACCTCGGCCTGCGCTTCTAATCCTCCCCCTTTCGGCAATCCGCGCGCAGGAACCCCCACGTGCTCAAGCAGCTCCTGTTCCAGACCCATTGGTTCCTGGGCATCACCGCCGGCACGGTGCTGGCCCTGATGGGACTCACCGGCGCCAGCCTGTCCTTCCAGGACGAACTGCTGCGCGCCATGAACCCACCGCTGGCCCAGGTCGCGCGCCATCATGCCGCCGGCGAGCAGGCGCTGCCCTTGACCACGCTGGCCGAGCGCCTCTCGCAGGGCCGGCGCGGGCCGATCCAGCGCCTGCGCGTGGACACCACCGGCGCCCATCCGTCCGAGGTGCGCTTCGATGGGCGTGGCGGCACGTCGCTGTACTTCGACCCCTACACCGGACAGGTGATCGACGCGCCCCGCGGTGCGCGCTTCTTCGACGTCGCCGAGGACCTGCATCGGCGGCTGGCGGCCGGCGAGACCGGCAAGGCGATCACCGGCGCCTGCGTGCTCATGCTGCTGTTCTTCTGCCTGTCCGGCCTGTACCTGCGCTGGCCCCGGCAGTGGCGCAGTCCGCGCACCTGGCTGGCGGTGGAGTGGAAACGCAGCGGCCGCAGCTTCCTGTGGAGCCTGCATTCGGTGATCGGCACCTGGGTGCTGGTGGTGTATGTGCTGATTGCGTTGACCGGGCTGTGGTGGTCCTACGACTGGTACCGCGATGGGGTCAGCAGGCTGCTGGGCGGTGCCGAACGCGAGGAGACGCGTGGCGGGGCCGGCTTCGGCCGGCTCGACCTGGCCCGGGTGCAGGCCAGCCTCGACGCGGCCGTGCCCGCCCTGCGCGCGGGTGGCTACCTCGACCTGCGCTTCGCGCCCAAGGGCGATCGCCCGCTGACCGCACGGGTCAGGCTGGAAGGCGCCGCGCACGACCGCGCCTACGACACCTACCTGCTCGACCCGGCCACCGGCGCGGTGCTGGAGCGCAGTCCCTACGCCGCGCTGCCGGCGGGCCGCAAGCTGCTGACCAGCGTGTTCGCGCTGCATTCGGGCAGCTTCTTCGGCATGCCAGGGCGGATCATCGTGATGGTGTCGGCCCTGTGCATGAGCCTGTTCTTCGTCACCGGCTGGATGCTGTACCTGGATCGGCGCCGCAGGAAGCGCGCCGCGCGCGCATCGCGCCTGCCCTTGCTGCAGGCCGATGGCGAGCCGTGGCTGGTGTCCTTCGCCAGCCAGAGTGGCTTCGCCGAACAGCTCGCCTGGCGCGCGGCCGGCCAGCTGCAGGCCGCCGGCCTGCCGGTGCAGGTCGAATCGATTGCGCGCCTGGATGCCGCGCGCCTGGCCCGGACCCGGCGGGCGCTGTTCGTGATCAGCACCTTCGGCGACGGCGAGGCGCCGGACACCGCACGCCCGTTCGAGCGGCGCATGCTCGACCGGGCGCTCGCCCTGCCCGAGCTGGGCTATGCGGTGCTGGCGCTGGGCGATCGCCAGTACGCGCGCTTCTGCGGCTTCTCGCGCCGGGTCGAACACTGGCTGCATGCGCAGGGCGCACGGGCGCTGTTCCCCAGCGTGGAGGTGGACCGCAACGACGGCCAGGCGCTGGAACACTGGCAGCGGCAGCTGGCCGAACTCACCGGCGTGGCCGCCGATGCGCCCCTGGTGGAAGACGTGCCGTTCCAGGCCTGGCGCCTGCTGGACCGCACGCGGCTCAATCCCGGCAGCGCCGCGGCGGCGATGTGGCATGTGCGCCTGCAGCCCCCGGCCGACGCGTCCTGGCAGGCCGGCGACATCCTGGAGATCGCACCGCGGCACGGCGCGGGCCACGTCGCGGCCGTGCTGGCGCATGTCGGCCTGGACGCCGCCACGCCGGTGACGGTCGACGGCCGGACGCAGGCGCTGGCGAGCGCCGCCGCCACGCGCGACCTGCCGCAGCTGGACCTGCCGATGGCACCGGTGCACGACGCGCAGGCGTGGATCGACGGCCTGCCGCCGCTGCCGCATCGGGCGTACTCGCTGGCGTCGATCCCTTCCGACGGCGCCGCCGAGCTGGTCGTGCGCCTGATCACGCTGCCCGATGGCCGCCATGGATCGGGCTCGGGCTGGCTGTGCGCGCATGCGCCGGAAGGCGCTGCGGTGCAGGCGCGCGTGCGCCGCAACCCCGGCTTCCACCGCGTCGATGGGCCCATGCTGCTGATCGGCAACGGCACCGGCATCGCCGGCCTGCGCAGCCTGCTGCACGAGGCGGCGGCGGCCGGCACACACGGCCACTGGCTGCTGTTCGGCGAACGCACCCGCGCGCACGACCATGTCTTCGAACAGGCGCTGGCGGCATGGCAGCGCAGCGGCCACCTGGCCCGGGCGGATCTGGCGTTCTCGCGCGACCAGGCCGAACGCCGCTACGTGCAGCACCTGCTGGCCGCGCAGGCCGAAGAGGTGCGGGCCTGGGTCGCGCGCGGGGCCACGCTGTATGTGTGCGGCGCGCTGCACGGCATGGCCGCCGGCGTGGACGAGGCCCTGCGCGGCATCCTGGGCGAGGACGGCCTGGACCAGCTGCTGGCCGCCGGCCGCTATCGCCGCGACGTGTACTGAAGACGACAGCGGCTGTTGCCACCGCGCGGGCACGGAGGCCCGCTGCCGGCGATCGCGTGCGGGCTGCCGGGCCATCCACGGCCCGCCTGCCGCCGCTCCACGAACGCCTCACATCGCTGGCCTGCTTGTCATCGGTGGGGGGAAGGCATTTAGTAGGATGGTCCGGTTCGCACCGGTCCAGGTTCCGGCGCCCCCACCCTCGCCTGCACCGCATGACCGCCTCGATCCCCGCGTCTATTCATTCCTTTCGTCCGTTCGCCTGGACCGTGCTGCTGGCGGGCACGCTGGGCCTGGCCGCCTGCGGTGCGCGCCCCTCGCCGGCGTCGAAGGCGGCGCCGGTGGTTTCGGTACTGACGCTGCAGCCCGAGGCGCTGGCGCTGGAAACCGAACTGGCCGGCCGCACGGTGGCCTCCGAGGAATCCGAGGTGCGCCCGCAGGTGGACGGCGTGCTGCTCAAGCGGTTGTTCACCGAGGGCGAGACGGTCCAGGCCGGGCAACCGCTATTCCAGATCGAACCCACGCTCTACCAGGCCGCCAGCAACGAGGCCCGCGCCAACCTGGCCACCGCCGAGGCCGCCCTGGCCAGCGCGAAACTGCAGGCGCAGCGCTACCAGGTGCTGGGCAGGCAGCAGCTGATCGCCCAGCAGGATGTGGACGATGCCGACGCCGCCTACAAGCAGGCCGCGGCGACGGCGGAGGCCAGCCGCGCGGCGCTGGACACGGCGCGCACCCGCCTGCGCTTCGCCACGGTCACCGCGCCCATCACCGGGCGCGTCGGCCGCGCCCTGTTCACGCCCGGCGCGCTGGTGACCTCCGGCCAGGCCGATCCGCTGGCGCGCATCCAGAAGCTGGACCCGATGAACGTGGACATCACCCAGTCCAGCACCGACTACCTGGCGCTGCGCCGCGCGGTGGCCGCCGGCGGCGTGCAGCCGGCGACCACACCGGTGCGACTGAAGCTGGCCGACGGCAGCGACTACGCCGTGGCGGGGACGCTGGAATTCGCCGACATCGACGTGGACCAGGCCACCGGCAGCATCACCCTGCGCGCGCGCTTCCCCAACCCGGACGGCACGCTGCTGCCAGGCATGTACGTGCGGGCGCTGGTCGGACAGGGCGTGCGCCAGCAGGCGCTGCTGGTGCCGCAGGCGGCCGTGGACCGCACCCCACGCGGCGAGGCGCAGGCCTGGGTGGTCGGCGCGAACGGCGTGGTGCACCAGCGCCAGTTCACCACCGTGCGCGCGGTCGGCAACCGCTGGCTGGTGGCCGAAGGCCTCAAGGCCGGCGACCGGATCGTCACCAGCGGCCGCCAGGACCTGCGCGACGGTGCCAGGGTGAGCGTCAAGCAGGCCGCCGCCAGCGCCGGACAGGGCTGAGCGGCCGATGCTGCCGCGCTTCTTCATCCACCGGCCCATCTTCGCGTGGGTGCTGGCGATCTGCATCATGGCCATGGGCGCGATCGCCATCGCCACCCTGCCGGTCGAGCAGTACCCGGACATCGCCCCGCCGCAGGTGAACATCGCGGCCAACTACACCGGCGCCTCGGCCAAGACGGTCGAGGACAGCGTCACCCAGGTGATCGAGCAGCAGCTCAAGGGCATCGACCACCTGCTGTACTTCTCCTCGTCCAGTTCGTCCTCGGGTCAGTCGCGCATCAACGTGACCTTCGACCAGCGCGCCGACCCGGACATCGCCCAGGTGCAGGTGCAGAACGCGGTCAACCAGGCCGTCAACCGCCTGCCGCAGGAGGTGCAGCAGCAGGGCATCACCGTGTCCAAGTCGCAGGGCGACAGCCTGATGGTGGTGGCGCTGTACGACACCACGCGCAAGATGACGCGCGTGGATGTGTCCGACTTCCTGGTCAGCACGCTGCAGGACCCGATCAGCCGCATCAACGGCGTGGGCGAGGTCAACGTCTTCGGCGCCCAGTACGCGATGCGCGTGTGGCTGGACCCGCACCGCCTCAACGCCTACAGGCTGATGCCCAGCGACGTGCGCGCGGCGATCCAGGCGCAGAACACCCAGGTCACGGCCGGTGAGCTGGGCGCCCTGCCTGCGGTCGATGGCCAGTCGCTCAACGCTACGGTCACCGCGCAGTCGCGCCTGCAGACGCCCGAGCAGTTCCGCCAGATCATCCTGTCCACCCTGCCCAGCGGCGCCAGCGTGCGCCTAGGCGATGTGGCGCGGGTGGAGATCGGGGCGGAGAGTTACCAGAACAGCAGCTTCCTCAACGGCTATCCGGGCTCGGGCTTCTCGGTGTCGCTGGCCTCCGGCGCCAACGCGCTGGAGACCGCCGATGCGGTGCGCGCCGAGATCGAGCGGCTCAAGCCCACCTTCCCGCCCGGCGTGGAGGTGGCCTACCCGCGCGACAACACGCCGTTCGTGCGGGTGTCGGTGGAAGGCGTGGTGCACACCCTGATCGAGGCCATCGTGCTGGTGGTCGTGGTGATGTATCTGTTCCTGCAGAACGCGCGCGCGACCCTGATCCCGGCGATCACCGTGCCGGTGGTGCTGCTGGGCACCTTCGGCGTGCTGGCACTGACCGGCTTCACCATCAACACGCTGACGCTGTTCGCCATGGTGCTGGCCATCGGCCTGCTGGTGGACGATGCCATCGTGGTGGTGGAGAACGTCGAGCGGATCATGCACGAGGAGCACCTGCCGCCGCTGGAGGCCACCGAGAAGTCGATGGGCGAGATCACCGGCGCGCTGGTCGGCATCACCGTGGTGCTGGGCGCGGTGTTCCTGCCGATGGCGCTGTTCGGCGGCTCCACCGGCATCATCTACCGGCAGTTCTCCATCACCATCGCCTCGGCCATGGCGCTCTCCGCGCTGGTCGCGCTGACCCTGACGCCGGCCCTGTGCGCCACCCTGCTCAAGCCGGTGGAGAAGGAGCGCAGGCCGGGGCGGTTCTTCCAGTGGTTCAACCGCAGCGTCGAGCGCAGCCAGCACGCCTACCAGCGCCGGCTGAGTGTGCTGCTGACCCGTCCGAAGCGCTGGATGGCGCTGTACGCGCTGGTGGTGGCGGTCATGGCCGTGCTCTACCTGCGCATGCCGACCAGCTTCCTGCCGGTGGAGGACCAGGGCCAGCTGTCGGTGCAGTTCACCACGCCCGAAGGCACGACGATGGCCACCACCGAGGCGCTGGCCCATCGCATCAGCGACTACTTCCTGGACAAGGAGAAGGCCAACGTCGAGGCGGTGTTCCTGGTGGTGGGCCGCAACAACGCCGGCATCGGCCAGAACGCGGGCCAGGGCTTCCTGTCGCTCACGCCCTGGGGCGAGCGCGACCGCCACAACACGGCCGCGGCGATCATCGAGCGCGCCAACAGGTACTTCCGCGCCCACGAGGACGCGCGGATCAACGTGCTCTCGCCGCCGGCGGTGCGCGGGCTTGGCCAGTCCAGCGGTTTCGAGCTGTGGATCCGCGATGCGCAGGGCAAGGGGCGCGAGGCGCTCGAGCAGGCGCAGCGCACGGTGCTGGAGAAGGCCGACGACGACCCGGCGCTGACCTCGGTACGGTTGAACGGCCTGGGCGACAAGGCGCAGCTGCAGCTGGACATCGATCATGCCCAGGCCGGTGCGCTGGGCCTGGCGCAGTCGGACATCAACGCCACTTTGGCGGCGGCGTGGGGCGGCACCTACGTCAACGACTTCATCGACCGCGGCCGGGTCAAGCGCGTCTATATCCAGGGCGATGCGCCCTATCGCGCCGTGCCGGAGGATCTGGGCCAGTGGTACGTGCGCGGCGACACCGGGCAGATGGCGCCGTTCTCCAGCTTCGCCACCAGCCACTGGACGCGCGGCCCGCAGCTGCTGCAGCGCTTCAACGGGCTGTCGGCGCTGCAGCTGCAGGGCAGCGCGGCCGAAGGGCGCAGCTCGGGCGAGGCGATGGACAAGATGCAGGCGCTGGTGGACCAGCAGCCGGGCTTCGACCTGCAGTGGAGCGGCCTGTCCTACCAGGAGCGGCTGTCCAGCAACCAGACGCTGTGGCTGTACGCGGCCTCGATCGCCTTCATCTTCCTGTGCCTGGCCGCGCTCTATGAGAGCTGGTCGATTCCGGCGGCGGTGCTGATGGTGATCCCGCTGGGCGTGCTGGGCACGGTCGTGGCGACGACGCTGGCCGGGTTCACCAACGACATCTATTTCCAGGTCGGCCTGCTGACCACGATCGGCCTGTCGGCCAAGAACGCGATCCTGATCGTGGAGTTCGCCGAGGCCGAACAGAAGGCGGGCCGTACGCCGATGGCCGCCGCGCTGGAAGGCGCGCGCCTGCGCCTGCGGCCGATCGTGATGACCTCGCTGGCCTTCGTCGCCGGCGTGATCCCGCTGGCCGTCGCCACTGGCGCCGGCGCCGCCAGCCGCCGCGAGATCGGCATCAGCGTGATCGGCGGCATGCTCTCCGGCACGCTCCTGGCGGTGCTGCTGGTGCCGCTGTTCTTCGTGCTGGTGCGCGGCATGCGGCGCGAGCGCAAGGTGGAAGACGCGCAGGCTTTGGGTTGATCCCGCAGGCCCAGGGTCGATCCTGCACCCAGCGTTGAGCCGGTCGGCTCAGCAGTGAGCAACAGGGCGCAGGGTCCGCCCCTCCCCTTGCGCAGCAAGGGGAGGCTGGGAGGGGGTCGGATCAGGTCACGGCAGTGCCTGGCTTGGACACCGATACCAGCAACCCCGACAAAGCGCGGGGGCTGGAGGCTTCAGGCTCCCCACGAAGAACACCCCTCCCCAACCCTTCCTTTCGCCTGCGGCGAAAGGGAGAGGGCAGAAGCTTCTGTGCCCACGTAACTACCGCACGTGCGTGCCGATCGAATCCGCTCAAGCCGATTGGACCGGAATGCGGCTTACGGGGCGTGCGCGGGTGCGAAGCGTTCGACGAGGAAGTCGACGAAGGCGCGCACCAGCAGCGAGGCCTGGCGGTGCTGGGGATAGAGGGCGTTCATCGCGCTGGGGGCCGGTTCGAATTCCTCCAGCACCGGCACCAGCCGGCCATCGGCCAGGCCATCGTCCAGCAGGAAGGCCGGCAGGTGCACCAGGCCGTGGCCGGCGAGCGCGGCCTGCACCAGCACTTCGCCGTTGTTGGCGTGCAGGCGGCCGGACACTTCCACCGACAGCGCGCGGCCTTCGCGCGCGTAGTGCCACTGGCTGGTGCGGCCGTGGCCGTACAGCAGGCAGGCGTGGTCGCGCAGCTGCGCGGGCTGGTGCGGCGTGCCGGCCCGCTGCAGGTAGGCGGGGCTGGCGCAGGTGACCATGCGCAGCGCGCCCAGGCGCCGGGCCACCAGCGTGGACTCGGCCACCGCGCCGATGCGCAGCGCCACGTCGAACCCCTCGCCCACCAGGTCGACCGCGCGGTCGCTGAGCTCCAGCTCCACGCTGACCTCTGGATAGTCGGCGAGGAAGGCCGGCAGCACCGGTCCCAGGTGCAGGGTGCCGAAGGACATCGGCGCGCTGATGCGCAGCGTGCCGCGCGGGCGCGCCCCACCCTGCTGGCAGATGGCCATTTCGGCCTGGTCCACGGCGGCGACGATCTCGCGCGCGTGTTCCAGATAGGCCAGGCCCAGCGGCGTGGGGCTGAGCTTGCGCGTGGTGCGGTTGAGCAGGCGCACGCCCAGGCGCGCCTCCAGCGCGGCGATGCGCCGGCTGACCAGCTGCTTGGAGGTGCCCACGCGCTCGGCCGCGGCGGTGAAGCTGCCGGTGTCCACCACTTCCTGGAACACACGCATGTCTTCGAGTGCGTTGATTGTCATCTCTGTGCTGACAGTATTTCCATCAAAGACTGATTTATAGCATTCAATGGCGACAGTAGGATGCTCCCACGGTGAGGCCCAGCCCTCATCTCCCATCCAGAACAACAGCGAGGCGTACCCCATGCACGACATCATCCGGGCCGACAAGCGCGGCGTCGCCAACCACGGCTGGCTCAACTCGCGCCACACGTTTTCCTTCGGCCACTACTACAACCCGCAGTTCGTCGGCTTCTCCGACCTGCGCGTGATCAATGACGACCGCGTGTCCCCGGGCCAGGGCTTCGGCACCCATCCGCACCGCGACATGGAGATCTTCTCCTACGTGCTGGAAGGCGCGCTGGCGCACAAGGACTCCATGGGCAGCGGCTCGGTCATCCGCCCGGGCGACGTGCAGCTGATGAGCGCCGGCTCCGGCGTGGCGCACAGCGAGTTCAACGGCTCGGATCGTGAGAACGTGCACTTCCTGCAGATCTGGATCGTGCCCAACGTGACCGGCGCGCCGCCGCGCTACCAGGAGAAGTCCTTCCCGGAGGCCGAGAAGCGCGGCCGCCTGCGGTTGATCATCTCGCCCGATGGCGCGCAGGGCTCGCTGGAGATCCGCCAGGACGCGCGCGTCTACGCCGGCCTGTTCGACGGCGAGGAGAGCGCCTTGCTGACGCTGGGCGACGATCGCCACGCCTATGTCCACGTGGCCCGCGGTTCGATCGAGCTCGACGGCCAGGCCCTGCACGAGGGCGACGGCGTGCGTGTGCGCGATGCCGGCACGCTGAGCCTGGCCAAGGGCCAGGGCGCCGAAGTGCTGGTGTTCGACCTGCGCCCCAACGAGGTGCCGGGCCTGAACTGAAGCCCGGCGGCTTGAACGCTGCGGCCCGCCGCGTGTGCCCCCAGGGGCCACGCGGCGGGTCGCTTTGCGTCAGCCCCAGCGGCACACCTTGAACACCGCCGCATCCCAGCGCGAGGCATCGTCGAAGGACCAGTGAAGGCCGCGCCGCGCATGGGCCGCGGCGCGCGCCGCGCGGGCGCGCTCGCAGGCATCGGCCCTCGGGATCCGCACCGGCGCCTGCCTCGACCTGGCGCCACGCGCGGAGCGTGCCCGCGAGGTGGCGCGAGGTGCGGCCTTGGCCAGCGAGGCCTGCCAGGCCTTCCGCGTCACTTCGATCCTGCGCTGCGCCTCGTCCCGGTCCAGGGGCGGGCCCGGCACGGCGACCAGCTCGGCCCGCACCCAGGTCTGCAGCGGCAGGCCGGCGCAGGGCGCCTCCTGATAGGCCACGCCTTGCGCGGCGGCGCAGCGATGGACCGCCTGTGCCCCGGCGTGGTCGGCGGCCAGGCTCAACAGCAGCAACAGCGCGCATCGGTGTCGCATTGTCTCGTCCCTCGGTGTCCGGAGGGCCTCAGGCTCGCGCGTGGCGCTGCCCCAGCCCATCGGACAACGCCGCCGGCGGGCGTCGGAAGGTGCCGCCCTGCATCCGCGCCGCCGTCGCCGACGTAATCCCCGGTGTCGCCCCCGGAGCCGATGCCGATGTCTGCCGTCTTGAAGCCCTTGTTGGACGCGTACACGATCCCGGCTTCGGCATGCCCCCCCATGCTGCTGACGCGCCATGCGCACTGAGCCTGTCATGGTCATCGCGCCTGCCGTGCCGGAGCGACGGCACGTTCCCCTGGATTGTGGAGGAAACGCGACATGGTCAATGCCTACCTGTGGCTCAACGCGCTGCTCTACATCGCCCTGGCGCTGTGGTGCACTCTGGCGCCTGACAGCACCGCGCAGGCGGTGGGATTCACCGGGCTCACGCCGGCCGGTCAGACCGAGTTCCTGGCGGTCTATGGCGGCATGGAGTTCGGCATCGGGCTGCTGTTCGCCTACTTCGCGCGCAGCCGGCAGCCGCGCAACGGCCTGGTCCTGGCCCTGCTCTTCTATGCGCCCATCGTGGCCTGGCGCGCCTATGCCATCGCGCGCTACGGGCTGCCGGGCGGCACGACCCTGGGGCTGGTGGTGGGCGAATGGCTGCTCCTGCTCGCCGGAGCGGGACTGTTCCTGTGGCAGCGCAACCGGGCCGGGTGAACGTGTCGAGACCGCATTAACGGGGCGCCCCGTAGGATCTGCCGCACTTTCCGCCCCCTCTCCAGAAGACGCGCGCCGCATGGCGGATTTCCCCGAACGCGACATCCAGGCCGACGATGCCGACCAGCTACTGCTGGCCACGGCCCGCGGCGACCATCTTGCGTTCGAGCGCCTGTACAAGGCGACTTCGCCGCGCCTGTACGCCGTGTGCCTGCGCGTGCTGACCCAGCGCAGCGAGGCCGAGGACGTGCTGCAGGAGGTCTACACCAATGTCTGGCGCAAGGCGGTGCAGTTCGATCCGGGCAAGGCCGGCGCGCTGACCTGGCTGTCGATGCTGGCGCGCAACCGCGCCATCGACCGCCTGCGCGCTGGTCGCAACGAGCGCCAGTCGGTTCCCATCGACCTGGGGCCTGAGCTGGTCGACGACGCCCCCGGCGCCGAACAGCTCGCCGACGCCGCCCTGGAGGCCCACGGCCTGGACGTCTGCCTGGAGGAACTGGAGCCGCAGCGGCGCACGCTGATCCGCACCGCCTTCTTCGAGGGCTGTACCTACGAGGAGCTGGCCACGCGCAGCCAGACCCCGCTGGGCACGGTGAAGAGCTGGATCCGCCGCAGCCTGGCCAAGCTCAAGGCGTGCCTGGAACGATGAACACTCGCGCCGACACCTTCGAACAGGATCCGCCGGACCACGGGCCACAGGCCGGCGAGTACGTGCTGGGCGTGCTCGACCAGGCGCAGCGGGCGCAGGTGCAAGCGCGCATCGCCCACGATCCGGCATTCGCCGCCGAGGTGGCGCAATGGGAGGCGCATCTGGCGCCGCTGCTCGAAGAGCTGCAGCCGGTGGCGGTGCCCGACTATGTCTGGGCGCGGCTGCGGGCTGCGCTGGCGCTGCCCGACGCGGCCGTGATGCCCGCCTCGTCCGCGACCACGGCCGCCCCGACCGGCTTCTGGAACAACCTGGGCCTGTGGCGCAGCGTCGGCATCGGCAGCCTGGCCACCGCCGTGGTGGCGGTGCTGGCGCTGGTGTCCACCCTGCGCAACGTGCCGCCGGCCCCGCAGCCGCCGCCGGTGGCGCAGCAGTCGCCCGCGGCCAGTGGCATGCCGCAGATGGTCTCCACCCTGGCCCAGGACGACGGCAGCACCGGCTACGTGGCGACCATGGACGCACGCAATGGGCGGATGACCATCATGCCGATGCAGCCGATGCACCAGGACGGGCGCGTGCCGGAGCTGTGGATCATCCCCAAGGGCGGCAAGCCGATCTCGATGGGCGTGATGGATCCCGAGCACCCGGTCGAGCATGTCCTGCCCGAGCCGATGCGCAAGCTGCTGCGCGCCGACGCCCTGCTGGCCGTGACGATGGAACCGCCAGGCGGCGCCCCGGGCGGCGTGGCCACCGGCCCGGTCGTCGCCAAGGGCGCCATCACCGCGCTGACGCTGGGCAGCTGACCCCTGCATCCGGGAGGGTGCGTGCCACGTACATCTCCTCACGCCTTGCCTGAAGGAGTCTTCGTGCCAGACCCGGCTCTCGCCGACGCGCCCGCCTCCCCTGCCCCGCCCGCCGCCCGCGCGCGCTGGTGGCAGGCGCTGCGGCGCTGGTTCGACACCGCCGCGGACACGCCGCTGGATGCGGCCCGGGCCGACCGCATCGACTGGCTGCGCGCGGTGCCCTTCATCTTCCTGCACCTGATGTGCCTGGGCGTGTTCTGGGTGGGCTGGTCGTGGTTCGCCGTCGCCACCGCGGTGGCGCTGTACGCGGCGCGCATGTTCGCGATCACCGCCTTCTACCATCGCTACTTCGCGCACAAGGCGTTCAAGACCTCGCGCCCGGTGCAGGCGGCCTTCGCCGCGCTGGGCGCGATGAGCGTGCAGCGTGGCCCGCTGTGGTGGGCCGCGCACCATCGCCACCACCATCGGGTCACCGATACGCCGGACGATCCGCATTCGCCGCGCCAGCATGGCTTCTGGTGGAGCCACATGGGCTGGTTCCTGACCCCGCGCGGTTTCCGCACCGACTGGGCCGCGATCCCGGACCTGCGTCGCTTCCCCGAGCTGCGCTTCATCGACCGCTTCGACCTGCTGCTGCCGGTGCTGCTGGCCGCCGGGCTGTTCGCGCTGGGCATGGCGCTGGAGCGCTGGGCGCCCTCGCTGCACACCAACGGGCCGCAGCTGCTGGTGTGGGGGTTCTTCGTCTCCACGGTGGTGCTGTTCCATGCCACGGTCACGATCAACTCGCTGGCGCACCGCTTCGGCTCGCGCCGCTTCGACACGCGCGATGACAGCCGCAATAACGCGCTGCTGGCGCTGCTGACCTTCGGCGAGGGCTGGCACAATAACCACCATCACTTCCCCGGCTCGGCGCGGCAGGGCTTCGTGTGGTGGGAGGTGGACCTGACCTGGTACGGGCTCAAGCTGATGGCGTGGCTGGGCCTGGTGCGCGACCTCAAGCCGGTGCCGCCCGGACTGCTGCGTCGCGCGCGGGGCACGCGATGAGCCGCATCGCGGTGGTCGGCGGCGGCATCGCCGGCATGGGCGCGGCCTGGGGCCTGTCGCAGCGTCATCAGGTGACGCTGTTCGAGGCCGGCGACTATCTGGGCGGGCATACGCACACCCACGAGATCGAGATCGAAGGGCGGCATTACGCGGTCGATACCGGCTTCATCGTGTTCAATCCGCTCCACTACCCGCTGCTGTCGCGCCTGTTCGACACGCTGGGCGTGGCCTCGCAGCCGACCACGATGAGCTTCTCGGTCAGCGATGCGCGCAGCGGGCTGGAATACAACGCCGGCACGCTGGCCGGCCTGTTCTGCCAGAAGCGCAACCTGGTCAGCCCGACGTTCTGGCGGATGCTGGGCGACCTGCGCCGTTTCTATCGCCAGGCGCCGCAGGTGCTGGCCCAGCCTGCGCCTGGCCCGACGCTGGGCGAGTACCTGGCCGCGAACGGCTACTCGGCCGCCTTCCGCGACGCGCACATCGTGCCGATGGCCTCGGCGCTGTGGTCCTCGCCGGCCAGGACGATCCTCGACTTCCCGATGCAGCACCTGGTGCGCTTCATGCACAACCACCACATGCTGCAGCTGACCGGGCGGCCGCCCTGGCGCGTGGTCAGCGGCGGCTCGAACCGCTATGTGCAGGCGCTGCGGCAAGCCTGGCGCGTGGAGGTGCAGCTGGCCACGCCCGTGCACGGTGTGAAGCGCCAGGCGCAGGGCGTGCGGCTGCGGACCGCCGCGGGCGAGCAGGACTTCGATGCCGTGGTGCTGGCCTGTCACGCCGACGATGCGCTGGCGCTGCTGGAGGACGCCGATCAGGAGGAGCGCGCGGTGCTCGGCGCGGTCACCTACCAGGACAACGACACCGTGCTGCATACCGATGCGCGCGTGCTGCCGCGCGACCGGCGCGCCTGGGCGGCGTGGAATGCGCGGCTGCCCGAGCAGGACGGCGACACCTGCACGGTGAGCTACTGGATGAACGCCCTGCAGTCGTTGGACGCGCCGGTGCCCTTCATCGTCAGCCTCAACCAGGACGCGCTCATCGACCCGGCGCGCGTGCTGCGCCGGATGCGCTACCGCCATCCGCACCAAACCGCCGCCTCGGTGGCCGCGCAGGCGGCGCTGCCGCGCATCCAGGGGCGCGGCCAGGTGTGGCACGCGGGCGCCGGCTGGGGCTTCGGCTTCCACGAAGACGGGCTGCGCAGCGGGCTGGACGTGGCCCGCGCACTGGGATCGCCATGGCCGTGAGCCAGGCCCGCGAAACGGTTTCGGCCCCGAGCCACGCGCACGATGCAAGTGCGCGTGCCGATGGTCGCGCGCGCGATGCCGCGTCGAGCGCGCTGGCGAGCGCGCTGTACGTAGGCCGCGTGCGCCATCGCCGCCACGCGCCCAGGCCGCATGCCTTCACCTGGCCGCTGTTCATGGCCTACCTGGACCTGGACGAACTGGAGCGCGTGTTCGCCGGGCGCTGGCTGTGGTCGCGCGAGCGCCGCAACGTTGTCGAGTTCCGGCGCGCGGACTTCCTCGGCGATGCCGTGGTGCCGCTGGATCAGGCGGTGCGCGACCTGGTAGAGGCGCGCACCGGCCAGCGGCCGCGCGGCCCGATCCGCATGCTCACCCACCTGCGCACCTTCGGCTACAGCTTCAATCCGGTGACGTTCTACTACTGTTTCGCCGCCGACGGCCGCACGCTGGAGACGCTGGTGGCGCAGATCACCAATACGCCGTGGAAGCAGCGCCATGCCTATGTGCTGCCGGTGGCGCAGGCCACGGTCGACGGCGAGTTCCTGCAGTGGCGCTTCGACAAGCGCTTCCATGTCTCGCCGTTCATGGCGATGGAACACGACTACCGCTGGCGCTTCGATGTGCCGGGGCAGGCGCTGCGCGTGCATATGGACGTGCTGTGCCCGCCCGATCCACAGGGCGGCCACGCGCGACGCTTCGACGCCACCCTGACCCTGCGGCGCCGGCCGATGACCGGCCGGCGCATGGCCGCGGCGCTGCTGCGCTATCCGCTGATGACCCTGCAGGTGATCGTCGGCATCCATTGGCATGCGCTGCGCCTGTGGCTGCGCGGCAATCCCGTCCACGACCATCCCGACAAGAGGGCCGCCCCATGACCCGACTCGACGCGTCCACCACACCGGCCGCCAGCACGCCGGCCGATTCCGGCAGCTTCGTCGAGCGTCTGCTGCGCCGCCGCCTGCTCGACACCCTGGGCCAGCTGCGCGGCGGTCGGCTGGTGCTCGAGGAGGCCGGCCAGATGCACGTGCTCGGCCACTGCGCGGCGGACGAGCCGGCGCCGCTGAGCGCCCACCTGCGCGTCCACGACCCGGCGTTCTGGCGCATGGCCGCCTTGAACGGCAGCGTCGGCGCCGGCGAGGCCTGGATGGAGGGACTGTGGGACTGCGACGACCTGGTCGCGCTGATGCGCCTGCTGGTGCGCAACCGCGACCTGCTCGACGCCATGGACAGCGGCACCGCGCGCCTGGGCGGCGCCGCGATGAGGCTGCTGCACGCCTGCGCGCGCAACACCCGCCGCGGCAGCCGGCGCAACATCGCCGCGCATTACGACCTGGGCAATGCGCTGTTCGCGCTGTTCCTGGACGAGAACCTGATGTACTCCTCGGCCATCTACGAGGACCAGGACGAGTCGCTGGAGGTCGCCGCCACCCGCAAGCTCGACCGCATCTGCCAGAAGCTGCAGCTGGGGCCGCAGCACCGCGTGGTGGAGATCGGCACCGGCTGGGGCGGCTTCGCGCTGCATGCGGCCGGGCGCTACGGCTGCCATGTCACCACCACCACGATCTCGCGCGAGCAGCACGACCTGGCCGCGCAGCGCATCGCGCAGGCCGGGCTGCAGGACCGCATCACCCTGCTGATGCGCGACTACCGCGACCTGGAGGGTCGCTTCGACCGGCTGGTCTCGATCGAGATGATCGAGGCCATCGGCCATCAGTACCTGGACACCTACTTCGCCAAAGTCGGCGACCTGCTGGCCCACGATGGCCAGGCGCTGATCCAGGCCATCACCATCGAGGACCACCGCTATGTGCAGGCGCGCGATTCGGTAGACTTCATCAAGCGGCATATCTTCCCGGGCAGCTTCATTCCTTCGGTCGCGGCGATGACCGGGGCGATGGCCAAGGCCAGCGACCTGCGCCTGTTCAACCTGGAAGACATCGGCCCCAGCTATGCGCTGACCCTGCGCGCCTGGCGCGCGCGCTTCACCAGCCGGCTCGACGAGGTCCGCGCCCTGGGCTACGACGCGCGCTTCATCCGCATGTGGGTGTTCTACCTGGCCTATTGCGAGGCCGGCTTCCTGGAGCGCTCCATCGGCGATGTGCAGCTGTGGCTGACCCGCCCCGGCGCGCGCGCCATGCAGTATCCCTACGCGTTGGCAGGCGCATGAACGGCTGGCTGATCCTGCATGTGCTGCTGGTGGCGTTGGTGGCCATGGTGCTGGCCTGGCTGTGGCAGCGCCGCACGCGCAACGCCGGCGTGGTCGACGTGGTCTGGGCCGCCGGCATGGCCGCCAGCGCGGTGTACTACGCCCTGGCGGCGAACGGTGCGGCCCTGCCGCGTGCACTGGTCGCGCTGCTGGGCGGGGCCTGGGGACTGCGCCTGGCCTGGCATCTGGGCCGGCGCGTGTTCGGCGATGCGCACGAGGACGGCCGCTACGCATACCTGCGCCAGCACTGGCACGACCACCAGGGCAAGTTCCTGCTGTTCTTCCTGGCCCAGGCGCTGATGATCGTGCTGCTGTCGCTGCCGTTCTGGATCGTGGCGCACAACCACGGCGCCGCGTTCTCGGGCTGGACGGCGGCCGGGATCGCGGTGTGGCTGGTGGCCGTGGCCGGCGAAAGCGTGGCCGATCGCCAGCTGGCCGCGTGGAAGCGCGATCCCGCGCACAAGGGCCGCACCTGCGACGCCGGCCTGTGGGCGTGGTCGCGCCATCCCAACTACTTCTTCGAGTGGGTGCACTGGTTCGCCTATGTGCTGCTGGCCGTCGGCCTGCCGTGGGGCTGGCTGCTGGCCGCCTTCAGCGGCCCGGTGCTGATGCTGGCCTTTCTGTATCGGCTCACCGGCATTCCCTTCACCGAAGCCCAGTCGCTGCGCAGCCGCGGCGAGGACTACGCGCGCTACCAGCGTCGGGTCAGCGCCTTCTTTCCGCGTCCGCCGAAGGCGTAGGCTTCATGGACTTCCAGATGGACGCGGCCAACAGCACCTCGTCGTCCCCGCGCAAGCGGGAACCCATGGACGTTGCCTTCCCGCCAGAAAGCCTCTGGATTCCCGCGTTCGCGGGAATGACGGGAGAGGGGCCTTGGCGGCTGAGCGCTCGACCTCACGGGCGCGCCCCATGACGCAGGACGCGCGCGTTCCAACGCCCCGCATTCGCGACAGATCCCATCACACGCATTGAATCCCCCTGGAGTTGCCGATGTCCGCCGCCCGCCCCCTGCCCGAACACGACGCCTCGCGCGAAAGCCTCGCCACGCGCCTGGCCGAATCCGGCCGCCTGCCCGACCCGCTGCTGCGCCTGGGCATCCGCCGCCAGTGCGCGCAGCGCCTGAAGGAGGAACGCCGCGGCGGCGCCGAGGCCGTGCGCCAGCGCCAGCAGGCGCTGCTCGACGCGCTGCGCCTGGACGCGATCGCGGTGGAGACCCAGGCCGCCAACCGCCAGCACTACGAGCTCCCGCCTGAGTTTTTCCGCCTGTGCCTGGGCAAGCACCTGAAGTACAGCAGCTGCCTGTGGGACGAGCACACCACCGAGCTGACCCAGGCCGAGGAGAAGATGCTGCGCCTGTACGGCGAGCGCGCCGATCTGGCCAATGCCAGCCGCATCCTTGAGCTCGGCTGCGGCTGGGGGTCGCTGACGCTGTGGATGGCCGAGCGCTATCCGAGGACCATGATCACCGCGGTGTCCAACTCGCGCCCGCAGAAGGAGTTCATCGAGGCGCGCTGCCGCGAGCGCGCGATCTTCAACGTCGAGGTCATCACCTGCGACGTCAACACGCTGCAGCTGCCGCAGGGCATGTTCGACCGCGTGGTGTCGATCGAGATGTTCGAGCACATGCGCAACTACCAGACGCTGATGGAGCGCGTGGCCGGCTGGCTCAAGCCGGGCGGCAAGCTGTTCGTGCACATCTTCTGCCACCGCGAGTTGGCCTATCTGTTCCAGACCGAGGGCGAGGACAACTGGATGGGACGGCACTTCTTCACCGGCGGGCTCATGCCGGCGGCCGACACGCTGCTGCAGTTCCAGGAGGCGCTGACCCTGGAGGAGCGCTGGCTGCTGCCCGGCACCCACTACGAGAAGACCGCCAACGCCTGGCTGGCCAACCAGGACGCGCACCGCGACCAGATCATGGGCCTGATGCGCCAGACCTACGGCGTGGCCGAGGCGGCGCGCTGGTACCAGCGCTGGCGCATGTTCTGGATGGCCTGCGCCGAACTGTTCGGCTACGCCGGCGGCAGCGAGTGGATGGTCGGCCACTACCGCTTCCGCAAGCCCGCCTGACGCGAGCGCTTCGCCCCTCCCCTTCGCGCGACCAGCGCAAGCGACCTGCCCCTCCTCTTTGCGCGAAGCGCAGGGGGAGGCCGGGAGGGGTGCGCTTCGCGGAGACCCTTCAGCCGCCGCTCAACGCTCCCTCAGGCAACAGGCAACTCCACCGTCGCCACCGCGCCACCCTCCTCGCCGTTGCGCAGCGCAACCCGCCCCCCGTGCAGGCGCACCACCTCGCGCACGAACGGCAACCCCAGCCCGGTGCCGCGACGCCCGCTGCCTGGCGCGGGCAGCGAGTAGAACCGCTCGAACACCCGCTCCAGCGCATAGTCCGGCACGCCCGGTCCGGCATCGCGCACGCGCAGCACCACCAGGCCCTCGCCGGAACGCGCAGACAGGACGATCCGTCCACCCCGCGGCGAGAACGCCAGCGCGTTGTCCAGCAGATTGGCCAGCGCCTGGCGCAGCAGGAAGGCATCGCCCTGCACCACCAGGCCCTCCTCGGCCTGCGTTTCCAGCGCGACCTCGACGGCCCGCAGGCGCGGCGCCATGGCCGCGGCCACCTGCGCGAACAGGTCCGCCACCGCCACCGGCGCGCGCGTCTGCAGCCAGCCATGCTGTTCGACCTCGGCCAGCGCCAGCAGCTTGTCGATGGTCTCGGTCAGCCGCTGCTGCTGGTCCAGGATGTTGCGCGCGAAGCGCTGGCGCTCGGCCTCCGGCAGCGGCTCCTGCAGCAGTTCCGCGGCGCCGCGGATGCCGGCCAGCGGGCTCTTCATCTCGTGGGTCAGCGACTGCACGTACTGCTCGACGTAGTCCTTGCCTTCCAGCTTGCGACGCATGGTCTCCAGCGCCCGGCCCAGGTCTCCGATCTCGTCGCGCCGCGGCTTCGGCGGGGGCACCGGCAGGCCGGCGCTGACCGCCTGCGCATAGCGGTTGAGGCGGCCGATGCCGCGCGCCAGCCACCAGGTCATCAGCACGCCGATCAGCACCGACAGCCCCACCAGCCAGCCGCCGCGCCGCAGGATGCTGCGCTGGCTGGCGGCGATGAACGGCTCGAAGGTGCGGTTGGGCTGTGACAGCGTCAGCACGCCGATCAGCCGCCGCGACGCGTCGCCCGGCGCATAGATCGGCGCGGCCACGTGCATCACCGTGTGGACCTGGTCGTCCGGCGCCTCAGGGCTGGAGCGCGCGCCGTACTGGCCGCGCAGCGTGCGGTAGACATCGTTCCAGCGCGAATTGTCGCGGCCCAGGTCCTGTCCGCGCGAGTCGAACACCACCACCCCGCGCGCGTCGGTGATGCTGACCCGGTAGTCGACGCGCTTCTTCGGGATCTGCCAGATGTGCGCGTCGACCTCGCGCTGGAACGCCAGATCCATGTCGCGCGCGAAGCGGCCCTGGCCGATGCGCCCGGCCGCCAGATCCTCGGCGGCCATCACCGCCAGCACGTTGGCCGTGTCCACCAGCGTGGACTCCATCGCCTGGCGCACGCCCGGCTTGACCTCGTCCACGAACACGCGCATGACGAAGAACGCCGCCAGGCCGGTGATCAGGAAGAACCCCAGGAACAGCCGCAGGCCCAGCTTCATCGGCTAGAGCTCCAGCGAGTAGCCCAGCCCCCGGTGCGTGCGCACCGGATCGGGCTGCGCGCCGGCCGCGCGCAGCTTGGCGCGCAGGGTCTTGATGTGCGTATCCACGGTGCGGTCGGCACTGTCGGCATCGCGGTCCCAGCCGCGGTCCATCAGCTGGGCGCGGCTGAGGATCGCGCCGGGGCGCTGCAGCAGCGCGGCCAGCAGCGCGTATTCGTAACGGGTCAGGTCCAGCGGCTGGTCGCGGAAACGGATGCGATGGCCTTCGTGGTCGATGGTGAACGCGCCTTGCGCGCGCTCGGCCGGCGCCGCGCTGGCCGGCCGGCGCAGGCGGGCGCGCACGCGCGCCACCAGCTCGCGCGGGGAGAACGGCTTGGCCACGTAGTCGTCCGCGCCCAGCTCCAGGCCCAGCACGCGGTCGATCTCGTCGTTGCGCGCGGTCAGGAACAGCACCGGCACCTGGCTGAAGGCGCGCAGCTGCCGGCACACCTCGAAACCGCTGCCGTCGGGCAGGCCGACGTCCAGCACCACCACGTCGATGCCGCCGCCGCGCAGGCGCGGCACCACCTCGCGCGCCAGCGCCACGTGCTCGGCCTGCAGGCCTTCGCTGCGCAGCGCATAGAGCACCGCGTCGGCGATGGCAGGCTCGTCTTCCACGACCAGGACCTTGGGCATGGCGCGCAGCATAGCCGTGCCCTGCCGCGCGCTCTATCCTTGCGCGCATGAACTATCGACACGCCTTCCATGCCGGCAACCACGCCGACGTGCTCAAGCACCTGGTCCTGGTCAACCTGCTGGAGGCGCTGAACCGCAAGGACAGCCCCTACTTCGTGCTCGACACCCACGCCGGGCGCGGCCACTACCTGCTGGCCTCGCCGGAGGCGCGCAAGACCTCCGAGGCCGAGCACGGGGTGTTCAAGCTGTTCGGCCAGCCGCAGCTGCACCCCAGCATCGAGGCCTACCTGCGCGCGGTGCAGGCGCACAACCCGGTCGGCGCGCTGGTGGCCTACCCCGGCTCGCCGCTGCTGGTGGCCCAGCACCTGCGCGAGGGCGACCGCCTGGCCGCCTGCGAACTGCAGCCCGAGGAGGCCCAGGCCCTGCGCGAGCTGTTCCACCGTGACGCGCGCGTGGCGGTGCATGCGCGCGACGGCTACGGCGCGATCAAGGCCCTGCTGCCGCCGCGCATCGGCCAGGTCAAGTACGGCCGTGGCCTGGTGCTGATCGACCCGCCCTACGAGGCGCAGGACGCCGAGTATCCGCAGATCATCGCCGCCGTGCGCGAGGGCCTGGCCCGCTGGCCCGGCGCCAGCTTCGCGGTCTGGTACCCGATCAAGCAGCGGCGCACGCTGCAGCCCTTCCTGCGCAAGGCCGCCGCGCTGCCGGCGCGCTCGGTCTGGCTGGCCGAGCTGCAGGTGCGCGCCGACGATTCGCCACTGCGGCTGGCCGGCAGCGGCATGCTGATGATCAACGCCCCCTGGCAGTTCGAGCAGGCCATCGCCCCGGCCCTGCCGCAGCTGCAGCAGGCCCTGGGCGAGGCCGGCGCGACCACCCGGCTGGAATGGCTGCGGCAGCCGGACTGACGCCTAGAACTTCTTGCGCAGGGTCACGAACACCTGCCGCGGCGCGCCGGCCTGCATCGTGTTGTTGAGCGAGGCGGCGGTGTTGAAGAACTGCCCCGAGCCCAGCGCGGCGATATAGCGCTTGTCCAGCAGGTTGGTGGCGTTGAGCTGGATCTCGCTGTTGTCCCAGATCCCGCCGGCGAGGCGGTAGCCCAGCGTCGCATCGACCAGGGTGTAGCCGGGCGTGGTGACATCGCCGGTGTAGGTCACGTTGCGCTTGGAGGTGTAGGCGCCGGACAGGTTGCCGAACAGCGTGCCGTTGTCGTAGTTGAGCTCCAGCTTGGCCAGCTGCTCGGGCGTGTCGACCGGCCGCACACCGCGCGTGGGCACCGTGGTGGTGCCGTTGACGGTGTCGTCGTCGTACTGGCTGTCGTTGTAGGAATAGGAGCCGATCAGCGACAGCGCCGGGTCGATGCGCCAGGTCAGGCCGGCCTCCACGCCCTGGCTGGTGACGCTGCCCACGTTCTGCAGCACGCTGGGATTGCCCAGGATGTTGGCCGAGCTGAAGGCCGCCAGCAGGCGGTTCTCGAACTTGACGTGGTACAGCGTCAGCGAGCCGCGCAGCGCATCGGCATCGAAGCGCCAGCCGCCCTCCACCGTGCGCGAGGTCTCCGGCTTGAGCGTGCCGCGGATCGCCTCGAATCCCGCCTGGGTGGTGCCGAATGGCCCGCGGAATGAGCTCTGGAAGGCACGCATGTTCTCGGCATAGTTGGCGAAGAACTCGCTGCCGCCCACGCGCCAGGCCGCGCCCACCTGCGGCTGGAACCAGTCCTTGGCCTCGATATGGCCATTGATGAACGGCGTGCCGGCCCGGGTGACGATGCCGTTGCGCACCTTGGCGCCCTTGAAGCCGGCGTCGATGGTCAGCCGATCGTTGACCGACCAGCGATCGCTCAGCGACACCTGGTTGGTGATGGTGGTGAGGTCGGTGAGGAAGTCGCTGCGGAACGGATCGGAGAGGAAGTCGGTCACGTCCGGGCGGTGGCTCAGACTGGCCGCGTAGTAGTTGCGATCGGTCGAGCCACGGTTGTCCTCATACCAGTAGGTCGCCTGCACGCTGTGCGCGCCCAGCGTGGCGGTGGCCTCCAGCAGCGCGCCATCGCGGTCCACGCCGTATTCGGTGGTGCGCACCGACAGCGGGAAACCATCGGGGCTGAACACCGCCGGCGTATAGATGCCGCCCGACCCCTTGTCGGTGTGACGGTAGTAGGTGCCCTTGAGGCTCAGCCAGTCGCCCACCGGCACTTCCAGCGTGCTGGCGCCCAGCCAGTCGCGGCGGATGCCGCCGCTGTCGTAATAGGTGTCGTTGACGGTCTTGTACGGCGCCGGGAACTGCGTGCCGGCCGACGGGAACGGCAGCGGCTTGCGCGCGGCGGCGGCCTTGCGGTTCGCATCGACCTGCGAGAGCAGGATCGCCGTGGCGTAGTCCGGCGCCAGGAAGTCCAGGTCGTAGCCGATGGTGCGCAGCGTGGCCGGCGAGAGGTCGGCGTAGTTGCGCTCGCGGTGCAGCGAGTAGTTGACCCAGGTGGTCAGCGTGGCGCGGCCGATCTCCTGCTCCCACTTGGTGTTGAGCTTGCGGTCGGGCTGGGTGCCGCTGCCCTTCCACTTGTCCGCGTCGTGGTAGACGCCGGAGATGGACAGGCGCGTGCCGGTGGACAGCTGGCCGGTCTCGGCGCGGGCGAAGACGTGCGTGGTCGCGTCGCTGCCATAGGTCGCGGCCACCTCGCCGCCGGCCTTGTCCTCCAGCGGCCGCGAATGGAACTGCAGGCTGCCGCCCAGGTTGCTGGTCGAGGCCACGCCCAGCCCGCCGGCGCCCTGGGCGAACACCACTCGGTCGATGTTCTCGGCGGCGATGGCGCGGCTGATGTGCAGGCCGTTCCAGGTGTTGTAGAACATGTCGCCCAGCGGCACGCCGTCCAGGGTGTAACCCATCTGGCTCTGGTTGAAGCCGCGCACCGACAGGCGCGTGCCCAGCTCGTAGGTGCCGAACGGATCGGAGGACTGCAGCGCCACGCCCGGCAGCCGGGCGATGGCCTTCAGCGGCGAGCTGCCCGGCGCCAGCAGGTCGATGGCCTGGGCCGAGACCGTCTGCTCGGCGCGCACGGCGCCATCGCCGTACACCACGATCTGCGACAGCTCGGCGGGCTTGGAAGGATCGGTGGCGGCGGCGCCATCGGTGGTCTGGGCGTGCAGCGGCGCGGCCAGCACGGTCAGGACCACCGGCAGCCGCGAGGCGAACGCGAGGCGTGATGTCATGGGGAGATGGCACAGATACGGGGCCAGCGACCATATCGGCGCTGCGCTGCAGCAATACGACGGGGACATGACAGTCCGGTGTGGGTGGCATGTCGGCGGCGCTGGTCCAACGCCGCGCGGCGATGGGCGAACGCCGCAGGCGCAACGCTTGGACGTCCATGGAGTCCCGCGTTCGCGGGGATGACGGTGGTGGTTGCCACCGTCGTTGACGTGGCTTGGCCGCTGCCAATGACCGGCAGGGGCGAAGTTGCGTCCGCGCCGTGTCAGCGCCGATCCCGTCGCGCAACGGTCATCAAACCCGCCTGGCCACGGCCTTCAGGCTGGAAAGCTCACCACGGCCATCGCGCCTTGAACCTCACCCTCGTCGTTCCCGGGCACGCGCGAACCCAGGCGCTTCCACGCGAACGGCTCAAGGTCCTGCCCCAAACGGCGCACGGGTGTCAGCCAGACGACCAACCCGTGTCCAAGCCATGTCACCCAAATGCGCCGCTCTCCCGGCCACCCATCCCGTGTCCGCGCCCTCATCTTCCATGTCAATCCGGACTTCACCCGGCCCGTGCCAGCATCGCGACCATGAGCGGGCAAAAGCGACTGCCGCCGTGGCATGAGAACTTCCGGTTGCGTGACGGCCGGGAACTGCTGATCCGCCCCATCCGGCAAGAGGATGCGGCGCCGATCCGTGGTGCATTCGAGCTGCTGGAACCGATCGAGATCCGCCAGCGCTTCCTCACGACCATGGCCGAACTTCCGGCGGACCAGGCCGCGCGCCTGTGCAGTCCGGACCCCAGAACCGAATTCGCCCTGGTGGCGGCCGAGCCCTTGCCGCCCGGCGAGGCGCTGGTGGGCGCGGTGGCCCGGGCGCGGGTGCTGCCCGAAGGCCAGCAGGCCGAGTACGCCGTGCTGGTCAGCCGCTTCATCGCCGGCCAGGGCATCGGACGCCATCTGATGCGCCGGCTGGTGAAGTGGGCGCGCGGGCGCAACCTGCGCCAGCTGCGCGGCGATGTGCAGGACGACAACCAGCCGATGCTGCAGCTGGTCAAGTCGCTCGGCTTCCGCGTCCTGCCCGAGCGCCCGGCCCAGGGGTTGGTGCGCGTGGTGCTGGACCTGGACACCGCCGACGGCCGCCTGCCCGCCGAGACCGCCGGACCGGTCTGACGGCCGCGCCCTGCCCGGAGGTTCCGCGCCGTCGGCGTCACGCGGCCGGGCTCGCCGGCCACGTTAAAATGCCCGGCTGATGAGCAAGCCCGTCCCTTCCCCGCCGCTGCCTCGCGCCGGCCACGCGCGCGCCTGGTGGCGCGCCCCCGCCTCCCCGACCGCCCTGGCCTGGTACCTGATCCAGGCCGCGCGCGCCCACGACGGCCCGCTGCTGGCCATCGCCGCGGACAACCACGCCGCGCACCAGATCGAATCGGACCTGCACACCCTGCTCGGCCCCGACGCCGCGCTGCCGGTGCTGCCGTTCCCGGACTGGGAAACCCTGCCCTACGACCGCTTCAGCCCGCATCCTGACATCGTCTCCCAGCGCCTGGCCGCGCTGAACCGCCTGCCCACCCTGGGGCGCGGCATCGTCGTCGTGCCGGTGCAGACCCTGATGCAGCGCCTGGCGCCGGTGGCGCGCATGTCCGGCAGCAGCTTCGACTACAAAGTCGGCGAGAAGCTGGACTTCGACACCGAGAAGCGCCGGCTGGAGGCGGCCAGCTACCGCAACGTGCCGCAGGTGCAGGACCCGGGCGACTTCGCCGTGCGTGGCGGCCTGCTGGACGTCTATCCGATGGGCGCCAAGGCGCCGCTGCGCATCGAGCTGTTCGACGAGAGCATCGACACCATCCGCGCCTTCGACCCGGAGACCCAGCGCTCGCTGGAGAAGACCGAGGCGATCCGCATCCTGCCCGGGCGCGAGGTGCCGCTGGACCCGCGCAGCGTGGAGAAGGCGATGAACGCGCTGCGCGAGCGCTTCGACGTGGACACGCGCCGCAGCAGCCTCTACCAGGACCTCAAGTCCGGCCTGGCACCGGCCGGCATCGAGTACTACCTGCCGCTGTTCTACGAGCAGACCGCCACCCTGTTCGACTACGTGGGCGACAAGGCGCTGCCGGTGCTGGCCGATGCCGCGCTGGCCAACGCCGACGCGTTCTGGCTGCAGGCGCAGTCGCGCTACGAGCAGCGCCGGCACGACGTCGAGCACCCGGTGCTGCCGCCCGAGGAGCTGTACCTGGCGCCCAACCCGCTGCGCGAGCTGCTCAACCAGCG
Organism: Pseudoxanthomonas sp. X-1; assembly: GCF_020042665.1. NCBI lineage: Bacteria > Pseudomonadati > Pseudomonadota > Gammaproteobacteria > Lysobacterales > Lysobacteraceae > Pseudoxanthomonas > Pseudoxanthomonas sp. X-1. The sequence goes on from NZ_CP083376.1 coordinate 2,398,350, forward strand.
CCCGCGCGTGGAGCTGTGCGGGCCGACGCATCCGCGCGTGGAGGACGCCGCGCCGCTGGGCGAGGTCCCGCTGCCGCCGCTGCCGCTGGCCCCGCGCGACGCGCCCGCCGGCCAGGCGCTGCGCCAGTTCATCGAAGGCTACCCCGGCGGCGTGCTGGTAGCGGCCGATTCGGCCGGCCGCCGCGAGGCGCTGCTGGAGGTGATGCAGTCGGCCGGGCTGAAGCCGCAGGTGGTCCCCGACTTCACCGCCTTCCTCGGCGGACGCGCTGCCAGCGACGGCGATGCCGCGCCGCTGAAGTTCGTCATCGCCGTGTCGCCGCTGGAAGACGGCTTCGCCCTGGAGGCCCCGCGCATCGCGGTGCTGACCGAGCGCCAGCTGTTCCCCGAGCGCGCCAACCAGCCGCATCGCCGGCGCCGCAGCGGCAAGGAGCCCGAGGCGATCATCCGCGACCTGGGCGAGCTGTCCGAGGGCGCGCCGATCGTGCACGAAGACCACGGCGTGGGCCGCTACCGCGGCCTGGTGACGCTGGAGGCCGGCGGCATGCCGGCCGAGTACGTGGAGATCGAGTACGCCAAGGGCGACCGTCTGTACGTGCCGGTGGCCCAGCTGCACCTGATCAGCCGCTACTCCGGCGCCTCGGTGGAGACCGCGCCGCTGCATTCGCTCGGCGGCGAGGCCTGGACCAAGGCCAAGCGCCGCGCCGCGGAGAAGGTGCGCGACGTGGCCGCAGAGCTGCTGGAAATCCAGGCCCGCCGTCAGGCCCGTGCCGGCCTGGCGCTGGACGTGGACCGCGCCATGTACGAGCCCTTCGCCGCGACCTTCCCCTTCGAGGAGACGCCGGACCAGCACGCGGCCATCGAGGCCGTGCTGCGCGATCTGGCCAGCAGCCAGCCGATGGACCGGGTGGTCTGCGGCGACGTGGGCTTCGGCAAGACCGAGGTCGCCGTGCGCGCGGCCTTCGCCGCGGCCAGCGCCGGCAAGCAGGTGGCCGTGCTGGTGCCGACCACGCTGCTGGCCGAGCAGCACTACCGCAACTTCCGCGACCGCTTCGCCGACTGGCCGCTGCGCGTGGAAGTGCTCTCGCGCTTCAAGTCGACCAAGGAGATCAAGGCCGAGCTGGCCAAGGTGGCCGAGGGCCAGCTGGACGTGATCGTCGGCACCCATCGCCTGCTGCAGGCCGACGTCAAATTCAAGGATTTGGGCCTAGTGATCGTCGATGAGGAGCAGCGCTTCGGCGTGCGCCAGAAGGAGGCGCTCAAGGCCATGCGCGCCAACGTGCACCTGCTCACCCTGACCGCCACGCCGATCCCGCGCACGCTCAACATGGCCATGGCCGGCCTGCGCGACCTGTCGATCATCGCCACCCCGCCGGCCAACCGCATGGCGGTGCAGACCTTCGTCACCGTCTGGGACGAGGCGCTGCTGCGCGAGGCCTTCCAGCGCGAGCTCGCCCGCGGCGGCCAGGTGTACTTCCTGCACAACGACGTGGAGAGCATCGGCCGCATGCAGCGCGACCTGCAGGCGCTGGTGCCCGAGGCGCGCATCGGCGTGGCCCACGGTCAGATGCCCGAGCGCGAGCTGGAACAGGTGATGCTGGGCTTCCAGAAGCAGCGCTTCAACGTGCTGCTGTGCTCGACCATCATCGAGTCGGGCATCGACATCCCCAACGCCAACACCATCATCATCAACCGCGCCGACCGCTTCGGCCTGGCCCAGCTGCACCAGCTGCGCGGCCGCGTCGGCCGCTCGCACCACCGCTCCTACGCCTATCTGGTCGCGCCGGAAACCCGCGCGCTGACCGACGACGCGCGACGCCGGCTGGAGGCGATCTCCTCGATGGACGAACTGGGCGCCGGCTTCATGCTCTCCACCCACGACCTGGAGATCCGCGGCGCCGGCGAACTGCTGGGCGAGGACCAGAGCGGCCAGATGGCCGAGATCGGATTCAGTCTGTACACCGAGCTGCTGGACCGCGCCGTGCGCTCGATCCGCCGCGGCCACCTGCCCGACGTGGACGTCGGCGAAGAAGCCCGCGGCGCCGAGATCGGCCTGCACGTGCCGGCCCTGATTCCCGAGGACTACCTGCCCGACGTGCACACCCGCCTGACCCTGTACAAGCGCATCTCCAGCGCCCGCGACGTGGACGAGCTGCGCGAGCTGCAGGTCGAGATGATCGACCGCTTCGGCCTGCTGCCCGACCCGGTCAAGCACCTGTTCGCCACCGCCGAACTCAAGCTCAGCGCCGACGCGCTGGGCATCCGCAAGCTGGAGCTGGGCGAGAGTGGCGGCCGCATCGTGTTCGAGGCCAAGCCCAAGGTCGACCCCATGACCGTCATCCAGCTGATCCAGAAGCAGCCCCGCATCTACGCCATGGACGGCCCGGGCAAGCTGAAGATCAAGCTGCCCCTGCCCGAGCCGGCCGACCGGTTCAACGCGGCCAAGGGGCTGATGGCGGCGCTGGCGCCGGCGGGGTGATGCGGCACCGAGCCCGCGAACTGAGGTAGATTGGCGTCGTCGGGCCCGGCGGCGTGCCGGGGTCCTTTCCAAGGAGTTGGAATCATGAAGCGCGAACGGTTGATCCTGCTGGCGGTATTTGTGGCCGCCCTTTTGGTCCATTCGCTCGGCGCACCAGCCACACACTTCGCCGACGATGCATTCACCATGGGCTACCGCGTCGGGGCGGCCATTGGCGCGGCAGTGCGTGACATGGGTTACGCAGCCATCGGGCTGGTTCTGTTTCGCGCCCTGGATCGACGCCGCACCGAACGCGCCATGACCGCGGGCACGCTGGGAGCGCGCTGAGCCTTTTGAGACCCCGAAGCTGCCTGCATGCCAGTCTCGGCCCTCTCGTACTGTCGGCAGGACCTGATCATTCCGTCCTGACGTCGCTTTGCGGCGCGACTTAACTTAGACCCAGGTGCTCGCATGAAGTTGCTCGCACACTTAGTCCTCTTCGTTGCTCTTATGGCGATCTGCGCGACAGGGCGCGCGACCTCATCATTGTCGTTCGAGGGTCAAGGCTACTGGTTGGACCTTGAGATTGGACACACCGATCAGCCAGTCGTAGCAAGCATCACTTTCCACAAGCCAGGAGACTCGAGGGGCGTCGTTCTGCGCGACAATTTTCTGGTGAAAGTTTTCGACGTCCGCAGCAAGAGACTGGTTCTTGACTACAAAGGCGGTGATCCTCGGGTAGGGCCGTTCACGCTCATCGTCCATGGTGAAAGAGCCACACTTGAAACGGCTGGAACTCACATAAATTCTGATTTCAACTGGCTCATGTAGATGCGCGACCACGCACCTACCAGTTCATTCAAGCCAACACCGCTTCGCGGCGCTGGCTGACTTAAGATTTTGCACGACGCGTGACCCCACAAATTCATTCAAGCCGACCCACTTAGCAGGTCGCCCTACTTCATGCGACAGGCACCAGGTCATGCATACCGCGGACGTTGAGATTTACTCAGACCAGACCAACGCAGCGGTGCTGCGGCATCCGGGACGGCGCTTTCCTGGCGTGCTGATCCAAGGTGATTCGCTCCACGCTCTCTGTGTGCAGGCGGACGATGCTTGTGCTGCAGCAAAGGGAAAGTTGGACTCTGATGCGTATGTGGAGCTCAACCACCTGCGCAATGCCCTTTGGGGCTATCTCAATCACTACAAATCTGTACTTGGTGAGCACGAGCTCCCCCTGCCGTTTGGTTAGGACGCAAGTGCCTAATGATCAATTTAAACCACTTCGACCATTACGAAGATAGTAGGCGTGCTAAGCAGCAGGCAGTAGACCTTCTATTGAATTGACCAAGCCAGTTTCCATGAACTATCGAAGCATCTTGAAGACGGTCGGCGTGATGCTGGTGCTGTTCGGGCTGATCGACTTGGCATTGATGATCTACTGCGTGGTCAACGGCTTGGGCTACTCCTCGAGCTTCAACATCTTTGCCATCGCAGCGGGCGTCTTCCTGATGCGGGGCAGTCTCCGCGCCGCACACGTGATTACTGTGCTTTGCGCCTTCATCATGGGCGCGCTCATCGGCGTGACGCTCCTGATCCTTCCATTTGTCCTACCGATCGGCTTGCTGGTGACGCAGGTCAAGCTGCATCCCGGACAGAGCCTCCTGTCATGGTTGGCAGCCCTGCTGTGCCTGGGTTTACTGGTCTGGACCTATCGCCAGCTGCGTAGAGCGCCCGTGCTGGAGGCGTCGCACGCGGCCGGCCGCCGCATGGCCCGGCCGTACTTCACTTTCGGAGTGGGCCTAGCGTTCGCCATTCTGATGGCCGCCCTGCTCCATGTGACGCTTCACGGCACAGCTGCCAGCAAGGCCGTCGCGCTGGTGCGACAACAACTGGGGCCTGGCTACAAGTACGCCACGCAATCCATCCAGTGGGGTGGCGGGCGTGGCCGTGCCGTCGTGGCCGCTTACAACGACCATGAGATCAAGTACGTTCCGGTGCAGTGGGATGATCAGGAACCCTGAGGCTCCTGCACAGGAACTTTGCGCCTGAATCCGATTCCGTCCCACGGAAGCTCTGCGGACATTGGTATCCATCAACCATACGACGCTGGGCGCGGCAGACGCCGCCATATAAAGAGCATTACCAAATGAACATCCGTAAAGCGCAGCCAGAAGACCATCCATCGCTCCTTGGCATCTGGGAACAATCGGTGCGCGCGTCGCACGATTTCCTGTCGGAGCAAGACATCGAATCGGCTGCTTCGCCTCGTGCGCGATCATGCCTTGCCGGCTCTTGAAGTCTGGATCCTGTGCGACGAGGCGTCATCGCCGATCGGCTTCATGGAGTTGGACGATAACAAGGTGGAGGCATTGTTCATTGCTCCCACCAGCTTTCGGCGGGGCGGCGGAAAGGTCATGCTTGAGCATGCGAGAAAACTGAAAGGCGCCCTGAAGGTGGACGTCAACGAGCAGAATCCCCGTGCGGTCGCGTTTTACCTCTCCAATGGATTTGTCATCTCTGGCCGCTCCCCCTTGGATGCCCAAGGGTTGCCATTCCCGTTGTTGCATCTGGATGAGGCCAGTCCGAGCGCCGCATAGCCGCTCGAACCAACGCCGCTTCGCGGCTCGGTTTCAGGCCGGGGATGTGAGCGCTACAGGCGAAGTCAGGTTCGCTTGTCGAGCAGCGAGAGAAGCGATCCGACCTCTCCTTCTGCTACGCCAGATCTTCCGCTTTGAATCGCAGAACCCGTGCCGGTCATCAGCGCCAGCGCCGCAGCACGCGCATCGGCGTCCAGTTCGACCAGCGCCTCGAAGCGCTCGCTGGCCCAGGTCGCGATCGGCACGCCGTCGCGGTAGACCACGCGGTTGCCGGGCACGCGCGGGATGCGTTCACCCGGCAAGACGGTGCCGAGCAGGTTGGCGGGGTCGCAGGCCGAGAGCGCCAGCAGGCGGCCCTCGTGCGGGCGGCGGCGGGTGTCGCGCAGCAGGCCGATCGCTTCGGGCAGGGCGAACTGTTCGCCGCTCAGGCCTTCGATGAAGCGGCCGCCGCGGATCTCGCCGCGCGCTTCCAGGCGCTGGTAGACGCGGGAGAGTTCGCGCCAGGGCGGCAGCCAGGCGGCCTCGCGTTCGAGCAGGCGCCAGGCGACCACGCCATAGCGCTGCAGCAGCACGCGGGCGATATGTTCGACCGAGGACGTGCGGGCCTCGGCCTGCAGGGCGCGGGCCTGCGCATCGTCGGCCTCGGCCTCCGGCGCGCTGCGCACCAGTGCCCAGCGGCCTGCATCCTGGATGCCGAACAGCGGCACGCGCCGGCGCTTGCGCGACAACGCGGACGGGCGCTTGGAGGCCGGCACCAGCAGCGCGCGCAGGCCGCCGAAGCTGTCGCAACGCGCGCGGCCGCGGGCGACCAGTTCGGACAAGGCGTCTTCCAGTTCGGTGGACAGCAGCCGCGTGCCCTCGGCGATCTCGTCGAAGAACGAGGCGCCATGCATCGCCAGATAGTCGGCCACCCGCTGCGCGCGTGAGCCCAGCGCGGCCTCGCCCTCGCCGTGCGGTGCCAGCCGCGTCCAGTGGGCGGCGGTGCGGCGCGGCAGCAGCAGGATCGGCGTGGCGCGCAGCGACTGGCCGGTGCCGCCGGCCGGCTTGGCGACCTTGGTGGCGGCCTTCGCGCGCGAGGCGCTGGATCCCCGCGTGCGTGGGGATGACGGAACCACCGAGGTCGAGGTGCCGGGCGCCGGACGCAGGCGCGTCCACAGGGTGCGGCCGGCGCTGCACAGTTCGTCCAGCCACGAAGGCGCGTAGTCGCGCACGCGGGCCGCGAGCAGTTCGTGCTCCCACACCGCGGCCTGCGCTTCGTAGCCTTCCAGTTGGGCCAGGACGCCGGCCAGGGCCTCGGGGCCGGCCACGCGCGATTCGGCATCCAGATGCTGCCAGCGGAACAGGAAGCGCGCGTAGTCGCGCGCCGGGACCGGCTCGATCTCGCGCCGCAGCCGGCCCAGCGTGTAGCGATGGATGCGCGCCAGCAGGTGGCGCTCGCACCACTCGTCCTGCGCGGCGCCGGGCGTGAAGCGGCCGGCGATGACGAAGCCATCGGACTGCAGGGCCAGCAGGCCGGCCTGCACCTGGGTCAGCGGCAGCTGCAGGTCCGCCGCGATCACGGCCGCCGGCAGCGGGCCGAATCCGGACAGGCGTGCGCGCAGCAGCTCGCGCAAGGCCGGCTCGGACTGCCAGTCCTCCACTTCGTAGCCGCGCGGCGCGGCGATGGCCGGCTCGGGGACGGCGCCGGCGTAGAGCGGGCCGAACTGGGCCAGGCGCTCGGCGGCGATCCACAGCCCCGGCGCGCCCTGCGCATCGACCAGCCGTGCGGCGCGGCCGGCCTGGGTCAGCTGCTGCAGCCAGCCGGCCCAGCCGGCGTTGGCCTGGATCTCCGCCGGCGTCAGCACGCCCAGGCCGCTCAGGGCCTCGTGCAGTTCGTCGGCGTCGCGCGCCTGCGGCCAGGCCTCGGCGCGCACGGCGGCGATGGCCTCCGGATCGAGCCGGCCCAGGTCGTCGGCCGTTTCCGGGTCGCCGTAGCGGCGCGACTGCACGGCCTGGGTGCGGCGTTCCTCCAGCGGCGCGTCGTCGAGGAAGGCGTAGGGCCGTGCGTTGAGCGCCTCGGCCGCCAGCGGCGAGGGGCCGGTCAGGTCGCGCGCCAGCAGGCGCACCTGGCCGCTTTCCATGCGCCGCAGCAGCGCCAGCCAGCCTTGCGCGTCCATCGCTTCGTGCAGGCAATCCTCCAGCGTCTGCGCGACCAGCGGATGGTCGGGGACTTCGCGTTCGCCGACGATGTTCTCCAGGCAGGCGACCTGGTCGGGGAAGACGGTGGCCAGCAGATCCTCGGACTTCATGCGCTGCAGCTGCGGCGCGGTCTTGCGGCCGCCGGTGAAGCGCGGCAACGCCAGCGCGTTGGTCGCGTTCCAGCGCCAGCGCACGCCGAACAGCGGCGCATCCAGCAAGGCCTGCACCAGTACTTCCTCCGCACTGCCGGACTTGAGGTAGTGCCAGACCTCCTCCAGCGGGAAGCTGTGGCTGGTGGACAGGGACAGCACGATGGCGTCCTCGGTCGCGGCGGCCTGCAGCTCGAAGTTGAAGGTGCGGCAGAAGCGCTTGCGCAGCGCCAGGCCCCAGGCGCGGTTGAGCCGGCTGCCGTAGGGGCTGTGGATGACCAGCTGGGTCCCGCCGCTGCCATCGAAGAAGCGCTCCATCACCAGCTGCTGCTGGGTCGGCAGCGCGCCCAGCGCGGTCGCCGCGGCGACCAGGTAATCGGCGATCTGCCGCGCGGCCTCGGCGTCGAGCCCCGGCTGCGTGCGCAGCAGCGCGAGCACGGCCTCGCGTCCGCCCTGCTCCGCCGCCTCGCCCACCTCCGCGCGCAGGCGCGAGACCGCCTGCGACAGTTCGTCGGTGCGGCCCGGCGCCTCGCCGAGCCAGAACGGGATGTTGGGCGCGGCGCCGCGCGCATCCTCCACCCGCACCCGGCCCGGCTCCACGCGCAGGATGCGATAGCTGGTATTGCCCAGCTGGAACACGTCGCCGGCCAGGCTCTCGACCGCGAAGTCCTCGTTGACCGTGCCGATGGTCTGCGCCTGCGGTTCCAGCAGGACGCTGTAGTCGCCGGTCTCGGGGATGGTGCCGCCGCTGGTCAGGGCCGTCATGCGCGCGCCGCGGCGCTGGCGCAGGCGGCCGTTGACCGCATCGCGGTGCACGTAACCGGCGCGCTGGCCGTTGCGGGTGGCGAAGCCCTCGGAGAGCATGCGCACCACCGCGTCGAATTCTTCGCGCGTCAGCCGCGCATACGGCCAGGCGCCACGCACCAGGTCGAACAAGGCGTCCTCGTCCCAGTCCTGGGTGGCGGTCTCGGCCACGATCTGCTGGGCCAGCACGTCGCGCGGCGCCTCGAGCAGGTGGAGTGCGTCCAGTTCGCCGCGCCGCACGGCGTCGAGCAGCGCGGCGCATTCAACCAGCTCATCGCGCGACTGCGGAAACAGCCGCGCCTTGGGCGTGCCGCCGACCGCATGGCCGGAACGCCCGGCGCGCTGCAGGAAGGTGGCGATGGAGCGCGGCGAGCCGATCTGGCAGACCAGGTCCACATCGCCAATGTCCAGGCCCAACTCCAGCGAGGCGGTGGCCACCAGCACCTGCAGCTGCCCGGCCTTGAGGCGCTGCTCGGCCAGCAGCCGCGCCTCGCGCGCCAGGCTGCCGTGGTGCGCGGCCACCGCATCCTTGCCCAGCAGCTCGCCCAGGTGTCGGGTCACGCGCTCGGCCATGCGCCGGGTGTTGACGAACACCAGCGTGGTGCGGTGCGCGCGCACCAGTTCGGCGATGCGCTCGTGGATCTGCTGCAGCTGGTCGCCGGACAGCACCACCGAGAGCGGCGTGGGCGGCAGTTCCAGCGCCAGGTCGCGCCGGCGCGTATAGCCAATATCGACGATGGCGCAGTCCGGCGTGTCCCCGTGCACGTGGCGGCTGCCGACCAGGAAACGGGCGACCTCCTCGATCGGCTTCTGCGTGGCCGACAGACCCACACGCACCGGCGGGCGTTCGCACAGATGCGCCAGGCGTTCCAGTGACAGCGCCAGATGGCTGCCGCGCTTGCTGGCGGCAACCGCGTGGATCTCATCGACGATGACGGTGCGCACATGGCGCAGGGAGGCGCGGCCCGATTCGCTGCCCAGCAGCACGTACAGCGACTCGGGCGTGGTCACCAGCACATGCGGCGGCAGCCTGCGCGCCGCGGCGCGCTCGCGCTGCGGCGTGTCACCGGTGCGCACGGCGGTGCGGATGGCCACATCGGGCAGCGCCAGCGCGCGCAGTTCGGCGCGGATGCCGGCCAGCGGCGCTTCCAGGTTCAGATGGATGTCGTTGGACAGCGCCTTGAGCGGCGAGACGTACAGCACCCGGGTCTCGTCCGGCAGCGCGCCGCCGGCTTCCACGCCCTCGCTCACCAGCGCATCCAGCGCCGCCAGGAAGGCGGTCAGCGTCTTGCCCGACCCGGTCGGCGCGGCCACCAAGGTGTGCCGCCCCGACTGGATCGCCGGCCACGCCTGCGCCTGGGCGTCCGTCGGCGACGGAAACGCCCCGGCGAACCAGCGCTGGACGGCGGGATGGAAGGGCAGGACGGTGGGCATGACGGGCACGCGGGGGGGTGACTCCAAGATGGGGACGGGCACGGCCGCGGTCAACACGGCCCGCCGGACCTGTTGTGACGCGATGCAGAACCCGAAATGAGACCGGCGCCTCGGAACCCCACGCCAAGCAAAGGCTTTTGCAACGCGGGGTTTGCGTTTTTTTTAGGTCCTCACCGATAGCGTCCTAATTGCCCGCCCCGGCATCCCCCGACGGAGCGCGAACAGGAGCAGGACCGATGATGACGTTGAAACACGCCCACCATTCCCAGGACGAGGACACCCACCACACCGCCCCCCGCTGGTCGCAGCACGTCACCGAGACCAGCCATGCCCTGGCCCTCAAGCCCGGCATCTTCGAACAGGACGATCCCAAGGACATCGCCCACGGCCTGAAGCAGGCCGCCGATGCCAGCACCCGGCGCCGGGCCCCGCCCTTCCGCTCGGCCATGTCGATGCTGGTGTTCTACATCAACCGTGCCGGCCAATCCCTGCCCCGGCAGCGGCTGGACATCCTGGAACGCGCCAAGGACGAATTGCGCGCGCTCTACGGCAAACCGCGCAAGCTGGCCTGAGCGAAACAACGGGGCGGCGCCGACGCGGCGCCGTCCCGCTCGCACCTTCCGTCAGCGGGAGAACAGCCCCGCATCCTCCGGCGCCAGATACGGTGCCAGCACCTGCGCGGGCACATCCACGGTCTGGGTGCCGTCCGAGTACGGGCCCACCTGATACGGCGGGAAGACGAACCGCAGCGCGGTGATCCTGCCGTCGGCATTCAGCACTGGCTGGAACAGGCTGAAGTTCTCCAGCTTCGGCGCGGTGCCCTCATCGATCATCTGCGTCGCCGACTGCAGCAGGCTGGCGCGGTCCTCGGGCGACATGCCCGGATCGTCGCTGTTCAGCGAGGCGGCGGTGTGCAGCTGCTCGCGCACGTAGCTGCTGACCGCTTCCAGGCCCTTGCCCTGCGCCAGCAGCGACTGGGTGGTCAGCAGCGCCTGCCGCTGCGGCAGCCAGGTGAAGCGCGCCACCAGCGGCTCGCCATGGGCCCCGCCGGTGTAGCGGCTGCCGTTGCCCGCCACGGCCACGATCTGGGGCGTATTGGCGACCAGGTCGAAGGCCAGCGACAGTTCGTACGGTGCGGTCGGCTTTTCCTGACCGAGGTCCTTCACGGCCTCCATCAGCCCCTGGCGCGCGGCGCCGGCGTAGTCGCCCACGGCTTTGGCCAGACCGGGGTACTGGTTGATCTGCGGCGGATAGCTGATGCCGATGACGTAGCGCGGGTCGGATTCGGCCACGTCGGCCAGCGCGGCCTGTGCGGGCGGCGCCGAGACGGCCGGTGCGGTGCTCGCCGGCGTCGTGCCCCCGGCGGGCGTGCTGGCCTGGGGCGGCGCCGGAGACGGGCCGCACGCGGCCAGCAGGCCGGCGACCAGCAGCGGCGGGACGATGGTCTTTCCTTTACCCATGGTGTCATTCCTTACTGGCGAAAAACGGCAGGAGTGTAGCCGGCGGCCGGCGGCATGGCGCCTTCAGGCGCGCAGGTCGGCGTACTCGGGATAGCGCTGCAGGAAGTCGGCGCTGTAGCTGCACACCGGCACGACCTTCCAGCCTTCCTGGCGGGCTTGGTCCAGCGCGGCGCGGACCAGTTCGCTGGCCAGCCCGCGGTTGCGCAGCGCATCGGGCACGAAGGTATGGGTGATGACCATCTGGGCGCCGTGGCGGCGGTACTCCAATGCCGCCCGCTGGCCGTCCTTGTCCAGGAAAAACTTGCCGGCGGCGGGATCATGCTGGACGTCGGACACGGGCGCTGGCCTCGCTGGCTCGCTGGAAAGGGTGCACAGCGTGCCATGCCGGGCGTGAGACCGGCGCATGACAGGGTCTGACACGCAGCGTCACTTTCGCACCGCCGCCGAAGCGCCTGGCGGCGCGCAACGCCCGGTCCGGCGGGGGGCGAAACTGGCATGGAAGCTGCATGGGAGGTTCCCCACGAGCCAAGCGAACCGGAAGGGGGGACGTGCGATGAGCCAGATCGAAGATGCAGGCAGCGACGCCGGCGTGGCGTCCAGCGATTTCACCCTGCTCGAGGGCCTGTACCAGCTTTCCGTGAACGGCCACACCCAGGACTGGGAGTTCGAGCGCCTCAACAACGCCGTGTACGAGCGCCTGCTCTCGTCCTACGGCAGCGACGATGTTCCGTACGACCAAAGCAAGAGCGCGCTGGCAGGATCCTGACCGGCCGCGCCATCGGATTCGCGTTTCACCATTGAAACGGGCAACGGGGGTTGCCCGTTTTTTTGTGCTTTGCGGAGGCGCGTGGCCGGTGACCGCGTTTCCGAGCAGGCTCCCCGACCGCCTCTAGCAGCCGAGCGTTGATCCTCTGCCAGCCCCCTGGCCGTGTCTTGGAATGGCCCGAGGCTCGCGCTCAGTGAAGGCCCGCTTCGGTGGAGCCCTGCTTCCGTGGGAGCCGCCATGGCGGCGATGAGGCGCTATCGGGAAAGCTCCATCGCCGCCATGGCGGCTCCCACAGGGATTCAGTGGACGCCCTGCCGAACAAGGCCTGCGAACCGAAAGATCAGGACTCTTCAACACGAAGCCCCTGCACCCGACGCGCGCGGCAGCGGCCGGCGGGCGGTGACCGCGCCTAGCGAGGCAGGATGCCGAGCGCCCGAGTCAGGGCAGGATGCCCTGACCGAGGGAAGAGCGGACACCGCCCGCCGGACCGCTGCCTCTCCGAAGCCACGAAGCGCAACCGCCGCGCTCCGCGTCGAGCGGAGCGATCCTGCTAGAGAACCTGGCTTACGCCAGCGCGGCCAACCTCAGCCGGCGGCGCTGTCACTTAGCCTTGCCCGGGACCGCTGTTACTTGGCCTTGCCCTGATTGGCCACCGCCTCGGCGGCACGCTTGGCCGCTTCCGGGTCGCCCAGGTAGCGGAAGGACTTGACCTGCAGCTGGTCGTCCAGCTCGAACAGCAGCGGGATGCCGGTGGGGATGTTGAGCTCCAGGATCTCTTCCTTGCTCACGTGGTTGAGGTACTTGTACAGCGCGCGCAGCGAGTTGCCGTGCGCGGTCACCAGCACCGTCTTGCCGTCCTTGAGCGCCGGCGCGATGGCATCGTGCCAGTAAGGCAGCACGCGCTCCAGCGTGGTGGCCAGCGACTCGGTCGCCGGCAGCGCGTTGCGGTCGAGCATGGCGTAGCGCCGGTCCTGCGCCGGATGGCCCGGGTCGGCCGCCTCCATTGGCGGCGGCGGGATGTCGTAGGAACGGCGCCAGATCTTGACCTGCTCCTCGCCGTGCTTGGCCGCGGTCTCGGCCTTGTCCAGGCCCTGCAACGCGCCGTAATGGCGCTCGTTCAGGCGCCAGCTCTTGTGCACCGGCAGCCAGTCCTGGTCCATCTCCTTCAGCGCGCCCTGCAGCGTGTGGATCGCGCGCTTGAGCACCGAGGTATAGGCCACGTCGAACTTCAGGCCCTCTTCCTTCATCAGCTTGCCGGCCGCGGCCGCCTCGGCGCGGCCCTGCTCGGTCAGATCCACGTCCACCCAGCCGGTGAAGCGGTTGGACAGGTTCCATTCGCTCTGGCCGTGGCGCAGCAGGACAAGGGTTCGGCTCACTGGGTGGTTCTCCGCGAAGCTGTCAGGGCCGCCGATTGTAAGGCCAGCGCGTGACGCGCCTACAGGCGGGGCCGGCTCAGTTCGGCCAGGAAGTGCTGCAGCACCTGCGGCTCCATGATCAGCATGAACATGATCCCGTAGGCCGCGCCGGCCAGGTGCGCGCTGTGATTGACGCGATCGCCGCCACGGCGGTCCATCCAGATGCTGTAGACCACGTAGAGCACGGCGAACACGATGGCCGGCATCGGGATCACGAACACCAGGATCTGCGACCACGGCGCCAGCAGGATGAAGGCGAACAGCACCGCCGACACCGCGCCCGAGGCGCCCAGGCTGAAGTAGTTGGGGTCCTTCTGGTGCTTCAGATAGGTCGGCAGGATCGCCATCACCAGCGCCGAGAGATAGAACAGCGGATACGCCCACAGGGTGCCGGTCTGCTGCTCCATGAAGCCTTCGATCTGCCGGCCGAAGAAGAACAGCGTCAGCATGTTGAAGAACAGGTGCATGAAGTCGGCATGGATGAAGCCATGCGTGATCAGCCGATCGTATTGATGGTGCCGATCGATGGCCGGCGGCCACAGGATCAGGCGGTCGGCGACGCGGCGGTTGTTCAGGGCCAGCAGTGAGACGACCACGGTGATGGCGATGAGGATCAGGGTGATCATGCGGTTCCTGTGATCGGGACGAGGGGCGCGGTGCTACGCGACCCGGTAATTGTCCTGCATCGGGTAACGCCGTGCGTAGCCGGCGAAGGCCAGCGCCGCCAGGAAGGCGAACCCGGCGAAGAAGAACATCAGGAATGCCGCCTCGCTCAGGCCGCTGCCGTCGATGTGCGCGGTCACCGTAGCGTTGCGCACGCCGGCGTTGGTCAGCAGCACCCACAGGCTGCCGAAAGTGCTGGCCAGGTACCAGAAGGCCATGATCACGCCCTTCATCGCCACCGGCGCCTGGCTGTAGGCGAACTCCAGCGCCGTGGCCGAGACCAGCACCTCGCCCAGGGTCAACAGCGCATAGGGCAGCGTCTGCCAGGCCAGCGAGACCGGCTCGCCCTCGTCCAGCGCCAGCTGCAGCACGCCCGCCACCACCCAGGCCATGCCGGCCAGGACGATGCCCGCGCCCATGCGCCGCAGCGGCGTGGGATCGAAGCCGATCCTGCGCAGCAGCGGATACAGCACCAGCGCATTGAAGGGGATGATCAGCATCACCAGCAGCGGATTGAGCGCCTGCATCTGCGCCGCGTCCTTGACCAGCCAGCTCGGCCACCACGCCAGATGGTGCGGGATCTGCATGGCCTGGCCCTGCAGCACCCAGGTCGAGGCCTTCTGGTCGAACAGCGAGAAGAACGGCGTGGTCAGCGCGAACACGATCAGGATGCGCAGCACCGCGCGCACGCCGTCGACCGCCGCATCGGGGTGGACGCCACGCGCGCGCTCCAGCTGCAGCGAGGCTCCCGCGCCACCGAAGGCGATCACCAGCCCCAGCGCCAGGCACGCGGCCGCCACGAAGCCCAGCACCGGCGTGGCCGCCAGCGCGCCCACGGCCAGCACCGCGCCCACGCCCGCCAGCACCAGCCCCGGCCTGCCCTGCCCCGGCGCGCGGGCCAGCAGTGCGCTGCGCACCACCTTGAGGAAGGCATGCGGATCGGACGCCGCCGGCGGCACGTGCACGTAGCGGTGCCGGCCCATCCAGAACACGATCGTGGCGATCAGCATCAGCACCCCCGGCACGCCGAAGGCTACCGCCGGGCCGTGGCTGCGCAGCAGGATCGGCGCCAGCAGCGAGGCGAAGAACGAGCCGAAGTTGATGATCCAGTAGAAGGCGTCGAACACCCTGCGCGCCAGGTGCTTGTTGGACTGGTCGAACTGGTCGCCGACGAAGGACACCACCAGCGGCTTGATCCCGCCCGAGCCCAGCGCGATCAGGAACAGTCCGGTGTAGAAGCCCTGCCGGTCATGCTCGAAGATCGCCAGGCAGGCGTGGCCGGCGCAGTAGATCAGCGAGAACCACAGCACGGTGTTGTACTTGCCGAAGTAGCGGTCGGCCAGCCAGCCGCCCAGCAGCGGGAAGAAGTACACCCCGATCACGAAGCTGTGGAACACGTCCTTGGCCATCGCCGCGCGGTCGGCTTCCGGCGCGTGCAGCAGCAGCGTGCCGACCAGGAACGAGGTCAGGATGTTGCGCATCCCGTAGAAGCTGAAGCGCTCGCAGCCTTCGTTGCCGATGATGAAGGGGATCTGGCGCGGCAGGCGGGCCGCGGGCGGGGTGGCGTGCATGGGAACTCGACGGCGAAATTCGAGCGCCAGCTTAGCGAGCACCCTGGCGCGCTTGGCTGACCACCCTGTCAGACCTCTCCTACCCGCGCGCGCAGGCCGTCGCGCGCGGGATCGCTGGCATGATGGCGACCCCTCACGCCACCCGCCCGGTCCCGATGCGCCTGCGCCCCGCCCTGCTCGCCTGTCTGCTGTTGAGTCCCTGGATGCCGGCGGCCGCCGCGCCTGGCGATGCGGCGCTGGTCAGCGTCTCCGAAGCCTCCGGCTTCACCAGGACCGGCCGCTACGAGGAAGTCGGACGCCTGTGCGCCGCCTTCGCCGCGCGCTGGCCGCAGGCGGTGCGCTGTTTCGACTTCGGCACCACGCCCGAGGGCCGCCCGCTGCAGGCCATGGCGATCTCCACCAGCGGCGCGCTCGATCCCGCCGCGGCCCGCGCGCGCGGCCTGCCGGTGGTGCTGATCCAGGGCGGCATCCACCCCGGTGAGATCGATGGCAAGGACGCCGGCTTCCTCGTCGCCCGCCAGCTGCTGGAAGGCCAGCGCGCCAAGGGCGCGCTGGACAAGGTGGTCTGGCTGTTCGTGCCGGTGTTCAACGCCGACGGGCACGAGCGCTTCGGCCCCTGGAACCGCCCCAACCAGCGCGGCCCGGAGGAGATGGGCTTCCGCGCCACCGCGCAGAACCTCAACCTCAACCGCGACTACATGAAGGCCGACGCGCCGGAGATGCAGGCGATGCTGGCCCTGGTCGACGCCTGGGACCCGCTAATCGCCATGGACCTGCACGTCACCGACGGCGCCAAGTTCCGCCACGACATCTCGGTCCAGGTCGAACCCTCGCACGAAGGCGACCCCACCCTGCAGCGCGACGGCCAGGCCCTGCGCGCGGCGATGATCGCGCAGCTGGACCGCCAGGGTTCGCACGCGCTGCCGTTCTACCCCTCGCTGGCCGAGAACGACAATCCGGCCGCCGGCTTCGCCGACGAGATCTATCCGCCGCGCTTCTCGCACGGCTACTTCCAGCTGCGCAACCGCTTCGGCGTGCTGGTGGAGACCCATTCCTGGCTGCGCTATCCGCAGCGCGTGGCGATCACCGGCAATGCCATCGTCGCCGTGCTGCAGCAGGCCGCCGCGCACGGCGCCGCCTGGCGCGGCGATGCGGCCGCGGCCGATCAGGCCGCCACCCGGCTCGGCGGCCAGCCGCAGGTGCTGGACTGGAAGGCCAACAACACCCCGCGCATGATCGACTTCCTCGGCTATGCCTACACGCGCACGCCCTCGGACGTGTCCGGCGGGCTGATGACGCGCTACGACGAAAACACCCCGCAGGTCTGGCACATCCCGCTGCGCGACACGATGGAACCGGCGGTGACCACCACCGCGCCGCGCGCCGGCTACCTGGTGCCGGCAGCCTGGGCGCCGATGGTCGAGCCCAGGCTGCGCGCGCACGGGCTGCAGTACCGCCGCCTCGACGCGGCCCTGGAGGCGCCGGCGCAGGCCTATCGCGCCACCCGCATCGACTTCGACAAGACCTCCACCGAAGGCCGCCAGCGCCTCAGGCTCGCCGGCGCCTGGGCCGACGAATCCGCGCAGCTGCCGGCCGGCAGCCTGTTCGTGCCCATTGCCCAGCCGCGCGCGCGGCTGGTGGTGGCGCTGTTGGACCCGGACGCGCCGGACTCGCTGCTGCAGTGGGGGCTGTTCAACGCCGCGTTCGAGCGCAAGGAATACATGGAGAGCTACGTGGCCGAGGACGTCGCGCGGCAGATGCTGCGCGATCCGCAGGTCAAGGCGGCCTTCGAGCAGCGCCTGAAGGACGATGCGACCTTCGCCGCCAGTCCGCGCGCGCGGCTGGAGTTCTTCGCCCGCCGCCATCCCTCCTGGGATCCGCGTTACGGCCTGTATCCGGTGCTGCGTACCGACCAGCTGCCGCGCTGACCCGCACGCCAGCGCGGGCGCCCGCCCAGACGTGAGTATCCGTGGCGGCGCGCCGCTCTCGGTTTACAAGCCGGGGCGCTGCGACCAAACTGCCGGCTCCAAGCTGAATGGGGAAAGGCATGTCGGGTCGGGGTCCGCGCCCACAAGGATTCTGGCAAGGACGCGGCCGGCTGCTGCTGCTCGCCGTGGTGGCCGCCGCGGTCGCCTGGCAGGCCACGCGCGCGCCCCGGCCGGCCACCGAAAGCACACCGGCGCCGATCGCCACGTCCCAGGCCGGGGCGGCTTCGCCGGCCGATGCCCTGCCCGCCTTCCTGCCGCCCGAGGCGCGCGACACCCTGGCGCTGATCGCCCACGGCGGCCCCTTCCCGCATCCGCAGGACGGCTCGGTCTTCGGCAACTACGAAGGACGCCTGCCTGCCCAGCCGCGCGGCTGGTACCACGAGTACACGGTCCGCACGCCCGGCGTGCCCACGCGCGGCGCGCGCCGGATCATCACGGGGGGCACGCCGCCGCGCGAGTACTGGTACACGGCCGATCACTACGGCAGCTTCCGCCGGTTCCAGGTGCCCCGCCGGTGAACGCCGACCAGGATCCGCACCTGGAGGATGCCAGCCGCGCCGGCGTGTACTTCGTCGGCGCGCAGGATCTGGACGCCCTGGCCGCTTACGCCTTCACCGCGCGGCTGGTCCTGCGGCGCATCGACCTGATGGGCGTGCGCGACAAGCAGACCCTGCTGCTGCGCATCGCGGTCGCGCTGGACTTCCCCCTGGGCACCGGGCGCAACTGGGACGGCCTGCTGGACTGCCTGCGCGACCTGGCCTGGCTGCCCGGCGCCGGCTATGCGCTGCTGCTGGAGAACGCCGGCGAGCTGCACGCGGGCAACGAGGCCGACTTCGACACGCTGGTGGCGGTGCTGGACCAGGCGCAGCTGGCCTGGCGCGAGCGCGGCGTGCCGTTCTGGGCATTCCTGGCGCTGCGCGACAAGGACATCGACGCGCTCGAGGACTAGCGCAGGCGATGCACCGCGCCGGATCGCCAAGCCTTCCAAGCGCCGTCGGGAGCGCGAGCCGCAGGGTGCGCCATGCGATCATGGTGCATGGATGATTTCTCGACACTGCCGCTGAGCGACGCGCTGCGGCGCGGCCTCGACGCCTCCGGCTACACCCGCCCCACCGACATCCAGGCACGCGCGCTGCCGGCCCTGCTCGAGGGGCGCGATGTCATCGCCCAGGCGCCGACCGGCAGCGGCAAGACCGCCGCCTTCGCGCTGGGCCTGCTTTCGCGCGTGGACACCGGCCTGGTCAAGACCCAGGCGCTGGTGCTGTGTCCCACGCGCGAACTGGCCGACCAGGTCGCCCGCGCCGTGCGCCGGCTCGCCGTCGGCCTGCCCAACCTGAAGGTCTCGCTGCTGTGCGGCGGCATGGCCCTGGAGCCGCAGCTGGCCTCGCTCGAACACGACCCGCACGTGGTGGTCGGCACGCCCGGCCGCGTGCAGGAGTTGATGCGCAAGAAGGCCCTGCATCTGAACGGCGTGCGCGTGCTGGTGCTGGACGAGGGCGACCGCATGCTGGACATGGGCTTCGAGGACCAGATCCGCGAGATCGTCGGGCGCACGCCCCGGACCCGCCAGAGCCTGCTGTTCTCGGCCACCTGGCCGGACGCGATCCGTGCCATCGCCCAGGACATGCTGCGCGAACCGCTGGAAGTGGCCGCCGCGGCGACCGCCGCCACCGCGCCGGACATCCTGCAGCGCTTCTGCGAGGTCGAACCCGCCCTGCGGCAGAAGGCACTGGCCGGCCTGCTGCTGGCCCAGCGCGTGGAGCCGGCCGTGGTGTTCTGCAATACCCGCAAGGACGTGGACGAGGTCGCCAACTCCCTGCAGGGCTACGGCTTCTCGGCCCTGGCCCTGCATGGCGACCTGGAGCAGCGCGATCGCGAGGAGGTGCTGGTGCGCTTCGCCGGCGGCAGCTGCAACGTACTGGTGGCCAGCGACGTGGCCGCGCGCGGCCTGGACGTGGAGGACGTGGCCGCGGTGTTCAACTACGAACTGCCGACCGACACCGACACCTATACCCACCGCATCGGCCGCACCGCCCGCGCCGGACGCAGCGGCCTGGCCTTCAGCCTGGTCGCCCCGCGCGAACTGCCGCGGGCGCGGATGCTCGAAGAGCTCTCCGGCGCGCCGCTGGAATGGATGAAGACCCCGCTGGCCACCGGCCGCCCGGCGCAGCCGCCGCGCGCGCCGTTCGCCACCCTGCGCGTGGACGGCGGCAAGAAGGACAAGCTGCGCCCCGGCGACCTGCTCGGCGCCCTGACCGGCGACGCCGGCCTGCCGGGCAGTGCGATCGGCAAGATCATGATCGGCCCGGTGCGCAGCTATGTCGCCGTGCAGGCCGGCCAGGCCGACAAGGCCGTGGCGCGCCTGTCGGCCGGCAAGATCAAGGGCCGCAGCTTCCGCGTGCGCAAGCTCTGAGGATCGTGCCGGCGCTCAGGGCGTCGGCCGCAGCTGCAGCGCGATCCAGGCGCCCAGCGCCACCAGCACCAGCCCACCGGCCAGGCTGACGCCCAGGTTGGCGAAGGCGACCATGCCGCGCCCGGTGCGTGCCAGCATCAGGCTTTCCATCATCAGCGAGGAAAAGGTGGTCAGTCCGCCCAGGATGCCGACCACCAGGAACGCGCGCAGGTACAGCGCCGAGGGCCCGCGGTTCTCCAGCCACACCAGCAGGAAGCCGCCGACCAGCGAGCCGATGAAGTTGGCCGCCAGCGTGCCGTAGGGGAAGCCGCTGCCGAACTGGCGCAGCATCTGCCCGCCGATCCAGAAACGCAGGCCCGCGCCCAGCGCACCGCCGCCCATCACCAGCGCCAGCTGCTGCCACCACAGGGACGGATTCATGCCGCCCCCCGCGAGGCGCGCATCGAGGATTCAGGGGAAGCGGGCGAGGCGTGTTGCGGCATGACGGTCTCCGAAGGATCGAGGCCGGGGCACGCACCTGCCACCCCGGCGCGGGGTTGGGCAGGCATCATCAGCACGGCGGTTCGCGCCGCCGGCGGTTCGAGGAGGAATGCCATCTCCTGTGGGCCGCGACGATAGCCGCTTCAGCGCGCCTTGTCAGCCCGCGCCTGCGCGCGCGCCGCGCGCAGGGCATCGAGCTTCTGCTTGAGCTTGATCTCCAGCCCGCGCTCGACCGGCTGATAGTAGACGCGCTCGCCCATCGCATCGGGGAAGCCGGTCTGGTCCAGCGCGATGCCGCCCTCGGCATCGTGGTCGTACTGATAGCCTTGGCCGTAGCCCAGGCCCTTCATCAGCTTGGTCGGCGCGTTGCGCAGGTGCATCGGCACCTCCTGGGTGCCGGTCTCGCGGACCTCGGCCTTGGCCTGGTTAAAGGCGGCATAGCCGGCGTTGGACTTGGCGGTGGAGGCCAGGTACAGCACCAGCTGCGCCAGGGCGAGTTCGCCCTCCGGGCTGCCCAGGCGCTCATAGATGTCCCAGGCCTCCAGCGCCATCTGCTGGGCGCGCGGATCGGCCAGGCCGATGTCCTCGATCGCCATGCGCGTGAGGCGGCGCGCCAGATACGCCCGGTCGCAGCCGCCATCGAGCATGCGCGTGAGCCAGTACAGCGCCGAATCCGGATTGGAGCTGCGCACCGACTTGTGCAGCGCCGAGATCTGGTCGTAGAACTGCTCGCCGCCCTTGTCGAAGCGGCGCGTGCGGTCGGCCAGCACCTGCACCAGCGTGGCCTCGGTGACCTGGCCGCCCTCGTCCACCGCCAGCTCGGCGGCGATCTCAAGCAGCGTCAGCGCGCGGCGCACGTCGCCATCGGCCGCGCCGGCGATCTGCATCAGCGCCTCATCGGAGACCTCCAGCCCCTGCCCGCCCAGCCCGCGATCGCTGTCTTCCAGCGCATGGCGCAGCGCCTGGGCGATGTCGGCCGGCGATACCGCCTCCATCACGTGCACGCGGCAGCGCGAGAGCAGCGCCGAGTTCAGCTCGAAGGACGGGTTCTCGGTGGTCGCGCCGACGAACAGGATCGTGCCGCGCTCGATATGCGGCAGGAACGCATCCTGCTGGCCCTTGTTGAAGCGGTGCACCTCGTCGACGAACAGCACCGTGCGCCGCCCCTGGGCGAAGCGGTGCGCGGCCTCGGCCAGCACCTGGCGCACCTCCGGCAGGCCGGAGAGCACGGCGGAGATCGCCTTGAACTCCGCATCGGCGTACTGCGCCAGCAGCAGCGACAGCGTGGTCTTGCCGCAGCCCGGCGGCCCCCACAGGATCATCGAATGCACGCGGCCCGATTCGACCGCGCGGCGCAGCGCCGTGCCCGGCGCGAGCAGGCGGCGCTGGCCGACCATCTCGTCCAGCGTGCGCGGGCGCATGCGCTCGGCCAGCGGCTGCAGCGCGCTGCGATCGACGCTCAGCAGATCGTCGGTGGGAGGCGGGGAAGTGCGGGTGCGGGCCACACCGCCATTGTAGGCGGTGCGCGCCCAGCCGTCGTCGCGGCCGGTTTACTGCGCCGCGCCGACCACATCCACGCCCGCGGCCGGCTTGTAGCTGAAGGTGCCGGCGGCAAAGGCCGGGTTGCGCTTCCAGCCGCTGAACTCCACCTCGGTGCGCTGGCCGACCGCATCGGTCACCTTCATGCGCTTGAGCTGGCCATTGGCGAAACCCAGTTCGGCCACCTCGAAACCGCTGGTCGCATCGTCCCGCTTGGGCGTCAGCGTCATCCACTCCAGGCCCCGCGCGGCCGGGGCCTGGGAGACGTCGAACTTCGCGTCCAGCTCCTTCGGCTTGAGCAGCGCGGCCAGCGGGCTGCTCTGCGCCTCGCTGCCCTGGTCGCGCACGGTGGCCTGCTGCAGGTCCGGCTCGTAGATCCAGACCTTCCGGCCGTCGGCCACGATCAGTTGCTCGTAGGGCTTGGAGTATTCCCAGCGGAACAGGTCCGGCGTGGACAGCGCCACGCGGCCGCTGGAGCGCTCCTTCACCGCGCCGTTGGCGTTGTAGACGGTCTGGCTGAACTGCCCGTCCAGGCCCTTGAGGCCGTTGGTGAAGGCGACCAGCTCGGCGCGCGCGTCGGCCAGCGCGGTGCCGGCCAGCAGCACCGTGCCCAGCACGGCCATTTTCAGCATGCGGATCATGCAAACACCCCTGATGTCGTGATGCGGCAAGTGTGACGCGTCCAATCTGAATCGGCGGGCCATGGCGGTGCCGCCGAACGGGCGGGATCGGCTGCAGGCCCGCGCGGCAGGCGAGGCAACCTCGACGATCCACGGAAGGATGGGCGGACGGCGCTACGCCGCTCCACCGAAGTTCCCCGCCGCTTCAGCGCGGCGGCGGTGCCAGGACGCTGCGGTCGCCGTTGTGCTCGGGCGCGCTGACCACGCCGGCCGCTTCCATCGCCTCGACCAGGCGCGCGGCGCGGTTGTAGCCGATCTTCAGGCGGCGCTGCACGCCGGAAATCGAAGCGCGGCGCGTCTCGGTGACGATCTGCACGGCCTGGTCGTAGAGCGGATCGGCTTCCGGGTCGTCGCTGCCGGCCGATTCGGGCAGGCCGGTCGCGCCGACCACCACGCCATCGCCCATGGTCTGCACCTCTTCCAGCACGCCTTCGATGTAGTCCACCGGGCCACTGGCCTTGAGGTGCTCGACCACGCGGTGCACCTCCTCGTCGGAGACGAAGGCGCCGTGCACGCGGTCCGGCATGGCGGTACCCGGCGGCAGGTAGAGCATGTCGCCATGGCCCAGCAGGGTCTCGGCGCCGGACTGGTCCAGGATGGTGCGCGAGTCGATCTTGGAACTGACCTGGAAGGCGATGCGGGTCGGGATGTTGGCCTTGATCAGGCCGGTGATCACGTCCACCGAAGGGCGCTGGGTGGCCAGGATCAGGTGGATGCCGGCCGCGCGCGCCTTCTGCGCCAGGCGGGCGATGAGTTCTTCGACCTTCTTGCCGACGATCATCATCATGTCGGCGAACTCGTCGATGAAGATCACGATGAACGGCAGCGTGTCCAGCTGCCGCGGCATCTCGTCCAGGTCCGGATTGGGCTTGAACAGCGGATCCATGAGCGGCTGGCCGGCGTCCTGGGCGTCCTTGACCTTCTTGTTGAAGCCGGCCAGGTTGCGCACGCCCACCGCGCTCATCAGCTTGTAGCGGCGCTCCATCTCGGCCACGCACCAGCGCAGGCCGTTGGCGGCCTCCTTCATGTCGGTGACCACCGGCGCCAGCAGGTGCGGGATGCCCTCGTAGACGCTCAGCTCCAGCATCTTCGGGTCGATCATCAGCATGCGCAGTTCTTTCGGGCTGGCCTTGTAGAGCAGGCTCAGCACCATGGCGTTGACCGCCACCGACTTGCCCGAGCCGGTGGTACCGGCCACCAGCAGGTGCGGCATGCGCGCCAGGTCGGCCACCGTCGGCTGGCCGGCGATGCCCTTGCCCAGCGCCAGGGTCAGCGGGCTGGCCGACTTGTCGTATTCCTTGGAGCGCAGCAGCTCGGAGAGATAGATCATCTCGCGGCTGGTGTTGGGGATCTCCAGGCCGATCACCGACTTGCCCGGGATCACGTCGACCACGCGCACCGCCTTGACCGACAGGCCGCGGGCGATGTCCTTGTCCAGCGAGGAGATCTGGCTGACCTTCACCCCCGGCGCCGGCTCCAGCTCGAAGCGGGTGATCACCGGGCCCGGATAGGCGCCGACCACCTGCACGTCGATGCGGAAGTCCTTGAGCTTGAACTCGATCTGCCGCGAGAGCACTTCCAGCGTCTCTTCCGAATAGCCCTTGGCCTGCGGCTTGGGATCGTCCAGCAGGGCCAGCGGCGGCAGGCCGTCGGCCGTGCCGCCGGTGCCGTGGAACAGCGGGATCTGGGTCTCGCGCTTGGCACGCTCGCTCTTTTCCACCACCGGCGCGGCCGGCGGCTCGATCTTCACCGGCTCGCGCTTGGCGCGCACCTCGGCGTCGGCCTTGCGCACTTCCTGGCGCTGCTCGCGCAGGGTGCGGGTCTGCTGCCAGTCCTCGGCCTGCTTGCTACCCCGGCGCAGCAGGTCCGGCAGCGCCGACACGCCCTGCCCGATCCGCTCCATCACCGCGAACCACGACAGCCCGGTCGCCAGGGTCACCGACACCAGGAACAGCACCAGCAGGAACAGGTTGCCGCCCAGCGCGCCGAACAGCATCTCCAGCGAGCGCCCGACCAGGCGCCCGAGGATGCCGCCGGGCCCGTTGGCGATGTCCACCGCCGAAACGTGGCGCACGTAGAGCAGCCCCGAGGCGGAGATCAGGAATCCGACCATGCCCACCAGGCGCAGCGCCGGGCCCAGGTCCGACTCGCCGTCGCCGTCCTTGTCCATGCCGAACAGCGCGATCCAGGCGATCGCGCCCAGGATGATCGGCAACAGGAAGGCCACATAGCCGAAGAAGCCCAGCAGCAGGTCGGCCACGGTCGCGCCCACCCGGCCGCCGACGTTGTGGATCTGCCCGGTCACGCTGACCGACTGGGTCCAGCTGGGGTCGCTGGGCGAATAGGTGAACAGGCAGGCCAGCAGGTACAGCAGCACCGGCGCGATCACGATCAGCGCCAGGTCGCGCCACAGGCGCTGACGACGGGGATTGGGCGGCGTGGACGGCTTGGTGCGGCGCGCGGCGGGGGCGCCTTTGGATTTGCCGCGTTCCGGGAGCGCTTTTGCCACCTTGGGATCCGACCTCAGGAATATCGTGTTAGTGCTTGATACTAAACGAATCGAATCCGGAATTCAGCGCCGCCTTGGAGCGCGGCGGCCGTCGCGCCCGGATCGGCGCGCGAGCCCTGCGGGAGGGACGCGGCCCTGGTGCATTCCATCGGCGCGCCTTGATTCGCCCCCGCCCCACCGTCACCCTATGCGTGGTCCGCAGCACGCCCGATGACACCGGCTTGCGCGCTTTTCAGCCCACTTTTTCGAGTATACATGAGCACTTCCAAGCACAGCCGCCTGCTGATCCTGGGCTCCGGCCCGGCAGGCTGGACGGCCGCGGTCTACGCCGCGCGCGCCAATCTCAAGCCCGTGGTCGTGACCGGCCTGCAGCAGGGCGGCCAGCTGATGACCACCACCGAGGTGGACAACTGGCCGGGCGACGCCCATGGGCTGATGGGCCCGGACCTGATGGCGCGCATGCAGGCCCATGCCGAGCGCTTCGAGACCGAGGTCATCTTCGACCACATCCACACCGCCGACCTGTCCCAGCGCCCGTTCAAGCTGTCCGGCGACAGCCACGAGTACACCTGCGACGCGCTGATCATCGCCACCGGCGCCACGGCCAAGTACCTGGGGCTGGAGTCGGAGGAGGCCTTCAAGGGCCGCGGCGTGTCGGCCTGCGCGACCTGCGACGGGTTCTTCTACCGCGAGCAGGACGTGGCCGTGGTCGGCGGCGGCAACACCGCCGTGGAAGAGGCGCTGTACCTGTCCAACATCGCCAACAAGGTCTATCTGGTCCACCGCCGCGACACCCTGCGCGCGGAGAAGATCATGCAGGACAAGCTGCAGGCCAAGATCGACGCCGGCAAGATCGTGCCGGTCTGGCACCACGTCGTGGACGAGGTGCTGGGCGACGAGGCCGGGGTCACCGGCCTGCGGGTCAAGTCGGTGCTGGATGGCAGCACGCAGGACCTGAAGGTGCACGGCTTCTTCGTGGCCATCGGCCACACGCCCAACACCAGCCTGTTCGAGGGCCAGCTGGGCATGAACAACGGCTACCTGACCATCCAGTCCGGCCTGGACGGCAACGCGACCCAGACCACGGTGCCGGGCGTGTTCGCCGCCGGCGACGTGGCCGACCAGCACTACCGCCAGGCGATCACCTCGGCCGGCTTCGGCTGCATGGCCGCGCTGGACGCCGAGCGCTACCTGGACAAGGGCGCCTGACCCCGACCCAGGCGGTGGTCTCGCTGGGAATGGACGCCCATGGCCTGCTGAGGGCCTGGGTGCTCGACGGCGGTTGGCTGGCCCTGCCGATCGCCGCCGTTCTGCTGTGGGGCCTGTGGCGGGCGCGCCGGCGTGGCCCGCGCGTGATGTTGGCCACCCTGCTCGCCGGCGATCTGCTGTTCGCCTGGGCACGCTTCGCCGAGCCGAATCTGCTGCGGACACGCCACACCGTGTTGGCGGGCACCGGCGCCAGCGCCCGCATCGCGCTGATCGGCGACCCGCATGTCGGCCTGTTCAAGGGCGCCGATTTTCTGAAGCGCGTGGTCGAGCGCACCAACGCCGAACATCCCGACGCGGTCCTGATCGCCGGCGACCTCACCTACCAGCCGCAGGGCCAGTCGCTCGACGCGCTGCTGGCGCCGTTGGCCAGGCTCGAGGCCCCGACCTACGCCGTGCTGGGCAACCACGACCAGGGCAGGCCCGGCCGGGACATCGACCGTGCCCTGCGCCAGGCGCTGGCACGCCAGGGCGTGCAGGTGATCGAAGGCCGCGCGCTGCCGTTCAAGGGCTTCACCCTGGCCGGCCTGGGCGATCGCTGGGCGGGCAAGGACGATGCGCGCTTGCTCGATGCCCTGCCCGCCGACCGGCCGCTGCTGGTCCTTGCCCACAACCCCGACAGCGCCGACCGGCTGCGCAGCCGCCCGCATCTGCTGGTGCTGGCCGGGCATACGCACGGCGGGCAGCTGCGGATTCCGTGGCTGTACCGGCGCGTGCTGCCGGTTGAACACGGCTTCGACCAGGGCGAACAGACCTACGACGGCCCGCAAGGCCGCATCCGCGTGTACACCACCGGCGGCGTAGGCGAGAGCGGGCTGCCCCTGCGGCTGTTCAACCCGCCCACCATCGACCTGCTGGAGCTGAGCCCGTAGCATCGGGGATTCCATGCTGAAGCTTCGTGCGCTGCCCTCGCTGTCGTCGATTCCGCCCGCCACCTGGGACGCGCTGTACGACGGCCGCAATCCCTTCGTGCGCCACGCCTTCCTGTCCGGCCTGGAGCAGACCGGCTGCCTGCGCAGCGACTGGGGCTGGACCCCGCACCACCTCACGCTGTGGGACGGCGATACCCTGGTCGCCGCCGCGCCGGGCTATCTGAAGACCAACTCGCACGGCGAGTTCGTGTTCGACCACGCCTGGGCGAACGCCTACGCGCGCTATGGCCAGGACTACTACCCCAAGTGGCTGTGCGCGGTGCCCTACTCGCCCGTGACCGGACCGCGCCTGCTTGCCCGCGACGCGGCGGCGCGCCAGGCGCTGCTGACGGCCATCTGCGGCTATGTCGCCCGCAACGACCTGTCCTCGGCGCATGTGAATTTCCATACCGAGGCCGAGGACGCGGCCTTCGACCCGACTTGGCTGGCGCGAACCGACCTCCAGTACCAGTGGCAGAACGTCGCCGGTTGGCAGGACTTCGACGGCTTCCTGGGCGCGATGGACCACAAGCACCGCAAGAACATCCGCCAGGAACGCGCCAAGGTCGCCCGGGCGGGCGTGCGCTTCCGCGTGGTCCATGGCGACGAGGCCAGCGAGGACGACCTGGAGGCGATGTACGGCTTCTATCTGCAGACCTTCCACGAGTACGGCAACTCGCCGGCGCTGACCCTGGAATTCCTGCAGCACCTGGCGGCGACGATGCCGCGCGCGCTGGTGATCTTCCTGGCCCAGCACGAGGACCGCCCGGTCGCCGGCGCGCTGTGCCTGCGCGGCGGCGACACGCTGTACGGCCGCTACTGGGGCGCCGATGCGACCCTGGCCGGCCTGCATTTCGAGACCTGCTACTACCAGGGCATCGACTACTGCCTGCGCGAGGGCCTGACCCGGTTCGAACCCGGCGCGCAGGGTGTGCACAAGATCGCGCGCGGCTTCCTGCCCACCTTCGTGCGCAGCCGGCACTGGATCGCCGACCCGGAGTTCCGCGCGGCGCTGGCGCGCTGGTGCCAGGAGGAGGAGGCCTCCGTGCGCGAACACGCCGGCATCCTGGCCGCGCGCGCGCCGTTCCGCGCCTCGCAGGCGGACTAGCCGGTGACCCGACGCCTGCCGTTCCTGCTCGACACCGATCCGGCTTCGCCGTTCCCCGACCCGGCCCTGGCCCTGCGCGAACCGGACGGCCTGCTGGCCGTCGGCGGCGATCTGCACCCGGCGCGTCTGCTCAACGCCTATCGCGCCGGGGTCTTCCCCTGGTACTCGGAAGGCCAGCCGCTGCTGTGGTGGTCGCCCGATCCGCGCACCGTGTTCCGCACCGACGGCGTGCATCTGTCCAGGCGCCTGCGCCGCCAGCTGCGCGGCAACGGCTGGACGCTGCGCGCCGACACCGCCTTCGCCCAGGTCGTCGCCGCCTGCGCCAGCGCGCCGCGCCCCGGGCAGGACGGCACCTGGATCACCGCGCAGATGCAGGCGGCCTACCTGGCCCTGCACCGGCTCGGCCAGGCGCACAGCCTGGAGGTCTGGGACGGCCCACGGCTCGCCGGCGGCATCTACGGCGTGGCAGTCGGGCGGATGTTCTTCGGCGAGAGCATGTTCAGCGCGGTCTCCGGCGGCTCCAAGGCCGCGCTCGCCGGCCTGGCGCACGTGCTGCGCGGCTGGGGCTGGCCGCTGATCGACGCCCAGGTCGAGAACGACCACCTGCTGCGCATGGGCGCGACCAGCATGCCGCGCGCCGCCTTCCTGGCCGAGGTCGCGCGCCAGGCCGCCCTGCCCGATGCCCCGGGCGCGTGGACCGACCGCGTCGGCGCGCTGCAGGTTGCTGATCTGGCAGGCATTTAACGGGAATTTTGCGACAGGCCGCCGCGCGGGGTACAATACCCGGCTTCGCGGGCCAGCACGTCCGCTCCCGCACTCTCAGCAGGCTTCCATGTCGAAAGACGATTCAATCGAATTCGAAGGCGCCGTCACCGAGACGCTGCCCAACACCATGTTCCGCGTGCGCCTGGAAAACGGCCACGAGATCATCGCCCACATCTCCGGTCGCATGCGCAAGAACTACATCCGCATCCTGACCGGCGACAAGGTCAAGGTCGAAATGACGCCCTACGACCTGACCAAGGGCCGCATCACCTACCGCATGAAGTAAACCGCCCCGGCGGTTTTCACCAAAGGCAGCCTCCCGCAGGCTGCCTTTTCGTTTGCGCGCGATTCGGTGCCCTTCTTCACGTGGGCTGAAAAAGATCCGTCTCTGGATCGAGAGCGACCGTTGCAAGTGCGTGTACTGGCTTCGGTGGGACAGCGGGCCGGCGGGCCGTGGCCGCTTATCCCTCGATCAGGGCATCTTGCCCTGACTCGGGCGCTCGGCGTCCCGCCTCGCTAGGCGCGACCACGGCCCGCCGGCTCGCTGCCTCGCGCGTCATGCTCCAACACTTCGTTCAAAGCAGTCCTGTTCTATTCGCAGCAGAGCCTCGACCCGGGCGGGCGCGCGGAGAGCGGACCAGGAATGGCCCGCGACGGCGAGTCAGCCAGGAGGGCGGACCGAGCCAAGGAGCCGTGCCAGGCCGGGGCAAGGCCGGTTGGCGGAGTCGCTTCCCGCTTTCGCTCTGCCGCAGGACAAAAAGAAAGCGGCCCGAAGGCCGCTTTCCTGTTCTGGCACGCCGGACGGCGCTTACTCCACCGTCGCCGGCAGCAGGCGCTCGGGCTCGGACTGGCTGGTGACGACCAGTTCGTCGTCGACCACGTCGATGCTGACCTTGCCGCCGTCGATGAGCTTGCCGAACAGCAGCTCGTCGGCCAGCGGGCGCTTGATCTTGTCCTGGATCACGCGCGCCATCGGGCGGGCGCCCATCTGCGGATCGAAGCCATGCTGGGCCAGCCAGTCGCGCGCGGCCGGCGTGGCCGACAGCGTGACGTGCTTTTCGTGCAGCAGCAGCTCCAGCTCGATCAGGAACTTGTCGACCACGCGCAGGATGTGGTCGAAGCCCAGCGCCTGGAACTGCACGATCGCATCGAGGCGGTTGCGGAACTCCGGCGTGAACCCGCGGCGGATCACTTCCATCGCATCGGTGGAATGGTCCTGCTTGGTGAAGCCGATCGAACGACGCGAAGCCTGCGCGGCACCGGCGTTGGTCGTCATCACCAGGATCACGTTCTTGAAGTTCGCCTCGCGCCCGTTGGTATCGGTCAGCACGCCGCGGTCCATGACCTGCAGCAGGATGTTGAAGATGTCCGGGTGCGCCTTCTCCACCTCGTCCAGCAGCAGCACGCAGTGCGGCGTCTTGACGATCTTCTCGGTCAGCAGGCCGCCCTGGTCAAAGCCGACATAGCCCGGCGGCGCGCCGATCAGACGACTGATCGAGTGCGGCTCCATGTACTCGGACATGTCGAAGCGCACCAGCTCGATGCCCAGCTGCATCGCCAGCTGCCGGGTGACCTCGGTCTTGCCCACGCCGGTCGGGCCGGCGAACAGGAAGTTGCCGATCGGCTTCTCCGGATTGCCCAGGCCGGAGCGCGCCAGCTTGATGGCCGAGGCCAGCGACTCGATCGCCGGATCCTGGCCGAAGATGACCATCTTCAGGTTGCGCTCCAGGTGCTGCAGCACGTCCTTGTCGGTCGCGCTGACCTGCTTGGCCGGGATGCGCGCCATCTTGGCCACGATCGTCTCGATCTCCTCGATGTCGATCAGCTGCTTGCGCTGGTCCTCGGGCAGCAGGCGCTGGCGGGCGCCGGCCTCGTCGATGACGTCGATGGCCTTGTCCGGCAGCAGGCGGTCGCCGATGTGCTTGACCGACAGGTCCACCGCCGCCTGCAGCGCCTCGTCGGCGTAGCTGACGTTGTGGTGGGCCTCGTACTTGGGCTTGAGGCCTTGCAGGATCTCGTAGGACTCGGCGATGGTCGGCTCGATCACGTCGATCTTCTGGAAGCGCCGCGCCAGTGCGCGGTCCTTCTCGAAGATGCCACGGTATTCCTGGAAGGTGGTCGAGCCGATGCAGCGCAGCTCGCCCGAGGCCAATGCCGGCTTGATCAGGTTCGAGGCGTCCATCGTGCCGCCCGAGGCCGAGCCGGCACCGATGATGGTGTGGATCTCGTCGATGAACAGCACCGCATTGGGCACCTTCTTCAGCGCGCTCAGCACCGCCTTGAGGCGCTTCTCGAAGTCGCCGCGGTACTTGGTGCCGGCCACCAGGGCGCCGAGGTCCAGCGAATAGATGACCGCGTCCTCCAGCACCTCGGGCACGTCACCGTCGACGATGCGCTTGGCCAGGCCTTCGGCCAGGGCGGTCTTGCCCACGCCGGCCTCGCCCACGTACAGCGGGTTGTTCTTGCGGCGGCGGCACAGGACCTGGATAGTGCGCTCGATTTCCTCGGCACGCCCCACCAGCGGATCGATCCTGCCGTTGCGCGCGGCCTCGTTGAGGTTGCTGGCGTACTCGGCCAGGGCGTCTCCCTTGGCCTCGCCCTCGCCCGCCTCGGCCTTGCCGGCCTCGCCCGGCTCGCCGGATGGCGCGGCCTCGCCATCGCCCTGCTTGGCGATGCCGTGGGAAAGGTAGTTGACGACGTCCAGCCGGGTCACGTCCTGCTGGTTGAGGAAGTAGACGGCGTGCGAGTCCTTTTCGCCGAAGATCGCCACCAGCACGTTGGCGCCGGTGACCTCCTTCTTGCCCGAGGACTGGACGTGGTAGACCGCACGCTGGAGGACGCGCTGGAACCCCAGCGTGGGCTGGGTGTCGCGGCCGTCGTCCTCGGCCAGGCGCGAGACCGAGGCCTCGACCGCCTGGTCCAGGTCGGTGCGCAGGCGCGCGGTGTCGGCGCCGGTCGCCTTGAGGACGGCCTGCGCGGAGGGGTTGTCGAGAAGGGCGAGCAGCAGGTGCTCCACGGTCATGAACTCATGGCGTGCCTCGCGGGCGCGCTTGTAGCACTGGCCGATGGTCTGCTCGAGGTCTTTGCTGAACATGGATGGCTCCCAACTGCTGTTGCCAACAATATGCGGCCTGTCGCCGGGATTTCCACAACCCCGTTGGAACTGGGTGTTCAGCCGGCGCTGGGGACCGGTCCGCCCTGGATCAGGACTGTTCCATGGTGCACAGCAAAGGGTGCTGGCTCATCCGGGAATACTCGTTGACCTGGGCGACCTTGGACTCCGCCACCTCGCGCGTGTAGACGCCGCACACGCCGCGCCCGCGGGTATGGACGTGCAGCATCACCTGGGTGGCCTTCTCCAGGTCCATGTTGAAGAACTGCTGCAGCACCGTGATGACGAAATCCATCGGCGTGTAGTCGTCGTTGAGCAGCAGGACCTGATACAGCGGTGGCGGCGCGACCTCGGGCTTGCCGGTCTCGACCAGGACGCCGTGGTCATGCTCGTGTTGGGGGGAACGGGGCATGGGGCAATTATACGGATTGGACGAGGTGCGTCTGCGCACGCACAATTTGCGCACCTTCGCGCGCGTTTCAAGCCGGACGCCGGCCTGGATTCGTCCGCCACTGTCCCGATATCGGGTCAATCTTCTTTCAAAGGAATCACCTTTCCGTGAGTGTCGCCGAAGACCGCATCTGGCAACCGGATACCACCGTGGCCACCGTGGTGGTGCGCGAGGGCCGCCTGCTGATGGTCGAGGAATACGCCGAGGGCCGGCTGGTGCTCAACCAGCCGGCCGGCCACCTGGAGCCGGACGAGCACCTGTTCGACGCCGCCGTGCGCGAGACGCTGGAGGAAAGCGCCTGGACGGTACGCCTGAGCCACTTCGTCGGCGCCTACCAGTGGACGGCCGAGACCGGCCGCCAGTACCTGCGCATGGCCTTCGCCGGCGAGGCGGTCGCCCACCACGCCGAGCGCGCCCTGGACGAGGGCATCGTGCGCGCGCTGTGGATGACCCCGGACGAACTGCGTCAGGCCGCCCCGCGCCATCGCAGCCCGCTGGTGTGGCAGGTCGCGGCCGACTACCTGGCCGGCCGTCGCTTCCCGCTCTCGGCCGTGAGCCGGCTGGCATGAGCGCGACCCCGCGCGTGGTGGTGGGCGTGTCCGGCGGCGTGGATTCGTCGGTGGCGGCGCTGCAGCTGGTCCGGTCCGGCGTGCCGGTGGCGGGCCTGTTCATGCAGAACTGGTCCGATGACGGTGCGGGCCAGACGCAGGACAGCGCGGGCGTCGCCGAAGGCGCGGCCGCCCTCCCCGGCGGACAGACCTCGACGGCGGGCGGATGCCGCGCCGAAGAGGATCGCCGCGACGCGGTGGCCGTCTGCGGGCGGCTCGGCATTCCCTTCCATTTCCGCGATTTCTCGAAGGAGTACTGGGACGGGGTGTTCGCCCACTTCCTGGCCGAGTACGCCGCCGGGCGCACGCCCAATCCGGACGTGCTGTGCAACCGCGAGGTCAAGTTCAAGCATTTCATCGATGCCGCGCGCACGCTGGGCGCCGAGAAGATCGCCACCGGCCACTACGCGCGCGTCGAGCAGCGCGGCGGCCGCTGGCACCTGCTGCGCGGCGTCGATACCGGCAAGGACCAGAGCTACTTTCTGCACCAGCTCGGGCAGGAGCAGCTGGCAGCCACGCTGTTCCCGGTCGGCCACCTGCACAAGCCGGACCTGCGCGGCCTGGCCCGCGAGGCCGGGCTGCCGGTGCACGACAAGAAGGACTCCACCGGCATCTGCTTCATCGGCGAGCGCGATTTCCGCCAGTTCCTGGGCCAGTACCTGCCGGCCAGAACCGGCGAGATGCGCGACCCTGACGGTGCGGTCATCGGCCAGCATCCGGGCGTGTTCTTCTTTACCCTTGGCCAGCGCGAAGGCCTGAACATCGGCGGCGTGCGCGGCCGCGCGGCCGCGCCGTGGTACGTGGTCGGCAAGGACGTCGCCGAGAACGTGCTGTACGTCGACCAGGACAGCGCCAGCCCCTATTTGCAGTCCACGCGGCTGCGCAGCGAGACGATGCACTGGGTGGCCGGAAGCCCGCCCGCGGCACGTTTCGACTGCCACGCGCAGACCCGTTACCGCCAGGCCGCGCAGGCCTGCACGGTCTATGTCCTGGAGGATGGAACGCTGGATATCCAATTCGCCCGCCCGCAGCGGGCCGTCACCCCCGGCCAGTCGGTGGTGCTCTACGACGGCGATGATTGCCTGGGTGGCGCGGTGATCGACCGCACCGACGCGCCGCTGGAACTGCGCCTGCGGGAGCGCGCCGCATGAGCGCGCCCCTGCCCGAACGCGTGCTGGCCCTGGCCGCCCTGGCCCAGTCGCTGTCCCAGGTGCGCCGCATCGCCGAGACCGGTCATTCGGACAATGGCGCGACCGGCGTGGTGCTGGACAGCGTGTTCCGCATGGATGCCGAATCCACCGAAGCGGTCTACGAGCGCGTGGCCAACCTCGGCCCCGGCCTGCGCCTGGTGCGCGACTACTTCAGTGGCGAGAACAAGGACGAATCGCTGCCGCGCCTGGCGCTGGCGGTGATGCAGGTCGAGCGCCGCTTCGTGCGCGATCGGGAAACCGTGGCCGCGGTCAGCGGTGGCCTGGAGGAGATCGCCCCGCAGGCCGGCGAACGCGGCAGCACCCATCCGGACGTGCTGATGGCGCTGGGCACGCTGTACGCCGACACCATCAGCCACCTGCGCCCGCGGGTGATGGTCCAGGGCAACCCGCACTATCTCGCCCAGCCGGGCGTGGTCTCGGAGATCCGCGCGATCCTGCTCGCCGCGGTCCGCGCCGCCGTGCTCTGGCGCCAGCTGGGCGGCAGCCTGTGGGACTTCGTGTTCGCGCGCAAGGCGATGGTCAGCGCCGCGCGGGACTGGCTCAAGGCCTGAGTCGCGCCTGCGCGGGGCGCCTGGCGCGCTCTTCGCTCAGCGGCGCGCGGTCGCGTTCAGCGGCGCGCGGTCGCGTTCGCGCTGATCTCCACGCGCCGGTCCGGCGCCAGGCACGCGACCAGGGCCTTGTGCGCCTTGATCCTGGCGCAGTCGGCGAGCGGCTGGGTGCTGCCACGGCCTTCGGCACGGATCGCGGAGGCCGCGACCCCGCCCTCGACCAGGACCTGGCGCACCGCCTCGGCCCTGCGCTGGGAGAGCGTCAGGTTGTGGCGGGCATTGCCGAGACGGTCGGCATAGCCGACCACCAGGATGTCCTGCACCTGGCTCGCCCCGCGCACCTGCTGCAGCAGGCCTTCGATCCGCGCCCGCCCCTCGGCCGTGACCACGGCGCTGTCGAAGCCGAACAGCGCATCGGCCGACAGCCGCAGCGGCTGCTCGGGCAGCACGGCCGCCGCCTCCTGCCTGGGCTTGGGCGCGGGGGGATCGAGGATCGCGCTGCAGGTCTGCGGCTTCCAGTACTGCTGCTGGGCGATGCCCTGCTCGTCGAAGACCACCATGAACTGGCACTGGAACGGTTCCTGGCCGCGCGCGGAGCGGAAGTTGAACAGGTAGTTCCACGTGCGCACGCCCCACATGCCCTCGCCGAAATGCGGCGGGCCGAGCAGCGCGGAGAGCTGGCGCTTGCTCAGGCCGGGCGCGTACTGGCGTAGGTTGTCGACGTTCACGAAGGTGCCGCCGCGCGGGTAGGCGCGGGCGGGATCCGGGAACTCAGGCTCGGCCGCGGTCGCCGCACCGCTCTCGCGCGGCGGCGTGCCGGCGCACCCGGCGAGCGCCAGCGCCAGCAGCGCCGACCACGCGATCCATCGCTTCGATCCTGCCCTGACCTTGTCCATGCCGCGCATCCCCCGTTGCGTCTCATCCATGCCGGTCACCATTGGATGCCAGCGCCGACCGACACGCCGGCATCGCCGCGCGTGTTGGTCGTCCCGCTGAGCCGGTAGACCCAGCGGCCGCCCTCGGAGATCGCCGAGACGCCCAGCGCCACGCCGGCCTCGCCGTCGTAGCCGCTCACCGCCATCGCGGCCATGCTGCGGCCCGGTTCGTAGGCCTGCGGCAGGCCGGCGACCGCCATGGCCGAGGCCACGCCGGCCATGGCGCGATCGTCGACCCGCTGGATGTCGCGCCGGGTCTCGTTGAAGCGCTGGTCAACATAGTTGCGCGACCAGTCCTGCACTCCGGCCAGGCCGCGGTTGAACTGGGCGAAGTTGACGGCGTCGTTGTCGGCGGTGCCGGCGGCGACGTTGGTGATCTGCCGCTGCGCGCCGCTGCTGCCGACCGAGACCGTGCCGACCCGGTCGGCGACCGAGCCCGCGCCCAGCGCCACCGACCGGTCGGCGGTCGCCTGGGCGCCGCTGCCGATCGCGGTGCTGCCGCTGCCCGAGGCCACCGCGCCCGCGCCGCCGGCGGTGGCGTTGTCGCCGCTGGCCGCGGGCTGGCCCAGCCCGGCGGTATCGTTGGCGCGGAACATGCCGCCCGACTCCACCTGGATGTTCTGCAGCTGCTGATCGGTATAGGCGTTGGCCCGGTCGATGGCGTAGTTCACCCCACCCTGCAGCTGGCCCACGTTGACCGCGTCGTAGCGATCCGAGCCGTCGGCGACATGGGTCACCTTGCGCTCGCCGCCCGTGCTGCCCACCGACACCTCGCCGGCCGAGTTGCTGCTGCCGGCGGCCACGTACGCGCCGTCATAGCCGCTCTGCGCGCCGACCGAGGTGGTGGAACCGGCCCCCAGCGCCACGCTGTTGTCCTGACCGGCGCTGGCCCCCGCGCCGACCGCCACGCTGCCGGCGCCCGCGGCCGCGGCCTCCGGGCCGATCGCGACGCCATCGGTACCGGTCGCGGTCGCAGCGGCGCGGGTCGACTGCACGGCCAGATACTTCGAGCTGTAGGTCGCCGACTGCAGCTGGCCGAGCCGGGTGTTGAGGTTGACCAGGGAGTTGCTGACCGCGCCGAAGGCATCGCTGACGTTGGTGTAGCTGCTTCCGACCGTGCCGCCACTGCCGTCGATCTGGGTGATGTTGAAGGTCGGCCCGGTCCAGGTGCCGGTGCTGCTGTCGTACTGCGTGGTTCCGCCGAAGAACTGCGAGATGGCGCCGTGGGTGGCGAACAGCTGCGCGCCGTTGACCGCATCGCTGCTGGAGGCATTCACCGCCCCGGCGGCCAGATTGGAAAGCCCGACCGGCGCGCCGGACCCATTCGCGCCCAGGGTGATGTGGTCGAGCACCGCACCGTTGGCATCCACGTCGTACTGCACCGCGCGCGCGTTGAGGCTGTCCATGTCCCCGCTGACCTGCCGCAGCTGGGCCATATTGACCGCATCTTCGTCCTGTTGGCCCGCCGCCACGCCGCTGAGCGTGCGCGCCTGGCCGGAGGCGTTGCGAAAGCTCACCTGCGTGCCGCCGGTCTGCCCGGCCACGCTGACCGCCAGCGAGGTCGGGTCCTGACGCACCAGGCCGGCGGTGCCGTCCAGCAGGTTGGCGATGTTGGTGGTGTTGCTGGTCGTGCGCCCGTCGAGGTTCTCCAGCGCGGTGCCGACATTGGTGTAGTTGGCGCGGGTGCCCGTGTTGGTGCCATCGTCCAGCGCGTACACCGGCCCGCTGACCGCACCGGTGGTCGGGTCGATCGCCGCTCCGCCGCCGAGCGCGGCCACCGCCGGCGCCAGCTGGCCCACGTTCACAGCGTCGGTCTGCGCCACGCCTGCGGCGACATTGGAGATCCCGACCGGCGTGCCCGAGCCCGCCGCGCCGAGGGTGACGTGGTTCAGCACCGTACCGCCGGCGTCCACGTCGTACTGCACCACCCTCGCGCTGAGATCGTCCACGCCCCCGGAAACCGCCCGCAGCTGGGCCAGGTTGACCGCGTCTTCGTCCTGCTGGCCCGCCGCCACGCCGCTGAGCGTGCGCGCCTGGCCGGAGGCGTTGCGGAGGTCCACCTGCGTGCCGCCGGTCTGCCCGGCCACGCTGACCGTCAGCGAGGTCGGGTCCTGACGCACCAGGCCGGCCGTGCCGTCCAGCAGGTTGGTGATGTTGGTGGTGTTGCTGGTCGTGCGCCCATCCAGATTCTCCAGCGCGGTGCCGACGTTGGTGTAGTTGGTGCGGGTGCCCGTATTGGTGCCGTCGTCCAGCGCGTACACCGGCCCGCTGACCGCACCGGTGGTCGGGTCGATCGCCGCGCCCCCGCCGAGCGCGGCGACGGCCGGCGCCAGCTGGCCGACATTCACCGCATCGGTCTGCGCCACGCCGGCGGCGACATTGGAGATCCCGACCGGCGCGCCCGAGCCGGTCGCGCCGAGGGTGACGTGGTCCAGCACGACGCCGCCGGCATCCACGTCGTACATCACCGCGCCATCGCCGATGGCCTGAATCTGCGACACCGCGCCGCGCAGCTGGGCGACATTGACCGCGTCGGTATCCTGATTGCCCGCGGCGACGTGGGTCAGCTGGCGCTCGTTCCCGGCGGCGCCGATCGCCACTTCGCCGGCCGAGGTCTGCGCCGCGGTCAAGCCGTAGGCGCTGTAGCCGCTGGCCGCGCCGCGGCTGGCATTGGAGCGGTAGCCCAGCGCCACGCTGTTGGCCTGGTTGGAAGTGGCATTCGCGCCGAGGATGGTCTGGCCGTTGGCCGAGCCCGAGGCGCTGTCGCCGACCACCACCGAATGACCGAGCCTGGCGTCGTAGTTGGCATCGACGAAACCGCCGGCATACACGCTCGTCGCATCCACGCTCGGCAGGGTGTGGCTGGCGTTGGAACCGATCACCACTTCCTTGGAACCGTTCGCGGTCGCGCCTTCGCCGACCAGGGTCTGGTAGTCCTGGGCGGCGTTGACCGCCCAGCAGTCGGCGGTGATCACGCCCAGCACGTTGACGCAGTTGGTGGCATAGGCCGGTGATCCGTCCGGGAGCAGGACGCCGAGCAGGCCACCGGGATTGCCGCTGTTGACATTGGTCAGGTAGCTGTTGGACACCACACCACCGACCAGGGTCAGGTGCGAATTGCCGCCGGTCGCGGCGCCGCCGAGCGCGCCCAGCGCCGCGCCCACGGGACTGAGGGTGACCGTGGGGATGCCGAGCACGTTGACGGTGGTATAGGCCTTCTGCACGTTGTCGCTGTTCAGCGCCTGGCTGCCGTTGATCACCCAGCCGTCGCCGCCGAGCACGCTGGACAGCACCGGATCGAGCAATTCGCCCACGCCGCCGACGACGCCGCCGTTGCCGAGGACCGTGCCGGTCGAGGCGCCGGCCAGGTTGGGGGCGCTGGTGGCCTGCGCGGACACGAGCGCCGGGGTGGACAGCCGTACGCTCGCCGTGGTGGCGGGGGTCGCCACGGTGGCGGGCACGGCGACGGTCGCCGTGGTGGTCGTGCCTGAGCCGGTGTCCGATTCGGAGGTGGAAAGCCGCAGGCTCGCGCTGCTGGTCGGCGCGGCGACCGCCGTTGGCCCGGCGACCGCAGCGGTCGTGATGCGGGTCGAGCCGTCGGTCGACCCGGCGGTGGCACGCTGCACGCCCCCCTTGCCGGGCGGGGGAACGGCGGCCTCGGGCGCGGCGGTGGTCGCGGCGACTGTGCTGGTCGAGTCAGCGTCCGCCGCGATGGCCGGGGCCGTCGCGCGCACGGCGGCGCGGCGCTCGCTGGCCAGCGGCTCGGCACGCTTACCCACCGCCGATCGCGCCTGTGCCGGCGGGTTGGCAGCCTGGGGGGATGCAGGCTGGGGCACGTAGGCGTCGTCCGCGGTGGCGTACTTGTCCACCAGGGCCCGCAGGTCTTCCAGTCGCGGATCGACCTGCTGGGCGTGCAGACCGGCGCATGGCAAGGCCAGGAGTGCGGCCACGCAGGCGCCGGCCAGACGGCTGGCGGCGACACGTCGAGGCGTCCCGACACGCCGGGAGGTGGCTTGCCTGGGTCGCGCAAGTTCGGAGACGGCCACTAACGCGCCGAGCCTGAAGTTCCATATCAAGCGATAGATGCGATTCATGCGCCCCCCTGATTACGTCAGTGATTTAAATTCCGTTAAATGGTCGTTACCTGCGTGTTGCGTGGGATTAGAGCGCGCGTCCAGGGCGAGTTAGAGCACCGTTCCGGCACGACCATAGGAAATAACGGGCAGCGAATATCCCGTTTCGGCAAAGAACCGGCGGTTCACGTGGGTTTGACGCGACTAAATACGGGATTCGAGCGCCGACTTCGGAAAGCGGCAGCCTTCAAGGCGTGAATATCGCTAACCGATCGGCGTTATTTCGAAAGTGCAGGCTCGCGCTGGTTACCGGAAGCGAAACAGGTAAGCAATACTGCTCATGCGACCGGCCACCGCCACGACGCTCGCGGCAGCGGCGGGATTGCTAATCGATCAATCAGGGAACGGCGCGAACGCGCCGTTCTTCACATGCGCCAGAGGCCGACAGGTGGGCTGCGCAGCAGTGTGTCGCTCGGTAGTTCGCCGAAGAGCTGCCGATACTTGCCGGCGAACTTGGACAGGTCCCAGAGCCCGCAATTCAGGGCGATCGATTTGACCGAATGGCGGCTGGCGTCGCCGGCGGAGAGGCTGCGGTTTGCGATGGACAGGCGCAGCATGGACAGATAGCGGTTGGGCGAGATGCCCAGCAGGTCATCGAAGGTGTAGCGCAGCGTGCGCTCGCTGACGCCGACCGCATCGCAGATCTCCTGCATGTACACGTTCCTGTGCAGATGCAGGCGCATGAAATCCTCGGCGCGGCGCAGGATCCGGTAATGCATGAGCCTGCCGCGCGAACACCTGGGACGGTCGGTGGGCGCGGCGGCGAACTTGGCCATCAGATGCGCGCGCACGTAGGCGCTCGCACCTTCCTGGCGATCGCCTTGGCCCGGCGGCGGGCCGGGTTCCCGCACCCGCCTGGCGAGACGCGTGGCCAGTTGTTCCAGCCTGCGCGCGG
The DNA here is from genome assembly GCF_020042665.1 of Pseudoxanthomonas sp. X-1. Classification (NCBI taxonomy): domain Bacteria; kingdom Pseudomonadati; phylum Pseudomonadota; class Gammaproteobacteria; order Lysobacterales; family Lysobacteraceae; genus Pseudoxanthomonas; species Pseudoxanthomonas sp. X-1. The sequence continues at coordinate 2,439,397 of NZ_CP083376.1, forward strand.
TCGCCTCGCCGGAAGGCTTGAACAGGCGCACGTACTGCCCGACCGCTGGCAGCGAGGGCCCAAGACCGAGTTCGGAAAGATGCTGCCTCAAGGCGCTCTGCGGCGTCAGCACCAGCGTAAGCCTGGAACCCGCGCCGAGGACGAACTCGCTGCTCGCGCCCGGCAGTACGGTGAGCGCCACGCCCGTCTCCATGTCCACGCCGTGGCACCAACTGGCGTGAGGCTCGGTCTGATGCACGTAGCCGAACAGGCACCAGTCCGGCGGCAGCGTGAATCGCCCTCTGAAACGGAACGTGGTGCCCACCGAATAGACCAGCGCGTCCTGATCGATGAACGTCTCCACCGTCGGGCGCGCCGCATGTCGCTCCAGCAGCACCACGTCCAGGTCGCAGACCTTCAACACACCGGCCAGCGTGGCCAGGTCCAGCGGCGCCCCTCCAGCCTGATCCACTTTCGATATCCGCTTCGACCGCGCGTCTTCCATCCCTGTCCCCCTTGGATTCCGGCCGTCGAAGTATCCCGAGACCGCGCGTTCCGCGCGAACCACGCAACGCGATGGATAAACTATGCACCGACTCTTACGGGTTGTCACATACCGGGATCACATTCGACATTTGCGGTTCGCCTATTAAGCGCATTCCGCAAAGCGCAGCGCAGGCCACATCCCCCCGATGCATCCCGCCTTGGCGATGCTTATAGGTCCGCGACACCTGTTATCGATATGTATACACGGCTGCTGCGACCGCACATTCCATTATCTGGAACAACGCGCGATAACGCGGCAAGCGGTAATCGCTGGATGCCGTCCACGGACTTGCGACCGCTTCCCCGTCCCTCTCGGCGCGACGGGGCGTCACTACGCCGATCAGGATCCTTTCCTCGGACCATTGTCCAAGGCTCGCATCCGACCGAAAAGCCCACGGACACATGGTCATACGGAATGGATGGCGTCGTACAGCGTTCAATGGCTGCACGCGTGTAATGGCGCAGGCCGGGTGATATCCGGCGGTGCTGGCCGCGCTCTCTCGTCACGGGCTCACGCTGCGCTCTCGCATCACGGACTCCCAACGCGCAGCGCGCTTGGCGACATCCCGAAGGCGGCCGCCATCGTGAGCGAGGGCCATTGAGGACCGCCGGAACGACCGCTGGATACGGCGCCCTGACGCAGAAAGCCCGGCACGGGGCCGGGCTTTCTGGTGTCGCGCTTCAAGGGGACAATCAGGCGGCGGTCTTCTCGCCGACCTGGTAATCCTCGATCTGGTCGAAGTTCATGTAGCGGTAGATGTCGGCGGCGTTGGCATCGAGCACGCCGATGTCGGCCATGTACTCGGCCTTGGTCGGGATGCGTCCCAGACGCGAGCAGATGGCGGCCAGTTCCGCCGAACCCAGGTACACGTTGGAGTTGCGGCCCAGGCGGTTGGGGAAGTTGCGGGTCGAGGTGGAGAACACGGTCGCGCCCTCCTTCACCTGCGCCTGGTTGCCCATGCACAGCGAGCAGCCCGGCATCTCCATGCGCGCGCCGGCGGTGCCGAAGGTGCCGTAATGGCCTTCCTTGGTCAGTTCGGCGGCGTCCATCTTGGTCGGCGGGGCGACCCACAGCTTGGTCGGGATGTCGCGCTTGCCTTCCAGCAGCTTGGAGGCGGCACGGAAGTGACCGATGTTGGTCATGCACGAGCCGATGAAGACTTCATCGATCTTGGCGCCGGCCACTTCGGACAGGGTCTTCACGTCGTCCGGATCGTTCGGGCAGGCCAGGATCGGCTCATGCACGTCGGCCAGGTCGATCTCGATCACCGCGGCGTACTCGGCGTCGGCATCGGCCTTGAGCAGCTGCGGATCGGCCAGCCACGCCTTCATCTTGTCGATGCGGCGCTGCAGGCTGCGCGGGTCCTTGTAGCCCTGTTCGATCATCCAGCCCAGCAAGGTGATGTTGCTGTTGATGTACTCGATGATCGGCTCCTTGTTGAGGTGCACGGTGCAGCCGGCGGCCGAGCGCTCGGCCGAGGCATCGGACAGCTCGAAGGCCTGTTCGACCTTCAGGTCCGGCAGGCCCTCGATCTCCAGGATGCGGCCGGAGAAGATGTTCTTCTTGCCCTGCTTGGCCACGGTCAGCAGGCCCTGCTTGATCGCGTACAGCGGGATCGCGTTGACCAGGTCGCGCAGCGTCACGCCCGGCTGCAGCGTGCCCTTGAAGCGCACCAGCACCGACTCGGGCATGTCCAGCGGCATCACGCCGGTGGCCGCGGCGAAGGCGACCAGGCCCGAGCCGGCCGGGAACGAGATGCCCACCGGGAAGCGGGTGTGCGAATCGCCGCCGGTGCCCACGGTGTCGGGCAGCAGCATGCGATTGAGCCAGCTGTGGATCACGCCGTCGCCAGGGCGCAGCGAGATGCCGCCGCGGGTGGAGATGAACTCCGGCAGGGTGTGGTGGGTCTTGACGTCCACCGGCTTCGGGTACGCGGCGGTGTGGCAGAACGACTGCATGACCAGGTCGGCCGAGAAGCCCAGGCAGGCCAGGTCCTTCAGCTCGTCGCGGGTCATCGGGCCGGTGGTGTCCTGCGAGCCGACCGAGGTCATCTTCGGCTCGCAGTAGGTGCCCGGGCGCACGCCCTGGCCTTCCGGCAGGCCGATGGCGCGGCCGACCATCTTCTGCGCCAGCGAGAAACCCTTGCCGGTGTCGGCCGGCTGCTGCGGCAGGCGGAACAGGTCGGTGGCCGGCAGGCCCAGCGCCTCACGCGCCTTGGCGGTCAGGCCGCGGCCGATGATCAGCGGGATGCGGCCACCGGCGCGCACCTCGTCGAACAGCACCTCGGACTTGACCTTGAACTCGGCGATGACCTGGCCGTCCTTCAGCGCCTTGCCCTCGTACGGGCGCAGCTCGATCACATCGCCCTGCTCCATCTGCGACACGTCCAGCTCGATCGGCAGCGCGCCGGCATCTTCCATGGTGTTGTAGAAGATCGGGGCGATCTTGGAGCCCAGGCACACGCCGCCGAAGCGCTTGTTGGGGATGTACGGAATGTCCTGCCCGGTCCACCACAGCACGCTGTTGGTCGCGGACTTGCGCGAGGAGCCGGTGCCGACCACGTCGCCGACGTAGGCGACCAGGTGGCCCTTGTCCTTCAGGTCGGCGATGGCCTGGATCGGGCCGCGCTTGCCGTCTTCCTCCGGCACGAACGGCGCGCCTTCGCGCTTGTTCTTCAGCATCGCCAGGGCGTGCATCGGGATGTCCGGGCGCGTGGTGGCGTCCGGGGCCGGCGAGAGGTCGTCGGTATTGGTCTCGCCCGGCACCTTGAACACCGTCAGGGTCATGGACGCCGGCACTTCCGGCTTGCTGGTGAACCATTCGGCATCGGCCCAGCTCTGCAGCACGGCCTTGGCGTTGGCATTGCCGGCATCGGCCTTTTCCTTGACGTCGTGGAACGCGTCGAACACCAGCAGGGTCTGCTTCAGGCCGTCGGCGGCGATGGCACCGACGGTGGCATCGTCCAGCAGCTCGATCAGCGGATGCACGTTGTAGCCGCCGAGCATGGTGCCCAGCAGTTCGGTGGCGCGCTCGCGGCTGATCAGCGGGTTGCGCTCGCTGCCGAACGCCAGCGCGGCCAGATAGCTGGCCTTGACCTTGGCCGCGTCGTCCACGCCGGCCGGCACGCGGTGGGTGATCAGGTCGACCAGGAAGTCGGCCTCGCCCGCCGGCGGGTTCTTCAGCAGCTCGATGACCTGCGCGGTCTGCTGGGCGGTCAGCGGCAGCGGCGGGATGCCCAGCGCGGCGCGCTCGGCAACGTGGTGGCGATAGGCTTCCAACATGTGCGACTCCGGTACGTAACGTGTGTGAAGAGAAAGCGGGTCAGACCCGCGGCGCGATCAGCTTCAGTCCCTTGAAGTAGTCGCGGTAGAAGGCGTGGTTGTGGGTGATCAGCGCATCGCACTGCAGCAGCGCGTGGGCCCCGATCAGGAAATCGGGCAGCGCATGCGGCCCGCCGCCGCGCTGGCGGTAGCGGCGCTGCATCTCGCCCGCGCGCAGGGCCGACTTGGATTCCAGCGCGCTGAAATGGATGCCCATCTCCTCCAGCACCGTCAGCGCCTCGGCGCCGTTGCGCAGCGCGCTGCAGACTTCGGCCAGGGCGATGTCGCAGACCACCACCCGGCCGCTGGCCAGGCACTGGCGCAGGCAGGCCTCGGCCGCATCGGCCTGCGGACCGTCGGTCAGCAGGTCCACCAGCACGGGCGAATCGATGGCGATCACGGCCGCGGAATCAGCGCTTGGCCGGCTCGCGGGCGGCGCGCACGGCCGCTTCGGGCGAGTCGAACCCATCCAGGGCGAAACGGCCGCGCGCCTTGGAGATCGCATCGTCCACGCTCTTGCGCAGGACGATGCGGCTGCCGTCCAGTTCCACCTTGAGCAGCGTGCCCTTGGTCAGCCCCAGGGCGTCACGCACCGCCTTGGGCAGCGTGATCTGGCCGCGTTCGGCAACGGTGGCTTCCATCGGTGCTCCTCTTGAAGTATGCACGGATTATACATACTTGGATCTCCATACCGATAGCGGAATCGTGCGCCACCCGCCACATCCGGGGCCGCCCGGACACCCTTCAGTCACGCCGGAAGGCCGATACTGAACAGCGAGGCCGTCATCGAACAGCCAGCGTCGGGCCACCGGGTCGCGGCGCAAGTCACCTCGAACAGGAGCCCGAGCATGAGCGACACCTTCAACACCCGCAGCACGCTGGACGTGGCGGGGACCTCGTATACGTACTTCAGCCTTCCCCGGCTCGGCGAGCGCTTCGACATCGCCCGCCTGCCCTACTCCATGAAGATCCTGTTGGAGAACCTGCTGCGCGGGGAGGACGGGGTCAGCGTCACGCCCGAGCACATCGAGGCGGTCGCCAAGTGGGACGCCAAGGCCGAGCCGGACACCGAGATCGCCTTCATGCCCGCGCGCGTGGTGCTGCAGGACTTCACCGGCGTGCCCTGCGTGGTCGACCTGGCCGCCATGCGCGATGCGGTGGTCAAGCTGGGCGGCAAGGCCGAGCAGATCAATCCGCAGATTCCTTCCGAACTGGTGATCGACCATTCGGTGCAGGTGGACGTGTTCGGCAAGCCCGACGCGCTGGACCTCAACGGCAAGATCGAATTCCAGCGCAATGCCGAGCGCTACAGCTTCCTGCGCTGGGGGCAGAAGGCGTTCAACGACTTCAAGGTGGTGCCGCCCAACACCGGCATCGTCCACCAGGTCAACCTGGAACACCTGGCGCGCGTGGTCATGACCGCCTACAAGGACGGCGTGACCTACGCCTATCCGGACACGGTCTTCGGCACCGACTCGCACACCACCATGATCAACGGCATCGGCGTGCTGGGCTGGGGCGTGGGCGGCATCGAGGCCGAGGCCGCGATGCTGGGCCAGCCCTCCTCGATGCTGATCCCGCAGGTGGTGGGCTTCGAACTCACCGGCAAGCTGCCCGAGGGCGCCACGGCGACCGACCTGGTGCTGACGGTCACCCAGATGCTGCGCAAGCTGGGCGTAGTGGGCAAGTTCGTGGAGTTCTACGGCGAGGGCCTGCGGCACCTGCCGCTGGCCGACCGCGCCACCATCGGCAACATGGCGCCCGAATACGGGGCGACCTGCGGCATCTTCCCGGTCGATGCCGAGTCGCTGAACTACCTGCGCCTGTCCGGCCGCAGCGAGGACCATATCGCCCTGGTCGAGGCCTACGCCAAGGCCCAGGGCCTGTGGCACGACGCCAGCAGCCCGCATGCGCAGTACAGCGCCACCCTGCACCTGGACATGGGCGAGGTGAAGCCCTCACTGGCCGGCCCCAAGCGCCCGCAGGACCGCGTCCTGCTCAGCGACATGCGGAAGAACTACCGCGACAGCCTGGTGCCCTTCGCCGAGGCGCGCGAGAAGAAGCGCGCCAGCGACGTGCGCCAGGAAGAGCGCCTGGCCAACGAAGGCGGCGGCGGCACGGCCGTCGGCGCCCAGGAGTCGGTCAACGAGCCGGCGGCCAGCAGCGGCGCGGGCTGGGAGCTGAAGGACGGCGCGGTGGTGATCGCCGCGATCACCTCCTGCACGAACACCTCCAACCCGGCGGTGATGCTCGGCGCCGGCCTACTGGCGCGCAATGCGGTGGCCAAGGGCCTCAAGGCCGCGCCCTGGGTCAAGACCTCGCTGGGCCCGGGCTCGCTGGTGGTCACCGACTACCTGAAGAAGGCCGGCGTCATGGACGACCTGGAGAAGCTCGGCTTCTACCTGGTCGGCTACGGCTGCACCACCTGCATCGGCAACTCCGGTCCGCTGCCGGAGGACGTCTCGGCCGCCATCGCCAAGGGCGATCTGGTGGTGACCTCGGTGCTGTCGGGCAACCGCAACTTCGAAGGCCGCGTGCACCCGGAAGTGAAGATGAACTACCTGGCCTCGCCGCCGCTGGTGGTGGCCTATGCGATCGCCGGCACCACCGACATCGACCTGACCACCCAGCCGCTGGGCAAGGGCAGCGACGGCCAGGACGTGTACCTCAAGGACATCTGGCCGACCAACAAGGAGATCGGCGACTTCATCGCCAAGACCATCGGCCCGGAGATGTTCAAGAAGAACTACGCCGACGTGTTCAAGGGCGACAGCCGCTGGAACAACATCGCCTCGCCCGACGGCGGCCTGTACCAGTGGGACGCCAAGTCGACCTACATCAAGAACCCGCCCTACTTCGACGGCATGTCCGCCGAATCGGGCACCATCGACGACGTGCATGGCGCGCGGGTGATGGGCATCTTCGGCGACTCGATCACCACCGACCACATCTCCCCGGCCGGCAACATCAAGAAGGACTCGCCGGCGGGCCGCTTCCTGCAGGAGCGCGGCGTCCAGCCGGCCGACTTCAACAGCTACGGCAGCCGCCGCGGCAACGACGATGTGATGGTGCGGGGCACCTTCGCCAACATCCGCATCAAGAACCTGGTGTTCGGCGGCGAGGAAGGCGGCAACGCGCTGTACTACCCCAAGGCCGGCGGCGCGCCGGAGAAGCTGGCGATCTACGACGCGGCGATGAAGTACAAGGCCGACGGCGTGCCGCTGGTGGTGCTGGCCGGCAAGGAGTACGGCACCGGCTCCTCGCGCGACTGGGCGGCCAAGGGCACCAACCTGCTGGGCGTCAAGGCGGTGGTCGCCGAGAGCTTCGAGCGCATCCACCGCTCCAACCTGGTCGGCATGGGCGTGCTGCCGCTGCAGTTCAAGAACGGCGAGAACGCGCAGACCTTGGGGCTGGACGGCTCGGAGGTGATCGACATCACCGGCCTGCAGGATGGCGCCTCCAAGACCGCACAGGTCGTGGCCAAGAAGGCCGACGGCGGCGAGGTCAGGTTCGAGGTGCGTGTCCTGCTGCTGACGCCGAAGGAAGTCGAGTACTTCCGCCACGGCGGCCTGCTGCACTACGTCCTGCGCCAACTCGCCGCGAAACAGGCGGCCTGAGGCCGGACCGCGTCGGACCAAGCTCCGCTCCTGCGCCCGCGCCGGAGCGGAGCATCGCGGCACGCTCCACCGCTTCCGCTGCCCCAGCGACAAATCCACCATCGACGTTCCCGCAGACGCGGGAACCTGGGGATTTCCGCACCGCGCGCCAGGAACGCTGGATTCCCGCTTTCGCGGGATGGCGGGGGCCCGTCTGTCCGTCGCCGAGACGATCGAAGCGGGCGCTGCATAGGCTGCCCCTGCCCTCACCTCTCCCGCGCAAAGCCGCTCGACCGCGCTTCCTTTCCCCCTCGCTCAAGCCGCCGAGCCCAGCCGAGAGCCGCTGACCATTCGGAAAGGTATGGAAAGATTCCGGTTTGCGGCGACTGCCGGTATGCTCATCGCGATTTTTCGGGGGAAACGCCGGATCGGCCGGCCGCGCCTCGACCCTAGCACCCTGGGAGGGGCTTGACACGATGACGCAGGAACGGCCCTGGTTTGCCAGCTATCCCGCGGGAATTCCGCACGAAATCGACGTCGACGAGTACCGCTCGATCGTCGATGTCCTGGAGACCGCGATCTCCAGCTACCGCGACAAGCCGGCGTTCTCCAACTTCGGCAAGGTGCTGACCTACGCCGACATCGATCGCCTGAGCCAGCAGATGGCCAGCTACCTGCTGCATGAGCTCAAGCTCAAGCGCGGGGACCGCGTGGCGGTGATGATGCCCAACTGCCTGCAGTACCCGGTCTCGATCTTCGGCATCCTGCGCGCCGGGCTGACCGTGGTGAACGTCAACCCGCTCTACACCGATCGCGAGCTGCACCACCAGCTGCACGATGCCGGCGTCTCCACGCTGATCGTGGTCGACAACTTCGGCGTCACAGCGCAGAAGGCGCTGGAAGGCAGCGGCGTGCGCCATGTCATCACCACCGCGCTGGGCGACCTGCTCGGCTTCCCCAAGGGCCCGCTGGTCAACTTCGTCCTGAAGTACGTCAAGAAGATGGTGCCCGATTACGAGATCGCCGGCGCCGTGCGCTTCAAGGACGTGCTGCGCCTGGGCAGCAGGCCGCTGCCCAAGCTGGACATCCAGCCCGAGGACATCGCCTTCCTGCAGTACACCGGCGGCACCACCGGCGTGGCCAAGGGCGCGATGCTGACCCACCGCAACCTGGTGGCCAACATGCAGCAGGCCTCGACCTGGGTCGGCATCAAGACGCGGCCCGGCGAGGAGTACATCATCACCGCGCTGCCGCTGTACCACATCTTCGCGCTGACGGCGAACTGCCTGGTCTTCATGAAGTTCGGCGGCCTCAACCATCTGGTCACCAATCCGCGCGACATGAAGGGCTTCGTCAAGGAGCTCTCCAAGGCACCGTTCACCGCGATCACCGGCGTCAACACCCTGTTCAACGGCCTGCTCAACACCCCGGGCTTCGACCAGATCGACTTCAGCCATCTGCGGCTGACCCTGGGCGGCGGCATGGCGGTGCAGCGCAGCGTGGCCGAGCGCTGGAAGAAGGTCACCGGCGTCACCCTGATCGAAGCCTACGGCCTGACCGAGACCTCCCCGGCCGCGTGCATCAACCCGATGGACCTGACCGACTACAACGGCGCCATCGGCCTGCCCGTGCCCTCGACCGACTGCTGTCTCAAGGATGACGACGGCAACACCCTGCCCGGCGGCGACGACACCGTCGGTGAGCTGTGCATCAAGGGCCCGCAGGTCATGAAGGGCTACTGGAACCGCCCGGACGAGACCGCCAAGGTGATCGACGCCGAGGGCTGGCTGCACACCGGCGACATGGCCCGCATGGACGCGCGCGGCTTCTTCTATATCGTCGACCGCAAGAAGGACATGATCCTGGTGTCCGGCTTCAACGTGTATCCCAACGAGATCGAGGACGTGATCGCCGGCATGCCCGGCGTGCTGGAAGTGGCCGCCGTCGGCGTGCCCGACGAGCACTCCGGCGAGGTGGTCAAGGTCTTCATCGTGCGCAAGGATCCGGCCCTGAGCGAGGCCGACGTCAAGGCGTTCTGCCGCGAGAACCTCACCGGCTACAAGCAGCCGCGCCGGATCGAGTTCAGGGACGAGCTGCCCAAGAGCAACGTCGGCAAGATCCTGCGCAAGGAACTGCGCCAGCAGGAGAAGGCCGCGCGCTGAACACGCCGGCAGGCGGTCGCCGGCATCACGCCGGCGCGCCACACATTTCGGGAAGTGTGCACCCGCCGCAGGCCGCCGACGAGGGCTTCTGCGCGCTTTGGTGATTGCTATCACACTAAAAACGGGCCTTCGACCGAGTTACTCTAAGTCATTGAGTCACGGGCTTTTTTTGACGCATTTAACACTTGGTTCAGGTGTAGGATCGGCGTCGCCGCGGCCCCCGACGCGGCGACGACCCCCTTCTCTCTCTCACGCCCTTCAAGAGATCGCCGCCATGAACCTGATCGAAAAGCTCCAGCCGCGTCAGCGCACCTACTCCACCATCCGCACCGAAACGACCCACGAGGGCAACGCGCACTGGCTGTACATGCATGCCGATGCCGCCACCGGCGTGCGCCCGTGCTGCCGCAAGGACATGCTCGACGAGATGTGGTCGGTGATGAACCAGATCACCCTGCCCCCCTCGCAACGCGCCAGCGGCGCGCTGCGCCACTTCGTGCTGGCCTCGGATGCGGCCGCCTACAACCTGGGCGGCGATCTGAACCTGTTCACCCAACTGATCCGCGAAGGCAACCGCGACCGCCTGCTGGCCTATGCCCAGCGCTGCGTTGAGGGCGTGCACCACCTGCACGTGGGCTTCGGCGGCGACGTGCGCAGCATCGCGCTGATCCAGGGCGATGCGCTGGGCGGCGGCCTGGAGATGGCGCTGGCCTGCCACACCATCGTGGCCGAGGAAGGCTGCGGCATGGGCCTGCCGGAGGTGCTGTTCGGCCTGTTCCCGGGCATGGGCGCCTATTCGTTCCTGTGCCGTCGCGTGGCGCCACAGGTGGCCGAGAAGATCATCCTGGAAGGCCGCGTCTACAGCAGCGAGGAGATGTACAAGCTGGGCGTGGTCGACATCCTGGTGCCCAAGGGCCAGGGCGTGGCGGCCGTCGAGGACCTGATCCGCACCCAGCGCCGCATTCCGCACTCCTATCTTGCGATGAACGCGGCCCGCAACCTGGCCCAGGCCGTCAGCTACGACGAACTGATGGAGATCACCAAGGTGTGGGTGGAGACCGCGCTGGCCCTGGGCGACAAGTCGCTGCGGACCATGGACCGCCTGGTCAAGGCGCAGACCCGCCGCGCCAGCCTGGACGTGGTCGCCTGAGCCCGCAGGCATGGATCCCGGCCCGGCCGACAGGCCGGGCGGCCTCTGGGCCACACACGAAAGCAGCAGCGCCCCGTCGCCTGGGGCGCGGAAAGATCAGCGCTCGCCGCCGTCGCGCGCCTTGCGGCGCTGCTGCGCGCGCACGGTCAGCGCCTCGCGGCCCATGCGGAAGTGGCCATCGAGCTGATGCATGCGCTGGCGCCATTCGGCCAGCATCTGCCAGTCGGCCATGCGCATGAACTGACCGCTCTCCTCGGCCAGACGCGACATGCCCAGGTTGCCGGCCACACCCTTGAGCGCATGGGCATGCTCGCGCATGCGGTCCCAGTCCTGCGCCTCGCCGGCGCGCAGCATGCCGTGGAAGCAGGCCTCGGCGTCGTTGAGGCATTGCTGGATGAATTCCTGCTCGAAGGTCTCGCCCATGCCCAACTGCAGGAGTTCGTCGAGCACGCGCGGATCGAACACCTCGGCCTGGCTGGCGCCGGTCGGCTCGTTGCCGCGTACCACCGCCAGCTTGCCCTGAGGCTGGCGCAGGCTGCCGTTGACCGCGATGTCGTTGAGCGTATCGAGCAGCTTGCTCGCGACCACCGGCTTGGCCAGGAAGGCATGGGCGCCGGCCTGTTCGCAGCTGCTGATCGACTGCGGGGTCACATCGGCGCTGAGCACCACCACCGGCGTACGCGGCGCCCCGCCGGCCTGCATCACGCGCAGTTCCTTGAGCAGGTCCAGGCCGCTCATGCCGGGCATGTGCAGGTCGATGATCGCCGCGTCGTAATCGGTCACCGCCAGGGCGTCGAGCACCTCCTCGCCGCCGTTGACGCAGGCGACCCGGTGCCCCGCCTTCTGCAGCAGGCGCTGCAGCACCATGCGGTTGGCCTCGTGGTCGTCGGCCACCAGGATCTGCATGCTGCGCACGCGCGCCCGGTGGCGCAGGAAGGGATCTGAGAAGGCGATCACGTTCTCGGAACGCGCCTGCGGCGCGGCACCCGCCTCGGCGGCCTCCTCGGCGACATCGATCTCCTCGGCCAGTGCCGGCACCATCGGCGTGGCGCCGGATACGACCACGTCGAACGGTACCTCGACCCAGAAGGTGCTGCCCAGGCCGACTTCGCTTTCGAAGCCGATGGACCCGCCCATGGCCTCGGTCAGGCCCTTGGCGATGGCCGCGCCCAGGCCGGTGCCGCCGTAGCGGCGGCTCAGGCTCACGTCGGCCTGTTCGAACGCCTCGAACAGCCGATCCTGCAGACGCGGCGGGATGCCCACGCCGGTGTCGATCACGGTGAAGCGCAGACGCACGCGCGCGTCGATCGACGGCACGGTGGCGACCTGGATGCGCACGCCGCCGCGGTCGGTGAACTTGACCGCGTTGCCGACCAGGTTGATCAGCACCTGGCGCAGGTGGCGCGCGTCGCCCATCAGCGTGGCCGGCACGTCGTCGGCGAAGTGCACGGTGTAGTCCAGCCTCTTGGCCCTGGCCTGCGGCAGCATGATGAAGCCGACGTGCTTGACCAGTTCGCGCGGGGCGAACTCGCTGATGTCCAGGCGCAGCTTGCCGGCCTCGATCGCCGAGATGTCCAGCACCTCCTCCACCAGCGCCAGCAGGCTGCGGGCGGAGGCCTGGATGGTGTTCAGGCATTCGCGCTGCTCGGCATCCAGGCGCGTGGTCGCCAGCACCTCGGTCATGCCCGACAGGCCGTTGAGCGGGGTGCGGAACTCGTGGCTCATGTTGGCCAGGAAGCGGCTCTTGGCCTCGCTGGCGCGGCGCGCATCGGCGCTGGCGCGGGTCAGCTTGCGCAGCAGGTTGGAGAAGTACAGCGGCACCGCGGCCAGGCCGCCGACCAGGCCGATCGCCAGCTTCAGATTCGCCAGCCAGTAGTCGGTCATCAGCACGGTCGTGGTGAAGCTGACCATCGCCATGGCCACGGCCAGGTACAGGTAGTTGTTGCCGTAGCGCATGCCGTTGCCGACGGTGACCCACATCACCACCACGTATACCCAGCTCAGCGGCTCGCCCATCTGGATCATGCCGGCGGCCATCAGCCCGTAGTCTGCCAGCATGCCGATGATCCGGCGCGTGTCCGAGCGCTCCGGGCGCAGCCACATCCACACCAGCAGCACGCAGCCCAGGCTCAGGCCGCTGAGCACGATGGCCAGCACGCCCTGGTACTGATGGACGGGCAGCTGTGCCCGCACCGGCGGCAGCAGCACGTACATCAGGATCAGGCTGATCAGCGCGATCCGGACCACCGCCTGGCCGTGCTCGTTGTCGCGGCGCACCGGCAGGCGCAGTTTGAACTGTTGCAGCAGGGCGGCCATGGGACTACTCCAATCCTGGGCGTGCTTGCAGCGTCGAATAGCGGTCGCAGATCTGGTCCAGCCGCTCGCGGCCGCGGAACAGCGCGTCCACGCAGGCCGGGTCGAACAGGCGCCCACGCTGCGCGTAGAGGTAGGCCAGCGCCGCATCGCGCGTCCAAGCCGGCTTGTAGGGACGCGCGGAGATCAGCGCGTCGAACACGTCGGCCACCGCCACGATGCGCGCCTCGATCGGGATCTGCTCACCACGCAGCCCGTCGGGATAGCCGCTGCCGTCGAAACGCTCGTGGTGGCGCAGGGCGATGATCGCGCCGGTCTGGATCAGCCGGTTCTGGCTGCCGCTGAGCAGTTCGTGGCCGATCTTCGGGTGCCGGCGCATGATCGCCAGCTCATCGGCATCCAGCGGGCCGGGCTTCATCAGCACCGCGTCGGGGATGGCGATCTTGCCCATGTCGTGCAGCGGCGCGGCCAGCTCGATGGCGCGCACGTCCTCCTCGCCCATGCCCAGCTGCTCGGCCACCAGGGCGGCGATGCGCGCCATGCGCTCCAGGAAGGCGCTGGTGCCGCTGTCGCGGTACTCGATGGCGCGGGCCAGGCGCGAGAGCGTCTCGCGCTCGCGCTCCTCGACCTCGTGCATGCTCGACAGCAGGCGCTGCTCCAGCGACAGGGCACGCTGTTTGACGTTCTCCGACTGCTGGCGCAGCTGCAGCAGGTTGCGGCAGCGGGCGCGCAGTTCGCGCGGGCGCACCGGCTTGACCAGAAAATCGATGACCCCGGCCTCCAGCGCGGCCTGGCGGATCGGTTCGTCGCCGACCACGGTGATCAGGATCACCGGGATGTCGCGGTGCATCGGCAGGCGGCGGAAGCGTCGGGCGAACTCCAGCCCGTCCATGCCCGGCATGCGGTAGTCCAGCAGCAGCAGGTCGGTGCGGTGCTGGCTGCACCACTCCAGCGCCACCTGCGGGTCGCCGAAGTCGTGCACCGCCAGTTCGGTGGCGATGTCCTCGATCACGTGGCGCAGCATGGTGCGCGCGGACGCCTGGTCGTCGATGATGACGATGTTCAATTCGCTACCTGCGCCATTGGGCCAGCGCTGCTGGTCCGTCGGGGAGGACACCGCTGTGAAGACGCGGCTCGGGGTCAGCATGAAACACCACCTCTCGGGGGATACGAGGCTGCCAGGATGTGAAGGGAACCCGCCGCATCGGGTTCCCCCGCCCCTGACGCCGACGTGTTTCCACGGGTCGAAGGCTCTACCAAGCATGAAGCATGCCACCGAACCCGCCGTGAGCGTATCAGTGCGGCATGCCCCGTATCCCTTGGCGGAAACGTCCGACCCGTCCGCGAGCGGCCAGACGCGCCATTTCCGGCGTCAGCCGCCCGCGAGGCATTTTGTTTCTTTTGCAACCATCAAGGCGTCCAGGCGGCCGGCGTGCCCGGATGCGTCACTTTTCAACCCTGGGCCTCGGGCCGCATGTAGGGGAACAGCAGCACGTCGCGGATCGAGGAGGTGCCGGTCAGCAGCATGACCAGGCGGTCGATGCCGATGCCCAGGCCGCCGGTCGGGGCCAGGCCGTACTCCAGCGCGCGGATGTAGTCGGCGTCGAAATGCATGGCCTCGTCGTCGCCGCTGTCCTTGGCCTCGACCTGGGCACGGAAGCGCGCGGCCTGGTCTTCCGGGTCGTTGAGCTCGGAGAAGCCGTTGGCGATCTCCTTGCCGTTGATGAACAGCTCGAAGCGGTCGGTGTACCCCGGCTCGGTATCGCTGGAACGCGCCAGCGGCGAGACCTCGACCGGGTGATCGGTGATGAAGGTCGGCTGCACCAGGGTGTGCTCGACGGTGGCCTCGAAGATCTCCAGCAGCAGCTTGCCCCAGCCCCAGGACGGCTTGACCCGGATCCCCAGCCGCTCGGCGTGGCGCCGCAGCGCATCGCGGTCGGTGCAGTCGGCCGCGCTGATCTCCGGGTTGTGGTGGCGCACGGCCTCGTCCATGCGCCAGCGGCGGAACGCCGGGCCCAGGTCGATCCGCGCACCGTCCCACTCGACCTCGGTGGTGCCGAGCACGGTCTGCGCGGCATGGCGGATCACGCCCTCGGTCAGGTCCATCACCTCGTGGTACGTGGCGTAGGCCTCGTACAGTTCGAGCATGGTGAACTCGGGGTTGTGGCGCGTGGAGACGCCTTCGTTGCGGAAGTTGCGGTTGATCTCGTACACGCGCTCCAGGCCGCCGACGACCAGGCGCTTGAGATACAGCTCCGGCGCCACGCGCAGGTACAGCTGCAGGTCCAGCGCGTTGTGATGCGTGGTGAACGGCTTGGCCGTGGCGCCGCCGGGGATGTAATGCATCATCGGCGTCTCCACTTCCAGGAAGCGGCGCGCGTCGAGCCAGGCGCGGATGGCGCGGATGATCTTGCTGCGCTTGATGAACACCTCGCGCGACTCGGGCGTCACGATGAGATCGACGTAGCGCTGGCGATAGCGCTGCTCGACATCGCTCAGGCCGTGCCATTTGTCCGGCAGCGGGCGCAGCGACTTGGTCAGCAGGCGCAGCGCGGTGGCCTTGACCGACAGTTCGCCGGTCTTGGTCCGGGTCAGCGTGCCTTCCACCGCGATGATGTCGCCCACGTCCCAGCCCTTGAACGCGGCATAGGCCTCGCCCAGCGTATTGCCCTGCAGGAACAGTTGTATGCGACCGGACTCGTCCTGCACCTGCGCGAAGCTGGCCTTGCCCATCACCCGCTTGGCCATGAGCCGCCCGGCGAGCTTGACGTGGCGGTCCAGGCCCTCGAGCACCTCGGCGCTGAAGGTGTCCGCATCGGCGAACTCGGCCTGCAGGTCGCCGGCGTAGCTCTCACGCTTGAAGTCGTTGGGATAGGCGATGCCCTGCCCGCGCAGCGCGGTGAGCTTGCCGCGGCGCTCGGCGATGAGGCTGTTCTCGTCGGTGGGCGTGGTGGTGGGCTGGTCGGTCATGGGGGGAGGAGTGAGTGGAGAGGAGTGAGGAGTGGGCAAGAGCGGGAGGCGGCCAGCGTGGCGGCAGGAACGGCACGCCTCGACACGCTGCGCATTCCGCTGCGCTCACTCCCGTGCTTCAGGCATCGATGCGCTTGGCGCCCGCATCCAGGCCGGACTTCAGGCTCGCCTCGAGGAACTCGTCCAGGTCGCCGTCGAGCACCTTCTGCGTGTCCGAGCGCTCCACGCCGGTGCGCAGGTCCTTGATGCGGCTCTGGTCGAGCACGTAGTTGCGGATCTGGCTGCCCCAGCCGATGTCGGACTTGGTGGCCTCCAGCGCGTTCTTCTCGGCGTTGCGCTTCTGGATCTCGATCTCGTAGAGCTTGGCCTTGAGCATCTTCATGGCGCGGTCGCGGTTGGCGTGCTGGCTGCGCTCGGTCTGGCAGGCCACCACCACGCCGGACGGCACGTGGGTGATGCGCACGGCCGACTCGGTCTTGTTGACGTGCTGGCCGCCGGCGCCGGAGGAACGGTATACGTCGGTCTTCAGGTCGGCCGGGTTGATCTCGATGTCGATGTTGTCGTCGACTTCGGGCGAGACGAACACGCTGGTGAAGCTGGTATGGCGGCGGTTGTCCGAATCGAACGGCGACTTGCGCACCAGCCGGTGCACGCCGATCTCGGTCTTGAGCCAGCCGTAGGCATAGTCGCCCTCCACGCGGAAGGTCGCCGACTTGATGCCGGCCACTTCGCCGGCCGAGGCCTCCATCAGCTCGACCTTCCAGCCGCGGCCTTCGGCCCAGCGCAGGTACATGCGCAGCAGGATCTCGGCCCAGTCCTGGGCCTCGGTGCCGCCGGCGCCGGCCTGGATGTCGACGAAGGCGTTGGTGGCGTCCATCTCGCCGGAGAACATGCGCTGGAATTCCAGCTTGTCCACGTCGCGGGCGTAGCGCTCGACGTCGGCGACCACGGCGTTGGCGGTGTCCTCGTCGGACTCCATTTCGGCCAGCTCCAGCAGTTCGCTGGCGCCGTTGAGCCCCTCGGTCAGGTCGCGGATGCCGTTGACCGTGCGGTCCAGCTGCGCGCGCTCGCGGCCCAGGCCCTGGGCGCGCTCGGGATCGTTCCAGATATCGGGGTTTTCGAGCTCGCGCTCGACTTCTTCCAGACGCTCGCGCTTGGCGTCGTAGTCAAAGATACCCCCTGAGCGAACCCAGCCGCTCGGTCAGGTCGGCGATGCGCTGGCGGATGGGATTGAGTTCGATCATGGCAGCGATGCGATGCGTGGCAATGGATAGCCCGCCATTCTAGCAAGACTGCCCTGTGGGCCTCTTTTTCGACGTCCTGGGCGCTCATTGTCACGATCTCTGGCGCCTCGCCGTCGCATCGGCCCTTCCTTCCGATCTTGGCCGCGCGGAGCGAATGCGCTTCGGCTTCGGGGGGGCAGCGGTTCGGCGGGCCGTGGCCGCTTGTCCCTCGGTCAGGGCATCCTGCCCTGACTCGGGCGCTCGGCGTCCTGCCTCGCTCGTCGCGGCCAGGGCCCGCCGGCCCGCTGCCTCGCGCGTCACGTCAGAAGTCTTCGATTCAAAAGAAAGCGCTGCACCGAAGGATTCCCGATCCATCGGCCGCGGCGCCTCGACCCAGCCGGGTATGGCGGAGAGCGGGCCAGGGATGGCCCGCGGCGGCGAGTCCGCCATGGATGGCGGGCCGAGCCGAGGAGCCAGGCCCGGCCGGGTCGAGGCGGGTCGGCGAAGTACGCTCGTCGGCCTCGCCCGAGTTCCGGCCAACCGCTGCCGGAATCGCGCGCCGGCAGTGCTCGCTCAGACCGCCGCGCGCAGCGCCGGTTGGCCGGCGTCCGAGTCGGCCGGATGCGCCAGCAGCCGCGTGGCCAGGGTGCGTGCGGCGGCGCGCAGCTCGGGCACGGCGGTGATCTCCCACAGCTGGCCGCGCAGCAGCGGGCCCAGGCAGTACAGGCCGGGCACCGGGGCGCCCGAGCGGTCGCTCACCCGCAAGCGGTCGTCCACGGCCACACCCAGGCCCAGCGGGTCCGCGCCCAGCAGCCCCGCGTCGCGCAGCGTGGCCACCAGCGGGTGGCTGGTGCGCTCGATGTCCGTATCCAGTCCGGTGGCCCGGATCAGGACATCGAAGTGACCGACCCAGGCGCTGGTGGCGCCGCGCGGCCGCACCAGCGCCTCGACCTCTCGCGCGCCAAGCCGCGCGCGCAGCAGGCGCCCGGCCAGCACGCGCAGCTGGCCACCGTTCTGCAGGGCCTGCAGCTGCTCGGCGACCCGCGGCGCCACGCGATGCCGCATCGCCTCCCAGTGCGAGCGCAGATGGCGCAGGAAACGGGCGCGGTCGGCGGTGTCCAGTCCGCGCCAGAACGGTTGCAGATGCGGTCGCAGCGCATCGACGATGCGCCGCCAGTCGTCCACGACGGCGGAAAGCTGGCGCAGCGTGCGCACCAGCCCGCGCAGGTCGTGGTCGCGCAGGCTCTGCTGCACGCTGGGCGGCAGTTCCAGCGGCGCTCCGGGCGTGTCCAGGTGGGCCAGCGGCATCAGGCCGTGGCGCGAAAGCACGGTGATCGGCCCGCGGTGGTCGCGCTGGCGCAGGGTCACCACCACGTCGGCCATGGTCAGGCCGGTGCCGACGATCAGCAGCCGCGCGTGCGGCGGGAGGGCGTCGATCGCCCCGTCCTGCCACGGCCAGCCGATGTAACGCCGGTCCACCGCCAGGCGCGGGCCGACGCCGGCCAGGCGCTGCGGCGGCAGCGCGCCCACGCACAGCACCACGCGTTCGCTGAGGAAGTCCTCGCCATTGCCCAGCAGCACGCGGAAGCCGCCGGGCACGCGGTCCACCGCGATCACTTCCTCCTCGATCCGGGCGAAATTGCGCGCCTGCGCGGTGGCCTGGTGCAGCTGGTCCTGCAGATAGTCGCCGTACGCCAAGCGCGGCAGGAACCCCAGCCGCCCGCCCTCGCCCAGGGCCAGCGCGTCGGCGAACCCGGTCGGCGCGTCGGCGACCAGACCCAGGTCCTTGGCGCGCGCGTTGAGCAGGTGTTCGGGCCGCGCGGCGCCATAGGCCACGCCGCGGCCGAAGGTCTCCGGCTGGCCGACCAGCGCGATCCGGGTCTGCGGCCCGCCCTGGCGCAACAGTTCCGCTGCAAGTGCGCTCCCACAGAAGCCGGCCCCGATCAGGGTGATGTGCATGGCGATCCTTCCTGTCTCCCAGCGGAACGCCCATCTGACCGCAGCCCGATGCGCCCGGTGTAAAGGAGGAGTTAGAACGGTGGAAACGCTTTCTGCCGGCTCGCCATGAGCTCATGCCACCTCGTTATCACGCACATGCGTCTCGCGGTGCGGCGTCAGGCCGGCGGATCGGCTTCGCTGGCGGTGTCCAGACGCCGGCCCTCGCGACGCGGCGCGGTGAACGGCGTCGGCGTGGCGGGCGCGGTGTTGCCGATCAGCAGCGGAATGCCGGCGCGGACGTCGCCGGCGGCGACCTCCAGATCGAACCGCTCGGCGTCCAGGCGGCGCACCTCATCGGCGGTACGGGCGGCCTCGTCCTCGTCCACGCCCATGGCTTCCAGTGCGGCCTGGCCGAACCGCACCGCCGATTCGAACGTCTCGCGGATCTGGAAGTCCACCCCGGCCGCGACCAGCTTGAGCGAATGTTCGCGGTCGAAGGAGCGGGCCAGCACCTTGGCCTGGGTGAACTCCTCCTGCGCCAGTTCGACGATCAGGCTGGTGGTCTCCGGCCTGTCGGTACAGATGGCGATCAGGCGCGCGGTCGAGGCGCCCGAGGCATGCAGCACGTCCAAGCGCGTGCCGTCGCCGAAGAACACCTTGAAGCCGAACTCCTCGGCGCTGCGGATCATGTCGATGTCGCTGTCGATGATGGTCACATCGATGTCGCGCGCCAGCAGCGACTGGCTCATGACCTGGCCGAAGCGGCCGAAGCCGATGATCAGCACACTGCCGCTCTGGTCGTGCACCGCCTCGATGCCTTCCATCGAGGCAGCGGCCTTGGGCATGAAGCGGCGCGCCACCAGGACCACCAGCGGCGTGAGCACCATCGACAGCACCACCACCGCGGTCATCGTCGCGCTGACGGTCGGATCGATCAGGCCGGCGGCCAGGGCCGCGGCATAGAGCACGAAGGCGAACTCGCCGCCCTGCGCCATCAGCACCGCGCGGTCCAGCGCTTCGCCGTGGCTGCTGTGGGTCAGGCGCGCGACCACGTAGATGCACAGCGCCTTGGTCACCATCATCGCCACCACCAGCCCGGCGACCACCAGCGCGTTGCTGGCCACCACCGACAGATCCAGCGACATGCCGACCGAGAGGAAGAACAGGCCCAGCAGCAAGCCGCGGAAGGGTTCGATGTCCGCCTCGATCTGGTGGCGGAAGGTGGATTCGGACAGCAGCACGCCGGCCAGGAACGCGCCCATCGCCATCGACAGCCCGCCCAGCTGCATCAGCAGCGCCGCGCCCAGCACCACCAGCAGCGCCGCGGCGGTCATCACCTCGCGCGCCTTGGCGCGCGCCAGCAGCCGGAACAGCGGATTGAGCAGCCACAGGCCGGCGGCGATCAGTCCCGCCAGGCAGGCCACGCTGATGCCGATGGACATCCAGCGCGAGTGCGCCCCGGCCTCGGCCGGCAGCGGCGACAGAAAGGCCACCAGCGCCAGCAGCGGCACGATCAGCAGGTCCTCGAACAGCAGCACCGAGACGATCTTCTGCCCATGCGGCAACGCGATGTCCCCGCGTTCGCCCAGCAGTTGCATGACGATGGCGGTGGAGGTGAGCACGAAGCCGGCCGCGCCGACGAAGGCCACCGCGCCATGCAGCCCGAACAGCATGCCCACACCGGTCAGCGCCGCGGTGCACAGCGCGATCTGCAGCGACCCCAGGCCGAAGATCTGCCTGCGCAGGCCCCACAGATGCGAGGGGCGCATCTCCAGTCCGATCACGAACAGGAACAGCACCACGCCCAGTTCGGCCACGTGCAGGATGGCCTGCGGATCGTTGAACCAGCCCAGCCCGAACGGGCCGATGACCAGGCCCGCGGCCAGATAGCCCAGCACCGAGCCCAGGCCCAGTCGACGGAACAGCGGGACAGCGACCACCGCCGCGCCCAGCAGGGCGACCACGTTGACCAGTTGGCTGGATTCGGATTCGACGCTCATGCGCCGAGTCTAACGGCGCATGTCGGCGCTGCAATGTGCGCCGTCGCGAATCAGTGTGTACTGACCCGCTTGTCAGGCGCGCCGCCGCGCGCTGCGGTTTCCAGCGACGCCGTGACGATCAGCACCACCGTGGTCAGCGCGTTCAACCACAGCAGTCCCAACACCTGCGCCAGGCACGCCAGCGGCAGCAGCAACGCAAGGCCGATCAGATGCGAGAGCGGGAAGCGTCCATAGACCGCGCGCTTGTACAGCCCATTGCCCGCCAGGAACAGGCCAGGCCCCGCCAGCATCACCAGCACGAAGGCCAGCGTCATGTGGCCGTGCGGATGGGCGATCATCAGGTCGTTGCCGACCGCGGTGACGATGACGCTGCCGACGATGGCCACGTGCAGATAGTGGAACAGCGCGCCATAGCGGCCAGGATCGTCGGACTGGACGATGACCTCGGTCGCATCGCGCACGGCGATGTTGAAGTACAGCCACCACATCGCCAGGCTGCCGACGAACGCGGTGGCGAAGGCGATCATCTCCGCCGCGTCCCAGGCCGGCGCGTGGGCCAGCGTGGCACCGGTGATCAGGATCGATTCGCCCAGGGCCACGATCACGAACAGCGCGCAGCGCTCGACCAGGTGACCGCCCTCGATGGTCCATTCGCGCGCGCTGTCCGACCGCCCCAGGCCGGGAACGGGAAAGCCGAACATCGGCGAGATGTATTCGCACGCCACCGCCAGGCCCCACAGCAGCAGGCGCCAGCCCGGCTCGGCCAGCCCGCCGGCGATCCAGAAGACCGCACACAGGATGGCCCAGGCCAGGATGCGGCTGAAGTTCGGCCCCAGGGGGTGCGCGCCCAGCTGCAGGCGCAGGAACAGCGCCCGTCCCACCTGCATGACCGCATAGCAGCCGGCGAACAGGAGGCCGCGCTCGCCGAAGGCCTCCGGCAGCGCGGCGGCGAACAGCAGCCCCACGCCCATCAGCGCGAACAGCATGACCCGGATCGGCCGCGTCTCCGGGTCGAACCAGTTGGTCATCCAGCAGGTGTACTGCCAGCCCAGCCACACCGCGAACCACAGCAGCAGCGCCTGGGCCGCCCCCAGCACGGTCAGGTGCCCAAGCAGGAAGTGCGACACCTGGGTGACGGCGAACACATAGACCAGATCGAAGAACAGTTCGGCGTAGCTGACCTTGGCCTCGCTGCCATCGCGCACGCGCAGCAGCGGATGCGGCGTGGTCGCGGCCGGGACGTCGCGCACGGGTGCGTGCCCGTGGTTCATGGCGAGACGCCGCGACGCGGCAGCTTGAGCGCCAGCACCCAGGCCAGCACGACCGGCACCAGGAAGATCAACGCCTGGATCGGCGCCTCCTCTTCCAGCGTGTAGCCGTGCGCCAGACCGGTGCGCAGATTCCACAGCACCGCCAGCAGCCACAGCACGGTGAAGCCGATGGCGCCCTGGCGGCGCAGGCGCACCGGCATGCGCAGCACGATGCCGAGTGCGATCAGCAGCCCGGCCACGATCAGGATCAGGGTACGCATGGGGTGCGGCGCGTCTCTGGCAGGAGGATGGCCGGCACGTTAGCGCAAGGCAGGTGCACGTCGCACCTCTCCGCTGGCGACTTCAGGGTGCCGCGCCGCACACGGGGCAGTCGGGGTCCGGCGGCAGGGCCAGCTCGTGGAAGCGCATGCCCAGCGCGTCGAAGCCCAGCAGCCGCCCGGCCAGCGATTCGCCCAGGCCCAGCAGCAGCTTGATCGCCTCGGTCGCCTGCAGCAGGCCGATCACGCCGGGCAGCACGCCGAGCACGCCGGCCTGCGCGCAGTTGGGCGCCAGCGCGGGCGGCGGGGGCGTCGGAAAGAGGCAGCGGTAGCACGGCACCTGGCCACGCCGGCGTCCGGCGTCGAACACGCTCACCTGCCCTTCGAAGCGCTGCACCGCGCCATACACCAGTGGCTTGCCCAAACGCACGCAGGCGTCGTTGAGCAGGTAGCGCGTGGCGAAGTTGTCGGCGCCATCGATCACCACATCCACGCCATCGAGCAGCGCGTCGACATTGTCGGCCGCCACGCGCGCGGCCACCGCATCGATGGCGATGTCCGGGTTGAGGGCCTCGAGCGTCCGCGTCGCCGAGACCACCTTGGGCTGCCCGATGCGGTCCTCGCCATGCAGGATCTGGCGCTGCAGGTTGCTGCGCTCGACCACATCGTCATCGGCGATGCGCAGGGTGCCCACGCCGGCCGCCGCCAGATAGTAGGCGGCCGGCGATCCCAGCCCGCCTGCGCCGACGATCAGCACGCGCGCATCGCGCAGGCGCTCCTGCCCGGCTGCGCCGACTTCCGGCAGCAGCAGATGGCGCGAGTAGCGCTCGGCGAAGCGGGCCTGCCCGGCGTCGAACACCGGCACGACCACGGGCAGTCCCTCGGCGATCCAGCGTGCGGTGCCCCCTTCGACCGAAGCCACGCGCCCATAGCCACCGGCCGCCAGCGCCTGCGCGGCGGCGAGCGAACGCGCACCGCTCTGGCAGATCAGCAGGATGTCGCGCGAGCGATCGGGCAGATGCGCCTGCGGCGCAGCCTCCAGCGCGGCGCGTTCGATGCCGAGCGCGCCTTCGGCCTGGCCCTGCGCACGCTCGTGCACCTCGCGCACGTCGACGAGCACGGCGCCGGCGGCCTGGCGTGCGCGCGCCTGCGCGGGCGTGAGCAGTTCGATGTCCATCCTTGGGATTATCGTCCACGCCGCGTCATGCCGGCATCGCTGCGTCCCGCGCGTCGATCCGGCGCCCACTCAGCGCTCGCTGGGAGTCGCCATGGCGGCGATAAGGCCTGCCCGACACGGCTTCGGGTCGCAGGGGAAACCCGATCGTCGATCCTGCGGCGTGCTGGAACGCCGCGGCGCCTGCGCCAAAGCCAGCAGTCCCTAGGTTCCCGCTTTCGCGGGAACGACGGTTCGTGCGCCTTCTTGCCGCTGCAGACGCGGCGCCACCTGCCGCCCACGCCCCGCAGTCAGTAGGGCAACACCGTCACCGGCGTCCCCGCCGCGTAGTGCCGCTCGCCCGCCTCCAGCACGATCAGCGCATCGCTGTCCGCCGCGCCACGCAGCTGGTGCGAGGCGTCGGCCGGGTTCGGCTCGACCAGCAGCACGCCGGTCTCGCTGCTGCGCAACCGGCCGCGCAGGAACTCCAGCCGATCGTGCGTCTTGCGCCAGTCGCTGGACAGGCAGGCGGTGAAACGCGGGCGCGGCTCCGCCCTGCCCTGCACCGCATCGATCAGCGGCCGCCCCAGCGCCAGGAAGGTCGCCAGCACCGACACCGGATTGCCCGGCAGGCCGAGCATCAAGGCCCGCTCCAGCGCGCCGAACAGCACCGGCATGCCAGGCTTGATCCGCACCTTCCAGAAATGCACCTGCCCGTGCGCCTGCAGCAGCCCGGGCAGCAGATCGCGCTCGCCGGCCGAGACGCCGCCGGCGGTGATCACCAGGTCGAAGGCGCTGGCCGCATCGCGCAGCGCAGTCTCCACGCGCTGCGGATCGTCGGGCAGGCGCGGCCAGGCCACCGGCTCCAGGCCGAGCTGGCGCAGCAGGCCCATGAGCAGGTCGCGGTTGCTGTCGTAGATCTGTCCCGGCGCCAGCGGCATGCCCGGCTCGACCAGTTCATCGCCGGTGGAGAACACGGCCACGGTCGGCTTCGGGAACACCGCCAGGTCGGCATGGCCAAGCGCGGCGGCCAGCGACACGCGCGCCGGGGTCAGCACCTGACCTGCATCCAGCACCTGCGCGCCGGCCTGCACGTCCTCGCCCGCGCGACGGATGTCGTGGCCCGCCTGGAGGCCCGCGGGCACCGTGACGCGCGCGCCATCGACCTGGGCCCGCTCCTTCATGACCACCGCATCGGCGCCGCCGGGCAGCGGCGCGCCGGTGGTGATGCGCGCGCACTGGCCGGGCTGCAGCACCAGGCCGGCGTCCGGCCCGGCGAACTGCTCACCAGCCAGCGTCAGCGTCGTCGGCGCCTCGGGCGAAAGGTCGGCGCTGCGCACCGCGAAGCCGTCCATGCGGCTGTTGTCGAACGGCGGCAACGGCAACTCCGCGCTCACCGCCTGCGCCAGCACGCGGCCATCGACGCGCTGGATCGCCAGCCGCTGCGGCGGCGCGCGATGCCGCACCCCGATCCGCGCGACGATCTCCAGCGCCTCCAGGTAGTCGATGCGCGTGGGGAAGTCCATCGCTTACTTGCCACGCTTGACGTGGCGGATCAGGCGCTTCTTCTTGGCGATCTGGCGCTCGGTCAGCACGTTCTTCTTGCCTTCGTACGGATTGGCGCCCTCGCGGAACAGGAACCGCACCGGCGTCCCCACCAGCTTGAAGCGCTTGCGGAAGAAGTTCTCCAGGTAGCGCTTGTAGGACTCCGGCAGCACCTTCAGGCGCGTGCCGTGGACGATGAACGTCGGCGGATTCTCGCCACCTGGATGCACGTAGCGCAGCTTGGAGACATGGCCGCGGATGCTCGGCGGCGGGTTGGATTCGTAGGCGATCTCCAGCGCGGTGTTGACCTCGCTGGTGCTGAAGGTCTTGGTCGCCGAGGCATGCGCGCGGTGGATGGCGCGGAACAGTTCGCGCAGGCCAGAGCCGTGCTTGGCCGAGATGCGCACCGCCTCGGCCCATTCGACGAAGCCCAGCTTGCGCGAGAGCAGCTGCTCGGCCTGCTGGCGCTGGTAGTCGGTCAGGCCGTCCCATTTGTTGACCGCCACCACCAGCGCGCGGCCGGCATCGAGGATCGCGCCCAGCACGCTGGCGTCCTGGTCGGTCACGCCTTCGCTGGCGTCCAGCAGCAGCACCGCGACCTGGCACTGTTCGATGGCCTGCAGCGTCTTGACGATGGAGAACTTCTCCACCACCTCGTCCACGCGGCCCTTGCGGCGCAGGCCGGCGGTGTCGACAAGCCGGTACAGGCGGCCTTCGCGCTCCAGGTCCACCGCGATGGAGTCGCGCGTGGTGCCAGGCACCTCCGAGGCGATCATCCGCTCCTCGCCCAGCAGGCGGTTGACCAGCGTGGACTTGCCGACGTTGGGCCGGCCGACGAAGGCGATGCGCATGCGCCGGGGGTCTTCGTCCAGCAGTTCGCCCGCGCCCTCGGCCGGGACGCGTTCGAGCACTTCCTCGACCAGTTCGTCCACGCCCTGGCGATGCGCGGCCGACAGGGTCAGCACATCGGCGAAGCCGTAGCGGGCGAAGTCGGCGCGGGCCGCCTCTTCGTCCACGCCGTCGATCTTGTTGAGCACCAGCAGGGTCGGCCGCGCGGTCTTGCGCAGCCAGGCCAGGATCTCGTCATCCAGCGCCGATGCGCCCTCGCGCGCATCGACGATGAACAGCACCAGGTCGGCCTCGGCCGCGGCGGCGCGCGACTGCCGCGCGGTGGCGCCGGCCAGGCCCTCCTCGTCGCCGGCGATGCCGCCGGTGTCGACCAGCACGAACGGGGTCTCCGGCTGCAGCCGGCACACACCGTAGTTGCGGTCGCGGGTCACGCCGGGCTGGTCGTGCACCAGCGCGTCGCGGGTGCGCGTGAGCGCATTGAACAGCGTGGACTTGCCCACGTTGGGGCGGCCCACCAGGGCGACGAGAGGCAGCATTGGAAACCAGACCTGGAAGGCGAAGAACGAGCGGGGCCGGTGCCGGCGGCCCGCCGCGCGGACCCGGCGGCGCGGCCATGGACACGCGGCGAAGGCGGCACAGGATACGAAAACGGGGAGCCGGACGCATGTTCCGGCTCCCCGTGGGTCTTGCGTGGAAGGCTTACTTGATGCGGAACGCGGTCAGCTTGCCGTCGACGTTCTGGACCAGCAGCACGCCATCGGCGACCACCGGGGTGGCGCGGATCGGGTCGCCGCCGGCGCGTTCGCGCGCGGCCAGCTCGCCGTTGTCCAGGCGCAGCCAGTGCACGTAGCCGTCGTAGTCGCCGACCACCGCGTAGTCGCCCTGCACCGCCGGCGCGGTCAGCGCGCGGCGCAGCAGCTTCTGGTTGGACCACAGCGAACCGCCGCTGGTCTTGTCCAGCGCCCAGACCACGCCGCCCTTGTCCGAAAGCACGACGCTGGACGGGGCCAGGCCCAGGCCGGCGACGCCGCCCTTGTCGCGGCTCCACATCGGGCGCCCGCTCGGGCCGTCGATGGCCAGGGTCGCGTTCTTGTAGCTGGAGGCGAACAGCGTGGTGCCGTCGATCACCGGCGGCCCGTCCACGTCGGCCATACGGTCCAGCTCGGTGCGGCCCTCGGGCTGGCCCACGGTCTGATCCCACAGCGCATGGCCGTCATTGAGCGCCAGCGCGGTCATGGTGCCGTCGTCGTTGCCCACGAACACCAGGCCCGGGCCCAGCGTGACCGGGCCATTGCCGCGCACGGTCAGCGGGGGCTGCTCGCGGTTCCAGAACCAGCGGCGCACGCCGTCGGTCACCTGGAAGCACAGCACCTGGCCGTCGTTGGCGTGCACCAGCACGTTGCCCTGGCCGATGGTCGGCGGGGCGATGATCTCGTTGCTGGCCTTGGCGGTCCACTTCTCTTCGCCCGTGGCCGGGTCCAGCGCGAAGAGCTTGCCCGACAGCGTGCCGATCACGACGAGCCCATCGCCGGCGCCGACGGCCGAGACGCGCTCGTCCTTCATCTTGTGGTGCCACAGTTCCTTGCCGGTCTGAAGGTCCAGCGCCTTGACCCCACCCTCGATCGCCGCGGCGTAAACGTGGCCGTCGGCCACGGCCGGGCCCTGACGGACGCCGAGCAGCTTCTCGCCCTTGCCCACGCTGGCGGACCAGAGCTTGTCGACCTTGATGCTGGGCTCGAACTTCTCCAGCTTGACCGGCTCGGTGGCGGCCTTCTCGGCGGCCTTCTTGTCGTCGGTGAACCACCCCTTGACCGTGCTGCACCCGGCCAGGACCGACGCCAGCGCGACCACGACGGCCACGCGCTTCATGTTCACAACCACTTTCATCAGATCGACTCCGCGGACCCGGGCAGCGTGCCGCCGGCGTTGGTGAGCTTGATTTCAACCATCTGGCGCTGCGGCGAGGCCACATCCAGGCTGGTCAGCGCCTTGAGATAGGTGTCCCGGGCCTGGTCGCGCTTGCCCGCCAGGACCAGCGCATCCCCGCGCGCTTCCAGCGCCGAGGCGCTGTCGTAGGGGGCCAGCAGCTTGATCGCCTCGTCCTGCTTGCCGGTGGCATTGAGCAGGCGCGCGGCATGCAGGTCGGCGTAGGGCTTGACCGGCGAATCGGCCTTGACCGCCTTCAGCGTGGCCAGGGCGGCGTCGTTCTGCTTGGCCTTGACCTGGGCCTGGGCCAGCTGCAGCAGCGCCAGCTGCGTGTAGATCGCATCGCCGTCGCGCTTCTGCAGCGCGGCCACCTTGTCCTGCGCGGCCTTCAGATCGGCGCCGCCGATCGCCTTGACCGCGTCGGTGTAGCTGGCATACCCGGCCTGCGACTGCTGGGCGCGGTGCTGGCCATACCACTTCCATCCAAAGATCAGCGCCAGTCCCAGCGCGATGCCGCCAATAATCCCGGCGCCGTTGTTCTTCAGCCAGTTGCGGACGCGCTCACTCTGCTCGTGCTCGTCCAGCAGGTCATCGATTGCCATGCGTACTCTCGCCCCGCCATTGCGCGGGGTCATCTAATTGCGACAGGTGGACCCTCGCGGGTCAGTCCTGAACCGGCGCGAGTGATCCGTCGGAGGATACCGCAAAGCGTGCCACGTTGGCCCGCTGGAACGGCGCGAGGTCCACCGTACTCCCGCCTTGCTGAACCTGAACCGCGTTCGCATTGCCCAGTTTGATCCGGGCCACTTGCCCGGCCTGGAAGCTGCGCGTCTGGCCGGCCTTGAGCAGGCCGCGCTCCAGGCTCTGGCCATCGGGACCCTGCACGTCCACCCAGCTGTCGCCGCTGAAGGTCAGGGTCAGCGCGGCGCCGGCCGGTGGGGTCTCGCGGGTCAGGCGCGGGGCCATCGACGCGGTGATCGGCGCGCTGTCCGGTTCGGCCTGCGGCGCGGGCGCCGGGGTCGAGGCGGGCGCGGCGAGCGGAGCCTCGGAGGCGGCGATCGGCGCGGCGGCCTTGGGCATCTCGTCCAGCGAAGCGGTCTTCAGCGCGGGCTTGCCGGCATTGTTGGAGACCACCAGCCAGACCGGCACGGCGAAGAAGCACACCGTGATCACCACGTACACCGCGCGGCGCGCGGTGGATTCCAGCACGCGCTGGTAGCGCGGGGTATGGGTGCGGCTGACCAGTTCCACCGGGCGCACGGCCTGCAGCAGGGACTGGTCCAGATAGGCGCCGATGTCCACGCCCAGCGCGCGGGCGTAGCTGCGCACGTGGCCACGGACGAAGACCGGCGCGCCCAGCTGCTCCCATTGGCCGGATTCGAGGATTTCGACCACCCGGGCCGGCACCTTGAGCCGGGTGCCCGCCTGGGCGACGGTCATGCCCTGCTGCTCGCGCGCCTGGCGCAGCAGCGCGGCGATCTGCGCCTGCTGCCCCTCACCGGATGCGGATTGGGTCGTGTTGCGATCCATCATGGTCCTGCACTATCCCCGGGGACTTGCCGCAGCGGCTTGTGGGAACTCCGCCCGCAGACGCTGTCGATATCTCTCGGCGGCAGCCTTGTCGCCAAGCCTGTTCTCAATGTCGGCCGCAAGTTGTAACACGCTTGCGTCGACCGGTGCAGCCGCGATGCGCCGCTCGATGAAGGCGCGCGCCTCCATGTCGTGGCCGATCCGGTGCGCGTTGCGCGCCATCGACAGCAGCGCATAGGCATTGTTCGGGTCCAGCGCCAGGGCCTTGCGCAGGTCGCGCTCGACCCGCTCGTACTGGCCGGTCTGCAGCGCGCAGCCGCCGGCGTTGGCCAGCGCGGCGGCCGGGGTCGGGTAGCCCGGCGTGGCGATGGCGCGGTCGAACCACACCAGCGCCTCGGCCGGATAGCCGTTGGCGCACAGCCAAGCGCCGTAGTTGTTCATCATGCCGCCGTCCTGCGGCGCCAGCTCGGCCGCCTGGCGGTAGTGTTCGCCGGCGCCCTTGGTGTCGCCACGCGCGCCGTCGACGATGGCCAGCAGGGTGTGGGCGGCGGCCGACTTCGGATTGGCGCGCAGGACCTTGCTGGCCTCGCGCTCGGCGGTCTCCAGGTCGCCCACGCGCAGGCGCTGCTCGGCCATGCCCAGCGACTCGCTCTCCTCGATCCGCTTGCGCGTGGCCTTGTCGTCGCTGACGCGGTACTCGCTGGCGGGCGTTTCGACGGGCTTGACCCCGCCCTTGGGCCGTACGAAGGTCAGCCGTGAGCAGCCGGTCGCCGCCACCGCCAAGATCAGCCCGGCGAGCAGGACCTTATGCGGCCGCATCGCCCAGCCCCTGCTCGCGCAGCTGGCGGTTGAACTCGGCCTGGCGCCGGGTGCGGTCCATGACCTGGCCCTTGAGCTGGCCGCAGGCCGCGTCGATGTCGTCGCCACGGGTGCGGCGCACCATCGTCAGCACCTGCGCATCGAGCAGGATCTTCTGGAAGGCGCGGATCTGCGCGTCCTCCGAGCGCTCGTAGCGGGTACCCGGGAAGGGATTGAACGGGATCAGGTTGACCTTGCCGGCCTCGCGCGACTGCATCTGGTTGCCGAACTGGCGCATCAGCCGCGCCAGCGAGCGGGCGTGCTCGGGCTGGTCGTTGACGCCCTTCATCAGCGTGTACTCGAACGTGATCGAGTCGCGCTTGGGACTGGCCTTGAGATAGCGCGCGCAGGCGGCCATCAGCTGCTCGACCGGGTACTTCTTGTTGAGCGGCACCAGCTGGCTGCGCAGCTCGTCCTGCGCCGCATGCAGGGAGACCGCCAGCGACACGTCGCTCTCGGTGGAGAGGCGGTCGATCATCGGCACCATGCCGGCGGTGGACAGCGTCACGCGCTTGCTGGCCAGGCCGTAGCCCAGGTCGTCGCGCATGATGCTCATGGCGCGCACGACGTTGTCGAAATTGGCCAGCGGCTCGCCCATGCCCATCATCACCACGTTGGTGAGGCGACGGATCTGCGCCGGCACGTTGCCCAGGTGACGCGCGGCCACCCAGACTTGGCCGATGATCTCGGCCGTGGACAGGTTGCGGTTGAAGCCCTGGGTGGCGGTCGAGCAGAACTGGCAGTTCAGCGCGCAGCCGACCTGCGAGGACACGCACAGCGTGCCGCGGGTCTTGTCCGGGATGTAGACGGTCTCGATGGCGTTCTTGCCATCGGCGCCCATCGACAGCAGCCACTTGTGCGTGCCGTCGGCGGAGGGCTTGTCGAACACCACGTTCGGCACGACCACTTCGGCGTGCTGCTGCAGCTTGGCGCGCAGCGACTTGCCCAGGTCGGTCATGCCGTCGAAGTCGGTGACGTAGCGATGGTGGATCCACTTCATCACCTGGTGGGCGCGGTAGCGCTTCTCGCCGAGGGTCTCCTCGAAGAAGCGCTCCAGCCCCGCCCGGTCCAGGTCGAGCAGATTCTGCTTGCGCGACGGCGCACCGGCGAGCGGCTCGCCGGTGGTGGTCACGCTGGGAATCGGCGCGATCTGGCTCATCGAAGGCTCAGCGCGAGACCACTTCGGTGGCGGCGAACCAGTACGCCACTTCGATCGCCGCGTTCTCCAGCGAGTCCGAGCCGTGGGCGGCGTTGGCGTCGATCGAATCGGCGAAGTCGGCGCGGATGGTGCCCGGCGCGGCGTCCTTCGGATTGGTGGCGCCCAGCAGCTCGCGGTGCGCGGCCACGGCGTTCTCGCCTTCCAGCGCCTGGATCATCACCGGGCCGGAGATCATGAACTCGACCAGCGCGTTGAAGAACGGGCGGTCCTTGTGCACGGCGTAGAAGCCCTCGGCCTCGCGGCGCGACAGCTGCTTGTACTTGGCGGCCACGATCTTCAGGCCGGCCTTCTCGAAACGGGCGTAGATCTCGCCGATGACGTTCTTGGCGACGGCATCGGGCTTGATGATGGACAGGGTGCGCTCCAGCGCCATGGGAAGTTCTCCGAAGTTCGGGCCGGTTGAGGACCCAAGGGTTGCTAAGAAAAAACCCGCGTGGAAACGCGGGCTTGAATTTGATTTCTCCAGGGATTCTAACGGATTGCAGCGCCGCGTGCATCTGCCGGCCGCGCTTTTGGTGCGTTGCAACATGACAGGAGGAAGGGCTCGGCGCAGACTCAAACAAGCGTTTGATTCAAAGGCGTTCCGTACGCATGGCCACCGGCACCCAGTTCTCGACCAAGGACCGCATCCTCGGCGCCGCCGAGGAACTGTTCGCCCTGCACGGCTTCGCCGGCACGTCCCTGCGCCAGGTCACCACCCGGGCCGACGTCAACATCGCCGCGGTCAATTACCACTTCGGCTCCAAGGAAAACCTGGTCAACGAGGTGTTCCGCCGGCGGATGGACGTGATGACCGCCGCGCGCCTGGGCCAGCTGGAAGAGGCCCTCAAGCGCCCCGGCGAGCTCGAGCCGATCCTGGCCGCCTTCGTCGAACCGGCCCTGGCCATGGCCCAGGACGGCCAGGGCGGTGGCGCCTTCGTGCGTGTGATCGCCCGGGCCTACGCCGAGAAGAACGACAACCTGCGCAAGTTCCTGTCCGATCACTACGGGCACGTGCTGCGCGAGTTCGCCAAGGCCATCGCCGCCTGCCTGCCCGGCCTGAGCAAGCAGGAGCTGTACTGGCGACTGGATTTCCTCGCCGGCGCCCTGACCTACGCCATGGCCGACTTCGGCCTGATCAAGCGTCCCGCCGGTGTCACCGAAGCCACCCATCGTGAGTTGGCCGCCCGGGAACTCATCCGCTTTGCCGAAGCCGGCTTTCGCGCCGGCAGCGTCGAATCGTAATTTCAACCAAAACAAAGGTTTGTTGAATATGTCTGAGAAACTGCTTGTACGTCGCGCCGCCGTGCTCGGTGCCGGCGTGATGGGGGCGCAGATCGCCGCCCACCTGACCAATGCGGGCGTGGACACGATCCTGTTCGACCTGCCCGCCAAGGAAGGCCCAGCCAGCGGCATCGTGCTCAAGGCCATCGCCAACCTGGGCAAGCTCTCTCCGGCGCCGCTGGCCGCCAAGGGGCTAGCCGAGGCCATCACCCCGGCCAACTACGGCAGCGACCTGGAGCTGCTGCGCGGCTGCGACCTGATCATCGAGGCCATCGCCGAGCGCATGGACTGGAAGCAGGATCTCTACGCCAAGATCGCCCCGTACGTGAACGAACAGGCGGTGCTGGCCTCCAACACCTCGGGCCTGGGCATCAACAAGCTCGCCGAGGTGCTGCCCGAGCAGCTGCGCCACCGCTTCTGCGGCGTGCATTTCTTCAACCCGCCGCGCTACATGCACCTGGCCGAGCTGATTCCCGCCAAGGGCACCGACAAGGCGGTGCTCGAGGGCCTGGAGAGCTTCCTGGTCACCACGCTGGGCAAGGGCGTGGTCTACGCCAAGGACACGCCGAACTTCATCGGCAACCGCATCGGCGTGTTCTCGATCCTGTCCACCATCCACCACACCCAGGAGTTCGGCCTGGGCTTCGACGAGGTCGACGGCCTGACCGGCCCGCTGGTCGGCCGACCGAAGTCGGCCACCTACCGCACCTCCGACGTCGTCGGCCTGGACACCATGGCCCATGTCATCAAGACAATGGCCGACACCCTGCCCGACGACCCCTGGCACGCGTTCTTCAAGTCGCCGGCCTGGCTGGAGGCGCTGATCGCCAAGGGCGCCCTGGGCCAGAAGACCGGCGCGGGCATCTTCCGCAAGGTCGGCAAGGACATCGTGGTGCTGGACCTGGAGAAGCAGGACTACCGCACCGCCGACCGCGCCGCTGCGCCTGAAGTGGTCGAGATCCTGAAGATCAAGAATCCGGCCGAGAAGTTCGCCAAGCTGCGCGAGAGCCAGCACCCGCAGGCGCAGTTCCTGTGGGCGACCTTCCGCGACCTGTTCCACTACAGCGCCTACCACCTGGCCGACATCGCCGAGACCGCGCGCGACGTGGACCTGGCCATCCGCTGGGGCTACGGCTGGTCGCTGGGGCCGTTCGAGACCTGGCAGGCCGCCGGCTGGAAGCAGGTGGCGCAGTGGATCGCCGAGGACATCGCCGCCGGCAAGAGCATGAGCAGCGCGCCGCTGCCCAACTGGGTGTTCGACGGCCGCGACGGCGTGCACGGGGCCGAGGGCTCGTACAGCCCGGCCAAGGACGCCAAGCTGCCGCGCTCGGCGCTGCCGGTCTACAGGCGCCAGCGCTTCCCCGACCCGGTGCTGGGCGAGCAGTACCCGCAGGGCGAGACGGTCTACGAGAACGACGGCGTGCGCATGTGGCATGACGGCGACGAGGTCGCCGTGGTCAGCTTCAAGACCAAGATGCACACCGTCTCGGACCAGGTGCTGGACGGGCTGCAGGAAGCCGTCGGCCGCGCCGAGCGCGACTTCAAGGGCCTGGTGATCTGGCAGCCCAAGGAGCCCTTCTCCGCCGGCGCCGACCTGGCCGGTGCGCTGGGTCTGCTGCAGGCGGGCAAGGTTGCCGAGTTCGAGGCGATGGTCGCCAACTTCCAGGCCACCAGCCAGCGCATCAAGTATTCGCTGGTGCCGGTCGTGGCCGCCGTCCGCGGCCTGGCCCTGGGCGGTGGCTGCGAGTTCCAGATGCACAGCGCCAAGACCGTGGCCGGGCTGGAGAGCTACATCGGCCTGGTCGAGGCCGGCGTGGGCCTGCTGCCCGCCGGCGGCGGCCTGAAGGAACTGGCCGCGCGCGCCTCGGCAGCCGCCGGTCCCGGCGGCGACGTGTTCGCCGAGCTGAAGAAGACCTTCGAGACCATCGCCATGGCCAAGGTCTCCAACTCGGCGGTCAACGCCCAGGAGCTGGGCCTGCTGCGGCCGACCGACAAGATCGTGTTCAACGCCTACGAGTCGCTGTACATCGCCAAGCACGAGGCCGCGGCGCTGGCCGAGTCGGGCTATCGCCCGCCCCTGCCCGCGCGCCGCATCCAGGTCGCCGGCGATGTCGGCATCGCCACCTTCAAGATGATGCTGGTCAACATGCTGGAGGGCCGCTTCATCAGCGAATACGACTACGAGATCGCCACCCGCATCGCCACCGTGCTGTGCGGCGGCGAGGTCGATCGCGGCGCGGTGGTGGACGAGGAATGGCTGCTCAAGCTGGAACGACGCCATTTCGTCGAACTGGCCCAGCAGGAAAAGACCCAGGCGCGGATTGGGCACATGCTCAAGACCGGCAAGCCGCTCAGGAACTGAGAATCGGGAATGGGGAATCGGGAGTGGAAAGCGCTCCCGACTCCTCCTTCCCTCCTAATTTCTGCCGGAAATAGGACTGCTGCAGATCGCGCGAATCCGCCTCCCCGATTCCCGACTCCCCATTCCCCATTCCCGGCTTTCGGAGAAAGCCAAATGACCAAGCAAATCCAGGACGCCTACATCGTCGCCGCCACCCGCACGCCGGTCGGCAAGGCGCCCAAGGGCATGTTCCGCAACACCCGTCCCGACGACATGCTCGCTCACGTCCTCAAGGCCGTGGTCGCGCAGGCGCCGGGCATCGACCTGGGCCGCATCGACGATGCCATCATCGGCTGCGCCATGCCCGAGGGCGAGCAGGGCATGAACGTGGCGCGCATCGGCGTGCTGCTGGCCGGCCTGCCCAACACCGTGGCCGGCCAGACCATCAACCGCTTCTGCTCCTCCGGCCTGCAGGCCGTGGCGCTGGCGGCCGACCAGATCCGCCTGGGCAATGCCGACCTGATGCTGGCCGGCGGCACCGAGTCGATGTCGATGGTGCCGATGATGGGCAACAAGATCGCCCTGTCGCCGTCGGTGTTCAAGGACGACCACGTCGCCATCGCCTACGGCATGGGCATCACCGCCGAGAAGGTGGCCGAGGAATGGAAGGTCTCGCGCGAGGACCAGGACGCCTTCGCCCTAGCCTCGCACCAGAAGGCCATCGCCGCGATCCAGGCCGGCGAGTTCGCCGCGGAGATCACCCCGTACGAGATCCACTCCTATCAGCCCAGTCTGGCCGACGGCAACACCATCGCCCTGCGCAAGCTGCGGGTGGAGCACGACGAGGGCCCGCGCCCGGACAGCTCGCTGGAGGGCCTGGCCAAGCTGCGCCCGGTGTTCCGCAACGGCCAGTTCGGCGGCAGCGTCACGGCCGGCAACTCCTCGCAGATGAGCGACGGCGCCGGCGCGGTGCTGCTGGCCTCCGAGCAGGCGATCAAGGACTACGGGCTGACCCCGCTGGCGCGCTTCGTCAGTTTTTCCGTGGCCGGCGTGCGTCCGGAAGTGATGGGCATCGGCCCGATCGAGGCCATCCCGAAGGCGCTCAGGCAGGCCGGCCTGACCAAGGACCAGCTGGACTGGATCGAGCTCAACGAGGCCTTCGCCGCGCAGTCGCTGGCGGTGATCCGCGACAGCGAACTCGATCCGTCCAAGGTCAATCCGCTGGGCGGCGCCATTGCCCTGGGCCACCCGCTGGGCGCGACCGGTGCGATCCGCACCGCGACCATCGTCCACGGCCTGCGCCGTCGCCAGCAGAAGTACGGCATGGTGACCATGTGCATCGGCACCGGCATGGGCGCGGCGGGCATCTTCGAGGCGCTCTGAGACCCGGCGGGGGACCTCGCATCCGAGGTCTCCCCTGGGCGCTGGTGGCGAGGCTGCTCGGAAGATCGCAGCATCGGCGGGCCGGCGGCGATTGAACTTCCGAGTGGTCCTGGGAGCCGCCATGGTGGAGATGAGGCTTTCCCGGTAAAGCCCGATCGCCGCCATGGCGGCTCCCACCGCGTCAGTTCGCAGCGAGATCGCCGGTTCGAGCCTCGCTGGAGTCTTCCGGCTCCTGGAACGAAAAAGGCGGCCATAGGCCGCCTTTCTCGTGGTCGGAGCCAGCCCGCGGGGCCTGCTTAGTCCTCGCGCACGCCCAGCTCCTTGAGCGCCTCGCGCATGGCCTTAGCGGCCGCTTCGCCGATCTTCTCGCTGTGCAGCGCGTAGCTGATGGTCGCCTCGACCAGGCCGATGTGGGCGCCGCAGTCGAAGCGGGTGCCCTTGAAGCGATAGGCGTGCACGGGCTTGCGCTGCAGCAGCGTGGCGATCGCGTCGGTCAGCTGGATCTCTCCGCCCGCACCCGGCTTGGTGCGCTCCAGCAGCTGGAAGATGCTGCCGTCGAGCACGTAACGCCCCACCACGCCCAGATTGCTGGGCGCATCGGCCGGCTTGGGCTTTTCCACCATCGCGGTGATCTTGCCGCTGCGGTCGTTGAACGACTCGGTGGCGACGATGCCATAGCTGTCGGTCTTGTCCGGCGCGACGTCCTGCACCGCGATCTGGCTGGCACCGGTCGCCTCGTGGGCATCGGCCATCTGCTTGAGCGCGCCGTCGCCGTTGCGGTTGACGATCAGATCGTCGGGCAGCATCACCGCGAACGGCTCGTCGCCCACGATCGGCTTGGCGCACAGCACCGCGTGGCCCAGGCCCAGCGCCTCGGGCTGGGTGACGAAGATCGCGCGCACGCCGTCGGGCAGCGGCTTGCGCACCTTCTCGAGCAGTTCGTGCTTGCCCGACTGCTCCAGGCGGTGCTCGAGCTCGTAGGCCTTGTCGAAGTAATCGCCGATGGCGTGCTTGTAGCGGTTGGTGACGAAGATCAACGTGTCGCAGCCGGCCTCGACGGCCTCATCGACGGCGTACTGGATCAACGGCCGGTCGATGATCGGCAGCATCTCCTTCGGCACGGTCTTGGTGGCCGGCAGGAAGCGCGTGCCAAGTCCGGCGACGGGGAAGACTGCCTTGCGAATACGTTGGGTCATCGGTGGTTCCTGGCCTCTCGAGTGGGGAATTGGACGACGGTATTCATGGCCTCGTGCTCCGGCGCCGGGATGAACTCCGGAATCGCCGCATGCAGCACGCGGCGCATGGTCTCATCGTCGTAATCGGCGACAGCTTGACGCAGCTGCTGCAATGCCCGCGTGACAGCCTCGGGCGAGACGTCGCGGGCGCGGGCCTCGAGGATCTTCGAATGCGCGGTCGGCCGATACAGTTCCTCGGCATGGAACAGCGTCTCGTGCAGCTTCTCGCCGGGACGCAGGCCGGTATAGGTGATGGCGATGTCGCGGCCGGGCTGCTTGCCCGCCAGGCGGATCATCTGCTCGGCCAGGATGCGGATCGGGATCGGCTCGCCCATGTCCAGGGTGTAGATCGAGGCATGCGCGGCACTGGCGGCGGCCTGGACGATCAGCTGGCAGGCCTCGGGGATCGTCATGAAGTAGCGGGTCACGTCCGGATGGGTCACCGTGACCGGGCCGCCGGTGCGGATCTGCTCGCGGAACAGCGGGACCACCGAACCGGCCGAATCCAGCACGTTGCCGAAGCGCACCGTGGTGAAGCGCGTGCCGCCGCCCCGCTCGTCCAGGCTCTGGCAGGTCATCTCCGCCAGGCGCTTGCTGGCGCCCAGCACGTTGGCCGGGTCCACCGCCTTGTCGGTCGAGATGAAGACGAAGGTACCGACCTTGGCCTCGCGGCAGGCCCGCGCCATGGTCTCGGTCACCAGCACGTTGTTGCGGATCGCCTCGCGCAGCTGGCCTTCGAGCAGCGGCACGTGCTTGTAGGCGGCCGCGTGGAAGACCGCGTCGGGCTGGACGATGGCCAGCGCGCGGCGGATGGCCGCCGGATCGCCGCAGTTGCCCAGGAACGGGATCACTTCCAGGTCGGGGAAGGCCTTTGCCAGCGCCTGGTGCGAGCGGATCAGCGCCCACTCGCTGATTTCCATCAGCGCGATGCGCGCGGCGCCATGGCGCGCGCACTGGCGGCACAGCTCCGAACCGATCGAACCGCCGGCGCCGGTCACCAGCACCGTGCGCCCGCCCAGCCAGCCGCGAATCAGCTTCCAGTCCGGGGTCACCGGCTTGCGGCCGAGCAGGTCGTCGATCGCGACCTCCTTCAGCTCGCCCGGCATGGAGCGGCCTTCCAGGATGTCGACCAGGCGCGGGACCGTGCGGAACGGCAACCCGGCGTTCTCGCAGATGCCGACCACGCGCTGCATCTGCGAGGCATCTAGTGAGGGCATCGCGATGACCACCAGGCGCGCGGCGGTTTCGCGGGCGATGTTGGCGGCATCGTCCAGCTTGCCCAGCACCGGCACGCCGCGCAGCTTGGTGCCCTGCAGCTTCTCGTCGTCGTCCAGCAGGCCGACGGGCTCCCAGGCGCCACTACGGCGCAGGTCGCGCAGCAGCGCCTCGGCCGCGCGGCCCGCGCCCAGGATCAGCACGCGCTTGGCGCGCACATCGACCGCGTCGGCGACCTGGTGGTCCTTCCAGGCGCGATAGAGCAGCCGCGGCAGGCCGAGCAGGCCGACCAGGCCGAACGGATACAGCAGCAGCGCCGCGCGCGAGACCGCGTCGATGCGGTTGTAGATCACCAGGCAGATGGAGATGGCGAGCAGGCCGATCAGGCCCGCCTTGAAGATGTTGGCCAGGTCCGGGACGCTGGCGAAGCGCCACAGGCCGCGATACAGCCCCACCCGCCAGAACACGATGCCCTGCGCGATCAGGACGATGGCGCTTTCCGTGGACCACCACGGCAGCGAGGGCGCGCCCGGGACCATGGCATAGCGCAACCAGTGCAGCCCGTGCCAGCACAGCCAGACCATCAGCAGGTCGTGCCCCACGATCGCCGCGCGCGGCAGGGTCACCGAAAGGCGCGAACGCCAAGTCATCATGCAATCCTCATCCCTGGAGTCGGGTTCTGGCCTGCAGCCGCACCCAAGTCCATGAGGCGAAGGCGAAGCAAGTCGCTGCGATCACCAGCGGGAACCATCCCCGAAGGTGCCATGACAGAACCATCGCGATCGTAGCGGTGAGCGTGAAGATGGCACAAGCGGCGGTCACTCTGGTATGCCCCAGGCGACGGGCGGCGCGCTGGTAGGCGTGCGTGGTATGCGGCTGCCACCACGGCTCGCCAGACAGTACACGACGCGAAAGGGTGAAACCCGCGTCAACGCTAAACAGCGTCAGTGGCATGAGCGGCAAGATCGGCACGGTCGTGCGCGTGGCGGCGACCACTGTAAGCGCTGCCAGCACGTATCCCAGCGCACCGCTGCCGACATCTCCGAGGAAAATCCGCGCGCGTGGAAAGTTGAACGGCAGGAAACCGAGGCAGCCTCCGCAGAGTGCGATGGCGAGCAACGACCAGCCAGCGGGGAGCACCAGCGCTAGCCCGGCCGCGGCGATCGCGGCCTGGCTTGCCGCCAGGCCATTGATGCCGTCCATGAAGTTCCAGATGTTGATCAGGCTCGCGGCCAGGCAGAAGCCGGCCACTACAAGCCAAACGGCGTAACCCAGGCGCCACAGCGCGACAGCCAGCAGGCCGGCCGCGATCAGATGGATGGAAAACCGCAGCCGGGCCGAAAGCGGGCGATGGTCGTCCAGCCAGCCGATGCCGGCGACCAGGGCAAGGCCCACCGCGAACAGGACGACAGGCATGCCCTGCCCCGGCTCCGCGTTCCAGGCCTGCCAGACGCAGCCCAGCAGCACCGTTACCACGATCGCGATGCCGCCACCGCGCGGGGTGGCCACGCTGTGGCTGCGCCGCTCGCCGGGGGCATCCATCAGTCCACGCCGCAGCGCGTAGACGCGCGTCAGCCAGGTCAAGACCGCCGCGAGCGCGGCCAGCCCCACGCCATAGGCCAGTGCCGGCATCAGACGACGGCGTAGTTCAGCAGCGGCTTGACCGTGCCCCACTCCTTGCAGCTGGGGCATTGCCAGTGGTGCGTGCGCGCGCCGAAACCGCAGCGCGTGCAGCGGTAGCTGGGGTTGCGCACCAGCAGCTGGTCGGTGATGTGCTTGAGGTCGTGCAGCGTGGCGTCGGCGTCGGTGCCCTCGGACAGGGTCAGGTCGATCAGCGCCGCCTCGCCGCGCACCGAGGGCCGGTCCTTGAGCTGGCGCGCCAGATAGACGCGCGCCTGGTGCAGGCCATCGTGGCGCTCGACCAGCCGGGTCAGCGCCAACACCGGGGCGATGCCGCGGTAGTGCTCGCACATCTCCGACAGGAAGGCGCGCGCGCCCGGCACGTCGCCCACCTGCTCATAGCTGGCCAGCAGCCCGGGCAGGATCTCGGGCAGGTAGTCCGGATCGTGGCGCGCGGCGCGCTCGAAGGCGCGGATCGCGGCCTCGGGATGGCCGGCCTCGACCTCCAGGCGCCCCTCCAGGATGCCGGCGCGCACGCTCTTGGCATCGGCCTGGTAGGCGCGCGCCACGGCGGCGCGGGCGGCCTCGGCGTCGTTGGCGGTGCGGTAGCGCTCGGCCAGCTCGCACTGGAACATCGCCACCAGCTTGCCCATCGGCTCGCCGGTGACTTCCTCATAGCGGGTGGCGTTGTCGATCGCCTTCTCCCAGTCGCGTTCGGCCTGGTAGATGCTGATCAGGTGCCGCAGCGCCTGCGGCGCGCGTTGGTCGATGCGCGCCAGGTCGGTGAACACCGTCTCGGCGCGGTCGAGCAGGCCCGAGCGCATGTAGTCCTCGCCCAGGGCCAGCAGGGCCTGCACGCGCTGCGCGTCGGTCAGGTCGTTGCGCTGCACCAGCCCCTGGTGCAGACGGATGGCGCGATCGACCTCACCGCGGCGGCGGAACAGATGGCCCAGGGCGACCTGGGTTTCGAAGGTCTCCTTGTCCAGCTCGGCCACATGCAGGAACAGCTCGATGGCCTTGTCGTTCTGCTCGTTGAGCAGATAGTTCAGGCCGCGGAAGTAGGTGCTGGACAGGTGGCTGACCTGGGTGACGTTGTGGCGCTGTCCGCCACGACGGCCGATTACCCAGCCCACCAGTGCCGCCAGCGGCACGAACAGGATGAACCAGAACCACTGGTCGAGAAATTCCATCGGGCGTCAGACTCCCGGACCCGGCGGCACGGCGTCGGTGCGCGCGCCGGTGGTGGGTGCGGTCACGCGCCCGGCCTTGCGCAGGCGCGCGTACAGCGGCCAGGCCACGGTGGCCAGCACGATCAGCGCGCCGATGCACACGCCGGCCAGCAGCGAGACGATGATGGCCGCGCCCGAGCCGGTGGAGATCTGCGTGACCAGCAGGTTGAGCGTGATCGGCTGGGTATTGAGGATGCCGATGACGAGCCCGATGGCCAGACAGACCAGGGCAATGATCAGGCGAACGATATTCATGGGATCCCTCCGGGAGGCGAATGGCGCCTAGCTTAGCCGAGGCCGCCAGCTGGGGAAGGCAGGGCTGATGGCCCTGGTTGCGGAGCGGAGCGAGCGCGCGCGGCGCTAGTCGCTGCCGATTTCCTCGATCGGGGCCACGGTGCTGACGCGTTCGCGCAGCTCCTTGCCCGGCTTGAAATGGGGGACGTGCTTGGCCGGCAGGGCCACGGCATCGCCGGTCTTGGGGTTACGCCCCATGCGCGGCGGACGATAGTGCAGGGAAAAACTGCCGAAGCCACGGATCTCGATGCGCTCGCCGCGGGTCAGCGCACTTCCCATCATCTCCAGCAGCGACTTGACCGCCAGGTCGACGTCGTCCGGCTTCAGGTGCGGCTGTCGGCGGGTCAGAATCTCGATCAGTTCGGATTTCGTCATCGGCTGCGGGGTGCGCGTTGGGCATGACCATGGCCGGCCCGGACGAACCGGGCCGGCATGGCTTTCAAGCGTGTTGCGGGATTACTCGGACTTGCCGCCGTCCAGCTGCGCGCGCAGCAGCGCACCCAGGCTGGTGGTACCGGTGGCGGCCTCGGCAGCGGTCTTGTTGTACTCGGCCAGCGCCTCGGCGGTTTCCGCCTCGTCCTTGGCCTTGATCGACAGCTGCATCGTGCGGCCCTTGCGGTCCATGCCGATGAACTTGGCTTCGACCTTGTCGCCGACCTTCAGGTGCTGGCTGGCATCGTCCACGCGGTCGTGGCTGATGTCGCGGGCCGAGACATAGCCCTCGATGCCGTCGGCCAGCTCGATCGTGGCGCCCTTGGAATCAACTTCCTTGACGGTGCCTTCGACCTTGGAGCCCTTCGGATGCGAGGCCATGTACTGGCCGAACGGATCCTGCTCCAGCTGCTTGACGCCAAGGCTGATGCGCTCGCGCTCCGGATCGACGGCCAGCACCACGGCGTCCAGCGTGTCGCCCTTCTTGAAGTTGCGGGCGATGTCCTCGCCGGTCGAGTTCCAGCTGATGTCCGACAGGTGGATCAGGCCGTCGATGCCGCCGTCCAGGCCGATGAAGATGCCGAAGTCGGTGATCGACTTGATCTGACCGGACACCTTGTCGCCCTTCTTGTGGATGGCCGCGAAGGTCTCCCACGGATTGGCGGCGACCTGCTTCATGCCCAGCGAGATGCGGCGACGCTCTTCGTCCACGTCCAGGACCATGACTTCGACCTCGTCACCGACCTGCACGACCTTGGACGGGTTGACGTTCTTGTTGGTCCAGTCCATCTCGGACACGTGCACCAGGCCTTCCACGCCCGGCTCGATCTCGACGAACGCGCCGTAATCGGTGACGTTGGAGACCTTGCCGAACACGCGGCTGTTGGACGGATAGCGGCGGGCGATGTTGTCCCACGGATCCTCGCCCAGCTGCTTCAGGCCCAGGCTGACGCGGTTGCGCTCGCGGTCGTACTTGAGCACGCGCACTTCCAGCTCCTGGCCGACTTCCACCACCTCGGACGGATG
Source organism: Pseudoxanthomonas sp. X-1 (assembly GCF_020042665.1). NCBI lineage: Bacteria > Pseudomonadati > Pseudomonadota > Gammaproteobacteria > Lysobacterales > Lysobacteraceae > Pseudoxanthomonas > Pseudoxanthomonas sp. X-1. Next base: position 2,483,241 of record NZ_CP083376.1, read on the forward strand.
GCGCACGCGCTTCCAGGCCATGTCGGTGATGTGCAGCAGGCCATCGATGCCGCCCAGGTCGACGAACGCGCCGTAGTCGGTGAGGTTCTTGACCACACCCTTCAGCACCACGCCTTCCTGCAGCTTGTCCATCAGGGCCTCGCGCTCCTCGGAGTGCTCGGACTCGACGACGGCGCGGCGGGAAACGACCACGTTGTTGCGCTTGCGGTCCAGCTTGATGAGCTTGAACTCCAGCTCCTTGCCTTCCAGGTAGCCGGGATCGCGCACCGGGCGCACATCGACCAGCGAGCCGGGCAGGAACGCGCGCACGTCCTTGATGTCGACGGTGAAGCCGCCCTTGACCTTGCCGCTGATGCGGCCGGTGATGGTCTCGTTCTTCTCCAGGGCTTCTTCCAGCTCGTCCCACACCATGGCGCGCTTGGCCTTCTCGCGCGACAGGACGGTTTCGCCGAAGCCGTTCTCGAGCGAGTCGAGCGCGACCTTCACCTGGTCGCCCACGCCCACGTCGATCTCGCCGGCGTCGTTACGGAACTGTTCGATCGGCACGATGCCTTCGGACTTCAGGCCGGCGTTGATCACCACCACGTCGTTGCGCACCTCGACCACGGTGCCGACGACGATGGCGCCCGGCTTCAGCTTGGCCAGATGGGTCTGGCTCTGCTCGAACAGTTCTGCAAATGATTCGGTCATTGTTGATTACTCAGTTGGACACACGGACAGGTGCTCACCGCCTGCGGCGGCCTTGGCCCCTGTCCACCCGTTGCGGCACCAATGGCGGCTGCCGTGTGTTGGTTGGTTGGATGACCACCCCGGCCGACATGGACGAGGTGGGGTTGATGTCTGCCGCGATCGACTCAGGCGGCGGGCGCCGGCACCAGGGCCAGCACCCGCGTGACGACGGCATCGATGTCCAGGCCCGTGGTGTCGATGAGGACGGCGTCTTGCGCCGGCCGCAGCGGCGCCACCGTGCGCTGGGCGTCGCGGGCGTCGCGCGCGAGGATCTCGCGCAGCAGACCGTCGATTGTGACCGAAACCCCCTTGTCTTTCAACTGCTTATAGCGGCGCTCGGCGCGCTCCTCGGCGCTGGCGGTCAGGAACACCTTGTAGGGAGCGTCCGGGAAGATGACCGTCCCCATGTCCCGGCCGTCGGCGACCAGGCCGGGCGCGGTGCGGAAGGCCCGCTGGCGCTCCTTCAGCGCCGAGCGCACCTCGGGGATCGCGGCGATCGCCGAGGCCACGGTGCCCGTGGTTTCCAGCCGCAGCTCGTCGGTGGCGTCCACGCCGTTGACCAGCACCCGCATCTCGGCGCCTTCCTGGTCGCGGAAGCTGACGTGGGTATCGAAGGTGCAACGCACCAGGGCGGCGGCGTCGGACAGGTCCAGGTCGGCCCAGCTGGCCGCCACCCCGACCGCCCGGTACAGCGCGCCCGAGTCCAGGTAGTGCCAGCCCAGCCGGGTCGCGGCCAGGCGGCTGACCGTGCCCTTGCCCGCCCCGGACGGACCATCGATGGTGAGGACGGGAACGGAGGCTGTCATGATGGCGGGCTCGGCATGGGGAAACGCCGCATTATCGCCGACCCGCGCGGCCCCTTGCCCCAGGCGTGATCCGGTAGCGAAGAAATTTCCGGCCAACTGCTTGAATCGACTCGGAAAGCCAGGCTAGAATGGCGGGCTTAGTAGGTTCCATCCCATTCCACGCCGAGGTTTTACGTCATGAAGGTCCTGTCCTCCCTGAAGTCGGCGAAGGCCCGTCACCGCGACTGCAAGGTGGTCCGCCGTCGTGGCAAGGTCTTCGTGATCTGCAAGTCCAATCCGCGCTTCAAGGCTCGCCAGCGCTGAGTTCCAGCGCCGTGCGATGCACCGGAAACCGCCCTTCGCCGGGCGGTTTTTTGTTGTGGCCGCTCTGCTATAAAGACCGCCTCACCTGGGGGAACCTCGTCATGAAGCCTCGCCTGCGCCTGCTGTCCCTGATCGCCCTGGCCGCGCTGACCGGCCCGTCCGGTGCCGAGACCCTGCTGGTCGACCGCGCACGCGATCCTGCCTCCAACCTGCCGGTGCGCGGGCTGACCACGCGTGAGGTGGAAGCCAGGTTCGGCGCGCCGCAGCAGCGCCTGGACCCGCGCGGCGGGCAGAAGCGCCAGTGGCCGACGATCAACCGCTGGGTCTACCCCAACTTCACCGTGTACTTCGAGAAGAACAAGGTGATCGACGTGGTGACCAACAAGGCCAGCCCCAACGAGATCGGCCCCAAGCCGCCGATCCGCTAAGGCGAGTTCACCTGCGGTCTGCGGCGCGCAGGCCGCCTCGCGGTCATCGCCCCGACGCGAGGACCGCATAATCAAGCAGGACCTGCCGGTGTGCGATCCCGGCGCAGCTGATGGAAAACCCGATGACCAATGTCCGTTTCCCCGCGGAGTGGGAACCCCAATCCGCGATCCTCATCGCGTGGCCGCATGCCGGCACCGACTGGGCCGCGCGCCTGGAATCGGTCGAAGAGACCTATATCGCCCTGGTGGCGGGCATCACCCGCTTCCAGCCGGTGGTGATCTGCGTGGCCGACGCGGACCTGCAGGTATACGCCGAGGCGCGCCTGCGCTCGGCGCGCGTGGACATGGAGCGCGTGCGCTTCGTCGAGGCGCCGTACGACGACACCTGGCTGCGCGATTCGGGCCCGATCAGCCTACGCGGCGCCGAAGGCTTCAAGCTGATGGACTTCCGCTTCACCGGCTGGGGCGGCAAGTACGAGGCCTCGCTGGACGACCTGCTGGTCGGCGCGCTGGCCGGCGCGGGCGTGTTCCGCGACGCCTATGTGCAGCGCGTGGACTTCGCGCTGGAAGGCGGCGGCATCGAGACCGATGGCGCCGGCACCCTGCTGACCACCTGGCGCTGCCTGCACGAGCGCCATCCGGATGCCTCGCGCGCGCAGATCACCGATACGCTGAAGACCTCGCTGCAGCAGCAGCGCGTGCTGTGGCTGGACCATGGCTATCTGGAAGGCGACGACACCGACGCCCACATCGATACCCTGGCCCGCTTCGCGCCGGGCGATGCCATCGTCTACCAGGCCTGCGACGACACCGGCGATGCGCACCACGCCGAGCTGACCGCGATGGGTGAGGAACTCGCTGCGCTGCGCACACCCGGTGGCGCGCCGTACACGCTGTATCCGCTGCCGTGGGCGCAGCCGATCCTGGACGACGGCCGTCGCCTGGCCGCCAGCTATGCCAATTACCTGATCCTCAACGGCGCGGTGCTGATGCCCGCCTACGGCGATCCGGCCGATGGCCCGGCCGCCGAAGTGCTGGCCAAGGCCTATCCGGGCCGGGAGATCGTGCAGATCCCCTGCCGTCCGCTGATCTGGCAGAACGGCAGCCTGCACTGCGTGACCATGCAGCTGCCCGAGGGCCTGCTGGCCGCGTGAACCCGCGCCGTGTGGCATCGCGCCCGGCCGCGTGAGCGGCCTTGCACGGACGCAGGGCGTCCCACACATCCGCGTTACCATTCCTTCTCCCCCTGCTGTCGCACCGCCGCCATGACCCGTCGCACCCTGCCCGTTGCCCTGATCCAGGAAAAGAACCACGGCGACGCCGATGCCAATCTGACGGTGATCGAGCAGCGCGTGGCCGAGGCCGCCAAGCGCGGCGCCAAACTGGTGCTGCTGCAGGAACTGCATAACGGCGCCTATTTCTGCCAGCACGAGTCGGTGCACGAGTTCGATCTGGCCGAGCCGATCCCGGGCCCGAGCACCGCGCGCCTGGCCGAACTGGCCAGGCAGCACAAGGTAGTGCTGGTGAGCTCGCTGTTCGAGCGCCGCGCCGCCGGGCTGTACCACAACACCGCGGTGGTGTTCGACGCCGACGGCAGCACGGCCGGCAAGTACCGCAAGATGCATATCCCGGACGACCCGGGCTTCTACGAGAAGTTCTACTTCACCCCGGGCGACCTGGGTTTCAAGCCGATCGACACCTCGGTCGGCCGCCTGGGCGTGCTGGTGTGCTGGGACCAGTGGTATCCGGAGGGCGCGCGCCTGATGGCGCTGGCCGGTGCCGACCTGCTGCTCTACCCCACCGCCATCGGCTGGGATCCGGACGATGCGCAGGACGAGAAGACCCGGCAGCGCGATGCCTGGGTGCTGAGCCATCGCGGCCACGCCGTGGCCAACGGCCTGCCGGTGCTCAGCTGCAACCGTGTCGGCCACGAGGCCTCGCCGCTGGGCGCCTCGGGGATCGACTTCTGGGGCAACAGCCATGTGCTGGGGCCGCAGGGCGAGTTCCTGGCCGAAGCCGGCGGCGAAGCGGAAATCCTCAGCGTCGAGGTCGACCTGCAGCGCAGCGAGCACGTGCGCCGCATCTGGCCATTCCTGCGCGACCGTCGCATCGATGCCTACGGCGACCTGACCCGCCGTTACATCGATTGATGGCCCCGCGCGCGCCGTCCGCATGAGCGCCGCGCTGCCGCGCATCCGGCCCGTGCGCGTCGAGGACATGCCGGCGATCACGGCGATCTACGCCGCGCAGGTCACCGGTGGCGTGGCCACCTACGAAGAAGACCCGCCGGACGTGAACGAAATGCGGCGTCGGATGCAGGCGCTGCTGGATCAGGGCTACCCGTATCTGGTCGCCGAGTGCGAGGGCCGCGTCGCCGGCTACGCCTACGCCGGCAGCTACCGCGCCCGCCGCGCCTACCGCTTCACCGTGGAGAACACGGTCTACGTGGACACGGCCTTCCACGGCCGCCGTATCGGCAGCGCGCTGCTGCAGGCGCTGATCGAGACCTGCATCGCGCGCGGCTTCCGCCAGATGATCGCGGTGATCGGCGATTCGGCCAACGCCGTATCGGTACGCTTGCACGAGCGCGCCGGCTTCCGCACCGTGGGCGTCTTCCAGGGCATCGGCCGCAAGCACGGCCGCTGGCTCGACCTGCTTCAGATGCAGCGCGCGCTGGGTGAAGGCGCTGCCGGCGCTCCTTTCGACGAGTAATCCATGACCGACACCGATTCCACCGCCCTGCCCGCCATGCTTCAGCGGGAGGAAGGCGCAGAACAGCCGCAGCGCGTGGTGCAGCGCGATGGCGTGCGCTACACGCTGCTGGGCACCGCACACGTGTCCAAGGCCAGCGTCGAGGCCGTGCAGCAGGCCATCGACAGCGGCGCCTACGACGCGGTGGCCGTCGAACTCGATGCCCAGCGCCTGCAGGCGCTGAGCGATCCGGATGCGCTGGCCAAGCTGGACCTGGTGCAGGTGATCCGCAAGGGCCGCGTGGCGCTGTTCGCGGCCAATCTGGCGCTGGCGGCCTACCAGCGTCGCCTGGCCGAACAGCTGGGCATCGAGCCCGGCGCCGAGCTCAAGCGCGCGGTGGACGTGGCGCGTGAGCGCGGGCTGGCCGTGCACCTGATCGACCGCGAGGTCGGCCTGACCTTCAAGCGCGCCTCGGCCAAGCTGGGCCTGTTCGGCAAGCTCAAGCTGGGCGCCGGCCTGCTTGGCGGCCTGTTCGCCTCCGACGAGGTGGGCGAGGCGGAAATCGAACAGCTCAAGCAGGGCGACATGCTGGAAGCCAGCTTCGGCGAGTTCGCCAAGGAGAGTCCGGCCCTGTACGAGGCGGTGATCGCCGAGCGCGACCGCTACATGGCCGCCAGCCTGCGCGAACAGGCCGGCAGCGCACGCGAGGTGCTGGCCGTGGTCGGCGCCGGCCATCTGCAGGGCCTGGCCCAGCACCTGGCCGAGGACCAGGCCGACCCGGCCGTGGTGCGCAGCGAACTGGAATTCGTCCAGCCCAAGCGCAAGCTGCCCTGGCTCATGATGCTGCTGAGCGTGCTGGTGCTGGGCGGCATCGTCTGGGGCTTCTACAGCGGCGGGCTGAAGGTCGGCAGCACGCTGCTGGTGCAGTGGCTGGTGCTGACCGGCGGCCTGGCCGGGCTGGGCTGCCTGGCCGCAGCCGGTCATCCGCTCAGCATCCTGGCGGCGATCGTCGCCGCGCCGCTCAAGCCGTTCCGCCCGGGCCTGCCGGCCGGCGCCTTCAGCGCGCTGGTCGAGGTGCACCTGCGCAAGCCGGCCTACGGCGACTTCCTGGCGCTGCGCGACGATGCGCAGACGCTCAAGGGCTGGTACCGCAATCGCGTCTGCCGCGTGGTGCTGACCTTCATGCTGACCAACCTGGGCAGCATGGCCGGCTTCTGGATCACCGGCGTGCTGGTGGCGCGCAAGCTGCTGGGCTGACGCCGGCCGGCACGGCGCTCAGGCCGTGCCGACCGCGACCTCCGGTGGCACGCCGCGGGCGCGGCGCACCAGCCGGCGCATGCCCGCGCTGAGGTCGTCCAGGATCGCGTAGATGGTCGGCAGGAACAGCAGGCTGACCACGGTCGAGAACGCCAGGCCGCCGGCGATGGCGCGGGCCATCGGGAAGTACGGCGGGCCGTCGCCGCCCATCTGCGTGCCGCCCATGGCAATGGGCACCATCGCCAGGATCGCCGTGCCCATGGTCATCATGATCGGGCGCAGGCGCTCGCGGCTGCCCTCCACCAGCGCGTCGGTGCGGCCCAGGCCGCCGCGGCGCAGCGTGTTGATGTGCTCGATCATCACGATGCCGTTGTTCACCACCACGCCCATCAGCACCAGGATGCCGATGAAGGACATCACGCCGAAGGCGGTGCCGGTGAGCCAGAACAGCCAGAACACGCCGAAAATCGAGAACACCACGCCGGACATGATCGCCGCCGGGAACAGCAGCGACTCGAACACCGCCGCCATCACCAGGTAGATCATCAGCAGCGCGATGACCATGTTGAACAGCATCTGCTGCATGGCCTCGCCGTCGTCCTGGTAGTCGCCGCCGTCGAAGGTGTAGTGGTAGCCGGCCGGGAAGGCCATCGCCTTGAGCACCGCCTCCATCGCCTCGCGGCCCTTGGCCGCGGTGACCTGCTCGGCCAGGTTGGCGGTGATGGCCAGCGTGGTCTGGCGGTTGCTGCGCGAGATCTGCGAGGCCGATGGCGCCATGTCGATGCTGACCATCGACAGCAGCGGCACGCTGCGCCCGTCCTTGGCGCGCACCATGAAGCCCTCCAGGTCGGCGATGGTCGACTGCTCGGCGCCGGCGAAGCGTACGGTGACCGGCACCTCGGTGTCGCCGCGGCGCAGCTCGCGCAGCTGGCCGCCGCGCAGGGCGATGTTGACGAAGCTCGCCACGTCCTGCGCCGAGAAGCCAAACGCCGCGACGCGCTCGCGGTCCACCCGCACCTTCAGCTCGCTGCTCTGGTCGCCGGCGTCGATGCGCACGTCGCGCAGTTCCGGGCGGCTGGCCAGCGCCGGCAGCACGTCGCGGGCGATTTCCTGCAACACCGCAGTCGAGTCGCCGGTCAGCTGCACCTGCACGCCGTTCTTGTTGCCGCCGCCGTTGCCATTGCCGCTGCCCATCACGATCTCGGCACGCGCCGACTTGGGCAGGCCCTTGCGCAGCAGCTCGACCCGGCGCTTGGTCTCGTCCGGATCGGTGGTGTCGAACTTCACCGAACTCGACGCGCCCTCGCTCTCGCTGAACCACGAATAGATCTGGGTGATGCCCAGCGCCTTGCGCTGGCTTTCCAGGTACTGCTCGGCGCGCGCGACCTCGGCCGACATCTGGTCGCGGGTGTAGGAGCCGCGGAACTGGTACAGCACCGAGGTCTCCCCCGCCTGCCCGCCGCCGAACATGTCCATCTCGGTCAGCTTCATCGGAACCAGGCTGGCGGCCACGATCAGCACGATGCCCAACACGCTCCAGCCGCGGTGCTCCAGCGTCCAACGCAGGAGGCGCGCATAGCGGCGCTGCAGCCACGGGATCAGGCCGCGCTCGGAACGCAGCAGCGGCGGCGTCTTCATCCGCGCCGACAGCATCGGGATCAGGCTGATGGCCACCAGCCAGGAAGCCAGCAGCGAGACCGAGATGGTCACCGCGATCTGCGCCATGAAGATGCTGATCTGGTTGGTCTCGCCGAACAGGTTGGGCACGAACACGATGCAATGGCAGAGCGTGCCGGCCGACAGGGCGATGGCGACATGCCTGGTCCCGAGCAAGGCGGCCTTGACCGGCTCGCCCGGCATCTTCTCGCGCTCCTGGAAGATGCTTTCCACCACGACCACGGCGTTGTCGACCAGCATGCCGACCGCCAGCAGCAGGCCCATCATCGTCAGGATGTTGAGCGTGACCCCGGCGAAGTACATGAAGCCCAGGGTCATCACGAAGCAGATCGGGATGGCCAGGGTCACCATCAGCGTGGATGGCCAGTGGCGCAGGAAGAAGAACAGCACGGCGATGGACAGCAGCAGGCCGATCGCGCCGGCCTCGGCCAGCTCGAGCAGCGAGGACGTGACGTTCTCGCCCTGGTTCTCCATCACCTTGACCTGCACATCGGCCAGTTCGGGCTGGGCGCGGATGGCCTCCACCTCGGCCATGGTGTCGCGCGAGACCTGCACCAGGTTGGCGCTGCGCTCCTTGTAGATGTCCATGCCCACGGCCGGCTTGCCGTCCAGGCGGCGGCCGTAGTCCATGCGCGAGGGCTTGAGCTGCACGCTGGCGATGTCGCCCAGGCGCAGGCCGCTGTCGGCGATCACCAGCTCGCGCAGCTGCTGCAGGTCGGCGACCTCGCCCATCGGCTGCACGCGCAGGCGCTGGCCGTGGTCGTCGATCTGGCCGGCGGAGATCGAGAAGTTCGCCGCCTGCAGGCGCGTGGTCAGGTCGTTGAGGTTGAGGCCGTGCGCGGTCAGGCGATCCGGCGCGATCGCCACCTCCACCTCGTTGGGCGCCGCGCCGGAGATCTCCACGCGCGCCACGCCGGGGATGCGCTCCAGCCGGCGTTTGAATTCACGCTCGATCATGTCGTACGAGGCAGTCATGTCGCGGTCGCCGGCCAGGCGCACGCGCAGGATCGGCTGGTCGCTGCTGGACCACTTGAACACCGAATAGCGCTTGAGATCGTCGGGCAGGTCACCGCGGATCGCATCGAGGCGTTCGCGCGCGTCGGACGCGGCGATGGCGATGTCGCGGTCCCAGTCGCTGAACTCGATGAAGATGCTGGCCGCATCGGCGGTCGCGGTGCCGCGCAGACGCTTGATGCCCGGCATGATCGCCAGCGCCTCCTCGGCCGGGCGCAGGATGTTGCGCTCGACCTCCTCCGGCGTGGAGCCCGGATACGGCAGCTGCACGAACAGGAACGGCGCGGAGATGTCCGGGAAGGCCTCCAGCGGCAGCCGCACCGCCGCGATCGCGCCGATCACCAGCAGCGAGACGAAGCACATCACCGTGGTGACGGGCCGGCGGATGCTGAGCGCGGCGATGCTCATCGCTTACCTCGCGCAGGCGCATGGTGCTCCCGCGTCGGGCGCATGGGCCCGGGCGGGAGGAGGAACTCGCGGCCGCCTGGCGTCATGGCTTGCATACCGCCACGCTCCGCGAGCGCTGGTCGATCATCAGCACGCTGTCCTTCAGTGCCAGTGCGCCGACCAGCAGCTCGGGGAAGCGTTCGGACACGCGCGCATCGACATCGCGCAGGACCAGCGCGCCGATCTGGACCGGCCCGTGGACGATGGCCTTGTCCAGCGCGATCGAGGTATGGCTCAGCTGACCCGCGCCGGCCTCGGCCAGCGGGCCGGCCTCGATCTGGTCGTAAAGCGTCCTGGGGAGCACCAGCGCCACGTTGGCGCCGGTATCCAGATTGCCCTCCAGTTCGCGCCCGCCGATCCGCACCGGCACGCGGAAGGCACGCGTGTAGGCCAGCACGCCGGGCTGGTCATGCGATAGCGACAACGCGCGGCTGAAGGACAGCGTTTTCGCCGGATAGTCGATGACCAGCAGGCCATCGGCGAAGAAGTCGCGCGCGAGGATGCCGTCGAAGGCCGCCTCGTCGCTCAGCTTGGCGCGGTAGTCGCGGGTGATCGCCTCGACGCCCTCGCGGCGCAGGCCATCGAGCTCGAGCGCGTCGATGCGAACGGTCTGCGCCACCTGGGTCTGCACGCCATCCGAATTTCCGGAGTGCCCCGCGAGCGGCAGGTTCAGCGCGCTGGTCAGACGCGCATCCGCCCGCGCCATCCCGCTGGCGCCGGTATCGACGGCGAACCGATGCTCGCCTCCTCCGTTGACCCTGGCGCGGACGTAGATGCGTCCCTCCACAGTCTCGAACGGGACATGGATCAAAAGCTCGCTGCGAGGGGCCGTAGCGAGCGACAGGCAGGGATCGCCTGTCCCCGCGGCCGCGCTCGCCCAGCCCGCGCCAGCGAGCATCATCACGCCGGCCAGCAGCGGAAGCCATCTGAAGCGGAGCCGATGGCGCGGCGATCGGGACACTTTGGACATGGGGTTGCTCCAAGCAATGAGGGGGCGGGATCAGGCGTGGTGAAGACCCGCCGGGAGGAAGAGATCAGGACGCCACCGTGGCGGCGTCCGCTGGCGCGCCCTCCGCCGCGCGCACGGCACCGCGACGATCCAGCAGGTCGTAGACCACCGGGATCACCAGCAGGGTCAGCAGCGTGGACACCAGCAGGCCGCCGATCACGGTGATGGCCATCGGCGCGCGCACCTCGGCGCCTTCGCCGGAGGCCAGCGCCAGCGGCAGGAAGCCCAGCAGCGTGCACAGCGTGGTCATCACGATAGGCCGCAGGCGCGAGCGCGCGCCTTCCACCAGCGCGCGCCGCTTGGCCATGCCGGCCGCGCGCAGCTGGTTGACCGAGTCGATCAGGATGATCGCGTTCTTGGTCACCAGGCCGACCAGCAGGATCAGGCCGATGAACACCACCACCGACACCGGCGAGCCGCTCAGCTTCAGCGCCAGCACCGCGCCCACCAGCGCCAGCGGGATGGTGAACAGGATCACGAAGGGATGCAGCAGCGACTCGAACTGCGAGGCCATCACCAGATACACCAGGAACACCGCCAACCCGAAGGCGAACAGCAGCGAGCGCACCGAATCGCCCAGTTCCTCGCCCTGGCCACCGATATGCATCGACACGCCGGCGCCCAGCGGGTGCTCGGCGGCCAGCGCCCGCACCTCGCGCACCGCGCCGCCCAGGTCGATGTCCTTCAGGCCGGCCGAGACGATCGCCACGCGGCCCTGGTCGGCGCGATGGATCTCGCTGGGGCCGGTGGTGGCGATCACGTCGGCCACCGAGTCGAGCGTGACCGGCCGGCTGCTGGAGGGGTTGACGATCAGCCGGCGCACGTCCTCGACCGAGGCGCGGTCCGAGGCCTGGGCGCGCACCAGCACGTCGATCTTGCGATCGCGGAAGCTGTAGCGCGTGGCCACCTCGCCGCGCACCTTCTGCACCACCGCGTCCGCCACCTGGCGCGTGGTCAGACCCAGCGCGCCGGCACGCTCCTGGTCGAAGCGGATCTGGATCTCGGGGAAGCCCTGCTCCACCGTCGAGCGCACATCGGTGTAGTGCGCATTGCCGCGCAGCAGCTGGGCCAGGCGTTGGCCGGCGACCTCCAGCGTGGCCAGGTCCTGGCCGCGCAGCTCCACTTCCAGCGGCGTGGACAGGCTGAACAACGCCGGCCGCGCGAAATCGACCTGCGCGCCGGGCCAGGCCTGCATCGAGGCACGCAGCGCCTGGGTCTCGCGCGCCTCGATCTGCGGATTGCCGCCATCGGCCATGACCACGGTCAGCTTGCCGATGTTCTCGCCGCTCTCGGTCGGGTTGGCGTCCAGCCGCGTGCCGCTGCCGCTGACGCCGAAGATGGCGGCCACGCCGGCATCCTTGACGTGCCGTTCCTGCAGCGTGCGCAGCACCGCATCGGTGTCGCGCAGCGGCGTGCCCGGCGGCAGCTTGACCGTCATCTCGAAACGGTCCTGCGCCAGCTGCGGAATCAGGTCGGTGCCCAGGGTCGGCACCAGCGCCGCGGTGCCGGCCAGCGCCAGCGCGGCCAGGCCCAGCACGCGCCACGGGCGGGCCAGTGCGGCCGGCAGCACGCGCAGGTAGCCGCGCTCCAGCCAACCGTAGGGCTTCATCGCCAGCGTGCTCAGCCTGCGCATCAGCGGGGCGATCAGGAACACCGCGCCCCGCCACAGCCTGACCACCAGCCAGGCCAGCCCGAACACCGCGCCGCGCACCGCCGCGCCGACGCCGCGCCCGCCCAGGGCGAATGGCTTCTGCCAGCGCGCGTCCGGCTGCCAGCGCGGATGCGGCGCTTCGGCGGCGAAGCCCAGCGGGGCGCGTCCGCGCAGCGAGCTCAGCATCGGGATCAGCGTCATCGCCACCACCAGCGAGATCGCGATGGCGATCGCCACGGTCAGCGCCTGGTCGCGGAACAACTGACCTGCGATGCCGTCGACGAACACCAGCGGCAGGAACACCGCGATCGTGGTCAGCGTCGAGGCGACCACCGCCATGCTCACCTCGCGCGTGCCAGCGATCGCCGCCTGCACGATCCCTAAGCCCCGCTCGCGCGCCTTGGCGATGCTCTCCAGCACCACGATCGAGTCGTCCACCACCAGGCCGGTGGCCAGCGCCAGGCCGCCCAGCGACATCACGTTGAGGCTCAGCCCCAGCCGGTCCATGAAGAAGAACGTGGCCACGATCGACACCGGCAGCGACAGGCCGATCACGAAGGTGCTCCAGCCGTCACGCAGGAACAGGAAGATCACCAGGATCGCCAGCACGCCGCCGATCACCGCGTCGCGCTTGACCTCGCCGATGGCGTGCTCGATGAAGCGCGACTGGTCGTCCAGCGTGTCCAGCGAGACGTCGGCCGGCAGCTGCGCGCGCAGGCGCTCCAGCCGCTGCGACAGCGCCTTGGCGGTGGCCACGGTGTTGGCGTCGCCCTCCTTGTAGATCGCCAGCTCCACCGCCTCACGCCCGGCCAGGCGGATCACCGCCTCGCGCTCCTTGTAGCCCTGGCGCACGACGGCCACGTCGCGCAGGCGCACCGGCATGCCGCCGGCGACGGTCGTGCCGCTGGACGAGGACGCGCTCTGCACCGAGGCGGCGGCCGCCAGCACCTCGGCCGAGCCGCTGGAGGCGGCGATCGCCGCCATCTGCGCCGCGGCGTTGGCTGCGGCATTGTCGCCGCCGCTGCGCGGGGTCAGCAGCAGGTTGCCGATGTCGTCCACGTCGCCGAACTGATTGACCGTGCGCACCAGGTAGCGCTGCGTGCCCTGCTCCAGGCGGCCGCCGGACAGGTTGACGTTCTCGGCCTTCAGCCGGTCGATCACCGTGGACAGCGGCATGTGCAGCTGGGCGAGCTTCTGCTGGTCGATGTCGACCTGCACCTCGTCCTCCAGGCCGCCGCCGACCTTGACCGCGGCCACGCCGCTGACCGGCTCCAGCTTCTTCTTCAAATCCTCGTCGGCGAAGCGGCGCAGCGCGACCAGCTGCCGCTGCGCGGCCAGCGCATCGTCGGCCGGCACCTTGGCCGACAGCGCCAGGCGCATGATCGGTTCGGTGGAGGGGTCGAAGCGCAGCAGCACCGGCGCCTTGGCTTCCAGCGGCAGCTGCAGCGCCTCCAGCTTGTCGCGGACTTCCAGCCCGGCCTGGTCCATGTTGGTACCCCAGGCGAACTGCAGCACCACATCGCTCTGGCCGGTGCGCGAGACCGAGGTCAGCCGGCGCAGGTTCTTGACCACGCCCACCGCTTCCTCGACCGGCTCGGACAGCAGCGTCTCGATCTCGGCCGGCGCCGCACCGGTGTATTCGGTGCGCACGGTCAGCGTCGGATAGCTCAGGTCCGGCAGCAGGTTGACCTTCAGGCTGTGCAGGGCGATGACGCCGAACAGCAGCAGCGTCACCGTCACCATCGCCACCGTCACCCGACGCCGGACCGCCAGGGCGACCAGGCCGCCGCCAGCGCCGGCGTCATCCTGCGCGTGCTCCCCATTCCCCGTGTGCATCGTGCTGGCCTCAGCGCTTGCCGGCCAGGGCGACCTGGGTCGCCGGCGCCGGCGGTGCCTCGATCACCGTCACCGCGCTGCCGTCGCGCAGGGCGACCTTGCCGGCGGTCACCACCGCATCGCCCACCTTGAGCCCCTTGCGGATCTCGACCCAGGCGCCATCGACATAGCCCGGTTCGACTGCGGTGCGCATCGCCTTGCCGGCCCGCACCAGGTAGACCGCCGGATCGCCATCGTCCAGCAGCGCCGCGCGCGGAATCACCAGCGCGTCGGCGCGGTGGTCGTACTCAATCCGCAGGCGGCCGAACATGCCGGCCTGCAGCTGGGTGCCCCCCTCGAACGCGCACACCACGCGGAAGGTGCCGCTACCGGCGTCCACCACCGGGGCGACGCGATCGACCCTGCCGGTGAACGCCTTGCCGGGCAGCGCATCGGCCTGCAGGGTCACCGGCTGGCCGGCGCGCAGCGTGGCCAGTTCGCGCTCGGGCACGTTGAGCGTGGCCTCCAGCCGCGAGCGATCGACCAGGCGGATGATCGGCGTGTTGATCTGCACGAAGTTGCCCGGCTTGATCGAGCGCGAGGCGACCACGCCGGAGATCGGCGCCACCACCGTGGTGTAGGACAGCTCCAGCCGCGCCAGGCGGTTCTGCGCGCGCATGTTCTCCAGGTCGTAGCGCAGCTGGTCGACGTCGTTGGCGCTGATCATCTGCTGGTCGACCAGCTTGAGGGCGCGCTGATAGTTGTTCTCCAGCTTGCGCATCTGCGCCTCGGTCTGGGCCACGCTCAGCTGCGCGCGGTCGGCGTCCAGGCGCACCAGCGGCTGGCCGGCCCGCACCTCCTGGCCCTCCTCGACCAGCACCGCCAGGGCCACGCCGGAGGTCTTGGCGATGACCTGCGACTCGGCGCGCGGCTCCAGCGTGGTGGTGCCGGCGTAGCTGGCGGCCACGGCGCGATGGGTCGCCTTGACCGCCTCCACCGGCACCGCGTCGGCGGCTTTTTCCTTGTCCTTGTCCTTGCCCTTGTCGGCCTTGGCGTCGGCGGCCTTGGGATCGGCGCCCTGCGCGCTGCCGCAGCCGGGCAAGGCGGTGATCAGCGCCAGCGCGAGGGCGGCGGCGCCCAGGACGGTGGCGGGACGGGCGTGGGCGGACTTAGACATGGCGATGCGTCGCTGTTGGTGTTGTAGGCAACTACACCACCAAAACAACAGCTCGCCATGCGCCGAAGGTCATGGTGACCTGTGTCTCCCACCGCCTACGCCACCGCGCCGCCGCCGGCTGGCCGACGCTTGGCCGATCGCGCGTAAGTTGTTGCGCTGCGGCATTTTTTCCGCCGTCGCGCGCTTGCCGGAGACGCTGAACGGCAGGCTATACTCGCCGCAAGCCAAGCGCCGCGGATGGGACGGGGCGCGCGCGAATCCCGGAACACGACATGACGCGATCGTTGTTGCTCGCCGCCTGTTTTGCCCTGCTGTACGCCGGCGTGGCCGGCACGGGCCAGGCCCGCCAGGACGCCCCGGCCCCGGCCGCTGCCCCGACTCCCGCACCCGCCGCCGTCGCCGCCCCGCGCGGCAACGCCGCCGCCGGCAAGCAGCTGTCCTACACCTGCCAGGGCTGCCATGGCGTCATCGGCTACAAGAACGCCTACCCCAACTATCACGTGCCGCGCATCGGCGGGCAGTCGGCCGAGTACCTGGCCCAGGCCCTGACCGAATACAAGGCGGGCAAGCGCAAGCATCCGACGATGCAGGCGCAGGCCCAGAGCTTCTCCGACCAGGACATCGCCGACCTGGCCGCCTACCTGTCCAGCCTGAAGTAAGCCGACCATGCGCACCGCCTTCGCTACGCGTCTGACCTTCGCCCTGGCCGCCGCCCTGGCGCTGGGCGCCTGTTCCAAGATCGAGTCCACCGACACCGCCGCATCCGATCCCGGCCACGCCAGCGGCGAGCACGGCAGCGCCTCCTCGGCCGGCCTGCCGCCGGGCAACATCGCCGCCGGCGAGAAGAAGGCGCAGGAGAAGGGCAAGGCCACCGGCCAGAGCTGCATCGACTGCCATGGCGCCGAAGGCGACAAGCCGATCGCGGCCACCTATCCGCACCTGGCCGGCCAGTACGCCGATTACCTGGCCCACGCCCTGCAGGCTTACCGCGCCGGCGATCGCCAGCACGCGCTGATGACCCCGCAGGCCAAGGACCTGAGCGACCAGGACATCGCCAACCTGGCCGCCTACTTCTCCTCGCGCAAGGGTGAGCTGCGGGATTTGCACGGGTTGGATTGAGAGCTCCGAGGGCGGCCCAGCCGGTTAAGCCGCTTCTCACTGAACGGTTGCCGTCAGCCCCGTCACGACGCGGCGTAAGCCGCTTTCGAATCGCTTGGCCTCTGGTCTAAACGCCGACCAACCTTCTACCGTCGTTCCCGCGAAGGCGGGAATCCAGTGGCTTTCGCGCCAAAGCACCGACCCCCTGTGACTCGCCTCGCGGGACACAGGCTTTGGGCCGGTCCGCTTCATCGGAAGCGAAAAGCAAGAAGCAACAGCATTCCTTCCCGGCCCTCCCTTTCGCCTGCGGCGAAAGGGAGGGGGCAGAAGCGCTTGGCTATTGAGTTCCACAGGCGAAGCCCTCGAGCCCGGAACTCCGCTCCGTGACAAACGGTGCGATCAACGCTCAGCCATCAGCCGCCATCGCTGCCCCCGAGAACATGGGAGCCAGCAGCTTCGAGCGACGAGATCTTTCGCGAGAGCGAGCGCCTTCAGGCTCCCGTCCCTCAACTCCCCACCGGAATCGGATTGCGCTTGACCGGGATGTCCGGCGGCGGCCGCGCCGTGGCCGGGTGGTCGTTGAGGTTGGGGTCGTAGACGCCGCAGGCGCCCCCGGCCTGCAGGATCGACACCACGCACTTGATGCGCTTGGACGTGCCCGGGATCGGGATCTCCAGGTCCTGGATGCCGGCGCGGACCCAGTCCTGCAGCAGGGTGCCGCCGGGCATCCAGTACTTGTCGAACATGGTCGGCTCGTAGCCGAACGCCGGACGGTCCAGCCAGGTGCCGGCGTTGTTCGCATCGATCTTGGCCTGCTGCCGCGAGCCCGGCGCGCCGGGGCGGTCAGAGCGCCCGCTGCCTGACGCATCCGGCACCTTGACGCTGCCGTCGGCGTTGAACAGCCCCTGCAACCCCTGCCCCGCGCTGCCCTGATTGCCGGCCTGCGCGCTGCGCGAGGCGCCCCAGTCGTCGGCGCGCTTCGGACCCGGCGTGCCCCACTCGTCCGCGGCGCGTGCGCCCGCGCCTGGGCTGCTGGCCTGGCTGCCGGCGGTCTGGCCGCCCTGCACCGGCGACGGCGGCGCGCCGCTGTTGGCCGCCGTGGTGGACGCTTGCTGGCCGGTTTCGGCCGCCGCCTGGCTGGCGCGCTCGGCCTGGCCCTGCTGGGCCTGCGGGCTGCCGGCATCGGTCGCGCTGGATGCGGCCTCCGCGACAGACTGGGCAGGCGCGGCCGGTGCGGGGGCCGCCGGCATCGGGATCTCGCGCACGCGGGCCTGGGCCGGAGCCGAGGCCGGCAACTGCACCGGCGCGGCCTCGGGGCTGCGCAGGGCCTGCAGCGCGGGCGCCTGCACCTGCGGCACCGGCTCGGGATTGGGGATCTCGCGCTGGCGCACCCGCGTGGGCGGCGCGGCCGGCGCCGGCAGGTCGACCGCGCGTGGGGCGACGTGCTGCACGGCCACCGGCTGCTGGGTCTGTACCGTTTCCACCTCGCGCACGCGCGCGGCCGGCGGCTGCCACTGCACCTGGGGCGCGGGCAACTGCACCTGCGGCGGCGTGGGCGGCGGCAGGACGAAGGTCTGGGTCGGCTGCGCCGTCTCGGTCACCTGCAACGGCTGTTCGACCGGCGGCGTCGGCGGCGCCGGCGTTTCGGGTTGCGGCGGGGTGGCCGGCTGCTCGGCCACCTGCGGCGGCGTGGGCGTGGGGGGAGACGGGGCCGCCTGCGCCGGCGCGGGCTGCGCGGGCGCCGGCGCAGCGGCCTCGGGCGTCGCCGCCGCACGCGCGGGCCGGCTCGCGCCACGCGGCGCGGCCGCGGCGGCTGCTGCTGCGCGCGGGTGTGGGCGGCTGCGGCCCGGAGCCACCGCCCTCGCCCGGCGTGCCGCGCCCGATGAAGGTCAGCTGCACGCGGCTGCCGTCTTCCTCGGTCGGCGGCGGCGGCAGCGCCATCAGGCTGACGAAGATCAGCAGCGCCAGGAACGCCAGGTGCAGCAGCAGGCTCCCCAGCCGCCCGACCCAGCGGATCCAGCGCTCCTCGCGCGGTGGCGCCTCGCCATGCTGCCAGTGCAGCGACCACGCGGCCTGCCAGCGGTTCATTGGCCGCACCCCTGGCGCCATGCGCGGGCGTGCGGCCGCCGCGGCCACCAGCGCCTCGACCGGCGCCCGACTCAGCTGTCCGGCCTGCGCCGGCCGGTTGCGCAGCCAGATGCCCCAGCCGTGCGGCAGGCCGGTGCGCTTTTCCAGAATGGGGGCCGGCCTGCGCTGCAGGAGGGCGGCGATGATCTCGGTGGCAGTCGTCACCGGATGCGGACGGATCAGGCCGCGTCGCGCGGCATGTACGGCGCCTGGCCGCTGTCGTGGTCGGTGGCGTCACGCACCGCGGTCACGCCCGGCACCCGCGTCAGCAGGGTTTTCTCGATGCCCTGCTTCAGGGTGACATCGGCCATGCCGCAGCCGTGGCAGCCGCCGCCGAAGCGCAGGAACACCACGCCCTCGCCCGTCACTTCCTCCACCGCCACGCGGCCGCCGTGCGAGGCCAGCTGCGGGTTGACCTCGTGCTCGACCACCCAGCGCACGCGCTCGACCAGCGAGGCGCCCTCGGCCGGCGCCTTGCCCTTGATGTGCGGGGCCTTGATCGTCAGCTGGCTGCCGGCGCCCTGGGTGACGAAGTCGATCTCGGCATCGTCCAGCCACGGCACGCTGGCCGCGTCCACGTACAGGGTGAAGCCTTCGCAGTCCACGGCCCATTCGTCGCCGGCCAGTTCGCGCGGTTCGGCGAACTCCAGCCGCGCATCGGCGCGCGGGGTGCCCGGATCGACCGCGCTGAGGCGCACGCCCAGGCCTGGCGAGGCCTCGCGCTCGATCAGCTTGCGGAAATGGTGCTGGGCGGTCTCGGAGATCTGGATCATGCGGCGTATTCTAGCGGCCTGCCCGCGCGCCGGTCAGGACGGAATGGTCACGCGCGGGAATGCTACGTTCCCCGCGCCACCTGCAGGAGCCCTTGATGTCCGACCTCGTCCCCCTGGCCGCCGCGCACTGCCTGCCGCGCAGCGGCAGCGAGCACCGCCTCAGCCAGGCGCGCATCGCCGAGCTGCTGCCGCAGCTGCCCGGCTGGGAACTGGCCGAACAGGGCAAGGCGCTAGTGCGCACCTTCCGCTTTCCCGACTATTACCGCACGCTGGCCTTCGTCAACGCGCTGGCCTACGTCGCCCACGCCGAGGATCACCATCCGGACCTGGGCGTGCACTACGACCGCGTGGTGGTGCGTTTCTCCACCCACGATGTGGGCGGCCTGAGCGAGAACGACTTCATCTGCGCCGCCAAGGCGCAGGCACTGGAACTCGACGCATGAACACCCACACCGTTTCCCGCCCGCTGCGCCTGCTGGCGCTGTCCTGTTTCGCGGTGCTGGCCGCTGCCTGCGGCGAACAGTCCGCCCCCGAGGCCGCCGCGCCGGCCGCCACCGAGCTGACCGCGCTGCAGACCCCCCCGCCGCAGTACCCGCTGGAGGCCGCGTGCAGTGGCCATGGCGGCGTTTCGACGCTGAAGGTCACCGTGGGCACGGCCGGCACGCCGACCGAGGTCGTGGTGGCCAAGGGCAGCGGCAATGCGGCGCTGGACGATGCGGCGGTGGCGGCGGTCAAGCAGTGGACCTTCAAGCCGGCCACGCGCGGCGGGCAGCCGGTGGCGCAGACGCTCAACGTGCCGGTGAACTTCCCCGCCCCGCAGGTGCGCCCGGACGCCTGTTTCTCGCTGGACGAGAAGAACAAGACTCCCGCGCAGTGAGTGGCGAGCGCCCGGCATCGCGTTCCGGGTGAATCGGGGTTGGCGCAACGTCGGCGCGAAATGCGCCGGGACGCGCGAGCGGGTTCGGCGCATTCGTGACGCGGCCGGCGCGGAGCCATCGACGAGGCCCGTCATTCCCGTACTCGCGGGCACGACGACTGAAGCTTGTCGGCGGCGATCAGCCGCCGCGGCCGCGCAGCGGCTCGACGCCGGTCATGTTGGCCCCGGCCAGGCGCATCAGTTCGATGAAGCGCTGCAGCTTGGCCGGCTGGTGCCGCGCCGGCGGATAGACCAGATGCACCGGCAACGGCGTGGCGCGCCAGTCCGGGGCCAGGTGCAGCAGGCGGCCGGCGGCGACGTCGTCGGCCACCAGCCAGGCCGAGGCGATGCAGGCACCCAGCCCCTCCAGCGCCGCCGCCCGCAGCGCGTGCAGGCTGTCGGTACTCAGCCGCGGGCGGATCGGGAAATGGCACTGCCGCCCGTCATGGCGATGGGTCAGGCTGATGTCGTCGCGGTAGAACAGGTTGATCGCCAGCCAGGGCAGCGCGCGCAGGGTCTCGATCGCGTCGGGTGCCTCCCGCCCTTCCAGCAACGCCGGCGCGCCGACGACGATGCGCGGCACCTCGGCGATCTGCACCGCCACCACCGAGGGGTCCATCACGGTGCCGACGTGGATGGCGCAGTCGATGTTGTCGGCGACGAAGTCCGGATCGCGCTCGTGCAGCAGCCAGTCGACCGAGACCTGGGGATAGCGGCGGAGATAGTCGGCCATCGGTGCCATCAGCTGGCCTTGGCCGAAGGCATGCGGTACCACCACGCGCAGCAGGCCCTGCGGGGCCTGGCCGGCGCCGCGCAGGTCGTCTTCCAGCGCCTGCCAGTCCTGCAGCAGGTCGCGGGCCTTGGCGTAGCAGCGCGCGCCGTCCTCGGTCAGGGTCATGGCATGGGTCGAGCGGCGCAGCAGCTTGAGTCCGAGCAGGCGCTCGAGCGCCTGCAGCCGTCGGCTGACGGTGGGCTGGCTGGCGCCGAGCTGCGCGGCGGCGGCCGACAGGCTGCCGGCCTCGACGATGCGGACGAAGGTCTGCATCAGTTCGAGGCGGTCGGTTCCGGTGGACAGCGGCTCTTGCATACGCCAGGCGCATAGGCATTGTGTCGGCGCGCAGGCTACCACGCGCGCGCAGCGGCCCGGAGAATACGCGCACCCCACCTTGCCAGGCGCGTGACGCCATGACTCCCATTCAGTATCCGCATGAAGCCCCCGGCCACACCGGCCTGCCGCGCCGGCTGGTCCTGCTGCTGGCCATCGGCGCCGGCATGAGCGTGGCCTCGCTCTACTACAGCCAGCCCATGCTCGGCGTGCTGGCCGGCGATCTGCACGCCAGCGCGCAGGCCGCCGGGCTGGTCCCCACGCTCAACCAGCTCGGCTATGCCCTGGGCATCCTGCTGTGCGCGCCGCTGGGCGATCGTTACGACCGCCGCCGGGTGATCCTGGCCAAGTGCGGGCTGCTGGCGCTGGCGCTGGCCGTCGGCGGCCTGGCGCCGGGCATGGTCACCCTGCTCTGCGCGAGCCTGGCGATCGGCCTGACGGCCACGGTGGCGCAGGATTTCGTGCCCGCCGCCGCGACGCTGGCGCGGATCGAACACCGCGGCCGCATCGTCGGCACGGTCATGACCGGCCTGCTGCTGGGCATCCTGCTTTCGCGCGTGGGCAGCGGCCTGATCGCCGGAGTCTGGGGCTGGCGCGCGGTCTACCTCATCGCCGCCCTGGGCATGGTCCTGGTCGGGCTGGCCTCGGCGCGCTGGGTGCCGCGCTTCGAGCCGACCACCACGGTGGGCTATGGCGCGCTGCTGGCCAGCCTGGCGGCGCTGTGGCGCTCACACCCGGCGCTGCGCCGCGCCACCTGGGCGCAGGCGATGCTGGCGGTCGGCTTCAGCGCGTTCTGGTCGACGCTGGTGGTGATGCTGCAGGGTGCGCCCTTCCACCTGGGCAGCGCGGCGGCCGGCGCGTTCGGCCTGGCCGGCGCGGCCGGCGCGCTGATGGCGCCCATCGCCGGCCGCATCGCCGACCGCCGCGGCCCGGGCCTGGTGACCCGCCTCGGCGCCGGGCTGGCGGCGGCCTCCTTCGCGCTGATGCTGGCCGCGCCGCTGCTGCCGATGCACGGCCAACTGGCCATGCTGGTGGTCGGCACGATCGGCTTCGACCTGGGCGTGCAGGCGACGCTGGTCTCCCACCAGACCATCGTCTACGGCATCGATCCCGGGGCGCGCAGCCGGCTCAACGCGGTGCTCTTCACCGGCATGTTCATCGGCATGGCCAGCGGCGCGGCGCTGGGCAGCGTGCTGCTGCAGCACCTGGGCTGGCCCGGCGTGCTCGGCCTGGCGGTACTGACCTCGCTGCTGGCACTGGCGATCCGGCTCGGCGCGCACCGCGACGTGCGTTGCGCGCGTGTCAACGCCACGCCGGAACTTCACCACGAGGCCTGAGCAGCACGCGCGGCAGTCTGGGGGCTCACCCTTCCGGAGACCGCCATGTCCACCTCACCGCAAGAACTCGAAGCCGCCTTCTGGAAAGCCCTCAAGTCCGACCGCACCGTGATGCTGGGCCTGGAAGGCATCGAGGACGGCCACACCCGGCCGATGACCGCGATGATCGAGGGCGACGAAGGCGGCCCGGTCTGGTTCTTCACCTCCACCGACAATGCGATGGTGCAGCAGGTGGGCGCGGGCCATCGCGCGATCGCCGCCTTCGCCGCCAAGGATCACGACCTGTTCGCCAGCGTGCGCGGCACGCTGGCGCTGGACACCGACCGGGCCGTGGTCGAACGCCTGTGGAATCCCTTCATCGCCGCCTGGTACGAAGGCGGCAAGGACGATCCCAAGCTGGCGCTGCTGCGGCTGGATCCGGACCAGGCCGAGATCTGGAAGAACGGCTCCAGCCTGCTGGCCGGGCTGAAGCTGCTGCTGGGGCGCGACCCCAAGCGCGATTACGCCGACAAGGTCGCCAAGGTCAATCTGGCCTGACGACACGGACGCGCCGGATGGTGCGTCGCGTCGTGACCGCTCCGCGGGCCGGGCGGATAGTCGGGCGAAGCAGGACCACGACGGTCCTGCTTCGCCAGCCGCCCGCCCCGGAGATCCGCATGAAAGCCGTGATCGCTCTGCTCGCCGCCGTCGTCCTGCTCGCCATTGGCATCCCGCTCTCGCGCGCCATCAGCAATGGCGAGGAGCACACCATCACCCGCACCCTGGACCCGGACGCGCCACGCGCCGCGCCCAAGGCCGCCAAGGCCCCGCCGGCCCAGGTCGCACGCGCCGCCAGCGCCCCGCAGCCGGCGGCCGCGCCGCGCTAGCCACGCCCGCCCTGTCGCAACGCGCAGCCAGGGGCGCCAGCCGCCGCGCATGCGCGTATCGCGCGCGACTGGGTAAACTGTGGCAATGCAACATCGCCGCCCGCCTCAGGGCGGCGTCTTTTTTTGCTTACAAATCAAATGTCTAGGATACGTTTCGCAAGGATCGGTCGAGGTCTGACCTGCGCGGATTGGAGCCCTTCCCCATGATTTTCGAAACCCTCGACACCTCCGGCCACGAACAGGTCGTGTTCTGCCACAACCCCGATGTCGGGCTGAAGGCGATCATCGCGATCCACAGCACGGTGCTGGGTCCGGCGCTGGGTGGCGTGCGCATGCGCCCCTACCCCGACACCGAGACCGCGCTCACCGACGCGCTGCGCCTGAGCCGGACGATGACCTACAAGAACGCCCTGGCCGGCCTGAACGTCGGCGGCGGCAAGGCGGTGATCATCGGCGACCCGAGCCAGGACAAGACCGAGGCGCTGTTCCGGATGTTCGGCCGCTATGTCGATTCGCTGGGCGGCCGCTACATCACCGCCGAGGACGTGGGCACCGACGTCAACGACATGGAGCATGTCTACCGCGAGACCGAGTACGTGGTGGGCGTGCACCAGGTGCACCGCGGTTCGGGCGACCCGGCGCCGTTCACCGCGTACGGCGCGCTGCAGGGGTTGATGGCCGCGCTCAACCGCCGCTTCGGCAACGAGGAGATCGGCAAGTACAGCTATGCCGTGCAAGGCCTGGGGCATATCGGCATGGAGTTCGTGAAGCTGCTCAAGGAGCGCGGCGCCAAGCTGTTCGTCACCGACCTCAACCCGGCGCTGGTCGAGCGTGCGGTGGAGGAATACGGCGCCGAGGCCGTGGCGCCCAACGAGATCTACGACATTCCCGCCGACGTGTTCTCGCCGTGCGCGCTGGAGGGGTCGATCAACCAGGAGACCCTGCCGCGCCTGCGCGCGAAGATCATCTGCGGCACGGCCAACAACCAGATGTCGCACGTGGTCGGCGAGGAGGCCATGCGCCGCGGGATCCTGTACGCCCCCGACTATGCGGTCAACGCCGGCGGGGTGATGAACGTTTCGCTGGAGATCGATGGCTACAACCGCGAGCGCGCCATGCGCCTGATGCGCAACATCTACCACAACGTCGGGCGCGTCTTCGACCTGGCCGAGAAGGAACGGATCGCGCCGCAGTACGCCGCCGACCGCATCGCCGAGGCGCGCATCGCCTCGATCGGCAAGCTCAAGCTGCCGCTGGGCCGCACCGCGCCACGCTACATGGGCCAGCTGCGCGGCGATCACTGAGCCGCGCACTTGGGCGGAATGAGAACGGGCGCCTGAAGGCGCCCGTTTCGTTTTTGCGCGACGCTTGAATGGACCAATGGCCCGTCGTTCCCGCTGCATGTCTGACCATCCAGCGCCTTTGGGCTTCCTCCAGGAAAACCGCCGGGTTCCCGCGTTCGCGGGAACGACAGTAGCGACCAGTCATCGGCTACGGGAGAGACTGATCGGCGAGGCCTAGAAACCGACGCTGTAGCGCATCGAACCCACCGCCTCGCTCCCGCGCGCGCCGAAGCGCTGGTCCAGGCCGAAGGACAGGCGCTGGTTGGCGCGCAGCGCGGCCTCCAGCGAGAAGCCGGCCCACCCGCCCGAAGCCGCCGCATCCCCGCCCGGGATCGCGCCCCATGCATCGATGCCGACGAAGCGCGCCTGGCGCGAGAAGCCGCTGGCCGAGAGCACCGACTGCCATTCCAGGTGGCCCGAGAACGACAGGTCCATCCCCGCCAGCGGCAGCGCCCGGTCGAAGCGCAGGCCGGCGATGGCCTGGGTGCGGCTGGCGTGGCTGGCCGCCGCGGCCAGGCCGAAGCCGGCCGCGCCCTGCTCGCTGAAGGCATCGCGCGACAGGCTGGCGTAGTCCGCGCCCAGGTACGGCGTCCACGTCCCCAGGCCGGTGCGCAGCGGCACGCCGGCCTCCACGCCGGCGAAGCGCATCGCACCGTCGTAGCGCGCGTCCACGCCGTAGGCCGCGTCGCCCAGATAGACCGCGCGGCGCAGGTCGCGGCGGAACTGGCCCACGCCGAACTGCGCCAGCGCGTAGCCGGCCTGTCCGCGATGGGACAGGTAGGCCTGCAGATGGGTCTGGCGGTCCTGGCCGGCATCGCCGAGCGCGTCGCGCACGCTGCTGGTGTCCATCTGGCCCACGGCCAGGCCCGAGGTCCAGCCCGGCGCCAGGGTCACGTCCTGGCCGGCGATCCAGCCCGACAGATTCAATCCGGCGGTCGCGCCCAGGCCGGAGGCCTGGCGACCGTCGAACGCCTGGTACCAGCCGTCCGCCGCCGCGCCGCCTTCGGCCACGTGCGCGGCCAGCGCGCGCCGCCGCAGGTCGAGCAGATCCAGCGTGACGCCGTCGGCCGCCGCATGCGCCCGCCCGGACAGGCTCTCGAGCGAACGCGCGGCCGCCGCACCCGATGAGATGCGCAGGAAATCCCCGGCCAGCGACGCCATCGCCCCGCCCTGGGCCTGCGGCTGCGCGTCGAGCTGGGTCAGCGCCGCATCCACCCGCTGGGCCGAGCCGACCGACGCGGCGCTCATGCCCATCGCGCTGGCGGTGGCGGTGATGTCCAGCCGGGTGATGTCCAGCCACGCCTGGGTGTCGCTGAAGCCCAGCGACGCCGTCAGGAACACGTTCGAGACCGAGGTCAGCCCGGAGAAGGTCCCGTTGATCGCGCGCGCATCGACCACCGTCTCGCGCGCGCTGCGCACGTAGCCGCTGGCCATGCCCGTCACCTTGACCATGCCGCCGAGGTTGGCCGTGCCATCGACCCGCAGCGTGGTGCCGATCTGGAACTCGAGCGTGGCGCCGGCGGACTGGGTGAAATCGCCTTCGATCAGCCGCGCGCCCGCCGCGCCGGTGAAGGCGAGCGTGCCATCGTTGCGCAGCGCGCCACCCACCCCGCCGCCGGTGCCCAGGCGCGCGCCCGCGGCCACGCTGGCGCTGCCGGGGATCCCGCCGCTGGACAGCAGCGTGCCCTGGTTGACCCGGGTCGCGCCCAGATAGCTGTTCTGCCCGCTCAGGTTGAGCGTGCCGCCGCCGGCCTTGGTGATGCCGCCGTTGCCGCTGATCGCGTTGGACCAGGTCGAGGTGCCATCGAAGGACGCCGTCACATCGCCCCAGTCCAGCTTCGCCGGCCCGTTGACCGCCTTGCCCACGTCCAGCAGGCCATAGCCGAACACCGGGTCGACGCCGGTCGCGCCCAGGTCGGTAGCCGTGCCCAGCAGCGTCTGCCGGACCAGGTCGTTGGAGAAGTACGGGAAGGCCTGCCACACCAGCGCCGCCGCGCCGGCGACCTGCGGCGTGGACAGCGAGGTGCCGGTCCAGTTCCAGTAGCTCGGCGCGGTCGGGCTGTCGTTGGTGCCGGTGGTGACCACCTTGCCCGGTGCGACCAGGCAGTAGCGCATCGCCACCCCGCAGGCGTTGGAGTAGGAGGCCAGCTGGGTCGGGCTGTCGGTGTCCAGTGCCGCCACCGCCAGCCAGCCCGCCTCCAGGTCGGCCGCGGGCAGCGTGTTGTTCGGACCGGCCTTGCTGGGCATGGCCGCGGTGTCGGTCGGCTGCGCCTTGCCATCGTTGCCGGTGGCGAACACCACGATGCCGCCGTTCTGCAGGACGAAGGGCCGGTACTCGGCGGCGATGGGTGCGGTGGCGTTCGGGTCGGTCCAGTAGACGCCCCCCCAGGAGTTGTTCATCACCTTGACCCCGCGCGCGATCAGGTCCTGGTGGACCTGCGCCAGGCCGAGCGCGCCGCTGGTGGAATTGCCGTTGCCCGACCCGTCGTCGGTCGGCTCCTTGTCCGAGATGATGCGCGCCGAGACGATGCTCGCCCCCGGCGCGATGCCGCCCGGCCAGGCGCCGAACGGTCTGCCGGCGGCGATCTGCGCCACCGCCGTGCCGTGGCCGACCACGTCGTCCTTGCTCAGGTCGTTGGACGAGGCGCTGACATAGGTCAGGTTGGCGGTGACCCGTGGCGACAGCGCCGGGTGGCTGCGGTTGACGCCGGTGTCCACGATGCCGATCACCACCCCGGCGCCGGTGAAGCCGGCGGCGTGCGCGGCATCGGCGTGGGTCAGGCTCAGATGCTGGGAGAAGGCCGGATCAGGCGTGCTCACCACCGGGGTGGTCGTGGTGGGCGGCGGGGTGACCGGGGGCGGCGTCGATTTGACGTTGCCGCCGCCCTTGCCTCCGCAGGCGGTCATGACCGCGCACGCCAACACGTTCATCACCAGCATCCGGCCCGACGGCCTGCCCGGCATCGCCCGATATCCCTGCATGTCCCCGCTCCCCGGATGGCGCACCCCTGCGCCTGTCGGTCGCAATCTAGCGCAACCGCGGGCGTCCCGGTGGCTTCAGCGCGCGGTTCCGGGCACGGGCCGGCTCGCCCGGCGGCAAGCGGCCGATGGTCGAGTTGTGGCGGTTCCGGCGGCGGCGGGATAATGGGGCACTCTTTCGTCTCGTCAGGACAGGCTCTCCATGAGCGACATCGTCATCGCCGCCGCCAAGCGCACCGCCATCGGTTCCTTCCTCGGCCAGTTCAACGGCACGCCCACGCCGCAGCTGGGCGCCAGCGTCATCGCCGCGGCGCTGGAACAGGCCGGCGTGCCCGCGCAGGACGTGGACGAAGTCATCATGGGCTGCGTGCTGCCGGCCAACCTGGGCCAGGCGCCGGCGCGCCAGGCGGCGCTGGCCGCCGGCATCCCGCAGTCCACCGGCGCGACCACCATCAACAAGGTGTGCGGCTCGGGCATGAAGGCGATCATGCTCGCCCACGACCTCATCAAGGCCGGCTCGGCGCGCGTGGTGGTCGCCGGCGGCATGGAGTCGATGAGCAACGCGCCGCACATGATTCCCAACTCGCGCACCGGCAACCGCTTCGGCGACTTCAAGGCGATCGACCACATGGCCTGGGACGGCCTGACCAATCCTTACGATGGCCAGGCGATGGGCGTGTTCGCCGAGGCCACGGTGGAGAAGTACGGCTTCAGCCGTGAGGCGCAGGACGCCTTCGCGATCGAGTCGGTCAAGCGCGCCCAGGCCGCGCAGGCCTCCGGCGCGTTCGAGGGCGAGATCGTGCCGTTCAAGGTCGCCACCCGCAAAGGCGAGGTCACGGTGACCACCGACGAGCAGCCGGGCAAGTCGGACATCGGCAAGATTCCCGCGCTCAAGCCGGCCTTCAAGAAGGATGGCACGGTCACCGCGGCCAGTTCGTCGAGCATCTCCGATGGCGCC
Organism: Pseudoxanthomonas sp. X-1; assembly: GCF_020042665.1. Lineage (NCBI taxonomy): Bacteria > Pseudomonadati > Pseudomonadota > Gammaproteobacteria > Lysobacterales > Lysobacteraceae > Pseudoxanthomonas > Pseudoxanthomonas sp. X-1. Next base: position 2,511,747 of record NZ_CP083376.1, read on the forward strand.
GCCGCCACCGTGGTCCTGAGCGCCGAGGAAGCCGCCAACCGCGGCCTGCAGCCGCTGGCCCGCATCGTCGCCCACGCCACCTTCTCGCAGCAGCCGGAGTGGTTCACCACCGCGCCGGTCGGCGCGATCCGGAAGGTCCTGGAGAAGGCCGGCTGGTCGGTGGAGGACGTGGATCTGTTCGAGATCAACGAAGCCTTCGCCGTGGTGGCGATGGTGCCGATGAAGGAGCTGGGCATCGCCCACGACAGGCTCAACGTGCATGGCGGCGCCTGCGCGCTGGGCCATCCGATCGGCGCCTCGGGCGCTCGCCTCGTCGTCACGCTGCTCAACGCCCTGCGCGTGCAGGGTAAGCGCCGTGGCGTCGCCTCGCTTTGTATCGGCGGCGGCGAAGCCACCGCCATCGCGGTCGAACTGCTCTGAAGACGTTTTCCGGTTTTAACGCCAAGTTGACGAATCTGAGCCATACGCCCGCGAATGCTTGACAGTGGAAAACGGATTGTCATGATGTCGCCCGGCGCGCAACTGCGCGTTGCCAAACTAATCGACGAGGATTTACCAATGAGCATCAACAAGACGCTGATCGCGCTGGCAATGGGCCTGGCCCTGGCTGCTTGCTCGAAGCCGGAGCAGGCTTCCGACGCCGCCACCGACGCGCAGCAGGCTGCGACCGAGGCCCAGGCTGCCGCCGATACCGCCGCTTCGACCCCGACCGCCGACGCTGCCCAGGCTGCTGCCGACACCGCCGCGACCGCCGCCAACACCGCCGCTGACGCTGCCGCCAACGCTGGCGCCGCGACCACGGACAAGGCTGCCGACGCTGCTGCCGACGCCGCCGAGGCTGCCAAGGACACCGCGCAGGACGCCGCTGACGCTGCGAAGTCCGCCGGTCAGGACGCCGAGAAGAAGTAATCCGCGCTTTGCCGTTGGCGCACGCCATCGGCATTCGGATTCGGAAAGACCGCCGGGCAACCGGCGGTCTTTTTTGTAAGGATCGACCGCACGCGGCGTTGACATGCGCCTTCGTAGGCTCGCCGCGTCGTGACTGCCTGGCGTGGTGACACCCGCAGCGTTCGCGTCATTCCATCCACCCATCACCGTTGAGGGGAACGCCATGACCAACAAGTTCAACATCGTGCTGATCGCTTCCGTGCTGGCGCTGGGCGCCTGCTCGCAGCAGACCCAGGACCGCGCCGCCGCGACCGCCGACAGCGCCGCGGCCGATGCCTCCGCCGCCGCCGACAAGGCCGCTGCCGCCGCCGACAACGCGGCTGACAAGGCGGCCGCCGCCACCGACGCCGCCGCCGACAAGGCTGCCGCCGCGGCCGACAACGCCGCTGCCGCCGCCAGCAACGCCGCGGAGAAGGCCGAGAACGCGACGCAGGCCGCCACGGCCGATGCCGCCGCCGCGGTGTCCGAAGGCGCCAACGCCACCGCGGACAAGGCGGCCGAGGTCTCCCAGGACGCGCGCGAGGCTTCCAAGAAGTAAGCCATCTGCGCACGCCGCAGTACGCGAAGAGGCCCGCGCGAGCGGGCCTCTTTCTTTTGGTGCCTCGCGGCAGTGCCGAGCCGGTGAACGCCGCTTCGACGGGGCCATCCCCGGACCTGCGTCCGCGCTCCCACCCGGATCGGGGCCCTGGCGAATAGACCACGACTTCTTCCAACTCCAATGCATCGAGCAGCGCTCTGCCCCTCTCTTCCGCCGCAGGCGAAGGCGAGCTCGAAGTCGCGAACTAGCGACCTGAGGGGGTGGGTGCTGTCGCTCCTTCTTCTGAAGCTTCCGGGAAAGCCCCTCCCCGTCCCTCCCCTGCGCCGCGCGCAAGGGAGGGGGCCTCAAGTCGATACCCTCCCCCCACTGATCGCATTTGCGTAAGGAGGCTCGAGCGCCCCCAAGCCGAAACCTCGTGACTTGACGCGCGAGGCAGCGGTCCGGCGGGCGGTGGCCGCGCCTAGCGAGTCAGGACGCCGAGCGCCTTAAGGCAGGGCAGGAAGCCCTGATCGAGGGATAAGCGGCCACCGCCCGCCGGATCGCCGCCCAACCGAAGCCGCACACGCGACCGTCGCAATCCTCCAATCGAGAGAACAGCCTCTTCTCCGCGACGTCCCGGTGGGTTGCGTCGCCCTGAGAGACCTCACCCACGGTTTCCGCACGGCGGGTGCTTCACTCGCGAACCTGCTGCCGCCCTTCCATTTGCCCAGACACCCAGGACGTGCAACGCTCCGGCACGGCCGCCCGACGGGCGGATTGGTGAGACCAGTCACAGCGCCTGTGCGGCGCAAGCCGCGATAGTCGCGTTTCCCCCGACAGGAGACCTTGCGACATGTCCATGTGGAAAGATCCGCTGTCCAGCAAGAAGGATGCCCCGCCCGCCCCGGTCATCGAGCCGTCCCCGCCGCCGGTCGCCGAGCCCATCGCGCCCGCGCCGGTCGCCAGCGCCCCCGTCCCGGCCTCGACACCCGCCGCCAGCGCGGGCGGCCGCGAGCGCAAGGAGTCGCTGATCGCCTCGGACCTGACCATCGAGGGCAAGATCGAGGGCAGCGGCCACGTGCGGATCGCCGGCCGCTTCAAGGGCGACGTCAATGTCCAGGGCGACCTGACCATCGAGCACGGCGCCAAGCTGTCCGGCGGGGTCAAGGCCAGCAAGATCACCATCGCCGGCGAGCTGGAGGGCAACATCGACGCGGCCAAGCACGTCGAACTGCTGGCTTCCGGCGCCCTGACCGGCGACGTCAAGTGCGGCACGATGACCGTCGCCGCCGGCGCCCGCATGCGCGGCCAGGCCGACTTCGGCTGGGACGGCAGCGAGAAGCAGCACGACGCGGCGTGAGCACCCCGCGTCCCGGCACGGCAGGCGCGACCCGCGCCTGCCCGCACTGCAAGGCGATGATCCTGGAGACCGCCGCGGTCTGCCCGTCGTGCAAGCACCATCTGCGCTTCGACGACGCGGCCACCGTCGCCCGGCACGAGACCCAGCGCGTGGTGCCGCTGAAGGTCCAGGGCACGGTCAACCACCCGGCCGAGGCCGCCACCGCCTATGAGTACACCGCGGTGATGGTGATCAGCGACGAACAGGGACGCGAGATCGACCGCCACGTGGTCGGCGTCGGCGCCTTGAGGCCAGGTGAGCAGCGCACGTTCTCGCTGGCGGTGGAGATGTTCCCGCACAGCGGCGGCATGGCGCCGCGCGGCAAGCGTCGCCTGTCCTGACGTCCCCGCGGATGGCGGCGAAAGCGGCGCGCACATCGAGCGCGCCGCGCGGCTTTACTTGCGCACCGCCGGCTTCTGCGGCCCGCAGCTGCTGCAGCCGCCGCAGGCGGCATCGACCGCCCTGGCCGGCGGCGCCAGCGCCCTGCCGAGGCGCTGCAGCCACGGCGGACGCCCGGCCCGCAGCAGCGGCAGGGCCAGCGCGGTGCGCGCGCGGCGGGTGGCGTTGGGGAACTGCTTGTGCGCCACGACCCAGGCGCTGACCAGCACGGCCACCGCGATCACCAGGTACTGGAGCGCCAGCGCCATCAGCCCGCCCCCAGCAGGACCGCGACCTGGTAGGTCAGCAGCGAGGCGAGGTAGGCCAGCGCGAACAGGTAGCCGGCCGAGATCGCCATGCGCTTCCAGGAATTGGTCTCGCGCTTGATGGTCGCCAGCGTGGACAGGCACATCGGCGCGTAGATGTACCAGACCAGCAGCGACAGCGCGGTGGCCAGCGACCAGCCGTCCTGGATCAGCGGCGCCAGCGCCTGCGCCTTGGCATCATCGTCGCCGGCCGACAGCGCGTACACGGTGGCCAGCGAGGACACGGCGACCTCGCGCGCGGCCAGGCCCGGGATCAGCGCGATGCAGATCTGCCAGTTGAAGCCCAGCGGCGCGAACACGTAGCTCAGCGCGTGGCCGATGCGCCCGGCGAAGCTGTAGTCGATCGCCGGCAGCGTCGCATCGGCCGGCGCGCCGGGGAAGGACAGCAGGAACCACAGCAGCACCGTCAGCGCCAGGATGATGCCGCCCACGCGCTTGAGGAAGATCATCGCGCGCTCGTACAGGCCCAGGGCCAGGTCGCGCAGGTGCGGGATGCGGTAGGACGGCAGTTCCAGCAGCAGCGGGTGCTCGCTCTTGTCGCGGCGCCAGCGCTTCATCACCCAGGCCACCACCAGCGCGCTGACGATGGCCGCCACGTACAGCCCGAACAGCACCAGCCCCTGCAGGTTGAACACGCCCCCCACCTGCCGCTGCGGGATGAAGGCGCCGATCAGCAGCGCATACACCGGCAGACGCGCCGAGCAGGTCATCAGCGGCGCCACCAGGATGGTGGCCAGGCGGTCGCGCGGATCCTGGATCGAGCGCGTCGCCATGATCCCGGGGATGGCGCAGGCGAAGGAGGACAGCAGCGGAATGAACGAGCGCCCGGACAGGCCGGCCTTGGACATCAGCCGGTCCAGCAGGAAGGCCGCCCGCGGCAGGTAGCCTGACTCCTCCAGCGCCAGGATGAAGGCGAACAGGATCAGGATCTGCGGCAGGAACACGATCACCCCGCCCAGGCCGGCGATGATGCCGTCGGTGAGCAGGCTGTTGAGCGGGCCCTCCGGCAGCGCACCGCCGACCCACTCGCCCAGCCAGGCGGTGCCCGCGTCGATGGCGTCCATCAGCGGCGCGGCCCAGGCGTAGACCGCCTGGAAGATCAGGAACATCACCACCGCCAGCGCCAGCAACCCGAACACCGGATGCAGCAGCCAGCGGTCCAGCGTGTCGTCCACGCGCGCGGTGCGGGTGGGCATGCTGACCGCCAGCGACAGCAGGCGGCGCGTCTCGGCATGCAGGTCGGCGTCCTCGGGCAGGACATGGCTGGGCAGCTGCGGCTGCGCCGCCACCTGATCGATCCGCTCCAGCAGCGCCTGGGCGCCGTTGGACTTGACCGCCACGGTCTCCACCACCGGGATGCCCAGCTCGCGCTGCAGCACGTCCAGGTCGATGCGGATGCCGCGCCGGCGCGCGGCGTCGGCCATGTTGATCGCCAGGATCACCGGCAGGCCCAGGCGCAGGACCTCCAGCACGAAGCGCAGGTTGAGGCGCAGGTTGGTCGCATCGACCACGCACACCAGCGCGTCCGGGCGCGGTTCGCCGGGCAGGAAGCCGCGGCACAGGTCGCGGGTGATGGCCTCATCCAGACTGGCGGCGTTGAGGCTGTACGCGCCGGGCAGGTCCAGCAACGCGTAGGTCCTGCCGTTGGCGCCGGTGAACCGGCCTTCCTTGCGCTCGACGGTGACGCCGGCGTAGTTGGCCACCTTCTGCCGGCTGCCGGTCAGCAGGTTGAACAGCGCGGTCTTGCCGCAGTTGGGATTGCCGATCAGCGCCAGGCGCTGCGGCGCGGCGATGGCGCTCATGCCCCCGCCCCGTGGCCGATGCGCAGGCGCACGCGCGCGGCCTCGGTCCGGCGCAGGGCGAAGCGGGTGAAGCCCACCTGCACCAACAGCGGGTCGGCGCCGATGGGCCCCTGCGCGACGATCTCCACCTGCTCGCCGGCGACGAAGCCCAGCTCGCGCAGGCGCCGGGCGATGGTGTCGTTGGGGCCGTGGTCTTCGACCGAATCGACGATGGCCTGGGTGCGCTGGGGCAGATCGGACAACATCACGCGAGCGGGCTCAAATGAAAACGGTTCTCAATAGTACCACTGCGGCCACGGCGGGAAGCTGTCTGTCGGGTCACCGGACAGGACGCTGCGGGCCAGCCCGGCGTACGATGCGCACCCCTCAGCCAGCGCGTTCACCGCCGATGTCCGCACCGTTCCTGATCCGGCCCATCCAGCCCAGCGATGACGCGGCGATGGCGGCGATCATCCGCGCCGTCATGCCGGACTTCGGGGCCTGCGGGCCGGGGTTTGCGATCAACGATCCGGAGGTGGACTGGCTCAGCCGCGCCTATGCGCAGCCGCGCAGCGCCTACTTCGTGGTCGAGGTGGACGGCCGGGTACTGGGCGGCGGTGGCGTGGCGCCCCTGGAGGGCGGGCCGGCCGGGACCTGCGAGCTGCGCAAGATGTACTTCCTGCCGCAGGCGCGCGGGCTGGGCGCCGGGACGGCGATGATGCGCCAGTGCCTGGAGGCCGCGCGCGGCTTCGGCTTCAGCCAGTGCTACATCGAGACCCTGCGCAGCATGGAGGCGGCCATGCGCCTGTACGAGAAGAGCGGCTTCACGCCGCTGCCCGCCCCGCTGGGCGCCACCGGCCACGGCGGCTGCGACCGCTGGTACGCGCTTGCGCTTTGAAAGCCGCTGCGGCGGCGCGCAAGGGCGCGCCGCCGCATGCCATTAGACTTGTCGCCTTTACGCGTCCCGCAGGAGCCTTGCATGCAGTTGTCCGAATCCCGCGCCGTGATCACCGGCGGCGTGTCCGGCCTTGGCCTGGCCACCGCCCAGCGCCTGGTCGCCGCCGGCGGCAAGGTGGTCCTGCTGGACGTCAACGACGAGAAGGGCGAGGCGGCCGTGCAGGCGCTGGGCCGCGCCAACGCGCGCTATCTGCGCACCGACGTCACCGACGAGGGCGTGGTGTCGGCCGGCATCGCCGAGGCGCGCGCCTTCCTGGGCGGGCTGAACGTGGCGGTCAACTGCGCCGGCATCCTCGGCGCCGGCCGTGTGCTGGGCAAGGACGGGCCGATGGCGCTGGCCACCTTCCGCAACACGGTGCTGGTCAACCTGGTGGGCAGCTTCAACGTGGCCAAGGCGGCGGCCGAGGCGATGCAGGACAACGCCCCCGGCGAAGACGGCGAGCGCGGGGTGATCGTCAATACCGCCAGCGTGGCCGCCTACGAAGGCCAGATCGGCCAGGCGGCCTACGCCGCGTCCAAGGGCGGCGTGGTCGGCATGACCCTGCCGATGGCGCGCGAACTGGCGCGCTTCGGCGTGCGCGTGGTGACCATCGCGCCGGGCGTGTTCTGGACGCCGATGGTCGACGGCATGCCCGAGGCGGTGCAGCAGTCGCTGGCCGCGTCGATCCCCTTCCCTTCGCGCCTGGGCCAGCCATCCGAATACGCCGACACCGTCGCCTACATCCTGCAGGCGCGCTATCTCAACGGCGAGACCATCCGGCTGGATGGCGCCACGCGCCTGGCACCGAAGTAGCAGAACGAGGGGAGAGGGACGGGGAAAGCGTCGCCGCCGCGGCAACGCAGCTGTCGTGCTCCCGCCTTGTCCACTTGTTCCTCGCTCCTTTCCGCTCGCGCCTCGCTCAACCATTTCTTTCCACACAACCCGGTCATTGATCCATGAAAGCTGGTGACATCAAGAAGGGCAACGTCGTCGAATACAACAACGGCGTCTATCAAATCCGCGACATCGAGCGCTCCTCGCCGCAGGGCCGCGGCGGCAACGTGCGTTTCCGTTTCATCATGTACAGCGTGCCGGGCGGCAACAAGCTCGACGCCAGCTTCGATGCCGACGACAGCCTGACCGAGGTCGAACTGCTGCGCCGCCAGGCCACCTTCTCCTACAAGGACGGCGAGGCGTTCGTGTTCCTCGACGACGAGGACTACACCCCCTACACCCTGGACGCGGACGTGCTGGGCGACGACGCCGGCTACATCACCGACGGCCTGACCGGCTGCTACGTGCAGGTGATCGACGAGCAGCCGGTGGCCCTGCAGCTGCCGCAGCACGTCACGCTGGAGGTCGTCGAGACCCCGCCCGAGCTCAAGGGCGGCACCGCGACCAAGCGCCCCAAGCCGGCCAAGCTGTCCACCGGCATCGAGATCATGGTGCCCGAGTACATCACCACCGGCGAGCGCATCCTGATCAACACCACCACCGGCGAATTCGGCGGTCGCGCGGACTGAGCGTGCTCGCGCCGATGCTCGTGTGGGCATTGGCCGGCGGCGCAGGCGCGACTCCATCGCCCTGCGCCTTGCCGGACGCGACGCCGCTTTCGGCCGAACTGGAGGCGACGTACTGCCGCCTGCCCAAGGAGGTGCGCACGCTCGTGGAGCGCCAGTCCGCCTGCCTGTACTTCGGCGGCGAAGAACCCTACGACGCGCAACGACGCGCGGCGCTGGAACGCGCGCTGCGCGACAGCTGCCCCGGCAACGAAGCGCGCTTCGCCCGGTTGCGCAAGCGCTACGCGAACGATGCGCACGTGCGCGGGTGGCTGGAAGACTACGGCCGCGAAGCCGGATTCCTGCCCTCGCCCTGATCGGGCGACGGCGCAAGCGCGGGAACGCCCGCCTCACGGCCGAGCCTGCGCAGGCGCTCGCCCAGTGCGGCCAGATTGGCCTCGGTGCCGTCGATCTGCTCGCGCAGGTCCTGTGGCAACAGCGGGCGCGCGTCGTGTTCCAGCGTGTCGCGCGCGGCGTGCTGCGCGCCCAGCAGCGCGCTTGCTTTCGACTGCACGAAGTCGCGCTCGGCCTGCTGCGGCAGGCCGTAGCCGGGCTGGCCCTGCAGCAGCAGCGCGGGCTGGGCGAACAGCCCCTCGTGCTCCAGGAGGTCGCGCAGGCGCGTGCGACCGGCGTCCAGGTCGGCACCGCCGCGCCCGTGCAGGAAGCGACGCTTGAGCGCATCGCGCGCCAGCAGGTCCTGGCGGCGGCGCGCGGCCTGCTCCAGCACCAGCAGTGCGGCGCTGGCGCGCAGGTCCGCGCGTTCGATCCACGGCGCGCGCCGCTGCGGCGGCTGCGACAGCCAGTCCTCGACCGACTGCGCGGGCAATCCCAGGCGCGCCCGGGCAATGTCCAGCATCACCTGGTATTGCGCGCTGGCCGGTGCGAAGTAATAGCCCGCGCGGCCGGCCTGCTCCAGGTCAGCGAGGGCCTGGCCATCGACGACGCGCGCCCGCTCCAGGCGGCGCAACAGGCCGTTGGGCGTGATGCCGGACAGCCGCCCGCCCGCATCCAGCGCGGGCACACCGTCGCGCAGCAGCTTGTAGGTCTCGAACGCGCAGTTGTTGGAGGCGAAGCGGTAGCCGCCGTCGTAGCTCCAGTGCACCTGCGCGGCGCGCTGCAGCAGCGTGGCGATCTGCGCGCGCGTCAGCGTCAGCGGCAGCGAGCGCAGGCCGCGCAGCTGGCCCTGGGTGTAGTCGTCGATCACCTGCAGCATCGGCAGCAGGTACAGGCGCGAGGGATAGCGCCCGGTCAGGCCGCCCCAGCTCGAGATCTGCACGTCATCGATGAAGGCGCGGAACGAGAGCACGCGCTGGTACTGCAGGTCCAGCCGGCAGTCCGGCCCGCGCGGGCGGCCCGGCGCGCAGATCACCAGGCGCAGCATGCTGTGGCCCCAGCGACTCATCGGCGCGTCGTTGCCGTCGGCCAGCAGGTAGTCGACGGCATAGACGCGTTCGGGGTGCAGCGCCAGCAGCGGCGATGCCGGCCGGTCCTCGAAGAACGCGACGCCCGGTGCGCAGTCGCGGCCGGCCTGCGGCGTCTGGCCCAGGCGCCGGGCAAAGTACGCATCCAGCAGCGGGCGGCGACAGGCGTAGTCGGCATCGAGGACCCGATGCTCCAGATTGACCGCCACGTATTCCTGCGGCGAGAACAGCTCGTACGCGTCGGGCGTGCGGTCGCTGAACGCGTTGCGGCGCAGGCGCAGCTTCAGGCGCGGCCAGCTGCCGATCTGCCAGCCGGCCAGATCGAGCAGGCGCGGGTCGCGCGAGAAGCCGCCGGCCGCGCTGCGATCCAGCAGGTGCGCCAGTTCGTGGACCAGGGCGGCGCGCGCCGGTGCCCGCGCGGCCTCGTCGCCGGCCTGCATCCAGCCGCGCAGCAGGCTGCGCGGCAGCAGTACCTGGCCGGCGCCGGTGGCGCGCCCATGCACGGCCGCGGGCAGGTCGTCGCGCCATCGCACAGGCACCTCGCCCAGCGCCGCGCGCCACGCGGCCGGCAGGCGTGCCTGCACATCCCCGAACAGGGCCTGTGATGCCGCCCGCTCATGAGCATCCAGCGTAGGAGTGTCCAGCTGCAGATGCAGTGCGGCCTGCGCGATCTGCGGCAGGCCGCATCCGAGCAGACAGATCGCCAGCAGCCGAGCGCCCAGCCACCGCGAGCGCGGCGGCCGGCCAGGCGGGTTCACAGGGCCAGGATCGCCTGCGCCAGCTGCAGGTCGGAGGCCTGGCGCGCGGCGGCATCGCGTTCGCGCAGGCTGCGCAGGGCCGCCTCCAGGCGAGCGCCGCGGATCGCGCCGTCGCTGGCCACGAAGCTGGCCGCGTCCACCCGCGCATCGAGCACCAGCTTGTCGTTGTCCGAGGAACTGTCCGAGGACGCCGAAGAGCCGGCGCTGCCCGCGCTCGAGGTGCCGCCGGCGGCGCCGGCCGCCGAACTCATCGCCCAGGCCGGCGCGGCCATTCCCAGCAGCAGGCCCACTACGATCCACTGACGCATCGATCCACTCCACGCATTGAACGGGGCGCCGATGACGCCCGCGACGCGCAAGGCTACCGCAGCCGCGGCGGGGCGCACCACCGCCCCCAAGGCGCTAGGCGTCGAACAGCTTGCCCGGGTTCAGCAGGCCCTGCGGGTCGAGCGCCCTGCGGATGCCGCGCATCAGCGCGATCTCGGCCGGTCCGCGCGTGCTGTCCAGATAGGGCTTCTTGACCAGACCGATGCCGTGCTCGGCCGAGATGCTGCCGCCATGCGCCTTCAGGGCCTGCGCCAGCAGCTTGGTCACCTGCTCGCAGTCGCGCACGAAGTCGGCCTGCGCCATCGGCTCGGGCTTGAGCACGTTGATGTGCAGGTTGCCGTCGCCGATATGGCCGAACCACACCACCTCGAAATGCGGATAGGCCTGGCCCAGCAGCGCCTGGGTCTGCTCCAGGAAGGCCGGCATCTGCGAGATCCGCACCGACACGTCGTTCTTGTACGGCACATACGGCGCCAGCGACTCGGTGATCCCCTCGCGCAGGCGCCACAGCTGCTGGGCCTGCGCGTCGGACTGGCTGATGACGCCATCGGCGACCCAGCCGGATTCCATGCAGGCCTCGAAGGCCGCCATCGCCGCCGCCTCGCTGCCCTCGTCGCCCACGGCGAACTCGGTCACCACGTAGTACGGATAGACCTCGTCGAACGGCTTGACCGCGCCATGCGCCAGCACATGCCTGAGCGCGATGTCGGTGAAGAACTCGAAGGCCTCCAGCCGCAGCCGCTCGCGGAACGCGGCGAACACCTCCATCAGCCCCTCGAAGCTGGTCAGCGCCAGCAGCATCACATTGGTCGGCGGCGGCGGATCGGTCAGGCGCAGCGTCGCCTCGACCACGATGCCCAGCGTGCCCTCCGAGCCGATCATCAGCTGGCGCAGGTCGTAGCCGGAGGAGTTCTTGACCAGCGCGCGGTTGAGATCGAGCAGTTCGCCGTCGGCGGCGACCACCTTCAGCCCGGCGATCCATTCGCGCGTGTTGCCGTAGCGGATCACGCGGATGCCGCCGGCGTTGGTGGCGATGTTGCCGCCGATCGAGCACGAACCGCGTGCGGCGAAGTCCACCGGATACTCCAGGCCGTGCTCGCGCGCGGCGTTGTGCACGGCCTCCAGCGGCATGCCGGCCTGCACGGTCAGGGTGCGGTCGACACGGTCGAAGGCCAGCGCCTTGTTCATGCGCTCCAGGCTCAGGACCAGCTCGCCATCGGCCGCCACCGCGCCGCCGGACAGGCCGGTGCGGCCGCCCGAGGGCACCACCTTGACCTGGCGCTGCGAAGCCCAGCGCATCACCGCCTGCACTTCCTCGATGCTGCCCGGCAGGGCGATGGCCAGGGGGTTTGGCGTCCAGCGCCGGGTCCAGTCGCGGCCGTAGTGTTCCAGGTCGCCGGCGTCGGTCTTCAGGCGCAGGTCGGGCACCGCCGCGCGCAGCGAATCAAGCAGGGAATCGGTCATGACGGTTGCGCGCGAAACGGCTTGTTTTCAAGGGTGCGCCAGCGTGCCAGCCCTGCAACGCCACGTCCAGATGGCGCGACGGCGTGGCCCGGGCGCAATCTGGCATAGTGGCGCCCCGCTTCGCGCTCCCCCTTTGCTGCCCCCATGTCTAAGAAGACCTCGTTCCCGAAGGAAGACATCCGCGTGCTGTTGCTGGAGGGCGTCAGCCAGACCGCGGTGGAGACCTTCCAGGCGGCCGGCTACAGCCAGATCGAGCTCCATTCCAAGTCGCTGCCCGAGGACGAGCTGAAGGCCCGCATCGCCGAGGCCCACATCATCGGCATCCGCTCGCGCACCCAGCTGACCGCCGAGGTGCTCGCCCACGCGCGGCGCCTGATCGCGGTGGGCTGCTTCTGCATCGGCACCAACCAGGTCGACGTGGAAGCGGCCGAGCTGGCCGGCATCCCGGTCTTCAACGCACCCTATTCCAACACCCGCAGCGTGGCCGAGCTGGTGATCGCCCAGGCGATCATGCTGATGCGCGGCATCCCGCAGAAGTCGGCCGAATGCCATCGCGGCGGCTGGTCCAAGTCGGCCGCCGGCAGCCACGAGGTGCGCGGCAAGACGCTGGGCATCATCGGCTACGGCCATATCGGCACCCAGGTCGGCGTGCTGGCCGAGGCGATGGGCATGAAGGTCATCTTCCACGACATCGAGACCAAGCTCTCGCTGGGCAACGCCGCCCCGGCGCTGAGCCTGGAGGACCTGCTGGAACGCGCGGACGTGGTGACCCTGCACGTGCCGGAAACGCCGGCGACCAAGGACATGTTCGGCCCGGCGCAGATCGCCGCCATGAAGCGCGGCGCGCACCTGATCAACGCCTCGCGCGGCACGGTGGTGGACATCGACGCGCTGGCCGAGGCGCTGCGCGCCGGCCAGGTCGGCGGCGCGGCGGTGGACGTGTTCCCGGTCGAGCCCAAGGGCAATGGCGATGCCTTCGTCTCGCCGCTGGCGGGCCTGGACCAGGTGATCCTGACCCCGCACGTGGGCGGCAGCACCCTGGAGGCGCAGGACAACATCGGCATCGAGGTCGCCGCCAAGCTGGTGCGCTACAGCGACAACGGCAGCACCCTGTCGGCGGTGAACTTCCCCGAGGTCACCCTGCCCGGCCACGAAGGCAGCCGCCGCATCCTGCACATCCATCGCAACGTGCCGGGCGTGCTGTCGCAGATCAACGACGTGTTCCGCAACCAGGGCGTCAACATCGACGGCCAGTTCCTGCGCACCGACCCGCAGGTCGGCTATGTGGTGATCGATGTCACCGCCTCCGAGGAACAGGCGGCGGTGCTCAAGGACGCGATGGCCGCGATCGAGGGCACGCTGCGGGTGCGAGTGCTGTACTGATTCTTGTGGGAGCCGCCATGGCGGCTCCCTCAAAAAACAAAGCGCGGTCAGGCGGCGGCTGAGGCCAGCCACTTGCGGGCCATGCGGCTGAGCGAGGGGTCGGGATCGTTCGCGACCTCCGCGATCGGCCGCCAGGCCAGGGCCAGGGATTCCTCGTTGCCGACCAGGGCTTCGCTGCCCAGGGCGCGCACCACGTAGCGCACGTCGAAATGCCAGTGCCCCGGCACCTCCCCGCGCTCGGGAATCCAGTGGCGGTCCAGGTCGAAGATCGCCGCCTCGTCCACGGCCAGGCCGGTCAGGCCGGTCTCCTCCTGCGCCTCCTTCAGGGCGACCGCCGCCAGCGCCTCGTCGCCGTCGGCATGGCCACCGGGCTGCAGCCAGCGCCGCAGCTTGGCGTGGTGCATCAGCGCGGCGCGCGCGCCGTCGCCGCTGACCAGCCAGGCCGAGGCGGTGAAATGCCCCTCCAGCCGCGCGCGCACGAAGGCGTCGGGTTGCGACAGCAGCGCCACGAACGCGGCGACGCCGTCATGTTCAGCCGGCCAGCGTGCCTGGTAGGCCGTCAGTTGCGCCGTCAACGCGGCGCGGGAAGCGTCGGACATGGGACCTCGGTCGGCGCCCGGGCCGGCGCACCACGGGGTCCGGCAAGGGCGCAAGGTAACTTGTGCAACCGACAGTATGACGGGTAAGGTTCGGCGATCCCATCCGCGCGCCAAGGGGGCAAGCGGATCCCTTTCGCCTTTAACGACCCTGGGGAATTCCGCGATGCTGTTCTGGCGCGTCAAGCCGCTTGACAAGATTCTTGAGACCGCCGAGAAGAAGGCGCTCACGCGCCAGCTCGGCGCCTTCCAGCTGACCATGCTGGGCATCGGCGCGGTGATCGGCACCGGCATCTTCGTGCTGACCGCCGAGGCCGGCCAGAAGGCCGGCCCCGGCATGATGATCGCCTTCGTGATCGCCGCGGTGGTCTGCGGCCTGGCCGCGCTGGCCTATTCGGAACTGGCCTCGATGGTGCCGGTCTCCGGCTCGGCCTACACCTACACCTACGGCGTGCTGGGCGAGCTGATCGCCTGGATCGTGGGCTGGGCGCTGGGCCTGGAATACGGCATCGGCGCGGCGGTGGTGACCGTGGGCTGGTCGGGCTACATGAATGGCCTGCTTGCCAACACCACGCTGTTCGGCCTGGTGCAGCCCGGCGCGCTGGCGCTGCCCCCGGCGCTGCAGACCGGGCTGTTCGCCGGCGGCACCTTCAATGTCCTGGCCTTCGGCATCGCCCTGGTGGTGACCTGGCTGCTGGTGATCGGCACCTCCAAGAGCGCCAAGGTCAATGCGGTGCTGGTGGCGATCAAGATCATCGCCCTGACCCTGTTCATCGTCATGGCGCTGCCGGTGGCGACCTCCAACACCGCCAACTTCACCCCGTTCCTGCCCGGTGGCTGGGGCAGCCCGCTGGGCGGCATCGGCGTGCTCGGCGCGGCGGCCTCGATCTTCTTCGCCTACGTGGGCTTCGACGCGATCTCCACCGCGGCGGAGGAAACCAAGAACCCCAACCGCAACATCCCCATCGGCCTGATCGCCTCGCTGGCGGTGTGCACCGTCTTCTATCTGCTGGTGGGCTACGCGGCGGTCGGCGCGGTCGGCGCGCAGCCGATCATGGGCCCCGACGGCGTTCCGCTGGAGCCGGGCAGCCAGGCCTTCGCCGCGGCCTGCGTGGGCTCCGAGGCACTGGTCTGCAGCCATGAGCCGCTGGCCCACGTGCTGCGCCTGATCGGCTGGCCGAACCTGGGCAACTGGATCGGCGTGGCCGCCATCCTGGCCCTGCCCTCGGTGATCCTGATGATGATGTTCGGCCAGACCCGCATCTTCTTCACCATGTCGCGCGATGGCCTGCTGCCCGAGCGCCTCTCGCGGGTGCACCCGCGCTTCCACACCCCGCACGTGATCACCCTGGCGACCGGCCTGGTCGTGGCCTTCTGCGGTGCGCTGTTCCCGGTCGGCAAGCTGGCCGACACCTCCAACTCCGGCACCCTGCTGGCCTTCGCGATGGTCTCCATCGGCGTGCTGGTGCTGCGCAAGCAGCAGCCGAACCGCCCGCGCCCGTTCCGCACGCCGTTCGCCTGGATCGTGTGCCCGCTGGCGGTGGCCGGCTGTCTGCTGCTGTTCGTCAACCTGAGCATGGTCGCCAAGGGCGTGTTCGCCGCCTGGGCGGTGCTGGGCCTGATCATCTACGCGCTCTACAGCCGCAAGCGCAGCCACCTGGCGCCGGGCAACGAGCAGCACTGACGCCAGCCCGCGCCGCTTCAGACGACGCACTCCGACAACGGCCGCTAGACGGCCGTTGTTTCTTCCACCACCGCACCGGATCCCTTCATGAAGCAGCTGTTCCGCATCAAACATCCCGGCCAGCTCACCCAGGATGCGCAGGACCTGCAGCTGCATCGCACGCTGGGGCCGTGGGGCCTGACCGCGCTGGGCATCGGCGCGGTGATCGGCGGCGGCATCTTCGTCATCACCGGCCAGGCCGCCGCGCAGCACGCGGGGCCGGCGATCATGCTGTCCTTCGTGCTGGCCGCGCTGTGCTGCACCTTCTGCGCGCTGGCCTACGCCGAGTTCGCCGCGATGGTCCCGGTGTCCGGCTCGGCCTATACCTACACCTACGCCACGCTGGGCGAGGCGGCGGCGTGGTTCATCGGCTGGATGCTGGTGCTGGAGTACGGCGTGTCGGCCTCGGCGGTGGCGGTGAGCTGGACCGGCTACTTCCTCAGCCTGCTCGACCAGTTCGGCATCCATCTGCCGGCGGCGCTGGTCAGCGCACCGCTGGACGGCAAGCTGCAGCCCACCGGCGCCATCGCCAACCTGCCGGCCGCGGCGATCGTGCTGCTGCTGACCTGGCTTTGTTATGTCGGCATCCGCAAGTCCTCGGCCATGAACATGGCCATGGTGGTGCTGAAGACCTGTCTGATCCTGCTGGTCATCTTCGCCGGCTGGAAGTACGTCGATCCGGCCAACTGGCATCCCTTCATCCCCGAGGCGCAGGGCCCGGGCAAGTTCGGCTGGGACGGCGTGGTGCGCGGGGCGGCGATCGTGTTCTTCGCCTACATCGGCTTCGAGGCGGTGTCGGTGGCCGCGCAGGAATCGACCAAGCCGCAGCGCGACCTGCCGGTGGGCATGCTCGCCTCGCTGGTGATCTGCACCGTGCTCTACATCGCCATGGCCGCGGTCATGACCGGCCTGGTGCCCTATTCCATGCTCGGCACCGACGAGCCGGTGGTCACCGCCGTGGCCGCGCATCCCGAGCTGGGCTGGCTGCGCCTGGTGGTGGAGATCGGCGCGCTGATCGGCCTGTCCTCGGTGGTGCTGGTGATGATCATCGGCCAGCCGCGCATCTTCATGATCATGGCCCGCGACGGCCTGCTGCCGACGGTGTTCACCCGCATCCATCCCAAGTACCGCACTCCGCACATCAATACGGTGATCACCGGCATCGGCATCGCGGTGCTGGCGGCGGTGTTCCCGCTGGACGTGCTGGGCGAACTGACCTCGATGGGCACCCTGATCGCCTTCGCCTCGGTCTGCGCCGGCGTGCTGATCCTGCGCCGCACCCAGCCCCAGCTGCCACGCCCGTTCCGCATCCCCTTCGCCTGGCTGATCTGCCTGGCCGGCATCGGCAGCTGCCTGCTGCTGCTGTCGACCATGACGGCGCACAACTGGATGCTGATGGTCATCTGGACGGTGATCGGCTTCGTCATCTATGCCGCCTACGGCTTCCGCCACAGCCGGCTGCGCGGCCAGGGCTGACGTCGATCGGTCAGGCCGGCGCGGTAAAATGCTGGCATGAACAGCCTTCCCTACGATGCCGCACGCCTGGCCGTGCTGGCCGACGAGATCACCACCCACGTGGCCGAGCTGGCGCGCCTGGGCTGGACCCCGGCCACCAGCAGCAACTTCTCCGAGCGGCTGGACGATCGCCATGCCGCGATCACCGTCTCCGGCGCGGACAAGGGCCGCATGGGCCGCGAGCACATCATGGTGGTGGACTTCGACGGCCAGCCGGTAGCCACCGACAAGCGCCCCTCGGCCGAGACCCTGCTGCATACCCAGCTCTACCGGCGCTTCCCGGAGGTGGGCTGCGTGCTGCACACCCACTCGCTGGTGCAGACCATCGCCTCGCGCCTGTACGCCGGCGCCGGCCATGTCCGCCTGGAAGGTTACGAGCTGCTCAAGGCCTTCCACGGCAACAGCACCCACGAGATGGCCATCGAGGTGCCGGTGCTGCCCAACACCCAGGACATGACCGTGCTGGCCGCACAGGTGGACGCGCTGCTGGACCGGGGTCCGCTGTGGGGCTACCTGATCGACGGCCATGGCCTGTACGCCTGGGGCCGCAGCATGGCCGAGGCGCGCCGCCACCTGGAGGCCTTCGAGTTCCTGTTCCACTGCGAGCTGGAGCTGCGCAAGCTCGGCGCGCGCGGTTGAATCGCACTGCTGCGTTGCATGGCGGCGACACCGCCCCGCGCCGCCGCTGCTACCCTTTTCCGCCCGGCCTTCGCCCCACGCCAGGAGCCCGCCATGAGCCGTCTTCGCATCTTCGACCACGCCGATCCGTCCACGCCGCTGTTCGCCAGCTACGACCCGGATTTCATCGCCACCGAGCTTGAGAAGATCGGGGTGCTGTTCGAGCGCTGGCAGGCCTCCAAGCCGATCGAGCCCGGCGCCTCGCCCGAGGCGGTGATGGACGCCTATCGCGCCGACATCGACCGCCTGGTCGCCGAGCGCGGCTTCAAGTCGGTGGACGTGGTCAGCATCGCGCCCGATCACCCGGCGCGCGCCGAGATGCGCACCAAGTTCCTGGACGAGCACTTCCACAAGGAGGACGAGGTGCGCTTCTTCGTCGCCGGCTCGGGATTGTTCACCCTGCATGTGGACGACAAGGTCTACGAGATCGAGTGCGTCAAGGACGACCTGATCGCCGTGCCGGACGGGACCAAGCACTGGTTCGACATGGGCGAGTCGCCCAGCTTCGTGGCGATCCGCTTCTTCACCGAGCCGGATGGCTGGGTCGGCCACTTCACCGGCGAGACCATCGCCGCCAGCTTCCCGCGCTACACCCCGGAGAAGGCCTCCTGATGCCCGTCGTGCAGGCCATCCTCACCGATATCGAGGGCACGACCAGCAGCATCTCCTTCGTCAAGGACGTGCTGTTCCCGTACGCCCGCCGCGCGCTGCCGGGCTTCGTCGCCGCCAATGGCGACGATCCCGAGGTGCGGCGCTGGCTGGAGGCGGTCAGCGCGGACGAGCCGCAGGCGCGGGACGATGCCGCGCGCGTGGCGGTGCTGCAGGCCTGGATCGACGCCGATCGCAAGCACACCGCGCTCAAGGCGCTGCAGGGACTGGTCTGGGAGGCGGGCTTCCGCGAGGCGGATTTCACCGCGCACATGTACCCGGACGCGGCGCAGGCGCTGCAGGACTGGTATGGCGAGGGGCTGGCGCTGTACGTGTACTCGTCCGGCTCGGTGCCGGCGCAGAAGCTGTTCTTCGGCCACAGCGATGCCGGCGACCTGACGCCCCTGGTGTCGGGCTGGTTCGACACCGAGATCGGCGGCAAGCGCGAGCGCGACAGCTATGCGCGCATCGTCGAGCGCATCGGCGTGGCGCCGCGCGAGGTGCTGTTCCTGTCCGACGTGGTGGCCGAACTGGACGCCGCGCGCGAGGCGGGCCTGCAGACCGTGCTGGTGGACCGGCTGGAGGACTACCCGACCCCGCGCGATGCCGCCGCCTGCAACGGGCATCCGCGGGTGACCTCGTTCGCGCAGATCGAGCCGGCGGCCTGAGCGGCCCTCTTTTCAAGAACGATTCGCATTTCGCCAGCGACTTCGCGCGCTGGCTAGACTTGCCCCCGCGCCGTCAGCCCGCTTCCGCCAGCGACGACGCGCACCGGTCACCGCCCGCCCGCTTTCGCCAGCCAGCCGACCGCTCAGGACGCCCCGTTTGGGGCGTTTGGTGTTTTGGGGATTCGGGATTCGGGATTCGGGATTCGGGATTGGAGCGTAGCCGTGGGTTTGCTGCGGGGATTGAATTGAGCTCGCTGATCGGCGGTGACCGCGGGGAACCCTCTACCGTCATTCCCCCGAATGCGGGAATCCAGCGCATCTGGCGCTTTGTGCGAGCGTCATCGGGTTCGCGATCGCGGGACTGACGTGTCTGGGGCTTAGTCGCCTTTTTTGGTGCCGGGCGCGGACGTCGCGCGTTCTGCGTACCAGCGCGCGATGACCTCGCGCTCCTGCGGCGTCATCTGCGTGGTGTTGCCCATCGGCATGGCCTGGGTCTGGACCACCTGCTGATGGATCGCGGCGGCGGCACGTTCGACGTCGCCCATGTCGTCCAGGCTCAGGCCGTAGGCGGCCCAGGGCATGACCGTGGCGTGGTCGGAATGGCAGGCCTGGCAACGCGTCTGCACGATGGTCCACACCGCCTGTTCCTGCGGCGACAGCGGTCGGGCCACGGCCTGCGCCTGGGCGGCGCGTTGTTGCGCCACCCGCGTGGCCAGTGCCAGGCCCAGCGACGAGACCAGCACCAGCAGCGCGGCGATCAGCGGCAGGCCCCAGGTGCGGCGCCCGCGTCGCCAGCGCAGACCGAACCAGACCAGCAGCGCCGCCGCCAGCAGCCACACCGCCAGCACCATCCAGCGGACCAGGGGCGAGGCATCGTGCAGGCTGATCATCGTGCGGACCGGAAGCGAAACAGGCAGAGCGCCGTGCGCGGTGCCGGACGCGGGCGGCCAGTGTAGCCGCGCCGGGCCGCTCAGCTGCCGCGATAGGTCGAATAGCCGAACGGCGAGACCAGCAGCGGCACGTGGTAATGCCCCTGCCCGCCGATGCCGAAATCCAGCGGAATCACGTCCAGGAACGGTGGTTCCGGCAGCGCCACGCCGGCCGCGCGGAAGTACGCCGCGACCGCGAACACCAGCCGGTAGCGCCCTGCTTCCAGCGCCTGCTCGCGCAGCGCGGGGCAGCGCCCGTCGGTGTCGGTGACGCCCTGCCAGCGCAGCGCGCCGTCGGCGTCGAACAGCTGCACCGCCACGCCCGTGGCCGGGCCGCCGCGGCTGGTGTCCAGCACGTGGGTGGAGAGCGTGGTCATGCGGCGGACTCCTGCGGCAGCGGCCACTGGCCGGTGAATTCCTCCTCGTCGAAGGCCAAAAAGTCGCGCACCACCGCGGCGCGGTCGTCGACGAAGAGCTGATTGGCCACCGCCTGCGCCAAGCGCGGCAGCGCGTACTTCAGGCCCGACAGCGCGGCGGCCGACAGCCCCAGGTTGATCAGCGCCGAGTAGTTGAACGCGAACAGGCCATGCAGCCTGGCCGCGTCCTCGGCCGCGCGCGGCTGCAGTTCGAAGCCCGGACCCAGGTAGGGATGCGCGTCGAGCAGCGGGTTGGCGGCGCCGGCCGGCGGCACATACCGGTCGCGCCAGCGCGCGATCGCCGGTGCCAGCGCGGCCAGTTCGGGGCGCAGGTCCGGGTCGGTCACCAACCCCGTGGCGATGGCCAGGAAATCGAAGGCCTGCTCGCCCTGCGGCGTGGTCACCACCGCCTGGCCATCGCGCTCGGCCACCGACCGCCACGGCGCGCCCAGATGCAGGTGGAAGCCCGGCATGGCCACCGCGCGGGCGAAGGTGTCGTTGGTCGGCGGCTGGTTGCGCGCGAAGAAGCTGGCCATCAGCGCGTACTTGTCGGCATCGGGCAGCGCCGGGAAGCGCGCGATGATGCCGGCCTGCTCCATGTGCCGGATCGGATTGACCCGCGGCAGCTGCGCGCGACGCACGAACACATGCGCCTCGCGCACCCCGCGCTGCAGCGCGTACTGCGCGTTGTCGAACGCCGACGCGCCGCCGCCGAGGATGGCGATGCGCTTGCCGGCCAGCGCGGCGTAGTCCAGCGGCCCGGAGGTGTGCGCATAGCGCGTGGGCGGCAGGTGGTCGGAGACGAACTTGGGCACCACCCACTGGCCGCCGCCCTGGATGCCGGTGGCCAGGATCACCTTGCGCGCCAGCAGCGTGCCGCCGTCGTGCAGGTGCAGGCGATGCAGGCCCTGCTCCGGCAGGGGTTCGAGTTGGACCAGACGTGTGTCGTTGCGCACCGGCAGGCGCAGCACGCCGCGGTACCAGCGCAGGTAGGCCATCCAGTCCTCGCGCGGGATCTTGTCCAGCGCCTCCCAGCCGGCCGCGCCGTGCTGGGCCTCCCACCAGGCGCGGAAGGTCAGCGAGGGGATGCCGAGGTCGATCGAGGTGATCTGCTTGGGCGTGCGCAGCGTGACCATGCGCGCATAGCTGAGCCAGGGACCCTCGCGCCCTTCCGGGCACTCGTCGATCACCAGCAGGTTGGAGACCCGCTCGCGAAGCAGCGCGAAGGCCGCGCCCAGTCCGCTCTGCCCGCCGCCGACGATCACCACATCGAACACATGGCCCCGGTCGTGCGTGCGCGGCCGCGTCCAGTCCGGCTTGCCGTGGTCCAGGCAGGCCAGGTCGTGGGCCACGCGGGTTTCCAGATCGGCCAGGCTCACGCGTGCGTGCCCTCCAGCGAGACATGCGCCGCGACGACCTTCCAGCCGTCGGCGAAGCGCACCCAGCTCTGGCTCTGGCGGCCGCGCCGGGCCGCGCCCTCGCGGAAGAACTCGGCATTGGCCGTGGCGAAGTCGGCGCCGAAGGTCGCGATCTCCACCCGCCCCAGCCGGCGCTGCGGCGAGCCGCCGCGGCCGACGCGGAACGCGCGGATCTCCTCGATGCCGTACAGCACCTCGCCCACGCCGTAGCGCACGGTGCTGGGCGCGGCATGGAACAGGCGATCGAGCGTGGCGATGTCGTCGGCCATCAGCGCCCGTTCGTAGGCCTCGAAGGCCGCGCGCACCTCAGCCACCACGGCCGGGTCGTTGAGCCTCGGCTCGCCGCCTGCGCTCATGCTGTCACTTCCGCATTCCACGCGGCCAGCGCGGCGTCGATGGCGGCGCCGGGCGTGCAGGCGAAGCCCTGCAGGCGCAGCACGGTCTCCAGCGCACCCAGCGTGATCAGCACCTTGTGCTTGGCCGCGTTGTAGCCCATCGCGCCGATGCGCCAGACCTTGCCCTGCAGCGGGCCGAAGGCGGTGCCGATCTCGATCTCGAAGTCCTCGCGCATCGCCCGGCGCACCGCCTCGCCGTCAACCCCGGCGGGGATCACCAGGCCGGTGACGTTGCTCATGCGGTGGGCATCGTCGCCGAACACCTCCAGCCCCAGCGCGCGCGCGCCGGCCGTTACCGCGCGGCCGGCGGCGCGATGGCGCGCATAGCGCCGCGCCAGGCCTTCCTGCAGCGCGATGCGCGCGCATTCGCGGGCGCCGTAGAGCATGGTGGTGGCTTCGGTATGGTGGTTCAGGCGCTTGTCCGACCAGTAGTCCATGACCATGGCCAGGTCGAAGTAGTTGGAGCCGATGCGCGGACCGTCGCCATCGTCGATGTCCTCGCGCGCGATGCCGCGCTCGACATGGCGGCGGGCGAAGATGCGCTCGGCCGCCGCCTCGGAGACGGTGATCGGCGCCGAGCCCGACGGCCCGCCCAGGCACTTCTGCAGGCCCCCGGTGACGACATCCACCTCCCAGCGGTCGGCGGCCAGCTCCATGCCGCCGATGGTGGCCGTGGCATCCACGTACGACAGCGCGCCGTAGCGCCGGCACAGCGCGCCGAAGCCTTCCAGCGGCTGCGCCATGGTGGTGGAGGTGTCGCCGTGGATGGTCGCCACCAGCGTCGGGCGCACGCGCTTGAGCGCGTCCTCGATGGCGTCCAGCGGCACCACCTGGCCCCACGGGGCCTCGACGGTTTCGATCCTGGCGCCGATGCGGCCGAGGATCTCGGTCAGCAGCAGACCGAAGCGGCCGAAGTTGACCACCAGCACCGTCTCGCCCGGCGCCACCAGCGACACCAGCGCCGCCTCGATGCCGGCGCGCGCCGTGCCGTCGACCAGGAAGGTCCAGCGGTTGTCGGTGCCGAAGATCGGGCGATACAGCGCCATGACCTCGTTCATGTAGGCGGTCATTTCCGGGTCGAACTGCCCCAGCAGGTCGGCCGACATGGCGCGCAGCACGCGCGGATGCGCGTTGACCGGGCCCGGGCCCATCAGCAGGCGCTGCGGCGGATCGATCTCGCCAAAGACTTCAGTTGCCACGTGTTGCTCCCAAGCGTTCGATGAAATCCAGCATGGCCGCCACGGCCAGGCCGGCGTCGGCCGCGCTGGCGCGCTCGGCCGGGTTGTGCGAGATGCCGCCGTCGCAGCGCACGAACAGCATCGCCGTCGGGCACAGCGCGCGCATCACCATCGCATCGTGGCCGGCGCCGGAGACCAGCCGGCGCGGCGCGATGTCCTGCGCTTCCACGGCTTGGGCCAGCAGTTCGACCAGATGCGTGTCGCACGGGCTGGCGGCCAGGTCCTGCACCTGCACGGCCTCGATTTGCACCTCGCGCGCGGCGGCGATGGCCTCGAAGCGGCGCAGGGTCTGGGCCGCGCTGGCGTCGCGCCGCGCGTTGTCGCCGGCGCGCACGTCCAGCGAGAAGCTCACCCGGCCGGGAATCACATTGGTCGCGCCCGGCAGCACCTGCATGCGGCCCACGGTGGCGACCAGGTCGCTCGCCGCCTCGCGGGCGACGGCCTCGACCGCCAGCACGCACTCGGCCGCCGCGGTGAGCGCATCGGCGCGCAAGGGCATCGGGCTTGTGCCGGCGTGGCCGGCACGCCCGTGCACGCTGACCTCGAAGCGCAGCTGCGCGGCGATGCCGGTGACCACGCCCAGCGCCAGGCCTTCGGCTTCCAGCACGGGTCCTTGTTCGATATGCGCTTCGAGGTAGCCGATGACCTCGTCGGGGCGGCGTGCGGCCTGATGGAAGTGCGCCGCCGCCAGGCCCCAGCCGGCCAGCGCCTGCGCCACCGACACGCCGGCCGCATCGACCACGCCGTCGAGGGCGCCGGGCGCCAGCGTGCCGGCCACCGCGCGGCTGGTGAACATCGAAGCGGGAAAGCGCGAGCCTTCCTCGTCGCCGAAGGCGATCACCTCGATGGCGAACGGCATGCGCTCGCCGCGCGCATGCAGCGCGGCGACGCATTCGATACCGAGCATGATGCCCAGCGGGCCGTCGTAGCGGCCGGCGTCGCGCACGCTGTCCAGATGGCTGCCGATCAGCAGTGCCGGCGCGTCGCGGTGCTCGCCTTCGTAGCGGCCGATCAGATTGCTGGCCGCGTCCAGGCGCGTGGCCATGCCGGCCAGGCCCATCCAGTCGGCGACGGCGCCCTGCGCGGCGCGATGCGCGGGGGTGAGCCAGGCGCGATACAGGCCGCTGTCCGCATCGCTGTACGGCGCCACGCCCAGCGCATCGCAGCGGGCGATGGCGCGCTCGCCGGCGGCGCGATGCAGCGCCGGGGCATTCACGGCTGCACCTGCGCGGCCTTGGCCGCCGGCGCCAACGCCGCGGCCACCAGCGCCAGCACGCGCGCCTTGTCCACGTCCAGGCAGGCGCTGGCATTGGGCGCGCCCTGCCCTTCGCGGGTCATGCCGTCGTCGTCCACGGTGATGTGCAGCGGCACCGGCGTGCACACCGCCGGGTCCAGCACGCGCGCCACGGGCACCACGTCGAACAGCGTCGGCGTCGTGCCCCAGGGGCTGCGCGCGGCCCACAGCGCATAGAGTTTGGACAGCGGCCCGGCGTAGGGCGTGGGCGCGGCGAAGATGCGCGCCTGCAGGTCGGCCGGCAGCGCGATCTCGGTCGAATCCAGCGGCTGCACCTCCACCGGCACGCCGCTGGCCAACAGGTCGCGCAGCGCCTGCGGGGCCAGCTTGATGTTGTATTCGGCGCTGGGGGTGTCGCTGTTGGTGCCGGCCACCGGCCCATAGCCGCGCCGCAGCGAGCCGCCCATCAGCACCACGCGCTTGAGCCGGGCGAACGCCACCGGATCGCGCTTGAGCGCGGCCTGCACCGTGGTCAGCGGTCCCAGCGCCAGCAGCGTCACCTGCCCGGCCGGCCGCTGGCGCAGCACGCGCAGCATCGCCTCGACGCCATCGGCGCGCACCGGCCGGTGCGCATCGCGCAGCCAGCCGGCCTGACCGATCTCGCCCTCGCGCGTGCCGACCGCGGGTCCGGCGGCAACCGGCACCCGGCTGTGGCCGGTGTCCTGCAGCAGCTGCGCCACCAGCTGCGCGCGCAGCCGGGTGTCGCCATAGGTCGTGGTCACCAGCAGCGGCCGCAGGCGCGGCGAGGCCAGCACCAGCGACAGGGCGAAGCCGTCGTCGATATCTGTGCCGAAGTCGTTGTCCACGATCACCGGAATCGGCGCTTCCTGCGCGTGCGGCTCGGCCGCTTGCGCGGCCGGCACCATCAGGCAGGCGAGCACGGCGAGAGCGCAGCGCGCGCGCAGCAGGGCACTCACCATCCGGCGACCACGCCGTCGCTGCGCGGATCGACCGCACCGCTCAGGATCCCGTCGGCCTCGCGCACCAGCGCGCCGGCATGGCCCATCACCGAGGTGTAGGCCGGCAGCCGTTCGACCACATGCCCGGCCGCGCGCAGCGCGTCGATCAACGCCGGGTCGAACCGGTCCTCCAGCTTCAGCGAGGTGCTGTCCTCGCCCCAGGTGCGGCCCAGCAGCCAGCGCGGTGCGCTGACCGCCTGCTGCAGCGGCATGCCGAAGCGCGCATAGCGGCTGAACACCGCCGCCTGGGTCTGTGGCTGGCCTTCGCCGCCCATGGTGCCGTAGCTCATGATTCTGCCATCGTCGAACACCGCCAGCGCGGGATTGAGGGTGTGGAAGGGCTTGCGCCCGGGCTGGAGCGCGTTCCAGCCATCGCTGGCCAGGCGGAAGCTGCAGCCGCGGTTCTGCCAGGTGATGCCGCTGCCCGGCAGCACGACGCCTGAGCCGAACTCGAAATAGGTCGACTGGATGCAGCTGACCGCCTGGCCGCGCGCATCGAGCGCGCCGAACCAGCAGGTGTCCCCGGCCTGCGAAGGCTGCGGCCAGGGCAGCGCCCGGGCCGGATCGATGCGCGCGGCCATCGCCTCGAGCGCGTCCGCATCGTCCAGCAGCGCCTGCGCGTCCAGCGTCATCCAGTCCGGGTCGCCGACGTGCGCATCGCGCACCAGGAAGGCCTGCTTGGTCGCCTCCACCAGCCCGTGCAGGTGAGCGAAGCTCTCGCCCTGCGTGGCTTCCAGCCGGTCGAACAGCGCCAGGATCAGCAGCGAAGCCAGCCCCTGCGTCGGCGGGGCATGGTTGTAGAGCGTGGCGTCGCGCAGGCGCACGTGCAGCGGCGTGCTGGCCTGCGCGCGATGTGCCTGCAGGTCGGCCAGCGCCAGCGGGCTGCCCAGCGCGGCCAGGTCCGAGGCGATGCTGTTCGCCAGTTCGCCGCGGTAGTAGTCGTCCAGGCCGGCGTCGGCCAGGCGTTGCAGGGTCGCGGCCAGCGCGGGCTGGCGCAGCAGTTCGCCTTCGCGCAGCGGCACGCCGTCGGGTTCGAACGTGGCAGCCCAGGCGCCGGGCTGGACGCGCAGCTCCGCGCCCTTGCCCGCCGCGATCTGCGCGCCGCCTGCGGTGACCGGCGCACCGGCCCGGGCATGGTGGATCGCGTCCTCGAGCAGGCGCGCCAGCGGCAGGCGATTGCCCTCGCCCGTCAGCGCCTGCGCCCAGCCCGAGACGGTGCCGGCCACGGTATTGGCAGCGCCAGGCCCGCGCCACGGGATGGCCGACAGGCCCGCGTAGAACTCCAGCGTCGCGGCCTGCGCGCTGCGGCCGCAGGCATCGATGGCATGCACGCGGCCGTCGGGTTCGCGGATCAGCCAGAAGCCGTCGCCGCCGATCCCGGTCATGTGCGGATACACCACGGCCAGCGTCGCGGCGATGGCCACGCAGGCCTCCACCGCGGTGCCGCCGTCGCGCAGCACATCGCGACCGGCCTGCGCGGCCAGATGATGCGGGGCCACGGCCAGGCCGCGGCGGGCGCGCAACGTATGCAGCATCAGGGCTGCGCTCCGGCGGGTGCGTGCGCACCGGTCAGGCCGCTGGCTTCCAGCGCGCGCGCCACGGCGAACAGCCGGTCCTCGCGCCCCGGCGCGGCGATCAGCTGCACGCCCAGTGGCAGCTGGCCCGGCCGCCACAGCGGCGCCGCCAGCACCGGGCAACCGGCCAGACCCAGCGGTTGGGTGAACAGCCCCAGGTTGGCGCGCGCCGACACCGGCGCGCCATCGATCTCGATGGTGGCCTGGTCGATGCGCGGCGCCACGCAGGGCACGGCCGGCGCGATCAGGACATCGACCGTGCTCCACAGCCGCGCCATCGCCTGGCCGAACCACGCCGCGAAGCGCTGCACGTCCAGCAGCGCCTGCGCCGGTTGTCGCTGTCCGGCCAGCAGGCGATCGCGCACGGCCGGATCGAAGGCATCGGGCCGCGCCTGCAGCGCCTGGCGATGCAGGTACGCGCCCTCGATGGCGGTCATGACGAAGGCCGCCATGCGCGAGGTCCGTGCCTGCGGCAGCTCGACCGTCGCGCCCGCCCCCAGGGCGGCGCCGATCGCCTCGAGGCCTGCGCGCAGCTCGGGATCGAGATTGGCGTCGAACCAGCCTCCCAGCCGCGCGATGCGCAGGAAGCGAAGATCCACCGGCGCCAGCGCCGCGTCGGCCATCACCTCGTGCACCGTCTGCAGCACATCGAGCGAACGCGCGAACGGCCCGGCCACGTCCAGCGCCTCCACGAACGGGAACACGCCGTCCAGCGGCACCTGCCCGTGCGTGCTGCGCAGTCCATAGATGCCGCACAGCGCGGCCGGCACGCGGATCGAGCCATTGGTATCCGAGCCCAGCGCGAATGGCACCAGCCCCGCCGCCACCGCCGCCGCCGAACCGCCGGACGAACCGCCCGCCAGCCGGTCCAGGTCGTGCGGATTGCGCGTGGTGCCGAAGTGCGCGTTGACCGTGGCGAAGCCGTAGGCGAACTCGTCCATGTTGGTCGTGCCCACCAGCACCGCGCCGGCGCGCTTGAGCCGGCGCACCACCCGTGCATCGCGCGCCGCCGGCGGCGCGTCCACGCGCATGGCCGCACCGGCGGTGGTGGGCAGGCCGCGCACGTCGAACAGGTCCTTGACCGCGAACGGCATGCCCGCCAGCGGCGTGTCGGTGACCGCATGGCCGGTCAGGCCCGCGTCGAAGATGCGGGTGAAGGCGGCCAGCGCCGGGTTGCGCGCGCGAAGCGTCGCCAGCAGCTCCGACACGGCCACCGGCAGATCGGCATCGTCGCTCGCTTCGGCAGGAGCGCGCGCCGGCGGCGCGAACGCGGCCAGTGCCGCGGCATAGCCGCCGAGCAGCTCGAGGTTCTGCTGCACGCCTGGGCGCGTGGAAGGGTCCATCGGGGTCACGGTCACAGCGCCAATGTAAGCCGAGGGCTGCGGCTGCGCGAGCAGCACAGGGTGACCTGGCGGTTGCTGGCCTTCTCCGCCTCGCTCTGCACGGTATCGCGATGATCGGGAATGCCTTCGACCACATCGGTCAGGCAGGCGCCGCACAGGCCCATCTCGCACGACAGGCTGACCGCCACGCCGGCCTCGGCCAGCACCGCGGCGATGGTGCGCTCGGGCGCGACGGTGAACACCTGCCCGCTCGAGGCCAGCGCCACCTCGAACGCCGTGTCCGCGCCGGCCTCGGCCGAGGCCAGCGGCGCGACCGGCGTGAAGGCCTCGCTGTGGATGCGCGCCGCGTTCCAGCCGCGCGCCAGTGCGGCCTCGCGCAGATGCGCCATGAAGGCGCCCGGCCCGCACAGATAGAGCTGGTGATCCTCGCCCGCCGCGTCCAGCGCCGCGGGCAACACCTGCCGCGCGTCGCGGCCTTCCTCGGCGCTGTGCAGATGCGCGCGCGCGCCGAACTCGCCCTGCAGCTGGCGCAGGAAGGCGATCTCCCCGCGGCTGCGCACGTAGTAATGCAGCTCGAACGAGGCGCCGCCCGCCTGCAACTGGTGCGCCATCGCCAGCAGCGGCGTGATGCCGATCCCGCCGGCCACCAGCACATGGTGACTGCCCGCGCGCAGCGCGAACAGATTGCGCGGCGCGGAGATGGTCAGCGCCTGGCCCACGCGCAGGCGCTCGTGCACGCTGGCCGAGCCGCCGCGCGAGGCGGCCTCGCGACGCACGCACAGCACATAGCGCGAGGTGTCGGCCGGCGTGCTGGCGATCGAGTATTGGCGCACCAGCCCGCCGGGCAGGTGCACGTCCACATGCGCGCCAGCCTCGAACGCCGGCAGCGCCTGGCCATCGGCGCGCACCAGTTCGACGGCCAGATTGCCGGCGCCCTGCCGGCTCATCGCGTCGATGACGACCTCGATCATGTCCATCAGGCCAGGAAAAACTCGCCGAAGCCCATCTTCTTCAGGCCGCGACGGTAGGCGATGGAACTGCGGTCGGCCGGGATGTGCGCCTCCAGCGTCATGTCCAGCGGCAGGCGCTCGGGCTTCTGCAGCTCGACCATGGCCCGATCCTCCTCGAACACACGCAGGTTGAAGGCGTGCACCTCCTCCACCGGCTGGTCCAGGTTGAAGTTGCGCGCGATCGGCACGAACAGCCGCGTCCTGCGCGCCGACACCGGCGAGGCGCAGTTGAAGATGACCAGCCGCTCATCGCCCGGAAAATGGATGGTCAGCGAGGCGCAGAACGGCAGATGCACCTCGAAGTGGCGCAGCCACGGATAGTCCGGCGGCGCCAGGTGGTGGAAGCCCACGCCGTAATTGCTGACGTTGCTGACGTAGTCCACGGTGAAGCCGGTCGGCGTCTCCACCGGCACGTAGTCCGGCACCAGCTGGTTGGCCGGGTCGGCGAAGGTGCCGGTGTGGATCCAGGCGAAATGCGCGACGTCCAGGAAGCCCTCCACCTGCCGCCCGGCGAAGCCGTTGATGTCGAACGGCGGACAGTTGATCTGCTGGAAGCCCGCCTGGTCCCAGTGCGGCATCACCGGCAGCGGCGCCGGGTTGTCCGCATCCGGCGCCAGGCACACCCAGACCAGGCCGTAGCGCTCGACCGTGGGATACGTCGCCAGGTGCAGCTTGGCCGGGATGGCCTGGCCGGGGCTGGAGGGAATGCGGTTGCATCGCCCGCCCGCGCCGAAGCGCAGGCCGTGGTACGGGCAGACCACGCCCTCGCCGTCGTGGCTGCCCATGCTCAGCGGCACGCCGCGATGCGGGCAGACATCGCGCGCCACCACCACCTCGCCATGCACGCGATAGACCACCAGCGCCTCGTCCAGCAGCACCGCCTGCAGCGGCGCGCCGGTGACCTCGCTGCTGTCGGCCACCGGGTGCCACTGGCGTGCCAGCAGCCGCCAGTCATGCTCGGTGAAGGTGCTGCCCGGCGGCAGCGGGCTGTAGGGATTGGCCGGATGGGCGGGCGCGATGGCGGACATGTGGCGGGCGACCTGGCGGAGCGGTTGCGGGGTGCGTCCCTACCTTGCGGCCGCGCACGTGTTGCAGTCCATCCAAGATTTTTCAATCATGCGTTGCAAAAAACAGAACAGGTGCGCCCGGTGCTGCCCTTCTCCCGCTTCGCCAGCTACTTCATCGAGGTCGCCGCCCAGGGCAACCTGCGCAAGGCCGCCGAGGTGCTGCACGTCTCGCCTTCGGCCATCCACCGCCAGATCCAGGGCGCCGAGCAGCAGCTGGAGACCGAGCTGTTCGAACGCCTGCCCACCGGCATGAAGCTCACCGCCGCCGGCGAGCTGCTGCTGGGCGATCTCAAGCGCTGGCGCAAGGAGCACACCCGCACCCTCGAGCGGGTCGGCGACCTGCGCGGCCTGCGCCGCGGCCACGTCAGCATCGCGCTGATCGACGCACTGAGCGAAGGCTTCGTGCCGCAGCTGCTGGCCGAACTGACCCGCGAATACCCCGGCTTCTCCTTCGACCTGCGCGTGATGGGCAACCGCGTGGCCAGCGAACTGGTGGCCGCGGCGGAAGTGGATTTCGGCGTGCTGCTGGACCCGGTCGAACACGGCAACCTGGAGGTGCGCACCGCCATCGACATCCCCGTCGGCGCCGTGCTGCCGCCCGGCCACGCCCTGGCCGATGAAAAGAGCCTGGCGATGAGCCGGCTGCTGGACGAACGCCTGCTGGTGCCCGCCGCACCGCTGGTGATCGAGGAACGCACCCGCAGCCTGTATGTGCGCCACGGCGTGGATCCGCGCCGGGTCACCACCTGTAACGACACCCGCCTGATCCGCTCGCTGATCCGCGACGGCGGCGGCGTGGGCGTGCTCAGCCTGATCGACGTGGCCGCCGACCTGGAACGCGGCACCCTGGCCTTCGTCCCCCTGCACGGCTGGCAGGCCCGCCCCCTGCAACTGGCCGTCTGCACCGCCCCCCGCCGCCAGCCCAGCCGCGCCGCACAGCTGGTGCTGGCGCGGGCGGTGAGCGCGGTGCAGGGATTGCCGGCGCGGTTGGTGGGGAGGCCGCAGAAAGGGTCTAAGCGGAAGTCGGCCAGTTCGAGCACGTGAACCCCTGACGCTCGGGTCGAACAAGCGCCCTCTGACTCCTCGCGCCCCCAGCGCAGCACGTCGTATCGGCTAACGCGGTGTAACGAACCGATCCTTCTCGATGCACTCGCCCGCCCCCAACCTTGTACAGGGCCATAGCTGCATGGGCACGGTGTCGGTGAGGATGAAGCGATTGCCGGCCCAGCGCAGGAATCCACCATGGACCAGATATCCGTCCTGAAGCGTGCGGGAATCTTCCGGCAGCCCCCTGTCTGGATCTGCTTCAGCAAGCCAGCGCAAGACGGGCGTACGTCCAAGCAGCGCGGTTTCGGCGTAGAGCTCGCTGGCGCCAGCAGCTTGATACTTGGCCATGGCTGCCGGGCTTATCAGGACATGTTTGCTGGTGATGCTGGAGGTTACGTCGACAGGCTTCCCGCCACGCGTGACCATGTACGCACGCATGCCCGAGGTGGTTACCGGGCACCCGTTAAGTTGCACCAGATAGCCGGTGAGGCCGTCCGTGCCAGAGAACGAACGGATCCAGTAGCGGTACTTCGTCCCGGTGGTGTCAGACGCCAGATACTCCCCGGTTGGCCGACCGGATCGGTCCAGGACAGGCTCGACAACGGCCTGGCGCCCGATGCTGGAGCATCCCAGATCCGCAAGCAACGCACGGGCAGGTGCCGGTAATTCACCCAGGCTCCCATTGATGCTGCTGCCGGAAGCATCCGGAATACCCGGCAGTGCCTGGGCGAGAGGAGGCTGAGGCCGTCTCGATCCGGAGGCGGCGGTTGAGCAGGCGCTCGCTATCGCAAGTGCGAGCATGAAGACAGCAATGCCTGGACGGCTGATCATGGATTAGCGTCCTCCGATGGCAGGCGCATCGGGCTGGGGTGCCTGCTGGACTGGTGCAGGCGGCCAAGCAGGATGCTCGCGGCTTTGCTGCTGCAGCTGTTGCAGGCTCGTTTCGACCGGTGTGTCGGTAACGGCCGCAGCATTGACGCCAACCCGCAGCGCGGCTGGATCACCTGGACGACCCTGCAGCATAAAGAGCGTTTCCCCAGCGGCGCGGCCACCAACGGCATTGCTAGCGACCAGCTGATCCACGCGGGTCATGCCGGCGGCCTTTGCCTCGTAGAGCATTTGCAGGCTGTAGTCATCGGAGCGATGCGCGTACTGTCCGCCCATAGCCTGCAGGCGCGTGCTGATCTGCTGCTGCAGCCCGTGATCTGGATGTCCGGGCTGTCGAGGGTCGTCGTGACCTTCCACCGGCTGCCTGCCACCCATGTCCTGGACATGGTCTGGCGAAACTGAAGACAACACGTACTGCCAGCGGTTCTGGTCCGGATTTCCACGCACGGTTTGGACGAAAGTGTCGTACTCGTTACCACCGATCGTCTGACAGCCTGCAGAATCGGTATTTAACCTGCTACCACGATGGATCTTGAAGGTGTCGTTCAGATCCTGGACGCCATGGGTATCCCGGGCATCAAACCATCCATCGCCATTGCTGTCCCGCTCCACCCGATTTGCGCCCGCAGCGATCGCTTCCGCCGAAGGGCGCATCGCCCATTCGGTGGCTTTTCGATACGGGTGTTGGGCCGGCATCATTTCCGTGGTGCCTTCCGCCAGACGGCCCATGTCCGCAATACGGTCGCCATTGACGTCAGCGCCTTCCGTCTTCGCTCTCGTGAGCACATCCTCGAACCCCTGACTGCGTGGATTCGTCTTGGCATGGCCATCGTACTGCGCGGTGGGGTCGGTGGTGACCGTGTTGAATTCGCGCGCATGTCGACCTCCCTGTTGGTCATTCCAGAGCACGACGATGCGATCGTTGTAGTCGCCCTGACCACGTCGCACCGTCGTCCTGTCTTCCTGACGCAACCCAAGGATGACCCGCTCGTGATTGGCCAACGCGTCGGTCGCCGCTGGCTCGCCGCGCGTGGCCACGATGCTTGCGTAGACGTCGAACTGCTGAGCCTGGGGCAAGTCCCTGGTCTCTTCAACGGAGGGCATGCGCGGAGGTCGCGCGGCTTCGTTCAAGCGCCGCAACATCGGCTGCACCACCTCGCTGTCCACTGCCCGCACGCCGCCGGGCTGGCGGAGTGCGGCCAATTCAGCGGCACCGCGTACCGACACATAGCGATCAAGGGATTCCTGCACGACTGGCGCCTGGTCGCTCCGAAGCGCTTCGAGCCTGGCGGCGGCCTGCCTGGCCTGCTGCTGTTGAAGCAGCGCGACGACTTCATTGGCTGAAACGTCGATATCAATCTCGGGCATGGCTCGATCCTTGAGAGCACCGGAAAGTACATGCCGAGTCTACGTCGATTCGAAAAGCAGCGTACACATCGCAATCAGGGTGAATCGTCCGGACATTCGTATGGTTGTCTCGCGCGTTACACCGTGCGGGTGCGGCACAGCCCTGCAGGAGGATTGTGCGCCGCACCAACCCCGGCTAAGTTCATCGCTCACCCCCCATCGAGCTCAGCGATATCCCGCGCCCTGCCCTCGCCTTCGCCGATCGATGCCGTGCCGCCGGCGGGGCCGCTGTGGCTGCTGGCGATCCAGCATGTGCTGGTGATGTATGCCGGGGCGGTGGCGGTGCCGTTGATCGTGGCCGGGGGGCTGCATCTGTCGCGCGAGGACACGGCCTTCCTGGTCAGTGCGGACCTGTTCTGCTGCGGGCTGGCGACGCTGGTGCAGTCGCTGGGGCTCGGCGGCTTCGGCATCCGTCTGCCGGTAGTGATGGCGGCCACCTTCGCCAGCGTGGGGCCGATGATCGCCATCGGCGGCAATCCGGCGCTGGGCCTGCCCTATGTCTTCGGCGCCAATCTGGTCGCCGGCGTGGTCGGCATCCTGGCCGCGCCACTGATCGGGCGGCTGCTGCGGCTGTTCCCGCCGGTGGTCACCGGCACGGTCATCACGGTGATCGGGCTGACCCTGGTCGGGGTGGCGGTGAACTGGGCCGCCGGCGGCGTGGGCGCGGCCGACTACGGCGCGCCGATCAATCTGGGTCTGGCCGCGGTGGTGCTGCTGGGCGTGCTGGCGCTGCTGCGGCATGGGCGCGGCTTTATCGCCAACATCGGCGTGCTGCTGGGGCTGGCCGGCGGCATGGTCGTCGCTGCCCTGGCCGGGCACGTGGATGTGAGCGGCCTGCGCGAGGCGGCGTGGCTGGCGCCAGTGCTGCCTTTCCACTTCGGCGCACCGAAGTTCGAACTATGGTCCAGCGTGACGATGTGCGTGGTGCTGTTCATCGTGTTCGTCGAATCCACCGGCATGTTCCTGGCGCTGGGCGACATCGTGCAGCGCCCGGTGGATCGCCCGGCGCTGGTGCGCGGGCTGCGCGTGGACGGGCTAGCCACCCTGCTGGGCGGGGTGTTCAACGCCTTCCCCGATACCTCGTACTCGCAGAACATCGGGCTCGTCGCGCTGACCGGCGTGCGCAGCCGCTGGGTGTGCGTGCTGGCCGGCACGATCCTGATCGTGCTGGGGCTGGTGCCCAAGCTGGCGGTGCTGGTCGCCGCTGTGCCGCCGGCCGTGCTGGGCGGCGCGGGGCTGGTGATGTTCGGCATGGTCACCGCCAACGGCATCCGCGTGCTGGGGCTGGTGGACTTCCAGCGCCAGCGGCACAACCTGCTGATCGTCGCGGTCGGCGTGGGCCTGGCGATGGCGCCGGTGGCCGCGCCGGCCGTATTCGATCAACTGCCCAAGGCGCTGGCGCCGCTGCTGCACAGTGGCATCGCCCTGGCCACGCTGGCCTGCGTGGCGCTGAACCTGTGGTTCAACGGCCTGGGCGGCGCGCGCCCCTCCGAACCGCTGTCGCCCGAGTCGCCGCACGCCTGATGCCCGCACCTGCGATCCGCCCCTGGCAGCCGGCCGACCGCGATGCGGTGGGCGCACTGATCGTCGACATCCAGCGCGGCGAGTTCGGCCTGGACATCGACCTGGCCGCGCAGCCGGACCTGATCGATGTGGAAGGCTTCTACGGCCAGGGCCAAGGCGGCTTCTGGGTCGCCGAGGACGCGGGCCGGATCGTGGGCAGCATCGGCCTGCGCGATATCGGCGAGGGCGAGGCCGCGCTGCGCAAGATGTTCGTGGCGGCCAGCCATCGCGGCCACGCGCACGGCGTGGCGCCACGCCTACTGGCCACGCTGCTGGCGCATGCGCAGGCCCGCGAACTGCGCGCGATCTACCTGGGCACCACCGACCGCTTCCTCGCCGCGCACCGCTTCTACGAGAAGCATGGCTTTGCGCCGATCGCGCGCGAGGCGCTGCCGCCGCGCTTCCCGCTGATGGCGGTGGACTCGCGCTTTTACGTGCGCCGTCTGGCCCCCCATGAGCCAGCGCTTCAATTCGGCGCCGCACCTTCCTAGAGTGGGCCATCCCCAGGAGAACCCCCGCGATGCCCGATCCGAGCCTGCCCTACCCCCGCGACCTGATCGGTTACGGACGCCATGCGCCGCATGCCGACTGGCCCGGCGGTGCGCGGATCGCGGTGCAGTTCGTGCTCAATTACGAGGAAGGCGGCGAGAACAACGTCCTGCATGGCGACGCCGGGTCGGAGCAGTTCCTCAGCGAGATCGTCGGCGCGGCCTCGTATCCGGCGCGGCACATGAGCATGGAGTCGATCTACGAGTACGGTTCGCGCGTGGGCGTGTGGCGGATCCTGCGCGAATTCGAACGGCGCGGCCTGCCGCTGACGGTGTTCGGCGTGGCCATGGCGATGGCGCGCCACCCCGAGGCCACCGCAGCCTTCGTCGAGCTCGGCCATGAAGTGGCCAGCCACGGCTGGCGCTGGATCCACTACCAGGACATGGACCCGGCCACCGAGCGCGGACACCTGCAGCGTGCGGTCGAGCTGCACACGCGGCTGACCGGCAGTGCGCCGCTGGGCTGGTACACCGGGCGCGACAGTCCCAACACGCGGCGGCTGGTGGTCGAGCACGGCGGCTTCGCCTACGACGCGGACTACTACGGCGACGATCTGCCGTTCTGGACCCAGGTCGAGACCGCCGACGGCGCGCGCAAGCCGCATCTGGTGGTGCCCTACACGCTGGACGCCAACGACATGCGCTTCGCCACCCCACAGGGCTTCAACACCGCCACCCAGTTCTTCGACTACCTGCGCGACAGCTTCGACGTGCTCTACGCCGAGGGCGAGGACGCGCCGAAGATGCTCTCGGTGGGCATGCACTGCCGGCTGCTGGGGCGGCCGGGGCGCTTGGTCGCGCTGCAGCGCTTTCTGGACCACATCGCCAAGCACGACAAGGTGTGGGTGTGCCGGCGCATCGACATCGCGCGCCACTGGCAGCAGCGGCATCCGTTCGTGGTGGCCGCATGATCGCCCTGGCCGAACTCAACGCCTTGCCGCGCGATGCCTTCATCGGCGCGCTGGCGGGCATCTTCGAACACTCGCCCTGGGTGCCGGCCGGCGTCGCGGCCACGCGGCCCTATCCCTCGCGCGAGGCGCTGCATGCGGCCATGTGCCAGGTGGTGCGCGAGGCCGGCGTCGAGGCGCAGCTCGGCCTGATCCGCGCCCACCCCGAGCTGGCCGGCAAGGCGGCCATCGCCGGCGAGCTCACCGCGCATTCGGCCAGCGAGCAGCGTGGCGCCGGCCTGGACCAGTGCACGCCCGCCGAGTACGCCGACCTGGTGGAGCTCAACCGCCGCTATCGCGAACGGCACGGCTTTCCCTTCATCCTGGCCGTGCGCGGCCACACGCGCGCCAGCATCATCGCCGCGCTGCGCCAGCGCGTGGAGCAGCCGACCGAGGTGGAGATCGCCACCTGTCTGGAACAGATCGAGAAGATCGCCAGGCTGCGCCTGGACGATCTGGTCGCAGATTGATGGCTTGAAGCGATGCTTGTTCCCTGTGGGAGCCGCCATGGCGGCTCCCACAGGGCGACTGGAACAAAGGGCCGCCTTCCCTGGCAGCCAGCCCCACTCAGAAACCCAGATCGGTCAGGAAGCGCTTGGTGTAGGCCAGCACGCCCGGGCCCGTGTAGGAATTGCAGATCGGCGAGGCATAGTCCGACGGCGCCGCGCACGGCGTGTCGCGATCCAGCGACCAGTGGTGGACGCCGGCCAGGCCGTTCTGCGCGGCATACAACGCCACGGTGTCGACGTCGGCCAGGGTGAAGATCTCATCGGCCGTATCGTTGCGACCCAGCATCGGCGTCACCTCGATGTGCTGCGGCGCGATGCCGTAGGTGTGACGCAGGTTCTCCACGGCCTTGATGGTCGAGGCTCCCATGTCGCACAGCCCGCCGCTCTTGAGCACGCAGTTGGAGGCCTGGGCGCGGCCGAAGTCCATCACCATCAGGTTGATCGTGTAGTGCTGCAGGCCGGAGGCCAGCACCGCTTGGATCACCTGGTTGCCGAGCGCGTTGACGCCGCCGTAGCTGCCGTCCGACGCGGCCAGCGTGGCCAGGGTGAAGGAGAAGCGGATGCCGGGATACTGGCTCTCGACCACCTTGGCCGCGGCCACCAGCGCATCGGTCTGGGCCTGGGTCTGGCCGCCTTCGATGTCGAAGTCCACGCCGATCATGTGCGGGGTGTAGTAGCGGGCGATGAAGTTGGCCAGGCCTGTCGCGCTGCCGCAGGTGAAGGTGCCCGAGGCGCCGCCGGTGGAGACGATGTAGTTGACGCCGGCGTTGTTGAGTACCGGGATGTTGGCGTTCTTGAAGGCATCGGCCGATACGCCGCCCCAGGTCTCGCTGCCGCAGGTGCCGGTCGCGAAGGCCAGCGTCACCGCCTGCAGGTTCGGTACCTGGGTGGAGATCAAGCTGCCCGCGCCCGCCACCGGCAACGCGGTGCCGGTGACCTTGGACTGCATGACATTGGTGTTCCAGTTGAGGTTGATCGTGACGTCCTTGTAGGGACTGAACACGAAGCTGGGATAGGTCGGGTTGGTCGGCGTTCCGCCGCCACCGCCACCGCCACCACCACCGCCTCCTCCGCCCCCGCCGCCGGAGGACGAACAGGCCCCCTGCGAGGTCCAGGGCTGGCCCGACCCGGCGCCGCCGTTGTGCGTGGCCGGGTCATCGCCCTGGGTCCACCAGTTGGCCACGTAGTTGATGCCGCTCTTGCTGGCGGTATTGCCGCCGGTATAGACGGACGAGGCGCTCCATGCCGCCGCGCATGCGGTCTGGGCCTGCGCCGACTGCATCGGGACGAAGGTGACGACGGCCGCCGAAGCCAGCGATCCGAGGATGCCGGTGGTGGCGCTTGCGCTGATCAACGACCACAACATCGATTTGCGGGTGGACTTCATGTCTCTCTCCAGTGGATGGCGCGTTGCGTTGCGAGAACTCCGCCTGGGCGTTGTCGACCGGCCTTCCCCCAACGGCGGGCGCCAGGCTGCGAGCGCGGCATCTGTCGTTCTTGACATGTGCCGCAAACCGAACGTGCTTTGCAGAAGACAACGTTGTCAACGCATGATGTGCGGTTCTGTGGGCTTAGTCCCAATGGCTGCGGATGGCCCTGGAAAAGCTGGAATTTGACTTCTGCGTGACCGTTTGACGTCCGCACGAGGCCATTCGACGGCGACGCGTCGGTCCTGGGCAGTGGCGGCGTGCGATGCGCGAAGACGCCTTGCGGGGCCGCGGCGGCCTCACGCG
This sequence comes from Pseudoxanthomonas sp. X-1, assembly GCF_020042665.1. Taxonomy (NCBI): domain Bacteria; kingdom Pseudomonadati; phylum Pseudomonadota; class Gammaproteobacteria; order Lysobacterales; family Lysobacteraceae; genus Pseudoxanthomonas; species Pseudoxanthomonas sp. X-1. The sequence continues at coordinate 2,551,058 of NZ_CP083376.1, forward strand.
TGCGTGCGCCAGGGCACCAGCAGCATGGCATCCGTCGTTGTCGGACTTCGACGCGCTGCCGGGCCTCGCGGTAGACGCCGGTCCTTCGGCCGGCATGCACGACCCCACTTGGCGGTCGCCCATGTCCGCTGCGGACATCCAGCGATGTCGCGCGACGTTGTCCGATCCAGGACAAGCGCCGGTGGCGCTGGCACCGTTTTCTCGATGCGCCTTGGCCGGCTTTAGGCGCTGGCCTGCTGCACTGCGTCGTGCGCGAAGGCCGGCGCTAGCCGGCGTGGCGCTGCTTCAGCACCGCGACCGCGTCGGCCAGGGACAGCCCACGGGCGCGCAACAGGACGGTGAGGTGGTAGAGCAGATCGGCGCTTTCGCCGAGCAGTTCGGCATCGCCCTGGGCGACGCCGGCCAGCGCGGTTTCCACGCCCTCCTCGCCCACCTTCTGCGCGATGCGGCGCGTTCCGCCCTCGAACAGGCGCGTGGTGTAGCTGCCTTCCGGTCGCCGCGCGTGGCGCTGCGCGATCAGCGCGTCGAGCTCCCCCAGGAACCCGATGTCCGTTGGAGCCGCCCTTGTGGCCTCTTGGCCAACGGCGGCGCTGGGGCTTGCCCGGGGAGGCTCCTTCGCCGCCGTGGCGGCTCCCACGCCCGCCAAACCCGGCGCCTCGGCAAAGCAGCTGGGCCGCTGCAGGTGGCAGGTGTGCCCGTGCGGGCGCGCCAGCACCAGCAGCGTGTCGTTGTCGCAGTCGGCCTGGATGTCCACCACGTCCAGGAAGTGCCCGGAGGTCTCGCCCTTGGTCCACAGGCGCTGCTTGCTGCGGCTGTAGAAGGTGACGTGGCCGCGCTCACGCGTGACCCGCAGGGCTTCTTCGTTCATGTAGCCCAGCATCAGCACGCGCAGCGTGTCGGCGTCCTGCACCACGGCAGGCAGCAGGCCCTCGCCCTTGGCCCAGTCCAGTGTGTCGGTCGTATCCATCGGTTCGGAATCCATGGGAAGGCCGCTCACGCGGCCGGGCGCACGGCGATGCCGGCATCGGCCAGCGTGCGCTTGAGGTCGGGGATGGCGATGGCGCCGCTGTGGAACACGCTGGCGGCCAGCGCCGCGTCCACGTCGGCGTCCTGGAAGGCGCTGACGAAATGCTCCGGCGCGCCGGCACCGCCCGAGGCGACCAGCGGCACATGGCACAGCGCGCGCGCGGCCTGGAGCTGCTCGATGTCGTAGCCGCGGCGCACGCCGTCGCTGTCCATGCAGTTGAGCACGATCTCGCCCGCGCCCAGCTCCTGGGCCTGCACGATCCAGTCCAGCGTGCGCAGGCCCTCGGCGCGGGTCTTGCTCGGGTCGCCGGTATAGCTGCGCACGCGCCACTGCCCGTCCGCCTCGCGCACCGAATCGATGCCCACCACCACGCACTGCACGCCGAAGGCCGTGGCCAGCTCGCCGATCAGCGCCGGCCGTTCCAGCGCCGGGGTGTTGATCGAGACCTTGTCCGCGCCGGCATGCAGCACCGCGCGCGCGGTCTCCACGCTGCGGATGCCACCGGCCACGCAGAACGGGATGTCGAGCAGGCGCGAGACCTTCTCCACCCAGCCGTAGTCCACCGAGCGGCCTTCCGGGCTGGCGCCGATGTCGTAGAACACCAGTTCGTCGGCCCCGGCGTCGCGATAGCGCAGCGCCAGTTCGGCGATGTCGCCCATGTCGACGTGGTCGCGGAATTTCACGCCCTTGACCACGCGCCCGCCGCGCACGTCCAGGCAGGGCACGATGCGCCGGCTCAGCATGCGGCGGCCTCCGCGAAGGCCTGTTCCAGCGTGAAGCGGCCTTCCAGCAGCGCGCGGCCCAGCACGATGCCGCCGCAGCCGGCGCGCTTGGCCTCGCGCACGTCGCCGACCGCATGCACGCCGCCGGAGGCCTGCACCTGCACCCCGGGCAGCAGCGCGACCAGGTGCCGGTAGAGGGCGAAGTTGGGGCCGCTCAGCATGCCGTCGCGGGCGATGTCGGTGCACAGCAGCTGCTGCAGACCGGCATCGGCATAGCGCACGGCGAGTTCGTCCAGGGCCACGCCCGAACCCTCGGTCCAGCCGTGGATCGGCAGCTGCCACACGCCCGCCGCGTCCTGGCGCGCGTCCAGCGCCACGGTGATGCGCTCGGGGCCGAACTCGGCCAGCCAGCTCAGCACCTCAAGCGGTGCGCGCACCGCCAGCGAGCCGATCACCACGCGCGTCGCGCCCGCCTCCAGCAGTGCGAGCACATCGCTGCGCCCGCGCACGCCGCCGCCGGTCTGCACCTGCAGGCCGGTGGTCTGGCGCAACGCGCGCAGCAGCGGTGCCAGGGTGTAGCCGCCGGCGCGCGCCGCATCCAGATCCACCAGGTGCAGCCAGCGCGCGCCCTGGTCGGCATAGCCTCTTGCGGCGGCCAGCGGATCGTCGCCGTAGGTCGTTTCGCGTTCGTAGTCGCCCTGGGCCAGGCGCACCACGCGCCCGCCGCGCACGTCGATGGCGGGATAGAGCTGGAAGGAGGATTCGGAAGTCATGGGCGAAGGTGCGGGCGCAGGCATCAGGCCAGGCCGTATTCGATGAAGTTGCGCAGCAGGCGCGCGCCGGTGGCGGCCGAGCGCTCGGGGTGGAACTGCGCGCCGGCCACGCGGCCGCGCTGCACCACCGCCGCGAAGGCCTGGCCGTGCGTGGTCGTGCTCAGGCAGTCCTCGCCGACCGGCGCGGCGTAGCTGTGCACGAAGTAGGCCTGGTCCTGCGCGCTGATGCCGGCGGTCAGCGAGGCCGCGCGCGTCTGGGTGAGCGTGTTCCAGCCCATGTGCGGCACGCGGATGCCGGCGGCCACGGGCAGCTTGCCGACGCGGCCGGCCAGCAGGCCCAGGCACGGGGTGTCGTCCTCTTCGGAATGTTCGAACAGCACCTGCATGCCCACGCACACGCCCAGCAGCGGCGCCTCCAGCGAGCGGAGGGTGTCGATCAGGTCCAGTTCGCGCAGCCGCGCCATCACCTGCGCCGCCGCGCCGACGCCGGGCAGGATCACCCGCTGCGCGCCGCGGATCACCTGCGCATCGGTGGTCAGCTGCGCCTCCACGCCCAGCCGGCCCAGCGCATAGCACACCGAGCCGATGTTGGCGCCGCCGGCGTCGATCAGGGCCAGCGCGGTCACAGCGCCCCCTTGGTCGAGGGCAGCTCGGAGCCTTCGCGCCGGATCGCCTGGCGCAGCGCGCGCGCCAGCGCCTTGAAGCAGCCCTCGACCTGGTGGTGGTCGTTGTCGCCGCGCACCTGCAGGTTGAGATTGAGCCCGGCCGCATCGCACAGCGAGCGGAAGAAATGCGGCACCAGCTCGGTCGGCATGTCGCCCACGCGCTCGCGCTTGAACGCACCGTCGAACACCAGGTACGGCCGCCCGGAGAAGTCCAGCGCCGCGCTGACCAGGCACTCGTCCATGGGCAGGGTGAAGCCGTAGCGGCCGATGCCGCGCTTATCGCCCAGCGCCTGCTTCAGGGCCTCGCCCAGCGCCAGCGCGGTGTCCTCGATGGTGTGGTGCTCGTCGATGTGCAGATCGCCGGTGGTCTGGATCTGCAGCGCGAAGCCGCCGTGCTTGCCGATCTGTTCGAGCATGTGGTCGAAGAACGACAGGCCGGTGTGGATCTTGGGCTCGGCCACCTTGTCCAGGTCCAGTTCGACCAGGATGTCGGTCTCCTTGGTCTTGCGCCGCACCCGCGCCGTGCGCGGCTTGTCGGCCAGCGCATGGGCGATGCCGGCCCAGTCCCACTCCCCGCCGAACTGCGCAGTCTTGAGCTGGAAGCCATGGATGCCCAGGTTCTCGGCGAAGCGGATGTCGGTCTCGCGATCACCGACCATGGCCGAGCCGTCCAGGTCGATGCCGCGGTCGCGCAGGTAGTGCATCACCAGGCCCAGGCCCGGCTTGCGCGTGGGCGCGTTGTCGGCCGGCCAGCTGCAGTCCACCAACACCTCGCGGAAGGTGATGCCCTGGCTTTCGAAGATCTGCAGCATCAGGTCGTTGGGCCCGTCGAAACGTTCGCGCGGATAGGCTTCGCTGCCCAGCCCGTCCTGGTTGGTGACGATGACGAACTGGAAGCCGGCATCGCGCAGCTTCAGCAGCGCCGGGATCACGCCCTTGACGAAGCGCAGCTTCTCGTAGGCGTCGATCTGGAAGTCGTCCGGCTCCTCGATCAGGGTGCCGTCGCGGTCGACGAACAGGATCTTCTGGCTCATGCGGCCACCGCCTGCGCATTGAGCGCGGCCAGCACGCGGGCGTTCTGCTCGGGCGCGCCGATGGTGATGCGCAGCGCATCACCCAGCTGCGGCGCGGCGCGCTGGTCGCGCACCACGATGCCGGCAGCCAGCAGCGCGCCAAACGCGCCTTCGGCATCGTCGAAGCGCACCAGCAGGAAGTTGGCGTCCGAGGCGTACACGCGTCGCACCCCGGGCAGGACCGACAGGGCCGCGGCCAGCCGCGCGCGCTCCTCGATCACCGTGGCGATGCGCGCGCGCGTGGCCGCCAGGGCGGCCGGCGACAGCCCGGCCACGGCCAGCTCCGCGCACGGCGTGGGCACCGGATACGGCGCCTGGCAGGCGCGCAGCACGGCCACCAGGCGCGCATCGGCGATCACCACGCCCACGCGCGCGGCGGCCAGGGCGTGGGCCTTGGACAGCGTGCGCAGCACGGCCACTTCCGGATAGCGCGCGCGCAGCGTCAGCGCCGAGGGCACTTCCGAGAATTCGCCGTAGGCCTCATCGACCACCACCAGGGCGCGGCCCTGCAGGCGCTGCAGCAGCGCCTCGATCTGGGCCAGCGGGATCGACGCGCCGGTCGGGTTGGCCGGCGAGCACAGGAACACGAGCTTGGCGCCCTGCTCCAGCACCGCGTGTGCGATCGCGTCGAAATCCGGCGCGAAGCCGTCCGGCCCGTCGACCAGCGGCGCCTCGATCAGCCGCGCATCCTGCAGGCGCGCGCTGACCGCGTACATGCCGAACACCGGCGGGGTGACGACCACCGCATCGCGCCCGGCCACGCACAGCGTGCGCACCAGCAGATCGATGGCCTCGTCGCTGCCGCGGCCGATCAGCAGGTCCTCCGGCGCGCAGCCGTACAGGCCGGACAGCGCGGACTTCAGCGCGGCCGGCTGTGGATCGGGGTAGCGGCGCGAGGTCGCGCTGGCGTCGGCCGGATTGCTCCAGGCGCTCTCGTTGGCGTTGAGCCAGACATCGCCGCGCAGGGCTTCGGTGCGGGCGGACTTGTAGCCGCCGAATCCGCGCAGGTCCGGGCGGACCAGGTCGAGCGGATCGCGGGGCATCGGATCGGGCGCGCTCATCGGGCCGCCTCCGCCAGGCGCAGGCGCACGGCGTTGGCGTGCGCCTCCAGGCTCTCGGCCTCGGCAAGGGTCACCGCGGAGGGCCCGATCGCCAGGATGCCGGCGGCACTGGCCGACTGCACGCTGACGAAGTTCTGGAAGCTGGCGACCGACACGCCGCTGTAGGCGCGCGCCGCGCCGCTGGTGGGCAGCACGTGGTTGGTGCCGCTGCAGTAGTCGCCCAGCGCCTCGGGCGTGTAGTCGCCCAGGAACACCGAACCGGCCGCCTCGACCCTGGGCAGCCACACGCGCGGTTCGCGCAGGGCCAGGATCAGGTGCTCGGGCGCATAGCGGTTGCTGATGGCGAAGGCCTCCTCCAGGGTCCGTACCTGCACCAGGCGCGAGGCCGACAGCGCGCGGCGCGCGATGTCCGCCCGCGGCAGCGCGGCCAGCTGCGTGGCCAGCGCGGCCTCGACGCGATCCAGCAGGCCGGCGTCGTCGGACAGCAGCAGCACCTGCGAATCCGGGCCGTGCTCGGCCTGCGACAGCAGGTCGGCGGCGACGAAGTCGGCATTGGCGCCGGCATCGGCGATCACCAGCACCTCCGACGGGCCGGCCGGCATGTCGATGGCGGCCGCACCGCGCTGCGCGACCTGTTGCTTGGCCTCGGTGACGTAGCTATTGCCCGGGCCGAACAGCTTGTCGCAGGCCGGCACCGGCCCGGCGCCGTAGGCCATCGCGGCGATGGCCTGGGCGCCGCCGAGCACGAACACCCGGTTCACGCCGGTCAGGCGCGCGGCGACCAGCACGGCCGGATCGGCGGTGCCGTCCTTGCGCGGCGGCGTGCACAGCACCACCTCGCGGCAGCCGGCCAGCTGGGCGGGCACGCCGAGCATCAGCGCCGTCGAGGGCAGCGGCGCGCTGCCGGCCGGCACATACAGGCCGACCCGGCCGATCGGGCGGATCACGCGTTCGCAGACCACGCCCGGCGCGGTCTCCACCGCATACGGCTGCGCCATGCCGGCCTTGTGGAAGGCGGTGATGCGCGCGGCGGCTTCGACCATGGCCTGCTTCAGCGCCGGGTCGATGGCCGCTTCGGCAGCGGCGAACTGGTCCTCGCCGACCTCGAAGGAGGCCGGCGCGGCGCCGTCGAAGCGCTGGGTGATCGCACGCAGCGCTTCGAGCCCGCCGCTGCGCACCTCGTCGATCAGCGCGGCGACGGTGCGGCGGGTCTGCTCGGCCACGGTCTGCGCCGGGCGCTCCAGGGTCTGCGCCCGGGCCTGGGCATCCAGCGCGTCCCAGACGATGCGCTGTGCGTTGGGGGATGCGGGGCGAAGGTTCGCGTTCATGCCAGCGAGCGCTCCACCGACAGCACCATCAGGCCGCGCGCGCCGGCGCGTTCGAGTTCCTCCAGCTGCTGCCAGCTGATGGCCGTGTGGCACATGGTCTGCAGCGAGATGCCTTCGGCGTGGTCGCCGGGCAGCTGCACCAGCGGCTCGGCATCGGCCAGCAGGCGGCTCAGCGCGGGCACGGTGTCGGGCGCGGCGCGGAACATCAGCAGCTTGCTGTCCTTGAGCTTGAGCACGCCGTCCATGCGCCGCAGCAGCATCGCCGACAGGTCGGCGCGCGCATCGTTGAAGCCGCGCACCGGCCCGGCCAGCACGGCCTCGCTCTCCAGCAGGGTCTCCACCGGCTTGAGCTGGTTGGCCTTCAGCGTCGCGCCGCTGGAGACCAGGTCGCAGATCAGGTCGGCGGTATCGAGCTTGGGCGCGATCTCGACCGAGCCGGACAGTTCGACCACCGCGGCCTCAACGCCGCGCGCGGACAGCCACTGGCGCAGGATCGCCGGATAGCTGGTGGCGATGCGCAGGCCCTGCAGCTGCTGCGCGCCCTGCCACTCCCAGCTCTCGGGGATGGCCAGCATCAGCCGGCAGCCGCCGAAGCCCAGCGGACGCACCTCGCGATACGCGGGCGACAGGCCGATCTCCAGGCGCGCATTGGCCTGCTCGTCCAGCTCGTTGCGGCCGACGATGCCGTAGTCGCATACCCCATCGGCGATCAGGCCGGGGATGTCGTCATCGCGCACCAGCAGCAGGTCCACGGGCAGGGATTCGCCGTAGCAGAACAGCTTGTCGCGGCTCTCGCGCCAGCTCAGGCCGCAGGCGGCCAGCAGGCTGCGCGCCGGGTCGGCCAGGCGGCCGGATTTCTGGATGGCGATGCGCAGACGGTCGCGCGTCGCGTTGGCAACGATGGGAGGCATGGCAGAGAACTTCAGTGAGAGGCGATGGTGCGCGACTGCTGGCGGCGCAGGGCGGCGGCATAGCCGCCGGTGCCGGTTTCCAGCGTGCGCGCCACGCGCCCGATGGTGGTGACGCTGACCTCGGTCAGCTCGTGGATCTCGCGGTAGGGCACGCCCTTGAGCAGCAGCGGCACCACGCGCCAGCGATCGGCCATGGCTTCCAGCTCGGCGGGCGTGCACAGATCGACCAGGAACGCGCGCACTTCCTCCGGCTTGGTCAGGCCCGCCAGCGCGCGCGCCAGCGACTGCTGGGCCAGGCTGGTGGTCTTCTCGTCGGTCTCGGTGCGGCGCTTCATGGCTGTCTCAACGTATTAACGCGCTATCACATTAGCACGACGCGGCATCTCGCGGCAACCGTCTCCGAGGCACCGGATGAACCGCAAGGCGGACATTGCTAGGATCCGGCCAGGAACCCGCAGGGTCCGGACCACCCACGAAAAGGAATCGTCGTGTCGCGCACTTTCTGCCGCTCCGTTCTGGCGGGCATGCTGGGCATCGCCCTGTTCAGCTCTGGCGTCACACCCGGCCTTGCCGATTCACCGGATGCCTCCGACTCATCATCCCAAGCCGCGGCCGGTCATACCGTTCCGCGACCTCCGCTGCGCTCCCGCGCCGAACTCGATGCCTGGCTCAAGGCCAATGCGGGCAAGCCGACGCCGTTCGACGCCTTCTCGGCCGGCGGGCGCGAACGCGTCCTTGCCGGCCTGGAGTTCTCGAGCGATGGACTCGGCAGCATTCCCTTCGATGAACTGCGTTGGCAGCTCGACAGATCACAGGCCGAGCAACTGCTGGAACTGTTCGGCCGGGAAGCCTGGGCCGGCATGCTCGACTACCACCAGATCCCGGCGCGCTGGAAAGGTAGCGCGACCAAGACAAGCGACATGGACCACCGCTACCAGGCTTCGCTCGCGGACGACGCGGCGACCTACGATGCGGATGAATTCCAGTACCAGCGCAACGTCAGTGCGTCCTATCGAAAGCACTTCCCGTCGGCGCTTTTTGCACGGGCCGACGGGCTTTCAGATCCCGACCTGCTGCTGCTCGCACGGGCGACGGCATCGGCGGTCCGTTTCACAAGTGCGCAGCCCGAGACGGACGACCTGCTGGTGCTCTTACCGGTGCTGCGACAGCGGGGCCTGGACATCACCCCACTGGCCAAGGTGGCCCAGCAAAGTCTGATGGCGACCGCCCAACTGGAGCGGGCCCGTGCCCTGGCCAGCCGGTATCCATCGGTCCGCTTCGACGCGATTCCCCTCGTCACGACCGCGCCGGAGCGCCTGCCCGCAGGACCGAAATGGTGGCGCCTGTCTCCCGATGGAACCTCGATGGAGGCGCAGTCGGCGGACCTTTCCGGCACGCACCTGTTCGTCATGGCAGGCTGCCACTTCTCCATCGATGCGGCCGAGGACATCGGCAACGACGCCGAGCTGAAACCCGTCTTCGCCACCCAGGCGCGGTGGCTGGGCGAACCGCCCGGGCGGGAGGACATCGCGAACTGGAGAGACTGGAACGACAGGTTCCCCGGGATGCCGATGCACCTGCTGACCCGGCGCCAGGACTGGCCGATGTTCCCCACCTGGTCCATGCCCAACTACGTCGTCGTACGCGACGGCAAGGTCATCGATCAGACCAGAGGCTCCTGGCGCGGCATGCCTGAGAACCGCATCGCCCTGATCGAGATGCTGCGCCGCCATGGGCTGATGCCGCCGGCGGGGGCGAAGCACTGATCGCGCACGATGCGCTTGCGGGAGCCACCATGGCGGCTCCCACCGAGCGCTCCTCGCCAAAGAACTCGCCAAAGAAAAAGGGCGCCGATGGCGCCCTTCTCTTGCTTCCGCTTCAGCCCAAGCCGGCAGCAACACGCGCCGGCCCGGTCACCGGGGTCGCGATCATCGCCCCGCCAGCGCGCTCACCTGCGCCAGTTCCACGCGCAGCGTGGTGGCCAGTTCCTCGCGCGGCACCTCGAACTGCAGCTCGCGCACGAGATCCTTCACGGTGACCACGCCGCGGGCCAGTTCGTCCTCGCCGGCCAGGGCGACGAAGCGGATGCCGGCGCGCGAGGCGTACTGGAACTGCTTGCCGAGTTTCTTCGGCTCCATCTGCACTTCGGTGTTGATGCCGCCGGCGCGCAGGCGCTGGGCGATGTCCAGCGAATCGGGCAGCTGCGCCTCGTCCATCAGCGCCACCAGCGCCTGCACGCTGCTGACGTCGGCTTCCTGGATCAGGCCGGCCTCGCGCAGCTGCCAGAACAGGCGCGTCAGCCCGATCGAGATGCCCACGCCGGGCAGCTTGGACTTGCTGTAATGGCTGGCCAGGTTCTCGTAGCGGCCGCCCGAGCAGATCGAGCCGATCTGCGGATACGCATCCAGCTGGGTCTCGTAGACCGTCCCGGTGTAGTAGTCCAGGCCGCGGGCGATGGAGAAGTTCAGGCAGTACGCGCTTTCGGGCACGCCGAGCGCCTTGACCAGGCTCAGCACCTCGCGCAGCTCGGCGATGCCCGCGTTGAACACCGCGCTGCCCTGCCCCAGGCGGTCCAGCTGCGCCAGCGCATCGTCGTGGCCGGTGGAGCGCACGGCGACGAAGGCCAGGATCTGTTCGACCACCTCACTCGACAGGCCGAAGCCTTCGCCGGTCAGCGTCTCGCGCACGTAGTCGGCGCCACGCTTGTCCAGCTTGTCGACCTCGCGCAGCACCAGCATCTGCGCCTGGCCGTCGGCCACGCCCAGGTTCTCGAAGAAGCCGCGCATCAGCTTGCGGTTGTTGAGCTGCACGGTGAACGCGCCGATCTGCAGCTCGGAGAAGACCGCGTGGATCACCGCCAACACCTCGGCATCGAAGCGGATGCTCAGCTCGTCCTTGCCGATGACGTCGATGTCGCACTGGTAGAACTCGCGGAACCGGCCGCGCTGGGCGCGCTCGCCGCGGTAGACGCGCTGCATCTGGTAGCGACGGAACGGAAAGGCCAGCTCGTGCTCGTGCTCGGCCACATAGCGCGCCAGCGGCACGGTCAGGTCGAAGCGCAGCGCCAGCTCGGGCAGGCCCTCGTTGGCCTGGGCCAGCGCGCCGGTGGACTGGGCGAAATACACCTGCCGCTCGGTCTCGCCGCCGGACTTGGTCAGCAGCACCTCGGACAGCTCGAACACCGGCGTCTCCACCGGCAGGAAGCCGAAGCGCTCGTAGTTGCGGCGGATCGTGTCCAGCATGCGCTGGAAGGCGATCTGGTCACGGGGCAGCAGCTCCATGACGCCAGGCGGCGTGCGCGGCTTGATCAAGCGGGTGACTCCGGCGGAACGTGGGGCCGCATATTCTATGCGCCGGCGCGGCCTGCGGCAGCGCCGGCCACGCGCGGGACGCCGTCGATGCGGATCGGTGCACTTCCCCCCTTGCCGACCCGCCCGCCTTTGCCTAGAATGCGCGGCTCCTTCGGGGTGTAGCTCAGTCTGGTAGAGCGCTACGTTCGGGACGTAGAGGTCGCAGGTTCGAATCCTGTCTCCCCGACCAGTCAAAGGTCGCAGAAAGCCTGGAAAACACGCGTTTTCCGGGCTTTTTTGTGCCTGTCGCCGACGCTGGCGCGGTTTTCGGCCGCCGAGCAGCGGCTTGCCTGCCGCCGCCGTCGCTACCCGGGCCTGTCCCATCGCGTCTGCGGCGAGGCCCACCGTCGACCGGCTGGGCAGCGGAAGCGTCCGGGAGTCCAGGCTTGGGAAGGGCGTCGGCGACGCGCCTCACGCCGGCTTCGCCATATCGCCGACGCAAGCCGAAGCGACGACGGCGCGCGCATCGATGCGGGTCCCGGAGCGCCCAGCCCCACCGTCTCAAGCGCTGCGACCCGGAGCGCGCAGGCTGGTCGATCTTTTCCGCTGCCCCGTTCGCATCTCGCCAGGCCGCCCCGTGCGCGCCTGACGCCATGGACGATGCGACGCCAGGTTCCGGAATCCCTGCAGGAGCAATGCATGACGACCTTCGTGTTTCGCAGTCTGGGGCTGCCCACCCGCGATTCATTGGTCATGCGGGTCATCACGGCGTTGACCGAGCTGGAGATCGACGGCGCGGGCATCGAACTGCTTGCCCGTGGCATCCGCGCGACGTCGGATGACGACGGCGGCCTGGTCATCGCCGACGTATCCGGCCCGCCGGGCTGGCAGACGCGTGCCGGTGCGCTGCTGGCGCGTCACGGCCTGCGGTGCCTGCCGTACGCCGCGTGAGGCCTAGCTTTGGGATTCGATCGCGTTGGGCACGGGACATACCAGCGCCGACGTGGTCGGCTGGCCCTGCAGCAGGGAGCGCTCCAGCTGCTGCAGGAAGTGCGAGAAGCCGCCGCTCGCCTTGGCCTGGCGCCGGGCGCTGGTGCGCACCACCGGATACGGCGACCAGGCGATGCGCGCGTCGCAGGACTGCAGCGCCCTGACCAGGGCGACGTCCTCGCTACAGGCGACGTCGGGAAAGCCGCCGCAGCGCAGGTAGCAGGCGGCGCTCACACCCATGTTGGCGCCGTGGATGCGGCCGTGGTCCACGCCCACCGGCTCGGAAGCCTCGAAGGCGCAGGCGGTGCCGGGGGCGTAGTCCAGCCAGTCGCCGACCTCGACGACCCCGCAGAAGGCGTCGGCGTCGAGCGCGCGCTGCTGGAACAGCCAGTCACTGGGCACCTCGGAGTCGGCATCGGTGATGGCAAGCCAGTCGGCGCCAAGCTCGATGGCGCGCGCCGCGGCGGTCGCGCGCGCCAGCCCGACGCCGCCGGGCGTCGGCACATCGACCACGCACGCGCCGAAGGACCGCGCGATCTGCGCGGTGGCGTCGGTGCATCGATCCAGCGCCACGATCACGGTGACCGGCTCATCGAGCCCAGGGTGATCCGCCGCGCGGCGGACCGACGCCAGGCAGCGTCCGATCACCTCGGCCTCGTTGTGCGCCGGGATCAGGACCGCGATCATCGCAGCCCTTCCTGCTGGGCCACCGACAGTGGACGACGGGCCCAGGCCTCGAGCAGGAAATCGCTGTCCTCATAGCGATAGGCCAGCGGCAGGGACAGCAGCTGGCCGATGCAGCGGTGCACTTCCACCCCGTCCTGGCAGGCCTGTTCGAACGGATGGCGCCAGTGGCAGGCCACCAGCAGGCCATCCGGGGTCAGCGCGTCCTGGGTCTGTTCGACGAGATCCTTCAGCTCGTCCGGCTGCAGGTAGTAGCCGACCTCGCTCACGACGATCAGGTCGAAGCTGCCGCGCGGGCAGTCGCGGGGATGGCAGGCCTGGACCACTTCCACGTTGTCGCATCCGGCGACGCGTCGCCTGGCCTGTTCGACGGCCTCGGCCGCCATGTCCGTGGCGAGCAGCTGCTCGCAGCGCTGGGCCAGGCAGAAGGTCGTCTCGCCGTTGGAGCAACCGAGTTCCCAGCCGCGCGCGAACCGCGCCCGCGGCAACGTGGCCATCAGGATCTCGCGCTTGCGCGCCTCGTACCAGCGTGTCCTGTAGCCGAAGGGATCCAGGTGCTGGTAGATGCTGTCGAAGTAGTTCGCGCGTGCCTGTGCGTTCATGGGACGAAGACCTCGAAGGGACGCTGGAACCGGGCCAGCGCCCAGTGCGGGAGGATGGGAGCCGAGACCGGCGGGCTCACCGCCCCGGTCTGGGACTTGAACGCCGCGATCGCCTCGCGCTTGGCCTGGAGCACATCGGAGGGAAGGTCCATGCGCATCGCATCGCGGAGAAAGCCACTGTGCTCAGGCCCGTCCCAATGCCAGGCCCATACCGGGTACTGGAGGAGCCGGACGCCGCGCGCCGCGCAGGCCTGCACCGCCGCCTCCGCGCAGGCCTCGTGGTCGGGATGGCCGTCGCGCGCATAGGTGACCAGGACGAGGTCGGTGGATGAAAGCAGGTCCGAAAGCCGCGCCGCGATCAGCGGCACGCCAGCCCTGACCTTGCCGTCGCCGACGTGCAGGCGGACCACGCTGGTCGGCGCGACGTCCAGCCGGCCCAGGGCCTCGATCAGTTCGCGCTGGCGCACCCGCGACAACCGTTCCGGGGTCCAGGCCGGCTCGCCGGGATAGGCGGCTTCGCCATCGGTCACCGAGACCACCACCACCTGCATGCCACGGCGGCGGGCCAGGGCCATGGCCCCGCCGCAGCCCAGCACTTCGTCGTCCGGGTGCGGGGCGACGACGACAAGCCGCGCGGCCCCCCGGAACAGCGCCTCCGGCGTGATGGACGGCAACGCCGCCAGCGCCGGCGAGGTCGCCCACTGGCGTTCGCTCAGGCCCTGCCCTTCGATCTGCACGGTGCTCAGAGCGCCCATGCGCCCTCCGCCTGGTGCAACGCCTCCCCGAGCCACTGCTCGTCGCGCTGCCCGTGACATTGCCGGATGAAGGCCTGCAGGTCGGCGCAGCGCTGGGCGTGCTCGCCATCGGTGCACAGCGAGGCCGGCCCGAGGGCCAGCGCCGCGCGCTCCATGACATCGCGGCAGACCCGGTCCACGAAGCAGCGCAGGCGGGTGACCGCATGCCGATGCGACTCCTGCGGACGGTGATCGATCTGGCGCGCGAGATCGCGCAGCATCAGCTGCGCCGCGGTGAGCTGTTCGTCGATCGCCCCGAGGTGCGCGGCGCAGAACGGGTTCTTCGACACGCCGGCCGACGCGCGCACACGCCCGGCGATCGCGACCGCCGCGCCGAACCAGCACGCCGCGATCCCCGCCCCGCCGTGCCAGAAGCCGGGCCGCTCCAGATAGAAGTCCGGGGTGTCGACCAGGCGCGCCGGCGCGCCGGAGAAATGCCCCTCCCCGGTTGGGATCCCGACCATGCCCGGACCCTGCCAACGGCTGGCATCCAGCTGGAACGCACCGGGCGACAGCGTGACGGCGGCCAGGGGGCGACGGTCACCGTGGGCGACGGTCACCAGGGCATGGGTGATCAGCGATGGCGGAGCGCTGCACCAGGGTTTGATCCCGCTGACGCGGCCCTTGTCCGGGTCATGGCGAAGCGTCTCGGTCGGCCCGCCCGCCGCCCACACAGCCCAGAGCGTGTCCCTCGGCGGGGGCGGCTCGCCAGCTTCGGCAAGGATCGCCAGGGCGTCGTAGTGCGCCTCCAGCACCTTGACCAGCGGCAGGCTCTCGGCGCCGAGCCTGGCGAGCGCACGCCAACGCTCCAGCGTCTGCCCGCCGCCCGGCCTGGGCAGGTCTGGTGTTTCGCGGAGCTCGCGCCGGACGCGCGATGCGAGCCAGTCCGGTCCATGCGTGTCGACGGACGCGACATGCAACGCCGTCGCGCGGGAAGTGTTCGCAGATGACATGAATCCGAAGCTAGGAGGCTGTCTGTATATCGCGTGTGATTCGCGGGTCACCCGCCGCACGCGGAACTAACGCTTTCCATGCCGGACCTAGGTGCGGCGTGATATCGACCCAGGTTCATCCGCCGCGAAGCGTTACTTCTGTCCGCTTTCGCTGACGTCCCTTGGCTTCACCTTGACGACGTACTCATCGCGATCCGCACGACCGCGCCCTGGCGCCAGCGCCAAATGCGACGAGTACGGCCGCACGCATGCAGGCGGGAACGAGGCTCCGGATGTGACGCAGTTCATTCCTCGCCGCGCCAACACGGCGGCGGTCACGAACGCGCAATGGACGCTACGCACCCTGTCGGGCTTTGCACAACGGGAACGCTCCTCGATGATCGATACCGCGCCTGCCGGCCTGAGCGCGCGCCTGCGCCATGCGCTGGGCAGCTCCGTCTTCTGCACCGCGCTCGTCGCGCCCTTCACCGCGCTGGCGGTGGACAGCCCGCCGCCGGCCTCCGGGACGAACCGCACGGCCGGGGACATCGCACCGGCGACGGCCGGCACGGACGCCGCAGCGGCGGCTTCCGCGCCCGCGCCGGACAGGACGCCCAGCACGCTGCAGACGGTCAAGGCGATCGCCGCGCACGAGGTGATCGAGCAGAAGAAGCGCGCGGCGGTGGTCAAGGATTCGGTGATCTACGACGAGATGGACAGCTATGGCGACGAGACCCTGGCCGAGAGCCTGATGGCCGCGCCCGGCATCAGCGCGGTGGAGGACGCCGGCGAGCCGCGCTTCGTCACCATCCGCGGCATCCAGCCCAACCTCAACTTCACCAGCCTGGACGGCATCGCCATCGCCAGCGTCGGCAACAGCGGCTCGGGCGAGCGCATGAACAACCTGCAGCTGATCCCCAGCGACATCGGCACGCGCACGGACATCTACAAGACCTTCGGCGCGCAGCAGGCGCCCGATGCGATAGGCGGCATCATCGACATCGTCAGCCGCAGCGCCTTCGACCGCGCCGGGCGCTATGTCTTCGCCGATGCGGCCGGCATCTATTCCACCGCCTCGACCGATGTCCAGCGCAGCGCCGGCGGCAACCACAGGACGCTCGGACATTACGGCAAGAGCGCCAAGCTGGTGTTCTCCGACCGGTTCGGCGCGGACGGGCAGTTCGGCATCGTGGCGGTCGGCCGCTACCAGCAGCGCTCGCGCAACAGCGTCAAGCGCTGGGTGGAGAGCAACTACTTCTTCGACGATGTCGGCCACTACCTGACCGACGGCAGCACCGCGCCAGACACCCTGCCCGGCTGGAACGGCCTGCGCGCGCCGGGCAACTTCAGCACCGGCACCTACACCAACTACATCACCAACTTCGGCGGCTCGCTCAAGCTGGAGTGGCAGCCTGTCGATGCGCCCTATCGCGCCTCGCTGTTGATGTACGGCTACCGGTTCTACGAAAACTCGACGATGAACAAGACCGACCTGTACTCGAACGCCAAGTTCGACCTGCAGAACCAGACGGCCGACGGCGGTACTTCGCAGATCAACAGCATCTACATCAAGAACCGGCACGATCGCTGGGACCGCGCCAACGCGGGGGCGATCGCCAGCCTGGAGCGGGACTTCGGCGAGGCCTCGCGCCTGAGCCTGCGCGCCGGCCATACCCAGGAGACCTTCGACAACACCCAGGTGTACTGGGGCGTGCGCGCCTATCCGACCGGCCTGTCCGTCGACTACGCCAACGACGACCACGGCTTCCCCAACGCGATCGCCGTGTCCGATCCGAAGCTGCTGCTCGGCTCGGCCTACAAGCTCAACCCGGCCCAGGCCTACGTCTCGCCGCGCGATGCGCAGGAGCGCATCGAACACGTGCGGCTGGACTTCGCCCACAACACCGGCGACGAGGCGCGCGGCTTCGGCCTGGCCACCGGGGCCGAATACCGGCACCTGAACATCTGGCAGGACGTGGACTTCACCTACTACACCACCAAGGACACGCTCAACGCCTACCTCTATCCCGGCGCGACGCTGGTGGGCACGGTGCCGGGCTTCCCATTGATCGACAACGCCAAGCTCACCGACACGCTGGTGCCCAGGCTGGCCAACAACGACAAGGCCTACCCCAACGCGGACTTCAGCAGCGACTACAAGTACGTCGAGGACATCGCTGGCGCCTATGTTTCGGCCCAGTACGCCTGGGACCGGGCGCTGCTGCTGGGCGGCCTGCGCTACGACCACACGCGGTTCGACGCCTTCAGCCCGTACAGCGATGACGGCGGTACGACCTACACGGCCGATTTCAGGAAATCCAGGGGCAGCTACAGCAACCTGCTGCCGAGCTTGAACGCGCTGTTCAAGCTCGGCGAGCGCCAGCGCCTGCGCTTCTCGGCCAGCCAGACCCTGGGCCGGCCCACGCCGGGCAATGTCGCCCAGGCCAGCAGCACCAGCTGCGCCGAGGACGAGGACGGCGGCGGCTACTGCACGATCCGGCGCGGCAATCCCCAGCTCCATCCGCGCAAGTCGACCAATCTGGACCTGGCCTGGGACCTGTACTTCAACGGCAACAACGGCATCGTCTCGCTGGCGCTGTTCGACAAGAAGATCAGGGACGACATCTACACCCTGACCACCTACCAGGTGCTCGACGATGTCACCTACAAGGTGACCCAGCCGATGAACACCGACGAGTCGACCCTGCACGGTGCCGAACTCGCACTGGCCAACCGTGCGCTGCGCTGGGGCGATCAGCGCTTCGACCTGTACTTCAACGCGACCAGGCTGTTCGGCAAGACCGAATACGTCACCAGCGATGGCCAACCGCGTGCGCTGGACCGCCTGCTCTACCAGCCGGACTGGTCGCTCAACGGCTCGGCGATCTGGCGCATGCCCTGGTACGACGCGCAGCTGCGCGTGTCGGGCAATTACCGCTCGAAGATGCTGGTGGATTTCGGCGACACGCCCTGGCTGGATTCGTACTACGACCCGTACATGACCTTCAACCTGGGCTTCAGCCACCGGGTCTCCAAGCACGTCTCGTTCAAGTACGAGGCCAAGAACCTCTTCAATACCCAACCCACCTACAGCATGGGCCCGGGCGGCAGATACCGCACCGAGATCGACGACTACGGCCGCTTCTTCTACTTCCACATCATCTATCAGTGAGATCCGCATGCCTGGTATCGATCGTCGCCGTTTCCTCCAGCTCTCCGGCCTGTCGGCGCTCGGCGCGTGGATGGGCACCGCCTCGGTGCTGGCCGCCGAGCAGGACGCCGCCGGCCTGACCCTGCGCAACCTGCTCAAGTCGCCGAAGTTCGACACCACGCCCTTCACCGTGGGCGTGGCCTCGGGCGATCCCACCCCCGATGGCATGGTGCTGTGGACGCGGCTGGCGACCGCGCCGCTGGAGTACGGCGGCGGCATGCCGACCCGGCCGATGGTGGTCGGCTGGGAGCTGGCCGACGACGAGGGCTTCCGCAGGATCCTGCGCAGCGGCACGACCCTGGCCCACCCCGAGCTGGGGCACGCCGTGCACGTCGAGCTGGAAGGCCTCGCCCCGGCGCGGCCCTACTGGTACCGCTTCAACCTCGCCGGTTACACCAGCGCGATCGGCCGCACCGCCACGCTGCCGGCGGCCGAGGCGGATCCTGCGCGGGTACGCTTCGCCGTGGCCGGCTGCCAGCAGTACGAGGAAGGCCACTACACCGCCTGGCGCCACATCGCCGACGAGCCGCTGGACTTCGTCTTCCACTACGGCGACTACATCTACGAAGGCGCGACCAATACCACCGCCAGCCGCAAGGTCAACGGCCGGCCCTTCACCAACTTGCGCAACCACGTCGGCCCGGAGCTGTACACGCTGGACGATTACCGCCGCCGCTATGCGCAGTACAAGACCGATCAGGACCTGCAGGCCGCCCATGCGGCGGCGCCGTGGTTCGTGACCTTCGACGATCACGAGATCGACAACGACTGGGCCGGCGTCGACGACCAGGACGGCACGCCGAGCGAGCTGTTCCTGCTGCGGCGCGCGCAGGGCTTCCAGGCCTATTACGAGAACATGCCGCTGCGCCGCAGCGCCTTCCCGCGCGACGGCCACCTGCAGCTGTACCGGCGCGCGCGCTGGGGCCAGCTGCTGGACGTGCATTTCCTCGACACGCGCCAGTACCGCAGCAGGCAGCCGGCCGACATGAGCGATCGCGCCGTGGTGGAATCGCCGCAGCGCACGATGATGGGCCAGGCCCAGGAGCGCTGGCTGTTCGACGGGCTGGCCGACCCGGCGCCGCGCTGGCAGGTGATCGCCCACCAGGTGGCGCTGGGCGACTACGCGCTGGAGAAGAACGGTCGGGTGGTGACCTCGGACGACCAATGGTCCGGCTATCTGGCCAGCCGTCGCCGCCTGCTGGACCACATCGAGCGGGCCGGGCATAGGAACGTGGTCACCGTCTGCGGCGACGCGCACCGCCACTACGCCAGCGACCTGGTGCAGGACAACGCCGACTCCGGCGTGATCTCCAGCGAATTCCTGGCCACCTCCATCACCTCTGGCTCCGACGGCCTGGGCGTGGACGAGGTGGCGCGCAACACGCTGGCCCACAGCCCGCACCTGAAGGTCACCACCGACAAGCGCGGCTACGTGCTGTGCACGGTCGAGCGCGACACCTGCGTAGGCGACCTGAAGACCGTGGACCGGGTCATGGTGCCGGGCGCGAAGCTGGAACGTTTCGCGCGCCTGGCCATCGAACACGGCAAGCCCGGCCTGCAGCCGGCCTGAGCCGCGCGGCGCTCACCGGGGGTGGTGGGAATCGGCGCGGCGATCGTGACCCGCGCGCGGCGCCGGGAACGTCGATGCGCCCGGCGCATCGAAGTCGCGCGCGTGCAGCGGATTGACCTCGAACAGGTTGGCCAGGCGCAGGCCGGCCTCCTCGCTGAGCATCAGCGCCAGTTCGAACTGCTCCAGCACGAACGGCAGCAGCACCGCCGCGCCCGGGGCGTCGTGTTCGACCTGCTGGTCGAACCGCCGCTGCAGTGAGGCGATGCCCTGCAGCGTCAACACCAGATCCTGCAGCAGCGCCCCGCTCTCTCCCAGGCGATACAGCTCGGGGATCAGCCGACGCAGCGCTTCGGGCACGGCCGCGGCCTGGCGGCCCGAGGCGCCCAGCAGCGCCGCCTCGGCGCCGACCGCGCGCAGGCCGAGCGCGGCGGTCAGGCCGGCGGTGATCTCATCGCAGGCCTCGCCCGCCAGCAGCGCCAGGCTGCGCGCCTTGAGGCGCTCGGCCTCGCGTTCGGCGCGCGCCCGCGCGCGCTGTTCGCGCCGCACCACCAGCAGCACGCCGAAGATCGCGGCGATCGACAGCAGCGCCTGCACCCACGCCGCCCAGACCTGCGGTGGCCAGGCCTGGCAGCCCAGCCCCATGCACGCATCCATGGCATTCCCCCTGTATCAAGGGCGCCAGCATGCAGGCCCGAGGGGCCATGGACAATGCGGCCGCCGCCCATAAATTGTGGATTGCGTCACAAAATAGGCGCCCTCGCCGGGCCGGCCGGGTCAGGCCCCCGGCGCCAGCCCGAAGCCCGCGCCGACCGCCAGCGTGTCGAAGCCGGGGAACGAGGTCGCCACATTGGCCACGTCGCGCACCACCACCGGGCCTGAGGCCAGCTGGCCCGCGATGCAGAAGGCCATGGCGATGCGGTGGTCGCCATGGCTCTCGATGGTGCCCGCGCCGATGGGGCCGCCGTGGATGGTCGCGCCGTCGGGCGTCTCATCCACCCGCACGCCCAGCGTGCGCAGGCCGGTGGCCATGGCCGCCAGGCGATCGGATTCCTTGACGCGCAGTTCGGCCGCACCGCTGACGAGGGTCTGGCCCTGTGCCGCGGCGGCGGCCACGAACAGCGCCGGGAACTCGTCGATCATGTCCGGCACCACGCTTTCGGGAATGCGCGCCCCCTGCAGCGCGGCGTAGCGCACGCGCAGGTCGGCGACCGGCTCGCCGCCGTGCTCGCGTGCGTCGCGCACCTCGATGTCCGCGCCCATCAGGCGCAGCGCCTCGAGCAGGCCGGTGCGGCGCGGATTGAGGCCCACCGCCTTCAGCGTCACGTCCGAACCGGGGATGATGCTGGCGGCGACCAGGAAGAACGCCGCCGAAGAGAAGTCCGCCGGCACCGCGATATCGGTCGCACGCAGGCGCTGGCCGCCGCGCAGGCGCGCGTAGCCCGGCGAGAAATCGATGTCCACGCCGAAGGCCGAGAGCATGCGCTCGGTGTAGTCGCGCGTGGGGTGCGGCTCGTGCACGGTGGTGTCGCCGTCGGCATACAGGCCCGCCAGCAGCAGGCAGGACTTGATCTGCGCGCTGGCCACCGGCGAGGCGTAGTCGATCCCGTGCAGGGCCTGACCGCCATGGATGCGCAGCGGCGGCGTGCCGTCCTCGCGCGTCTCGATCCGCGCGCCCATCTGCGCCAGCGGCACGGTGACGCGGCGCATCGGCCGCCTGGACAGCGACTCATCGCCGACCAGCACGCTGTCGAACGCTTGCGCGGCCAGCAGGCCGGCGAGCAGGCGCATGCCGGTGCCCGCATTGCCGCAGTCCAGTTCGCCGCTCGGCGCCTGCAGCCCGTCCACGCCCACGCCATGCACGATGCGCGTGGAAGGCGACGGCGTTTCGATGCGCACGCCGAGGCGTTCGAAGATGGCGGCCGTGGCGCGCGTGTCCTCGCCTTCCAGGAAGCCTTCCACGCGCGAGGTGCCATCGGCCAGCGCCGCGAACATCACCGCCCGGTGCGAGACCGACTTGTCACCAGGAATGGCCAGCGCGCCATGCAGCGCCGTGCCGGGTTGAGCGATCCAGGATTGCGAGGTCATCGTCTTGTCCAGTCCAGCGGCCACGCCGCGTTGTGCTTCAAGGTCGTGCTGCCGTTTCGCCGCAGCTACCGCTAAAACTGCTGTTGCTGTTGCTGTTGCTGCTGTTGCTGTTGCTGTTGTTCCTGCTGTTGCTGCTCCCGCTTTGCCCCCTCATCCGCAGCGGCGCCACCAGCGGGCAAACCCCGCAGGGGCGACGCACATGGATGTGCGTCGTTCCCGGTCGCGGCAGGATGCCGCGTCCGGGAATTCCGCTGGTGGCGCGGACCCTGCGCGCAGCGCAGGGCGCGAGGACGAGCGTGTTTTCTTTTGGTTACTTTTTTTGCACGAGCAAAGAAAAGTAACTCGTGCCTCGAAGAGGTACGAAAGCTTTTGCCTCAAGCCGCACCAGGCATCAAGGCACCGCCACCGGATACGAACCCAGCACCTTGATCTGCGCCGAATGCGCCTCCAGCTCGGCCAGCGCCTGCTTCATCGCCTCGTCCTCCACATGCCCGGCCAGGTCGATGAAGAAGCCGTACTCCCACTTGGCGTGGTGGCTGGGCCGCGACTCGATGCGGTTCATGCTGATGCCGTGACGCGCGAACGGGCTGAGCACGTCGAACAGCGCGCCCGGCTTGTCGTGGATGAACACCAGCACCGAGGTGCGATCGTGGCCGGACGGCGGGAAGATCCTGCGGCCCACCACCAGGAAGCGCGTGGTGTTGTCCTTGTCGTCCTGGATCGGGCTCATCACCACCTTCTTCAGGCCATAGGCGTGCACCGCGCTCTCGCCACCGATCGCCGCCGCGTCATCGGCGTTGCGCGCGCGCCGCGCGCCCTCGGCATTGCTCGACACCGGCACCTTCTCGGCCTTGGGCAGGTTGGAGCGCAGCCAGCCGGCGGTCTGCATGAACGACTGCGGGTGCGCGTAGATGCGCTCGATGTCGTCGATGCGCCCGCTGCGCGACATCAGGAACTGCTGCACGCGCAGCTCGACCTCGCCACAGATCTTCAGGTCGGAGGTCAGGAACATGTCCAGCGTGATCTGGATCGTGCCCTGTCCGGAATTCTCCACCGGCACCACGCCGAAGTCGGCGCTGCCGCTTTCCACTTCCTGGAAGACTTCCTCGATGCTGGCCATGGGCAGGCCCAGGGCCGAGCGGCCGAAGTGCTTGAGCACGGCCTGCTGGCTGAAGGTGCCTTCCGGGCCCAGGTAGCCGATCTTCAGCGGCTCCTGCAGCGCCAGGCTGGAGGACATGATCTCGCGGAACACGTGCACCAGCACTTCGTCGGACAGCGGGCCCTGGTTGCGGTCCACCACCATGCGCAGCACCTGCGCCTCGCGCTCGGGGCGGTAATAGTCCACCGCGGCGGCGAGCTTGCCCTTGGCCTTGCCGACCTGCAGCGAATAGCCGGCGCGCTCGGCGATCAGCGCCTGGATCTCGCGGTCGATATGGTCGATGCGCGCCCGCACCTGCGCCAGGTCGAACTCGGGCTCGGCCGGCCGGGCGCCGGCGCCCTTGGCGGGCACCCTGGCCGCCTTGCCGGGCTTGGCCGCCTTGGCCGGCGACTTGCGGAGCGCGCTTGCGGGTTTGGGGGTCTTCTTGGTCATTCGAGGTCATCCGTAAAGCGGAATTTGGCGGTCTGTCTGCCAACTTGACTTGCTGTGGAGCCGCCACGGCGGCGATGAGCTTTACCAGTAAGGCCCCATCGCCGCCATGGCGGCTCCCACCAGGCCGGCTCCTACAACAGCGGAGCGCGGTGTCTCAGCCATTGCGCCGCTGGAAGTCGTGCATGAACTCCACCAGCACCTGGGCGCTGGCCACCGGCAGCGCGTTGTACAGCGAGGCGCGCAGGCCGCCGACCGCCTTGTGGCCCTTCAGGCCGATCAGCCCGGCGGCCTTGGACTCGGCCACGAAGCGCGCGGTCAGCGCCTCATCGGCCAGGAAGAAGGGGATGTTCATGCGCGAGCGCGCCGCCGGCACCACGGTGTTGCGGTAGAAGCCGCCGGAGGCGTCGATGGCGCCGTAGACCAGCTGCGACTTGGCGGCACTGCGACGCGCGAATTCCTCCACGCCGCCCTGGTCCAGCATCCAGCGGAACATCAGACCGGCCAGGTACCAGTTCCAGGTCGGCGGCGTGTTGAGCATCGAGTCGCGCGCCAGATGCGAGGCGTAGTTGAAGATGTCCGCGCGCGGCTGGCCGGCACGCTCGAGCAGGTCGCGGCGCACGATCACCACCGCCACGCCGACCGGACCCAGGTTCTTCTGCGCGCCGGCATAGATCACGCCGTAGCGCGATACCTCGATCGGCTCGGAGGCGATCGAGGAGGAGAAGTCGGCGAACAGCGGCACCTGCCCCACCTCGGGCGTGTGGCGGAACTCCACGCCATGGATGGTCTCGTTGGCGGTGATGTGCACATAGGCCGCGTCGGGCGAGAGCCGCCAGTCCGCGCGCGGCGGGATGTCGGTGAAGCACTCGGCCTCGCTGCTGGCGGCCACGTGCACGTTGACGTAGTCCTTGACCTGCTTGATCGCGGTCTTGCTCCAGTGCCCGGTCACCACGTAGTCCACCGTCTGGCCGGGGCTGGCGAAGTTCAGCGCCAGCAGCGCCTGCTGGGTGGTGGCGCCGCCCGGCAGGAACAGCACACCGTAGTCCTCGGGAATGCTCAGCAGCGTGCGCAGGTCGGCCTCGGCGCGTGCGGCGACTTCCATGAACTCGGCGCTGCGGTGGCTGATCTCCACGATCGAGGCGCCCACGCCGTTCCATTCCAGCATTTCGGACTGCGCCTGGCGCAGGACGGCCTCGGGCAGCGCCGCGGGGCCGGCGCTGAAGTTGTGGACGCGGGACATGGCAGCCTCGATCAGGGGGGCCATAGTATGCCGCAGGCTGAATCGGCCAACGGCCGCCTGTGCATCCGCCGCGACGCGATGCGCGTAAGGTGGTTGCAGGCGAATCCATCGCCTGGCGCGAACGCGTGCGGCGGCGGGAATTTTCCGGCGGCTGGCACGTCCAACTGGTTGCCCATGTGACTTTCCGCAGGAGATGCACCGTGTCCCTACGCGACGCCCTCAGCCTCAAGGATCACCACGTCACCGACGAAGCCGTCTATCGCGGCCGTCGCGACCTGTTCAAGCTCGCCGCCGCGCTGCCGGCGCTGGCCCTGGCCGGCTGCGCCGATGCCGACCCGCCCGACGCGCCCAAGACCGTCGTCACCCCCGAACAGGCCAAGGCCGGCTTCCGCACGTCCGAGACGCTGACCCGCTACGAGGACGTGACCAGCTACAACAACTTCTACGAGTTCGGCACCGGCAAGACCGATCCGTCGAGCGCGCCCAAGACCCTGCGCACCTCGCCGTGGTCGGTCAAGGTGTCCGGGGAATGCGAGAAGCCCGGCACCCTGGCGCTGGAGGACCTGCTCAAGTCCGCGCCCAGCGAGGAGCGCATCTACCGCCTGCGCTGCGTGGAGGGCTGGTCGATGGTGATCCCGTGGGACGGCATCCCGCTGGCGGCGGTGCTCAAGCGCTTCGCGCCCACGGCCAAGGCCAAGTACGTGGCGTTCACCACCCTGGCCGACCCGCGTCAGATGCCGGGCATCGCCTATCGCTCGATCGACTGGCCCTACCGCGAGGGCCTGCGCATGGACGAGGCGATGCACCCGCTGACCTTCCTGGCCACCGGCGTGTACGGCAAGCCGCTACCGCAGCAGAACGGCGCGCCGCTGCGGCTGGTGGTGCCGTGGAAGTATGGCTTCAAGAGCATCAAGTCAATCGTGGAGATCCGCTTCGTCGAGAAGATGCCGCCCACCGCATGGAACGACCTGCAGCCCAACGAGTACGGCTTCTTCTCCAACGTCAATCCCGCCGTCGACCACCCGCGCTGGAGCCAGAAGACCGAACGCCGCATCGCCGGCAATGCCAGCAAGCTGTTCGCCGAGCGCATCCCGACGCGTCCCTTCAACGGCTACGCCGACCAGGTGGCTTCGATGTATGCGGGGATGGATCTGCACAAGTGGTTCTGAGGGATTCGGGATTCGGGATTCGGGATTCGGGATTCGGGATTCGGGATTCGGGATTCGGGATTCGGGATTCGGGAATCGGGAATCGGGAATCGGGAATCGGGAATCGGGAGAGGCTATGGGCATGAGCAGAAGTTGCAAGAAAAACCAGTGATCAAGGCAAAGAACCACGAACCAAGCGATGCCATTGCGAGCCGCATGACCCGCCCCCTCCCTTGCGCGCAGCGCAGGGGAGCTCGAAGTCGCGCTAGCGACTGAGCGGGAGGGGTGCTTTTCGCGATTAGCTCGAGAGGGAAGCAACAACAGCAACAGCCAACCCCTCCCCAGCCCTCCCCTGCGCTGCGGGCAAGGGAGGGGCAGAAGCAGAGCACTGACGCAGACGCTTTACTCCCCACTCCCCACTCCCCACTCCCCACTCCCCACTCCCCACTCCCCACTCCCCACTCCCCACTCCCCACTCCCCACTCCCCACTCCCCAATCCCCAATCCCCAATCCCCAATCCCCAAAAAATGAAACCCCTCACCCTCGCCAAGCTCGTCGTCCACCTGCTCTGCCTGACGCCGCTGGCGCTGCTGGGCTGGCGCTTCTGGGACGTCTGGCGCAACGGCAGCGATGCGCTGGGCGCCGACCCGATCGCGGAGATCGAGCACTTCACCGGGCTGTGGGCGCTGCGCTTCCTGATCTTCACCCTGGCCATCACGCCGCTGCGCCAGCTCACCGGCCAGGCGGTGCTGCTGCGCTTCCGACGCCTGCTTGGCCTGTACGCCTTCGCCTATGCCACCGTGCACTTGGCCGCCTACCTGGGCCTGGACCTGGGCGGCTACTGGACCCAGATCTTCGCCGAGATCGTCAAGCGGCCCTACATCACCGTGGGCTTCGCCGCGTGGCTGCTGCTGGTGCCGCTGGCGATCACCTCCACCCAGGGCTGGATGCGTCGGCTCAAGCGGCGCTGGGGCCAGCTGCACAAGGCCATCTACGCCATCGGCGTGCTGGCGGTGCTGCACTTCTGGTGGCTGGTGAAGTCCGACATCCGCGAACCGGCGCTCTACGCCGGGCTGCTCGCCCTGCTGCTGGGCTGGCGCGCGTGGAAGGCGATCAGGCGGGCGCGAACAGCAGCAGCAGCGCCAGCACGCCGGCCAGCACCGCCGCGGCCAGCAGCAGCCACGGCCAGCGCTTCAGCGAAGCCTGCGGCGCCTTCGCCGCCGGCACCGGAGCGCTGACGGCCGTCTCGGAGGCCGCCGGGTCGGACGGATCGGGCTGGCTCCAGGGGATCTCCACCACGAAGCGCGACTGCGGGTCGAAGACGACCTGGTCGCCGGCGTTCAACACCGCCTCGTGCACCGGCACGCCGTTGACCACGCTGGTCACCCCGCCCTGCAGATGGCGCAGCAGCACGCCGCCGGGCACGCGGCCCAGCACGGCGTGCAGGGCCGACAGGTGCGGCGCGTCGAGCACGATGTCGGCCTCGCGGCCGGCACCGACACTGCAGCCGCTGCCGATGGCGAAGGCGCGGCCATGGTGGCGCCCGCCGATGCCGCGCAGGACCACGCGCGGGTCCGGCTCGGCCTGGGCCGCAGGCGCCGAGGCGGCCGGGCGCGGCGCCTGGCCGCGCACCAGCACTTCCACGCCATCGGCATAGACCGCATCGCCCGGACGCAGCAGCGCCATGCGCCGCACCGGACGGCCGTTGACGTGGATGCCGCGCATGCCCGGCGGCACCTGCAGCCACAGGCCGCGCCGGTCCAGGCTGAACTGCACCAGCAGCGCCCCGGGCACGGCGTCGCCCACGCCGATGGTGCCGCTGGCTTCGCGCACGATGCGGTGGACACCGGTGCCCAGCGCACGATCGGCCGTGCGGCCTTGAGGAAAATGGAGACTGAGGTTCTGCACGCGGCCGGGAGACTAGCACGCAGGCCCGCGTGTCCGGACGTTCCAGCGCCACGCGCACGGTGACTTTCCGCACGCGCCGCGCGCTTGGGCGACAATGTGCGCTTGTCCTTGCCCAGCCCAGCGCCATGTCCCACATCGAACTGCAGCACCCCAACCACAAGTCGCCCGAGCAGACCCGCCAGGCCCTGGAGGAAGTGGCCGGCAAGCTGCACGCGCGCTTCGGGGTGAGCCATCACTGGGACGGCGACACGCTGGCCTTCAACGGCGCCGGCGTGGACGGACGCATCACCATGCGGCCCGGCGCGCTGCACGTCACCGCCGAACTGGGCTTCCTGCTGTCGGCGATGAAGGGACCGATCGAGTCGGAGATCCGCCGCGTGCTGGGCGAACGCTTCGCCTAGCGCCGGTCGGGCGCGCCTGCGCGCCGGCATTCGACGCCACGATCACCGGCCGCTGCGGACACTGCCCGCCATCGTCCCGTCCGCACCGGAGTGATCCAATGGCGACCAGGAAAACCCAGGGCCCGCGCCCGTCCGAGTTCGAACCCTCCCTGCACGAGCAGGCCGAGCGCCTGCAGGCGTCCCTGGGCGAATCGGCCCAGCAGATCTGGCTCGCCGGTCTGGGCGCCTTCCACCGCGCCCAGACCGAGGGTGGCAAGCTGTTCGACACCCTGGTGCGCGAAGGCAGCAAGGTCGAGGCGCGCACCCGCGATGCCCGCGCCGGCCTGGCCGAAAGCGTCGAGGACGTGCGCAGCCGCGCCGGCGAGACGCTGGGGCGCATGGACCAGACCTTCCGCGCCCGGGTCGGCGAGGCGCTCAAGGCGCTGGAGGTGCCGACCCGGCGCGAGCTGGGCGCGCTGGCCGACCGCATCGATGCGCTCAACCAGAAGCTGCGCGCGCACAACGAACGGCCCACCGCCGGCGCACGGGCGCGACGCTCCGCGGCGCGTTCGACCCCGGCCGGCCCCGCCCCGGTCCCGCCCAGGGCCACCGCGAGCCGGCCGGCGCGCAAGCCGGCCGCACCGCGCGCGCCCGCCCAGCCGACGGCCGCGCCACCCAGCGACCCGATCGAATAAGCCGCCGGCGCCGCTGCATGCACCGCGCGCCTTCAGACCGACCGTGCTGTCAGCCGATCGCGGCCCTGCGCGGCCCGGTCGACCCCACGGTTGCCCGTAGAATGCCCAGCCTGCTTTTGTGGATGTGCGCCTCATGCCGTTCTGGTTGATCGGGACCCTCGTGGCCCTGCTGGTGGGTCTGGTCGCCACGGCGTATCTGTGGCTGGTCCGTCGCCGCCTCGATGAGACCCAGGCCGGCCTGCAGGCGCTGGCGGCCATGCGCTGGCGCGACTTCACCCGCCTGGTGCTCTCCGCGCTGCAGCGGCGCGGGCTGGAGCGGGTGTCGTTCGAACCCGAGGACGTGCGCAACCAGCACCCCAGCCTGCTGCTGGGCGATGCGCAGGGCCGGCACTGGCTGCTGAGCTGCAAGCACGGCACCGCCTACCGCATCGGGTCGGTGGCGATCGACGAACTGGCCTCCGAGGCGCGCCTGCGCGGCGCGCAGCACAGCATCCTGGCCACCCAGGGCCTGGTCGATGCCGGCGGTCACGAGAAGGCGCAGCGCTCCAATGTCGAAGTGCTCGACGGCGGCAAGCTGTGGGTGGAGGTCAAGCCGATGCTGGACGGCGCGACCGTCCAGAGCATCACCGGCCAGGCCAACCTGAGTGCGCGCCGCCGCATCGGCCTGAGCTGGATCGCCGCGCTGCTGCTGGGCGTGCTGGTCAGCGGCCTGCCCACGCTGCTCGATTCCGAACCGGCGCCCGCTCCGGCGACGGTCGCACCCCCTCCCGCCGCCGCGCCCGCGCCCTCGGCCGCCCCGGCCACCAGCGCGCCGGGCCCGGCGTCCGCGCCGCCGACCGAAGCGCAGCTGACCCAGCAGCGCAGCGCCGTCGCCAAGGCGTTGGCCAAGGCCGGCGGCCTGCGCCAGCCGGCGTGGATTTCCGGCTCGACCCTGTCGGTGGACCTGCTCGCGGGCGAGGAAATGGTCATGCCGGTGGTCTGCGCCGAACTGGCCAAGTACCCGGACCTGGCGCTTTCGCGCGTCCAGCTCAACCCGCGCCCGGGCAGCGACGAACGCGTGCGCTGGCGCCAATGCGAAGCGGCGATGGCGACGCCGGCACCGGTCCCGGCGCACGCGCCGTCGCGTTAGACGGCGCCCGCGCCGCGCTCCCGGACAGCACCCTCGGTCGTCATTCCCGCGAACGCGGGAATCCAGGGACTTTCACGCAGCGAACCTGGAGATGCCAGGCCCCGCCGCTGCGGGAATGACATCCAATCTGCGCGCCCTCCCGGGCGCGCACGCTCACCGCCCACCAGGCGAGAACCGCGCCACCAGGTCGTAGGAATCGCCCAGGAACACCTGGGTCACACTGGTCACCGGTTGCTCGCCGCGCCAGGTGCGGCGTTCGATCACCAGGCAGGCGGTGCCGGTGGGCACCCGCAACCGCCGCGCGCGCGCCGCGTCCAGGCCGATGGCGCTGATGCGGTGTTCGGCGCGGGTCCAGCTGACGTGCTGCAGCAACCAGCTGCCCGGCGCGGTCTGCGAAAAGTCCACGTCCACGGCCTCCGGCGCGGCCGCCGGATTGATCAGCCGGTCCTCCAGCGCCAGCGGCCGGCCGTCGGCCAGGTGCAGGCACTGCAGCGCGAGCGTGCGTCCCCCGCCCGCCATCTCCGCTTCGCGTGCATCGCCCTGGCGCGGCGGGCGCAGCTGCCGCGCCAGCAGCTGGAACTCGTAGCGATGGCCGCGCGCGGCGACCTCGAACGGGATGTCCGGGATGTCCAGCGCCACCTGTTCGATATGCGGATGCGGGCGCGCGACAAACGAGCCGGCGCGGCGGCGGCGCTCGATCATGCCGGCATCGGCCAGCAGGCTCAGCACCTTGCTCACGGTCA
The DNA here is from genome assembly GCF_020042665.1 of Pseudoxanthomonas sp. X-1. Classification (NCBI taxonomy): domain Bacteria; kingdom Pseudomonadati; phylum Pseudomonadota; class Gammaproteobacteria; order Lysobacterales; family Lysobacteraceae; genus Pseudoxanthomonas; species Pseudoxanthomonas sp. X-1. The sequence continues at coordinate 2,581,611 of NZ_CP083376.1, forward strand.
TGCGCGCGCAGCCGTACTGCGCCATCAGCGCGTGTTCGGACGGGATGCGGTGGCCGGGCGGCCATTGCCCGCTGTGGATGCGGCCCTCGATGTCGTCGCGGATGCGCTGATGCAGCGAACGCGCCGGCGCCGGCGGGGCCTGCGGCTCGCTCATGCGCGCAGCACCCGGTCCAGGGCGGTGGCGTAGCGCGTGGCCACCGCCGCGGCGTCGACGTGGCGCCCGTCGCGCACCACCAGCCGCCCCTGGCGCCAGACCTGGCGCACCGCGCCGCGGCGAGCGGCGAACAGCCAGCTGTCCAGCCAGGCATCGCCCTGGCGCGCGCGCAGCGCCGGATGGTCGGCATCCAACTCCACCAGGTCCGCGGCGGCGCCGACCCGCAGGCCCGCCTCCACGCCCAGCGCCTGCGCGGCGCCGTGCAGGGCCTGCTCGAACAGCCAGCGCCCGCTGGACACGCCCTGCCCCTGCGCCAGCACGTTGCGCCCGCGCGCGACCAGGCGCTGGCCGTATTCGAGCAGGCGCAGCTCCTCGGCCGCATCAATCAGCACATTGGAATCCGAGCCCACGCCGAAGCGGCCGCCGGAGCGGGCGAAGTCGCGCATCGGAAACAGGCCGTCGCCCAGGTTGGCTTCGGTGATCGGGCACAGGCCGACCACGGCGCCGGCCTCGACCATGCCCTGCACCTCGTCCGCTTCGACGTGGGTGGCGTGCACCAGGCACCAGCGCGCGTCCACCGGCGCGTGGTCCAGCAGCCAACGCACCGGGCGCTGGCCCGACCAGGCCAGGCAGGCCTCCACCTCGCGCGTCTGTTCGGCGATGTGCAGGTGCACCGGCCCGCGCGCAAGCGGCAGCAGCGCGGTCAGCTCCCCGGGCGTGACCGCGCGCAGGCTGTGCGGGGCCAGGCCGAGCACGCCATCGCCCAGCGGCGCGATCGCCGCCGCGCTGGCCTCCAGCAGGCGGGCAAACCCGTCCACGTCATGGATCAGCCGCGCCTGCGCGGGACTGGGCGGCGCACCGCCGAAGTCGGCGTGGGCATAGAACACCGGCAGCAGGGTCAGGCCGATGCCGCTGGCCTGCGCGGCCGCGGCGATGCGCCCGGCCATCTCGCCCGGATCGGCATAGGGCCGACCGTCGGGGCCGTGGTGCAGGTAGTGGAACTCGCCCACGCGGGTGAAGCCGGCCTCCAGCATCTCCACGTAGGCCTGCTCGGCGATGGCCTGCAGGCTGTCCGGGTCCAGCCGCTGCACGAAGCGGTACATCAGCTCGCGCCAACTCCAGAAGCTGTCGCCGGCCGCGCCACCGACTTCCGTCAGGCCCGCCATGCCGCGCTGGAAGGCGTGGCTGTGCAGGTTGCCCAGGCCGGGCACGACCACGCCCAGGCGCACGTCGCCCGGCTGCGCGGCGCTGCCCGCCTGCACCGAGGCGATGCGCCCGCCCTGCGTGCACACGCGCACCGCACGCGCCCAGCCCTCGTCCAGCAGGGCGTGATCGATCCAGAAGCAAGCGGCTGGCGCCATCGGGGTTCCTCGACTGGACAGGCTGCGAAGGCCGGTCTTATTGTATAGACAAATGCGCTCCTGACGAGATGCCATGCCCCTGCGCTGCGACACGCTCTGGCACCACGCCCACCTGGCCACGCTCGATGCCGACGACGGCACCTTGGGCGTGCTGCGGAACGGCGTGATCGCCGCGCGCGAGGGCCGCATCGTGCATGTCGGCCCGGCCGACCGGGCGCCGGACTTCGACGCGGCCACGCGCATCGACTGCCAGGACCGCTGGATCACGCCGGGCCTGATCGACTGCCACACCCACCTGGTCTATGCCGGCAACCGAGCCGGCGAGTTCGAGCAGCGCCTGGCCGGCGCCAGCTATGCCGACATCGCCCGCGCCGGCGGCGGCATCGTCTCCACCGTGCGCGCCACGCGCGCGGCCGACGACGACGCGCTGATCGCCGCCAGCCTGCCGCGCCTGGATGCGATGCTGGGCGAAGGCGTGACTACGCTGGAGATCAAGTCCGGCTACGGCCTGGACCTGGAGCATGAACGCAAGCAGCTGCGCGTGGCCCGGCGCCTGGGCGAGCTGCGCCGGGTGGAGATCGTGCCGACCTTCCTGGGCGCGCACGCGGTGCCGCCCGGCATCGAGGCGCAGGCCTACATCGATGAGGTCTGCGGGACGATGATCCCGGCGGTCGCGGCGCAGGGCCTGGCCGAGGCGGTGGACGTGTTCTGCGAGGACATCGCCTTCTCGCCGGCACAGGCGCGGCAGGTGTTCGAGGCCGCGCGCGCACATGGCTTGAAGCTCAAGATCCACGCCGAGCAGCTCAGCAACCAGCACGGCGCCGCGCTGGCGGCGCAGTACGGCGCACTGTCGGCCGACCATATCGAGCATCTGGACGCCGACGGCGTCGCCGCGATGGCCGCGGCCGGCACCGTGGCCGTGCTGCTGCCGGGCGCGTTCTACTTCACCCGCGACACGCTGGTGCCGCCGATCGGGGCGCTGCGCGCGGCAGGCGTGCCGCTGGCGCTGGCCACCGACTGCAATCCCGGCACCAGCCCGCTGACCAGCCCGCTGCTGGCGATGAACCTGGCCGCCACGCTGTTCCGCATGACCGTGGACGAGTGCATCGCCGGCTTCACCCGGCACGCCGCGCGTGCGCTGGGGCGGCAGGACCGGCTGGGCCGGCTGCGCGCGGGCTTGGACTGCGACCTGGCGATCTGGGACATCGAGGCGCCGGCCGACCTGGTCTACCGCATGGGCTTCAATCCGCTGCATGCGCGCGTGTGGCGCGGGCAGCCGGCATGAGGCCGTTTTTCGTACAACCCGAACGACCGGAGTATTCCGCGTGACCGACTCTCTTGTGCTGCGCCCCGGCGCGGTCAGCCTGGCGCAATGGCGCGCCGTGTATCGCGGCGCGGCCGTGCGGCTCGATCCCGCCTGCCACGACGCGGTCGCGCGCAGCGCGCGGACCGTGCAGGCCATCGTCGACACCGGCGCGCCGGTGTACGGCATCAACACCGGCTTCGGCAAGCTGGCCACGGTGCGCATCGCCGATGCCGACCTGGCCACGCTCCAGCGCAACATCGTGCTCTCGCACGCCGCCGGCGTCGGCGAGCCGATGCCCGCGCCGGTGGTGCGGCTGATGCTGGCGCTGAAGCTGGCCAGCCTGGCGCAGGGCGCCTCCGGGGTGCAGCCGGCCACGCTGGCGCTGCTGGAGGCCGTGCTCCAGCGCGACGTGCTGCCGCTGGTGCCATGCCAGGGCTCGGTCGGCGCCTCGGGCGACCTGGCGCCGCTGTCGCACATGGCCGCGGTGATGATCGGCACCGGCGAGGCGTTCTTCGAAGGCCAGCGCCTGCCGGCCAGCGAGGCGCTGGCGCGGGCCGGCCTGGCGCCGTGCGTGCTGGGCGCCAAGGAGGGCCTGGCCCTGCTCAACGGCACCCAGTACTCGACCGCCTACGCGCTGGCGGGGCTGTTCGAGATCCAGGACGTGTTCCAGGCCGCGCTGGTCACCGGCGCGCTGTCCACCGAGGCGGCCAAGGGCTCGGACACGCCGTTCGACCCGCGCATCCACGCCCTGCGCGGCCAGCCCGGGCAGATCGCCGTGGCCGACGCGCTGCGCGCGCTGATGGCCGGCAGCGCCATCCGCGAATCGCACCGCGAGAACGACGTGCGCGTGCAGGACCCGTACTGCCTGCGCTGCCAGCCGCAGGTGATGGGCGCGGCGCTGGACGTGATGCGCGCGGCGGCGCGCACGCTGGAGATCGAGGCCAACGGCGTGTCCGACAATCCGCTGGTGTTCACCGACACCGGCGAGGCGCTCAGCGGCGGCAACTTCCACGCCGAGCCGGTGGCCTTCGCCGCCGACATGCTGGCCATGGCCGTGTGCGAGATCGGCTCGATCAGCGAGCGCCGCATCGCCATGCTGGTCGACCCGGCGCTGTCGGGGCTGCCGGCGTTCCTGACGCCGCGGCCGGGCCTCAACTCCGGCTTCATGATCCCGCAGGTCACCGCCGCGGCGCTGGTGTCGGAGAACAAGCAGCGCGCGATGCCGGCCAGCGTGGATTCCATCCCGACCTCGGCCAACCAGGAAGACCACGTCTCGATGGCCGCGCATGGCGCGCGCCGGCTGCTGGACATGGCGCGCAACGCCGCCAACGTGGTCGGCATCGAGCTGCTCGCCGCCGCGCAGGGCTGCGATTTCCACGCGCCGCTGGCCTCCAGCGCCGCGCTGGAGGCGGTGCGGGCGAGGCTGCGGGCGCAGGTGCCGACGCTGCAGGAGGACCGCTACTTCCATCCGGACATGGTGGCCGCGACGGCGCTGGTGCGCGGTGGCGCGCTGGTCGAGGCCATCGGGATGGACGTATCCGGGCTGCCGGGCGTGGATGGGGCGACGTGAGCGCGCTGCAGCGAGGTTTCGGCATGGCGCGCAAGTCACTGGATCCCCGCGTTCGCGGGGATGACGCATTCAGGCTTTACGACGTGGCCGGAGGCGCAGACGCATGAGCGGTCTTCCCGGCTGGCTGGAACTTCATCGCGGCCAAGCGCCGCTGATCGTCAGCTTTCCGCATACCGGCACCGAGCTCCCGGCCGGGCTCGAGGGCGACTTCGTCTCGCCCTGGCTGGCGCGGCGCGATGCGGACTGGCATGTGCACCAGCTCTATGCCTTCGCCCGCGCGCTCGGCGCCACCACGCTGCGCACCGCGATCAGCCGCTCGGTGATCGACGTCAACCGCGACCCTTCAGGCGTCACGCTGTATCCGGGCCAGAACACCACCGGCCTGTGTCCCACCACGACCTTCGACGACCAGCCGCTCTATCGTGACGGCCTGGCGCCGGACGAGGACGACATCGCGCGCCGGCGGGAGACCTGGTTCGCCCCGTACCACGATGCGCTGGCCGCCGAGATCGAACGCCTGCGCGCGCAACACGGCTGCATCGTGGTCTACGACGCGCACTCGATCCGCTCGCGCATCCCGCACCTGTTCGAAGGCGAGCTGCCGCAGTTCAACATCGGCAGCAACGACGATGCCGCCTGCGACCCGGCGCTGACCGATGCGGTCGAGCGCGTCTGCGCCGCCAGCGGCCTGAGCCATGTGCGCAACGGCCGCTTCAAGGGCGGCTGGATCACGCGCCACCACGCCCGGCCCCGGCACGGCGTGCATGCGATCCAGATGGAGCTGGCTTGCCGCGGCTACATGGACGAACCAGATCCGGTCACCCCCGAGAACTGGCCCACGCCGTTCTCGCAGGCCCGCGCGCAGGCCGTGCAGGACACGCTGCGCGAGGTGCTCGCCGCCTGCCTGGACTTCGCACGCACCCATCCCCTCGCCCATCGCGCGCCCGCCGTGGGCGCACCGTCCCATCACCAGGACTCCCCATGACCCGTCGCGATCCGTCCCGCCGCATCCAGGCCCCGACCGGCCCCTCGCTCACCGCCAAGAGCTGGCTGACCGAGGCCCCGCTGCGCATGCTGCAGAACAACCTGCATCCCGACGTGGCCGAGCGCCCGGAGGAACTGGTGGTCTACGGCGGCATCGGCCGCGCCGCGCGCGACTGGGAGAGCTTCGACACCATCGTCGAGACGCTCAAGCGCCTGGACGACGACCAGACCCTGCTGGTGCAGTCGGGCAAGCCGGTCGGCGTGTTCCGCACCCATGCCGATGCGCCGCGCGTGCTGATCGCCAACTCCAACCTGGTGCCGCGCTGGGCCAACTGGGACCACTTCAACGAATTGGACCAGAAGGGCCTGGCCATGTACGGCCAGATGACCGCCGGCAGCTGGATCTACATCGGCGCCCAGGGCATCGTGCAGGGCACCTACGAGACCTTCGTGGAGATGGGCCGGCAGCACTACGGCGGCGACCTGTCCGGGCGCTGGCTGTTCACCGGCGGCCTGGGCGGCATGGGCGGCGCGCAGCCGCTGGCCGCGGTGATGGCCGGCGCCTCGTGCCTGGCGGTGGAATGCCGCAAGAGCAGCATCGACATGCGCCTGCGCACCGGTTACCTGGACACTTGGACCGATTCGCTGGACGAGGCGCTGCGCCTGATCGAGGACTCCTGCCAGGCCCGGAAGCCGCTGTCGGTCGGCTTGCTCGGCAACGTCGCCGACGTGCTCGCCGAACTGCTGGCGCGCGGCGTCAAGCCGGACCTGCTGACCGACCAGACCTCCGCCCACGACCCGGTCAACGGCTATCTGCCGCAGGGCTGGACGGTCGAACAATGGGACGAAAAGCGGGTGTCCGCGCCGAAGGAGGTGGAACAGGCCGCGCGCGCCTCCATGGCCCACCACATCCGCGCCATGCTCGGCTTCCATGCGCTGGGCGTGCCGACCGTGGACTACGGCAACAACCTGCGGCAGATGGCGTTGGAGGAAGGCGTGGCCAACGCCTTCGACTTCCCCGGCTTCGTCCCCGCCTACATCCGCCCGCTGTTCTGCCGCGGCGTCGGCCCGTTCCGCTGGGCCGCGCTGAGCGGCGACCCGGAGGACATCGCCAGGACCGACGCCAAGGTCAAGGAACTGATCCCCGACAATCCGCACCTGCACCGCTGGCTGGACATGGCGGCCGAGAAGATCCGCTTCCAGGGCCTGCCGGCGCGCATCTGCTGGGTCGGGCTGGGCGATCGCGACCGCCTGGGGCTGGCGTTCAACGAGATGGTGCGCACCGGCGAGCTCAAGGCGCCGGTGGTGATCGGCCGCGACCACCTGGACAGCGGCAGCGTCGCCTCGCCCAACCGCGAGACCGAGGCGATGGCCGACGGTTCGGATGCGGTCTCGGACTGGCCCCTGCTCAATGCGCTGCTCAACACCGCCTCGGGCGCGACCTGGGTGTCGCTGCACCACGGCGGCGGCGTCGGCATGGGCTTCTCCCAGCATGCCGGCATGGTCATCGTCTGCGACGGCACCGACGCCGCCGCCAAGCGCATCGCTCGCGTGCTGTGGAACGACCCGGCCAGCGGCGTGATGCGCCATGCCGATGCCGGCTACGACATCGCGATCGACTGCGCGCGGGAGAAGGGCCTGGATCTGCCGGGCATTCTGGGATGAGCGCTGAGGGGGGTTGAACGGAGCGCAGGTCGTCGCTGCGCGCGGACGTCCCTGGGTTCCCGCGTTCGCGGGAACGACGAGCTCAGGCCCCGTTGGGCCGACCGTTATCGCGGCAACAATGTCGGCAGCCTGTCAGCCGCTATGGACTGCGGTCCATGCGGCGACACCCGTCCCACGCGCACTGGGCTACCCTGCCCCGCCGTCTCCCGCCCCGCCGCATGTCCCCGTCCGCCTCCCACACCTATCGCCTGGCCCTGCGGCCGACCGACGAACAGACCACCTCGGCCGAGCTGATGCGCACCGCGCAGCGCGTGCTGCTCGCGCTGGACGCGCGCGGGGTGTCGATCGTCCATCTGCGCCGCCCGCCGCTGCAGGACGCGCAGGGGCTGTACGTCGAAGCCGTGGCCTCCGGCCCGGAGGACTGGTACCGCGACGTGGACGACGCCCTGCTGGCCGAGGGCCTGCGCAGCGAACTGCAGCCCTGACCGCGTTCGCGGGGGTGCGAAAACGACAACGGCCCGGTCTTCCGACCGGGCCGTTGCATTTACACCGCAGTGCGCCGGATCAGCGCTTGCTCACGCCCATTTCCTGCAGCAGGTTGTCGGCATGGTCCAGATGGTCCATGACCCACAGCATGTAGCGCACGTCGACCTGGATGGAGCGGTTGAGCTTGGGATTGAACAGCCAGTCGCCGCTCACCGATTCCCAGTTGCCGTCGAAGGCCAGGCCGACCAGCTGGCCGTTGCCATCCAGCGCCGGCGAACCGGAATTGCCGCCGGTGATGTCCAGGTCGGCCAGGAAGTCCACCGGCAGCGTGCCCTGCTTCTTCGAGGCGTACGGACCGAAGTCCTTGGCCTTGATCGCATCCAGCTGCGCCTTGGAGGCGTTGAACGGCACCTCGCCGGTGGCCTTCTCGACGATGCCCTCGGCATGGGTGAACGGCGCGTAGCTCACCGCGTCGCGCGGCGCGACGCCCTGCACGTTGCCGTAGGTCACGCGCAGCGAGCTGTTGGCATCCGGATACACCGGCAGCTTCTGCGAATCCTTCCACGCAATCATTGCCTGCATGTAGCGCGGGCGCAGCTTGGACAGCACGCCATCGCGCGTGTCGGCCTCGTCTTCCAGGGTCTTCAGCTGCGGCAGCAGGGCCGCGGCCAGCTTGAGCATGCTGTCGTCCTGCGCGGCCAGGGTCTTGGCGTCGTCCTTGAAATAGGCCAGGCGGGCCTGGCCGTCGCCGAGCTTGCTGCCGGCGTACAGCGCGGCCACCTTGGCCTTGATCGCCGCCTCGTCGCGCGCCCCGCCCAGCCAGGCGTCCAGCGCCGGCAGGCGCTGGGCCTGCGGCAGCTTGACGTAGCGCAGCAGCGCATAGGTCAGGAACTGCTGGTCCACGCCGGCGTCGTAGCGGCGGTCCATCTGCTTGAGCGCGCCCTCGATGCGTGCCTCGTCGCGCTTCTGGTAGCCCGGCTCGCGCTCCATGTCCGGCTTGGCGCGCTCACCCGCCAGCCGGGTCAGGCGCAGGCCGGTGGAGAACAGCGAGGAACGCTGCAGCAGGCTGAGGTCCAGGTCGCGCTCGCGTGTGGCGGCGGTGCCGGCCAGGGCCTGCTTGAGCTGGGCGATGTCGCCGGCCAGGGCCTTGGCGTCGGCGTCCTTGCGCGCGGCCAGCCAGGCGTCCAGCTGCGCCTCCTGCTGCTGCTTGACCGCCACCGCGTCGGCGCGGCGCAGGCCTTCGAGCTGGCCGCCGAAATTCTTCAGATAGTTGTTGAGGCCGGCCACGGTGTTGGCGTACTTCACCCCGACTTCCGGGTTGGCCTTGGAGGCGGCATCGATGATGGCCAGGCTGTCCTGGTAGATCTTGATCTGGGTCGGGTACTGCCAGTCGATGGCCGACCGCACTTCCTGCGCCAGGCGATAGCGGTTGGTGCGGCCCGGATAGCCGACCACCATCACGTAGTCGCCCTCCTCCAGGCCCTGCGGATTGACCTTGAGCACGTGCTTGGGCTGGTAGGGCACGTTGTCCTTGGAGTATTCGGCGGACTTGCCGTCCTTGGACACGTAGGCGCGCAGATAGCTGAAATCGCCGGTGTGGCGCGGCCACATCCAGTTGTCGATGTCGCCGCCGAACTTGCCGATCGACTCGGGCGGCGCGTAGACCAGGCGCACGTCCTTGATCTCCAGCTGGCGGATCAGCTGATAGCTGTAGCCGCCGTGGAAGGTGTAGACATCGCAGCGGTAGCCGTCGCGCTCGCAGCCCTTGACCTGCGCCTTGATCGCCTGCTCGATCGCCTTGTAGCGATCCAGCGGCGCCATGTCGTCGCGCAGGCCGCCGGTGATCTCCTGGGTGACGTCGCGGATCTCCTCGGTCACGAACACGCGCATGTCGGGCGAACCGGGCAGTTCCTCGCCGACGCTCCTGGCCAGGAAGCCGTCCTCGATCAGGTTCTTCTGCGGCGTGGAGTTGTACTGCAGCGCGCCGTAGGCGCAGTGGTGGTTGGTGACCACCAGACCCTGCGGGCTGACGAAGGAGGCCGTGCAGCCGCCCAGGCTGACGATGGCGCCCATCGGATAGCCGGTCAGGTCGGTCAGCGCCGCCGGGTCGAGCTTGAGCCCGTGCGCCTTGAGGTCGCCGGCGATCTTGGGCAGCTGGGCCGGCTGCCACATGCCTTCGACGGCCAGGGCGGAGGGAATGCAGGTGGCGGCGATGGCGGCCGACAGCAGGAGACGACGCATGGGTAACCTTTCCGAATTGTTATCTAGTAACACTAACCCGCGCCGCGGACGAACCCATGTGCCGTTGGTCACTGCGGCGCCCGACATTCCTGTCAGGCAGTCCCCAGCGCCCGTGGCGGCCAGGCGCCCGAGGACACCGGACGCAGCGCCGCCGAGGTGCGGAACGCCTCGAAGGTCCGGGTGATCAGCGCCGGGTCCACGTCGCGGGTGATGAAGACCAGGCGCGAGCCGCGATCGTCATCGGGCCAGGCCGGCAGGGCCTGCGCCGGATGGAACAGCTGCTGGACCGCGTGCACGGCCAGCGGCCCCGCCTGGCCCTGTACGTGGACGATGCCCTTGAGCCGCAGCAGGGCCGGGCCGAGCATGGCCACCAGCGTGTCCAGCCACAGGCCCAGCACCTGCTCGGCGATGGGCTCCTCGATGCGGAAGCAGAAGGCCTGCACGTGGTCGTCGTGGCGATTGGGGTCCGGCGCCATCGCCTGCGCATCGAGCTGGCGCATGCCGAGCTGGAAGGCGAAGGCCGGCGCGGCCGCCAGCGGCAGATAGGCCTCCTCGTTCAACCAGGCCACCACGTCCGGCTGCTTGCCCTCGACTGAGAACAGGCCCAGTCCCAGCAATGCCGCCGCCGGCACCCGTCCATGGCGCACGCGATGGCGCGGCGCGGCCGGATTGAGCCGGCGCAGGCGCTGCTCCAGCGCCACGCGCGCCGCGTCCTCCACCAGGTCGTCCTTGGTCAGCAGCAGCACATCGGCGATGGCCACCTGGCGCACCGCTTCCTCGTGCCGGTCCAGGCTGGCCTGGGCGGTGGCCAGATCGACGGTGGCCACCACGCCGTCCAGCACATAGCGGCCGGCCACGTCGGGATGATTGAGCAACGTGTGCACGATCGGCACCGGATCGGCCAGGCCGGTGGTCTCGATGATCACGCGCCGGAACTGGCGCCGCCCCTGGCGCGCGAAGCGCCACGGTGCATCGCGCAGCACCTCCACCAGGTCGGTGCGCACGTTGCAGCACAGGCAGCCGCCGCCCAGCTCCAGCACGGTCTGCTCGCGGCTGTGGACCATCAGAAGATGGTCCAGCGCCATCTCGCCGAACTCGTTGACGATCACCAGCGCGTCGGCCAGCTCCGGCTGGCGCACCAACTGGTTGAGCAGCGTGGTCTTGCCGCTGCCCAGGAAACCGGTCAGCAGCGTGACCGGAATCTGTTCCGGCTCGCGCACCGCGCTCATGCCGCCTGCTCCAGCGGCGCGCCGGCCCAGGCCACCGCGTCGTGCGCATGCAGGCTCTCGGCATGGGTGACCTGCACGCCGGGCCGCGCGTAGCGGCCTTCCAGCGCCGCGAGGATGCGCCGCGCCGCATCCTCGACGAACATCAGGTTGGCGCCGTTGGCGATGGCGAAGGCCTGCTCGTCTTCGCGCTTGACCGCCGTCTGCACCGGCGTGCCCAGCGCCGCCTCGACCCGATCGATCAGGGCCAGCAGCCCGAAGCCCGCCGCTTCGGCCGGCACGTCGATGGCCACCTGCGCCACGCTGCGCTGGCTGTGCGGCGTGGCCAGGCTGGCGTTGGCGCTCAGCCAGCGCGTCACCTCCTGCGTGTCCACCGAGGCATGCGCCTGGAAATCGCGCAGGAAGGCATCGGCCACCACCGCCCGCGCCAGCGCCGCCGAGCACGGACAGGTGGACGAATACGTCACCGCGACCTGCACGCGCAACGCCAGGCCACCGGCATCGAGCCTGGCCGCGATCCGCACCGGATAGGTCTTCCAGCCGGCCAGCCCGGGCGTGCGCAGCGCGGGCCGGCGCACGGGCAGCGCCAGGTCCAGCCGCACCCGCGCGCGGCGGCTGCCGCAGTCGGCGTGGCTGTGGATCATGGCGCTGAGCAGGGCCTGCACCCGCGCGGGGCCCAGCGGCGCCTCCACGCCGAGGTGGTCCAGCTGACGATGCAGCCGCGACATGTGGATGCCCTTGGCGCGCGCGTCCGGCAGGTCGACCTGTGCGTCCACGCGCGCGTCGAGCAGGCGCTGGCAGCCCGGTTCGTCCAGCCGCAGCGGCAGGTCGATGCCGCCCATGCCGACCCAGGACAGCGGCGCCGGCTGGGACGGCGATTCATCGAGACAGACATCGGGCAACGGCAGCGACATGGACCTGGAAAACGAAGAAGAAGGAAGGGGCACGCGGCACGAAGCGACGTGTCGGAAGGACCTCAGTCCGCTGCAGGCCAGCCCGGGAAGGGATTGGGCCACTGCAGCCAGGCGTGGACGCCGCGCGCCATCTCCGCATCGGTCAGCAGGCAGGCGTCGAAGCGCGCGCACAGCGCGTCGCGGTCCATGTCCATGCCGATCAGCACCAGCTCCTGGCGTGCGTCGCCGACGCCTTCGACCCAGTGCGCACGGATCGTGCGCACATGGTCCGGATCGTCCGGCCAGCGCTCCGGCGGCACGGCCGCCCACCAGTAGCCGGCGGCCTTGTGCCGGGCCACCGCGCCGGCCTGCGACCACTCGCCGGCCAGGGTCGGATGGCTGGCCAGCCAGAAGTGGCCCTTCGAACGCAGCACGCCGGGCCATTCGCGGTTGACCCAGTCGTGGAAGCGCTGCGGGTGGAACGGCCGGCGCGCGCGGTAGACGAAGCTGTCGATGCCGTATTCCTCGCTCTCCGGCACGTGCTCGCCGCGCAGCTCCTTGAGCCAGCCCGGCGCGGTGGCGGCCTGGTCGAAGTCGAACAGGCCGGTGTCCAGAACGCGCTCCAGCGGCACCACGCCGAACTGCGCCGGCTCGATCCGCGCGCGCGGGTTGAGCCCGCGCAGGATCGCCATCAGCCGCTGGCGCTGTCCGGCATCGACCAGGTCGAGCTTGTTGAGCACGATCACATCGCAGAACTCGATCTGCTCCACCAGCAGGTCCACCACCGTGCGCGCGTCCTGCTCGCCCAGCGATTCGCCGCGCCGCTGCAGGCTGTCGCGCGAGCCGTAGTCGCGCAGGAAGTTGAACGCGTCCACCACGGTGACCATCGTGTCCAGCCGCGCGACCTCGCCCAGGCTGCGGCCGTCGGCGCCTTCGAAGGTGAAGGTCTCGGCCACCGGCAGCGGCTCGGAGATGCCGGTGGACTCGATCACCAGCTGGTCGAAGCGGCCGGCGCGCGCCAGGCGGTCGACCTCGACCAGCAGGTCCTCGCGCAGCGTGCAACAGATGCAACCGTTGCTCATCTCCACCAGCTTCTCGTCGGTGCGCGAGAGCTCGGCCCCGCCCTGGCGGACCAGGTCGGCATCGACGTTGACCTCGGACATGTCGTTGACGATCACCGCCACGCGCCGGCCTTCGCGGTTGTTGAGGATGTGGTTGAGCAGGGTCGTCTTGCCGGCGCCGAGAAAGCCGGACAGCACGGTGACGGGCAGCTTGGGAGCGTGGGAATGGGAAGAGAGCGACATGGCGATGGCTTGGTGGGGAGCCCGGCGCGCCGCAGCGGCGTGCGTACTTGGGCGAAGGAGGTGGACCGAGGCTAGCTGAGGCTCAGTGCCTTTTTGTTACTTTATAACATTTTGGGACAGGCACTCAAATCGTGACGAGGCGGCGCGAGCCCCTGTGCCGCTGCTTCAAGCGCTCTGGGTCACGAGCCGACTCCGGCTCCGACTGCGCCTGTCAACCTGATTGACTTATTCAGAGTTCACAGCAAAGATGCGCCCCTTCCGGCGCCGCTGAAACCGTCGCCTCCTCTGCCCGTCCTGTTCGACGGCGGCGTTGTCGCCGCCGAGGGCAGGCGCGCGCCCTGCTCTTTGCGATCCACGCTCGATGACCCAGATGCCGCTGCGCTCCCCCCGCCTTTCCCGCCTGCTGGCGCTCGCCGCCGCCACCGCTGGCCTGGGGGTGCTCCCGGCCCAAGCCGAGGACGCTCCGCTTGACCAGGCCACCACGCTGGACACCGTGCGGGTCGCGGCGAAGCGCAATGAAGCCCTCGAACAGGCGCACCAGGCGCTGACCCGCGTCCCTGGCGCGGGCAATGTGATCGACCTGACCCAGGTAGGCGATGGCCGCGTGGCCGGCACCGCCGACGTGCTGGCCTACCAGCCCGGGATCTACGCGCAGTCGCCGGGCAACGAGGGGGTCAAGGTGTCGATCCGCGGCTCGGGCCTCAACCGCGCGCCGGGCGCGCACGCCTCGGGCGTGTCGGTCTCGCTGGACGGGCTGCCGCTGACCTTCTCCGGCGGCACGCCGTACGAACTGATCGAACCGCTGTGGATGAGCCGGGTCGAGGTGCTGCGGGGAGCCAACGGCTTCGATCGCGGTGCGCTGACCCTGGGCGGGGCGATCGATTACGTCAGCCGCAGCGGCCTGGATTCGCCCGGCACCGAGCTGCGCCTGGAAGGCGGCAGCTTCGGCTACCGCAATGCCAGCCTGGGCCTGGGCGGCGTCGCGGGCGACTTCGACTATTACCTCAACCTGGTCGACAGCCGCACCGACGGCTACCAGGCGCACGCCAGCGGCAGCGGCAAGGGCGCGATGGCCAACTTCGGCTGGCAGCTCGGCCCGGACCTCAGCACGCGCCTGATCCTGCGCTACCGCGAAACCGAGCACGACACGCCCGGCCGCCTGACCCGCGCGCAGCTGCGGGACGATCCGCGCCAGGCCAATCCGGCCAACCTGGCCATCGACGCGCGCCGCCCGCAGCCGGGCAGCACCTGGATCGGCAACGTCACCACGCTGCGCATCGACGAGGCCTCGACCCTGCAGGCCGGGCTGGTCTATCACCACTTCCCGATGGACCTCAACGAGAGCCTGTACCGCCAGCAGCTGGACTACAGCGACCTGGGCGCCACGCTGGACTACACCCACCGCCACCGCCTGTTCGGCCGCGACAGCGTGACCACCGTCGGCCTGCGCGTCACCCACGACCTGGACGCCCATGTGCGCGAGACCCTGCGCTTCGCCCGCAATGGGTATCCGGGCGGCACGCTGACGCGGCGCTTCGAACACCTGGGCACCGATGCGGTGCTGCACGTCGGCAACGACCTGGCGCTGACGCCGGCGCTGCATCTGATCACCGGCCTGGCCGCGGTGCATACCAACCGCGAGGTCGCGGTGACCTGGCCGGCCAGCGGCGGGCGCCTGAACGCGCACGACTGGGACAGCGCGCCGCGCCTGGGCTTCACCTGGCAGGCCCGCCCGCAGCTGCAGCTGTTCGGCAACCTGAGCCGCTCGGTGGAGCCGCCGCATCCGTGGTCGATGATCTGGGGCTCGCCGTTCTATTTTTCCGCCGGCAACGGCCCGGCCAGCGGCCGGCAGAGCACGCCGGTGCCGCTGCGCAACCAGACCGCGACCACGCTGGAGCTGGGCGCGCGCGGCGAGAGCGCGCTGGGTCGCTGGGAGCTGACCGCCTACGACGCGCAGGTGCGGCATGAACTGCTGAACGTGGAACTCCAGCCGGTGCCCAACCTGGTGGTCGCCGAATCCAACGCCAGCCCCACCCGCCATCGCGGCCTGGAGGCCGGGCTGGACAGCACGCTGTGGCAGGCCGACGCCGGCCGCCTGTCGCTGCGCCAGGCCTACACCTTCAGCGATTTCCGCTATCGCCACGATGCGCGCTTCGGCGACAACCGCCTGCCCGGCCTGCCGCGGCACTACTACCAGGGCGAGCTGCGCTACGACCATCCTTCCGGCGCCTACGCCGCGCTCAACGCCGAGTACGCCTCGAGGATGGCGGTGGACTACGCCAACAGCTTCTGGGCCGATGCCCACGTGATCTTCGGCGCGCGCATCGGACTGGACGCGCCGGGCGGGCGCTGGCAGACCTGGATCGAGGCCCGCAACCTCGGCGACCGGCACTACGCGGCCACGGTGACGCCGGGCTATGACGATGCCGGCAGCGATGCGGCGCGCTCGACGCCGGGCGAAGGCTTCGGCGTCTATGCGGGGCTGCGGCTGCGCTTCGACTGAAGCACAGGCCGCTCAGCGGCCGAACACGCCTTCGACGAAGGCGTGCGCGGCGAAGCGCTCGCCGATCAGCCGATGCGTGGCCGTGTCCGGATGCAGGCCGTCGGGCAGCGGCAACGCCTCTGCGTCGGCCTGCCCGTACAGGGCCAGGCCATCGAGGTAATGCAGGTTCGGATCCTGCGTGCGGCGCTGGGCGACCAGGTCGGCCAGCGTGCGGCGGATCACCTGCAGCGTCAGCTTGCCGCGCGCGACCTCGGCCGGATCGCCGGAGGCCAGCAGCCGCCATTGTCCGCGGGCGAGCGCGGCGGTGTCGGGCAGCGTGGGGCCCGGCGTGGTCTCGTGCATGGGGCACAGGATCGGCGAGACCAGCAGCAGCGGCGTGTCGGGGTGGCCCTCGCGGATGGTGTCGAGGAAGCCGTGTACCGCCGGCCCGAGCGCACGCAGGCGCATCAGGTCCATGTTCACCAGGTTGATGCCGAGCTTGAGGCTGATCAGGTCGGCCGGCAGGTCGCGGACCGTGCGCGCCACGAACGGATCCAGCAGCGCGCTGCCGCCGAAGCCCAGATTGGTCAGCGCCACGCCGCCGCGTGCCGCCGCGATCGCCGGCCAGATCGCATGCGGCGCCGTGGCGTTGCTGCCGTGGCTGATCGAACTGCCGTGATGCACCCAGCGCCGCTGCGTGCCCGCGGGCACGGCATGCAGCGGGGCATCGCTGTGCAGGGCGATCAGCTCCACTGCCTCGTCATGCGGCAGCCAGAGCGTCAGCGTCTTCTCGCCTTCGGGCAACGCGCCGAAGCGCAGCACGCCAGGCGCGCCGGCCTCGCGCACCGCGCTGCCGGCCGCCATGTCGATCGTCAGCACGTGGCCGCCGGGCAGCGTCGCCTGCGCCAGCACTTGGTCACCCTGCATGAGGACGTACATGCCGTCCGGCCGCGCAGGCAGGCCGACGTAGCGGCGTCGCGTGCGCAATGCCTCCAGTTCGACCGCGGTGGCGCGCGTGCGGAACATCAGCCGCACGCCCGAAGGCTGTGCCTCGACCATCGCCAGCTGCGGATCGCCGCACTGCGCGCGCGCCCATGCCGGCAGCCGGTGCGGCACCACGCCCAGCGCGGTGGATTCGATTTCGACGACGCCATGCAGCAGCGCGGCGGTGATGGGTGTGGCGATGGGAAGCGGGGTCATGCGAACAGCTTCAGGTACGGCGTGTCATGCCCAGTGTATGGCCCGAACCAAGGAAGGCCTGCATGCGCCCCCGAATCGACCGGGCGTCTTTCACGAAGCACCGATCAGGCGTCCCAGCAGATCGACTTCGACGTGCTTCGACGCGGCACGGCGCCCGCGCCGCGCGCATGGACCGGTTCCACCACCCAATCGATGAATGCACAGCTTGAGGTCGGGATGGCGGCAGGCCGACGACGTGCTCGAAGTCATCACGTTGCCCGAGCGCCAGCTCGAAGCGGTCCTTTCGATCAAGGACGACGTCTTCCCGCAGCCGCCCCATCCCGCCTGCACAGCGGTGGGCGCCTTGGCTGCCGGGCCTTCCAAAGGCCGCGGATCCACGCTGGCCCGGCCTTGCCCGGGCGCTGAACCGCCGCTTCACACCCTCATCGGCCAGCGGCGGAAAACCGGAAACCGAAAGGTTGCCGACAGCTAGGCGGGCCCATGCTCGCCGCCGCGATCCACCCTGCCCGGAGCTGCATCATGCGTGCCGTCCGTCCCACCTCCCCCGCGCGCGTACCGCGCGTCCCCGCCCTGCTGGCGCTCGCGGTGGCCGCCACGCTGAGTGGCTGTCCGCAGACCGAGACCGCCGCCCCGGCGCCGCCGGCGCAGGCCGCGCTGCCGCCCGCCGCCGCGCCGGCACCGGCCGCGTCCCTGCCCGATGCGCAGACGCTGTATCGCCTGGTCGCGCCGATCGCGCTGTTCCCCGATCGTCTGGTGGCCCAGACCCTGGCCGCGTCGGTCTATCCGGTGCAGGTCACCCAGGCCGACCAGTGGCTGCACGACCAGGCCGGCCTGTCGCCGGAGGCCAGGATGCAGGCGGCCAACGCGCAGCCCTGGGATCCGGGCGTCAAGGCGCTGACCCAGTTCCCCGATGTGATGGACCAGCTGGCCGGCAACCTGCCCTGGACCACGGCACTGGGCCAGGCCTACGCGGCCGAACCCGGCGACGTGCTCGATGCGGTGCAGGTGATGCGCCAGCGGGCGCAGGCCTCGGGCCACCTGCGCGACACCGCCCAGCAGCGTGTCCGCGTGGTCCGCACCGAGGCGGTCCCGGCCGGCACGGTGGCGACCGTCGTGCCTCCGCCCCCGACCACCATCATCATCGAGCCGGCCGAGCCCGAGCGGGTCTATGTGCCGCGCTACGACCCGGATGTGGTCTATGGCGAGCCGCTCTACGTCCACCGGGTGTATGGCTACCGGCCGCCGCCGGCCTGGAGCACGGGCGACCTGCTGGCCACCGGCGTGGTGTCCTTCGGGCTGGGCGTGCTGGTCGGCAACGGCTTCCACGGCGGCTGGGGCGGCCCGCCGCCGCCTCCGCCGCCGCCCTGGGGCTGGCAGGCCTGGGGCGTGGCCTGGCATGCGCCGCCCGGCATCCCGCCTTACGTCGCTTACCGGCAGCAGCGCTTCGCGCCACCGCCAGTGGTCGTCCAGCACATCGACAACCAGCGCACGACGGTGCAGAACATCCATTACGACCTGCATGGCCATGCGACGGTGATCAACAACAACGGCACGCTGGTCGGCGCGCCGCAGCATTTCGGCGCGCCCGCGCCCGGGACGGCCATGGCGATGCCGCACTTCAATCGCGCCATGTGGCAGGCCGGGCAGCCGGTACATGCGCCGCCGGCCATATCCGGGATGGCACAGGCGCTGCCGGCCAGGTTCAGCGCGCCGCGTCCGGCGGCGCCGACCCCGCCCGTTCCCGCTGGCGAGCGTCTGGCGGGGTTCCATGGCAACCCGCCGCCGCATGTGCCCATGCCGGCGCCGCGTGCATTCGCGATCAACACACCTGCGCCTCAACAGGCGCGGATGGACATGGCGCGCGCGGCGTCGATGAGCCGTCCGGGGCCGGGCGACGAACGGCACGCGCGGCACGAGGCGCCGGCGTCGTTCGCGCCCCTGGCCGCCAGCGCGCGTGCGCCGGCGCCGATGCCGCGCTGGGAGAACGCGCGTCCGGCGCCACCGCGCGCCGAGCCGCGCCCCGAACAGCCGATGCGCATGCCGCCGCCGGCCTGGGCGGGCCGCCAGAGCGAGCGGTCGTTCCCGGCCCGGATGCCGCGCCCGCCGCAGCATGGCAACGACCATGCCGGCAACCGTCCGCTCCCGCCGCACGACAACAAGCGGCATCACGAGCATGGCTGAGCGCAGGCGCCTCGTCTGATCGAGGGATCGCGGCGCCTGCGCGCCTAGACTTCGGAGGCGCGGCGGTCCGGCGTGCGGAGGCTGCTTTTTCCTTGTCAGATCATCTGCCCCGCCTTTAATGCCCTCTCGTCGTTCCCGCGAACGCGGGAACCCAGGGACTTTCGCTCGGTGCACCGAGAGCAGGCTTTTCTCGCGATCCTGAGGTCGCGTTGCAGTTGAGCGTCTTGGCTTCGGAAGGGCAGCGGTCCGGCGGGCGGGGGCCGCTTTTCCCTCAATCAGGGCATCCTGCCCTGATTCGGGCGCTCGGCATCCTGCCTCGCTAGGCGCGGCCCCCGCCCGCCGGACCGCTGCTGCGCGCATCACGCCGAGGACTTCGGATCGAAAGTCGAAAGGCGTTCCGATCCATCAGCCGGGGCCTCGATCTGGCCGGTTAGGCAGAGAGCGAGAGCATGGACGGTTCGTAGCAGCAGCAGGTGCGATCAGTCTTTGCGAATCCCCCCATCCCTGTGGGAGCCGCCATGGCGGCGATGGGGCTTCCCCGGTAGAGCCTCATCGCCGCCATGGCGCTCCCACCTGTAGAGCGGAGCTCGCTCCGCTGCTCTTCGTTCGGTTCGTGGGGAAGGCCCCAGCGGAGCGAGCTCCGCTCTACAGACGGGCGGCTGCTGGAGTTGAGGAGACAGTTGCTCCCACCGCAGCATGAAGCGCGGTCAATCCAACCCATCTCAGAGGCGGCCTGGATGGCGGATCGAGCCGAGGAGCCGCGCCCGGCCAGGTCGAGGCTGGTTGGCGAAGTCCGTGCCCCCACGCCGCGCTTCAACGAAGAGCCAAAAACAACGAAGGCGGCATCGCTCGATGCCGCCTTCGTCTCAACGCTGCCGCAGTCGCCGGCTACTTCGCCGGCGTCACCGGCTTGGCGGGCTTCACGTAGGTGTCGAACCAGTTGAGCATCTCGTAGACCTCCTGGGCGTTGGACTCCAGGGCGGTGTACCAGTGCGGCTCGTGCGGCAGCATGACCAGGCGAGCGGTGCCGCCGTTGCCGCGGATGGCCTGGTAGAGCTTGATCGACTGGAACGGCTCGGTGCCGGGGTTGGCGTCGTCCTCGCCGTGCATCAGCAGCAGCGGGCGCTTGATCTTGTCGGCATAGAAGTACGGCGAGGCCTTCAGGTACACGTCGCGGGCCTGCCACAGCGAGCGGCGCTCGTTCTGGAAGCCAAACGGAGTGAAGGTCTTGTTGTACGAGCCGCTGGTGGCCATGCCGGCGCGGAACAGGTCGGTGTGCGCGATCAGGTTGGCGGTCATCAGCGCGCCGTGGCTGTGGCCGGTGACGCCGATGCGGTCGCGATCGACCACGCCCAGTTCCACCGCCTTGTCCACCGCCGCCTTGGCGTCGGCGGTGAGCTGCTCCAGGTAGGTGTCGTAGGCGGTCTTGGGATCGCCGACGATGGGGAAGCTGGCGTTGTCGATGATCGCGTAGCCGGCCAGCAGCAGCAGGCGGTAGTACGGCAGGCGGGTGAAGGTGTTCTGCGAACCACTCACCTGCCCAGCCTGGGCGCTGGAGGCGAAGTCGGCCGGATACGCGTACAGCACCGCCGGCAGGCGCGTGCCCTCCTTGTAGCCGGGCGGGGTGTAGAGGGTGAAGGACAGGTCCAGCCCGTCGGCGCGCTTGTAGGTGACCAGGCGCTTCTTGATCTGGCGCACTTCCGGCGTCGGGTCGGGCAGATGGGTCAGCGCGCTGGCCTGCGAGGCGAACTGCGCCTCGCCTTCGGGCGCGTCGGCCAGCGGCTGGCCCAGCGTGCGCAGGTAGGCGTTGGGCGGATCCATCAGCGACTGGTGCCAGGTCAGGAACTGGCCCGAGCTGGCGGTGAAGCCGAGGAACTGATCGTAGTCGTCGCTGCCGCTGCGGAACAGGCGCTCGCTCTTCAGCGAGTCCAGGTCCAGCCGGTCCAGGAACGGCCGGTCGCCCTGCGGCGAGGCGCCCTGCCCGCGCAGGAACACGCGGTTGCCGTCCTGGCGCACCACGACCGCGCCATTGGGCAGGCGCCGGTACACGAACATGCCCGGGTCCTTGTACAGCTCGTCGCTGGACATGTCCCACAGCACGCGGCCCTGATCACCCGGCTTGTCGATGTCCACGATGCGCGTGGTCTGCCAGTGCCGGTTCTCGTCGGACTCGAACAGGAACGACACCCCCGGCTGCGCGGTGAAGGCATAGCCGGAGAAGCGCTGCGCGGTGCGCGTGACCTCCACCGGCGCGGCGGTGAATGGTGCCTTGCGCATCAGCACGCGGTCGCGATGCGGCACGGTGACGTTCCAGTCGCCCTTGTCCAGCGCCTCGGCGTAGAGCAGCGTGGCCGGCTCGGTGGCGCGCCAGCCGAACTCGCGCGGGCCTTCGGGCACGCCGTGCACCGGCACGCGGTCGGCCAGCGGCAGCCGCGCGATCAGCGTGGACTTGCCGCTGGACACGTCCAGCACCGCCACGTCGCGGGCGAAGCGCTGGTAGGTCACCGCGTGCGAGTACGGCGCCTGGATCGCCTCGGTGCGCACATGCACGCCATCGGGCGCGCCGTCGACGTCGTCGTAGATCGCCGGGGCGCCGACATCGCGCACCTGGCCGCTGGCCGCATCGACCACCGCCAGCTGCGAGGTGCCGTAGTAGACGAAGCGCGCCTCGTCCAGCGGGCTCTTGAGCGTATCGCGCGCCTCGTAGGTGCTGCTCTCGCCCTGCCCGCCCAGCGACTGCTGGATGTCCGGGCCGGAGGCGCCATCGTCGACCGGCGCGGGGCCCTGCCCGGCCGGCACGCGCTTGACCAGCAGCGTCCTGCTGCCGTCCAGCCACTGCACGGCACTGTTGAAGATCGGGTTGAGCGCCACGCCCGGCACCGGGCGCGCCTGGCCGCTGCGCGCATCGCCCAGCCACAGCTCGACCGTGGTCGGGGTGACGTTCTGGAAGGCAAACCGGGTGCCGTCCGGCGACCACATCGCCGTGCCCGGGCAGGCGCCGGCGGGCAGCGCGACCTTGCGGGTCTGGCCGCTGGCAATGTCCACCAGGGTGAAATCGGCCACGCAGGCGGGGATGCCGTAGCCGGCCTGGGTGTCGTGGCGGCTGCGGTTGGCCGGCTCCAGGCGCACGCCGGCCAGCTTGTAGTACGGCCGCGCGACGCGCTCGATGGACGGATAGGTCTGCGCGGTGGTCAGCAGCAGGCGCTGGCCGGTGGGATCGACGCTGGGCGTCGGCGGCGGCGGCGCCTTGAGCACCTTGAGCAGGTGTTCGGGCGGCGCGTCGTAGCCGGCCAGGGCCGGGCCGGTGGCGCAGAGGCCGATCAGGCCGGCGGCGAGCGCCGTGGACCAGCGCTTTCCTTGAAGCTGCATGTCATTCCCCGAGGGCGAAAAGGACGCTGCCGCGCAGCGATGCCACGCAGCCGCCCGACTCTAGCACCGGCCTGGCGCGCCTCCCCTGGGCCGAAAGTCAGGCCCGGTGGCCTGGCCGCAACGTGCGGCCTTCCCCCGAATCGCGGTCCATCGGCTAGGCTTGCCGGCCATGTCGCTCGCCCCCCTGCCCCTGAAGACCGTCCACGCCACGCGCTACGTCACTCCGCTGCGCGAAGGCGGCTCGCTGCCCGCCGTGGTGGAGGCCGACGACGACGGGATGTATGTGCTCAAGTTCCGTGGCGCCGGGCAAGGCCCCAAGGCGCTGGTCGCCGAGCTCATCGCCGGCGAGCTGGCGCGCGCGCTGGACCTGCCGGTGCCCGAGATCGCTCTGGTCGAGCTGGACCGCGAGTTCGCCCGCACCGAGCCCGATCCGGAGATCCAGGACCTGATCCGCGCCAGCGAAGGCCTCAACCTGGGCCTGGACTACCTGCCCGGCGCGCTCAACTACGACCCGGCGGCGATGGCGGTCGAGGCGCAGCTGGCCTCGCGCATCGTCTGGTTCGACGCCTTCATCAGCAACGTCGACCGCACCGCGCGCAATCCCAACCTGATGGTCTGGCATCGCCGGCCCTGGCTGATCGATCACGGCGCGGCGCTGTACTTCCACCACGACTGGGAGCACGCCGGCCAGGCCTGCGAGCGCCCGTTCGTGCTGATCCGCGACCACGTGCTGCTGCCCTTCGCCGACCATATCGCGCAGGCCGATGCCGAACTGGCGCCGCGGCTGACCGATGCGCTGATCGAGCGCATCGCCGCGGCCGTACCCGACGCCTGGCTGGAGGGCGAGCCGTTCTTCGCGGACGTGGCCGCGCATCGCCAGGCCTATGTCGACTACCTCAAGCGGCGGCGCGACGCGCGCGCCGCCTTCGTGCAGGAGGCCATCGATGCCCACGCTGCACACGTATGACTATGCGGTCATCCGCGTGGTGCCGCGGGTGGAGCGCGAGGAGTTCATCAACGTCGGGGTGATCGTCTCCTGCCCCGGCGCGCGCCAGCTGCAGGCCGCGGTGGAGATCGACGAGCCGCGCCTGCGCGCCTTCGCCCCGGCGCTGGACCTGGAGACCACGCGCGCCTGGCTGGACGCGCTGGTGGCGGTGTGCCGCGGCGATGCGGGCGCCGGCCCGGTGGCGCAGCTGCCGCCGCGCGCGCGTTTCCACTTCCTCACCGCCCGGCGCAGCGCCATCGTCCAGGTCTCGCCCACGCACGTGGGCCGCACCACCCGGCCCGAGGACCTCGTCGAACATCTGCTGCAGCGCATGGTGCGCGTGCCGCGCTAGAAACGGCGCGCGCTGTGCAGCGCAACGTGACCGGCGCGGGCGGGCGTGCTCAGATCGCGCGCTCCCCACCCTGGAAGCGGGCGCCATGGCCCAGACCGCCGTTACCGAGTTCGAGCAGGCCACCCTGGACATCCAGACCCTGCCCGAGCGGCCCGACAACGACACCCTGCTGCGCCTGTACGGCCTGTACAAGCAGGGCACCGAAGGCGACGTGCACGGCAACAAGCCCGGCTTCTTCGATTACGTCGGCAGCGCCAAGTACGAGGCCTGGGAGCGCCTGCGCGGGACCCCGCAGGATCTCGCGCAGCGCCGTTATGTGACGCTGGTACGCGAGCTGCTCGACGAGGCCGGCGTCGCGACACGGCGATGACGTGACCTGAAACTTCCCCCTGCTACGGTCCGCGCTCCTTTCGCAAAGCGAGTCGCGTGCCATGGCCAAGGTCCTCGTCCTGTACTACTCCGCCTATGGGCATATCGAAACCATGGCCCAGGCCGTGGCCGAAGGCGCACGCGATGCCGGCGCGCAGGTGGACATCAAGCGCGTGCCCGAGCTGGTGCCCGAGGACGTCGCCAAGGCCTCGCATTACAAGCTCGACCAGGCCGCGCCCATTGCCCAGGTCGACGAACTGGCGCAGTACGACGCCATCGTGATCGGCGTGGGCACCCGCTTCGGTCGCATGGCCTCGCAGATGGCCAACTTCCTCGACCAGGCCGGCGGCCTGTGGGCCAAGGGCGCGCTGCACGGCAAGGTCGGCGCGGCGTTCACCTCCACCGCCACCCAGCACGGCGGCCAGGAGACCACGCTGTTCTCGATCATCACCAACCTGCTGCACTTCGGCATGGTGGTGGTCGGCGTGGACTATGGCTTCAAGGAAATGATGACGCTGGACGAGGTCGTCGGCGGCGCGCCCTATGGCGCCACCACCCTGGCCGGCGGCGACGGCGCACGCCAGCCCTCGAAGATCGACCTGGACGGCGCCCGCTACCAGGGCCGCCGCGTGGCGCAGACGGCGATCAAGCTGCATGGCTGAGTGATTTACCCCTCACTTTGGCCGCAGGCCAAGGGGAGGTCGAAGTCGCGGCTGGCAACTGAGGGGATGGGTCGCTTTTCGCGGAAAGACAAAAGGCATGAGCAAAAGCCCCCCAACCTCCCCCTTCGCTACGCGAAAGGGGAGGCGCTGTTTCCCGACCCGGCGATACCGCCGCGCGTGGCAGTCATTCCGGCGCTTGCTGTCGTGGGAGCCGCCATGGCGGCGATGAGGCTCTCCCGGTAAAGCCACTCGCCGCCATGGCGGGTCCCACATGGTGCCGCCGCCCTCCTCGCCTCCGCACCCGCACCCGCACCCGCGCTAGCGCACCAGACAACACGCCTGAACGCCGCGATTCAAGACCGCACAGTGGCCTGCATCAGCGTCGCCCACCGCAAACCCGGGTCAACGCACATCCTGCAGCGCCACCGCCCGCGCCCCGGCCGCCGTACCGGGCGACGGCGGCGGCAGGCTTTCGGCCGCGACGTACTCGGGCCAGCCGCCGGCCAGCGCGGCGTACAGCTGCACCATCGCCACGCCGCTGCGGACGCGCCCCTGGACCGCCGCGTCCTGGCTTTCCAAGCGCGTGCGCTCGGCTTCGAGCATGTCCAGCGTGTCGATCGCGCCGTTGTCCAGCCGCAGGCGCGCGACCTGTGCCGCGCGCGTGCCGGCCTGCGCCGCCTGGTCCAGGTGCGCCAGCTCGGTGCGGCTGCGGTCCACGCGCACCAGCGCGTTCTCGGTGTCCTCCAGCGCGCGCAGCACGGTCTGCTGGTAGGCGGCCAGGTCCTGCGCGCTCTGGGCGTTGGCCGCGGCGATACGCGCACGCACCCGTCCGACGTTGAGGAAGCCGCCGTCCAGACCCAGCGACAGCACGCGCGTCTCGCTGTCACGGGCGAACAGCGCGCCGCTGCCCAAGGCCTGCGTGCCGAACAGCGCCCCCAGGCTGAAGCGCGGGAACAGATCCGCCGTGGCCACGCCCACGCGCGCGGTGGCCGCGGCCACCCGACGCTCGGCGGCGGCCACGTCCGGCCGCCGACGCAGCAGATCCGACGGCGTGCCCGGCAGCGGCGCCGCCGGCAGCGTCGGCAACGCGCCGCTGGTCATCAGCTCGGCCGCCATCGACTCGGGCGTGGCGCCCACCAGCACCGCGATGCGGTTGGCCGCCACGGCCTCGGCCGCTTCCAGCGAGGGAATCCGCGCCAGCGTGGCTTCCAGCTGCGCGCGGCCGCGGTCGACGTCGAAGGCGTCGCTGAAGCCGGCCTCCGTGCGCGCCTGCAGCAGCTTGAGGGTGCGCTCCTGCGTGGCGGCGTTCTCGCGGGCGATGTCCAGCTGCGCCTGCAGTCCGCGCAGCTCGAACCAGCCCTGCGCCACGCTGGCGGCGATGGCCACCTGCATGGCGGCCAGGTCGGCCGAGGCGGCCTGCGCATCGGCATGGCTGGCCTCGCTGGCGCGACGCAGGCGGCCGAACAGATCCAGCTCCCAGCTCACGCCCAGGCCACCGACGTAGTTGTGCGTATCGCGCCCATCGCGGTCCACGCCCGGCGCCTGGTCGGCGCTGCTGCGCACGCGCTCGGCCTGCGCATTGGCGTCCAGCTGCGGCAGCCGCGCGTAGCTGGCGTCGCGGGACAGCGCGCGGGCCTGGTCGTAGCGCGCCAGGGCGATGCGCACATCGTGGTTCTGCAGCAGCGCGCGTTCGACCAGCGTGGACAGCTGCGGATCGTCGAACGCGCGCCAGAACTCGCGCTCGGCCGTGGTCTCGCCACCGGCGACCTGCGCGGTCGCCGGCGCCTGCACGAAGGTCTCGGCGCGCGGCGCGTCGGGACGCACGTAGTCCGGCCCGACCGTGCACGCGGCCAGCAGCGCCGAGGCGACGCCGATGCCCAACACATTCCTCACCATGGCAGCACCTGTCCCAGGTAGGTGAAACTTCCGGTCGGGCCGTCGGCGCCGATCAGCGCCATCTGCACGCTGGTCTTGGCGCCTTCGGGCACGTCGATCTCGCCGCGCTGCTCGCCGTCGCTGTAGTTCATCTCGGTCTTCACGTAGCCCGGATGGACGGTGTTGACCTTGACCGGCGTGTCGCGCAGCTCGTAGGCCAGGTGGATGGTCCAGGCGTTGACCGCGCTCTTGGACACGTCGTAGGCCGGGATCTTGAAGTGGTAGATGAAGGAGTCCGGGTCGCTGTGCAGGGTCAGCGAGCCCAGCGCGCTGGACACGTTGACGATGCGGCCGGCGTCGGAGGCCTTGATCAGCGGCAGGAACGCCTGGGTGGTCTCGACCAGGCCGAACAGGTTGGTGTCGAAGGTCTTGCGCCAGGTCTGCAGCGACTGTTCCGAAGGCGGCTTGCCGCTCTCGTCGGCGACGATGCCGGCGTTGTTGACCAGGATGTCCAGCTTGCCGTGGCGGCCCTGCACGGCCTGCACCGCGGCGGTGATGCTGGCCGTGTCGGTGACGTCCAGCTGCAGCGCCTCGACCGACAGGCCTTCGGCCTGCAGCGTCTTCGCGGCCTGCGCCGCGGCCTCCTGGTTGCGGCCGGCCAGGATCACATGCACGCCAGCCTGGGCCAGCTGGCGCACGGTCTCGGCGCCGATGCCGCGGGTGGCGCCGGTGACCAGCGCGATCTTCTGGGAAGTGTTCATGTCATAGCTCCGTGGTGGAAACGAGAAGGAAGGACGCGCTCAGTGCACGCTTTGCGGATGGGTCTGCGCCAGGGCCGGGGCCGCGTCGTGGTGGACCAGCTGACGGCCGGACAGCTTGCGCAGTGCCACGTAGAACACCGGGGTCAGGAACAGGCCGAACAGGGTCACCCCCAGCATGCCGGCGAACACCGTCACGCCCGTGGCCGCGCGCACCTCGGCACCGGCGCCATGCGAGAACACCAGCGGCACGGTGCCGGCGATGAAGGCGATGGAGGTCATCACGATCGGGCGCAGACGCAGGCGGCAGGCTTCCAGGGCGGACTCGACGATGCCCTTGCCGCCCAACTCCAGCTCGCGGGCGAACTCGACGATCAGGATCGCGTTCTTGCACGCCAGGCCCATCAGCACCACCAGGCCGACCTGCACGAACACGTTGTTGTCGCCGCCGCTGAGCCACACGCCGAACAGCGCGGACAGCAGCGTCATGGGCACGATCAGGATCACCGCCAGCGGCAGGGTCCAGCTTTCGTACAGCGCGGCCAGCACCAGGAAGGCCAGCATCACCGCCAGCGGGAACACCACCATCGCCGCCTTGCCCTGGCTGGCCTGCTGGTAGCTCAGGTCGGTCCATTCGATGTGCATGCCGTTGGGCAGCACCTGGGCGGCCAGGTCGGTCAGCTTCTGCATCGCCTCGGCCGAGGACAGCACGCGCGCGTCGGCCTCACCGGCCAGGTCGGCGGCCGGATAGCCGTTGTAGCGCAGCACCGGATCGGGGCCGTAGGTCTGCTTGATGTCCACCATCGAACCCACCGGCACCATCTGCCCGGCGGCGTTGCGCACCTTCAGGCGGCCGATGTCCTCGACGGTCTCGCGGTACGGCGCGTCGGCCTGGGCGATCACCTGCCAGGTGCGGCCGAACTGGTTGAAGTCGTTGACGTAGGCCGAGCCCAGGTAGGTCTGCAGGGTATCGAACAGGTCGGTCAGCGCCACGCCCTGCGCCTTGGCCTTGGTGCGGTCCACCTGCGCGTCCAGCTGCGGCACGTTGGCCTGGTAGGTGCCGATCGGGAAGCTCATGCCCGGCACCTGCGACACCGCGCCCTGGAACTGGCTGACCGCATTCTGCAGCGCGCCGTAGCCCAGGTTGCCACGATCCTCGATGAACATCTGGTAGCCGTTGCCGTTGCCCAGGCCCAAAATCGGCGGCGGCATCATCGAGAAGGTCAGGCCCTCGCCCAGCGAGGAGATCTTCTGGTTGATCTCGGCATTGATCTCCAGCGCGCTGCGGTGCCGTTCGGCGAACGGCTTGAGCGGCAGGAACACCACGCCGGTGTTGGGCGTGTTGGTGAACTGCAGCGCGTTGAGGCCGGGGAAGGAGATCGTGTGCGCCACGCCCTCGGTGTGCATGGCGATGTCCGAGACCTTGCGCAGCAGCGCGTCGGTGCGCTCGATCGAGGCGCCTTCGGGCAGCTTCACGCCGGCGATCAGGTACATCTTGTCCTGGGTCGGGATGAAGCCGGCCGGCACCGCCTTGAACATCACGCCGGTGGCCAGCAGCAGGCCGATGTAGATCGCGAACACAATGCCGCGACGGCCGAGGATGCGCGAGACCGTGCCCTGGTAGCGGTCCGAGCTGCGGTTGAAGAAGCGGTTGAACGGGCGGAACACCCAGCGGCCGAACACCCGCTCCATGCCGCGCGACAGCGCGTCCTTGGGCGCATCGTGGCCCTTGAGCAGGCGCGCGGCCAGCGCCGGCGACAGCGTCAGCGAGTTGATCGCCGAGATCACCGTGGAGATGGCGATGGTCACCGCGAACTGCTTGTAGAACTGGCCGGTCACGCCGGACAGGAAGGCCATCGGCACGAACACCGCGCACAGCACCAGCGCGATGGCGATGATCGGCCCGGAGACCTCCTTCATGGCCTGGTGCGCGGCGGCCAGCGGGGTCAGGCCTTCCTCGATGTTGCGCTCGACGTTCTCCACCACCACGATCGCATCGTCCACCACGATGCCGATCGCCAGCACCAGGCCGAACAGGGTCAGGGTGTTGATCGAGAAGCCCAGCAGGTACAGCGCGGCGAAGGTGCCCACCACCGACACCGGCACGGCGATCAGCGGGATGATCGAGGCGCGCCAGGTCTGCAGGAACAGGATCACCACCAGCACCACCAGCAGCACGGCCTCCAGCAGGGTGTGCACCACCGCGCTGATCGAATCGCGCACGAAGATGGTGGTGTCGTAAACCGCCTCGTACTTGACGTCCTCGGGGAACTGCTTGGTCAGCTCGTCCATGGTCGCGATGACCTCATCGCGGATCTGCAGCGCATTGGCGCCCGGCGCCTGGAAGATGCCGATGCCGACCGCGTTCTTGCCGTCCAGCTGCGAGCGCAGGGTGTAGTCGCCGGCGCCCAGTTCCAGCCGCGCCACGTCGCGCAGGCGCACCACCTGGCCGTCGTTGCCGGTCTTGAGCACGATGTCGCCGAACTCCTGCTCGGTGCGCAGGCGGCCCTGGGCATTGATCAGGGTCAGGAACTTGCTGTCGGGCATGGGTTCGGCGCCGAGCTGGCCGGCGGAGACCTGCACGTTCTGCTCGCGCATGGCGGCGACCACGTCGCTGGCGTTGAGGCCCAGCGAGGCGATGCGCTCGGGATCGAGCCAGGCGCGCATGGCGTAATCGCCGCCGCCGAACACCTGTGCATCGCCCACGCCCTGGATGCGCGCCAGTGCGTCCTTGACGTGCAGGCGGGCGTAGTTGCGCAGGTACAGGCTGTCGTACTTGCCCTTGGGCGAGGTCAGGTGGACCACCATCAGGAAGGTCGGCGACTGCTTCTGCACGGTCACGCCCTGGCGACGCACGTCCTCGGGCAGGCGCGCGTTGGCCTGGGCCACGCGGTTCTGCACCTTGACCGCCGCGTCGTCGGCGTCGGTGCCGGGACGGAAGGTGACGGTCATCTGCAGCACGCCGTCCGAGCCGGCCACCGACTTGAGGTACATCATGTTCTCGACGCCGTTGATCTGCTCCTCCAGCGGCGTGGCGACGGTCTCGGCGATGACCTTGGGGTTGGCGCCGGGGTACACCGTGCGCACCACCACCGAGGGCGGCACCACTTCGGGGTACTCGCCGGTCGGCAGCAGCGGCAGCGCGATCAGGCCGGCGGCGAAGATCACGATGGACAGGACGGCGGCGAAGATCGGCCGGTCGATGAAGAATCTGGAAATGTTCATGGGGTGGTGTTCCTGAGGTGAGCGACGCCGCCCTCTCCCCTTTCCCGGGGAGAGACTTCATTGCGTTCTTGCATTCCTGCCTGTGGGGTGGAGATGGGAGTCGCCATGCGGCGATGGGCCTTACCTGGAAAGCCCGATCGCCGCCAGGGCGGCTCCCACCCCACCCGGCCGTACTAGTTCATCGCGGTGGTGCGCTGCTCAGCCGGCTTGGCCGCCGGCTGCATGGCCACGGTCTTGGCCTGCACCGGCATGCCGGGCATGAAGATCTTCTGCACGCCTTCGACCACGACCTTGTCGCCAGCCTGCAGCCCGCCGTTGACGATGCGCAGCCCGTCCGCCAGGCGGCCCAGCTGCACGTCGCGGCGCTGCGCCTTGCCCTGCGCGTCGACCACGTAGACGTACTTGCGGTCCTGGTCGGTGAGGATGGCCGCATCGTCGACCAGCATCGCCTTGAACTCACCGCTGCCCGGCAGGCGCACGCGCGCGTACAGGCCGGGCACCAGGCTGCGGTCGGCGTTGTCCATCAGCGCGCGGACGCGGATGGTGCCGGTGCCGGGCGAGAGCTGGTTGTCGACGAAGTCCACCTGCCCGGCGTGCGGATAGCCGTCCTCGCCGACCAGCGCCACCTGCACCGGCAGGCCGCCCTCGCGGCCGCTGGGCCGCTGGCCCTTGCGCGCCAGTTCGGCATAGCGCAGGAAGGTCGTCTCGTCCGCGTCGAAGTGCACCTGCACCTGGTCGGACACCACCGTGGTCAGCACGCTGGCCGCATCGCCGGCGCCGACCAGGTTGCCGGCGGTCACCAGCGCACGGCCGGCGCGGCCGTCGATGGGTGCGCGCACCTTGGTCCATTCCAGGTCCAGGCGCGCGGCATCCACCGCGGCCTGCGCGGCCTGGACCTCGGCGGCGGCCTCGCTGGCGGTGGCACGGCGCTGTTCGTACAGCTCGGTGGACATGGCCTGCTGCTCGGCCAGCTTGCGCGCGCGTTCGGCCTCGCCGGTGGACTGGCTGGCGGCGCTGCGCGCGCGCGCCAGCTGGGCCTGGGCCTGGGCCAGCGCGGCGCGGTAGCTGCGCGCATCGATGGTGAACAGCACGGTGCCGGCCTTGACCTCGTCGCCCTCGCGATAGTTCACCGACTCGATGTAGCCGGACACGCGCGGGCGCAGCTGCACGCTCTGCACCGCCTCGATGCGGCCGCTGAACTCGTCCCACTGGCGGATGGGCTTGACCAGCACCGGGGCGACGCTCACCGCGGGCGGCGGCGGTGCGGCGGTCTCGGCGGCGTTGCTGTTGCAGCCGGCGATCACCGCCACCGACAGGGCCAGCAGCGCGAAGGAAGACAGGCGACGGGCGCGGAAGAAGGAGTCAGCGCGGGAAGGATTCATGACGGATGCTCGTATGGGGAAACAGGAAAGGCGCGGCGAGGTTGCGACCTCAACCACGGTTGAGGTCAAGCGGAGAGACGGTGGACGATCGGGGCAAGGCGTCGAACAGCGTGCGCACCGGCGGCGGCACCCAGGCCGCGTCGAAGGGCACGACGGCGCGGACCCGGCCGGACGCGGCCGGACGCAGCAGCTCGACGGCGCGGCGGCCCACGCTCAGCGCATCGGGCCAGTTGGCGCAGGCGTGGGCGCGGTTCTCCGGGGTGGACAGCGGATGGGCCACGGCCAGCAGCTGCACGCGCACGCCCAGCGGCGCGGCTTCCTCGTGCAGCACCTTGGCCAGCATGTGCAGCGCGGCCGAGCCGATCGAGGCATGGCCATGTCCGGCCCAGCCGCACTCGGTGGCCGGCCCGCCGATCATCACGTAGTGGCTGGTGCCGTCCCGATCCTGCAGCAGCGGCAGCAGGTGGCGGGCGACGCTCAGGTGCGCCACGACGTCGTGGGACAGGCGCTGCTCCAGCCGCGTCGCCGGCTGGTCCAGCAGGCGACCGCTGGTCGAGGGCGCGAACAGGTGCGCGAACACGGCATGCAGCGGCGCGCCGTGCGCCCGCACCTGCGCGGCCAGCGCCGCGGCCTGGGCCTCGTCCAGGGGCAGCGGCTGGCGCAGCAGGTGCAGGCCGGGCTCGTCGCCATGGGCCTGCGCCAGCGCATCCATCACCTCGCCCGGCGCGCCCACGGCGATGACCGGGCAGCCGGCCTCGATCAGCGCCGCGACCACGCCGGCGCCGGCGGCGCCATCGGCGCCGAGCACGAGTGAGGCGGGCAGCGGGGCCGCCGGCTTGATCATCCCACTCACGGGAGTTTTCCTCCCACCATAGGGATAATCCCGAAATCATGACCCAGCCGCCGCTTGCCACGCAGCGACACGCGGGCCACGCCCAGCTGGTTGCGACGGCTGGGGGCGAAGTCCCGGAAACCCGCGTCCTGCCGGGCGCGTAGCAGGGTGGAGACAGGTGAAATCTCCATTTTCCTACGGTTCTCGGGGGCCAGGAGGCGGCGCAGGCGGGTCAGCAGAGACATGGCGGTTGGCCGGTTGATCGGAACAGGCCGCCACCTTAGGCCTGCATGGAGGACTTGATTAGTCCAGATTTAGGGGAATAATCATCCCGTCTCCGGTCCAATCTCTCTCCCCGCCTAGGAGGACAGCCATGTCCCACGATCTCAACGACACCCTGATCTTCGTCAAGGTGGTCGAGAAGGGCAGCTTCGTCGGCGCCGCCAGCGCGCTGCGGCTGCCCAAGACCACCGTCAGCCGCAAGGTCCAGGAGCTGGAAACGCGCCTGGGCGCGCAGCTCCTGCACCGCACCACCCGCAAGCTCGGCCTGACCGAGGCCGGCAACGTCTACTACGAGCACTGCCAGCGCATCGCGCGCGAACTGGCCGAGGCCGAGAGCGCCGTCGGCCAGCTGCACGCCGGCCCGCGCGGCTGGCTGCGCGTCACCGCGCCCTACGCCATCGGCATCGACAAGATCGCCCCGCTGCTGGGCGAGTTCCACGCTCGCCACCCGGAAGTGCGGGTGGAGATGCTGTTGAGCAACGAGCCGATGGACCTGATCGGCGGCGAGGTCGATGTGGCCCTGCGCCTGGGCAACCTGCCCGACTCCAACCTGATCGCGCGCAAGCTGGGGGTGCTGTACACGCAGGTGTTCGCCGCCAACAGCTACATCGCGCGGCATGGCGAGCCGCTGCATCCGGACGATCTGCAGTACCACCGCACCTTCGCCATGACCAAGCACCGCCAGGGCCACAGCTACAGCTGGTCGCTGAACGATGGCAACGGGCCGCGCGAGTTCGCGATCAACCCGATCCTGGTGGCCAACGATCCCTCCGCGCTCAAGGGGGCGCTGCTGTGCGGCGAGGGCCTGCTGCTCTCGGCCGACGTCATGGTCAAGCCCTTCGTCGAGGCTGGCCTGGTGCAGCGTGTGCTGGCCGGCTGGACCGGCGGCGAGTACGAGCTCAACGCGGTCTTCCCGCGCGGCCACGTGCAGTCGCCCAAGGTGCGCGCCTTCGTCGACTTCCTGCTCGAACGCCTCAACCTGGAGATCGACTACATGAGCGCGCACTGCCCGCTGATGAAGTCCAAGGCCGGGCAGGAGCAGGACGCCGAACAGGATGCGCGCCACGATGGCAAGCGCATCCTGGAGGAAGTGCTGAGCTGAGGCGACAGGCGGCGGGCCGGCGCAGGTATTGCGCCGGCCTGGCGCGACAGGCACGAAAAAGCCGGCGCGAGGCCGGCTTTTTCGTATGACTTGGTGGGCGGTGCAGGGATCGAACCTGCGACCCTTGCCGTGTGAAGGCAATGCTCTACCGCTGAGCTAACCGCCCTCGATGCGAGCCCTGGGGCCGATCGGGGCGCAAATAGTAATGGCACTTCCGGGATCGGTCAAACCGTTTTTTGGTTCTTCTTCTTCAGGTCGGGAGATCGCGGCGTTTGAGCATTTTTTGGCTTCGGAGGGGCAGCGGCCCGCGGGCGGTATCCGCTTTTCCCTTGATCAGGGCATCCTCCCCGCCTGAAGGCGCTCGGCTTCCTGCCTCGCTAGCCGCGGCCCCCACCGGCCGAACCGCTGCCTCGCGCATCACGCCGAGGACTTCGGGTCGAAAATCGAACGGCGTTCTGATCCATCAGGCGGGGCCTCGATCTGGCCGGTTGGGCTGAGCGCGAGCCTGGACGGTTCCCGGCGGCGGCAACTGCGGTTGGTCCTCGCGGAATGCCAATCCCGTTCCCGTGGGAGCCGCCCTGACGGCGACGAGGCCCTACCGGGAAAGTCCCATCGCCGCCATGGCGGCTCCCACAGAAGCATGAGGCGGCCACATCCGCTCCCCTTCCTGGGTTAGCCATAGAGGGCGGACCGAACCGAGGAGCCACCGCGCTGTCAGATGCTTAGGCCGTCAGGGCTGGCGCCGGCATCTCCTTGAGCAGCTTGTCCAGCGTCACCGGGTAGTCGCGCACGCGCACGCCGGTGGCGTTGTAGACCGCGTTGGCGATCGCCGCGGCCACGCCGCAGATGCCCAGCTCGCCCACGCCCTTGGCCTTCATCGGCGAGACGATCGGGTCGGTCTCTTCCAGGAAGATCACCTCCTGGTGCGGGATGTCGGCATGGACCGGTACCTCATAGCCGGCCAGGTCGTGGTTGACGAAGAAGCCCAGGCGCTTGTCCACCACCAGTTCCTCCATCAACGCCGCGCCGGCGCCCATGGTCATCGCACCGATGACCTGGCTGCGCGCGGACTTGGGGTTGAGGATGCGGCCTGCCGAACACACCGCGAGCATGCGGCGGATGCGGATCTCGGCGGTGGCGCTATCCACCGCGACCTCGACGAAGTGCCCGCCGAAGGTGGACTGCTGGTACTTCTTGGCCAGGTCGCCGTATTCCATCTTGTCCTCGGCGACCAGTTCGCCATCGGCCGCCGCGTCGGCCAGCTTCTTGCGCTGGCCGCCGGCCACGACCATGCCGTCCTCGAAGCGGGCGCTGTTCGTGTCCATCCCGAACTTGCCTGCCACGGCCTCGCGCAGCTTGACGCAGGCGGCGTACACGCCGGCGGTGGAGCTGTTGGCGCCCCACTGCCCGCCCGAGCCGGCCGAGACCGGGAAGGACGAATCGCCCAGTTCCACCTTCACCCGCTCCAGCGGCACGCCCAGCATCTCGGCGGCGGTCTGGGCGATGATGGTGTAGCTGCCGGTGCCGATGTCGGTCATGTCGGTCTGCACCGTGACTGCGCCGTCGGCGCCCAGGCGCACGCGCGCGCCGGACTTCATGTTGAGGTTGTTGCGGAAGGCGGTGGCCATGCCCATGCCGATCAGCCAGCGCCCTTCGCGGCGGGTGCCGGGCTTGGCGCTGCGCTTGCTCCAGCCGAACTTTTCCGCGCCGGTGCGCAGGCATTCGACCATGTGCCGCTGCGAGAACGGTCGCTCGGGATGGTTGGGATCGACCTGGGTGTCGTTGCGGATGCGCAGCTCGACCGGGTCCATGCCGAGCTTCTCGGCCAGCTCGTCCATGGCCACTTCCAGCGCCATCATCCCCGAGGCCTCGCCCGGCGCGCGCATTGCGTTGCCCTCGGGCAGGTCGAGCACGGCCAGGCGCATGGCGGTCATGCGATTCTCGCCCGCATACAGCAGCTGGCTCTGCGAGACCGCGGTCTCCGGCTGGCCGCCTTCCAGATCGCCCGACCAGCTCTCGTGGCCGAACGCGGTGATCCTGCCGTCGCGCGTGGCGCCCAGGCGGATGCGCTGGAGCGTGGCCGGTCGATGGGTCGTGTTGTTGATGATCAACGGGCGGGGCAGCGTCACCTTGACCGGCCTGCCCACCGCCCTTGCGCCCAGCGCGGCCAGCAGCGCGTCGGAACGCACGAACAGCTTGCCGCCGAATCCGCCGCCGATGTAGGGCGACACCAGCCTCACGTTCTCCTTCGGGATGCCCAGGGTCAGCGCGACATCGCCCACGCTCCAGGCGATCATCTGGTTGGACGTCCACAGCGTCAGCCGCTCGCCTTCCCACTGCGCGATGGACGCATGCGGCTCCATCATCGCGTGGCTGTGGCCAGGCGTGGTGTAGGTGGCATCCAGCTTGACCGGCGCGCTGGCGAAGGCGCCGGCGAAATCGCCGTGCGCGGTGTCCTTGTTGTCCGGCGAATCGCTGGGCATCTTCGCCGCATCCTTGGCCTTGGCCAGGTCGAAGGCGCCGTCGCTGCGGGTGTAGTCGACCTTGATCAGGTGCGCGGCGGCGCGTGCCTGTTCGAAGGTCTCGGCCACCACCAGCGCCACGGCCTGGTGGTAGTGCTGGATCTCCGGGCCGCCGAGCAGGTGCGCCGTGTTCATCTTGCCCTTGCCCAGCTTGCCGGCGTTGGCCGCGGTGACGATGCCGAGCACGCCGGGTGCGGCCTTGGCCGCGTCGGTGTCGATCGCGCGGATACGGCCCTTGGCGATGGTGGCGCACACCGGATAGCCATAGACCTGGCCCTGGGCCACGTCGTGGCGCTCGTAGGCATAGGGCGCGGTGCCGGTGGTCTTGAGCGGGCCCTCGATGCGGTCGTGGGCGCGGCCGACGACCTTGCCCTGATCGATCGGATTGGTGGTGGCGGGCGTGTCGAATTTCATGCTCGGGCCCTCGCGTCGGCCAGGATCGCGCCCAGCGCCCGCTCGACCAGCGGCGCCTTGAAGGCGTTGTGTTCGGATGTCTTGGCGCCGGCCAGCAGCTGGCCGACCACCGCCTTGGCGCCCTGGGGCATGGCCGCATCCGCCTCCGGCTTGCGCCAGGGCTTGTGCGCCACGCCACCCAGCGCCACCGCGCCGCTGCCGTCGCGCTGCACGATCGCCGCCACCGATACCAGCGCGAAGGCGTAGGACGCCCGGTCGCGTACCTTGTGATAGACCTGCGTGCCACCGACCGGCCTGGGCAGGGTCACGGCCGTGATGAACTCGCCGCGTTCCAGCGTGGTTTCAAGATGCGGCGTGGTGCCCGGCGCGCGATACAGCAGGTCCAGCGGGATGCGCCGGGTCCTGCCCTCGGCGTCGGTGGTCTCCACCGTCGCGTCCAGTGCGCGCAGGGCCACGGCCATGTCGCTGGGATGCGTGGCGATGCAGGCCGGGCTGGCGCCGACGATGGCCAGCGTCCGGTTGAACCCCTCCATCGCCGCGCAGCCACTGCCGGGCACGCGCTTGTTGCAGGCCTGCGCGGTGTCGTAGAAGTACGGGCAGCGCGTGCGCTGCAGCAGGTTGCCCGCGGTGGTCGCGCGGTTGCGCAGCTGCCCCGAGGCGCCGGAGACCAGCGCGCGCGACAGCAGCGGATAGTCGCGGCGCACGACCTTGTCGGCCGCCAGGTCGGTGTTGCGCACCAGGGCGCCGATGCGCAGGCCGCCCTCCTCGGTCGGTTCGATCCTGTCCAGCCCGACGCCGTTGACGTCCACCAGGTGGGTGGGCGTCTCGATCTGCAGCTTCATCAGGTCGATCAGATTGGTGCCGCCGGCGATGAACTTCGCGTTCGGCGTCTTCAGCAGCGCGGCGGCGGCCTCCCTGGCCGAGCCGGCGCGCTCGTAGGAGAAGGCCTTCATGCGCGCTCTCCCGCCACCTCGGCCATCGCCTCGACGATGTTCGAGTAGGCACCGCAGCGGCAGATGTTGCCGCTCATGCGCTCGCGCACCTCGTCGACCGTGAACCTGGGTCTGGCCTCCAGATCGCCGGTGACGTGGCTGGGGACTCCTTGCTTGATCTCGTCCAGCACCGCCACCGCCGAGCAGATCTGCCCTGGCGTGCAGTAGCCGCACTGATAGCCGTCGTGCTTGACGAAGGCGGCCTGCATCGGGTGCAGGTTGCCGGGCTGGCCCAGGCCTTCGATCGTGGTGACCTTGCTGCCCTCGTGCATGACCGCGAAGGTCAGGCAGGTGTTGATGCGGCGCCCGTCCACCAGCGCCGTGCACGCACCGCACTGGCCGTGGTCACAGCCCTTCTTGGTGCCGGTGAGCTTGAGATGCTCGCGCAGCGCGTCCAGCAGCGTGGTGCGCGTATCGACCTCCAGCGTGACCGGCTTGCCGTTGACCTCCAGGGCGACGCGCTGGCGGCTGACCTTCTCCGGGGCGGCCGGCGCGGCCATGGCCTGCGCGGGCGCCGGGAGGCTGGCCGAGGCGGCGCCGGCGGTCGAGACAGCGCCGGTGATCAACAGATCTCGGCGCGTGAGTTTCACGTCGAATGAGGGATTCATGCCTGGCTGTTCCTTCCAGCTGGGTGGGTGGCGCACTCGCAGCGGGCGGTGGCCCGCGGAGCAACAAACAAACGATAACCCCAGCCTCGCCGAAAGCGCGGCCACGCCGCGTGATGTTGGTGTTCAGACCATGTCGGCGTGTGCGGCGCGGGATGACGGGAGCGTCAGGAGAACGGGCAGCATGACCCCGCATCAGTCTCTGCAGGCCCACTCTGCAGGCCCACCTACGTCGCGATGCAGCAAGGCCGTATGCGGGAGCAGAAAGTGCCGGCTCGATCTCGCGAGACGGCCCTAAGCCGTCGTTCCCGCGAAAGCGGGATGGCGCGCCCTGACGAATCGCGTGAGTAGATGGTCTCCGCCCCTGCAGAAACGATGGCGGAAGCTTTTCTGGCGGCACCCGGCCGGAGCGTCGGATCCAGCCCAAATCCCCCGGGTCGGCCCGGGGGATGGAATCGGCTGGGGCAGCCCTCAATCCCGCTGCCCGCTCGGATCGGCGTAGTCCCGTTCCGGGTCGACCGGCGATTGCTTGGGATCCTCCGGCTTGTCGTGATGCTTCCGCAGCGCCTTCTCGTCGTTGAGCACCTTGTCCGGCGTGTGGCCCTTGGCGTGGTCGCTGTGCGCATTGGCCACATCGCGGTGTGCCTGGGTGCCCTCGTCCTTCACCGCCGGCACGAACGGCGAGATGGGGTCGCTCGCCGGGAAGGTCTCCTCCAGCGCCTCGTCGTGCTTGGCTTCCGGATTCTTCAGATTGGTCTGCGGCTTGTCGTCGGCTGTGCGGGAAATCATGTCCTCACTCCTCTCGTGTGGGCGCAGAGCGCGCGCCGGTCAGTGCGACATCGCCCTGACCGCACCCTTGGCGGCCCCCTTCAATTTCTCGGCGCCGATCGCGGCCAGGCCGGAGGCGGAGGCCTTCCACTGCGCATAGTCCTCGTCGAACTGCGCCAGTTCCTCCCTGGAGAAGAGCTCGCGGGCGAGCTTGAAGACGGTGCTCTCCTCCTCCGAGGCATGGTGGTCGATCTGCTCGCCGAACACCTTCGCCGCGCCGGCGAACTCGGGCGTGTCCACCGCCGCCGACTTCACCTCCGGGATCACCACCGCCTCCACCGCGTGATGTTCCAGGTAGGCCTCGGCAATGGCCTTCTTCCCGTCGCGGTCGGCACGCTCGCGCAGCGCCGGGTAGAACACCTCTTCTTCCCACTTCGCGTGCGGCAGCAGCCCTTCCTCGACCTTGGACAACAACTCGGTGCGCGTCTTCTTGGCGCGGTCGGTCGTCTCGTTGATCTGCTCGAACAGCGTGCGCAGTTCGTCGTGCTCGCTGCGCAGCGTTTTCAGGATGTCGCCCTGGGTGGACGCGGTCGCCATGTCGTGTCTCCTTTGGGTGGGTGTGGGAAGACCTTGGACCAGGGGACGTTAGCGATGAGCGCGCGGGTGGCGAGAAAACACTGAGCTGTTCTTAACAGCGCGCGGCGCATCGCGCCTCACCGTCTGCGCAGACGGCGCCGCGACCCGCTCAGGTCGTGTCCGAGCGGGTCCGCCCCATGCGGCCGCGCGCTTCACGGGCCAACTCCTCGTACTTCTTGCGCAGCTCCTCCAGCGCCTTCTCGTCGAGCTCTTCCAGGTCCAGCAGGGCGTTGTTCGCGTCGCGATGGGCATTGATCAGTTCGTCGAGCTTGATCTGCATCGCGGCGGTATCGGCGTTCTGCGTGTGCTGGATCAGGAACACCATGAGGAAGGTGATGATGGTGGTGCTGGTGTTGATCACCAGCTGCCAGGTGTCGTTGAAGCCGAAGATGGGGCCGCTGAAGCCCCACAGCACCACCGCCAGCGCCGCCGTGCCGAAGGCCCACGGCGTGCCCGCGGCATAGGCGGCCTTCTTGGCCATGTTGTTGAACCTGGTCTTCATGCTCATGGCATCCTCCTAACTACCGGTCTGGGAATGAGGCGCAGCCACCGGCTTGGATTGCGAGGAATCCTTCTGCCTGAGCCAGATGCTCAGCAGCACGATCGACAGGACCGCGAGAAACTCGCTCTGCCAGTTCTGCATGGATTCGAACCAGAAGTCCGGGCTCGCCAGGTGCGACGCGAGGCTGACGGGTGGCTTGCCTTCCATGAGGCGCTCGTCCACATGGTTGCGCCAGCTCCCATAGCCGTGCAGGCAGAAGCTCAGGAGGAACAGAAGGGCGAACGCGATGGCAAGCGATCGCTCGTACAGCCACAGCCAGACCCGCCCCGGCGGACGGGCCACGGCGCCTTGCCCGGATCGATTTCAACGGTCTCCTCGCTTGGATCGAGTGGCCGCGACTCGGCCGAGCCCACCTGCCGCAGATGGATCGTGAGCAGCACATACATGCCCATCTGCAGAAACTCGCTTTCCCAGTTCTCGAAGAGCGCCGACACGAAGTGGCCGCTGCCCAAGTAGGCCAGCACGCCGATCGCGGCACGGCCGTGCTCCACCCGTTCCTCGTTGTAGGTCGCATGACCGGCGGCGATCTGCCCGGCGATGAAGAGCAGCGTCAGTGCCAGCAGAACGAGCGACAACCCATTGCGCTTCCAGAACATCCAACGGCTCCTCGATCGATCCAAGGTGCCGACGGAGTCTGGGCTTCCAGACGTTTTCCCGATGTGGGCGCCGTTTCCATCGATCATTAAAATTGCCTAACGCATTGACCCGGTTCGACCTGCGGAACACCAGGGCCCCTCGTGATTCACCCGATCTTCTTCCTGCCCGGATGAGCGCCGCGGGTCTCCACCAGCGCCAACAGCCGCTGCACCGCGCGCTCCATCCTGCGCAGGTTCTCGAGCGTGGCGGTCTGGTCCCCGCGCTCCAGCGCGTAGCGCTGCGCGTGCAGCGCCATGATCATGGCGTTGAGATCGTTCCGGAACTGATGAGTGTGATGCTCGTCCGGATCACCGGCGGACGGATCAATCATGCGCGCGTCGCCGGGCCAGACGGTTGTGCGCGGTGCGCACGCTGATCCCCAGGGCCTTGGCAGCGGCGGTCTTGTCGTTGCCGTGGCGGATCAGGGCGTCGGTCAGCGCCTTCTCCTCCAGTTCCGCCCAGGTCAGCCCAACCGGGATGCCGGGCGCCTCCTCCTTGGCCGCGCTGGGCCGGGGGACGGCGACCAGCAGCGGCTCGACCAGCTCTGATTTGGAGAGATAGAACGCGCGTCGCACCGCGCTCTTCAGTTCACGCACATTGCCCGGCCAGCCGTGCTCCAGGATCAGCACGATGCTGCGGGGACTCAAGGACTTGCTTGTTCCGGCGATCCGATTCAGCTGATCGAGGAAATGCTGCGCAAGCAGGGCGGCGTCCCCGGATCGCGCCACCAGCGGAGGCAGGTGGATGGTCACGTCCGCCAGGCGGAAGTAGAGATCCTCGCGCAGCCTGCCTTCGGAGATCGCCTGGCGCGGGTCGCGGTTGGTCGCCGCGACGACGCGCAGGTCCACGGTATTGACCACCGTCCCGCCCACGCGTTCGTAGCGCTTGCTCTCCAGCATCCGCAGCAGGTACACCTGCAGCCCGAGGGACATCTCGGTCACCTCGTCCAGGAACAGCGTGCCCTGATCGGCGCGTTCGACGAAGCCGATGTGGCGCTGGTGCGCACCGGTGAAACTCCCGCGCTCGTGGCCGAACAGCTGGCTGGCCAGCAACTCCTCGGAGAGGGCGCCACAGTTGACCTCCACCATCGCCCCGCGCCTGCCGCTGCGCTGGTGGATGGCCTGCGCCACCAGTTCCTTCCCGGTTCCGCTTTCACCGGTGATCAGCGCCGACAGATCGGTGCCCGCGATCTGGCCGACCATGTCGGACACGTCGTCCATCTCGCGGCACGCGCTCACCCAGGAGGCATCGCCGGCAGCCTGCGTGCGTGCCCGCAGCCTGAGCGCGGCCTGGTCGAGCAGCTGCTCCAGCCGGTCGGGCGCGAGCGGCTTGAGCAGATAGGCCAGCGCCGGCGAGGACACCGCGCGCGCGGCAGTGGCGATGCTCGGCGACCCTGTCATCAGCACGATGCTGGAGGTGGCCATGCCGGACAGGTTGTCCAGGACGTCGAACGCACTCC
Source organism: Pseudoxanthomonas sp. X-1 (assembly GCF_020042665.1). NCBI lineage: Bacteria > Pseudomonadati > Pseudomonadota > Gammaproteobacteria > Lysobacterales > Lysobacteraceae > Pseudoxanthomonas > Pseudoxanthomonas sp. X-1. The sequence goes on from NZ_CP083376.1 coordinate 2,624,451, forward strand.
CGTCGGGCAGCATGACGTCGAGCAGCAGCAGATCGAATCCTTCCTGACGCGTTGCCTCGGTGGCTTCGGCGACCGAGCCGACCACGCGCGCGGACATGTTGTGATACCGGACGACTTCCGCCGCGGACTCCGCAAATTCTCGATCGTCATCCACGATCAGGACACGCGCGCTGTTGCTGTTCAACATCGTTCTTGTTACCTCGGCACACCCCCCTCCTGCATTAGCTCAAGGTTCACGTTAGTCATCCGTGTAAGGGACGGCCGCTTGTGATCCTCATGCCCTGTTCCGTGCTGCGCGGCCATCCATCTGTATAGCGGCGCTTAGCTCCCCGCAGGCGTAGTGCCGACTTCACCACGTCATCGAGCGTGGCGGCCATGGCGGATGAACCATCGAGGCTGCCCATGCCATCGTCGCGACCACCCCGGCGCGATCCGCCTGTCGAACGTACGCCACGGTATGCGAACGTCGGAAGCCCCATCGAGGCGGACGACGCAGCAGGATAAAAAAAAGCGGCCCGCCATGCGGGCCGCCTCCAGACCGGATCGGGCATCCGGGACTAGCGCTTGGCCGTCACGCCGGGCGATGCCTCACGCACCAGGAATGCCTCGGTCACCACCGGCAGGTGGTCGGCGAGCCATTGGGCCATGGCCTGTTCCTGCGGCAGGATCTGTTCGCAGGCCCTGACCGTTTCCAGGTCGCCGGCGGCGCGCGCGGCGGCGATCAGCGTGGTGTAGGTGGCGATCTCCATCTGCTCGAAGACATAGCTGGCGATGGAGCCCTTCACGATCTCGTCGGCGTTCATCGAGCCGCCGATGGCCTGGCCGAACGCGGCGGCCTTGCCCAACGTATCCTTGATGAGGGACGGCGCACTGCCCAGGCGTTCCAGGCACTGCTCGAGGATGCGCTGCTGGCCTTGCGTCTCCACCAGGTGCTGCTCGATCCTCGCCTTCAGTTCCGGATAATGCTCGATGCGCGCGGCCTGCGCCTGCAGCATCTGTTCGGCCTGCTGCTCCATGGCATGGGCGTTGCGCAGCCAGTCCAGCAGGGTGTCTTCGATCGTGGTCATGATGCGCTCCGGTTAGGCGGCCTGGGCCGCTGCCTGGTTTCCGCCGCGTTCGGCCAGTTCGGTCAGCTTGGCGTCGGTGCTCTTCTCCTCCTCCAGCGTCTCCAGGATCAGGGGCAGCGCATCCTTGTAGCCCAGCTGCTTGGCCAGGGCCGCCAGGGTCCCGTAGGCGGCGATCTCGTAATGCTCGACGCGCTGCGCGCCGCCGATGAGCGCGGCGTCACGTACCGGGCCCTCGGCGATGGAATCGATGACCTCCCTGCTCTCCTCCACCAGCCCTTCCATGGCGGCGCACTTGATGCGCTTGAGCTTGAGGTCGAGCGTCTCGACGATCCGGTCGATGCGCTCGACCTGACCGCGGGTTTCCTCCAGATGCGCGGTGAAGGCGTCGGCGAGTTGCGGCTCGGCGGCGGCGCGGGCCAGGCGCGGCAGCGCCTTGGTGAGCTGCTTCTCGGCGCTGTAGAGGTCGGACAGTTCGTGCAGGAAGAGGTCTTCCAGGGTCTTGATCGCCATGTCGGGCTCCGGTTGGGGTGACTGAGGTTTCAGCCTAGAGCCGGCGTGTTAGACCTTCCCGATGTTGGAGGCGCGCATTTCATCGCGCCGCCCTTACGTTTGCCCTGGCGCGTCGTCGCCTGCGTCGGCGCACCAGGGATCGGTGGAGAGCTTGAAAGAGGCTTCGAGGATGCGTATCGCCCGCGCGTGCTTGGCATCGTCCTCGGCCTGGGCCGCGTCGGCGGGGATCCAGACGTCGTAGTCCTCGGCGGAGGCGTCGATGGCGGTCGCCAGCACGCACAGGTCCGTCGCGATACCCGACACGACCACCCGCTCGATGCCCTGCCCGCGCAGGCGTTCGGACAGCGCGGTCCTGCGAAAGCCGGAATGGGCGTTCTTCAGGACGACCTGGCCCGGCGGCAGCGGCGCGAGCCGGGTCAGGAGGGTGTCGCTCCAGGGCGAACGGCGGCGCGCGGCGCCGATCAGGGCCTCGACCGTCGCGCAGCCGTGGCAGATGTCGTCGTTGGCGTAGACGATCGGCGCCTCCGCCTGGGCGAAGGCCGCGATGAGCGCGCGCAGATTGGGGGCGATGTCCAGCGTGCGCCGCCACAGCGCCTGGGCGCCGGGGAAATCGAAGGGATTGAAGATGTCGACGATGATCAGCGCCGTCTTTGCATCGATCCGCGGGTCCATGGCCGCCTCCCTCAGTGATATCCCTGTCCCGCCTGCAGCTTTCCCCGGAAGACCCGGTAGGACCAGGCGGTATACCCCAGGATGATCGGCAGCAGCAACACCAGGCCCACCATGACGAACCGCTGCGAGGACGGCGGTGAGGCCGCCTGCCAGATCGTCATCGTGGGAGGCAGGATGTGCGGCCAGACGCCGAGCACCAGCCCGACGAAGCCCAGGACGAAGAAGGACAGCGTCAGCAGGAAGGGCCGCGCATCGCGCCCGGTGGCGACCACCGCGCGCCAGAGCCAGAGCCCGTTCAACAGCACCAGCACCGGCACGGGCGAGAGCCACAGGAAGTTGCCGTCGTGGAACCAGCGCGCCATCACCCTGGACTCGAGAAACGGCAGCCAGGCGCTGACCAGACCCATGAAGGCGATCACCACCAGGACCAGCGGACGCGCCAGGAAGCGGGCGATGTCCTGCACCCTGCCCTCGGTCTTGAGGATGAGCCAGCCGCTGCCCAGCAGGGCGTAGCCGCACACCACCGCCACGCCGGTGAGCATGGAGAAGGGGCTGAACCAGCCGAACGCGCCGGCCAGATACTTTCCGTCGTGGATGGGCATGCCCTCCACGACCGCGCCCAGGATCACGCCCTGCCAGAACGCCGCGCAGATCGAACCGGCGCAGAATGCCCATCCCCAGATCGCACGCGAGCTGTGGGCCTTGAAGCGGAACTCGAACGCCACGCCCCGGAACACCAGGGCGATGAGCATGAGCAGCACGGGCAGATACAGCGCCGAGAGCAGCAGCGAGTACGCCGCAGGAAACGCGGCCAGCAGCCCCGCGCCGCCGAGCACGAGCCAGGTCTCGTTGCCGTCCCAGATCGGCGCCGCCGTGTTCATCATCAGGTCGATCTGATCCTCGTCCTCGGCGAATGGCGCCAGGATCCCCAGCCCCAGCACGAACCCGTCCAGGACCACGTACATCAGCACGCCGAAGCCGATCACGCCGAACCAGGCGATCGGCAGCCAATAGGACACCTCGCTCATAGCCGGTCCTCTCCGTCGTGGTCCAGGGCGACGTCGGCCGCCGAGAGCGGGCGTGCAGGCGTGCGCTCGCCGTCGCTGACCTCGGGCTGGTGCTCGTCCGGCACGGGCCCCCGGCGCAGCATCTTGCTGATGTACCAGCCGCCGAAGCCGAAGACGATCCCGTACGCCAGCAGATAGACCAGCAGCGAGGCGGCCACCGCCCAGGGCGAGACCTCGCTGGCCGCGTCGGAGGTCCTCAGGAAGCCGTAGATCACGTAGGGCTGCCTGCCCATCTCGGTCACGAACCAGCCCGCCAGCAAGGCCACGAACCCTGCGGGCGCCATCACATTCCAGCCCAGCAGTAGCGTCCGGCTGCGCAGCAGGCCGCCGCGGCGCCACGCCCACAGCGAGGCATACGCCAGCACCAGCATGGCCACGCCGAGACCGACCATGATCCGGAAGGCGAAGAAGACCGGCAGCACCGGCGGGCGATGCTTGGCGTCGAAATCCCGCAGCGGCGGGATCTGCCCGTCCAGACTGTGCGTGAGGATCACGCTGCCGAGCCGGGGAATGGCCACCTCGGCGCGATTGCGCGCCGCCTCCTGGTCCGGGATCGCGAACAGCACCAGCGGCACGCCGGCCTCGCGCGGGCCGGCTTCCCAATGGGCCTCGATCGCGGCGATCTTGGCGGGCTGATGCTCGAGCGTATTGAGGCCATGCGCATCCCCCGCCGCGATTTGCAGCGGCACCGCGATGGCCGCGAACGCCACCGCGAGCTTCAGCATGCGCGCGCCGGCCTCCAGGTGCTTGCCGCGCCGCAGATACCAGGCGCCCACGCCTCCCACCACGAAGCAGGTCGTGATGAAGGCGGCCAGCGCCATGTGCGTCAGCCGATACGGGAAGGAGGGATTGAAGATGATCTGCGACCAGTCGCGGGGCCGGAAGATGCCATCGACCAGGGTGAACCCCGTCGGCGTATGCAGCCAGCTGTTGGCCGAGAGGATCCAGAAGGTCGAGAACAGCGTGCCCAGCGCCACCATGAAGGTCGCAAGCAGATGCAGGCCGGGCTTGATCCGGCCCCAGCCGAACAGCATCACCCCCAGGAAGCTGGCCTCCAGGAAGAACGCGGTCAGCACCTCATAGCTCAGCAGCGGCCCCAGGATGTTGCCGGCGCGCAGCGTCAGCTCGGACCAGTTGGTCCCCAGCTGGAAGCTCATCACGATGCCGCTGACCACGCCCATGCCGAAGGACACGGCGAAGATCCGCTGCCAGAAGAAGTACAGGTCGCGCCAGCGCGGATCGGCCGTCCTGACCCAGCGGAACTCCAGGAACGTCAGCCACCACGCCAGCCCGACCGTGAAGGCCGGGAACAGGACGTGGAAGCTGATGACGAAGGCGAACTGGATCCTCGACAGCAGCACGGTTTGGAGCCAATCCATGACTAGCCCCGCCGCACATCCGCCGCGCGCCGGCGGCGCCGTTCCTCACCGCCGGCCTTGCCCTCCTGCATGTCCGGGCAGCATGGCCCTTCGCTTCCCCCCGGGTGGACCGGCGCCCGCTCCTGCAGCCGACGCATTGGCAGGACCAGCTCGGGGCCACGCGGCTTCGCGGTGGAGCGCCGCTCGCTCATGGCGTCTCCGTCTCTCCTGTGGTGGCGCCCGCGCCGGGGCCCGCGCCCAGGTCGGCCCCGGTCATGGGGTCGGCATCGGGATCGGAGAGGGTGCGGGCCGCCATCGCATCCAGGGCGGCCTGCTGGGCTTCGCTGAGCACCACCGCCGCGGTGCCGTCGCCGCCGTCCACCGCCGACTGCGCTTCGCGGTCGCTGACCACCTCCCACTGCGGTCCCGAGTTCCAGGGGCCGGTGAGGTTGCCGGTGCCCTGGGACATGTCGAAATACAGATCGGTGAAGGCAGGATCGCCGGGCAGACGGCCCGGGGGGAAGTTCGGCCGGATCGCGTACAGCGCCTTCTCGAACGACTTCTGGTGCGCCACTTCGCGCGTCATCAGGAAGGTCAGCGCGTCCTTGATGCCGGGATCATCGGTGACCGAGATGAGCCGTTCGTACACCATCTTGGCGCGCGCCTCGGCGGCGATGTTCGAGCGCAGGTCCGCGGTGGGTTCGCCGATGGTGTCGATGTAGGCGGCCGACCACGGCACGCCGCTGGAATTCACCAGCGCCGGACCGTTGCCGTAGAGGATCGCCTCGGTCTGGCTGGTGCTGTTGCCCGTCAGGGTGCGCATCTCGGCGGTCTCTTCCATGCCCTCTGCCAGTTCGCCCTTTGCACCCTTGTTGAGCATCGCGATGATCGACCCGATGATCTCCAGGTGGCTCAGCTCCTCGGTGGCGATGTCGTAGAGCATGTCCTTGCGCCCGGCATCGTCTTCGGCCAGCGCCTGGGTGAAGTAGCGCATGGCTGCCGCCAGTTCGCCTTGCGGGCCGCCGAACTGTTCCAGCATCAGCGTCGCCAGCTTCGGATCGGGGCGCTCGACGTGCACGGTGTACTGCAGTCGCTTGTTATGCATGAACATGGAGCATTCCTGTCGGGAGCGGATGGGTCGTTCCACCCTAGCGACCCGGGAGAAAGAGGCCATCAGTTTCGCGGCCCGCCGCCGTGCACAAATCATTGATACTTGCAGACGCATCGAGATCGTGTGGTGCGTGCAGGCCGGCCTGCTGCGCTGCGTGCGGTTCGGATCCGCGCGCATCGATCGGCGCTTGCTTCGGAGACGACACCGCGAACGCCGCCGACCGCCTCGGCCAACCAGGCCATGCCGGCGGATGCGCAGCATCGGTGGCGCGCCTGCGAGGGCGTCGATCACGGCCCGCTGGCCCGCGCGCGGCCTGGCAACGCCGCATCACGCGAAAGACGGCACGCCCTGGACAGCGCGCACGTCAGCCTTGGGATCCCGTTCCCGTCTTGCGCGCTCTGACCGCGCGATAGAACTCGTGTGCCGCGGGCAGCAGACACAGGGCCACGCCAGGCACGATCAGCAGCGGCCAGGTCAGGCCGCGCACGGGCGGCGCGCGCCTGATCCAGCCACCTTGTTCCACCCCCTGCGAAATGGCACCGCCCAGCAGGATCCAAGGCGCGATGTCCAGGACGCTGTGGAGATGCTGCTCGGCCGGAGAGAGATGCCGCTTGAGATAGGCGGACTTGGTATCCAGGTAACTGACCGCAGCGTGGCATGCCGTCATCACCAGAAGAAGGACATACATCGGCCAGGTCGGCTGCAGCAGCAGCCATACGCCCAGCGCCGCCAGCGCGATACCGAGCTGGAGCAGATGGAGCGAGGACTCGGCCAGACCCGACGTCGTCGCCAGGCTGGTGCGCCGGTGGCAGCGAAAGTCGGCGAAGCCCGCCGCCAGCCAGATCAGATAGATGCAATAGAGCAGGCGATCACTCATGCCGCCCGCTCCTGCGCTCACAACGATGCAGGGACAGGCGCGCCTCCTTCAGCGCATCGTACGCCTGCACGTCCCATTCCGGCGCACCTTCGAGAAACGCAATCACCCCGCCGGCCGCAAAAGTCGCCGGCGACAGGTCCATCGCATGGATGCGCAGCCTGAATTCCGGCCGCGACTGTGCGATGTCGCTCAACGTGCACAGAACACGCCGCAGCAGCTCGCGCCGCCCGCAGGGCTCCATGGATCGCAGCTGGTAGGCGCGGATGGCCGCGGTTTCCGGATTGTCGATCACCTCGACTCCTCCCCTGGCGCGCAGCTTCGCCTGGGCGGCGAAGCTGCGCGTCAACGACGCTAGCCCCGTGGCTCAGCGTCGATTGCCACCGCCACTGGACTGGCCACCCTTGCGTCCAGCCTCCGCAGCCTCCTCGCTGTTGAACTCGTGCGCGGTGCCCTTCTCGTGCGCGGCCTTGCCGCCCTTGCTGCCCGCCTCGGCCGCTTCTTCGCTGGTGAATTCATGCGCGGTGCCACGCTCGTGCGCGACCTTGCCTCCCTTGCTGCCGGCTTCAGCCGCTTCTTCGCTGCTGAACTCGTGCGCATTGCCGCTTTCATGGGAGGCGCGTCCGCCCTTCGAGGCGATCTCACGCTGCTTGTCTTCATCCATCGACGCAAAGCCGCGGTTGGAGCCTTCGTTCTGATTCTGGTTAGCCATGGTGATGTTCACCTGATGAACGACGCCAAGTGCGTCATGGGGCTCTACGCAGTTGTCGTGCCAACGCCTGCAGGCCCCGTGGTTGCGGGCGCTGCCTGCGGTTCGCCCGGCAGGCCATCGCGAAACGCCGGAAATTTCTTCGCGCCCCGCGTGCAGGTGTTTCCGTGTCCTGCCGCATCCCGTTCGGGGAAAGAAGTCAAAGGCAGGCGCGCGGCTCTCTGTCCCGGTGCGCAGCATCTGCGCGTCCGTGCAGATTCTGCACGGTGCGCTGCTGCGCCAGACGCATGCCTGCCCCGCCCGCGATGGCCGCGATCCGCTTGCGACAACGGGGAATTCCGGTGTTTCCTGCGGTCGCCATGGCCAAGGCGAAGATGGGCCCGATTGTTGCTAACGCTTTTCGGCAACCGACGAGAAGGAGCATCCAATGAGAACCATCAAGGCCAGCCGCTCGCTGCTGTTCGTGGACGACGACACGACCCTGTCATCGCTGGTCGGCGAATACTTCGAGCAGCGCGGCTACGAGGTCGACTACGCCTCCGATGGCCTGTCAGGGTTCAGACTGGGCAGCGCGCGCCACTACGACGTGGTCGTCTCGGACGTGAAGATGCCCAGAATGGATGGGCTGGCGATGTGCCGCGCGCTCAAGCGCAGCGCGTATGGACGGGTCCCGGTGCTGCTGCTGAGCTGCTCGGGACAGGCACAGGAGCGCATCCTGGGCCTGCAGGCCGGCGCTGACGACTTCGTTCCCAAGCCTTTCGCCATCCAGGAGCTGGAGGCGAGGGTCAAGGCGCTGATCCAGCGCACGCGCGGACTCGTGCAGGGCACGCAGCTGCAGGTGGCCGAGCTCAGGCTCGACGTGTCCAACAGGATCGCGCTCAGGGGGCAGGCGCGGATCAAGCTCACGCCGGTGCAGACACAGCTGCTTTCGATCCTGATGTTGGCCTCCCCCGCCGTCGTGTCCAGGTCCGAACTGGAGCGCACCGTCTGGGGCAGCGACATGCCGGACTCGGACACGCTGAGGAGCCATATCCATTGCCTGCGCAAGCTGGTCGATCGTCCCTTCGAGCAGAAGATGATCCATAGCGTCACCAACCGGGGCTACCGCCTGCTCGAGCCGATCAGGGCGCGCGCGGAGCGCGTCGCGTGTCTCGCGATGGGCGCCTGACCGGAGGTGTCGCATGGACGAAGCCACTTATCGGGAACGGGTCGCGCGGATGGCACACCAGATCTGGGAGGCCGAAGGCCGTCCCGACGGCCGCGCGGACAGGCACTGGATCATGGCCTGCCGCCTGGTGGACGCCGAACTGCGCGTCGAGCACGGCGACGCGGAACCGCCTGGCGACCATCCGGCAGACGGCGCCGGTGAGCGCGTCCGTTCGTGATCCTCACGACCCGGCCCAGGGCATGCCGCCGCGTGAGGCCTTGACCCTTCTTCCGCATGGACCGCCGCCCATTCCCGTTGCGAGGCGCATCAGATGAACACATCGCGTGGCAGACAGCCCGATCCTGGCGCTAGGCCGGAAAAGATCGAACTCACCGAGGAGTGGGAGCTCATCTACTGGACGCAGCATTTCGATACCGACGAACAGACGCTGCGCGCGGCGATCGAGGAAACCGGGAACATTCCCGACCAGGTCAAGCGGCATCTGGAAAGCAGGCGGTAGGGCGCGGGCAGCGCCCGCAGCCGAACCGCCGTCGCCAGCCCTAGCGTGAAGCCGGACTCGTCTCAACGCCCGCGCTCTGGTCGGTCTCCGGCGGCGGTGGCCTGGCGCCGCGCGCGCGGTATGAGGGCAGCACGGGCGCATCCGCGGCGGGCGGCGCCGCCTCGAGCCGGCGGATATGGCGCTTCATCTCGGCGATCTCCCGCACCTGCGCGTCGATGATGCGATCGGCCAGCAGGCGAACTTCGGGATCACGGATCCGCGCCCGCTCGCTGGTCATGATGGCGATGGAGTGATGCGGGATCATCGCCCGCATGTAGCTGACATCGCCCACCGTGCGCTGGCTGCGCACCATCCATAGCGCCAGCGCGAAGACCGCGACCGCCGCGACACAGATGCCGATGTTCACGCCGCGGCGCGGATACATGCGCCACATGAAGGCCAGCATGACCAGCGCCATGGTCGCGCCCATGACCAGCGCCATCCACAGGCGCGTCTGGCTGAATTCCATGTGCTCCAGCACGAACGTGTTGAGGTACATCAGGCCGAACATGACCACGGTGGACGTGGCGATCATGGCCGCGAATCGGGAATAGCCCATCGCGTTCATCGGACGCTCCGGATGCCAGGAACGCAGCCAACCTAGTCCTGCGATCGTCAACATCGGATCATGAAAGGCCGCCGCCGCGATGGGCGAAGTCAAGGACAGCCCCGCCTCGGGCGTCGCGTGACCAAGCCCGCTCTCTGCGGCTCTTCTGACCCAACGAGTATCGCCCTACCCCAGTCACATCTTGAACTTCACTTGCACGAAAAAGCCCCGCCGAAGCGGGGCTTGGTACTCATCGCCGTTACGGGTACACCATGGTCATTTCAAATCCGTATCCGTCCATCAAGTCCCCTTCCTGACTTTCGCACTGCGAAGTCAATGCACAAGCCTCCTGCTTGGTGTACGGAGGACTCCCCGTCAGCGTCGTTTTAATCTCATTATCAATGTGCTCCGTGCACTCGCCCTCAGAATTGCAGGTCTGGTAAAGCTCCCCGCATCCACCTTGAACATGAAGTACGTACGGCGACTGCCTATTGCCGCCGACCCAATGGACGTTGTTGCAATAGACCACATCCTGCCCGACCGGATTTGCGGACGCGTCGAGGTAGATGTAATTGTTTGCCTTGGTCCTGGCAGCCTCGGCGTTAAACGAATAGCCAGCGAACAGGCAAATCCCCACCATCAAAGTCATGATCTTCATGCGCAGCTCCTTGTGCATTGAAAAGACGCTGATCCATTGGCAACCCAAGCCAACGTCAGCCAGGACTCAATAGCACACATCCCTCTTCGCGAGAAGGAGGCCCGTCTTGTCTAAGGAACAAGCGCATTTCGCCCGGGGGGCAACGAGCACCTGGCAAGCCGGTGGCTTGAACTGGTAGCTCGCTAACGCTGGAAGGGACTAGCCGCGATCGACCAACCCCTCGAACGGGAGATGACAGCCGCCGCGAGACCCATCGTTGCGCAGCCTCGCACTCCCTGAAATCGCCGATGAATAGCGCGTCGTCCACCTTGCTCAGGTGGCAGCAGGGTGCCCAGCGGAAGCCTTCGGGGAGGATCATGCCGGCACGTCACCCGCAGCCAGTAGATCACGCCCTCGAACGTCGGGCCGTCGATGCCTTGCCGTTCCATGAGCGAGACCCCAGGTCCAACCGCTCGGCGATGCCCTGGGGGCCGATGTCTCCGGCGCGATTGATGAGCACCACGACAGTTCGTCGCAAAGCGGGGACATGGCGGAGGTATCCCGTAAAGCCCGCCGTTCCGCCGCCATGCCCCACCACCTGGCCACCATCGGCCAGCTCCCAACCCGCGCCCCAGCCGGCTGAACCACCGTCGGCAAGCCGCGTGTCACGCCACATCTCATGCAGCGGCCCGGCGGGCAGCAGTTTGCCCTGGTCCAAGGCGACGGCGAAACGCGCCATGTCGTCGATGCTGGCAAGCAATCCACCGGCGGCCCAGGCCGAGCCAGGGGCGGTAATGGGTGGGTCGAGCCAACGGCCATCCTGGTAGAGATGACCCTGGGCAATGAGACGGCGATCGCCTGCGCGACGCGGGCCGGCATCCCGCATCTTCAGTGGGCCCAGGATTTCGTCCTGCAGGAATTGCCAATAGTCCGCACCAGTCACCCGCTCAATGGCGAGCCCGAGCAGGATGTAGTTGGTGTTGGAGTAGGCGTGTCGTGTCCCCGGCGCGAAGTCGAGAGGCGCTTGCGCGACCATCGCCAGCAGTTCCCGCGGCGTGGGATCCGTCGGCATCAGTTCAAGGAAGTTTCCCTCGTTGAGGTAGTTCGGGACGCCGGACGTGTGGCTGAGCAGCCTGGAGAGTGCGATCGGCTGCCACGCCGCAGGCAAGTCGTCCACGTAGCGGCCGATGGGAGCATCCACATCGAGCAGGCCACGCTGTCGAAGCCGGAACACCAGCAGGGCGGTGAAGACCTTGGTGATGGAACCCAGCTCGAACACGGTATGGCGGTCGACCGGCGCATCGCTGGCATCGTTGCGCCGCCCCGCCGTCGCCAATGCGGTCACCCGTCCCCGGTCCACCAGGACCGCGGCCATTCCCGGCTGATGTTCCGCCTTCAGAAGGTCGGACAGGGAGTGGCTTCTTGCCGACGGTTGGCCGCCTCCACGTGCGCCAAACAGGGCAAGCCCAGCCCCTGCGCCGAGCAGTGCGGTACACAAGCGACGTCGTGTCGGGTCATTCCGCATCGGCAGAAGGTTTGCGGTCCGCTTGCTCGAATATTCGTCGGAGTTCGACTTGGTGCCCGGAGCCGGAATCGAACCGGCAAGGGATTGCTCCCGGCGGATTTTAAGTCCGATGCGTCTACCAGTTTCGCCATCCGGGCAGGACGGTGCGCAGGCTAGCAGGAACCCCACCTCGCACGCACGCGGTTCGGCGCGCTTGGGAGCCGCCAAAAACGAACAGGGCCCTGTTTCCAGGGCCCTGTCGTCGGCCGGCGGGGCCGGCGGTGTTTGGAGCGGGAAACGAGTCATGCACTAGAGCGCTAAGTCTCTGTTTCCCAATCACTTTCTCCACTGTGGTGATCAGCGAAGAACTCAATTATAGCCTTGTTTTTCGCCCTCGGCAACAAAGTTCATCCAACCACTTCCACCAGCGTCCAAGGATGATCCATCCACCCGTCGTTACGCCTGATGCGTCCAGCTGCTGAGCGGGTTCGCTATCGAACTCCAACTTGCGACGATCATGACTTGCGCTCGCTCCGCAGGCAGCGCGGGGTGGTGTCGCGTGGACTACCTGGCACCTGGACGGCTGTAGGACACAACCGCCGGCATCGGAACACCGCAAGTACTCATCTTTACATCGCTGCGGCTAACTTCGCCGGAGCGCAACGCGGCGCCAGTGTAGTGGCAGCCAGCCTCAACGAAGGCGTGCAGCAATCCGGTTCATCTGCTCGATCTCCGCGCGCTGGCCATCGGAAATCGCTTGGCATAGGTTGACGAGTTCCGGATCTGAGAGCTGCGCCTCGCGGCACATGAGGATCGCTCCCGAATGGTGCGGGACCATAGACGCGATGAACTGTCGATCGCCGATTCCGGTTTGAGCACGGGTAGCGGCAAAAGAACCGAGTGTGAGAACGGCAAACAAGCCGTACAGCACGAGATTGAGCCGCCGGTTTGGAAACATGCCGGGCATTGTCGCTAGCATGAAGATGCCCATTGGCGCCCACATAGTGACCGCCATGTAGAGCATGTTGAGATTGTTTCTGAAGTCCCTGGCGCCGTCGATCATGCTGAACATTACGAAGTACATGACGACGAGGCCCAACACCATGTTCACCCAGAACTTGGCGTATGGTCGGCCGTGCTTACCCATCTGACCGGATGTGTGATGTTGATGTTCATGGGAATGTTCAGCCATCTCCGTCTCCTATGTGCTGGGGCAACCTGGCAGGGTCACTGGTACTGCGGCAGATACTTTGTCGATATATCAGCATGTGGAGCGATGCATCACTAACCGCTGATTTCCAGTCCCCAACTGGACGTAGGGGCGTCGAACGCTTCAACTCGCTGGTCTTGAACCGTCTGGATATCAGACCATACCAAATCGGTCTTGATGGGCTTTGCGCCACCTATGACGCTGGTACCGTGAGCGCCAATATCGAGCTTGCGTCCTCATCGCTCGATGGGCCGGCAACTGATCGATTCTTGCATATCAAGCAAGACAAGGCCACCTGCGGCGGACGCCAATGGCCTCCTCCGCCTTCGCTTAGGGCATCGCCTCAAGCGTCCGTCGCAGGCCATAACGACACAACAGCCCTTGGGCAAGAAAGGAGCCGGTGATGTAGCGCACCCGAAAGGAGACGAAGACATGCACAAGGACATTTCAACATCAAAGGTGTTCTATCGTCCCATCGAGGCGGCCATCCGATGGGCTGGGTTGCTGCGGTATCTCCCGATGATCCTGGCCACGATCGCGTCACCGCGTGTCCTGCCTCGGTCGCTGAACTGCCCTCGATGGAATGAGTGCCGGCTGCACTCGGAACGTATCTATGACGGCATCCTCAACGGAGAGCTGCCCTACGGCAAGAACGGGATCACGCTCAATGATCCGAACCTGCTCAATTCTCTGGATCTGACTGTTCGCCATGTCGATCTAAAACGCTGGATGCGCACCCACTATCCCGAGCACCGGCCAGGATTTCTGTTCAGCCGTGGCGAACGCATGGCGCATCCTTTCATCACCATGGAAACAGGACAGGCGATCCTCGTGGAGCGGCTGGCCCTTCAGGCCGCGCTTGAACAAGCCCGACGTGAGATGCGAGAACTGCAGGAGCAGCACGACACGCTACTCAAGCAATCCTCGGTGCTGTTGGCATCCAAGCAATGCGAGATCAGCGAACGGGCGGAAACGACCTATCTCAACATCATTGGAGGGATGTTGACGCTGATGCTGAGCCAGTCGCCTTCAGGCGTGCCCTATTCCAGCTTCAAAACGCAGGAGGCCCTTGTCTCTGCATTGGTCGCCCACTACGGCGGCACCATGGGCATCACTGAGCGCACCTTAAACGGAAAGTTCGCCAACGCTAAGAGGTACGTTCGTAGCGCAAGCGCATGAGGTTATCCAGCTTGTATGTGCAATCGCGGAGATTGCATTTGCAATGTCTTTCCGCAGCCAGGTCTATTGAATAGAGGTCACGCCAACAAACGCCACCGAGCGTTCAGGAGTGACCGCCATGTCGCAGACCCCTGTACTCCCGCCGAACGAGCGCCGCATCCTGCGGCTCGATGAAGTCGAAGCGAAGTCCGGCTTCAAACGCGCCCACATCTACAACCTGATGAAGAAGCGCCAGTTCCCTCAGGCGCTGCGCCTGGGCGTGCGCGCTGTCGGCTGGGATTCGATCGAAATCGACCAGTGGATCGCCGAGCGCCTCAACCACCGGACCTGACCCGCTCTCCCGCGGACTTCCCATTCCCAGCCGGAGAGCGCCATGCAGGTCGTGTCCATCATTTCAACGAAGGGCGGCGTCGGCAAGACCACGACGGCCGCCAACCTGGGCGGGCTCGCCGCGGACGCGGGCCTGCGCGTGCTGCTGCTCGATCTCGACGTGCAGCCCACCTTGTCCTCCTACTACGAACTGACCCAGCGCGCGCCGGGCGGCATCTATGAGCTGTTGGCCTTCAACGAGCGCGACCTTGGCCAGCTCGTGTCCCGCACGATCATCGCGGGCCTGGACCTGGTGCTGTCCGACGACCACCGGGGCGAGCTGAACACGTTGTTGCTGCATGCGCCGGATGGCCGCCTGCGGTTGCGGCATCTGCTGCCAGCACTTGCTCCCCTCTACGACCTGGTGCTGATCGACACCCAGGGCGCGCGTTCCGTGCTGCTGGAGATGGCGGTGCTCGCCTCCGATCTCGCGCTGTCGCCCGTCACGCCGGAGATCCTCGCGGCACGCGAGCTGCGGCGCGGCACCATGCAGTTGCTCGAAGACATTGCGCCGTACCGGCACCTGGGCATCGAACCGCCGCCGCTGCACTTGCTCATCAACCGCGTCCACCCGGTGTCCGCCAACGCACGGCTGATCCAGCAGGCCTTGCGCGACCTGTTCCAGGACAGCGCCGGCATCCGCGTGCTCGCCACCGACGTGCCGGCCATAGAAGCGTATCCACGTGCCGCAACGCGCGGCCTGCCGGTGCATCGGGTCGAGCACCGCCAGCCGCCCGGCAGAGTCGCCCCTGCCGCGCTCGACACGATGCGCGCGCTCGCCAGCGAGTTGTTCCCGCAATGGCAGGACCGACTGGCTCAAGTATCCGGCCGCCCGCAGCGACCTCTTGATCCTGGGAGGCCCCATGGCGAACGCACATGAGCTGGCCCGCGGCCACAAGCGGCTGCGCGCCCTGATCGAGTTCGCGGTCGGTGAGGGCTGGCACGTCAAGCGCACGCCGGGCGGGCACCTCAAGTTCACCAAGGCCGGCTGCGCGGCGATCTACACGAGTTCGACAGCGAGTGACCACCGGGCCGAATTGAACGCCCGTGCGCAGATCCGCCGCGCCGAGCGAGAGGCCCGCATGGCGCCGGCCGGCGGTCGTGGGGACTGCGAGGGGTGCGGCCATGGCTGACATGACCTCGCAGGACATGGCAGGCAAGCTGCTCGCGGCCGGCTTCGAGCGCAGCGGCCCAGCGGCTACGGCCTTGAGCGACCCGATCGCGGACACGCCCATGGTCGTGACGCTGGACCAGTTGCGGCCCTACGACCATGACCCGCGCATGAAGCGCAACCCGGCTTACGAGGAAATCAAGGCATCCATCCGCGAGCGCGGCCTGGACGCGGCGCCGGCCATCACGCGCAGGCCCGGCGAGGACCACTACATCATCCGCAACGGCGGCAACACGCGACTGGCGATCCTGCGCGAACTCTGGTCGGAGACCAAGGAAGAACGCTTCTTCCGCATATCGTGCCTGTTCCGACCATGGCCGGAGCGCGGTGAAATCGTCGCGCTGACCGGGCATCTTGCCGAGAACGAACTGCGCGGCGGCCTCACGTTCATCGAGCGCGCGCTCGGCGTCGAGAAAGCACGGGAGTTCTACGAGCAGGAGAGCGGCGCCGCCCTGAGCCAGTCGGAACTGGCCCGCCGCCTGGCGGCCGATGGCTTCCCCGTCCAGCGGTCGCACATCACCCGCATGGCCGACGCGGTGCGCTACCTGCTGCCCGCCATTCCCACTGTGCTCTATGGCGGCCTGGGGCGCCACCAGGTCGAGCGGCTGTCGGTCATGCGCACGGCCTGCAAACGCACCTGGGAGCACTACGCCAAGGACCGTTCGCTGCCGCTGGACTTCGACAGTTTCTTTCAGGAGGTGCTGGCGCAGTTCGACACGCAGGGCGACGAGTTCGCGCCGCAGCGCGTGCAAGACGAGCTGATCGGCCAGATGTCCGAGCTGCTGGGCATCGGCTACGACGTGCTGGCGCTGGACCTGACCGAATCGGAAAGCCGCCACCGGGCGCTGGTCAGTGACCCGACGCCACCTGCGGCGCAGCCGGCGTTGCCTTCGCCCACCGCCGGCACGCCGACTCCGCCGGGCGCAGCATCGTCCATCGCCACGCCTGCAGCGGCGGCCGGTCCTCCACCCGCCAGCCCTCCGGCGTCCGAGCCCACCTTGCGCCACGACGACACGGCGGTTGGCGAAGCGGCCACGGGAAGCCAGCCGGCCGCACCGGGCGATCTGCTTCGCGAGCACATCGTCTCGCCAGCACCGACGACAGAACGGCTCCAATCGATCCAGCGCATGGTCGCCGACCAGTTGGGCGATGCGCTGCCGCCCGACTTCTCGGCGAGCGTGCTGCAGTCCATCCCGGTGCAAGCCGGCGGACTCTATCCGATCTCCGACGTCTGGTACATCGACGCCGGCCTGGACACGCCCGATCGGCTGCGCATCCACATCGCGCAGTTCGCGCGCGAGATCGCCGGGGAGGCAGGCCTGGACGAGTGCATCGAGGATCGCGCCGATGGCATCGGGTTTGCGTGCCGCGCCCGCGGCCAAGCCCCGTCGCCGCTCGGCCGCGCGGTGCTGACGCTGCTCACTTCCCTGACGGGTCAGCCCGTCGCCGAAGCGGGCCTGGACGGCGCGCAGCTCGCCGCCGACCTGCCGACCCTGTTGCACGGCCAGAGCCAAGGCCATGGCAGCGGCGCAAGGCGCTTGAGCGACACGGCGTTGGTCAAGCTCTTTCGGCTGCTGCGCCTCGCCCGGCGTCTGCTGGACCTGGAAGCCGGCACCACGGCGCCCGGGACGTGAGCGAGGGAGGCCGCATGTCCACATCGCATCCGCTCAACCAGGCCGTGATTGCCCAGGCGCTGTATGACCTTCGCAACGGCCAACTGCGCCGCTGCAAGGCCATGGGCTTCGGCGAGGCCGAGCTGGATGCGCTCAAGCACCCCGCGCTGATCAGCGTGCTGGCCAACGCCAGCGTCTCGTGGTGCTCGGTCACGGTCAACCGCGAAGTGCTGCAGCGCCTGCTCAACCAGGCACAGGACGTGGAGAAGGAAATCGCCACGGTCGATCGCATGCTGCGGCTGGGGGCCAGCACGGAGATGGTCAGCCGCTTCTATGGCCTGACCCATCAGGAAGTCGCCCTGCGGCGGGAGATCCTCGGCCTGCCCAAGCGCAAGGGGCGCCACCCCGTCCTGGACGAGACCCAGGACACCGAACTGTGGCGGCAATGGAAAGCCGTGACCAGCAGCAGGAACGTCGATCTGGAGGACGAGACCTCGATTCTCGATGCGGCCATGGACCTGGCCGAGGGCATGTCGCTGCCGCTCTCGGTGGTCTGGGCCGCGATCAGGAACTGGGTCGATCAGGGATTGGGCTAGGCCATGGCCGTGGACGACACCGCCCCACGAGCCCAGCGCCCTGGCCCCATCGCACTCGCCGACCTGTTCGACGCTGCGCTGAAGGACCTCGCGCCCAAGTCCAGCTCTGGCGCTCCCGCGTCCCTGCCTGCTCCAACGCCCACGCCTCCTACGTCCGGCGACGCCTTCCTGTTCAGTGGCAATCGGCACGAGAGCGTGCCGCGGCGGCTGTTCCTCGACCGCCGCCTGACACCGCTGGAGCGCAACGCCTGGCAGGTGTTCCGATTGATGCTCAACGACGATGGCGTCACGGCATTTCCCACCTATGAGCAGTTGCGCCCCTGGCTGGCGTCGATGCCCTGCGCAGGCCAGGCCTCCCATGAGACCGTGGCGCGGGCGCTGACGCTGCTGCGCCTGACGCGCTGGCTGAGCCTCGTGCGACGACGGCGCGACCCCAAGACCGGTCGCATCCTCGGCAACCTCTACGTCCTGCACGACGAACCGCTGACGCCGTTCGAGGCGATGCAACTCGACGCCGACTACCTGGCCCTGGTCAGCCAGTCGCTGGGGCATTCGGCCAAGGCCGTCCAGGTGGTGGGACTCAACACCCTCCAGGAGATCGCGGACGACCCGATGCTGTCCGGACGCACCTTGCCGTCGCGGCTGCAAGTGCTCGCCGAGCGCCTGGCCGACCAGGGCATCACCGCCTCCGAAAGTTATCCACAGGAGGATGCGGTCCACGATTCCGAAGAAGGGCCCGCGAGCCTTCTTCGGAATGGCGATCGCCCATCTTCGGAATCCGAAGCAGGGCCGAAACCCGCGCCAGACGGCGCTCTTCGGAATTCGAAGCAGGACCGTACAGTACGTAGTAGTCGTATTGATGAAGTACGTACTACCGCGCAGGCGCGTGCGCTGGGCGACCTGCAATGGCCCAAGCGCTTCGCGGAACTGAAGGCGGAACAGCAGGCCGGAGCCAAGATGGCGTTGCAGCAGGTGGACGCTGCCCTGCGGCAGGCCGTGCTGGACGAATGGGCCGCACGGTGCGGCAAGCATGGCATCCGCAACCCCGCCGGTTATCTGTTCGGCATCATCCAGCGCGCCATGCGCGGCGAGTTCAATGCCTGGGCCAAGCAGACCGGCCCGGCACCGCCAACACCATCGGCGGCGCGAGCGCCACCAACCGAGCCGCCGCGCAACGTCGTGCCGCCCGAGGTGGCCCGGCAGCACATCGAGCGCCTGCGCGATCTGCTGCGCAAATCCTGAGCACAGGGCTTGTCAAAGCCGTGAAGTAGATCTCCATGGCGGTCGGCAGAAACGGTCCCCTGGGGACGGCTGTGCGGTGAAGCGCCGGGCGACGGCGCGACATGCTGCGCAAAACCTGAGTAGAGCGCATGCAAGACCATGAAGCAGACCTCCATGGCGCTCAACGGAACGGTCCCCTGGGGACGGCTGCGCGGCGAAGGATCGTGTCGAACGGCAGCGCGACGTGCGGTGCAGCACGCATACCGTCAACAACCGAGGACGGGAACGCCGATGTGAGTGCCCATCTGCGGAGCGGTCCCCAGGGGACCGTTGCGCGCTGCGCCGCCAGCGCGCACAGAACCGGGGGTCGGCTCATTTCGGTTTGTTGACTGACTGCCTTCCGCTGCATGCGGATGCTGGCGGCTCCCTGTCCACCAGCGAGCGATCACCATGGCAACCAGCAACGAACCATTGCAACTCAACCTCGGCTCCCTGCGCAGCGCGATGTCGCTGACGCTGCACACCCACCACGCCTCGCGCATCTGGCATGGCCGCGCCGCCGCCGAGGGGCGACCCGGCATCGTCGGCCTGAACGGCTACATCGCCGTGATGAACAAGATGAAGCGCGGCTCGGAGCAGGACGACCCGTACAGCGACTGGTGGATGTTGCGCATCGAGGAAAAGCTCGACCAGACCAGGACCACGTTGCAATCGCTGCGCGAGCAGGTTGACCAGGCACTGGCCGGCGTGCCTGCGGCGTTGAGCCTGGGTGAGAACCTCAACGTGCAGCCGGTGAAGCTCCCCTTGTTCGTGAACGCGCAGCTCGGCTTTGCCGCCGTCTATCTGCTGGCCGACTACGACGACATCGCCCGCAAGCTGATCCTCGCCCACCACACCGCGCTGATCGATCGCTCGACGTTGGAGCGCTGGCTCAACGAAGGTGCCCACGCGCTGCGCAGCCTGTTCAGCCTGGCCCAGCAATACCGCTACTCGGGCTGCACCCGCGACGACTTCGCGGCCAAGAACGCCGCAGCTCGGGCAGCATTGGAGAAGTTCGGCGAACTGCCGCAGGACGTGCTCGAAGGCATGCGCCGCTCGAAGTTTGCGCCGCCCGTCGTGCGCCGTGGTCTGCAACAGCGTGGTGATAGCGCTGCCGCAGCCGCATCTCCCACCGACGAAGGCGCTGCCGCCGATTCGGCCGAGGCCAAGTCCACAGCCGCCGGCGAGGACGAACCGGCATGAGCGACCCGAACCGCGAACCGCGCTACTTCCGTCGTCTGGAACAGCCAGCCTTCATGCGGCTGGAACACGCGGCCTCTCTAAAAGGCCTTTTAAAGCCTTTTAAAGGTAAAGGGGACTTCGAGGCCTGGGCCAGCCAGTGCTTCGCCATGCGCGACGAGTTGATTGCCCTGGCGCAGCGACAGGTGCTGCCACAGGCGTGCGGGCATCCCTTCCACCTGCTTCCCGTCGAGCTGGCCCAGCAGACCACTGGCGCAGGCACGACCTTTCTTCGCTGGCGCAAGCACGATCGATCGGCCATGGGCGTGGCGTTGTGGCAGGAGCTGATGGCGAGCCCCAGCACGCCGGTCAACCTGCTGCACGACCTGCACGAGATCGAACTGCAGCGCGTCATGCTGAACATGCAGATCAGCCTGCTGCACACCCTGGGCAGGCAAGCACAGGAATGCGCCAGCAAGGCCGCGCAGGCGGACAACACCTACCTGCGCCGGCTCGCGTCCGTTCCTGCCGCAGTGCGCGATCGGTGATTGCGCCTGCCATCCGAGCACGCGCCCGAGCCCAACGAGGCACGGGTATTTCAACCACCACGGAGATTCCAACATGAGCACACAATTCATCGGCGAGGGCAACATCGGATCGCCTCCCGAGTACCGCGAATTCCCCAATGGCAACGACGATCCTCGCCGGTTGCTCCGGCTGAACGTGTACTTCGACAACCCCGTCCCCACCAAGGGCGGCGAGTTCGAGGACCGCGGCGGCTTCTGGGCGCCGGTGGAACTCTGGCACCACGACGCCGACCGCTGGCAGCAGCTCTACCAGAAGGGCATGCGGGTGCTGGTCGTCGGCCGCATGGAGCGCGACCCCTGGACGGACAACGAAGATCAGCCGCGTGAGACTTGGCAGGTCAACGCGCGCAGTGTCGGCATCCTGCCGTACCGCATCGAGTCTGTGGCCCTCAGCCCGAAGCCACAGGAGGCAGAGCCGAAGCCCCAGGCCACCCAGGAATCGACGGCGCCGAAAGAGACCAAGCGCAGGAAGTGATCGGGCATGGAGGGCGGCTGCCGCAGTGCTTCGCCGCCCTCCATGCGCTGCGAATTATCCCCAGGGGATAGCTCCACCAACGTCCACCGAGTTCCACGCGCGCTCCCGGAAATCGCGGCTCTCGGCCCGCACACTTCCGGCCACGCACCTTCCCCGCACTCGCCATTTCATCGGCGTGAAAGCGGTCGCTGCCGCATGCGGCTTGTTTGCTGCTGCCAGGGGCTGCGCTCGGCATCCTCGATCCCAGCAACTCCATGAACAACAGGAATCGGGATGGACGGATATGCGGCTGTTCTTGTGCGAGAAGCCCTCCCAGGGCAAAGACATTGGCCGGATTCTCGGCGCCACGCAGCGCGGTGAAGGCTGCCTCAACGGTTCCGGCGTCACGGTCACCTGGTGCATCGGCCATCTCGTGGAGGCGGCGCCGCCCGAGGCCTACGACGAGCAGCTCAAACGATGGTCCGTTGAGCAGTTGCCCATCATTCCCCAGCACTGGCGGGTCGAGGTCAAACCGAAGACCGCCACGCAATTCAAGGTCGTCAAGGCGCTCTTGGCGAAGGCGACTCACCTGGTTATCGCCACCGATGCCGACCGCGAGGGCGAATTGATCGCCCGCGAGATCGTGGAGCTTTGCGGCTACCGCGGCCCCATCGAACGCCTGTGGCTGTCGGCGCTCAACGATGCGTCCATTCGGGCGGCACTGGGCAAGCTGCGGCCTTCGGCCGAGACGCTTTCGATGTACCACTCGGCGCTGGCGCGCTCCCGTGCGGATTGGCTCGTGGGCATGAACCTGAGCCGGCTGTTCACGGTGCTGGGGCGACAGGCGGGTTACGACGGCGTGCTGTCGGTCGGCCGCGTACAGACCCCGACGCTCAAGCTCGTTGTGGACCGCGACCGCGAGATCGCGCGCTTCGTGTCCGTACCATACTGGGCCATCGCCGTGTCCCTGTTCGCAGGCGGTTCGACTTTCGCCGCGCAATGGGTTCCACCCGATGCGTGCACCGACGACGCAGGCCGCTGCCTGCGGCAGCCGGTCGCACAGCAGACCATGCAGCAGATCCGCGCTGCGGGCAGTGCCCACGTCGTGTCGGTGGAGACTGAGCGTGTCCGCGAAGGCCCGCCGCTGCCGTTCGACCTGGGCACCTTGCAGGAAGTGTGTTCCAAGCAGCTTGGGCTGGACGTGCAGGAAACCTTGGAGATTGCCCAAGCCCTGTACGAGACGCACAAGGCCACGACGTACCCCCGCTCGGACTCCGGCTACCTGCCCGAGAGCATGTTTGCCGAAGTGCCCACCGTTCTCGACAGCCTGCTCAAGACCGATCCCTCGCTGCGCTCGATCATGGGCCAGCTCGACCGCTCGCAGCGCTCGCGCGCCTGGAACGATGGCAAGGTCACGGCGCACCACGGCATCATCCCGACGCTCGAACCGGCGAAGCTCTCCGCCATGAGCGAGAAGGAACTGGCCGTGTACAGGCTCATCCGGTCGCATTACCTGGCGCAGTTCCTCCCTCACCACGAGTTCGACCGCACTGTGGCCAAGTTTTCGTGCGGGGGGCAGAACCTGGCGGCCACGGGCAAGCAGGTTGTCATCCCGGGTTGGCGCCAGGTGCTCGCCGAGCCGCAGGCCGAAGACGGTGATGGCGAGGGCGATACTGCGGTCCGCGCCCAGGTGCTGCCCGCGCTGCCGAAACTGTATGAGGGCCTGGCATGCCAGGTGGCCGACGTCGATCTCAAGGCACTCAAGACGCTGCCGCCCAAACCGTACACGCAAGGCGAGTTGGTCAAGTCCATGAAAGGCGTCGCCAAGCTGGTGTCCGATCCCCGCCTGAAGCAGAAGCTCAAGGATACGGTTGGCATCGGCACCGAAGCGACGCGGGCCAACATCATCGGCGGCCTGATCGCTCGCGGCTACCTCGTGAAGAAGGGGCGCGCCATCCGCGCCTCGGATGCGGCTTTCACTTTGATCGATGCCGTGCCTGCGGCGATTGCCGACCCTGGCACCACCGCCGTCTGGGAACAGGCGCTCGACATGATCGAGGCCGGACAGCTCACCCTGGACGTGTTCATCGGCAAGCAGGCCGCGTGGATTTCGCAGTTGATTGCGCAGTACGGCAGCGCCTCCCTGTCCATCAAGGTTCCCCAAGGGCCGGCATGCCCGCAGTGCGGCGCACCCACGCGCCAGCGCAGCGGCAAGAGCGGCCCGTTCTGGTCGTGCAGCCGCTACCCGGACTGCAAAGGCACGCTGCCAGTCGAATCCGGCAGCTCCAAGCGCGGCGCCTCGCGCCCGCGCCGTAGCGGCCGCAAAGGCTCCTGACCGCCCCCGTTCCCCGTGAGCCGTGCCCGCCTTCGGCGGCGTGGCCCCTGTCCCGCACTCCGCCGCATGCCCTGCGGGACGCCCAGCGCGCAACGCCTTCTTGATCCGTGTGCGCGTCCCGCCCAGCCGTCCCCGGCCGCGGGACCTGAAGGTAGCTTCTCTGCGAGCCGCACCACGCGCGTTCTGTTGATCTGCGTTTCTTCCGCCCTCTGCGAAGGGTCTCCCGGTGGCTTGCCAGGCTGCACGAGCCACCGGGAGACCCTTCGTGGTCAGCGGTAATCGGTGCCGGTGCCCGCCGGTGCAAAAACGGGCTCCCTTTGTGCGCGGATGTGCGCCAGACGATGCCGGCCCCAGCCACGACATGGGCCGGGTGTGATTGCTTGATGAGCAGACGGTTCTAGCGACGACCGGGCCTGCCAATCAGCCCACGGGTGGTTCCTCTTTTCTCCCGAGCCGAAGGCCGTTGGGCCTTCGGCGCCATTCTCCTGCCCATCAACGTCCCGGCCCGGCCATTGGCCTGGGCCACACGAACAGGAGAGACGACATGCACCCTCAACCTTGCGCACCGCTGCTGTACGGCAGACGGAGGTCGAGAACGGCATGCCCGCCTATCGCGCGGCCATCGCCAATGGTACGCTCGGCTGCAGCCGAGGCCGTAGCCCAAAGGCTGGACTACCTCTTTTGCAGAGGTAAACCTCGGGATGAACTGGGCGAAAACATGCCTTATGTGCCCGCCTTACGGCGAGCTGTTTCCGATGCTTCGCGCAGGATTTCCCGCCCCCCATTCGCTGCGATTGCGGCCACGATGACGCCCAGCACCAGATCCGGGATGTTCGACCCGAACCCCATCACCAGCACCCCGGACAGCACAATCGCACCATTGACGATGGAGTCGTTGCTGGTAAAGATCGCTGACGCCTTGAAGTTCACATCTTCCCCGCGATGGCGGCGCAGTAGTCTGAGGCACACTAGGTTCAAAGCCGCGTTCAGCGCGGCCATGGCCATCATGGCTGGGCCGACAGGCTCTTCCCCTCCAGCGAAGCGGCGTAGGACTTCCAACAGCAGCAGCGCGGCCAGGCCGATTAGCAAGAAACCCGACAAGCGGGCCGCGCCCACCTTGACCGTTGCCGCACGACCGACGGCATACAGGCTAACCGCATAGACCGACGCATCGGCGAGGTTGTCCAACCCGGCGCCCATCAGCGCCGTAGAGCCAGCCCAGATGCCAAGGGCAATGCCGGCGGCGGACTGCGTCAGGTTGATCAGCAACACAGTCAGAAGAATCTTTCGGTCCTTCGCATCGCTCGCATCTAGGCGGCCCAACTCGTCGTTTTCGTGATTTCTGTGGTTTTCAGCCATGCATTGTTCCTTCCAAATCGATGGATGCTGAAGCCTGTAGCGGCTGGAGAGTCAAGGCGCAGATGCAACGAACTTGCCACAGGGTCTTCCCGGACGCCCTTGACTCTACCGTAGCTAGAAGGTTTTCCAATCCAGTCAGAGCTTTAGGACAGAACAGATGAGCACCAATGCGCCCCCTTCATTGCGACTGTCATCCGGTATGGCTGCTATCCACTGATCCGTGGCGCCACTGCGGTTGTGCTCTTCGGCGAGCTCGCGACCGGCCGGCCGTCTTTTCCGACGGAGCTACTCACAGTGATCGTCGCGCTCGCTTGTGCCGCCTTGCTAGAGGGCGGGCGGCCTTTCCACTCCCCGTTGAGCCAGTAGCGGCGTTCCAAGCTGTGGTTGGCCGTCGGCGCATGGCTCGGCTTCTTGGTCGTGCATCTGGCCTTCCAGCACTCCAATCTGGGATACCGGGTCGGGCCGTTGGGATTGTTGATCGGGGTGGCTGAAGCCCATCGCTGGCATCACAAGCGTGAGCACGAAGACGCCCAAGTCAACTACGGCGATTTCTGGATGCCCGGGGGCCACTTGTTCAGCGCTTTCCGGTCGCAAAAGCACACGCTGGGCGCCAAAGAGTGACACTCAAGAAAGATGGACTTTCCAATGGACTACGGCCCGCAGCTTGTCTATCCCTTCCGGAGCCGGCCAGCAGCGGCAAACGCTTGCGCTGCTGGCTATACGATCTTGCCCACGTCGCATTCTTGCGCGAGTCGGGCCTTGCGGCTTCTTGCGAAGCGATCGCGAGTTGCGTGGCGTGCCCATGAGTCGGGCCGCGTCGTGGCGCACTGCTACCTTGGCCTGCACCTGCACCTGCGCAGCCACGCCGCGATGCTCGGTCTGGCCTGGAGAACCCGTAAGGTGGCGGAGATTGCGGCGCGCAGGTCGTCCGGCTCGCGCTGGCTCCTGTGGGCCACGCCCTCGGTCGCACGCCGTCTCAAAACGTCAGAATCGCGCGCTTTCGCATGATGGAGCGCGGCACGTGGCTCTCAGAACTGGACCCGATCACTTCCAGCACCGATGACACGCTCGAGCTTCAGGCGGGCTCGGCCAAGCTGTTGAGAATGCCGCACTCGCGCGAGGTTCGGGCGCTATCGCAGGAGCGTCGCAGATCCATTAACTCGCGCTCCAAGGCGCGCAATTCCTTCATCTTGGTCCGCACTTGCGCGATATGAGCGTCGACCAGCGCGTTCACCTCGCCGCAGCCCAACTCTGGCCGATCCCGTAAGTTCAGCAGTTGACGGATCTCATCCAGCGTCATGTCCTTCGCCCGGCAGCGGCGGATGAACAGCAAGCGCTGCAAATGGACTTCGTCATAGAGCCTGAAGTTGCCCTCGCTACGTGCAGGCTCGGGCAGCAAGCCTTCTGACTCGTAAAAGCGCACGGTCTGCACCAAGCAATCTGCCTTCTTGCCCAGTTCACCGATCCGCATCATGGTTGCTTCCTATAAAAAACTTGACTCTATATCTACTAGAGGTTTTCTAATGATGGCATCCGGGGAAAACCTTGTCAATGAAGAGCGATCTATGAACAAAGAACCTTCCAGCCCATGCGCCTGCTCCGGCGGCAATGGCCAACAGACGGCGTGCGCCAGTGAGCAGGCCAGCACTGAAACCACCGTTTTCCACGTGAGCAACATGGATTGCCGCAATGAGGAAGCACTGGTGCGGCGAACGCTGGAGGGCATGCCCGGTGTCGAGCGGCTCCTGTTCGATCTTCCGCAGCGTTTGTTGACCATTTCGCACCGCGAAGTCTCGGCCGATGCCTTGGAGCAAGCGCTGAATTCGGTGGGCATGAAGGCTCAGGCTGTCCGAGACGCCGCCGTGTCGACCACCTACCGCATCGAGAACATGGACTGCCCGAGCGAGGAGAAACTCATCCGCTCGCACCTCGGGGCAGTCGAGGGAATTCAGGACCTCGACTTCGACCTCGCTGAGCGCACCCTGTCGGTGAAACACCTCGCTCAGGCACGCGCGCAGATGGAGCAGGTCCTGGCCTCGATCGGCATGCGCGCCAAGGAGCAGACCTTCGGCCACACGGGGCCGATCGAAGCCGCGGCTGTGATCCCATCCTCGGCCCTGCAGCAGCAACCAACCGCTGCCGTTTCCGCGCCGCCGATCGGCGAGCGGGTGACGTACCGGATCGAGAACATGGATTGCCCGACGGAAGAAGCGCTGATCCGCGACCGGCTGGGCAAGCTGCCGGGTGTGACCGCGCTCGACTTCAATCTGATGCAGCGTGTGCTGGGAGTCCAGCACACGCTGGCGACCTCAGCGCCGATCGAGAAGGCGCTTGCTTCCATTGGAATGCAGGCTGCGCGGCAGGACATGCAGACAGCCACCACGGTACTTCGCATCGCGAAGATGGACTGTCCGACCGAGGAAAGTCTGATCCGCGGCAAGCTGCAAGGCATGCCGGGCGTGCAGGGAATGGATTTCAACCTGATGCAGCGCACGCTCACGGTTCGGCACACACCCGACGCGATCAAGCCGGCAGTCGAAGCCATCGAATCGCTGGGCATGGAAGCCGAGGTCCAGAGGACTGATGAGCCGCGCGATGCCCCGGTGGCCGCGCACAAGACCAATTGGTGGCCGATGGCGGTTTCGGGCGTTGCGGCGGTGGCCGCCGAAGGCGTGTACTGGGTCAACGACGGCAATCATTGGGCCGTGATCGTGCTGGCACTGGTTTCGATCTTCACCGGCGGCCTCAGCACCTACAAGAAGGGCTGGATCGCGCTGAAGAACCTCAACCTGAACATGAACGCCCTGATGGCCATCGCGGTCACCGGCGGCATGGCGATCGGCCACTGGCCGGAGGCCGCCATGGTCATGTTCCTGTTCGCGTTGGCGGAAGTGATCGAGGCGAAGTCGCTGGACCGCGCCCGCAACGCCATTCGGGGGCTGATGGACTTGGCGCCCGAGACCGCGACCGTGCGGCAGGCCGATGGCTCATGGACAGAGCTGCCGGCCAAGGAGGTCGCAAAGGGCGCGGTGGTCCGCGTGCGTCCTGGCGAGCGCATCGCACTGGACGGCCTGATCACCTCGGGTCGATCGGCCATCAACCAGGCGCCCATCACCGGCGAGAGCCTGCCCGTCGAGAAGGCCGAAGGTGACCAGGTCTTCGCCGGAACCATCAATGAGACCGGCTCTTTCGAATACAAGGTGACCGCAGGCGCCAGCGACTCGACGCTCGCGCGCATCATCCATGCCGTGGAGTCCGCGCAGGGCAGCCGTGCGCCCACGCAGCGCTTCGTCGACCAGTTCGCCCGCGTCTACACGCCGGCGGTGTTCGCGGTGTCCGTGCTGGTTGCCGTCGTGCCGCCGCTCGCCTTCGGCGGCGCATGGTTTGACTGGGTCTACAAGGCCCTGGTACTGCTGGTGATCGCCTGCCCCTGCGCTCTGGTCATCTCCACGCCGGTCACCATCGTCAGCGGCTTGGCCGCTGCCGCCCGACGCGGCATCCTGATCAAGGGTGGCGTCTACCTGGAGGGCGGGCGCAAGCTCAAGGCGTTGGCCCTGGACAAGACCGGCACACTCACACATGGCAAGCCCGAGCAGACCGACTTCGTGCCGCTGATCGGCGAGGCGCAGGAAGTTGCCGCCTGGGCCGCAAGCCTCGCGGCACGCTCGGACCATCCTGTGTCTCAGGCCATCGCCCGCAAGGCGAACCGTGACGGCATCGCGCTGCACGAGGTCGACGACTTCGCGGCGCTGCCTGGCCGCGGCGTGCGCGGCCGCGTCGCCGGGCGCATGTTGCACATGGGCAACCACAGGCTCGCCCAGGAGCTGGGCCTGAGCGAAGCGACGCTCCAGGCTCGGCTGGAGACCCTGGAGCGCCAAGGCAAGACAGCGATCCTGCTGATGGACGATGCGACCGTGCTCGGCATTTTTGCAGTGGCCGACACCGTGAAGGAAACCAGCCGTGAGGCGGTGGCCGACCTGCAGGCGCTGGGTGTGCGCACGCTGATGCTGACGGGGGACAACCAGCACACGGCCGCGGCCATCGCTGCCCAGGTCGGAATCTCTGAAGCCCGTGGTGACCAACTGCCCGAAGACAAGCTCAAGACCATCGAAAGCCTGGTCGGCGGCGAGGGCCAGGTGGGCATGGTGGGCGACGGCATCAACGATTCGCCCGCGCTCGCCCGTGCCGACATCGGCTTCGCCATGGGCGCGGCCGGCACCGACACCGCGATCGAAACAGCCGACGTCGCCCTGATGGACGACGACCTGCGCAAGATCCCCGCCTTCATCCGGCTGTCGCGTAGCACTGCGGCGATCCTCACGCAGAACATCGTTCTGGCCCTTGGCATCAAGGCGGTGTTCCTTGCGTTGACGTTCACAGGGCATGCCACCATGTGGATGGCTGTGTTCGCTGACATGGGGGCAAGTCTTTTGGTTGTCGTCAATGGGCTGCGCCTCCTGAAGTTCAAGGCGGCATGAACAATGGATGAACCATCTCTTCGCAAGACGCAGTGGTACTCACTCGCGATCGTTATATTCGCCGGCGATCAGGCAGCTAAGAGCTACATTGACGCGACAACTCCCTTGGGTTGGTCGCACGAGGTGGCGTCATTCTTCAACCTAGTTCACGCTCTCAATCCCGGCGCGGCGTTCAGCTTCCTTGCTGGCGCGGGCGGCTGGCAGCGGTGGTTTTTTCTGGCGATCGCGTTCGCAATATCGGCATGGCTCGCATGGCTGCTCTCCCGGCCGCTGCGCAAAACGGAAGGCCTTTCGTACAGCCTCATTCTGGGCGGCGCATTGGGCAACGCGTTCGACCGCGCCACGCGCGGGCACGTTATCGACTACATCGACTTTCACCTGCACGGCTGGCACTGGCCCGCCTTCAACATCGCTGACATGGCCATCGTGGGCGGGGCGATCGCGCTGGTGGCCCAGTCGTTCATGAGCGTGGAGAACCCGGCCGCCACAAAGGAGTCCCAGTGACATTGGGACGATCCGGAAATTCGCAATGCACACGGTGCAGGACACCAATCTGAAGAGAACGGCCCCCAGCATGAGCGGCCGCGGCTTGGCCCTCATGCTAGCGCCCACCGCCGCTTTTGCTGCAACGCCCTGTTGCGATGGCGGCGATTGCTGCAACGACGTCGCAATGCCTTGCTGTGAATAAACAGCACGCAAGCCAGTTGACCTGGCAATTATGAAAGTCCATCACGGCGATGCTGGCCTTTTTCGTTCCAATGAGCCGTCACGGAGAGGTGATGATGAAGCTATGCCGGGATCCTGCAAGCTTTAGGACGGTCTTCTTTACCGCATAGCGATATGCTGATGTCACCCGTTCGCCTCGCCTGGCAAGTACAAGTAGTTCGTCGCGGTTTTCTGGCCGTGTCCGCCCGCTTCGCTGGCCCTTTTGCCCCAAACAAGCGCAATCATGCCTGCGTTACCACCAAAGTTCGCCCCCGCCAGTTGCTGTTCCTAAAGGGCATCAAGCTCAACGCCATCGCCGACCGGCCAGCGTATTTCGCATCGCTGCGTGCCCGTCGGGGCCAGCCCATCGTCATCCTCGCAGAGCTGGGACCGGACGAGGCATTCGCCCTGTGGAAGCAGCATGTACTGGGCGACAGGCCTCGCTGACCCAGTTTCGCCTCATCCTCCTGACAGCCCCGCACTTATTGCGGGGCTTTCTTTTTTCCGCGTTCGCCAATCGGGGCTGTTGCAAATGCCGATTTCCGGCTGACGCGGCTCGCCTCGCGCATGAAGCTGCCCGCATGTGTCGCTGATTCGTCAGCACCATGCCAGCAGCCAGAGTTTCCAGGCTGCCGCGGATTCTTTCCGCGCTACCCGCCAGTCCGCCATCGCATCGAGTCTGCGGACGCGCGTCACCCGTGACGCCGATGCTTTTTTCTCAACCGCGTGCGGGAGCTGCCATCCCGTGAGGGACGAGGCCCCGCTTTTTCCAAGGAGCCCGTCCATGTCCCAGCAAGCCTCTTTCGGCCAGTTGGCCTTGATCCATTGCGGCAAGTTCCTGCCGCTCGAAATCCTGCATAGCGCCGCCGGCCACTACATCGGCACGCGCGATACAGAAGGTCCCGTTTCGCGGGAATCCTGCCAGTACTTCCGCAGCTATGCCGCGGCTCAACGTGCCCTCGAAAGAGGCGGCTGGTCCCAGCTCGCCACACCCTGATCCAACTGGAGGAACCACGTCATGAACCAGCTTTTGCCCCAGGAAGTCGTCGATCAGATCATGCGGGAAGAGCAGCATTTCGCCGCCGCGCCCCAAGCCTTCTTCGAGGTCTGGAAGCGCGGCGTCGAGATCGCAGGCCCGCAATGGTTTGGCGACGGCACGCGCGAAGGCCTGAACCAGGCAAAGAGCAAGTGGGATCTGCGTCCCGACATGCTGCGTGCCAACGACGCACTCGGCGTCCTGAGCAGCGGGGAACGCATGTTCCTGTCCGCCATGTTCAGCTTCTACAACGCGCGCGAGGGCGGTGCCATGCTCAAGCGCTGCCACTTCCAAGGACTGTCGGACTTCGATGGTCTCGATCTGCAACGTCGCCAGGTGATCGCCGACCTGCTGCTGAACTACAGCGGTTGGTGAGCCGGTCCCTGGCACACCTTCATCACTGCGTTCACGGGACCCCATGAGGGACATGCGCCTCGTTCGAGGCCATGTCCCTCGCGTTTTCTCCCCGCCCAGCGCCATCCGGCATCAGGCGGTTTCCCCTGCGGATGCCATCGTCCGCAAGGGCTGGCTCCGTTCATTCATCGAAAGGAGCCTTCATGGCCAACAACTACTACGAAGCCACCGGCGTTCTCGTGCTCGACCGTGTGACGCCCGTCATCCAGGCGCTGTTCGGCGCCTTCGCGCTGGACGAGAGCCACCCCGGCAACGGGCAGGCCTACATCGCCCAGATCGCCGAGACCACCAATCCGCAATGGCCGGACGTGCTCGATGGCCTGGAAGACCTGGCCACGCAACTCGGTATTCCGATGCCGGACGACGAAGGGCTGTCGATCCCGCCGCTGCTCGAACTGCTCGCCGTGCACTTCCGTGCCGATGAGGACGAAGAGCTGGGGAACTTGATCGACCGTCATTCGTTCGAGGACACCGCCGATCTCGACGCATTGTTTCTGATCGCCACCCGGTTCGATGACGGGCACCACCTGACCGCCATCCAGTTCGAGGGCTGCTGGTACTGCAGCAAGCCGCGGCTGTTCGAGTTCGGCGGCAACGGCTGCTACCTGAGCCGCGAGGTCCGCTTCATCAGCTCCTCCTCCCAGGCCCTCCAGCTCGGCGACCAATTGCGCAAGACCATTGTGGCCGCCGACATCGAAGAGGCTTCGGCCCTGATCGCGCTGGAGACCATCAATCTGCTGGCGGGCGTCAGCGACGAGCCATTCCGCATGAATTTGCGCCGGCGCGTCGCCGAGCGATTGGCCCAAACGCCAACGATCAGCGTCACCTGACGCTGTTTCCTTTCTTTCCACCCACCGGGGTCAATTCCCGGTGGCGGGGATTTGCTCCATCATTATTCTGTTGGAGAAATCCCATGTCCCAGAATCCCAATCCCTTTCTACGCGGCTACTGGAATCTGAAAATCGTCCGCACGCTGTCCATCAGCTACGAGGACGGAAGCCCGCATGTTTGGCGAAACATCCACCCGAGCCAGCAGCACCTCTGCGACGCGGCGCTGGTTTCTTCTCCTTGCATCATCACCAGCGACTTCGCGGTGGTCAGGACTGGCACCGAACCTGTCGGCGCCGCACTGATCGCCGAATGCGACGCGGCTGAAGGGGGCAGCGGCGAAGGCATGGTGGGTGCCGTGGTGTACGCGATCCACGGCGACGACTTCGACGGCCGCCCCGTCCACATTGGCGACACCTATTCGGCCGAGGCCGCACGGGAAGTCGTGCAGCGGTTGAGCTTCGAGACCGGCTACTACAGCCGGTGCTGGGAAATCAGCAGCGCGCACATCAGCCGCGAAACCGGCCAGTACCTGGCCAACCTGGCTGACCTCGCGACGCCGGAGGCCTTTTTGTTCATCGCGTTCCGGATTCCCTACAGCCCGGCGATCGGCGTCAAGCTGATCTCCACGCCCTGGACGGACCAGCACCTGCAGGACGTCGAGGGGATCGCCGCCGAGCAGCTTCGGCAGGAGCACCGCAGCAAGGGCATGCCGGACGAGCTGGCACAGATCCTTGAACTGGCCGGCCAGGCCGACGTGCGCATCCTCATCCTCGATGCCGACGCACCCGTGTTGCCGGGCCTATCGCTGGCCGGCGAATAGCTGCCACACACATCCCCGGCCTTCCTTGTCCTCACCGCATGCCGGCCCGGTCTCCCGCCAGAGAGCCGGGCCGGCGCACTTTCACAGGAGCGATCCCATGTTCCCCGACCTCATCACACCCGCATCCGACTTCGAGCACCAACTCGGAGCCTGCGTCAACGCCATGAGCCAGGAAGATGCCATCGGCCAGATCCTGGTATTCGAGCGCATGAGCGGCACGCTGCACATGCGCCATATCGCCAGCGCCGACCTGGTGGACACCGACGTGGACGACTACGAAATGGTCGTCTTCGACGGTGGCAACACAAGCGGCGACACGTGGAAACACGTGTTCTTTCCGCGTCAGCGCGAGCACTACTTCGTGTACCAAGCCTGATTCCTCCAGCCCCTTTCGAGGGGCTTTTTCTTGCCCGCAGCACAGGAAAACGGTTGTGGTGCGGTGCCGTTTCCTGCGGGCAGGCAGACCGCCCCAGGGCCATGCTTGCCCCATGTTCGTCGGCGTTGCCGGCACATGCCCAGGCAGTCGAGACCTTCGAGGCTGCAAGCGCGGGAAACCGTGCTGGTCGTTTCTTCCTACGGACCTACCGCGTCCATCCACGCCACCCACAAGGGACCTCTCCCTTGCGGGCGGGGAATCCCTTGTTTTTCCTCAAGGAGTTTCCCCATGGATCGTTCCCTCATCAAATCCATGATGCCTTCGCTGGTCGCAGGCCATGTGCCCCGCAACGTGCGGTCGTTCAAGTACCGCGTGTTCGATGATCAGCCGCTGTCCTCAACGCTGGGCTTCGCCATCGACCCCCAACCCTTCGACGGCAAGGTGGTCGCCGCGACCGACGATGCCATCGTCGTCAAGCTCAAGCCTTCCGAGTTCGCGGTGCTCGATCCCAGCCTGGTGACCACGGTTCCTGCCGAAGGCGCCAAGGTGCATGTCCAACCCTATGCCCGTCGTCGCTTCGACGGACTGCGCGCGGACACGCCGGAGGTCATCACCGAGGAGACTTCGGACGGCACGCCGTACACCATCACGAGGCACATCCTCGGCTCGGCGCCGGCCAAGCTGCCCATTCCCACGCCGCAGTGCATGGAGTTGGGCCAGCTCATCGAGCAGTTGGAGGAGATGCCGGCCCCCGATCGCTTCCGGCGCATCACCCACATGCTGGTGGATGCCGGTGCCCGCGACTTCACCTGGGTCGATCCCACGCCCTCCAAGATCATCGAGACCCCGCCGGCGATCAGCTTCACGGTCTCGACCGCGAAGTTCGAGGGCCGGGTGACGATCCTCTACGACCGCGGCGGAGACACCTACGTGGTGGAACTGCACCGTCAGAACGGTGAATCGGTCGAACTGGTCGATCGGCACGACGAGGTGTATTTCGACATGCTCGGCGAAGTGCTGGAGAGGCTCATCGACGACGGGCGCTGGCGCCAGATCGACGTGAGCATCCTCGACGCGAAAGCGGCCCGCAAGCGCCAGGCCGTCCCGGCATGACGCCCCGCAGCGAAACCGGGCGGTCCTGCGGCTGACCCGAGGCATCCGCCACGGCGTTCCAGCCGTTCCGGCCGCGTGCACTACAGGCCCTTCATCCCATCGGATGGAGGCCTTTCTCATTCTTCCACACAGGAGATTTCATCCATGTCACTGCGATTCAAAGGCGCTGACCTGCGCCCCGTGCTGACCGAAGCCATCGCCAATCAGGGGTCGTCTCAGAAAACGGAAAAAAATCGTACGCTAAGAGCCGAAGTGGGCCCTTTAGCAGCAATGCAAAGCTGCGATCAACGGGCAGGAAACATTGCCATGGTGCGCGTTGCACTCTCTCACTAGCGTCGACAGGGCCTCTTCCATCCGCGTGAGGTCCGCCATGCGTGCGCGCACATCGGCCAGCCGGTGAGCAGCCAGTTCGGCCGCCTCGCTGCAATGGGTGCCGTCCTCCAGTTTCAGGAGCTGGCCGACTTCATCCAGGCTGAATCCCAGGCGCTGGGCTGACTTCACGAACTTCACCCGCGCCACGTCCGCCTGCCCGTAGCGGCGGATGCGACCGTAGGGCCGCTCCGGCTGGGGTAGCAAGCCCTTGAGCTGATAGAAGCGGATCGTCTCCACGTTGACCCGGGCTGCCTTGGCGAAGGCCCCGATGGTCAGATTCTCTTGAGCGTTCTCCATGGCGCTTGACTCCGTAGTTGACTACGGAAGTAACGTTACAGCATCAAGCGAAGTCCCGGAAGGAGAACCTTATGTCGGAACCCAAGAACGGCTGCGGCGCACTGGCGACCGGCGGCGTCGCGGCCGTCCTCGCCTCGGCCTGCTGCCTCGGCCCCCTTGTCCTGGTCGCGCTCGGCTTCTCTGGCGCGTGGATCGGCAACCTGACCGTGCTGGAGCCGTATCGGCCGATCTTCATCGGCGCAGCGCTCATCGCGCTGTTCTTCGCCTGGCGCAGCATCTTCCGACCAGCCCATGCCTGCAAGCCCGGCGACGTTTGCGCCGTGCCCCAAGTGCGGACTGCCTACAAGGTGATCTTCTGGATCGTGGCCGCCCTGGTTCTGGTTGCCCTCGCGTTTCCCTACGTCCTGCCGCTGTTCTACTGAAAGGAGATCACCATGAAGAAACTCACCACCCTCACCACCCTCATCGCCCTGGCCGCCGCTCTAAGCGCGCCCGCCTGGGCTGCCACCAAGACCGTCACCCTGTCGGTGCCCGGCATGACCTGCGCCGCGTGCCCGATCACGGTCAAGACGGCTCTGTCCAAGGTCGCCGGCGTCGAGAAGGCCGAAGTCAGCTTCGAGAAGCGGGAGGCCGTCGTCACCTTCGACGAGGCCAAGACCAATGCCGACGCCTTGACCAAGGCCACCGCAAACGCGGGTTACCCGTCCAGCGTCAAGCAGTGAGGGCGTAATCATGGCCGAGGCGATCACCCTCCACATCGAAGGCATGACCTGCACGTCGTGCGCCGAGCACGTCCAGCAGGCTTTGACGAACGTGCCCGGCGTGCGCGCGGCCTCGGTGTCCTATCCGCAGCGGCAGGCCGAAATCGAGGCGGATGCAGGCGTGAGCGTGGCCCCGCTGGTTGCCGCAGTGGCCACGCTCGGCTATCGCGCACGGCTTACCGACACGCCGAACAAGCCTGCCGGCCTGCTAGACAAGGCGCTGGGCTGGCTCGGTGGCGAAACGAAGCATGTTGGCGGTGAACAAGCGCTGCACGTGGCTGTGATAGGCAGCGGCGGCGCGGCGATGGCGGCTGCCTTGAAGGCCGTGGAGCAAGGCGCCCGCGTCACGCTGATCGAGCGCGGCACCATCGGCGGCACCTGCGTCAATGTCGGCTGCGTGCCGTCCAAGATCATGATCCGCGCCGCGCACATCGTCCACCTGCGCCGCGAAAGCCCGTTCGATGCTGGCCTGCCGGCCGCAGCGCCCGCTGTACTGCGCGAGCGGCTGCTGGCCCAGCAACAAGGCCGCGTCGAGGAGCTGCGCCATGCCAAGTACGAAGGCATCCTGGCAAGCACTCCGGCCATCACCGTGCTGCGCGGCGAGGCCCGGTTCAGGGACACGCGCACGCTGACCGTGGCGACCGCTGACGGCGGCACGCACGAGGTGAACTTCGACCGCTGCCTGATTGCCACCGGCGCGAGCCCGGCGCTTCCGCCAATCCCGGGCCTTGCGGACACACCCCACTGGACCTCCACCGAGGCGCTGGAAAGCAGCTCGCTCCCCGAGCGGCTGGCCGTGATTGGTTCCTCCGTGGTGGCGGTCGAGTTGGCGCAAGCCTTCGCCCGGCTGGGCAGCCAGGTCACGATCCTGGCGCGCAGCACGCTGTTCTTCCGAGAAGACCCGGCCATCGGGGAAGCCGTAACAGACGCCTTCCGCGCCGAGGGCATCGAGGTGCTGGACCACACCCAGGCGAGCCACGTTGCCTATGCGGGCGGGGAATTCGTGCTCACCACCGGGCAGGGGGAAGTGCGCGCCGACAAGCTGCTGGTCGCCACCGGTCGCGCGCCGAACACGCGCAGCCTGAACCTTGAAGCGGCAGGCGTCGAAGTCAATGCGCAGGGAGCCATCGTCATCGACCGCGCCATGCGCACGAGCGCACCGCACATCTTTGCTGCCGGCGACTGCACCGACCAGCCGCAGTTCGTCTATGTGGCGGCGGCGGCCGGCACGCGCGCCGCGATCAACATGACCGGCGGCGACGCGGCGCTGGACCTGACGGCGATGCCGGCGGTGGTGTTCACCGATCCGCAGGTGGCGACCGTGGGCTACAGCGAGGCGGAAGCGCACCACGACGGCATCGAGACCGACAGCCGGCTGCTGACGCTCGACAACGTGCCGAGGGCGCTCGCCAACTTCGACACGCGCGGCTTCATCAAGCTGGTGGCGGAAGCTGGCTCAGGGCGGCTGATCGGCGTACAGGCGGTCGCGCCGGAAGCGGGCGAACTGATCCAGACGGCCGCGCTGGCGATCCGCCACCGGATGACCGTGCAGGAGCTGGCCGACCAGTTGTTCCCCTACCTGACCATGGTCGAGGGACTGAAGCTCGCGGCGCAGACCTTCAACAAGGACGTGAAGCAACTGTCCTGTTGCGCCGGATGAGGAAAAGGGAGGTGTTCGATGAACGCCTACAGCCGCGCCAACCGCCGCATCTACGCGGCCTTGTCCGATCCCCTGTCGGCCACCCACCGGCACCGCCTCGACGATCTGCTCAAGCGCCACGACAACGGCAAGACGACCTGGCTGGCCTGGCTGCGCCAGTCGCCCGTCAAGCCGAACTCCCGCCACATACTCGAACACATCGAGCGCCTCAAAGCCTGGCAGGCGCTCGACCTGCCTTCCGGCATCGAGCGGTCGGTGCACCAGAACCGCCTGCTCAAGATCGCCCGCGAAGGCGGCCAGATGACGCCCGCCGATCTGGCCAAGTTCGAGGCACAGCGCCGCTACGCGACCCTGGTGCGCTCGCCATCGAGGGCATGGCCACCGTCACCGACGAAATCATCGACCTGCACGACCGCATCCTGGGCAAGCTGTTCAACGCTGCCAAGCACAAGCATCAGCAGCAGTTCCAGGCGTCCGGCAAGGCGATCAACGCCAAGGTGCGGCTGGCCACCTCGATCAAGCAGGGCACGGTGACGGCCTCGCTGATGCTCAGGAAACTCGGCAGCTACCCGCGCCAGAACGGCCTGGCCGTGGCGCTGCGCGAGCTGGGCCGCATCGAGCGAACGCTGTTCATCCTGGACTGGCTGCAAAGCGTCGAGCTGCGCCGCCGCGTGCATGCCGGACTGAACAAGGGCGAAGCCCGCAACGCGCTAGCCCGCGCCGTGTTCTTCAACCGGCTGGGCGAAATCCGCGACCGCAGTTTCGAGCAGCAGCGCTACCGGGCCAGCGGCCTCAACCTGGTGACGGCGGCCATAGTGTTGTGGAACACGGTCTATCTGGAACGGGCCTCAAACGCCTTACGCGGTCACGGCCAGACTGTCGATGACGCCCTGTTGCAGTACCTGTCGCCGCTGGGCTGGGAGCACATCAACCTGACCGGCGATTACCTCTGGCGCAGCAGCGCCAAGATCGGCGCGGGCAAGTTCAGGCCGCTACGACCGCTGCAACCGGCTTAGCGTACGATTTTTTCCGTTTTCTGAGACGTCCCCAATCAGTGCCGCATTGTCCTGGTCAAGGATCAGGGCGTGTACTTCCTCGCCGAGCGTGGGGAGCGTCGCCCGGATGGGCGCCAGGCACTGCTCGCCTACGCCGTCGGATGCAACCCGGACACCGACCCGTTCGATGACTGGTGGCACCTCGCCGGCCGCGAGCTGGGCGGCGATGACTTCGCGGAGTATTTCGACCCGAAGGACGGCCTGTTCACGCGCCTCCAGCACTCGGCGGACGATCTCGTGCTTTCCGCCACCGCCACGCACCTGTCCTTAGCAGTGGTGCCTCCCGCCTGACGCGGCAACCGCCTCGCAGCCCCCGCATCGGGGGCCTTCTTTTGTTCGCACCGCCGCCATCGCCGCGCGTGCGCGTTTGTCTCCAGCCGCCGAGGCACGCCCCGCCGGCCACAACGCCGGCATGCCACCGGAGACAACCGCATGAACACGCCATCGACCTCGCCGAGGCTGCACCTCCTACCGGTGTCGCTGCGCACGGCCAATGCATTCGTTCTGTCGCACCATCGCCACCACCGCCCGGTCCAGGGCGCGAAGTTCGCCCTGGCCGTCACGCTGAGCGACAGCGACCTGATCCACGGCGTGGCCATTGTCGGCCGCCCGGTCGCGCGGCACCTGGACGCTGGAAGTCACGCGGCTGTGCACCGACGGCACACCCAGCGCCTGCAGCAAGCTCTACGGCGCGGCCTGGCAGGCGGCAAGGGCGCTGGGCTACATACGCCTGCTCACCTACACCATGCCCGACGAAGGTGGCGCCAGCCTGCGCGCCGCCGGCTGGCGGCTGATCGGCGCGCGCGGTGGCGGCGCCTGGAGCCGTCCCGGCCGTCCGCGCGCCGATACCCCCGAGCACCTGCGCGGCGCCAAGTGCCTGTGACAGGCGCCGGGTGGCGCGGACAAAGGGAAGCGCCCGGGTGCCGATTGATTGCTGCCGCGCGCGCGAGGCCCCGCCATGCTGGCCCCATGCCTGCTGACGTCGTCAGCGACATGCCAGGCAACCATCGGTCTTCGAGGTTGCGGCGCAGTTCCCACTGCGTGACCGAGCCAGCTCGCACCGCATCCTTCCGCGAGCGGCCACCAGCCTCTGGTGGCGGATGCTTTCGCCTTATCAACCCACCGCGGGGTCACGCACCTTCCCCGCATGCGTGGGCCGGTGTGTCTCCGCTTTTCCCAATGGAGATTCACCATGAACACCACGTCCAACGAGAAATCGTATTTCGACCTCCACACATCGGGCATCGGCTACATCCAGCGTGTCCGTGAAGTGCCCGTCAGGGGCGGCCGCCGTGCGCAGCCCTTCCTGGCATGCACCATCGCCGCATTGGTCGGCCCCGCCAGGGACCCCAGCTACCGCTACTTCGATGTCAAGGTCTCGGGTGCCGAGGCCAAGAAGCTCGTTCAGCGCTACATCGGCGTTGACGATTCCAAGCAGCGCCCGCTGGTGCGCTTTCGCCTCGGTGACCTGTGGGGCGATGCGTACATCCGCGACAAGGGCGAAAACCAGGGCAAGGCCGCCGCGTCCCTCAAGGCGCGACTGCTCAAGGCCGAGCCGATCGAGCGGGCCGAACTGGCTTCAATCGAGCAGCACGAGCTGATTACCCGTGGCATCGGCTACCTCAACCGTCCGAAGGACGTCACCCCCAAGGATGGCGATCCGTTCCTGTCATGCTCCATCGCCGCATTGGCCGGACCTGTCGATGAACCGGAATATCGGTACTTCGACACGATCGTCGCCACCCTCGGGGCCGAGCATCTGGTTCGCCGATGCGTGCAGGCCATCGAAGGGGATCGCAAGGTGCTGATCGCCTTCCGTCTCAACGACATGAAGATCGATCCGTACATCCGTACCAAGGGCGAGCACGCTGGGGCACCGGCCGCAAGCCTGGAGTCGACGCTGATCCACATCGGTCTGATCAAGATCGATGGCACCCAGGTCTATCCGATGAGCCAGGCGCAAGCCGAGGCGCCAACGGTGGAGGACGCACCCGCGCCCGAAGCCGACAACGCCATCGACACTGCCGCCGACGCCGTTTCCGACCTACCCGTCGAGTCCGCCGAGCGCGAGCCCGAGGGTGAAGTCGAGGAGCAGGAGCCGGCCTTGGTCGCTTCGTTTTGATCCGGCATGGCCCCTCATGGGGCCTTGTCGCTTCTCCTCCCTAGCATCCGCCGCGTCCCCAAGACGCCAAAGGTGCTTGCGTCTTTTCATCCCCCGAGTCCCGCGTGGTCACACGACCGCGCGGTTACCGCATTTCTCAAAGGAGATCAGCCATGTCTCTGGCATCCCGTTTTGCTCCGCAATCCCCGATCCTGCGCTCTGATCGCCCACTCTCGGACGACCGCATTCGTGCCGTCGTTCCGTCGATCTTCGCCGACGCTCCACATGGGAGCCGGTCCGATCGGTATGCCTACATACCGACCTCGACCGTGCTGACCAAGCTGCGCCAGGAGGGCTTCGAGCCCTTCATGGTGTGTCAGACGCGCGTGCGCAACGAGGATCGGCGCGAGTACACGAAGCACCTCATCCGACTTCGCCATGCAAGCCAGATCAACGGCGACGAGGCGAACGAGATCATCCTGCTCAACAGCCATGACGGCACGAGCAGCTATCAGATGCTCGCCGGCATGTTCCGGTTCGTCTGCCACAACGGCCTGGTTTGCGGTGACACCACCGCAGACATCCGCGTTCCTCACAAGGGCGACGTGGCAAGCCAGGTGATCGAAGGTGCCTACGAGGTTCTCGAAGGCTTCGAGCGCGTGCAGGACGCGCGCGATGCGATGCGCACCATCACCCTCGATGAGGGCGAAGCGGAAATCTTTGCGAATTCCGCGCTCGCACTCAAGTACGACGACCCGGCCAAGTCCACCCCTGTCACGGAGAGCCAACTTCTGGCGCCCAGGCGCTGGGACGACCGCAAGAACGACCTGTGGGCCGTCTTCAACCGCGTCCAGGAGAACCTAGTCAAAGGGGGCCTGAACGGACGCTCGGCCAATGGCCGCAATCAACGCACCCGTCCGGTGCAAGGAATCGACCAGAACCTGCGCCTGAACCGGGCGTTGTGGCTGCTGGCCGAAGGCATGCGCCAGCTCAAGGCGTGATGCCAAGCGGACCTCGCCCAGCTCGGGTGAGGTCCATTTCCTCTCATCCACCGGGCGCCGTCGGCGGCCCGCTATTCGTCATCAGGAGAACCAACATGGCAACCACATCGGCGCCCGAGCAATCGGTATCGCCCATCATTGTTCCGGGCCAGCTCACGCTGCGCACCATACGCGGCAAGAACGGCCCGTTCACCGTCGGCCGCCTTGTCACCCCCATCGGCAAGTTCGCGGTCAAGGATGCGGAGCTGGAGCAGTACCCCGAAGGAAAATACGACGGGGAATTCATCATCCGCTACATCTTCCCGAAGTCCTATCCGGTCGGCGACGGCATGCGGTTCGAGATCCGCGCCAACCTGGACGGAATGACGCTCAACGGAATCGACAAACTGAGCCGCGACGAAGCCCGAAGCTTCGCCACCCAGGACGTCGATCCACTCGATGAAGAGCTGGGGACGCAGCCTGCAGCAACGCCGGCCAAGTCTGCCAAGGCCTCCACGCCCGCCAAGCACGCACCCGTGCAGGCGTCGGCGGATCCTCTGGTCGATACCACGCCCTTCGGTGTGGATGCGCCGACGCCCGCTGCGGCGGCTGCCCCCGGCAGCACCGAAGATGGCGACGCCGCTCTGTTCGGTCTGCTGTGGCCGCTGGGCGAGTCCGTGAAA
The DNA here is from genome assembly GCF_020042665.1 of Pseudoxanthomonas sp. X-1. NCBI lineage: Bacteria > Pseudomonadati > Pseudomonadota > Gammaproteobacteria > Lysobacterales > Lysobacteraceae > Pseudoxanthomonas > Pseudoxanthomonas sp. X-1. The sequence continues at coordinate 2,667,207 of NZ_CP083376.1, forward strand.
TTGGATTCGACCATCGACCGCCGCGCCCTGCGCGCGCAGATCGCCCGCCTGGGCGAACTGGGTTTTGCGTTGGACTTCAAGACGCAGGAGTGGAGCCGTCAGGCCGAACTGCAACCTGCGTGATCGCAGACGCCGCATCCGCGGTGTTCTTCATCCACCCGCCGGGGTTCCTTCCCCCTGCGGGGGAGGCCTCGGCCATTTTCTGGAGGTCTCCATCATGTCCACCATCGCTTTCGATGTACCCCGTTCCGCGCTGGATGAATCCGCATGGCGAGCTGTTTGCAAGACAGCCGCCGAGCACGCCCAGCGTGGTTGCGGCCTGTCCTGGGATCATTGGGTCACGCTTTTCAGTTCGGAGATCGACGCGCAAGCTAGTCGGTTGCCGGAAAGCCAGCGAGCTCAGGCCCTGGAAATCGCAGCCCACGAATGGGACTACGCAACACCCGCCGAGCGGCAGGAAGCCCAGGACTGGAATGCGGAGCATGGCTATTGCTCGCATGGGATCGAGTTCGGCTACTGCCCGGCCGGTTGTGATCGCGACGATGACGACTGGGACTAAGGGCAAAGCATAGGTTCCTTCGCCGCACCTGCGGCTTTTCATCACCCGCCGGGAGGCCCTCCCCGTGGGGAGGCCTCCGGCTCTACTTTTCCAGGAGGCCTCTCATGGGCTGGTATTTCTCACCCCAATCGCGGTCTGAACTGATCGCGGAACTGATCGCACCGCAAGAGACCGAGCGCGCCAGCGTCAAGGTCATCGCCCACGCGCTGCGCGGCAACGTCCTCTGGTCTGTCGCGGAAGTGACGGCCAAGGTCGAAGGCGTACATCGTGATCTCGCGCCGGGCCAATCCCTGCGCTACATCCGCTGCGATCTGCTTGAACGCAGCGGCGGCCAGTGGGGTTACAAGCCGCTGGACGAGTCCATGCACCCGTACTACTACTCGTGCCCGCTGTCCTATCTGGACCTTGCACCGGAGCAGTCTGCCGAATGGCGTGCAGGCGTTCGCGCCTACCACGCTCGGCGACGCACACCCACGGCTGTCACGGCACCCGCCGCAACGCTGATGGTCTGAGCCAGGAGGAACCGACATGGACCTGATCCTCGCTGCGCTCTCCCCCTCGCTGCTGGCGCTCGTTGAAGGGAGTTTGTCCAACGACGAAGTGTCCTCCGACGAGGAGATGCTGGCGTACTTCATCGACAACGGCCTCACCGAGAAACAGGCGCGGCAGGCACTGACCTACCGCGACCAGTACCTCAACAACATCTACCTGGACGGCTTCACGCCGATCACCGCGGTGGACGAGGTGCTTCACTTCAACCCGCACACCCGGCAGTTCGAGCCGGACTGAGCGGTTTTCTTCCACCCCCAGGGGCAGCACTTGCCCCAGCGGGCGGTGCTGTTCCCGTTCATCCGAGGACACCACCATGCCCGCACACACTTCTTCCACCACGCTGTACCGCATCGACGAATGCCCGGATGTGATGGCCGACGCCTGCGTCGGCGACGACCAGGGCAACCTGATCTTCCTGTCGATCTGGGCGCGGGACACCGCCGTCCAGCAGTTCCTCGCTCGCCTGACCCTTGGGCGCGACGAGCAGGGACTGGACCAGTTTCACGTCATCACCGACCAGGGCGGCAGCGTCCCGGTGTTCATCGGCAACGTCGATCGCCTGGAAAAGCGCATCACGCGCGCCTACCGGCGAACGCTGTTCGGTTCGCTGTCCAACGTGTGGCTGTTCGACCGGCGCTGCGTCAAGCCCGACAAGGCCAACGCCAGCGCGCTGGCATTGCTGCCACGCGACAGCGCCCACAGGCTTGACCGCCTGTGGACGCTGGTGCGGGACACGTGCCCGTTGCCGCTGCTCGACCACTGGCGCGAGACCGTGCTGGAACTGCTGCAAAGCCGCGAGATGCTGGGCCGCCTTCCGTTCGCCCTCGGGCCGCTGGAAGGCCATCGGCTCGCCATCGACGTGCCGACGCTGACCCTGGCGCTGGGCTCCCTGATCCGCAGTGACGTGCTCACCGCCTATCCATACCCGGCCAAGATCTGGACGCCGGAAGTGGTAGCGGCCTGACCCACCCTCGGAGGCACGCCTTGGTGTGCTTCCGTCTTTCATCCCCGCCAACCAGGAGACTTCCATGGCCCTCATGTTCCCGCGGCTTGCCCGCAATTTCGTGAAGAACGGGTATTTCCCGACTGATGAACCCACGCTCGAAAGAGCCCTCAACGCACTGATGCCCAGCGACGGGCCGATGTGCATCCTCGATCCCTGCGCCGGCGAAGGCGTAGCGATCGCCGAAGCCGCCCACGCCCTCGGGCGCGAGCAGGCCAAGGCGTTCGCCGTTGAGTTCGACGCGGAGCGGGCACGCCATGCCCGCGGCCTGGTCGATCACTGCCTGCACGCGGACCTGATGGACACGATGGTCTCCAAGCAGTCGTTCGGACTGCTCTGGCTCAACCCGCCGTATGGCGACCTGTCCAAGGACGTCAACGGCAACATCGGCTATCAGGGCCAGGGTCGTGCCCGCCTCGAAAAACTGTTCTACCAGCGCAGTTTGTCGTTGCTGCAATACGGCGGCGTGCTGGTCTTCATCGTCCCCGGCTACGTGCTCGACGCGGAGCTGGTCGGCTGGCTGACGCGCCACTACACCGACCTGCGCATCTACCGAGCGGTGGAGACGCAGTTCAAGCAAGTTGTGATCTTCGGCCGGCGGGTGCGCCAGCGCGAGCAGGCCTCGGATGGCGTCAAGGCCGTGCGCAATCTGCTGCTGCAGGTTGGGCAAGGCGAGATCGAAGCTGACGAACTGCCGAGCGAATGGCCGTTCCTGCCGTACATCGTCCCCGCCAGTCCGGCCGAGCCGGAGCATTTCTTCCGCGTGACGATGGAGCCCGAGCAGTTCGCCGACGAGGTTGGCAGGCTGCAAGGCCTCTGGCCGTCGCAGGACACGCACCTGGGGGCCGCGCAGCAGTCGCTGCGTCCACCGGCGCGGGCCTTGTCCCACTGGCATCTCGCCCTGGCTCTGGCCGCAGGCGCGATCTCGGGGGTTGTGCGCTCCAAGACGGGGCGCGTGCTCGTCGTCAAAGGTGACACCCACAAGGACAAGACGCTCCAGCGGGAATTCACCGAACGCGAAGACGGCTCCATCGCCGAGACCCGCATCCTCACCGACAAGTTCGTACCTGTCATCCGCGCGTGGGACATGACGCCTGGCTCCCCGACACGGGGCGACGTCTTGACCATTCGTTAATCCACCGGACGCGCTGCTGTCCTGCTGTACCACATCGAAGGAGAAACACCATGTTCCCAAATCCGTTCAAGCGGCCCGCGCCGCAGAAGCAACCGTTGTTCGCACCGGGCTCGCTGAAGTTGAGCGAGAAGGTGCATTGGTTGGCCCGCAAAGGCCTGATCGACCCCTTGACCTATGTCCAGCGCCATGTGCGCGGTGACTGGGGCGAGATCGACAAGGCCACCCGCAAGGCCAACGACGTCGCACTCCAACAGGACAACCTGATGATCTCCTACTACCGGATCACGCCGGAGCTGGTTCTGATCGTCAAGACCAGCGAAGACCACCAGACCACGGTTGTCCAGCTTCCCGAAGAGCGCGACATGATCTGAAGTCACCCATCGTCATCCCAGTCACCTGACGGAGCCACTTCACTCCGCCAGGGGTGTCGTGGCTCAATGAATCCATCAAGGAGGAATCCATGGCATCCCGACACATCGAAACCTACTGCCAGGACCTGCTGTTTCCGGTAGGTGCACTCATCCTCAGCGAAGGTATCGACCGCCTGGTCCGCGCCGGTCGTCTTGACCCGATTCCGTACTTCCGTCGCCATGTCCGTGGCGACTGGGGGGACGTCAGCGACGGGCAATGGCAAGCCAACGGCATCGCACTTCAATCGGGTGCTTTGCTGGAATCGCACTACGTGATTCATCGTGCGCTGCGCATTCGCATCGTCACCGATGCGAAACGCCATCTCACATCCATCGTGCTGCCGTCCGAAGACTAAGCACATTTCACCAGCAGGCCGCCAGCGCCTGCGTTTTCCATCCACCGTCGGCCGTGTGCCGATTGATCTTCCCACCCTGGGGCAGGCCATTGCCCCTTTGGGGGTGGTGCATGCCCCATTTTCTTTGGAGCATCACCATGTCCCTCGATCTCGAAAACACTACCGCCGAAGCCACGCCCGTACAGGGCGAACTGCTCGACGCGGAATCCAACCCTCTGACCCTGAGCCTTCAGGATTTTGTCGGCGAGTTCGGCGACGAACTGCTCGACGCCCTCAACAGCGCCAATCCGCCGGTCTATACCGGCCAGCCGCAGGCGCATCGTCAACTCGTCGTCGCCAGCCTCAAACGCAAGCTATTCCAAGCCCAAGCCGAAGTCGTCCATGCCGCCGCCGAGCTGCTGATCGACCGTGGCGAACACGCCGCGATCGTCAACGGCGAGATGGGTTGCGGCAAAACGACCGTTGGTATCGCCACAGCCGCCGTGCTCAACGCCGAAGGCTATCGCCGTACCCTGGTTCTTTCTCCACCGCACCTGGTCTACAAGTGGCGGCGCGAGATCCAGGAGACGGTGGCAGGCGCCAAGGTCTGGGTGCTCAACGGCCCGGACACGCTGGTCAAGCTCATCAAGCTGCGCGAGCAGTTGGGTGTGCAGCCCACGGGCCAGGAGTTCTTTGTCCTGGGGCGCGTCAGGATGCGGATGGGATTCCACTGGAAGCCTGTCTTCACCACGCGGCGCACCCGCCATGGCGACGTGGCAGCGTGCCCTGACTGCGGCACGGTCATCACCGACCTCGACGGCGAGCCGGTCAACCCGGTCGCGCTCGAAGCCGAGGAGTACCGCAGGAAGTGCAGCCATTGCGCCGCGCCCCTGTGGACATTGATCCGCCCGCGCAGCCTGTCCGGCAGCGACCAGTCCTCGGCCGTGCTGAAAGCGTTGAAGCGCATCCCGACGATCGGGGAAGTCACCGCGCAGAAGCTGATGCAGAAGTTCGGCGACGGGTTCCTGGCGTCGATGCTGGGCGACAACATCCATGAGTTCATCAACCTCATGGACGGCAACGGCGAGCTGGTGTTTTCCGACCGTCAAGCCACGCGCATGGAACGTGCGATGGCCAACATGGAGTTCGGTTTTGGCGAGGGCGGCTATCAACCGTCCGAGTTCATCAAGCGCTACCTGCCGCAAGGCACGTTCGACCTGCTCATCGCCGACGAGGCCCACGAGTACAAGAACGGCGGCAGCGCCCAGGGCCAGGCCATGGGCGTGCTGGCGGCGAAGGCTCGCAAGACCTTACTGCTGACCGGCACGTTGATGGGCGGCTACGGCGACGATCTGTTCCACCTGCTGTTCCGAGCCCTTCCCGGGCGGATGATCGAAGACGGCTATCGCCCGACCACGAGCGGCAGCATGACCTCGGCCGCGATGGCGTTCATGCGCGATCACGGTGTCCTGAAGGACATTTATTCCGAGAGCACCGGGACGGCGCACAAGACCGCGAAAGGCACGAAAGTCAGTGTCAGAACGGTCAAAGCTCCGGGCTTCGGCCCCAAGGGCGTGCTGCGCTGCATCCTGCCGTTCACGATCTTCCTCAAACTCAGAGACATCGGCGGCAACGTCCTGCCACCGTATGACGAGGAGTTCCGTGAAGTCGCGATGGACACGGCGCAAGCCGCGGCCTACCGCGATCTGGCGGGTCGGCTGACCGCGGAGCTGAAACAGGCTCTGGCGCGACGCGATACAACCTTGCTGGGTGTGGTCCTCAACGTGCTGCTGGCCTGGCCGGACTGCTGCTTCCGGTCGGAGACCGTGGTGCATCCGCGCACACGCAATACCTTGGCGTTCGTCCCGGCTCAGTTCAACGAGTTCGAGATCAGCCCCAAGGAGCGTGAGCTGATCGACATCTGCAGGGAAGAGAAAGCACAGGGCCGCAAGGTTCTGGCCTACACGGTCTATACCGGCACGCGCGACACGACTAGCCGGTTGAAGGTATTGCTGGAGCAGGAAGGCTTCAAAGTGGCGGTACTGCGCGCAAGCGTGGATGCCAGCCGCCGCGAGGACTGGATCGCCGAGCAGTTGGACCGTGGCATCGACGTGCTCATCACCAATCCCGAGCTTGTCAAGACGGGATTGGACCTGTTGGAGTTTCCGACGATCGTGTTCATGCAGTCGGGCTACAACGTGTATTCGCTCCAGCAGGCGGCACGCCGCTCTTGGCGTATCGGGCAGAAGCTGTCCGTGCGCGTGATCTACCTGGGCTACGCCGGCTCCTCGCAGATGACCTGCCTGGAGCTGATGGCCAAGAAGATCATGGTCTCGCAGTCCACTTCGGGCGATGTACCCGAATCGGGGCTCGATGTCCTGAACCAGGATGGTGATTCCGTCGAGGTCGCATTGGCCCGGCAATTGGTAACTGCGTGATCTGCTGTCTGCCGGCATCCTTTCGGGGGTGCCGGCATTTTTCTAGGAAATTGCTGCTCGGAGGATTCGATCACCGCCCCGGTCCCAGCGCGGGGAAGGCTAAACTGATCAGACAATACCGAGATTCAAGGAGGCACTATGGCTATGGTGATCGAAGCAGCATATGCAGATGGTACTGGTGCAGCCAACGCACTGCATATGTCTCAGGCGCAGTGGGAAGAGTTGCAACGGGCGTACTGCGTCGGTGATCTGCTGATGCCTTGCTGCAACGCTCCAGCGATTCCCAAGGTTAGTGCTAATGGGTACCCCTTCTTCGCGCATCTAGGAGGTGCGTGCAGTACTTCCGAAGAAAGCCAATGGCACCTGGCGGCCAAGATACTTGTGCGCAGCGTGCTTGAAGATCTTGGATTCCGTGCCTCGGTTGAAATGCCGGGTTCGGGTGATGCAGGTCGCTGGCAGGCTGATGTCTGGGGTGAGCGCAATGGGGTTAGGTTGGCTGTCGAGATCCAAAGATCGTATCAGTCGCTCCGTGACTACCGTAAACGCCAAGAGCGGTACCGCGAGGCGGGCATCAAGTCTCTTTGGTTGCTGCGGCAGGAGCGATATAGCACTCTCACCAAGAGCATGGGAAAGGAGCGTCTGCGCACCGAGTTTGGGGGCAAGTTCCCTTCGGCCGGCCACTTCGGCCCGTGCCTTTCTGACCTGCCGGTCGCGATGCTTGAGCTAGATCCGGCCCCAACGGTCAAGGGTGCCGGATTCTTCAACGCAACCCTTCCAAACATACTTGAAGCAGTGCTTAGTGAGCGCTTTCTTTGCATCAACGGTCTATGGTGTATCGATAACCTAGACTCGATGAATAACGCCGCCAGACTCGCGCGCGAGCGTTTCGCAGCCAATCGCTTGGCTGCAAAGATGTAGCTCGACTGTGGTGTTGCTCGACATGCGCCGACGCAGCACCGACACTCCAGATTCCCGGGTTCACACTCAAATGCCAGCGGCACGCATTCGCGCCTCCAGCTCATCAAGGAATGGCGAGCGCCCAAAGCGCATAGGGCCATAGCGGCCATCAACGAAGCCCGAATACAGCATGTGGACCTCGTCGCGAGCACGTGTGAGTCCCACATAGAAGAGCCGGCGACTTTCGCGCAACTTCTCTGGAGTTTCATTGCGCCACGGCAGATTTCCGAGGTCGAGTCCAACCATGATGACGACGTCGTACTCACAGCCCTTTGCGGAATGCAGTGTCAGCAGATTCAGGTGATCGGGCGAACCGTCCCGACCGCCCAAACTCGTGATGTCTAGCGAAGCCAGTGCACCGCCTTCAGCGAGCGCTGCCGTCATGCGATCCAGTTGCTCCTTCTGATCAGCGAGCGCCAATTCAGCCGCCAGCAGATGATCCACTACACCGTTGCGCAGCGAAGCAACAAATTCTCGCGCAGGTTGCTGGTCAGCACGCAGCTCCCATAGCAAGGCGGTTAGCTCTTGCTCTTCGCGCTTGGCCTGTGAATCGTCCAAGCTCGCCCGATGAAATGCGCGATAGCGGTCGAGTAGTCCACGCAATTGTGGGCGTCCAACACGCCAGCCACCCGCGCACCACGCCGCACAATCTTCTACCCAACTTGTTAGGGCAACCTTGCGGTAAGGTGCTGCGGTATCCACACGGATGTGATCGAGACCACCGGTTGCCACAGCTTCAGCCACGATATCGCCTGCGCGATAGTCTTTGTATAGGATCGCGATATCGCCCAGTGTTCGTCCCGGCTTGGAGGCTAAGGCCGCCGGAATGATCTGCGCGACGGCGTGCGCAGCCTGGTCCGCCATACCACCCGGGCGCAGGACAAATTCGATGGTCGTTTGTCGCGCAGGATCGCTCGCTTGATAGCCTCGGGCTTCTCCAAGCGCCATCTCTGACGCAGTCACGATCCCTGCACCAGAACGGTAATTTAATTGAAGCTGGACAGGCTCAATGTCTCTGCGAGCCGCCAATTCCATGAGCAACGCGCCATCAGCTCCCGTAAATCCATATATCGACTGATCCGCATCCCCGACAGCGAAAAGTCGGACACCCCCGTCGAAGGCAAGGCGTTTGACGATGCGATGCAGTGCCACGCCTAAATCCTGGTACTCATCCACCGCGAGCACGGGGAATTTTGCCTGAACCAGAGGTAGTACCCAGTCGTGCTCGGCGATCAAACGCTGGCCGAAGACAACCATGTCATCGTAGTCAATCAGCCCCTCGTCGCGCAGAGCGGCCTCGTAGGCCTCGGCCCAGGCAGCGAGTTCCTCCTCGCTACGCCAAGCGACGCTATTTCGATTGAGCACGGAACGGCGATGCCGCCCGAGGTCAATAACTTTGTACGGATGGTTCTGGCCGAAAAGCGCATCTCCAGTTTGCTTCAACAACCGATCACTGACTCGTTGAGTGGCTACCGAAAGTGGGAAAGATATGGGCAGGCCGGCCAGGCGTCCATACGGCATCAAGAGATGACGCAGACAGAACCCATGGACCGTACCAATGAAAAGATTAGGTGCCTGCTGAAGTCCCAAGTTTTCAATTCGGCGAGCGAGTTCGCGAGCGCACTCCTGGCTATAAGTGATGCACGCAACGCCACGAGGGGCCTCGACGTCTTCGGCCAGGATGCGGGCGAGCTTTAGGACGAGTGTCTTGGTCTTACCGCTCCCGGGACCAGCGAGTACCACACAATGTCCTTGAGAGTTGTAAGCTGCCAACTGCCCTGGATTTCCAGCCAACTCGGCAGCCTGCGCCAGGTAGGCTGTACCGACGTTACGCGACGGCATCGCGGATATGCTCCAGCGCAGAGCGAATGTAGGCCGGGCAAACGTCCTCAGACACCGACGGCGCAAGTGCCTGTGCAAATCTCCCCTTGCCAATCCGTTCAATCAACTTCAGCAGCCGGTCTTCATCGACCTGATCCGGATCATCCACCCACTCTTGCAATGCGTCCCGGGTGACTTGCCTCAGCGGCAACTCCTGCTCGATTACCGACTTCATCGCCTCGGTCATTCCGGCGGCAAATAGGTCGGATTCCAGCGTGCTCTCGTTGACGAAGTATCCAAACTCTGCGGCGTATTTGAGCACCTCATCTATATCCAGGTCATCGTAACCATATTCGTCATCGACCTCGTTTAAGAGATTAATTAATCGCCTGTGGGCTAGTGGAGGTTTGCCATTGACCGGGTCGCGATCTGTCAAAATTACATGTGGAATATTTAGCCCTTTAGGGCCCAAAAGCTTCACATAAGGAGTGAAGTTCGTCCCCCCGACCGAGCACACAGTGATTCCAAGTATGTCGAAAGGAATCCCGAGGGCGTCGGCGAACGCGGGAATGATGAAGCGCTCGGCGTCCCCTTCAACCAGAATCACTCCCCGGGAAAATAATATTTCTCCGCGAGTGACGTCGATGTAGCGCTGGAGGTCGTCTTCATCCCTCTGTGTGAAAGGTGTGTTCGCGGTCGAAACCGCGACGGTTTTCCCGTCCGTTGCGTTATGACGCAGGAGAACGATGGACCTAATCGGTGTAACGCTTGCGATATGCGGCGAGTGAGTAGTGAGAATTGTCGTCAGTGGAGGGGCTTCGTCCTCATCTTCCGCTCTTGTGCCGAGAAAGTAGCGATAGACAAGACGCTGGACATGCGGATGCAGGTGCGCTTCGGGCTCCTCGACGACGAAGAATGTGTGGTCGCGCTCCCCCTCGGAGACGAGACGGTCGAGTTCGAGGCTCTTCAAGGCCAGGAAGATCAGATTCGCCGTTCCTAGGCTGGCATCGCCGACACCGCGAACACCGTTGTCGATAAGCAGCCGAAGGCTACGCAGCAATGCATCCACTCGTGTAGGTGCAAGTCCGAGCGATACCGGGACAGCATGTTGCCCCCCGGCGATTGCGATCAGCCGTTCGCTGATCCGTTCTGCTGTCGCTACCACTTCCTCGTGTCCAGCCAGCTCTCGCTGTGCTTGGTCGACCTGATTCTGAATCTCCTCACGGGCGTCATCATCCAACGACGCGGCAAGATCCTCAATGAGTGGCCTCAATGGCGAATTGCGCCAGCTCGCAAGGTCCTTCTCAGCGTCACGCAGGGCTACCTGAACATCTATTGGCAACATCCGGCGAAGTGCGCCGCCGATACGCATTTCGGGATCGTTGCCACCGAAGATCACATACTCATAGTCCTTCAACGATTCCGGGGCGCGCCCCAGGCCCGCCTTAGGCTGGAAGCGGTAGGTGAGTCGGGCCACCATGGGTGGGCCAGGATCAATCACGCAATCGTTGAGGTGAGCCATCAGCCGGGGATCGTTTGTGAAGTCCGTTAGATCCACAGAGACCTCAATGGTCGCACCAACCTTGTCTTCGCCAAGTCCGTCCCAGAAATGTTCAAGCCCCAGTTGTCGATCGCGTTCAGACAAGCCCGGATCAAGGATCAACTGCAGGCCGCGAATGAAATTGCTCTTGCCAACCTTGTTCTCTCCCACGATGACGATACTTTCCCCCGTCTCGACATCAACATCCGAGAAATTGGCGAAATTGATCAACCTGACCCGAGAAACCCTCATTTACGCCCCCGTCCACTGGTGTTTTAACAAATAGTAGCAGTCAAGCGGCCGGCCTCCATCCGCCGACCGCGACTGAGCTTTTCCGTTTCGGCGCCCTCAAGGCCGCTTTTGTTCGACTAGACCGCTGCCGGCAAATCGGACGCAGCGTGGTTCGCATTGTTTGCTGCTGCCCCGGGCCTTAGCGGCGATGGTGAGGGCTCGTTGTTTCAGGACGCCGAGCTTATGTGCCCCTCTCCACCTTGGTTTCACCATCCCGAACGCCGCCTGCTGGCAGGAGTCCTCGGCCTGCTCTGGTCGGTGCTGGCTGGCGGCTGCGCTACGACGACTGCGCCGCCCGCACCTGATGCCATCGAGGAAGTGTTGGCCACGCCCGAACCCGAGGCGCCCGAGTACATCCCCGTCGTGCGCTACGGTCGCTACACGCTGGTCGAGCTGGCACCCAGAGCGGCGCAACGCGACCTGCTGTTGCAGACCATCGACGTGTCCATGCCCGAAGATGCCCGCGCCACCGTCGGCGATGGGCTGCGGCATGTGCTCAAGCGCAGCGGTTACAGCCTGTGCCAGACGGCGCACGCGGTAATCGAGCTGTACGCGCTGCCGCTGCCGGCGGCGCACCTGCACCTCGGCCCCATGACCTTGCGCGATGCGCTGCTCACACTGGCTGGCCCGGCCTGGGAACTGCACGCGGATGATCGCGCACGGCAGATTTGCTTCGAACGGCCCGCCGACAGCGCGGTCATCGAACCCGCATCCGAGCCACCCGCCGCCGAGGCGGTGCAGACGTTCCCGCTGGAGCCTTCGGTTTCGGGAGGCCAGCCATGAGCGCCCCACAGTCTGCCCGGCGCCCGGCCGCCGTCGTGATGGTGCAGAGCCTTCTGTGGCTCTGGCTGATCGGCCTCAGCGTCTTCGTAGCCTTGGGCTACCAGACCATGAACGACCAGGCCGACCAGGAACGGCTGGATTCCCGCCTGCAACGCCTGGAAGCCCGGGCGGCGGGCCTGGTCGAGTCGATCGAGGCCATCCAGCAGCGTTCGGCCGTCGCAACGGCGGCAGACCTCAAAGACACCCGCCAAGTCTTGGAAGCACGCGCTGCCCAGGTTGAGAAAACGCTGAGCGGCTATGCCGCTGCCGACGACCTTCAGGCGCTGCGCGCGGAGGTCGAGCAGATCAAGGCGCGCCAGACCGCTGCGCCCGTTCCGCGCGCCGCAGCACCCGCCCAGCCGCGCGCATCGGGCAAGGCCGCCGCCAAGCCCGAACCGCCGCCGCTGCCGTTCCGCGTCGTCGGCGCCGAATTGCGCGCTGGCCAGCGCAGCGTGTCCGTTGCGCCGAGCAGTGCGGACTTCACGCCTGACCAGCTTCAGGTGCTGCTGCCAGGTGATGCGCTCGGCCCGTGGCACTTACAGGCGATTGAGGGCAACACCGCCGTGTTCCAGGCCGGCAACCAGACCCGTCGCGTGGCGATTCCCTGACCGGAGCACACCACATGAATCCGTCGATCATCCTTTCCGCGCTCCTGCTGGCATCCGCCCAATTGCCCGCCTGGGCGCAGCAGCCGGTCACCGCCCCGGCCCGCAATGCGCAGAACCAGGAGCGTCCGCTGGTCGCCCGAACCCCGGACGACCAGGTAGCAGGCGACTGGGGCCTCCAACCGCAGGAATGGGCGCTATACCGCGAGCTGATGGACGGGCCGCTGGGCATCTATTCGCCTAACCTGGACCCTCTGTCCGCCCTGGGCATCGAGGCCCGCACCGACGAGGAACGGCGGCGCTACGCAGAACTGCAGGTGCAAATCGAAGCGCGCCGCGTCGAGAAGCTGCTTGCCTATCAACGTGCCTACGACGAAGCCTGGCAGCGCCTGAACCCCGGCATGCAACGGGTGAACCTGCCTGACGACAAACCCAGCGGCGGCGCAGTGCGCGGCGGCGGCCGCACGGCGGTGTTCGTCAAGGACGGCTGCGCGGCCTGCGGACAGCTCGTGCAACGCCTGCAATCCTCAGGTACCGAGTTCGACCTGTACATGGTCGGCAGCCGCCAGGACGACGCGCGCATCCGCGACTGGGCCAAGCGCGCACAGATCGACCCGACACGGGTGCGCAGCGGCACCATCACGCTCAACCACGACGGCGGCCGCTGGCTGTCGCTGGGTCTGCCCGGCGATCTGCCCGCGGTCGTGCGCGAGGTGAACGGCCAATGGCAGCGCCAGCCCTGACGGCGCGGTTTCGCGTACTGGTGATCGCTGCTGGCCTGTACGCCTGCGCCGTCCATGCCCAGGAGGTTCCGCCTCCGGCCTATCAGCTTGCCGCCCAACGTGCGGGCATTCCCTCCACGGTGCTCTACGCCGTGGCCTTGCAGGAGAGCGGCATCCGGCGGAACGGACGCATCGTCCCGTGGCCGTGGTCCCTCAACGTCGCCGGCCAATCGCGCCGCTATGCGACCCGCGCCGACGCCTGCGCCGGTTTGCAGCAGGCGATGCGCTCCACGCCGCACACGCGCATCGACGCGGGCCTGGGTCAGATCAACCTCGGCTACCACAAGCACCGCTTCACCAGCCCGTGCGACTTGCTCGATCCGTACCGCAACCTCGCCATCGCCTCCGAGATCCTGAAGGAGCAGCACATCCCGGGGGAGAACTGGCTGCTGGCGATCGGCCGCTACCACCGCCCCGCGGGGGGCGAGCCCGCAGCCCGCTACCGGCGGAGCGTTTCCCGCCACCTCGCCCGCGTGCAGGGCACGCGCCCAACCGCCGCGGTCCTCGCCGCGCGCCAGGAGACCACCCCATGACGAAATCCCATCTGGCCCATCTCGCGGCGAAAGGCCTGCTCGTGCTGCTGGCGGGTCTGCCGCTGGCCTCGCGTGCCGGCGAGCCGCTGATCTTGGTCGAAGACCGTGGCGGCACGTCGGCGCTGCCGTACTACGAAGCCCTGAGCCTCCAGCCGCGCGCCAACACTCCGGCCCGATCGCCCATCCCTGCGACTCAGATCCCGGCCACGCCGGCGGATGAGGCCGCGATGTTGCCGGTGCGCAGCGCCAAGCTCACGCCCGGCACCGTCGCGCGGCGGGTGATCGAGGCCCCGGGCCTGCGTCCCTTCGTGGTCGTGGGCGACGACGAGGCTTCCCAGGCCTGGTTGCGCCGCCATGCAGCCTCATTGCGCGAGCGCGGCGCGGTCGGTCTGGTGGTCAACGTCGAGACCGTGCAAGGCCTGGCGCGGCTGCGCGCACTGGCGTCCGGCGTGCCGCTTGCGCCCGTGTCCGGCGACGACTTGGCCGAGCGCTTGGGCCTGCGGCACTACCCGGCGCTAGTCACGGCCACCGGCATCGAGCAATGAAGCCATGTCGGGGAAACAGCCGGTCGAGGTTCTGCTTCGCCCAGCGGTGGAGCTATATACCGTCGCGGCGTGTGCAGGCGCCGCGTTTCTGTCCCTGGTGGCCCCGTGGTCGCTCGCGCTGAGCCCCGCCATGGGTGTCGGCAGCGCGCTGGCGTTCGGAGCCTATGGCGCGATCCGCTACCGCGATGCCCGCGTCATCCTGTGCTACCGGCGCAACATCCGTCGCCTGCCGCGCTACGTGATGACCAGCAAGGACGTGCCGGTCAGCCAGCAACGTCTGTTTGTGGGACGCGGCTTTCTGTGGGAGCAGAAACACACCCATAGGCTCATGCAGACGTACCGGCCAGAGTTTCGGCGCTACGTCGAGCCGACGCCGGCCTATCGGCTGGCCCGGCGCCTGGAGGAACGGCTGGAGTTCGCGCCGTTCCCGCTGTCCCGGCTATCGAAACTCACCGGCTGGGACGTGCCTTTCAATCCGGTGCGGCCGCTGCCGCCAGTGGGCGGCCTGCCGCGCCTGCACGGCATCGAACCCGACGAGGTGGACGTCAGCCTGCCGCTGGGTGAGCGCGTGGGCCACTCCTTGGTTTTGGGAACGACAAGGGTGGGCAAAACACGTTTGGCCGAACTCTTCGTCACTCAAGACATCCGCCGGAGGAACGCCGCGGGCGAACACGAGGTCGTGATCGTCATCGACCCCAAAGGAGATGCCGATCTCCTGAAGCGGATGTATGTCGAGGCCAAGCGCGCGGGCCGCGAAGGCGAGTTCTATGTCTTCCATTTGGGGTGGCCGGACATTTCGGCACGCTACAACGCCGTAGGCCGATTCGGTCGCATCTCGGAAGTCGCCACCCGCATCGCGGGGCAGCTCTCCGGCGAAGGCAACAGCGCAGCCTTCAGGGAATTCGCGTGGCGCTTCGTCAACATCATTGCCCGCGCCTTGGTGGAACTGGGGCAGCGCCCGGACTACATGCTGATCCAGCGGCACGTCATCAACATCGACGCGCTGTTCATCGAGTACGCCCAGCACTACTTCGCCAAGACCGAGCCCAAAGCCTGGGAGGTGATCGTCCAGATCGAGGCCAAGCTCAACGAGAAGAACATCCCGCGCAACATGATTGGGCGCGAGAAGCGCGTGGTGGCGCTGGAGCAGTACCTATCCCAGGCCCGTAACTACGACCCGGTGCTCGACGGCCTGCGCTCGGCGGTTCGCTACGACAAGACGTATTTCGACAAGATCGTCGCGTCTTTGCTGCCGCTGCTGGAGAAGCTCACCAGCGGGAAGATTTCCCAGCTTCTGGCGCCGAACTATTCCGACCTGGCCGACCCCCGCCCGATCTTCGATTGGATGCAGGTCATCCGAAAGCGCGCAGTCGTCTATGTGGGCCTGGACGCGCTATCCGATGCCGAGGTCGCCGCAGCGGTCGGCAACTCGATGTTCAGCGATCTCGTTTCGGTGGCAGGCCATATCTACAAGCACGGGATCGATGACGGCCTGCCGGGCGCATCGGCTGGCACGCGCGTGCCGATCAACGTCCACGCGGATGAATTCAATGAACTGATGGGTGACGAGTTCGTGCCGCTGATCAACAAAGGCGGCGGCGCCGGTCTGCAGGTCACCGCGTACACGCAGACGCTTTCGGACATCGAGGCCCGTATCGGGAACCGCGCCAAAGCGGGTCAAGTGATTGGCAATTTCAACAATCTGTTCATGCTGAGGGTCAGGGAGACGGCCACCGCCGAACTGCTGACCCGGCAATTGCCGAAGGTCGAGGTCTATACGACCACCATCGTCTCCGGCGCGACCGACAGCTCGGACATCCGCGGCGCGACGGACTTCACCAGCAACACGCAGGACCGCATCAGCATGTCCAGCGTGCCGATGATCGAGCCGTCGCACGTCGTCGCCTTACCCAAGGGCCAATGTTTCGCATTGTTGCAGGGCGGCCAGCTTTGGAAGGTTCGCATGCCGCTGCCGGCACCGGACCCCGATGAGGTCATGCCGCAGGATCTGCAACAACTGGCGGGCTACATGCGCCAGAGCTACAGCGAGGCCACGCAGTGGTGGGAGTTCACCAGTTCCCCGGCGTTGCAGGACGGGGCCTTGCCCGACGACCTGTTGGATGATGCCGCTGCGGCCGAACCTGGCCCGGTGGCCACCGACGACAGCGCCGGCAATGAGGCCTCGCCATGAAGGATGCCGCCTCGACCGCGCAGCGGGAGCAGAACCAGCGCCAAGGCCTGATCGTCGGCACCATCACCTTGCCGTTCCGGCTGCTGGGGGTGCTGATCGGCTCGCTGCTGTTCTCCATTGTCGTGGAGTGCGTCGGAATGCACCTGTTCTGGAAGGACGAGGGCTGGCGACACTCCCAGCAGATGTTGCAGTACGAGTTGGGGCACCTGTCCAACCACTTCACGCGCAGCGTGGTCGTGCAGGAACCGGGGCGCACGGCGCACGAGCTGGTGGATACCGGATACGAATGGGTGTTCGTGCGCTCGGGCTTGCTGGAGCGCATGAGCCAGACCGCCGAGCGCGCCCGTGCACCCAGCCACGGGCAGACACGCAACTTTCGCTACTACATCAGCCAGGCCTATGTCTGGACCGAGAGCTACCTGATCGCCGCAGCCTTCACGACGCTGACCTTCCTTGTGCGCCTGCTGGTCCTGGTGCTCACGTTGCCGCTGATCCTCACCGCGGCATTCGTCGGCCTGATCGACGGCCTAGTGCGGAGGGACGTGCGCCGGTTCGGCGCGGGCCGCGAATCGGGCTTCATCTACCACCGCGCGAAAGCAAGCCTGATGCCGCTGGCCGTTCTGCCCTGGGTCACGTACCTGGCCTTGCCGATCTCGGTGCATCCACTGCTGATTCTGCTGCCGAGCGCCGCCTTGCTGGGGCTGGCCGTGAGCCTGACCGCGGGCAGCTTCAAGAAATACCTTTAGGCGAATGCTGTCCCGCGTGGCTGTAGTGCTCATCGGTTCTGCAGAACATCTAACGCAGCGTCCAACGCCGTAATCGATTCGACAATGACTCTCACTAAGGAGCGGTCGAACTCGTGGTCTCGCTGGGAATCGTGGACACCGCTGTTGAGACACCCCCATTCAATGCTTCCTGCACCAACACCAAGCAGCCGGGTCAAAGCGACAACGACGTCTGGCGCGCCAGCATGCTGCGCGGAGATGCGATCGACGGCTGATCTCAACTTTGCGCATTTGTTGTTCAATTCCCAGGGGGAGCGTGGCCCGCCTAGCTTGAGTTCGATGCGCCCATCTGCTCGCCGGCCCAGCCAAGTCCAGAGACGGTCAGTCAGACTCTCCAGCGCGGGCCGCGCCTGGCGCAGCGCCTCACGCTTCTCATCGGCTGCCAACGCCTGCTGGGCCAACAGGACGTAGTTCTTCGTCGGTGGATCGCTGTCAACGCGCAGCTCATGCTCGCCCTGGTGCGGGAGGAACTTGTAGCGCTTGATGGACCCGGCCCGCCGGGCGCCCAATTCCTGCTGGATCCGGTGCAGAAACTCCTCGGCGTGTGAGGTGAGGATGACCTGCTTGCCGACGAGCAAGCCATCCTCGAAGAAGGTACGCCAGATTCCGTCACGATGGTCATCGTCGATCGCGTTGACGACGTCATCGAAAATGACCACGGGGCACCCCTGCGCGATGTTCTTCGCCAGCAGAATCGCCAGACCCAGGCACTTGATATGCCCTTCGCTGAAGACCACCAGCGCGTCATAGCGCACGCCAGGCTCACCGGTGAACTCTACTTCGATCTTGCCGTTTTCGGCGACAGGCAGCCACAACGCGTGCAAGAGGTCGCCAGGCGGATCAGCACGATTGAATGCGTTGTACAGATTGCGTGCCTGTTCTCCGAGGCCCTGGAGCAGCACGCCCGGCAATGCGGCCAAGTAGGCTTGGATTTCGGGCAAGAAGCCGTCGTAGGCGGCCTTGACCCGCAGGTGGTGCGCGACTACCGGCACTTCGGTTGCGACCGACTCGATCAACTCACGGTTCGCCTCGTCAAATTGGGCCACGGTCTGGCGGGCAGCGGCCATTTCTTGGTCGGCTGTCATGCGTATGGTCCGCAGCCGTTCGATCTCCAGCCGGTGCTGGTCCAGTGCGTCCCGCTCCCGGGCCAGCGCCCCGCGCAGGGCATGCGCTTCGCGGGCTTGCGCGTCGGCGCGCTCGATGATTTCCGTGACCTGCAGCAGAGCGTTCCAGGCACGCCGGTCGCCATCGACCCATGCGCCAAGCCAGGCGCCTGTCGAGGTAGGCGGCAATGGAGGCAGGCCTGCTGCCTGCAACTGTGCAGGACAAGCGTTTGCGCCAACCGCGACTACCCGACGCATCTCGTCCCACAGCGCCCGCACCGCCTCGCTCAACTGCGTCCGTAGGCCGGCTTCCTGCTGCTGGAGGGTGGCCAACTGCGCGAGCTGCTCCAGGCCCGTGCGGGCCTTGGCGAAAGGATCCTGTGCGACAGCAGCCAATCCGGTTCCGCATGCGGGACAGGTGGTCGCCCCGTCAGTCAAGGCCAGCACAGCCTCGTAGAGCTTAGCGTACGACACTTCCCCAGCACGCGCCGAAAGCTGTCCGGTGGCCGCCTGCCACAGGCCTTGAAGGTGATAAGCCTCATCCAGCAGCGTCTGCAGCCGCGCTTGGCTCACCTCATGAACGGCAGGTGGGACGGCAACCAGTTGCGCCTGGACGTACGGCAGCCGCCCTTGCTGCTCCGGTGTGCCGAGCAGCCAGTCAACGCAAGCCTGGTACGTCGCGCCGGGCGACATTCGTTGCGCCAGCGCTTGCTCGGAGTTCTCCACCGCCGCGATCTTTTGCGGATAAGCAGCGATCGTCTGTTCAGAGTTCGCCAACTGCAAGCGCCGCTGCGCGAGTTGAGTAGCCTGGGCGCCGACGAGCATCAGGTCTTGGTCGAGCGCGGGATTGAAGCCGCGCACGAAGTCGCTGAACTGATCCACGCCAAACAAGGTAGCGATGAGCTGCCGCTGATCGCCCGGAGTACGCGCCGCGATGCGGGCGAAGTCATCGAGGCGGTTCTTTTCGATGAAGCAGAAGCGGTACTCCGCTTCGTTGGGCTGCACAGCCTGGGCCTGGTCTGGTGCTCCGGAAGACAGGACGGGCGCGACATGGCGACGCAACCGGGCATTGTTGCAGTATGTCCGTTGGTCGACCCGCTTGACTTGGGCCTCGCTGATGGAGCCGAGCATCGCCACTTCCAGCGCCTCGCAGAAGCTGCTCTTGCCGGTACCGTTGGCGCCATAGACCAAAGTGATGTCGTGGCTGAGGTCGAATGTCTCTTGCCGCATGAATCCGCGAAACGGTCCCACCTCAAGCTGGCGCAGGCGCCCCAGCGCCGGCCCGACTTCGGGTCCGTGGCCATCTCCCTGGTACGCGACCGGCATCTGCGCCAAATGGGCGACGGCCAGTGGCGCCATGCGGGTGGAGCGTCCACGGCGCGCTGCACCAACTTCAGCCAGAGGTTGCAGGTGATCAAGCACCAGATGCGCGAGCCGGCACACGTCGTCATGCACCTGGCGTTGCGCCAAGTGCGCCAAGAAGCGGTGGTACTCCGAATGAATGCTTGCCATGCAGCCCCCTCTACACAGGAAGACGCTTCGATGGCGTCCTTGATGATGTTGATCGGTCGCCAGCGCAGTAGGCACAGGCGGGTCATGCTTCCATTCGCTATTACGGTTTGTGGAAGTTCTCAGCAAAATAGTCGATGACCTGCCCCGCTTGGGATCCCTGACGGAAACGCTTTTGCTCCTCGAAGTCGATCGAGGGCAGCATATGGATCAGTTGATGATCGGCGTACAGCGCCATGACCTTCTCGGCATCCAGTACCCCGGCGCGTTGTCCGGTAAGCGTATTCGCCGCTTCGATGGCCGCGCCGATCATCACGTCCGCCACTTGCACTGCAGGACTGTGCTTTGAATCGATCTGAGTCACGGACTGAAGCTTGAGCGGAAAGGTGATGCTGGCGATCTCCGATTGACGAAACGTGATCGGTTTCTCATGGCGGATGTACCGCTGCAGCAGGTCGTGATAAGTGAGCAGGTTCTTGGACTGATCGTGCTCGACCCGATACGGGCCGTCAGCCATGATTTCCATCCGACTGACCAGGGACTGCAGCACCACGAAAGCAGCATCGGTGTTGACGCCCGGCGTGACGATCGCCTTCAGGCATTCAGGGGCAGCGAACTGCGCAAGCGGGCCAAGCGCTTCCGGCAGTTCCCACCAGCGCGATGCGCACGCCGCATCGATCAGGTTCCCAAGCGCCTCCGAGCTCTTTTCCTTCACCGCGCGCTGGAAGCTGACCAACAGCCGGTCGAGCGCGCCTTTGCCGAGGAGCGTCGGTCCAACCGTATACAGCAGCGACGCAAGCGAGTAGTTCTGCCCGTCTTCGTAGAAGTCCATGCCGCGCTCGTAGTAGAACGGCTCGACCGCGTAGTCCAGGAACATCAGCAGCAACAGGTAGCGCTTGTCGCAGACGTAGGTCACGCACTTGTGGTCGGTTAGCAAGTCGCGCTGCAGCGCCATCAGACGGGGGTGATTGGCTGGGCGCCGAGCCAACGCCCGGTACTTGAGTTCGTCCGCCTGAAGCTTGGGAAAGTGCTCCCGGATCAGGCGCCCGGCCTCGTCATCCTCAATGGCGATGGCCGTCGCTCCTTGGAACCGCTGCTCAGGGTTCATCAGGTCAAAGCCGGTATAACCACTTTCATCGATCCGGAAGCATTCCATTCAACTCTTCCCCTGGACAATGGACACTCCGATCCTGTCGGCCAATTCGAGCACGGCATCGTAGGCACCGACGTCGTTGTGCGAAGGCTCAGACGCGGCCGAGGATGGTTCACTAGGTGGCTCGCCATCGGCGGGCAGATTGGCGCATCGCTTAGTCATGGGTCATTTCAAGAATTTCATCCACAGCGGCCGCAATGACACGGTCCGGTGCCGAAGCGAGTAGATCCTGGGGACGATTTCCACCCAGGAAGCTGTTTTCGGAGCGGAACCAATAAGCCATGCCCCAGCCGTCTTTGTGTCCTTCGAAGGTTTCAATCACTTTGGCCAGCGATTTCAGTGGACGGAAACCAGCGTCACGATCCAGCCCGTAGTCCGGAAAGTAATCGATGCCACCGTGGTTGATAGCGAAGATTTGGCGTTGCTTCTTCCACTTATTGGGCTGAGCGCTCGGGTTCCGGGTGCTCAGTTCCGCGAGTTGTGCGATGTTCGCGGCGGTCAACCAGTCTCCACTTTCCAACACCGCCTTACGCGCCTGCACCAGCAGGCTCGCTTCCTTGAGCAGCCGGGGCGACAGCGGATTGCGCGGCACGAGCATTTCTGCCAGCCGTTCGAGCGATTCGCGGTCCTGACGTTCAAGCAGCACCTCGAACATGGATGAAGCGACGTTGGTGAAGTTTTCCGCCAATGCCGCGAAAACACTGGGCTTGATGTGGTCGAACGCCACCACCAGCACGTGGTCAGCCTGCGACCGAGCGAGTTGAGCCTGAATCTCTTTGGGCGTACCCACAAGGGTCGACACGCCGAGACGGTCTGCAACGACGCTCATGACTGACTCCTCAAATGGGTTATTTACGCTATTTGATATTACTATATCGACCATAACCTTCAATGCCCAGACACTTCGGATTCTTGGGACCTAAGGAGCACACCGTGCACCCCACCACGCTTTATGTAGTCGGCAATGGATTCGACCTGTGGCACGGCATTCCATCGGGCCTCGGACAGTTCAAGGAGTATGTCCTGGCCACAGACCGGGACATTCATCGCGAGGTCGAGGACTACCTTCCAGCCGGAGACGACTGGTGCGACTTGGAATTAGCCCTGGCTGAACTGGATGCCGATATGCTGGTCGACAACTTGGGGCACTTCATGGGGGCCTATGGTGCCGAGGACTGGAGTGATTCAGGGCACCACGACTTTCAGTACGAGGTGGGGAACGTCGTCGAGCGACTGTCCAAGGGGCTTCGGACGCGCTTTGCCGAATGGATCCGAGACTTGCCCATCCCGACACACGACACCGCCCCGCGACGGCTTGCGACGCTGGATCCACAGGCGCTGTTCCTGACCTTCAACTACACGAGCACGTTGGACACTCTCTATGGCATCGATCTGGCACGTGTTCTGCACATCCACGGCCGATCCGATGCGGCAGACGATGAGTTGGTCTTGGGCCACGCCTGGAATCCCCAATCCCGCCCCTCGCTCAACGACCGTCCGGATATCGAGGAGATCGATACCCGGGTGGCTGAAGCCAACGACATCATCGACGACTACTTCTCAGCCACCTTCAAGCGTTCCGAGGAACTGATCGCCCAGCATAGGACGTTTTTTCAGGCGTTGGGAGCCATCCAGAAGGTCGTCGTGCTTGGCCACTCTCTGTCCCCCGTGGATGCGATCTACTTCCAGGCGCTCCTTCAGCAGCCCAGCGTTGCCGCGGCGCGATGGACAGTCGCATGCCGCAGCAAACAAGAGTGGCCTGATAAGGAACAACGGCTCGTCGCCCTGGGTTTGTGGCCGGGTGCTGGACAGCCATCTTCTTGGGACGCACTGTAGAACAAAGCGTCGTTCGCTCCTGTATTTGCGGATCGCTGCGCACCTAATCCGGTCGGCCCCAGTTCCTATTGTTTGTGGCCTAAAGCAGCCCTGATCTCCACGATCAAGCCATTGCTGATTTCACAGGAATGGCGCGATGTTGGCTCCGATCTGGCTGCGCGCCGCGCATCGCGGCGTGCCCACTTTTCTCGTGACGGCCCTCCTGCTGGGCCAGTCCCCGATGGCGTTGGCCGAGCCCCCCACGCAGCGCCAGGAACTGGTCGCGGCGCTGCGCCAGCTCGACGCGCTGGAGCGCACCGTCGCCGACAGCGCCGCGCATGCCCCCATCCAGCCGGGAGAGCGCTACCACTTCGATTACCCGCGGCTGCTGGCTGACCTAGCGCGCGTGCGCGCCGGTATCCAGGCCCACCTCTCACCTTCGCGTGCCCAGCCGCGCGACCCCTCCGAACTGGCCGGCGACTACCGCACTGAGCGGGCCGTCGAGCCATCGCCGACGACCGCGGAGGTCAAGCCATGAACGGCGCCCAGGTCTCGGCATTTCAAGCCAACAGCGGCATCGCGCCTTCCGCGATGGCGACCGTCTTGGTCGGCGTCGTGTTCGCGGTCCTGCTCGTCTGGGGCGTCTGGGCCATCCGAACGGCCTACGTGGGGTGGTCCGAGAGCCACCTCAACCAGCGCCAGTTCCTCGGCGTCTGCATCCGCTTCGTCGCGATGTACCTCGTCCTGAGTTTCTTCCTCCTCTCCTGACCTGAAAGGCCTGACCATGCAAAACCGCATCCTCACTTCCCGTTTTGTCCAGCGCGCCACCGTGGCTCTGGGCGCCGCCGCGCTGCCCGCGCTGTCGTTCGCGCAGGGGTTGCCGCAACTGGAGAACCCGACCCGCGGCACGGGCAACGGCATCATGGAAACGATCAGGAACTACGGCTACGACATCATCATGCTCGTGGCCCTGCTGGTTGTGGCGTCGATGTTCATTGGCGTGTGCTACCACGCCTACGGCACCTACGCGGAAATCCACACTGGTCGCAAAACCTGGGGCCAATTCGGCCTCACGGTCGCCATCGGCGCGGTGCTGCTCGTGATCGGCATCTGGCTGCTCACCGAAGCCACCGGCATCCTGTAAGGCGAGGCCGGTATGTCCGAGCAGCAGCACGTCCGTGCTGACGGGACGGTCACGTTCCTTCCGCACCGGCTCAACCGCCATCCCGTTGTCGTGCGCGGCCTCACCGCCGACGAGCTGTGGATCTGCTGCGGCCTGTCCGGCGCCGCCGGCCTGCTGGTCGGTGCGCCGCTGTCCTGGGTGTTCCGCACGATCGCGCTCGCGCCCACGTTCGTCGTGCTGGGCGTGGCCTTCGGCGTGTTCATCGGGGGCGGCATCCTGCGTCGCCTCAAGCGTGGGCGTCCCGACACCTGGCTGTATCGGCAACTCCAGTGGCGCATCGCCACGCGCTATCCGCTGGTGGCGGGCTGGGTGGGCGGCCATGTGCTGATCTCACGCTCCGGCTTCTGGACCACCCGAAGGTCTGCTGCAAGGGGGGCACGATGAGCCGCTTCAAGAACGAGATCACCCATCTGCAGGCGCACATCAAGACGCTTCGCCTGGGTGCTGGCGCGCTGGTCATCGTCGCCCTGGTCATGGGCGGCGGCTGGTGGAGCGCTCCGCGCGACCTGACCATCCACGTCCCGCCTGATCTGCGCTCCGGCAGTACCCGCAAGTGGTGGGAAGTGCCGCCCGAATCGGTCTATGCGTTCACGTTCTACGTGTTTCAGACCCTCAACCGCTGGCCGACGAATGGCGAAGAGGACTATGCGCGTAATCTCCACACGCTCTCGCCGTACCTCACCCCATCCTGCCAGGCCTTCCTGCGGGCGGACTACGACTATCGCCGCTCCACGGGCGAGCTGCGTCAGCGCGTGCGCGGCATCTACGAAATCCCCGGTCGCGGCTACGGTGACGACCCCACGGCGCGCGTGCGCGTGGTGTCCGACCGCGACTGGGTGGTGACGCTGGACATCACCGCAGACGAGTACTACGGGGCGGAACAAGTCAAGCGGGCTTTGGTGCGCTACCCCGTGAAAGTCACGCGGGTGGACATCGATCCCGCTCGCAATCCGTTTGGCCTGGCGCTCGACTGCTACGAGGGTGCGCCCCAGCGCATCAGCACACCGGAGCCGTCGCGCCCGGCACCTGGCGGCCTGTCTCCGCAAGCGCCTCAAGGAGAAACCCCATGAAGCACCTTGTACTCGCACTGCTGGGGCTGCTGGCCGTCGCCTCGGCTCCTTTTGCCCAGGCCGTGGAGATCCTTCGCTGGGAACGCATGCCCCTGGCCGTGCCCCTGCGTGTCGGGCAGGAGCGCGTCGTGTTTATCAACCGGAACGTCCGCGTGGGCGTGCCCGCGGGCGTCGGCGAGCGCTTGCGGGTGCAGAGTGCGGGCGGCGCGGTGTACCTGCGCGCGAGCGAGCCGATCGAGCCCACACGGCTGCAATTGCAGGATGCCGACACGGGCGCGCTGATTCTGCTCGATATCGCGGCCGAGCCGGCCAAGGACGGCGAAGCCGAGTTGGAGCCGGTGCGCATCGTCGAGGGCGACAGCGCCCCGACGCGCTATGGCGATCAAGCCGACGGAGCAGACGACGCCCCGGCGCGCGCCCAGGACCAGGCAGGCGCGCGGGCAGCGCGGCGTGAAACCCCGGTTCCGGTCGTGCTGACGCGCTTCGCCGCGCAGAACCTCTACGCACCGCTGCGCACCGTGGAGCCGCTGCCGGGCGTCATGCGGGTGAACCTGCGCCGCGATCTCGACCTCGGCACGCTGGTGCCGACGCTGCCGGTGCGCGCAGTTGCGCTCGCCTCGTGGCGTCTGGAAGACCAGTGGGTCACAGCCGTGCGCCTCACCAATAGCAGCGGCGGCTGGATCACCCTGGACCCGCGCGTGTTGCAGGGCGATTTCCTCACCGCCACCTTCCAGCACGAAGCACTCGGCCCGCGCGGGACGCCAGAGGACACGACCGTCCTGTACTTGGTGACGCGGGGGCACGGCCTCGCGCAATCGCTGCTGCCGGCGATCAACCGCTTCGACCCAGCCGTGCATCTGCCGCAGCCCGAAGCCGAGGCCACCGACGACAAGGAGGCCCGCCATGCGCAGTAACGGACTCCTGAAGTGGTTAATGATCCCCGTGGCCCTGCTGGTGCTGTTCGTCGCCATCCGGCTGTTTTCGGGTGGAGGCTCGTCGGCGCCGCCCGCTGCGGATGCCGGCGCCAAGCTCACGCCGGAGGAGATGAAGGCGCTGGGCATCGAGGGCGATACCCCCCGCGATACCGTGGCGACGCTCGTGGCGCAAGTGAAGCAGTTGCGCACCGAACTGCAGACGGCGCTGTCCGACAACAAGTCCCAGCGCGAAGAGAACCAGCGCCTGCGCCAACGCGAGAACTCGATCGACCAGCGCATCAATTCGGCGCTGGAGACCGAGCGCTCCAACCTGCGCCGCGACCAGCAGCAGGCAGCCAGCGAACGCCAGCAGACCGAGGGACTGCTCGCCGACCTGCAGCGGCGCCTGGAAGGCATCGGCGGGCGCGGCGGCGGCCACGCCGATCTACCCGTGGGCCTGGGGCTGCGTAACGGCGACGAGGCAGGCATGGAAGGCGGCGTGCGCTGGGTCGAGCCGGACGACGCGAAGCCCGCTGATGGGCGTAACGGCAGTCGCGGCACGGGTGGCGGCATGAGCTTTCCGACGAGCTTCGGCCCCGCGCAGAGCACGCTGGAAACCACGGCACAAACCGTGGCGAACGCGGGCGCCCGCGCCGCAGGCGTCAAGAGCGCCAAGCCGGTCTATACGGTGCCGACCAACTCGACGCTGATGGGATCGGTGGCAATGACGGCGCTGATCGGCCGCGTGCCGATCGACGGTACGGTCAACGATCCGTATCCGTTCAAAGTCCTGGTCGGTCCCGACAATCTCACGGCAAACGGTATCGACATTCCCGACGTGGCGGGCGCCGTGTTTTCCGGCACGGCCTCGGGCGACTGGACGCTCTCTTGCGTGCGCGGCCAGGTGCGCAGCATCACCTTTGTGTTCCATGACGGGACCATTCGGACGATTCCCGAAGACCGCGACGGCAACCAGCAGAACAACCAGCAGCAGAACTCTCAAAGTGGGGGCCTGGGCTGGATCAGCGATCCCTATGGCATTCCCTGCGTCAGCGGAGAGCGGCGCAGCAACGCCCAGCAGTACCTCGGTTCGCAGGCGCTGATCACCGCGGCGGGTGCTGGCGTGGCCTCGCTCATCGACAGCGACAGCGGTCAGATGTCCTACGTGGGCGCAGACGGTTCCATCGGCAGCGTCGGCATTTCCAGCAACGAGGCCGTAGGTCGCATCCTGGCCGGTGGCGTGCGCGACATGGCCGATTGGGTGAACAAGTTGTACGGCCAGGCCTTCGCCGCCGTCTATGTCCAACCCGGCGCAAAGGTCGCCGTCCACCTCGAAAAGCCGCTCGCCATCGATTTCGATCCCGAAGGTCGCAAGGTCGATCACCGTGCAGGAGAAAGCCATGCTCTCGAACTTGAATAAGGGCCTGGCGCTGGCCCTTGCCGTCGCGGTGCTCGGCGGCTGCGCCACCAGCAAGGAAAAGCTGCTGCCCCACGGCGACAGCACGATGATGGACATCTGGCAGCAGAACGCCGGTGACGGCGGCGGTGGCGCCGGCCAGGTGGCACGCAGGCAATTGCTCGACGCGCGCCAGAGCCTGCGCCGGCCGCTGACCGAGATGGATGTACAGGCCGCGCCCGCCGAGCAGATGCGCTACACGCGCACAGCGCGCAACGAGGTCTATCGCCAGTTCCAGCGCCTGCCGAATCCCGACCTGGTGATGTACGTGTACCCGCACCTGGCAGGCACGGACCCGGTGCCCGTGCCGGGCTATACGACGGTTTTTCCCTTGTACCAGCGCGTGCAGTACGCCATGCCGGGCGAGCGCGTGGAGGACTACTGATGCGCTGGAAACTCCCCTGGCACAAGTCGGCCGCGCCGAAGCTGGCCGCATCCGGCGCAGGCGATGACGAGCGGCCGGAGGGCTGGCAACGCCACGTCGAGGCCTTGCGCCAGGCCGGCATCCCAGAACCCGGCACGGCGGTCCATGGCCGCAGGCCGGCGACCGTGGCCGACGAGCAGGCGCTGTACGACGTCGCGCCGTCGTTCGCGGAATTCCTGCCCTGGGTGGAGTTCCTGCCCGATTCGAAGTCCATGCTGCTGGAAGACGGGCAATCGGTCGCGGCATTCTACGAGCTGGTGCCGCTGGGCACCGAGGGCCGGGAACCCGGCTGGCTCGCGCATGCCCGCGACGCCTTGGAGAACGCGCTCCAGGACTCGTTCGATGAACTGGACGAGAACCCCTGGGTACTCCAGCTCTACGCCCAGGACGAACCCAGCTTCGACCAGTACATGCAGACCCTGCGCGACTACGTGCAGCCGCGCGCCCGCAATACGGCTTTCACCGAGTTCTACCTTCGCTTCTTCGGACACCACCTGCGCGCGGTAGCGAAGCCGGGCGGGCTGTTCGAGGACACGGTGGTCACGCGGCTGCGTTGGCGCGGCCAGACGCGGCGCGTGCGCATGGTCGTCTATCGCCGGGCCACCGGGCAGGCGAGCCGCCGCGGCCAGACGCCCGAGCAGATGCTGAACATCGTCTGTGATCGCCTGTGTGGCGGGCTGGCGAACGCCGGCATCCAGGCCCGGCGCATGGTCGCGGCCGACGTCCATGACTGGCTACTGCGGTGGTTTAACCCGCGTCCCACGCTGCTCGGCCCTGGGGTCGAGGACCGCGAACGCTTCTATGCGCTGGCACGCTACCCCGACGAGACAGAAGACGGTGAGATCGAGCTGGCGAGCGGACGGGATTTCAGCCAGCGGCTTTTCTTCAGCCAGCCACGTTCGGACGCGGAGCACGGCACCTGGCACTTCGACGGCATGCCGCATCGTGTGCTGGTCACTGACCGGCTGCGCATGCCGCCCGGCACGGGGCATTTGACTGGCGAAACTCGCAAAGGCGATGCGATCAATACGCTGTTCGATCAGATGCCCGAGGACACGACGATGTGTCTGACCATGGTGGCGACCCCCCAGGACATCCTCGAATCGCACCTGAACCACCTGGCGAAGAAGGCAGTCGGCGAAACACTGGCATCGGAACAGACGCTCAAGGATGTGCAGGAGGCCCGCTCGCTGATCGGCAGCGCGCACAAGCTGTACCGGGGAACACTGGCGTTCTATTTGCGCGGCCGGGATGAAGCCGAACTGGACCGGCGCGGCCTTGATCTGGCGAACGTGATGCTTAACGCCGGTTTGCAGCCCGTGCGCGAGGACGATGAAGTCGCGCCTTTGAACAGTTATCTGCGCTGGCTGCCGTGCTGCTACAACCCGAGCCAGGATCGACGGAACTGGTTCACCCAACTGATGTTCGCCCAGCACGTGGCGAACCTCTCACCGGCCTGGGGCCGCAGCCAGGGCACGGGCCATCCGGGTAATACGTTCTTCAATCGAGGCGGCGGGCCGATCACCTTTGACCCGCTCAACCGCCTGGATCGGCAGATGAACGCGCACCTGTTCCTGTTCGGCCCCACCGGCTCCGGCAAAAGCGCAACGCTCAACAACCTCTTGAACCAGGTCACGGCCATCTACCGGCCGCGCCTCTTCATCGTGGAAGCCGGCAACAGCTTCGGCTTGTTCAGCGATTTCGCCAAGCGCCTGGGCCTGACTGTGAACCGGGTCAAGCTGGCCCCTGGCTCGGGCATCAGCCTGGCGCCGTTCGCCGACGCGCGTCGGCTGATCGAAACGCCGAGCGACGTGCAGACGCTGGATGCCGATGTGCTGGACGAGGACATGCCACCCGATGCATCGGCCATGGAAGCGGACGAGCAGCGCGACGTACTCGGCGAGTTGGAAATCACCGCACGGCTGATGATCACCGGCGGCGAGGATAAAGAAGAGGCCCGGATGACGCGGGCCGATCGCTCGCTCATCCGCCAGTGCATCCTCGACGCCGCCGAGCATTGCGTGGCCGAGAAGCGCACGGTGCTCACGCGCGACGTGCGCAACGCGCTGCGCGAGCGCGGCCAGGACCCAACGCTGCCAGAGATGCGGCGCGTGCGGCTGCTGGAGATGGCAGATGCCATGGACATGTTCTGTCAAGGCACCGATGGCGAAATGTTCGACCGCGACGGCACGCCGTGGCCCGAGGCCGACATCACCCTGGTCGATCTGGCGACCTATGCCCGCGAAGGCTACAACGCGCAGCTTTCCATCGCCTACATCAGCCTGATCAGCACGGTGAACAACATCGCCGAGCGCGACCAGTACCTGGGCCGCCCGATCATCAACGTGACCGATGAAGGGCACATCATCACCAAGAACCCGCTGCTCGCGCCCTACGTCGTGAAGATCACGAAGATGTGGCGCAAGTTGGGTGCCTGGTTTTGGCTCGCGACGCAGAATATCGACGATCTGCCGCGCGCCGCGGAACCCATGCTCAACATGATCGAGTGGTGGATCTGCCTGTCGATGCCGCCGGACGAGGTAGAGAAGATCGCCCGGTTCCGCGAACTCTCGCCCGCGCAGAAAGCGCTGATGCTTTCGGCGCGCAAAGAGGCGGGGAAATTCACCGAGGGCGTCATCCTCTCCAAGAGCATGGAAGTGCTGTTCCGCGCCGTGCCGCCGAGCCTGTACCTCGCGCTCGCGCAAACCGAACCCGAAGAGAAGGCAGAGCGCTACCAGCTCATGCAGCAATACGGCTGCACCGAGCTGGAAGCAGCTTTCAAGGTCGCCGAGAAGATCGACCAGGCACGCGGCATCGAGTCGCCGGCCTTGGAACTGTCGTAAGCCGGAGAACACCATGGAGCAGAAGCGTCCTTCCATTCCGATACAAGTCCAGGCGTTCCGCCGTCGCCACAGGCGGCCCCGCTGGCCTTGGGCCTTGACTGCTGCGCTGGTCGCGCTGCTGCTGATCTGGCTCGTGTCCCGGTCGCCCGGCGAATCCTCATCGCAGTCGCCCACGCCGGCTAGCACGGCGCAGATGGCCGGGCCGCCCTGGAAAATGGGCAACCCCGAGGGCCGTTTCACACTGACGCTCTATGCCGATCTGGAATGTCCGTTCTGCCGGGAGTACTTCCCGCAGCTCAAGCGCTGGGTCGGCAGCAACGCCGACGTGACCCTGCAATGGCATCACCAGCCGCTGGCTGCGCACGAGCCGGCCGCGTTGGCCGAGGCGCGTCTGGTCGAGTGCGTCGCCGAAGCCGGCGGGCATGCTGCCTTCTGGCGAGCCGTCGAGTGGGTCTATGCCCACACGCGCAGCGACGGCCTGGGACTGCCCGATGGCCTGCGCTACCCCGAATCGACGCCGGCCGTCGAGCAGTGCATGGCAAGCGAGCGGGTCGACGCGGCCATCCGCGCCCAGGCCGCGGAAGCCACGAAAAGCGGCGTGACGGCCACGCCGTCGCTGCGCCTGCTCGATCGCCAGACGGGTCAGTCCATCCTGCTGCAGGGACCGATCGAAGGCGATGCCTTGCTGTCGGCCATGGACATGCTGTCCGCTGATGAACCACCCGCCACACCCGCCACCGAAATGCCTGCCGACGTTGTCGGCGACATGCCCAGGTAGCCCGCGGTCCTTGAGGCTACGGCGCAGTCTTCTGCGCTGACCGCTCCCCGTTCGCTCCGCATCCTGGCCGCGAACAATCACCTCTGCGTGGTGGTGGATGCACCTTGTTCCGTTGTTCTCATCCCCAGGAGGGCTTGCCCTCCCAGGGCGTGCGCCCTCTGATCTCATCATCCGGAGGTTCGCCATGTCTCTCGTCGTCAATGACTCCTGCGTGGAGTCGCTTTCCGCTGTCGCAGCCCAGCGTGAGGACTGGATCATCCAGCAGGCTATCGCGCTGCTGGAGAGACGGATCTTCAAAGTCGGACCGTGCCTCAGCCGACCGGCCGCCGTGCGGGACTACCTGCGTCTAAAACTGGTCGCTGAGCCCAACGAGGTATTCGCAATCGTTTTCCTGGACAGCATGCACCAAGTGTTGGCCTACGAGCCGATGTTCAGGGGCACGATCAATTCGACTGCGGTCTATCCCCGTGTCGTCGTGCAGCGTGTATTGGAGCTGAAAGCCGCCGCAGTGGTCTTCGCGCACCAGCACCCCTCGGGTGTCACTGAGCCGTCGAGCGCCGATCGTGCGCTGACCCAGCAACTGCAGGCAGCGCTGGCGCTGATCGATGTTCGGGTACTGGATCACATCATCGTTGGCCAGGGGATTCCGTACTCCTTCGCGGAGCACAGCTTGCTGTAGCGCATCGTTCATTGATCACAACGGGGGCTTCGGCCTCCGTTTCTTCCTTGCCCCGAAGCAAGCAGGTATGCGGGGTGTCCGCGATGCGCATTGTTTGTGGGGGCTGCACCGGATTCGGCGTTTGACTATGGCCCTGATCAACTTCCGGGGCACGTGTCATGCCAGCATCTTTTCCCAGGTTCGCGCCAAGCTGGCGAGCCCTTGGCCTGGCCGTTGCACTGCCGGTGTCCTTGGGTGTCTTTAGTCCGGCCACATTCGCTGCCGATGTGCTGGTCATCACCGACAGCCGCCATCCGGTCAAGACCATGGGCGGCGAGCGGCTGATCGAGCTGGACGAAGCGCACCGGATCGAAGCGGAGCTTTCTGCGGAACTGCCCGCCGAACCCGAGCAGGCGACCGCCATCGTCAAGCGCCGACTGAACAGCGGCGGCACCGATCTCCAACGCCGCATCGCTTCCGCCTACCAGGGCGTCACCGACGCGTGGAGCCTGGGCATCACCAGCATCCCGGCCGTCGTGGTGGATCAACGCTACGTCGTCTATGGCGAACCGGATGTGGCCCGCGCAGTCGCTCGCATCGAGCAGCACTGGAGGGCCCAGCCGTGACCCGCCCATTCGACCTGATGCGCCGCCTGCGTGCTGGCGTGGCGTCCGTTCTGCTGCTCAGCGCCACGGGCAGCTACGCGCTCAACACCGCAACCATCGTCGGCTCGGTGGCATCGCCAGACTGCCTCGAATACCGCGTCGTCGGGATCTGCTACTGGCTCTACTGCACCTGGACGGGCTGTACGGTACGCACGTCCATCAAGGTCCGCCACTACATCCCCGATGCGATCGTCTCCAGCTACAGCAACACCGGCGAAAACCCCTGGATCGAAGTCCGGCCGATGAGCACGCCCAACCCATCCGCCCAAACCGGCGGGGACGGAACGACGAACGAGGACCACGAAAACAACCTCGCCAAGTTCAAGAACGCGGACGTCATCGGGCACCCGGGCGTCGAGGTGTTCAACCAGTTCGTGTCGTCCTCGGGCTACTTCTGCGAGGGTGCGGGCACGGCGTTCATGCCGTACTTGCTCGGCACCCTGGACACGCTGGCCTGGCGCTACAACGTGCCCGAGATGGCCTACCCGGAGGCGCTAATTCCCGGCATGCGTGAGGTCGGTGCACGCACCACGATGAACCTCTGGGGCAACGTGTATCCCCGCGGGGGTTTCCTGCACCAGACCGACGACCACAAGGCCAGTGCAGTGGTGGCCCAGCGCGCAGGCGATGTCGTCACGCGCCGGGGACAGATCCACGTTTATCAGCCGCTGCTCGCCAACTCCCGCGATGGCTACTGGCCGGCTGGCGCGCTCATGGAGAGCGATGCCTCGACGGGCAAGTGGCAGGAACTCACGCCAGTCCTGTCCTCGTCCTGCTCGGTCTTCCCGCGCAGCGGCGCCCTGACACAGGCCCGGCAAGGCGATTACGCCTGGGCGCTGTGGCGGCCCTATGCGTGCTGCGAACGCCGGGGCCAGGTGTTTCTCGGCAGCGTCGATTTCCTCTGAGGTGGTGCCATGAAGTTCCGTCCTGCATTCAATCCGTTCTCCCGCCGGGTACGTCGCACGAGGATCGTCATGGCGGTGGCCGGTGCGCTCGCGCTGACGAGCGGTGTGGCCTGGAGCCAACTGGGCTACCAGACCGGCGGCAGTGTCATCGGCGATGACGTCATGTACTCGATCGGCGGCGGAAACGCCGTGTCGATGGGACGTGCGGCTGGCATGCGCTCTCTCGGGGTCGGCGTGGGCTGGAACAGCAACTTGATCTGCGGTGACATGAGCATCCAGACCACGTTGAAGAATCAGCTCAACGGCGTCACCAACGGCTTCCAGCAAATCATGTCATCGGTGATCCAAAGCGCCACCAGCGCGGTGGCGTCGTTGCCGGCACTGATCATTCAGCGGGCCGATCCCGGCCTCTACAACCTGCTCACCAATGGCGTGTTGCAGGCACGGCTCGATTTCGACCGCTCCAAGCTGACGTGCCGTGCCATGGCGGAGAGGATGGCCGAGACGGCGGGCGGGCAGCTCGGCTGGAGCCAGATGGCAGAAGGCTTGGCGCTGCGCGATGCGGTGTCGAGCACGGATGCGGTCTCGGCCGTCGAGCAGGCCGAGACGCGCCGCGGCAATGACGGTGTGCCGTGGGTCGGGGGCAGCAACGCGGGAGGCTCCGGCCAGCCCGCGATCAAGGTCGTCGGCGATGTCACCCGCGCCGGCTACAACCTGGTCAACGGCCGCGGCGTGACCGATACATCGTCCATCGCACCGACCAGTTGCAGCAGTCTCTCGTGCCAGACCTGGACCTCGCCGCAGGCCGCCGTCGAGTGGGCCACGCGCGTACTCGGCGAGAAGGAACAGCGCACTTGCGATGCCTGCACCAAGACCGAGACGACGCCCGGCGTAGGGCTGACGCCGTTGATCCAAGAAGAATACGACGCCAAGCTGCAGGCGCTCCAGGATCTGGTGTCCAAGGCGAAGAACACGACGCCCGAGAACCTGCGCGAGGCTGGCAGTGCATCGCTGCCCATCACCCGCGGCGTGATCGAGGCGCTGCGTGACGAGCCGGACCAGCACCTGCTGTCGCAGCGCCTGGCGTCCGAGGTCGCGCTGTCCTCCGTGCTGGAGAAGGCGCTGTTGCTACAGCGCACGCTGCTCACGGGCAAGAAAGAGCCCAACGTCGCGGCCAACGAGCTTGCGGTGGAGGCCGTGAACAAGGAGAGCGATACGCTCGACCGCGAGATCCAGAACCTCAAAACGGAACTGGAACTGCGCCGCGAGCTGGCCAACAACTCGCCGATGGCCATCATTCAGCGCCATAGCACGCGCGCTTCGGGTTCGCGCGGCATCTACGAGGGCGATCCGGTGCCCGACCGTCTCGACCAACTCCAGAAGGGCAATCCGGGAGGTCGGCCATGAGCGAGGCTCGCATGACTTGGCGTCCACTACGCTGGCTGTTCAGCCGGCACGCGGCGAAAACCCTGCTATGGCTTGTGCTGGTCGTGGCCGCCGCCGTAGGGGCCAACGTCGCGGGCATCTACCTGGTCGGCAGTGTCGCGGCCTGGGAGCGGTGGCTGGCGGCGTCCGCAGGGTATTTCTTCATCTGGCGACTGTGCCTGTACGGCGGTACGGCCTATGGATGGGTCTGGATGCGCCGTCGGCTGCTGGCCCGCGAAGACAGCACGCAGGCGCGACGTCGGCTGATCCGCGCAGAGGTCGCCGGCGTCCTTGCCATTGTGGCGCTCGAAGCCAGCCTGTTGATGCAGGCCGCTTGAGGGGAGATCGAGGCAATGACGCTTTTCACGACCGACTACCTGGAGTACTACCTCACCCTCGTGTCCTGGATCGTCAACAACGGCATCTGGGCCGTGCTGGTGTCCAGCGGGGTGTTTGCGCTGCCCTTTGTGGCGATCGTCATCCAGGAATGGCTCAAGGCCAGAGCGGAGGGCGCCGACGAAGGCAACAAGGGCGTGCTCTCGGCGGCGCGCATCGAGAACCGAGTATTTGTGGCCATCGTGGTCGTGATGTTCGCCGGCATTCCGTTCATCGACGTCGACCTCAGCACTATCCAGTACGACAGCTCGCGCTCGGCGCAGTGCCAGGTCAGCGTGCCGCAGCCCGCGCAAACTGGCTGGTCGCAGTCCTTCAGCACCATCAACAACCAGTCGGCGAAGGTTCCGGTCTGGTGGGCTTTCATGCACGCGCTTTCGCGCGCCGTCACGAGCGCCTCGGTGGCTGCGATCCCGTGCGGCACGGATCTGCGGCAGATGCGGATGGAGATCGATGCCACACGCATCGACGACCCGGTGCTGGCCCAAGAAGTGGCGGATTTCACGCACGATTGCTATGGACCGGCTCGCGCCAAATTGTTCATGGCGCGGCCGGAGCTGGACGAAACGCAGATGAACGATGTGACCTGGATCGGTTCGAGGTTTTTCACGGACACGGGCGGTTACTACGACAGCTACCGCTCTAGCACGGCGCGCGAGGCATGGCCCTATGACGACACCCGCGACGCTGGGCTTGCGCAGGTTGCCAATGGTGGCGGCTACCCGACCTGCAGGCAGTGGTGGTCCGACGGCAGTAACGGACTGCGCGCGCGGCTGCTGGGGCAAGTGGACCCAAGCCTGCTGAATCGCCTGGCGGGCTGGGCTGGATTCCTGAGCCGGGCCGAGGTGGACGACTCCGTGATCCGCGCCATCGCGTCACCGCGGCAGCAGAAATTGAACCAAGGCAGCGTCTATACGGACTACGGCGGTCAGATCGACAAGACATTGCCCAATGTCGTCAACCGTGCCACCAGCGATGTTGGCTTGGCGGTTGGGGCTCTCGCCGCCTTCCCGGCAATGGACGTAGTGCGCCAAGCACTGCCCATGGTGCTCGCGCTGCTCAAGATGGCGCTCGTGATCTGCATTCCGCTAGTGCTGGTCGTGGGCACCTATGACCTGAAGATGGTCGTCACCGTCAGCACCGTCCAGTTCGCGCTGTTCTTCACGGACTTCTGGTTTCAGCTCGCACGCTGGATCGACAGCACCATCCTCGATGCGCTCTACGGGTGGGGCTTTGGCTGGAACCGGCCGCATACCAACTTCGACCCGCTGGTGGGGCTGAACAATGCCTTCGGCGACATGCTTTTGATGTTCGTCACCGGCACGATGTTCTTGGTCCTGCCGACTTTCTGGGTGGCAGCGCTTGGGTGGGTCGGAGTAAAAGCCGGGGTAATCGCTCAGAACCTGGCTGTCGGTTCCAAGGAAGCACGCGACAGCGCGGGATCAGGCGTAAACAAGGTTACCGGCAAGGTGCTTTGATCGGTCGCCCATTTCAGTCGTTGAACGGATCGTTCGGGTCGTGCGGGTCGATCCGCTGACCGCTGGACGAATACAGGCCAAAGCCTGCCTCGCCGTTTCGCAGTTCGTCCGGTTGCGTCCAGCGATCATCATTGACCGTCGAATTGCTGGCCGTCCATGCTGCGGCAACCCCAACCAGAAGCACCAACGCCAGCCAGAACGCGGCGTAGAACAGCAATCCCAGCGCGACCAGCTTCACTACCCATACGAGCACGGTGGCCCCGGCAAGCGGCATCCCCTTGGAGGCGAGCCAACACGACAACCTTCGCTCGCCGCGCGCATAGGCGCGCCATCCACGGCCAACGCTGCGGCCGAGGCGTTCTGCGGTGCTGATGCGGGTTGTCGTGTTCATGGTCGTCTCCTGCTACATGAGGAATGCCTATTCCAGTTTGCTCCAATCCTGCTTGCTTGCCTGCACCAATACGTTCCAATCGTCTGGTGGATTTCCACGTCCGAGCATTTTCTCGAACACGGCATAGGGATCTGACTTGCTCCCCGAAGACCGCAAGGTCTGCTCATCATTGACCCAGGCGTACACGATGACCTTGGCCTTCGAGTCGTACCGGAAGAACAACCGGAACCGCCTTCCGATCTTGGCCCTTCGCCAGTGCCGGTGGGCCAGCCCCAGGGTGTTGCCCTGGCGGTACTCGTCGCGTGCCGGATCACCGGGCACCACATCTAATATCAACTGGTTCAAGGCCCGGAAGAGCTTGACGTTGGCGTTGGACTCGAAGCCCTCCGGGTCGTTCTCCTGCGCGCGCCGTGCGGCTGCGTGCAGCTTCTGCAACTGCTCGATCACACAGTCGTGGAACAGCAATGCCCAGCCATGCCGTTGCATCAGAGTTCCACTTCGCCGTCGATTTCCTCGTCCAGCTTCACGCCGTGACCCGCTTGCTCCAGCATGGCGCGAGTTAGATCCTCGGGCAGACCATGGACGTTCCGGCCCGCCTCGATGTCGCGGGCCAGCAGACTCAGGAACGCACCGATGGCGGGGTCCTCGTGCTCGGCGTCGGCACGGGTCACGACGACTTCTCCGTCACGCAGGTCGAACGCAACCTTGCCGCCGGCATCGACACCGAGCGCCTGCCGGATGGGCTTGGGCAGCGTGATCTGGCCTTTGGAGGTCAGCGTGGCAACTTCATGAATGGCAGGCATGGCCGTTCTCCTAATAGCGATGCCCTGATGGTAAGGAATATTCCTTACCATGTCAATATGGGGTCTCATGGCGTCCTCCCGAGTCCAAGAATCGGCCCATCGTAGGGCGGGAACACCAAGCCTTCACGCATCAATCCGGCCCGCCGAACCTCGCATTGGCCGTGGACGGTCAATGCCCCACGCCCTATACCCAAATGGTTAAAGGCTAAAGGGCCGAAAGGGCAAGGGAATGGGGTGCAAGGGGAAAGGCCCTACCTCGAAAAGGCGAAAAGGCCCCCCGCTCGGCCCACCACCAGGACACCCGCATGCTCTTTCTGTTCCAGCGGAAACGACCTCCGGTCGCTGCCGCTCCGTCGCCAGCGCCCGCCCTCGATCTCCCGAAAGGGCTGCTGCGGCCCGAGTCGGCCGCATCGCTGCTGGCCACGCCGCGCCGGCAGAAGCTGCTGGAATACATCTGGCAGCGCACCTCCCTCTCGCGCAAGCAGTTCGTCACCCTGTACCGCACGCCGCTGGAACGATATGCCGAGCTGGTCCAGCAATTTCCCGCTTCCGAAAGCCACCATCACGCTTACCCGGGCGGCATGCTCGACCACGGCCTGGAAATCGTCGCCTACAGCCTGAAGCTGCGCCAGTCCCATCTGCTGCCCATCGGTGCCAGCCCCGAGGACCAGGCGGCGCAGTCCGAGGCCTGGACCGCCGCCGTCGCCTACGCGGCACTACTGCACGACATCGGCAAGATCGCTGTCGATCTGCACGTCGAACTCGCCGACGGCAACACCTGGCATCCCTGGCACGGGCCGCTGCTCCAGCCGTACCGCTTCCGCTATCGTGAGGATCGTGAATACCGCTTGCATAGTGCTGCAACAGGTCTGCTCTACCGCCAACTGCTCGATCGGCACGTCTTGGACTGGCTCAGTGGCTACCCGGCGCTATGGGCCCCGCTGCTCTACGTCTTGGCCGGACAGTACGAGCATGCCGGGGTCCTGGGCGAGCTTGTCGTGCAGGCTGATCGCGCTTCTGTGGCTCAGGAGCTGGGTGGTGATCCGGCCCGCGTCATGGCAGCACCCAAGCACGCACTGCAACGCAAGCTGCTCGACGGGCTGCGTTATCTGCTCAAGGAAGAGTTGAAGCTGAACCAGCCGGAAGCCTCCGATGGCTGGCTCACCGAGGATGGTTTGTGGCTGGTGAGCAAGACGGTTTCGGACAAACTGCGCGCACACCTCCTGTCTCAGGGGATCGATGGCATTCCTGCGAACAACACCGCCGTGTTCAACGTGCTGCAAGACCACGGCATGCTCCAGCCCACCTCGGACGGCAAAGCGGTCTGGCGCGCGACCGTGACCAGCACGACCGGCTGGTCCCATTCGTTCACCCTGTTGCGTCTCGCTCCCGCGCTGATCTGGGAGTCTGGCGAGCGACCAGCACCTTTCGCGGGCACGGTAGAGATCGACGCGACGCCCGCGGAAAACGACGCCTGCATGTCGGCTCCCGCGCCTACCGTCTCGGTGAACCCAGCGCAGGGAGGTCAAGAGCCTCCGATTTGGGAGGGCGACAGCACCACCATCGTTTCACCGCCCGCAGCCCAGCCCGTGCCCGACGTCATGGAGGATTTGCTCGCGATGGTGGGCTTGGGTGAGTCGGCCGGCGTTGGCCAGGATGCCGAGGAGTTCCTCCACACCCCCGCGCCAGCAACAGCCGCGACGTCCATTCCATCGCCTGCACCTGCACCCGCGCCTACGCCTGGGTCATCGGCAACGAAGCCATCCGGGGAACAGTTCATGGTTTGGCTGAAGCAGGGAATCGCCTCACGACGGCTCATCATCAACGACGCGAAGGCACTCGTGCATACGGTGAATGAGACGGCCTACCTGGTCAGCCCGGGTGTGTTCCAACGCTATGCGCAGGAGCATCCCGAAGTGGCCGCACTCGCCAAGCAGGAGAATCAACAGGATTGGCAGTGGGTGCAGAAGCGCTTCGAGAAGCTGCAGCTACATCGAAAGCAGCCCAATGGCCTGAACATTTGGACCTGTGAAGTCACGGGCCCGAGGAAGTCCCGCCGACTGCATGGCTACCTCCTCGAAGATGGGTCCTTGGCACTCGCCGAAATACCGCCCAACAATCCCTATCTTGCTCTGACTCAGGAAGGATGACGCGATTCGGGCATTGATCGCCACCGTCGTGTGGCGACGATCAATGCCCCGCGAAAATTGGCAACATTTGGCGAACTGAGCTACTCGGCCCGCGCCAACTCCTGTGCAAGGAACGGAGCGGTTCTGCTGCCAGACGTTCGGGCCACCTGCTGAGGGGAGCCCGCCACCACGATGCTGCCGCCGGCAGCGCCTGCACCAGGCCCCACGTCGATCACCCAATCGGCCTGGGCCACCGCGCGCATATCGTGTTCGATCATCACTACGGTATTGCCGGCATCGACCAGGCGCTGCAACTGCACCAGCAGCCGGTCGGCGTCCGACGCATGCAGCCCGGTAGTCGGCTCGTCGAGCACGTACAGGCTTCGGCCGCGCTGGCTGCGCTGAAGCTCGGTCGCCAGCTTGATGCGCTGCGCCTCGCCACCGGAAAGCTCAGTGGCTGGTTGTCCCAGGCGCAGATAGCCCAGTCCGATGTCGCGCAGCAGTTGCAGGGGCCTTGCCACCGCGTCTTCACCCGCGAAGAATTCGCTGGCCTCGTCCACGGTCATCTGCAGCACCTCGGCGATGTTGCGCCCGTTCCACTGCACCTTCAGCGTGGCCTCGTTGTAGCGCGCGCCATGGCAGGTCGGGCACGGCGCGTACACGCTGGGCATGAACAGCAGTTCCACGCTAACGAAACCCTCGCCCTCGCAAGTCTCGCAGCGCCCCTTGGCGACGTTGAACGAGAACCGTCCGGCATCATAGCGGCGGCGTCGAGCATCGGGCGTGGCAGCGAACAGCTTGCGCACATGGTCGAACAGGCCCGTGTAGGTGGCCAGGTTCGACCGCGGCGTGCGCCCGATCGGTTTCTGGTCCACCTGCACCAGACGCTGTACGGCGTCCACGTCGCCCGCCAGATGGCCGCCGGTCGCTTCGATCACTGCCGGCCCTTCGCTGGTGGCGCTTTCGGCTACATCGTCTTCCGGCTCGTGGCCCAGGTGCAGCAGCACCAGCTCCGGCAGGGCCTGCGCGACGAGGCTGGACTTGCCCGAGCCGGAGATGCCGGTGACGGCCGTCAGCACGCCCAGCGGAATGCGCGCATTCACGCCATGCAGGTTGTGGCGGTGAATGTCCTGCAGCTCCAGCCAGCCGGTCGCTTCGCGTGCCCGGCTTCCCGGCGCGGGGATCTCATCGAACAGGTAGCGTGCAGTACGCGATTCGGCAATCTTGCGCAGGCCATCCGGCTCGCCGCTGTAGAGCACGCGGCCGCCACGCTCCCCAGCATCCGGCCCGACATCCACCAGCCATTGCGCGCGGCGCATCAGGTCCAAGTCGTGCTCCACCACGAACACCGAGTTGCCGGCGTCGCGCAGCCGGTCGAGCGCGTCGTACAGGGCCTGGCTATCGGAGGGGTGCAGGCCCGCGGAGGGCTCGTCGAGCACGTACACGACACCGAACAGCAGGGAACTCAATTGCGTGGCCAGCCGCAGGCGCTGCAACTCGCCGGCCGAAAGCGTCGGCGTGGCCCGGTCCAGCGTCAGGTAGCCCAGGCCCAGCCCACGCAGTTGGCGCAGGCGTGCCATCACGCCACCGGCCAGGCGCTGCGCGGCGAGGCGCTTTTCTTCCGATAGCGCCGAGGTGCGGCGCACGTCGGGCGATACCGCATGGACGGCGCGGCCGGAGGCCGCGCGTTCGGCACGGTCGCGTCGGGTCGCTTCCTTGTCCGTAGCCGCCCCCGCTGCATGGGCGCGGAAATCGCCCTGGGCGATGGGTTCGAGCAAGGCCGCCAACTGGTCCAGCGGCATCTGCATGAACGCGCCGATGTCCACGCCGGCGAAGGTGACCGACAGCGCCTCGGGCTTGAGCCGCTTGCCGTGGCAGGTGGGGCACGGTTTGCCCTCCATGAACCGGGACACGCGC
Source organism: Pseudoxanthomonas sp. X-1 (assembly GCF_020042665.1). Taxonomy (NCBI): domain Bacteria; kingdom Pseudomonadati; phylum Pseudomonadota; class Gammaproteobacteria; order Lysobacterales; family Lysobacteraceae; genus Pseudoxanthomonas; species Pseudoxanthomonas sp. X-1. The sequence goes on from NZ_CP083376.1 coordinate 2,709,523, forward strand.
TTTCTCATCAACGCGCTCTGGGTGTTGGCAAAGGTGTGCAGCACGTAGCGCCTGGCGCCGGTGAAGGTGCCCATGTAGCTCGGCTCCATCTTGCGCTTGAGCGCGGCGCGGGTTTCGGCGGGCGTGAAGCCGGCGTACACCGGCACCGTCGGTGTTTCCTCGGTGAACAGAATCCAGTCGCGATCCTTCTTCGGCAGGTCCTTCCACGGTCGGTCAACGTCGTAGCCCATGCTGACCAGGATGTCGCGCAGGTTCTGGCCTTGCCAGGCGGGGGGCCAGGAGGCGATCGCCCGCTCGCGGATGCTCAGGGAGGGATCGGGCACCATGATGGCCTCGGTCACCTCGTACACATGGCCCAGGCCGTAGCAGGTCGGGCACGCTCCCTGCGGCGTGTTGGGCGAAAAATCCTCGGCGTACAGCATCGGCTGGTTGGCCGGATAGGCGCCGGCGCGCGAATACATCATCCGCACCAGGCTGGACAAGGTGGTCACACTGCCCACGGAGGAACGCGCGTTGCTGGAGCCCCGCTGCTGCTGCAGCGCCACCGCCGGCGGCAGGCCGTCGATCGCATCGACGTCCGGCACGCCGGCCTGCTCGATCAGTCGCCGCGCATAGGGGGCCACCGACTCGAAGTAGCGTCGCTGGGCCTCGGCATAGATGGTGCCGAAGGCCAGCGAGGACTTGCCGGAGCCGGAGACACCCGAGAACACCACCAGCGCGTTACGCGGGATGGAGACGTCCACCTCCTTGAGGTTGTTCTCGCGCGCACCGCGCACTTCCACCATGCCGCTGGCCGCAGCGGTACAAGAGGATTCACCGAAAGAATTGTTTGGCAAGTTTTTATCCTGTAGTTCGTCCCGCTCAGGACGGGACTTCCTGAGTTCGGGTGCCGCGGCGGCTGGCTTCGAGCACTGCGGTGACAGTGCGGGCGTCGTAGCTGCCGCGCAGACGACGACCCTCGACGAAGAACGTCGGCGTGGCGTGCGCACCGCTGGCGACCGCACTGGCGAGGTCGCGCTCGACACGCTCGATCACCGCAGGGCTGTCGAGATCCGCGATGAACCGTTCGACGTCGAGCCCAAGCTCGGCGGCGTAGCCGATCAGATGCTCGCGCTCCAGCGCATGCTGACGGGTGAACACGAAGTCCAGCCACGGCCAGAACATCCCCTGGTTCGCCGCTGCCTCGGACGCCCGCGCGGCAATCGGCCCGTGCGGGTGGTGCGGCAGATGGCGCACCACATACCGCAGGTCGTCACCGAAGTGGGCGCGAAGATCGTCCCACGAACCGGTGGCGTGCGCACAGTACGCGCACTCGAAGTCCACGTACTCGACGAGTGTGAGCTGGGCGTCCTCCGGCCCGCGGATGTGATCGATCTCCGGATCGACCGGCGGCTCAAGCACCATCGGCAGGTCAGCGGTCTTCTCACCCCACCGCTGGGCGGCGACCTTGAAGATCAGCCACCCGAGCAACGTGGCGAACACCATCGACACGAGCACGCCGACCGTCGCCTGGCGGCCCAGGTCGGAGGTCGTGCCGAACGCGAGCCCGATGATCAGCAGCGACACGGTGAAGCCGATCCCGGACAGCGCCGCCCCACCGAACACGCTCCCCACCCCGACGCCCTCGGGCAGCCGGCCCAGGCCGAGACGGACGGCGACGAGCGTGGTGAGCCCGATGCCCAAGAGCTTGCCGAGCACGAGCCCTGCGATGACGCCCCACGTGACTGGCGAGCCAAAGGCCTCGGCGAGCAGCCCGCCACGCACGTCCACCCCGGCGTTCGCCAAGGCGAAGATCGGCACGATCAGCAGCGCCGTCGGCAGCCGCAGGAACTCGTGCAATCGCTCGTTCACCGAGATACCCCGGGACAGCCCGCAGTCCACCGCGCGGGCCGATGCGGCACTCGGCGACTGCCAGAAGTCACGGAACAACTGTCTTGCCGCAACGACCCCGTGACGTTGCGTCGCATAGGCGGGGATCAGCAGCCCCGCGGCCATCCCGGCGAGGGAGGCATGGATGCCGGAATACACGGTTGCGAACCACAGCACGATCACGATCAACACATACGGCGTCGCCCGCCACTGGCGGGTGCGCCCCAACAACCACAATCCAACGAGGCTGGCGAGGGCGATAAGCAACGGGACGATCCGGATCTCCTCGCTATAGACGATGCCGATGATGGACACTGCGAGGAAGTCATCGACCACGGTCAGGGTGAGCAGGAACACGCGCAACTGACCCGATAGCCGCGGGCCGACGATCGCCAAGGTGCCCAGCATGAACGCCGTATCGGTGCCGACCACCGCACCCCACCCGTGCAGGCCCTCACTTCCGGCTAGTTTCACGATCAGGACATACACCAGCGCGGGAAGCACGACTCCCGTGACCCCCGCGATCAGGGCGAGGCGGGCACGGCTGCGGTCACGGAGCGATCCGTGGGCGAACTCCTGACGCACCTCCAGTCCGATCAGGAAGAAGAAGACGACCATCAGGCCGTCGTTGACCCAGTGATGCAGATCCATGTGTAGGCGCAGTGGCCCGAAGTTGAACCCGACGTCTAGGTGCCACAACTCGAAATAGGCGTTAGATAGCGGCGAGTTCGCCCACACGAGCGCCACAACCGTGACGATCACCAGCAGCACCGCAGCGCCAGACTCCGTGCGTAGATAGTGGGCAACGCGTCTCCGTCTGATATGCGCCGAGGACTCACCAAAAGAAGAGGCTGGCATGTGCTTATCCTGTAGTTTGTGAGATCACGATGGGCAGGTTTCGGAGGCGACCGGTCAGGCGTCCGCCTCTGGCAGCGTCCCATCATCCAGCGAGCGCAGCCAAGTAAGCCATTCTCCCAGCCTGCGCTCAACACCTCTGTCCGTTGGCTGATACCAGCCCGGCCGCGCCACGCCCTCGGGAAAGTAGCTTTGCCCAGCGGCGTAGCCGTTGGGCTCGTCAGGAGCGTAGCGGTAGCCTTCGTGATACCCCATCTGCTGCATCAGCTTCGTCGGCGCATTGCGAAGATGGAGAGGCACAGGCAGGGAGCCGCTGTTCTTGACGAAGGTCTTCGCCTTGTTCCAGGCGGCATAGGCAGCGTTCGACTTGGGGGCGGCAGCAAGGTAGGTCGCCGCGTGGGCAATCGGTATTTCGCCTTCGGGGGAACCCAGCCTCTCATAAGCCAGCGCGGCATTGAGCGCCAGTTGCAGCGCCTGCGGGTCGGCATTGCCGATGTCTTCGCTGGCCACTACCACCATGCGGCGGGTCACCTGGCTGACGTCGCCGCTACCGTCAAGGATGCGGGCCAGCCAATACAGGGCCGCATCAGGGTCGGAGCCCCGTAGCGACTTGTGGAAGGCTGAGAGCTGCCAGTAGAACTCGTCACCGCCCTTGTCGAACCTGCGCAGCGATGGACTGGTGGACAGCTTGGCGGACTGGCCATCGACCACGGTCTTGCCAGCGCCCGACGCCGCATTCGTCACCTGCTCAAGCAGATTGAGGAAGCGCCTGCCATCGCCATCGGCAAAGCCCTTGAGCAGATCCAGCGCGTCCGCGTCCAACGTGACGCCCTGGAGATGCGGCAGTGCGCGTTCGTAGAGTTGGTTCAGTTCGTCGCTGGACAGCGGTTCGAGGGTATAGACCTGCGCGCGCGAGAGCAGTGCGGAATTGACCGCCAACCCCGGATGCTCGGTCGTCCCCCCCACCAGGGTCAGGAGCCCCGACTCGACATGGGGCAGCAGGGCATCCTGCTGCGCCTTGTTGAAGCGATGGATCTCATCGACGAAAAGCACCGTCGATCGACCATGGTTGTCCAGTTCGGCCTGGGCCTCGTCGATGGCTTGCCGGATGTCCTTCACCCCGGCCAGCACGGCCGAGATGGCGATGAATCGGCTGTCGGTCGCACTGGCGGCCAGGCGCCCTAGGGTGGTCTTGCCCACGCCTGGCGGCCCCCAGAGGATGAACGAGTGCAACTTGCCCGCCTCGAACGCGAGACGCAGCGGCTTGCCGGGGCCGAGCAAGTGCCGTTGCCCGACGAATTCGTCCAGCGTCTTGGGCCGCAGGAGTTCGGCCAAGGGAGGCTTGGGCTTTGTCGTGAATAGATCGGTCAAGTTCCTCTCCCTGGCATTTCTGATAGTTGACGTTCCGATAAGGTGGGCACCTCAATCCAGAGAGCCGGATTTATCCAACGCCGTGGGCTCTTTGTCGGCAATCGCATGCATGATGATGCGAGAGCCGCGGTAGCCGATGCTGTGGTTCCATACCCAGCTCAAAGCGACACTGAGACGATTTCGCGTGCCGATCAGAAAGTAGATGTGCGCCAGCTTCCAGATCCACCACGCAAAGGCACCACGCAGCTTCACCCGCCCCATGTCAATCACCGCCAGGCTGCGGCCGATGGTGGCCAGGTTCCCCTGATGCCGGTATTTGAAAGGCCCGTCAGCGGGCTTGCCCTTCAAACGCCGTCCAATCAGGTTAGCGACGTACTTCCCTTGCTGTTTGGCGGCCGGGGCGATGCCCGGCACGGGCTTCCCATCGGCCATGGTGCACGAGGCTGTATCGCCGATGGCGAAGACCTCCGGGCGACCGGCCACCGTCAGGTCAGGGCCAACGACCACTCGACCAGCACGATCAGACGCAGCGCCCAACCAGCGAGCCGCGGGAGACGCCTGGACTCCGGCGGCCCAGACGATGGTCTTGGCCGAAAGGGGCTTGCCGCCATACACCACGCCGTCGGCCGAGCATTCGGTGACCGGAGTACCCAGCACGACCTCGACCCCGAGTTTTTCGAGTGCCTGGCGCGTATAGGCCGAAAGATCCTCTGGAAAGACCGACAACAGACGCGGGCCAGCCTCGATCAGTACAACCCGCGATGTGCTCGGGTCGATCGAGCGGAAGTCACGCGCCAGCGTGTCTCGTGCCAGCTCGGCGATGGTTCCGGCCAATTCAACCCCGGTGGGACCACCACCGATGATGACGAACGTCTGCAGCGCGGCACGCTGCTGAGGATCGCTCGTGCGCTCAGCTTCCTCGAAAGCCGCGAGGATTCGGCCCCGAATGGTCGTGGCATCTTCCAGCGTCTTCAACCCCGGCGCGAAAGCCCCCCATTCGTCGTGTCCGAAGTAGGCATGGGTAGCACCTGTCGCGAGCACGAGCGTGTCGTAGGTTTGCCGCATTCCATTGTTGAGAATGACCTGACGCGCGTCCTGGTCGATACCTTCCACTTCCGCCATCAAGGTGTTCACTTCCGGGCGATTTCGGAAGAGATAGCGAATAGGCCAGGCGATCTCGGATGTCGAAAGTGACGCACCTGCGACCTGGTAAAGCAAGGGTTGGAACAGGTGATGATTGCGCCGATCGATGATCGTCACATCGACCTCGACACCAGCAAGCTGGTTGGCAACCTCGATCCCGCCGAAGCCCGCTCCGATAATGACGACGTGATGTCGGTTTTTGGAGGTCTTTGTCATGACCTGATCTCCTCTCTCAGCGTTTCAGCGCCGATGCGTGGTGTGCCATATGCTCGCCAATGAAGCTGGCAATGAAGTAGTAGCTGTGGTCGTAGCCTGGGCGCAGATTCAACGTGAGCGGGTGCCCCGTCTCGTCGCAGGCTTTGCGCAGCAGGTCGGGCTGAAGCTGGCTCTCCAGGAACTCGTCGCCCAAGCCCTGATCAACCAGCAACGGCAAACGCTCCTGCACGGTGCGAATCAGCTCCACGGTGTCGTACTGCTTCCACACTTCCCGATCGCTGCCCAGGTACGCCTCGAAGGCCTTGTGCCCCCAGGGAACCTGGGTGGGGGCGACGATGGGCGAGAAGGCCGAGACGCTTCGATAACGGCCCGGGTTGCGCAGGGCGATGACCAGAGCGCCGTGTCCTCCCATGGAATGGCCGCTGATGCTCCGCTCCGCTGTCACGGGAAAGTGGGCCTCGATCAGCGCCGGCAATTCCTGCACGACGTAGTCGTACATCCGATGATTCGCAGCCCAGGGTTCCTGTGTGGCGTTGACGTAGAAACCCGCCCCCTGTCCGAGGTCATAGGCAGGATCGTCGGCAACGCCTTCGCCGCGAGCACTGCTATCGGGCGCGACGACGGCAATGCCATGTTCGGCCGCGTAGCGCTGGACGGCGGCCTTGGTGATGAAGTTCTGCTCGGTGCAGGTGAGGCCTGAAAGCCAGTACAGCACCGGCACCTTGCCGTGCTGTGCCTGCGGAGGCAGATAGACGCCGACCTTCATCGTGCAACCGAGCGTCGTGGATTCATGCTGATAAACGTCCTGCCAACCATCAAAGCTGGCGTGATGTTCGATGCGTTCCATGTAGTTCTCCTATGTTCAAAGGAACGGCGCAGCTCTCGCGCGCCAGGACGGCAGCTCGTCAGGAAGATTTCTCTTCCGCTGCCGTGTCGCCGTGGGCGTGTCTGATCCTGCGCACGATCCACCAGATCGTCAGCATCACCGCAGGCACCAGAACCGCCATCACCGGCGCCACGCTGTCGTGAACCATCGGAATGCCCTTGAGCAAATAGCCGAGAAGACTCACGACGTAATAAGAAATTGCCGCGACCGACAGGCCTTCGACGGTTTGCTGAAGGCGCAATTGCATCTTGGCCCGGTTGTTCATCGACGCAAGCAGATCGCGGTTCTGGCGTTCAAGCTCGACGTCGATCCAGGAACGCAGCAACGCGATGGCCCGGGTCAGCTTGTCGGAGAGCTTGGTCTGGCGCTCCTTTACGGATTGGCATGTCCGCATGGCGGGAGCGATGCGACGCTGCAGGAAATCCGCCCAGGTGCAGTACCCGGATACGGCCTCTTCCGAAAGCGCTGCCAGCCTTTCCTCGACGATCTCGTAGTAGGCACGACTGGCGCCGAAGCGATAGAGATTCGCCGCAACGCCAGCTTCCAGTTCGGCAGCCAGGCCGGTCAATTCGGACAGCAGCACGTCGCTGTCGCGCCGTTCCACCAAGCTCGTACACATCTCGTCGGTGATCGCCGCAAGGCGCGACTCCATGCGCCGCAGCTCCGACGTCATCGACCGCGTCAACGGCAAGGACAGCAACGCCAAGGTACGGTAGGTCTCGATCTCCAGCAGACGTTGAGCCAGCGCACCCGCCCGCGCCGGGGTCAAATCGCGGGCAAGGACGAGGATCTGCGTCAGGCCATCCTCATCCTGTCGGAAGTCGGTGAGGATGGCGGCAGAGCCGTTCTCCACCAGCGAGTAGCACAGGCTGGCAGGATCGAAGCGATCGGCCTCCTTCTCCGTTTCCGGCGTCCATGGAAGAAGTCTCAAACGGATGCCGGATACGACCGGGCCGGGAGGAACAAATCCATGCTTGAACGGATTTTCGCCGCACGGCTCTCCCGTCTCGGAATCCAGCGAAGCGCACCAGAGATACGTTGAGAACTCGGTGTGCTTTTCACAGTGCAGGTCTCCCTCATCCCATGTCATGCCGTGAAGCGGCGTAGCGTGGTCGGGCTCGGCAACGCCGAAGCGATGAGACAACTCACTCATCGCCATCTGATCCCTGGCCTGATCGCCTTCGGTCATGAAAGCGAGCTGCAATATGCCGCGGGGGGCCTGAATCAACAGATGCGGGCGCGCATGCACTTCACCCACGGCCGCAGCACGATCGGCATAGGCCGGCATGCCGTACACGGTGGCGGTCGGGGCGGGTTGTACGGTCGTCGCATTGATGTTGGCCGGCTCTTGCATAACGACCTCATTTCTCATTGGTTGAAAAACACGCTTCAAAGCAAATGCCCGCAGCCATGCGTTTCGCACATGGCTGCGGGCCGATCTTCATGAGCAGGCACCGCTCTACACGGTCCGTCTAATAGGCTCGCCGTATAGAGGCTTGTGCTGGCCCTTTCAGAACGCCCTCAGCTTCCTTGCTTTCAGACGAAGGTGTACGAGCAGACCTTGTTGCCCGCCGGATCACGCAGGTAGGCCGCATAGGCACCCGGCAGGTGACCACGTGCGCCAGGCTGGCCCTCGTCGGTGCCGCCTGCGGCAAGGCCGGCAGCATGGAAGGCATCCACTTCGGCGGGAGTGGCGGCCGCAAAGCCGATCGTCACGCCGTTGCTGGAGGGCGCTTCACCATTGCCCGGACGGGCGATGATGAAAGCCGGCTTTTCGCGACCGAAAAGTACCCATCCGTTGTTGAAAGGACCGAGGTTCTTGATGCCAAGAGCACCCAGAGCGGCGTCGTAGAACGCGACCGACTTCTGAAGGTCGGCAGCGCCGATAAAAATGTGCGAAAAGATGCCATCGCCAGAAATGACAGGAGTGGACATGATTAATTTCCTTGGTGGTTGGTGTTGAATGGGTAGTGGGCGGTCAGTAGTGGATCACCGTGCGAATCGACTTGCCTTCATGCATCAGGTCGAAGGCCTTGTTGATGTCGTCGAGGCCCATGGTGTGGGTGACGAACGGGGCGAGATCGATCTCGCCTTTCATTGCGTCCTCCACCATGCCGGGAAGTTGAGTGCGGCCCTTGACCCCGCCGAAAGCCGAGCCCTTCCAGGTGCGACCGGTGATCAACTGGAACGGGCGCGTCGAAATTTCCTTGCCTGCACCAGCCACGCCGATGACGATCGACTGGCCCCAGCCACGATGTGCTGCTTCTAGTGCCGAGCGCATCACGTTGACGTTGCCGATGCACTCGAAGGTGTGATCGACACCCCAACCGGTCATCTCGATGAGAACCTCGTGAATCGGCTTGTCGAAGTCCTTCGGGTTGAGGCATTCGGTCGCGCCGAAGGTACGAGCCAGCTCGAACTTCGCTGGATTGGTGTCGATGGCGATGATGCGACCTGCCTTGGCCTGGCGTGCCCCCTGAATCGCAGCGAGCCCGATGCCGCCGAGGCCGAAGATGGCCACAGAGTCACCCGGCTGAACCTTGGCCGTGTTGTGAACAGCGCCGATGCCGGTGGTCACACCGCAACCCAGCAGGCAGACATGCTCGGGATTGGCGTCCGGGTTGATCTTGGCCAGCGAGACTTCGGCCACCACCGTGTATTCGCTGAAGGTCGAGCAGCCCATGTAGTGGTAGATCGGCTGGCCGTTGTAGCTGAAGCGGGTGGTGCCATCGGGCATCACGCCCTTGCCCTGGGTGGCGCGCACCGCGACACACAGGTTGGTCTTGCCGGACTTGCAGAACAGGCACTCGCCGCACTCGGCGGTATAGAGGGGAATGACGTGATCGCCAGGCTTCACGCTGGTCACACCTTCACCCACCTCCACGACGATACCCGCACCTTCATGACCCAGCACGACCGGGAAGAGACCTTCGGGGTCGTCGCCCGACAGGGTGAAGGCGTCGGTATGGCAAACGCCGGTGTTCGTGATCTTGATGAGCACCTCGCCCTTGCGCGGCGGCTCGACGTCGATCTCGACGATTTCCAGCGGCTTTCCTGGCCCGAAGGCAACTGCTGCACGTGATTTCATGATGTCGCTTCCTTTACTAGCTAACTAAATTTGCCCTCACCGAGGGCACCCTGGTGCCTCTACCGCAGATAGGAGCGGACGATAGAGATGGTCTCGTCAATGGACTTGTTCTGCGAATCGCTCCTGATTTCGCTACTGGGAAACTCTTCCCGCAGATAGCTCTCCAGAACGGTTGCCATCAATCCGTTGACTGCCCCACGAACGGCCGCAAGCTGCTGAAGAATTGCAGGGCATTCCGCACCTGCATCGAGCGCTTGCTCAAGAGTCGCTACCTGACCTTTGATGCGCCGGATGCGCGTCAGGGCTTGCTTCTTTTCTTCCGGGCTGTGTGGCATCGAACACCTCTCTACTTGGGTACACCGCCGCATTATACAATACTCCACCATAGTATATGCGGCCGAACTTCGCCACAAATTCTGTGCTCTTCGAGCACTATTACAGGCTAGTACAGATTTGTTCCCAAGAAGCGCAAAACATTCAAATCAATGAATATTTCTTGCATGTATCGACAGCATCGGGGCAAGTTCAAAACCGGTCAAACTGGAAAAATCTATGCGCAGATAGATATGGCCTATCTAAGCCAACTCATCGAGCTGAAGCTATCAAGATGAGACCGGCTAGGCGACCTGACGACCCGAGTACCGAGCCTTCCTCAGTGCAGGCAACATCTGGCCGTCCCAGTCACGATCGACCGCAACCTGGGCCTGTTCCTGGTTTCGTTCGAGGGCTTCAACGTCCAGATCAGCAATCGCCCATGTCTGCGTGCCGCAAGTCGTCGCGAGAATGCCATCCTCCGGGAATCCGCGATCCATGGGTGCATAGATCGTGGCCTCGCCAGTATTCGTGTCCAGCGCCGGGCTCCAGTCAGCAGCTCCGGTCGTCACGGCCTGCGCGATGAACATTCGGTTCTCCAGTGCCCGCGCCATGCAGCCCACACGGACCCGGGTTGCACCTGCTTGGGTGTCGGTACAGCTCGGGACCAGCAGCAGGCGCACTCCCGCCTCTCGCTGGGCTCGCACGGGCAATGGAAACTCACTGTCATAGCAAACAGCGATGCCGGCACGCACGCCTTTCAAATCGAACACCTTCAGTTCGTCGCCACCCTCGATGACGCCGGCGTCTTTCTCGAACCCCGTCAACTGCAATTTGTCTTGGTAGTCGCGTGTGCCGTCAGGCGCAAACCACCAAGCCCGGTTGCGGTAGCGGTCCAATCCAACCTGGGTCAAAAACGTACCGGCCTGAATGGTCATGCACAACTCGCGCGACAGGTCGGCATACAGTGCCAGCCACGCAGGCTGCAAGGCCTGCAGCGCGGCCAGAGAGGCGTTGAAATCATGGCGGATGCCAGGCTCGAACGTTGCAGCCAGTTCGAGGGATAGATACTCGGGCAACACGGCCAGTTCCGCCCCGCCACGGCGCGCCTCCTCCAGAACCAGCCGCTGCCGCGCAGCAAATGCCTCGAAGCCCGCGGGCTGACCCACTGAGTATTTCGCAACTGCTACTTTCATTTCGCGTTCTCCAGGGAGTGCAGCCACATCGTGAGCGTCTGCTCGGTTTCGCTCGGCTCACCCACCTGCTTCCAGGGCAGCGTAACCTTCATGTCCGACTGCCGCACGTAGCCGCGACGGGTCCAGAAGGGGTCATTACTGCGGTAGTTGGAAGGACGCCGGAGATCGTCGTCTGCACGATCCACCGACGCGAACGATGCCCACTGCATGCCGCCCAACGAACGGGCATGCGCTTCGCGCTCGTCAAAGAAGCGATGGCCCAGGCCAAGGCCCCGGAAGGCCGGGAGCAGGACTGATTCGCCACAGTAAAACACTGCCTCCACCGGGATTCCTCGATCGGCGAACGGCACATGGAAGGCCGGCTCCGCATCGCCGAGCGGCAACCCCGTGGACGCACCCACGACCACATCATCAGCGAGCGCGAGTACCAGCAGGCTGTCTGCCGAACGGGCGTACATGGCGAGGTAGTGCTTCTCGTATTCGGTGTCGCCCTCGTACAGGTAAGGAAAGCTGCGGAAGACGCTCGCCCGCAGGCCTGCCACGGCATCGAACCATTCGGCAATGTCCGGGCCACGACGAACCAGCACCTGCACGTCGCTGGTCATTTCAGGCGTCCCCTCCAACCTGTGCGATCCAGTCGCCGAGGTTGTAGTAGTTGGTGACACGAGCGATCTTGCCATCGCGGATCTCGAAGAACGCGCCGCCCGGCAGCACGTAGCGCTGGCCCTGGGCTTCCGGCAGCCCGTCGTCCGTCACCTTGTATTCGCCATGCACCACGTACTCCGCGCCTGCACGCAGGCCGTCGGCGCTGACCATCACCACGATCCCGCGCAGTTGCTCGCCATAGCAGCGGTCCATGCGCTGCAGGAAGGCGCGGAAGGCTTCGCGACCGACCTCACGAGCGCCCTGGTTCAAGTCGTGCGCGACGTCATCGGTCAACATTGACAGCATGGCCTCGCGGTCGCCGCGGTTGAAGGCGTCGTAGTAGGCAGTGATGAGAGTCGCAGCGTTCATTCGCGTTCCTTGTTGGGTTGTTCGGAGCGGAGCATTCCGGGGTGTTGTCAGTCTGGGCAACCGCGCTCTCCTTGTATATGGAATTGTTGCGATTTTATAATTCCACAATCTGGAACAATTAACGAGCAGCGAAACCGGCCATGAGGCGTGCGTCATGAACAAAGAAATGGAACTACTGCGCATCTTTCGGGTGGCGGCCGAAAGCAGCAGTTTTCGCGATGCGGCCGTCCGGCTGGGGACTTCTCCGCAAGGTGTAACCCGTGCCATCCAGCAACTGGAGCAACACTACGGCGAGGTGTTGTTTCATCGAAGCACGCGCCAGGTGCGCATCACCGCCTTCGGCGAAGGGCTGCTAGACCAAGTGCGCCCCGCATTGGAGCGGTTCGAGGATCTGTGGCGAACGCCTAGCTCCGACCAGCAGGCCTCTCTGTCCGGTACGGTTCGCATCACCGCACCGCACAGCTTGGGCACCAGAGCGGTGCTACCGGCACTGGAGCGCGTGGCCGCGCGTCATCCCGGCATCACGCTGGATGTGCGCCTGTCCGATCGCATCAGCAATACGGTTGACGAAGGGATTGACGTCGGGATCAGGGTCGGATTCATGCGCGATAGCCGCTTCGTCGCACGCAAGGCCGCCGACATGAGACTCCCCATCGTTGCCGCTCCGCGCCTGATCAAGAAAGTGGGCGTACCTGCAAACATCGATGCGCTAAGCAGCCTGCCAGTTACCGTGGCCTTGGATATCAATACCGGCCGTCCCTGGCCTTGGCACTTCAAGGCGGGACGCCAGTGGACACCTACCGCACCCACTCTCGTCGCCGACAATGCCGACATGGAAATGGGAGCGGCGCTGGCCGGGATCGCGTTCGCGCAACTGGCGGACTACATGGCCGCCCCCTACATTGCCAGCGGGAAGCTCGTGCGAGTGCTGGAGAACGAAGAACCTCCGGCATGGGGGTTGTACGTCTATCGGCCTCAGCGTGGCCCCATTCCGGGAAGGGTTCGAGCGGTATTTGATGAAATGCTGGTCGCCGTTGGATCGTTGCCAGCTTTGCGCTGACACGTCGCAAGACGCTGTAGGGCACACATCTTGGAAAGCGGGGCACTGAGCCTCGGCGGCTCACCCCTCCGGTTGAATGATGAACCGACCGTCTGCCCGCTTGCCCCAGATGCAGATCGGTCGGCCATGCAACCCAATGCCGGCGAACGATTAGATGTAAATGAATTGCCGGTACAACCCATCCAACTGACGACGAATGTCTTCGACGCGCTGCTCGTCACCGGTATCGGTAAATTCGAGTAGCTGCTGTTCCTTGGCAGTGATCTGATCGCAAAGGTCGGACAAGTTCTCGCAGAAAGCCTCGGAATGAACGGTGGGCTCCTCCGTATTCGTCTCTTCCCCTGCTAGTTTTCGCACAGACGAGGCTGGAGAAATCCCATTTTCCTCGTTAAAGGCAATTTGAAGCTGCCTGCGCCTATTGGTCTCATCGATCGCCTGCTTCATCGCCGGCGTCACCGCGTCGGCGTACAAGATCGCCTTGCCGTTTTCATTCCGAGCGACTCGACCGATCATCTGAATGAGCGCATGGGCCGAACGCAAGAACCCTGCACGGTCTGCATCGAGAATGGCAACCAATGATGCCTCTGGAATATCCAGCCCTTCGCGCAAAAGACTAATCCCAATCAAAACATCGAACTCTCCTGCGCGCAGGCCATTGATGATCTCAACACGATCCTCCGCTTTTATGTCCGAATGCATGTAGCGCGCTCGAATCCCGTTGTCCGTCAAGAAATCCGTTAGCTCTTCTGCACTGACCTTCGTCAGCGTAGTCACAAGCACTCGATTCTTTCTCTTCACGCACTTCGATATTTCGGCAAGCAGGTCATCTATGTATCCATCCGCTTTCCGCACTTCAACCTTGGGGTCAAGCAGTCCCGTTGGCCTGATAACCTGTTCGACAACCCTGCCTTTCGACACCCTCAGCTCGTAGTCGCCCGGAGTAGCGGAAACAAAGATGGTCTGAGGCTTGACCTTCTCGAACTCGTCAAAGTTCAATGGCCGGTTGTTCTTCGATGAAGGCAAACGGAACCCGTAATCGATCAGCGTGTCCTTGCGCGCCTGATCCCCCCGGTACATTGCGGATATCTGTGGCACCATGACATGAGATTCATCGACGAACAGCAGCCCGTCTTTCGGCAAATAATCCAGCAACGTGATCGGAGGAGAAGCTGCGTCTCGGTCGCTGAAGTAGCAGGAATAATTCTCCATCCCCGAGCAATAGCCGACCTCGCGCATCATTTCCACGTCATGCGTGATCCGCTCGTACAGCCTGATTGCCTCGACCAAGCGATTATTCCTGTTCAGCTCGGCAACCCGCTCTTCCATATCAGCGAGTATCTTTTTGGATGCAGAATCTATTTTGTTCGTGGGCGGCGCGAAAAGCGTTTTTGGCGAAACCAAATAATGGTCTATCTCTCCCAACGTCTTGCCGGTAACAGGGTCCATCCATTGGACAGACGCAACAGTGTCATCCAACAGTTCCACCCGAACCGCCCTGTACTCGGAATCAGCGGGGAAAATGTCAATCACATCACCTTGGACGCGGAACGTTGCACGCTTGAGAGTGCGCTCCGTGCGATCATATTGCAGCAAAGCCAAGCGACGAATTAGCTCTCTCTGGTTTAGTTTGACCCCAGGGGACAGAGCGATCTGTAGCGCTCGGTATGCATCTGGATCACCCAGGCCGTAGATTGAAGACACCGAAGCGACGACGATCACGTCACGACGCTCAATCAAGGATTTGGTCGTGGACAGGCGCAGGCGCTCAAGGTGGTCATTGATGGCCGAGTCCTTTGGAATGAAACGATCGGTGCCCGGCATATAGATTTCGGGCTGAAAATAATCGTAGTAGGAAACGAAGTACTCGACCGCGTTCTCAGGAAAGAAGTGCTTCATTTCACCATAAAGCTGCGCGGTCAACGTCTTGTTAGGAGCCAAGATCAACGTAGGCCGCTTCAGACGATGAATCACATTGGCCATGGTGAAGGTCTTACCTGAGCCGGTGATACCTTTCAGCGTCTGGTGCGTCGCACCTTCTTCTATGTCCGACAGCAGGCGCGCTATCGCCTCTGGCTGGTCCCCCGCCGGCGTATAGTTGGAGTGCAGAATAAACATACCGGTTGACATTAGATATCTCCTAATTGAGCTACTTCAATTTGTCCTGATGTATCGGCTATTCCAGAAGACCTATAGCAGTACCAAACTGGGGTGTAAATGACGGCGATCCTGCCGCGCCCCACCTGGGCGTAGGCGTCGCCAACATGATAGCCCAGCACATGGGCGGGCTTCCCAGTGCATATCCGCCGATCGCCACGACGTCAGCCAGCGGCCCGTCTGCCAATGCACCTGGAGCCACTCGCCTCGTTGAGCGCTGACATCGAGCCGTGGCGGGCGAGGTTGCTCTGTACGCCCAATGTGTGGCGCCGGCTCCCGCCGATACGCGCCTTTGTCTCTCTCAGCCCTCCAGACGAGGCGTTGGAAACGTGGAGCTACGTCAATGTCATCAACTTAAGGAATTTTTCCTATAAATATCATATAATTAGCGCTAAATTCAGCGCATAGGAGAAACCCTTTTGGCCCCTCATTCCACACCGTTTGACACCGCCCAGCAAACCCTGGCTTGAAAATTGTACAAAAAATAACCAGTCAGCTCGATTGTCCCGACTTCATCGATACCCACCGCCAGCGCCCTCACGACTTTACCCGCCGACGCCAACTGACCTTCAAGAACCTCGTCCTGTTTTTGCTCAATCAGCCACGCACCGCCCTGCAAACCGAGCTCGATCAGTTCTATCGCGTGCTCAACCAGGCCTCGGCCGAGACCCAGGTGGTCACCGCGCAGGCCTTCAGCAAGGCGCGCGGCAAGCTCAAGCCCGAGGTCTTCGAGAGCCTCAACCAAACCCTTCAGCAACAGCTCGACAGCCTCGGGCTGCGCCAGACGTGGCGCGGGTTACGGGTACTCGCCGTGGACGGCTCGACCGTCCATTTACCGCTGGAGTCGGTCATGACGCGCTTTTTCGGCTGCCATAGCGAGTTTCCCGTTGCCCGTCTGTCCATGCTCTACGACGTCGCCGACGGCCAGACGCTACACAGCCTGATCGTGCCATCCGCAGTCGGCGAGCGCGATTGCGCCCATCTGCACCTCGAGCATCTGCCCGCTGACAGCCTGACGTTGTTTGATCGCGGCTACCCCGGACACTGGCTGTTTGCGCTGTTCGAGCAGCACCGGCGACATTTCCTGATGCGCCTGCCGTGTGGCTACAACGCGCAGGTCAAACAGTTTCTCCGCTCGGGGCAGACAGAAGACACGCAGTTCTTCTCTGCCAGTCATCCCGAGGCGCGCCTGTTCTGTACCGAGGCCGGCGTCGATCCCGCGGGCCGGGTCGAATTGCGCCTGATCCGGGTCGAGCTAGCCAGCGGTGAAAGCGAAGTGCTGCTGACCTCCCTGCTGGATCGACAGGCCTTCCCGGCCGAGGTGTTCGCGGATCTTTACCACCGCCGCTGGGGCATCGAAACGGACTACCGCCGCCTCAAGCAGACCCTCTGCCTCGACAACTTTAGCGGCCGTAGCGTGACGGCCGTGAAGCAGGACTTTCATGCCGGGCAACTGCTGAAAAACCTAGCGCTGCTGATGCAACATCTGCTGCAACCGGTCATCGAGCAGCGCCACAAAGGCCGCAAGCTGCGCTGGAAGGTCAACTTCACCCAAGGGGTGTCACGCCTCAAGAACACCCTGGTCGACCTGCTGGTACGCCCCGGTGTGCAGGGGCTGGCCAACGTGATGGAGTTGATGGCCAACAGCCTCAGCGCTGTGCGCCCGGGCCGCAGCTTCCCGCGCCAGCGTATGCGCCTGGCCAGTCGCGGCTGCGAGGGCTACAAACCGACGCGCTAAGAACAAGCAGCACCCGAACTGCACCGCAAAAAAGCTGGCCAGACAGCGGCCGGCACGCGCTCGCCCGGAAAACGAGAAATCCCGCCCGCCGAGGCGAACCGGCATCCATTAAGCTGGCGTCTGGGTCGCACATGCGCTGAACTGGGGAGCAAAACCAGTGAAGGCACTGCTGCAACCGCGCGTCCAAGCCCCGGGATTTCTTGCCCCGGCCAGGGCTGGGGGCTTAAGTTGATGACATTGGGAGCTACGTCGCCCCTCTAAAGATGCACGATCTCAACATTCGGCCATTTGCCTGCAAGGTACTCGGCCACTAGCCTCCGATGGCAGTGATGGGGCTTGTCTTCGCTGCAAAGCAGGCAACTGTTATCAATCTTTTCTTTATCGATTGACTCAATCTTTCGGGACGACATTAAATCCAGAAATTTACTGGCGTAGATATCCCAATCTCCCCCTTTTATTTTATATTCCTCGAACATGTCTTTGGTTGGAGCAAGTGCTGGTAGATGTTCATATTCCATCCCACACAACGCCTCGGAAAAATATCGAAGATCCTCGCGTTTAGCGAATCCGGCCAATTGCGAAACATTATTCAGGCGAACATCGACAAGGCGCTTGGCACCAGAAGCACTTAACTTGGTGAAGAAGGACCGCGCGGAGGTCTTAGTGAATCCAATCGTGAATATCTTCATCTGCCTTATTCCCCTCGTTCCTTCATCCATAAATGGCTGTTATTGAGCTACCGCCAGGCATGCCCGTCAATCGCAGCTAAGGAAACGCTGGGGGCATGGTGTACTAGCTGCGCCACAACGGCCATGGCAGGCTCCATTCTCTCGCCGCTTCAACGGCCACGACCCGAACAGCTCAAGAGCTTAGCACCGCCTTTTGCGGTTGCGTGCCTCACCACTCACGCTTACTCCCTTCCAGAACGCGCCAACTGCTAAGCTACATGAGGACGACTCGCCCACAGCGCAAAGCACCTGTGTTCGCGCTATTGGCTGTCCCGTGCGTTGTGGTGCTGACCGTCGATGACGAGTCGAACCTACTGTATGGACACTGCGCGCGGCAGCCTTTCATGCGTGCCAGCTACGTGCCCAAGGTTGGACGCGGATCGAAGCGTGCGCAGGGTTTTTCGTGAAAGTATAAAATCCAATCAACTTTATCAGAAGAAAATATATGATCGTAAGAAACTTTGAATACTTGCTTGCTTTGCACCGTGAAGGCCATTTTGGCAACGCGGCCAAAAGCTGCAATGTTTCTCAGCCGACACTCTCCGCGGGCATTAAGCAATTGGAGGAAGACATGGGTGTCGAGATCGTGCGTCATGGCCGACGCTATGACGGCCTCACTTCTGAAGGGATGCGCGTACTGTCTTGGGCTCAGCAGATGTATGACGACTGCAAAGGGCTGGAGCGAGAACTCTCCGCACTACGGCGAGGTATAGAGGGGCAATTCCGGCTAGGGATACTCCCAGGAACTGCCGGTGTAGCGCCCACATTAAGCATCGCCCTTGCTGAAAAAACACCCTTACTTCAACAATCAGTTCTGGTTTCCGGCGCTTCTTCCCTGCTACAGGCGATTCGAGAAAACAATTTGGATATCGCACTCATGCATTTGGAGGATATCCCAGGGGAAGACTTCGATACTCACCTTCTGTACCGTGAACGCATTTTCCTTTTTCACGCCGCGAGAACACAGCAACCCCGAAGCACAACGTGGGACCATGTTCTCAATAGACAACTCTGCGTGCTGAACTCGGCAGTACCTGAACCCATTCAAGATAGGCTGATGCAATGTACCGCGCAGACTATTCGCACTGATTCAATTGACGTGCTATCGGCACACGTGGCGACAGGAAAATATTCGGCAGTTCTTCCGCAATCTCTCGCCGGCCAACTCGCGCACATTCCAAATCTCCACGCAATCGCAATCAATGGACCAATGTCGCACTCAAATGTCGGATTCGTTGCTGGGAAAAATGCGTTCGAGGCACCGTCATCGCGTGCATTGCTCGAAATGGTGCACACCCCCGAACTCGCCGCCACTCTTCAATCCGTTATATCGATCCATCGTCGGTTCCAGCCCAAAGCAGACTCATCTCAAAGCCCCCTGAAATAGCGAGTCTTGAAGAGCAACTCTGTATTGCTTCAACCAGGCGAAGATTGCAGGCATGCCGTGTGCGCCGCTAACAGGCGCCACGTGCTGAGCAACCCATCGAAGGCCACTAGGTCCAGGGGCAACTCGGGGGGCAGGAGTACCTGCTGCATGCGGCCTCCTCATGTCTCGCTGGGTCGAGCTGACTGTTCCTAGATCAAGCTAGGAGGCGCGATGTAGCGATGATCGTTGCCCTCTCCCGGCTAGGAGACGAGCACGGCTCGACGATCCCGCGTAGATAGATCGTGCCTATCTGCACATAGATTATTCCAGTTTGACCACTTCTGAGCTTGATCCGATGCTGTCAAGACCGCAGAAGGAGACGCGACCAACGGCTAGGCAATACCACGATCGTTCTTCTTGACAGCGGTAAATTTCGTTTCCCACTTCGATTTAGAAGATGGAAACATTAACGCACAGAGGTGACGAAATGACTCCGACCGGTAACCGAATCGTGACTTTCGAGAAGCCCTTGGAAATGAAGGTCAACACCTTCAAATTTCCAGAGCTGATAACCCCTCAAGGGAAAAGCGCACCCCATGGCGCTATCCTCAAAATAGTTACCACAAATATCTGTGGCAGCGACCTTCACATTTATCGCGGTTCGTTTGCTGTTCCCAAGGGAATGACCATGGGCCATGAAATGACCGGCGAAGTGATCGAAGTGGGATCAGACGTCGAAGTCGTGAAGAAGGGCGACATCGTTTCCGTTCCCTTCAATGTGGGGTGTGGGCGTTGCTACAACTGCAAGCATATGCGCTCCGATGTATGCGAGAACACCAACCCCGAAATCGACTGCGGAGCCTACGGGTTCAACCTCGGTGGCTGGACGGGGGGGCAAGGTGATTATCTCTTCGTACCGTATGCGGATTTCAATCTCCTTCGCTTCCCTGACAAGGATGCCGCCATGGAAAAAATCCGCGACCTGACCCTTCTCTCTGACGTATTACCCACAGCTTTCCATGGGTTCGCTGGCCCAGACTGGCCAGCCGCGCCGGCCTACGTCGTCGGCGAAAACATCCTGATCTTCGGTGCCGGGCCGGTCGGCAGAGCGGGTGCCGCCTGCGCCAGACTTCTGGGTGCAGGCGCCATCATCGTTGCCGATTACATTCAAGAGCGGCTGGACCTTCTCAAGCCACACGGCGTGGAAACCATCAACCTTTCCGACGGCGTGCCGATCGAGGAGCATCTCGAACGCATTACCGGGCACAGGGAGGTGGATCGCGTCATCGACTATGTTGGTGTGGACTGCCGCGGGTTTGGCGCGGAGGCTGACAAGATCGTGGAGAGCGCTGTTACCAACGCAATGCTCAAATATGTCCGCTTCGGCGGAATGACCAGTACGGTCGGTGTGTACTGCGCAAACCCGATCTCGAAAGACCCGAAAGCCAAGAAAGGCCATATGGATCTGGAATGGTCCAACGCCTGGATCAAGTCGCCGCGAATGTCGGCTGGTCAATCTCCGACGGCCAACTACAACCACGCGTTAATGCGGGCGATACTGAACGATCGCATGCCTTACCTTTCGCCGATGATGAACACTAAGTTCATCAAGCTCGAAGACGCGCCCGCCGCGTACAAAGAGTTCGACGCGGGTTCTGCATACAAGTACGTCATCGACCCGCATGGTTCAGTGCGGCATTAAGCATCCGGCGCGGGCTAAGCATCAGGATGTCTCACACTTTCTGGTGAGAGGCATTCTGGTCCCGCCAGTCTCCGGGCAGCAACTGGAGCCGGCGAATATTTTCGCCGGCATTTGCCGTCTGCCCCAGGGTACTTGCCTTGGCTCGGACCAGGAGCAGAGCCTCAGCAATCCGCAGGTGATGATCAACCGCAAGCGTGTTCAAGCGCTTGGTTCGCAATCGGCCAAGGGTCAGACGGGGACGATGCACGGCATCCATTGACGTGCGTGGCTGGAGATAGCCTTCGTCTGATCCTTATCACCCCACGGACTTGACAGGCTCGCCTGGTGTTGTGCCTGCCTCGGGCCATCGCACGGTCAACCCAGCCCTGGCTCATTCAGCCAGAAGTTTCCAATGATGTGGCCGAACTCGCCGCCGCCAGAATGGCAGTCACTTCTATAGGGAGATAGCACAGTGTTGGATAAGTCGGAACGGGAGGGTGGCCTATGGAGCTGCGCCATCTTCGCTGCTTCGTAGTTCTTGCTGAGGAGCTACATTTCACGCGGGCGGCTGAGCGCCTGCATATCGAACAACCACCGCTATCACGAGCCATCAAGGAACTTGAGGACGAGTTGGGCGTAGTGCTCTTCGACCGAAACCGACGAGGAACAGTTCTAACGGCGGCGGGCGCGGTCTTCTTGCAAGATGTTCGCCGTCTATTCACAGTGCTGGAACAGGCTCGTGAAAATGCCAAGGCTGTGGCATCGGGCTTGCGCGGTAGCCTGCGCATCGCTGTATCAGATGGGGCTATCGATCCACGGCTGTCGGCATTTCTGGCTCGTTGCCGCGCCGAGGAGCCGGAGATCGAAATACGCTTGTCAGAAGTGCCTCTGGCAGAGCAAGTGCGTGGCTTGCGTTCGGGCGACTTCATGATCGGGTTCGCGCACACGGGCGATGTCGGCGACGGTATCGCTGCCGAACCAATCTGGCACGACCCGCTGGTGATTGCGGTGCCAGCTCGTCACTCATTGCTCACCTACAAGGAGGTGCCACTTCAAGAACTTCAAGGCCATCCACTTGTCCTGTGCGACCCGCAGGTATGCGAGGGCTATTGCCGCGAACTCAAGCGGCTGCTCAACACGTTGGAGCACAAGCTGAATGTTGTCGAGGAAGTGTCCTCGCTGGACATGATGCTCACGTTGGTCGGCGCCGGCTACGGCATCGGCTTCATGACGGCGACCAAGATTCCCATCTCCCAACGGCCGGATGTGGTGATCCGCCCCTTGGCGATGGATTCTGCCGTGATCACCACCTACCTGCTTCGGCCCGACGGCGGCAATTTATCGGCTTCGGTGGAGCGATTTATCGTTCGCCTTCGCGACTCTTCGGACGGTTGACGGAGCCTGGCAGGCTAGACACTCAGGGATCAGTGTCGGCACGCAGATTGCGTTCGGTCGCCGTCATCAGGTCAGCCGCGCTTATTCCAAGTGCCGTAGAAATTTTCAGTATGAGCGGAAGCGTGGGCACGTGCTCACCACGCTCGATCTTACCCATGTGAGAACGCGAAATGCTTGCCCGAGATGCGAACTCGTCTTGCGCGACTCCTTGAGCGACGCGCGCAGCGCGCACGGCCTGTCCGAAGGCTAACGCCGACTCGGATTCATACGTCGATGTGCCAGAAGGACGGCCTGGCTGAATTGTTGATTTCTGCATTAGCAGAAGCGTCAAACAATCTGCCACAATTAACCACGTTAAAGATAACGACGTTAAACTTCACTCTTTCCTGCAACGCTGGTTTGCCTTTCTGGACAGATCGCTTATTGGGGGCCCTCATGCATGACGCCACCAGCCAGTTTTCCCATTTCAGGCTTGCTATCGCGCCCGGAGTGCCATCCTCTTGCCTCACAACGCTTCTTGCCCTACAGCGCGCGGAGGAACCAGAAGTCACCATCACGTTCTTTGAGACCTCAGCCGATGATCTGTTGACGGGCCTTGAGGAAGGCCGCTACGACGCTGGAATGACGCTTCGGAACGCTGGTGCTCCGGCCGTGAAAAGCCAACCGCTCTGGGTGGAGAACGTGGCTGTTGCAGTGCCGCTGGGGTCCCCCTTAGTTGCCCAGGCGAAGATCACGCTTGCCGAGCTTCTGGACTATCCGGTGTTTCGCTGGCCGGCGGAGGCTTGCCTACTGCTGGATCAGCGACTGTCCTTTCTTCCGTTGAGCCAGCAGAGCATTCAGCACGTGACTTCGTTCGAGATGATGGCGCTTTGGGTGACCGCTGGCTACGGAGTGGGGCTCTCCGCGCAATCGCGCATTGAGCGTGCCCATGCGTGGGGGATCACTATGCGACCGCTTTCAGACGGCCCCTACGAGATCGTGACATATCTGCAGCGGCCCCACGGACGAGCCAATGTTGTTTCTGAGCGGTTCGAGCACAGGGCAATGTTGGTTGCCAGGGACAGGGCGGCTTGCTCGAATACCCCATAGCCCGCTCTCGCCGAGGCTGCGTGCGGGTAATTGCAGCGGCACGCGCCTGTTAGCGCGCCAGTGATAGCGCTTCCATCTCTGGCAATATGATGAATTAACATGGTCTTTGGAGGCACGAATGGTTGGAAGTGGTTGGGATCGAGTACCAATTGACTCGCAAAGCATCGATGCGCCGCTGTCGCGCGCGGCGGTGTTTCTCACGTTGACAGTCGCCGAGGGCCACGAGGCCCTTCAGGCGGTCGCCGGCGTCTTGGACGGGCTGGACGACCTGATCAAAACGGTGGGCTTCCGCGATCTCAACGGCCGGCTGTCGTGCATCACTGCACTGGGATCGGCGCTATGGGACCGTTTCCAGACCGGGAAGCGCCCGAAGGAACTACGGCCCTTCGTGCCCATCGAGGGTGCCAAGCACACCGCGCCTGCCACGCCCGGCGACCTGTTCTTTCACATCCGTGCCGAACGCGAGGACCTCTGTTTTGAATTCGAGCGCCTGCTGCTGGACCAACTGGGCAGCAGCGTGACGGTGGCCGACGAGGTGGTCGGTTTTCGCTACTTCGACTCCCGCGACCTGCTTGGCTTTGTCGATGGCACGGCCAACCCGACCGGGCACGACATCGGCGCCTCGACGCTGGTCGGCAGTGAAGATCAGGCGTTCGCCGGCGGCAGCTACTTGGTGGTGCAGAAGTATCTGCACCAAATGCAGCCGTGGGCTCGGCTCGCCAAGGACGAGCAAGAGCGGATCATCGGCCGGGAGATCGTCAGCAATGTCGAATTGCCCGACGCGACGAGCGGCCAGAAATCGCACAAGACCCTCGCCACGATCGTGGACGACGACGGCACCGAGCACGACATCCTGCGCGACAACATGCCCTTCGGCCGCCCCGGCCAGGGCGAATATGGCACCTACTTCATCGGCTACTCCAGGCATCTGTGGGTGACGCAGAAGATGCTGGAGCGCATGTTCCTCGGCGATCCGCCAGGCATGCACGACCGCCTGCTCGATTTCTCGACGGCGCACACCGGCGCCGTGTTCTTCGCTCCCGCACCGCGCACGCTGAGCGAACTCGTGGAGGCGGTGCAAGCGTAATGCAGGGGCCGCAAGGCCCCTGCAAGGTTTGAGAGCCCTATGCTCCGTCTAGAACTACTGCGCTATCCACCAGCCGACGAACGCTTTGCCGCACATCCTCGGGGATGGGGTACGGGGCAATGGCCTCGGGCATATCCGCATAGTGCTGGTAGTCGCCCATGATGACCTGGATGATCGCCGGCACGTTGGTCGGCGTGACCGCATCAATGGCCGCGCGGTCCCCCAGGTCAGGGTGCGGCTGGGTCAGCATGCGGTACAGATCCCACGAATCCGCGTGCGGGCACTGGTTCATGAGCACCTGGGCCAGCTTGTGCTTGAGCGGCACCAGTTGCCAATCGGGAACACGCTGCCCCCGATTGCCCAAACTGATGGACAGCAACTTGCCCGCTTTCAGTTCGCGGTTGATCTGGTCCTTGGACTTTCCGGCCAGCTTGCCGAACAGCGGGACCGGCAAGCTGCTTGGAGACTCGTAGATGGTCAGCATTTCCTCGCGCTCGCGCTGGATCGCGGACACTTCCGGCTCTGGGGCATGCGTCGGAGGCGGCGGTACCTGAGACAGCCGCTGGAACGTGATGCCGCCGTTGCTCGGGGTTACGACAATAGGCGTGGCCACGACGGGCGGGACGCCGGGAGGAGTGGGCTCGGCCATCGCGAGGGTCGCATCCACCGCTTCCTCCACTTCTGCCATCGCCGGCACCCCGTCGATACGGATGGTCAGATGCGCGCTCGCGGCTTCCACTTCGCCCTGTTCGAGCAGGTCGAGCCGATCGGCCCAGTCCTGCATCATCCGACGGCGCGGCTCAACGTACTTGGCGTGGTTGTAGGACGAACTCACCTTGTTGGGGTCGGAATGGGAAAGCTGCGCGTCCACCCAAATCTTCGGGTAGCCAATCTCGTTGAGCGCCGTCGAGATAGTGCCGCGGATGCCGTGGCCGGTCAGGCGCCCCTCATAGCCCATGAGCTGCACGGCCTTGTTGAGGGTGTTCTCGCTGATGCGCTTCTTGAGTTCGCTGCGGTGTGACAGCAAGTACTTCTGCGCCGGCCGCATCACCCCCAGGAGATAGCGCACGATCTCGATGGCCTGCAGGGATAGCGGCACGATATAGGGGGGCACATCCTGCGGCCGCTTCCCTGCCTTGCGCATTTCATCCTGGAGCTGCTTGACGATCTGCGGTGGGATGATCCACAAGCCCCTGTCGAGGTCGAACTGTTCGGGTTCGGCCAATCGCAGTTCGCCGGTGCGCACCCCGGTCAGGAACAGCAGCCGGACGCCAAGCTGGGTCTGCCAGCCACGGGGGTTGTAGAGCCGGAGCTTCTGGAGGAACTCGGGCATCTCGGGCAGGTGCAGGTAGGGATTGTGGGCTACGGGGGGCTTGGGCTCTGCCACCACGTCCAGGTCGGCGGCCGGGTTGACTTCCAACCCCTCGGCAATGACCAGGGCATAGCGGAACAACTGGTTGAACCAGGTGCGGACCTTCTCGGCGGTGGTGAACGCCTTGCGTTTCTCGATCGCCGCCAAGACGCCCAGGAGTTGGGGGCGGCGAATGTCGTAGATCGACATTCTTCCCAGGGTGGGCAACACGTCCTTGTTGAAGATGCGCAGGATCTGCGACAGCGTGCTTTGACGGCCTTCCTTGAGTTCCTTGCGGCGATGCTCGACCCAGGCATCGAAGACGGTCTTGAAGGTGTATTCGCCCGCCAGCTTGGCCGCGTGCCGTTTCTGGTCGCGCTCGACCTGAGGATCGATCCCCCTGGCGAGCAGGGCCTGGGCCTTGTCTCGCTCGATCCGGGCCTCGCGCAGGCTGAGAGCAGGATAGCCGCCCAGGCACAGGCGCTTTTGCTTGCCCAGCCAGTAGTAGCGGAATTGCCATGACTTGCCGCCTGCGGCTGAGACCATCAGGCCCAGGCAGTCGTTGTCGGAGAGGGTGTAGCGTTTTCCGGTGGTCTTCGCCTGCCGGACGGTCAGATCAGAGAGCGCCATTTCGAGACTCCTAAGTAATGACTTAGGCCCTATGCTCGTCATGGTCCCCGCTCAGCCCCAGCAACTATCCGGTAGCCGACCCACCCGTATTCTTGTGCCTTATTTGGTCACTCAAAAACGGTAGCTGTGGGTGGATTTCCGTGGCACTCGCTGGAATGAAAAAAGGAGCCGAAGCTCCTTTTTTCAATGACCTACAGACCCCAGTAGAAGTCTGTGGATCAAAATTTGGAGCGGGATAAGAGACTCGAACTCTCGACCCCGACCTTGGCAAGGTCGTGCTCTACCAACTGAGCTAATCCCGCGTTGTGTGTTGCGTGAAGCGAAAGTCTACCCTCGCTTCTTCGAGTTGTGGAGGCCTGGGTCGGAATCGAACCGGCGTGCACGGATTTGCAGTCCGCTGCATAACCACTCTGCCACCAGGCCGGTGACGCGCGGTTGGCCGTAAGAGCCTTCCGACAAAACAAAACCCCGATGGGCCGGGGTTTCGTCAACGCCGTTGAAGCAACTCCACTTCAACTGCGCCTTGAAACTTGGAGCGGGATAAGAGACTCGAACTCTCGACCCCGACCTTGGCAAGGTCGTGCTCTACCAACTGAGCTAATCCCGCGAGAGAGGCGAAATTGTAGTGCCTTTCTTGCGCGTGTCAACGGCTGCCTGCTCATCCTCGCGCAGGCTCGGCCAGGCGGCCCGCAGGTACTGGTAGCCCGAGTACAGGGTCAGCAGCGCCGCCACGGCCAGCAGCCAGTCGCCGAGGTGGAACACCGGCACGCTCATCCACACATCGCTCAGCGAATGGCCGGCCGGGCGCACCGAGTACAGCAGGCAGCCCAGCGCGATCATCTGCACGGTGGTCTTGACCTTGCCGATCCAGGCGACCTTGACCTTGCCGCGCTGGCCGATCTCGGCCATCCACTCGCGCAGCGCCGAGACGGCGATTTCGCGGCCCACGATCACCGCCGCCCAGAACGCCATCCACGGCGTGGGATGGCCCTGGACGATCAGGAATAGGGACACGGCCACCATCAGCTTGTCGGCGACCGGGTCCAGGAACGCGCCGAAGGCCGAATACTGGTGCCAGCGCCGGGCGATCCAGCCATCGAGCCAGTCGGTGACCGCGGCGATCGCGAACACCGCCGCGGCGGCCACGCTGGTCCACGCGTACGGCAGGTAGAAGACCACCACCAGCACCGGGATCATCACGATCCGCAGCAGGGTCAGCCAAGTGGGGATGGTCAACTTCATGGGCGATCTGGGCCGGGCGTTGTGGGCGCCGCCGGTTCCGGCAACCCGTGCAGGTTAGCGTAGATGCGCTGGGCCAGCGCGTGATTGACGCCCTCCACCCGCGCGATCTCCTCCACGCCGGCGGCCTTGAGCCCGGCCAGGCCGCCGAAATGCTTGAGCAGACTGGCGCGCCGGCGCGGGCCGATGCCGGCGATGTCCTCCAGCTTGCTGGTGGTGCGCGCCTTCTGGCGCTTGCCGCGATGGCCGGTGATGGCGAAACGGTGGGCTTCGTCACGGACCTGCTGGATCAGCTGCAGCGCCGGCGAGGCGGCGCCGGGGCTGACCTCGCGGCCGTCGTCCAGGATCAGGGTCTCGTGGCCGGCGCGGCGTTCCACGCCCTTGGCCACGCCGACCAGGGCCACGCCGTCCACGCCCAGGTCGGCCAGCACCTCGCGCGCCTGGCGCAGCTGGCCGGCGCCGCCGTCGATCAGCAGCACGTCCGGCAGCACCGTGCCCTCCTCCATCGCACGCCGGAAGCGGCGCTCGATCGCCTGGCGCATAGCCGCGTAGTCGTCGCCCGGCTCGATGCCGGTGATGTTGAAGCGCCGGTACTGCGAACGCACCGCGCCCTTCTCGTCGAACACCACGCACGAGGCCACCGTGGCCTCGCCCATGGTGTGGCTGATGTCGAAGCACTCGATGCGCTGGGCCGGCTCGGCCAACCCCAGCAGCTCGGCCAGGGCCTGGCTGCGCGCGGCCTGGGCGTTGCGGCTGGTCATCTCGGTGGCCAGGGTGATCTGCGCGTTGCGCCGGGCCAGATCGAGGTAGCCGGCGCGCTCGCCGCGCACGTTCCACTTCAGCTGGACCTTGCGGCCGGCGGCGGTGGACAGCGCGGCCTCGATCAGCTCGGCATCGGGGATCTCGCGGTCCAGCAGCAGCTCGCGCGGCGGCACCTGCTCGGCGTAGTACTGCGAGACGAAGGCGGCCAGCACTTCCTCGGCGCTTTCCTCGCCGTTGGTGCGCGGGTAGAAGGCGCGCGTGCCCAGGTTGCGGCCGTCGCGGAAGGCCAGCAGCAGCACGCAGGCGGTGCTGCCCTGCATCGCGCAGGCCAGCGCGTCCAGGTCCGCGGCGTGGCCGTCCACGTACTGGCGCGACTGCATGCCGCGCAGGCGCTTGAGCAGGTCGCGCAGGCGCGCGGCCTCCTCGAAGTCCAGCTTCTCCGCGGCGCGCTCCATCTCGGCGGTCAGCTCGTCGGACAGCTCATCGCTGCGCCCGCCCAGGAACAGACTGGCGCGATGCACCGACTGGTCGTATTCGGCCTGGCCGACCAGCTCCACGCACGGCGCGGTGCAGCGGCCGATCTGGTACTGCAGGCACGGCCGGGTGCGGTTGCGGAAGACGCTGTCCTCGCAGTTGCGGATGCGGAACAGCTTCTGCATCAGGTTGAGCGTGTCGCGCACCGCGCCGGCGCTGGCGTAGGGGCCGAAGTAGCGCCCGGGGATCGCGCGCGGGCCGCGGTGGAAGGCGATGCGCGGGAACTCCTCGCTGGTCAGCAGCACGTAGGGATAGCTCTTGTCGTCGCGCAGGGCCACGTTGTAGCGCGGGCTGAGCGACTTGATCAGCTGGTTTTCCAGCAGCAGCGCCTCGGCCTCGGTGCGGGTGACCGTGACGTCCATGCGCGCGATCTGCGAGATCATCGCGATGGTGCGCGGGTTGCGCGGCGCGTTGTTGAAATAGCTGCCCACGCGGTTGCGCAGCGCGCGCGCCTTGCCGACGTACAGCAGCGTGTCGTCGGCCGCGTACATGCGGTACACGCCCGGCGCGGTGCTCAACGAAGCGGCGAAGGCCTTGCCGTCGAACGGCTGGCCTGGGGAACTGCGACGACTCATGCTTCGATCGGCACCTGCGAGACCGCGCCGCTGGCCAGATCCACGCACAGGACCGCGTGCGCGTCGGTCTCGGCGATCCACAGTTTGCCGCCGAAGGCGGCCACGCCGGCAGGCTGCGCCAGGCGCCGGCCCACCTCCAGCGAGGTCACCGCGCCGCCGCCCAGGCGCAGGCTGCGGATGCGGCCGTTGCCGGTGTCGGCGATCCACAGCACCGGCGCGTCGGGATCCAGCGCCACGTCTTCCGGCGCCTGCAGGCGCGCCTGCTGGCGCTGGCCGTCGGCATCGCCGAACTCCCACGGCCCCTGCCCGCCCACCAGGGTCTTGGCGAAATCGCCGCCCAGCTGCACCGCGCGCAGCGAGGCGCCCAGCGTGTCGCACACGTACAGCGCCTGCTGTACCAGCGCCAGGCCGGTCGGCTGGGCGAAGCTGGCCAGGATGCCGGCGCCGTCGCGCTGCCCCAGTTGGCCCGAGCCGGCGCGGCATTCGAGGATGCGGTTGCCCAGGTCCCAGCTCCACACCCGGTTGTCGCCGGACAGGGCGAAGTGCAGATGGCTGTTGGTCGCCACCAGCCCGGCCGGCGAGGCCAGCGCGACATCCCCGGGGGCGTGGATCGGGCCCTCGGCCGGCACCCCGGCCTTGCCCGTGCCCAGCAGGGTCTGCACCGCCCCGGTGCCCAGGTGGATGCGCCGGATCAGGTGGTTGCCGGTGTCGGCCACGTAGAGCTCGTTGCGCAGCAGCGCCACGTGGGTGGGGCTGCGGAAGCTGGCGATCTCCATGTCGCCGTCCAGCGCGTCGGCGTTGCCGTTGCCGAAGCGCCGCATCACGCGGCCGGCGTGGTTGCATTCCACGATCTGGTGGTGGCCGGTGTCGGCCACGTACAGGCGCTCGGCATTGACCGCCAGGCCGGTGGGGAAACGCAGCGGCAGGCGCGGCTCGGGGTTGGTCTCCACGGGGCGGGTGTCGACCCGGGGTTCTTCCAGCGGCTCGCACAGCGCGCCCAGCCGGTTTTCCAGCGCACCGACGCCGGGGGTGCCGACGATGTGGTCGACCATCATGCCCTGCGCGTCGATCAGCACCACGGTCGGCCAGGCCTCGATGCCGAAGCGCTGCCAGGCGTGCCAGTCCGGATCGTGCGCGATCGGGAAAGAGACCCCGAAGCGGCGCAGGCGCTTGAGCGCGGCCTGCGGATCGCGGTGCACGTCGAAACGCGGCACGGCGATCACCCGCACCTGCAGGCGCGCGCCGAAGCGGCGCTGCAGCACCGCCAGGTCGGCCAGGCGCTGCAGGCACCAGCTCGAGGCCGGATCGACGAAAGCCAGCGCCACCGCGCTGCCACGCAGCGACTGCAGCGCGGTCGGCGCGGCGTTGAGCCACAGCAGACCGTGCGGGAAGTCGGGAGCGTGGATCGGATTCATGGAGACTGGATGATGCCGCAGGCGGCCGGCTTCAAGCCGTGCGCGCCGGCGCGCTTAACGCGCGGCAGCAGCGGCGCGCGGCCGATCCTCACCGCATGCCGTCCAGATGGCGCTGGGCGCGCGCCAGGTCCTCGGGGGTGTCCACGCCGGGCGGGAAGGCCTCTGGCGTCAGCGCCACGGCGATGCGGAAGCCGGCCTCCAGCGCGCGCAGCTGCTCCAGCGATTCGGTGCGCTCCAGCCGGCCCGGCGGCAGCGCGGCGAAGGTGCGCAGGAAGCCGGCGCGGTAGGCGTAGATGCCGATATGGCGCAGGAACGGCGCCGGCGCGTCGGCCAGCGCTTCGCGGCTGCGCGCGAAGCCGTCGCGGTGCCAGGGCAGCGGCGCGCGGCTGAAATACAGCGCATCGCCGTTGTCGGCCAGCACCACCTTCACCGCATTGGGGTCGAACACCTGCTCGGCCTCGTCGATCGGCGTGGCCAGGGTCGCCATCGGATGGCCGCTGGCCGACAGCGCGGCGGCCACGGCGCGGATGCCGGCCGGCGGGGCGAAGGGCTCGTCGCCCTGCAGGTTGACCACCAGGGTCTGGTCGTCCCAGCCGGCGATGCCGGCGCATTCGGCCAGGCGGTCGCTGCCCGAGGCGTGGCCGGCGGCGGTCATCGCCACCCGCACGCCGCTGCCGTCCAGCGCGCGCGCCACGCGTTCGTCGTCGGTGGCCACCCACACCTCGCGCGCGCCGGCGGCCAGCGCGCGCTCGGCCACGTGCAGCACCAGCGCGCGGCCGCCGAGCAGCCGCAGCGGCTTGCCGGGCAGGCGCGTGGCGTCGTGGCGGGCGGGAATGGCGACGACGAAGGGTTCTTGCAGGTCGGTCATGTGACGGAGCTTGCGGGCGCCGGCAACGGGCGCACCTGCCAGGCGTGGCGATGGGAAGGAACCGCCATTCTAGCCGCTGGCCCAGACCGGTCCGACGCGCCCGGGGCCGTCGCGCCCGAAGCGTTCAGCCCTTGCGGCCGGGCGGCGCCAGGCTCCGCAGCGCGGCCACGCGGCCCAGCAGCGCCACCCAGAACGCCTCGGGCAGCTCCGCCTCGACCGGGACGCTGTAGGCCCAGGGACCGGCGAAGGCGGCGCATTTGACCGCGTCCTTCTCGGTCATCAGCAGCGGCAGGTCGCTGCCGAAGCGCAGATCGTCCGCGCTGTAGGCGTGGTGATCGTCGAAGGCATGCGGCACCACGCCGATGCCGTAGCCGCGCAGCAGGTCGAAGAAGCGGCCGGGATGGCCGATGCCCGCCACCGCGTGCACGCGGCGGCCGCCGAAGGCCGCCAGCGTGGTCGGCTTGCCGCCGGCCAGCGGCAGGGCCAGGCCCGAGCGCAGCGCCATCGCCCATTCGCCGAAGCCGGCGCTGCCGCCGTTGACCACGCGGAAATCGACCTGCCCGCTGCGTTCGGCCGGCTCGCGCAGCGGCCCGGCCGGCAGCACGCGGCCGTTGCCGTAGCGGCGGCGGCCGTCGATGACCTCGATCTCGATATCGCGCCGCAGCCGCAGGTGCTGCAGGCCGTCATCGCAGACCACGATGTCGCAACCGGCCGCCGCCAGCGCGCGCGCGGCGGCGACGCGGTCGCGGTCCACCCGCACCCTTGCGCGGGTGCGGCGTGCGATCAGCACCGGCTCGTCGCCGCCTTCGGCCGGGGTGGTGTCCGCCTCCACCCAGCGAGGGGTTTTCGGGTCCTGGCGACCGTAGCCGCGGCTGGCCACGCCTGGGTTCCAGCCGGCCTCGCGCAGGCGCTGCACCAGCGCGATGGTCAGCGGCGTCTTGCCGGTGCCGCCGACGGTCAGATTGCCCACCACCACCACCGGCACCGGCGCGCGCCGGCGCCGCAGCAGGCCGAGGCGATACAGCGCGGCGCGCAGGCGCAGCGCGCCGCGGTAGACGTGTTCGAGCAGCCGCGGCAGCAGCGGCACCGGCGCGCCGTCGAACCAGTACCTGGGCACGCCGCGCGAAGCGCTCATTCGGCCTCGCGGAACTGGGCGCCGTGCAGTTGCGCGTACAGGCCGCCACGGGCGAGCAGTTCGGCGTGGGTACCCTGCTCGACCAGGCGGCCATGGTCGAGCACCAGCACCTGGTCGGCGTGTTCGATGGTGGACAGGCGGTGGGCGATGACCAGGGTCGTGCGGTCGGGCATCAGCTGGGTCAGCGCGTCCTGCACCAGGCGCTCGGATTCGTTGTCCAGCGCGGCGGTGGCCTCGTCCAGGATCAGGATCGGCGCGTCCTTCAGCATCGCCCGGGCGATCGCCAGGCGCTGGCGCTGGCCGCCGGAGAGCTTGCCGCCCTTGACCCCGATCGCGGTGTCCTTGCCCTGCTCGAGCTGCTCGACGAATTCCATCGCATGCGCGTCGCGCAGCGCCTTGTCCAGCGCCTGCGCATCGGCCGCCTGCATCTCGCCATAGGCCACGTTGGCCGCGACGGTGCCGTCGAACAGCATCACCTGCTGGCCGACCAGGGCGATCTGGCGGCGCAGGTCGGCCAGGCGGTACTCCTGCACCGGCGCGCCATCGATCAGGATCTGTCCGGACTCGACGTCGTAGAAGCGCGGGATCAGCTTGATCAGGCTGGACTTGCCGCTGCCCGAGCGGCCGACGATGGCGGTGACCGTGCCGGGGCGCGCGACGAAGCTGATGTGCTCCAGCGCCGGCCGCAGCTGGCCCGGATAGCGCGCGGTGACGTCGCGGAACTCGATCGTGCCCCGCGCTCGGGCCAGCGGACGGGTGCCGGCGTCGACCTCGTCCGGCGCGTCGAGCACCGAGAACAGGCGCTCGGCCGAGGCCACGCCGCGCTGCAGGACGTTCTGCACGTTGGTGAGGTTCTTCAGGGCCGGGATGATGCCGGCCATGGCCAGCAGCAGGCTGAAGAAACCGCCGGCGCTCAGCCGCCCGGCGGCGGCTTCGTGACCGGCGATCAGCAGCAGCGCCGCCAGGCCGATGGCGCCCATCATCTGCACCGTGGCGGTGGAGATGCCGCGGGTGGACTCGACCTTCATCGCCAGGCGCAGGTTGTGGTCGGCCAGCGCGTGGTAGCGCTCGAGCTCGGACCGCTGCGCGCCGTAGACCTTGACCTCCTGATGGTTGGACAGCGTCTGGTCGGCCGCCTGCAGCAAGCGCGCGCCGCTCTCCTGGATGCGGTGGCTCACCCGCCGGTAGCGCTTGGCGACCTTGTTCATCACGAACGCCAGCGGCGGCACCAGCACCAGGATGGACAGGGTCACCTGCCAGCTGGCGCCCAGCATCACGATCAGCAGCACGATGGCCTGCAGCGCCTGCTGGATCATGGTCTTGAGCGCATCGACCGCCGCCTGCGCGACCTGGTCCGAATCCGACCCCAGCCGCACCAGCATCGACGGCACCGGCTCGGCGTCGAAGCGCGCGCCCGGCAGGGACAGGTACTTGCCCAGCACCTTGACCCGCAGGTCGCGGGCGATGCTGCGCGCCGCGCGTCCCATCGACATGTCGGTGATGTAGCCGGCCACACCGCGCACCAGGAAGATCACCAGGATCAGCGTGGGCATGACCCACAGCGCCTGCGGCGCCCCCTGGTTGAGGAAGGTCCGGTTGGTGATCGGCTCCATCAGCCGGGTGAAGGCGCCCGTCCCCGCCGCTTCGACCAGCGCCGCCACGAACGCCAGCAGCAGCAAACCGCGGTATGGCTTGGCGAAGGCCAGCAGCCGGCGATAGGTCTGCCAGGCCGATCCGGGGACGGCCGCATTCACCGGCGTGGCTCCTGCTCGGGCGCCGTGGCGATGGAAATGCGCTTGAAGCCCAGCTGGGCCAGCGCGTCCAGCGCGGTCACCACCGCCTGGTGCGGCGTACGCGCGTCGGCGCGCAGCAGCACCGGGCGCGCATGGTCCTTGCCGGCGGACTGGGCGATGGCCTGCTTGAGCGCGTCGGCGTCGGTGCGCAGCACTTCGCTGTCGCCGACGAAGTAGCGGCCCTCGGCATTGATGAGGATGCTCAGCGCCTTGGCCGGCGCGTCGGCCGGCTGCTGCGAGGCCGACGGCAGCTGCAGCTGCAGGGTCGAGCGCGCATCGAAGGTCGTGGTGATCACGAAGAAGATGATCAGCACCAGGATCACGTCGATCAGCGGGACCAGGTTGATCTCCGGCTCGTCGTGCGCGCGGTCGTCGCGGATACGCATCGGGCGCGGCCTTCAGTCGACGCGCGCGGCGGCGTGCGGCGCTTCCAGCGCGTCGGACAGGGCCATGGCCTGCTGCTCCATCTCGATCACGTAGCCGGCGATGCGGCCGCGGAAATAGCGATGGAAGATCAGCGCCGGGATCGCCACCAGCATGCCGGTGGCGGTGCACACCAGCGCCTTGCCGATGCCGCCGGCCAGCTGGTTCACATCGCCCAGGCCGTGGTCGAGGATCCCCAGGAACATCTGGATCATGCCCACCACCGTGCCCAGCAGGCCCAGCAGCGGACCGGCCGCGGCGATGGTGCCCAGCGTGTTGAGGTAGCGCTCCATGCGGTGGACCAGGTGGCGGCCGGTGTCCTCGATGCGCTCGCGGATCACATCGCGCGAGCGGTGGCGCACGTCCAGCGCGGCGGCCAGCAGCGCGCCCAGCGGCGAGGTGCGGCGCAGCGACTCGATATGCGAGGCCTCCAGGTTGGACGAGGTCGCCCAGCGGCGCACCTCTTCGCCCAGGCCCGGCGGCAGGATCTCCTTGCGGCGCAGGCTCCAGAAGCGTTCCACCACGATGGCCAGGGCCAGCACGGCGAGCAGCAGCAGCGGGAGCATGGGCCAGCCGCCCGCCTTGACCAGTTCCAGCACGTTGAATCCTTACGGCGCAGCCGGCCGTGTGAGAGCAGGCCGATAGGATAGCCCAGACGCCTCGCGCGCCCTGACCGCGTCCCACAGCCGCGCGCGCCAGCGCCGGCGCTCGCGGACCGACTGGCCGTCGGCGTCCAGCCAGACACTCAGCGCGCCGCTGTCGGCGGTGTTCAGCACCTCGGCGCCGGCCCGCTGCCAGCGTCGCACCACCACCGGCTGCGGATGCCCGAAACGGTTGTCCGCGCCGGCCGAGACCAGCGCCAGGCGCGCGCCCGTGGCCTCGACGAACGCGGGATCGGAGGAATCGCGGCTGCCGTGGTGGGCCACCAGCACCAGCTTCGACTTCAGCGCCTGCGGGTGCGTGCGCAGCAGCTGGCGTTCGATCACCTGGCCGATGTCGCCGGTCAGCAGCACCGCGCCATGCGCGGTGCCCACGCGCAGTACACAGCTGGATTCGTTGCGCAGGTAGGGAAAGCCACGCGTCGGATGCAGAACCTCGAACCGCACGCCGTCCCAGGTCCAGGCCTGTCCGGCGCGGCAGGCGGTCTGCAGCGGAATCGGCGCACCGGCCGGTCCCAGCACCTCCAGCACCGGCATCCCGCTGCGCACCGCCCCCAGACCACCGGCATGGTCGGCATCGCCGTGGCTGACCATCACCCGGTCCAGCCGGCGCACACCCAGGGCATGCAGCGCCGGCACCACCACGCGTTCGCCGGCGTCGAAGCCGTCGGCCACCGCCGGCCCGGTATCGAACAGCAGCGCATGGCCGCGCGTGCGCACCAGCACCGACAGGCCCTGGCCGACATCGAGCGTGGTCACGCTGGCCTCGCCCTCGCGCGGCAGGTCCAGGTCGGGCAGCAGCAGCGGCAGCCACAGCAGCAGCGCCAGCGGCTTGCCGGGCACCCCGCGCGGCAGCAGCAGCCAGAACGCGCCCAGCACGGCCATGGGCAGCGCGAACCAGGCACCTTCCGGCAGCCACCACAGCGCGAAGCGGCCCTGTGCCAGCCAGGCGAACAGCCGCCAGCTCGGTTCGAACGCCTGCCCGGCCAGCCACCAGGCCGGCGTGCCCCAGCCGGCGTGCAGGGTCTCGGCGGCCACGCCGAGCAGGCAGGCCGGCACCACCACCAGGCTCCACCAGGGGATCGCCAGCAGATTGGCCAGCGGCCCGATCAGCGAGGCCTGGCCGAACAAGGCCACGGTCAGCGGCAGCAGTCCGAGTGTGGCCACGCCCTGCGCCGACAGGAACGCGCGCCACGCCGGCAGGCCGTGCGTGGGCAGGCACCACACCAGCCAGGCCACGCCGGCGAAGCTGAGCCAGAAGCCGGCCAGCAGCGGCGCCAGCGGATCCACCAGCAGCACCGCCAGCATCGCCAGGGCCAGCGCGGCCACCGCGCCGGCCGGACGCCGGCCGCAGCGGGCCAGGGCCACCACCGCGATCATCAGCACCGTGCGCACCGTCGGCAGCGCGCCCCCGGACAGCAGCGCATAGCCGCCGGCGAACAGCATCGCCGCCACCCCGGCCGCGACCGGCCGCGGCAGCCACCGTCCCAGCCGCGGGAACAGCCGCCACAGGCCCGCGGCGAGCAGCGCACCGAAGCCGGCGACCAGCCCGACATGGAACCCGGAGATGGCGATCAGATGGGTGAGCCCGGCCGCACGCAGCGTGGCCCAATCGGCATCGTCCAGGCCGCCGGTGTCGCCCAACGCCAGGGCACGCACGAAGCGCTGCGCTCCGGCCGGCGCCTGCCCGGCGATGCGCGCGGACATCCGCGCGCGCCACGCGTCGATGCCCACCGGCGGCCCCAATGCACGCGCCAACGGCGCGGCGCGCACATAGCCGGTCGCCGCCACGCGCCGCGCCAGCGCATAGCGCTCGCTGTCGAACCCGCCCGGGTTGACCAGCCCGCGCGGCGCGCGCAGCCGCACCAGCAGCCGCCAGCGCTGCCCGGCCTGCAGCTGCGCGCGCGGCCCCGGCACGCTGGCGTCGGTCTCGTCGTACCAGGCCAGCTGCAGGCGCCGGCCGCATGGCAGCTCCGCGCCGGCAGGGCAGGCCTCGGCGAGGAACTCGAAGCGCGTGCGCCGCGCCTCGACCTGGGGCAGGCCGACGACGCGGCCTTCGACGCTCCAGTCTCGCGCCTGGGCGCGCGCCGGCAGCTGTGCCGACAGCGCCCAGCCCGCCTGCAATCCGGCCCAGCCGACGCCGACCAGCAACGCGCCGGCCAGGCGCATGGCCCCGCCCCGCACCCAGCACGGCAGGCCGACGGCCAGCGCCGCGCACAGCCAGACGCGCCCGGGCAGCGCCGGCAGCAGCAGGCAGCCGCAGACGCCCAGCAGCAGGCACACGGCGACCGCGCCGCCAAACGCCGGCACGGGCATGGCGCCAGGCGCGGCGAAGCGCCGGGCCCACGGGTGCCGCGCGTGCGTACTGGCCTGCGTCCATTGCATCGGCTGGCGTCCTGCCTGGGTCCGACGCCAGCCTGCGCCGGACCCGCCGGGGGCGCCATCGCCGCGCAGCGCGTTCCGGCGTGGGAAAAGTCCCAGCGCCGGCAAGGCAGGCGCGGCGGGAGCCGACGGACGTCCACGTCGTCAATGCGGGTTACCATCGCGCCGCGCGCCGCTCACCCCAATCCCGCCCGCGGCGCATCACCCGAGCCTTCCCGATGCCGCTTCCCGCCTTCCGCGCCGGCAAGGCCGCCGTCGCCTTCATCCTGGTCACCGCGATGCTGGACATCGTGGCCATGGGCATCATCATCCCGGTGCTGCCGCACCTGATCGAGCAGTTCTCCGGCTCCAACGCGCGCGCCGGGCTGATCAATGGGATCTTCGTGGCGCTGTGGGCGCTGATGCAGTTCCTGGTCTCGCCGATCGTGGGCTCGCTGTCGGACCGGTACGGCCGCCGCCCGGTGATCCTGCTGTCCACCGCCGGGCTTGCGATCGACTACCTGCTGATGGCGCTGGCGCCCAACCTGTGGTGGCTGGCGGCCGGGCGCATCATCTCGGGCATCACCACGGCCAGCTTCACCACCGTCTATGCCTACATGGCCGACATCACCACGCCGGAGAACCGTGCGCGCGGCTACGGCCTGATCGGCGCGGCCTTCAGCGCCGGCTTCGTCGCCGGCCCGCTGCTGGGCGGGGTACTGGGCGAGTGGTCGCCGCGCGCGCCGTTCTGGGCGGCTGCGGG
Source organism: Pseudoxanthomonas sp. X-1 (assembly GCF_020042665.1). Taxonomy (NCBI): domain Bacteria; kingdom Pseudomonadati; phylum Pseudomonadota; class Gammaproteobacteria; order Lysobacterales; family Lysobacteraceae; genus Pseudoxanthomonas; species Pseudoxanthomonas sp. X-1. The sequence goes on from NZ_CP083376.1 coordinate 2,748,279, forward strand.
GATGAGCGCGCTGGCCTTCGCCTACGGCGCGTTCGTGCTGCCCGAATCTCTGGCGCCGGACAAGCGCATGGCCTTCTCCTGGACGCGGGCCAATCCGCTGGGCGCGCTGCGCCTGCTGCGCTCGCATCAGGAGCTGACCGGCCTGGCGGTGGTGAACTTCCTGCTGTACTTCGCCCACCACGTGTTCTCGGCAGTGTTCGTGCTGTACGCGGCCGACCGCTACGGCTGGGGCGCCTGGCAGGTGGGCCTGCTGCTGGCCATGGTCGGGGCGCTGGACATGCTGGTCCAGGGCACGCTGACCGGCCCGGCGGTGCGCCGCTTCGGCGATCGCCGCACGATGATCATCGGCCTGTGCTTCGGCGCGCTGGGCATCGCCTGCATGGGGCTGGCGCCGACCGGCTGGCTGTTCGTCGCCGCCATGCTGCCCAACGCGCTGTGGGGGCTGGCGATGCCGACCATCCAGTCGCTGATGACCCAGCGTGTGTCCGAGTCCGAGCAGGGCCAGCTGCAGGGCGCCAACAACAGCGTCGGCGCGATCGCAGGCGTGGTCTCGCCGGTGTTCTTCGGCTGGGTGTATTCCAGGTCGGTCGGACCCGAGGCGGCCCTGCCCTTCATCGGCACGCCGTTCCTGATCGCCGCCGGCGTGCTGGCCGCGGCCGCGCTGACCGGGATCGCGGTGGCCCGGAGCCAGCGCGCGCGGGCGGGCTGATCAGCCCAGCAGCCAGCGGCCCAGTTCGACGTAGGCCTCGCGCTGGCCACCGCGCAGCAGGACGAAGGCGTCGAAGGCCAGGCGCACCGGCGCGCAGGCCTCCGGCGCGAGGCGTTTACCGTCGTTGTGGCCCAGGGTCAGATGCGGATGCAGCGGTGGCGACCTGGCCAGCACGATGCGCTGGCGCGTGGCGGCCGCGCGCAGCGCCGATTCCAGCGCGGCCAGCGCCGGCGGCGTCTGCGAGGCGGCCAGTACCACCGCGTTGCGGCCGAACACCGCCAGCCGGTCCAGGCTCAGCACGAAGGCCTGCCCCTGCACCCCGGCCACCGCGCGCTGCGCGCCTTCGACCAGGCCGGGGATCTGCTCGTCGAACGGCTCGCCCAGGTACAGCAGGGTCACGTGGCGCTTGGCCGCGCGCATCGGCTTGAAGCCCTCGAAGCGCGGCGCATGCGCCTGCACCGCCGCCTCCAGCGGCGCCTGGTCGCCGGCCGCGGGCAGCAGCGCGAAGAACAGGCTCGGCGGCGGCGCGGCCGGGCGGGCGAAGAGGTCGTCCTGCATCGTGGGCAAGTCTCAGGATCGGCTGCCGGCGCGAGGCCGCGCAGGCCTCAGACCGCGGCGGTGACGACGATCTCGACCTTCCACGACGGATCGGCCAGCCGCGCCTGCACGGTGGCGCGGGCCGGCGTATGGCCGGGCACCACCCAGGTCTCCCAGACCGCGTTCATGCCGGAAAACTCGGCCAGGTCGGCCATGAAGATCTCGGCGCGCAGGATCCTGGACTTGTCGGAGCCGGCGCGCGCCAGCAGCGCGTCGATGGCGGCCAGCACCTCGGCGGTCTGCGCGGCGATGTCGCCACCGCCTTCGGCGATCTGCCCGGCCAGGTAGGCCACGCCGTTGTGCACCGTCATCTCGGACATGCGCAGACCGGTATCGAAACGCTGGATCATCGACAGACACTCATCGGGAGGGGGCGCGCCACGCTACCCGGCCCTCACCGCGCTGCCAAGCCGCCGCGGGGCTTCCGGGGCCTCGGAAAACCGTGGAACATCGGATGTGATATACTTCGCATGTTCCACGATTCGCACGCACCGGACCGAGCTTTCCCGCCCACCGGCGCACGCGACCGGCCGGGTCCGCCCAGCTCCCGGCCCTCCGACGCAGTCCTGTCCGGCTTCGGCCTGTTCCCTGCGGCTCGCCTTGCCCTGACCGGCGACCGGCCGCATATCGGATTGGACACCTGCACCCGCGCACTGCGGCCGCCCGTCACGCGACGAGGGCGGATCGCAGCGCCCCCGCCGCTCCACGACGAAGGAGAGCTTCATGCCCCGCACCAGTTCCAAGATCGCCGCCAGCAAGCCCCGCGCCTCCGACAAGAGCGCGCCGCTGACCCACGAGCGCATCCAGGCCGACCTGGCCGCCTTCCGCAAGGCCGGTGGCCGCATCGAGAAACTCGGCAATACCCGCGTGCTGACCAAGGTGGAAGTGCCCGAAGACGGCACCTGACCGGGCAGCAGCCGGACGATCCGACAGGCCGCGCAAGCGGCCTGTCGTTTTTTGTGGCGTGGGAAAGCAAGCGTGCCTGGCCGATTGCGGCGCGCAGCTGGTGGCAGCGCCTGCGGGTTGCGCGCCGCAATCGCGCCCTGAGTCGAAGCCTCCGTCGTTTCCCGCCGGGGAGCCCGTCATTCCCGCGAACGCGGGAATCCACGCCTTCGAGGCTCCTGCGCGAAAGTGACGGGGTCCCGCGTCCGCGGGAACGACGGTAGAAGGTTTGCGCAGCGGCGTCTCGCCGAGCGCGGGCAACGCGCGACCGCGCGCTCAGGCCTTGCGCAAGAAGCAGGTCTTCAGCACCAGGCCCTTGATCTTGTCCGAGTGGCCTTCGATGTGTTCGGCATCGTCCTCGACCAGGCGGATGTTGCGGATCACGGTGCCCTGCTTGAGCGGGATGCTGGAGCCCTTGACCTTGAGGTCCTTGATCACCGTGACCGTATCCCCGGCGGCCAATACATTGCCATTGACATCGCGCACCACCAGCGCCTGCTCGGCGGTGCCGGCGTCGGCCGTCCACTCGTGGCCGCAGTCGGCGCAGATCCACAGCGCGCCGTCGGCGTAGGTGTTGTCCAGCGTGCACTGCGGACAGGCGGGGGCGGTGGGCATGAGCAGCAGGACCGATGCGAAGTCAGGAAAGCGCGCATTGTAAGGCCTAGGCCGCGCGCCCCATCCCGCACACGCTTGCCGCCGCGCGCCGCGCTGCTCCGGTGCGCTCACGCGCAGGGGACGCGGGCGTGACCAACATGACAGCCCCACCCGCACCTCGCCGCCGCCCATGGCCAAGCCCTCCGGCTCCCGTCTCGTCGTCTATGCCGCGCTGGCCGGCAATCTGGCCATCGCCGTGGCCAAGTTCATCGCCGCCTGGCTGTCGGGCAGCTCGGCCATGCTCAGCGAGGGCGTGCACTCGCTGGTGGACACCATCAACGAGGTGCTGCTGCTCTACGGCCTGCACCGCGCGGAGAAGCAGGCCGATCCCACCCACCCGTTCGGCTACGGGCGCGAGCTGTACTTCTGGAGCTTCATCGTGGCGCTGCTGGTGTTCGCCGCCGGCGCCGGCGTGTCGGCTTACGAAGGCATCGCGCATATCCGCCAGCCCGAGCCGGCCAGCAACCACCTGGTGAGCTACATCGTGCTGGGCGTGTCGATGCTGTTCGAAGGCGGCTCGTGGTGGGTCGCGCTGCGCGAGTTCCGCGCGACCAAGGGCGAGCTGGGCTATTTCGAGGCGTTCCGCCGCAGCAAGGACCCGTCCACCTTCACCGTGCTGCTGGAAGACAGCGCCGCGCTGCTGGGTCTGGGCTTCGCGCTGGTGGGCCTGATCGCCGCGCAGGTGCTGGACATGCCCGTGCTCGACGGCGTGGCCTCGCTGTGCATCGCCGCGGTGCTGGCGGTGGCGGCATTCATGCTGGCGCGCGAGACCAAGGGCCTGCTGATCGGCGAGCCGGCCCAGCCCGGCATCGGCCGGAGCATCCTGGAGATCGCCAACGCCGATCCCGAGGTGGGCAACGCCAACGGCGTGACCACCATCCAGATGGGGCCCAACCAGGTGCTGGCCACGCTCAGCGCCGAGTTCGAGGACACGCGCACGACCGAGCAGATCGAGGCCTGCGTCGCCCGCATCGAGGCCGCGGTCAAGGAGCGCTACCCGGAGCTGGTGGCGCTGTTCATCAAGCCGCAGACCGAGGCGGTCTACCGCGCTCGGCGCGCCGCATTGGCCCCCGCGGCGCAATGAGGTAAAACGGCGGCGCCCCGCCCCTCAAGGCCTCCATCAAGGACCGATGCAATGCGCCCGATCATCCTGTTGGCGTGGCTGCTGAGCCTGCCCATCTGCGCCGCGCGCGCGGCCGAGGCCGCGCGCACGCCACCTGCGCCTGGCTGCCTGGATGCGCGCCGGATGACCGAGGTCCGCCAGGTCGATGCACGCACGCTGGTCATCGTCGCGCACGACGGCCAACCCTACCGCCTTGGGCTGCAGTCCGACTGCCCCGGCACCGACGCCGCGGCCGACGCACGCCTGTTCGGCGCGGAAGGCTGGATCTGCAACGGCGCACCGGCCTACGTGCAGACGGACGGTCGACGCTGCGCGGTGGCCAGCGTCGAGCCGCTGGAAGCGAAGACCCATGCGCTGCTGATGCAGCAGGCCGATCGGGACGCCATGGCCACGCTCGATCCGGTCAAGGTGATCGGCCCGCAGCGCGGCGCCGGCTTCAGAGGCTCGCCAAGCTATTGCTTCGCGCCGCGCTACCTGCGGTCCTGGTCGAGCGATCCCGACGGGCTTCTGGTGGAGGTCTCGCGCCGCCATCCGGGCGGACATCGCTGGTATCGGGTCGAGCTCACCGGCAGCTGCCCGATGCTGCAGCGCAGCCCGACGCTCGTGTTCCGCTCCGGCATGGACCTGGGGATGATCTGCGGCAATCCCGGCGACGTGGTGGTGGGCGATGCGCGTCCGGAAAGCTTCGCGCAGTCATTGCCCGCGGGCGGCTGCGGCGTCGCCGCGGTCTATCCGGTCGACACGCGTAAATGAACGGGCTGCGGTTGTGTCGGCGCCTGCTTTTGCCTAGGGTAGTGGCGTGTCCTTCTCCTGCGCGTCGTGAAGCCACCGACGTGCTCCCCTCACCCGTTCACGGATGTTTTTCATGGAAATCCAGGATGGCCGCGTGGCCACGATCCACTACACCCTCACCGGCGACGACGGCAGCGTCATCGACCAGTCCGCGCCCGATACGCCGCTGAGCTACCTGCACGGCGCCAGCAACATCGTGCCGGGCCTGGAGAGCGCGCTGACCGGCAAGCAGGTCGGCGACAAGGTCCAGGTCGACGTACCGCCCGAGCTGGGCTACGGCCCGCGCCACGAGCAGCTGCAGCAGGTGGTGCCGCTGGGCGCGTTCCCGACCGGTGCCAACATCATGCCGGGCATGCAGTTCGAGGCCCATGGCGAACACGGCCCGCTGGTGGTGACCGTGGTCCAGGTCGGCCCGGACGAGGTCACCGTGGACGGCAACCATCCGCTGGCCGGCAAGACCCTGCACTTCGCGGTCGAGGTGACCGACGTGCGCGAGCCCACGGCCGAGGAACTCAGCCACGGCCACGTGCACGGCCCGGGCGGCGCGCACCACTGATCGCACGGCCATCGCCGATCGCGGCATCCCGACACCCCGGCCCTCGCGCCGGGGTGTCTGCTTTTGCGGGGTTCTCGTCGTCGTGATCGCCGCGGCGCCACAATGGCGCCATGCCGCCTGCCGCCACCGTCTCGCCCAGCCCCCGTCCCAGCCTGCGCGAGCGCTTCGCCGCCATGCGCAACGTGCCGCCCTTCCTGCGCATGGTCTGGGCGACCAGTCCGTGGCTGACCGTGGGCAGCCTGGGCCTGCGCCTGGTCAAGGCGCTGCTGCCGATCGCCGCGCTGTACGTGGGCAAGCTGATCATCGACGAGGCGGTGCGCCTGGTCGGTGCCGGCGTTCCGCTGGATTCGCTGGCCGATGCGCTGTCCAGCGGCGCGCTCAACCGGCTGATGGAACTGCTGGCGCTGGAGTTCGTCCTGGCCATCGGCTCGGACCTGCTGGGCCGGGCGATCAGCTATGCCGACACGCTGCTGTCCGAGCTGTTCACCAACGCCAACAGCATCCGGCTGATGGAGCATGCGGCCACGCTGGATCTGGAGGACTTCGAGGATCCCGAGCTGCAGGACAAGCTGGATCGGGCGCGGCGCCAGACCATGGGCCGCATGAACCTGCTCAGCCAGCTGTTCGGCCAGGTCCAGGACACCGTCACCGTGATCAGCTTCGCCATCGGCCTGCTGGCCTATGCGCCGTGGCTGATCGCGCTGCTGGTGGTGGCGCTGGTGCCGGCCTTCGTCGGCGAATCGCACTTCAACGCGGTCGGCTATTCGCTCAACTTCCAGTGGACGCCCGAGCGCCGCCAGCTTGAGTATGTGCGCCAGACCGGCGCCAGCGTCGAGACCGCCAAGGAGGTGAAGATCTTCAACCTCCACCGCTTCCTGATCGAACGCTACCGCAGCCTGGCGCAGAGCCTGTTCGCCGCCAACCGCGCCCTGGCGCGGCGGCGCGCCCTGTGGGGCACGGCCCTGGCGGCGCTGGGTTCGCTGGGCTACTACGTGGCCTATGCCTACATCGCCTGGCGCACGGTCAAGGGCGACTTCTCGATCGGCGACCTGACCTTCCTGGCCGGCAGCTTCCTGCGGCTGCGCCAGCTGCTGGAAGGCCTGCTGGTGGGCTTCTCGCAGGTGGCCGGCCAGGCGCTGTACCTGGACGACCTGTTCTCCTTCTTCGCCATCCAGCCGGAGATCACCTCGCCGGCCGAGCCGGTGCCGTTCCCCCAGCCGATCCGGCAGGGCTTCGTGTTCGAGAATGTCGGCTTCCGCTATCCCGATGCGCGGCACTGGGCCGTGCGGCATCTGGATTTCGAACTGAAGGTCGGCGAGGTGCTGGCGCTGGTCGGCGAGAACGGCGCGGGCAAGACCACCCTGGTCAAGCTGCTGGCGCGGCTGTACGACCCGGATGAGGGCCGCATCCTGCTGGACGGGCGCGACCTGCGCGCGTACGACCTGGACGAACTGCGCGCCAATGTCGGGGTGATCTTCCAGGACTTCGTGCGCTACTACCTGACCGCCAGCGAGAACATCGGCGTGGGCCGGATCGAGGCGATGGACGATGCCGCGCGCATCCGCGCCGCCGCGCACAGCGCGCTGGCCGACCAGGTGATCGAGAGCCTGCCGGGCGGCTACGAGCAGCTGATCGGCCGGCGCTTCAAGACCGGCGTGGACCTGTCCGGCGGCCAGTGGCAGAAGATCGCCATCGCCCGCGCCTACATGCGCCAGGCGCAGGTGATGATCCTGGACGAGCCCACCGCCGCGCTGGATGCGCGCAGCGAGTTCGAGGTGTTCCAGCGCTTCCGCGAGCTGTCCGAGCAGCGCACCGCGGTGCTGATCTCGCACCGCTTCTCCTCGGTGCGCATGGCCGACCGCATCCTGGTGCTGCACCTGGGCCGGATCGAGGCGGTCGGCACCCACGAGAGCCTGCTGGCCGAGGGCGGTCGCTATGCGGAGCTGTTCGAGCTGCAGGCCGCCGGCTATCGTTGATCGCCTGGCTCGAGGAGTTTCCCATGCAACGCACCATCGTCCGTACCGCCGCCTTGTTGGCCTGCCTGCTGTGCCTGCCCGCGCTTGCGCAGACCCCGGCGCCGGGCAGCGAGGGCTGGAATCCGGCCGACCTGGCCCAGGCCAAGGCGCAGGCCGATCACGACGAGGCCTCGCTGCCGCCCGATCTCGGCCAGGCCATGCTGGCCGCGCAACAGGCCATGCTCGAGCGCGGTATCGCCGCATGCGCCTCACCCAAGCCCGATACCGCCTCGTTTGTGGTCGTCGCCCGGCTGGACGCGCGTGGCGGCATCGCCCGCACCTGGCGCAAGGGCGACACGCCGCTGGCGATCTGCGTGGACCGCTTCCTGCGCGGCAAGGTGCTGATGGCCCCGCCGCACGCCCCCTTCTTCGTCTCGTTCGAGCTGACTTTCGTCCCGTGACCGATCGGGTCCGCATCCGGCCCGCCAGCAGCGAGGACGCCGAGGCCATGAGCGCGGTCCTGCGGCAGATCATCGCCGTCACCGGCCGCGAGCGCCCCAGCGACCGGGAGACGGTGCTGGCCCGCTACATCCAGCACCCGGCGCGCCTCCAGTGCAGCCTCGCGCAGGACGCGCAGGGGCGCGTGCTCGGCTTCCAGTCGCTGATCCGGGCCACGGCGGGCAATCCCTACGACGTGCCAGAAGGCTGGGGCATCATCGGCACGCATATCGGTCCCCAGGCGCACCGGCTCGGGATCGGCAAGGCGCTGTTCGCGGCCAGCCGGCAGGCGGCCATCGCGGCGGGGCTGGAGAAGATCGATGCCTACATCGGCGCCGACAATCCCGCGGGCCTGCGCTACTACGAGGCCATGGGGTTCCGCACCTACCGGGAACCGGCGGGCATCGTGCAGAAGTGCTTCGTGGTGACGCGCGCGCCGTCCGAAGCGACCTGACTGTGGCGCGGTTGTCGCCGGACAACAGAAGACCGCCCTGCCCGGCCTCACACCGCGCGCGAGTGCCGTCCCTCCAGGCCACCTTGGGCCAGGTAGCGGTCGAAGCGCATCGCCACCAGGCGCAGCAGGCCGCGGCCGCGCGCGGTGACCTGGATGGCGTCGGGGGCGACCTGTACCAGCCCGTCGCGCACCAGCGGCGCCAGCGCGTCGATCTCGTCGCGGAAATAGTCGTTGAAACGGATGCTCCAGGCGCGCTCGACCTGTTCGGCATCCACGCGTCCGCCGCACATCAGCTGCTGGATCACATCGGCGCGGATGGCGTCGTCCTCGTCCAGCAGCACGCCCCGCATCGTCGGCAGCCGGCCGGCGTCCAGCGCCGCCTCCCAGGCGGGCAGTTCGCGCTGGTTCTGGCTGTAGCTGTCGCCGACATGGCTGATGGCGCTGACGCCGAAGCCCAGCAGGTCGGTCTGCGCATGGGTGGTATAGCCCATGAAGTTGCGGTGCAGGCCGCCACGGCGCAGCGCCACCGCCAGATCGTCGCTGGGCAGGGCGAAATGGTCCATGCCGATGTATTCGTAGCCGGCCGCGCGCAGTCTGCGCACCGCCAGTTCCAGCAGCGCCAGCCGGCCCTCGGCATCGGGCAGCGCCTCCTCGTCGATCTGCCGCTGCGCGCGGAACAGCGTGGGCATGTGCGCATAGCCGTAGACGGCCAACCGGTCCGGGCGCAGTTCGAGGGTCTGGTCCAGGGTGCGGCCGAAGCCTTCCAAAGTCTGGTGCGGCAGGCCGTAGACCAGGTCCAGGTTGATCGAGGCGATGCCGTGGGCACGACAGCCGGCCACCACCGCATAGGTCTGCTCGAAGCTCTGCACGCGATTGATCGCCACCTGCACACTGGGCGAGAAGTCCTGCACGCCCAGGCTGGCGCGGGTGAAGCCGCAGGCGCCGAGCGCGGCGATGTGCCCGGGCGTGGTGGTGCGCGGGTCCAGTTCGACGGAGATGTCGCGATCGGCCGTCTGGCTGAAGCGGAAATGGCGACGCAGGCCGTCCACCACGCGCGTCAGCTGCGCCGCGTCGAGGAAGTTGGGCGTGCCGCCGCCGAAATGCAGCTGCACCACCTCACGGTCGGGCTCGAACAGCGCCGCCACCTGCGCGATCTCGCGCTCCAGGTGGCGCACGTAGCGCTCGCCGGCCACCGGGCTGCGCGTGATCACCCGGTTGCAGCCGCAGTAGAAGCAGGGGCTGGCGCAGAACGGCACATGCACGTACAGCGACAGCTGCCGCGAGTAGTGGCCCACGTTGCTCTGCCGCGCCTGTTCGGCGAACTGCGCCGGCCCGAACGCGGGATCGAACTGCAGCGCACTGGGATAGGAGGTGTAGCGCGGGCCATTGACGCCGTAGCGCCGCAGGAGGTTGGCGTCGAAGGACCAGGCGCCGGGTTCGGGAAGGGCGGGATACATGCGCCCATGGTCGCGGCCCGGCGCGCGGACCGCCTTGACCTGGATCAATCCACGGGCCCGTCCCTGCCCGCGTGGCGCGGACGACGCGGGAGCGGGAAGCCAGGCCCGGGCTTCAGGTCAACGCGAAGCGGTCGGCATCGAGCATGGCCGGGAAATGCGCGCGGTGCGCCAGCAGCGCCTGCGCCGAAACCGCGGCGTAGGTCAGCCCCTCGGCGGCGGCGGCCTCGGCCAACGGCTGGCCCAGGGCGTCGAGCACCACGCTGTCGCCGGCGTAGCTGAGGTTGTTGCCGTCGGTGCCGACGCGATTGACCGCGGCCACCACGCACAGGTTCTCGATCGCCCGCGCGCGCAGCAGCGTCTGCCAGGCGTAGCGGCGCGGCGAGGGCCAATTGGCGACGAACAGCTGCAGGTCGAAGTCCAGCTGCCCCGGGCGCTCGACATCGAAGCGGTTGCGGCAGAAGACCGGGAAGCGCAGGTCGTAGCAGACCTGCGGATTGATCCGCCAGCCCTTCCACTCCACGCTCAGGCGCTCGCGGCCCGGCGCGTAGCGCAGGTGCTCGCCGGCATAGCGGAACAGGTGGCGCTTGTCGTACCAGGACAGCCCGCCATCGGGCGTGGCCCACAGCAGGCGGTTGAACACGCCCTCCTCGGTGCGCAGCTGCACGCTGCCGGTGACCGCCGCGTCCAGCTGCCGCGCCTGCTCGACGATCCAGGCCACGGTCGGCCCGTCCATGCCCTCGGCGCGGTCGATCGCATCGTTGGAAAAGCCGCTGGTGAAGGTCTCCGGCAGGATCACCAGGTCGGCCTTGCCCACCGCCGGCGCGATCAGCTCGCCGTAGTAGCTGCGGTTGCCGGCCGGGTCGTGCCAGCGGGTCGCGCCCTGGACCAGGGCAATGCGGAGGTCTTGCATGGGAGTGCTCTTCGGGATGGGGCCTGGACCGCGGAACTGAAGATTACGCCCAACCCGGACGACGCGATCACGCGGCTACCGCTTCGATGCCTCGCCGTTCAAGAACCGCCCCCCGTCATTCCCGCCTGCGCGGGAACGACGGTTGAGGCGTTCCCGAGGCGAACATGCGCTTCTGCCCCCTCCCTTTGGCCGCCAGGCCAAGGGGAGGGCTGGGGAGGGGTCGCGCTTCGCGGGGAAGGCCAAAGAAAAAGCGAAGGCAAAAGCCCCCCCTCCCAACCTCCCCCCTTCGCTGCGCGAAAGGGGAGGCGCCCTACCCTGCCGTCTGAGACGAAGGCGCCGTCCCTGCCCTCAGAGCTTCACCAGCCGCTCGATCGCCGCATCCAGCGTGGCGGCGTTCTTGGCGAAGCACAGCCGCGCCAGGCGCTGGCCGACGGGCGGGGTCTCGTAGAACGGCGACAGCGGGATCGCGGTGACACCGTGCTCGATGGTCAGCCACTTCACGAAGTCGACATCCGGCAGGTCGCTGACCGCCGAATAGTCCACCAGCTGGAAGTAGCCGCCCGGCACCGGCAGCGGCTTGAGCCGGGTGCCCAGCAGCTGCTCGCGGAAGCGGTCGCGCTTGGCCTGGTAGAACGCGCCGAGCTGCTCGTCGTGCTCCGGCTCGGCCTGCAGCATCGCGGCGAAGGCGTGCTGGGCCGGGGCGAAGCTGGTGAAGGTGTTGTACTGGTGGACCTTGCGGAACTCGGCGGTCAGCGCCGGCGGGGCGATGGCGTAGCCGATCTTCCAGCCGGTGCAGTGATAGGTCTTGCCGAAGCTGGACACCACGAAGGCGCGCCGGGCCAGCTGCGGCCAGCGCAGCACGGACTCGTGCACGCGGCCATCGAAGACGATGTGCTCGTAGACCTCGTCGGACACCAGGAAGATGTCGGTGCCTTCCAGCAGGTCGCTCAGGGCCTGCAGGTCGGCCTTGCCGAACATGGCGCCGGACGGATTGTGCGGGCTGTTGACCATGATCAGGCGCGTGGCCGGCGTGATCGCCGCGCGCACCTTGTCCCAGTCCACCGCGAAGGTCTGCGGATCCAGCGCCACGTGCACGGCGCGCGCGCCGGCCAGTTCGATCGCCGGTTCGTAGCTGTCGTAGGCCGGGTCGAGCACGATCACCTCCTCGCCCGGGCGCACCACGGCGTGGATGGCGTTGAACAGCGCTTCGGTCGCGCCGCTGGTCACGGTGATCTCGGTGTCCGCATCCACCCGCGCGCCGTAGCAGCGCTGCACCTTGGCGGCGATGGCCTGGCGCAGCGGCGCCACCCCGGTCATCGGCGGGTACTGGTTGTGACCGGCGCGCATGGCGCGGTCCAGTTCGTCGACCAGGCGCTGCGGCACCGGGAAATCCGGAAAGCCCTGCCCGAGGTTGACCGCGCCGTGCTCGGCGGCCAGCTGCGACATCACGGTGAAGATGGTGGTGCCCACGCGGGGCAACTTGGTCTGCGGCTGCATCGGTCCAGGGGAGCGGCGGTGGGGGCGGCAAGTGTACGCAATGGCATCGGCCACGCCGGTGACCGGGCCGGGCCGTCCGGGCGCCCACGACCTTCGTCTGGTTGGCGCCGACGCCGCGCCATGCCCATGATCCGCGCCATGAACGGGGAACCGGATCCGACATCGCCATCGCTGGGCGCCCTGGCCCGGCTGTACGCCGCCGCGCACTACTTCGTGGTGGTGGGCCGGCAGGAATGGCTGTTCCAGGTCGGCCAGTCGGCCGCCGACGTGGAGCGGCAGCTGGGCGCGCGCAGCTATCAGTTCGTCACCGCCTGGAATCCGCGCTCGCGGCCCGCCGGCGAGGCGCGCAACCTGGAAGCCGCCGAAGCGCTGGAACGGCGCCTGCGCGAGGCGGACCTGAGCATCCACCGTGCCCTGGGCTGCGACGCGCACGGCGGCGCGGTCGAGCATGGCTGGCTGGTGCTGGACATCGGTTGGGACCAGGCCGACGCGCTGGCGCGCGACTTCGGCCAGGCCGGCACGCTGTACTGGCTGGCCGGCGAACCGGTGCGCCTGCGCATGCAGGCCCCGCGGCCGGACGACGCGGCCGACGACATGTTCACCGACTGGACGGGCTGAGCGGCGCGCGCCCCCGCAGTGCCGGCCATCGGTTCCGGGCGGGCCGCGATCCAAGACAGCCCCTAGAATGCGGCCGATGACGTCCGATGCCCCGCGCCCGCCGCTGCTGTCCGTCCAGGGGCTGGCCTTCAGCCGCAACGAGGAACCGGTCTTCGGGCCGCTGGCCTTCCAGCTCGACGCCGGCGAGGCGCTGCTGGTCCAGGGCGGCAACGGCGCCGGCAAGACCACCCTGCTGCGCGTGCTGGCCGGCCTGCTGCGCGCCGACGCCGGCACCATCGCGCTGGAAGGCCGCGCCGCCGATGCGCACGTGCGCGCGCTGGCCATGGCCTACCTGGGCCATCTGCCGGCGTTGAAGGGCGACCTGGGCGCGCTGGAGAACCTGGAGTTCCTGTGCGGCCTGCACGGCCGCCGCGACACCCTCACGCCGGTCCAGGCGATGGCGGCCACGGGGCTTGCCGGCTACGAGGACACCCTGGCTCGGCAGCTGTCGGCCGGCCAGAAGAAACGCCTGTCGCTGGCGCGGCTGTGGCTGTCGCCGGCGCCGCTGTGGCTGCTGGACGAGCCCTACGCCAACCTCGACCTGGACGGCATCACCCTGGTCAACCGGATGATCTCGGCGCACCTGGCCCAGGGCGGCGCGGCCCTGGTCACCACCCACGGCGCCTACGCCGCCCCGCCGGTGCGCACCCGGCAGTTGCTGCTCGCCGGGCGCGAACAGGCCGCCGCGTGAGTCTGCCCACCCTGCCCGGCACCGCCGCCGCGCTGCTGCGCCGCGACCTGCGCCTGCTGTGGAGAAGGCGCGGCGATGCGCTGCAGCCGGCGCTGTTCGCGCTGCTGGTGGTGGTGCTGTTCGCCCTGGCGCTGGGCGCCAACCCGCAGCTGCTGGGCCGGGTGGCCGCGGCCGTGCTCTGGCTGGCCGCGCTGCTGGCCGGGCTGCTGACGCTGGACACGCTGTTCCGCGGCGATGCCGAGGACGGCTCGCTGGAGCAATGGATCCTGGCGCCGGTGCCGCTGGCCTGGCTGGTGGCCGTGCGGGTGCTGGCGCACTGGCTGGCGACCGCCGGGCCGGTGTTGCTCGCCACGCCGCTGCTGGCCGAGCTGCTGTACCTGCCGCGCCCGCTGCTGCCGGTGCTGATGGCCTCGCTCGCCCTGGGCACGCCGCTGCTGAGCCTGCTGGGGGCGGTGGTGGCCGCGCTGACGGTGGGCATGCGCAGGGCCGGCGTGCTGCTGGCCCTGCTGGCGCTGCCGCTGTACGTGCCGGTGCTGGTGTTCGGCGCCGGCGCGGTGGCCCGGGCCGCCGAGGGGCTGGATCCTGGCTTCGCCCTGCTGATGCTCGCCGCCGGACTGGTGCTGGCCCTCGTCCTGGCGCCGCTGGCGGCGGCCGCGGCGCTGCGCATCGCCACCGAGTAGCCTGCGCATGCCCAGACGGCCGACCGACGCGACGACCGCCGCGCGATCTACCTGCCCGGTCGCGCCCCACCCTCTGCCGCGCTTCCCTTTCCGGCCCCGACTGTCAGACCATCGGACAGTTCCACCCATTACAGTGCCCGGGCGATGCTGTGCGCCAAGCTTCGGCAGCGCCTCGCGCGGACCCTGCGACCCGGGTCTTCCACCCGCTTCCATGCCCACCCCTCATCGGAGTTCGAAACATGCGTCCCTACCTGATCGCCGCCGCCCTCCTCGCCGCGTCCGTGTCCTGTGCGTCCTTCGGCGCGCGCGCCGCCACCTGCTCGGCCGACCTGGAAGGCAACGACATGATGAAGTACAACCTGGCCAACATCGATGTGCCCAAGAGCTGCGCCAACTTCACCATCAACCTCAAGCACACCGGCAAGCTGGCCAAGACCGTCATGGGCCACAACGTGGTCATCGGCAAGACCGCCGACATGGCCGGCATCGACAGCGACGGCATGAAGGCCGGCGCGCCCGCGGACTACGTCCAGGCCGGCGATGCGCGCGTGGTGGCGCACAGCAAGCTGATCGGCGGCGGCGAGACCACCTCGGTCAGCTTTCCGGTCGCCAAGATCGCCAGCGGCGGACCGTACGCGTTCTTCTGCAGCTTCCCAGGCCACTCGACGCTGATGAAGGGCACGCTGACGGTCAAGTAATCCCGTGCGCGCGGCCCGGGACTTCCCGGGCCAGGGCCGGCGCCCGTGTGCGGTGCAGCGTGGCGGCCGTCCGTGCTTTTGTTGGACAATCCAGCCGCCACCGCGCGCAGGCGATGCCTGGCGCGGGGGCGAGGTTGCCCTCGCCCCACGGGTGCCAGCTGGCGTCTTCCCGCAAGCCCAACGAGTCTCGATGTCCCAGAACAATGCGCTAGTGCTGTGGTTCCATCGGCTCGGTTCGCCGCCGGTGTTCGATCGCTTCGCCGCGCGCTGGGCGCCCTGGTGCTTCGGCGCGGGCCTGCTGGCGATGCTGTTGGGGCTGTGGCAGGCGCTGTTCGTGGTGCCGGCCGATTACCAGCAGGGCGACAGCTTCCGCATCCTCTACATCCACGTGCCCGCCGCGTGGATGAGCCTGTTCGTGTTCGGGCTGATGGCGCTGTACGCGGCCATCGCCCTGATCTGGCGCATCAAGCTGTGCGAGATCCTGGCCATGGCCTGCGCGCCGATCGGCGCGGCCTTCACCGCGATCACCCTGGCCACCGGCTCGATCTGGGGCAAGCCGATGTGGGGCACCTGGTGGGACTGGGACCCGCGCCTGACCACCGAGCTGATCCTGCTGTTCCTCTACCTGGGCGTCATGGGGCTCTACGGCGCCATCGAGGACCGCCGCGCCGCCGCCCGCGCCGCCGGGTTGCTGGCCATCGTCGGGGTGGCGCTGCTGCCGGTGATCCGCTATTCGGTGGTGTGGTGGAACTCGCTGCACCAGGGCCAGACCATCAGCCTGATGGGCCCCTCGCACATGGACGCCAGCATGATCGCGCCGCTGTGGATCATGGTGCTGGCGACCAAGGCCTGGTTCGCCGGCTCGCTGCTGCAGCGCGCGCGCCTGGACAACCTGCGCCGCGAAGCCGGCAAGGACTGGGTGCTGCGGCTGGCGGAGGCGCGTCCGTGAGCTACCTGCCCTACGTCATCGGCGCCTATGCGGTGTTCGCGATCGTGCTGGCCTGGGATTTCCTGCTGCCGCGCCTGCAGCTGCGCCAGCTGCTGCGCAACGCCCGCCAGCGCCAGGCCCGCGCCCAGGCCCGGCGGGTGGCCGCGTCCACGCAGACCGAGTTGCCGCGATGAATCCGGTCCGCCGCCGCCGTCTGCTGCTGGTCTGCGCGCTGCTGGTCGCCGCGGGCCTGGCCACCGCGCTGGTCGCCGCGGCGCTGTCGCGCAACACCAACTATCTGTTCACCCCGGCCGAGGTGCTTTCCGGCCAGGCCGGCGACCATGCGCGCTTCCGCCTGGGCGGCATGGTCGAGCGCGGCTCGTTCCAGCGCGCGCAGGGCTCGATGGAGGCGCATTTCCGCGTCACCGACGGCGATGCGCAGCTGCCGGTGGTCTATACCGGCATCCTGCCGGACCTGTTCCGCGAGGATCAGGCCGTGGTCGCCACCGGCTCGATGCAGGGCGGCCAGTTCGTCGCCACCGAGGTGCTGGCCAAGCACGATGAGACCTACATGCCCAAGGAAGTCGCCGACAAGATGGGCAAGGCGCATCAGAAGCATCAGGTGAAGCAGTGAGGTCTCGCAGGGGCGGGACCGCGAACCCGGCTTTGCCATGCTCCCTGAGCTAGGCCAGTTCGCCCTCATCCTGGCGCTGCTGGTGGCCGTTGTGCAGACGGTCCTGCCGGCGCTGGGCGCGCACCGCGGGCGCGTGGCATGGATGGCGATCGCACGACCGGCGGCGATCGCGCAGCTGGCCGCGGTGTTCGTCGCGTTCGCGGCGCTGACCGCCGCCTTCGTGGGGCAGGACTTCTCGGTGCGCTACGTGGCCGAGAACTCCAACTCGCTGCTGCCGCTGGTCTATCGCTACACCGCGGTATGGGGCTCGCACGAGGGATCGCTGCTGCTGTGGGCGCTGGTGCTGGCCGGCTGGAGCGCGGCGGTGGCCTGCTTCTCCGCGCACCTGCCGCAGGTGGTGGTGGCGCGCGTGCTGGCGGTGATGGGCGCGGTGGCGGTGGGCTTTTTGTCCTTCCTGCTGTTCACCTCCGACCCGTTCGTGCGGCTGCTGCCCTCGCCCGGCGAGGGGCGCGATCTCAATCCGCTGCTGCAGGACCCGGGGATGATCATCCATCCGCCGATGCTCTACATGGGGTACGTGGGCTTCGCGGTGCCTTTCGCCTTCGCCGTGGCCGCGCTGCTGGACGGCACGCTGGACGCGCGCTGGCTGCGCTGGACGCGGCCGTGGACCAACGTGGCCTGGGCGTTTTTGACCGGCGGCATCGCGCTGGGCAGCTGGTGGGCGTATTCGGAGCTGGGCTGGGGCGGCTGGTGGTTCTGGGACCCGGTGGAGAACGCCAGCTTCATGCCCTGGCTGGCCGGCGCGGCGCTGATCCATTCGCAGGCGGTGACCGAGAAGCGGGGCAGTTTCCGCGGCTGGACGCTGCTGCTCGCCATCACCGCGTTCTCCCTGTCGCTGCTGGGCACCTTCCTGGTGCGCTCGGGCGTGCTGACCAGCGTGCATGCGTTCGCCGCCGATCCCACGCGCGGGCTGTTCGTGCTGGTGTTCCTTGGCATCGTGGTCGGCGGTTCGCTGCTGCTGTACGCGCTGCGCGCGCCGCAGATGGGCGACGGCAGGCCGTTCGCGGCCAGTTCGCGCGAGACCCTGCTGTTGGCCAACAACGTGCTGCTGGCCTGCGCCTGCGCGATGGTCGCGCTGGGCACGCTGTATCCGCTGCTGGCCGATGCGCTGGACCTGGGCAAGATCTCGGTGGGCCCGCCCTACTTCAGCCTGCTGTTCCTGCTGCTGATGGCCCCGCTGGTGCTGCTGCTGCCGTTCGGCCCGCTGTTCAAATGGCAGCGCGAACAGGCCTCGCGCGTGGCCGCGCTGCTGGCGCCATGGGCGGTGCTGGCCGTGGTCGGCGGCGGCGGCGCCTACTTCCTCGCGCCGCAGGGCCAGTGGAAGACCGCCGCCGGCATCGCCGGGGCGCTGTGGGTGGCCGCCGGCACGCTGCGCTTTGTCTGGCAGCGGCTGCGCGCGCAGGGCCGGATGACCGCCGAGATGCTGGGCATGAGCCTGGCGCATCTTGGCATCGCGGTCTTCCTGGTCGGCGCGCTGCTGGTCGAGGCGCTCAACGTGCAGCGTGAAGTGGCGCTTAGGCCCGGCCAGACCGTCGAGGTCGGCCACTACGGCTTCACCTTCGAAGGCGTGCAGGAAAGCCGCGGCCCCAACTACGTCGCCGACCGCGGCACGCTGCAGCTGACCCGGCGCGATGCGCCGCTGCAGACCCTGCATCCGGAGAAGCGCGCCTACGCCAGCGGTGGCCAGGTCATGACCGAATCGGCCGTGCGCCTCGGCGTGCTCGGCGATGTCTACGTGGCACTGGGCGAGCCGCTGGGCAACGGTGCCTGGGCGGTACGCATCCAGGTCAAGCCGATGGTGCGCTGGATCTGGGCCGGCGCGGTGCTGATGGCCTTGGGGGGACTGGTCAGCGCCGGCGATCGCCGCTTCCGCCGCCGCCCGGAGGCCACGCCGTGAGCGCGCCGACCGAGCGCCGCGGCGTCTCGCGCGGCGCGCTGATCATCGGTGCGCTGTGCCTGGCCGCCCTGTTCGCGCTGCTGCTGGTGGCCGTGCAGCGCTCCGATCGCCCCGACCGCCAGGCCCTGCCGTCGGCGCTGATCGGCCGCCCCGCACCGGCCACGGTGCTGCCGCTGCTGCACGCCCCGGAGGGCACGCTGGACCTGGCCACGCTGCGCGGCCGGCCCTACGTGCTCAACGTCTGGGGCAGCTGGTGCCCGGAGTGCCGGGTCGAACACCCCACCGTCAGCGCGCTGGCGCGCTCGGGTCGGGTGCGCGTGATCGGCTATGCGCTGAAGGACGATCCCGCCGATTCGCTGCGCTGGCTGCAGCAGTTCGGCAACCCGTACGAGGCCGTGGTCAGCGACGTGGAAGGCAAGGCCTCGCTGGACTGGGGCATCTATGGCGCGCCCGAGACCTTCCTGGTCGACGCCGGCGGCATCGTGCGCTGGAAGCACGTTGGCCCGCTCGACCAGGCCATCGTCGAACGCGAACTGCTGCCGGCGCTGGCCGCCGCGGAGCGTGCGCGATGAAGGCGCTGCTGCGTGCCCTGCTGCTGATCCTCCTGGCCGCGCCGCTGTTGGCCTGGGCCCAGGTCAGCGATCCCACGCCGCTGCAGTTCCGCGACCCGGCGCAGGAGGCGCGCTTCAACGCGCTCACCCACGAGCTGCGCTGCGTGATGTGCCAGAACCAGTCGCTGGCCGATTCCAACGCGCAGATCGCCCACGACCTGCGCCGTGAAGTGCTGCAGCTGATGAACGCCGGCCAGAGCGACGCGCAGATCAAGACCTACCTGGTCTCGCGCTACGGCGAGTTCGTGCTGTATCGCCCGCAGGTCGAACGCAGCACCTGGCTGCTGTGGTTCGGGCCGGCGCTGCTGTTGGCGGTTGGCGCGCTGATCGTCGTGCGTGTGGTGCGCCGGCGCAGCGCGCAGGCGGTGCCGCCGGCCGACGACGGGCAGGAGTGGTGATGACGGGCTTCGTGATCGCCGCCGCCGTGCTGACCCTGCTGGTGCTGGGCGGCGCGCTGTGGCCGCTGTGGCGCGGCGCGCCGAAGCTGGCTGCCGGCCTGCTGGTCGCCCTGGGCGTGTGCGCATTCGCGCTGTACCGGCTGCTGGGCACGCCGCAGGCCCTGGCGCCGCAGGCCAGCCAGGCGCCGACCACGGTGGAGGACGCCATCGCCCTGCTCAAGGAGCAGCTGCGGCGCGATCCGCGGGCCGCCGAGGGCTGGCAGCTGCTGGGCCGCACGCTGGCCGCGCAGGGCAAGGCCGTCGAAGCGCGCGAGGCCTTCGCCCGCGCCGTGGCGCTGCTGCCGGAGGACGCGAACGCGCTGGTCGAGGCGGCGCAGTCGCGCAGCCTGGCCGATCCGCAGCGGCGCCTGGACGACCAGGCCGTGGCGATGCTCGAACATGCGCTGCGGATCGACCCGACGCAGCAGCGCGCGCGCTGGTTCCTGGGCGTGGCCCAGCGCCAGCGCGGCGCCGCCGCGCAGGCCGCCGCCACCTGGGAACCCCTGCTGGCCCGCGTCGACGCCGCCACCGCCAACAGCCTGCGCGAACAGATCAACGCGGCCCGCGCGGAGGCCGGCCAGCCGCCGCTGCCCGCCGCGCCGCCGGCATCCGCAGTCGCTGACGAGGCCAACGCGGTGCGCGTGCGGGTCACGCTGGACCCCGCGCTTCCGGCCGCCGCACGCCCGCCGGCCGACGCCACGGTGTTCGTCATCGCGCGCATGCCCGATGGCCCGCCGATGCCCGTGGCCGTGCAGAAGCACACGCTGGGTCAACTGCCGCTGGAGATCGTCCTGAGCGATGCGGACAGCCCGATGCCCACGCAGAAGCTCTCCGCACTGCACGAAGTCGAACTCATCGCCCGCGTGTCGGCCAGCGGCAATGCGCAGCGCGGCGCCGGCGATCTGGAATCGGCGCCGGTGCGCGTGCGCCTGCCGGCCCAGGCGCCGGTGACGCTGGTGATCGGCAGCGGCGCGCGCTGAGGGCGCGCTGGATCATCGGCACGCTGCGTTGCCGGATCCACGCAAGCCGCGCGACGCGTCACGATTTGCCCACCGGCTACACTGACGCGATGACCGAATTCATCCCCCCCGGCACGCGCTGGCACGCGCTGTCCTCGCCCTTCCCGATGAAGCGCGGCGGCGCCCTGCACGGCGCGCGCGTCGCCTACGAGACCTGGGGCACGCTGTCGCCCGGACGCGACAACGCCATTTTGATCGTCACCGGCCTCTCGCCCGACGCGCATGCGGCCTCCAGCGCGCTGGACGACACGCCGGGCTGGTGGGAGGCGATGCTTGGCCCGGGCAAGGCGATCGACACCACGCGCTGGTTCGTGGTGTGCGTCAACTCGCTGGGCAGCTGCAAGGGCTCGACCGGACCGGCGTCGATCGACACCGCCACCGGCCAGCCGTATCGCCTCACCTTCCCCGACCTGTCGATCGAGGACGGCGCCGCCGCTGCCGTGGAAGTGGTGCGCGCGCTCGGGATCGAGCGGCTGGCCTGCGTGATCGGCAACTCCATGGGCGGCATGACTGCCCTGGCCCTGCTGCATGCCCATCCCGGCATCGCGCGCAGCCACATCAACATCTCCGGCAGCGCGCAGGCGCTGCCCTTCTCCATCGCCATCCGCTCGCTGCAACGCGAGGCGATCCGCCTGGACCCGCTGTGGAACGGCGGCGACTACAGCGAGAACGCCTATCCGGAAAGCGGCATGCGCATGGCGCGCAAGCTGGGCGTGATCACCTACCGCTCGGCGCTGGAATGGGACGGCCGCTTCGGCCGCGTGCGGCTGGAATCCGACCGCCCGGACGAGGAACCGTTCGGCCTGGAGTTCCAGGTGGAGAGCTATCTGGAAGGCCATGCGCGCCGCTTCGTGCGCCGCTTCGACCCCAACTGCTATCTGTACCTGAGCCGCTCGATGGACTGGTTCGACCTGGCCGAATACGCCCCGGGCGGCGACGTCCTGCAGGCACTGACCACGATCCGGCTGGAGAAAGCCATGGCCATCGGCGCCACCACCGACATCCTGTTCCCGCTGCAGCAGCAGGAACAGATCGCCTCGGGCCTGCGTGCCGGCGGCGCCGACAGCAGCTTCGTCCCCCTGCCCTCGCCGCAGGGCCACGACGCCTTCCTGGTCGACTTCGCCCGCTTCGATCCGGCGGTGCGGGGGTTTCTGGCGGGGCTGTGAGCCCGCGCCCTCGATGCGTCATGAAAAGGCCGGGCATCGCCCGGCTTCTGCATGGTTCTTCGCGGGAACGGGTGGCCGGTGAGGCCTTCGCAGCCGGCCTCGACCCGCATTGAGTAGGTCAGGACTCCTTCCGACACGAAGCCCATTCGCTCAAACGCTCGCGGCAGCGGGCCGGCAGGCGGTGGCCGCGCTTAGCGAGGCGGGACGCCGAGCGCCCGAATCAGGGCAGGATGCCCTGATTGGGGGACAAGCGGACACCGCCCGCCGGACCGCTACCCTCCCGAGGCCGGAACACCCTGCAATCCGAAGCCGCAGCGCCCAAGCACCGCAATGCGCCGAACAAGCTGAGAACCAAAAGAGAAACCGGCTCCTCGCGGAGCCGGCTCTTTTGCAGCTGCCGCAGTCGCGTCGGCTTACCAGTCGTAGGCCGCCGAGAACTGCACGTAGCGCGGGGACTGGAACGCATACGGCAGGCCGTAGGTGTTGGAAACGGTGTAGGCCGCCGTTTCCGAGGTCCAGCCCTGCGAGGTGATGCCGTGGGAATTGAACACGTTGAATGCGTTCAGACCCAGGCGCAGCTTGTGGTCGAAATAGCCGGGCGCGTACACCACGCCCAGATCCCAATCGTGCGTCCACGGCAGGAACTTGGTACCGGGAGAAGCCGATTTGCCGAAGCAGGTGTGGTAGGCCGCGCCATAGTTGCCCGCCGGATCGGCCGGGCCGCCGTCGGCGTTGTCGTTCTCGTTGATGCTGCCATCCGGGTTGTAGTAGCCGAAACAGTTGGCCGGCGCACCCGCCATCAGGCGCGCACTGACCCCCACCGACCAGTCGTCGTTGAAGGCGTAGCTGCCATGCAGCTTGATCTGATGGCGATGGTCGTTGGCCAGATAGCCATCGGCGTACTTCATGATCGCCGCGATATCCCAGTTCTCCGAGGTGGAAACGCCGTTGTCGTGGCTGTCGCTGCCCTGCCCGGTGTCCGAATTGGCCGGACCCTCGGTGTTACCCTGCAGCTTGGAGTAGGTGTAGTCCACGCGGAACTCCCACTTGCCATCGAACGGATGCTCCAGGAACAGGTCGATGGCCTTGTAGGTGCGCTTCATCGGCGACGGCCAGCCCCAGTCGCTGGGGTTCATGGTCAGCTTGGTATAGGTGCCGGTGGGGTTGCCGTTGGCGTCGACGTTCTGCAGGTTGAAGGTGTTGCTGGCGCTGGGGTTGGCGAGGAAGCAGCCCGGAATGCTGACACCGTCCGCCACGGCCTGTCCCTGGGTCGCCGCGAGCTTGTTGTACATCGTGCCCGAATCGCAGATGTCGTCCACCGCCGACTTCAGATCGCGATAGGTGACCTTGGCGCCAAAGGCCCAGGACGCGCCGAGCGTCTTCTCGAATCCCAGGATGTATTCGTCCTGGTACTCGCTCTTGAGGTTGGTCGGCGCGATCGTATTGGGATCGACGGGCTTGCCGTCCTCACCGTTGAGCACCAGCACCGTACTGGCCTGATCGGTCACCGGGGCGCCGGTATTGGGATTGATGCCGGTGTAGGTGAAGTACTGGCGGGTGAAGGTGGAGGGCGAAGCGCCACGCAGCGCCACCGCATTGGGCAGCGCCAGGAAGTAGCGCCCCGCGTTGGCGAACAGCTTGAACGAGGAATCACCGAAGACATCCCACGCCGCGCCGATCCGCGGCGCCCACTGGTTGCCACTGTCCACGTAGGGCTTGCCGACGTTGTTGTAGTTGGTGAACTTGTCGTTGCGCAGGCCCACGGTCAGCAGCAGGTTGTCCACGACCTGCCACTTGTCCTCCAGGTAATAGGCATCCTGCTTGAGGGACATGCTGCTGGCATCGCTGTAGAACGTGTTGCTAACGTAGTAGCCATTGGACGCGGCCAGGCTGGGAATGCCGTAGGCGGCCAGCGCCCCCATGTTGTTGGTGTGGGAGTAGCGCCAGTTGTTGACGTACTGGGTGATGCCCTCGTTGTCGGACGAGAACTTCATGTTGTCCACGCCCAGGGTGAGGGTGTGGTCGCCCACCACCCATTGCAGGTCCGCGCGCAGGCCATGGCTGCGATCGATGGCGTTGGTACCGCCGGCGGTGATCGTGTTGGGAATGGTGACACCGCTGATGTCGGCCACGGCCGGATTCACCGTGGCCTGCGACGCGGTGACCATGTCGATGCCGGCCGACACCTGGGGATTGATCGCCTTGTAGGCCTGACGCGTGCGGCCGTAGGTGGCGTCGAAGGTCAGGCTGTCGGTGAGATAGCCGGTGTACTTGATCACCGACAGGTCGTTGGTCAGGTAGGTCGGCGTGATGGGGTTGAGCGCGTTGCCGATGGCCTGGGTATCGAAGTCGTAGTCGTAATCGGTGCCGCGCTCGTTGGTCTTCTCGTGCAGATAGGTGTACTCGAGCAGGTTGCTGTCGTTGATGTTCCAGTTCAACTTGGCATACAGCTTGGGATTGGTGCTGCTGTAGCGCTCGTAGGTCGCCGGCGCGGCCTGGCTGGGCGAACCGGTCGCGGTATCGACCTTGTCGGTTTCGGCGGAGATGAAGCCGAACAGGGTGTCGCGGATCAGCGGACCGCTGACGTAGCCGCTGTAGGTGCTCTCCCAGCGCTCGTGCTGGTTGCCCTTGTCGTAGAGGGTGCCCGCCAGCTGGGGCGATTCGTAGCCGTACTGATAGGGCTTGCCGGTGTCCGGATTGACCGGCATGTTCGGATTGGCGTTGGCCGCGCTGAAATCCATGTTCGGGTAGTAGCGATCCGGATTGTTGGAGCGCAGGCCCTTGGGCGAGAACGTGATCTGCCCGCCGAAATGCAGATCGTTGCTGCCGCTCATGCCGATGCCGTTGATCACGCCGCCGTCGGAACGACCGTACTTGGCGCTGTAGCCACCGGTATAGGTTTCCTGCTGGGCGATCGATCCATAGGGCAGCGTGTAGCCGCCGACGTTGGTCATCGGGTTGCCGGTGAAGAAACCGTTGATGTAGTAGGCGTTCTCCGCGACCGAGGCGCCGCCGAAGGACACGCTGTTGCCGAAGTAGTAGCCGTTGCCCGACGCGGTCCCAGGCGCCAGCAGCGCGATGGCTTCGGCCGAGCGCGGGATCGGCAGGCGCTTGAGCTGCTCGGCGGTGATCACGGTATGGGTATCGGTCGCGGTCACGTCGATCTTCGGCGCCGACGCGCCGGTGACCCGGACCGTTTCCAGCGTCGCGGCGTTGCCGCCGAAGGACGCATCGACCGCGCTGCCGACCGTCACGGTCACCGTCCTGCTGCCGCCGTCCTGCGCGGTGACGGTGTAGGACCCCACCGGCAGCGAGCCCAGGCTGTAGCGGCCATCGGCATCGGCCGTGACCGTGCGGCTGAAGCCGCTGTTGTTGCTGATGATCACGCTTGCGCCGGGCGGGACGGTGCCGCGGATGCTGCCGCTGGTGCTCTGGGCGTAGGCGCCGCCGGCAAAACACATGCCCAGCGCCACACTCAACGCCGTGCGCTTCATGGTCTTGGCGAATTTCATCGAAGATCTCTCTGGTTGACAGGTAGGAGCAAGGCCACCCGGCTGCCTTTCGCACTTCACCCCAGCCGGGGCTGCGCGGGTCTTGGAAGCAACCTCCGCAACACGAGAGTAACGAGAAACTCACAAAAAATTACAGATTGGTCATCTTTTTTTTGTGGCTTATTTCGCTACATTTGACCGCTTTTTTCCAGACTTTGCCGGCGTGTCGCCGAAATGCAATCAGGATGGTTCCACCCGTCTCAAATGACATCCGCGGCCTGAAAAGACCAATACCGTCCCAGTTATGCACCTAGGCACCGCTCATCCCGCAAGCCTCTGGCCTCCCTGAGCGCGCTGGTCCGCGATCGCGGTTGCTGGCGGGATCTTCGGTCCGGGCCAGCGGGACTCGGCCTCACCGGCGCGCGAGGCGCGCGCAACGAAGACAGGCGGTGTCGCCACGCGCCTGTTTCACATTCCGGAACGTCCCGGCAACTCCGTTCATCGGCGGCCGTAACGGCCGCCGGGCGTCACTTCGCCGCGCAATCGAGCACGTGCTGCGCCTCGGTGCCCAGGCCGACTTCGTGGATCGACAGCACCGTGCCGGCCGGCATGCGCCAGCCCAGCGGCGCGGTGACCTGCCCCATCTGCGCGTTGCGCGCGGCGAAGCATTTCAACGGGATACCCAGCGTGCCCCAGGTGCCGCGCGGCGCCTTGGCCAGCGCGGTGTCGATCGGCAGGGACGCGCTGCAGCCCGGGCCGCATTCCAGGAACAGTTCGGCGCCCGGCTGCGAAGGCGCCGCGTCCACGCGCAGGGTGACGCGCAGCATCACGTTGCCGTTGGTCTCGCGCACCAGGTCCAGCGGGCGCGGCGCGAGCAGCGCGATCTCGCCTGTCTGCTTCCAGGTGATCTTCCACGCATCTTCCTGCGCCTTGTAGTCCAGCGGCGCGATCGCCACGTCCGGCGCGTCGCGCTGGCCGGAAGGCTGGGACAGCGTGCGCGGCTTGCCCACCACCGACTGCACGCGCAGGGTCCAGCCGGTGGCCGGGGTTCCGCGTTCGAAGAAGGTCTGCGCGCCCAGCGATGCCAGATCCATGCCCGCATCCTCGGACAGCGCCGGCAGCGACGCCGGCTTGGCGTAGGTCAGGCCATAGCCATAGGCGAACTGCGGGTCGTAGCCGGGCTGGCCGACATTCAAGGGCGTCTGCACCGCGGTGCGTGGCCACGAATAGGACAGCGTGCCGCGGAAGTCGTGCTGCACCTTGCCCTTCGCGTCGCGCAGCAGCACGTCGGCCACGCCGCCGCCTTCCGAGCCCGGCAGCCAGGCGGCCACGAAGGCGTCGGCGGCGTTGATCTCGCGGTTCATCCACAGCGGGCGGCCGGACAGGAACACGGCCACCACGGGGATGCCCTCGGCCTTGAGCTTGCGCAGCAGCTTGAGGTCGCGATCGTCGCCGGGGCGATAGGCCAGCACCTTCAGGTCGCCCTGGAACTCGGCGTACGGCGTTTCGCCGAACACCACCACCGCCGCATCCGGCTTGCGCGTGTAGTGGCCGTCGGCGGCCAGCTCGACCTGGCCGCCTGCACGCGCCACCTGCTCGCGCAGGGCCGAGGCGATGGTCTGGGCGTGCGGGAAGTCCTCCGGCTTCAGGCCGGTGCCCTGCCAGCTCAGGGTCCAGCCGCCGGACTGCATCATCATGTCGTCGGCGCCGTCGCCGGCCACCAGCAGCTTCGCGCGCGGGTCCAGCGGCAGCACGCCGCCGTTGTTCTTCAGCAGCACCAGCGACTCGCGCACCGCGCGACGCGCGATGGCGCGATGCTCGGCGCTGCCCAGCAGGTCGAAGCGGCCCGCCACCCCGCGCGTGGAGGGCTTGCCGGCCTCGAACATGCCGGCGCGGAACTTGACCCGCAGGATGCGGCGCACCGCCTCGTCCAGGCGCCCGGCCGGCAGCGCCTGGCCCTTCTCGGCCGCCAGCAGATGTTCGTAGCAGCCCTTCCAGGTGTCCGGCGCCATGATCATGTCCACACCGGCGACGAAGGCCGGCACGCAGTTCTCGCGGCTGCCGCCGGGCACGCTGGCATGGCCGTTCCAGTCGCTGACCACGAAGCCGTCGAAGCCCATGCGCTGCTTCAGCACCGCATCCAGCAGCGAGGCGTTGCCGCTCATCTTGACCCCGTTCCAGCTGGAGAACGAGACCATCACCGCCTGCACGCCGGCCTTGAGCGCCGGCGGATAGCCGGCGCCATGCACGTCGCGCAGCGTGGCCTCGTCGATGCGCGCATCGCCCTGGTCGCGGCCTTCGAAGGTGCCGCCATCGGCCAGGAAGTGCTTGGCGGTGGCCACCACGTGCGCGCCCTTGAGGAAGTCCTGGCTGCCCGGCTTGCCCTGCAGGCCCTGGATCAGCGGACCGGCATAGGCGCGCACGACGTCCGGGTTCTCCGAATAGCCCTCGTAGGTGCGGCCCCAGCGATCGTCCTGCGGCACCGCCAGGGTCGGGGCGAAGGTCCAGTCGATGCCGGTGGCGCGCATCTCCGCGGCGGTGGCCTGCGCGATCTGGCCCATCAGCGCCGGGTCGTGGGTCGCGCCCAGGCCGATGTTGTGCGGGAACAGCGTGGCGCCCACGACGTTGTTGTGGCCGTGCACGGCATCGACGCCGAAGATCACCGGGATGGCGTTGTACTTGCCGCCGCTGGTGTCCATCGAGGCGGCGTAGAACTCATCGGCCAGCGCCAGCCAGGCGCTGGCCGGCGCGTTGTACTGGCCGCCCGGGTCCGAGCTGCCGCCGGCCAGGATCGAGCCGAGGCGGTAGGTCTTCAGATCATCCGGCGTGACGCTGGCGATGTCGGCCTGGACCACCTGCCCCACCTTCTCCTCCGGGGACATCTTCGCCAGCAGCGCGTCGATGCGCGCTTCCAGCCTGGGATCGGGCTTGAGCGGCGAGCGCAGATGCGGCCACAGCGCCGGATGCGCCGTGCCCGCCTGCTGATCGAGCGCGATGGCCGCGCCGCCGCTCAGCACGCCGGCCGACAGCGTGGCCAGCAGCGCGAGGGAGAGGGCGCCACGGGTGGCGCGGAGGGGACGTTGCTTCATGCAGAGAACTCCTGGGAATGGGATGCACGCGCCGGGCGTGCTGCGGTTGCAGCAGGCGTCGGCCGCGCGTTTTGGCAAGATGCGGCGACGGCGACAGGGGATGGCAGGCGATGCGGGTGAGACTGGAGGACGTGGCCGAGGCGGCCGGCGTATCGATGAAGACGGTCTCGCGCGTGCTCAACCAGGAGCCGCGCGTGAGCGAACAGACCCGCCGCCGCGTGCAGGAAGTGGTCGACCGGCTGCACTACAAGCCCAACCTGTCCGCGCGCAGCCTGGCCAGCCGGCGCACCTTCGTGGTCGCGCTGGCCTACGACAACCCGTCGCGCAACTACCTGATGCAGATCCAGGGCGGGGTGCTCGAGGCCTGCCGCGAGCGGCATTACACGCTGGTGCTGGCGCCGGTGACCTATGGCGAGGGCCGCGCGATCGCCGAGCTGCGCGAACTGGCCAACCAGCATGGCGTGGACGGCTTCGTCCTCACCCCGCCGCTGACCGACGACATGGAGCTGCTCGGCTTCCTGGACGATGCCGCCCTGCCCTTCGCCAGCATCGCCCCGCGCACGCATCGCGGCCGCATCGGCGTGACCGTGGACGAGCACGCCGCGGTGTGCGAACTGATGCATCACCTGCTCGCGCTCGGCCATCGCCGCATCGGCCACATCAAGGGGCCGCCGACCCATGGCGCGGCCGAGTGGCGGCACGCCGGCTATCGAGAGACCCTGCGCGAGGCCGGTATCGCCTACGACCCGGCGCTGGTGGCCAAGGGCGAGTTCACCTTCGAGTCGGGCGTGGCCGCGGCCAACCAGCTGCTCGACCTGCCCGAGCCGCCCACCGCGATCTTCGCAGGCAACGACGACATGGCCGCCGGCGTGATCCGCGTGGCCGGCGAGCGCGGCCTGCGCATCCCGCAGCAGCTGTCGGTGTGCGGCTTCGACGACACCCCGATCTCGCGCCACATCTTCCCCTCGCTCACCACCGTGCGGCAGCCGACCCGCGACATGGGCCGCACCGCCACGCTCGAACTGATCAAGACCATCCACAGCCCGGACAGCGGCGAGATGGTGCAGATGCCCTATGCCCTGCAGCTGCGCGAATCGACCGCGGCCCCTTCGACCTGACGCACGCACGCGCGCCGCGCCAGGGCGGCCCCGCAGTGCATGGACGAAACGCAGGTCTGGCAGGCGCATGGACGACAGGAGCCGGGCAACGAGGCAAGGGAGCGCCGCCTCCCGCGATCCCCGGTGACAGCGCTGTCACCATACGAAGCCCGACCCCACCTTGGCATTCTGCGCCGCATCAATCTGGCGCGCTTGTCATCCCGCGGGCAGCGCGAGGCAGGCAGTTCGGGCTTGGCCTTTTGTCCACGCGAAAGGTGGGCACGAAGGCGGCCGCTTTCGCTCCCTCGCGCTCGGCGACCGATTGTTGCCTTAAAGAAGTCGCCCTCCGGGCTGGGACGCGTCAACGCCGCCAGCCGCTCGTTCATGCGGTGGCCTCGGCTAAACTGCGGCCGCGCATGACTTCCGATCCCGCTGCCACCGCCCTGCGCATCCTGGTCCTGGAGGACGATCCGATCCTGCGCGACCGCATCCTGGTGCCGGGACTGCAGCGCTTCGGCTTCGACGTCCAGGGCTACGGCACCGGCGCGGAACTGCAGCAGCGCCTGCAGCGCGACGGCGCCGAGATCGTGGTGCTGGACGTCGGCCTGCCCGACACCGACGGCTTCACCCTGGCCGGCGCGCTGCGCCAGCAGGATCCGGACATGGGCATCGTCATGCTGACCAGCCTGGCACAGACCGAGGACCGCATCCGCGGGCTGACCAGGGGCGCCGACGCCTATCTGTCCAAGCCGGTGGAGATCGACCTGCTGGCCGCGACCCTGCACAGCCTGGCCCGGCGCGTGAGCGGGCGCCCGTCCGCGACGCCGGCGCGCGGGCGCTGGCAGGTGAGCGAGGACGGCTGGTGCCTGCTGTCACCGTCCGGCGCCGCCGCGGCGCTGACCGGCAGCGAGCGCCGCCTGTGCATGCGCCTGCTGGAGCAACCCGGACTGCTGGTCTCGCGCGAAGCGCTGATCGCGGCGCTGACCGACCGCGTCTACGACTTCGACGCGCACCGCCTGGACTCGATGGTGCACCGCCTGCGCAGCAAGGTGCAGCGCCGCTGCGGCGAACCGCTGCCGCTGGCCGCCGTGCACGGCCAGGGCTACGTCCTCGATCCGGCCAGCTAGGGCACGGCCTGGGCCGGCGCCGCACCGGCATGCGGCAGCACGATGCGGAAGCGGGTGCCGACACCCACGCGGCTGTGCACCTGGATCTGCCCGCCGGCGCGCACCACTAGGTCGCGGACCACCGCCAGGCCCAGGCCGGTGCCGCTCTCGGCCGGCTTGGTGCTGTAGAACGGCTCGAACACCTGCGCGGCCACCTCCGCCGGCATGCCATGGCCGTCGTCTGCAACCTCGATGACGGTCAGGCCTTCGGCGCTGGACACGGCGATGTCGAAATGGCCACGGTCGGCGATCGCGTCGCGGCTGTTGGAGGCCAGGTTCAGCAGCATCAGGTCGAACTGGCTGCGCTCGAAGCGGATCGGCGCCGGCGCCGGCGGTAGCGCGCAGCGCAGCACGATCCGCGCTTCCAGCAGCTGCCGCAGCATCGGCTGCAGCGCCTCGACCGCGGCCGCCGCGTCGAAGCGCTCGGCGTGCTCGGCATCGCGGCGGCTGAAGCGCAGCAGGCGGCGCACGATGGTCATGCCGCGCTCGGCCGATGCCTCCACCGCCGCCAGGCTGTCCTCCAGCTGCGCGATGCGCTGCGCATCGCTGGCCAGGTCGTCGTCGTGGCGCGCGGCCGCGAAGCCGGACATCACCGCCAGGATGTTGTTGAAATCGTGGGCCAGGCCGCTGGCCATGCGCTCGGTGATCTCGCGCTTCTGCGCGTGGATCAGCTGGGTCTGCGCGCGCTCGCGTTCGTGCATCTCCTGCTGCAGACGCTGGCCGCGCGCATTGGATTCGCGCAGGCTCTCGCGCAGCGCCTCGGTGGTCCGGTCCAGCAACAGCGTCACCAGCAGGTAGCTGCACAGCACCGGCAGGACGTTGAAGAGCGCCTGCGCCGAGGTATCGGCGCGTTCGGCCAGGGCGTCGTGGCCGACGCCGACGCCGAGCGTCAGCAGCAGGACGGCGAAGGTCACCCACAGCGCGCGGCGCCCGAGCACCAGCCCGGCGAGGATCAGCACCAGCATCTGCGCCAACTGGTCCGGCAGCTGCTTCTGGAAGCCGTGGATGGCGGCATTGACCAGCAGCGCGCCGAGCAGCGCACCGAGCAGCAGGCGCACGCCGCCGCGCAGCGCGCCACGGCGCACGCGTACGAAACCGATTGCCGCGCACGCGCCGATCAGCAGGCTCATGGCCAGCGAGATCAGCATGCCCGGCGGCAGGGGATGCCCGCGCAGCTGCGGCCAGGCCAGGACCAGGGCAACCGCGAGGGTCGCCGGGATGGTCACCGCCAGGAACAACAGCAGCAGCTGGATCACCCGCGCATTGCGCCGATCCACTTCGTCCACCAGCGGCGCGCGGCCCAGCCACGTCCAGAACGCCTTCGCCATGCCGCCGCGCCCCATCCCATTCGGTGAGATTTCGATGATGATCGTGCGAGAACTTGCGGGTGACAAGCCGGTGACGGCCCGCCTAAGTTCGCATGACGGAACGCGCCCGGGGACGACGGCGCGGCTCCCAGACCACGCTCGACCGATACGGAGGCGCACACGCGCCGCCGACGTCTCCTTCTGCCCGCCGTTTACGAACCCGAGATCGCCATGAACGAACGCATTTCCCAGCGCGGCACCGCCGCCCGTCATCCGGCTCCCCGCGCCCGCACGCCCCTGGCGCTGGCCCTGGCCTGCGCGCTGTGCCTGACCTCGACGGCGATGGCGCAGTCCAGCAGCACCGCGCCCACGACGGCCGGCAGCGCCAGACCCGCGGCCGTCGCGACCCGCGGCGTGGACGCCAGCGCCAGCGACGCCAGCGCGACGCCGTACGATCCCAGCGTCTACTTCAAGGCCACCGGCAGCGCCGACAGCGATGCCGGCGCCGAGGCCGACGGCGACGAAGCGCTGGCCGCCGGCGAGGCCGCCTCGGCGGTCGGCACCGGCGCCATCGCGGTCGGCGGCGGCGCGGTCGGCTACGCCGACCATGCGCTCGCCGTGGGCCAGAACAGCCTGGCCACCGAGCTGTCCACCACCGCCGTCGGCGGCATGCTCGACGTGGACTACTCCTATCTGTCCGGCGGCGTGACGGTCCTGCAGCAGACCTCCGCCACCGGCCTGGCCGCGACCGCGATGGGCGCGGGCGCGCAGGCCAGCGGCAAGTTCAACGTGGCCGCCGGCGCCGGCGCGATCGCCAGCGACCGTTCCAGCGTCGCCATCGGCGGCATCGTCGACGTGGGCGAAGACGGCTTCAGCTCCGAAGGGATGCAGCTGCAGGCCACCCAGGCCACCGGACCCTTGTCCACCGCGCTGGGCGGCGGCGCGCTGGCGACCGCCTACAACGCCACCGCGGTCGGCGCGCTGGCCGAGGCCAGTTCCCAGCGCACCGTGGCCGTGGGCTCCACCGCGCTGGCTAACCAGTACGCCGCCGTGGCGGTGGGCGCCCAGAGCCAGGCCATCGCCGAGTGGGCGAGCGCCTTCGGCAACGGCGCACGCGCCTGGGGCGCCAACAGCGTGGCCGTCGGCGCCAGCGCGTTCGCGCAGAACGACTCCGGCACCGCGATCGGGCCGGCGGCGTTCGCGGGCGGTGTCGGCGCCACCGCGCTCGGCAACGGGTCCTGGGCCGGCGGCACGCGCAGCCTGGCCCTGGGCGGGGGCACGGTGTGGAACGGCGATTTCTTCCGCGATATCCCGGTGCTGTTCTACGACAGCGTCGCCATGGGCACCGGCGCCGATGTGTTCGGCGACCACTCCATCGCGATCGGCCCTGGCGCGCGGGTGGGCAACTCACAGTTCGTCGACGATCGACAGGTCATCACCAACAACAGCGTGGCGCTGGGCGCCGGCGCGATCGCCGAACGCGACAACACCGTGTCCATCGGCGCGGCGGGCGCCGAGCGCCAGCTCACCAACCTGGCCGCCGGCACCATGGACACCGATGCGGTCAACCTGGCGCAGTTGCGCCAGGTCGCCACCGCGTTCGGCGCCGGCAGCGTGGTCGACGCCAACGGCAACCTGATCGGCGGCAACTACCTGGTGCAGGGCACGCACTTCGGTGACCTGGGCTCGGCCATGGGGGCCATCGACACCGCGCTGACCGGGCTCGATACGCGCCTCAGCACCCTCGCCAGTTCCGACAGCGGCCGCGGCGTCAGCATCGGCGACGGCGCCGTGGCGCCGCCCAGCACCGGCGCCGGCACCAACGCGGTGGCCGTGGGGTCCGGCGCAACCGCCAACGGCGACAACGGCGTGGCCGTGGGCGCGCAGGCGCTGGCCTACGGACCCAACGACACTGCGATCGGCGGCAACGCCACGGTCAACGCCGACGGCAGCACCGCGGTCGGCGCCAATGCCAAGGTCACGGCGGCGGCGACCAATGCGGTGGCGATCGGCGAAAGCGCGACGGCGGCCGCCGCCTCCTCCACCGCACTCGGCCAAGGCGCCTCGGCCAGCGCCGCCAACGCCGTCGCACTGGGCCAGGGCGCGGTCGCCGACCGCGCCAACACGGTCTCGGTGGGCAGCGTCGGCAACGAACGCCAGATCGCCAACGTCGCCGCCGGCAGCGCCGACACCGATGCGGTCAACGTGGCGCAGATGCGCGCCGGCGACAGCGCCACCCTGAGCAGCGCCAACGCCTACACCAACACCCGCGTCACCGCGCTGGACGACAACTTCAACCAGCTACGCGCCGACACCGAGCGTCGTTTCGACGGCATGGAACGGCGCATGGACCGGCTCGGCGCGATGAGTGCGGCGATGCTCAACATGGCGGTCAATGCCGCCGGCACGCAGAGCCCGCGCGGACGCGTGTCGGTCGGTGCCGGCTTCCAGGGGGGCGAGCAGGCCGTGTCGGTCGGCTACGCCAAGAAGATCGGCGCGCGCGCCTCGTTCAGCCTGGGCGGCGCCTTCAGCAGCGGCGAGTCCTCGGCCGGCATCGGCGTGGGCGTGGACCTGTGATCTCCCGCGGCGGCACGCGCCGCCGCGTTCTTCCTCCTCTCTCTCCTTTCCAGGACCCGCAGATGATGTCTTCCACTCCGCTCGCCGCCGCCCTCGCCGCCATCCTGTTCGCCGGTGCCGCCCAGGCCGCCTCTCCCACCATCGGCCTGGGCCGCGTGCAGGGCCCCGCGCCGCAATCGGACACACCCACCGAGCTGGGCCAGCGCTTCATCGTCAAGACCCGCGACAGTGGCACCCAGGCGCGCAGCCTGCTGACCAGCACCCTCAACAGCGCGGTGGCGCGCAGCGGCATGCAGCGCGCGCTGCCCGCCAACGCCGGCGCACCGGCGCGCAGCGCGGTCAGCGCCAAGGTGCTGCGCGACATGGCGGTTCCGGGCTGGCACGTGGTGCAGACCTCGCGCCGCCTGAGCGACAGCGAGCGCACCGCTTTCATCAACGAACTCAGGGCCGACCCGTCCGTGGTGTCGGTGCAGGTCGACCGCCTCTACCGCCGCCTGGACGAAGCCAGCGTGCGCCTGCCGGCGGCGCGGGCGGCCGCGGCCTCCACCACGCCCAACGATCCGGCCTACGCCCAGCTGCAGTGGAACTTTCACGACCCGGTCGGCGGCGTCAACGCCGAAGCCGCCTGGACCCGCTCCACCGGCGAAGGCGTGGTGGTGGCGGTGATCGATACCGGCGTGGTGCAGAACAATCCGGACCTGGCCGCCAACGTGCTGCCGGGCTACGACATGATCACCGACCACCGCGTCTCGCGCCGCGACAGCGACGGCCGCGTGCCCGGCGGCTACGACCTGGGCGACTGGGTCGAGGCCGACTACTGCACCGCGCTGGGCGCATCCGGCAACGCGCCGGAGCCCAGCTCCTGGCACGGCAGCCATGTCTCCGGCACGATCGCCCAGGTCACCAACAACAGCCTGGCCACCGCCGGCCTGGCGTACAACGCCAAGATCCTGCCGGTGCGCGTGCTCGGCTCCTGCGGCGGCTTCGGCAGCGACATCGCCGACGGCATGCTGTGGGCGGCGGGCCTGCCGGTGGCCGGCCTGCCGACCAATCCGAACCCCGCCGAGGTGATCAACATGAGCCTGGGCAGCGGCGCCCCGGACAACTGCCCGCAGCTCTACCAGGACGCGATCGACCAGGTCAACGCCGCAGGCACGATCATCGTGGTCGCCGCGGGCAACGCCAACGCCAACGCCGGCACCTACACCATGTCCTCCTGCAATGGCGTGATCAGCGTCGGCGCCACGCGCGTCAACGGCGGCCGCGCCAGCTACTCCAACTACGGCAGCCGCGTGGACATCGCCGCGCCCGGCGGCGGCGGCGACGTGGACGGCAACCCGAACGGCTACATCTTCCAGGTGCTCAACGGCGGCACCCAGGGCCCGACCAGCGACTGGCAGATCGGCGGCATGGCGGGGACCTCGATGGCCTCACCGCACGTGGCCGCGGCGGTGGCGATGGTGCAGAGCGTGGCCACGACGCCGTTCACCTGGACCGGCATGCGCGATCTGCTGCGCGCCAGCGCGCGGCCGTTCCCGGTGGCGATCCCGACCACGACGCCGATCGGCGCCGGCATCCTCGATGTGGACATGCTGCTGCAGATGGCCACCACCCCGCCGTGCCAGCCCTCCGACAGCAGCTGCGTGCCGCCGACCAAGACCCTGACCAACAAGGTCGAGCTGCGCGGCCTCGGCAGCCAGGGCGGCGATGCGCTGTACAGCTTCCAGGCCGCGGCCGGCACGGTGGTCAGCTTCATGACCTTCGGCGGCAGCGGCAACGTGGCGATGTACGTGTCGGCGGGCAGGACGCCGACCAGCAGCAGCTACGACGCGCGCTCCACCCGCGCCGGCACCACCCAGACCATCCGCATCACCCCCTCCAGCGCCGGCACCT
The DNA here is from genome assembly GCF_020042665.1 of Pseudoxanthomonas sp. X-1. Taxonomy (NCBI): domain Bacteria; kingdom Pseudomonadati; phylum Pseudomonadota; class Gammaproteobacteria; order Lysobacterales; family Lysobacteraceae; genus Pseudoxanthomonas; species Pseudoxanthomonas sp. X-1. The sequence goes on from NZ_CP083376.1 coordinate 2,784,521, forward strand.
ACTACCTGCGCCTGAGCGGCAGCTACAGTGGATTGACCCTGGTCGCACGGCAGTAACGGGTCGTACATGCGGCGTGGCCGGGCGCGCCCATCTGGCCGGTCGGCCGGTCGCGGCGACCGGCGGACAGGGACGTCCAGCAGCGTCTGGCCATCGGCGGCGCGTGTCGGCCAAGACCCTCACCGCGCTCGGCCGCCGCGTCCTCGCCGTGGCGCCGGGCGGCGCAACAAGCGACTGCTAAATACAAAAAAAGCCCGCCAAGTGCGGGTTTGATTGGAGTTGAACTGCCGGATAACCCCATGGTGCCGAAGGTGGGACTCGAACCCACACGCTTTTAAGGGCGGCGGATTTTGAGTCCGCTGCGTCTACCATTCCGCCACTTCGGCGCGGCCGCGCAGTATAGCGGCCCGGCGCGATGCCTGTAAGCCTGCGGGTCGCCGCGGCGCGCCCATGGCGGCATCCCGCGATGCATCACTGCCCCGCGGCTTTCCTTGTTAGATTGACGGCAACTGGCCAGCCGGATCCCCCCCTTGCCCATGCTCGCTTCCAGACCCTCCCTTCCGGGCGTGCGCCCGATGCCCCAGGTCGAACTGTGCCGGCGCGGGGAACTGCGCGTGGAGAAGTTCCTCGACGCCGCCGCCGACGTGTTCGCCGAAAAGGGCTACCAGCAGGCGCGCCTGAGCGAGATCGTGGCCCGCGCCGGCGGCTCGCTGGCGACGCTGTACCGGGCCTTCGGCGACAAGGAGGGCCTGGCCTTCGCCATCGTCGAGCGTCGTCTGCAGGACATGGCCGAACGCCTGCGGGCGATGGAACTGGAAGGCCTGCCGCCGCAGCAGGCGCTGCGCAAGGCCGGCCGCGAGATCGCCGCCAGCCTGACCACGCGCGACGCGCTGCTGGTCAACCGCATCGTCATCGGCGAAGGCCGCGCCTTTCCGCAGCTGCGCGACTTCTTCTTCGACAACGCCATTGCCGACACCCGCGGCTGCCTGGGCCGCTACTTCGAGCAGCAGGTCACCGCCGGCAGGCTGGTGCTGCACACCACGCCCGACCAGGCCGCGGGCCAGTTCTTCATGATGCTGTTCGGCGAACTGACCATCCGCACCGCCTGCGGCTACATGGCCAGCCCCGACGCCGAGGAATTGACCGGCTACGTGGACGCTTCGGTCGAACAGTTCCTCTACGGCGCGCTGCCGCGCTGAAGCCGGCTCAGCGGGCGGCGCGCCCACGGGCGAAGGGCCACCAGCCCGCGCCGGTCAGGGCATAGCGGTCGGCGGCGCGTTCGAAGCGGTTGCGCACGCTGATCCCGCCGCACAGCAGGTACAGCGGCAGGAACAGCGGCCCCAGCGCCATGTACTGCAGCACGTGCGCGCGTTCGTGATCGCCCAGGCGGATGGCCAAGTCGATGCAATGCCCGGCGCGATGGGCGTAGGTGTGACAGGCCACGTCCAGGTCGGGCCCGGTGTGCAGGATGGTGTTGCCGAAGGTGATCGCCCCGCCCGGTCCCCAGGGCCAGCGCGCGAATACCAGCGCATGTTCGCGCGCGCTCAGGTGCACGCGGGCGCCGCGCAGCAGGCCCGCCACGCCGAGCAGCAGGCCGATCAGGGTGTTGGGCGACGTCCACAGCGCACCCAGTGCCAGCAGCAGCGGATGCGGCGCGCGCGCGCTGGCGCGATCGCTCACGCCTCGTTGGGCATCAGCAGCCACAGCAGCAGATAGACCAGGATGCCCGGGAACGCCGCGGACGCCAGCGAGACGATGACGAACACCACGCGTACCAGCGTGGCGTTCCAGCCGAAGCGCCGGGCGATGCCGCCCATGACGCCGGCGATCATGCGGTCGTCCAGCGAGCGGGCCAGCGGACGGGGAGCGGTGGGCGTGTTCATGGCGGCACTTCGCGGACAGCGGTGGTGGTGGTGGGGAGTCTAGCGTTGTGGGGGGAAGGAGGGGGTGGGATTCGGGATTCGGGATTCGGGATTCGGGATTCGGGATTCGGGATTCGGGATTGGGGATTGGGGATTGGGGATTGGGGATGAGGATGGGCGCGGTGCGGGCTTGGGATGCTTCAACCGCGATGGTCTGCCCCCCTCCCTTGCGCGCAGCGCGCGGGAGGGTTGGGGGTTATCTGTTGCCCTTCGCTGCGGCTGTCAGCGCTTGCCGTTGCGGCTGGCTTTTCGACTCTTTTCGCTGGCCACGAGAGGCCCCTCCCCTGCGCGCAAGGGAGGAGGCAGATCATGGGGCGCCCGCGATCTCGGCGGGACGGGGGGGGGCGCCTGGTCAGCGTTGCCGGACAGCCGGTCCCGCGATCCTTCAGCGCGCCGCCAGCCAGCCCGCGATGGCGCTGGGGACCTCGCGCTGGGCGCGGCTGGAGACGTAGATGCCGATGTGGCCGCCGCGGAAGCTCAGTTCGGAATAGTCCTGGCTGCCGACCAGCCCGCGCAGCGCCTTGGAAGCATCTGGAGGCACCAGGTGATCCTGCTCGGCGTAGATGTTGAGGATCGGCATCCGCAGGCGCGACAGGTCTACCGCCTCGCCATCCAGCGCGATGCCGCCTTCGACGAAGCCGTTGGCCTGGTAGAACTGCTTGGCGAACTGGCGGAAGGCTTCGCCCACCTGGTCGGGCGAGTCGAAAATCCACTTCTCCATGCGCAGGAAGTCCTGCACCGCGCGGCGGTCGTCGAGGATGTCGAGCAGGCCGACATACTTCTGCACGTTCAGCCGGAACGGCTTGAGCATCAGGTAGCTCAGGTTCATCAGGTCCGCCGGCACGTTGCCCAGCGTATCCACCAGCAGGTCGACATCGACCATCCGCACCCAGTTGGACAGCATGTTGTCCGGGGTGTGGAAATCCACCGGCGTGACCATGGTGATCAGGTTGCGCAGCTTCTCCGGATGCAGCGCGGCATGGCACAGCGACAGCGCGCCGCCCTGGCAGATGCCGAGCACGTTGATCGCGTCCTCGCCGCTGGCCTGGCGCAGGTGATCGATGGCGCCGTCGATGTAGCGGTTGACGTAGTCGTCCAGCAGCGCGAACCGGTCCGAACGATCGGGATAACCCCAATCGATCAGGTAGACGTCCTGGCCCTGCGCCAGCAGGCCCCGGACCAGCGACCGGTCCTCCTGCAGGTCGACCATGTAGGGCCGGTTGACCAGCGCATAGGTGATGAGCAGCGGCACCCTGGCCGTGGGCGCGGCGTCGCCGACGAAGCGGTACAGCACCACCTTGCCGTCGCGCCAGACCTCCTCGCGCGGGGTCACGCCGTAATGCACGTCGCCGACCTCGGGCAGCGTGCGCAGGCCGGCACCGAGCTTCTCCTGCAGGGCGATCGCCTCGGCGGCCAGCGCGTCGGCGGTGGCGCGGAACGGACTGCTCATGCGGTGGCCTTGCCGCGCTTGGCGCGTTTGGCGGAGGACTTCGCGGTGGACTTGCCGGGCGCTGTGGTGCGTCCGGCTTGCTTGGCCGCGTTCTGTTTCGCCGCCGCCGTGCCGGGATTCTTCTTCGCTGCGGCCCTGGCCGCCTTCTTGGCCGGCGCCTTAGACGCCGCGGAAGGCTTCGCAGCGGAGGACCTCTTGGCCGCCTTCGCCGGACGCGCGGGCGCCGGGCCCTGGGGCTGCGCCTCAGGCGCGGGCGAAGGGCCCGGCGCGGGTCGTTCCGCCGCCTGACCGCGCTGCATGCGCCGCAGGATGCGCTCGAGCTCGGCGATCTTGCGATGCGCGGCATCCACCTCGGTGCGCGTGGGCAGGCCGAGCAGGCTGCCGAGCTGCTCAACCTCGCGCTGCACGCCGGCGCGCATGCGCATCTGCGCATTGGCCAGCGCGCCGTAGACCTCGCTGAATTCCTCGGACAGCGCCATGCGCGCGTAGGCGTCCTCGGCCGCGTCGATCCACTCGTCGAACAGGGCCCGCGCGCTGTCCAGCGCGCTGCCCTCGCCCGCGCGCAGGTTCAACTTCTCCTCGAACAGCGCATAGGCCTGGCGCGAGGCGTCCTCCAGCAAGGTGCGATAGGCCTCGGCCGCCTCGCGCAGCGCATGCTGGGCCTGCAGCAGGCCCTTCCAGCGCTGCTGGTGTTCACGCGCCGGGCCGAAGGCCGGCGTCCTGGACCATTCCTCCAGCGGCCCGCGCAGCGATTCCAGCCACGGCAGCCACTGCTCGCCCAGATCGTCCAGCCCGGTGGCCTGGCCGAACAGGCTGCCGAACAGGTCCGGATACGGCTTGGCCTCGGTCGCGCCCAGCGCCTGGCGCCAGGCGGCGACGATGTCGGCCGGGGTGTTGTCGCGGTCGGCGAACTGGGCGGCCACGTGCTGCATGCGCCCGAACCAATGGCGGGCCAGCCCGTCGAAGCGCTCCATCACATCGCCCGGCGCGCCGCCCTTGGGCGGCGTCCAGCCCGGCCAGCCGCCGGGAACCTGCTGCCAGGCCGGCGCGGCGGTCTCCAGCGGCACCGAGGCGAACTTGCGCAGCGCCTCGCCCCAGGTCTCCCAGACCTGGCGCGCCATCGCGTCCGCCCCTTCGCCCCAACCGCCCTGTGCACCTGCCATCGCGCCCTCCCGACCTGCCTGGATGATAGCAATCCCCCGGCGATCACCCGCGCGCGCGCTCACGCCATCGCCATGGGCCTCAGGGCTTGGGGATGCGCAGGGTCTTGCTGATCATCAGCGAGCCGGACAGCGCGAACAGCAGCACCAGCGGATGCAGCTGCCACGGCCCCAGCTGCCACTGGCCCCACCACACCTGCGCGCCGAGGCGGCCCTGCACCGCCGCCACCGCCAGCAGCACCACCAGCGCCAGGCTGGTGGGGATGGGCGTGCCCTCGAAGTAGGTCACCTTGCCCTCATCGCCCGAGAGCGCCTCGGCGGTGACGTTGTAGCGCGCCAGCCGGCTGACGCCGCAGCACACGAAGTAGCTCAGGATCAGCCAGTCCCAGCCGCCCTGCAGGCCGCAGGCGTAGGCCAGCGCCGCCGGCGCCACGCCGAAGGAGATCACATCGGCCAGCGAATCCAGTTCGCGTCCCAGGGTGGAGGCCGACTTGCGCCAGCGCGCCACCCGGCCATCGAGCGCATCGAAGATGAAGGCCAGCGGGATCAGCGCCATGCCGGCCAGCAGCACCCCCACCCGGCCCTGCTGCATGTAGTGCAGCGCGGCGAACACGGCACCGCTGCCGCAGAAGGCGTTGCCCAGCGTGAACCAGTCGGCCAGCTGGAAATCGCGCAGCATCGAGAAATGGCGGGGTCGTGACATGGCGCGCGTGCTCGCGACGGAAGACGGGCCGCCAGCCTGCCAAGGGCGGCGTCGCGCGGCGATCAAGACCGCTCGACGGCGCGCACGGCCGCTGGGGATGCGCGCATGGCCCGCCACGCATCACGCTGCGGTTTCCACGCGGATACGCCGCGGCTTTCCCCGGTCCTTCCCCGCTCGCAGGCGCCAGCGGGGGCGTACCGCCAGCTGAAGGGCCGCCGACGCGGTGGTTGGACGAAAGGCACCTGGAAGATTGGGCGTCTAGCGTGAGGGGTGGATGCAGCGGCCAAGGCCGCAGCGTGCGCTCCACCGACGGCGGGAGCCGTGTGGTGGCCTTCCCTTCCGCGGAGCACTGCCATGACGCCGTCCATCGAATCGCAGATTCACAGCATTGTCGCCAAGGGGGCCGGGATCGACCCGGCGCGCCTGACCCCGGACACCAGACTGCAGGACCTGGGCGTGGATTCGCTCGAGGCCATCGAAATCCTGTTCGACATCGAGGAGCACTTCGACATCACCTTCCCCCAGGGCGATCGGGGCGTGGACGACGGCGCGCTCGGCAAGCTGGTGCAGGCGGTCGAAGAGGCCCTGGCGGCCAAGGCGACGGCCACGGCCCAGCCGGCGCATTGAGGGGCGCATGGACGCCTCTGCGCAGGCACGGCGCGTGGTGGTCACCGGCATGGGCGCGGTCAGCGCGCTGGGCCTGGGCGCGCCGGCGCTGTGGCGCGCGATGCGCGAGGGCCGCAGTGGCATCGCCGCCCTGCCCTCGCCCGATCCGCACAGCCGCCTGAAGATGCGGGTCGCCGCGACCCTGCCGGGCTTCGCCCCGAAGGCGGCGCAGCTGGGCGGTATCGCCCCCGGCCAGCTCGACCGCATGACCCAGATGGCCCTGGTCGCCGCCCAGGAAGCGGTGACCCAGGCCGGCCTTGGGCCCGATACCGCGCGCCGCGCGCGTTGCGCGGTGGTGGTCGGCACCGGCGTCGGTGCCGAGCTCAGCCGCGACGAGCAGTCGCGCCGGCTCTATCGCGAACAGGCCGAACGCCTGCATCCGCTGACCATCGTGCGCAGCATGAACAACGCCGCGGCCAGCCAGATCAGCATCGCCTTCGGCCTGCGCGGTCCGGCCTTCGCCGTGTCCAGCGCCTGCGCCTCGGCCAACCATGCTCTGGCCCAGGCCGCGCTGCTGGTCCGCCACGGCCTGGCTGACGTGGCCATCGCCGGCGGCAGCGAGGCCTGCCTGAGCCTGGCCCTGATCCGCGCCTGGGAGGCGATGCGCGTGGTCAGCGACGACACCTGCCGGCCGTTCTGCGCGCAGCGCAGCGGCCTGGTGCTGGGCGAAGGCGCCGGCATGTTCGTGCTGGAAAGCGCGGCCCACGCCGCGGCACGCGGCGCGCGGCCGCTGGCCGGGCTGGCGGGATTCGGCATGAGCGCCGATGCCGGCGACATCGTCGCGCCCAGCGTCGACGGCATGGCGGCGGCCATGCGCCTGGCGCTGGAGGATGCCGGCCTGGCGCCGGACCGGATCGACTACGTCAACGCCCACGGCACCGGCACCCAGGCCAACGACCGCTGCGAGACCCGCGCGCTGCGGCAGGTGTTCGGCGCGCACGCGCAGGCGCTGGCGGTCAGCTCGACCAAGGCGGTGCACGGCCACGCGCTCGGCGCCGCCGGCGCGCTGGAGCTGGTGGCGGCGATCGGCGCGCTGCGCGAACAGGTGGTGCCGCCCACCGCCAACTTCCTCGATGCCGACCCGGATTGCGACCTGGACTACGTGCCCAACCGGGCGCGCGCCCGCCCGGTGCGCGCGGTGCTGAGCAATTCCTTCGCCTTTGGCGGGCTCAACGCGGTGATCGCGCTGCGCGCGGTGGACTGAAGCGCTCGCCGCCGCGGTCGCCGGCGAGCGGACGGTGCGAACCGCGCAGCCTCGCTCGGCAGGCGGGCATCGGCCGCAAGGTTCCACGGCGCTGCGCGACGACGTGCGATCCGCCTGGTCATTTTTGTGCCAATCCGCTTGACACGCCTGCCCTGCAAGGCGCTCCTGCGCTTATCCACATGTTTGTCCGGAGACCATCCACAGCCCCTGTGGATGAACCGTCGCGCGCTGGTCATTTTTTCGCCATGTCCGGCGGGGGCCGCGCCGCGTCTGGGCGTGCGCGGGTTATCCACACGCTTGCCCCAGCACTCATCCACACCGGCTGTGGAGAAGCACACGGGGCCGCATCAACGCGTCGAAAGCCGGTTCCACGGCCTTGCGGGCGGCGGAGCGCATCAGGGCGAGCCGCCGCCGCGGACGCTGTCCATGAATCGCGCGCTGATGCACTGCGGAGACCCGCGCCCGCATCGCCGTCCGGAATCACGACGCCGCCAGGACGCGCAGCGGAGGCATCCACCATCCCGGCGCGGCATGGAAGCGCGACCGCCGCGCCATCGGACGGCAGTCGGCCCGTTGCCTTGCCACGCGCGGATCAGAAGCGGCTGAAGCTCCAGGACACCATGCGTCCGTTGCGATACGGCATCACGCCATGGAACGGGCGCGGGTCGCCATCGAACACCAGCGGCAGGAAGTGACGATCGCCTTCCCACATGGGCAGCTCGCCGAGGCGCTCGATCGGCGCCCACTCCAGCGTGCCCTCCGGGTTGGAGGTCAGCGGCGTGCCGGTCCAGGCGGTGATGAGGAAGATGAAGCACAGCCAGTCCTCGCCGTTGCGGCCGAAGCCGGGCCAGCTGATGGTGCCGCGCAGCTCCATCGCGGTGCATGCGATACCGGCCTCCTCGGCGATCTCGCGCACCATGCCGGCGGCGATGTCCTCGTCGTTCTCCAGCTTGCCGCCCAGCCCGTTGTACTTGCCCAGGTGTTCGTCCTCGGGGCGCGCGTTGCGGTGGATCATCAGCACCTGCGTGCCGTCGGGCGAGAGCACGTAGCCGAGCGTGCCGGTGATCGGGGTGTAGGGCATGGCGGAAGCGAGGCGGTCAAACGCGCATTGTAGTCGCGCCCGCGCCGGCATCATGCGCAGCGCGCGCGGCCGTGGCCGAGCGCTTCTTCGCCGCCACGCGAGCCGCGAGGCGGTGTTCGTTGGCGATCCCCGCGCATGCCCTCACCGGTTGGGCGACGCCGGGGCCTGGCGTTCGGCCTCGGATCGACGACGCACGACGCCGTCGGCCAGCTCCCAGCCCGCCGCCAGCGCCAGCGTCCATCCGGCGCCCTGGTAACGGCCGTCCACGGCGCTGGCAGGCCCGGCGACCGTCGCGGTCTTCCAGTCGCCCGCGAGCAGCACGCCGCGCTCGACCGTCAGCGTGCCCCAGTCGTCGCGGATGATCGCGTGCGGGTAGACCGTGCCGTGCGGCGGCAGCGGAAACACGGTGCGCGGGTCGAACTCGATGGTCATGTGCACCAGCGCCAGCCGCAGCAGCGGGCCGTCCACCAGCTGCGCGCGCCACTGCGCGGCCTGCTGGTCGTGCGCCTCGCGGATCGTGGTTTCCTCGCGGCGGATCGCCTCCTCGCCGTAGCGCTGGCCGGCCACGGCGGGATCGGGCAGCGGCGGGTCGCCGGCGGCGTGCCGCAGCAGCGTCCCCAGATCGCTGTCCGGCCGCAGGCCGCGGCGCCAGCCCGGCGCCAGCGCGTCCAGCAGCAGGCCATAGGCCGGCCCGGACGCATAGGCGAAGCTGCGCACATAGCCGCGCCTGTGGTCGTAGTCCTCCAGCGTGGCGATGGCCGACACGGCGGGATCGCCCGCGTCGCCGAGGCGCCGGCCGGTGTATTCGGCCAGCCCCTCGTTGATCTCCAGCGCGTTCTCGCGCACGGCCGCGTCCTCGAAGCGCTGCCGCCGCCAGGCGCGGAACGCCAGCGCATCGGCGATGGCCGCCTGGCGCTGCGCGCCGCTGCTGCGCAGCGCCTGCGCGAGCGCCCGCCATTCCAGCCGCAACCCGACACGCCCGTCGAACTGGTCCAGGTGCTCGGGCAGCGGCGCGACGGGCGCTGGCAGGCGCTCCGGCTGGATGCGGTGGAAGGCCTCGTGCATCAGCAGCTCGGCACGCGCCTGCCGCTCCCGCGGCAACGGCAGCTGCAGCATCGTCCAGCGCAGCCCGGCCCACTCGGTGGCGGTGTTGGCGATGCCGATGTCCGCAGGCAGCTGGCCCACGAACACGCCGTGTCGCCGCTGCAGGCCCTGCCCGGGCACATCGCGGTCCACGAACAGCGCGCGCGTGTCGCGCTCGACCAGCAGGATCGGGCCGCACAGACTCTGGCCCCACAGCCGCGCATGGTCGCGCTCGCACAGCACCCGGTACTCGGCGATGGCCGCCGCGGCAATCGATGCCGCGTCGTCCTGGCCGTCCGCCGTCATCGATAGCGCTTGCGCAGGGAGGACGGCAGCACCGCCGCCAAGTCCGAGCCAGCAAAGGGAACGGAACATCGCACGCAGGCGCATGGGTGACTCCAGGAAGTGGACGAGGCCGCCATTCCAGCGCCGCACCGTATCGCCTCGATGCCCGGCCTGTATCGCCACCGGCGATGGCGACACAATCCCGATACGTCTCCGTTCTATCAAAGGCCCATGGCAGGCAAGGACAACCGGATCGTCGTGGTCGAGGACGACGAGAGCGTGCGCGAGGCCATCGTGGCCTACCTGCGCCGGCACGGCTTCGACGTGCGCGCCACCGCGGACGCCGCGGGCCTGGATACGCTGTTGCTGCAGCAGCCGGCCGACCTGGTCATCCTCGACATCATGCTGCCGGGCGAGGACGGGCTGTCGATCTGCCGGCGCCTGAGCCAGGACGGCCCGCCGGTCCTGCTGCTCAGCGCGCTGGTGGAAGTGACCGACCGCGTGGTCGGCCTGGAGGTCGGCGCGTTCGACTACCTGGGCAAGCCGTTCGACCCGCGCGAACTGCTGGCCCGGGTGCGCGCCATCCTGCGCCGGCAGGCGCCGCGCGTACCGGCGCAGACGCGGCCCTACCTGTTCTCGGGCTGGGTGTTCGACGCGGACGCCCATCGCCTGACCGCGCCCGATGGCGCGACGGTTCCGCTCACCGCCGGGGAGGCTCGGATGCTGCTCGCCTTCGTCCGCCACCCCGCCCGCGTGCTCAGCCGCGAGCGGCTGCTGGACCTGACCCATGAGGCGGCGGAAGGGCCGTTCGACCGCGCGATCGACCTGGCGGTCAGCCGCCTGCGCCGGCGCCTGGCCGCGGCGGGGGACGCTGCGCTGATCGAGACCGTGCGCAGCCTCGGCTACCGCTTCCAGGCGTCGGTGACGCGCGGATGAGGCCGCCGCCCATCCTGGTCCAGGTGGCGGCGCTGGCGCTGGTCACCCTGGTGCTCGCCTTCGCCCTGTGCTTCAGCATCGTGCTGGCCACGCCCACGCCCGCGCCCATCCGCATGAGCGTGCGCGAGGCCGTGGCGGCGCTCGCCGGGCAGCACGGCGGCCGCTTCAGGATCGAGCCGCGCGCCGCCCCGCCCGGCTGTCCCGGCGTCGCCCCGGTGGAGGCCACGCTGGCGCAGGCCACACACACCCCGCCGGGGCGCGTACGGGCGTGCTGGCTGGACGCGGCGGGCACGGGCAAGGCCAGCGGCAACGGGCAGAGTGTGGTCCTGGTCGGCGACCGCACCCTGCTGGTGGACAGCGACGCGCGCGGCTTCCAGATGCGCTACGACGCCGATGCGCGGGTCGGCATGGACACCTCGCTGCCCGCCTTCACCGCGGCGCTCCAGGGCAGCGACGGACGCTGGCGCACGCTGACGCCGATCGACCAGCGACTGGCGGGCTGGCGGCTGCGGATGACGGCGGCGTTCGGCGTGGCGATGGTCCTGCTGGCGCTGCCGGTATGGTTCGCCGCCAGGCGGCTGTCCCGGCCGATCCAGCGCCTGGCGCGGGCGGCGGCGGCAAGCGACCTGGACAGCGGCGCCGGCTTCCCGCTCGACGGCCCCCCGGAACTGCGCGCGGTCGGCGAGGCGATGAACGCCATGCACGCCCGCCTGGCCCGGCATGCCGGCGAACGCCTGCAGGCCTTCGCCGCCATCGCCCACGACCTGCGCACGCCGCTGACCGGCCTGCGCATCCGCGCCGAGCTCGTCCCCGGCGAGGACCGCCAGCGCATGATCGGCGACCTCGACCGCATGGCCGCCATGATCGAGCAGATGCTCGCCTACGCGCGCGCGCAGGCGCAGCCGGCGCGGCCGGAACCGGTCGACCTCGAGGCGCTGGTCGCCGCGATCGCGACGGACCGGCAGTCGCTGGGCCAGGACGTGGCCTTCCTGCCAGCAGGTTCGGACGCGCGCGTCCAGGCCGATGCCACCGCGCTGCACCGCGCGATCGACAACCTGCTCGACAACGCGCTGCGCTTCGCCGGCAGCGCGCGCCTGGGCATCGAAGCGCACGCGGACCGGATCGACCTGCACGTCGACGACGAGGGTCCCGGCATCCCGGAGGACCAGCTCGCCGGCATTACCACGCCGTTCAAGCGCCTGGAAACCTCACGCAGCCGCGCGACCGGCGGCGCCGGCCTGGGCCTGGCCATCGCCGAGCGCATCGCCGAAGCGCACGGCGGCCGGCTGCTCCTGGCCAACCGCACGCCACAGGGATTGCGGGCGACGATCCGCCTGCCCGTGCGCTGACACGACGCGGCCACCGCCCGTCGCGGGTCCAGCGCCAAGACAGCAAGCCGAGCGCCCGAATCAGGGCAGGATGCCCTGATTGAGGGAAAAGCGGCCCCAGTTCACCGGAGCGCTGCCCCTCCGAAGCCCACGATCGCCCGCGCGCCGCGATCCCTCGATCAAGCGGGAAAAATCTCAAAAGAAGAAGGCGGGCCAAAGCCCGCCTTCTTCTACTCAAGCGCTGGCCAACCGATTACTCGGTCACGCCCTCGCCTTCTTCCACGGCCTTCATGGACAGGCGGATGCGGCCCTGCTTGTCCACTTCCAGCACCTTGACCTTGACCACGTCGCCTTCCTTGAGCTTGTCGGAGACCTTCTCCACGCGCTCGGAGGAAATCTGCGACACGTGCACCAGACCGTCCTTGCCCGGGGCGATGGTCACGAACGCGCCGAAGTCCATCAGCTTGGCGACCTTGCCCTCGTAGATGCGGCCCGGCTCGATGTCCGAGGTGATCTGCTCGATGCGCGACTTGGCGGCCTGGCCGGCAGCGCCGTTGACCGAGGCGATGGTGATCGTGCCGTCGTCCTGGATGTCGATCTGGGTGCCGGTCTCCTTGGTGATCGCCTGGATGACCGAGCCGCCCTTGCCGATCACTTCGCGGATCTTGTCGGGGTGGATCTTGATGGTGATCAGGCGCGGCGCGTAGTCGGACAGCTCGGCGCGCGGGCTGGTCAGCGCCTTGGACATCTCGCCGAGGATGTGCAGACGGCCGGCCTTGGCCTGCTCCAGCGCCTGCTTCATGATCTCTTCGGTGATGCCTTCGATCTTGATGTCCATCTGCAGCGCGGACACGCCCTCGGAGGTACCGGCGACCTTGAAGTCCATGTCGCCCAGGTGATCCTCGTCACCCAGGATGTCGGACAGCACCACGAAGCGGTCGTCCTCCTTCACCAGGCCCATCGCGATACCCGCCACCGGCGCCTTGACCGGCACGCCGGCGTCCATCAGCGCCAGCGACGAACCGCACACCGAGGCCATCGACGAGGAGCCGTTGGACTCGGTGATCTCCGAGACCACGCGGATGGTGTACGGGAACTCTTCCAGGGTCGGCATCACGGCCAGCACGCCGCGCTTGGCCAGACGGCCGTGGCCGATCTCGCGACGCTTCGGCGCGCCGAAGCGGCCGCACTCGCCCACCGAGTACGGCGGGAAGTTGTAGTGGAACAGGAAGTTGTCCTTGTACTCGCCGCTGACCGCGTCGATCACCTGGCCATCGCGGGCGGTGCCCAGCGTGGTGACCACGATCGCCTGGGTCTCGCCGCGGGTGAACAGCGCCGAGCCGTGGGTGCGCGGCAGCACGCCGGCCTGCACGGAGATCGGGCGCACGGTGTCCAGCGCACGGCCGTCGATGCGGATCTTGGTGTCCAGCACCGAGTCGCGCATGGTGCGGTATTCCAGTTCACCGAACTCCTTGGACAGCTCGGCCTTGTCCCAGCCCTCGGCTTCCAGGCGGCCGGCCAGGGCCTCGGTGACGTCCTTCTTGATCGCGGCGATGGCGTCGCGGCGCTGCAGCTTGTCGCGCACCTGGAAGGCCTCGGCCAGCTTGCCGCCGACGGCTTCCTTCAGCGCCGAGATCAGCGCCTCGTTCTTGGCCGGGGCGACCCAGCTGGAGGGCTTGGTGCCGGCTTCGACGGTCAGCTCGTTGATCGCGTTGATGACCTTCTGCATCTCGCGATGGCCAAAAGTCACCGCGCCCAGCATCACTTCCTCGGACAGCAGCGCGGCTTCGGACTCGACCATCAGCACCGCATTGGCGGTACCGGCCACGACCAGCTCCAGCTGCGAGTCCTTCAGCTCCGACACGGTCGGGTTGAGGATGTATTCGCCGTTCTTGTAGCCGACCTTGGCGGCGCCGATCGGGCCCTTGAACGGGGTGCCGGCCAGCGACAGGGCGGCCGAGGCGCCGATCAGGGCGGCGATGTCGCCGTCGATCTCCGGGTTCAGCGACATCACCGTGGCGATGATCTGGACTTCGTTCTTGTAGTCCTCGGGGAACAGCGGACGGATCGGACGGTCGATCAGGCGCGAGATCAGCGTCTCCTTCTCCGTGGCGCGGCCTTCGCGCTTGAAGAAGCCACCGGGGATGCGGCCGCCGGCGTAGAACTTCTCCTGGTAGTCCACCGTCAGCGGGAAGAAGTCCTGGCCCTCGCGCGCGCTCTTGGCGGCGACGGCGCTGACCAGCAGTACGGTGTCGTCCATCTTGACGATGACGGCACCGCTGGCCTGACGGGCGATCTCGCCGGTCTCGAGGGTGACGGTGTGTTTGCCGTACTGGAAGGTCTTGGTGATTTTTGCCACGTGGGTTTCCTAAGGGTCTCGAATCTGGTTGTCCCGGCCGACGGCCCCTGCCGTGCCCGGGCGGCCACCGTATGCGGCCACTTTGTTGCAGTGCGTCTTTTCCTGGCGCCGGAAAAAACGAACCGCGGCGCATCACTGCGCCGCGGTCGGTCATCTGGTTTTAGCGACGCAGGCCCAGCTTCTCGATCAGGGCCTTGTAACGCGGGGCATCCTTGCGGTGCAGGTAGTCGAGCAGGCTGCGGCGGCGGTTGACCAGCTGCAGCAGGCCGCGACGGCTGTGGTGATCCTTCTTGTGGGTCTTGAAGTGCTCGGTCAGCATCTCGATGCGGGCGGTCAGCAGGGCGACCTGGACTTCCGGCGAGCCGGTGTCGTTGGCGCCGCGCTTGTTGTCTTCAATGACTTTCTGGGTGTCGATGGACATGTCGATTTCTCTTGGTTGATGCGCGACCTGCAGGAACGCGGGCTGTCCTCCGCGCGCACCGCCTGGTCCGCCGCTTGCGATGATGGTGAAGGCCGTGATCGGCCCGGGGCCTGAAAAGGCCGCAGCATTGTAGGGGCCAGCACCCGGTGGCACAAGGTTTCAGGGCGATGACGCCGCGCCGTCGGTCGGCCAGTTGAACAGCCGCTGGGGCGAAAGCAGCCCATCCCTGGACAGCTGTCCCAGTCCCAGGACCTGGCCGGACCCGGCGAACACGGCCACGGTCCCGGCCGGCCCGGGCACGCCGGACAGGCGCTGGCCCTGCTGCAGGCGCGCGGCGGCCTCGTCGGTCAGGTCGATGCGCGGCAGGCCGACCATCCCGGCCTCGACCGGCAGCAGGCAGGCGCGCAGGCTGCGCGGGTCGCGCTCGGCCAGGGCCTCGAGCTGCTCCAGGGTCCACATGCGCGGCTCGCGAAACGGGTCGACCCACAGCCGGCGCAGCTGCGCCACGTGCGCGCCGCAGCCCAGCGCCTCGCCCAGGTCGCGCACCAGGCTGCGCACGTAGGTGCCCGAGCCGCATTCGACATGCAGGCGCAGCAGCGGCTCGCCCCCGTCGAGCAGGTCGGCGGCCGACTGCAGCTCGAAGGCGCGCACGTAGACGGGGCGGGATTCGACCTCCACCACCTCGCCGCGCCGGGCCTTGGCGTACAGCGGCTCGCCGCCGCGCTTGAGCGCCGAATAGATCGGCGGGCGCTGCTGCAGATGCCCGGTCAGCGCGCGCAGGGCCGCATCCAGCCGGTCGATCGGATAGGCCTGGACCGGCCGCTCGCGCAGCACCTGGCCCTCGGCATCGTCGGTGTCGGTGACCTGGCCCAGCCGGGCCACGGTGTCGTAGGCCTTGGCAGAGCCCAGCAGGCTGCCAGCGATCTTGGTCGCCTCGCCGAAGCACAGCGGCAGCAGGCCGGTGGCCAGCGGGTCGAGCGCGCCGGTGTGGCCGCCCTTCTCCGCGCCGAACAGATGCCGGGCCCGCTGCAGGGCCTGGTTGGAGCTCATCCCGCCAGGCTTGTCCAGCAGCAGGATGCCGTCGACGCGTCTGAACTTGGTGCGCGGGCGCTGCGGACGCTTGCCGCGCGGCTGGTCGGCGCGCGCCGAACCGCCGCGTCCGGCACCGTCGGCGTCCGGCATCGCGGCGGCGTCGGTGGCGGTCATCAGTCCTGGTCGGACCCGGAATCGGACGGCAGCGGATTCTCGCGCAGCAGCGTCTCGATGCGCTCGCCGCGGTCGACCGAATCGTCGTAGTGGAAATGCAGTTCAGGCACGTGGCGCATCTTCACCGCACGCGCCAGGGCGTAACGGATCTGCGGCGCCAGTTCCTTCAGGCCCTTGACCGCTTCGGTGGAGCGCTCGGCCATCAGGGCGGTGACGAACACCTTGGCGTGGGCCAGGTCGCGGGTGACTTCGACGTCGGACACGCTGACCGACGGCAGGCCGTGCTCGCGCACGGCTTCGTGCACCAGCGTGCCCAGCTCACGACGGAGCTGGGCGGCGACACGGTCGGTGCGATGGAAGGATTTGGTCGGCATGGCAATGGGGCGATGCGGCGATCACGGCGCCTGCGCCGGCGGCGATTCCCTCGGGGAACCGCCGCGGCGCGGGCGGGCGCGATCACAGCGTGCGCTGCACCTCGATGCGCTCGAAGCACTCGATCTGGTCGCCGGCCTTGACGTCGTTGTAGGCCTTCACGCCGATGCCGCACTCGGTGCCGTTGCGAACTTCGTCCACGTTCTCCTTGAAGCGGCGCAGCGATTCCAGCTCGCCCTCGAAGATGACCGTGTTGTCGCGCAGCACGCGGATCGGCTTGGAGCGCTTGACCACGCCCTCGATGACCATGCAGCCGGCCACCGCGCCGAACTTGGAGCTGCGGAACACGTCGCGCACCTGGGCGATACCGATGATCTCCTCGCGGATCTCCACGCCCAGCAGACCAGACGCCACCTGCTTCACCTGGTCGATCACGTCGTAGATGATCGAGAAGTAGCGCATGTCCACGCCATTGGCTTCGACGATGCGGCGGGCCGAGGCGTCGGCACGCACGTTGAAGCCGATGATCGTGGCCTTGGAGGCGACCGCCGAGTTGGCGTCCGACTCGGTGATGCCGCCCACGCCGGAGCTGATGATGTTGATGCGGATGTCCTCGTTGGACAGCGCCACCAGCGAATGGCGCAGCGCTTCCACCGAGCCCTGCACGTCGGCCTTGACGATCAGGTTGAGGCTCAGCTGGCCCTCGCCCTTGCCCAGCTGGGCCATGATGTCTTCCATGCGGCTGCCGGCCGAGGCCACCAGGCGCGACTCGCGGCGCTTGGCGTCGCGCTGCTGGGCCACTTCCTTGGCCAGGCGCTCGTCGTCGACGACCACGAAGTCGTCGCCCGCGTCGGGCACGCCGGACAGGCCCAGGACCTGGACCGGGATCGACGGACCGGCCGAGGCCGGCTGGCCGCCGGTCTCGTCGAACAGCGCGCGCACGCGGCCGTACTGGATGCCGCAGACCAGGTAGTCGCCCTTCTTGAGCAGGCCCTGCTGGACCAGCACGGTGGCGACCGGGCCACGGCCCTTGTCCAGCGAGGACTCGATGACCGTGCCGGTGGCACGGCCCTCGGGCACGGCGCGCAGTTCCAGCACCTCGGCCTGCAGGCTGATCGCGTCCAGCAGCGCATCCACGCCCTGGCCGGTCTTGGCCGACAGCTCGATGAACTGGGTGTCGCCGCCGAACTCCTCGGCGACCACGTCGTGGGCCAGCAACTCGTTCTTCACGCGCAGCGGGTCGGCGTCGGACTTGTCCATCTTGTTGATCGCCACGATCAGAGGCACGCCGGCCGCCTTGGCCTGCTGCACCGACTCGATCGTCTGCGGCATGACGCCGTCGTCGGCGGCCACCACCAGGACCACGATGTCGGTCAGCTTGGCGCCGCGCGCACGCATGGCGGTGAACGCCGCGTGGCCCGGGGTGTCCAGGAAGCTGATGACGCCGTTGGCGGTTTCCACGTGGTAAGCGCCGATGTGCTGGGTGATGCCGCCGGCCTCGCCGGTGGCGACCTTGGTGCGGCGGATGTAGTCCAGCAGCGAGGTCTTGCCGTGGTCGACGTGGCCCATGATGGTGACCACCGGCGGACGCGGGGCCTGATCGCCCTGCACTTCCTCGGCGTGGGCCAGCAGCGCGTCCTCGGCCGAATCGGTATTGGCCTTGACCACCTTGTGGCCCAGCTCCTCGGTGACCAGCGCGGCGGTGTCGTGGTCGATGGTCTGGGTGATGGTGGCCATCACGCCCATCTTGAACAGCGCCTTGACCACGTCGCCGCCCTTGAGCGCGAGCTTCTGCGCCAGGTCGCCGACGGTGATCGCATCGCCGATGGCCACTTCGCGCACGACCGGGGCGGTCGGACGCTCGAACTGGTGGCTGCCCGAACCGCCGCGGCTCTGCTCGAGCTGGCGGCGGGGCTTGGGCTTGCCGCGCGCGGCGCCGCGACGGGCGCGGTCGGCGGCCGACAGGTGCAGCTGACCGGCGAAGCGCTGGGTGCTGTCGTCGTCCTCGACGCCGGCGACCATCGCGTGCGAGCCGCGGGTCTTGTGCTTGGCCGCGGCCGCGCCGGCGCCACGCTCGGGCTCCTTGCGGGCCGGGGCCGGCGTGCTGCGCGGAGCGGTGGGCTTGGCCGGGACGCGGATGGAGGACATGCCGGCGATCGGGCCGTTGCGCTCGTCGATGGGCGTGCGCGCCGGCGGGGCCGACGGCGCCGCCGGCTCCTCGGCGACCGCCTCGTCGTCCACGGACTGCGCTTCGGCACGGGCCTCGGCCTCGGCGGCGGCGCGCGCGGCGAGCTCTTCCTGGCGCTTGCGCTCGAGTTCCTCGGCGCGCGCACGGTCGACCTCAGCCAGGCGCTGCTGTTCGGCCAGGTTGCGCTGGCGCGACTCTTCCAGCTTGCGCAGGATCTCGGCGCGCTCGTCGCCGCCGTTGGCGGCCGCGGCGCTGCCGGCGCGGCGCGCCTCGCTGGCCTGGGCCTCGGTCGGCTTGACGTAGGTGCGCTTCTGGCGCACTTCCACCGCCACGGTGGAATTGCTGCGGCCGGACTTGACGGTCACTTCCTGCACCTTGCGACGGGCCAGGGTGATCTTCCGCGAGGCGGCGGCCTCCTCGGTCTCACCGTCGGCCTTGCCGTGGGTGCGACGCAGGAAGCCGAGCAGCTTCATCTTTTCGGTGCTGGACACTTCCTGGTCGGGGCCACTGAACTTCATGCCGGCCTCGGCCAGCTGTTCGATCAGTTTGTCGACCGGCGTGTTGACCAGTTCGGCGAGCTTGCGGATGGTGGTTTGCTGCGACATTCGGATCCTATGATCTGGTTGGCGCCCCCTCGCCCAGAGCAAGGGAAACGCGAATTCTAAACCCTGAAGGATTCAGGGCGATGTTCATGGCCGGCTCATTCGCCACGCTCCAGGCGGGCGATCTCCTCGGCGCGGGCGGCCAGGATCAGGGCGGCGGCGTGGGCCTCGTCCATGCCCTCGATGCCGAACTCCATCACCTCGTCGGCCGCCAGGTCCGACAGGTCCTCGCTGGTACGCACCCCGTGCGAGGCCAGGGCGTAGGCGGTGGCCTCGTCCATGCCGTCCAGGGCCAGCAGGTCCTCGGCCGGGCCGTCGCCACCGGCGCTCTCCTCGGCGGCCAGCGCCTCGTTGAGCAGCGCGTCGCGTGCGCGGGCGCGCAGTTCCTCGACGATGTCCTCGTCGAAGCCCTCCACCGCCAGCAGCTCGCCGACCGGAACGTAGGCGATTTCCTCGACCGTGCTGAAGCCTTCGGCGACCAGGATCTGCGCGATCTCCTCGTCCACTTCCAGCTTGTCCATGAACAGCTGGCGGGCCACGCCCTGCTCGGCCTCGGACTTGGCCGCGACCTGGTCCTGGGTCATCACGTTGAGCTGCCAGCCGGTCAGGCGGCTGGCCAGGCGCACGTTCTGGCCGCCCTTGCCGATGGCCTGGGCCAGGCGGTCCTCGGCCACGGCCAGGTCCATCGAATGGCGGTCCTCGTCGACGATGATCGACTGCACCTCGGCCGGCGCCATCGCGTTGATGACGAAGTTGGCCGGGTTGTCGTTCCACAGCACGATGTCCACGCGCTCGCCGTTGAGCTCGTTGCTCACCGCCTGCACGCGCGAACCGCGCATGCCGATGCAGGCGCCGATCGGATCGGTGCGGGTGTCGTGGGCCAGCACGGCGATCTTGGCGCGGTCGCCCGGATCGCGCGCGCAGGCCTTGATCTCGACCAGGCCCTGGCCCACTTCCGGCACTTCCAGCTTGAACAGCTCCATCATGAATTCCGGCGCGGCGCGGCTGATGAACAGCTGCGGGCCACGCGGCTCGGAACGCACGTCGAACAGGTAGCCGCGCACGCGGTCGCCGGCGCGCAGCACGTCGCGCGGGATGCCCTTGTCCTTGGCGATGAAGGCCTCGGCGTTGCCGCCCAGGTCCACGTAGATGTTGCCGCGCTCGGCGCGCTTGACGATGCCGGTGACCAGCTCGCCGACGCGATCCTTCCACGCATCGACCACCTGCGCGCGCTCGGCCTCGCGCACGCGCTGCACGATGACCTGCTTGGCGGCCTGGGCGGCGATGCGGCCGAAGTCGGGGTTCTCGATCTGCTCCTCGATGTAGTCGCCCACCTCGACGCCTTCGGCCTCGTCGACCGCGTCCATCAGGCGGATCTGGCGATCGGGCGACTCCATGACCACGTCGTCGGCCACCACTTCCCAGCGGCGGAAGGTCTCGTAGGTGCCGTCCTTCTGGTCGATGGACACGCGCGCCAGCACGTCCTGGTCGGGGTAGCGCTTCTTGGCGGCGGATGCCAGCGCGGCCTCGATGGCCTCGAAGATCACCTCGCGCGGCACGCCCTTCTCGTTGGCGACCGCATCCACCACCAGCAACAATTCCTTACTCATCTTTCACTCCGAGCGCGACCGCGTGGGTCGTCGTTGGGTTGGGTTGGTATCAATGCGCTTGCTTGGGCGCGGCAGGCTTCTTCTTGGCCTTGCCGGCACCCACGTCTTTCTTCTTCGGCTGCGGCGCCAGGCCCAGCGCGACCCAGTCGGGCATCAGCCGCGCCTTGTCCAGGTTGTCGCCGGCGATGGTCAGCTGCTGGTTGTCGAAGGCCAGCGTGATCGCCTCGCCCTCGATCGACACGATGCGGCCCTGCAGCCGACGGCGTCCGTCCTGCGGCAGCTTCAGCACGACCTTGGCGTCCTCGCCGATGAAGCGCGCGAACTGCGCCGCGGTGAACAGCGGGCGATCCACGCCGGGTGAGGACACTTCCAGCGTGTAGTTGCCGCTGATCGGGTCCTCCACGTCCAGCTGGGCCGAGACCTCGCGGCTGACGGCCTCGCAGTCGTCGATGTTGATCACGCGCGCCTCGCGCTCGGCCTCGACGACGTCGATGTAGAGGCGCAGCGTGGCGTTGCCGGCGGCCGGCAGGTATTCCACGCCCAGCAGTTCAAGGCCCAAGGCCTCGACGGTGGGCTGCAGCAGCTGTGCGATCTCGGTGGCCTTGTCGCTCACGTGGCGGAAGTCTCGTCGTAATGCGTTTTTCAGAAACGGAAAAGGGCCCAATGGGCCCTTTTCCGATGACGCTGGATGTAGAAACGGGAACAAGCGTTTCTACGAGCCCAGGCTCCTGGCGATCGAAGCGGACTTCGATGCCGGAAACTTGGTAGCGGGGGCAGGATTTGAACCTGCGACCTTCGGGTTATGAGCCCGACGAGCTGCCAGACTGCTCCACCCCGCAGCAGAAGCGGAATTATGAAGAATCAGCGGGATTTATGCAAGCCCTGAAACTTCTTTTGTATCAAATGCCGAAGGCGGCCTTGCACCAGGTCAGCACCGGATTCCAGGCGATGCCCAGGACCAGCAGGCCCAGTGCATTGACACCAAACACCACGGGCACCAGTTTACCTGAACGCGGGGCCGGAAGGGAACCCACCGGCTCGTCGAAGTACATCACCTTGATCACCCGCAGGTAGTAGAACGCGCCGATCACCGCGCACACCACGCCCACCAGCGCCAGCCACATCAGGTTGCCGTTGACCGCCGCGCGCAGCACCACCAGCTTGGCCCAGAAGCCCAGGAACGGCGGCACGCCGGCCAGCGAGGCCATCACGCACAGCACCATGCCCGCCATCCACGGACTGCGCGCGCTCAGGCCCTTGAAGTCGTCGATCGTGTCGGCCTCGAAACCCGCGCGCGAGAGCACCAGGATCGCCCCGAACGAGGCCGCCGACATCAGCGCATAGGCGATGCCGTAGAACAGCGCCGCCGCGTAGCCTTCCGCGCCGCCGCCGGCCAGGCCCAGGATCAGGAAGCCCACGTGCGACACGGTCGAATACGCCAGCATGCGCTTGAGGTTGGTCTGGGCAATGGCGACCACGTTGCCGATCACCAGCGACAGCGTCGCCAGGGCGGCCATCAGCAGATGCCACTGCGGCTGGGTGGGACCGACGCCCTGCTCCAGCACGCGGTAGGCCATCGCGAAGGCCGCCAGCTTGGGACCGGAGCTGATGAACAGCGTGATCGGAGTCGGCGCGCCCTGGTAGACGTCCGGCAGCCACATGTGGAACGGCGCGGCACCCAGCTTGAAGGCGATGCCGCAGACCATGAACACCATGCCGGTCAGCAGCATCGGGCGATCGGTGATGCCGGCGATCGCGCCGTTGATCTGGGCCAGGTCCAGCGAACCGGTGGCGCCGTACACCAGCGACATGCCGTACAGCAGCAGACCCGAGGCGATCGAGCCAAGAACGATGTACTTCATCGCCGCTTCGGTGGACAGGCCGTTGTCGCGGTTCATGCCGACCATCGCGTACGAGCACAGCGACAGCAGCTCCAGGCCCAGGTAGACCATCACCAGGCTGCCGGCCGAGACCAGCATCATCATGCCGGCCGTGGCGAACAGCACCAGCACCGGCAGCTCGCCCGGATAGAGATTGCGCTCGCGCAGGTAAGGCCAGCCGTAGATCAGCGACAGGCCCGAGACCAGCACGATCGCGGCCTTGGTCACATCGGCCAGGGCATCGCGCACGAACATGCCGTGGAAGACGTGGGCGGGACCCTGAGAAAGGTCCACGCCGGCGTGGCTGACCAGCAGCACGAAGGTCACCGCCAGCACCAGCAGGGTCAGGCCATGGGTGATGGCGCGGCGGCGCGCGTCCAGGAACACGTCCAGGATCAGCAGCGCGAAGGCGCCGGCGACGACGACCAGTTCCGGAATGATCGGCAACAGGTCGGTGACGGGGGCGGAGGGAAGCATTGGAGCGGCCATGGCGTGAAGTCCTTACAGCTTGCTGGTGGCGAGCTGCATCGCCAGTTGCGCGATCGAGGGTTCCAGCAGGTCGGTCAGCGGCTTGGGATAGACACCCAGCGCCAGCGTGCCGGCCGCGAACACCCCCAGCACCAGCGCCTCGCGCCAGTTGATGTCGGTCAGCTCGGCCACGTGGCTGTTGGCGACCTCGCCGTACAGCACGCGCTTGACCAGCCACAGCGTGTAACCGGCGCCGATGATCAGGGTCAGCGCGGCGATGAAGGCGATGTAGGGATGCTTCTGGAAGCTGGCCAGGATGACCATGAACTCGCCGACGAAGCCGCTGGTGCCCGGCAGGCCGGAGTTGGCCATGCCGAAGAACACGAAGAACACCGCGAACCACGGCATCACGTTGGCCACGCCGCCGTAGTCCTTGATCATGCGCGTGTGCATGCGGTCATAGACCACGCCCACGCAGGAGAACATCGCGCCGGAGACGAAGCCGTGCGAGATCATCTGCACCATCGCGCCCTGCAGGCCCAGGCGCGCCGCGTCGACGTTGTCGTAGTCGCGCAGCAGGCCCGAGGCGATGAAGGTGCCCAGGGTCACGAAGCCCATGTGCGAGACCGACGAATAGGCGATCAGCTTCTTCATGTCCTCCTGGACCAGCGCCACCAGGCCGACGTAGACCACGCCGATCAGCGACAGCACGATGACCAGCGTGCCCCACTCGTGCGCGGCGTCAGGCGTGATGGGCAGCGAGAAGCGCAGGAAGCCGTAGCCACCGATCTTCAGCATGATCGCCGCCAGGATCACCGAGCCGGCGGTCGGCGCCTCCACGTGCGCGTCCGGCAGCCAGGTGTGCACCGGGAACATCGGCACCTTGACCGCGAAGGCGATCAGGAAGGCGAAGAACAGCCAGGTCTGCTCCTTGGCGGTCAGCGGCAGCACGTACAGGTCGGCGAACTGGAAGCTGGCATGACCCAGCTGGCCACCCTTGATGTACAGGTAGACCAGGCCGACCAGCATCAGCACCGAGCCGAGGAAGGTGTACAGGAAGAACTTGACCGAGGCGTAGATGCGGCGCGGACCGCCCCAGACACCGATGATCAGGAACATCGGGATCAGCATCGCCTCGAAGAACACGTAGAACAGCATCGCGTCGGTGGCGCAGAACACGCCGACCATCATGCCCTCGAGCATCAGGAAGGCGGCCACGTACTGGTTGACGCGCTTGTCCACCGCCGTCCAGGCGCCGATCAGCGCCAGCACCGTGGTCAGCGTGGTCAGCACGATCAGCGAGACCGAGATGCCGTCGGCGCCCAGCGCGTACCAGATGTCGAAGGCCGGCACCCAGGCGTGCTTCTCGACGAACTGCATGTCCGCACTGCCCCACTGGAAGTGGATCAGCAGCGGCAGGCTCGCCAGGAAGGTCAGCAGGGCCACGACCAGCGCCAGCCAGCGGGCGGCCTGGGCGCGGCCGGTGCCCATCGCCAGTGCCAGGGCACCGCCGAGGATCGGCAGCCAGATCAGAATGCTCAGCAAGTTCGACACGTGTTCGTATCCGTACAGATCAGCGCCAGGCCCAAGACACGACGGCCAGCAGTGCAACCAGGCCGATGATCATGGCGAACGCGTAGTGGTAGAGGAAACCGGATTGGGTGCGGCGCAGCAGCTGCGAGGCCAGCTCGACCACGCGAGCGCTGCCGTTGACGAAGACGCCATCGATGATGCGGGTGTCGATCCAGCGCGAGATCCTGCCCAGCTGCAGACCGCCGCCGGCGAAGCCGTCGATCCACAGGATGTCGAAGCCGTACTTGGCCTCCAGGATCCTGACCAGACCGGAGAAGCGCTGGCGCAGCCTGGCCGGCCATTCCGGCGAGAGCACCAGGTACAGCACGGCGGCCAAGGCGAAGCCGGCCAGGGTCAGCCAGAACGGCGCGGCCAGGAAGCCGTGCAGCGCGAAGGCCACCGGGCCGTGGAACTCTTCGGCCAGCGCGCCAACCGTGTCGCGCGCGGGATCGTAGAAATCGATGATGCCGGTGAAGAACTTCAGCGTCTGGCCCGGCACGCCGCCCTCTGCGTGGTGGCCGGCCCAGTCGGTCCCGAACAGCATCGGACCGATCGTGAAGAAGCCGATCAGCACCGAGGGGATGGCCAGCAGGATTAGCGGCAGGGTCACCACCCAGGGCGACTCGTGCGGGATGTGCGGACCGTGGTGGCCGTGATCGCCGTGACCGTGGACCTGGGCCTCGGCATCGGTGTGCTCGGCATCGCCGTGCGCGTCGTGATGCGCGTGGTCATGGCCATGGCCGTGATCGTCGTGCGCCACATCGCGGAAGCGCTCGGCGCCGTGGAAGGTCAGGAACAGCAGGCGGAAGCTGTAGAAGCTGGTGATCAGCACGCCGCCCAGCACCGCCCAGTAACCGTAGGTGGCGATCCAGCTGTGCGAGACGTGCGCGTGGTGCGCGGCGGCCTCGATGATGCTGTCCTTGGAATAGAAGCCGGAGAAGAACGGCGTCCCGACCAGGGCCAGCGTGCCGATGATCATGGTCACGTAGGTGATCGGCATGTACTTGCGCAGGCCGCCCATCTTGCGCATGTCCTGCTCGTGGTGCATGCCGATGATCACCGAGCCGGCGCCCAGGAACAGCAGCGCCTTGAAGAAGGCATGGGTCATCAGATGGAACACGCCGGCGCTGTAGGCCGACACGCCCAGGGCCACGGTCATGTAGCCCAGCTGGGACAGCGTGGAGTACGCGACCACGCGCTTGATGTCGTTCTGCACGATGCCGATCAGGCCGGTGAAGAAGGCCGTGGTCGCACCGATGAACAGGATGAAGTTCAGCGCGGTCTGCGACAGCTCGAACAGCGGCGACATGCGCGCCACCATGAAGATGCCCGCGGTGACCATCGTCGCGGCGTGGATCAGCGCCGAGATCGGGGTCGGGCCTTCCATCGAGTCGGGCAGCCACACGTGCAGCGGCACCTGGGCCGACTTGCCCATCGCGCCGATGAACAGCCCGATGCAGATCACCGTCATCAGCGACCAGCCGCCGATCCACTCGAACGCCTGCTGCAGGCCTTCGACCTGCGGCCAGACCTGCGCCAGCTTGGCGTTGGCGGCCAGCGGCGCGTAGGAGAACACGGTCGCGTAGTCCAGCGTGCGGAAGGCCATCAGTACCGCGGCGATGCCGAGCAGGAAGCCGAAGTCGCCCACGCGGTTGACCAGGAAGGCCTTGAGGTTGGCGAACACGGCCGTCGGGCGCTTGAACCAGAAGCCGATCAGCAGGTAGGACACCAGGCCCACCGCTTCCCAGCCGAAGAACAGCTGCAGGAAGTTGTTGCTCATCACGAGCATCAACATCGAGAAGGTGAACAGCGAGATGTAGCTGAAGAAGCGCTGGTAGCCCGGGTCGTCGGCCATGTAGCCGATGGTGTAGACGTGCACCAGCAGCGAGACGAAGGTCACCACCACCATCATCATCGCGGTCAGGCGGTCGACCATGAAGCCGACATGGCCCTGGAAGCTGCCGACGTCGAAGAAGGTGTACAGGTTCTCGTTGAACGGCGATGCCCCGCCCCACACCAGCTGGTACAGCGTCCAGCACGACAGCGCGCAGCTGACGGCCACGCCCAGGATGGTGACGGTATGCGCGCCGGCACGGCCGACCTGCCGCCCGAACAGGCCGGCGATGATGCTGCCCAGCAATGGCGCGAGCACCACGGCCAGCAGCACGGACTTGGAAAGGAGAAGTTGGCCCGTCATCAGTACATCAGCCCTTGAGGGAGTCGACTTCGGCCACGTTGATCGTGCGCCGGCTGCGGAACAGCGCGACCAGGATCGCCAGGCCGATCGCGGCCTCGGCCGCGGCCACGGTGAGGATGAAGAACACGAACAGCTGGCCGGCCGTGTCGCCCAGCTGGCGCGAGAAGGCCACGAAGTTGATGTTGACCGACAGCAGCATCAGCTCGATCGACATCAGCAGCACGATCACGTTCTTGCGATTGAGGAAGATGCCGGCCAGCGAGATGCAGAACAGCACCGCGCCGAGCGCGAGCAGGTGTCCGAGGGTGATCACGACTTGGCCTCCTGGGCGCCGTCTTGGGCCGGGGGTTCGACGACCGGCGCCACCGGGCGCACGGCTTCCATGCGCACCATGCGGAAGCGGTCGCGCGCCTTGACCCGGGTCTGTTCGGACGGGTCCTGCGTCTTGACGCCCTCGCGCTTGCGCAGGGTCAGCATCACCGCGGCGATCACCGCCACGGTCAGGATCACCGCGGCGAACTCGAACGGCAGCAGGAACTCGGTGAACAGCGAACGCGCCAGCCAGGTGATGTTGGAGGTCTCGGCGGCCGCGGCGGCGGCGTTGTCCGGCAGCGCGGCGCCGGCCTTGGCCTTGACCCCGATCAGCACCAGCATCTGCACCAGCATGACCACGGCCACCAGCAGGCCGACCGGCAGGAACCTGACCCAGCCCTGGCGCAGCTGGGCTACGTCGATGTCCAGCATCATCACCACGAACAGGAACAGCACCATCACCGCGCCGACGTACACCAGGATCAGGGCCACGCCGAGGAACTCGGCGCCGACCAGCAGCCAGACGCAGGCGACGCTGAAGAAGGTCAGGATGAGAAACAGGACCGCGTGCACGGGGTTGCGCACGCTGATCACCGCGGCGCCCGAGACAGCGGCGACGGCGGCGAAGATCCAGAAGCTGATGTTGATCCAGTCCATCTCGTCCTCAGCGGAAAGCGGCGTCGGCGGCGCGGCGTTCGGCGATTTCCGACTCGAGTCGGTCGCCGATGGCCAGCAGCTGCGGCTTGGTGACGACGTTCTCGCCACGGTTCTCGAAGTGGTACTCCAGCACGTGGGTTTCCACGATGGAGTCCACCGGGCAGCTTTCCTCGCAGAAGCCGCAGTAGATGCACTTGAACAGGTCGATGTCGTAGCGCGTGGTGCGGCGGGTGCCGTCCTCGCGCTTGGTCGAATCGATGGTGATGGCCAGCGCCGGGCAGACCGCCTCGCACAGCTTGCAGGCGATGCAGCGTTCCTCCCCGTTGGGATAGCGGCGCAGCGCGTGCAGCCCGCGGAACCGCGGCGACTGCGGGAACTTCTCCATCGGGTACATCATCGTGTACTTGGGCTTGAACGTGTACTTGAACGTCAGCCACAGGCCCTGCAGCAGTTCGAGCAGCAGCAGGCTCTTGAAGTAATGGGTGATCTTGTTCATGTCGGTCAGGCGCCTCGCTGGATGACGCCGTAGAACACCATCAGCGCGGTCACGGCGATCCACACGATGGTCAGGGGGATGAAGATCTTCCAGCCCAGCCGCATGATCTGGTCATAGCGGTAGCGCGGGAAGCTGGCGCGGAACCAGATGTAGGCGCTCATGAAGAACACGACCTTGGCGAACAGCCACGGCCAGCCGCCCTTCCACACCCAGTCGATCCACGGCGAGACATCGGCGGTGACCCAGCCCTGGATCGGGCTCAGCCAGCCGCCCATGAAGAAGATCGAGACCAGGAAGCTGACCAGGATCATGTTGGCGTATTCGGCCAGGAAGAACAGCGCGAACGCCGAGCCGGAGTACTCCACCATGTGGCCGGCGACGATTTCCGATTCGCCTTCCACCACGTCGAACGGCGCGCGGTTGGTCTCGGCCACGCCGGACACCCAGTACACGATGAACAGCGGGAACAGCGGCAGCCAGTACCACTCCAGGAAGCCGGCGTTGCCGCGCTGGGCCTCGACGATGCTGGACAGGTTGAGGCTGCCGGCGGCGATCATCACGCCGACCAGGGCGAAGCCCATCGCGATCTCGTAGCTGACCACCTGCGCGGCCGAGCGCAGCGCGCCCAGGAAGGCGTACTTGGAGTTGGACGCCCAGCCGGCCAGGATGATGCCGTACACGCCCAGCGAGGTCATGGCCAGCAGGTACAGCAGGCCGGCGTTGGCGTTGGACAGCACCAGCTGCGCGTCGAAGGGGATCACCGCCCAGGCCGCGAAGGCCGGCGCCAGCGTGATCAGCGGCGCCAGGACGTAGATCGTCTTCTGCGCGCTGGCCGGCTGGATGATCTCCTTGAACAGCAGCTTGAACACGTCGGCGAAGGCCTGGAGGATGCCCATGCCCACGTACATCGGCCCGTGGCGCACGTGCATCCAGCCGATCAGCTTGCGCTCCCAGACCACGTAGAAGGCCACCGTGATGATCACCGGCAGGGTGATCACTAGGATCTTCAGCACGATCCACACGATCAGGCCGCCCGCGCCCAGGCTGAGCAGCCAGTCGCGCAGGGGGCTGACGCCATTGATCAACAGCTCGTTCATGCAGCCACCACCTTCACCCGGCCGGCGCCGATCGGCGCGGTGGCGCCGTGGCCCGACTCGATCCACGCCGACCCCGGCGCGACACGGTCATTGATCGCCACCGGCAAGGTGGCCGTTCCATCGGCGGCCTGCACCTTGGCCACCTGCCCTTCGCCCAGGCCCAGCGCCTGCGCGTCCTGCGGATGCAGGCTGATGCCGGGCGCGGTGTTGAGCGGATGGGCCTGCAGCGCTTGCGCGCGACGCACGAAGCCATCGGTGCGGTAGATGCCGCAGGTGGCGACCACTTCCAGCCCCTCACCGGCCAGCGACGGCGCGGCCGAGGCCTTGGGCGTCACCGCGGCCGGGTTGGCCAGGCTGGCGCGCGCGCCGGCCAGGTCGGTGAAGTCGAAGCCCGGCAGGCCCAGCACGCCACCCAGGGCGCGCAGCACCTTCCAGCCCTCGCGCGCCTCGCCCGGCAGCTTGCCGCCGGCCTGCGTGCGCTGCTCGATGCCATCGAGATTGGTCAGCGTGGCCTCGATTTCCGGCAGCGCGCCGATGGGGAGGATCACATCGGCCATGCGCCGCGTGGAGGCGCAGGCGAAGTGACTGAACGCCACGACCTTGGCCGCGGTGAGCGCCTTCTGCGTGGCGAAGCCGTGGGCGAAGTCCAGGCCCGGCTCGATCCCGTAGATCACATAGGCGGCGCGCGGCTGGGCGACCATGTCGGCCGCGTCGCGCGCGCTCGGCAGCACGCCGGCGCGGGCCAGGCCCACGGCGTTGGCGCCCTGCGGGATGCGGCACAGCGCCGCGCCGGTCGCCGCGGCGAAGTCGGCGGCGGCCTTGCGCAGCGCGGCGGCCTGCGGATGGTTCTCGGCCAGCGCACCGACGATCACCACCGCCGAGCTGGCGCCCTGCACCGCCTCGCGCAGCGCCGAAGCGCCCAGCGCGTCGGCCAGCTGCGACGGCGGCACGATGGTCTTGCTGGCCGCGCTGAAGGTGAAGTCGAAGTCCACCGGATTGACCAGGTGGACCTTGGCGCCGTTGCGCACCGCCTTGCGGATGCGCTGGTGCAGCAGCGGCAGCTCGTGGCGCACATTGCTGCCGAACACCACGATCGCCCCGGCCTTCTCGATCTGCGCCAGCGGCAGCCCGAACGGCTGTGCGACGGCGGCGTCGGACAGGTCGTTGGCCAAGATGCGATGGTCGAGGTTGCCGCTGCCCAGGCCGGCGGCCAGGCGCGCCACCAGGCCACCCTCCTCGTTCGAGGTGGCCGGGTGGACCAGCACGCCGAGCTCGTCGCCGGCGTGGGCCTTGAGGATCTCGGCGGCGGCGGCCAGGCCCTCGGCCCAGCTCACTTCCTTCCACTCGCCATCGACCTTCTGCAGCGGCTTGACCGCGCGGTCGGCCGCATACAGGCCCTGGTGCGAATAGCGGTCGCGGTCGGACAGCCAGCACTCGTTGACCGCCTCGTTGTCGCGCGGCACGGTGCGCAGCACTTCGCCGCGACGCACGTGCACGTACAGGTTGGACCCCATCGCGTCGTGGAAGCCCAGCGACTCGCGCGCCTGCAGTTCCCACGGACGGGCGCGGAACTGGAACACCTTGTTGGTCAGCGCGCCGACCGGGCACACGTCGACCACATTGCCCGACAGCTCGGTGGTCAGCGGCTTGCCGTCGTAGGTGCCGATCTGCAGGTTCTCGCCGCGGTACATGCCGCCCAGTTCGTAGGTGCCGGCCACTTCCGCGGTGAAGCGCACGCAGCGCGTGCACTGGATGCAGCGGGTCATCTCGGTGGCGACCAGCGGACCGATGTCCTCGTCGGGCACCACGCGCTTGCGCTCGTTGAAGCGGCTGACCGAGCGGCCATAGCCCAGCGAGACGTCCTGCAGTTCGCACTCGCCGCCCTGATCGCAGATCGGGCAGTCCAGCGGATGGTTGATCAGCAGGAACTCCATCACGCTGCGCTGGTACTTGAGCGCCTTCTCGTTGCGCGTGAACACCTTGAGCCCGTCGCCGACCGGCGTGGCGCAGGCCGGGGACGGCTTGGGCGCGGCGCGACCGCCGACTTCGGTATCGACCAGGCACATGCGGCAGTTGGCCGCGATGGACAGCTTGTCGTGGTAGCAGAAGCGCGGGATCGGGATGCCGGCCTTGTCGGCGGCCTGGATGATCATCGAGCCCTTGGGCGCGTACAGGACGCGGCCATCGATCTCGATGGTGACGTGATCGGGCGGAACGTTGGGATCGACCGGTTGGGCGCTCATGCGGCGGCCTCCAGCTGAGCGTCGACGATCGAGCGACCGTTGACGATGTAGTACTCGAACTCGTCCCAGAACTGGCGCAGGAAGCCCTGGATGGGCCACGCCGCCGCCTCGCCGAACGCGCAGATGGTGTGGCCTTCGATCTGGCCGGCCACGGCCTTGAGCTGGTGCAGGTCTTCCATCGTGCCCTTGCCGGCGACGATGCGCTCCAGCACGCGGTGCATCCAGCCGGTGCCTTCGCGGCACGGCGTGCACTGGCCGCAGGATTCCTTGTGGAAGAACTGGCTGATGCGGCAGGCGAAGCGCACGCAGCAGACGCTGTCGTCCAGCACCACGATGGCGCCCGAGCCCAGGCCGGTGCCCAGCGCGCGCAGCGTGTCGTAGTCCATCTGCAGGCCCTTGAGCTGGTCGGCCTTCAGCACCGGCATCGACACACCGCCGGGGACGGCGGCCTTGAGCTTGCGGCCCGGCTTGAGGCCGCCAGCCATTTCCAGCAGCTCGTCGAAGGTGGTGCCCAGCGGCACCTCGAAGTTGCCGCCCTTGGCCACGCAGCCGGACACCGAGAAGATCTTCGGGCCGCCGTTCTTGGTCTTGGACAGGCCCAGGAACCACTCCGGACCGTTGCGGATGATCGCCGGTACCGAGGCGTAGGTCTCGGTGTTGTTGATCGTCGAGGGCTTGCCGTACAGGCCGAAATTGGCCGGGAACGGCGGCTTGTAGCGCGGCTGTCCCTTCTTGCCTTCCAGCGACTCCATCAGCGCGGTTTCCTCACCGCAGATGTAGGCGCCGGCGCCCAGCGCGGCGTAGATGTCGATGTCCACGCCCGAGCCGAGCACGTTCTTTCCCAGCCAGCCGTGCTTGTAGGCATCGGCCAGGGCCTGCTCGAAATGCTCGAAGGGCTCGTGATGGAACTCGCCGCGCAGATAGTTGTAGCCCACGGTCGAACCGGTGGCGTAGCAGGCGATGGCCATGCCCTCCACCACCGAGTGCGGGTTGTAGCGCAGGATGTCGCGGTCCTTGCAGGTGCCCGGCTCGGACTCGTCCGAGTTGCAGAGGATGTACTTCTGCATGTCGCCCTTGGGCATGAAGGACCACTTCAGGCCGGTCGGGAAGCCGGCGCCACCGCGGCCGCGCAGGTTGGAGGCCTTGACCATCTCGACCACGTCGGCCGGGCTGATCTTCTCTTCGAGGATCTTGCGCAGCGCGGCGTAGCCGCCGGTCTTGAGGTAGTTCTCGTACGACCACGGGGTGTCGTAGTGCAGCGTGGTCAGGCACACCTGATGCGGCTGCGGAGCGGGACCGACCGGGCCGGTGGAAGCTGGGTGGGAATGTGCCATGCGCTTACTCCAGGCCGTCCAGCAGCTCATCGACCTTTTCGGGCGTGAGGTGCTCGTGGTAGTGGCCGTTGATCACCATCATCGGCGCGGCCGAACATGCGGCCAGGCACTCCTCCTCGCGCTTGAGGAAGATGCGGCCGTCGACGGTGGACTGGCCGCGCTTGCAGCCGAGCTTCTTCTCGGCGTACTGCGCCAGTTCCTCGCCGCCGTTGAGCCAGCAGCTGATGTTGGTGCAGAAGGCGACGTTGTGGCGGCCGACCTTCTCCAGCTCGAACATCGAATAGAAGCTGGCGACCTCGTAGGCCCACACCGGCGGCAGTTCCAGGTACTTGGCCACGCCGGCGATCAGCTCGTCGGTCAGCCAGCCGCCGTTCTGCTCCTGCGCGGCGTGCAGGCCCTGCAGCACGGCCGAGCGCTTGCGATCCGGCGGGAACTTGGTCAACCAGTGGTCGATATGGGCGCGCGTGGCGTCGCTCAGCACGACCATCGGGTCGACGTGGCGCGCGTTCTCGAAATTACCCGTGGCCCTCATCGGTCCACCTCACCAAAGACAAGATCATAGGTACCGATCATCGCCACCACGTCGGGCAGCATGTGCCCGACCACGATCGCGTCCATCGAAGAAAGGTGCACGAAGCCCGGCGCGCGCAGGTGCACGCGGAAGGGCTTGTTGGCGCCGTCGGAGACCAGGTAACAGCCGAATTCGCCCTTGGGCGCTTCCACCGCGCTGTAGGTCTCGCCGGCGGGCACGCAATAGCCTTCGGAGAACAGCTTGAAGTGGTGGATCAGCGCTTCCATGTCGTCCTTCATGGACTCGCGGCTGGGCGGGGCGACCTTGAAGTTCTCGATCATCACCGGGCCCGGGTTGGCCTTCAGCCACTTCACGCACTGGGCGATGATGCGGTTGGACTCGCGCATCTCGGCGATGCGCACCAGGTAGCGGTCGTAGCAGTCGCCGTTGAGGCCGATCGGGATATCGAAATCCACCGCGTCGTACTTGGCGTAGGGCTGCTTCTTGCGCAGGTCCCACTCGATGCCCGAGCCGCGCAGCATCACGCCGGTCATGCCCCAGGCGCGCGCCTGTTCGGGCGAGATCACGCCGATGCCGACGGTGCGCTGCTTCCAGATGCGGTTGTCGGTCAGCAGGGTCTCGTACTCGTCCACGCGCGACGGGAAGGTCTTGGTGAACTCCTCCAGGAAGTCCAGCAGCGAACCCTCGCGCGCGGCGTTGAGGTGCTTGAGCGCCTGGCCCTTGTGCCAGGGCGACTCCTTGTACTTGGGCATCTGCCCCGGCAGGTCGCGGTAGACGCCGCCCGGACGGTAGTAGGTCGCGTGCATGCGCGCGCCGGAGACCGCCTCGTAGCAGTCCATCAGCTCCTCGCGCTCGCGGAAGGCGTACAGCATCACCGCCATCGCGCCCAGGTCCAGCGCGTTGGAACCGACCCACATCAGGTGGTTCAGGATGCGCGTGATCTCGTCGAACATCGTGCGGATGTACTGCGCACGCACCGGCGCCTCGATGCCCATCAGGGTCTCGATGGCGCGCACGTAGGCGTGCTCGTTGCACATCATCGACACGTAGTCCAGGCGATCCATGTAGCCGATCGACTGGTTGAACGGCTTGGACTCGGCCAGCTTCTCGGTGCCCCGGTGCAGCAGGCCGATGTGCGGATCGGCGCGCACCACCGTCTCGCCGTCCATTTCCAGGATCAGGCGCAGCACGCCGTGGGCCGCAGGATGCTGCGGGCCGAAGTTCATCGTGTAGTTGCGGATCTCCTGCCGGGCCTCGGCGGGATTGCTCGCGAACGGCGCATGCGCCTGGTTGACGTGCGATGGCTGGATCTGTGCGCTCATGACTTCGACTCCCGCGCCGCGGCTTCGCCGGCGGCGGTCTGGTAGCGCGCGTCCTCGCGGATCACGCGCGGCACGCCCACGCGCGGCTCGACCGAGGTCACCGGCTCGTAGACCACGCGCTTGCGCTCTTCGTCGTAGCGCACTTCGACATTGCCGATCAGCGGGAAATCCTTGCGGAACGGATGGCCCACGAAGCCATAGTCGGTGAGGATGCGGCGCAGGTCCGGATGACCGGAGAAGACGATGCCGAACAGGTCGAAGGCCTCGCGCTCGAACCAGTTGGCGCCCGGCCAGATGTCGGTGACCGAGGCCACCACCGGCACGTCGTCGTTGGGCGCGTAGCAGCGCAGGCGCACGCGGCGGTTGTGCTGGTAGGAGATCAGGTGCGCCACCGCGGCGAAGCGGTTGGTCGGCACCGGGACCTCGCCGATGCCGCCGGCGTTGCCGTTCTCGCGGGTGGGGAACTCGCCCCAGGCGAAGCGGCCGACGGCCTTGCCTTCCACGCCGCGCGAGAAGCCCTGCGAGGAGACGTCCGAGGTATCCCACTCATCGCTGCCGTAGCCGAGGTAGTCCACGCCGCACAGGTCGGTGAGCTGCTCGAAGCCGAAGTCGTCGCGCAGCGCCAGGCACAGCTCGTGCCACAGCGCGTGCGGGACCTCGATGGTGGTCTCGCCCGAAGGCGAAACGGTCACGGCCGCGTCCGGGAAACGGGCGCGCAGCGTGTCGGTATAAAGGGCTTGCTCTGCCATGGGGGCTTTGCGTGCTCTGAAAGGAGTGGATCAGCGGGCGATGGTCTGGGTGCGCCAGATCTTCTTCTGCAGCTGCAGGATGCCGTAGACCAGCGCCTCGGCCGTGGGCGGGCAGCCCGGCACGTAGACGTCGACCGGCACGATGCGATCGCAGCCGCGCACCACCGAGTAGGAGTAGTGGTAGTAGCCGCCGCCGTTGGCGCAGCTGCCCATCGAGATGACCCACTTCGGGTCCGGCATCTGGTCGTAGACCTTGCGCAGCGCCGGGGCCATCTTGTTGACCAGGGTGCCGGCCACGATCATCACGTCGGACTGGCGCGGGCTGGGACGGAACACGACCCCGTAGCGGTCCAGGTCCAGGCGCGCGGCGCCGGCGTGCATCATCTCCACCGCGCAGCAGGCCAGGCCGAAGGTCATCGGCCACATCGAGCCGGTGCGGGCCCAGTTCATCAGCGCATCGACGCTGGTGGTGACATAGCCTTTTTCCAGCAGCGGGTTGTCGCCTTCCGGCCGCAGGATGTCGTCCACCCGCCCTTCCGGGATCGGGTTGGTCATCAGCTTGTCGATGGTTTGGATCACTCCCATTCGAGCGCTCCCTTCTTCCAGACGTAAATGAAGCCCAGGAACAGCATGCCCACGAACAGGCCCATGGTGACCAGGGAGCGCGCACCGATATCCATGAACACCTGGGTCCACGGCACGATGAAGATGATTTCCAGGTCGAAGACGATGAACTGGATGGCGATCAGGTAGTAGCGCACATCGAACTTCATGCGCGCGTCCTCGAATGCCTCGAAGCCGCATTCGTAGGGGGAGAGTTTCTCGGCGTCGGGGCGACGCGGGCCGATGAGGCGACCGATGATCATCAGCGCGATGCCGATGCCGGTGGCGACGATCAGGAAAAGCAGGTTCGGCAGGTAATTGGCCAGCACTCGCAGTTCTCTCTTTTAATTCCCGCGACCGGGGCACAGTCTACTGCCGCAGTGCGGCACAAGCGTGCAGAGGTCGCTGACGGGTCCAGCCTTGCGGATCCACCGTGTTGACGGGCCAGGCGCGGGACGTCGGCAGTGCCCTGCCGTCCCGATCCGGTCCGGCATGGCCGGGCGCTTCGCCGCGTGTCCTTCCGCTTCTCGTACCGGACATCGCTGCGAACCTGACAATTGTAGCGGTCACTGAACTGCCGAGTAAACGATTTCGAGGTTTCGGATCGTGCCGCGAATTCGCCATCCTTGCCGGCGCCGCGACAGGCCCGCCGCGCCGATCGCACCACCCGCAGCGGTAGGAACAACGCGACGTTTGGCGGAAGTGCGGGCACAGGAGCGGCGCATGGAGGACGTTGAGCGTCGATACGCGCACTTCGTCGCCCAGCCTCGACCGGGCTGGGCGGCTCCGCGGCTCGGCCCGCCCTCGCCGCAGATTCGCCGCCGCGGCCCCATCCAGGCCCACTCGCCGCGCGCCGGGCCGCCCTTCCGAAGCCGCAACGCGCGACTGCCGCGCGATCCGGGATCGCGAAAAACCTGGCCTTGGTGCTCCGAGCGAACGTCCCTGGGTTCCCGCGTTCGCGGGAACGACGATAGACACATAGGCGGGGTCGATGATCCGACCGAGGGAGCGCGGACATCGCCCGCCGGCCCGCCGCCTTCCCGAAGCGGCAACACGCGCAGGCCGGGCCCCTGGATCGGAGGAAACCAACGAAAAAGGGCCCGACAAGGCCCTTTTCGTTTACCGCGTTGTGTGGTGCCCAAGAGGGGACTCGAACCCCTACGACTTTCGCCGCTACCACCTCAAGGTAGTGCGTCTACCAATTCCGCCACCTGGGCAAAGCTTGCCTGCCGGCCCGCATCGCGCGGGCCGGCATTGTACGTGTCACTGCGCCGGAGTGGGAGCCGGCTTGGCGGCGTCGGGCTGGGCTGGCGCCGAAGGCGCGGGCTGCGCGGCCGGCGCGGAGGCGGCCGGAGCGGCAACCTCGCCCGGCGCCGGGGCGACCGGCTGCTGCGACATGATGCCCAGATCCTGCTGCGCGCTGCCGGTGTGCGCCGTGCGCGAGGCGCTCCAGGCCATGAACAGGCTGATGGCGAAGAACGCCACGGCCAGCCACTTGGTGCTCTTGGACAAGAAGTTGGACGCGCCGCGCGCACCGAACACGGTGCCCGAAGCGCCCGCACCGAAGCCGGAGCCGGCCTGGGCGCCGGTCCCGCGCTGCATCAGCACCAGGCCGATGATGGCCACCGCCACCAGCACGTAGACCACATTGAGAATCAGCATCAACATCGACATGGATCGTGTTTCTCGTTGAAAGGCCCCGCCGCTTGGCAGCGACGGCGCCATGAAGTCTGTGTCTACCCGGCCGCCGCGCGGGCGATGGCCAGGAAGTCGGCGGCCACCAGCGAGGCGCCTCCGACCAGCCCGCCGTCGACATCCGGCTGGGCGAACAGCTCGGCGGCGTTGTCGGGCTTGACGCTGCCGCCGTACAGCAGGGGCAACGAATCGGCGATTCTAGCATCCACGCGCGCCACGACGCCACGGATGAAGGCGTGAACGTCCTGCGCCTGCTGCGGGGTGGCGGTACGGCCGGTGCCGATCGCCCAGACCGGCTCGTAGGCCACCACCGCGCCGTCGAAGCCGGCGCTGCCGGCCAGCGCCAGCACGGGCTCGAGCTGGCCGGCGATGACCTGCTCGGTCTGGCCGGCCTCGCGCTGCTCCAGGGTCTCGCCCACGCACAGCACCGGCACCAGGCCGGCGTTGCGCGCGGCCATGAACTTGCGCGCGACCAGCGGGCTGCTCTCGTGGTGGTACTGGCGGCGCTCGGAGTGCCCGACCAGGCCGTAGGTGGCGCCGACGTCGACCAGCATCGCGGCGGAGACCTCGCCGGTGTAGGCGCCCTTCTCGTTGGCGCTGACGTCCTGGGCGCCGAAGGCGATCGGCCGGCCCTCGAAATCCTCGATCAGGTCGCCCAGGTAGGGCAGCGGCGGCAGCACCACCACCTCGACGCCCGGTACGGGCAGGGCCTCCGCCAGTTCTCCCACC
Organism: Pseudoxanthomonas sp. X-1; assembly: GCF_020042665.1. Taxonomy (NCBI): domain Bacteria; kingdom Pseudomonadati; phylum Pseudomonadota; class Gammaproteobacteria; order Lysobacterales; family Lysobacteraceae; genus Pseudoxanthomonas; species Pseudoxanthomonas sp. X-1. The sequence continues at coordinate 2,822,980 of NZ_CP083376.1, forward strand.
AGAGCGGTGGCGAAATCGCGGCTGCCGTGCAGCTTCCAGTTTCCGGCGACGATCCTGCGGCGCATGACAACTCCTATCGACTTCAGGCGGGGCAGGATACCTCCTCGTCCGTGGGCGCTCGCTGACGACTCCGGCCCGCGCGCGCCGGCGCGGCGCGCCCTGCCCTGCCATGCCCGGTTCGATGCGCGTGGATGCCGGCGCGTGCACACTGGCGCCCTCGTCCCGTCCCGCACCCGCCATGTCTTCGACCGCCACGCCCGCGCAGGTTCCCGGCCATGCCCTGATCACCGGCGCCTCCGCCGGCATCGGGGCCGAATTCGCGCGCCAGTACGCGGCGCGCGGGGTGCCGCTGATCCTGACCGCGCGCCGCGCCGAGCGGCTGCAGGCGCTGGCCGCCGAGCTGGGCGCGCTGGTGGACGTGCAGGTGATCGCGGCGGACCTGGAGGATCCGGCGGCGCCGGCCGCCATCGCCGAGGAGGTCGCGCGGCGCGGGTTGCGGGTCCGGGTGCTGGTCAACAACGCGGGCTACGGGGTGCCGGGCCGTTACCTCACGCGCGACTGGGACGTGCATGCGCGCTTCATCCAGCTGATGGTGACCGCGCTGTGCGAGCTGACCTGGCGCCTGTTGCCGCAGATCGCCGCCAGTGGGTCGGGGCGGATCATCAATGTGGCGTCATTCGCCGCGCTGGTGCCCGGGGCCGACGGGCAGACGCTGTATGCACCGGCCAAGGCGTGGCTGGTGGCGATGAGTCAGTCGCTGTCGCTGGAGTATGCCGACCACGGCGTGCGGGTGTGCGCGCTGTGCCCGGGCTTCACCTGGTCGGAATTCCACGATGTCACGGGCACGCGCGAGCAGATGTCGCGCCTGCCCGGGTGGATCTGGCTGAGCGCCGAGGAGGTGGTGCGCGAGGGCATCGAGGGGGTGGAGCGCGGCCAGGTGCTGGTGATCCCGGGCTGGCGCTGGCGGCTGCTGTACCACGTGGTGCGCCACCTGCCGCAATCCTGGCTGCTGGCGCTGATGGCGCGCAGCTCGCGCAAGGTGCGTGCACAGGTTTGACCCTCTTCGCGCGCGGTGCGGCCCGCCTTGGGATTCTCGCTCATCGAGAGATGTAGACCCGCGGGCGTCCGGGCTTCGGAAGGGCAGCGCAGGAGAGCTCGAAATCGCGGCTAGCGATTGAGGGGGCGGCCGGGGCTTGACCGGCCAAGCCGCCGAAGCAAGAGCAAAGCACCCGCCCCCCCCCCCTTCGCCTGCGGCGAAAGGAAGGGGCAAAGGGCTGCTCGTGCCTTCGCGTCGAAAGGCGTCCTGTTCCATTCGCCATAGCGCCTCGACCCGGTCGGGCGCGTGGAGAGCGGGCCTTGGGATGGCCCGCGGCGGCGAGTCCGCCCTGGATGGCGGACCGAGCCGGGGAGCCGCCGCCCGACCGAGTCGAGGCTGGTGGACGAAGTGGCGCTCGCCGCCCCCGCCCGCATCTCGTCAACAGCCGCTGGCGCCGGCGAAAACCGCGCGCGACGGCGAAGCGGCTTACTTCAGCTTGATCTCGCGCAGGCGCTCGTCCAGGTAGTCCTGGGCGGTGATGGCCTCGGGATAGCGCTTGGGGTTGTCCGGGGTGATGGTCGAAGGCAGCACGTCGATCAGGAAGTCCGGATTGGGATGCAGGAAGAACGGTACCGAATAGCGCGGCTTGCGCGCCTCCTCGCCCGGCGGGTTGGTGACCCGGTGCGTGGTCGAGGGATACACGTGGTTGGTCAGGCGCTGCAGCATGTCGCCGATGTTGACCACGATGGTGTCCGCGTCGCTGGTGAAGGGCACCCACTGGCCCTCGCGCGACTTCACTTCCAGGCCGGCGGCGCTGGCGCCGACCAGCAGCGTGATCAGGTTGATGTCCTCGTGGGCGCCGGCGCGCACGTTGGGGATGTCGTCGCTGGTGATCGGCGGATAGTGGATCGGGCGCAGGATCGAGTTGCCGGAATCGGTCTTGTCGGCGAAGTAGTCCTCCGGCAGGCCGATGTGCAGCGCCAGCGCGGCCAGCACGTGGCTGCCCAGCGCATCGAGCTGCCGGTACAGGCCGTAGGCGTGCTCCCGGAAATTGGGCACCTCGTCCGGCCACAGGTTGGCGGGCATGACGCCGGCGTACCTGGAGTCGGCCGGGAGTTCGCGACCGACGTGCCAGAACTCCTTCAGGTCGAAGTGCTTGGAATCCTTGGCCGTCTCCACGCCGAAGGCGGTGTAGCCGCGCGCGCCGCCGATGCCGGGCACGCGGTACTTCAGCTTGGCCTCGTCCGGCAGGGCGAAGAAGTTCTTGAAGACCTCGTAGGCCGCGTCGATGTCAGCCTGCGGGATGCCATGGTTGCGGATGCCGGCGAAGCCCCACTCGCGGTAGGCGGCGCCCAGTTCGGCCACGAACGCCTCGCGGTCGGCGGCGCTGGCGGGCGAGATGAAGCGGGCGATGTCGAGGGTGGGGATGACGCTGCTCATGGGCAAACCGGAAGGCGAACCTGGCCTTCCAGTTTATCGCCTCGGCCCTAACGCAGCAGCAGGTACAGGGCCCAGAGCGTGAGCGCCTTGACGACGGCCACGCCCAGGGCGATCAGCACTTTCTCATGCCGCGGCACGCACCGCCCCTGCCAGGGTGTCGAGCGTGGCCTGCATCAGCGCGTCGTCGTCGGCCTCCACCGTCACGCGCACCACCGGCTCGGTGCCGGACGGGCGCAGGAAGGCGCGCCCGCGCCCGGCCACGGCGGCCTGGGCCTGCTGGAGCGCGGCCTGGACGGCCGGCGCCTCGACCACGGCCCTGGCGGCCACGCCATCCAGCCGCACGTTGGTGGTGCGCTGCGGCAGCATGGTCAGGCCGGACAGGGCCTGGTCCAGGCGGCGGCCGGTGCGGTGCAGGACTTCCAGCACCTGCAGCGCGCTGACGATGCCGTCGCCGGTGTTGGCCCGGTCCAGGCACAGGATGTGGCCGGAGGCCTCGCCGCCGAGCACGCCGCCGCCCTCGACCAGGACCTGGTGCACGTAGCGGTCGCCGACCTTGGCACGGGTGAAGGCGATGCCCTGCTCGCCCAGCGCCTGCTCCAGCCCGTAATTGGTCATCAGCGTGCCGACCACCGCGCCGTGCAGGCGCCCGGACCGCTTCCAGTCGCTGGCCAGCACGTAGAGCAGGCCGTCGCCGTCGATCACGCGGCCATGGCCATCGACGAACAGCACGCGGTCGCCGTCGCCGTCGAAGGCGATGCCCAGGTCCGCGCCGGACAGCACCACGCGCCGGGCCAGGCCCTCGGGATGGGTCGAGCCGACGCCATCGTTGATGTTCAGGCCGTTGGGCGCATCGCCGATGACCTCCACGCGGGCGCCGAGTTCGCGCAGCACGATCGGCGCGACCTGGTAGGTGGCGCCGTTGGCGCAGTCGACCACGATCTTCATGCCGGTCAGGTCGAACTCGCGCGGGACCGAGTTCTTGCAGCTTTCCACGTAGCGGCCGACCGCGTCGCGGGTGCGCACGGCCTTGCCCAGCGCCTCGGAGGCGACGGTGCGGAACGGCTGGTCAAGCGCGGCTTCGATCGCCAGCTCGGTGGCGTCGTCGAGCTTCTCGCCTTCCGCGGAGAAGAACTTGATGCCGTTGTCGTAATGCGGGTTGTGCGAGGCGGAGATGACGATGCCGCCGGAGGCGCGCAGCGCGCGCGTCAGGTGCGAGACGGCCGGCGTGGGCATCGGCCCCATCAGCTGCACGTCCACGCCGGCGGCGACCAGCCCCGCCTCGAGCGCGGCCTCGAACATATAGTTGGAGATGCGCGTGTCCTTGCCGATGATCACCACCGGCTTGCCCGCGCCGGCGCGGCGAACGCGCGCGGCCAGGGCGTGACCGTAGGCATTGCCCAGACGCAGCATGAAGTCGGCCGAGATCGGTCCCTGCCCCACGCGCCCGCGGATCCCGTCGGTGCCGAAGTACTTCCGGCTGGCGACCATCAGGCGACCTCGGGTTCGACCGGCCGCGTCTGCTTCATCATCAGCGCGCACAGATCGGCGAGGCGGTCGCGCAGTTCACGCCGGTCGCAGATCTGGTCGATCGCGCCGTGGTCGAGCAGGAACTCCGAGCGCTGGAAGCCCTCGGGCAGCGTCTCGCGCACGGTCTGCTCGATCACGCGCGGTCCGGCGAAGCCGATCAGCGCCTTGGGCTCGGCGATGTTGATGTCGCCCAGCATGGCGAAGCTGGCCGACACGCCGCCGGTGGTCGGATGGGTCAGCACCGAGATGTACGGCAGCCCGGCCGCGCGCAGGCGACCCAGCGCCGCCGAGGTCTTGGCCATCTGCAGCAGCGAGAACAGGCTCTCCTGCATGCGCGCGCCGCCCGAGGCCGAGAAGCACACGAACGGGCAGCCCAGCTCCAGGGCCTTCTCCGCGCCCAGGGTGAAGCGCTCGCCCACCACCGAGCCCATCGAACCGCCCATGTAGGCGAAATCGAAGGCGCTGGCGACCAGCGCGCGGCCCTTGACCTGGCCCTGCAGGGTGATCAGCGCGTCGCGCTCGCCGGTGGCCTTCTGCGCGGCCTTGATCCGGTCGGAATACTTCTTCTGGTCGCGGAACTTGAGCACGTCGGTCGGGCCCAGCGCCGCGCCCAGCTCGGTGGTGCTGCCGGCGTCGAACAGGGCCGCCAGCCGCGCGCGGGCGCGGATGGCCATGTGGTGGCCGCACTTGGGGCAGACCTCGAGGTTCTCCTCGAGCTCGGGCCGGTACAGCACCGCGCCGCAGTTGTCGCACTTCTCCCACAGCCCTTCCGGGACGCTGCGCTTGGGTTTCCGGGTCGCCGCGTCGGTGCGGATGCCCGAGGGCATCAGTTTGCTCAGCCAGCTCATCTTGTTCAGCTTGTCGGCGCCAGGAGGGCGCGAAGCGGCGAAGTGTAGCGCAGCGACCGTACGGCAAGCTTCGCGCCGGTATGTTCGGCCCACCCGCCGTGCCCAGGCGGGGCTTGTCTTTGGCCTGGGCATCCTGCCTGGCTTCAGCCGCTGGTGTACGGCCCTCGCCCGGGCAGCACCTTCAGCAAGGCGCGGGTCATGACGGTCGGATAGACCGTGAAATGGTCCTCTCCGTCGATCACCGTGGTCTCCACCCGCAGCCCGGGATAGCCACGCGCCTTCAGCGTCGCGGCAAAGCGCGCGTTGTCGCCGACCATGTCGTTGCGCTTGAAGTAGCGCGGCTGCGGCCCCTGCGTCTCGTACTGGCCGGTCGACAGCAGCACGCTGGCCGGCAAGTCGCGGTGGCCGGCCGCGTAATCGGCCTCGATGCGGTCCATGACGTGCGCGTCGTACCACAGCGAGGGACTGGACAGGATGTAGGCGCCGAACATCTCCGGCCGGGTCAACAGCACATAGGCCCCGAACAGCCCGCCGAGCGAATGCCCGGCATAGATCCGGCGCCCACTGTCGATGCGATAGCGCGATTCGACCTGCGGGAACACCTGGTCGGCGAGGAAATCCCGGTAGTGCGCCGCCTCGCCATAGACCTCGGCCGAGTAGTCGCCCGGATCGCGGCGGACCGGCATGGTCGGCGTGTAGTCGCGCGAGCGGCTCTGCTTGGAGGTCAGCCCGGTCTGCGGCGGCAGGCCGACCAGGATGAAGTCCTCGATGTTGACGCCCTGCTGGCCAACGAGATTGCGGATGCTGCGCACCAGCGGAAAGCTGTAGAGCGCGTCGGTGACGTACAGCACCGGGTAACGCCGCTGCGGCTCCTTGGCATAGCTGGCCGGCAGGCCGATCCAGACCGGGTAATCGCGTCCGGCCTGTGCATCGCGGATGCTCAGGGCATGGGTGTCGGCAAGCGCGACGGGCGGCGGTGTCTGCGCGACGGGGGCCGGATCGGATGGCGGAACCCGCTCGACGGGCGGCTCTTTGCCCTGCGGCCCACAGGCGCACAGCGCCACAAGCAGGACCATGCCAAGCGTCCTGGGTCCAGATGTCCTGCTCAAGTCGATGCCCGGATCTTCAAGGGCACACAGGATACTTGCACCGGCGTCGGAGACCCGGACTCGGCCGGCGCAAGAGGGCGACGGCAGCACCAGCCTCCCTGGCCGCTAACGGCGTCCCGTACACGCCAGCGCAATGACACGGCCGGCCGGCGGACGGCGCCGACGCGACGGGCGCCGGCGAAGCCAAGGCCCGCCATCGCCCGCCGGCATGGGCGCGACTTCAGCCGTCCAGCGCCTCACGCAGCGGGCGCAGGAAGGTTCCGGCCAGCTCGGCGGCCTGCGCCGGGCTCTGCGCCGCCGCGATGGCGTCCACCAGCGCGCTGCCCACCACCACACCGTCGGCGGCCGGAGCCATGGCCGCCGCGCTGGCCGCGTCCTTGATGCCGAACCCCACCACCACCGGCACGCCGGCGGCGGCGCGCAGCGTGCGCAGGCGCTCGCCGGCGGCCTGGGTGTCCAGCCGGTCCGAGGCGCCGGTCACGCCGGCGAAGCTGACGTAGTACAGATAGCCCTGCCCCTGCCGGCACAGCAGCGCCATGCGCTCGGGGCTGGTGGTCGGCGCCGCCAGCGCGATCAGCTGCAGGCCGTGGGCGTTGAACACCGCGCGGGTCTGGTCGGCCTCTTCCGGCGGCAGGTCGACCAGCAGCGCGCCGTCCACCCCGGCCTCGGTCGCTTCGCGGGCGAAGCGCTCGGCGCCGTGGATCTCCACCGGGTTGAGATAGCCCATCAGCACCACCGGCGTGGTCGCGTCGGTCTGGCGGAAGGCGCGCACCGCTTCGAGCACGAAGCGCAGGCCGGCGCCGCGGCCCAGCGCGCGCTCGGAACTGCGCTGGATGGTCGGGCCATCGGCCATCGGGTCGGAGAACGGCACGCCCAGCTCGATCACGTCGGCGCCGGCGGCGACCAGCGCGTGCATGACCGGCACGGTCGCCTCCAGCGAGGGATCGCCGGCGGTGATGAAGGGGACCAGCGCCTTGCGTCCCTCGGCCTTGCGCGCGGCCAGCGCGGTGTCCAGGCGGCTCATTCGGGCTGGCTGTCGCGCGAAGCCTGCTCGGCCTGCTGGGCGGCCGCGTAGGCGGCGGCCAGTTCGGAGGCGCCCACGTCCACGCCGCGCTCGGCGCCGAGGATGTCCAGGTGCTCGTTGAGCATGCGCCGGTACAGGCCGGTCATGTAGTCCAGAAAGCCCTGGCGCGAGTCGGCCGGGCTCGGCTCCACGGTCAGGTAGACGTGGGCGTTGTAGCGGGCCACGCCGTACAGCGCGGCGAAGCTGGTGCGCTTGCTGCCGTGGATGCCGCCCTGGCGGTTGGCCAGCTGCACGAACTTGTTGACCACATCGAAGAACTGCGGGTCCAGCGGAGCGTCGATGCTCGGCGGCGCCTGGGTGTCGTCGGCCATGAGGATTCCTTAGCGATTGCGTAGAGGGAAAGCGCGGCGCGCAGGCGCCGTCAGATCTGGATGTTCTCGCGCGCGGCGATGGTGTGCACGTCCTTGTCGCCGCGGCCGGACAGGTTGCACAGCACCAGCTGGTCGGACGGCAGCTCGCGCGCCAGCTTGATCGCCTGGGCCACGGCGTGGCTGGACTCCAGCGCAGCCAGGATGCCCTCGGTGCGCGCCAGGGTATGGAACGCCGCCAGGGCCTCCTCGTCGGTGATGCCCAGGTAGGTGGCGCGGCCGGAATCTGCCAGGAAGGCGTGTTCGGGGCCCACGCCCGGATAGTCCAGGCCGGCGGAGATCGAATGGGTCTCGATGATCTGGCCGTCGTCGTCGCACAGCACATAGGTGCGGTTGCCGTGCAGCACGCCCACCCGGCCGCCGGCGATGGAGGCGGCGTGGCGGCCGGTCTCCAGGCCGTCGCCCGCCGGCTCGGCGCCGTAGAGCCGCACCTGCGCATCGTTGAGGAAGGCGTGGAAGATGCCGATGGCGTTGCTGCCGCCGCCGACGCAGGCGGTGATCGCATCGGGCAGGCGGCCGAACTGCTCGAGCATCTGCGCGCGCGCCTCGCGGCCGACGATGGCGTTGAAGTCGCGCACCATGCGCGGATACGGGTCGGGGCCGGCGACGGTGCCGATGATGTAGAAGGTGTCGGCCACGTTGGTCACCCAGTCGCGCATGGCCTCGTTGAGCGCGTCCTTGAGCGTGGCCGAGCCGCTGGTGACGGGCACCACCGTGGCGCCGAGCAGGCGCATGCGATAGACGTTGGCCTTCTGCCGCTCGATGTCGGTGGACCCCATGTAGACCACGCATTCCAGCCCCAGGCGCGCGGCCACGGTGGCGCTGGCCACGCCATGCTGGCCGGCGCCGGTCTCGGCGATGATCCGGGTCTTGCCCATGCGGCTGGCCAACAGGGCCTGGCCGATGGCGTTGTTGATCTTGTGCGCGCCGGTGTGGTTGAGGTCCTCGCGCTTGAGCAGGATCTGCGCGCCGCCCACCTCGCGGCTCAGGCGACGGGCGTGGTAGATCGGGCTGGGGCGGCCGACGTAGTGCTTGAGGTCGTCATAGAACGCATCGGTGAAGGCCGGATCGGCGCGGGCCGTGTCGTAGGCGGCGGCCAGCTCCTGCAGCGGCCCGATCAGGGTCTCGGCGACGAAGCGCCCGCCGTGGCGGCCGAAGTGACCGGCGGCGTCGGGATAGGCGTGGAAGTCACGGATGGCGGGGGCGGACATGGCGGCACCGAAGCTGAGCGAAGGCCGCCATCCTAGCCCAGCGACGCCAGGCGCAATAGCGATAAGATCGCCACGACCTGTTAGGAAATCTCACACATGGCCGCCACTCCCCTGCCCCCGCTGGGCGCGCTGCGCGCCTTCGAGGCCGCGGCCCGGCTGGAAAGCGTCAGCCGCGCCGCGGAGGAGCTGCATGTGACCCACGGTGCGGTCAGCCGGCAGATCCGGACGCTGGAGGACGCGCTGGGCCAGGCACTGTTCGACCGCGTCGGCCGCGGTCTGGCGCTGACCGCCGCCGGCCGCCGGCTGCGCGACGCCTGCGGCCAGGCCTTCACCCAGCTGGGCCAGGCCTGGCGCGAACTGCAGCGTGGGCCGGCCGGCGACACGCTGGTGCTGGGCTGCTCGGCCAGCGTGCTGGCGCGCTGGGTGATCCCGCGCCTGGAGCGCATGCAGCAGGCGCTGCCCGGCGTGTCGCTGCACTTCTCCGCGCAGGAATCGCCGGATCGCGCCCTGGGCGAGGTCGATGCCCTGCTGCTGCTCGGCCAGCCGCCGTGGCCGGCCGGCTGGCAGGTGGCCGAACTGGCCGGCGAGACGATCGGGCCGGTCGTCGGCGCACGCTATCCCGGCCTGCCGGCGCTGCAGGCCCAGCCGCCCGCCGCCCTGCTGGGCGAGCGCCTGCTGCATACCGCCTCGCGTCCGCAGGCCTGGCCGCAGTGGGCCGCCGCGCATGGGCTGGATCCGCAGGCGCTGCAGTACGGCGAAGGCTTCCCGCACCTGTACTACCTGCTCGAGGCGGCCGCCTCGGGCCTGGGCGTGGCGATCGCGCCGCGGCCGCTGGTGGACGCGGACCTGGCCAGCGGCCGGCTGCTGGCGCCCTGGGGGTTCGCACCCACGCCGGGGCGCTGGGCGCTGTGCTCGGCGGCCGGCCGCAGCGATCCGCGCCTCGCGCGGCTGGCAGGCTGGCTGCGCGCGGAACTCGGCGCTGACGCGCCTGCCTGAGCCGCCGGCATTACTCGGCCACCGCCACCACGTCCTCTTCGGCATCGGCCACGAACTGCCCGCCCGCCTCCAGCTGGGCGAACAGCCCGCCCTGGGCGACCAGCGCATCGAAGCGGCCCTGCTCGACGATCTCCCCGTCCTTCATCACCAGGATCAGGTCGGCATTGCGCACCGTGCTCAGGCGGTGGGCGATGACGAAGGTGGTGCGATCGCGGGTGAGGCGGTTGAGGGCGCGCTGGATGCGCGCCTCGGTGGCGTTGTCCAGCGCGCTGGTGGCCTCGTCCAGGATCAGGATCGGCGCGTTCTTCAGCATCGCCCGGGCGATGGACAGGCGCTGGCGTTCGCCGCCGGACAGCGACACGCCGCGCTCGGCCACCAGGGTCGAGTAGCCCTCCGGCTTGACCACCACGAAGTTGTGCGCCTCGGCCGCGCGCGCGGCGTCCTCCATCTCCAGCTCGCTGGCGTCGGGCTTGCCCACGCGCAGGTTGTCGGCCACCGAGCGGTACAGCAGGCCCGGGTCCTGGAACACCACGGCGATGTGCTCGCGCAGCGAGGTCAGCTTGACCGTGCGGATGTCGATGCCGTCGATGGTGATGCGGCCGCGGTCCGGGTCGTAGGCGCGATAGAGCAGGCTCAGCGCGGTCGACTTGCCCGCGCCGGTCGGCCCGACCAGGGCCACGGTGCTGCCGGCGGCGGCGGTGAAGTCCAGCGTGCGCAGCGCCGGGTGCGAGGCGTCGTAGCCGAAGGACACGCCCTCGAAGCGCACCTCGCCGCGCACCTTGTCCGGCAGCGGTGGCGCCTTGGGATCCTCCTTGACCGTGGCATCGGTATCGAGCACGGCGAAGAAGTCGCTCAGCGAGGGGGTCTGGAAGAACAGGTTGGAGATGAAGCCGGCGAACGCCTCCAGCCGCCCGATCTGCAGCAGCGCGAAGTTGACGAAGGTGACGATGCCGCCGACGGTGACCTCGCCCTTGGCGTTGAGCTGCGCGCCCAGGGCGAAGATCGCCACGATGGTCAGCGTGGAGGCGGCGCGGTTGGCCACCGACAGCCAGGCCCAGCCGCGCAGCACCGGATACTGCGCATCGAGCACGCGCCGGGCCATCTCGCGGATGGCCTCCACCTCGGCCTGCAGGCGCGTGTAGACCTGCACCACCGGCACGTTGCCCAGGACGTCGCCGGCGCGCTCGGAGATGGCGCTGTGCAGCTGCTCGACCTGGCCCTGCGCACGATGCGTGCGGCGCATGGCGATGGCGTTGAAGGTGGCGAAGGTCACCATCAGCCCGACCATCAGCAGGCCCAGCTTCCAGTTGACGTACAGCGACCAGGGGATCATCAGCAGGATCGACAGCAGCGTGGTCAGGTGGTCGCGGAAGAACCCCAGCCACAGCCCGAACAGGTTGTTGCTGCCGGTGTGCATGATGCGCAGCAGCCGGCCGGTGTGATGCTGGCCGTGATAGGACAGCGGCAGCGCGATGGCATGTTCGAAGTACTGGGCGATCACCGCCAGCCGGCGCCGGTGCGCCAGGCGGTCGGCGAACAGCGAGACGAACACGCCGGCCGCGATGCCGCCGAAGCCCACGCCGGCCCACATGGCGATGTAGTGCCAGGCGCTGCGCTCGGTGCCCTGCGCGGCCAGCGCGTCGATGACCTTGCCGAACAGCACCGGCTCCAGGAAGGCCACGCAGGAAAGCGCGAGATTGGCCAGGACCAGGGTCACGGCGAGCCGTTTCTCGGGCGCGAGCAGCTGCAGCACGCGCAGGTAGACACGCCACAGCGACATGCGCAGTTCTCCTGTCGGTCTCACGGCCAGTGTAGGGGCGGCCCGCGTGCAGGGTCCATCAATGCCATCGCGATCGCACGCTCAAGGCGCGCGACGCGAACGGCTTGGGGCGCGCGCTACGCCGCGGCGCTGGCGCCGCGCACCTGCGCGACGAAACGCCGCATCGCCTCGGCATCCTTGATGCCCGGCGCCGACTCGATCCCGCTGGCGACATCGACCCCCCAAGGCCGCACGCGACGCACCGCCTCGGCGACGTTGTCGGCGTTGAGTCCGCCGGCCAGCAGACACGGCGTGCCCACCTCGCCCGGCCACAGTGTCCAGTCGAAGGACTTGCCGGTGCCGCCGCCCTGCCCCGGCGCATGGCTGTCGAGCACGAAGCCCGCCGCGGACGGCCAGGCCCGCAGCGCCGCGCGCGCCTGCCCGGGGTCGGTCACGCCGGTCATCGCCACGGCCTTCAGGAACGGCAGCCCGAAGGACGCGCAGAAGGCATCGTCCTCACCGCCATGGAACTGCAGCACGTCTGGCGCCACCGCGTCGACAATTGCCTCGACCTGCACACGCGGCGCGGCGCGCACCAGGACCACCGCGGCCACCTCCGCCGGCACCAGCGCACGCAGCCCAGCGCCCTGTTCGAGCGTCAGCTGGCGCGGACCCCCGCCATAGATAAGGCCGATGTAGTCCACGCCCAGCTCCACCGCCAGGCGCACGTCCTGGGGGCGGGTCATGCCGCAGAGCTTGATGCGGGTACGCATGGGCGGGGGACGAGTCGGGAGGAACGAGGAACAAGCCGAAGCAGAGGATACGGCACGGCCGCGACGCGGTGCCGACGAGGGTTGGTCCTGGGCGGGAAACGGGTGAGCGCAGGACGCGGCACGACCGGGAAACGAGGACTCCCAGTTCCTCGTTCTTCTTTAGTCGTTCCTCTCCCCGCGCAACGTCACCTCCCCCGGCAGCCCCCACGCCGCCGGATACAGCGGGCCGACGAACACCAGGCCCTGCGGCGGTGCGGTCGGCCCGGCGAGGGCGCGGTCGCGTCCGGCCAGCAGCTCGGCGATCCAGCCCTCGGGCTGTTCGCCACGGCCGACCAGCAGCAGGGAGCCGACGATGTTGCGCACCATGTGATGCAGGAAGGCATTGGCCTGCACCTCCACGATCACCTGCTCGCCCTGGCGCGTGACCGCGATGGACTGCAGCTCGCGCATGGGATGGCGGGCCTGGCAGTGCACGGTGCGGAAGGCGGAGAAGTCGTTCTCGCCCAGCAGCGCCTGCGCGGCGCGGTGCATGGCGGCGGCGTCCAGCGGCAGGCGCTCCCAGGACAGCAGCTGACGGCCCAGCGCCGGGCGCACGGCGCGGTTCAGCAGGACATAGCGGTAGCGGCGCGCGCGCGCCGAGAAGCGCGCGTGGAAATCGTCGGCGACCGGCACGCACCAGCGCACGCAGATCGACGGCGGCAGGTTGGCCGTGGCGCCCAGCGTCCAGCCGCGCGGCGCGCGCACCACCTCGGTGTCGAAGTGCACCACCTGGCACTGGCCGTGCACGCCGGCATCGGTGCGGCCGGCACAGACCGTGTCGATGGGGGCATTGGCCACGGCCGCCAGCGCCGCCTCCAGGGTGGACTGCACGCTGGGCGTATGCACGGGCGCGCCGGGCTTCTCCAGCCGCTGCCAGCCCTGGAAGTCGCCGCCGTCGTATTCGACGCCAAGCGCGTAGCGCATCACCTGCGGCCCTGCCCTGACGCCGGTCAGCCCAGCGCGCGCAGCAGGCGGCCGGCTTCCTCGCGGGCGTGCGGATCGTCGCTGGCGCTGACCTGCTGCAGCAGCGCGCGCGCCGCCTCGGTGTCGCCCAGATCGAGGTAGGCGATGGCCAGCTCCAGGCGTTCGCGTCCGCTGGCGGCCGGCGGGGCGATCGGCACCACCGGATCGGCCTGACGCGCGGCCGGCGCGGGCACGGGCGTGACCGCCGGCGACGGCCGGGGCACCGGGCGCGACTGTGCGGTGGCCGTGGCGATCGGCACCACGGTCGGCGAGATGCGCGGTTCGATCGGATGCGGGCCGTCGACCGTGTGCCAGGTCGGCTTGGCGGTGGGGCTCATCCAGGCCGGCGTGCCGGGCGCGGGCGTGGGCGATTCGACCGGGCCGGGACGGGACTCGCCGCCGGCGTAGGACGGGGTGTAGCGCGGCGCGGCGGGTTCGGACGCAGGCGCGGCGGCCGGAGCCGGCGCTTGGGCGGGCGACGCTTCCGGCTCCGCGGCCGCCGCGGCCACCGGCTCGACCGGGACGGGATCCGGCGCGGGCGCCTCGAGCGGGCCGCGGTAGACCGGCGTCGGACTCGGCCCGCGGCGACCGCGCAGGCCGACCCAGGCCAGCAGGCCGCCGACGACCAGCGCCAGTCCGATCCACCACCACGCCGGTGCGCCGGCGGCGGCCGCGCCCTGGCTGTCGGCCAGGTGCTTCTGCGCCGCGGCCAGGTCGCTGTCCTTCATCGCGATCAGCTTGGACTGCTGGTCCTTGAGCTTTTCCAGCTCCGCCACGCGGGTCTTGAGTTCGGCCACCTCGGCGCTGCGCGCGGCCAGGTCCTCGCGGCTCTGCCGAAGCTGTTGTTCTGCCAGCATGTCTCCCTCGCCTCCGGCCTGGGTGCCGGATGTGGTGCCTGCGCGCTGCGTGGCGTTGGCCACGGGCGGGGCGATTTCAAGTCGTGCGTCGGCCGCGCGCGCGGGCTTGGCGGCGCCGGCCACCGGCGGCGCGGCGGGCGTATTGCCGGCCGGCTGCGGCACCGGCGCGCGCACCTGGCGCCAGTCGGAAATCTGCCGGCGCACCATCGCCGAGGCCTCCGCGGAGGCCAGCGCTTCGGTCTCCTCGGCGGTGGGCATGCGCAGCGTGGCGCCGGCGCGCAGACGGTTGATGTTGTTGCCGATGAAGGCCTGCGGATTGGCCTGCAGCAGCGCGATCATGGTCTGGTCCAGCGTGCCGGACTGCTGCACGCTGCGGGCGATCTGCGACAGCGTCTGGCCGCGGGCGACCGTCAGGCTGCCGCTGCTGGACGCGGTCGGCGCGGCGATCGTCGGCGCGGGCCGCGGTGTCGGTGTCGGCGGCGGCTCCAATGCGGGCGGCGGGCTGGGCGGCGTGGCGGCGATCGCCGGTGTCGGCGCGTTCTCCGCCGGCGGTTCGGCCGGCGCGGGCGGCGGTGCCTCGGCCACCGGCGGCGGCAGCGGCTGCGCGCGCGGGGGGACCGCTTCGATGCGGTTGGAGGGCGCCGGCGTCGGCGCCTGGATCTGCGGCTGGCCGGCGGCGGCGACCGCGCCCGGCGCGCCCACCAGCGCGGAGTACTCGCGCACCAGGCGTCCCTGGCCCCAGTCCACCTCGATCAGGAAGTTCACCGCCGGCATGTCCACCGGCGCGGCGCTGGTCACGCGGATGACCGGCTTGCCATCGCTGGACAGGGCCACGGCGAAGTCGAGCTGGCTGACCAGCCCGCTCGGCCGCGCCAGGCCGACGCGCTCGAAGATGACCGGCGAGGCCAGCCGCGCGCGCAGCTGCTCCAGCTCGCCCGGCTCGCTGGAAATGACCGGGATCTCGGCCAGCAGCGGCTGGCCGGGCTGCGACATGACCCGGATCTCACCCAGGCCCAGGGCGCATGCCGCATGGCTGGCCGCCAGCAGCGCCAGCGCCAGCGCACCGCGTGCGGCGGGTTTGAAGAACGCCTGTTTCAAGGACATCCCCTGTGGAACACCGCCGCGACTATAGAGCGTTTGGCCTGCGCTTGCCCCTGCCCGGGTCGGCCAAGCGCACGGAGCAAGCGGGAACCGGGAGCGGGACAGCCCGCGACGGACCATCCCGCTCCTCCCCGATGCAGGCCTCTCAGCCGCCGGCCGCCACCAGCTCGGCCAGCTGCACGGCGTTCAGCGCCGCGCCCTTGCGGATGTTGTCGGCCACCACCCACAGGTTGAGGCCGCGCGGATGCGAGAAGTCCTCGCGGATGCGGCCGACGAACACCGGGTCCTTGCCCGAGGCGTGGGTCACCGGGGTCGGATAGCCGCCGGCCTCCTGCCTGTCGACCACTTCCACGCCCGGCGCGCTGGCCAGCAGTGCGCGCGCGGCTTCCGGGGTGATCTTCTTCCTGGTCTCGATGTTGACCGCCTCGGAATGGCCGTAGAACACCGGTACGCGCACCGCGGTCGGGTTCACCTGGATGGTCTTGTCGCCCAGGATCTTCTGCGTCTCCCAGACCAGCTTCATCTCTTCCTTGGTGTAGCCGTTGGGCTGGAAGTCGTCGATGTGCGGGATCAGGTTGAAGGCGATCTGCACCGGGAAGCGCTGCGGATCGATCTCCTGGAACGCCAGCAGCTGCGCGGTCTGCTTGCCCAGTTCCTCCAGCGCCGAGCGGCCGCCGCCGGACACCGACTGGTAGGTGGCGATGTTGACGCGCTCGATGCCGTATTCCTTGTGGATCGGCGCCAGCACCGGCATCAGCTGCATGGTCGAGCAGTTGGGGTTGGCGATGATGCCGCGCGGGCGGTCCTTCGCGGCTTCCGGGTTCACCTCGGACACCACCAGCGGCACGTCGTCGTCGTAGCGGAAGGCCGAGGAGTTGTCGATCACCACCGCGCCGGCGGCGGCGAACTTGGGCGCGTATTCCTTGGAGATGCCGCCGCCGGCCGAGAACAGCGCGATGTCCACGCCGGTCGGGTCGAAGGTGGCCAGGTCCTGCACGGTGACCTTGCCGCCGCGATAGTCGATCTGGCCGCCGGCCGAGCGCTCGGAGGCCAGCGCGATCAGCTTGCCGACCGGGAAGTCGCGCTCGGCCAGGATGGACAGCATGGTCTCGCCGACGGCGCCGGTGGCGCCCACGACGGCGACGGTGAAGCTGCGGGTTGCATTGCTCATGGGGATGTCTTCTTGAAGGGGGTCGATAGGGAGAACAGACGCGACAGACGAAGGGAACCTTGGGTTCGGGGAACCTGCCCGGCATGCGTTGCGCGGAAGGTTCCCTATCGTTTGGCCGCGGTGGTTTTGGTCGCGCCCACGATCGCGCCGCCGGTCTGGGCGGCTTTGAGCGCGTCGGCGTTGACGAGGCTGGGCGGGTTGCCGGCGTCCGGCCCGAAGCCCAGCGCGGCGATCAGGTTGTCCACCGCCAGCTGCACCATCGCCCGGCGCGTGGCCAGGCTGGCGCTGCCGATGTGCGGGGTCAGCACGACGTTCTTCAGCGCCAGCAGCTCCGGGCGCACGGTCGGCTCGCCTTCGAACACGTCCAGCCCGGCGCCGGCCAGGCGGCCATGGGCCAGCGCGTCGGCCAGCGCGAGCTCGTCGACGATGCCGCCGCGGGCGATGTTCACCAGGGTGGCGGTGGGCTTCATCTTCGCCAGCGCGGCGGCATCGATCAGATGGTGCGAGGCTGGCGTATACGGCAGCACCAGCACCAGGTGATCGCTGCTGCGCAGCAGGTCGTCGAACGGCACGTAGGACGCGCCGACCTCGGTCTCGACCTCGGCCGCCAGCCGCGAGCGGTTGTGGTACAGCACGCGCATGCCGAAGCCGCGCGCGCGCCGGGCGATGGCCTGGCCGATGCGGCCCATGCCGAGGATGCCCAGCGTGCTGCCGTGCAGGTCCGCGCCGAGCAGCGTGGTGAAGGACCACTTGCCCCACTGCCCGCTGCGCAGGAAGGCCTCGGCCTCGGTGATGCGGCGCGCGGTGGCCATCAGCAGGGCGAAGCCCAGGTCGGCGGTGGTCTCGGTCAGCACGTCGGGCGTGTTGGTGACCGCGACGCCGGCGGTGCCGAGCGCGGCGATGTCCAGATTGTTGTAGCCGACCGCGACGTTGGCCAGCGCGCGCAGCTTCGGCGCATCGGCGATCTCCGCGGCACCGATGCGCTCGTTGAGCGTGATCAGCGCGCCGTCCAGCGGCGCCAGCCTTCGCGCCAGCTGCTCGGAGGTATGGGTCGTGACGACCTGGGTGGTCTCCACGTCGCAATGCGCCCGCAGCTGGTCGACGATGTCGTCGAACAGCGGCTGGCTCACCCAGACGCGGGGCCGCGACTCAGCCATCGACCTGCCCGGGCACGCGCGGCGCGACTTCGCCGACATCGCCGCATTGCGCGCGATGCCGCAGGGCCTGGTCCATCAGCACCAGGGCCATCATCGCCTCGGCGATCGGCGTGGCGCGGATGCCGACGCAGGGATCGTGGCGGCCAGTGGTGATGACCTCGACCGCCTCGCCGTGCACGTCCACCGTCTGGCCGGGCAGGCGCAGGCTGGAGGTCGGCTTCAGCACGATCGAGGCGGTCACCGGCTGGCCGGTGGAGATGCCGCCGAGGATGCCGCCGGCGTGGTTGCTCAGGAAGCCCTGCGGGGTGATCAGGTCGCGGTGCTGCGTGCCCTTCTGCGCGGCCGCGGCGAAGCCGTCGCCGATCTCCACGCCCTTGACCGCGTTGATGCTCATCAGCGCGGCGGCCAGGTCGCCGTCGAGCTTGCCGTAGATCGGCTCGCCCCAGCCCGGCGGCACGCCGTCGGCCACCACGTCCACGCGCGCGCCCACCGAGTCGCCGGACTTGCGCAGCGCGTCCATGTAGGCCTCCAGTTCGGCGACCTGCGGCGCATGCGGCCAGAAGAACGGGTTGTCCTCCACCGCGCTCCAGTCGAAGCCCGCCGGCCTGATCTCGCCCAGCTGCGAAAGGAAGCCGCGCACGGTCACGCCGTAACGCTGCCTGAGCCATTTCTTGGCGATCACGCCGGCGGCCACGCGCATGGTCGTCTCGCGCGCCGACGAGCGCCCGCCGCCGCGCGGGTCGCGGATGCCGTACTTCTGCCAGTAGCTGTAGTCGGCATGGCCCGGGCGGAACTGCGCGGCGATGTTCGCGTAGTCCTTGCTGCGCTGGTCGGTGTTGCGGATCAGCAGCCCGATCGGCGTGCCGGTGGTGCGCCCCTCGTACACGCCGGAGAGGATCTCGACCTGGTCGGCCTCGTGCCGCGCCGAGGTGTGCCGGCTCCTGCCGGTGGCGCGGCGCTGCAGGTCGTGGGCGAACTCCTCGGCACCGAGCTCCAGCCCCGGCGGGCAGCCATCGACCACGCAGCCGATCGCCGGCCCGTGCGATTCGCCGAAGGTGGTGACGGTCAGCAGCTTGCCGAAACTGTTGGCGCTCATGGGCGGCTGGCTGCAAGCTCGGTGATGCGGGCGCTGTGCGCGATCAGTTCGCGGCACTCGACCGCGAAGATGCCCATCTGCCCGACCTTGAACTCGATCCAGGCGAAGTCGACTTCCGGCAGCAGCCGCACCAGATGCTGTTCGGATTCGCCGACCTCGCAGATCAGCAGGCCGTCCTCGGACAGGTGGATCGGCGCGTCGCGCAGGATCTTCAGCACCAGGTCCAGGCCGTCGTCGCCCGCGCGCAGCCCCAGCTCGGGCTCGTAGCCGTACTCGCGCGGCAGCGCGTCGGTCTCGGCGTTGGTGACGTAGGGCGGATTGGTGACGATCAGGTCGTAGTGGCGCCCGGACAGGCCCGTGAACAGGTCGGACTTGAGCAGGGTCACGTTGTCGGCGAGCAGGCGCGCCTTGTTCTCGGCGGCCAGCGCCAGCGCATCGTCGCTGATGTCCACGCCGTCGACCTGCCAGTCCGGGTTGTAGTGGGCCATGGCGATGGCGATGCAGCCCGAGCCGGTGCACAGGTCCAGCGCGCGATATACCTCGCGACCGGCCAGCCAGGGCTCGAAGCCCGACTCGATCAGCTCGGCGATCGGCGAACGCGGCACCAGCGCGCGCGCATCGGTCTTGAAGCTCAGGCCCGCGAACCAGGCCTCGCCGGTCAGGTAGGCCACCGGCACGCGCTCGACCACGCGGCGCTCGATCAGCGCCAGGATGGCCTGCTTCTCCTCCGGCAGCAGCCGCGCCTGGCCATAGGCCGGACCCAGATCCGGCGGCAGGTGCAGGGTATGCAGGACCAGCGCGGTGGCTTCGTCCAGCGCGTTGTCGTGGCTGTGCCCGAAGGTCAACCCGGCCGCGTTGAACCGGCTGGCGCCGTAGCGGATCAGGTCGATGATGGTGTGCAGGGCGTCGGCTGCGCTGGCAGTCATGGACAACAACGGCTGAAGGCGGTCGCCGATTATAAGGGGCCCGGCCCGGTATCATGCCCCTTCGTTGCACGGGAAAACGTCTCAATGATGTCCAAACGCAGCTTCGGCGTCCTGGTGTTGATCGTGGTGGCCGGCGTGCTGGGCGTGCTGGCGGCCAACAAGCTGCTGGGACCCTCCGGCGCACCCCACGCGCCGTGGCCGGCCACGCAGGCGGTGACCCTGCTGCCCACGCCGCGGCCGCTGCCGGAGTTCTCGCTGCGCCAGTCCGATGGCACCCAGCTGACCCAGGGCGAGCTGCGCGGCCACTGGACGCTGGTGTTCCTGGGGTTCACCTTCTGCCCCGACGTGTGCCCGACCACGCTGGCCCAGCTGGCGCAGGCGCAGAAGCAGTGGGCCGGCCTGCCGGAGAGCACGCGGCCGCGCGTGCTGTTCGTGTCGGTCGATCCCGAGCGCGACACGCCGATCAAGACCGGCGAGTATGCCCACGCCTTCCACAAGGACACCCTGGCCGCGACCGCCGACGTGCCCGCGCTGGAAGCCTTCGCCAAGTCGCTGAGCCTGCTGTTCGTGAAGGTGCCGGGCGAACACTTCAAGGACAACCCGCAGGACTATTCGATGGACCATTCCGCACAGATCGTCGTGCTCGACCCGCAGGCCCGCATGGCCGGCATCATCCAGCCGCCGTTCGCCCCCGCGCCGATCGCCGCGGACCTGCTCAAGCTGACCCGGGCCACGACTCCGTGAGCCTGGTCACCACCCTCACCTACGCGCTGCCGCACCGGCTGCTGTCCTCGCTGGCGCGCAGGCTGGCGTACTCGGACAACCCGGCGATCAAGCAGCGGATCATCGACACGGTGGTGGCCCGGTTCGACGTGAACCTGGCCGAGGCCGCGCAGCCCGACCCGACCGCCTACCCCACCTTCAATGCCTTCTTCACCCGCGCCCTGAAGCCGGGCGCGCGCACGCCCGATCCGGACCCGCGCAGCCTGCTGATGCCGGCCGATGGCCACATCAGCCAGTGCGGACCGATCGAATCGGGCCGCATCTTCCAGGCCAAGGGCCGGCACTTCACCGCCGCCGCGCTGCTCGGCAGCGAGGCCGATGCGGCGCCGTTCGAGCACGGCCGCTACGCCACCGTCTACCTGTCCCCGCGCGACTACCACCGTGTGCACATGCCGTGGACCGGCACGCTGCGCGAGACCGTGCACGTGCCCGGCCGGCTGTTCAGCGTGGGCACCGACGCGGTGGCCCGGGTGCAGGGCCTGTTCGCGCGCAACGAGCGGCTGGTGTGCCACTTCGACACCGACTTCGGCCCGATGGCCTGCGTGATGGTCGGCGCGATGCTGGTCTCGGGCGTGGAAACGGTCTGGAGCGGCGTGGAGATCCCCGAGTACGCCACCTCGATCACGCGCAAGGACTGGCGCGGCCGCGGCATCGTGCTGGAGCGCTTCGGCGAGATGGCGCGCTTCAACTACGGTTCGACCGTGATCGTGCTGTTGCCGCCCGGCGTGGCCGAGCTGGCCCCGAACCTGCGCGCCGAGGCGCCGGTACGCCTGGGGCAGGCGCTCGCCAGGCGAACAGTTCCCTGAGGCGCGGCTCCCTGAGGCGCGGCGGCGCGCCAACCCGACAGGCGCCCTGCTGCCTGCGTGGCGCGGCGCGCTGCAACTACGGCTCCACGCTCATCGCGCGCTCGCCGCCGGGCGTGGCCGAACTGGCGCCGGGCCGGCCTAGCCGGCCGGTTCGGCCCGGCGCGACGCCGATGCCGCGGGCGCGAAGGCCCACCGCGGCTTGCCGCCGATCCAGAGCTCGTATGCGAAGCTCTGCACCATGCGTCCATAGGCCGCCCCCGGCTTTCCGTAGTTGGCGCCGACGCTGATGGTGTGGCGCCCCTTGGGCAGCGGCGGCAGCAACAGCCAATAGCCATCGCTGGCCGCCAGGGTACGCACCTGCCCAGGCTGGGACGCTGTTTCGGGATGCAGGTCGAAACAGCCGCTGGCAACGCGGTACTGCCTGATACCGGGCAGCCGCGCGCCATCGACGAGGACCTCGGCGCTTTGCAGGTGATCGTTGTTGAGGGCGGCCCGCTCGCGCACGTCCGTGCAGGCCTTCATGGGAAGGACCTGGCCGTTCTCGACGTAGCGGCTGGCGTGGTACATGTTGATGATCGGTAGCAACAGGTACTTGCCTTCGGGCACCTCGCAGCGGCGATTGACCGGTGCTCCACCGGCCGTGCCCGCCAGGAACCAGACCGATCCTCGTTGCCCTTCGCCGCAGAAGCGCCCGTCGGGATCCAGATAGGGCTGCACCGGCACCGTGAGTGCCCATTGCCACCAGGCGGCCGTCAGCTGCGCATAGCGCAGTCCATCGACCTGGGCGTCGGCAGGCAGCGGCGCCGGCGTACCGGCAAGGGCTGGCGCAAGAGCAAGCAGTCCCAGCCACAGCCCGCACCAGCGCCGGAACGTCGTCATTCCCTGACCATCCTGTTTCCGTGAGTATCGAGCCAACCTTACCGCGTCACGCATGCGGTCGTCTGGCGGAGGCGAGATTGCCCGCCTCTGCCGCCGGCGCGATCAGCCCGCCTGCTGCGCCAGGCGCTGACGCCGGCGCGCCAGCTTCTTCTCGCGGCGGCGCGCGCGCCAGCTGCGCCAGTGCTGCTGCAGGCAGGAGAAGATCACGTACAGCGCCGGCGTGCTCAGCAGGGTCAGGCTCTGCGAGAACAGCAGGCCGCCGATCATCGCGATGCCCAGCGGCCGGCGCAGTTCGGAGCCCTCGCCCAGGCCGACGGCGATCGGCACCGCGGCCAGCAGCGCGACCATGGTGGTCATCATGATCGGGCGGAAGCGCACGATCGAAGCCTCGCGCGCGGCCTGCAGCGGGGTCAGGCCATGCTCGCGCTGGGCCACCAGCGCGAAGTCGATCATCATGATCGCGTTCTTCTTGACGATACCGATCAGCAGCACCAGCGCGATCATCGAGATCACCGACAGCTCGGTGTTGGTCAGCACCAGCGCCAGCAGCGCGCCCACGCCGGCGGCCGGCAGCGTGGACAGGATGGTCACCGGGTGGACCAGGTTCTCGTACAGCATGCCCAGCACGATGTAGACCGTCAGGATGGCGGCGAACACCAGCAGCAGCATCGAATTGGGCTGCATGGCCATCTGCCAACCGCTGTCCTCGGCGATCTTGATGTCGCCGGGCATGCGCATGCCCTCCACCACTGACTTGAAGATGGCGTCGGCCTCACCGCTGCTCACGCCCGGGGCGAGGTTGTAGCTGAGGTCCATCACCGTGTACTGGTTCAGATGGGTGATCTGCGCCGGGGCCAGGCCGTCGACCTGCGTGGCCACCGCGCTCAGCGGCACCATCTCGCCGTTGCGGGCCTTGAGCTTGACCGTGTCCAGCTGGGCCGGGGTGTCGGTCTGGTTGGGCAGCGCGTTGACCACCACCGAGTACTGGTTGAGCTCGGAATAGATGGTCGAGACCGAGCGCTGGCCGAAGGCGCCATACAACGCGCCGTCGATGGCGCCGATGCTGATGCCCAGGCGCGCGGCCTTGGCGCGGTCGATCACGATGTTCTGGCGCAGCCCGCCCTCGTCCACGTCGCTGGAGACGTCGCGGAACTTGGGGTTCTTCTTCAGCTCGGCCACCACCCTGGGCAGCCACAGCGCCAGCTCGGCCTGGTCGTTGCCCTGCAGCGACTTCTGGTATTGCGCGCCCTGGTTGCCGGTGCCGCCACCGTCGCTGGGCAGGTCCTGCACCGCGCGCAGGCGCAGGTCCAGGTCGGGGTACTTGTCGGCCTTCAGGCTCAGGCGCGCGAGCACCTGGGCCGTGGTGTCGCGGCGGCCTTCGGCGCGGGTCTTGAGCTCGATGTTGAACGTGGCGCGCTGGCCCGACCAGCCGCTACCCAGGCGCACGCCGACGATCTTCACCGCCGGGTCGTCCATCAGCATGTCGGTGATGCGCGCCTGGCGTTCCTGCATGTCGGCGAAGGAGACCGTGGCGCTGGAACTGGCGCGGCCCCAGATCAGGCCCGTGTCCTGCGGCGGGAAGCTGCCGGACTTGACCTTGCCGAACAGGAAGATCGTCAGGGCGATCAGGATCAACGGCGTCAGCGCCAGCAGCAGCGCATGGCGCAGGCTGAAATCCAGGCACTTGACGTAGATGCGCAGCATCAGCGCATGCCCGGCCTCGATGGTGCGGCCCAGCCGCGAGGGCTTCTCCTCCACCGGATGGGCCGACAGGAAGCGGCTGCACAGGGTCGGGGTCAGGGTCAGCGAGACGATCGCCGACACGGCGATGGCCGCCACCAGGGTGACGGTGAACTCGCGGAAGAACGCGCCCATCATCCCCGGGGCGAACATCACCGGGATGAACACCGCGATCAGCGAGGCGGTGATCGACACGATGGTGAAGCCGATCTCGCGCGCGCCGGCGACCGCCGCCTCCATGCGCGACATGCCGGCGTCGAGGTGGCGCATGATGTTCTCGATCACCACGATCGCATCGTCGACGACGAAGCCGATGGCGATCACCAGGGCCAGCAGGCTGAGGTTGTTGAGCGTATAGCCCAGCACGTACATCACCACCGCCGCGCCGGCCAGCGACAGCGGCACGGTGATGGTGGCAATCAGCGTCGGCGCCAGGCGGCGCATGAACAGCGCCATGACCAGCACCACCATCGCCAGGCTGATCAGCAGGGTGATCTCCACCTCGTGCAGCGAGGAACGGATGGTCGGCGTGCGATCGTAGTACGGGGTCAGCGTGGTACCGGGCGGCAGGTACTCGCGCAGCAGCGGGATCTGCGCGCGGATCCGGTCCACGGTCTCGACCGTGTTGGCGCCGCTGCGGATCTGCGCATACATCACCACCGCCGGCTGCTTGTTGAACCAGGCCGCCTGGTAGGCGTCCTGCTGGCCGTCGTAGACGCGCGCCACGTCCTTGAGCCGCACGATCACGCCGTTCTGGTTGGCGATGGCCAGGTTGGCGAAGTCGGCGGCCTTGCGCACCGAATCGTTGACGATGATCGCCACGGTCTGCCTGCCGTCCGACAGAAAGCCGGTCGGCGAGACCACATTGGCCGCGCGCATCGCATTGCGCAGGCTGTCCGGGGTCAGCCCCAGCGCGTTGAGCGCGCGCAGGTTGACGTCCACGCGCACCGCCGGCGTGGACGCGCCGGCGATGTCCACCGAGGCCACGCCGGTGATCTGGCGCAGGCGCTGGGCCAGCAGCGAATCGGCCAGGTTGTACAGCTCGGCCGTGGACTGGGTCTTGGACACCAGCGCGATGGCGATCAGCGGATCGTTGTTGGGATTGGCCTTCTGGTAGCCGGGCGTGCCCATGCCAGAGGGCAGGTCCGCGCTGGCCGCGCTGAGCGCGGCGGCCACGTCCTGCGCCGCCGAATCGACGTCGCGGCTGGCGTTGAAGCTCAGGAAGATGTTCGAGCGCCCTTCCGAGCTGTTCGAACGCATCGTGTCCACCCCGGGCACCTGGCCCAGGCGCCGCTCCAGCGGCGCGGTCACGGTGGAGGCCATCGTGCTGGCGTCGGCGCCGGACTGGCTGGCGCCGACGAACACCACCGGGATGCTCAGGGACGGCAGCGCCGCCACGCCCAGCCGCAGGTAGCACATCAGGCCGATGACGAACACGCCCGCCGCCAGCAGCGAGGTGCCGATCGGGCGGCGGATGAAGATGGAGGAGAGGCTGACGCGACGGGCCATGGGCGCGTTACTCGACGGACGATCGCCTGGCGGCGAGCGTCAGCCGGCCTCCGGCGCCGGGGCGCCA
The DNA here is from genome assembly GCF_020042665.1 of Pseudoxanthomonas sp. X-1. Taxonomy (NCBI): domain Bacteria; kingdom Pseudomonadati; phylum Pseudomonadota; class Gammaproteobacteria; order Lysobacterales; family Lysobacteraceae; genus Pseudoxanthomonas; species Pseudoxanthomonas sp. X-1. Next base: position 2,848,225 of record NZ_CP083376.1, read on the forward strand.
TGGCGCGCGGCGCGCGCATCGCGCCAGCGCTGGACGCGCTCGGAGGCGCGTTCCATGTACAGGTAGATCACCGGCGTGGTGTACAGCGTCACCAGCTGCGACAGCAGCAGGCCGCCGACGATCGACACGCCCAGCGGCTTGCGCAGCTCAGAGCCGATGCCATCGCCCAGCGCCAGCGGCAGCGCGCCCAGCAGCGCGCAGGCGGTGGTCATCATGATCGGGCGGAAGCGCAGCAGGCAGGCGCGGCGGATCGCATCGTGCGCGCTCATGCCCGTGCGCCGGGCCTCGATCGCGAAGTCGATCATCATGATCGCGTTCTTCTTGACGATGCCGATCAGCAGCACGATGCCGACGATGCCGTCCACCGACAGGCTGAAGCCGCACAGCCACAGCGCCAGCAGCGCGCCGACGCCGGCCGGCGGCAGCGTGGAGATGATGGTCAGCGGGTGGATGTAGCTCTCGTAGAGCACGCCCAGCACGATGTAGATCACCACCACCGCGGCGATCAGCAGCCACACCACGTCGGACTGGCTGGAGGAGTACTCGGCCGCCTTGCCGATGAACTCGGTGCGGATGGTCTGCGGCAGGTCCAGCTCATCGCGCACCTCGTTGATCGCCGCCACCGCCTGCGACAGCGAGTAGCCGGGGCTGACGTTGAAGGAGATCGTGGTCGCCGGCAGCTGCTGCTGATGGCTGATCACCAGCGGCGTGGTGCCGACCTTGGCGGTGGCCAGCGCCGAGAGCGGGATCGCGCCGCCGCTGCCGACGGTGATGCCGGTATTGGCGTTGCCGATGCCGGTGGCGGTGGCCGAGTTGGAGGAGGTCACCTGGCCCAGCACGGTCGCGTTGGTGCCGGTCAGCGCGCCGCTGCCGTTGCTGGCGATGGCCAGCTTGTTCATCAGCGCGTCCTGGGTGCGGAACTCCGGCGCCACTTCCAGCACCACGCGGTACTGGTTGAGCGAGGTGAAGATGGTGGAGATCTGGCGCTGGCCGTAGGCGTCGTACAGGGTGTCATCGATGCTCTGCATCGGCACGCCCAGGGCGCTGGCGGTGTCGCGGTTGACCTCGACCATCAGCGCGCGGCCGGCGTTGGCCGCGTTGTTGCCCACGTCCGACAGCTCGGGCCGCTGGCGCAATGCGGCGGTCATGCGGTCGGCCTGGGTCTGCAGCTCGGCCGTGTCCACGTCGGACAGCGAGAACTGGTACTCGGTGGCGGCCACGCGCGTATCCAGCGTCACGTCCTGCACCGGCTTGAGGTACAGCGCCACGCCGGGAATGCCGGCCACCGCCTTCTGCAGGCGCGGCACGATGGTCTCCAGGGATTCGCGCTGGCCGCGCTCCTTGAGCACGATGCTGACCTGGCCCTGGTTGAGGGTTGGGTTCATGGTGCCGGTGCCGATGAAGGCGGCCACGCCGGTCACCGCCGGATCGCGCCGCAGCGCCGCGGCGACGGCCTGGGTGCGCGCCTGCATCTGTTCGAAGGCCACGGTCTGGTCGGCCTCGACCACGCCGGTGATCAGGCCGGTGTCCTGCTCGGGCAGCAGGCCCTTGGGAATCGCGATGTACAGCAGCACGGTTACCACCACCGTGGCCAGGGCCACGATCAGGGTGAGCTTCTGCCGCGCCAGCACCCAGTCCAGGGTGCGCTCGTACAGGGCGACCGTGCGCGTCCACAGGTTGCGCTTGCCGGCGGCGGCCGCGCGCTCGTGCGCGTCGTCGCCCTCGGGCAGCGCATCGGGCTTGAGCAGGTAGGCGCACATCATCGGCGTCAGCGTCAGCGACACCAGCATCGAGATGACCACCGCGATGGACAGCACCCAGGCGAACTCGTGGAACAGCCGCCCGGTCACGCCCGGCATCAGCAGCAGCGGCAGGAACACGGCCACCAGCGAGATGGTCAGCGACAGCACGGTGAAGCCGATCTCGCGCGCGCCCTCCTCGGCCGCCTCGGGCCCGCTGCGGCCCTGCTCGATGTAGCGCACGATGTTCTCGATCATCACGATCGCGTCGTCCACCACGAAGCCGGTGGCCACCACCAGCGCCATCAGCGACAGGTTGTCCAGCGACATCCCGGCGAAGGCCATCACGCCGAAGGTGCCCACCAGCGACAGCGGCACGGCGACCGAGGGGATCACCGTGGCCCAAAGCCGGCGCAGGAACACGAAGATCACCGCCACCACCAGGCCGATGGTCAGCACCAGGGTGAACTGCACCTCGTGCACCGAGGCGCGGATGGTCTCGGTGCGGTCGGAGAACACGTCCAGCTTCACTTCCGAGGGCAGCACCGTGCGCAGCTGCGGCAGCAGCGCGCGGATGGCGGCCACGGTCTGGACGATGTTGGCGCCGGGCTGGCGGCGGATTTCCAGCAGCACCGCCTGCTTGCCGTCGGCCCAGGCCGAAAGCTGGTCGTTCTCGACCCCGTCCACCACCTTGGCCACGTCGCCCAGGCGCACCGGGGCGCCGTTCTTGTAGCTGATGATGGTGTCGTTGTAGCCCTGCGCGTCCTCGAGCTGGTCGTTGGTGCCGATGCTGTAGGTCTGGGTGGCGCCGTTGAGCGAGCCCTTGGGCGCGTTGACGTTGGCCTGGGTCAGCGCGCTGCGCAGCGTCTCCAGGGTCATGCCCATGTTGGACAGCTGCGCCGGGTTGACCTGGATGCGCACGGCCGGACGCACGTTGCCGGCGATGGACACCAGGCCCACGCCCGGCACCTGCGACAGGCGCTGGGCCAGGATGGAGTCGGCGTAGCGGTTGACCTCGCGCAGCGGCAGCGTGTCGGAGGTCAGCTTGAGGGTGACGATGGCCGCGTCGGCCGGGTTCACCCGGTTATACGTGGGCTGGTACGGCAGGCCGCTGGGCAGCGTGGCCTGGCGGATGGCCGACTGCACGTCCTGCGAGGCCACGTCGATGTCGCGGTCCATCGCGAACTGCAGCACGATCGTGGACAGGCCGGCCGAGGAGTCGGAGGTCATCATGTCCAGGCCGGAGATCTGGCCCAGCTGGCGCTCCAGCGGCGTGGTCACCAGCGCGGCCATGGTCGCCGCGCTGGCGCCGGGGTACTGCGTGGTCACCACCAGGCTGGGCGAATCGATCTCGGGCAGCGCCGACACCGGCAGGCTGCGATAGCCCATGATGCCCAGCAGCATCACGCCGATCATCAGCAGCGTGGTGGCGATGGGGCGGCGGATGAAGATGCTGGAGAAGCCCAAGGGAAGTCCGTCCTGTCAAAGCGTCTTGCGGCGGCCCGCGCGTGACGCGGCGCGGGCCGTGATCGGTTGCCTTCAGCGACCGGGCGGTCCGCGGCGGCCGCCGCGCTGCTGGCCCTGCGCGGCCTGCTGCAGTTCCTCGGCGGTGGGCTCGGGCGGCGCCTGGCCGGGCTTGAGCGGATTGACCTTGGCGTTGGGCTTGAGCCGGAACTGGCCCTCGGTCACCACGCGCTGCCCGGCGGTCAGGCCCTTGGTCACCACGATGTGGGTCGAGCCAACCTCCACCCCGGTGGTCACCGGCGTCATCTTGACCGTGTCCTCGCCGACCAGCGCATAGACGTAGTCGCCGTCCGGGCCGCGCTGCACGGCCTCGGTCGGCACCACCAGGCCCTGCTTGAGCGTGTCCACCTGCAGGCGCACGTTGACGAACTGCCCCGGCCACAGCACGTGGTCGGCGTTGGGGAAGCGCGCACGCAGGCGGAAGGTGTTGCTGTCGGCACTGACCTGGTTGTCGACCACGTCCAGCACGCCGTCGGCGGCGATCACGTGCTGGTCGGTGCTGTCCAGCGCGGCCACCTGCGCGTTGCCGCGCGCCTGGGCGGCGCGCACCACGTCCAGGTCCTGCGCCGGCAGGCTGAAGGAGGCGTAGATCGGCTCGACCTGGGTGATGGTCACGATCGTCGAACCGGTGGTCACCACGTTGCCCACGTCCACGCCGCGGATGCCGGCGATGCCGTCGATCGGCGAGACGATGCGGGTATAGCCCAGCTGCACCGCGGCGGCCTGCATCTGCGCCTCGGCCGCGGCCACGCCGGCGGTGTACTGGGCGACCAGGTTCCGCTGCGTGTCCAGGTCGGTGCGCGCCACGTATTGGCTGTACTTGGGATCGTTCAGGCGCGCATTGGTATCGCGCGCGGTCTGCAGCTGGGCCAGGTTCTGCTTCCGGGAGGCGGCCGCCTGGTCATAGCTGGCCTGCAGTTCGCGCGGGTCGATCTGCGCCAGCAGCTGGCCCTTCTTGACCGGCTGGCCTTCGGTGAAGTCCAGGCTCATCAGGCGCCCGCCGGTCTGCGGGTTGATCGTCACGGTATTGAGCGCGGTGACGGTGCCCGTCGTGCTGCGGTAGACCGGCACGTCCTGGGTGGTGACCGCCTCGACCGTGACCGGGACCGGCTTGTTGCTGTCCTGGCCGCCCTGGCGCGCTTCCGCATCGCCATGGTCCCGCTTGCCGCAGGCGCGCAGGCCCAACACCACCACGACCACCACCACGACCGTCCACAGGACGATCTTCCATTTACGCGACATGCAACGATTCTCCGGGATGGGGGACGGCGTGTTCCCCGCCTACGACATGCAAGGTTAGCGGTTGGTAACGCGCGTGCCTGCATGACTGATGACAGGGGCATCAGGCCTGTGGGCGGCTTCGTTCAGCCGCCAGCAGGCTGGAGGTCATCGATTGGTCATGCGTCCATGTCCTGGCCGCGGTGGCGCCGCCACCGCGCGCGAGGCCCGATCAGCGGTCGCAGCCGACCAGCTGGATGGTCTGTCCCGGCTTGAGCGCGTACGCCGGCGCGCGCAGCTTGTTGGCCTTGGCCAGATCGCCCAGGTCGCACTGGAACTTGCCTGCCACCTTGCCCAGCGTGTCGCCGCGGGCCACCTTGTAGCTGCGCACCTGCCTGGCTTTCGGCTTGGCCGGCTTGGGGCTGCCGGTGGCCACTGTGGTCGGCACGCCGGCCGGCGCCTGCACCGGCACGCCGCTGACATCGCCGACCGCCACGCGCGTGCTGCGCGGACCGTCGTACTTGATCGCCGAATCGACCGTGGCGGTGACCAGCGTATGCGCCAGCTCGGCGGTCGGGCCCTTGACGCACTGGCGGTTGTACAGGCTCACCATGTGCTGGTTGGCGTTGATCACGGTGCCGGCCGGGATCCAGGTCTCGGCCTGGTAGCGCGGATTGAGGTTGCGCAGAGCGCGCATGAAGCCCTCGCGCGTGCGGCCGGTGCCCAGGCAGATGGTCAGCTCGTAGATCGAGGCGGTGCGCTGCAGCTTCAGCGGTGCAGGGGTCGCATCGACCTTGGGGAACTGCAGGCCGTACTGCTTGGGATGCAGGAACAGCCAGGCCGCCGCGATCACCATCGGCACGTAGTCCTGGGTCTCGGCCGGGAACTGGTTGTAGGCCGCCGCATTCCAGAAGCTGCCCGGGTGCTCGCGGTAGATGCGCACCGCGCGCCCTTCCCCGCCGTTGTAGGCGGCCAGCGCGAACTCGATGTTGCGGCCCAGCTCGCCCATGCGCTCGTTCATGTACGCGGCGGCCGCCTCGGTGGCCGAATACGGGTCGAAGCGCGTATCGAAGCCCGAGCCGTCCATGCCCAGCCCGAAGCGGCTGCCGGTGGCCGGCATGAACTGCAGCAGCCCGGCCGCGCCGGCGCGCGAGGACACGTGCACCCGGCCGTAGGACTCCTTGGCCATGATCCCGAACAGCAGCGCCTCGGGCAGGCCGGTGGCCTGCCAGGCCGGCAGCATCTGCGGGCGCAGGTTCATGTAGTTCTCGTAGCTGTCGATCAGCGGGCCGCGCATGTCGGTCAGCCAGCGGCGGATGCCCGCCTGCACGGCCGGGTTGTACTCAACCATGCTGTCGAAGGGATGGCGCTCGTCGTCGAGCAGGCGCGCGGTGCGGGCCGAATCGGGCACATCGGCGCTGGCCGGCGCGCTGTGGTCGGTGCCGTCGTCGAGCGGATCGTTGCTGCCGGCCTCGCCGACCAGGTCGTCGCCGTCGCCCTCGCCCTGGGCGTCCACCTGGGCCTTGAGCAGGCGCTTGTAGGTGGCCAGCAGCGTGTGCATCTGGCAGCCCTTCTGCTTGGTGCAGGCGTCCAGCACGTCCTCCATGTCCTCCAGCGCCGCATCGCCCTGGGCCTGGCCCTTGGGATCGGCGTTGGCGGTCAGCACCAGCGCATCGGTGTAGCGCTTCTCGGCGGCGGCCATGCGCTGGGTCAGCGCGTCGGCGGCGGCCTGGTCGCGGGCCGACACGCGCGCCTGCGCGGGCGCGGCCAGCAGCGGCAGCAACAGGAACGACAGCGGCAGCACGCGGGACAGGAGGGGCATCAGGCACACGAACGGGCGAAAAGCGGCCCGGCAGGGTAGCCGCGCGCGCGCCGCAGCGGCAAGGTCGCGCGCGGCACCGCGTTGGCCGCCATGCATGCAGGCGCGCGCGCCCGTTCGCGAGCCGGGCTTGGCTTGTGCCTAAAATCAGCGGGACCTGATGCGAGAACCTCCATGGATCCGATCCTGCTGGGCAAGGGCCTGACCGACGACATCCCCGTCCACCTGCTGCCGAAGTTCGGCAACCGCCATGGCCTGGTCGCCGGCGCCACCGGCACCGGCAAGACCGTGACCCTGATGACCCTGGCCGAGGGCTTCTCGCGCCTGGGCGTGCCGGTGTTCATGGCCGACGTGAAGGGCGACGTAGCCGGGCTGGCCGTGGCCGGCGACGGCAACGAGAAGGTCACCGCCCGCGCCGCGCAGATCGGCGTGCCCGGCTACGCGCCGGCGGCCTCGCCGACCATCTTCTGGGACCTGTACGGCAAGCTTGGGCATCCGGTGCGCACCACGGTGAGCGAGATGGGCCCGACCCTGCTCGGCCGCATCCTGGAGCTCAACGACACCCAGTCCGGCGTGCTGGACATCGTGTTCAAGCTGGCCGACGACCGCGGCCTGCTGCTGCTCGACCTGCCGGACCTGCGCGCCCTGCTCAACCTGGTGGTCGAGGAGCGCAGCGCGGTCTCCACCCAGTACGGCCTGGTCAGCGCGACCTCGGTTGCGGCGATCCAGCGCGCCCTGCTGCGCCTGGAACAGGACGGCGGCGCCGGCTTCTTCGGCGAGCCGGCGCTGGAACTGTCCGACCTGATGCGCGTGAGCCCCGATGGCCGCGGCGTGATCGGCATCCTGGCCGCGGACCAGCTGGTGCTCAAGCCGCGGCTGTACTCGTCCTTCCTGCTGTGGCTGCTGAGCGAACTGTTCGAGACCCTGCCCGAGGTGGGCGACCTGGACAAGCCGAAACTGGTGTTCGTGTTCGACGAAGCGCACCTTTTGTTCGACGATGCCCCGCCGGCGCTGCAGCAGCGCATCGAACAGGTGGTCCGGCTGATCCGCTCCAAGGGCGTGGGGGTGTACTTCTGCTCGCAGTTCCCCGACGACGTGCCCGACAACATCCTGGGCCAGCTGGGCAACCGCGTGCAGCACGCGCTGCGCGCCTTCACCCCGCGCGACCAGAAGGCGGTCAAGACCGCGGCCGAGACCTTCGTGCCCAATCCGAAGCTGGACGTGGCGCGCACCCTGTCTTCGCTGGGGACCGGCGAGGCCCTGGTGTCCACGCTGCAGGACAAGGGCGTGCCGATGCCCGTCCAGCAGACGATGATCGCCCCACCGCGCTGCCGCATGGGCGCCATCACCGACGCCGAGCGCGGCCAGGTGCGCGCCGGCAGCCCGGTCGGCATCAAGTACGACACCGCGGTGAACCGCGAGTCCGCCGCCGAGCTGCTGCTCAAGCGCGCGCAGACCGCGGCCGAACAGGCCCAGGCGCCGCCGGTGGGCAAGGCCGGCGCCAAGGACGAGGACGGCGGCGGCTTCGGCCAGATGGCCAAGGACATCCTGTTCGGCACCGGCCGGCGCCAGGGCGTGGTCGAGGCCATGGCCAAGCAGACCGCGCGCACGGTGGGCAACCAGGTCGGCCGGCAGATCCTGCGCGGCGTGCTGGGCGGCCTGTTCGGCGGCCGCAGGCGCTGAACGCGCCCGGTCGCGCGCTTCAACTCGCCGGCGCTTTTTGCCAAGCTCGCCTCCGCGCGGGCCCCGCCCGTCCCATCCGATTCCAGGAACTGCCATGACCCGATCGCGCCTGCTGTGCTGTGCCCTCCTCGCCGTGGGGCTCGCCGCCTGCAAGCCCGCGCAGACGCCGCCGGCCACCACGCCCGCGCCGGAGGCCACGCCGCCGGCGCAGACAACGGCACCGGCCACCAGCGACGCGGCCGAGATCAGCGACAGGCAGGGCGTGGTGATCGATGCCCATGCGCTGGCCGGCGAGTTCGAGGGCAACGCCTCGACGCTGTCGATCGAAGCCAATGGCGACTACCGGCAGACGCTCAAGGCGGGCGGCACCGAGCTCACCAGCAGCGGCACCTGGTCGGCGGCCGGCACCGGCGTGATGCTGCTGACCCCGACCGACAAGGCGGCCCAGGCGGTGCGCTTCGATGTGATCAGCGCCGACGAACTGCGCAGCCAGGACGGCGCCTATGTGTTCAAGCGCGCGCACTGAAGGCATGAGCGGCGCGCAGGCGCCGCGCCGCACGATGACCGTACCGTCCGCATGAGCCGCTGGCGCCCGCCCGCCGAGAAGAGCACCGCCCTGATCACGCCCGAAGGCCATGCGCGCCTGAAGGCCGAGCTGGACGAGCTGTGGCGCGTGCGCCGGCCCGAGGTGGTCAAGGCGCTGGCCGCGGCCGCCGCCGAGGGCGACCGCTCGGAGAATGCCGAGTACACCTATCGCAAGAAGCAGCTGGGCGAGATCGACCGGCGCGTGCGCTATCTGAGCAAGCGGCTGGAAGCGCTGCGCGTGGTCGACACCCGGCCCAGCGATCCGCAGGCGGTGTTCTTCGGCGCGCGCATCGAGGTCGAGCATGTGCTCACCGGCGAAACCGCGCGCTACCGCATCGTCGGCCCGGACGAGACCGATGCGGCGCTGGGCCATATCAGCATCGATTCGCCGCTGGCGCGCGCGATGCTCAAGAAGCGCCTGGAAGACGAGTTCGAGGCGCAGCTGCCCGGCGGCATGCAGCGCTATGTGATCGTGGATGTGGATTACGGCGCAGGCTGAAGCTTTGCCGCCGATCAGGACAGGACCGGCAGCTCGCGACGCAGCACTTCGGCGAACAGGTCGTGCTCGTCGCTGTCCACGATGGTCACATCGACGAACTGGCCGGGCTTGAGGCCGGCCTGCTTGCCATCCTGGATATGCACCAGGCCGTCGATCTCCGGCGCGTCGGCGGCCGAGCGCGCCACCGCGATGCCGTCCTCGATCAGGTCGACCAGGCAGCGCTGCACGCTGCCGATCTTGGCCTCCAGCTTCTCGGCCGAGATCTCCGCCTGGACGTCCATGAAGCGGGCCAGGCGCTCCTGCTTGACCTCTTCGGGTACCGGATCGGGCAGCGCATTGGCACCGGCACCGTCCACCGGCGAATAGGCGAACGCGCCGACGCGGTCCAGCCGCACCTCGCGCAGGAAGTCCAGCAGGTCCTCGAACTCGGCCTGCGTCTCGCCGGGGAAGCCGACGATGAAGGTGCTGCGCAGAGTGATGTCCGGGCACAGCTCGCGCCAGCGGGCGATGCGCTCGCGGGTCTTGTCGATCGCGCCGGGGCGCTTCATCAGCTTGAGGATGCGCGGGCTGGCGTGCTGCAGCGGGATGTCCAGGTACGGCAGCACCTTGCCCTGCGCCATCAGCGGGATGATCTCGTCCACGTGCGGATACGGATAGACGTAGTGCAGGCGGCTCCAGGCGTCCAGCTCGCCCAAGCCCTCGCACAGGGCCTTCATCCGGGTCTGGTACTCGCGGCCCTGCCAGGTGCGCGCGGCGTATTTCAGGTCCACGCCGTAGGCGCTGGTGTCCTGCGAGACCACCAGCAGTTCCTTGACCCCGCCCTTGACCAGCTTTTCGGCCTCGCGCAGCACCTCGTCCACCGGACGCGACACCAGATCGCCGCGCATCGAGGGAATGATGCAGAAGCTGCAGCGGTGGTTGCAGCCCTCGGAGATCTTCAGGTAGGCGTAGTGCTTGGGCGTGAGCTTGACCCCGGCGGCGAAGTCCTCGCCGGTCAGGCGCGGGGCCGGGATCAGGTCGAGATAAGGATTGTGCTGCGGCGGCACGGCGGTGTGCACCGCCGACATCACGCTGCCGTAGTCGGCCGGGCCGCTGATCGACAGCACGCCGGGGTGCGCCTCGCGGATCATGTCCGCGCGCTTGCCCAGGCAGCCGGTGACGATGACCTTGCCGTTCTCGGCCATGGCCTCGCCGATGGCCTCCAGCGACTCGGTCACGGCCGCGTCGATGAAGCCGCAGGTGTTGACCACCACCACGTCGGCATCGTCGTAGCTGCCGGACAGCTGGTAGCCCTCCACGCGCAGCTGGGTGAGGATGCGTTCGGAATCGACGAGGGCTTTCGGGCAGCCGAGGCTGACGAAGCCGACCTTGGGGGCGGCAGCTGGCATGGGCGACACAGGGATGAGCGGCCGGCGATTATACGCCGCGCGCCGCTCCGAACCGCCGGGCCGTCGTAACCCCAACCGGGCAACGGTGCGGACCGGCCGGCTTGCGAGTCCTGAACGCGCCAGCGCCTAGACTGGACGCCCCACATCGCAAGACAGGAGTTCCCGCCATGGGCCAATGGATCACGCTTTCCACCTCCAAGGGGCCGGTCGCGGCCTGGCAGGCCGAGCCCACCGGCAGCGCGCGCGGCAGCGTGATCGTGATCCAGGAAATCTTCGGCGTGAACGAGCACATCCGCGGCGTGGCCGAGCAGTACGCCGCGCAGGGCTACCTGGCGATCGCGCCGGCGTTCTTCGACCTGGTCGAGCCCGGCCTGGAGCTGCCCTACGGCCCGGAGGGCGCCAAGCGCGGCCTGGAGCTGGTCGGCGCCATCGGCCTGGATGCGGCCGTGGACGTGGTGGAGATCGCCGCCCAGGCCGCGCGGACCGCCGCCGCCCACGAGAAGGTCGCCACGGTCGGCTACTGCTGGGGCGGCACCGTCGCCCTGCTCTCCGCCCAGCGCCTCGGCCTGCCGAGCGTGAGCTACTACGGCGGGCGCAACGCGCAGTTCCTGGACCAGCCGCTCAAGGCGCCGGTGCAGTTCCACTTCGGCGAGCGCGACAAGCACATCACCGCCGACGCCGTCGAAGCCCAGCGCCAGGCCTGGCCGGACATGGACGTGTTCACCTACCCGGCCGACCACGGCTTCAACCGCGAGGCCAGCCCGGCGGTCTACGATGAGGCCAGCGCCAAGCTGGCCTTCGGCCGCGCCGTAGCCTTCCTGCAGGAAAACATCGGTTGAGCGCGGCACCGGACTTCCAGCTCGATCCGCGCCTGGAGGCCGACAGCGCCTTCATCGCCGACGGCCCGCTCTCGCAGGTGCGGCTCATGGACGACACGCGCTTTGCCTGGCTGCTGCTGGTGCCGCGCGTCCCGCAGGCCGGCGAGTGGATCGAGCTGGACGGCGGCCAGCAGCGCCTGCTGCTGGCCGAGGTCAACCGCGTCGGCGCCCGCGTGCGCGCCGAACCGGGCGTGACCAAGCTCAACATCGGCGCACTGGGCAACATCGTGCGCCAGCTGCACGTGCACCTGGTCGGCCGCCACGAAGGCGATGCCGCCTGGCCCGGCCCGGTCTGGGGCAGCGGCCCGGCGCAGCGCCATGCACCCGACGCCCTGCAGGCCCGCATCGCATACTGGCGCACGCTGCTGGGCTGATGGCCCGTGCCACGCGTGCACCGCATGCCTTCCGGCACTGCGGAAGTTGACTTGTGGCACCTGATCCGGCGCGGCCACGGGCGCACGATGGCCTCACCCACCGAATGGATGCCTGCCATGCGCCACCTGATCCCCGCCCTGGTCCTGATCGTGCTGGGCACGCTGTTCCTGCTGGACAACCTGGGCTTCTCACACTTCGACGTCGGCCAGCTCATCGCCACCTGGTGGCCGCTGCTGCTGATCCTGGGCGGCATCAACCTGCTGCTGCGCCGCGCCAGCGGCCAGCAGGCGCGCTGCCGCGACGCTTCCTGACGCCACTTCGCCGGAGCGCCTGGGCGTGACGCGCGAGGCAGTCCGACGGCCAGCGCCAGGGCAGGACGCCCTGATCGAGGGAAAAGCGGACGCCGCCCACCGGACCGCTCCCCTGCCGAAGCCGGAGCGTGGGCGCAGCCCCCCCTTGGCGGCGAGAAGATCCAAAAAAAGCCGCACCCGGGTGCGGCTTCTCGTCGTGCCCTGATGACGGCCGGACAATGCCGGCCCACCGGCCTCAGGTGCGCGGCAGGGTCACACCGGTCTGCCCCTGGTACTTGCCGCCGCGGTCGCGATACGAGGTCTCGCACACATCGTCCGCATCGGCCTGGAAGAACAGCATCTGCGCCACGCCCTCATTGGCGTAGATGCGCGCCGGCAGCGGCGTGGTGTTGGAGAACTCCAGCGTCACGTGGCCTTCCCACTCCGGCTCCAGCGGGGTCACGTTGACGATGATGCCGCAGCGCGCATACGTGCTCTTGCCCAGGCACACCACCAGCGTGTCGCGCGGGATGCGGAAGTACTCGACCGTGCGCGCCAGCGCGAAGCTGTTGGGCGGGATGATGCACACGTCCGATTCGATGTCCACGAAGCTGCCGCTGTCGAAGTGCTTCGGGTCGACGATGGTCGAGTTGATGTTGGTGAACACCTTGAACTCGCGCGAACAGCGCACGTCGTAGCCATAGCTGGAGGTGCCGTAGCTGACGATGCGATGGCCGCCGGCATCCTGCTTGACCTGGCCCGGCTCGAACGGCTCGATCATGCCGTGCTGCTCGGCCATGCGCTTGATCCAGCGGTCGGACTTGATGCTCATGCGGGGCGTGTTCCTGGAAGGCGGCGTGCGGGAGGCCGCATTGTAGGCCAGCGGCAGGACGCTTTCAGACCAGCGAGGAGGCGATGGACATGCTGGCGCGCGGACGCTGGTCCAGGGCCGCCACCAGCGCCTCGGCCACCTGACGGTAGGCCTGGGCCACCGGCGAATCCGGCGCCGCCGCCACCACCGGCGTGCCGGCGTCGCCCTGCTCGCGGATGCGCACGTCCAGCGGCAGCGAGCCCAGCAGCGGCACGTCGTAATGCGCCGCCATCGCCGCGCCGCCGCCCTGGCCGAACAGGTGCTCGACATGGCCGCACTGGCTGCACACGTGCTGGGCCATGTTCTCCACGATCCCGAGCACGGCGATCTCGACCTTCTCGAACATCTTCAAGGCCTTGCGCGCATCGAGCGTGGCGATGTCCTGCGGCGTGGTCACGATCACCGCGCCGGCGACCGGGATCTTCTGCGACAGCGTGAGCTGGATGTCGCCCGTGCCCGGCGGCAGGTCGACCAGCAGGTAATCCAGGTCGCCCCACAGCGTGTCGTTGAACAGCTGGGTCAGCGCCCCGGTGGCCATCGGCCCGCGCCAGACCATCGGCGTGTCGGCATCGATCAGCAGGCCGATGGACATCGCCTCCAGCCCGAACGCGCGCATCGGCTCGATCGACTTGTTGTCCGGGCTCTCCGGCCGCCCCGACAGGCCCAGCATCGCCGGCACGCTCGGCCCATAGATGTCCGCGTCCAGCACGCCCACCTTCGCCCCGCCCGCCGCGAGGGCCAGCGCCAGGTTCACCGCCGTGGTCGACTTGCCCACCCCGCCCTTGCCGGATGCCACGGCGATGACGTTGCGGACGCGGGGATGGGGCTGCAGGCCGCCCTGGGGCCGATGTGCGGGAATGGTCATGCCGTCATTGTCGCCGAGAGCGTGACGCGGTCGAAAGCCAGGACGCCGATGGCGAAATATCGTCTCGATACCCGGCCAAATCCGCGAAACCTGATGGTTTCGTCATCCCCCTCCCCGCGCCTGCAAGGTTAAGTTCCCGTTGAAAGGACCATCTTGCGCATGCACGACAAGGAACGTCGCGACCAACACCTGACTTACTGGGGAATTCTCACCATGACTTGCAAGCCACTCTCGCGCAGTCGCCTGACTGCCGCCGTCTTCTCCGCTTTGCTGATGCCAACCGCCGTTGCGTTCGCACAGGACGGCCAGAGCGCCACCAATCTGGACAAGGTGACTGTCACGGGCTCATTGATCCCGCAGTCACAGATCGAGACCGCCACGCAGGTCATCACCATCAGTGCCGAGGACATCCACGCGCGCGGCTTCAACAGCGTGGTCGACATCCTGCGTTCGAGCAGCTTCGCCAGCGGCGGCGTGCAGGGCGGCGAGACCTCGGGCAGCTTCACCCAGGGCGCCGAAACGGTGAGCATGTTCGGCCTCAAGCCGTCCTACACCAAGTTCCTGATCAACGGCCGGCCGATGGGCAACTACCCGGCCCTGTACAACGGCACCGATGCCTTCAACAGCGTCAGCGGCATCCCGATCGACGCGATCGAGCGCGTGGAGATCCTGCCGGGCGGCGCCTCCTCGCTTTACGGCTCGGACGCCCTGGCCGGCGTAATCAACTTCATCCTCAAGAAGGACTACGAAGGCACCACGCTGAACGTGCGCGGTGGCACCTATACCGAAGGCGGCGGCAACTCGGTCCGCTTCAGCCTGACCAACGGCTTCAACGCGTTCGATGGCCGGCTGCATTCGGTGACATCGCTCCAGTACGAGACCTCCGATCCGATCTGGGGATACCAGCGCGATCTCACCGACTCGACCAACACCAAGGGCTACAGCGCCTCGCCGGCCTCGCGCGACTACCTGGTCTACGGCTACCGCCAGATCAGCCAGAACGGCTTCGGCAGCAACGGCTATCTGTTCCCCGACGGCGTGGACTGCTCGGCCGTCGCCTCGCAGTTCGCGGGCACCGAAGGCTTCCAGACGCGCGCGGGCTACGGCAGCTACTGCGGCTCCAACTACGCCCCGGGCTATCGCACCATCAAGAACGGCAAGGACTCGCTGCAGCTCTACAACCGCACCACGTTCAACGTCAACGACCACTTCGATCTCTATGGCGAAGTGCTCTACAGCCATGACGCGGCCGAGTACGCCTCCGGCAGCAACTACACCTGGTGGGGCACGGGCGTGAAGTACGGGTACTACTACGACCCGGACTACGACAGCCTGCTGAACCTGCAGCGCGCGTTCTCGCCGGAGGATGTCGGCGGCAGCTACAAGAACATCATGAACAAGGACACCACCAAGAGCTACACCATCACGCTGGGTGGCAACGGCTCCTTCGGCGAGGCCTGGGACTACGATGTGGGCTTCACCCGCAACGAGACCCGGCTGGACTCGCGCACCTTCGTGCGCTGGGCCGACAAGATCAACGCCTACTTCGAGGACAAGATCCTGGGTCCGCAGCTCGGCGTGGATCCCTACTTCGGCGCCTATCCGATCTTCCGTCCGGACTATGCGGCGTTCTATACCGTCATGCCGTCGCAGGACTTTGCCAGCTTCACCGGCTACGGCACCGCGCGCGCCAAGACCTGGGACGACACCTTCCGCGCCCAGTTGACCAATACCGACCTGTTCGCGTTGCCGGGCGGTTCGGCCGGCCTGGCCGTCGCGGTGGAAGCCGGCAACGAAGGCTGGGACTACGAGCCGATCCCGGGCATCATGGACGGCGCGGTCTGGGGCCTGACCGACGTGGCCGGCGCGGGTCACCGCACCAAGTACGCGGCCATGGCCGAGCTGCGCCTGCCGATCGTGGACATGCTGACCGCCTCGCTGTCCGGTCGCTACGACGCCTACGACGCGTACGGCAAGAAGATCGACAAGGCCACCTGGAGCGGCAGCCTGGAGTTCCGCCCGGTCGAAAGCCTGCTGGTCCGCGGCAAGTACGGCACCGCGTTCAAGTCGCCGACCCTGCCCGACCAGTTCCAGGGGCTGAGCGGTTCGTACGCCTTCGCGACGGACTACTACAACTGCGGGCTGGAAGGCTACACGCCGGATGACACCGAGGGTTGCTCCTCGCGCTACTCCAATGCCCAGTACTTCGGGACCAAGGAGGGCAACAGGGACCTGGAGCCGATCACCGCCGACACCTGGAGCGTCGGCGCGGTGTGGGCACCGACCGCGCGCTTCTCGCTGGGCGTGGACTACTACAGCTGGGACATCAAGAACGAAGTCGCACAGCTGGACAGCGACCAGATCCTCCTGCAGGAGTACTACTGCCGCAACAACCAGGCCGGTGCCGGAATCGTGTCCTGCGACCAGGCCTATGCCTGGGTGACGCGCGGCCAGGACGGCACGCTGCAGGAGGTCTACACGCCGCGCATCAACGTGTCGCGGCAGAAGCTGGAGCTGTTCACCGTCAACAGCAGGTACCTGCAGGACATCGGCCGTTTCGGCGAGCTGATGTTCGCCGCCAACTACACCAACAAGCGCAAGCACGAGCTGCAGTCCGACCAGACCCAGCCCTACCTCGACCTGATCAGCGACCCGACCGCCAACTGGACCTACGACGCGGGCCCGAAGTGGAAGGCCGACGCGTCCGTGGGCTGGGCGATCTCCAAGTGGACCACGACGCTGTACGCCAACATGCTGGGCGCGACGCCCAACTACCTGGCCTACTCCTCGGGCAGCATGGACTACACCAACTCGGCCGGGGCCAAGGCGGGCAAGTGGGGCACCTACACCACGTTCAACCTGGGCGTGGACTACCAGGTGGAGGACAATCTGCGCCTGTCGCTGCAGGTCAACAACATCGGCAACAAGCTGCCCGATGGGCAGGCCTACAACTACCCGGGCACGTCCACCACGCCGTACAACAACTATCTGTACAGCGTGTACGGCCGCGCGGTGTATGCACAGCTGCGCTACGATTTCGGCAAGTAAGCCGCGTCCAAGGCATGCTGTCTGGAGGCCCCCGCAAGGGGGCTTCCTTTTTCGCTGCAGGAGAGGCGATGGAGAAGATCCGACATCAATACGCGTCGGCGGTAGAGGCCCTGAACAGGCGAGCCTGGGCACAGGCCAGGCAGCTTGCCGAGCCCCTGCTGCGACACTGGCCGGAACATGCCGGCCTGCACTTCGTCATCGGCGTGGCCGCACTGGAGCAGGCCGCCTGGAAGGACGCGTTCCGTCATCTGCTGATGGCGAGCCGGCTCAACCCGGAGCGGCCGGACTACGCGGCCCAGTTCGCGCGGCTCCTGCTGGAATGCCAGCAACCCGACGACGCGCTGGCGCAGGCCGAGCGCGCCATGGCGCTGCAACCGTCCGACCCGGTGACGCTCAACACGCTGGCGGTGGTCTTCACCCGCTGCGCCGAGCATGCGCGCGCCGCAGGCGCGTTCGAGGCCGCGGTCGAGCAAGCCCCGGACGAGCCCAGCCTGCGCTTCAACCTGGCCACCGCGCTGACGGCGACCGGCGACATCGCCGGTGCCATCGCGGCATGCGAAGCCTGCATCCGCCTGCAGCCGACGTACTGGCGCGCGCATCTGACCCTGGCCCAGCTTTCCCGGCAGACCCCGGAGCGCAATCATGTCGAACGGCTCCAGGCCCTGCTCGAGCGCCATCCCGATCCGTCGGCGCAGCTTCACCTGAATCTGGCGCTGGAGAAGGAGTTCGACGACCTGGGCGAGCCGCAGCGCGCGATGTCCCACCTGATCGCAGGCAAGGCGGCCTGGCGACCGCAGCTGAATCGGTCCGGGCCGAGCGATGCGTCCATGTTCGAAGCCATCGAACAGGCGAGCCAGGTCCTGACTTCGGCCGGCGCCGGCTACCGCGGCGCGCCACCGACGCCCATCTTCATCGTCGGGATGCCCAGGAGCGGCACGACCCTGGTCGAGCGCATCCTGTCCTCCCACTCGCAGGTCCATTCGGCCGGCGAACTCCAGCATTTCCCGGTGGCGTTCAAGAAGGCGGCGGGGGTTTCCTCGCCCTGGATCCTGGACCCGGCGACCCTCGCCGCGGCGCACCGCATCGACTGGCGCGCCCTCGGGCGCGATTACCTGCAGCTGGCGCACTCCGCCGCGGGAAGCAAGGCCTGCTTCGTCGACAAGCTTCCGCAGAATTTTCTCTACCTGGGCTGGATCGCCCAGGCCTTGCCGGAGGCCAGGATCATCTGCCTGCGACGCGATCCGATGGACACCTGCATCGCCAACTTCCGTCAGCTGTTCGCCCCGACGCCGCAATACAACTACTCGTTCGATCTGCTCGATGTGGGCCGCTACTACATCGGCTTCGACCGGCTCATGGCGCACTGGAACCGCCTGCTGCCGGATCGCATCCTGGAAATCGACTACGAGGACATCGTCGAGCACCAGGCCGCCAGCACACGCAAGCTGCTCGCATTCTGTGGCCTCGACTGGGAGGACGCCTGCCTGTCCTTCGAGCGCAACGCCGCGCCCGTGGCCACCGCCAGCGCGGTGCAGGTCCGCTCACCGATCTATCGCAGTTCGCTGGGACGCTGGAAGCGCTACGGCGAAAGTGTGGAACCCCTGCGCCAGCTTCTGGCGCAGGCCGGCCTGGTGGACAGCGCGGATCCACGCGTCGAACGCGGCTGAACGCGCCGCGGGGAAGCAACGATCACGCTCGCGCGAACGGGAACAACGATGACCTCACCGACGCGGCACTGAGGGCACCAGCGGCCTTCGGGTCCGCGATGCAGGTCCAGATCGCTCCTGCCCCAAGGCGCGCTGACGCACGCCGCAGCGCAGGGCGCGGCGTCCGCCCTTCAAGGACACGGTGCACGCAACGCAAAAGGGGCCGATCCTTCCGGATCGGCCCCCGTGTTACACGCACTCGATGGAACTGATCAGTAGTCGTAGCGGACCGTGAAGCGGAGCGAACGCGGTGTCTGATAGTTCTGGTCGTTCAGGTAGTTGGCGCTGATGACATCACGCGAAGCTTCCTTGAACTCGTTGTACTCAGTGACCTTGTCGTTATTGAACAGGTTGAAGACATCGAGCTTGAACTTCAGCTTGTTGTCGGCCCACGTGGGGACGTACGCGGCCGAGAGGTCGAACGTCCACAACCAGGGCGTGCGCCCCTGGTCGCCGCGATTACCGAGCTGGCGCTCGCCGGCGTCGTTCAGGCAGTAGAAGCTCGATCCACTGTAAGGCGTGAGCGTGCCCTGATCGGGCTGCGGAATGTCATCCAGCGGGATGTAGCCCTGACAGTTCACAGGACGACCGGACTGCACCACCAGGTTTCCGCCCAGCTGCCATTCCGGGCTGATCGAATAGACACCGAACAGCTTCAAGGTGTGCTTGCGATCGTTCGGCAACGGACCATAGCTGCCGTCCATGAACAGGCGGTGGTCGAAGTCCTGCGTCAGGCCGGGATCGCCCTGCTCCAGGGTCGAGTTGACGTAGCCCTCGATGTTGCCGCGGCTCTTGGCGTAGGTGTACGAGCCCTGCAGGTTGAATTTCTCGCCCGTGCGCTCCCAGAAGATGTCCAGGCCGGTGTAGGTGCGCTTGTACTTGGGCAGGCCGAGATAGGACGCCGGCAACGTGGCCAGCTCAACCTCGCCATCGCCGTTCAGGTCCACGTTGATCGTGACATCGTTGCCCGGATTGATGAAGTAGCACGAGGGCACCGAGCTGGGATCGAAATCGTCATAGCCGTTGTCCGCAGCCCAATCGATCCACGGATTGGTCGTGCAGGTGTCGTCCATGCCGTTCTTCACTTCGCGACGCGTGACCCGCGCGCCAACCATCCAGTCCTCGGTGAGCTGCACCTGGGCACCGAAGATGTACTCGTCCTGGTACATCGGCGAAAGATCGGTCGATGCCACCGACGCGGGATTCGGCGCCTCCAGGGAGCCGTTGACCTGCGTCGCACCGATCTGCGCGCCCTGCCCGACCGGCGTGCCGTCGGCTTCGTTCCAGCCGTCGACGTAGTACCAGTTCGAGACCGTCGATTCCGCACCCGTCGCGCGAATACTGGAGTTGGTGGCCACCGGAATGTAGTAACGACCCGCCGTACCGAACAGCTTGAAGCTGGCGTCGCCCACGACGTCCCACGTGAAGCCCAGGCGCGGCGCGATCTTGTAGTCGGACTCGACCCAGGCGATGCCGTCACCGTTCTTGTTCTCGAACTTCTCTCCGCGCACGCCCAGCTGAAGCAACAGGTTGTCGGTGATCTGCCAGTTGTCTTCCAGGTAGATCGCGCTGTTCAGATTTTCGTAGCTGGAGCTGCTGGTCTGGTAGACGCGCGAGCGCGCATACATCTCGCCCGGGGCGACCAGCTGACCATTCACCGTGCGACCCGGGCGACCGGCGTACGCGCCCGTGGCCACCGACGTGGTCGGGATGGTGTAGTAGGCCCAGTTGATGCCGCCAGCATAGGTCTGGCCGCGATGGCTGGACGTGTACTTCTCCTCGTCCACGCCGAAACGCAGGCGATGATCGCCCAGCACCCACTCCGCATCGATGCGGTACGCCTTGCGGATGTCCTCATCGGGTTCCGCGTTCAGGTCGGCAATCGTCGAGACCGTGCCAGGGTTGCAACCGATATAGCGATCGACCGTGCTCGTCGTCAGCCCGAAGCTGTAGGCCCACGGGCACTCGCCACCCACCGGATTGGCGGGCAAGCGCGAGTTGATGGTGTTACTCAGGTAGCCGTACTGCGCCGACACCGTGAAGTTGTCGGTCACGTAGTTGGTGTACTTCAGGATGCCCACCTTGCCGCCATTCTCGATCTCGTACTGATCGATCGGCAGCTCATGGCGTCCTACGTTGTAACGGTTCTCACCATCCGCCGTCACGTCGTACTCGTACGTGTGGTACTTGGTCTTGGTCCGGTTGTAGAGGCCGGTGAATTCCAGCAGCTGGTTATCGGTGATGTACCAATCCAGCTTCAGCAACGCCTGAGGATCCGTGTTCTTGGTCTTCTGGCTGGTCAGCGACCCGAACGTGTCGGTGCTGTCGTCCCGACCCTCGGCGATCGCGAAGAAGAACAGGCGATCCTTGATGATAGGACCGCTCGCATAGGCCGAGTACACCAGGCTGTCCGACTCGTTGTCGCTGCGATAGATGTACAGCGGATCGGCGGCATCCGGCTCACGGTCGCGCACATCCTTCGCCGAGGCACGACCCCAGTTCGGCGCCCACTCGGCGCTGCCGCCGAAATGCCATTCGTTGGAGCCGGACTTGGTCACGATGCTGATGATGCCGCCCAGCGAACGGCCGTACTCGGCGCTGTAGCCGCCGGTCTTGACCTGCAGCTGGCCCACGCCCTGGAACGGAACATCGGCGAACGACAACATGTTGCGCATGTTGGTGATGTCGAAGCCGTTCAGGTAGTAGCCGTTCTCGGCGACCGAGGAACCCGCGAACGACGCCAGATTACCGTCACCGAAGCCGGTGTCGCCCCTGACCGCGCCAGGCGAGAGCAGCGCCACCGAGGTCACGTCGCTTGCGACAGGAAGCGCCGCGATCTGATCGGCCGTGAAGACGGACGTGGACTCGACGGAGGAAACGTCGATGGGATTGAGGGCACGCGCGCCGACGACGGTGACGCCATCGAGCGTCTTCGCCGAGGCCTCGCCGAAGACCACCTGCGAGCCGCTGCCGACCTTGACCAGCACTTCGCGGGTCTGCCCGTCGGCGACGATCGAGTAGTTGCCCGGGGGCAGCTGGCTGAAAGTGAAGCGACCATCGCTGCCGGCCACGATGGAACGGGTCAGGCCCGTCTGCGGGCTCTGGATGGTGATGGTGCTGCCCGGCTGGCTGCTGCCGAAGATCGAGCCCACGGCGCTCTGCGCCTGCACACCACCCACCACGCACATCCCCAGCGCAACACTCAGCGCGCTGCGCTTGATGTTCCGCAACACCCGATTACGAACTCCACGAGTCCCCATAGCTCTCTCTCTGTCAAATTAGTGCGAA